>NZ_CP013023.1:1357500-3757500 GCF_001421015.2 Paenibacillus bovis
GCTAAGGTCCATTGTCAAAAGGGAAACAGCCCAGACCATCAGCTAAGGTCCCCAAGTGTGTGTTAAGTGGGAAAGGATGTGGAGTTGCTTAGACAACCAGGATGTTGGCTTAGAAGCAGCCACCATTGAAAGAGTGCGTAATAGCTCACTGGTCGAGTGACTCTGCGCCGAAAATGTAACGGGGCTAAACACACCACCGAAGCTATGGCTTGATACATTCGTATCAGGGGTAGGGGAGCGTTGAATTTAGGTTGAAGGTGTACCGTAAGGAGCGCTGGACAGAATTCAAGTGAGAATGCCGGTATGAGTAACGAAAAGATCAGTGAGAATCTGATCCGCCGAAAGCCCAAGGGTTCCTGAGGAAGGCTCGTCCTCTCAGGGTAAGTCGGGACCTAAGGCGAGGCCGAAAGGCGTAGTCGACGGACAACAGGTTGAAATTCCTGTACCACCGAAAGCCGTTATGAGCAATGGGGTGACGCAGGAGGGTAGTGACGCGGACTGATGGATGTCCGTCTAAGCAGTGAGGCTTGCATGTAGGTAAATCCGCATGCTCCAAGGCCAGGCTGTGATGGGGAGCGAAAATTACAGTAGCGAAGGTCATGATCTCACACTGCCAAGAAAAGCCTCTAGCCAGGAAGCAGGTGCCCGTACCGCAAACCGACACAGGTGGGCGAGAAGAGAATTCTAAGGCGCGCGGAAGAACTCTCGTTAAGGAACTCGGCAAAATGACCCCGTAACTTCGGGAGAAGGGGTGCCCCGGTAGTGTGAATAGCACGAGGGGGCCGCAGTGAAAAGGCCCAAGCGACTGTTTAGCAAAAACACAGGTCTGTGCGAAGCCGCAAGGCGAAGTATACGGGCTGACGCCTGCCCGGTGCTGGAAGGTTAAGGGGAGTGGTTAGCGCAAGCGAAGCTATGAACCGAAGCCCCAGTAAACGGCGGCCGTAACTATAACGGTCCTAAGGTAGCGAAATTCCTTGTCAGGTAAATTCTGACCCGCACGAATGGCGTAACGATTTGGGCGCTGTCTCAACGAGAGATCCGGTGAAATTTTAATACCTGTGAAGATGCAGGTTACCCGCGACAAGACGGAAAGACCCCATGGAGCTTTACTGCAGCTTGATATTGAACTGGGGTGCGATTTGTACAGGATAGGTGGGAGCCTACGAAGAGGGAGCGCAAGCTTCCTTGGAGGCGCCGTTGGGATACCACCCTGATCGCATCTGAGTTCTAACCTGGTACCGTGATCCGGTACAGGGACCGTGTCAGGTGGGCAGTTTGACTGGGGCGGTCGCCTCCTAAAATGTAACGGAGGCGCCCTAAGGTTCCCTCAGAATGGTTGGAAATCATTCGAAGAGTGTAAAGGCATAAGGGAGCTTGACTGCGAGACCTACAAGTCGAGCAGGGACGAAAGTCGGGCTTAGTGATCCGGTGGTACCGCATGGAAGGGCCATCGCTCAACGGATAAAAGCTACCCTGGGGATAACAGGCTTATCTCCCCCAAGAGTCCACATCGACGGGGAGGTTTGGCACCTCGATGTCGGCTCATCGCATCCTGGGGCTGAAGTAGGTCCCAAGGGTTGGGCTGTTCGCCCATTAAAGCGGTACGCGAGCTGGGTTCAGAACGTCGTGAGACAGTTCGGTCCCTATCTGTCGTGGGCGCAGGAAATTTGAGAGGAGCTGTCCTTAGTACGAGAGGACCGGGATGGACGCACCGCTGGTGTACCAGTTGTTCCGCCAGGAGCATCGCTGGGTAGCTACGTGCGGACGGGATAAGCGCTGAAAGCATCTAAGCGTGAAGCCCCCCTCAAGATGAGATTTCCCAACTAGTAAGACCCCTTGAAGACGACGAGGTAGATAGGTTGGGGGTGGAAGTGCAGCAATGCATGGAGCTGACCAATACTAATCGGTCGAGGGCTTATCCAAATAAGCTTCTAAAGCAGCGGTGTTTCGTTTCGGATTCAGTTTTCAGGTGATTAACCTGGTAAGTAAGACGTTTGGTGATGATGGCGGAGGGGTTCCACACGTACCCATCCCGAACACGACCGTTAAGCCCTCCAGCGCCGATGGTACTTGGACCGCAGGGTCCTGGGAGAGTAGGACGTTGCCAAGCGTTTCCCCATTGGGGATTTTTTTTCGGCCATTTCGTTATTCGTTGCTAAACAAATAACTGGAAATGGTGAAAAAGATGGCTTTAAATTTGAATATTATGCTTGATATTTGTTGCTATAATATTCAAATATCTTTGGAAATTTTATTAATATGCCGGTGTAGCTCAGTTGGTAGAGCAACTGACTTGTAATCAGTAGGTCGGGGGTTCAAATCCTCTCGCCGGCACCATTTTTTCGAATTAAAAGTAGTTTCTGCTTTTAATGGGGATTTAACATGGCGGTCGTGGCGAAGGGGTTAACGCATCGGACTGTGAATCCGACATTCGCGGGTTCAATTCCCGTCGATCGCCCTTTATGTTCTTAATATTGGGGATTAGCCAAGCGGTAAGGCAACGGACTTTGACTCCGTCATGCATAGGTTCAAATCCTATATCCCCAGCCATTATTAGAGCCATTAGCTCAGTTGGTAGAGCACCTGACTTTTAATCAGGGTGTCGAAGGTTCGAGTCCTTCATGGCTCACCATTTACCTTTTGTAAATGGAATATAGTTTTTCTTTGTAATATGCGGTCGTGGCGGAATTGGCAGACGCGCACGGTTCAGGTCCGTGTGGGCTTACCCCCGTGGAGGTTCGAGTCCTCTCGACCGCATCCTTATTACGCGGACGTGGCTCAGCGGTAGAGCATCGCCTTGCCAAGGCGAGGGTCGCGGGTTCGATTCCCGTCGTCCGCTCCATATATATTTTGGGTGTCAGAATGTTAAAGCAAATAGCGTAAGCTTTCTTGCTACTTAGCAGTATGGCATTTCTGTTTTGGGTTTGATAAGGTAACCATATGTTACTTGATCAGATCTTGATCCCTTGATCCGCGGGTGTAGTTCAATGGTAGAACTTCAGCCTTCCAAGCTGATAGCGTGGGTTCGATTCCCATCACCCGCTTAATAAGAAAAGGATGTCTGACTATGTCAGGCATCCTTTTTAGTTTATCCAGTAATTGTTAGGATTTGGGATTCCATTTGATGAGCATTCCCATTTGCGTTAAACCGGCTCCAAACCCATACATAATAAGTGTATCTCCGGATTTTAGCTTGTTGTCTTCAATACCCTGCTTCATAGCGAGAGGAATAGAAGCAGATGAAGTATTGCCATACCATTCTGCACTGGTCAGCGCCTGGGCTGGAGATAGACCGGATTTTTCAGTAATGGAATCAATCATTTTCAGATTGGCACTATGAGGTGCGAACCAATTGATTTTATCAAGGGTATATCCGGTTTGCAGCAACAATCGTTGGATTCCCTGAGGCACTGTGCGAACAGCCCATTTGTAGACTTCCCGGCCATTTTGGTAGATCTTGCCGTCTCCATTCATTGTTGCTCCTGCAATCTTATCAGACAGGCCACTGCGATATACATGACAGCCTCCGCTGCCATCACTATCGGTTACTGTTCCGATAAAGCTTGGCGCTTGTGCATCGTATTCTACGAGTGCCGCACCGGCGCCATCGCCAAATAATATACAGGTGTTGCGATCGGTGTAATCAACTACTTTGGTCATGGTCTCGGCAGCGACTACAAGCACTTTGCGATGTAGACCCGAAGTAATAAAGCTGTTGGCCATATGAAGAGCGTATACAAAACCCGCACAAGTCGCATTGAGATCAAGTGCGCCTGCACGAGAAATATTAAAATGAGACTGAATCTGAGTGGCTACACTTGGAAATTGGTAATCTGCTGTCGTGGTAGCGACAAGAATAAGTTCTACATCATCCAATTGAACAGGATGGTTATTTAGCATATTTTGAATAGCCGCTATACCGAGATCAGAGCTAAACTGGTCTGCTGCGGCAGCTCTGCGTTCACGTATACCGGTACGCTGTACAATCCATTCATCTGAAGTCTCGACCATTTGCTCCAGATCGGCATTCGTAATTCTATGCTCGGGTACATAAGCACCCAATGCTGTAATTCTAGCGGTAGATACAGTCATATCATTCACCTCAACTAAGTATGGGTATGGATTAGGATGTGTGCAAAAATTATATTTGATAGAGCATGGAACAAAATGAGGAATTAAAGAAGAGGAACAACAACCAATTAGGATAAATTATAAAGAGGTAGCAAACGTATTTTAATATTTGATGTATCTTAATTTAATATATATATTAGTGCCTGGTATTAGTACCAGATACTAATTTAATATAACGTATTACAGGTAAGAAGTAAATCATAAATTCAGTATATCAGTATTTGAAATGAATTACGTTGAAGAGTATAGATTATAGGAAGTAGACATCAGGAAGTAGGCAGCAATTACTGGTACAATGAGAAGATTGCAATAGAGTAAAATGAAATGCCATAATTAAACGATATAGTCCGCTTCATAGTCACTTCATAATGTGCTTCACAGTTTTTGGGAGTCGGCTTATTGCGGAGCAGCTATATTATGTCTTGATAAGCATCCGGTTCTAAAGGTTCTAAAAGATCTTAACTGTTCTAGAAAATACTAACTATAGGTTCTGGAAAATCATAATTATTCGAATGAGGGGATGAGCAGGATGGAAATCAGGCAATTAACCGCAGAAGAATTTGGACAGCGTATGGAGCTGTCGATGTATGCTTTTCAATACCGTAAATCGACAGAGGAACTGGAAGAGATCAAGCCTCGCTTTAAGCCGGACACCGTCTGGGGTGTTTTTGAAGAAGGAGAGTTAAGTGCGCAGCTTACTTTGCTGCCGATGGAGACGTACATACAGGGGCAGCGTTATGCTATGGGCGGAATTGCAAGTGTAGCTACCTGGCCGGAGAAAAGACGACAGGGATTTGTTGACCAGCTGCTGCGACATGCTTTGCAGCTCATGAATGAATCGGGGCAGTCGGTTTCGTTTCTGCATCCGTTTTATTTTCCTTTTTATCGTAAATACGGATGGGAGCTCTACATCGACTACAAAACCTATATCATTCCTACAGCCCTTTTACCTGCCAAAGTCCAGTCGGAAGGCCAGGTAAAACGGGGTATAAAAGATATTAAGCTATTGAACACGGTATATGATGCCTATGCTGCTCAATATAATGGCACATTGATACGAACCGAAGAATGGTGGACTTATTCTGTTCTGGATTCGGAGGTGACCCAGACGGCAATCTATTATGATGCAGCCGGACAAGCTCGTGGTTATTTGCTATATGAAGTGAAAGCACGGAAGATGGAGATTGATGAGCTCGTTTATCTGGATGAATCGTCGCGGCAGGCGCTGTGGACCTATATCGCCAATCATGATTCCATGATTAACGAGGTTACACTCAAAGCTCCAGTCGATGACAGTCTTCCTTATCTGCTGCGTGATCCACGCATTCAGCAGCAGATTACTCCTTACTTCATGGCTAGAATAGTAAATGTAAAGCAATTTCTGGAACAGTATCCGTTTACTCCGGGAGCCGTACAGGTTGTTACTATTACGGTCAATGATTCGGTTGCCGGATGGAATGAAGGGATATGGGAACTGCTTATCAATGAATCCGGTCAGGCTCAAGTGAGTCAGCGTAGTGAGCTTCCTGAAGGTGTACAGCAGGATATTCAGCAGTACAGCAGTATTCAGACGGATATTCAGACATTAACAGCTATGTTGATGGGATACCAACGTCCATCGGAATTGTATCGTTGGGAACGATTAACCGGTAAAGAGGAAGCCGTTGCTATTCTGGAGAGTCGTATAACGAGGACTACTCCATATCTAATGGATTTCTTCTAAAAACTATTTGAAGATTAGTCCACGATTATTTTCGGAATGACTGACTATTTGAAGTGGTTTTTGAAATGATTTCTGAAGTATTTTAATGAGTGGGATGATTTCCCGGATGGCAAAATAACAAACAAGGAGGAGACACAGACTGTGTTCCTTCTTTAGGTAAAAGCGTTTAATTACGGTAGCGTGGAAGTTGAACAGGAACAAATCATAAGACATCTTGAATGGTGGAACAGATAATATGAAAAAACGATCTTCAGACAGAATATGATCTGTCTGGAAGATCGTTTTTTGGTTGCAGCAGCAGTCTTTATCTTTATCTTTATCTTTTATCTTTTGTCTGTTATCTTTTCTTTTTTTAATTATTCTCTACTTCAGTCTATCGCAATACCAAGTGTATATTCTTCTATATAATTTGGATGCGTTCGTTTGCATTCTTTTCTGTTCTACTTGTTATTTATGGGGTGAGGGCGGGTGGTTTGCGGTTATGGGTACCTTGTTCATAACTGTAAGCCAGTTTGATCAGGGTACTTTCCTCAAAGGGGCGACCCAGGAATTCGATACCTACCGGTAAACCTTCCGGAGTAAAACCAGCGGGAACTGTAATAGCCGGAAATCCGGAAAACGGGCTAAGACGGTTGTTGTTGCCGGATTCCTGTTGTTCGCCGATCTTGGCGGCAGGCTGGGTTGTGGTTGGATAGACGATCGCATCCAAATTGTTATCAGCCATCACTTTGAGCAGAGCATCGCGTGTCACTTTGGTACGATTCAGCACAATATCTTTGTATTCCTGTGTATCCAGTGACTCCAAAGCATTGCGTTTTTGCATGGAATCGGTCTGAGTAGGATCGAACTGACCGGATTTGAGAATCTCTGTCAGCGTATGATATGGGGCATCTTTTCCGAGACTCGCGAGATAATCATTCAACTGAAACTTGAACTCATAGCCGCTCAGGCTGGGGAACTTCATAATCTGCGTCAGATTGGGAATCGAGACAGGGACTGCTGTAGCACCAAGACGCTGGATATCGTCTACAGCTCCATATACAGCTGCAGTCACAGACTGTTCTGCCGGAGAAGTACCGAACAATTCATAGGCGACTCCGATTCGTGCTCCTTTCAGTCCGTCTGTCTGGAGGCTATCTGTATAGCTGTCCGGAATATGGCCTACACTGTACGCGGTAGCTACATCATCCGGGTCGTAACCTGCGGTAGCATCCAAAAGAGCAGCTGCATCCGCTACGGTACGAGCCATTGGGCCTCCAACATCCTGGGTAAGAGACAGCGGAATAATCCCATCACGACTGCTTAAACCTACAGTAGGACGTATACCAACCAGGCTGTTAAAAGCAGATGGAATACGGATCGATCCGCCTGTATCGGTGCCCAGACCGGCTGCAGCAAAGTTGGCTGCAATCGCAGCGCCTGTACCACCGCTGGAACCTCCAGGATAATGATTGGTTATGTAGGGATTATGCGTCTGCCCACCAAGTGAGCTGGACGTAGTAATGCCAAACGCAAATTCATGCAGATTGGATTTGGCAAGAATAATCGCACCGGCAGCTTTCAGTCTGGCGATTTGTTCGGCATCATCATCAGGAATAGAGTTCTGCAGGCAGACACAACCAGCGGTAGTCGGCATATCAGCGGTATCAAAGTTATCTTTGACAATAATAGGAATACCATGCAGTGGACCGCGTGATCCTTTGTTCTGACGTTCCCGGTCCAGACTGGCAGCAATCTGCAGGGCTTGAGGATTGATAGTAAGAATCGCATTGATTTTTGGACCCTGATCATCGTATTTTTCGATACGATTCAGATATTGCTGAACCAGCTGAACAGAGGTGACTTTACCGGTCGTGAGAGCCTGCTGCATATCGGCAATTGTCGCCTCGGAGACGTTGAATGTCTCTACTGTACCGGGAGTGGATTGTGCAGAAGCAGTCTGCAGAAGTGGGACATATGTAGTAACCGAGAGTGTGAACAACAAGGCAGCAACAAGACAAATTCGTATTTGTTTTTTGAGCCGTGATGTAGAGAAAGGGGAAGAAGGATGTAACATTGAATCGCCTCTTTTCATCTTTTTAGTTAGTAAGTATGCCATTACTTGTTTGATTATGTATTTTATTGTTAGTAAATATAACATGTCAATGGATTTGTATCGAATTAGGAGAGAAGTTGCAGAGAATAAGATGAGGAAGAGCAGATATCATTTATTTACGGAGAGCTCGGATAATTGTTATGCGGAATATCTATTGATCATATATGTTAAAATAAAAAAGATATAGATACTGGCAAGTTAAAGCGTAGGATAAATGAGCCAGTAATAGGCTGACGTATGGAAAGGAACCATTACAATGAAAAAGCTCGTATTGGCTGAGAAGCCTTCGGTAGCAAGAGAAATTGCACGGGTATTGGGCAGCAACCAAAAACAAAAAGGGTACCTTGAAGGACCTCAATATATTGTAACCTGGGCTCTCGGACATCTGGTGGGACTGGCTGAACCGGAAGATTATGATAACAAGTACCAGAAATGGAATCTAGAAGATCTGCCTATCCTCCCTCCAGGCAGTATGAAGCTAAAAGTACTGCGGGAAAGCGCCCAGCAGTATAAAACAGTTCAGCATCTAATGAAGCGTCAGGATGTAGACAGCCTGATCGTAGCTACCGATGCTGCACGTGAAGGGGAACTGCTGGCACGCTGGATTATACAGATGGCGAAATGGAACAAGCCGTTTCAGCGACTGTGGATTTCTTCGCAGACGGACAAAGCGATCAAGGAAGGCTTTGCCAAGCTGCGTCCGGGCAAGGAATTTGACCGACTTTATGAAGCTGCCCGATGCCGTGCAGAAGCAGACTGGATGATTGGACTTAATATTACACGCGCCCTGACATGCAAATTCGATGCCCAGCTGTCTGCCGGACGGGTACAGACACCTACACTTGGTATGATTATGCAGCGTGAGCAGGATATCCGCAATTTCCGTTCGCAGGATTATCGTACATTGCAGCTGGATCTGGGAACTTTGCAGATGCAGTGGCGCGGCAAGCAGGGAGACGGCCGTATTTTCGATGCTGAAGTGGTACAAGGGATGCAGAACAAGCTGGAGGGCAAGAAAGTCCAGATCACCCAAGTGAAAAAGAGCGAAAAGCAGGAGCCACATCCACTCGCTTATGATCTGACCGAGCTGCAGCGTGATGCAAACCGCCGGTTTGGCTTTTCGGCCAAGCATACATCCAATGTACTGCAAAAGCTCTATGAACAGCACAAGCTGGTTACCTATCCGCGTACAGATTCCCGTTATCTCTCTTCGGATATGACGGATACGCTGCAGGAGCGGCTGGCCAGTGTAGCCGTAGGGCCTTATGCCTCTATAGCTCGTCCGCTGCTGCGAGGCAAGCTGAATATTAGCCGCCGTATTGTGGATGACAGCAAAGTAAGTGATCATCATGCGATTATTCCGACAGAGCAAACGCTGCTGCTGAATACACTGACTGCCGATGAGCGGAAGCTGTATGATCTGATTGCGAGACGGTTTATTAGTTTATTTTACCCGGCAGCCCGTTATGATACGGTACAGGTCGTTGCTCAGGCAGCAGATGAACAGTTCCATGCCAGAGGCGTGACAGTCAAGGATAGCGGCTGGAAAGTCGTCTATGGAGATCAGTGGGAAGATGATGAGGAGGAAGAATCATCGGATGCCAGCAAAGCTCAGGAACGTCAGACAGCGATTCAGACTCTGCCGGAGCTGAAGCAGGGAGATACACTGATGATTCGCCGGACGCTGGTGCAAAATGGCAGAACCATGCCACCGAAGCGTTATACCGAGGCAGCCCTGCTGTCGCAAATGGAAAAACATGGTCTCGGTACACCTGCGACTCGCGCCGATATTATCGAGAAACTGGTCTCTTCGGATACGATTGAACGCCAGGGTAATCATCTGCATCCTACCGGTAAAGGAACCCAGCTAATCGAGCTGGTATCACCGGAGCTGCGTACCCCGGAACTGACAGCCAAATGGGAAAGTGAACTGGAAAAAATCGCTCGCGGTCAAGGACAGCCTGGACCATTCCTGCAGGGAATTCGGCAAATGGCAGAATCGCTCGTCAGCGGTGTCAAACAGAATGATGCCCATTACAAACCGCATAATGTATCCAACAGCCATTGTCCGGACTGCGGCACCCGGATGCTGGAAAAGAAAAGCAAGCGTGGAACATTCCTCGTCTGTCCAAGCGAAGATTGCAGTTATCGCCGTACGACGAGCAAGCAGCTGTCCAACCGGCGTTGTCCCCAGTGCCACAAAAAAATGGAAATCAAGGATGGCAAGGCAGGCAAGTATATCCAGTGTCTGGGCTGCGGCATTACCGAAAAGCTGAACAAAGATGGCGTCAAGCCCGTCAACAAGCGGGAACAGCAAAAGCTGGTCAAACAGTTTGAGAAAAAAGAAGAGTTTGGCTCCAGTCTCGGCGATCTGCTCAAAGCAGCTCTGGAAAAAAAGGAATAACATAGCAGTACCTATAATAAACAAGCTGGATAACAAATCAACTCACCCATAAATAAGTTTAATCACAAACCATTTCAATCACAAACCAACTCCAGGACTAACATCATTCAGAGCAGACAACCCGGCAAAGGGAATGCCTGCTCTAAATGATCTATTAAGCAGGAGTAGCAGGCCAAATAGGTGGAGGCAAAAATGAGTAAAACCATTTCAGATATTGCTCAAATCGCGGGCGTAGCCAAAAGTACGGTCTCCCGCTACCTGAACGGTGGATCGGTCAGTGTAAATACACGGCAGAAGCTGGAACAGGTTATCCGGGAAACCGGATATGTCCCGAATACATTTGCCCAGAGTCTCAAAGCCAAAAATGCCAGTATTATCGGGACAATTGTACCAAGGCTGGATTCATTTGCGACATCACATACACTAATGGGGATCGATGATCAGCTGCGTCAGTTTGGCTACCGGATGATTATCTCCAATACCAGTCAGGATATGAACCGGGAGATTGAAGCGATCTATGAGCTGGCTCGCCAGAAAATTGCCGGGATTATTTTGCTGGCTGCCCGAATTACGGATGACCATCTCGTAGCGATTCACGAGACAGGTGTGCCGGTACTGTTGGTCGGACAGCAGCATGAACAGATTCACAGCCTGATCCACAATGACTATGAAGCAGGCTATGATCTAGGGCGATATGTATTGTCCAAAGGACATCGCCGCCTGGTCTATCTGGGGGTGACGGAGCAGGATATTGCTGTGGGTATCAGGCGCAAAGAAGGATTTGCCCGCGCGGTGGAAGAAATCGGCGGCTGTCAGGTGGATTATTACGAAACAAGCTTCCGGATTCCGGATGCGAGGGAAGCGGCGATCGATATTTTATCCGGTGATTTTGATGCATCGGTAATCGTCTGTGCTACCGATAATATTGCGCTGGGTGTGATGAAAGCTGCCTATCAGCAGGGAATACGCATTCCGGAAGAGCTGTCTGTTACAGGATTTGGCGGATATGATGTGACTGAAGTGGTTCATCCCGCATTGACGACAGTACGCTATCCGTATACGGAAGCCGGTAAAATAGCTGCTCGCAATATTATTCATCTGGTTAATAATCAGCAGGTAAAGATGGTCACCACCATGGATCATCAATTATTAGAAAGAGAAAGCGTTGACAAATACTAAAAAATGATTTTATAATAACTTTGGAATCGGTTCCAAAGATTCCTCCGCAGGTGGTTGCGACGCAGGTTTAGACTAACTGATTCTATAACCAAAAGGATCAGTTCTTATTTTAATTTAATTTGGAACCGGTTCCTTTTATTTAATCAAAAATGGAACCGGTTCCGTAAAAGACGGAGACTACTAATGAAAATGAGCAGAGAACAAAAATACCGTCTGATTGAAGAGGCGGGTGAAGAAGAACTGGCGCTGCTAAAGCAGCAGGTAAAACAAAGCCCCTGGCGGCAAAAGTATCATATTCAGCCGTCTACCGGGCTTCTCAACGATCCTAATGGATTCGCTTATTACCAGGGAGAATATCATCTGTTTTATCAATGGTTCCCGCTGGGCACGGACCATGGAATGAAGTATTGGTATCATCTGAAATCGGCGGATCTATCCGATTGGCAGGACTGTGGAATCGGGATAGCACCGGGTGATCCGCAGGATTCCCACGGCGCGTACTCCGGCAGCGGACTGGAACATGAAGGTCAGCTGTATCTGATGTATACGGGCAATACAAGGGATAACAACTGGATACGACATCCGTATCAGTGCATGGCTGTTATGAATGCAGACGGGCAGATTACTAAATGGGATCAGCCGGTGATCCGTGAAGTTCCGTCTGGCTATACCGATCATTTCCGCGATCCCAAAGTGTGGCGGGCCGGAGAGCAATTTTACTGTGTGATCGGTGCGCAGCGAGAAAACGGGACAGGCAGCATTGTCGTGTATCGTTCGCCGGATCTTGCTCAATGGGAATGGGCTGGCGAGCTGAGTACATCACTGACGGCATTCGGTTATATGTGGGAGTGTCCGGACTATTTTGAAATAGATGGACAGGGTGTACTGCTATTTTGTCCACAGGGACTGCAGCCAGAGAGTGATAAATACCGGAATATTTATCAGTCGGGTTATGTGATTGGTGACAGGATGAATATGAATACGCTGGAACTGCAGCACGGAGAGTTCCATGAACTGGATTACGGATTCGATTTCTATGCTCCACAGACGACGGAGGGAGCGGACGGACAGCGGATTATTATCGGCTGGATGGGACTGCCGGATATAGAGTATCCGACGGACCAGCAGGGCTGGGCGCATTGTCTGACACTACCGAGGGAACTGCATCTGCGTAATGGCAAGCTGCTTCAAAAGCCGGTACCTGCGTTGGCAGACAGAAGAGGCAGCAAAGCTTCGTTCAGCGGCAGATTCACCGGACGGCAGCAAGTTCCGGATTTCGCAGGTGAAGCATATGAGCTGATCTGCACCTATACAGCGGAAGACGAACAGGATCATGTGCCAAATGAGCAGTCAGCTGTGACTGCCGGACAGGCATCTGTATTCGGAGTGGAGCTTCGTACCGGGGAGAATGAGAAAACGGTAATCGGTTACGATGCACAAACACAAAAGCTGACGCTGGATCGCTCGGCTGCCGGAAAGCCATTTGCCGAATCGTATGGTACGACTCGCAGCTGTGTACTGGATCAGCCGCTGAGACAACTGCATATTTTTGTGGATGTGTCTTCGGTAGAGATTTTCGTAAATGAAGGTGAAGCCGTATTTACCAGCCGGATCTTCCCGAGCAGGGGGAGTCAGGGCATTGTGTTCTTTGCGGAAAATGGTGCAGTGCATCTGCAGGCAGAGAAATGGGATTATCTTTGATAGTATCAGATAACAGGATCGAGTAATGAGAGGATGAACAGGTATGGCACAAAATCATGAGATTGCCAAAGAAGTGCTGGATGCAGTCGGAGGAAAAGAGAATATTGCTTCGTTTGCCCACTGTGCAACAAGACTGCGGATTATGGTCAACGACAAGGAAAAGATTGACCAAAAGCAGGTAGAGAATATTGAAAAGGTCAAAGGGGCCTTTTTCAATGCCGGTCAGTATCAGATTATTTTTGGTACCGGTACGGTCAATCAGATCTATGAAGAAATGGAAAAGCTCGGTCTGGACGGTTCCAGCAAGGAAGAAGTGAAAAGCCAGGCCAAGCAGCAGGGCGGTCATTTCCAGCGTGCTATTCGTACATTTGGTGATGTGTTCGTACCGATTATTCCGGTGCTGGTCGCTACCGGGTTGTTCATGGGTCTGCGCGGGCTGCTGACTCAGCCGGAAGTGCTCTCCTGGTTTGGCACTACACCGGAAGCGCTCTCACCCAACTTTCTGTTATATACCAAGGTACTGACGGATACGGCTTTTGCTTTCTTGCCTGCACTGGTGGCATGGTCGGCTTTCCGTGTATTCGGGGGCAGTCCGGTATTGGGGATTATCCTGGGTCTGATGCTCGTGAATCCGGCGCTGCCCAATGCCTACTCGGTAGCAGACGGCTCGGCGGAACCGCTGACCATGTTTGGCTTTATCCCGGTTGTAGGGTATCAGGGATCGGTACTGCCGGCCTTCTTCGTCGGACTGCTCGGCGCCAAGTTCGAACGATATCTTCGTAAGCGCATTCCTGAATCGCTGGATCTGATTCTGACGCCATTTCTGACGCTGCTCGTTATGATCACGCTGGGGCTGTTTGCTATCGGACCGGTGTTCCACTCGCTGGAAGAAGTCGTGCTGCACGGAACAACAGCTGTGCTGAATATGCCGTATGGTATTGCCGGAATCATCATCGGATTTCTGCACCAGATTATCGTTGTTACCGGAGTGCATCATATTTTCAATCTACTGGAAATCCAGTTGCTGGAGAAAACAGGGGTCAATCCGTTCAATGCGATTATTACCTGTGCGATGGCAGCTCAAGCAGCAGCCTGTCTGGCTGTCGGACTGAAAACCAAAGACGCCAAGCTGAAAGCGCTGGCATTGCCATCTTCATTCTCTGCTTTTCTCGGGATTACCGAGCCAGCGATCTTCGGTGTGAATCTGCGCTATATGAAGCCCTTCATTATGGGACTGATTGGAGGAGCGGCGGGCGGATTTCTCGCTTCTCTGCTGCATCTGGCAGGTACCGGGATGGCGATTACAGTACTGCCAGGCACACTGCTCTATCTGAATTCACAGCTGCCAATGTATATTTTGTGTAATCTGGTAGCGATGGCTATCGGTTTTGCGCTGACATGGGTATTTGGATTCAATGACAAGATGCTGAATGATATGAAGATTGCGGATAAATAAAGATGTGGTGACTGAATCGGCTGTGGATTCTGTAAATAGCAGTAACAAAAGCAGGTGGCAAAAGAAAATGCTAACTGCAAAGAAAATGCGAATGTAAAAGCAAAAGTGAATGCGAGCACAACTACAAATATAACTACAAATGCTAACCACAAAAAGAAGACAGTACGCTTATACAGGTACTGTCTTCTTTTTGCGGTTAGGTTAAGTTAGGTGTGCTTGCTCTTTATACGATTTTTATGCTTTGTGCGAACTGTGAAGCAGCTTATAGCAAGTCATCTTCTTTTGGTGATACAGAACATTGGATGTACAATGAAGAATAATCCTTTTAACTATTTCAAGAAACAGACTGTTCGTCATGCAGGAGTTGAATTGTATTGATAAAGAAAATGAAATATATGCAAAATCTGACTGTCCAGGAGAAGCATATTGTCGAGTATATTTTGCGTGATCCGCAGGTGGTATTTGATCATACTGCGCAGGAAATTGCCGGGCTGACGTTTACGAGTGCCTCGACAGTGGTCCGGCTGTGCAAAAAGCTGGGCGCGCAGGGATATCCCGATTTCCAGCTAAAACTGGCGCTGGATGATGAGATTCGGCAGCTATCCAGTAATCGCTTGGCAGCCAGGCAGCCATCCGGCTCACTGACCGATCATATGGAGTGGATCCCTGCGATCTACGATGAAGCACTGATCGAGACGCGGCGCAGAATTGACCTGGCTGTTCTTCAACCGGTGTGTGATTGGGTGCAGGAAGCCGTAAGAATCGATATCTATGGCAGCGAAAGCAATTATTATACCGCACAGCAAGCATGTGCGCGCTGGAATGAGATCGGCCGCAGTGCGATTGCCCATAACAGTGCCAATCATCATTATTTATCCAATCCGCATCTGGATGCATCCATATTGTCGTTTGTTATTTCCCATACCGGCCGTAATCCGGCGATGCTGGAAATTGCCCGTACGTTAAAAGAAAAAGGGCGCCGAATAGTTGCTTTAACCGGTGGTATGGATACACCGCTGGCACGATTATGTGACTACACGCTGCTGACGTATGCAGCACCTATCGGTCCGGCTTCCAAAATGTTCTCGGCGATATCCGCGCAATATTTGTTTGATGTACTGTTGGTGAGTAACTGGTCTACTCCATAAATCAGAAGCTGCTCAAAGGGTGATCCATAGTATCTGCTGCGAATACAATACCTGCATCCCGGCGGGCAGCTTCCAATGTCTGCATAACGGCATAACTGTGATCCAGCAGTTCATAGCAGCGCGAATAGTCACTGCTACGATAGATTTCTTCAAATACAGCCAGTTCGTAATACAGAGGATTATCGATAGTCTGCTCGTTATATTCCATCTGCTGCTCTCCCGTATGGATCAGAATCCGACGGCAGCCATTCGCGCCATGCTCAATATGGAAGTAACCATTCTCTCCCTGGATCAGCACAAAATTCATACCGTGTGTATCTTTGGCACCTACACATTCTGCTATATATTCATCGTAGGTGAGAACCAGCACGCCGGAGGTGTCGATTCCGCCGGAATGCTTGTTGGCGGTATAGCTGACCTGACGGGGAGAGCCGAAGAGATTCATCACGAGATGCAGGTTATAAATATTAATATCCATCAAGGCACCACCGGAAAAAGCCGGATTGAATACATTGGGCAAGCCGCCGCTTAGCAGTTCATTATATTTACGTGAATACTGGCTGTAATTACACTGGATCAGACGGATCGGGCCTAATCGGTCGATATTTTGCTTAATCCACTGGTAATTGGGCAGATGAATATTGGTAATCGCTTCGAATAAAAATAACTGCTGCTTCCGGGCTGTCCGGATCAGAATCTGCAGTTCGCGAGTGGTAGAAGTAAATGGTTTCTCGCAAATCACATGTTTGCCATGCTGCAAAGCCTGCAACGCATAATCAAAATGAAGACTGTTCGGCGATGCGATATAGATCCAGTCCACCTCGGGATCATGCAGCAGCTCATCGAGCACGGTATGGATGCGCGCAATGCCGTATTGTTGTGCAAGTGGTTCGGCAGTTGACTGTCTGCGGGATAGGATCGCGGTGCATGAAGCAGAGGGGATATGCTGCAACGCATCGAGAAAAGCATGGGCAATACTGCCGGTTCCAATGATTCCAATATTCATAGGTGGGATACTCCTGTCTTTTACATAATATAAGGACACTTTTTAGGTTACATTCTTTTTTACAGACTGCTTATAGTGGCGATTGAAATCACAGTACAAGCGAATCGGATAGAGCAGTAAGTGAATGTGGAGAGACGAATAATGTAGGTCATCATACCACTACCAATCGTTTGAAGAAATGATTGGTGGATAGATTGGTTGGCCATTTCATAAAACGTCGAGTAACCTGCTCCAGTCCTGAAATTGAATTTTAAAAATAGGTCATGGATAATAGAATATACAATATATGTAAGAGAGAGGGATGGTTATAATGACACTCGATTCACTGGGACTGCAAGGCAAACTGATCGTATCCTGTCAGGCACTGGAGCATGAGCCGCTATACAGCTCTTTTATTATGGGGAGAATGGCACTCGCTGCCCAGCAGGGAGGAGCAGCCGGTATCCGCGCCAATACCGCAGAGGATATTAACGAAATTCGGCAGCAGGTTCAGCTACCGGTGATTGGGATTGTGAAGCGCAATTATGGAGAGCATCCGGTATTTATTACGCCTACGCTCAAGGAAGTGGCCGAGCTGGCGGCAACCGGCTGTGAGATTGTCGCGCTGGATGCAACGGATCGGCCGAGACCGGATGGGATGAGTCTGAGTGAACTGGTCCGGCAGATTCGGCAGCAGTATCCACAGCTGCTACTCATGGCGGATGTATCGACGGTCGAGGAGGGGCTGGAAGCGCAGCGACTTGGATTCGATCTGGTATCGGCGACATTGGTCGGCTACACGGAGCAGACAAAAGGGCAGAAACTATACGAAAACGATTTTGCCATTTTAAAAGAAATGCTGCGACAGATTACGGCACCTATCGTAGCCGAAGGGAATATTCTGACGCCGGAAATGGCAGCGCGCTGTCTGGAACTGGGCGTGTATAGTGTAGTGGTCGGCGGAGCGATTACACGGCCGCAGCAGATTACGGAGCGGTTTATCGAGCAGATGAAGCAGCGGATGCAGGGATAAGGTTGAGCACGTGAAGCTTCCTTTTGATCTTCCACTCATAGGGTATACGTTGTCTGGCTATCAAGCAGACAGCTGAGGCTGTACATATCGTGCCATCATTTGCTTGCATCATGCCATGTGCCTGCAAGCGGATACAGGATAAGATAAGAATGTGATACGCATACGTATGTAGCGGATCAAAGCGAATCTACAGTCCGCCCCTTCAGGTGGAATGATCAGGAGGAACCAATATGTCCATTTTCTATGATGAAAAACAAGCAACCTTTCATTTGCAAACGTCTTCAACAAGTTATGTGATCCAATTAATCCATGGACGCCATCTGGCGCATTTATACTGGGGGCCTGCACTGCGGCACTCCACGGTAGGCAGTTTGCTGCGCAGAATCGAACGCGCTTCTTTTAGCCCGAACTATCATGATGAGGATCGTACTTTTTCCTTTGACACACTGCCGCAGGAATATCCGGGGTACGGACGCGGAGACTACCGAGAGCCTGCTTTTGAAGTAATGCTGCCCAACGGCTCCAGTGTAAACGATCTGCATTATGTGAGCCACCGTATAACGGCGGGCAAGCCTGCACTGGAAGGACTGCCGGCTACTTATGTGGAGCAGGATAGCGAAGCAGATACACTGGAGATTACGCTGCGCGACGAACTGACCGGTCTGGAAGCGATCGTACAGTACTCTGTATTCGGCGAATTGAATGCGATTACCCGTGCAGTCCGTCTGCATAATCAGGGTAGCGAGCCGGTATCGATCCGGCGCGCGCTAAGCAGTAGCGTGGATTTCCATCAGGATCAGTATGAGATGATGCATTTGTCCGGCGCATGGGTGCGTGAGCGTCACGTACATTATCGTCCGCTCACACCGGGATTGCAGCGTGTGGAGAGCAAGCGCGGCTCCAGCAGCCACCAGCATAATCCGTTTATCGCTCTTCTGGAAAAAGGAGCAACCGAGGATCATGGTCAGGTATACGGGATGAGCCTGGTCTACAGCGGTAACTTTATCGCTCAGGTTGAGGTGGATCAATTCCGTACGACCCGGATGCAGGTGGGATTGTCTCCGTTTGACTTTGAATGGAAACTGGAAGCAGGCGAGACGTTCCAAACGCCGGAAGCAGTGCTGGTTCATTCCGCCAACGGGCTGGGCGGCATGTCGCGTACATACCACAAGCTCTATCGTACACATCTGAGCCGTGGTACACATCGTGACCAGGTGCGTCCGATTCTGATCAATAACTGGGAAGCGACGTATTTTGATTTTGATGCACCCAAAATCAAACGTATTGCTGCAGCCGGACAGGAACTGGGTATTGAGCTGTTCGTGCTGGATGACGGCTGGTTCGGGCATCGGGATAATGACCGGTCTTCTCTGGGAGACTGGGTAGAGGACCGCCGCAAGCTGCCGGAAGGTCTGGGCAAGCTGGCACAGGAAATTGTGGATACGGGCATGCAGTTCGGATTGTGGTTCGAGCCGGAAATGGTATCACCGGACAGCGATCTGTACCGCAAGCATCCTGACTGGTGTCTGCACGTACCGGATCGCAGCCGCTCCATGGGGCGTCAGCAATTGATTCTCGATCTGTCCCGTCAGGACGTATGTGATTATATCGTGGAATCAGTCAGCAGTGTGCTCGCATCGGCTCCGATCACCTATGTAAAATGGGATATGAACCGCAATATGTCCGAGATCGGCTCGGCATTGCTGCCGGCAGAACGGCAGCGGGAAACAGCGCACCGCTATATGCTGGGCTTGTACAATGTACTGGAGCGCATTACATCGGCGTTCCCGGATGTGCTGTTCGAGAGCTGTTCCGGTGGCGGCGGACGTTTTGACCCGGGGATGCTCTATTATATGCCGCAGACATGGACCAGTGATGACACCGATGCAGTGGAGCGTTTGAAAATTCAGTACGGTACCAGTATGGTCTATCCGGCGAGCTCGATGGGTTCCCATGTATCGGCTGTACCGAACCATCAGGTGGGACGGATCACTTCCTTTGCTACACGCGGTCATGTGGCGATGTCCGGCAACTTTGGCTATGAGCTGGATCTGACGAGTCTGACCGAGGAAGAGAAGCAGGAAGTGCGCGAGCAGGTGACCCAGTACAAGCAGCTGCGCGGATTAATCCAGTTTGGCGAATTCTATCGTCTGCTCAGTCCGTTTGAAGGCAATTATACGGCATGGATGTTCGTCTCGGAAGATCAGCAGGAGGCATTTGGCGGCTACTTCCAGGTACTGAGCGAGCCGAATCCACCACTGCGCCGCCTAAGACTCAGAGGACTGAATCCGGAAAGTCGTTACCGTATGAGTGTAAATGGCATTGAAGAAGAACAAGTGTATTACGGAGATGAGCTGATGTATCACGGCATCGCGCTGATCGAGAAATATGAAGATTTCCAGAGTACATTGTTTACTTTTAAATCGGTGCAATAAAAGAAACAATCCGCGCTCAGATCAGCATTATCTACGCTGATCTACTCGCTGTTCTGCCATGCGATTTATATTGGCTCTGGGCGTAGGCGTTTAGGCGAGCATGGGCTCTGGAATTACGATCTACGGTAACACTCCTCGCCGAGTATGATTTGTTGTCAGGCGATCTGAACGGTATACTGTGAATAGCTCTCTTGCCGGCTGCCGCAGAAGCACAAGAGGCTCTACAACCTGACAGATAGATGAGGAGAACAGACATGACGAGATCGATAACGCCAGAGTCGCTGCTGTGGATATGGCTGCTGGTCATTAATTGTATAGCGTATATTACGATGAGCATCGACAAGAGCCGGGCCGAACGCCGACGTACCCGGCATCGGATTCCGGAGAAGAACCTGTTCTGGCTGGCAGCTATTGGCGGGGCGCTTGGGATCTGGGTATCGATGTATACACGCAGACACAAGACCAAGCACCGTTCCTTTGTGGTCGGTATTCCGCTGCTGCTGGTGCTGAATATATTGGTATACGGGTACATTTTCTATCGCTGGTTTAGCTGATGATCCATGATACGACAGCTCTGCTGCTATCCAAACCATAATCAAGGGTCTGGCTGTATAGCCGGGCCTTTGGTTTCATTATGGAAGCTATTCGGGTAATTTATACGTGTAAGCGTCTGTATTTATTTCTGGTAAATACGCTAGACGATAGTAAAACATCTTGGCAGGGCAGCCCTGATCAGTGAAATGTGCATGATTATATGTAATAAGTGATATAATGAGCATGTGCCGCACACTGCTGTTAGAGCTGCTGAAGATATACATACCGCATGCTGCCAGCTATTGTACGACATATGCAGCCTGCGGGCGCATATAGTCATAGAAAAAAAGGGAGGGGAATACTATGTTATTCTCAAATATTCTGCTTGCGTACGATGGTTCCAAAGCATCCAACAAAGCGCTCAACCGTGCTGTTGAGCTAGCCAAAGCCAATCCGGAAGCGCATATTGATGCGATTCACGTATTTGATTTCCCACGTTACTTTATGGGAGAAGGAATCGTACCGGTTCCAACTACTTCGAATGAAGAACTGTACGAAATGGCTATGCAGACTGCCAAGGAAGCGAAGCGCCGTCTGGAAGAGTCCGGTATTCCGAACAAGTTCGATGTCGAGATGATCCAGGGTAACGCTGCACAGAGCGTGCTGGACTTTGCCGCATCCCATAACTCGGACGTGATCGTTATCGGCAGCCGCGGACTGGGCAGTATTCGTGAATTTGTACTCGGCAGTGTCAGCCATAACGTGGTACAGCATGCCCAGATTCCGGTACTGATCGTAAAATAAGGGATATAAAGCACTATAATTGAAGATCATACTCAAGACGCACGATTCTTCTCTTCGGATTCATGAAGAGTAAGGAAAGTGCGTCTTTGGTTATTTAGACAGCAACCGAACCTGAAAAGTCTATTAAATTAATAAAAATACGAACGATCGATTATGTGAAGTAATGAACGTTCGCCTTTTAAGTTGACATGGTATGTAGGTGGTTGGTACACTGTGTAATGTAGCTTAGAGCGATGCAACAATTGAATGACTCGTATAAAACCGGGAATACGGCCCGGAAGTTTCTACCCGGAAACCGTAAATTTCCGGACTACGAGGGTGAACAGCGAATGGCAGTCCTAATCATATATTGGTACGAACAAATGCAGCCAGCCTACTCTCCTACAGAGTCGGCAGTAGCGTTGTGTAAGACCGATAGATATGAATAGTGGAGCAGATGCCGCTGCACCCGGTACGTCCGGAAATCCTGGAGATAGCGATTATTTCTGATCAGGGTTTGCGGATTTTTTTATGACTATTCCGGGGAATGCGCTTCATACTGTGAGAACATGATGCTGTTATGCTCTACATAGCAGAATCTTACCATATCGCTGCCTATGCGGTGGCAATCCATAATTACAGAAAGTAGGTTATCACATGTCAGTACAGGTCGCTGTCGTTATGGGCAGCAAGTCAGACTGGGAAACAATGCAGCACGCCTGCCAGATGCTGGAGGAGCTGGAGATTGCTTATGAGAAAAAAGTGGTCTCGGCGCATCGTACGCCTGATTTGATGTTTGAGTTTGCCGAGCAGGCTTCAGCACGCGGGATCAAGGTTATCATCGCCGGAGCCGGTGGTGCAGCTCATCTGCCAGGAATGATTGCTGCCAAAACGCTGCTGCCCGTTATTGGCGTGCCGGTCAAGTCGGCTGCGCTGAATGGACTGGATTCGCTGCTGTCGATCGTACAGATGCCGGGTGGTATCCCGGTCGCGACAGTCGCTATCGGCAAAGCAGGTGCGACGAATGCAGGACTGCTCGCTGCCCAGATCCTCGGTGCCTTTGACCCTGAAGTGATGCAGCGTGTGGAAGCGCGCCGTGAACGGATCAAGCAGGAAGTACTGGAATCGAGTGATACTCTGGGAGTGGAACAATGATGGAGCATAATCACAATCGTCCTCAAGCAGGCAAAGTTATTGCTCCCGGCGCAACAGTAGGTATTCTCGGCGGCGGACAGCTGGGACGAATGATGGTACTGCAGGGCGCACCGCTCGGGTACCGGTTTATTACCCTTGATCCGGCTCCGGATTCACCTTGTGGTCAGGTCAGCCGGCAGATTACCGCAGCCTATGATGATGTAGAAGCCGCGCGCAGACTGGCGGAGCAGGCAGATGTGATTACGTATGAATTTGAAAATGTGGACGCAGGTGTCGCAGCGCTATTGGCCGAGCAATCCTACGTACCCCAGGGCAGTCATCTGCTGTATACGACCCAGCATCGACTGCGGGAAAAGCGGGCGATCGAAGCGGCAGGAGCGACAGTGGCTCCCTATGCGGAAGTGACCAGCGCAGCAGAAACACTGGCTGCCGTCCAAAAGTTCGGCACACCATGCGTCCTGAAAACAGCGACCGGTGGCTACGATGGCAAAGGACAGTTCGTAATCCGTACGGAAGAGCAGGCGATACAGGCTTATGAAGAACTAAGTGCAGCCGGTACGGAGCTGGTGGTAGAGCAGTTTATTCATTTCCAGTGTGAACTGTCCGTGATTGCTGCTCGCAGCACACAGGGCGAGATTACGACTTTTCCGGTAGCGGAAAATATTCACGTCGATAATATCCTGCATCTGTCGATCGTACCTGCCCGTGTACCAGAAGACGTGCAGCGCAGAGCGGAACAGATGGCAGCGGATATCGCCGAATCGATGAACGCGGTCGGCCTACTCGCGGTAGAGTTATTCTGTACAGCAGATGGACAGCTGTATGTGAACGAGCTGGCTCCGCGTCCGCACAACTCCGGACATTATACGATGGAAGCCTGCGCCACCTCGCAGTTCGAGCAGCATGTACGGGCCATCTGCGGACTGCCGCTTGGCAGTACGGCGCTGCGTACGCCTGTAGTGATGGTCAATATACTGGGAGAACATATTCCGGATGTGGTAGAGCGGATGGTGTCGACCGATGCAGCAGCAGAGCAGCTGAACGTCGTACCGAAGTACCATTTATATGGGAAAGAAGAAGCCAAGCACAAGCGCAAGATGGGACATATCAATGTGCTGTGTCATAATATAGAAGATGCTCTGGCATGGATCAACCAAACGAACATATGGAGGAATAAATAAACTTATGATTGAACGTTACAGCAGACCGGAAATGCGAAATATCTGGAGTGAGGAAAATAAATTCAAAGCCTGGCTCGAAGTGGAAATTTGTGCCTGTGAAGCATGGGCAGAACTCGGCGTAATTCCGCAGGAAGATGTGGACAAGCTGCGCGCCAATGCCACTTTTGACATGGATCGTATTTATGAAATCGAGCAGGAAACGCGCCATGATGTGATTGCCTTTACCCGTGCGGTATCCGAAAGTCTGGGTGAAGAGCGCAAATGGGTTCACTACGGACTGACATCCACGGATGTAGTCGATACGGCACTTGGCTATCTACTGCGTCAGGCAAACGAAATCCTGGAGCGCGATATTATCAACTTTATCGATATTCTGAAAGAAAAAGCACTGGCTTACAAAAATACGCCGATGATGGGACGTACGCATGGTGTACACGCCGAACCGACTACGTTTGGCCTGAAAATGGCACTGTGGCATGAGGAAATGAAGCGTAACCTGGAGCGTTTCCGCCATGCGGCAGACGGTGTACAATACGGCAAAATGTCCGGTGCAGTCGGTACGTATGCGAATATTGATCCGCGCGTCGAAGAAATTGTCTGCGCCAAGCTGGGCACCAAACCGGCTCCGATCTCGACCCAGACCCTGCAGCGTGATCGTCATGCTGAATACATGGCTTCCCTTGCTCTGGTGGCTACATCGCTCGACAAATTTGCGACCGAAGTACGCGCACTGCAAAAGAGTGAGTTCCGCGAAGTAGAAGAAGCCTTTGCCAAAGGTCAAAAAGGTTCATCGGCAATGCCGCACAAGCGCAATCCGATCGGCAGCGAGAATATCTCGGGTCTGTCCCGCGTGATCCGTGGTCATATGCTGACCGCGTATGAGAATGTAACCCTGTGGCATGAGCGTGATATCTCGCACTCCTCTGCGGAACGTGTCATTCTGCCGGATGCGACAATGCTGCTGAACTACATGCTGAACCGCTTTGGCAATATTATCAAGAACCTGACGGTCTTCCCGGAAAATATGCAGCGTAATATGCAGCGTACGTATGGCGTACCGTTCTCCGGTCGCATCATGACCAAGCTGATCGACAAAGGACTGAGCCGCGAGCAGGCTTACGATACTGTACAACCGCGCGCGATGCAGGCATGGGAAGAGCAGCGTTCTTTCCAGGATATCGTGCAGGAGACTACAGAGATTACCGATCTGCTGAACAAAGAAGAGATCGAAGATGCGTTCAATCCGGCATGGCATCTGAAGCATGTGGATACTATTTTCAAAAAGCTGGGTCTGGATTGATTGAACTGGCGACTGGCTTGAATAACTAACTGTAGCTATAGGTAGCCTCAGACGGCTGGGCGGCTGAATAGGAGCTGACCGCAGCCCTGAGCGCTATATTCCAAGTTGAGATAAAGGGAGAGGGAACGCAAGATGACAGCACAGGCATTATCCACGGCAGCCGATCTGATCGACGCGCCACTGATCTACAAAGGCAAGGTACGCGAGCTGTACGATCTGGGTGAACATTATCTGATCGTCGTCACCGACCGGATATCGGCATTTGACTATGTACTGGACCCGCCGGTTCCGCACAAGGGAGAAGTACTCAATCGTCTGAGCGCCTACTGGTTCGGCGAGACCAGGCATCTGATCGATAATCATGTGTTACATATCGATGTGGATCAGCTGGGCGATATCGTTCGCGATCGTGAGGCGCTGCGCAACCGGATTATGGTTACCCGCAAAGCCGAGCGTATCGATATGGAATGTGTCGTTCGCGGTTATATCACCGGCGGTGGCTGGCGTCAGTATCAGGAGACCGGCGAAGTCAACGGTATCCGGCTGCCGGAAGGCCTGCGCAAAAATGGCGTTTTCCCAAATCCTTTGTTCACTCCGGCAGCCAAAAATGATGTCGGTCACGACGAAGATATTTCTTTTGACGAAATGAAAAGCCGCGTCGGTGCCGAACTGGCCGAGCAGCTGAAGCAAAAAAGTATCGAGTTGTATGAATTCGCTCGTCACGCCTGCGATCAGCATGGCATTATCCTGGCAGACTGCAAATTCGAATTCGGTCTGATCGATGGCAAGCTGATCCTGATCGACGAGATCTTCACACCGGATTCTTCCCGTTTCTGGGCCAAAGATAATTACGCACTGGATATCGAGATCGACAGCATGGACAAAGAGCCGGTTCGCACGTATCTGGCCAACACCGACTGGGACAAAAACAGCCAACCGGAGCCGTTGCCAGAAACCGTTGTGCAGGCGACCTCCGAGCGTTATCTGGCGATCTACGAGAAGCTGACTGGTTCGAAGCTGGTGTAATTGCTGAAATTGGCTGTGGTGGAGCAGGTTGATAGACAGCAATTTGTATGGTTGATATCCGCTGCTCAGGGATGGGCAAAGTAGCAGCATAGTTGTTGGTCATTACACCGCTGCGGAGAAGGAATAGGCCTGCGATCGCCCGGTTGAAATCAGGGGCCTTCCAAATGGTAGACCCGTGTAGCGGAAGGCCCCTGATTTCAAAAAGCGATCTCCGGCCTATCTCCTTCTCCTTCGCTCCGGTGCTTTTTAGTCAAGTTGGTGCAGACTACGGATGATTACATCATGCCGCCCATTCCACCCGCTGAAATACGGTGCTTCCTTGGAAACGTCAGTATCTCAATGCTGAGAATTTAAATTATTCCTTACGATATACAAGCACGACTATTGCTATCGGTGAGCATCGTCATCTATAGACAAGCAATATGTACCGTATTCTTATGCAGTTCATGGTTCCTAAACAATCTAGAACAAACGGTCAGGCTGCTCATCCGCCGAGCGGAGGGAACGGAATCGTTCCGAAAGGAGCCTTTATGATCGGATATTGTCCGCAGCAAGCGGACGTTCAAAAATATCCGAATCATAACAGCGACTGCAGGAATGATCCGTACCCGCAGCGCTGTCTCTAAACAGTATCTGCCTTTTCATTTATAAAAGAAACACTATTCAAGAACGTCAAAGCGCCAAAGCCTGCAATCTGCAGCATGCTCAGCAAAGCAATACCACGCAATACCGTATTCACTCATTCAAGCATCATCATCCCAAGGAGGAACGAGAAGATTATGATCAAAGCGACAGTCTACGTTACCATCAAAGAAAGCGTGCTTGACCCACAGGGAGCTACTGTACAGGGCGCGCTGCATTCTCTTGGATTTAATGAAGTGGAAAGTGTACGTATCGGTAAATACATGGAGATCCAATTGGACACGGACAACCGTGACGAAGCGGAGGAACGCCTGAAAGTGATGTGCGAGAAGCTGCTTGCGAACACCGTCGTTGAAAACTACCGATTCGAACTGGAGGGTTAATTCCATGAAATTTGCGGTACTGGTATTCCCGGGTTCCAACTGTGATATCGACTGCTTCAAGGCAGTGGAAGAGACGATTGGCGAACCGGTTGATTATGTGTGGCATACGGCGACAGACCTGTCGGCTTATGATTGTATCTTGGTTCCTGGCGGATTCTCTTACGGCGATTACCTGCGTTGCGGTGCTATTTCGCAGTTCGCACCGGTGATGGCAGAAGTAGCCAAAGCGGCAGAACAGGGCAAATACGTACTGGGCATCTGCAATGGTTTCCAGATTCTGACCGAAGCACGCCTGCTGCCAGGCGCACTGCTGCGCAACGGATCGATGAAGTTCCGCTGTCATGATGTGGTACTGACTGTAACGAATAACCAAACGCCATTCACGCTCGATTATGAGCAGGGTGAAGAGATTGTTATCCCGATTGCTCACGGCGAAGGCAACTACTACTGCGACGAAGCAACACTGGAGCAGATGAAAGCCAATAATCAAATCGTATTCCAGTATGGCGACAATCCAAACGGCTCCCTGCATGATATCGCAGGTATTAGTAATGAGCGCGGTAATGTAGTCGGCATGATGCCGCATCCGGAGCGCGCGGTCAATGAACTGCTCGGCTCGACAGACGGCAAGAAAATGTTCACATCTATTTTAAAAGCCTGGAGGGATCAACATGACGCAGCAAACATCCGTTAAGGAACCGACGGCGGAGCAAGTCGCAGACCAGCAGTTATACAAACAAATGGGTGTATCCGACACCGAGTTTGATTTGATCTGCGGTTTCCTCGGACGTAAACCGAACTACACGGAAATCGGCGTATTCAGTGTAATGTGGTCGGAACATTGCGCGTACAAAAACTCCAAGCCGCTGCTCAGACGTTTCCCGACCGATGGCCCGCGTGTCCTGATGGGACCGGGCGAAGGTGCAGGAATCGTGGATATCGGCGACAACCAGGCTGTTGTATTCAAGATTGAAAGTCATAACCATCCATCCGCAGTCGAACCTTATCAGGGTGCAGCGACAGGCGTAGGCGGCATTATCCGGGATATCTTCTCCATGGGTGCGCGTCCGATCGCTTCTCTGAATTCCCTGCGTTTTGGCAAGCTGGAGAGCGACCGGGTCAAATACCTGTTCGAGCATGTGGTAGGCGGTATCGCCGGTTACGGCAACTGTATCGGCATCCCAACGGTAGGCGGCGAAGTGATGTTCGACGAGAGCTACGAAGGCAATCCGCTCGTCAACGCGATGTGTGTTGGTCTGATCGATCATGACAAAATCCAGCGCGGCGTAGCCAAAGGGGTAGGTAACCCGGTCTTTTATGTAGGCCCTCCAACCGGTCGTGACGGTATCCACGGAGCAACCTTTGCTTCCGAAGAGCTGACCGAGGAATCCGAAGCGCGCAAGACAGCAGTACAGGTCGGCGATCCTTTTATGGAGAAGCTGGTTATGGAATCCTGTCTGGAACTGATCGACTCCGGCATCGTGCTTGGTATTCAGGATATGGGTGCAGCCGGTCTGACCTGCTCCAGCGCCGAAATGGCGAGCAAGGCGGGCAATGGCCTGGAACTGTATCTGGATCAGGTGCCGCAGCGTGAAGACGGTATGACTCCTTATGAAATGATGCTGTCCGAATCCCAGGAACGTATGCTGTTCGTCGTAGAACCCAAAGACGAAGCGCAGGCGATGGAGATTTTCGAACGTTGGGGCGTAATCTGCGCCAAGGTTGGTAAAGTTACCGATGACGGTCGTCTCAAGCTGTATCACCATGGCGAAGTAGTCGGCGATATGCCGGTACATGCGCTGGTAGATGAGTGTCCGGTCTATAATAAGCCTTCTTCGGTTCCGGCTTATTATGAGCAAATGGCCCATATCGATACAGCTGCTTATAACGAAATCACGGATCTGGGCGGTGCGCTCAAGTCTGTACTCGCTTCTCCGACGGTAGCGAGCAAGGCATGGGTGTATGACCAGTATGATTATATGGTGCGTACGAGCACGGCAGTTCGTCCGGGATCGGATGCAGCGGTAGTACTCGTCAATGGCACACGCAAAGCACTTGCGATGACAACAGACTGCAACTCCCGCTTTGTCTATCTCGATCCGGAAGTGGGCGGCAAAATTGCTGTCAGCGAAGCAGCACGTAATATTGTCTGCTCCGGTGCCGAGCCGCTGGCCATTACGGATAACCTGAACTTTGGCAGCCCGGAGAAACCAGAGATTTTCTGGCAAATGGAACAATCCGTTGACGGTATGGCAACAGCCTGCCGGGCACTGGAAACGCCGGTTATCGGCGGTAATGTCAGCCTTTATAATGAAAATACACGTGGTGCCATCTATCCGACACCAGTAGTGGGTATGGTCGGTCTGGTGCATGATACAGATCATATTACGACGCAAGGCTTTAAGCAGGATGGCGATGTGATCTTCCTGCTGGGTGAGACCAAGGCAGAGCTGGGCGGCAGCGAATTCCAGTACATCGTACATGGCAAGACCGAGGGCCGTCCGCCAGCACTCGATCTGGTCATTGAGAAGCAATTGCTGGATGGTGTACTGAGTTCGATCCAGAGTGGTCTGGTACAGTCTGCACATGACCTGTCCGAAGGCGGTCTGGCAGTAGCACTGGCTGAATCCTGCATCAGCGGCAAGCTGGGCGCAGAGATTACGCTGGAAAGCGGCGGCCTGCGCAATGACCATCTGCTGTTCAGTGAAAGTCAATCCCGTATCCTCTTGTCCGCATCTGCGGCACAGGCGGATGCACTGGCAAGCAAACTGGCCGAGCAGGGTGTACCTGCCCGCCGCATCGGTAAAGTAACATCGGCAGCACAACTACAAATCACAGTGGACGGCAAACAAGTCCTGGCGGAAGAGGTAAGCAGTCTGCGCCAGGTCTGGGAGGATGCGATTCCATGTCTGATGAATTAAATAATCAGCCGCTCTGGACCGGCGACTACTATAATCAGGGAACCGGTCCGAACGATATTTTTGATACATTAAAAGAGGAATGCGGCGTCTTCGGTGTCTACGGACACTCGGGGGCCGCGTCCCTTTCTTATTATGGTCTGCATGCGCTTCAGCACCGTGGTGAAGAAAGCTGCGGGATCTGTGTCAGCGACCATACCGAATTCCATTATCACCGCGGTATGGGACTGGTCAAGGAAGTATTCGATAAAGAGACAATGGCTACGTTGACCGGCGATATCTCGATCGGTCATGTACGCTACTCGACCAGCGGCAGCAGCCATCTGGGCAATGCCCAGCCGCTCGTTTTCCGTTATCGTGCAGGCGAACTGGCACTGGCGACCAACGGCAACATCGTCAATGCACCGCAGATCCGGCGCGAGCTGGAGGAGATGGGTTCCATTTTCCAGACAACCAGTGATACGGAAGTGCTGGCGCATCTGATCGCCCGTTCATCGAAGCCACTGGTGGAAGCAGCCAAAGAGGCGTTCCGCCGGATTGTGGGCGGATTTGCCTTTATGATCATGACGAATGAGCAGTTGATCGTAGCTAGTGATCCGAATGGACTGCGTCCGCTGACGATGGGCAGACTGGGTGATGCATATATTTTCACCTCGGAGACCTGTGCGCTGGAGACGATTGGTGCAGAGATTGTCCGTGATGTGAAGCCCGGTGAACTGCTGGTACTGGATCAGAACGGACTGCATGAAGATTTCTACACCGAGCCGCAGCGCAAAGCGCTCTGCTCGATGGAATATATTTATTTTGCCCGCCCGGATAGCGATATGAACGGTGCGAATTTGCATTCGGCACGCAAACGGATGGGCTCGATGATGGCTCGTGAATCCTTTATTGATGCAGACCTGGTGACCGGTGTACCGGATTCCAGTATTTCGGCAGCGATCGGTTACGCCGAGCAGACGGGCATTCCTTATGAGCTGGGCATGATCAAAAACAAATACACTGGCCGTACCTTTATCCAGCCGAGTCAGGAACTGCGCGAGCAGGGTGTCAAAATGAAGCTGAGCGCGGTGCGCCGCGTCGTCGAAGGCAAACGTGTCGTCATGATCGATGATTCCATTGTGCGAGGAACAACCTCCCGCCGGATCGTGAATATGCTGCGTGATGCCGGAGCGATCGAAGTGCATGTACGGATTACTTCGCCTCCTTTCAAAAATCCATGCTTCTACGGGATTGATACTCCGGATCGTCGTGATCTGATTGCTTCGTCCAAGACAGTGGAGGAGATCCGACAGGAAATTAATGCGGATTCACTCGCTTTTCTCAGCCGGGAAGGATTGATTGAAGCCGTTGGTGGAGACAACAAGGACGATTATAAAGGCGGCATGTGTATGGCCTGCTTTGACAACGATTATCCCACCCAGACCGATTTCGGCGGCGAAGAACAATTCGGCTGCGGGTGCTGAACTGCGCCAGGTTTCGGAACGATGGATGGCGGTGAGAGGGTCCGCTGCGGGGAAGGAATAGGCCTGCGATCGCCCGGTTGAAATAGGGGGCCTTTGAATAGGTAGACCCGTGTAGAGGAAGGCCCCCGATTTCAAAAGGCGATCTCCGGTCTATTTCCTTCCCCTCCGCTCCGCACTCCCCGCCCCATGTTCCTGAGACCCTGGCGGTTTCAGAACCCTTGGGGGTAAAGGGGAGAGAAAAGAAAAGTAGGCGAGAATAAGAGAAACTGGTTAGACTGCTTTGCAGGAGAGAATGTTTTAGAAATTAAGGGCTTTGATTTTATTTGATAGGATTTATGTTTTACTAGTGAGAATAGGGATGTTTTGTAAAGATGATAGATGTAAGAGTTGATGAAATAAAAAATCAACGATACAGCCTCTTAATCCTTCTTAAAATCACAGTTTTACAAATCAAAACTAAACCAGATTCATCCAAACCCTACAATTTAAATAGCAATAGCCAGATACGTAATCTTTTTAAAACTGAAATCTCAATCTTATGGACGGCGAGTGGATATTTGGAAGTAGGGGTGCTTTGTGCTCCCAGCGGAGGGAATGGAATCGTTCAGGAAGGAGCATTTGCAGGCTGACTTTTGACTGCGAATGCAGTCGTTCCCAAAAAGTCAGCCTGCAACGGCGACGCCCGAACGATCCATTCCCGCAGCGCTGTAGCACGAGAACGCCAATTCTTCCAACCCTCCCACGCGCCACTGTCCAAAGAACCCACGAAAGGTGCGATGGCAGTGTCAGATGCATACAAAAAAGCCGGAGTTGATATCGCGGCAGGCAATGAAGCAGTAGAGCGGATGAAGAAGCATGTGAAAACCACATTCCGTCCGGAAGTTATGACTGATCTCGGCGGTTTCGGCGGGCTGTTTGGCCTGAATAAGGATAAGTACGAAGAGCCGGTACTCGTATCGGGTACAGATGGTGTCGGTACAAAGCTGAAGCTTGCTTTTGCTATGGACAAGCATGATACGATCGGGATTGATGCGGTAGCCATGTGCGTAAATGATATCATCGTGCAGGGTGCAGAACCGCTCTTTTTCCTCGATTATCTCGCTTGCGACCGGGTCATTCCGGAGAAGATCGAAGCGATTGTATCCGGAATTGCCGATGGCTGTCGTCAGGCAGGCTGTGCGCTGATCGGTGGCGAGACGGCAGAGATGCCGGGCATGTACTCCGAAGGGGAGTATGATATCGCCGGCTTTACGGTAGGCATCGTGGACAAGGCCAAAGTCATCACCGGCAGTGAAATTGCAGAAGGGGATGCAGTCATTGGTCTGGCATCAAGTGGCATACACAGCAATGGCTTCTCGCTCGTGCGCAAATTGCTGCTGGAAGACAGCGGATATGAGCTGACTGCGCAGGTAGCCGAGCTGGGAAATGCCGTACTGGGCGACGTACTACTGGAACCGACGAAGATTTATGTGAAGTCTTCTCTTGCCCTGCAGGAAGCAGTACAGGTGAAAGGCATGGCGCATATTACTGGCGGCGGATTTATCGAGAATATTCCGCGGATGCTGCCGGATGGCGTTAATGTAGATATCGAGTATGGCAGCTGGCCGATCCTGCCGATTTTCCAATTGATGCAGGCCAAGGGTGCAATCAGCAACCGTGATATGTTTACCACCTTTAACATGGGAATCGGGATGGCGATTGTCGTACCTGTCGACCAGGTAGAACAGGCGCTGGATGTATTAAAGCAGCAAGGGGAAGCAGCCTATCTGATCGGTAAAGTAACTGCGGGCGAGAAGATCGTTACCTTTACAGGAGCGGAAGTATAATGAAGCCGCTGCGAATTGCCGTGTTCGCGTCCGGACAAGGCAGTAACTTTCAGGCGATGGTGAATGCCCAGCGGAGTGGGTTGCTAAACTCGGCAACGATAGAACTGCTCGTATGTGACAAGCCCGAAGCGCCGGTTGTGCAGCGTGCTGTCGATGCAGGGGTGGATACATTTGTATTCCGGCCCAAGGAATACAGTAGCAGGGAACAGTATGAACTGGAGATTCTCGGTGAACTGGCCCAGCGGCGAATAGATCTGATTGTGCTGGCCGGTTATATGCGGCTGCTCACTCCGACGATGGTCAATCCGTATATGGGCCGCATGATCAATGTGCATCCATCATTATTACCGGCTTTTCCCGGCAAAGACGCGATCGGTCAGGCGCTGGAATATGGCGTCAAGCTGACCGGGATCACCGTTCATTTTGTCGATAACGGGATGGATACTGGTCCGATCATCGCCCAGCAGTCGCTCCCGATTGAAGCCGGAGATACAGCCGATACGCTGGCTGCCCGTATTCACGAGATCGAGCAGATGCTGTATCCGCAGGTTGTCGCTCATATTGCTGCAGGTAAAGTCCGGCTGGCTGAAGATGGCCGCCATGTGATCGTAGAACAGTAACATATACACATTTACCTAAAAGGATGACATACAGACACAGCATATCTTCGATGTGCTGTTCAGCGTTTTGCAAGTATATAGAAGATACTGTGGCTTCTGGATCGGACTTCGCGAAGATGGACGTATTTCAGACTGCCCATACATTTAAGGAGGCTTTTTATAACATGACGATCAAAAGAGCACTGGTCAGCGTATCCGACAAAACAGGCGTAGTCGATTTCTGCCGCGAGCTGTCCCAGCTGGGTGTAGAAATCATCTCTACCGGTGGCACCAAGAATCTGCTGGCTGATGCAGGCGTACCGGTTATCGGTATCTCCGATGTGACCGGATTCCCGGAAATTCTGGACGGACGTGTGAAAACACTGCATCCAGCTGTACATAGCGGTCTGCTGGCTGTACGCGATAGCGAAGAGCATCAGCAGCAAATGAAAGACCTGGAACTGGGCTATATCGACCTCGTTGTCGTGAACCTGTACCCGTTCCAGGAAACAATCTCCAAACCGGATGTAGCCTATGAAGATGCGATCGAGAATATCGATATCGGCGGACCAACCATGCTGCGCAGTGCAGCGAAGAATCACGCCTTTGTGACGGTAGTGGTAGATGCGGCAGACTATACGACTATTCTGGAAGAAGTTCGTGCAGAAGGAGATACGACGCTGGATACACGCAAGCAGCTCGCTGCCAAAGTATTCCGTCATACCGCTGCTTACGACTCCCTGATCTCCGATTATCTATGCGAGGTGCTGGACAATCCGATGCCGGAACGCTACACCGTGACGTATGAGAAAATTCAGGATCTGCGCTACGGCGAGAATCCGCACCAGACCGCAGCCTTTTACCGCAAGCCAATGGCTCCAGCGGGTACACTGACCACGGCCGAGCAGCTGCATGGCAAAGAACTGTCCTACAACAACATCAATGACGCTAACGCAGCACTCCAGATCGTCAAAGAATTCAACGAGCCGGCTGTCGTAGCTGTGAAGCATATGAACCCATGCGGCGTAGGCGTAGGTTCCACGATCGCCGAAGCTTACAACAAAGCATACAACGCGGATCCAACCTCCATCTTCGGCGGGATCGTCGCGGCGAACCATACCATCGACGCCGAGACCGCGCAGCCGCTGAGCGAGATTTTCCTAGAGATCATCCTGGCACCGGACTTTACCCCGGAAGCCCTGGAGATTCTGACCAAAAAGAAAAATATCCGTCTGCTCAAAATGGGCGAAATCGCTGCTTCGGCCGATCGCAAATCGCAGCATATCGTAACCATGGTTGAAGGCGGTATGGTCGTACAGGACAGCGATGTTCACTCTATTACCGAAGCAGATCTGAAAGTAGTCACCGACCGTGCTCCTTCTGCCGAAGAAATGAAGCAACTGCTGTTCGGCTGGAAAGTCGTCAAGCACGTCAAGTCCAATGCGATCGTACTGGCAGCAGACGATATGACCGTAGGTGTCGGTGCAGGCCAGATGAACCGTGTCGGCGCTGCCAAGATTGCCATCGAGCAGGCAGCCGACAAAGCCAAAGGCGCGATACTCGCTTCCGACGCATTCTTCCCGATGGGCGATACCGTCGAGGCTGCTGCTCTGGCAGGTATCACGGCTATTATCCAGCCAGGTGGTTCGGTCAAGGACGAAGAATCTATCAAAGCAGCCAATGAGCATGGTATCGCGATGGTATTCACAGGCGTACGCCACTTCAAACACTAAGACTTTGTGCTAGCTGTATCATCATGAATTCTAGAGGACTCCGGAGATGGATGATCCATGATGCGCGCATGCCGCGCATCTCTCCGGCTGCATCTCAAAATCTAGCCAACGAACGGAGCCAAATTTCATCAAGTTTGGCTCCGTTTTGCTAAGTTATTGTATTGTGGAGAGGAATAAGCTGTAGCGATAGGTCTATTCCGTATATGGATTGAAGCCTCCTTCTTCCGCATGATCACTATTCATCCAGCTCATTACTTTCTTAATCAAAAAGGAGCGTGACCCTTCATGGATATACTCGTTATCGGCAGCGGTGGACGTGAACATGCCATCATCTGGTCGCTGGCCAAAAGTCCGCAGGTCAATCAGATCTACTGTGCACCCGGCAATGCGGGGATTGGACAGATCGCCGACTGTGTGCCGATTCAGGTAAGTGAATTTGAGAAGTTAGCAGACTTTGCAGCCGAGAAAAAGGTCGGCCTTGTCGTCGTCGGCCCGGATGATCCGCTCGCGGATGGTATCGTGGACGTGTTCGAAGCGCGGAATATTCCGGTATACGGCCCGCGTCAGAATGCTGCGCTGATCGAAGGCAGCAAGACCTTTATGAAAGATCTGCTGCATAAATACAATATCCCTACCGCCGCCTACGCTAAGTTCGACGATTACGATACCGCCCTGAATTACCTGAACCGCCAGCCGGTACCGATTGTGATCAAAGCAGACGGACTGGCTGCAGGCAAAGGCGTAACCGTCGCTCGCACCATGCACGAGGCGGTCGAAGCACTACAAAATATTATGCGTGACAAAATATTCGGCGAAGCCGGCAGCAAAGTGATTATCGAGGAATTCATGGAAGGACAGGAGATGTCGATCCTGGCCTTTGTCGATGGGGAGACCGTACGTGCTATGCCGGCCGCGCAGGATCACAAGCCTGCCTTTGATAACGACGCAGGGCCGAATACTGGCGGAATGGGCACCTATTCACCACTCCCGCATATCGACTCGGCTATTATTGAGGAAGCGATCGAGACTATCGTTATTCCGACTGCCAAAGCCATGGTCGCGGAAGGACGTCCGTTCCAGGGTGTGCTGTTCGCCGGTTTGATGATCACTCCGGATGGCAAGCCCAAGACGGTAGAATTCAATGCCCGTTTCGGCGATCCCGAGACTCAGGTCGTCCTGCCGCGTCTGCAGACCGATCTGCTGGATATTTTCCTGGCGACGGTAAATGGTACGCTGGCAGACGTGGATATCCAGTGGAGCGACGAAGCCGCTGTCTGCGTCATCCTCGCTTCCGGAGGCTATCCGGGATCATATACCAAAGGTCTGCCGATTACAGGTCTGGAGGATATCGATCCATCGGAAGCACTTGTTTTCCACGCCGGTACCGGCAAGAACGAGAACGGTGAGTTCGTAACCAACGGTGGCCGTGTTCTGGGGGTTGTGGGGCTGGGAGCGGATATTGCTTCGGCTCGAGCTCAAGCCTATGAGCAGGCAGCGAAGATTGCATTTACCGGCAAGCATCAGCGCAGCGATATTGCAGCCAAGGCGTTGACAGGCAAGTAAGTATAAACAGAAAAAAATAATATACAGATGAGCCACTCTTCGGAGTGGTTTTTTGTATATCAATAACCAGGTAACTACATGAACTATAATGTAAAAATATTACTTTTAGGAGTCATAAAATTCAGTATCTTACTTGTAAGTAGGGATTTTAATAAATATATCTATAAAATGAAGTAGCTTTCCAACTATAACTACTTACCTCGTACAAGAGGAATGATTTATCGCAGTTCAATACTCCCGAACATTTTGTATATGACATGTTATCAAACTCCAAAAGATGGAATAAGATGAATGAGGAAGAACAAAAACATGCAAATTGGTATATCGATAATTTTGGAGGTATAAAATAAATGGACAAAGGGAAAAAGAAATTGCAAAAAAAAGAAATAATAAAAGTAGCAATGGATTACACTTCCCAAAACGCTTCGAGTGTTTTTAACTTTACTTTGATTAGTGTTGATAGAAATGATAATCGTTATCCCTGCTGGTCAGTTATATTTGAAATGAGCAATAAGCAAGGTGATATTGTGGATGGTTCCTTAATCTTAGGAATTAACGAATTTGGAGAAATAATATACGTGGGTTAGTTTTAAATGAGATTTTTTTGATATATTCGAGTACTCTTATTTGAGCAATCATAACGGATTATCGGCCCTGATTGGCATTATGTCTTCAGGCTTTTTTTGATGAAAACTCAAGATTCTGAAAGGAATCTTTTTTGGTATAAGAAAAGTAGATAAGAGGGGAGACTAGGTAACTTTAATTTCCATATCTTGAATGTAATAAAAAATCAAAACAGTAGTTATATAATTGATTAAGGAGCGGTGTAATGAAAAAATACCCTTATTTTATCTGTTTTGTACCCATATTATCAGACGAAGATATTATGGGAGTTTCTAAAATTATATCTGATAAGTTGGTAGGTGGACTTCCATTTGGTGGTTTGGAAGATCATATTTATGAAGAAGTGCCTGCAGTGTATATAAAGGAAAGTATACTAGGATTTGAATTAGTCATACAAGGCTACGGAGGAGAAGAAGGGTATGTTTTAGAAGTACGTTCTTACTCTAGAAACAATAAACTTTATGATGATAAAGAAATCACCGTAGATATCACTAAGTATATTGCTTCTTTGCTTGAGGGAACTGAGAAAATAAAAATAATATATGAAGAGATTAGTGCACAAGAATATATGGATGTAACCGAGTAAACTCTATTGACAAAGTAAGAGATCTTGATAGGCTAAATGCCTTTCAAGGTCTCTTTTTAAAGTGAATAATCAAGCTATAACCAAGCAGATCATCAACTCGCTTGCCGTGCTCTCTCAGGTGCTAATGGAGACCGATAATATCGGAGCACCCCAAGCCTGGTATGTATACGGGATGGGACTGATCGGACGCGAAGATGCAGCCGGCAACTACCAGACATACCACTACGATCTGCGCGGCAGCACGATGGCTCTGACCGATGCACAAGGACAGGTGACTGACACGTACGGTGAACAGCTGGAGCATGAAGGTGCAAGCCAGCAGCCATTCCAGTACAATGGACGTGACGGTGTGCAGACGGATGCAAATGGTCTGTACCAGATGCGTGCCAGATACTACAATCCGGAGATCAAGCGATTTGTGAACCGGGATGTGCTGACAGGCAGTATCGATAATGGATTGACGAAAATCTTAAACATATCAAGGTCGGAGATCAGATCCACTTCAAGGATTAATTCACAGGCAAAAAAGATTACAAGGCGTTCACCGCTGCATTCAACCATATGGCTAAAGAAATCTATCTCATTCATGTCAGCGGCCAGGCGATTGAATCGCCCTACAACCGTCCCCAATCTGTATCAGGAGATTCTGATATGGCTTATGAATTCGGTACTAGACAGACTAATGGCATTATAAAAGTGAGGGAAGGATCGTTCATATACAGATATGAACCTTCAACTCAGTCTATATTTGTAAGCTCAGAGGTAGGCGGTAGGATCAAATCATTTTATAAGTGGAATGACAGGACGGAAGACCATGTAATCTTAACTTTAAAAAGAATGGGACTGATTGATTGAAAAAGATGTCTAGAGAAAATTTTCTTGAATTGATGTATTTAGTTCGTGGTTTTATTGAAAAAGAAATAAATTTATCAGAATATTTGGAGGAGTATAATTCAAACGCTGATCTAGAGTCGAATGAATTGGATATTGAAGGTGTAAGCAATGGTTTTTTATCTCAAATAGCTTGCTTGATGACAGGTTATGAGATAGAGATTGTTGGAGAAGTAGAAGAGCTATTTTCATGTCCTTGTTGTAGGCTGAAGACTTTAACAGAGCTTTATAATGAGTTAGAAGGAACAGGCTACGATATTTGTCCATACTGCAAGTGGCAAGATGATGGGACTACAGATATTCATGCTTATAGATCTATTAATAAAGGCAGTATAGCAGATTATCGTAACAAGCTTTGCTTAGATTTCAATAAATATTATATAAATAAATGGTTAAATACAAAGAACTGATTTTCACCCAAAATCTTTAAAATAATATTCGATCACTCACCTTGATTGGCTATATGTCTTTCAGGGTTTCTTTTTGAAGTGAATAATTAATTAACAGTAAGCAGATCATCAACTCGCATGCCGTGCTCTATCAGGTGCTGATGGAGACCAACAATGCCGGAGCGCCGCAAGCCTGGTATGTGTATAGTATGGGACTGATCGGACGTGAAGATGCAGCCGGTAACTACCAGATGTACCACTACGATCTGCGCGACAACACGATGGATCTGACTAGTGCCCACGGACAAGTGACCAATATGTACGATGAACGAAGGTACAAGCCAGCACCGTTCTAGTACAATAGATGTGGCGGTGTGCAGACGGAGCAAGCTGGTTGGAGATTGGATCCAGTGTTGGAGCTGATCCTACTCTATTTGTAGGTTTATCAAGATGCAGGAAGAAGTTTTACAGAAATAAAATATTCTATGGACTCTTCTACTGGTAGACTAAGACAAGGAATAATTGATGAGAAACCAAACAAGATAAAATTTATTGATTAATGGGGGTAACACTTTTTGATGTTTATAAAAAATTACGAGACTACAACAGATAAATTAAATGCCCTTGGCTCGTGGACTTATAAAGAAATAGTGAGAATTGACTACGCTATGGATATTGATTTTAAAGATAATTACACGAGTTCACTAACCCTTTCCTTTCATATCTCGGTTATTGAAACAAATCAATGCTTCAAAATGAGAATCAGATACTTTGATGTTTCTGACCTTAGTGTAAGAAAAATTACAAATCTTTACCTAACAAGAAGTTTGATAGTACATGATAAAAAAGAGTTAGGATGGGATAGGAGTCAACGATACCACGTTCATGATGACAGTGGATATGGTGAGAACGATGGATACAACTTTATTGAGTTTTACTGTAGTTCTATGGAAGCTATTTCACTGGAAGAATTCTAATACTCCAAACCTTGATGGGTGAAATGCTTCTCAAAGTTTCTTTTTTAAATAAATAGCTCATCCACAACCAAGCAAATTATCAACACACATGCCTTATTCTCTCAGGTGCTGATGGAGACCGACAATGTCGGCACACCGTAAGCCTAGTAAATGATCGGATGTGATGAAGATGTAGTTATTAACTACAAGGCGTATCATTATAATCTACATGGCAGAGAATTCCCATCAAAATAATAATAGGAGTACTATATATGATTAATAGAAAAAAGACATTAAAAGAGTTTTTGACTAAGGAAGAATATGAAGGTGCAGCACAAAATGCAGCAAAATTTTCTGAGATGTCGCTGCCTGTGTGGTATTTTGGTATTACTGATAAGTGTCTGGGTGAGTTATCAGACTTCGACTTGATTCGTTGTATTAGATAGAATGTTTTTACAGATTTAGCGACGTTTGAAATTATTGAAAGGATTGATGAACAGAATACACCATTCTATTCTGATATTGATTCAGTGGAGCTAATGGAAAAGTTATCATCTGTTAGCTCGGAGATACTTTCAGCCTATAAGTATAAATTGAATAGAATGCTTGAAAATATTGAAAAGAACAACTTAATAGATCTAGCAACGGATATTTGGATGTCCGATGAACAACAAGAGACGTATAAAGGCTATATCCATGTGATAAAAAATAAAATTCATTGATATTGATGAGTATTGCCTGACTGCAGCGAGCCCCATGGTCTCGAATGAACCTGCCATTCAATAAATAACACTCTTATACCATTATCAGTCGGAGGCACGATTGTGGAACGTTTAGAAGAAATTTTAAAAAAGATTAAAAATGAATTATTAACTTCAGAGAATAATATTATTATTGGAAAGATGAATAATGGTGTTGAATTGAATGTTGCTTCCATGATGGAAGTGGATACCTACAGTATATTCTTAGAAAAATCGGATGGGGCACGATTTGGTTCTATTGATTTATGGTCATATTCTGAATTGAAAGAAAATCAATTTCGTGTCTCAGAGTTAGAAGGACGACACGAAAAATGGATTAAGATTGGACAGATTTTATATGAACCTTTGCTGCTGTGTAAAGAAAATAACTCGGTTTATCTATTTAATACAGATACGGAACAGCTGTATTGTATAAGTAGTGACCTGTGTTTTTTTTTTGAAAATTGTGTTTTTGGTGCGGGCTATATAGCATTGGTTTCTGACTATCATAATGATGACTGGTATAAATTTTTAAAGAAATTGCATTTTGTATAGTTTGTTTGGGTTTTGATAGCATCCATATCAATATTTTAGATTACGGAGGATGAATAAATATACTATGAATTATTGGCAAGTCGTACAATGATAAAGTGATTACGGTTGATGATTACTTGAATATAGAATGTTCATAAAAGGAAGTGGTACGAATAGTTATTAAATTTACAATTAGAGACGATCTAAGTGGATTGATTATAGGTCATTGTAAAGATATTCTTGGACTGGATGGTGAAATTCATACTTCTGAAGAAATGAAATTTCATGAATTACAATTGAAAGAATTTATATTTACTACAGAATTCAAAAGCTATCTTTCTAAAAGTAAAGAATCAATAAGTCGATTAATTTACATTAGTATTACCAAACCCAATGATGAAAGTATTGGAGAAATTCCATTCTTTATTTTTGATAATATATATTATCATCGTTCTGGTTTTTTGAATGAAACAGATGATATCGTCTGGACAGGATCATTAGGAAGAATAGTCTCACCAGAAGAACTCTATATTTGGAATAGATGGATAGAGGCAGTTCCTGCCCAAAGAAATGAATGGGCTGATTTATCAGAAAAACAAAGAAGAGCCTGGTTACAGGTAGTTCGGAATTACGTTGCAAATCAAAGAAGCTATCAGCGAAAAGGATCGAATTTTATGCTGGAGGGAAAAGATATAATAGATTATTCTTCTTTTTTCTGTGCATTGGGAGAAGCCATTCATGGTCCCGGTGGATATTATGGTTTTGATATAAATTCTATGATTGATTGCTTCCATGGAGATTATGGTGCTCAAGCCCCTTTTACTTTAATCTGGAAAGATCATCAAATTGCACGAGAAGCATTAGATCAATACGCTTGGTTAAAAGAGATCAAAGCGAAACAGATCGAAGACCGAAAGTTGCTAACTGAATCTGTTTTTGAAGAAGTCGGAGATCGCCCACTCTTTGATGCTTTGTTAGAAACAGCGAAAAGTTATAACGTGAATGTATGGCTACAGTGATAATGATAGTAATATAAAACGCATGATTTTTTACATGTAGCCTGAATAGAATTTATTTATATTAAGGTTTATATAATAAAGAAAATTAGTTATACAGCTAATCCAAAATTAGTACAAAAAATGCATAAGCAATTATAGATAAAACTACCTACATCAGAATCGACCCGGGCATCTATACTCATTAGGAGGAAGAAATGGACCTTAATAATTATAAAGACATGTGGACCATACACAAAGATCAATATGCTTTACTCGAAGTGGCTCAAAACAAATATGCTATTGTAGATATTCCAAATAAAGCGGCTGTTATCATTGAAGATAGTAAATTGTCAGAAAAAATAAAAAGACAAATGATGAATCATGGCAATAGAATTCTAGATCATAGTTGGTTTGCTAACAACTTGTAAATCGAGTTATGCTGACAGGCAGTATCCATAATGGACTTACGATAAACTGTTATGCGTATGAGAATGGCAATACAGTTTCATATATTGATCGGTGTAGTCTGAGTGCAGACAGAGCAAGCTGATTGGAGATTGGATTCAGTTTTGGAACAGATGCTACTCCATTTGCATAAAGGAAATGGTAGAGTAGCTAACCGGAAAGTGAGGATGCATTTGAATAACTATATACTATCGTTCATGAAAAAGATTGATTATTTTTTCGTGGGAAAAGAGCTTTTAAATATTATTTATTTACATGATGAGGAAGATAATGAAAGGCTGGATCATGTTCTTTTCTTTGAGAAGAAGAATAGTGAAGTTGTAGGACTATACATAAGAGGTATGAATCCATTGCTTTCCTCACGTTCTGTCTATGAATTAGATGATTTTAATTTATTTGCCAGTTATGAGAAATTGGTAGAAGTAAAGGAAGATATCCGGTTTGAAATAAAATGCACAAGAGTATATTTTAATACTCAGTACAATGAATTATTCGGATTATACTTAGCCAATGCTGACAAAAGCTGCTCTATAGTTATTGCATTTTTGCAGGATGAAATGTATGTAGAACAGAATTGCAGTGAATATGAAGCCAGACAGAAATTGAGCGAGAGATTTCCTGATACAAGCCTGATTATTTATGAAAAGAACCATGAGCAGGAATGGAAACAGATAGATTTAGGAGACTCATACCATGTATGAAGAGCAATTTGATCATGTCCTGCATCTATTGAATTACAACGAAAAGGTAAAGCTGACTTTTGCACTTCGCAAGCTGGATCATTTTGAAGAGGGCGAACATATATATAACTTTGCGCTTTCTTTTCAGGAAGTAATGATTATGATATTAGATCGTATAGCGCCTGATAAAGACCTGTATCTTTGTGACTGGTATGATCGAGAACAGGAAAATGATGAAGAATTAATACATATAGCTCGTATACTGTATGCTATCAAAAACAAGCTATTGGATGAGTTCATTATGAATGAATTAAATTTGGATATGAGTAAAGTCAGCGAAGAGCTGGAGCAACGATTTATTCGTCCTTTGAACGATTTCAATTATACACAGGAAGAATATGCAAGATTACCTATTGCTCAGGCTCAGCAGGAATCACGGCAGGCCGTCTGTTTATTTGCAGACTTACTGGCCTATATAGAACATACTCGGCAGCAATTATTCGAAGCATATGAATACCAGCTCGCGCAGAATATTCTGCCGGCACGATTGGCCGATATACTGCGCTCCACCAGAAAATTGCCACCGCAATCCAGCCTGCAAGCTGTTGTCCTCGAACGGGTACGGATTACCAGCCTGACTATACATGAGTTGACGTTTACTATAACTGGAAGACTAACATTTGATCGTCATGCTGCTCAGGCAGAAGACTCTGCAGGCGTAACATGGTATAGATTTAGACTCACCACATATGACAGTTCCGATTATCCAGATACAGATATTACTAATATTCCCCGATTACAATGGATCGGTCGCGAGAGACGTACAATACAAGGTGAATTACTGAAATGTTGAGTATGTAGAATTGCTTGCATTATTTGTAGCGTGAGACTTGTCTCCACACAATTAAGCCCGTCTGGCAGGCGCTCATTTCAAAAATGCCCGTCTGTGCCATGCTGATCTGACAGATGCAGACGTATGGAATACCAATTTTGAGGGAGCCCAATTAATGGGCGCTGTTATGCTGTGCAACAGGATGGAAGACATTATGTTAAAGGAAGCCAAATACGATGAAAGCACGATCTGGCCACCCTCGTTCAATCCTCTGGAGTATGGAGCCGTATTGCTGAAAAGCTAACTTTTCTCCTTCAATGACAAATCGTCATATCCGATAATATGATCCCCTTTCCAGTGCACCAATACTCCATTTGGACGACAAATATCCAGTGTTCCCTCCGCGAATCGCACCGACCAGTACGCATTATCCCAGAATGTCACTTCCGGATGGGTGATGAAGGTGGATTCTTCACCGTCAGGACAACCGAATTCGGCGATCAGGAATTGTCTGGCATCGCGGCAGTACCGATCCAGATGGTGCAGCTTGTCCCGGATAAAGCCATAGGGGAGCTGCGTGGTAGAATGTTCTTCATTCAATTGAATCAAGAAAAAAATGCCTTCCGGATGCCACTCATATGTCGTGCCCTGGGCGAGTGCTGGTCCCTGGTCTGGCTGATGAATAGTTAACGTTCCTACCGGTGTAGAGATGGTGTCTGGCATGTGGACTTCCTCCCTTGTAGAAATGGATATTCAGCTGCATTAATGGTCCCGACAATATAATTTCTTCTGATTTTATTTTAACACGCCAGCCCACTGGTGAAGCGGACTAAATGCATTTATCTCTTGGCTTGTAAACAGGCAAATATAGCTTTTTGGATGTTTGCCAAAGGCTGTAAGAGGTTAAAACAACTTTCATAAGACTCTTAGCTATATGTTGATAACCATCCCCAAAGTGATCTTTATCGACGATTTATGCGAAACTGGAATCATACGGCAGGTTATATATCCGACCCAAATTACAGTATAGTATAGGTTGAACACGAGCCCGCAGCTACATAGAGATTTGTCATCATCCAGAAAGGGGTTGACCTGGAAGGGAGGTGAGAGCCTCAGCAGATTGGTAGGATATAATCTTGTTTACCAAATTGATTTGTACTTTTCTGGAAACGAAAGGAAGAGAGGGAAACCATGAAAAATTCAAAATATTATACTTTATTGCTGGCAGGTACACTGCTGACAACAACAGCTGGAGGATATGCCAGCGCTGCCCCCCGAGCGACGTGGCTGCTACAGGTGGAGGTACGATAACGACGCAGGATACCTCCGATACTACAGTGGATTATTATACGCTGACCAAAGACAGCGGTGCTTTTAAAGCGGCACAGTTCAATTCCTCCGGAGACAGCTATGTAGGACTGGATGTACAGCAGGACGGCCGAATGATCGTATCGATCGAGAAATACAATTTCAAGACACGCAAATGGGACCCGGTTCAGGTGAAGCTGATCGACGGATCCAAAAGTGTCTATTACCGCGTACCCACTGATGTGATTCATATTCCGCCGGTTCCTTACCGGGTGATCCTTTCCACTACTGGCCACGCGGATGTCACTATTGAGACTACGTATACCTGGGAAAGTGATAGCGATCCAAGATAAAGGGATGCGCAAACAGAGGTCTTTATCGACTCGATAGACGGGGATCGTTATGTTAATAAATACCATAGATAACGATGACGTCCCATAACAACTCAAATAGTAAATGGGGAAAATAGCAGCATGTAGCATTAGCATGAGGAATAGAGCAAAAAAAGAGTAGCGTAACCCGATACTCTTACGAGTAAATTAGTCTTCCGATATGCAGCATAATAGCTGTATGCTGTAATATGACGATACATGGATAGCTAATTCTCTACCGGAATCCTGTGAATATCTATTCGCAGGGTTCCGTGATACATAATAGAAACAATTGATGCATCACAGGAACAGGTGCTTATAAGAACGAGCTGGTTCATAATGTTATACAACAAATACAAAGAGATGAACAGGAGGATGTTCCATGGATCGCGAGCAGCTAATAGCACTCGTTAACAAGATTCAAAGTGGAGAGGGCAGCGAACAGGAGCAGGACGATCTGCTCGAACAGCTGCAGCAGAACGTTCCGCACCCTGGGGTCAGCGATCTCATTTACTGGGATAAGCGGGAGCTGACCGCCGAGCAGATCGTTGATGAAGCGCTGGCTTATGAGCCGATCCGGCTGGAACCCTAGTGCATCTATATTTGGGAATTATCCCCTTGCATATTATGGATAGTCGCAGCTCTGCCGATACTATATAAGCAGGGTTTGTCCAAACAACTATTCAGGGGGCTATAAAAAATGAGTATTGTAGAGTCCGTTATTCAGTCGATGCCTTACATAAAACAGCTGATTCGCGAAGATTGTATGCTGTGTGTAATGGACAGGGAACGTGTATTGTATTCTTCACCCGCTCGGTCGTTTAGTATTGGTCTGAAGACCGGGGATATGTTGCCTCCGGATCAGCAGAATTTTATATATTTGAAAAGCAAAACCGAACGCAGCTTTTTGCATTTTCCCAAAGAAGTGCTCGGAACGGCCGTTGATGTCGTATACGTACCTATCCACGATGAGAAAAGACAGGTCATTGCAGTGATCGCCCTCGGTATGAGTATGGACAATCGGCATCGCATGGAAGAGCTGATGAAAGCAGCAGCCGAGATTACCAGCCAGCTGGTGAGTAATGTTCATCATGTCTCGTCCCATTCCGATCAGCTGTCTTCGGTATCCGATCAGGTGCTTCGCAATTCCAAGGAAGCCGTACGCAAATCGTCCTCGGTAACCCAGATTACCGGGTTGATCCGTGAGATTTCCGAGCAGACGAATCTACTGGGACTCAATGCAGCAATTGAAGCAGCTCGTGCCGGTGAGGCAGGCGCAGGCTTCAGCGTCGTCGCCCAGGAAGTACGCAAGCTGTCGGTCGATGCCAAGCAGGCAACCGGGCAGATCGAAGACTCGCTGAATGATATCCGCAGCGCAATCGTACAGATGGAAGGGGATATTTCGCAGATTTCCTCTTCATCGACGCAGCAGGCCCAGTTGGTCGTGAACTTCCAGGAAGCGCTGCATAACATGTCTACCATTTCGGCGGAGATTCAGGAGCTGTTCAATACTCTTTTATCCTATGAGAAATAATTAAAATAAATCTTTTGTGCATTTCCACCAAGAGGCCGAATATTCGCTACCAGAGGAACGGTCTCTTTTTTATCCTGTTTTGGGTTATGATATGGAGTAGAATCATCTTTACAGAAAGGGCAGTGCAACCATGGCAAAAGTAACGATGGCTGATGTGGCCCGTGAGGCAGGTGTATCCAAAAGCACCATTTCCCAGTACCTCAACGGGCGTTATGAATATATGAGTGCTGCTACACGAGCGCGAATTGCCGCTTCGATTGAAGCGCTGGATTACCGGCCCAATATATTGGCGCGAGGACTCAAGCAAAAGCGTACCTTTACAATTGGTGTCATTGTAGCGAATATGCTGCACCACTTTTCGATTGAGATCTGCCGTGGTATTGAGAGCTACTGCCGAGAACAGGGAATCAGCGTAATCCTCTGCAATACCGATGAAGACCAGAGCCGGGAACAGAATGATCTGGAGATGCTGCGTTCCAAGCAGGTAGATGGCGTTATCGCTTTTCCATCTGGTCCGCTCACTCCGGTCTACCGCAAGCTGGTCGACGAGCAATTCCCGCTGGTCTTTATCGATCGTAAGCTGGAAGATGTGCCGGTCAATCGTGTCGTAGTGGAAAATGAGCAGGCTGCCTATGAAGCTACGCTGCATCTTATCGAAGCCGGATACCAGCGGATAGCGATGCTGACTGCTCCGTTATCTATTTCGACCCGTCTGGAACGTGTGGAAGGCTACAGAAAAGCCATGCAGGAACAGCTGCCGCAGATCGAGCCTATAGTCATCTCCGAAGACGTTCGACAGCTGCGTCAGCGGTTGGGTGAGCTGGAGCAGCAGAATGATCTGCCGGAAGCCATTATTGCCGGTAACGATCTGGTACTGCTGGAAGCGCTGGCATTTCTAAAGGAACGAAGGCTGCGGATTCCCCAGGATATGGCGCTGATCGTATTCGATAATATTCCGTTCGCAGAGCTGCTCACACCGACCCTGTCGACAATTGTACAGCCTGCTCACGAGATGGGAAGAGAAGCGGCTGCGATGCTGCTGGCTGATATTGAAGCCGAGAGCCGCGGGCAGGAATGGCCGCCCATTCAGGAAAAGCAATTCTCCTGCCGTCTGATGATTCGGGAATCGTCGGGTCCTGCTGTACAGGAATGACTGAACGGATAGCGTAAGGATAGAGAACGTAGGAGACAACCGCTGCTGGTCAAGTACCTCTCTATCAGCATAACTACAGCTTATATTAGAAAAATATCGTAAAAATAGAATCTACGTATAAATAGAAACAAAAACGAAAATAGTACGATGGATTTAACGCAGCAGCTCCTTGGGGACAAGCTGCGTTTTTGTGTTGGGTAGATTTGCTTGGAATCATTTTTGTTCATCCAATAGTGGATTACACTGTAGAGTGCCTAACGAAAGCCGACTACATACAGACTATTTAACTACATTAGATAACGCTTTCAAAAAAAGGTTGTATTTGAGAAATGACAGGTTTATACTGTTTTTATAAATCGATTTACTAAATCGGTTTATGTAAGCGATTAATTGTTTATATGTATAGCAGAACGATAATCGATAAAGTACGAAATACTAATGGATTTATATAGCAGATCATCTGACAAATCGTCATTAACAAGTAGCAGTAGTGATTCAAAGAGAGCAGTAATGTAAGAAGAATAGCGATCCAAAGAGAGAGGAAGGAGCAAGCATCATGAGACAAATCATCATTCCTGCATCGGTATTTAGCGAAGTGGTCGCTGGACAGCAGACCCAGATAGAGGCGGTATTCAGAACTGCGAAGCTGGGAGCAGAGGGGATCGAGATTCGCAGAGAGCTATTCACACATATCGATCCCATCGAAGAACAACTGCAGCAATGCAGACAGGCGATACAGAGTGCAGGCCTGCGGACGACGGTCTACTCGGTTCCGATGCAGCTCTGGCGGGAAGATCATCAGCTGGATATCGATGTACTCTCTCTGGCACTGAGCGAAGCCGAGCAGCTTGGAGCCAATCAGGTGAAGCTTTCACTTGGACATTACGAGGCAGAGCTATCGCCGCTGGATCAACTGGAATCATTTATGAAAGCGTATTATTTACCATCAAATACAAGTGAACAACAGAAAGGTCACACCGTTCAGCTGTTGATCGAAAATGATCAAACTACTTACGGCGGTGATCCGAAGCGGCTGCTGGCCTTTTTCCGGGAGATAGAGAAATGGCAGCTTATCGATGATATTCTGCCTGTGCGAATGACATGGGATACAGGTAACTGGCTATATGCCGGTTATGAAGAGGTAGCGCTGCAGGCAGCAGCAGATCTGTCGCCCTACGTATCCTATATTCATGCCAAGCATTCGATCGTACAGGGAAATGAATATACGACCCTGCCGCTACCCGAGGAGCAGGATGCACTGTGGAGACAAATGCTTCGTATGCTGCCTCGTACCGCGAACCGGGCGATAGAATTTACATTACCGGATGATCCGGCAATTTCATATTATTGCAGCCTGCTGGCTGACGAACAGGGAGGAACAGAGATGTCATTATCCAAACAGCATGTTAGCTTACGTAGTGAGCGTGAAGCGGATCATTCAGGTCTGGATGTAGTAACATTTGGCGAAGCGATGACGATGTTTGTAGCGGAACAATCCGGACCGCTGCACCAGGTGAGCCTGTTCAGCCGCAGGTTGGCAGGAGCGGAAGCCAATGCAGCAATCGGATTTGCCAGACTGGGCCTTCGTTCCGGCTGGGCGAGTCGGGTTGGGAATGATGTATTTGGCAGCTTTGTTCGCGAGAAGCTGGCGGATGAAAAAGTCAATCTGGAGCATGTATTGACCGATCCGCAATATCCAACCGGATTCCAGCTCAAGTCTAGAGTAGTCTCGGGCGATCCGGAGGTACAGTACTTCCGTAGAGGCTCGGCAGCGAGCCGAATGAGCCGTGATGAGCTGGACCGGGAGTATTTCACCTCGGCACGTCATCTGCATATGACCGGTATTCCTCTTGCCCTGTCTGCCGCCAATCGTGAATTTGCCCGTGCGGTTATTATGGAAATGAAGCAGGCGGGACGAACGATTTCTTTTGACCCGAATCTGCGCCCACAGCTATGGGAAAGTCAGCAGCAGATGGTAAGCGTTATCAATGAGTTTGCCGCGTATGCCGATGTAGTGCTGCCGGGTATTGAAGAAGGTGTTATTCTAACAGGCTCCCGTGATCCCGAACAAATCGCCCGGTTCTATCTGAACCTCGGAGTGAAGCTGGTGGTTGTGAAGCTGGGACCATCCGGTGCCGCCTATTATACCCGCGAGCAAAGTGGCAGTGTACCCGGATTCGCAGTACCCGAGGTTATTGATACTGTAGGAGCCGGTGATGGCTTCGCTGTCGGCACCGTGAGCGGCTGGCTGGCAGGTTTGCCGATCGAGGAGGTTGTCAGCCGCGGCTGTGCGATTGGAGCACTTGCCGTGCAGTCGGTGGGTGACCATGAAGGCTATCCGACTGAATCCCGGCTGCAGCAATATATGGAACAGACCAAACGTACGGATGTATCCGCAGTCTTATCGGCAATGTCCTCATCCCTGGAAGGAGTGAACTGATATGAAACGTAATTCGTCATCTACACGCACTGACAGCACATCCGTACCGCAGGCAGCTCCGCTTCCGGCATCACGCTGGCTGCGTCTGATTCCGATTATTTTTATCACGTATAGTCTTGCCTACCTGGATCGTGCCAATTATAGCTTTGGTGCTGCATCCGGCATGGCACATGACCTGAATATATCAGCGGCGATGTCGTCCCTGCTGGGTGCTTTGTTTTTCCTTGGGTATTTCTTTTTCCAGATTCCTGGCGCTCATTACGCAGAGAAGCGCAGTGCTCGCAAGCTGGTATTTTGGTCGCTGATCCTGTGGGGAGGACTTGCTGCAGCGACCGGTATGGTCACCAATGTGCATGTACTGATCGTGATCCGCTTTGCTCTTGGTGTAGTGGAGAGTGCAGTGATGCCGGCGATGCTGGTATTTAACGCCCACTGGTTTACGAACAAAGAGCGTTCCCGAGCGAATACATTCCTGATTCTTGGTAATCCGGCTACGGTATTGTGGATGTCTATCGTCTCCGGTTATCTGGTATCGGCTGTCGGCTGGCGCTGGATGTTCATTATTGAAGGAATGCCGGCTATTATCTGGGCTTTTATCTGGTGGAAAATGGTGCAGGATAAGCCTTCCGAAGCCAAATGGCTTACTGAAGCGGAAAAAGCCGCTCTGGAGACCGAGCTTAACAATGAGCAGGCTGGTATGAAGCAGGTGAAAAACTATCGTGAAGCGTTCCGTTCGCCGACTGTTATCAAACTATGTCTGCAGTACTTCTTCTGGAGCATCGGAGTGTACGGATTCGTTATGTGGCTGCCGTCGATTATTTCCAAAGCGCCCAACATGACTATGGTATCGACCGGATGGTTGTCGGCTGTACCTTATCTGCTCGCTGTTATTCTGATGCTGGTCACGTCTTACTTTTCGGATAAAATGCAGATTCGCAAAGGGTTTGTATGGCCGTTTTTGCTGGTCGGTGCGCTGGCCTTTTACGGTTCGTATCTGATCGGACCGGATCATTTCTGGATTTCCTTTGCCCTGCTGGTGATTGCAGGTGGAGCCATGTATGCGCCATATGGCCCGTTTTTTGCGATCGTACCGGAAGTGCTGCCGCGCAATGTAGCCGGCGGAGCGATGGCACTGGTGAACAGTCTTGGAGCACTGGGTTCTTTTGCCGGATCGTATATTGTCGGTTATCTGAATGATCTGACTGGCGGATTCGACGCTTCGTATATGTTTATGGCAGGTTCGCTGCTGCTCTCCGCGATCCTGACCATGACTGTAGGCAAAGATCGCCAGCAGTCTACCACAAATGGACATCACACCAACAACAAAAAAAACTGGAAACATAAAGTAAGAACAACGCAGCTCTAAAAAAGATAGAGTAACATGATACGTTCGGCTGCCCGGAATCCGTATACAGCATCCAGGGCAGTCGCCAAAGACAGAAAATAAATATGGATAGCTGTGCAATCATACGGTAGCTGGTCTGCAGATAGACAGCTGCAACAGGAGAGGTGGAACAGGCAATGAATAGCCAAGAAATCAATCACAACATGCTGAACGACAGAGATACACATCACTATACCGATGTTACGGCAAATAACAGTACGAGTACTGCGGTGCATAGAGCAGACCATTTGCCGGCTGAAGCTCCTGTCCGTATCCAGCTGGCGCTGGACCGCATGACGATCGAAGAGGCGATCGATATGGCAGGACAGGTTCAGGCAGCGGTAGACTGGATTGAAGTCGGTACTTCACTCATCAAGGAGTTCGGTATGGAAAGTGTGCGCCGGATCAAAGAAGCTTTTCCCGACAAAGTCATCGTAGCGGATATTAAAACCAACGATAATGCACGGTATGAATTTGAGCTCTGCTACCGCGCAGGAGCGGACGTGGCGACTGTGATGGCGTCTGCCCCAGATGCTACGCTGGATCTGTGCATGCAGACTGCGCAGTCTCACGGCGGCATCATTATGATCGATCTGCTGAATGTAACGCCGCAGCGTGTAGAGGAGCTGCAGCGCTATACCGAAGCTGTACTGTGCCAGCATGTGAGTAAGGATCAGCAGGAGCACCATGGACAGACCCTGGGAGGACAATCTATACCCGATCCACAGCAGCAGGATACCCATTCTATCGATTCCGATTCCACGCAGGCAGCGCGTCCATCTATTGCCGCAGCCGGTGGAATCACACTGGATACACTGCCATCTATTTTGCAGGATCGGCCTGCAGTGGTTATCGTGGGGTCTGCCATTACCAAAGCAGCCCATCCTGCCGCAGCTGCCAGGGAGATTCGCAGCCGTATAACCGAAGTGATGCAAGCTATGCAGAAAGGAGCTTATCATGTCTAATTCCATATCATTGACCAAAGCACAGCGTATTCTGGAGGAAGTCCAGCAGGTCGTCAGCCGGGTACCGGAAGAAGCAGTAACCGGACTGGCCGAGACACTGGCAAAAGGAAATCGGATCTTCGTAACCGGAGAAGGCCGCTCCGGATTTATGGCCAAATCATTTGCCATGCGCCTCATGCATCTGGGTGCCAATTCGTATGTGATTGGCGAGACGGTCACCCCGGCGCTGGCAGCTGGCGATATCCTCATCGCCGTATCGGGCTCGGGAACGACCAAAGCAGCGGTATGGACCGCGGAGAAAGCCAGAGAGCTGGGCTGCACCATCGTGGCGGTGACTACCGACGAGTCATCGCCGCTGGGAAAGCTGGCTGACCAGCTGCTGCATATTCCGGCCGCTACCAAATACCGCCGGGAAGGCGAAGCCGCCAGCATTCAGCCGCTGGGCTCCCTGTTTGACCAATGTACCCATATTCTGCTCGATGCAGTCTGTCTGGGCTACGGAGAGCTGCAGCATGTGGAACACGGAGCAGCATTTGCCAAACACAGTAATGTGGAATAAATGCTAAGAACAGATCATTAGGATAAGTAAAAGTTTTTTTACGGATACAGATACCGATACAAATACAGATAATGAATGTAAAAAAGAATAATATCGGATCGGTATATGATCCGCTGATCTGCTTATCAAAAGCGCCCCATAACCTAAAAAAAGCAGCTTCCGGAGATTTCTCTCCAGAAGCTGCTTTTTGCTATATCCCAAAGGAATAAATGGATGAATGAAAAGGGAGATAAGCGATAAGACAAGAAATTACAGCACTTTCTCCAGGAAGCTGATGGTACGCTCATACTTGGGACTGCCGAATACCTGCTCCGGTTCGCCTTCTTCCACGATATAACCGCCATCCATAAAGACAACGCGGTCAGCCACTTCACGGGCAAAGCCCATTTCGTGGGTAACGATCATCATGGTCATGCCTTCGCTGGCCAGGTCTTTCATAACGCCCAGTACTTCGCCGACCATCTCCGGATCAAGCGCGGAGGTAGGCTCGTCAAACAGCATCACATCCGGGTTCATTGCCAGTGCGCGCGCAATCGCTACACGCTGCTTCTGACCACCGGACAGGCTGCCCGGGAACGCATCCGCTTTGTCAGCCAGACCGACACGGTCCAGCAGTTTCAGCGCGATTTCTCGCGCTTCTTTTTCGGTTTGCTTTTTGAGCTCGACTGGAGCGAAAGTGATATTTTTGAGCACGCTCATATGCGGGAACAGATTGAAATGCTGGAATACCATCCCGATATTTTCACGAACTTTGTTGATATCGGTCTTTGGATCGCTGATATTGTAATCGTCGACGATGACCTCACCGGCGGTTACTTCCTCCAGTTTGTTCACGCAGCGCAGCAGCGTACTTTTGCCGGAACCAGATGGCCCGATAACGCATACCACTTCGCCTTCGTCGATTTTCATATTGATATCCTTGAGTACTTCATTGGAGCCATAGCTCTTTTTGAGTTTGCTAACTTGGATTTTACCCACGGCGTGTTCTCCTTTCCATACGATCTGCAATTTTGGTCAGAATTGTGATTACGACCAGATACATCAGGGCTACTGTTGTCCAGATTTCAAAAGATGCATAATTGTTGGCAATAATAATTTTACCGGACTGTGTCAGCTCAACCAGACCAATTGTAGATATGATTGAAGTATCTTTTAATGTAATAACCAGCTGGTTAATAAAAGATGGAATCATTACTTTAATTGCTTGAGGAATAATGATTTTGATCATAGCTGTACGGTAAGGTAATCCAAGAGACCGTGCGGCTTCCATTTGTCCCTTATCAATCGACTGTATACCACCGCGGATAATCTCCGTTACGTAGGCACCAGCATTCAAACTAAGTGTAAGAACAGCTGCAACGATCAAAGGCATTTGGAAGCCCAGAGCTGATGGAATCCCGAAATAAATGAATAAGCTTAGTACAAGCAGCGGTATTCCACGGAAAACATCTACGAATATAGTTGCAATAGTGCGGGATAATTTGTTATGGCTAACTTTCATGAATCCGAAGATTAAGCCAAGAATGAAAGCAAAGAATAACGAAATCACAGTATAGAGCAAGGTTAACCCTAAACCTTTGAACAATTCAGGCAGAGCGCTTAGAATAATTTGAGCTGTGCTTGGTTTGGGAGGAGGAGTTGTTGATTCCTGTCCTGGTTTATTGTTTCCCAGATAATTAGCAACAATCCGATCGTATTCACCACTAGCTTTGAGATTGGCAAGTCCTGCATTGAACTTTTGAAGAAGCTCCTGATTTTTTCCTTTGTTAACAGCAAAACCATAAGGAGCGCCATTCTCTTTTTCTGTAACTGTCTGCAGCTTTAACCCCTTTTGAATTGCATAAGCAATAACCGGGAAATCATCAAAACAGGCAGCGGAGTTACCGGATACCACTTCTTGATACATTTGCGCAGAATCATCAAATGGTACGAGTGTAAATCCATACTTGTCTTTAATCGAATTAGCGAATGAATATCCTTCTGTACCTGTTTTTACAGCTACACGTTTACCACGAAGGTCTTCGTAACTTTTGATATCTGCATTGTCTTGATGTGTTGCCATAACGACACCAGACTCATAATAAGGCTCGGAGAAATCAAATGTCTGTTTACGTTCATCCGTAATACTCATACCCGCAATCATGCCGTCTAGCTGACCAGACTGCAGTCCTTGAAGTGCCGCATTGAATCCCAGCGGCTGAATCTCATACTTAAAGTTTTGATCTTTAGCAATTGCAGCCATAAGATCCATATCAATACCGACATACTTACCATTCTCCTGGAACTCGAACGGTGCGAATGTAATATCCGTTCCAATAGAATACGTCTTGCCTTCTCCGGCTTGGGCAGTGGCCGTCTGGCTTAAGTTGCCGGCACATACCGCGAAGAAAAGAAGGAAAGCCATGGATAACCACATAAACCTAGATTTCTTCATAAAATCCTCCATTTCTGTTACTCTGATCAGACGTCGGTTATAGACGCACAGATAGAGTCCTCTGACTGAACAGAGAGTAATATTGCCTTCACATCACATGTTACATTTGATGTCTTATAGCACATGTCTTCTTATTCTACAAAAAAATTAACTAATTGACTATAGTGCTGTGAAGCTTGAACGGGTAATATTTACAAAATTAAATAGCTGACATGACATATAACCTGCCGGAGCTGCTGTTTGAAACATATAAAATTCAGGATATCGGGTATTGTCAGTGGTGCTCAAGCAGACTTATGATAGAACATAGCAGGTCTCCGGGTAATACGGATATAGACTGTATAATGAACGGCTTACAGTGATCAGCCCATGATATAATACTCTGTCATGCACAGGTACATAACGGTTAACAGAAGGAAAGGGAAGAATATTAATGATGAAATTTGTAATTCTCGATGTGGATACAGGTATCGACGATTCCCTCGCGCTGGCTTATGCTGCGCATTCTCCCGAGCTGGAGCTGCTCGGTATCACTACCGTATTTGGTAATATCTCAGTTGAAGAAGCGACTCGCAACACACTTGTTGTACTGGAACAGCTCGATCAGGAGATTCCTGTATATCCGGGCGAAGCCAAACCGCTTAGCCGCGATTATACGAAACCTTTTGCCCGTCATATTCATGGAGAGGACGGGATCGGCAATCAGTACCGTCAGCCCGCATCACGTCAGCCGGAGAATCAGGGGGCTGCCGAATTTATCATAGAGCAGATCCAGCAGAACCCCGGTCAGGTCACTGTAGTTGCTGTAGGGCCGCTGACCAATATTGCCCGTGCAATCCAGATGCAGCCGGAGATCGTACAGCAGATCGAACGACTAGTCATTATGGGCGGTGCAGTAACCGTGCCGGGTAATGTGACTCCTTTTGCCGAAGCGAATATTTACTCCGATCCGGATGCCGCGTCACTGGTACTGGGTTCGGGCATGCCAATCACCCTGGTCGGACTGGATGTAACGATGCGTACGCTGCTTACTGCGGATCATCTGGACGAATGGAGAAGCACCAACAGCGAGCTGGCTCTTTTCCTGGCGAATATGACCGATTTCTATATGGAAGCCTACAAAGGCGTCGTCAAAAGCGGCCGCGGCTGTGCGCTGCATGACCCGCTTGCTGTAGGTGTAGCGATTGATCCGAGCTTTGTCCGTACAGCTTCCTATGCAGTACAGGTAGAGTGTACAGAGCAGGACAGCCTGGGCAAAACAACAGGTATTCACGATACGCCTGCTGCTCATATTGATGTGGCGCTGGATGTTGATGCAGATCGTTTCCTGGAGCACTTTCTGAGCCGCGTGATCTGACTGCGTTCCGCAAGAATAGGCTGAATACTATTTGAAGCGGCAGTTTTAACAGAGCAATAGCCGTAGTAAAGGCGTATATCCATAAAATAACGCAAATATAGAGCAGTATGTCCATAGCATAGTACATCCATAGATATCAATAACGCCCTGACCAGTTGCGATCAGGGCGTTATTTTTGTTTTTGGCAGTGCACATTGAGAAGCTTGAGCATATCCTACAGGATGCTGGAATAGATTATTACTACTATACAGATAAATATGCGTACAGATCGAGCAAGATACAACAGATGTTTGCTTCACGTAGCCATAACCGGTTTTATTTTGCCGGCTGGCTGTTCAGGATCATATCCACGAACAATGGAATTTGCGCTTTGGTGGCGATAGGATCGTACCGGTAAAAGGTATCATAATCATTGTAGAAAATATGATTGTTTTTGGCGGCCGGGAGTGAACTCCAGACCGGCGATTTTTTCAGCTTGTCCAGTGCTTCGCTTTTGCCTTCGGGATCATAGAAGGTCAGGAACATATAATCTGCGTCATATTCCGGCAGGGCCTCCAGTGACAGCTGGGTCGTCTGCGCATCTTTGGCGATCTTGGCAGGCATCTTCAGCTGCAGGGCATCATATACGCTCTGACCACCGCGTCCGGCATTATCGCCAAAGATCCAGAGTGCGTTTTTGTCAGTCAGTTCATACAGCCCCACTGTGGTATTGGCATCTACGACGCCTTTGAGCTTCTCGCGTCCGGCAGCCGCTTCTTTGTCGTAATCGGCGAGGAACTGCTTGGCCTGTTCGGTATTACCTGTCAGATCACCGAACAGATTGACCGTTTCGCGGATATTTTTGGCGGTACCGTATGGAATATGAACGGTTGGTGCAATTTTGGACAGTGCTTCGTAATTGTCATCGTACATCACGACGATCAGATCCGGATCAAGCTCCAGGATTTTCTCCATATTCAGTGGTGTACCCACATCAGCTGTTTTGTGTTCAGCCAGTTTGTCTTTGATAAAAGGATTCTTGAACGCGGTCGGTTCGACACCGATTACATTCGCATCTACCGTCAGCAGCTCACCGCCGTAATAATCGGTGACGATACGCTGAGGCTTGGCAGGAATCGTGATTTTGCCTTTGTCGGTATCATACTCGCGAGTGGCTGGAGCAGTAGCAGCTGCTTCGCCAGCTGTGTTGGTTGCCGAAGATGTACTGCCTGTAGAGCTGCCGCCGCATGCGGTTACAATAACAGACAGAGCCAGTATCAGAGCGAGCAGAAGTGAAGATTTGTGCTTGAACATAATGACCTCCTGATTCATGGGGACGCTGTCTCAATAGACAGGGTCGTATGTAAGATTGTGTTATTTTATGATAATGATAATCATTTTCATATGGAAAGACAAGAGGTATCCGTAGAGTAGTGTCAAAGTAATAAATATGGAGAAGACCTGGCAGCCCAAATCATAGCAGTTATTCAAGCATTTAAAGAAGAGATATCAACAACAAAATACATTAATTGTAAAAAGTAACACTAAATTGAGATTTCCAATGATTAAATAAGAGAATAAGCCCTTTTTTATTGTGAGTAACTCCTAAATACGGTATATTGAAATATATGAACATTTTGCAGATGCACGGGATTTAGCAGCGTAAACAATAAGCGTTTACATCCGGCTGCGATGCAAAATTTGACTGATGCAGCTTAGGCTCTCTGCAGGTGCAATATACTGGCACCTATCAGCAGTTATTTGATTTTATGATCGATGTCCGACAGGTTCGACGACCTAAATGATAAATATAAAATGGATAGTAAGCTCGCAGATTAGATTGATAATTTATAATAGTAAGGCCAGGTGTACTCAATGAGCAGCAAAAATCCGAGGCGACAAGACGCATTATCCGCAGCACAACGCAAAATGGAAACTCTGCGTATTCTTGAAGCGGAGGGAACTGTCCGGGTGTCCGGGCTGAGCCGCCGTTTTAATGTAACCGAAGAGACCATCCGGCGTGATCTGGAACGTCTGGAACTGGAAGGAATCGTTGTGCGGACCCACGGGGGAGCCGTATTTAACCGCAACCGTGAACAATATGAATCTCCGGCGATCCAGCGGGAGACCCAGAACATAGAAGAGAAGAAAGCTATCGTGGAACACGCACTGTCCCTGATCCAGCCGGGAGATGTGATCGCACTCGATGCGAGCACCACCTGTCTGCATCTGGTGAAGCAGCTGCCCAACCGTCCGCTGACTGTACTCACCTATTCTCTGGCGATTGCCAATGAACTGGTGCCCAAAACCGAAATTAACGTGATCCTGATCGGTGGCTATCTGGATCGTGATTCGATGGCGAATACCGGTATTCATGCCGAGAAAATGGTGGAAAGCTATCATGTAGACAAATTTCTGTTCTCGTGTCACGGCTTTGACCTGACCCGCGGATTGACCGAGCCTTCCGAAGCGCATGTGCAGCTGAAGAAGAAAATTATCGAGATCTCCGATGAACTGATTCTGCTGACCGACAGCTCCAAATTTCGCCGCAAATCCCTTGTTCGCTTTATGGGCATGGAGGATCTCAACCGCTTCATTACCGATGACCAGCTTCCGGAAGAAGCGATCCACGAGCTGGAGGAAATGGGCGTTCAGGTAATCGTTGTAGACTAGACCTACTTTATACTGTCCTCGCACATTCATGTGGGGGACAGGTTGAAGGCTCCCTGTGAGGAGCCTTTTTTTGTGCGTACATTTCTGCTGCATGGATGATCTACGTGACATATAGGGTAGTGCAGGTTGTGTTGTGCTTTGGGCTCTGTTGGTTCTATTTGTTCTGGATAGGGAAAGGTTGATTAGTTTTACATAAAGTGTGAATGGGACGCATAGGATGGCATCCGCTCCGGAAAGGAATAGGAGCACGTCCTCCGGTTAAGCCTGGAGATCCTGAATTGGATAGAGTAAAGGAGGATCTCCAGGCTTAAATGTCGTCCTTTGCTCCTATTTCCTTTCCTGCGCTCTGTGCAGGGAGTATTTGTACCGCTCGCTGTCTGGTTGTACGATTCTCTATGAGCATTCAACTTGAATGTTGACAGTAAAGGTGCATAGTTTAAATATTGCAGCGACAGGTTGAAGGGGCGAAAATGCGGAAGCAAGGAAGCAAGGAAGCAAGGAAGCAAGGAAGCAAGGAAGCAAGGAAGCAAGGAAGCAAGGAGATAGGTGAAAGTTAAAAAGAAGGTAAAAAAGCAATATCAACAGGGTTAGAATAAGCTAAAAACACAGTAGAGAAACTTCAACGAATAAGATCGAGATTTTTGCCGTTGATTTTAAGTGTTAAATCTTAAATCTTGAATTTTGATCTTTAGTCTTAAACCGAATGGTATAAATTCCGCTGAGCGCAGGAAAAGGAATCGTGCTGAAGCTCTCCTTTAAGATCGTCTATCCACTGCTGCAAGCAGTTATTCAGGATAGACGATCTTAACAGAGAGCGGAAGTACGATCCTTTTACGAAGCGTCTGCTGCTCCAGCACTCTATTTCCCCGAGTAGCTTCCTCTTGTCCAAGCAGTTATTCAAGATAGACAATCTCAACAAAGAATGGAAGTACGATCGTTTTACGAAGCGTCTGCTGCTCCAGCACTCTATTCCCCGAGTAGCGCCCTCTTGTGCAAGCAGTTGTTCAGGATAGACAATCTCAACAGAGAATGGAAGTACGATCGTTTTACGAAGCATCTGCTGCTCCAGTACCCTATTCCCCCAAGTAGCTCCCTGTTTGCTCAAATAGCTCCTTATCCACCTAACCAGCTCCTTCCGCTCAAATGTACAGCCTCTCTCTCCTGCAAAGAAGTTTGCCATTTTCATAAAGATACTTGAAAATGAATAAAGTTAGGAGTACTTTAGAAAAATGACAGATAGTGACACAGATCAATAAACAAGATAATCATTAGACTCAGGCGTCTGGAGTGAGGAGAGAATCAATGAAAGCAACGGATGAATACAATTCGTATACTGTAGGCATGGAAGATATTGTACGTGCACATCATGTGCTGAGAGATGTTATTGTGCGTACGCCCCTGCAGCGGGATGCGACTTTATCGGAAAAATACGGGTGTGAGATCTACCTGAAGCGTGAGGATATGCAGGTGGTGCGCTCTTTTAAAATTCGCGGCTCGTACAACCGAATCCGCAGTCTTTCCCATGAGGAGCTTAGCAAGGGCATTGTCTGTGCCAGTGCGGGTAACCATGCGCAGGGATTTGCCTTTTCCTGCAGACATCTGAATATACGTGGCAAAGTCTATATGCCGAGCACCACGCCGAATCAAAAGGTGAAAATGGTCAAGAAATTTGGCGGTGATAATGTAGAGGTTATCCTCGTAGGCGATACGTTTGACGATGCGTATGCCCAGGCGATGAAGGTATCTACCGAGCACGGGATGAGCTTTATTCATCCGTTCGATGATCCCCATATTATCGCGGGTAACGGCACGATCGGAATGGAAATTATGGAGAGTCTGGATACACCGGCCGATTATGTGTTTGTAACGATTGGCGGTGGCGGGTTGGCTGCGGGTGTCGGGAAATATATTCATACGATCAGCCCTTCGACTCAAATTATCGGGGTAGAGCCGCTGGGCGCTGCATCGATGAGCGAAGCGATTGCCCGCAATGAAGTGGTTACACTTGATGAGATCGACAAGTTTATCGATGGAGCAGCTGTCAAACGGGTCGGACAGATGACGTATGATATCTGCCGTGAAGTGCTGGATGATGTGGTCAAAGTGCCGGAAGGTAAAGCCTGCTCCGCTATTCTGGATATGTACAACGAGAACGCAATTGTCGCCGAACCTGCAGGTGCGCTGCCGGTCGCAGCACTGGATATGTACCGGGAGCAGATCAAGGGCAAAACTGTCGTCTGCATTATCAGCGGGGGTAACAATGATATCGATCGGATGCAGGAGATCAAAGAACGTTCATTGATCTACGAAGGGTTGAAATACTACTTTACGATCAAATTCCCGCAGCGCGCAGGTGCTTTGCGTGAATTCCTCGAAAAGGTACTTGGGCCCAATGATGATATTGCCCGTTTTGAATATACCAAAAAGCATAACAAGGAGAACGGTCCGGCACTTGTCGGTATCGAGCTTAGTTCACCGGATGACTATGGTGCGCTGATCGAGCGGATGGAGAGCCATAATATTCAGTATGTGGAGCTGAACCGCGATCCGAATCTGTTTAATCTGTTGATCTGATCACCGTTCACCATTTCATAATGAATAGGTGGGCATGCGTATAGATAATCACTGGACCAGCCAAGTAACGGGACGAGATCGCATAGGTTTGGGATTTTGTTCATATTGGGGTATACTTGTAAAGTAAGCATATTACAGTTCATAACTACTGAGGAGGATATACCTATGTTCATTATTCATGCGAATATGTTGATCAAACCCGAGAAAGTCGATCAGTTCCTTACCGAGATTGATGCACTGGTAACAGCTTCCCAGGCGGAAGAAGGCAACATCAGCTACGTGCTCAAACGCGATGTGAAGCAGGACAACCTGTTCACTATGGTCGAAGAATGGAAAGACGCTGCTGCTATGCAGGAGCATAATGCGACTGCACATTTCCAGAAGTTTGTAAAAGATATGCAGGAATTTGCTGCTGCTCCTCTGGATGCAAAAGTATTCGAAGGAACAGAAGTACAACGCGGTTAATTCGTTTAAGAACGAGGCAGAAATCCGTATCGGTCGCCTGCTTTGAATAACATTTATAAGCGCTGGCATGCCAGCAGGTTCTTGCAAATATCCTCCTGTTTCAGGAGGATATTTTTTTTGCTTTTTGTATACATAATCCATGCCTTTCATCCGATATAATCCACTAAGTTAGTTTGTCGAAACTTCGCGAAAAATGATCGAATTCGTTGATTGTACCTTTTTATTCTCCCTGTTATTGCTATTTATTCGTATCTATTATCCTCCTAGTGTCCGGTCAATCAATACCTGCAGCTCTGCTCGGAAGTTCCTGCATTCTTGCTAATTCAATTAGACAGACAGCACAGCCTATCCGTTCGGCGACCTGCCGGAATCCACTTTATATACCTATCTTCATGGAAAAGATATATTCTTTTCCAGGCGAATTACCGGAAGTCATGAACGAAGCTGTATATTGTCTGACCAGAGGGAGACCAACATCCATGAAAAAAATAATACCTGTATTTACAGCCTCCCTGCTTACGCTCTCCTGTGCTTTTGCTACAGGTCTGGCGTATGGGGAAGGGTCGACTACGACAGCATCGGGCCCCGACCAGGAGGTCATCGTTGTCTACAAAAACCAGGAGGGCAAAGAAGCAGTTCTGGAGCAAAGTGTGGAAGTGCAGCATGAATTTGCTACCGTTCCTGCCGTATCTGCTACCGTTAGCCCTGCGGATCTGAACGAGCTTGTTCAGGACCCGAATATCGCTTATGTGGAACGTAATGTTCCTTTTACTATTGCCGATGAGCAGGTTGTCGCTCAGGCGTCAGCCATCAATACAAATGAACAATCCCGCTGGAACTATCAGGCGGAGCAGCCCAATCTCGAATGGGACAAAGGCTACAATGGTGCAGGAGTCAAAGTAGCAGTAGTTGACTCCGGGATCGCACCTCATCCGGAACTGACTATCGCCGGTGGTGTATCAACTGTCGATTACACCACATCGTATACAGATGATAATGGTCACGGTACCCATGTCGGCGGCATTATCGCTGCCCGTAACGGAGATGGTCAGGTGACCGGTATGGCTCCAGGCGTCCAGCTCTATGCTGTCAAGACGATGGGATCAGACGGCAAAGGAAATCTGCAGGACGTGCTGGAAGGCGTGGACTGGGCGATTCAGAATCATATGGACGTCATCAATATGTCTCTTGGAACCGAGTACGATTCCCAGCTGCTGCATAATATGCTGGATCAGGCATACAATAGTGGTATTCTGGTTGTTGCTTCTGCAGGCAACAGCGGTGCAGGTACGGATACGGTCAATTATCCTGCCCAGTACAGCAGCGTAATCGCAGTAGCGGCAGTAGACAGCAATCTGAACCGCGGCAGCTTCTCCTCTACAGGTCCCAAGGTGGAAGTGGCTGCTCCGGGCGTAGGTATTCTCTCTACGTACTTGAATAACGGGTACGCTTTTATGGATGGCACTTCTCAGGCTGCTCCGCATGTCGCGGCAATGCTGGCTATCCTGAAGCAAAAAAATCCTTCGGAATCTATCGCTTCCCTGCGCAGCGATCTGCAGAAATATGCAGTTGATCTGGGAACAGCAGGACGTGACAATCAGTACGGCTACGGGTTTGTAACGTTCAAGCCGCAGGTAGATGTAACAGCGCCGGGCGAAGTGAAAAACCTGCAGCTGGCTGCCAAAGGAACCGACTATCTGACCTTTAACTGGCAGAATCCGGCAGACAGTGATTTCGCCAAAGTCAATGTATATGATGAACAAAATAACCGGGTGAAATCCGTGACCGGGAATGTGTATTCCGCAGCTAATTTGACACCCGACACGAGCTATACCTTTAGGATGAAGACAGTAGATGTCAAAGGTAATGAATCTTCCGGGGTGACCATCTCCGGACGTACAGCTGCTGTACCGGCAGCAGAAATCACACCGGCACCGGCATCATCCCAGCCGCAGCCCGTAACCCAGCCGCCGGCTCCTCAGCCAACCACGGTACCAGCGCCTGCACCGACACCTGCTGTATCGGTTCCAGTCGTTACGACTCCACCACCAACAGATCAGGTTGCACAGATTCCTGCTGGTGGCGGGGGCGGCGGTGGAGGAGGCGGAGGCGGTGGTGGCGGTATCCCGAGACCGGCTGCACCTAAAGTACAGACTCCGGCTCCAACCGCAACAGCACCTTCTACACCAGCACAAAAAGCCCAGCAGCAATTGAATAATGCCAAATCTTCCGGTAAAGCAGCGGACTTTATCAAAGCACGCTTTGCTGCCAAAGATCTGAATAATGCAGAATTCAACAAACAGCTCAACCAGCTGAAGCAGAGTCTGGGCATCAAGGACCTGCCGAGCAAAGCGAATCTGCGCGCTTCCGTGCCGGTACGCATCAGTCTACAAGCATCACTCAAAAGCTCCACGTACAAATATATCGATAAATCATCTATCACAGCCGACAATATCGCCATCCTGGATGGCAGCGGCAATGCAGTCAGCAATGTGAATCTGTCTGTGAAGTTCAACCGGATCTTCATCACGGCGGCAGACGGATCATTCGCACCGAACCAGACGTACACCGTGATTATCGAAAAAGGCGTGAAAGGCAAAACAACAGCATCTTCCGACCAGTCTACAGCGCTGACCAGCCCGCTGGTGATGCAGTTTACGACTCGTTAAGATAGGATGCCCGTCTAGTATGAATACCGGATCTGTGCGTGCATGAAGCGCCTGAAGGTACAGCAGCTGCTGCACCGATCCGGAACTTATCCCATCCATTTACACATCAGATCGAGCTGATGTTGAGAATAGAAAGGTGTACAGCCATGAATGTAAAATCATTTACCCGCATACTGCTGGTTGCCGGTCTGCTGCTATCCCTGTTCAGTGCGGCGACGCCGCGTACGACGGAAGCAGCGACAGGTCTTCCTTTCTCCGATATTTCCGATAAGTACTGGGCACTGGAGACCATCCGCTGGGGGTATGATGCAGGTCTGGTCAAAGGCTATCAGGACGGTCAGTTCAAGCCAGGCAAGACTGTGACCGAAGCCGAATTCCTCACGATGCTGATTCGTTCCTACGAGCCCGAAGTAACAGCCAGCACCAAAGGCAACTGGGCCAACCCGTATTACAACCGTGCCAAAGCACTGAACTATCCGGTAAAAAGCTACACTGATCTGGCTTCCCGCAATCAGGTGATCACCCGTGCCAAAGTCGCGGAACTGATCGCTGCGGCAGATGGCGTGAACTTTAGCGGCAACAATGCGATTCGTTACCTGCTCGCATTTGGACTGGCTAATGGCAGTGATGCCACTCAGGCGACTATCGCTTCCTTCAAAGGGAGTCAGCCGCTGACTCGTGCCGAAGCCCTGCAGTTTATCAAAAACTTCACGGATTACGGCGCAGGAGCGCTGCTGGATCGTCCACAGGAAGCTTCGGACCCGGCAGATCTTCCGGCAGTTGCAGATCGCTAAGCATTACGTATCAAACAGAATGATTAGATGGAATAGGGTTCAGTCGATCCCTGTCCTCTACCGAATCGGATTTGAAATGACAATGTTCATCACAAAAAGGACCGAAATGCGGCGGCTGCCAGCAATTCGGTCCTTTTTTGATGTCGTGCAGGATAGAGATGAGTACTCGATGTTCTATTTCATTTATTCTAAAAAGCAACGGGTGCCGATCCATCCGGATCATGTTCCAGATGAAGCAACTCGCCGATATTCGTACTGGATATAACAGTCAGCCGTTTGAGCTTGAGAGGGTCATCGCCGGGACGAACAAAACCCTGATGCACGGTAAAGGCCATCCGGTAGCCGGACTGCTTGAGCGCATAAATCATCTGCATCCGGAAATCGCCGAATGGATAAGCAAAGTAAGGAGTGTTGATTCCTGCCTGTTCACGCATAATATGATCATCCGCCATGAAGCGATCCGGGTCCATACCTGCAGCATAATCATCGCCGCAGTGCAGTGGGGCTTTGAAATGCAAATCGTACGTATGGCTGTTATATTCGAATACGTCCGCGCTGGCTTTCATCTCCGCGCGGGATACATAGCTGGTCCGCGAAGGATTGAATTTCTGCGTTTTTTCCTGAATTTTGGAACCGACAACGAACATGGTAGCATGGAAGCCATACTTTTTCATGATCGGGTAGGCATAGATAATATTGTTCTGGTATCCATCATCAAAGCTGATTACCACCGTATTTTCCGGCAGGGTAATCTGTTCATTCACATACTGCTCCAGCTGCTGCAGAGTAGCCGTATGGTAATTATGATCATGCAGATACTTCATATCCTGTTCAAATGATTCCAGATTGATAATAGAGTTATTGTTCGGTTCGGTATTGTACTTTTGCGGCACGATATAGTGGTACATCAGTACAGGAACCTTGTCCGCGGTTCCTTGTGGAGCTACATAATCGGCTGCCAGCGCCACATTATGATCGTCCAGCTGATTATAGTGTTCGTAATAAAATACCTCGTTTTTGGCGGCTACCCATGAACTGCAGATTTTGTGCGCCAAAACGGAAGAATGCGGGAAATTCACCCCGAGAACATAAACGACGAGCAATACCGCCAGTAAGGCGATGGAGTACTTTTTCCAGGGCTTACGCATACGTATCAATAAATCTCCTTCGGTTATGATATGAGCTGAATATCAGCACTATGGTGTTCATCGGATAATAAAAGCTGCGAATCAAGAGAAATCGCCCAATCCGTTGAGATCCATTTTCCATCTTAGCCGAAAAAAATAGGAGAAAAGTTACAGCGTGCCGGAAGAATGGTAACAAGTAGAGGGTTGAATTCCGCATAATGTACCGCCATCCCAGTCAGGGCAAGGGTTTAGAAAAATGTCGAAAATACGCAAAAAAAGACAGTACCACCTTCACAAGGCGGTACTGTCTGAACATAAATGGCTGCCGAATTCTGTAAACAAAATGTCTGGAGAGCAGGCTTGATCTGCTTCAAAAATCAGAATTCCGGCTGCAGCTGTATTTCCAGCGTACGGATCTCATAAGGTTCCAGCACAAAGCGGATCGGAAGCGCATGCTGGAATTCCTGTTCCGGCTGCTCCATCAGATTGCATTCGCGGTAACCAGTGACAGGGAGGGTACTATCCAGAGTCAGTGTCTGGCGGCTGCCGGAAAAGTCATGCACACGCAAAATGACATGATTGTGATCCTCGGCTTTTTTGACAGCAGAGATCATGGCGGTATGACCGGACAGCGTAAACATGGAGCCTCCACCATTATCCATATTCCCCTCTGTAATGCGCAGCGGATTATTCAGCGCCCAGGCAGCGGGTACGGTGCCGCCCTGCAGCCAGTCTCCCTGATGCGGCAGCAGGGAATAAGTGAATTCATGGTATCCCTGATCCGCTTCGGTATCGGGATGGATCGGGCATTTGATTAGGGATAATCGCATGATATTGTCCTTGATATCGTAGCCGTATTTGCAATCATTCAGCAGACTGACGCCGTAGCCGCGATCTGACAGATCCGCCCACTGATGACCGACCGATTCGAAGCGGGCGCTATCCCAGCTGGTATTCCAGTGAGTAGGACGCTTGACGTTGCCATACTGGATATCATACGTGGCTTCGGTGGCTCGAATATGCACGGGAAAAGCGACTTTTAGCAGCTGCTGGCGCTCATGCCAGTCTGCCCGGGTGACAAAGTCGATTCGGCGGTTATCTGCATACAGCACCATCTGCTGGGTAATCGTCGATTGACCGAGCTGCCATTCAAACTGGACAACGGCACGCAGCAGATTGCATTCGATCACCTGTGTATCGACCAGCGTTGTAATTTCTTTCATTTTCTCCTGGTAAAAGATATCGATATCCCACGCATCAAAATTCAGCGGCTTATCCTCGAACAGCTGCAGTACATTGGCTCGGGCTCCCGGGGTTAGTACTTCGCGCTCGGCCTCCCGGTCATACAGACGAGTCAGCTGTCCCGCTTCATTCCATTCCATTTCGTAAAAAGGCGTTGTCGCCCGGTAAGCCTCTACCATCAATAGCTGTTCAGTGGAGGCTGCGATATCAGCAGAGAATGAACGATCTTCACTACCAGTCGTAATCGGAGGATTAGAACCATTACCAGATACGGATAAAAGGGACTCATCAGAATGATCTGCGAGCGCAGACTGAACCTGTGGCTTGTGAAAATCAACAGGTACAGACGAACCCTGTGGATCCGAATGATCCAGCATGATAGTGGTATAGCCCAGCGCAGGTACATTCTCGACCCGAATGGTCCATTGCTCCTGCTGCTGTACAGCGGTCAGTTCCTGTCCAGCGGCATCGATCCAGCGTTCTGCAGGAGTACTGGATTGTACCGGAATCGTGATCAATTCGGTACGCATCCATGGTGAAGAATTCCAGATAGTATAGCTGGGTTTGGACGAGGAATCATCGTCCGCTGCAGCTGTCAACTGCTGGCTGCCCTGTTCCCAGATCTTGCTGCCGATTTGCCAGGATTGCTCATACTCGATCCGGCTGTCTTCGTATACTTCACGAATCGAGGAGCCAGGGATAATGTCATGAAACTGGTTACGCAGGATAATTTTCCAGCCTTCATTCAATTGCTGCTGTGGATAGTCGGCCCATTCTCCCGAATGAGCACTTTGCCAGGCGCTGATCCATTCGGCATCCCGGTACAGCAGTTCCAGCTTGCGGTTCATCCGTTTGTTATAGGCCTGGCTCGTGTAGGTGCCCCGGTGGTATTCCAGATACAGCTCTCCATCCCATGTATGCACATAGCTGTCTGTCTCTGCAACGGTCTGCTGCAGGCGGCGGAAGTAATCTCCGGCCATGCCTGTGCGGACATGCGGCAGGCCGGGAATCCGATCCAGCCGCCGGCGCATCTCCAGCATGGTGCGATTTACGCCGCCGCCTCCATCGCCGTAGCCATAGGAAACGAGCAGCTCGCGGTTCATCTCCTTGTCCCGGTAGGCTTCCCAGCTGCCTTTGACCGTTTTGGGTACCAGCTGTCCGTTATACGTATAGAACCAGGAGCCTGGTTGTGACCATGGTTCGGTCGTTGTAATAAAATGGGTGAGTACCTCGGAGCCATCAATCCCGCGCCAGCGGAATGTATCATGAGGCATCCGGTTGTACTGGTTCCAGCTGATTTTAGTCGTCATAAAGGTATGAATACCGGATTTGCGCAGAATCTGCGGCAGCGCCCAGCTGTAGCCAAATACATCCGGCAGCCACAGATAATCCGATTCCACGCCGAATTCCTCTTTGTAAAATCTTGTGCCCATCAGCAGCTGCCGGGTCAGCGATTCGCCGCTGATCAGATTACAGTCTGCTTCCAGCCACATTGCGCCGCCTGCTTCCCAGCGTCCTTCGGCAATCTTTTCCTTGATCTGCTCGTACAACTCTGGTGCATCCTGCTTGACGTAGTCATACAGCTGCGGCTGGGTTTGCAGGAATACATATTCCGGGAAACGCTCCATCAGTCGCATCACGGTGGAGAAAGAACGAATCGCCTTTTGCCGGGTATGCTTCAGCCGCCACAGCCATGCTACATCAATATGAGTATGACCGACAGCAGTCAATTGTACGGAGCTATGCTTGCCGATCTCCTCGAGCATCGTAGTCAGCAGCTGCTCGGCCTGATGCACACTATCATAGAAAGTAGTCGTTCCCGGCTCGGACCAATCGATCCGGCGAAAAGCACGATCCACCGCCCGCAGCAGGTCGGCGCGCTCGGATGAATGTTCCTCCAGTACTTCTACTGTCTCCAGCGCAGCTATTCCGGTGTAATATAGATTATCCGCCGGTTCATCCAGCCAGCAGATCTCGGCCGTTCGCAGTTCATGTCGTTGTACTTTGGGTTGTCCGCCGCCTTCCAATCCGGACCACAGACGAAAAGTCAGCTGATGGGTACGGCCAGCGGCGTCTTCGGGCAGGAATACCTCGATATGATTGGAGTCTACACCCTGATAAGGCTGCCCATTCAAATACAGCAGCGACTCAAATCCCGAATTGGTACCGCCGCCGGTCAGACCAAAGTGAAAACGTCCCAGCAGGGTACGGCCCTGCCAGCTCTCCGGAATCTCCGCTTCGGCAGCCAGCCAGAGAAAACGGTCACGTCCGCTCCAATGTTCGCCGAGCTCCATCGTATGCCAGCTTTCATCGGGTTGTGGCGCAGCTGGATGAATCTCTTCACCGCTATCTTCTCTGGCTTGAAAAGAAGGCAAAGGAATAGCTTCACGATAACGATACATACTCAGTTCCTGTAGTCGGGATTTCAGCTTTTGCTCGGTTAAAAACATAAGATTCTCACTCCTCCGGAAGTAGGTATGAATAGCCGCTGATAGGTACAGCGCTCCAAGAATCAGGCGGCTGCAGGAATTGCGATTAAATGATCGGTACAGAGTAATATCATAGGAACCTGCCCAATGCTGGACAGGATATGAGGGAATGGTCACATATTCGGCAGACGATGACAATATGTAGCCTATGAGCAGGGAAAATGCGCCTGCATATATGACATATTTTCCGGTGAAAAGTATTCAAAAGCCTGCGGGTTAAAAGAGAAATGACATAGTAAACCATTCATGGTCAGCTGCAAAATCAACATGTATTCCATACTTCGATGAACACTGAAATAATATGCATTTATACTGGGTGAAGCAGATTACTGCTCAATCATACACAGGTGCATCAGGTAGAGGAGTATGAGATACAGACATACAATCAGAACCATATGCTGTGCAACCGACAAAGGAGATCAAAAAATGAACAGGCTCAAATTTATGCCGTTGATTCTGCTGACGACATTCCTGATGGGATCATCGTTTGCTATTGGAAAAATGGGGTTGGTGTATGCTTCGCCGCTGCTGTTGGCAGGACTGCGATTTGCGCTGGCCGGAGTGATTATGGCGGTGATCGTTGGTGTACTGCGGCGTCCACATCCGGTACGAACAGCGGATTGGATAAAAATACTGCTAATTGGCGCTTTGCAGACTGCAGGCGTTATGGGCTGTATCTTTATCAGTCTGCGTACAATTACAGCGAGTGAATCGTCGATTCTGACATTTACGAATCCGCTGCTGGTCGTTGTGCTCGGTACAGTATTTGCTGGGATGCGTTACCGCTGGTATCAGTGGCTTGGCGTGCTGCTGGGGGTGGCAGGGGTAGCGATTACGCTCGGAGCGCAGCTGGAATGGAAAGCGGGGGTGATCTTCGGATTATGTTCGGCGATCTTCTGGGCGACCGCGACACTACTGGTCAAAAAATGGGGGGTGGACTGGATACATGGGTGCTGTCCGCGTATCAGATGCTGTTCGGCGGCATCCTGCTGCTGATCGCAAGTGTGCTGCTGGAGCAGCCTTTTTTCCACTGGAACGGAGAATCGGTGACGATTCTGCTATGGCTGAGTCTGCTATCCTCGATAGTACAGTTTGCAGGCTGGTATTATGTACTGCAAAAAGGAGACCCGGCCCGAACGAGCGCCTTTTTGTTCCTGGCGCCCTTTTTCGGAGTACTGACCGGCTGGCTGCTGCTCGGAGAGCGGCTCTATCCATCGCTGATCGGTGGCGGTCTGTGTATTATTGCGGGGATTTATCTGGTCAATCGGCAGTTTCAGCCGCGGCGGAAGACCAGTCCAGATCAAAATGCTGTCTGAAGGCAGAACGTCCTTCGCTGGTTACTTTGACCGCACGGATCGAAGGAACGCGTGTGATCCATTCCTTTTGCAAAAATAGATTCACCAGTTCATGACCGAGTGCGCCGCCCAGATGATGTCTGCGTTCACTCCAATCCAGACAGGCATGGGCAAAAGCACGGCGCTTGCGGCGCAGCAGCTGTAGATTCAGACCCAATCCTGCGAAAAACAATTCGCCGGCAGCAGTCACGGTGAATTCACCATTTTCCTGCAGCAGATAACCATGGCGCATCATCGCTTCGGTCAGATCAACACCGAGCTGTCCAGCCAGATGATCGTAGCAGGTACGGGCTTCGCGCAAAGATTTCATTTCGGTGGATTGACGCAGTGAACGTACCTGCGGAGGAGGCGAGAGAGTGAGCAGGGTCTCCAGGGTCTGGGCGACCTCACGGCTGGCCAGCTGATAATAGCGATAACGTCCATGACGCTCGGCGATAATCCAGCCACCCTGCACAAGCTTGGACAGATGGAAGCTGGCGGTCTGCGCAGTAACCGCAGCCATATCGGCCAGTTCACCAGCAGTATGGAATCTTCCATCCATCAGCCCGGTCAGCATGGCAGCCCGCGAACTTTCTCCGAGCAGGGAAGCGACAGTTGCAATATCGGGGTTAATACTCATGATCATTCTCCTTATGTATTTCATACTTCGATATGTATCGAAGTGTATTTTACAGGGGCTACAGAGGAACCGCAACTACTGACTTCGGCTTCAATATCTATTAGCATCATTTGTAACCGGAATCATAAATTCAGAAAACAATAAACAGCCAGCCGCAAATCGCACCTGTATGTCCAGGGTACAATTTACGGCTGGCTGTTTGGTTAGAATCCATTCCGATCAATTAGATCAAATCGGATTTTTGCAGCAGGTTCTGTATCATCAGGGCAACCTCTGCACGTGTTACATTCATTTTGGGTGCCAGCATCTGCGAACTGCGTCCCTGTACAAGGCCAGCTTGCAGATTGGAGGCAGCGGCTTGCTGCGCCCAGGCAGAAAGATTGGCTCTATCCCTGAAGCTGTTCAAAACGGAAGCAGTATTGACACTGCCAAGTTTATCCTGCAGACCGTTTAGCTTCATTGCCTGCGCCAGAATGACCATAGCCTGTTCACGGGTAATTTTGTCCTGCGGCTTGAACGTACCATCCGCATACCCCTGAATCAATCCATAGGAGGCGGCTGTTTGTACAGCGCCGCTGAACCAGTCGGATGGTTTCACATCGCTGAACGTTCGGCTGCTGGTATCTTCTTTCAGTCCAAGACCTTTGACGATAATGGCCGCAAATTCAGCACGGGTAATATCCTGCCGCGGCTTGAAGGAACCATCTTGGAATCCTTCGATTACCATGCGGGAACCCATATTGTTGACAGCATCGACAGCCCAGGACTGATTTACATCATCAAATGTAACCGGATGCCAGATCACGGCATAGGTACTGTTGGTCAGACTATGGATGACTGCATGATACTGGTTATTCCGCTGTTCTACTTTGGTAGGTACATGACGCGTTGTACCGTCCGCATCTACGACAATCCCTGTTGTAATGCGATTCGGGTCTATACCCTGCGGCAGAATAACAGAGCGCTCTACATAAGCATTAAAACGACTAACGTCTACAGTCTGTCCGTTATGGCTGGCCTGAATATCCAGATTGACAGGTGGCGTCACCAGGCTAAAGGATTGGGCAGACGCTGCCTGATTCACAACTGACAATGTTCCCGCATCAGGTACAGCAATACGGATACGGACTTTGATATCTTCCAGACTCGTACTGCTGCCCAGCTGTGAAGAAATAGAAGCAATATTGATCTGGCTCGCTGGCAGTGTATAAGTTGCGCGATTGGTGACGATCTCCAGTGTAGCCTGCTGCTGTTCCATCTGGCGCACCATTTGTCCATTCAGTTCCCCGATAATAACATCGGCTCCTGAAGTCACCGGTAGAGTGACAACTGCACCATTCCCCTCGGCTTCCAGCCGCTCGGTAAGCCGCTGCTGATCAATAGTAATGGTTGCAGCAGACTGTCCATTGATTTCCGATTCGGTAACTGTACCGGCACGTTCAACTTTGCCGTTAACCAGAATATCTGCACCGGAACTTACAGGCGCGGATGAATCGGGAGACGACGGGTTGGAAGGTGTCGAAGGTGAAGTTCCTCCACCGGAACCACCGCCTGATCCGCCGGAATTATTATCATCCCGGTCTTTTTGCCAGATAGCGTAGAGGATCAGATTCTGATCTTCGATTTGCAGGGTCTGACCCGGTTGGTAAGTTGTACCGGAGCCATCCGGCTGCGTATTCCAGCCATTAAAGCTATGCTTGCTGAGTGACAGATTGCCTGTATTGGCAGCGATTGTTACCGTATCTCCCTGTCGATACATATTGGCATCTGCCGGAGGCATACCGGATGTGCTGCCATTTCCGTTGTAGGTTACTTTATACGTGAATGGAGCAGTCACGGTCACGCTGGCTATCCGGCTGATGGTACTGGCCGTCTGGCTGCCATTCATATTGCTGTCCGTATTGGTAACGACGACATAATAATACATGGTGCCTGCTGTAGCGGCAGTTAATGTATAGGTAGCCGAGGTGGCAGTCGGAATAGCTCGTGCTCCGGTAAGGCTGCCGCTTGTATTCTCATACCATTGATAACTTAAAGTGCCGCTGGCTGTAGCATTGACCGATAAAGTAACCGGACTGCCTGCACTGGCTATCTGATCTGCTGGCTCTGTTGTAATAACAGGTGCCTGTGCATTATTTAATGTATTAACAGTGACAGAAACAATCTGACTGGTCGTTGAAGCGGTCTTGTTGCCTGAAAGGGTATTGTCCGTATTGGTGACGATAACATAATAATAAACAGTACCGATCGTATCGGTTGGTGCATTATAGGTGGCACTGGTCGCACTGGCGATCGGCACACTGCCAATCATACTGTTGGATGCACTGCTATACCACTGATAGCTGAGAGTACCGCTGGCTGTGGCTGCTATAGTCAAATCGGCAGGCTCTCCAATATTTACTGTACGGTTGGAAGGTTGCGATGTAATCAGCGGAGCTTCCGCATTGGTACGAGCTTTTACCGTTACCTGAACCGGTTGACTCGCTATGGTCGCTGTCCGGGTTCCATTTACACTATTGTCGGTATTGGTAATCACGACGTAATAATAGGTAGTTCCTGCATTGCTGGTAGGTGCAGCGTAAGAGCTGTTGACAGCACCGCCGATTGGAGTACCCCCTGTATTGCTGAGCGTTGATTGACTGTACCACTGATAACTTAGCGTACCGCTGCCTGTAGCCGTAGCTGACAGGATAGCAGTCTCATCGACATATACATTCTGGCTGACCGGCTGGGAAATAATAACCGGTGGAGAAGCATTGGTAACAGCATTCACCGTGATATGCGCAACCTGGCTTGTTGTGGAAGCCGTTGTACTGCCATTTACCGAGTTGTCGGTATTCGTCACTGTTACATAATAGTAAAACGAACCGGCGGTAGTAGTCGGTACATTATAAGTGCTGCTGGTCGCACTACTGATCAGGGTGCCCCCGGTATTGCTGTTGGTAGTATTGCGATACCATTGATAGCTAAGTGTACCGCTGGCTGTTGCAGTAACTGATACACTCGCAGCAGATCCGGTCGTCACAGTCTGATCAACCGGCTGTGCGGTGATCGTTGGTGGTGAAGCATTAGTGACTGTGTTTATGGTGACTTTTGCCGTCTGGCTGGTAGTTGTAGCTGTTTTGGTCCCATTTACCGAATTATCCGTATTGGTGACGATGACATAATAATAGGTAGTTCCGGCTGTACCGGTTGGTGCAGAATAGCTGCTGCTTGTTGCACCGGTGATCAATGTGCCGCCAGTTGTACTGTTGGTAGTATTGCTGTACCACTGGTAGCTGAGCGTCCCGCTGGCTGTAGCGGCTACGGACAGAGCGGCAGTTCCACCGACATTGACGGTTTGATCCGCTGGCTGTGTTGTAATTGTAGGTGGTGATGCATTGGTGACCGTATTGACTGTGACAGCAGCTGTTTGACTGGTAACGGAAGCGGTCTTCGTCCCGTTTACCGAATTATCCGTATTGGTGACGATGACATAATAATAGGTGGTTCCGGCTGTAGCGGTTGGTGCGGAATAACTGCTGCTTGTTGCACCGGTGATCAATGTGCCGCCGGTTGTACTGTTAGTGGTGTTACTGTACCACTGGTAGCTGAGCGTCCCGCTGGCTGTTGCAGCTACCGACAGGTTAGCCGCACTGCCGACCGTAGTCGTAACACCGGCAGGCTGAGAAGTAATCACCGGTGCCTGTGCATTGGTCACCCCGGTAATGTTGGCTATCGTAATATTGTCAAAATTCAGATTGGATGGAGCAATTCCGGAGCTGAATGTCCATGCAATATCCATCGAAGCTACATTGGCATACGAGTAGGATCCGGAATGGCCCAGCAGCTCGGACAACTGGTAAATACGAACATTATCGCCTATGGTCATCGTATAAGTACCACTGCCACCAAGGGTAGCGATAGTATTGCCCGTCGAATTTTTGAGCACGACCTGCAAGTTGCTCAGCGTATTATCTCCAGGGGCAACTCCTTCAAAAATACTTACACCCAGATCTTTGAAAGTAAAGTTTTTGTTTACGTTTCCACCCTCGGCTTTGAGCGTAATCGAACCACTTGTATTTTCGTCTTGCTGATTATCGGTAAAAAAAGAGGTTTCAACGCTTCCTTTCGGAGGCAACGAAGCCTTCATCCCGTTGCTGACGACAAATTTGTCGGCTATCTTCTGAAAGCCGGTGCCTCCGGAATCCGTCGCTCCCAGTCCACTGAAATCATAGGTGCCATCAGCCGTGCCTGTCTGGGCATAGGCAGCATAAGGAGCAAAATTAAACAAAATCATAACAGCCAGCATGAGTATCACAGGCCATTTGGGAGCGTGTACAGATTGAAGCTTGATGTTGTGGAGCTGCTTATTCATTCTGGAGTTCCTCCATCCTCGGTCAATTGGTGACAGATATCGTATGGTTAGGGTCTAACCGGGTATTCTCCCTGTTCTACGCAGATGATATAGTAAATCGCAACATACGGCTGCATATTATTATGGGCAGCTGATGGGCTGCCTGTCGGAAGTAGAGCGGTATTGTGGAGTGGCTGTAGAGTAGAGACATTATTTGTATACAGCGATTTGGGGGCAGGTGGCCGGCCCGAAGTCAGTGTTGCCCAATAATGGTTGGCCGGATCGCTCAATCCCTGGCTGGAATCCTGGGCTATCACGCTATGTGTATGGGCAGGCAGCTGATTGGCAGTCAGATTGACTGTAGCACTTCCTGCAGCCTGGCCTAGATTGCGTGGTGTCAGACCGGGTCCTGCACCCTGACCGATTGGTATAGAACCTGCCAGATTGGGCAGATTGAAGTTCTGGGCATCTCCTCCATACGTATTGCCCATAATGGAATACAAGGCCTCATATTGGGCGATCGGCAGGGATTGGCCGTTACAAAACAGCCAGTTTTGTGGAGCATAGCTGCCTGCAAATAATCGAATTTCGCCTAGATACGCGTCTGCCATGAATAGATAACCTCCCTGGTTATGGCCGCACAGGGAAAATTCCCTGGGCAGCTATGCAGAATTGAACAGTCTGATAGGGCTGTATATTATTGTGCGCAGCATTCCCGCCTGTCGGTGTCAGTGTACCGGGATTCATGGCTGTAGGCGTTAAGTTTCCGACAGGTGCATACATCAGCGTTTGACCTTTGGCCCATAACTGATTGGCTGGCTTGGTCTGATTGGCTGTAGCGGTAGAAGTCATGGCATTATGTGTATGCTGAGGCAGTTCGGACAATGTTAATGTATGAGCAGCTTCGCCCTGGGACGTTCCGGAAGGAATAGATGAACTCGGATGCAAAGCGACACGTCCTCTTAAATCGGGAAGCTGAAAGTTGGTTCGGCCGTCTCCTCCAAAAGTAGTACCAATAACAGCAAACAAAGCTGTATTCGTATTGATTGGCAGTACCTGTCCATCACAGGCCAGCCAGCCGGATGGTGTAAAATTGATCGCAAACAGCTTGATTTCTCCTATAAACGGATCAGCCATATAGTGACCTCCTTGGATATAAAACAATTCGAAAAGAGAATATCAGGAACGTGAGGGGAAAATACCGACCAGTGCAATCATAAAAGTAAGCGGAAGGGAAGGCATCATATTGTTATGCGGTTGCGCAGCACCGGCTGCTGAAATGGCTGCCGGATTCATGGGAGCAAGACCGGTACCGGTGCCATCCGAGTACATAGCCGTTTGCGCCCAGAGAGCATTGGCATCCGGAGATGATTGGGTAGCCGGAGTAGATAATGCCTGTACAGTATGGGAATGGGCAGGCATTTGGGCTGTGGTCAGATTTACAGTTTCACTGCCTGCACGGGAGCCAAGCGGAAAGGTATTGTTGGGCACAGTGGAATTATGAAGAGGGACACGTCCGCGAAGATCAGGCAGAGCGAAGGTATTGACACCGTCTCCTCCATAATTGACACCGATCAAAGAAAACAGTGCCTGATTATTCGCGATCGGTAGCAGTTGACCATTGCATAATGCCCATCCCTGCGGCGCATAATTACCGGTGAACATGCGTATTTCGCCCAGATAACAATCACTCATTACTTTGGACACCTCCGTTGGTGGATTCAAAAGCAGACCATTCCATTTCCATATAAAGCTCTTCTAAAGAGATTTCATGCCAGCCCAGTCGCTGATACAGCCGCCGGGCTCTCGGATTATCGAGACGCACCTGCAGACGAATAGGAATCGGATAGGCAGCAGCCTGTCGCTGAAGTTCCTGCAGGATAAATGTGCCTGCTCCCTGGTTGCGATAACGGGACAGAACAGCAAGATCCACCAGACGAAGTTCATTTTCTCCATGAAAAACAGTCATCTGGCCGATGGCTGTCTGACCCGAGACAATTAAGCGGCGATCCAGCTGTGGATACCGATGATCCAGATAGTTCTGCTGCATAACGAACTGCATATGTAAAAAAGAGTGCAGCTGCTCCGGTGTCCAGCCCCAGGAGGCCACTTCCGACATTCGGGTATCCCTATAGACATCAAACAGAAAATCACGATCAGCAGCCGTAACCTGAGCGATTGTCGGCGTGGAAGAAAGCACGAAAGGCAAGCCTCCTTTCCCAAAGTGAAGTATAATTCCATTATATCCCTTTAAAAATAAAAAAATACTTATATATAAGGAATTAACGAATTTAAGATGAAATGAATCTTCAAATCATATATAGGTACTGATTACGGGAGTATTGCTATAGTTCAACTGAAAATCGATACAGATTCTCAATCCCCAATACCCAATAAAGGAGGGCACCGCTTATGAAATTCACCTATCAAATGGGCTTGTTGTTGCTGGGTACCGTGATAATCGTTCCCTTGCTCGGTTCCTGCTCCCAACCGAAAGAACTCGCTACTTTACGGCAGGAACATGTGCAGCCCCAGGCTTATAATCAGAGTGATATGCAGCCTGAACTGATCGAAGCGATGAATCGCTTTGCCCTGACTGTCTATAACGAATCGTATCAAAAAGATCCAGATCGTCCGGCACAGACAGCTGACCCGGATAATCTGTTTATTTCGCCGGTAAGTCTGTACATGAATCTGTCTATGCTGTACAACGGCGCATCTGGACAGACAGCTGCCGAATTACAAAAAGCGCTGCATACCCGCGGCATAACCCTGCAGCAGCTCAACCAGGGACAGCATGTGATACAGGAACTGCTGGAGCATCAGGGAGCGGATAGAGAGATCGATCTGGCGGGTTCGTTATGGAGTCAAAGCGGCTTTGCACCGGCAGATTCTTTTGTTCAGCGTTTGCAGACCTACTATGGAGCAGGCATACATACTACGGATTTCACCTCTACGCAGGCGGTGAAAGATATAAACCGCTGGGTGAGCGAAGCAACACATGGCGGGATTCGTCAAATGATACAAAAGCCGCTGGACAGCAATACCACACTGGTGCTGCTTAACGCTGTTTATTTTACGGGAGAATGGACGGAACCTTTTGAGAAGCAGCAGACTCGCAAGCAGTCTTTTATATCCGGTCAGGGGGAGATATCCAATGTAGAGATGATGCATCAGCAGGGAGAATATGAGTATACCCGGCAGCCGCATTTTCAGGCAGTACGAATACCTTATAATGCCAATGAAAAGTGGGGAATGGTCGTGGTACTGCCTGATCGGGATTATGATCTTCAGCAATTCCGTCAACATGATCTGCCTGAATTCGTGCACTGGACGAGCGCTATGGGTTCGACTGCAGGCGAGATAGGGTTGCCTCGTCTGGAGCTGGACGAGAAGCAGCAGTTCAGGGATATTCTGCGTTCCATGGGAATACGCCGGGTATTCGAGCCGCAGCAGGCGGAGCTGGATGGTATCAGCGAGAGTGTACCGCTATATCTGAGCAAAGTACAGCAAAATACCCATCTGACTATTGATGAGAAGGGTACCGAGGCAGCAGCAGCCACATCGGCGGAAATAGCTGCCGGGGCTATGCCTTCCCAGCCCTTTCGTATGATTATGGATCGTCCTTTTTTCTTGGCAATCACCGACCGGACGACTGGATTGATTGTATTTATGGGCGAGCTTCATCATCCGGTAGGAGCCGGTTCATGATAAAATAAAAGCAGGTGACCCGTAACAGGGTATCCTGTATCTATTATGGAAAGGGGATGGCTATGGAATACTTTATTGCTGTACTTGCTATGCTGCTGATGATCGGAATCTCGAATGTATTGAACCGCTTGATCCCCTTTGTTCCTGTACCTTTATTTCAGATTGCGCTGGGAATCGGGGTGGCGTTGGTCGGGATCAAGATTGATCTGGACCCGGAGCTGTTTCTCGTCCTGTTTATTGCGCCGCTGTTATATAACGATGCCCGGCAGACTCCGCGAAATGAACTGTGGAATCTGCGCGGACCTATCGTCCTGCTGGCGTTTGGACTTGTTTTTATCACCGTTGTGGTGGCGGGTTATGCGATTCATTATTTGATCCCGAGCATACCACTGCCTGCCGCTTTTGCTCTGGCTGCGATCCTGTCGCCAACCGATGCGGTCGCTGTAGGCTCACTGGCCAAACGCATCCATTTGCCGGGCTCTATACACCGGCTGCTGGAAGGGGAATCGCTGCTGAACGACGCCTCTGGCCTGGTGGCTTTCAAATTTGCCGTGGCAGCAATGGTCACAGGTACATTCTCGCTGTGGCAGGCTTCATTTAACTTTGTACTGGTGGCGCTGGGAGGGCTGGCTGTAGGGACACTGATGTCCTTTGTGCTGATCCGGTGCCAGGTACTGGTTCGTAAATGGGGCATGGAGGACATCACCGTGCATGTGCTATGGCAGATGCTTACGCCATTCGTTATCTATTTGATAGCCGAGGAGATTGGCGTCTCCGGTATCCTGGCAGTCGTGGCCGGCGGAATTATCTATGCTATGGAAAAAGACCGCGCCGAATCCGTTCAGCTGAAAATGCAGATCGTCTCCACCAGTACCTGGTCGGTAATCGTCTACGTGCTGAATGGACTGGTGTTTATGATGCTGGGCAGCCAGATTCCCGAAGTCATGGGCAGTATTTTCTCGGACCCGGCCTTTAACAATGGGATTGTGCTCGGCTATGTCGCGCTGATTACCCTGCTGCTGTATGTGCTGCGATTTGTATGGATCTATCTCTACTGGAGTGTGCGTTATATGATGGGCCGGCAAATGGAGGATGACAAGCCGGATATACGCGGCATACTGCTCACCTCCCTTTCCGGGGTACGCGGAGCGCTTACGCTGGCTGCCGCGTTCTCGATCCCGTATGTGCTGAACGACGGATCGGCTTTTCCGCAGCGTGAGCTGATTCTGTTTATTGCAGCCGGTGTCATTTTGTTCAGTCTGATTTTGGCGAGTGTACTTCTGCCGATATTGTCTTCCAGACCCGAGCAGAATGAATCGGGAACTGCCGTGACTGCCAGTCAGCCGCCTACCATGCGTGATATGGATGACCACATCCGGATGAAAGTGCTGCAGGCAGCGATCCAGTCGGTAGAGTCCAGTACAACCGAGACTAACCGCGAAGTCGCCCAGGGGCTGATCACGGATATTACACAGTATATGTTCCGCAAAAATATGCTGAAGCAGCAGATTATGAACGATCCCGACCTGAATCCGCAGGAGATTGAGCTCTATCTGGCAGGTATCCAGGCCGAGCGCAAGGTCGCCCGCCGGATGCGGGACAGCGGCGAGATTACGCCGGAGCTGGCAATGGAATTCGAATACCGGCTGGATCGCATTCAGACCGTGCTGAGTAACCGGGTCGATACCGGTATTGCCGAGTGTGTGGACAAATGGAAAGGCATGCTGCCGATCCATGTTCCGGCTCCGCTGCCATTGTCCGAACAAATGAACCCCGGCGAGAATGATCCACAGCAGGTGGTGGACAAAATTCATATGCTCAAACAGCTCAAAATGCAGACCTGCCCGGCGGCGATTGAATCGATCCGCAGCAAGATCGATGACCACAATGAAGAAGCGGCACAGAAAGTTATCGCCAAATATCGCAAAGTCATGGAATCAATCCGTTATTATACGGAGAAAATGGTGCCGGATGTGACGCTGAATGAGGGCAAGCTGAACCTGATTACTACTGCTGTACAGAACCAACGCGATACCGTTCAGGAATTGTACGAGAGCGGCGAAATCGACCGCCAGCATGCCCGCAAGATGCGCAGTTTTGTACAGGATCTGGAGAAATGGATTCTGATGGAGAGCTGAGCCGGTTGTGAATTCCGGACGCCGTGCTTTGTAATCTGGATTACAGAAGAGGGAATTACAGTGATTTATGATGAAAGTAAAACTTCGTTATTATGTATGACGCAGGATACGTTGATCACAGGCATCGAAGCGGTCGTTCGCGGCACAGAAAGGAGAGCTATATGGTACAGGATGAGGCGCTGGAAAATATAACATCATTTTTGCCAAAGATTACAATATTCGAATCGCTTCCGGAAGAAATTCTCCATGAAATCGAACAGCTGATAGCAAGATCCAATACGTACAAGCTGTCTAAAAATGCTATTCTTCATACGCCTGATGACGATAGAAACGGATTGTTTTTCATAGTCACCGGCAACCTTCGCTTCTACAAAACCAATTTGGCTGGCAAACAACATACCGTCTGTATTCTAAGCGAAGGCAGTGTATTTGGCGAGGTTGACACGTTCTCATTGGGTCAAAGAGGAGCTTATGTAGAAGCCATGGAAGACTCGTTTGTTGTTTCGATTCCGACCGAACAATTTGAGCCGCTTTTAAACAAGTATGCTGAATTGTCTTTGCGGTTTCTATCCGAAATGAGCAAACGATTGCGACAGCAGGATGAATTGGTAGAGAAATTGGTGCTGAAAGATTTGCGCGGCAAAATACTTTACTTTCTGAATCGATTATCCCAAAAATTCGGCGTAGAAGAAAATGGCTACCAAAAAATCGATATCCCTCTGACGCATCAGGAATTGGCAGATATGGTCGGTGCCACAAGAGAAGCGGTATCCGTGATCGTAAAAGAGCTATCCAATGAAGGTATTCTCGTAACCAGCCGCAGAACGATAATGATCCATATCGAAAAAGCGATGAAAGAAATGGCTTGATTCACTGCCTTTGTTCTGTTCTCTTGGCCTGTAGGTTTTCCGTATATTTCTGAGCGTAATCTGCATTACTGTCGAATGATCGATCCAGCGTTATGATAAAGGCCGAAACAGAGAAATTCTATCACAAAGGTGGAGGCACATAGACATGGGAAAGTTTGACGGGAAAGTAGTTGTTGTTACTGGAGGTACAAGCGGAATTGGACTGACCACGGCGCAGCGTTTCGTCGCAGAAGGAGCCTATGTATTCATTACCGGACGTAGACAAAGCGAGCTGGACAAGGCAGTAGCATTGATCGGTGAGCGGGTGACCGGCGTTCAGGGTGATGTGTCCAATTTGAAAGACCTGGACAAGCTGTTTGATCAGGTGAAGCAGGAAAAAGGGCATCTGGATATTCTGTTCGCCAACGCCGGAATTGGCAGCATACTGCCTCTGGGTCAAATTACGGAAGAGCAGTATGATACGATCTTCGATGTAAATGTAAAAGGTACCTTATTCACGATCCAAAAAGCGCTGCCGCTGTTTCCAAATATGACGGGAACCATCATCCTGACTGGCTCAACGGCAGGAACCATCGGTGACCCCGGGTTTAGCGTCTATGGAGGCAGCAAGGCAGCTCTCCGTCAGATGGCGAGAAACTGGATCATGGATTTGAAAGGTACGGGCATACGACTGAATGTACTGAGTCCGGGTACGGTCTACACACCGGCTTATGATGATCTATTTGGCGAGGCGCTTGATCAGGTCCTTGAATCATCGAAGGATACCGTTCCAATGGGACGGATGGGCAAGACCGAAGAGATTGCCAGTGCGCTAATGTTCCTGGCCTCGGAGGAAAGCAGCTATGTACACGGTATTGAATTATTCGTGGATGGCGGGATTGCCCAGATCTGATCGTGAATCGTCAAGGATAATTTATCATCTGAGTAATGACGGATAAGCCTATATATTTAAACAGGCAGAGGAGCCTTCAGATGCTCCTCTGCCTGTTTTTTTATGCTGCAATAAATTCGGAATATTCTCACAGAAGATATAATGAGTTTCTGGAGCGCTCAGACGTGTCCAATGCTCAGACATATCCCAATATAGTATAGAGTTCTTTCAACGCATCCAGCGGAGTACGACCCTTCTTGACGATATCGTCAGGTACATAGGGAGTATTATCAGGCATCGGCTGGTTGCGGCGATTGATCCAGATCGCCAGCCAGCCTGCTTTTTTGGCACCGATAATATCATTGGCATAAGAATCCCCGATATAGCAGGATTGCTCCGGTACAATCTGCATACTCTGCTCCACATGACGGAAAATGCGGGTATCCGGTTTGGCGACGCCCAGCTTGCCGGAAATAAATACATTCTGCTCATCGACCCACCGATTCATGCGCAGCTGTTGAACTTTGCGCGCCTGATGCTCTGCCGGTCCATTCGTAATAATGCCCAGCCGGATGCCAGCCTGAACCGCAAAATCCAGCAGCTCTTCCATCTGCGGGTCCAGGACAAGGCGCTGTTGCTGATCGGCATAACTGTCCTGAAAAGCACGCGCCTGCTCGACCGATATGCGTATATTCATATCCTCCATCGCCCGTGTGATCCGGTACACATGCATATCCGGTTCACTCATTTGTCCACTTCTAACTTGCTCGAACACTTCATCGCTGTACCATCGGTTTCTGGCAAATACATCTTCCACCCTGCAATCATAGTGCAGAGGACCGAATACGGATTGATAGGCATCGGTAAAGGGTGTTAATTGATCATACAGTGTATCATCCACATCCAGTAATAAGTTCATTCAGGGTACCTCCGTATCATTTGACAATATATAATAATCCGTAATCTTACGGAACAGCAGCGACCGACCAGATATAATAGGATCGCCGCTTTATTGTACACTGTATTAAAATAAGATAGACTGTAAGCGTGATTATGTAGGATCGGCCCTCATTTGTAAACCCGGCCCGAACTGCAGGTTATCGGATCAAATGGACAAAACGGCGGTTTCCCTGGCTGAATCCGTTAACGACAGGAGGATATTATGGACAATACTATGGAGCACAGCCGTGTAGGCATTATGGATATCGGTTCCAACTCTATCCGTCTGGTTATCTATGAGACCAGCAAGGCGGGAGGATACAGAGTACTCAAGGAATGCCGTGAATCGGCACGTCTCAGCGCAATTGTGACACCGGAGGGAGAGATGCCACTGGAAGCAGTGAGTGTGATCGTACCGGTGCTGCGCCAGTTTGTCGAAGTGAGTCAGGTCTATGAGGTAAGCGAGATTCGCGCCGTGGCTACAGCGGCGATTCGCAATGCGGTGAATGGGGAAGAGGTCATCTCCTATCTGAACGAGCATACCGGCCTGTCGATTGAACTGCTGCCTGGTGAGATGGAAGGGCATTACGGATTTATCGGTGTCGTGAACCGGATCGATATCCAGGATGGCTATATTATCGATATCGGCGGCGGTAGTACGGAGATTACCCTGTTCCAGAACCGCAAGCGGGTATCCACTGTGTCTTTCCCGTTTGGAGCAGTCAATATGAATGTGCGCTTTGGCAATCATACGAACGGCAAATGGGATGAAAAGTCGGTCTCCGAACTGGAGTCGCTGGTGCTGCAGTCTGCACGCGAACATCCATGGATCAGCAGTAATCCGGGGCTGCCGCTCGTCGGTCTGGGCGGTACGATTCGTGCGGTTGGTAAAATGCATCAGCGCAAACGCAAATATTCCATGGAGCAGATTCACCAGTATACACTTCAGGCAGAAGACACGGATTATTATTACCAGCAGCTGCCATCTCTGACCAATGAACAGCGTAAACGTATTGCCGGTCTGAGCAAAACGCGGAGTGATATTATTGTGCCGGGAACGATCATTCTGCATACGATGTTCCGTCATATGCAGTGCGATCATTATATTATCAGCGGTACCGGTCTAAGGGATGGACTATTTTTTGAATGGGACCGTGGCAAGGAACATGCCGTGCTGGACAATGTGCTGGAATACGAGATTCATGCGGCACTTTCCCAGGAGCCGCTGCCCCGTCAGCGTCATCTGCGCCAGGTAGACGAACTGTCGGTTCGCCTCTACGAAGCACTGGGCGAAGGCCAGGGCGATGCCTGGAACCGCAAGCTGCTGCGTACGGCGGCACTGATGCATCAGGTAGGGATGAACGTAGGCTATCATGAATACGAGGAGCATACCCGCTATCTGCTGACGACACGTGCCGTCGCCGGACTGGATCATCGGGAGACCGTACTGGTCGCTTTTATCGCTATCTTCGGCAGCAAAGGCAAAATCAAAAAAAGACGCATTTCTGTAGAATACGCGGATATTTTGCATCCCAAGGATGAAGAGCGGATTCGCCGTCTAGGAGCACTGCTGCAGCTCGCTGCTGCTATGGATACAAGCGAGACGCAGCCGGTCGATCGACTGAATGCTGTACGCAAAGGAAGAGACTTCGAGCTGACTATACACTGTCGCACCGAAGCCTCTATGGAATTAAACGATATTACCGAAGCGGTCAAAGATTTGGAGAAGGAGTGGGATGTGCGGGTCCGGTTGGTGGTACATACGGTTTCCACGAACTAACATCCCATGCTACGAATTGACTGCGAAGCGGTGGTTTGCCGTTTTTGAATAATTCATAATTGCCGCTGGGCAGAAGTATTCTGGCTTTGACATTATCTGCGAGGATAAGGTTCAGAATATTCAGCATGGCGGCTTTTGTGTTTTTATCGAACAATGGACACATCAGCTCTACCCGGCGAGTCAGATTGCGGGTCATCCAGTCTGCACTGGACAGCCATACTTCCTGCTGTCCGCCATTTTCAAAAGCATAGACCCGGGAGTGCTCCAGATAACGGTCGACGATACTGCGTACCCGGATGCGTTCGCTGAGACCCGGAATACCCGGACGCAGACAGCAGACTCCACGGATAATCAGATCAATCTCGACACCTGCCTGTGAAGCAGTATACAGTTCGTCAATCATGCGCTGATTGGACAGGGAATTCATTTTGGCGATGATTCGTGCTTTTCTGCCATTACGGGCATGATCGGCTTCACGCTGGATCAGCTCGATAAATTTGTTCATCATGGTATCGGGAGCGACCGCCACAGCTTTCCAGTCATGGCTTTCCGTATAGCCGGTAATATGATTGAATACCTCGGAAGCATCCTCACCGATCTGCTGGTTCACGGTCAGCAGACCGACATCGGTATAACTTTTGGCTGTCGAGGCATTATAGTTACCGGTACCGATATGGATATAACGGCGCAGCATATTGCCTTCACGGCGCACGACGAGAATGACTTTGGCATGGGTTTTGAGACCGACCAGGCCATAGACGACATGACAGCCGGCTTTTTCCAGCATACGTGCCCAGACGATATTGCGTTCTTCATCAAATCGAGCCTTCAGCTCCACGACGACGGTTACCTGCTTGCCGGATTCGGCAGCCTTGGCGAGCGAGTGGATCAGGGAAGACTTGCCGCTGACGCGGTACAGGGTCATCTTGATCGCCATTACATCTGGATCTTCGGCAGACTGCTCGATAAAGTCACTGATCGCATCAAACGATTCATACGGATGATACAGCAGCACATCCCGTTCTTTGAGCACGCTGAAGTAATCCGTTTCGCTGCCTTCCGGGAACTCGGGAGAGTACCGCGGAATCTCGGGCGGATAACGCAGGGAATCATGGCCCTGAATCGAATCGGAAAACGAAAGCAGAAAGCCCAGATCCAGCGGCCCGTCGATCTCGAATACCGCTTCGCTGATATCAAACTCCTCCATCAGCATCTGCATCGCATAGGGATGAATATCCTTCTGGATTTCCAGCCGGACAGGAGCACCACGTCTACGTTTGCGCAGCTGGTTCTCAATCTCTTCCATCAGGTCTTCCGCTTCTTCTTCGTTAATATCCAGATCGGCATTACGCGTCAGCCGGAACGCATTTACTGCCACCGGTTCGTAGCCGCCGAACAGAGTATGCACATGATGGCAAATTAGATCCTCGATAATCACATACTGCTGCTTTTTGCTGTTCTGGCGATGCGGCAGCGCAACCATACGCGGCAGATTCGAGGGAATCTGTACAATGGCGAAGTAATAACTGTCGCCGTCTTCGTTGTCTTCCTGTTTATCCCCTTTGCGTTCGAGCACGACCGATACATATACATTTAGTCCATGCACGAGCGGAAACGGACGACTCTGATCGACCGCCATCGGTGTCAGCACCGGGTAGATGACATCGTGATAATAAGTATCCGCAGCTTTTTGCTGGGAAGCGCTAAGATCCGTATAGCGGTTAACAGTAATCCCCTGTTTGCCCATTTGGCGGATCAGTTCGCGGTAGGTACGGTATTGCTGGGAGACCATCTTTTCAACTTTTTTGGTCAGGCGCTTGTACAGACCTGCCGGCGTATAGCCGGTAAAGTCCTTTTTGTTGTATCCGGCCTTGATCTGGTTACGGATACCAGCTACTCTGACACTCATGAACTCGTCCAGATTACGGGATACAATACCGAGAAACTTGATTCTCTCCAACAGGGGAGTCTCTGTATCCTGGGCCTCTTCAAGCACACGGGTGTTGAATTCGATCCAGCTTAAGTCACGGTTAATATAAGACGACTGGGATTGTTGGTGTCCATGTTTGTTTTCCATAATGCCTCCGGTAATGATTTACTTCCTGTCCTAGCGTACTGGTACTACCAGTATAGTGCAGAACGTATAGGAATATTGTCGAAATCTGCAAAAATACATCATATGTAGCCAGTATAGCCTTCTTTTGTTAACGCTGTGTAAAAAGAGGTATTAAGTTTCATTCCATAAATTAGGACCGTTGATTTTGCCTATGGATCTTTTCTGGGTACGGCCAAAATTAAAGCTGCGAATGCGCACCTCATAGCCTTCTTCTTCCAGCGGCATTGTCTTCTTGAGCTCGGCTACCGTGCGGGTCGGATAGCCGGGCCGGCTCAGATCAATCAGCAGCAGATCGTTATGCAGCTGGTTCAGGCATTCACCGAGAGTCATGCTGTCGGCCTCCTTTGCACATGGGAAATGGTCGCCAGGCATCCAGCGGATGCATAGGCGTACTCTTTCTTTATTACCCGCATCTCTGCATTTTGAGTAAATTGATCCGAAAATACAAAAAGACCTGATGCTGTCGCTCCCGTTTACGGGGAACAGAAAACATCAGGTCCGTGCGGATAATTGCTATATGGAAAAAAGATATGAGTAGAGAAATATAATTTATTTTGATTTGATCGGCTGGGTCGGAACATCCGGCAGATTGAGCAGATGCTTGACCGTCGTCGTCGAAGTCACGTTCATCCGCGGCAGGTACATCGGATCGTCACCGGGATGCACATAACCCGGACGCACCGTAAAGGCCATGCGATATCCGTTCATTTTGAGATCATATACCATTTTGGGATCGTATTCTCCGTATGGATAAGCAAAGTAAGGCGTATTGATGCCGGTTTTGGATTTCATGATATCAATATCATGGGTGAAGCGTGTGCTGTCCTTGCCGGCAGCATAGTACTCGGCACATTGTACGAGACGTTTGTAATGCAGATTGTACGTATGGCTGTGGTATTCGAATACATCGCGTGTTGCTTTCATTTCTTTGCGGGAAATGGTCGTTTTGGCTGTAGGTACGAATTTCTGTTTGTGATCCTTGAGCTTAGTACCGACGATAAAGATCGAAGCATGGAATCCGTACTTTTTGAGTACCGGATAAGCATATACGACATTATTCTGGTAACCGTCATCAAAGGTAAGTACGACCGTTTTCTCGGGCAGCTGAATCTCGCCATTCACATAGCGTTCCAGTTCTTTGAGGGTAGCGGTATGGTAGCCTTCATCATGCAGATATTTAATTCCTTCTTCAAAAGCTTCGAGGTTAATTCGCGCGTTATTCGGTTCAACATTATATTTTTCCGGTACGACATAGTGATACATCAGCACCGGGATATGGCTGGCTTTGCCGGGAGGAGCGCTATGGGTGATTTCCGAAGCGGCAGCTACATTGGTCGCTCCTTCCGGAACTTCGCCGTTCAGTGTCTCAAACAGATCATCGGTCATATCATATGTGGCCTTGCATGTCTCATAGGAGAAAGCGGAAGCATGTGGATACTTCAGGCTCAGCACATAGAAGGTCACGACGAAGGCGATAGTAATATAGAGTAGAATAATGAATAGATTACGGATACGTCGAATTCGCATTTCGCAGGCTCCTTTTCTGTCGACTGAGTGGGCAGCAATTCACTCCCCTTATATAACATCGGACAAGAAGCCGTGAAATTTTATGCTACTGTCGAATCATGTAGAATGTCCTATATAACCGAGTTGTATATATAGGCATGGTATGAACCAGGTTCTGTTCATTGATAAATAGGCAGGGGAAACCGGCTAAAGAGAGACGGACAATCCGAACAATGCACAGGGCATACACCAAAAAGCACGCCTCCACGAAACGTGAAGGCGTGCTGGTTCAAGCGTTAATCATACTGTAGTGTGGATCATGATTTAGAACATGGTGTTATCATTGGCGGACTTTTCAGGGACAGGCTGGCTCAGTGTCCACATCTCGGCAATCTGGCCGTTCTCAACGCGGAACATATGCACCACTGCATTACCGCGATCATCGGCACTGTTTTGCATATGGCTATACACCAGAACCAGATCGCCTTCTGCAATCACATTGGTTACTATGGCAGTACTATCAGCGTGAGCGCGGAACTCCGTCAGATAATGACTGGTGAGTGCGTCACGTCCGTTGGCAATACCGGAGCCGTGCTGAATGACATTGTCACTGACTGCTTCTTTGGCAGCATCGGTATTATGACTGTTGAAGAATGCATCATAGAAGTTTTTGACGAAATTGGCATTGGCCGCAACGGTCGCTCGTGGAGTATCAGCTACCACGGCCTCGGTAGAAGCAGTAGGCAGAAGATCAGCCGATTTCTCGGAGCCAGTCAGATTGGCTGCCGTCACACTCCAGTGCTCGGCGATCTTGTTATCCGCGATCCGGTACATATCGACCATGGGAGCAGACGAAGCTTGGGTGGCTGTATCAGCAGAACTGCTCGCCGGAGCAGCAGGCTCGGTAAAGACAGCGACCAGATCTCCCTGGCCGATCATGCCGCGTACATTTACTTTGTAATCGGCATTTTTCTGGAATAATGATGCATAGTACGCTGCGAATCCTTCGCGGCCGTTAGCTGCAGCTGGATTATGCTCTACATAACCTTCGGCCAGATATTGTTCTGCCTGATCCAGCTTGTGGCTGTTCAGAACATCATTATACAATCCAGTCACCAGCTTTTTGTTGTTGGTGATTTTGGTTACTTCGGCAGAAGTGTTGGCAGAACTGTCCGGTTCGGCCGGATTGGCTGTTGTGCCCGGAGTGGTACTGCCGGAATTCTCGGTAGTCGAAGGTGTCGATGGAGCAGGGGCATTGGATGTATTATTGCCCGAACAGGCAGACAGTACACCTAATAACATGAGACTTGAGAGTAGCAGATTGGTTTTTTTCATAATTAAAACTCCTTTGATTATTCATTGAGGGTGATTACTGTTAATCTCCCGACATGCAGCGAGCTGCTCTGGTTATATTAACCAAATGGTCAGCTGGCGAACGCATAGCTAACCAGATCGCTGCAGCAGTTCTTGATGTATCACTGCGATTAATAACGTGCAGAGGTTATTTTCGAACCTGCTGAACAGTACCTGTTCTATTATAAAAGACGTATACATCAATTGCGATGTTTCGCGATTTATAGTGAATGTTTCTAAATTTGCGGTATATAAAAAGCCAAAACAGCCTCCGGTGCATCATATACCGGAGGCTGTTTCTAAGCTGAGAAAGTATAATATTGTAATAAATGAAAATATATCGACCATCATTTATAAGGAAATACCTGTTATTTCCCAGCGGTACTGCTTGTCCGCACCAGATCGCAGTCCGCATTCCTAGCGGCGCATGAAGATAAACTTCTGGCCCAGAATTCCGATAATGCACAGAATCAGACTCACCCATGGCGAGATAACCAGTACAGGCATCACGTTGCGCAGATAGGTACCGACAACAATAATCGCAATCATAATGACCAGATAAGAGACGACCGAGCGGCCGTTGATTTGCATGCGCGGACGATCGAGCTCGCTCTTCTCCGCAGGCTGCTCGGCTACCCGCCGTACCAGCTCAACAAGCACAACCGCACCGGCAGCGACCAGGATCAGCGTAGAGAGACTGATCTCGCCTACAACGCCGGAGCCGCTGATATTGATTTTGAAAAATCCCATCAGCGCCTGCAGCAGAAACACCCATGTAAGCGCGACCCAGACAATCATCAGATAATACATGGGCTTGCTCAACTGCCGGGCCTCCGGCAGGTTCTCGATGAGCTGGTCGGCATAAATGTCCGATTCCTTGCCAAACAGCTGGCGAGCCGTTTTGCCTCTTTGCTGGGCTTCTAGCAGATGCTGTCCCATCTCCAGCAGCAGTTCTTCACCGGATTCGCGGCGGATGCGTGCATCCCGCACATGTACGATGACATCGTCATAGTAGCTCAGATTATCCTGTTTGAGTTGATCACGAATCGAATTAATATCCTTTACCAAATGACGTACAGTACTCATAATCGTTCCTCCAATCGTAATAAGTTGTACCTGTATATATTCCTATTTATACCGGCTGCGTGTAGTACCGGAGGTCGGTCTGGAATCTATTATTCTGCCACACTTTTGCTGCATTGACAATTGAATTCCCGGGATGCTAATATATTGTTTATCTAATACCAATTAAACTTATCGGAATTATTAAAATTAAATTATTTATCGCATAAAAAATAGGAGTTTTCTGATTATATACACCGCTATTACGGGGAGGAATCAAGATGGAACGTAATATCATTATTCGTCATCAGGAACTGGAGCTAACAGCCAGTATTCACTATCCAGCACAGGATCGTCAGGCTGACGGACAGGGGAAAGGCAAAGACCGTACACCGCTCATTGTAATCTGTCATGGCTTCGTGGGTAGCCGGATCGGTGTAGATCGTTTGTTTGTTAACAGTGCGCGCGAACTTGCGGCTGACGGATATATGGTCGTTCGTTTTGATTATGCGGGCTGTGGGGAAAGCAGTGGTCTGTATGGTCAGCAGGGCCTGGATTCCATGGTGGCGCAGACACGCAGTGTACTTGATTATGTGATGAATTGCAGTGATATCGATCCAACGCGGGTGACGCTGATCGGTCACAGTCTTGGCGGGGCGGTGGCGATTCTGACAGCGGTGCGCGATCACCGGGTCAAGCATCTGGTGCTCTGGTCGGCGGTCGGGCACCCGTTTAATGATATCGTCAAAATTGTAGGCCGCGAGACGTATGATCAGGCCGTGATCGAAGGAGAAGCGGATTATCTGGGATACTGCTTTAAGCCGGTGTATTTTGAGTCATTGGGCAATTACCAGCCATTTATCGAAGCGCGGCAGTTCAGCGGAGATGTATTGGTTGTACATGGTACTGGCGATGATGTGATTCCGGTGGATTATGCCTTTTTGTATCAGCAGGAATTCTGGACCCGGCAGGAAGGGCGCTGCGACAAGCAGATTATTTTCCAGGCGGATCATACATATTCGTCGGGGCCACATCGCCGTGAGCTGCTCCGGTATACCCGGGAATGGCTGGCCGGTCGCGAAGCTGCGCAGACACAGTGGCAGCACTGGATGATCTAGACAGATTACGATCCTGACGGAATAGACTTCATTCTGCTGTGAACCGCTGGATCGGAGATTTGACAGTCCACCGATATCCTTATAAGATCGTAACTACAAGAGCATGGCAGATACAGCTGTGGCGTTATCGCCGACAGATGATTCTCTGCTGCTCATCATATCGCTTTGAATTCACTAGGGGAGCCGTAGAGGCTGAGACGGATATGAATCCGGACCCTTGGAACCTGATCTGGGTTATACCAGCGGAGGGAAGTGGACGCGGATATTCACTCATGCCTGATAAGGCACTTTATACCTGAATGAATGATACGGCCCATTAATCTCCTGCTGGAGGTGAATGGGTCTTTTTTGTATATGCGTTATATCGTTGTATCGCCAAAGGAGGAGAAGAAACATGTCGTTTTTGCAAAAGGTACGTCAGCAAAATCCGCTGGTACACAATATTACCAATGTAGTAGTAACCAATTTTACAGCAAATGGTCTGCTTGCCCTGGGGGCATCGCCGTTTATGGCTTATGCCCACGAGGAGGTAGCTGATGTGGCAGCGATGGCTGGCGCGGTCATGCTCAATATGGGTACGCTGGATGAATATACGCTGCAGTCGATTCTGCTGGCTGGACAATCAGCCAACCGGGCGGGAGTACCCGTTGTATTCGATCCGGTAGGAGCGGGGGCGACTCCTTACCGCACGGCAGCAGCCCGTCAGGTGACGGAGCAGATGCAGGTTGATATTTTGCGCAGCAATATCGCAGAGCTCGCTCACGTCGCCGGCGCGGAATGGACGATTCGGGGCGTCGATGCCGGAGCTGGTGAAGGGGATCGTGTGAAGCTGGCTCAGCAATCGGCCCGGCAGCTGGGAACGCTGGTCGTGGTAACCGGACAGGAAGATATCGTTACGGATGGAGAGACGACATGGATCGTCAGCAATGGGCATGAACTGCTGACCCGGATCACCGGTGCAGGCTGCCTGCTGAGTTCGGTAGTAGCCGCTTTTGCAGCAGTGAGCGGAGGCAGGGAATACTGGCTGTCCGCTGCAACCGAAGCGCTGGCTTTTTATGGAACAGCTGCAGAGATTGCGGCAGAGCGCACCGCAGGACAGGGAACCGGCAGCTTCCAGATCGAGCTGATCAACCAGCTGTCTCTGCTGACACCGGACGAGCTGCAAAAGCGGGCACGAATCGAGCAGCTGTAGGAAGGCATCGTCGCAACAGATAGTAGTGCAGCGAAATTCATAATACCAATCCTATGCCCATCTATATATTTCTATACCAAAGGAGAGAACAGCGATGAGTATTCATCAGGCATTAACGATTGCAGGCTCGGATAGTGGTGGCGGCGCGGGTATACAGGCTGACCTGAAAACCTTTCAGGAATTGGGTGTCTACGGCATGTCCGTGATTACGGCTGTCACGGCGCAGAATACGGCGGGCGTACAGGGTGTCTATCCTGTCGAGATGGCAGGTGTGATCCGGCAGCTCGATTCGATCGGGGAAGATCTGGCACCGGATGCAGTCAAAACCGGTATGCTGTTCAGCGCAGATATTATCCGTGAAGTTGCGCAGGCTGTACGCCGATATGGCTGGCGGCAGCTCGTGATCGATCCGGTCATGGTAGCCAAAGGAGGATCGGTACTGCTTCAGCAGCAGGCCGTACAGGCTTTGATCGATGAGCTCCTGCCGCTGGCAGCGATCATTACCCCCAATGTTCCGGAAGCGGAACTGTTGACCGGCATGACTATTCGTACGCTGGCAGAGCGCAAGCAGGCTGCCAGACAGTTGGTAGCGATGGGAGCACGATGCGCGGTCGTCAAAGGTGGACATGATCTGTCCACTAATCAGGCAGTAGATGTAATGTATGATGGGGAACGGTTCCATTATACAGAGAGCCCCCGTATCGACACACCGCATACCCATGGGACAGGGTGTACCTACTCGGCAGCGATTACGGCTGAACTGGCGCGAGGCAGTGACATGCTGTCTGCGGTACGCACTGCCAAAGCATTTGTGCAGGCTGCAATAGCAGACGGACTGGGTATCGGATCGGTACATGGTCCGACCAATCATTTTGCTTATCGGCGCAAAGGAGCGGTATTATGAAGCAGCCAGCAGAGCATCACACAGGAGAAACACAGCAGTCGGCAGGCTATACCGAACAGCCCGGACGGCAGATAGTTATTCCTGCTCACGGCACCGACGCGCGCAGCCGCTGGATTCGTGAGAGGCTGCCGGTATATCTGGTGATGGGCAGCATCAACTGTGCCCGTCCGCCGGAACAGGTGCTGATAGATGCTATCGCGGGAGGCACCACTTTTTTTCAGTATCGTGAAAAAGGAACAGGCGCGCTGACCGGCAGCGCTGCAGTAGAGCTGGCCCGGCAGCTGCAAAGTATATGCAGAGCGCAGGGAGTGCCCTTTATTGTCAATGACGATCTGGAGCTGGCTTTGCAATTGGATGCGGATGGAGTGCATATCGGTCAGGAGGATGCACCTGCTGCGCTAATTCGGCAGCAGCTAGGACCGGACAAGATTGTTGGCGTATCTGCCCATTCCCTGGCAGAAGCCAAGCAGGCTATAGCGGATGGAGCCGATTATCTGGGTATCGGACCTGTCTATCCGACCCGTTCCAAAGCAGATGCCGAGCCGGTACGCGGTACGGCGATCATTGAGCAGATTCGTGCAGCAGGCATAACCCTGCCGCTTGTCGGTATCGGAGGAATTGATGCTCGCAATGCAGCGCCTGTTCTGCAGGCTGGAGCGGATGGAGTAGCTGTTATTTCGGCTATTGCCGGAGCATTAGACAGCAGACTGGCTGCCGCTGAGCTGGCCGCTTTATTTGCCGGCGACAATATTTCCGAATAGACATAATCGGGATAAACCAAAATACGGACGGTATTCGGCCATGCCTGCACAGGAAGCGCCGGATGCCGTTTTTTGGCTATGCCCGGTTGTGGGAGAAACTCCTGACGACGCATTAGATACATGCTGCTGTTACGTTATGATTTGAGATGACTGCGACCTTTCCTTTACAATCTGGTATAGAACCAGCAACACGGATCAAGAGAAGCTGAGAAAGGAAGAGTCTATTGCTAAAAGAACGGATCGATTATCTTTGCCACAAAAAGAATATGTCGCGCAAGGAACTGACGGATGGACTGGTGACCCAGGCGCATTTTTCCAATATTCTGGCTGGGCGTTATCCGCTGCCGGATGACCTGGCGGAAGCAATGGCTGAGCGGCTGGGCGTATTGCCAGGCTATTTGCTGCATGCCGACGATCAGGATGACCATGTATTACAGCGAGCAGAGCAGATTGTCGAGCAGCTATCGGTGCAGGCCTCAGCGCTTGAGGAGCAGCAGGTGAATGATCTGCCGGATCGGCATGATACGCTGACAGTAGAACTGACTACCGCCCTGATGAAAGCTACTTATTACCAGCAGCTGAATGATCAGGATGCCTATGCCTATTTGCATCAATCCTATCTGAACTTTTATCTGGAACGGTATGGTCGGCCGGATGAAGCCCTGCTGCCTTTGCCGCTGATGAAAGCAATGCTATTCTACAAAATCCAGTCTGCCCGCTCCCGGCAGCAGTATCACGATGTATTGGCGCAGACGGAGCGATGGCTGAATCTGCTGCCGGAGCAGGGAGAGACGTGGCTGACTGGCCAGCAGATTCGTATGGAAGCTTTTGTACATACCCGTCAGTTTGAACCGGCCAAGCAGACTTTTGAAAAAATAACTTCGTACATCTACGAGCAGCGGCTATTCCATCGCCTGTCCGGAATGTATGTACTGTACAGCGGATACTGCCATGTCATGCAGCAGCCTCAGGAAGCACTGATTGCCCTGTCGATGGCAGAAGCGCATCTGGTCTACGCCCAGCATCAGGGCGATACGCTGACTGCTATTATGAATAATCGTATTCTGATGCTTACGATGACCGGCGAGCTATCGCAGGCCGCGCAGGAAGTGGAGCGCTTTGGCAGTATAGTCGATCTGCAGCCGCCCGAGATGCGGCAGCAGATGGAGCCGGTGCTGCTCGTATACCGGTGCGAGATTGAGCTGGCTCGGCAGGATTGGGCTGCGCTGGTGCAGCGATTGGAGCAGCTGCGCACTCTGACGCTGACCGAGGATCAGCAGATGGCTGTACGTTTTTATAGCAGTCAGCTGGCACTGGCTCATGGACAGGCAGATCAATTTATGGAAGAAGCGACAGCCTGTCTGCCGTATTTTGAGCAGATCCGTCAGCAGGATCGATTAAATATTCTGTATGAAAGTTTGGCAGTCGTGTCGGAAGAGCAGCGTCGCTACAAGGATGCAGCCTCGTACTACCGCAAACTGGTCTATCTGCTTCGCCATGCCTGACAGAAGATTATAGACGTATCCATTATCCCGGAAAAATACAAATAAAGAGCGATTAATCGGAATTCAGGCGATAAAATAGACCTGGAAACAGCCTGTCTGCTGCAATATAATGCGGGAGATCGGTAGCTTCTGTCCGTGAATCCCTGCTTTTATTTGCGACAAGCGCCTTTATCCCACAAAAAAATCAAACCTGTATCGTATTTAAAGCAGGCCATGAGCCTGCTTTTTTGTATGTGCCGTCATGTATTGTGGCACGATTCCGGTCTTTTTATAATAAAAACAGGAACATAATTACAAGCACAGGAGCGTGATAGATATGGGATTTTTTAAACGTAACAAAAAGCAGCAGGATGCACTGGATCAGGCAGAACAGACATTGAACAAAGGAATCAGCGGATTGTTTGTCAAAAGCATTATCCCCAAAGAGCACCGTGACCAGATGAATGCAGGATTGCAATCTGCCCGCGATGCGCAGGCAGCAGCGCAGGGACATATCCCCGTCACCGCCATGGGTACAGTACTGACGATCCGGGATACCGGCAAACTGGTCAATTTTGATCCGATCGTCGTCATGACGCTGGATGTACTAGAAAATAGCGGAGCCCGCTATCAGAAGACGATGGAGACACTGGTACCCAAAATGCATATTCCCCGCCCAGGTGATCGAATCGGACTGGGCACGCATCCCTCCCGGCCATCCGAATGGATCTATATGGGACCGCTGTACTGATTATTGATATCCACATCAAAAAGGAGCGAAAAATAATGGTAAAATTTCTGGTAACAACAGGTTCAATATGTCTAATGGCGGCTCTCTTTCTACCTTTATATGCGAATTTTCAGGGAGGGGGTGCATACGAGGTTATCGACTCAGCCTGGTACCGTCCACTAATCTATACCGGCTTTGCGCTTGTATTTATTCCTTCTATTCTGGGTACCCTATTTAGCCTGCGTACGGTCAAATCCGGTGAACCCGCAGTAGGATTGATTGAGCGTGTACAGCAGACCGGAACGTATATCAATGAACAGCCTCAACTGGAGCTCGAAGTCATCGTTACCCGTCACGGCCAGCAGCCTTACCCGGCCCGTACACGAGCTGTTATTCCACAGACAGCGCTCGCCCAGTTCCAGCCCGGCAGCATTATTCCACTGCTGGTCTCACCCAAAGATCCTGCCAAAGTCGGTATCGATCTACAGGGTCGGGTCTCTCAGACAGATGTACAGAATCTGCTGCATGAGCGAATGATGCAGCAGGGAGTGCCTCAGGATATTATGGAGATTGCGCAGCATGGCGAGCAGCTCTATGCCAAAGTGGTGGATGTGGTGCCTCTGGGCAGCTCCGCACCAGGCAAAGTCCGGCTGCAGCTGACATTATCGATTACAACCAATCAGGGAGACACCGTCACTGTAAATACACAAAAGGAAATTTTCGAGACCCAGCTTCCACAGGTACAGCAGGGTCATGTCATCCGGGTGATGTACTCAAAAGCTCATCCGTCCGAAGTGGCACTGGCTCTGCCGACAGGCGAAGAGGAGCTGCGCCGTGTATTTGGGCAAAATCAATAATTGGCGTCAGCTGTACGATTCGAGTGCAGCAGATGAACAGGATATATAACAAAACAGCCAACCTGTACGGACGATCCGTTCAGATATGGCTGTTTTGTTATTGTTTTTTATATGATTAGATATGCGATCAGGCTGCTTTGTGTGTAGGGGCAGTCGGGCTGCCACCACGGTGATGATTATTTCTTTTGAACAGAGTAGCTCTCAGGTAAGGCAGTACCCAGTAGTCCAGTCCGATTTTACCGGCATTCGCGCCAGCGACGACGATAAAGATCTCTGCCAGCAGCAGGTATGGGTTGGTGCTTACCGTACCCGAGAACAGGAAGGCAAAGTTCATTACCATGCCCATCAGGGCAGCGATAGTAGTGAACGTACCGAGGATCAATCCCAGACCGACGAGGAATTCACCGATTGGTACAATAACATTGAACAGTCCCACATTCGGCAGTGCAAAATGCTGCAGAAATGCTCCCCAGCCTGCCTGGACGCTTGGATGTTCGCCGCCGGTGCTTGCGATAGCACCGGTCAGGAAGCCGGTAGCGTCGAATCCGCCGGTCAATTTGCCCCAGCCGCCTTCGATCCATTTGAATCCGATATACACGCGTACGATGGTTAACAACCACATTGCCACTTTGCTTTCTCTAAGCCATCTGTTCATAATTGATGCACCCCTTAACTATAATATCAAGCCATTTTGCTAATGCTGTGATGTCATGTGATGATTGTCTCTTTCATGGTTTTATCTTAAAACATTCCTAAATTTTAATATGTAACAAAAATCACAATCTAGTTTATTTTTTAATATTTTATGATTAAGCAGTTTAAACTGGAGCTTTTGTCTATATTGTCATATGCAAAATAGATATAGAGCGAGCTATCTTCGTAATACGGATTGTGGACAGGAACGTTTTATCGTCTCCAAACGCTACCTGATTTTGAAAAATATGACCTTTATAGTTCTCCAGCAGCGGCAGCTATGTATATAATGAATACAGCAAAGACCCGAATGGCTTGTATACATAATGGAACTTATCCGGCATATTATGCGGACATAGCACAACAGCAGGCTGGCTGCTGTTCGTTATTCAGAGGAGGATATCATGAAAATTTCCTGGTCGCCGTTGTTCAAAGGATTGATGCCGGTTATGCTCGGCATCAGCCTCACCGCCTGTCAGTCTGAAGAAGTCGCTGCTCCGCCGCCAACCGCTGTACCCGCCCCGGAAAAAGCAGAGCCTGCGCCGGAACCGGCAGTGCAGACACCTGTCTATACCGCGCCGCTCACCGGTCTTGCGGTAGAACAGCCAGATCTCGCGCGTCCGGTAGCCGTTATGATCAATAATGCGCCGGCTGCGCGTCCGCAGTCCGGTCTGGCCGAAGCGGATATGATCTACGAGGTGCTGGCCGAGGGAGGCATTACCCGTCTGGTCGCTATTTACCAGAGCTATCACGGGGATGCTACAATCGGTCCGGTACGCAGTATTCGCCCCTACCTGATCACGTTGGGAGAGACGGTTAACGGACTGCTCGTACATGCAGGCGGCAGTACGGATGCCTATGCGATTTTGCAAAATGGAAACAAGGAACATCTCGACGAAATTACCAATGCCAGCGCTCCATTCTGGCGCGATTCCAGCCGCAAGGCACCGCATAATCTGTACACCAATGAGCAAAAGCTGCGCAAAACAGCAGCGGACAAAGGATACACCGAGCAGGTTACCCTGCCTGTTTATCCCTTTCTGCCGGTTGAAGACAAAGCCCAATCGGCGAAGGCAGAGAGCAGTACCAACGTCGACTCGTCATCGGTATCCGATGAGTCCGTCACCGCTGCAGCTGTATCCAGCGCGGAATCGGGTAGTTCGCCTGAGGCATCTTCCCCAGCTGTAGCGGATGCAAAGCAGGTAGATTCTATACAGCTCAAATACCTGCTCGACAGCTATACGGTCGGTTACACCTATGATGCAGCCAGTGGTCTGTATACCCGCAGTATGAATAACAAGCCGCATATCGACCTGAACACCAAGCAGCCGCTCACCGCTGCCAATGTGATCGTACTGGGCGCTGATTACAAAGTGCTGGATGACGTTGGCCGTCTCAGCCTGAATCTGGATGCCGGCGGCGAAGCGCTGCTATTTCAGCAGGGACGAATGATTCGCGGCGAGTGGAGTCGTACCGAAGGCGATGTGATCCGTTTTCGCAGCGGCGGTCAGGAAACGCCGCTTGTTCCCGGTGTAACCTACTACAATATTGTGCCGAATCATCCTTCCTTTGACAGTCACCTCACAATTAATGGTGAAAAATTGGAGGAAAATGGATAAAGTAAAGGCTTTCGGTGTAATGATATAAAGAAGTGCTGAAGTTTGTATGAGATTTGTAGATTATTTGTTAAGCTATTCTTTACAAAACGGCACACGGATTGATAAGATAACAAAGGTTGTTATCAAAGCCAGAATTGTGCTTAAAATGCGATTTTACGACATTTTTCGGCAAAATTTCGAAAAGGGGTTATAGGAATGCGTATTAAAAAGAAGGATATCTTTTTTGAGACGCTGGAGAATATGGCGGATAGCCTGGTACAGGCTGCGGACTACTTCGCAGAACAGGTCGCAAGCCTTAAAGACATTCCACAGTTTACCAAAACGATGAAGGATTATGAAAACCAGTGCGATACGTATACCCATACGATTATCACCGAGTTGAATAAAACATTCATCACGCCGCTGGAGCGCGACGATATCATGCAACTCACCACCAAAATGGACGATGTACTGGATGGTCTGGAGGCTTGTGCTTCCCGCTTTGACATGTATCATCTGAACGAGCCGGACAAGTATATCAATGCCTTTGCAGAGATTCTGCGTGAGTGTGCCTATGAGATTCAAAAAGCGATCCAACTGCTTTCCCAGAAAAAACTGCTGCCGATCCGCGAGCACTCGATCCGCCTAAATGATCTGGAAAACCAGGGCGATGATATCATGCGCAAATGTATCAAGGAACTGTTTGCTACCGTTACGGACCCTATCGAATTAATCAAACGCAAAGAAATCTATGAACGTCTGGAGAATACCACGGATTCTTGCGAAGACGTAGCCAATATGCTGGAATCGATCATTATGAGCAATTCCTGATACCGGAAAGAAACCGAACCGACATATAGACGAGCTGGTTCGTTTTTCTTTTGTCACCTGGCAGAAACTGAGCTACTTTTAGGAACAGATTATTGATGCTAACAGAAGATTCGGATTTTGCCGCGATTGCAAAATCTTAAGATAATTAAGGAGGTAGTATCATACAGCTTCTCTGCCAATAGGAGTGGGGAGAAACCCTGTATGATGAACAACTATGGTAGAAACCTCATTACTCGTGCTATGTATTGTCGTATTCCTGGCACTGGCGTTTGATTTTATCAACGGCTTCCATGATACGGCCAATGCGATTGCCACATCGGTGTCCACCCGGGCGCTGCCGCCGCGTACTGCCATTTTGATGGCTGCCGTGATGAACTTTCTCGGTGCGATTACCTTTACCGGCGTTGCCAAGACGATTGGCGGTAGTGTAGCCGATCCTGCCACACTGGAGAACGGGATACCGATCGTTATTGCGACACTGATCGCAGCAATTATCTGGAATCTCGCGACTTGGTGGTTCGGGATTCCATCTTCATCCTCCCATGCGCTGATCGGTGCACTGGCAGGAGCTGTTTTTGTCGGAGCAGGTTCGAGTTCGGTGAACTGGAGCGGATTTATCAAGATCGTTGAAGGTCTGTTGCTGTCTCCGCTGATCGCTTTTGTTATTGGTTTTATCGTGATGTATATTCTGAAATGGATCTTCGCCAAGCGCAGCCCGCACTCGGTGAACAAAGGCTTCCGGACGATGCAGATTCTGACGGCAGCCCTGCAATCCTTTTCCCATGGTACGAATGATGCGCAAAAGGCAATGGGGATTATCACTTTTGCCCTCGTAGCGGCCAATGTCCAGGATCATCTGGAAGTTCCGCTCTGGGTCAAAATCTCTGCCGCTACTGCGATGGCACTCGGTACTTCTGTCGGTGGATGGAAAATCATCAAAACGATGGGGACCAAGATTTTCAAAATCGAGCCGATTAACGGTTTTGCCGCTGATGCGACATCCGCAACCGTTATCTTCACGGCTACACTGACTCATTTGCCGGTAAGTACGACACATGCCGTCACTTCCGCAATTCTCGGTGTAGGTGCTGCCAAGCGCTTCCGCGAAGTAAAATGGGGACTCGCTGGCCGGATCGTGATTGCCTGGATCGTGACGATTCCGATTGCAGCAACACTGGCTGGTATCATTTACAAAGTCATGTTCGATCTGTTCTAAGCTTCTACACGCATATCCGTTTGAACGATTCCGCCGTTTCTTGCGAACGGCGGTTTTTTATGCGATTCTAGCCTTATCTGATTTCGAGAAAAGAGGATGAATTGTGATACGTATAATGGGATTTACACATGATCACATGATTGTGGAAGATGTACCGCTGGAGAAGCTGAAATCCGGTGATTATATATGGTGCTGGGTCGATTTTGATCGTCCTACCGAAAAGGAATCCGAGCTGCTGTCCACCTTTTTCGAATTTCATCCACTGGCTGTGGAAGATTGCATGCATCTGCTGCAGCGCCCCAAAATGGATTATTACGGCGATGTGGAATTTATGGTACTGCATGCGATCAAGCGCGATACGCTCAATGTGGAAGAGGTTGATCTGTTTATCAGTGAGCGTTTGCTGGTATCTTTCCATCATCAGAAGCAGCCCGAGATTGATTCTGCCTGGGAAAAGGTACTCGCTTACCGTACGGGCAAACGGCCCAAATGGATGCGCGGACCGGTAGCGGCGGCATATATCATTATCGATAAAATTGTCGATGAATATTTCCCGTGTGTGTTTGATATCGAAGATGAGCTGAATGATCTGGAGAATCTGGGACCTGATGAAGCGGTGGATGAGCTGCTGGCACAGGTATTTGCCCTGCGCTCGCGCCTGCTTAAATTGCGTCGTACCGTCGTGCCGATGCGTGATCTGATGTACCGCGTCGTCAATTCCCAGCATATCCAGAAAGTCGACGAGCACCATTCTTACTTTGGCGATATCTATGATCATCTGCTCAAGCTGTCCGATATGATCGAGGCTGACCGTGAGATGACATCGGATCTGCGGGATAGCTATATCTCGCTTAACTCCAACCGGATGAACAACATCATGAAAACACTGACCGTTATCACGACCATCTTCATGCCGCTGACATTAATCGCGGGCATTTATGGGATGAACTTTGAATTTATGCCGGAGTTGCACTGGAAATATGGCTATTTTGGCGTGCTGGTGCTGATGTTCGTGCTGGGCGGGTGCATGATGCTGCTATTCCAGCGACGAGGCTGGTTTAAGTAGGCTGGGCGGTAATTTTGGAAGATTTTATGAGGAAGACGTGCTGATTCTGTGATACTGTACATCGTTAACGCTTGAAAAAACAAATGGTAATCTATACAATGAAATTACATTAACCGTAGTAGGGGATGATCTAATCGTGCAACTTAAAAAGCTTGATGATAAAAGTGTCGATCAATTATTCGAAGCGATCCTGACGCTCAAAAACCTGGAAGAATGCTATGTATTTTTTGATGACCTGTGCACAGTGAACGAGATTCAGTCGCTGTCCCAGCGTCTGGAAGTTGCTCGTATGCTGGGCAAAGGCGCAACATATAATCAGATCGAAGCGGAGACTGGCGCGAGTACAGCGACCATTTCCCGTGTCAAACGCTGCCTGAACTATGGTAATGACGGCTACAAAATGACGCTGGAGCGTCTGGGGAGATAAATATGATGAAACCGGGTGTATTGATAATCAGTCATGGATCGCCGGACCCGACATGGATGCACTGGATTGACGATGCAGTCGCAAACACTTCCTTTCCTGCCGATCTGCCTGTAAGTTCCGTCTATCTGGACAATGTTCCGGGACGATTCATACAGGACGGGATTGATGAACTGGAGGGACAGGGAGTGACCGATCTGCTCGTCATACCGCTGTTCGTGTCCTCCGGCAGTACACATATGGATGAGATCGCCTACGCACTGGGCGTCAAGGCAGAGCCTGATCGGGAAACAGATCTGGAACCGTTTACCATTAGAGCCAACGTGCACTTTGGTTACCCGGTCGACGACGATGACGATATTGCCCATATGGTATGGGACAAGGTCAAGCATCTGTCGACTGTCCCGCAGGAGGAGACAGTACTGGTCGTCGGTCATGGCAGTATTCATGATGGATTCCGTCACCGCTGGGAAAAGGGCATCTCGTCGCTCGCCGAGCGTGTTGGGCACATCAGCGGCACGGCTCATGCCGATTATGCGCTGCTGAATCCGGACAGTCTGCGGTCCAAGACCGAAGAGTGGACAAGCCGTGGGTATCGTGTGCTGATCGCGCCGCTGTTCCTGAGCTCGGGCATTTTCCTGCGGTCGGTGATTCCGGGGCGTATTGAAGGGTTAAGCTATGAATATGCCGGTGAAGCGCTGCTGCCGCATCCGCGGCTGTCCCACTGGATGGAGCGTCAGGTAGAACTTCTGATGCAGCAGCTTCACGTTGCAGAATAGGACATAGCCGGCCTGACCGGATCGTGCAGCAACTGCTGCTCCTATGATCTGTACAACAGGCGAATCACAACAATATTAGGTGGCATGGACATGAAAAGAGCGAGGTTAATCTATAACCCAACCTCCGGGCGTGAAGAGATGAGACGCCGTCTGGCGGATATTCTCAAGCGTCTGGACGAGGGAGGCATCGAGGCCAGCTGTCATGCAACGACAGGCGAATCCGATGCAACAGTGGCTGCCATGGATGCAATTGAACGCGGCGGTTACGATATGATCATCGCCGCTGGTGGCGATGGAACGATCTACGAAGTGATCAATGGCATGGCTGCCTACGACAACCCGCCGCCGCTGGGCATTTTCCCGCTGGGAACAACCAACGATCTGTCCCGTGCGCTGGGGATCTCGCGCAACTGGGAGCAATACTGTGATCTGGTCATCCGCCAGCAGTCGCGTCCGATCGATATCGGCAAGGTCAACGACCGCTATTTTATCAATATCGCGGGCGGCGGTTCTTTTACCGAGCTGACGTATGAGGTGCCCAGCAAGCTCAAGACGATGATTGGACAGATGGCCTATTACATGAAGGGCATCGAGAAAATGGTCAATCTGGCGCCAACGGAGCTGATTATACGGGCAGAGGGCATGGAGACCATCCATGATCAGTTCATGATCTTCCTCGTGGCCAATACCAATTCGGTCGGTGGCTTTGAAAAGCTGGCACCGGATGCGCGGATCGACGATGGACTGTTCGACGTCATTGCCGTGCGCAACTGTAATCTGGCCGAGTTTATCCGCCTCGTCACGATGGCGCTGCGCGGCGAGCATCTGGACGATCCCAAAGTACTCTATTTCCGGACAAGCAAGCTGGATATCGAAGCCCCACGGGCCAATGAAGTGATGCTTAATCTGGATGGAGAGCTGGGCGGCAGTCTGCCGGGCCATTTTGAAGTACTGAAGCACAAGCTGAGGATTTTCGCGGATAATAAGTAACGACTGATCTAATCCGCTGCTCTCTTATCTGATGGTTATGATGGATAGTGTAGGATTTAGATTTAACTAATTGTATGACTGACTTAAGCTCATAACAGCTCCTGTACACTCTATCGTTGACGTTTCTACATGGAAATGTCTCTGGTTAGTGGACGGGAGCTTTTTGCTGTTGCCAAAAATCAGAGTATAATAGATATAGTGGAGATGAACAGTATCGTCAATGACACGTAAATATATCCAAGTATATTCAAGTACGTTCGAATACATATATTTAACTGCCTGTATGACATCTGTTGCTGTATATGCATTAGAACTTAGTATTGAAGCAGGTTAGCCAGAATCATACCTATCCAAGTGTAAAGGAGATTGAGGATTACGATGGAATACAGCAATCTGTTATCAGACGAAGAGTTAAAGTCGCTCATGGAACGATATGAAGTCCCTGAATTAGAAAACTATCTGCGAGAACATCAGCGTCCAGTGGTCAAAATGGTACGCGGTGAAGGCGGCAACGGTCAGACCGGCTGTTCACGTTTTGGAGGCAGTCCGGATCTGCCAGCAGGTATGGAGTGGCCGCGCAGTCAAGGCGGCGAATGGATGACATTGGTCGCCCAGCTCAACCTGTCACAGATCACGGCAGAGATCAAGGACTCAGCTCATGGCGCAATTCCTGGATCGCTGCTTCCTGTGCAGGGTATGCTGTACTTTTTCGTAGGTAAAGACGAGCCTGCCTATAACATCGAACATCGTGTACTGTACTGGTCAGGAACGGATACTTCGCTGTTGTCCTGTTATGAGCCGGACAGTCTGACGATTCTGGAAGAAGAAGCAGAGGAGCCGTTTTTACCTTACCAGGTGCATGCACAGGCTAGAGTCGAATTTCCGAATTACGGATATAGTGAAGTCTATAATCTGGATGATGAAGAGATTACAGAAGAAACCGCAGAAAACTATCTGCTGCTCACCGAAGAGATGGGCTGGGAACCTGAACATGTGATCGGCAAAATGCTCGGCTACGGTGATGGACAGCATGGAGATCACGAGTTCGTCGCGGCATCGTATTTGCATACCGGGAAGCATACGTATAATCAGGAAAAAGACAAAAAGCGCATGATTCAGCACTTTGGTGGAGATGAACAGAAGGTGGATCAGGAGATTGATGAGATGCTGATGCTGCTTGAGGTGGACAGTGACCGGGATATTGGATTCCTCTGGTGGGATGCAGGATGTATTCATTTTTTCATTCGCAAGGAGGATCTGCTGGCAGGGAATTTTGAACGAACGTATTGTTCGATTTACTCTAGTTAAAATAGTCATGTGCTTAAAATGTAGCTAATCCATCATCCGTTTTATATGTTGAAACGGGTGAATACATAAGGAAGCGAAAGAGAAGCAAGAGGGAAGGGCGGTGGGACATGAGTAGTTTTATTGTGTGGATGATCGTAATCAATACGCTGTTTTGGTTAGTCTGCTGCCTTGGCACAGCTCATGTGGTTCGATTCTTGCCCAAGTCCTGGTACGAAAAAAATGATTGGTTTTTTGCGGAACATTCTTTCGAAAAAAAATTATATAAAAAAATTCGTCTTGATCGGTGGAAAGATAAGCTTCCGGAAGGCGGCGGGTTATGGAAATTCCAAAAGAAAGAACTCCATGAGACACTTACCTTGGAATATACAGATCGATTCATTTTAGAAACGAAATATGGCGAAGTCGGGCATTGGTGCATGGCTGTATTGGGCTTTGCTTGCATATGGGTGAATCCAAGCAGCTATGCGAATGTCGCTCTGATTTGCGCGATAGTCAATGTGATCGTTCAGATCCCTTTTTGTTTGATTCAGAGGTATAATAGGCCACGGCTGATTCGTTTGAGATCACGTTTGGCCCGTAAGAATACGCAATCACATACGACTAAGCCACAGACCGGTGCAGGTGTCTAATCAAGCCATATCCAAGCAGAAATCCATTTCGAATTATCTTGCGTTTTCACAATAGGGTACAAGGCTAACTTATAATTGATTTTATCCAGATTGAGAGGCAGCTCTTGGATGCTGCGCTCAATCTTTTTTTAGTTTGAGCATCATTTCCTGGCTGCCTCCCCTTTTAAGCTATATGAAGATATACCGATAAGTAAGAAGAACGAGCTTTCTTCCCGTTACTAAAAATATACTTGATGAAAGTACCTATATTGTATTGTCACATTCGTTGGTTTTCTATACAATTTAGTAGTTGCCCATCGGGCAGTCTGAGGTAGTGACGAAGAGGCTAAGAATGACGTATGGAAATATGGTATAGAAAATGGAGTAATGATTATGAATAAAGACCGCAAAGGCGGCAAAAAATATAATTCGAATAAGCGTAAACCGGCGGCGGTGTTGGCGGCGATCGCAAATCTACCGGTTGCCAAGAATGATGAGTTGGAGCTGGATATTGTTGGGCTGACTCATGAGGGAGAAGGAGTAGGGCGCGCAGAAGGATATACACTGTTCGTTGCGGGTGCGCTGCCTGGTGAGAAGGTTCAAGCTCGCGTAGTGAAGACGAAGAAGCAGTACGGGTATGCCAAAATGCTGACACTGTTGCAGGAGAGCCCGGATCGTGTCAGTGCGCCCTGTCCGATCTACTCCCAATGCGGAGGCTGCCAGATTCAGCATATGAACTATCATGCACAGCTAGTATGGAAACGTCAGCATGTGATCGACAATCTGCAGCGAATCGGCAAGCTGAATGTGCTATCAGATCATGCGAACCTGCCGCAAGGAGCAGCTGGATCCGCGAGTATCACATCCGGAGCTGCCGAACAGCAGGACGGCAATACCCAACCACCTAGCGTAGCCACCGGGCAGCCAGATCCAGCAGCTTCGACACAGGGTATCCGTGTCCTGCCTACACTCGGTATGAGCGAGCCATGGCGTTACCGCAACAAGGCACAGGTCCCGATGGGCGAAGAAAATGGTCGTCTCATCGGCGGATTCTATGCACGGGGGACACACCGGATTATCGACATGCAGAGCTGCCTGATCCAGGACAACCGTAACGATCAACTGGTCAACAAGGTCAAGCAGATCGGCAGCGATCTGGGCATTCGCCCATATAACGAGGAGACCGGCGAAGGACTGCTGCGCCATGTGGTGGTCAAGGTCGGCTTCAGTACCAATGAGATGATGGTCGTACTCGTCACCAATGGCAATCGTCTACCGCGCCAGGAAGAATGGATTGAGCGCATTCGCACCGAGATGCCGCAGGTCGCCAGCATCTGCCAGAACATCAACACCCGCCAGACAAACGTGATTTTCGGCGACGAGACGCGTGTACTGTGGGGCAGCGAAGTCATTCACGACTACATCGGCGATGTGAAGTTTGCCATCTCGGCACGTTCCTTTTACCAAGTGAATCCGACACAGACCGAAGTGCTGTATGAGCAGGCAGTGAAATATGCCGGATTAACCGGCAAAGAGACCGTTATTGACGCCTACTGTGGCATCGGCACGATCTCGCTATTCCTCGCGCAGCATGCAGAGCGTGTGTATGGCGTGGAAATTGTCAAAGAAGCGATCGAGGATGCTCGCAAGAATGCGAAGTTGAATCAGATGGATAACGTGGAATTCGAAGTCGGCGCATCCGAGGATGTGATTCCACGCTGGAAAGAGCAAGGTATCACGCCAGACGTCATCGTTGTCGATCCACCGCGTAAAGGGTGCGATGAGCGCCTGCTGACGACGATTCTGGAGATGCAGCCGGAGCGTGTGGTGTATGTGTCTTGTAATCCATCGACGCTGGCACGGGATTTGAAAGTGCTGGAAGATGGCGGGTATGTTACGACGGAAGTGCAGCCGGTGGATATGTTCCCGCATACGGTGCATGTGGAGTCGGTGGCTGTATTGGTTCGCGCAAAATAATATACAAGTGTGAAGGTAGCCAGCTCTCTCTTTTTGAGGGAGCTTTCTTTTATAAAAAAAGTAAGGCTTACAGTTGCGTGAATTCTAATACATAAATTCTAATAGTATAGAAACGAAGTATCCTATACTATGTTTGGTTTGCTGCTGATACGTCTCGTAAGAATACAGCGTAACCGTCAATAACTGAAAGGAAGGTGAGAATAAAATGAATCGGTATAATTGTCCCTGCTGTGGCTATCCTACATTGGAGGAGAGACGGAGTTGGGAGATTTGTTGTTTATGTAACTGGGAAGATGATGGGCAGGATGATTCTGATGCAGACCGAGTCTATGGGGGTCCTAATGAGGATTATTCTCTTACCGAAGCCCGGAAGAACTTCAAAATGCACTACACTATGTACAGGGACACACAAAGAATTCTGCAACAAACAGATAAAGAAATCCAGGCAAAGAAAAGCCTGATTCATGCATTCAAGCAACTGGAAGCTGCAGAAGATGCATGTATCCCATACATATGGCAGGAAATCTATTCACTTGAAAAGGCGATAGCAGATCTTGTTCATGAAACAGTCGAAAGATACAGTAACAATATAGAGAAACATCAGAAGGTCATCCACCTGATTAATTCTGACAATCCAGATACGGTTGTAGACGGCTTGTTGTCTCTGGCATTAAATGCAGATGATGGAGCATTTGCAGAAGATATGATGACCAAGTACAGTCAGCATGATAATGAAAACATAAGAGGAATAGCGATTCTTTGTTTTGGTCATATCGCAAGAATACACGGAGCAGTACATAAGGAGCGAATTATCCCGCTTATCCAAAATGCACTACATGATGAAAGTTCGTTTGTCAGAGGACATGCAGAGTCAGCATTGGAAGATATTAATATGTTCTGTCAGTAGACACAGCTTGAATATGCTGTCCAAATCGGTTTGCTAATTATAATTAATAAGATTCTTTTTAACATACTAAGCTATATGGATTGGTTAGCAACCGGTCGTGAGAACTATGTTAGTCGAAATCGATGGTTTTTTTCAACAAGTTATGGTTTGGGGGCGGAGATGCAACCAATATGAGCTGAACACAATGTATTATCATGCATTAACACGAGTCACGCATATTGAAGAACTGGCCAAAGTATTTTGTGATCTCTATCATTTTGAGATAGTGCCGTATTCAGCAGATCTGCGAGTAGATTTTGTGATCGATACTGATATTAACCAGATTTATTCTCCTAGATAAAAAAGTCCCTGACCAATTCAGTCAGGGACTTTTTTTACAGTGATCTCGCTAAACCCCAAAGATTCAAAAGTGCCACTCGATTACCAGGGAGATATTTGTTGGCTGTCACATATCCGACGACTGATCCGTTATAAACCAAAATAGGCGGAGTTGATGTATAGGGGTTAGCGGCTCCATAAGATGAGTATTTGCTTCCATACGTGCCGTATTGATTCCATATGCTATTGGTGCTGTATTTACTCCCATATGTCCCATAGCGGTTAAACACAGAGTATGGATCATATATATTTGTTGATAAGGTACCCAGGAATTGACTTCCATCGTAGGAATACACATGGACGTTACTTGGATTTATAGAGGCTGCTTGAATAGATGATACAGGTACAATGAATAGAAATAAAAATAAAAGAATAAATAGCTTTTTCATCTTTACCCCTCCTGCATGTAATTTTATTCCTTTAAAGTGATATTTATTATAGTAGGATATACTCAAAGTAATTAATTAAGGAATTAATATTACTTCAATACAGGGAGATAAGAGCAAAGATTATAATTCCGACAAGAGTACACATCAAGATTAACTGGTGATGAGAGGGCTATCCCTATCTCTATTTGCTTATTGTCTACATTTGATCGATCTGGATTACCTCAATTGATTTAAAAGTTGAGTAGAAATTCCAAAATTCAAAATATTCTCCACAGTGTTAGTATGAACTGCTGCTTGAGTATGAGGTAAATCAACTTATTTAGAAGAGACAGATTTTTCCGACTCTCCTGCTTCGCGACCACTGTGCTGGATCGAATCAGGAATAAATAGATTGCGACCTGGCAGTTGATTTTCCCACATAATCGAATTGTACAGACGTTCTGGATCGATCAGTGGGGAACCTCCATTAATACGCGGAATCTTCATTACATCCGTATCACGGGTAGCCAGTCCAAGCTCGGTTGTAAAAGCGTAACGGATGCCTACATCTTGAGCGACTTTTTCCACTTCGGGTGTATGCAATCCGTAAGGATAAGCAAAGGTATTCACGACATGAGGCGTAAGCGGGCGAAGTGCTTCTACACATCGTCTAAGATCATTTTCGATACGTGCCAGATAATGTTCATGGGTCTCGGTTACTCCATCTTTTACCAGTGGAGCGGTAAGTGCATCGGTGGTATCACTTGTTTTGTAGTGCAATTTGTCGGTATGTGCTTGAACTTCCATATTGGGATCTGAGCGGGTCATATTTTGGATTTCGGCTTTGGTCATATGGGGAGTTGCCACTAGAGCGCCTTTGCTAAAATCTCCTGTAATGACAAAGCTAACGCCCGGAATATGGCGCTGTTTCATAATCGGATAAGCAGTGGTGTAGAAATTCTCATATCCATCGTCAAATGTGACCAGTACCGCATTATCCGGTACTTTGCCGCCTTCCATAAAAAGACGGAATTGTTCAAGCGAAATGAAATTCATATCTTTGGAACGCAAATAATCCAATTGCGAAGCAAAAAGTGCAGGCGTAATAATATCTCCACCCTGCTTGACCGGATCGATATCGTGATACATCAATACAGCCACTTTGTGCTGATAACGATCTTTTTTGGCTATCGAAGCAAATTGTTCTACAGGCGGAAGCTGATCTGCGGATAGAGGTTGATTTACTGCGTTGTTAGAAGCTCCCTGAATAGAACGATTGGCTTGCGCAGTAGTAAAGGATGAAAATAAATCATGATCGGAATACAATGCCATCAGAATAAGTGCCATGGCTATAGTTGTTACTAGACCAGTAACGACAAACACAGATATTTTGAATAACTTCATACATAGATCATCCTTTGTCAGAAAGTAAGAGGCGTCAATAGACGTAATATCGGAAAATAGCGGGTAGGATATAACAGGTGCGTAGTACAAATAGTAAAAGAAGTAGACTTTGTACCTTTTGTCTCCATATGTAATTTTATTTCTCTATAAGAGCATTTATGATATCGGGAAAACCATTAATCGATTCGTATGGTTATAATGCAGCAAATAAAAACAAAATGATTACAACGATTTGTATAATAATATGTACTTTCTTACCTTTTACAAATAATATCAAGCGTTTTATAGCAGCCTATGGGCGCAAGTTATTCCTGCTAATCTAATACATCGTGTGTGGTAAATATATATTACCAAAAAAATGAATAAATAAATTAAAGGGGCCAAGAGTCGTTAAACGATCTCAGGCCCCTAATTCATAATTCGTAGATTTAAAAATAATCGTTATTCGCTGATCGTAAACCAACCGGGCATAGACTGAAATATATTCCAAAGCTTTTCCGGAATATGAAGCTGGTCGCGCTTGGAGAGGCTCAGCGCAGTATCCAATTCTGCTTCGCGTCCATTTGCGACTTTTTCTACCCACTGTGGATCCATAATCAATGCATGACCAATAGCAACGAGTGGTAACCCTAATTTCATTGCTTTTAGCGCATCATCTGGTGTCAGCACAGAACCGGCAGCTATTACGGGTACTTGGCCACTAGCCTTTTCAAGAATCAATTCCAACCGCGTTTTCTCATCCTGGCTGTCTATTGGCTTGGAAAATACATTATCTAACGAAACATGAATATAGTCCAGATTCTGCTCAATCAGGAAATCAATTAATGCATACGTGTCTTTCATACGTAAGCCGTCGGCTTTGGAGGATTCTTCAGGAGAGAGTCGATACCCCACAATAAATGGTTTTGCAGCATGTTTTTTAATGACGCTTTTGATTTCTTCAATAATTGCCAACGGAAAACGCAAGCGATTTTCAATCGATCCTCCCCATTGGTCTGTACGGTGATTGGTTGCGGGTGACCAGAAATTCTGAATCAAAAAGCCGTGGGCACCATGAATCTCGACACCATCAAACCCGGCTTCGATTGCACGCCGCGTTGTGTCTCCAAAAGCACGTATAATCGACAAAATCTCCTGATGGGAGAGCTCTCTGGTTTCTACAGTTGGACCTAGATTAGTCATTTCAGATTGCAGTGCACTCGCGCTGACTGCATCTAGCCCAGGTACCGCTTTATTCCCGGCATGGAAAATCTGCAGAATAGCAGGAGCGCCTCCACTTTTTGCTGCTTCTGCTAATTTACGTAGACTCGGAGTGAAATCATCACTGTACCCAGCGAATTCATTTGTAAATCCCTGTCCTTCCGGTGTTACATGAGTACAGCCTGTAATAACGAGTCCTACTCCATTTACTCTAGGTTTGTAATACTGTACCTCTTCATCTGAAAGAGTAAGATCGTCATTACTCGACCAAGTTGTCATAGGGGACATAACGGTACTATTTTTAATAGTGATTCCATTTTTGAATGTGAAAGACTCGAATAATTGGTTGTATTTTGAATTCATTTGCTTAACCTCGCTCTTATGTTTTATTTTCTTTTATAGTGTATTTTGTTGACCTAAGGGGAAGTAAAGTATTTATTTGTTCGTAATGGTATAAATATATTTTGCATTTTTATTTTTCGAGTGGTATATATCTAGTTACAGTAGCTGTAACTAGATAAGGAGTGAGTAGATAATGTATTCAATGACATATGTAGTAGAAAATCTAAATGTATCTGCCAAGACATTGCGATTCTATGAAGAGCAAGGAATCCTGCCCAATATATCGCGGGATGAAAAAGGCCGTAGAGTGTATAGTGAGCAACAAATAGACTGGATTTCTTTTATTCGCTGCCTTAAAGAGACGGGTATGCCGCTTTCCAAAATAAAGGATTACAAAGAACTGTATGAGTCAGGAAATGCTACGTATTTGCAGAGAGAAGAAATGCTGAAGACTCATAAAGTGGAAATGCAGAAAAAAATTGATGAAAGTTTAAAACATCTGGAAGAGCTGAATTATAAAATAGCCATGTATGAACTTCAGAAAGAGGAAGTCATGAAGAATCCCGACTATAACTTTAAATGTCACGGTCTAGAAGTAAAGATAGTGAATTAGTGCGCTTATACTGATAGGAGGTTATATCCCAATAATTGCTGGTAATCTGCATGTCCAAAAAATTGCCTGTTTTCCAGCTGTTACATTTTGAGTGAATATATTAGGTAAAATTGATGTAGTAACGGTGGAAGATAGGAATATAACTGCCTGTTCAATGAGAAATAAACCCGTTACAGCAGCTTTATTTGCATAAATGCTCATTCCATTCAGAAAGGATGAACTACATTGAAAAGACTCGAAGGAAAAACGGCGTTAATCACAGGAGGAGCGTCCGGCATCGGCCTGGCATCCGGTATTCGTTTTGCGCAGGAGGGTGCGAATGTAGTTCTGACAGACATTACCGAAGCTCGCAAAGAGGAGATCGTCTCACAGGTAGAAGCAGCAGGCAGCAAAGCCCTCTTCCTCAAGCATGATGTCACCTTGGAAGAGGATTGGCAGCATGTATTCGAGCAAGCGGAAGAGACATTCGGACAAGTCGATATCGTGATGAATAATGCGGGCATCGGGCTGCAGGGTAACGTAGAGGAGACCAGCTATTCGGATTGGAAAAAAGTGATCGATGTCAATCTGAATGGCGTCTTCCTCGGAACCAAATATGGAGTGATCCATATGAAAGAGCATGGCGGATCGATTATTAACATTTCCTCAATCGAAGGTCTGATCGGTGATCCACGTATCGCGGCTTACAATGCCAGTAAAGGCGGAGTGCGCATACTGACCAAATCGGCTGCGCTGCATGCGGCTCCGTACAAGATCCGTGTGAACAGTATTCATCCAGGATATATCAACACACCGATGATCGGCGAAGATCCCGAGACCTTGAAGTACCTGATTTCACTGCATCCGATGGGGCATCTCGGAGAAGCCGAGGATGTGGCCAATATGGCGTTATTCCTTGCTTCGGATGAGTCCAAATTTTCAACGGGTTCGGAGTTTGTGGTGGACGGGGGATATACGGCGCAGTAATAGGCTGTGACCAAGGCGAGTGCAGGAATGCGGCTGACTTTGGCAAAGGATATCTAAAGGAAATGTATCCAAAGTAGATTCTATTTGGCGAGTCGGATTGGATGAATATCGGATTGGATCAATAATAGATACTTATCAAAAACCAGCAATCGATATCCGATTGCTGGTTTTTGATGGAATTACAGGACAGACCGATTCTGTGCATACCAAGAGATACTAGGGGCAATATGGACCATAGGATATTGGCTTAACAGCGTTGCTCTGTCTATTTCAGCTGTTCTTCTTCCAGTATATTGAAGATACCCTGTTGGCTTTGTTCGGGTGTAGCGGTTGGTAGTTCTGTCGCTTTACCGTTTTTATCGATGATTCCATAATGGAATGCTCCCGGAAGAGAGAAAGCAAAGTAGACTCCACCTGTCGGGATCGATGGCATTTTGCCTTTGAACTCTATTATTTTATAGGGAATTATAGGCAGATTCGTGTTTTTGACTTGTTGCTTCAGATCCACTTTTGCGGACCACAGCAATTCGGTATGATTGTTAATAATACGATAGTAATTCACGATATCCATATGTTGTTTGAAGAACTCGTCTACTTTATTTTTGGGAAAGTAGGTCGTATACAGCATATTGTCGCCTGTCTCTGGTGTCTCCAGCAAGGTACCTGTTTTGTCGACTGCGGGAAAACGAATCGAAGCGTTACGTGCTGTAGCGGTGTCGCTGGATTGGAGCTGCTTGGCAAGTGTGGCTGATGGCTTGGCGACATAGACGACGCGCTGCCCTGCATTCCAATACGCATAAGCATCGGCTGCAGCTGTAATGAAGCGAATCGGAACCATGATGCGTCCATTTTTCATTTCCGCTGCGCTGGTTAGCTTAACCTGGTGTCCGATAATGGTGGCTGTAGTGGAGCCTGCTTTCAGTGTGGATTTCTGTCCGTTATTGTTGACGGTGACGATTTTGCTGTTGTTATTCCAGGAAATCTGAACATCCGGGATGGTTTTGATCGCGTTTAGCGGTACCAGGGTAGCTCCATCCCGGATGTAGGGTGTTACATCTACATTGGCAGTTTCATTATTAACGATGATGGAGATATCACCCTTTGAACCGGCAGCATGGGCATTGCTCATACCAGCACAGCTGCCTGCGAGCAGGGCGACAGAAAGTGATGAAGTCAGAATAGCTTTGGTAAATAGTTTCATAATTCGGATTCTCCTTTGGTGCTTGGAATATGTACATACTTGTTGGTTTGCCTGACACGAGACATTATTATTTGTCTGATTACAGCTGTACCAATTTTATTGCATAAAAAAACATAATTTAAATAATATTGGATAAAAAACATTTATCTAACAACTTTTATCATGCAATAGCGTTTTATATTTAGCAAGCTCAACAGCAATATGCCTCCTGATCGCTCCTCACGAAACAAGGGTCACACCCTGAGCTTTGCAGTATCCCCCTGCTGTGAAGAGATCCTTATTTCGGTGCTGAGGTTGTTTATCGTGATTTCTCTGGATGGAGTATAGCTATAGGACAACGTTATTATTCAGCCGAAACAGTAGTCAACGCAAATTAAAATCGAGGTGTACCATGAAAAAGGTAATCATGCTATTACTGTTCAGTGTGATGTTGGTTTTTCTGATGCCTGCACATACGAATGCAGCTGCAAACCAAACGCGAATCGTTTTGGATGGTCAGGAATTGAGTTTACCCAAAGATATTGGAGTCGTTAATATGCAAAATAATATTATGATTCCAATCCGTGTAGTCGCCGAAAATTTGAAGTTCCAGGTGAATTGGGATCAAGCTACACAAAATGTACATATTCAGCAAGGATCTAATACCGTTTCCTTAACAGTGGGCAAGAATACAGCTTCTGTAGGTAACAAGACGGTAAAGCTCGGAGTAGCTCCCCAGATCATCCAAAATACAGTTTTTGTTCCTTTGCGTTTTGTTAGTGAAGCGATGGGGCTGGGAGTAGAGTGGAACAATAGCGATAAAATAGTGACTTTAGCCAGTTTGGTCAGCAGTACACCGGATGCACCGCTGCCTGATAGCGGGAGTGCAACAGCCACGAACTGGATTCATGAGATCAATTATGTGAATAATCAGCTGGTAGTCTCGCTCGATCACGAGATTAATCCAGTGATTACAGAGCTCAAAAATCCGGAGCGTCTTGTTTTGGATTTTCCGGCTACCAATTTTGGGAATATGGAAAATATACCTTCTCCAGGAGCGATAGCAAGGCTCGATACGAGTGATTCTCCCAATGTGAAGGAAATACGGTATTCCCTGTATCAAAACAATCCTGCCCAGATCCGTGTGGTTATGGAGCTGAACAATGTCAGCTCTGTTCAGTACCAACCGCAGACCACTACCGGCAAGTTTATTCTTGATCTGGACATGGTCAATGATTCCGGTTCTACCCTTCCGACAGACAACGGAAAAAAAATAGTCGTTATTGATGCAGGTCATGGAGGCACAGATCCGGGAACAATAAGTATCACGCAAAAGCCCGAGAAAAACTTCACCCTTGCGCTAAGCCTTAAAGTGCAGGCTCTTTTAAAAAATGAGCCGGATATAGAAGTAATTATGACTCGTGAGACAGATGTCTACCCTACCAGACCGGAACGGGTGAAGCTGGCCAATGATCTAAATGCAGATGTATTTGTATCCATACATGCCAACAGCGTCCTGGCTTCTCCCCAGGCTAAAGGAACGGAGACGTATTATTATCAGCGCGAGAGCAGTAAGGATTTGGCAAATTGTATTCATGAAAAATTGATTCAGGCGCTGGGATTTACGGATCGCGGGATTAAAAATGGTAGCTTACAGGTTATTCGGGAAACGACCATGGCAGCTGTTCTTTTGGAAATCGGATTCTTGAGCAACAAAGAAGAGGAAGAAGCCATGATGTCAGAAGACAATCAGAATAAAGCGGCACAAGCGATTGTGGATGGCATCAAAGAATATCTGGAATTATAGAACAAGGAATAATCTAAGAGGATGTGCGTTATGAAAAAAGGAATTTATCTGGCGATCATCATATGCGCTCTGAGCGTACTCGCCCTCGGTTGCGAGAGCAAGCCTGCTGCCAATACCGTTCAAGGTTCTGATCCTGCAACGAATAAGCCAGCACCGGCAGGTACCAAGGACAATCAAGAAGAGAAGTCCCAGGAGATCAAAGTATATTATTCGGATGTTCAAGTCATGCAATTGGAACCAAATACGCAGACCATTACGTATAAAGAGGACTCGGAAAAATACAGTGCAGCCTATGCGGCTCTCCAGAAGAACGATCAAAAAGAGCTGATTCCTTTGTGGGAAAATGTTGATTTGCTCTCCACCAAGTTGGAGCAAGGGACATTGACACTGGATGTGCATATTCCGGACAAAGCACGCATGGGATCTTCCGGAGAGATTCTGGCGATAGACGCTTTGAAAAAGACCTTTTTTCAATTTGACGAAGTAAAAAATATTCAGCTGCTGGTTGATGGAAAACAGACGGACAGCTTGATGGGGCAAGCGGAGTTGGAAAATCCGCTCACTCGCGAATAGATGAATACCAAAGCAGCCGATACCCATAGAGGATCGGCTGCTTTTTTGTCCCGTGGTGGAGCTGGTTGGATAATGATTTGTGCCTATTTTCCATGACAATAAATCATACGCGTTCAACGTTACAGATCAATTTTCCAATTGCCCATCTTACTGGCTACTTCCGGATCATGATAAGACAGGAAAAGGCTCTTTCCTGTATCCAGAGACGTAATTTGCTGGATATCCTCTGCATCTATCTTAAAATCGAAAATATCAAAGTTCTCGGCGATCCGTTCTTTTCTGACGGATTTGGGAATCACTACCACATCACGCTGAACAAGCCAGCGCAGCACGATCTGGGCGACAGACTTGTTGTGTTTTGCTGCGATAGAGACGAGTACCTCGTTGCCGAACAGATTGTTCAATCCTTCGGCAAATGGAGCCCACGATTGATGATAAACGCCATGCTTTTTCATAAAAGCTGCACTCTCGGCTTGCTGGTAAAAAGGATGCGTCTCGATCTGGTTTACTGCTGGTACAACATCGTTATGCAAAATCAGATCTATTAGCCGATCGGGCAGAAAATTGCTGACGCCAATCGCTTTAATCCGGCCCTCGCGGTATAGATCCTCCATCGCACGCCAGGCACCATAATAATCGCCAAAAGGCTGGTGAATCAGATACAGATCGAGATAATCCAGCTGCAGCTTGTGCATCGACTTGGCAAAAGCCAGTTGGGTCTTCTCGTAGCCGGCATCCTGCACCCACAGCTTAGTCGTAATAAATAGCTGCTCTCTCGGAATACCACTGCGCTTGATCGCACGTCCGACCGCTTCCTCATTCATATAACCAGCAGCCGTATCGATCAGACGATAACCTGCCATCAGAGCTTCATACACCGCATTCTCGCACTCTTCAGCATCCGGTACCTGATATACCCCAAAGCCGATGATCGGCATCTCTACACCATTGTTTAATGTAACAGTCTGCATCGCGATTCCTCCTGTAATATCTAAAATAAAATGCATGCAGCCGTGTCATAAATTCTCAATTCTGTCGATAGACTTTCATTTATCTCCGGCTTGCATTACAGTAAGCCTAACGCCTTCGTGTTACACGAAGGCAAGAGGAATATGCGTATTTATTTTTCGGGAGGGATTTCGATGTATACTGTCAAAAATGCGGCGCAGATTACCGGACTAACCGAACATGCTATCCGCTTTTATACCGACAAAGGGCTGGTACCAAGCGTGCAGCGGAGTCCAAATAACATCCGTATGTTCGACGAAGAGTCCATCAATTGGCTGCATGGTATCCGGTGCCTCAAGCAATCCGGAATGCCGCTCGAAACGATTAAATTGTATGTGGATCTCTGCCTCGAAGGGGAGACAACGATTCAACAGCGTTATGAATTGATGATGGAGCACCAGGAAGCTGCACGACGCAAGCTGGAAGAAGCGAAGCGGCATATCGCTCATCTGGAAGAGAAAACGGAGCTGTATCAGAGTATACTGAAGGGCGCTTCTCTCGACACGATGAATCCCCGAAACTGGGACCGTATTCAGCATATGCATAGTGATGTATTTTATGCTTCTTCTGCAGGAAGTGTTGAGGAAGGATATAAGGCATAAGCAATTAATGAGTATATTCACGTGCATATCTCTGATTGTATATCTATGATGGTGATACACAGAGTCCAGGCAAACAGGCGGAAATCCGTTGGGAAGGTTTATTTACAATAGCATGCCAGCTGTCTGGAAGTCTTGCTGCATCAATATAGCGCTTATTCATAGAGATATACGTGCTGAATTGGCCAAAAGAAGAAATTAATCTTCTGTTTTGGCTGTGCAATCTAGTATAATAATTGAGGTCTATATCGTTATCGTTGTATACTGCCAGTATTTACAGGGGTATATTTCTTTGGCAGATAACGGAGTACCATACGCAAGACATATAGGAGCAAGCGCTTCTATCCGCTCTACCTTACGATTTCCAATTTCAATAGCCGTCTATATACAAATACAGCATAAAGACTTACAGCTATATACCATGAAAGGATTTTTAAAATGACAGACAATTTTTGGCGTGAATTACCCAAGCCTTTTTTTATACTGGCACCGATGGAGGACGTGACGGATGTTGTTTTTCGTCATGTTGTGAGCGCAGCGGCCAGACCGGATGTATTTTTCACTGAATTTGCAAACACGGAGAGTTATTGTCACCCGGAAGGGCACCACAGTGTGCGCGGCCGGCTCATGTTTACCGAGGATGAGCAGCCGATGGTGGCGCATATCTGGGGAGACAAGCCGGAGTATTTCCGGCAGATGAGTATCGGCATGGCCGAGCAGGGATTCAAGGGAATCGATATTAATATGGGTTGCCCAGTGCCGAATGTAGCCGAGAACGGCAAAGGCAGTGGTCTGATCTGTCGCCCCGAGCTGGCAGCAGAGATTATCCAGGCAGCCAAAGCGGGCGGTCTGCCGGTAAGTGTTAAGACGCGGCTTGGTTTTAGCGAAGTCGACGAATGGCGCAGCTGGCTGACTCATATTCTGCAGCAGGATATTGTGAATCTGTCGATTCATCTGCGGACGCGCGACGAGATGAGCAAAGTCCCTGCCCACTGGGAACTGATCCCGGAGATCAAAAAGCTGCGTGACGAGATCGCACCGAATACGCTGCTGACGATTAACGGCGATATTGCCGACCGTGCAGCCGGATTGGAACTGGTAGAAAAGTACGGTGTAGACGGTGTGATGATCGGACGCGGAATTTTCAGTAATCCGTTTGCTTTTGAACAGGAGAAGAGAGAGCATAGCAGCGAGGAACTGCTGGATCTATTAAGACTGCATATGGATCTGCATGACACATATTCAGCGGTTGAACCTCGTTCGTTCAAGCCGCTGCCGCGCTTTTTCAAAATCTATGTTCGCGGATTCCGGGGAGCGAGCGAGCTGCGCAATGAGCTGATGAGTACACGGTCGACCGATGAAGTACGTGCGATGCTGGATGAGTTTTTGGCGAAGCAGATGGAGACGGTGGAAGAGGTCTAAACGTATAAAATAGAGATATTACTTTGCATAACTTGCATAGTAGTATCTCTTTATTTATTTGGAAGAGAGTTCAATTGTCTTTCTAAATATATAGTCATCTTTTGAATTGCTGTAAAACATAAAATTATTCAAATTAATAATCAGATCAAAAATGTTCTTTTTAATTTATAAAATGAAAGTAGAGAATCTAGCATGGAAATCAATATTCCAAAATTGTATAAAAAGTATTTGGAATTAAATATTCCTCAACCATTTTCTCCTGAACAGATTCATCAACGTTTAACTAAAACGTATTACGCTCAAAAAGTTGATCTTGATCGCTTCTCGGATTTAAAAGAAGACATGTATGCAGAATTCGATAAAGCAACAGGAGCATATATTTTTGAAGACGAACGCGGTATTCAAAAATTAATGCAATTAAACAATAATGAAGACATAGATAGTGATTCCGTGCATGCTTGGGTAATCAATTCTACTCAATTAGGTATGTCGAATTTATTAACATTAGAGATCACAATTTTTTATGGGATGCAACCTGAAAATATGTCTATTGGTAATTTGGAATTTGAAGAATATTTAATCATGCTTTATTTGGCAGGATACATTCAATTTGAAAATGATACGTGCATTAATGAAATTCGCGAATTATATAAAAAAGGATATTGCTTACGTTATTTTGGAGTACAAAATGATAGCGGAAAATTTTTATATGATCCTAAGTATGTATAGTTTTATGCAAAAGTAAGGATAAAAAGCATATGACAATTTCCTATATTCCAAGATTATGAGTTATTATTAACAATATATAATTTCATGGGATCAGCTGAATAGTCTTTATATAAATAATAGTTCGGCTTGGAGAATATAGGAGGATACATGTCCTGGAGTAAATTAAAGCAAAATCTGGAGAGCTTTCTGGCTCCTGCGCTGGATGGAAGAGTGGAGTACCGGGCGACCAGTTACAGTTATATGACCGGCAAATCGGGCAACTGCTATATTACGGTAGACAAGAAAAACATTTTCAATATGAACGACAAGACCAGTCCGATTCGCTGGTATCAGACGGAGCAGGAAATCAAGAGTGATCCGGAGCTGCAGATTCCGGTCAGCCCGGAAGAGATTGAAGCGATCCGCAAAGAAACCAACGGCAACGTACCGGAAGAACGTATGAAGATCATGGCGAGAAACCGTAAAGTGACTACTTATGCCAAAGAAATCCTGACTGCACAGACAGCACTTAGTAAATCCAATTTTACCGCTGTAGCTACCCGTTTTCTGGCAAGTTCGATCGAAGACAGTCTGGAGAGCAGTGATATCCTGCTGAATATTCTGGCACTGATGGATCGCCGCGTAGGCAAAAAGCGGATTCTGAGCATGAGCAGTACGATCAAGCTCAAACATCCGATTGTGCAGTACTTTTATGAACTGCGACTGGGCAAATGCTAGTTCATACAATCACTAATCTACCAGGGGCTGTCGATTATTCGGCAGCCTTTGGTGTATTGTGGATAGGATATTTTACTGTCGAAAACCGTTTATTGTCCAAATGACTGCCATATTATCGGAAAAATATAAAGCGCTTTCAATTTCTGGTTGATACGATAAGGGTTTGTTCTGTTGCCTGTCTGCTAAGCTATTTCGCTTATATTATATGTTGATATCAACATGTTAAAAAAGGATTTTGTTACTTAATATGGAATATATATATTATGGCTATCACTCTGTCGATAACCCGCTTTAAATAGGCGATAGATGAGATGCCAATAATTTATTTTCTAGAGGAGGCACAATATGTCTACATTCAAAAAGAAATTTCTCACGACCATTCTTGCCATTTCTATGAGCTCCAGCGTATTTGCGGCTACTTCCAGCGCAGCTACCGATTACTGGCAAAACTGGACAGATGGCGGTGGTACTGTAAACTCGGTTAACGGAAACGGTGGTAACTACAGTGTGAATTGGCAGAATACCGGCAACTTTGTTGTAGGTAAAGGCTGGACAACAGGTTCACCAAATCGCGTGATCAATTATAATGCAGGACTGTGGGCACCATCCGGTAATGGTTATCTGACCTTATACGGTTGGACTCGCAACTCGCTGATCGAATATTATGTTGTAGATAGCTGGGGAACGTACCGTCCGACCGGTACATACAAAGGGACGGTAACCAGTGACGGCGGTGTGTATGACATTTACACAACGACCCGTTACGATGCACCATCGATCGAGGGTGACCACAAAACATTCACCCAGTACTGGAGTGTACGTCAGACCAAGCGTCCGACCGGCAGCAATGCGACGATTACCTTTAGCAACCATGTGAAGGCATGGGCCAGCCACGGCATGAATCTGGGTAGCACCTGGTCGTATCAAGTACTGGCAACAGAAGGCTACCAGAGCAGTGGTAGCTCCAATGTAACGGTATGGTAAGGCAATCAGTCTATTGCAGTATGAATCATAAAGAAGTGCGAGACGGCTCTGCCTGATCCTGTAATTTCATTAGAAAAAGGCTTGTCCTGCAGTCTTTACCAAAGACAGGGGACAAGCCTTTTTTTGCATATCTGATGAGGAATTGATCAGGCAGAGCGGAACTATGAAATCGGCTGTGTTTTCAAAAAGAAGTACATAAACATTTAGAGTATATGCTTCTGCGCAGCCATCTGGTTGTTATACTCCTGCAGCTGCTCCTCGTATTCGCGCTGCTGTTGATGCAGACGCTGTAGAGCATGTTTGTTCACTACATATGTACTGGCGACCAGATCGTGCATCCCTTGTTTATGCGTTGTCCAGCCAGCGACCATGTAGCCGATATACAGGGTGAATTCATTGAGCCACTTCGCCCAGTATCGGCCGCTTGCCCGGCCAAAGCTCAGTGGACGGTAATTCCGGTCGACCGCTACAATACCCAATAGCATTTTACCCGGTGTCGCTTGGTATTTGGAGTATTCAAACAGGCTAAAGTACAGCCATGGAATTACCACTCTCAGCAGAAGAAACACAAATGGCAAAAGAGCGCCAAAAATCTGTTCTCCTGTTGTAGATTCCTCATAAGTATGAGTACTGTCAAAATATCCACTCAGGTTACCGATCAGGATGACAATACCTGCAATACTGCCCAGTCCCAAAATTAAAATAAAGAGATCAATACAGGTCGCCAGAAATCTTTTCCAGAATCCGGCATATAGATCCTTCCATTCGTTTCTTGCATTTTTCTGATACACTTGTTGATTGTGCACCGTTCGGGCTGCATTTTCAGCCATATGTTCATTCATCATAACAATAAATCCTCCATGCTCTATGTATGGTATTCATTTCGATCTGCTGCTTCTGTCTATAATGACGAAAAGCGATAGGTACCAGACTTTCTATCAAAATTCGCTACGCTTATCTGTATGGATTGTATTCACTTCTTGCGTTATGTATAACAATCGTATATACGGTAACTACCTATTTGCTAAAGAGTCTCGCTAATATCATCCTGTTTACTGGAATGAATGTTAAATCTATTGTTTATTTCCTCCTTTCCCCAAAACTATATTATATATAAGTTAAAAGAAGAGGGATATTCAACTATAGACTTATATTACGTAACGATAACTTTTGCGAGATAGGCCCTCAGGACCGCATGGAGAAGAGAACGATTCATGTTTATGCAGACTGTCATTTTTGTTCTATAATCAGTACCATCATAATTAAAGTATAAAAAGGATGCGTATCATGCCGATTAATTCATTTGAAGATTACCCGATGAGCTGGAGACCGGAGATCGACAAAACGCAAAAGCCCATTTACCAGGTGCTTGCCGGACAATTGGAACAGGATATTATGAAGGGTATGCTGTTACCCGGTACCAAGCTTCCGCCCCAGCGGGAGCTGGCCGATTATCTGGATCTCAACCTGAGTACCATTTCCAAGGCGTTCAAAGTCTGTGAACTCAAAGGTCTGCTCAGTGCGACTGTAGGAAGCGGAACGTTCGTATCGTATGATGCGTTGTCAAACGGTTACTTGCTGGAAGATACCAAGCCGGAGCATCTGATCGAAATGGGAGCGACCCTGCCGGATGATGCGTCGTACGAGCCGCTGCTGCACCAGCTCAAAAGTATGCTGCAGGAGCCCGATTATGCCAAGTGGTTTGGCTATGGACGCGCCGGAGACAGTCTCTGGCAAAAGGATGCCGCTGTGAAACTGATGCGCAAGGGCGGATTCGATACGACTGTAGATCGTATCCTACTGTCCAATGGAGCGCAAAATGCAATTGCTGCTGTACTCGCCAGTCTGTGCAAGCCAGGAGATCGGATCGGCGCGGATGCCCATACGTATCCAGGCCTCAAAACGGCTGCCGCAATGCTGAATGTGCAGCTGGTACCGATCCGACCGGAGCAGTATGAGATGAGCCCGGAAGCATTGGAATATGCCTGCAGGAATGAGAATATCAAAGGCATCTACCTGATTCCGGATTATCACAACCCTACGGCTTCGGTCATGTCGATGAAGACCCGTTCGAGAATCGCAGCCATTGCCGAGCAGTACAATATATTTATTATCGAAGACGCTTCCTACCATCTGCTGACGGATCAACCGCTGCCAGCAATCGCTTCTTTTGCCCCGGAGCAGGTGATCCATATTGCCGGCCTGTCCAAGTCGATGGCTCCCGGTCTGCGTATGGCCTATGTCGCTGTGCCAGAACGATTCAAGGAACCGATGATCAAAGCACTGTATAACCTTAATATAGCGGTATCTCCACTGCTGACCGAGCTGACTGCCCGGACGATTGTATCGAATCAGTTTGAGACGCTGATCGCCAGTCATCAGCAGCAGAATACACTCCGAAATCAACTGGTTAACCGCTATCTGGCAGACTATACCTGTCTTGGTACAGATACCGGTATCTTCCGCTGGCTGCTGCTGCCGCCGGGCAAAATTACCGGTGCCGAATTTGAAGCATTGGCTGCGCAGCAGGGAGTACAGGTATATGCGGCGGAGCGCTTTGTCGTCGGCAGCAGTATGCCGGAGAGAGCAGTGCGCCTGTCGGTATGTGCGCCAGGCACTTCGGAAGAGCTGGAGCAGGGATTGATGATTCTGAGGGAGTTGCTGGATACGCTGGTCTAATATTGTACGCCACACAATTATTGTATTGTGTGGCTTTTTTGGTACGTGTTATGATCGTTCATACTTGGAGCAAGGAGAAGCACGATCATTTATATACCGGAAAGGCAGAGTAGAAGATGTCGCATAATCACAGTATCCACATACCGAATATACAATCGGTACGATTACAGGAATATATTCATTCCGAACAAAAACAGCATGCGTTATACAAGCGTACGTTGTGGATTGTAAGCATTTCACAAATTTTTGGCGGTGCAGGACTGGCAGCAGGAGTTACGGTGGGCGCGCTGCTCGCGCAGCAAATGCTGGGTACCGATGCACTGGCTGGCATACCGTCTGCATTGCTTACTTTTGGATCAGCGGGGGCGGCTCTGCTGGTAGGGAGACTTTCCCAGCGTCGAGGTCGCGGAATCGGTCTGGGCGCCGGATTTATGGCAGGTGGTCTCGGAGCGCTAGGTGTTATTCTGGCTGCTGTATTGAATAATGTGTTTCTGCTGTTCCTGTCTCTGCTCATTTATGGAGCAGGATCGGCGACCAATCTACAGGCGCGTTATGCCGGGACAGATCTGGCAAGCAGTCGGCAAAGAGCGACCGCTGTCAGTCTGACCATGGTATTTACTACATTCGGTGCTGTCGCCGGGCCGAATCTGGTCAATGTGATGGGCAATGTAGCACTTTCGATAGGTATCCCTGCTATGGCAGGACCGTTCATTCTGGGTGCTGCTGCCTATATGCTGGCAGGAATTGTGCTGTTCGTGTGGCTGCGACCCGATCCACTGACGGTCTCGCGTATGATTGAAGCCGCCAGAGTCGATACTCTGGATACGAATCAGCCAGCAGCTGTTCCTCACGCCGAGAACAAAAGAGGGATCACTGCCGGAGCTATCGTTATGATTCTGACCCAGATGGTGATGACAGCGATCATGACAATGACACCGGTACATATGGGTCATCATGGACATGATCTGGGTGCGATTGGACTGGTGATCGGTTTCCATATCGGAGCGATGTATCTGCCGTCACTTGTGACCGGAGTACTTGTCGATAAGCTGGGACGCAAAACGATGGCGGTGGCATCCGGGGTTACACTGCTGCTGGCAGGACTGGTAGCGGCCTGGGCACCGGCAGATTCGATGGTACTGCTGGTCGTAGCACTGGTGCTGCTCGGATTGGGCTGGAACTTTGGATTGATTAGCGGAACGGCGATGATTGTCGATTCGACCGAATCTTCTACCCGGGCGAAAACGCAGGGGACGGTAGATGTGCTGATTGCCCTGTCTGGTGCTGCTGGAGGGGTATTGTCGGGGATGGTCGTGGCGGGCTCGAGCTACTCTACATTGTCGATCATCGGAGGAGTGGTGTCACTGCTGCTTATACCGGTGATTCTGTGGAGTCGTGGCAATAACAATCGAAAGTAATTGAACTCTGATATACAATGAGGCAGCTAATATGTGGCTGTCTCATTGATATATGGTTATTTGTGGTTTACATCTATGTTCATATCATATAAAAAAGACTCCAGCTCAATACAGAGACAGAGTCTTTTAAATTATTTATCGTTTTCATCATTTACATAAAACATAAGTCCAATTCCGTCCAGATAGGAAATGCTGTATTTTAGACCGTCTATAGTCGCTTGTTTGTTCAGATTAGCAAGTTCCAGATTCTCGTCCATCAATCCGAGTTTTCTCATTTTTGCCGCGTTGTCTTCCTTGGTCGCTCTAGGATCGACTGCTTTCATAATTAGTCCCATAGCGAGCAAATAATTGGCGCTTTCTTCGTAAGAACCTGCAGTTTGACCCAGTAGATTGATTTCTCGTATAGAGCTATCGGCTTTATTAATAGTACCGGTCAGAGCAATATTATCCGAGAGCATATACTGAAAAGTATTCTGAACAGCTCCAGAAGATATATTGAGCTTGGGAAGATGCATATCCATTCCGATTTCGGTACTGCTTTTATTAAATGCAGTTCTGAATTGATCGGGTGTCATTCCTATTGTTCCGGGAATCGCATTGGTAGCTGCCTCTTTCGCTACTTTGGCTTTGGCGGCAGCTGTTTCTTGTTCAGCTTCTGCTGCTTTTTTATCTGCTTCTGTCTTTGCTGCAGCATCAGATTTGGCTTTTTCAGCGGCTTTTATTTTGGCTTGTGCTGCGCTCTTTGCTTCGTCTTTCTTGATCTGATTTTCGGCAAAGGTTTTTTGCTGTTCTGCGTTTCCTTGTACTTGTTTATCTGTAGCAGTGGTCTGCTCAGCTGTTACGCCAGGCTGATCGTCACCTATGGAGGCGGTTGGTTGGGATACTTCACTAACTGGCGTTTGAACGGTCTCGGTAGGTCCGGGAGACTTGACGGCTGGAGCATCTGGAGATGTAACCGCCAGTATGATCGTGGCAATAAATGCTGCGCCACTATAAAGAAAGGTTCGTTTTGCTCTGCCATTCTTTTTTATAACGTTCATAATACCAAGAACCAAAAATACTATAACTGCAATAAGAGCAGCCATGAAAAGAAAAGCTATAAATGTACTCAATGTATAATCCCCTTCGACTAATATGTATTTTATAAATAGTATACAGGTTGTATTTAGGTGTATGTTACAATTAATGGATATTTTATAAAGAAAACATACCAATTGACTATTCCACCATATGGGAATTATGCATTATGCTAGTTAAGCAGTTAAATAATTATTCAAGGGTGATTGTATGTATGATGTGAAGATTGTATTTACGGGGAATACCGAGCTGTATATTCAGGGCGTCAATGACAAGCAGGTCGCCCAGTTCAAAGAAGCGGTAGAACGGGGGGATAATTTCTACTATCAGAACTATCATCTAAAATGTGCCAATATTGCCTACTATCACTTAACCGAAGCTCCGCAGCGCAAGCCAAGCACTAATCCCAATGAGTACTTTTACTTTAATTAATCGATTAGGTATTGTAATCTTTACTGCTGGAATATATTTGGACATACATATACAAAGGATAGCAGCAGGAACAATCTCCAGCATAGACCAAAAGAAGCAGACCATCAACCTGATTAGGGATGGTCTGTTTCTTGATTGGATTAAACAAAGAGGCTAAGCAAATTGAAGAAATAAAATATTAAAGTATCGAAATAAGTACGGTTTATGAACTATTTTATTTACCATAATCAATAAACATATAGCTTTCAAAAAATAATCTATAAATATTTTAATTCCGTATATAAATTCTTTTATAGGAATTATAGAAAATAATAGCTTAATATAACGTCTTATGAACTAAAAATATATGTCTTATTAATTAATAGTTTGCCACAAGTTGTTCTTTGGATTGTTTTTCGACTTAAAAGTACAAAAAAAGTGACTTAATTCTAGTAAATTTGCCTTGTTTACAATATTTGAATGTATGTTATCTTTTTTGGTATTAAATAAAAGGAGGAACATTTATTTGAATATCAAAAAACAAGTTGTTCAATTTGTAGCCGTTGGAATGTCATTCTTTCTTTTTTCTAGTAGTACCAATGCATCTACTAATTCAACCCCGATTGAAATTGATGTACCAACATCTCAAGCAGACTATCTTGATTATTTAAATGATATTAAAGAAGGGGAAATTAAAGTACCGATTAAAAAATTAGAAGAAATAAATACTAGCAAAGAAGATGTTTTAGAAAAATACGACCATGCCATCAAGCTAGTCAACAATTATATGAAGGACAATCAAATACTTATTAAAAACGATATTGATAATGCGGATTACCAAATGTTTGTTATTAGTTTAGGAGTTAATTTAGATCAATTTTCTCCTGCAGATCAAAGTTTTATATTGGATTATGTTAAATTTATGGATCTATATGAGAATAAAAGAAAAAATAAATTGATTGAAAATTACGAACAAAAACTGTCAACGAATCAAATTTCCACAAATGAAATTATTGATTTAATGGATTTGATGCCAGTGGCTGATTCTGAAAAAGCTACTAAGCCATCTACTGTAAACGAGGTTATAGAAAATCAAAAAAATGCAATCGATCATAAGAATTCCGTAGAAGAGTCTGTTTATGAGAACTCTGTAGCACAATTAATATCTCCATCAGCGTATTCCAATGGCTATAGTTCAGTCAAAGCTAGAGACTATGCATATAAGTGGTGGGATGGAAGAAATCCATCATACCCTTATTATGCAAAATCAAAAGATTGTTCTATTACCTCTAAAGAATGTTGGAAAAAATGGGATGATTGCACCAATTTTGTTTCACAAGCTTTATTAGCTGGGGGGATGGAAGAATGGCCTGGTTTAGTAAATAGAAGTACGGCATGGTACTATATTGATAGTTTAATCAATGCACCTTCTCATAGTTGGGGTGGCGCAAATAGTTTTTATAAATTTTGGTCAATAAGAGCTAAAACAGCTCCAACTGCAGCAAAAGCTGCTATGGGTGATCCTGTAAATGCAGATTTTGAAGGCGATGGGGATATAAACCATACTGCTCTAATTACATTGCTTAAAGATGGCCACTTTTACTTAACACAACATACCGTGGACAAGAAAAATGCACCTCTTAGCAGCTGGTACTCTTCAGGATATAAAGTTTATGTTTGGAAAATGGATCAAGCTATTCAAAGTCAAATACCCAGTTGAAAAGAAGGGAGAGAGCCTAATTAAGCTCTCTCCCTTCTTTTTGAATTACATAGATTTTGAATATGTTTTTGATGCGTAACACCATATGTGAAATCAATTAATAACTACTAAAAGTAAGATTGAATATATTGAATCAAATTAGAAAAATAACAACATGATAAAAGATGAAATAGGCTTAGATCAGTTCCTGTCTTCTTTTCAAATATCCAAATAAGACGATCCCGGATATCGCGCAGACTGCCGCACACAGCCCGATAAATCCATATCCAGCCTGCAGCCCCCGCAGCAGTCCAATCGAGGTGTTGGCGCCGTAGGCGTTTTTAACTCCATCTATGACCCAGCCGATGACATAGTTGCCGATTACGCTGCCGACGCCCATCCAGGTCACGACAAACGTAATCGCGGTATCACTGCCATTGGGATAGCGTCGCGCAATAAATGCCATAACTGTCGGATAAATCATCGCAATACCTGCTCCTGACAGGGCAAACAGAAAAGCAACACGTTCTCCGCCGGCAATCGCGACAAATGTACACACTGCCGAGAAAGCAGAGAACACAATCAGGGACAATACGAACCCAATACGATCTGTCAGTGGGCCCAGCAGCAGCCTTCCCAGCGAGAACATGAGGAAGAAGCCGGACAGCAGGCCAGAGGCTTTTACCGTGTCCCAGGCATAGGCTTTTTCCAGAAAGTTAACGAGCCAGCCACCGACCGCCAGCTCCGATACTACGCCAAAGGACAGAATCAGAACCATCAGCCACAGCGCAGGATCGCGGGTTAGCGTTTTCATGGAAATGCGGTCTTCATGCGGTAGATCATCACCGGGAAAATGACTGCGCAGCGCAAACAGGATCGGCAGCAGACACAGCGACAGCATCACCAGATACATACCGCGCCAGTCCAGCTCATGACCAAATACCGACAGCGACATCACGCCGGTCGCCAGCAGGGGGGCCACCGTAGAACTAAGCCCATAGAAGAAATGGGACAGATTCATCATGGTTCCGGTATTTTTGACAAAGATCCGTGCGCCGAGAATCGCCAGTGCGATCTCCAGCATCCCGTTGCCAATATACATAAAGAAATACGATGAAGCGAACAGCGGATAGGTATGGGACAGATAGATAAATACGCCAGATAACACCATCGAGCCAAAAGCGATAATACTGACAGCCTTGATGCCCCACAAACGTACCAGAATAGCGGTAAATGAACAAGCAATCAGATAACCGAGTGCATTGAGCGACAGCAGCGTGCCCAGCTGCTGTTCATCCAGATTAAAATCGAACTGGATACGCGGAATTGCCGGGCCTTTGATATTCTCCGAGATCCCGAATACGATAAAGCCGACGAAAATAGTCGCCAGCTGCATCGCATAGATCCGGTTAAATTTGCGTTCTTTTGCTTCCACAACAAGTTTCCTCCAGATTCATTAAATAGGAATAAAGATAGAATAATTGCAATATCAGGACAAAAACTGCCTAATTCCGCTCGATTAGCTGAACATGGTAAGTCAGGCTTTCCAGTGTCATCGTGATTAATCCGGTCAGATATTCATGCCGGGTGTCCTGCTGAATGAGCAGCTGCGGCATATGCTCGGACGGAATCTGCTGCCGGCAGTCCTGCTCGATCTGCCCCAGCATGGAAGGAGCAATCGCGCCGCCGGTAATAACGAGAGCAGCCGGGTTGATAATCGCAATAATCGAGACGATCGTATGGACGACCAGTGTATGAATCCCTTGGGGTGTGCCTAACTGACGAAGCTGTTCTTCCCGGCTGATCCCGAAGGGCAAATAGGACACCTCGCCGCTAAAAAAGCTGTTGCCGCTAAGCAAGCGTCCGCCAATTATGAAACCTGCCCCGGCATAATGATTCTCGGAAAAGGTCAGCACGGCAAAATTACTGTCTTCTTCATAATTCTGTTCATGATACAGTCCATATACCGTCAGATTCATATCATTTTGGATAATCATCTGCAGACCCTCGTAACGCTGCTGCAGAATATGTACCAGTGGTTGACCTGCCAGCTCGGCGACATCACAGATGCCAATCTGCCCATTATGGGCAACACCGGGAATCCCGATTCCTACGGCCTGTACATTGTGATACCGACCGAGCAGATCATCCAGCAGCTGTTCGATGGTCTGCACATTAATGACTTCGTACTCTCGGGTATGCTGCTCCAGAATCTCTCCGTTCAGATTGGCACGGGCATGGGTGATCGAGTGGATACCGCGCTCTGTGCGGATAATAAGACCAATCAGGCTGGCATAATCGGCATTGAACTGATAACGACTGGCTGGTCGTCCACCGCTGGATTCATCGGGCCCCAGATCCAGAATTTCGCCGGTCTGTACCAGTTCATTGAGGATAGTACCGCAGGTAGCTATGCTGAGCCGGGTCAGACTGGCGATAGACGCTTTGGTTCCTGTACCGGTTGTACGGAGTGTATTTTTAACCAGCTCGATATTGATTTTTTTGACCTGCTGGGTACTATGGTATAACGGTCGCATGAGGGAACAGGCTCCTTTGTTTTACTTTTTAAAATAGATTTAATAAGTCGATCCATAGTAGTCTAACGGTATGTATCCGGAAAAGCAACCCCTGTAAGAAATGAACATTTCCGTTATAGAAGTGCTGGATCATGAGGATAGAAGAAGCTCGGAAAAGCATTAATAGAAATAGTACAAAAAAACCAGTGGAGAAGAGGTACATTCTTCGATGCCATCGCATATGGCTATACATCATACACATCTATTTGACAGCTTCTTTATTTGGTAAAAGGTGGATAATAGAGCGAGAATATGTCATGATGATTAGATACATAATGGAAGATTAAGGAGAAATACGCAATGAAAATCTATACGATCACGATAGTCGTAGTACTGCTGCTGTGTGCATGTGCAGCCGATGCGAATGCGGTCCGATTGAACCGGGATACGGCGTCAGATCCCCTTTCTGGTTCTACAGGTTATGGGGAGCGTCTGCCTGTACCCGGCGAAAAGTCACTGGAAGCCCTGATAGCAAAAGAAATCTGGAAATTATACAAAATAGACATACCGGACAGCGATATCCATGTCGTAGAGCGGCAGGATACCGGCCAAGCGACAGCAGCCAGTTACAGTCTAACGTATCAAAAGGTTCCGTATGCTGGTCTGATCATCGGTTATCGAAGCAATGAAAAATGGTATAAACTCAGTATGGATATAATGAAAGTATATCGGGATATGAGGGTACAGACCGCTGACTCGGGAGGTGCTGCTTCACTGCCCAATCAGCACCGGGATGGTCTGGCCTTCCGCAGTGTTTATGGATATGTCCATGACCCCAATATCCGGCAGATTCGGATCGAATATCAGGGCGGACGAATATCTACGCTGCTACTTGCTGAGGGACAGTCGATTTATATGGACAGCAACATCGAACCCGAACAACGGGAACAGGAAAAACAGCAAAATCAGCAAAACCAACAGTTCGAGCAGTTATTGCGGATAACGATGTACAGTGCCAATGGCAAAGTGCTATATGACCGCGATTATTCACCTGATGGCCAAGCAGAAATATAACGGAAAAGAAAAATGGTGTAAATATAAAACCTTTTTGAAGATCTGCCGTAATATAGACAGTCAGGAAAATTGAATTAGTCAAAAAGGCACTAGATTTTCCTTCTTTTTGATTGAATGGGTAAAGTTTGTACCTTATAATCAAAGTGATTCAATACTATGTAAACTAATGGGGGATATGCCAATGCTCGTAGGTAAAGGCGCAGTACGCGAGATGTCCAATGACATCGATAAAGTAATTAGAGAGATCGATCAGATCACACAATCCAAAATTGACCGTGTAGCCGACAAAATCGACTCCGAATTGAACTCCTGTGGTCGTGAGCTGACTAATGCTGCCAGCACATTGTCCCAAATTAAACCCCTGATGGATCGTCTGGTTGCACAGGTTGGACAAAATGCACCTGACCACGTACAGATTCTGGTAACTTCGATCGCGCAGGAAGTAATGTCCAAAGTTATCGCAGCAGGTGGCAACGTTGACGAAGTACAGAAAAATATCAAAGACGTCGACAAACTGACTGACGAGATCGATAACCTGACCGATGAGATCGACAAGCTGACTAACAAAATTGATGAGATCACTGACAAATATCAGAAATAAGGAGGCTTATCTCCATGAACGACTATACACCACCGGTAGGTGGCCAGCCCAACTACATATCCGGGTGGGGCAATCAGAAAGCCAAGGAAACGGCTCTGAAAATTGACCATATTGCGGATAAAGCCAAATTTGGCATTGAGATTCTGGGTTCCGGTCTGGTCGGTATTGATGCGATCGAGAAAGAGTTGATCGAGCTCTCGCATGCTCCGAATCCTCCATCCCAGGAACAGATTCGCTCTATCGCACACCGTCTGGATTCCCACCAGAAGCAGATCCAGCAAGCGCTTGATCGGATCCGGGACATGATGACCGATATTGATAAAGCGACAGACGCGATTCAGAATTCACCGCGTACCAGCTGGTAAGCATTAGCAACTGGCATTAGCCAGATTATAGAACGTACTGAAAAGACGCATACCCGGTATGCGTCTTTTTGGTATGCTATAATGCAGCCGAATCATTACAGGTCCAGCTGCATCCCCGACCAAAGTCCAAGCTGAAAAACAGCCGCAGGACGGTTTGAAAGGCTCCTCTATTCCTATATCCTAAAAGTATCACATATCAACGAGACAGCGTGGATAAACAAGCTTGCGGAAGAAGAAATGTTGCTGTCGGCACAGGAATATATTTTGCAGAGGAGAGTATGGGAAATGAACAAATTATATCGTTCCAACAATGACAGGATGATGACCGGGCTGATGGGTGGCTTCGCAGAGATTCTGGGAATGAGTTCTACCTTTTTGAGATTGTTATTCGTCGTCAGCGTATTTTTGACTGGTGGAACATCCATCCTATTTTACTTTATAGCGGCGCTTTTGATTCCGCGGGGAAAACAGATGTACTGAGGTAAAGCATACTGGGTGCGAGAGGAACAGCATCTTTCTACGGAGAATTGCTTCACTGAATAAAGCAGCATGAGGCTATGAGCAAGCAGGAGAGCACCTGCCTATAACGATTGTACAGGGAACAACTAACATAAGCGTGGTAAACAATAAAACGATGAAGCATTCGTATCCGTATACGAAAGGCGTCATCGTTTTTTGTTTGATTTGGTGAAAAGGAGGAAATAGTCTGTATAGGCTGGTTATTCCTCTATTCAGCACAGCGCATTATCTAAATTCCACTCCGCGTATTTTGGCAAATATCATCGTGTCACGCAGCCGTCCCTCATGATTCAGACGATCCGGCGACTCAAGCATTATCCACTCCATACCTTGTGGAAATACATATAAAAATAAAGTCATACTACATATAAAAAGAGCATCGTATAAAATGAAATACTTTTAAAAAACCGCTTTTTTTGGTTGATAAATAGTAATGATTACGATAAGATGAAAACCGATATTAAATCGTAATTATTACTAAGTATAGATATATAGCGGGGGGAACGATTGTGAATAAGACAGGTAAAGCCAGCCGGTGGAGTAAGTCCGTACAGTCATCAGACCAGGCCAATAATAAAAACACTTCTACATATACGAGAGCCTATACATCAGGCAGTTCGTTGTACAGATGGGTAAATGTCAAAGGAAAAACAAGCAAATACACGCCGGGACTGATCATACTGCTTCTCTGCGCCGTTATGCTCGGAGCCTGCTCGTCTCCTTCTTCCAGCGCCAAGGAGCAGGGCAAGCATATCAGCTTCCTGTATAACTTCTCTACCAACTCGCTTGATCCGCATGTGGACTCCAGTTATGTGCCGATTCGTGCCGGGATTACCGAGACGCTGGTTCGTCTGGATGAAGACAATCTGACAGTCGCGCCATGGCTCGCCGAGAGCTGGGAAGGGACAGATGGGCAGAACTGGAAAATAAAGCTGCGGGATAATGTGACTTTCCAAAATGGCAAGCCGATGACAGGAGACGCGGTCAAAGCTTCCCTGGATCGTGCCATGACCGAGAGCATCGCTGTCAAAAATGCACTCAAGATCAAAAGTATTCAGGCAGATGGAAATACGCTGCAGATCGTAACCACCCAGCCTTTTCCGGAATTTATCTCGGAGCTGGTCAATCCCAATACTTCGATTATCGATGTGACCGAGACAGATGTAGTGAACAAGCCTGTTGGTACAGGACCTTTTCTGCTGAGTTCGTTCACACCCGGCAGCAAGCTGGAAGTCAAGCGGTATGATGGTTACTGGGATGGCGCCTCTCCACTGGATGGAGTAACTTTTGCCTTTAACGAGGATGCCAATGCCCGTTCGCTGGCGCTGCGCTCCGGACAGGTGGATATCGTATATCGTCCCGAAATAGAGAGCCTGGATACACTAAATGCCGAGCCGGGGATCAAGGTGGAATCGACGTCTACGTTCCGGGTGCATCAGTTAACGATGAATATGGAGCGTCCGGCTCTGCAGGATGTCAATGTACGCCGGGCGATGGACGCACTGATCGACCGGCAGAAGATCGTAGATACGATCCTGCTGGGACATGGAGAAGCGGCAACAGGACCTTTCCTGCCATCGCTGCCATTTGCACCGACCTATGAACCGTCTCCACTGGGAGCGGACGCAGCCGTAGATTATCTTCAGCAGGCAGGCTACTCGCTCGTCAACGGCCAGATGCAAAAAGACGGCAAGCCGCTGCAGTTAACCTTGCTGACCTACCCGGCACGGGCGGATCTACCGCTGATCGCACAGGTGTTCCAGTCCGACGCCAAAAAGATCGGTATTCAGGTGGAAATTCGCCAGATAGATACACCGGAAGATTATATGGCAGCCAATCGCGATTGGGATCTGGCGACCTACAGTAATCTGACCGCGCCGCGCGGAGATGCAGGTTATTATCTGAATGCCACCTATCATCCGGATGGCGCACTGAATTTTAGTGGAGCAGAAGATCCCAAGCTGACAGCTATTATCGACCAATTGAACCGTACTGTCGAGCCGGAGAAACGGGCTGTACTGGCCGAGCGGGCTGCTGATTATGTACATGATAATGTAATTAATTCCTTTGTTCTGCACCCGTCGACCATCGTGGCTTATAACGAAGAGAAAGTGAAAAACTGGATCACGACGCGCAGTGAATACTATATGATTACCAACAAGCTGGATGTGATGTAATGGGCCGGATTCTGATCCGCAAATTTCTGGAAACCCTTGGGTTTGTATTGTTTATTACTTTTATTAGTTTTCTATTTATCCGTATGGCACCGGGCGATCCGGTGCTGACGATTCTGAATGTGGATGAATTATCCGTCAGTCAGGAGCAGGTAGAGGCATTAAGAGAAGAGATGGGATTCAATCAGCCATTGCTCGTTCAATACGGGCAGTGGCTGCTGGATTTCGTACGGCTGGATTTTGGACAGTCGTATGTAACCGGTCAGCCTGTTATGAAAATGATTATGGGCGGGCTGCCGGCGACACTGGAATTAACCGGCGGTGCGCTGGTAATTATGCTGCTGATTGCGCTACCGCTCGGCTCTCTGTCGGCTTTGTACCGGAACAGCTGGATCGATCATATGAGCCGGCTGCTGTCGATTATAGGCGCGGCGGTGCCTAGCTTTTGGCTTGGCTTGATTCTGATAGATCTGTTCGGCGTCCGGCTCGGCTGGCTGCCGACCATGGGACGGGATGGATGGATTTCGCTGCTGCTGCCTTCCCTGACACTGGGACTGGCTATTTCCAGCGTGTATGTACGTCTGCTGCGTTCGAGTCTTCTGGATTCGCTCGGACAGGAGTTTGTACGGGCTGCACGGGCGCGGGGATACAGTGAATTACGTATTTTCTGGGTACATGCCCTTCGTCATAGCCTGCCGCCTGTGATTACGGTATTTGGCGTCAGTCTGGGCAGTCTGATCGGGGGTGTCGTGGTGATCGAGGTATTGTTTGCCTATCCCGGTATCGGCAAGCTGGTCGTGGATTCGATCCGCCAGCGGGATTATCCGCTGATTCAGGGCTATATTCTGGTGATGGCGGCTATCGTATTTGTCGTTAATACACTGGTGGATCTATCCTACCGTTACCTTAACCCCGAGATGAAGCTCAAAGAAAGGAAGACCGGCTGATGAGAGAATTATCCATACCTGCGATGCCACGGCGCAGCAAGCACGGCTGGCAGGGAGTTATCGCATTTTTATTTGTTCTGGTTACGATTGTGGCTTCGATTTATGCTTTTGGTTGGCTTAAATATGATCCCAATACGACGGATCTTGGTGATCGTCTGCAGGAGATGAGCATGCTGCATCCGCTGGGTACGGATCATCTGGGCAGGGATGTGCTGACGCGTCTGCTGCTTGGTGGACAACAGACGCTAGGTTACAGTCTGCTCGCGCTGGGAGCAGCACTGCTGATCGGTATTCCGTTCGGGCTGATTTCGGGATACCGCCGTGGCTGGGTTGACCGGATCTTTATGCGGATCGCAGACAGCTTTTTGTCTTTTCCCGATACGATTGTAGCGATTGTATTGAGCGGTCTGCTCGGTGCAGGCATCGGCAATCTGGTACTGGCGATCGTGGTTGTAAAATGGGTCAACTATGCGCGGCTCGTACGCAGCACGGTATTGTCCGAGGCGCAAAAAGATTATGTACAGATTGCACGTACCAACGGGTTGTCGCCAGCCACTATTATGCGCAGGCATCTGTTGCCGCATGTACTTGGTCATGTGCTCGTATTGGCGAGTCTGGATCTGGGCAAAATTATTTTGCTGATCTCGGCATTCTCTTATATTGGACTGGGGGCACAGCCGCCAACACCGGAATGGGGAGCGATGCTTAATGATTCGCGTCCATATTTCCAGTCGCGTCCGGAGCTGATGATCTATCCGGGACTGGCGATTGTATCGGTCGTACTGCTGGCGAATATGCTGGGCGATTATTTGCGTGACCGTTTTGATGTGAAAAGGGAGGTGCAATCATGATTCTGACGATGGATAAGGTAACGATACGCAGCCGCGAAAAAACGATCGTCGATGAAGTCTCCCTAACCGTGCATGAAGGAGAATGGTTCGCACTGGTCGGTCAGAGCGGCAGCGGCAAAAGCCTGCTTTCCCAAGCAGCCGGACGCATGCTGCCACCGAATCTGCAGATGGAAGGCCATATCAGGCTCCATGGGCAGGATTTGCTGAGTCTGTCTGCACGGCAGATGCGCGATATTCGCGGTCGCAGGCTGGCATATGTATTTCAAGATTATCAGGGGTCATTTACACCATTCCGTACGATTGGGCAGCATCTGGATGAATACCAAAAGGTTCACGGCATTACCCCGGGTGCTGTACGCAAACAGCAAGGCATGGAGGCACTGGAGTCTGTCGGGTTGGAAGCGGAACTGTACCGACGGTATCCTTTTCAATTGAGCGGTGGGCAGCTGCAGCGGGTATCGATTGCGATGGCGCTGATGCTGTCACCGGATGTGCTGATTGCCGACGAAGTCACGACAGCGCTGGACAGTGTATCCGGTCATCGGATTCTGGAGCTGCTGGCACACAAGCAGCGGGAGACGGGCTGTGCAATTCTTTTTATTACTCATGATTGGCGTCATGTTCGCCGGTATGCCAGTCGTCTGGCGGTGATGCAGGAAGGGCGGATCGTCGAGACGGGCGGCAAGCACCGGATTCTGGATCATCCCCGGCATCCGTATACCCGTCAGCTGATCCAGGCCACGCCGATGCTGCACAAGCCGGGCCACCTGCTGCCTTCCGGTTTGCAGGAGGTGAGAGGACAATGAGCCTGCTGCAGGTTGATCGGCTGAACAAGTCGTATGCACCGGATAAGCGTGTGCTGAATGAAGTGTCCTTTGCAATCGAATCGGGAGAATGCCTGGGTCTGGTCGGAGAGAGCGGATGCGGCAAAAGTACGCTGGCCCGCTGCCTGCTGCGGATAGAATCAACAGATAGCGGCTCTATTGTACTGGATGGACATTCTATCGAGAAAATGAATGACCATCAGCTGTATCCTCACCGCAGGAACATGCAGATCGTTTTCCAGAATCCTTCGGCAGCGCTGAATCCCAAGCTGAAGATTCGGGACTCCTTGCTTGATCCCTACCGGCAGTACCGTCAGGAACTGAGATTGCAGCATTTCCAGCCGTCATCCGAACAGCATCTGATCAAGCAGCTGCTGGAAGCGGTAGAGCTGTCAGATACGCTGGCCGATAGGTATCCTCATGAGCTGAGCGGCGGTCAGCGTCAGCGGGTAACGATTGCCCGCGCGATCAGTATCGAGCCGCAGCTAGTTGTACTGGATGAGCCGACAGCCAGTCTGGATGTGATCTCCCAGGGAGCGGTACTTCATTTGCTAACACGGCTGCGTACCGAACTGAATCTGTCGTATCTGTTCATTTCCCATGATCTGGCGGCTGTTCATCAGATGAGCCAGCGTATTATGGTCATGAAGGATGGCCAGCTGGTAGATCAGTTCCCGCAGACCGCCTTGTTTGCAGAAGAGCGGCATGCGTATACAAGAGAGCTGATTTCGATTTTTTGAATTAAAATACAGAAGAGAATACATGTAAATAGACTCAGCCGATCATAGATTGAAATGATCCGCTGAGTCTGTTTGTATAGGAGTATTAAGATGAGGTCGGTTTGGTTATGCTTTGATTGCCTGCTCGAGAGATTGTATCATCCGGCTGATAAAGCGGCGGGAATAATTCACCGGGATATCCAGCAGGGATAGATAGGGATTCAAATCTTCCAATTCCACGAGCAGCAGCTCTCCGCTGGCTGTGCGGCAGGCATCGACGCGCTGGATGCCACAGCTGATATGATTCCAGCGGATAAATTGCTCGGCAAAAGCAAAATCAGACGGCTGTGGATCATACAGCTCCATCTTCCAGCGCTGCTGCGGGTCGGGAGCATACAGGGCATATTGAAATTCATGATCGATATAATAAAAGGAAACCTCATATTCAAACGGGATATACGGCTGGATCAGCATCCGCTGGTCACACGCAGCAAGTGCTTGTTGAAAGTGATCGGCGGATACACGCTGTACACCATGCGAATCGGCACCATCGAATGGCTTGATAATATATTCTTTGCTATCCGGTAGCCGGTGCAGCTGCTCTAGGTGATCAATAGTCGGAATAACCGGATATTGTGCAGCAGTCAGCTCCAGCAGATAGGATTTGCCATTCATATCGGCATGACCATCCAGACTGTTGTATGTCTTTAGCTGCTGCGCCTGAATCCGCTGCCGGAAAGCCTCATACTGATCCTGGTACGGAGCGACCGGTCCGGCATTGCGGAACACGATCAGATTGGCAGTATGTTCAAAGGGCTCGGTATCTTCGGGATGACAAAGAATAATCCGGAAATACTGCCGAAGATGCGACGTCAGAAAAAGATCTTCTTCGTAATAATGGCGTCCTTTGGCTTCATAGTACAGATCGGTTACCCATAAAAGGGTGTGCTGGCGCAATTCCATACCCACCACCTGCTTTCACTAAAGTAAAATCGCTCCTATCACTCTATCACTCTATCACTCTATCACTCTATCACTCTATCACTCTATCACTCTATCACTCTATCACTCTATCACTCCATCACTACTGAAGGGCATCGTCCGGATAATGCATCATCATGAAAAAGCTGGCTTTTTCTGCTGTAGGATTGGAGTAGCCATGCAGATTCATACCAGAGAATTGCAGCGCATCACCTTCGGTCAGCTCATACTTTTCCCCTTTGAGATCGACGACCATCGATCCCTGCTTGACGATTAGATACTCTTCGCCGGGATGCGTTTTCGGTTCATGTATGCAGCCGGGCAGCAGCTCCACAATATACAGCTCGAATCGTTTTTCCGGATGATACGGGAAAAAAGGATATACCCGGTATTTGTCATCACTGTCCATAATCATATTCACTTCGTTCATATTGACGCGGCGTACGAGTACTTCTTCTTCCTTGAGAAAGGTGGTAAAAGATACCTGCAAGCCGTTGGCGATTTTCCATAGGGTGCTGATGGTTGGATTGGATTTCTCATTCTCGATCTGTGCGAGCATCGCTTTGCTCACACCGGTCAATTCCGATGTCTGATCCAGCGTCAGATTTTTGCTTTTGCGGATACGTGACAGATTTTTGGCGATTACACTTTGTATAGGGTCCATAATTTTCTCCTTTGCTCTTGTTTAATATAACAGAATAATGTATGTTATATTAGAAATAAGTATACTATAATAAACTTTAGTTCATTTTAGCATACAGGAATAACAACGAGCCAGTAAGGAGTGGATAAAATGTCTCATATTCAAACGGTACATCAGCATACGGGATGCGGTACCAAAACGTGCACAGAAATACAAACGGAGCAGTCTGGATATTCGGTGCAGCCACCGGAAGAACCCGGTTGTGATGGAGCAGAGAAGCAGACAGAATCTACCTTTGCAGATGGAGTCAAAGACGGGATTCCTACGCTGCTTGGATATATCAGTATCGGCCTGGCAGCAGGTATTGTAGGGGCGGCTTCGCATCTGAGTGTACTGGAGATGGGAATAATGTCACTGCTGGTATATGCAGGAGCAGCACAGTTTATTATTTGCGGGATGCTGGCTGTACATGCGCCTGTATCAGCTATTATTTTGACTACCTTTATCGTCAATTTGCGGAATTTTCTGCTTAGTGCAACGCTGGCGCCCCATTTTACCCGTTATTCACTGCTTCGAAATATAGGTATTGGACTGCTGGTTACGGACGAATCATTTGGCGTGGCAGCAGGCCGACTAGCCCAGGGCAAACCGCTCAATGACCGCTGGATGAATGGGCTGAACCTGATTGCCTATGTCAGCTGGGTAGTCTCCTGTGTAGTGGGTGCATTGTTCGGCAGCTGGATCGCCGATCCGGAGCAGTTCGGAATGGATTATGCGCTGACAGCAATGTTCGTTGCTCTGCTCGTGCTGCAATTGGGGCATCTGGTTCCGGCCAAGCTGAAGCATTATTTACAATTGATGGGCTATATGGTGATCGCCATGCTGCTATTGTCACTGTTCGTATCCTCACAGCTCGCGGTTATTATCGCTACGGTTATCGTAGCGACCATCGGGGTGGTGACAGAGAAATGAGTATGCAATGGACGACGCTGATAGTCATTATCGGCTGTGCGCTGGTGACTATGATACCGCGTGTACTTCCTTTTCTGGTCGTACGCAATCTCAATCTGCCTGCACCCGTGCTAAAATGGTTATCTTATATTCCGGTCTGCATTCTGACCGCTCTGGTCGTGGATAATTTCCTGATCCAAGAGAAAGATTCGCTGCGTATCGATTGGCAGGTCATTATCGTACTTATTCCTACCTTTTTGATTGCGATCAAAACCCGCAGCCTGTCGATTACCGTAATTGCCGGGGTGATGATGATGGCTGCTGTACGTTATTTTTTCTGAATACGGACCCTGCTTATTGCCAATAAAGTTAATGGTATATCTATAATGCGGACTGAACCTGATGGACATCCATCAGGTTTTTTTGTAGGAATTTTTGAATGTTGTCATAGCAATTTCTCCGATCGAACCATGATTTATACATAGTAGCATGATATCGAAGACAAAGAGCGAAGACGAGGCACCAAGATGCAATCATCGAGTACAGTTCGTTTAGCTACTATTAGGAAATTTATATTCGCCTACCTCTATATACCGTATTGGTGCTCAAGTATGGTTTTTATGAATATATGCGCTCAATTTTGAATATGTGTATAAACTAATGGCGCTCTGCAACAGATAATAAAATAGAATATTTAACCAAATGAATCAAAATGGTACTTAATGGAATTCTATTAACGAAACTGAGCGGAGCCTGCGAATGCGGCAGACAGAGGCTGCAGTCAGGTAAGGAGACGACAAATGAAAAAATCCTTCATCAAAATTTTTCAGGAAGAAAACTTTATCGGCGCGGGCGTTGTGAAGACGAACCTCTGGTCCATCATGGTTTTTTTGCTGATTGTGGTGTTCGGATTATTTTATATGAATCAATCTGTCCGGAATGATTATACACAGGTCAAAGAAGCGGCGAATCTGCAGATTCAGCTGCAGACACTGGAGAATGCCCTTGTGGATCAGGAGACTGGGCAGCGTGGGTATTTATTGACCCGGGATATTTCTTTTCTGGAGCCGTTCGACCGAGGTAGTATGTATTATCAGGTGGCTGCCAGTGAATTAATGGACCGGCTGGAGAACTATCCCGAGTATATCGATCAGACACGTAAGCTGATCGATACAGGGACAACCTGGAAAGTAAGATACGGCGATAAACAGGTACATGAAGCCATGACCGGTCATCAGGTGACAAGTGAAGAATTGCTATCCGGCAAAAAGCAGTTTGATTCTTTCCGCCAGCAGCAGGATATGCTTTTCAAGAAGTTTGAAGACCTACGTAACCGTCTGCGTGCCGAGATGCTGAGAAATATTACACTTACGCTTGTGGGCATGGGAACGATGTTTGTGCTGTTCCAGTGTATTATGCTGTACTTTATCCAGCGCGGGCTGCGCCGGATTACGATTCCGATCGTACAACTGGACAAGGCGGTATCCTCTTATGCCAATGGTAATATCTCGGCGGAGCTGCCTGCCTATTCCTCATCCAACGAAATTGGCCGCTTGATTCATACTTTTGAAGATATGCGTCTGGAAATGCAAAAAGACCAGCGTCTGCTCGGTTATACGTATCAGATGATCAATACGCTGAATCAGGCCAAGTCGGTTCAGCATGTGTATCAGGAGACGTTGATGGGCATCTGGAATATTATCGAATGTGAGCGAATCTCGATTATTACGCAGAATGCGGATCGCAGCTTTACCATCAAGTCGTCTATTTATCATGGCGTAATTGATCATAAAGAAGTGTCTCTTGGCGGAGAACAAAAAGATGTGCATGAGCTGCTGGAAGGTGGCTTCTCGATGATTCATGAAGACTGGAATGTGTACCGGCCTACAGGCAGCGTAACCGATTACTTGCATGAACAGGGGATTCGCTCGTCGATGCATATTATTTTGCGCAAGGAAGCACGGGTGGTCGGTGTACTCAATCTGATGTCACCGGAACAAAACCACTTCTCCATACAGCAGAAAAACCGGGTTGAAAAGCTGGCACCGATGATTGTTACTGCTATCGAGAATGCAAGGGAAACCGATAAAATCCAGCGTCTGGCTATGCGGGATGGTCTGACCGGTCTCTGGAATCGCCGGTATTTCGACGAATCACTTCATCATCTGATGACTCGTGTAGTTACAGCCGATACAGAGCGTCATCTGCTGTCTTTGATTCTGCTGGATGTAGATCATTTCAAAAGCTTCAATGATAACTGGGGGCATCAGGAAGGTGATCTGGTGCTCAAACATCTGGGACGCGTGCTGAATGATTACTGTCGTCCGGGAGACCTGACTGTGCGTTATGGTGGCGAAGAATTTGCCGTACTGCTACCGGATACTTCACTGAGCGAAGCGAGAAGTGTCGCCGAGCGGCTGCGCAAGCTGATCGAGCTGGAATCACCATCCCGCAAATATGCAGTTACCGCCAGCTTTGGCGTTGCCGAATGGGACGGATACCAGTTGGGAGAAGAACTCGTACATGCAGCAGACGAGGCATTGTATCAGGCCAAGGATGAAGGGCGTAACCGGGTCTGCTGTTACAATCCGAAGTCTGCTGATCAGGCTACCGAAGCAGGTTGAATCACGCATTTCTACTCTTCTTATCATTCCTGATTTCATGATAGCCAAATAGCCTTGCCGACATTGGGATCAGCAAGGCTATTTGGCTATGGAACAGGATCACTTTTCGAGAACCAGCAGCAGCATGCTGAAATCCTTTTCAAAGTCCCAATCCAGATAAGCATTTTTGAGAGGACGACCGAGCAGATCCAGTATGGGCAATTCTTCGATAAAATGACCCAGCTCCAGCTCCCGCTTGGATACACGGAGAGCGCTGTTAAAGCCTTTTTTGATAATCTGTTTCTCCAGATTGATCAACAGGCCTTTACGCAGTACAACCAGAATATCATCGGACAGCCAAAAGGAATTGACCGCTTCCGGAGCTTTTTGTACAGATTCGGTAATCTGGCTGACCTTGATATGCAGATCGGCTTTGCCTGTATAGATATCTTCGTCAAAAGTCTCGGTCGATGCCTCAAAGGTAACTGCAATAGCAGCGCTGTTGTATTCCAGTTTCCAGTCAATAAATACATGGGATACCGTATGACCGAACGTAGACTCTATTTTTTTCTGCAGAGCAGGAAAGATAAACTGGCTAAGTAGAATATGAATATGGGTATAACGTTCATCCGGATCATCAGGCAACCGGTCGTCACCGGGATCAATCAGTTCCTGCAGCATAATGACTGCACTTTGCTCATTAAAATGAATATGAATTCTCTCTGGCTGTTTGCCGAACTGGCTCTGGCACAGCAGGCTAGCGTGTTTGAGAATCGGGTCCAGATGAATTTGCTGTGACACAGTTAAATCCCCTTTGCATAGATAGTTACAGTGTATTACCCATAAATAGCAAATTAATAAGCAATTGAATACACTTCTATTTTACAATATTGTTTTCAAGGAAATAACCGAATCGAAAAGTCACAGTTATCGAGGAGAGCCAGCTGACGATACAGCCGTAAATAGTAATAAAGCCCCCGGTCGTGGATACCAGGGGCTTTATTACTATTGGGAAATAGATAGTCAATTGAATTGAAAAAGAGTGTGGAAAAGAATAGCCGGTTTAGTACCGGGTCAACAGCCAGTTCCCTTTGGCCCAGTCGAGTTTGCCGGAGCCTGCACCATCTGCAGCGAGCAGACGGGTAACCAGATTGGATGGGTCATCAGGCTGATAGCTATAAGGAAGTGTACTGAATCCGTTCCACGAAAAAGGCTTGGCCGGAGCCGGATAAGGAGCAAGCGGACTGCCGGCGCTGTCGCTGTCCCCGCGGAATGTTTTGCCGTCATTTTCATAAATAGTGTCTACTGCACGAATTTTGCCGGTATAGCTTGCATCCGTCGGATCTGCCTGATTGTTACGGATTGGAGAAGCAACGTCGATAATACGGGATTTCTCAACCAGCAATGCGCCGTCTTCCGTAGAAATCGCCCCGTTGCTGGTTACCGTGAAATGATAACCTTTGGAGGTAATCGCTTTTTCCATCTCCGGGGTGATACGCTTTTTGGCGGCGACGAGACCGGAAGCATCCATTACAATGTTGTAGGCATGGGCATTACCGCCGCGCAAGCGAGGCATCCGGTCCTGGATATCCAGATAATAGTTATGATGCAGCGTTACTTCCAGATCGGCGTTATCCGAGGCAAATTCGGTAGCGCCGACGAGATGGGTCTTTTTCTGGCCGGAGGAGATAGCGATAATATTATCCGGTGACATACCAACCGCACTGCTGCGCAAATAATTGTACATCGGATAAGCAGATTTGTTCGCTTCCAGTGCCTCGATCTGCTGTCTGACCCAGCTGCCAGCGCTTCCATTATCCCCGCGGAAATACGACCAGGAGATGGTTACACCAGAGCTGCCTTTTTTGACATCGACAATTCCGTCATAGGCTTTGTTGAATGTGCAGTGGTCGATCCACACTTTGGAGCTGGCTCCTTCGATCGTGAGGTAGTCCCAGTCGTTTTTATCGTAATCGCCTTTGGAGGCTTCATCCCATTCCCATAGTTCATCAAATTCCAGATTACGGATGAGCAGATTGGAGCTGCGCTTTACACTGATACCGACATGTTTGATTTTGGAACCGTTGGTCGAGAAAATAGTCAATCCGTCGAACCCGTCAATACTGAGCTTGCTGACACCGGTTTTCTTGAGCACCGGATGGGTGAGAGGTGCATTATGAGCAGCAAAAGGCGAAGTCTTCGCAGCCGCAGGAAGCTCATTCCATCCCAGATCCAGATCGTTCATGATCTCGATGACCTTGATACCCGAATTTTTGCGCAGGGCCTGGGCGAGATCGGTAGCGTTATAGACTTTTTTGTAGCGACTGTCGGTCTCGGCGATAACACCTCCGCCCGTGTTGCCGGTAGAGAAACCGGTCAGGTTATAAGCGCTGTAGGAAGCATTAGTCTGTATTTCGGATAAGGAAGGGATTCCGCTTTCATCCATATAGGCGGGGTTGGAGTCGGCAGCATAGGTTGGCGAACCGGATAAAGGCAGAGCAACCACAGCCAGCATGCCGCTTAATAGCAGGGTGATTCCTTTATGTAATGTTTTGTTGGTCATTGTATCCTTCTCCTTTTTGGATAAATGTAATCATGGAATATAAGATCAGGCTGTTTTGTGTAAATAGGGTGGCTTGCTGCGCCTGATCATTTCCACCTGTACAAAATAGCACTAAGCTGCAAAAAAGCAAAAGAGGAAGTAAGTACTAATCCATAGACCAAAATTGACATATAGTGCATATTTGAATGAAATCAGGCATGAATGTTGTTGAATATCGTCATATCCCATATATGTTTAACGAAGAGGAAAATATGAAATAAAAGAAGCGAGAGCTGTGCATCAATCGCAAGCAGTACAACGACTGTCTGAACGGCAAACGGAACACAGCAAAAAACCGGAAACCGTCTCATAAAGAGACCATTTCCGGCTGAACTTGCAGGTTTAATTTGGATAAATCAGAATCCCACGGATGAAGGAGTTCTACCTTCCGGCAATGCCTGTGAAGATGAAGAAGGCTGGGAAGACGGTGAAGATGTTGAAGACTGTGCAGAAGAATCGGAAGAGCTTTCACTGGATTTGAATCCCTGTACTTCGGTCTTCAATTCGCCAGCGGATGTCTGCAGTACTTCTTTCCATTCTTTGACGACGCTGATCGCTTCCTGCACGACCGGTGTAATCTCGCGGATCATCTGGATAATCTCTTGACCACGGCTGGTAGCCAGCTGTGTTTTTTCTTTGGCGGTTACCGCAAAGTCGGAAGCGGAGGAAGCTGCACTCGCTGTTCCACTTTTGAGGCTGTAACGCATATCTTCTCCGGACTTCGGTGCCAGCAGCAGCGCTGTTCCCGCACCTACCAATGCTCCTGTAATAATTCCAAATACCAGATTTTTCGTTTCCATATTAATCTCTCCGTTCGTTATAGTAATGTAGGCTGAAAATAGTTCCTGTCTGGCTATCTACAGCATACTTACCCAATGAAACGGCATTCGCTTACATATTGGCACATGAATTCGTAATTATTTATACATGGAGCATATGGTTATGTATTTCTATTCGTAGAGCGGTTTGATCTCCTGACCATTCAGCCAGAGCCAGGCTTGTTGTCCCACTGAAGGGTAGATATCTTGAGGATGCCACCATACGGCCAGTACCAGTGTCATGATGACTGTCAGCGACCATAGTATGATACCAGGTATTCTGGGCATCAGGCGTGTTAGGCTTAGACAAAGAAAAATAATAAAAAAGTTGGCTACAAGTGTCATAGGTATACTGACTATGCGTTGAAAGCCGGTCATGGGGAAAAAAAGAAGTAGCAACATCAGCATAATAATCGTGGGCGCAAAACCAGCAATAAACCAACGAGCACTGCTTAGAGGAGTTTTATTCATAGGGTATCCTTCCTTTAGAATATTTAGAAATAGATGTAGCTAAAATGTACCATATCTGGTATGAGAATAGATATCGATATATCCAATCCTAGAGCGGCTATATAACAGTCATTATTAAATCCAAAAAAGATAGTATCAGACAGCCGCTTGATTCGTACAACGCAGACGCTATATGAAAAGGACCCGGCTTTTACGCCAGGTCCTTGTTGACTTCATATCCTGTTATTTATATTCCCAATTATAAATTAATAAAAATCGGGATCTATCCTACCTTTTGCTTTATGATTGGCTTAGCTGCTGACAGCCACACCACGTTTGGACAGCAGCTTCTCGGCGATAATGCCGAGGAATACATAACCGGTGTTCAGCAGCGCTGTTTCATCGATATCAAATCGTGGGTGATGATGCGGGAAGCCGGTATGTTCGCTTTCATTCTGTGAACCTACGTAGAAGAAGTTGCCTGGTCTGTGTTCCAGATAATAGGCAAAATCCTCTGCGCCCATTGATGGCTCCGGAATATCGAACAGTGCTTCTTCGCCGAGTGTGTTGATTACAATATCGCGTACCTGATCTGCTTGTTCCGGTGGATTCACGACAGCAGGATAACCGTGAGTATAATCAATCGTATACGAAGCCCGCTCAGCCAGTGTAATGCCGTGCACCAGCGTGCGGATACTTTCTTCAATCTGCTTGCGTACTTCCGGATCAAAGGTACGCACGGTGCCTTCGATTTTGGCTTTGTCGGCAATAACGTTAAATGCCGATCCAGCCTGGAATACACCGACTGTGACGACCGCTGATTTGAGCGGATTTACATGACGGGAGACGATATGCTGCAGCGAGCTGACCACCTGACTGCCGATCACGATAGAGTCGATCGTCTGATCCGGCTTGGCGCCATGACCGCCCTTGCCCTGGATCACGATAGAGAAACCATCGGCTGCTGCCATGGAAGGTCCGGCGATAACGCCGATACGTCCCAGCGGCAAATAGCTCGCCAGATGGGCACCGTATACTTCATCGACACCTTCCAGCGCGCCATCTTCGATCATTGCTTTGGCACCACCGGGGATCTGTTCTTCAGCATGCTGGAAAATAAAACGTACATTGCCTTCCAGCTGTTCCTGATGCTGACTGATCACCTTGGCAACGCCGAGCAGTGCAGCTGTATGACCGTCATGGCCGCAAGCATGCATCACACCGTCATTTTGTGAACGGTAGGGCACATCATTCTCCTCATGAATCGGCAGTGCATCAAAGTCTGCACGGAATGCAATCGTCGGTCCGGGCTGTCCACCCTGCAGATCGGCGAGAATACCGCCTTCACCAACACCGGTACGCACTTGATAACCAAATCCGGTCAGCGTATCAGCGATAAACTGCGCAGTTTTTACTTCCTGAAACGAAAGCTCCGGGTACTGGTGCATATGTCTGCGCCAGCTAACGATCTGTTCCTGCTCTGCCTGTAGTTCCTGAATCCATTGTTGTTTCATGATGATTCCTCCTGTTCTGTATATTGTTCCTCATTTAAATGATAAAATAAATTCCATAATTTACAATAAAACATTCACTATAAATTATCATTCCTCACCTGATATGTCAAATTTGACAAAGCCGAAATGGAGAGAAATTCTGTGACTGAATGGATACCCTATGAGAGAAGGGTAGGGCACCCGGCAGATTTCCGGGTACGCTATCGTTTTTATGCCCAGGAGGAAGGAGGCCGTCGCACATTGCCCTATCAGGGATATCGTGCAGACTTTGCATATGCCGCGGATGAGCGGTTGATATTGTACATGATTCACCCTGAATTCGAGGATGAACATGGGCAGGTCATTGGTAGGGAAGAACATGTCCCTGCCTGCGGCACGGCATTAGTGTGGATCGTGATCCCCGAGCGGCGTCAGGACATTCACAGGCACCGGATACATACAGGCACTCGTGGATACATGATGGAAGGTCCTCATCGTACCGCCGAAGTGGAAGTAATCGAGATTCTAGGACTATTCACCAACTCATAATATTTTGCTGAATATTACAATAACTAGTATAGGAAGAGGTGTATACAATGAATGTGCAAGAACAGGAACGTATTCTGGACGAAATTATCAGCTGTATGGCGACTGCCCAGGAGTATCCGGAGCTGCAGCGTATCCAGACCCGGCATCGGCTGCATCTGGTTGATTTCTGGGATATTCCTCCCGGCAGCAAAGTGCTGGAAATTGGCTGCGGACAGGGAGATACCACGGCTGTCCTCGCCCATCGTGTCGGCCGGGACGGGCTTGTCTACGGTATTGATATTGCACCGCTTGATTACGGCAGTCCTGTCACTGTCGGGGATTCCGCCAAATTCCTGCTACAATCCAAGCTTGGCTTTCAGACACGTATGGAATACGGTGTGAATCTGCTGGCACCAGAGACCGATTTTCCGGCGGGTACGTTTACTCATGTTGTGCTCTCGCATGCTTCGTGGTATCTGAATTCCAACGAAGAACTTATTCAGATTCTCACCAAAATAAGCAAATGGGGCGCCACGCTCTGTTTTGCCGAATGGGATACACAGATCCGGAATATGCACCAGTTTCCCCATCTGCTGTCTGTGCTGATTCAGGCCAAATACGAATGCTTCAAAGAAAGCAGCTCGGCCAATGTACGCACCCTGTTTACTCCTCAGGATATCCGTGATGCAGCGGCGGCTGCAGGCTGGACGGTCCGCAGCGAACAGAGCATTGCCGCCAACGATCTGCAGGATGGACAATGGGAGACAGAGACTGTAATGCGTGATTATGGCAGAGAACTGGATGAATTGGACCATTTGCCTGATAAATTAAAGATGCTGATCCGCTCGGAAGTGCGTTTGCTGGAACAGTCCGTACAGGGTCTGGATCATCTGGAATCCATGTCCGCCTATGCGATGATAGCCGACCATACACAGGTCTGAACGATAAACAGAACATCGATGTGCACCGGCCTTTCTCCTGTTTACGGGAAAGGCTTTTTTGCTGTTGCTGGAGCAGGATTTGTTTGCTAGTGGCTTTTTGCTATTCACTATTTTAATAAAGGATTAGCTGTTTCTTGATCTTGATATTAATTATACATTTATGGAAAATAATTCTTCCCAATGGAGTGTTAACTGCTTATGATTAAGGCAGATTCACAGTGGAGAGGAGGAATTAATGAACAACCTGCTTGGAGCAGGCATTAATCGAAGACAGGCATCTTTGATTTCGGCACAGCGCTTCACGTAATCGCCGTATGGCCGGATGGCACAGGTGGCATACAGCATGGCAATGATATCCGGCGGAACAGTATGACAGGCTGTTTTCACAAGGCCGGTACAGTACAAAGGAGGCTATTATGAAGATCACGTCGAGAGGATTCAAATGGTATATGTGCTGCTGTATGCTGCTCGTGTCGCTGTTCCCAGCAGCAGGAAGATTGTATGCGGATACAATAGAGGACATGCAAGGCAGTACATTGCCTGGAGGAACAGTGTATACGGCTAGCGGATTCAGCGGACCTACGTTTGAGCCGGAGAATATCGGTGATGGAGACTGGTATAGCTTATGGCGGTCGAATACCCGGTATGCCTGGCTGCAGGCCGAATTTCCGGAAGCAGTGCAGATGAAGGCCGTGCAATTATCCACCGGAAGTATCGGTAAACGTTATGAAACGTATACCGTAGAGGGATTACAACATGGACAGTGGAGTCGACTGGGCAAAAAAACATACAAGCTCGATCCCACAGGCAATGTAGCACTCGCGCCTATTCCTGTACCAGAAGGTTGGTACGATGGTATCCGGGTCAAAATCCAATCCACCAGAGAAGGACTACTCGTTACCGAGCTGCAGTATATTTCGGATCTGGATTCTCCATCGGAATTGAAGACCAGCTACGGCGATGAACAGCTGCATCTGAACTGGAAGCCCGTATCCGGCGCTTCCGGCTATCGAGTGAGCTATGGGCCTGAATCCGGCGTATACACCCAGACACTGGATGTAGGCGCTGACACCTATGGTGGACTGACTATACCCAATCTGAACAATGGACAGGTCTACTATCTGACAGTGGCAGCTCTGACGGGCGGCTCGCGCAGCAATTACTCCAATGAAGTACTGAATGCACCAGTTCCCGGTTTTGATTTGCCCAAGGCGATGACCGGTGGTTCCAGTGGAGAGTGGTATCGTAACCCTGCAACCAACACGAGAGATCGTAATCTATCTACGATGTGGAGGCATAATGGAAGCGATCCGCAGGGTGAGCTGTATTATGAATTTTTCTATCCACTCTATATAAGTGAGCTGCAGCTCACCGTGTCTGCTGCGGAAGACAGTGACCTGACCTATACCGTCTACAAAGGAAGAGGGTCGTCCGAACAGGTACTGGCTCAGCGGCAGATTCATCTGGAAGGCTCGACAAAGCCGGTTGTTCTGGACCCTTTTCCGGTGACACCGGGCTGGTATACAGATATTAATGTTCGGATTCAATCTTCTACAGCACCTATTCTGGTCAACGAGGTACGTTACAATACCGACCATACTCCTGTACAAAATGTAAAAGTGACGAGCGGAAATGCCCAGCTGACACTTACCTGGGACCCGATTGCCGGAGCAGACCAATACCGCATTGTGTATGGCAAGGAATATGGGGATATCTCAAAGACCGAGAAATTGACTGTGAGCGAGGATGCTTATACCGGCTATACGCTGACGGGACTAGACAATAATAGCAGTCCTTATTATATACAGGTGCAGGCGATTGTAAATGGTGAAGCCTATGGCTACTCGGAGGTAATACCAGGCACGCCTCGAAGCTACAGCACCGGGGACTTTCTGCCGCTGGGTACGATCGTTACCGCTTCCGGTTCATTCGACGATAACCAGCCGTCCCATGCGGCGGATCGTAATTTTAGCAGTTCATGGGTGCCGGAGACAGGAGCAAGCAGAAGCGGCACAATCAATTTTGCTTTTGCCCAGCCGATCGATATTCATGCCGTGCAGCCGGTAAGTACGATGTATCCACCGGGTACCCAGCATTATGTCATCTACGGTCTGAAAGGCAGAGAATGGATTCTGCTGTACGACGGACAGGTGCAGGTTCCGTATAATCCGTCCGGTGGCATACTCGAGCCGATCCCGGTAACGCCAGGCAAATACGAGGGTCTGATGCTCACTATAGATGCTTCTCCCAATTGGCTGGCCCTGCAGGAACTACTGGTATTCTATAATCAGCCGGGCAGTTCGGTTACGAGCGATACGTATGGGGAGCAGACTGTACCAACAGTAGACACGGACACGTATCGATAAGGCAGTACAGGTAGTACAGGAGCAGCTGCTGCATGTCCTCAATTGCAGCTGAACAATAAAACCTTAGACAGCCCAAGGAGGCTCTAATGAACAATAGGTTCAGACGATTCAAGCTATACGTGTGCTGTTGTGTACTGCTGCTGTCATTGTTCCCGGCAGCCGGCCGGACGCAGGCCTATCATTATCCGGTGGAAGACATGCAGGGCAGCCGACTTCCGGCCGGAACGACCTATACAGCGAGTGCACCGTCCCAATGGGGATATGACCCCTATAAGGTAGCCGATGATGACAGGAATACGTTTTGGGGATTGTATGGGAATTTTGGCTATTTGCAATTGAATTTTCCCGAAAAGGTTCAAATGAATGCTGTGCAGCTGGCGACTAATTCATTTACACTGGGCTACCATACCTACAAGATCGAAGGGTTACAAAAGGGTCAGTGGAGTGAAATCGGCAGAAAAACGCAAAAGGTGAACAGAGAAGAATACGTTGTTCTGGACCCGATCCCTGTCCAGGAAGGCTGGTATAACAGTATTCGGATCACAATCCAATCCACCTCTTACTGGATGCGGATCAACGAGATTCACTACCTCTCCGATCTGGATTCACCAACAGGTCTGCAGGCGCGCTCCAATAACCAACAGGTTCGTCTTAACTGGACTCCTGTTCCTGGAGCAGCAGGTTATCAGATTCGTTATGGTACCAAGTCCGGCAGTTATACGGAGGCGGTGAATGTCAGCGCCGATACGTATAAAGGTTATAGCTTAGCAGGTTTGCTGGAGAACAGGCCGTATTACTTTGTCGTAGCGGCACGAACAGGTGAGGTCCGAAGCAACTATTCCTACGAAACGTTCAGTATGCCGTTATCCGGATTTGATTTTCCTGATGATATGCAGGCCAGTGTGAATCCGGATAATGTGCATTATTTTGATCCAGCCAGCAATATAATCGATCAGGATCTGTCTACAGGCTGGAGATTCAAAGGCTGGGGAATCGACGCCGAATTGTATCTGAAATCGGACTACCCGGTCTATATGGACGAACTGCAATTAGTAATGACCTCGGAAGCTGCCGATAATTATTTTATTGCTTATATCTATACAGGAGACAACGAAGACAAGCCAATAGCAGAGCACGAGATAGAGATGGAGAAAGGGAGCGAGCCTGGGGTGTGGATTATACCGATCGAGCCCGGCTGGTACAAGGATCTGAAGCTGCACATTATGGTAAGCCGCTCACCGCTGATTATCCACGAAATCCGGTACAATACGGATCATACGCCGGTACAGAATCTGCAGGCTACCAGCGATAACCGGGAAGTGGCTCTTACCTGGGACCCAGTTGCCGGAGCAGATCACTATCGGATCGTCTATGGTCAGTCCTTGACGGATATTCATCAGGGCAGTGCAGTGACAGTGAGTGCAGATGCTTATGTAGGTTATACCGTTACAGGGCTGGAAAGCAGCGGTGCTCCGTATCAATTTCTCGTTCAGGCGATTCGCGGAGATGAGCCGTATGGGTATTCCAATATGGTATCGGCTGCACTGCAAACATATCGTACAGGAGAATGGCTGCCATCGGGTACCCGTATAACGGCTACTGGTTCTTATCAGAACCATTTACCACAGCATGCAGCAGACGCAAACTTGCGCAGCTATTGGCACTCTGATATAGGCAACTGGTATGAACTGGATCAGGGAAATACGAATGGAACGATCAACTTTGCCTTTCCCCGTCCGATTAATCTATATGCTGTGCAGCCGGTAAGCAGCATGTATCCGTCAGGCAGCCAGTATTACACGATCTATGGCCTGCAAAATCGGGAATGGATACTGCTGTACAAAGGAAAAGTCAACGTACCTTATCAACCGAACGGAGGCATATTAAAACCTATCCCGGTCAAATCCGGAGAATATAACGGGTTGATGATCAATATAGACGCCGGTTCCCAGGCAGTCACGCTGCAGGAACTGCTTATATTCTATAATCATCCGGCAGAAACGGTGCTGGGAGATACGTATGAACAGTTATCACTGCCAACGGTGAGCGAGGATACCTATAGGTAATGCATAATCGACAGGGAAATAAGCTTACAGTCTACAGATTCAAATAAGATAATCAGTCATCAGTCGTAACGCAAACTAAGGCGTGTTGCAGAGCAATACTGCAACACGCCTTTTTAGAACAGGAATACATTTCGGAAGCAGCATAGATCTATACCAAACAAACGCCCTGTGTACTCCACAAGAGTATACAGGGCGTTTGTAGGTCATTCACAGTATGGTTGAAGTGACGCCGGTTCTTTATTTGTATATGAATCCGGCTGGTATTGTCTGATTAAGCGGCTCGGTGATCAGGTGCAGGCGCTGTAGGTGTGCCGCCATGTTTGGTATGTTTTTTGAAAAGAGTAGCTTTCAGGTAAGGCAGTACCCAGCGATCCAGTCCGACTTTACCGGCATTCGCACCAGCGACGACGATAAAGATTTCTGCCAGAAGCAGGTACGGGTTGGTGCTTACTGTACCCGAGAATAGGAAGGCGAAGTTCATCACCATGCCCATCAGAGCAGCAACAGTAGTGAAGGTACCGAGGATCAATCCCAGACCAACCAGGAACTCGCCGATCGGTACGAGTACGTTAAACAATTCAACATTGGGCAGTGCAAAGTTCTGCAAGAAGGCACCCCAGCCTGCCTGGACACTTGGATGTTCACCGCCAGTATTGGCGATAGCGCCGGTCAGGAATCCAGTAGCGTCGAATCCGCCGGTCAATTTGCCCCAGCCGCCTTCAATCCACTGCAAGCCGATATATACGCGAAGTACGGTCAGTAACCACATTGCCACTTTGTTTTCTCTAAGCCATCTGTTCATGATGGATCACTCCTTGGTTTGTTTTGGGGTGCCGCTATAACGGCCCGATTGGTGAATGTATAATCTGAAGTCATCTGACTTCTTGATGGAAGATGATCATCTCTTTCATGTCTTTATATTAAATTAAAACTAAAATTTAATATGTGATTTAAATCACAATGTTGTATGAAATTTAAAATAAATTTGAATCTAAAATGATATTTAGGAGATATAAGGAGGAATATTACGTGTAATGGCAAAGAGATGGGGGATTTGGCATAGACTGCTTCGGAAAGGTATAGGGGCACGTCCTCCGGTTAAGTCTAGAGATCCTGAAAGGGTAGGAGAAGATGAGGATCTCTAGACTTAAATGTCGTCCTTAGCCCCTATTCCCTTTCCTACGCTCTGTGCATCGAGCTTCGATTTTTGTATGTAGAGCTTGTAAGTATAGTTTTGGATCTTTATTATACAAGGGCATATATTAATTGGGTGGTTATAACTTGGCTTGAATAAATAGCTGCTTGTTACGTCGTAGCTATGCTGCTGCTGATAATTAACGAAGCTTTTTCATAACAAAGCGGAACAGCCAGACAAGAGCGATCAATACAACAATCAACATAATCATTCCGGGAATACCTATGCCATCAAACATAATGAATGCCTCCTTTGTCAGATTCGATTTTATTTAGGATATCTGATAAGTGGATAAATACAAGCACGCGAGCAACTACAGATTCCGCAGCTAACTCTATACCCATTTTATGTCGGTAATGATTCTTGCATCAGGGTGATTAACGGCTTTTGTTCTTTTCCCGCCATTTCTCCAATCCCTCCAAAATCTGATACACCCACACAGCTACCGCGATATAGCAGGCGAGACTGACCAGATACTTGATTCCGTTCTCCAGAGTAAACCATCCAGCAGCCATATCGTATTGCAAAAAGGAAAGCCTGCGAAAACTGAAATTGCCAATCACATTAGCCAGCAGAAACGCCAGAATAAATTTGCGAAGTGTTTTCATATAGCCTCCTTCATCGAATTAGGATAGACGAGCAAAGGATGGTTTTAATACATCACAGTCTAATATCGTACGTCTCAATACTACCATTTATTTCCCGAATCGTTATAAAACCTTTTCTAAACGTCCACTTTATTTCTTTTCACTGTCAAAGGATCTCCGGGTCAACCGGAGTATATGCGCTTATTGCTTTCTGGAATAAAAGGAACCAAGTGATGCAGCAAATACAGTCAATCCTATTCGGTATATGCATAATTTGCACAGCTTCTTTGGGAAATGATATGAAATAATTACCATTTGCCAAAAGAAGTAGGTTATGCTATTTTATATCTGTAACCGGTTACAGAATAAGGAGAGCAAACCATGACAACCATAAAAGATGTAGCACGTCATGCAGGCGTATCTGTAGCTACGGTCTCACGGGTCATCAATGAGGCAGGCTATGTGCATGAAGATACCCGGCGCAAAGTTGAAAACGCTATCCAGGAACTGAATTATACGCCCAATGAAGTGGCACGTTCTTTATATAAACGCAAATCCAGATTGATCGGTCTGCTGCTGCCCGATATTACGAATCCTTATTTCCCACAGCTGGCTCGTGGTGTAGAGGATCGGATGCAGGAGAGCGGGTTCCGTTTGATTTTTGGCAATAGTGACGAGAGTCAGAGCAAGGAACAGGATTACATACAGACTTTTGTCCAGAATAATGTGGTAGGCGTTATCTCATCCACCAATGATCCAGGTTCTCTTTCGTACCGTTCGCTCAAGATTCCGGTCGTGTTCCTTGATCGTATATCGAGTGATCGTCCGGCGGTCTATGCAGATGGCCGCGAAGGTGGACGCATGGCGGCACAACAGATGGTGCAGCGCGGAAGCCGGCAGATTACGGTGATGCAGGGACCGGCGCATATTCGTCCGGCGCAGGATCGCTTTCAGGGAGCGATTGAAGCGCTGCAGGATATGGGCATGAGTTACCAGATTACGCAGACCACCTCCTTTTCATTTACCGAAGCGGATCGGTGGGCGAGAGAGCTGTTTGAGCAGTATCCCGATACGGACGGTGTAATCGCCAGTAACGATATTACGGCTGCTGCAGTAATCCAGGAAGCCCATCGTCTCAGCAAACGCATTCCGGCGGATATACAGATTATCGGATTCGATGATACGCCGCTGAGCAATCTGCTGTCGCCGGCATTATCCACGATTCGCCAGCCCGCCTACGATATGGGCCGGGCAGCCGCGGATTTGTTGATCCAGCTAATTGAAGGTACAGCCGGAGAGCAGCGTACGATTCAGATGCCGGTACAATTTATAGAACGCGCGACGACTCGTTCACTGTCATAACTAGTATCCATTTTGCAAAGAACGGTTTCAAAGCAGATCGATTCGCTGTACAGGTAATATATACGATACACCACAGCGGATGTCGATTCGTACACATTTGGCTGCAATCGCAAGACTTCAATAACAGCTGTTGTAATTTTATACGAATCGAAAGTAATAGCACGTCTATGATGACCAACCTAACTATAACTTCCAAATAGATAAGCGAAAGGTGGAATTTTATTATGTCCCATACTCAACATCCCGCATCAACTGCTTCCGGCAAAGCCAAAGTCTGTGTGATCGGCAGCTGCTCGATGGATCTAGTCGTTACTTCTTCCCGTCGTCCCGGTGCCGGCGAGACAGTACTTGGAGAAAGCTTCAAGACCGTACCCGGTGGCAAAGGAGCCAATCAGGCTGTCGCCGCAGCACGTCTCGGAGCCAACGTAACAATGATCGGTCGTGTCGGTGATGATCATCTGGGAAAAGCCATTTTACAGAACTTCAAAGACAACCTTGTAAATACTGATTATGTGGAACCGGTTACAGATATGGAGAGTGGAACCGCACATATTATTCTCGCAGAAGGTGATAACAGTATCATCGTGGTCAAAGCAGCCAATGATCATGTCACCCCGGAATATGTAGCCCAAGCCATCGAAGTCATCCAAAACTCCGATATAGTGATGATCCAGCAGGAGATTCCGGAAGAAACCGTAGCCTATGTAAGCGAAATCTGTGCAAAAGCAAATGTGCCGCTGCTGCTGAATCCAGCGCCAGCACGACATGTCAGTGAAGCGGTAATCAAAAATATTTCCTATATTACGCCAAATGAACACGAAGCCTCGATTGTATTTGAAGGAATGACGCTGGAGCAGGCGCTGCGCCAGTATCCGAATATTCTGTTTGTCACCGAAGGCAGCAACGGAGTCCGTTATTATGATGGAGAACAGGAAGTAGTCGTGCCGACTTACAAAGTAGACGCGGTAGATACAACAGGAGCAGGCGATACGTTTAATGCAGCCTTTGGAGTGGCTCTCGCCGAAGGGCAGTCTTTGCAGGATGCCATACGCTTTGGCAATCGCGCAGCTTCACTATCCGTAACCAAATTTGGCGCTCAGGGCGGTATGCCGACACGCCAGGAAGTGGAGGAACAACTGTAATGAAAAAGCATGGAATATTAAACAGCCATATTGCCAAAGTGCTTGCTGATCTTGGGCATACCGATTATATCGTTATTGCGGATATCGGTTTGCCAGTGCCGGAGGGAGTGCCAAAGATTGATCTGGCACTCACCTATGGCGTTCCCAGCTTCCGGGATGTAGTGCAGATTATTGCCGATGATATGGAGATTGAGCAGATTACGATCGCCGAAGAAATGATGGGGCAGAACCGGGAAACATTCGCCTATATGCAACAGGAGTTTGCCCATATCCCTTTATCCACATGCAGTCATGAAGAGTTCAAGCGGCGCAGCCAGCATGCCAAAGTTATTATTCGCACCGGTGAATCCAGACCGTATGCCAATTGCATTTTGCATGCAGGGGTATATTTCGGAGCCAATGCACAGTAGAATAAGCAATCCGTAACCGGTTACACATTAAATGTACAGCAGAGTTGAAGGAGGCATTGTATATGCAGATTCAAATGAATGGTATTTACAAATCCTTCGGTACAAACCAAGTTTTGAGCGGAGTTGATTTTGATCTCCGCCCGGGCGAAGTTCATGCACTGATGGGTGAAAATGGAGCAGGCAAATCTACACTGATGAATATTCTGATTGGCCTGCATGAGCGTGATCAGGGCACGATTGTGATCGATGGCCAGGAGACGTATTTTGATAATCCCAAAGTGGCAGAGCAAAAAGGAATTGCCTTTATCCACCAGGAGCTGAATATCTGGCGCGATATGACCGTGCTCGAGAATTTATTTATAGGTAAAGAGATGACCTCCAAATGGGGTCTGCTTAATACCAGACAAATGAAAACGCTAGCAAAAGAACAGTTCCGCAAACTGGCAGTCGATCTGCCTTTACAAGGTGAAGCCGGAGAATGCTCGGTCGGACAGCAGCAGATGATCGAGATCGCCAAAGCACTCATGACCGATGCCAAAGTAATCGTTATGGATGAACCGACCGCAGCACTGACCGAACGCGAAATCCAGAAATTGTTTGAAGTCATCGCTTCACTCAAAAAAGAAGGCGTATCGATCGTCTACATCTCGCACCGAATGGAAGAAATCTTTGCGATTTGTGACCGGATCACCATTATGCGCGATGGTAAAACAGTGGACACCAAGGAAATTCCACATACTAATTTCGATGAAGTGGTCAAAAAAATGGTCGGACGCGAACTGACCGAACGTTATCCGGTACGATCACCGCATCCGGGCGAAGTGATTCTGGAAGTAAAAGATGCCAGCAAAAAGGGTCAATTCCAGAATGTAAGCTTCACCGTACGTGCAGGAGAGATCGTCGGCTTCTCGGGTCTGATGGGTTCGGGACGTACCGAAATCATGCGTACGCTGTTCGGTCTGGATACGCTGGATAGTGGAGAAATATGGATTCGCAGCAAAAAGGTCACTATTCGCAGACCGGATGATGCGGTCAAGCATGGAATTGGCTTTATTACCGAGGACCGCAAAGATGAAGGCCTGGTGCTGGATTTCTCGATTCGCGAGAATATGGCGCTGCCGAATCTGTTCAGTTTCTCTTCTAAAGGATTTATTTCCGGCAAAAAAGAAGCCGAATTCGTCGATACGCTGATCAAGCGATTGCAGGTCAAAACACAGTCTGCCGAAACACCTGCACGCAGCCTGTCCGGCGGTAATCAGCAGAAAGTCGTTATCGCCAAATGGATCGGGATCGGACCAAGCCTGCTGATCCTCGATGAACCGACGCGCGGAGTCGATGTCGGCGCCAAGCGGGAGATCTATCAGCTGATGAACGAACTCACCGATCGCGGGGTAGCCATTATTATGGTGTCATCGGAACTGCCGGAGGTACTCGGTATGAGCGACCGGATCGTGGTCGTACATGAAGGCCGGATCAGTGGAGAACTGTCCAGCCAGGAAGCGACACAGGAAAATATTATGACGTTAGCTACAGGAGGACAGTAATATGACAACCATAACCAAAGAAAAGCCGGAGAAAAACTTCAAATTATCCAATGTTACACAGAAGCTTGGTCCACTGCTGGGATTTATTATTCTGGTCATTATCGTCTCGGTGTTGAATCCGGGCTTTTTGGAACCGCTTAATATTTTGAATCTGCTGCGACAGGTTGCGATTAATGCATTGATTGCGTTTGGTATGACCTTTGTTATTTTGACAGGTGGTATCGACTTGTCGGTCGGCTCGATTCTGGCGTTATCCAGTGCATTTGTAGCCAATCTAATGCTGGCAGGCGTAGACCCGATTCTGGCGATTATTATCGGCTGTGCGGCTGGTGGCGTAATGGGTATGGTCAACGGACTGATGATCACCAAAGGCAGAATGGCTCCATTTATCGCTACACTGGCGACAATGACGATCTTCCGTGGACTGACACTTGTCTATACCAACGGTAATCCGATTACCGGACTCGGTGACAGTATGGCGTTCCAACTGTTCGGACGCGGTTATTTCCTCGGTATTCCGGTACCGGCGATTACGATGGCAATTGCTTTTATTATCCTGTGGGTGATTCTGCACAAAACACCATTTGGCCGCAAAACGTATGCGATCGGTGGTAATGAAAAAGCAGCAATCGTATCCGGTATCAAGGTACCGCGTGTCAAAATCATGATCTACTCCCTGGCTGGTGCACTATCCGCACTCGCCGGTGCTATCCTGACCTCCCGTCTCAACTCGGCACAGCCAACAGCCGGTACATCGTACGAGCTGGATGCGATTGCAGCGGTAGTACTGGGCGGTACGAGCCTGTCCGGCGGACGCGGCCGTATCGTGGGTACACTGATTGGTGCGCTGATTATCGGTACACTGAATAACGGTCTCAACCTGCTCGGTGTCTCTTCTTTCTACCAGATGGTGGTCAAAGGGATCGTTATTGTGATCGCCGTATTAATCGATCGCAAAAAGTCTGCATAATCCGAATCGTTCATTGATTTTAATAAAGAAAAGAGGAATCAGGCATGAAAAAAGTTATCCCTTTACTGGCTGCTGTAATGATCGTTGTTCTGCTGGCAGGCTGTTCTCTGCAGCCGCCGGAATGGGCCAAATCCCAAAAATCAGCCAAACCCGGTGATATCAAAATCGGATTGTCGATCTCAACGCTGAACAATCCCTTTTTCGTATCACTCAAAGACGGTGTCGTGAATGAAGCGAAAAAGCTGAATATTCAGGTGATCGTCGTCGATGCACAGAATGACTCTGCCAAGCAAAGCAATGATGTGGATGATCTGATCCAGCAGGGTGTCGACGCCCTGCTGATCAATCCGACCGATTCCGCAGCGATCTCGGCAGCGGTACAATCGGCGAATGGACTGGATATTCCGGTCGTTACGCTGGATCGTTCTGCCGACAAAGGCGATGTCAAAGCGCTGGTCGCTTCGGACAATGCCAAAGGTGGCAAAATGGCAGCCGAATACATCGTCAAAGAGCTTGGCAAAGACGCCAAGGTGATCGAACTCCAGGGTGTACCGGGTGCCTCGGCTACCCGTGAACGCGGTAAAGGATTCCACGATGTAGCAGACAAAGAGCTGGACGTTGTCGCCAGTCAGGCGGCAGACTTTGACCGTACCAAAGGGTTGACTGTTATGGAGAATCTGCTGCAGGGTAACCCGGATGTACAGGCCGTATTCGCTCATAATGATGAGATGGCGCTTGGCGCGATCGAAGCCATCCAGAGCTCCGGCAAGGATATTCCGGTGATCGGTTTCGATGGTAACGAGGATGCACTGAATTCAATCAAGGAAGGCAAGCTGACCGCAACGGTGGCCCAGCAGCCTGAACTGATCGGACAGATGGCAGTAGATGCCGCTCGCGATGTACTGCAGGGTAAAACGGTCGAAAAATCGATTCCTGCTCCGCTAAAATTGGTAACCAAAGAAGACAAGTAAGCCAGACTCATTAATTTTTCGTACAAAGGTTCACTAAAAAAGACTAATTCTATTTGTTATCCTACATAGAATTAGTCTTTTGATTTACAAACAGAGTATTAAAATGTTTTTTTGTTAAATATTGAGTTTTGTGAATAGGCGATTTGCTTAAAACGATCGTATGTTAGATACCCTTCTCTTTCTTCCACATGTCTAATTTGATTTAAATGTTGATTGAACTTTTCAATGTATTCTTGGTGATCCATGAAATTAAAAATGCTATAAGCATAGGATCTCAAGTCTTCATAGTCTATTGCAATTAAGAAAGGAAGAGATTCCATGGCGATATGAGTGAGCTGTTGATCTTCAAGTGTTAAAGTATCATCTTTTAAATAAGCTAGTTTTTGTAAGCCTAATATAATGGGGAATCGTTCTATTACAGTACCATTTTTTAAAAAGAAAATATGACATTGAACAATTGGCTGTAATAATGATTCAAACTGATCAATGTCGATAAGATCGGAAGTGACAAGAGGTCCTTTATATTTATAAAGCGTACGATATAACTGGATTCTATAAACCATTTTAAAATACGTTCAGCTAATGGATTTTTAGTCTCCAACATAAATACCTCATTTCAGTATATAGGATTTATTCTACTCTTTTACTATACCAATTAATTGTATTTATTGTAAAAAATAATAATTAAAATAATTTATATCCATTAATGTATGTGTTAGGTATACTTTAACAATGTCTATTTGTATCTTATGAAGCAGCATTTTATGCACTAGAATCTACTGCTCGCCTGTATCGCTGTCCATTATTCAGACAGCCGAAAGAAAGGAGCATTGTAACCATGCGCAATAACCAGCAAATGATGGACCTGATCCTGAACTATGCCCGTCAAGACGAGCGTATCCGCGCGGTAGCCATGAACGGATCACGTGTAAATATTAACGCGCCAGCAGATCTTTTTCAGGATTACGATATCGTCTATATGGTGAATGATGTCGCTTCATTTACACAGGATCACAGCTGGATCGATTATTTTGGCGAGCGGCTGATTTTGCAGATGCCGGATGCATCTGTTTCTTATCCACCGCATGACAATGGAAGTTTTGCCTATCTGATGTTGTTTACCGACGGGAACCGGATTGATCTGAGACTGCTGCCGGTTGCACAGTATCCGGCTTATCTGTTGGAGGACAAGCTGACAGTTATCCTCATGGACAAAGACAGGATTCTGCCTGAACTGCCGCAGCCGACAGATGAAGATTACCGGGTTACCCGGCCTACTGCTGCGGAGTTTGCCCATTGTTGCAATGAATTCTGGTGGGTATCCACCTATATAGCCAAAGGGCTGTGGCGGCGCGAGATACTGTATGCACTCTCACCTTTGAATCTATATGTGCGGCCGATGCTGATCCGCATGCTGTCCTGGCAGGCAGGGATCGAGCATGATTTCCGCATCAGTATCGGCAAAAGCGCCAAGTATCTGGAAAGGTATCTGCCCGCAGATGACTGGCAAGCGTTGCTGGCTACCTATCCACGCGCAGACTATAAAGAGATATGGCAATCTGTCTGGGAGATGACAGAGCTGTTCAGCCGAATTGCTCCGCAGGTGGCTTCCAGGCTGGGACTGGAATATAATAGGGAAGAAGAGCAAAATGTAACAACTTACCTGCATCATATCGCAGCACTGCCATATGATGCCGCAAGTATTTATCCGGATTAGATACATATATGGGCAAAGCTCCTGAACGAACGTGGCATGACAGGTTACGTCAACGAGTTGCCCCATGGAGAGAGGAAGACCCCAATGAGAATGCGCGCAATAGATATTTTTGAGTTTCCCACCAATCTGGGACTGAGACAGCAAGCGGAAGATCAGGAGCCAGGTGTCAGCAGGATGCCGGAATGGCTGCACCAGCATGGACTGCACGAACGGCTGCAGGCTGAGCAGGTATTTCGGCTGGAACCGCCTGCTTATACGATGGAACAGGATGAGGCGACCGGTCTGCTCAATGTAGAGGCGGTCGGCGATTATGCGATCCGCCAGGCACAGCTCATGAGCCGTCAGCTGGAAAAAGACAGCTTCAAGTTGGTACTCGGTGGCGATTGCAGTATCCTGATCGGCAGCGCACTGGCTCTGAAGCAGAAAGGCAAATACGGACTGTTCTTTCTGGACGGACATACGGATTATATTACACCGGAGCTGTCACAGACCGGAGGAGCAGCAGGTATGGATCTGGCGATAGCAGCCGGACTTGGCGACGAACGACTGACCAATCTGGAGCAGTGCAGACCCTATGTGGACCCGCAGCATATCTTCTGTGTCGGCAACCGGGAGTATGATGAGGCTTATGTACAGCCTGTACAGGAATCCGCAGTACATGTGTATGATCTGGCAGCCATTCGCAGCCAGGGCATTCCGGCCATGATCGAATCCTTTTGGGCGATGATCAACGAGCAGGAGCTGGATGGGTTCTGGATTCATCTGGATGTGGATGTACTGAACGATACACTGATGCCAGCTGTGGATAGTCGGCAGCAGGATGGGCTGAGTTATGAGGAACTGGCAGAGATCCTGATCCCGCTCGTATCCCATCGTCTGGCAGTAGGAATGGAAATCACAATTCTCGACCCTTCGCTGGACAAGGACGGACAGTATACCCTGCCGCTCGTTCATCATCTGGTGGATGTATTGGATCATATGTAAAACCAAAAGACGACAGTACGAGACTGTCGTCTTTTATTTTGGGGTATTCAAAGCAGATCAATTCATCTGCTGGATCATGGCCCAGCGCTGTTCATACTGTTCATGAATACGGTGAATCTGCTGATCATGCAGGATCGTCTGGGCAATATTGCGCTCCAGCATGGCGACAACGCGAATCTGCTCGGCTATATGCTGCAGCCGTATCAGTCGTTCATCGCTAGACAGCGATAGCTGCAAATACGACTCACGGATCGCACTCCAGCTGCGCACACTTTGCTGAAAAGCATGCAGAATCAGCTTCAGCGGCTCGCCTGCCGAGTCGGACAGATGCTCCAGCAGCAGCAGGAACTGAATCCGTGCCTGCATCAGCAGCAGCATCTCCAGCTGTACACGTTGTCCACTCTCCGAGAGGGTAGCCATATTGTGCTGCTGTTCCAGGTGATCCAGTTCTACCAGCCGGTCGGCCAGTACTTCCATAGAGTCGAAGACCGAGATGCTTCCGTCGATATGTCCCAGATTACGCCGGGCACATTCGACGAGCAGCGTATATAGATCAGCAGGAGAAGGCGGTGGGCTCTGTTCTGTAGACGAGGCAAAGGTAATCAGATCGCCGGTAAATCCGGCTTCGAATTCTGGCAAAGGCTGCGCATAATTTTGCGTCAGATAGGCTACATCTGTGCAGAGCAGCTGGTTGGACAATACATCATAGTGAGTCACAATATAGAAATGTGCATTATGTACGGTCTGATAATCCTTTTTGAGCCAGGAGCAGTGGAACGTATCGCCCTTGACGAGCACAGGGCGCTGCTGCCGGCTTTCCTGTTGAATAAGTTCAATTGCCTGAGCAGCCGACTGATTCCGATGAATCCGGTGCTGCAGTCCGCTCGCGCCGAGAATCTGCTCATATGTAGTATGATAAGCTCTTGCTTCCTGTCCGAGCGCCTGATATTCCAGCGGTACATGAGCCTGATATTCCGGGAATGTCCAGGCATGGGCAAAAGCCTGCAAGTAACCACGGTTAAAATAAGAGGCAATCGTCGCCATGTTCCCGATCAGATTTGCACGTTCAAACCCGGGCAGGGGCTTCAGCAAAAAGCTGTAATCGTTCGACATCAGTAGAGTCCTCCTTTGTATCGTTCCTTATCATTATATAATAGTTCAGTTAATTAATGAAATGATGCCAGCGGCTCACTTACCGTTGACATCCAAAATAAGGGTGTGATATATAAAAGATAAGGTTTAGCACTCTAATTGATCGAGTGCTAAACGGACTGATTTCAGACGTGGACAGAATCACTTACATATATTCGTGAAGGGAGCAATAATCATTATGACAAAAAAACAATTTCAGGCAGAATCCAAGCGTCTTTTGGAGATGATGATCAACTCCATTTATACGCATCGCGAGATTTTCCTGCGCGAGCTGATCTCCAATGCGAGTGACGCGATCGACAAAATCTATTACAAAACGCTGAGCGATGATCAGCTGACATTTAACAAAGAGGATTACTTTATTAAGATTACACCGGACAAGGCTGCACGAACCCTGACCATTTCCGATACAGGGATCGGGATGACCGAGGAAGAGCTGGAGAACAATCTGGGTATTATCGCCAAGAGCGGCTCGCTGGCTTTTAAAAAGGAAAACGAAGCGCAGGATGGACACAATATTATCGGTCAATTCGGGGTTGGTTTCTATGCAGCCTTTATGGTGGCAGATGAAGTGACTGTAATTACGCGCGCGCTGGGCAGTGACCAGGCATACCGCTGGTACTCCGATGGAGCAGACGGCTATACGATCGAACCGGCAGACAAAGCGACAGTCGGTACCGACATTGTTCTGACCATCAAGGAAAATACCGAAGATGATCAGTACGACGAATACCTGGAAGAATATCGTCTGCGCGCTATTATCAAGAAATATTCCGACTTTATCCGTTACCCGATCAAGATGGATATCACCAGCAGCCGTCCAGCCGACAAGCAGGAAGGCGATGCCGAAGACAAAGAGCCGGAATACGTGGATTATACCGAAGAACAGACCATTAACAGCATGATCCCGATCTGGCGCAAAAACAAAAGCGAACTGACCGACGAAGACTACAACAACTTCTATCAGGAGAAACGCTATGGCTTCGACAAGCCGCTCAAGCATGTGCATATCAGTGCAGATGGAGCTGTCGTGTATAACGCGATCCTGTTTATCCCGGAAAATACACCGTTTGACTATTATACCAAAGAGTACGAAAAAGGCCTGGAGCTGTATTCCAACGGCGTGCTGATCATGGATAAATGTGCAGATCTGCTGCCGGATTACTTCAGCTTTGTCAAAGGGATGGTCGATTCCGAAGATCTGTCGCTCAATATCTCCCGTGAGCTGCTGCAGCATGATCGCCAGCTGAAGCTGATCGCCAAAAATATCAAAAACAAGATCAAGTCACAGCTGCAAAGCCTGATCCGTGACGAGCGCGAGAACTACGAGAAGTTCTATGCTTCCTTTGGCCGTCAGCTCAAATTCGGTGTGTACAATGACTATGGCATGCACAAGGACGATCTGCAGGATCTGCTGATGTTCCATTCGTCCAAAGAGAAGAAACTGGTGACACTGGATGAGTACGTATCCCGTATGCCGGAAGATCAGAAGTATATCTACTATGCAGCCGGTGATTCGATCGAACGGATCGAGAAGCTGCCGCAGACCGAGATGGTATCGGACAAAGGCTACGAAATCCTGTACCTGACCGATGATATCGACGAGTTTGCACTCAAAGTGATCGCTGCCTACAAAGAAAAAGAATTCAAATCCGTCTCCAGCGGCGACCTCGGTATTGAGCCGGACGAGAAAGACGAAGCGGCGCAAGCGGAAGAGAATGACAACAAAGAGCTGTTCGACGCAATGAAGGAAACGCTGGGCGGCAAAGTCAAAAACGTCAAAGCATCCAAACGCCTCAAATCCCATCCGGTCTGCCTGTCCACCGACGGCGAGCTATCGATCGAGATGGAGAAGATCCTGCAAATGATGCCAAACGGCCAGGATGTCAAAGCCGAGAAAGTACTGGAAATCAACGTGAACCACGAAGTCTTCCAGTCCCTGAAAAAAGCGTATGAAGGCGACAAAGAGAAGCTGGGCCTGTACACCAATCTGCTGTACAACCAGGCGCTGCTGATCGAAGGCCTGCCAATTCAGGACCCGGTTGAGTTCACGAACGATATTTGCAAAGTGATGGTGTAAGGCTAGTCCGATCATTTTTATATAGATTAAAAGTAAAAGCACTACGAGCTGGTTTGTCAGCTTGTAGTGCTTTTTTGTTAAGTCGTATGCCGTAAATTAATCTTTTATAATTGCAATCACATCGATTCTCTCAAGCTAAAAAAGCTCTAACATCCGACTGAGCAGAGTTTGTTCTCAAGGTTAAACAGCAGAGTTGAAGGATTGGGGCAGGACTGAAATCTAATTATTAAACAGGTCTAAACAGAAGAGCCATATACCAAATCAATAGGTTAAATGATGCAATTATAAATAATTAAAAAGCCGGAAGCTGCATATGCAGTCTCCGGCTTTTTGATGGTCGTATTCCTTTTGATCAGACCAATAAAGTTATTATTTCGCTCCGTAAATATCTGCTTCTTTGAGATAGTCATCCTTAACAACCGTATCGCGGATGTTGTCCTTGGTCACAGCTGTAGGCTCCAGCAGGATTGCAGGGACATCGATTTTACCGTTATTGACCTTACTGGTCGTCTGGATCGCGGTGCCTTTAGCTATTTGCAGCGCCATATCGGCGGCTTGCTTGGCAATAGCTGTGATTGGCTTGTAAATGGTCATGGCCTGCGTGCCTTTGGCGACGCGCTGTACACCGGCGAGTTCGGCATCCTGTCCGGATACAGGAACTCCGCTTACTCCGGCAGCCTGGAGGGCGTTGATGACACCGCCTGCTGTTCCATCGTTGGCAGCGACGACTGCATTAATCTTGTTGCCGTTTTGCTGAAGTGCAGAAGCCATATTTTTCTCGGCAGTTGCCGGGTCCCAGCCTTCGGTATATTTATCGTAGACGAGACGGATATTGCCTTTGTCGATCAGCGGTTTCAGTACGCTCATCGCTCCCTGACGGAACAGTACGGCATTGTTATCGGTCTCGGCACCGCCAATGTAGGCGTAGTTGCCGGTTGGCTGACGTTTGACGATTTCCTGTGCCTGCATCACACCGACTTTTTCATTATCAAAAGACACATAATAATCCACATCGGCGTTTTTGATCAGGCGGTCATAAGAAAGCACTTTGACGCCGGCAGCATGGGCTTTCTCGACGATAGCAGCGGATTTCTCGGCATCATGCGGTACAACAACGAGTACATCGACGCCTTCCTGAATCAGCAGTTCAGCCTGCTTGACCTGCACATCATCCAGTCCGTTGGCTGCGAGCGTTTTGACATGGCCGCCCTGATCCTGGATTGCTTTCTCAAACAGGGCTTTGTCTTTGTACCAGCGTTCTTCTTTGAGTGTATCCAGTACAAAGCCCACATAAGGCTTGTCATCCGGTGTTAGTTTGACTTTGGTCGCATCCGCGGTAGTAGCAGCGGGTGCCGGGCCACAGGCTGTAGCGAGTACAGTGGTCGCCAGCAGCATGATGCCGAGCAGTATTTTGGTGTTCTTCATTTGGTATCCTCCCGATATCGGCTTCGTCTACAGATGGAAGCGTCCGATCATGGTATTCATTCGTTCGACCATTTCCTTGAGCTGATAGACGCTGCTGGAAATATGGTCGATAGAAGCTCTCTGCTCGTGTACGGAAGCCGAGATTTGCTGGGCACCGGCAGCGGATTCTTCGGAAATGGCTGCGCTGTTGTTGACCGCTTCATTGATCTGATTGCTCGCGCCCTGTGCATGCTGCACCGTGTCGGAGATCGCCGTAACGCGTCCGGTCATATCTTCAATATACTGCTTGATTTCGGCGAAATATTGTCCGGTGATCTCGATCTTCTCTGTACCGGCAGTCACTTCGGCGTAGCCCTGTTTTAGCTCTTCGGACATGATAGTGGACTGCTGCTGGATATCGCTGATCACGCCGGTAATATCTTCGACGGAACGGGATACTTCTTCGGACAATTTGCGGATTTCTCCGGCAACGACAGCGAATCCTTTGCCGGCTTCTCCTGCACGTGCAGCTTCAATCGAAGCATTCAGTGCCAGCAGATTGGTCTGCTTGGCGATCGATTTGATCACATCGGTAATCTCGGTGATCGAGTGTGTCTTGGCTTCCAGACTGGCGACTTTGTCCACCGAGCGGTTCATGACGTGGTTGATAACATTCATCTGCTCCAGGGAAGCTTTCATCTGATGATCGCCTTTGACAGACGCATTCAGCGCTTCACCGGAGAAAGTAACCAGTTCTTCGCTGTGTGCACGCGCACGATCCAGCCGTCCGCTGAACTGCTGTGTGCTCTCGGCAATATCGGCTGTTTCGGTAGCCTGGCTGCTGGCGCCGGAAGCGAGTTCCTCGATAGTAATCGCGATCTGCTCGCTGTTTTCTTTCACTCTACCGGATACATCGGACAAGGACGTTCCGTGCGTATCCATTTCGCCTGCCAGTATCTGTACTTCGCGGATCATGTTCTGCAGGGAAGTGCCCATGCGATTAATGGAATCGGACAGCATGCCGATCTCGTCATTGCCTGTATAGACGAGCGGTTCATTGTTCAGCTGACCTTCTGCGATTCGGTCACTGGCTTGAACGACTTTGTTCAATTCTTTGTTTACTTTGCGGCTGATCAGGTACATGAGGATAAAGCCGATCAGGATAGATGCGAGGCCGGATACGATCAGTAGCGTAACAGTGCTGGTCATGCCTGCTTTGGTCTGCTCAATCGACAGCCCGCTCTCACGGCTGGCGACTTCTTTTAGCTGATTGCCGGCTTCCATCGTTTGTGACTTTAATTTTTCGGCATCGGTCTGCAGCTTGCCGAAGCTCTGAGTATTAATATTTTGTACGTTGGGAACAATTGTGCTGAAGAAATACTGATCCAGCTTGTCATTGTTCTCCAGAATCTGATTAAAGGTCTGCATTTGCTCTGGACTCAGCAGCGTTTTGGTTTGTTTGGCAATCGCTGCGAATTTCATACTGTCATCCAGATAGTTTGATAAAATACGATCATCGGATAGCAGAATGTATTCCGGAATATGATTATATTTCTGGTTGTACAACGACAGCAGCTCAGAGATACTCATGGCGCCCCAGCTCTTCATGCTGGATGTCTCCATCGTATTCCTAGCTGTCTGCAGTACGGTATAGGTAGCTGCTACAGATGATAAAAAGATGACCGATACGAGAGCGAAAACGAGCATGTACTTCATGCCGATCTTCAAATTGCTCCATTTCCAATGTGTACTCAAACGGACTCCCCCTGCTCTGACGAGACTTGACATAGAATGTTACTACTTCACCTATATCGGTCAAAAGATGCAGGAACTAAATACCTAAGTAAGCTATAAAAGAGTAAGTAGGTTAAATAAAAGGCAGCGTTTGCACAAAAAGAAGAAAAAAGCCGCTAGAAGCCTGCTTTTCCCTGTGGACACCTATTGTTCATAAATAGGTTGAGTATATTTCTAAGTAGTATAAATCGCGTATTATAGAAGTATAAAAAGAGAAAGATGAGGTGCTGTATGCTGAACGATCATGGTCTTGAATTGACGGAAGACTACTGGCAGGCAATTATCCAAAATAATGCTGCTTATGATGGTGTGTTCTTTTATGCTGTTCGCACTACCGGTATTTTCTGTCGACCATCTTGCAGATCGCGCAGACCCAATCGCGAGAATGTCAGAGTCTTCCGACAGGGTACGGAAGCAATTTCAGCCGGCTTTCATGCCTGCAAGCGATGCCAGCCGGATCAACTGCAGCCACCGCGTCAGGAATGGGTGCAAGGCATCGCTGCACTGATCGAACAGAGGTATGCAGAGAAACTGAATCTCGAAGAACTGTCGCAAGCTTCGAATCTGAGTCCGTTTCATTTGCAGCGTTCGTTCAAGGAAATCCGTGGCTGTTCACCAACCGGATATCTTCAATCTATACGTCTGCGCAAAGCGGCAGAGTTGCTTCGGGAAACAGACAAAACCATCTCCCGTATCGGGATAGAAGTAGGAATGCCGAATCCAGCTTATCTGGCTACTTTGTTCAAAAAGAAATACGGACTTACTCCCAAGGCTTACCGGCTGCATATGCATTCCACGAAGAAGTCCGTTAGATAAAAGGAAGCTGCTTTCAACGAAGTGATTGAATCAAATGATTGGCACAGCCTTGAGGATATCAACCGTACTCTAATTACATGATAGCACTCACTAAAAAACAAAATTGTATAGACGACCGTATACCATCCTACGCAGTTAGCGATAAGACCATCGAGAATGATTCGTGATAGATGCCTGTACTTTTCTCTTCAAGAGAAGCGTACAGGCATTTTTTGTTTTTGATAAAAAAATATCATAAATACATAAAAAGATAATTTTTTACCAAAATAGTCATCTTCGTTAATCATCTGCTTACACTTCGTCCCTAATATGAATAAAGAAAGCGGCGCACGCGGCAGCTGCAGAACAGCGATGCCGGAGGATGCCATTTATCATTATTCCAGGAGGAATTTATGAACAACGGATCGATGAACCCCAAATGGATCAAACCTGCAGGCCTGCTGTCTCTGCTGCTCGTGCCTGCCTTGATGTTATCAGCCTGCGGCAATGCGGGAACCGAGGCAGCAGCGAACGGACAGAATGTTCAGGCAGTGACAACGAATGAAACGGTAGACCAGCTCTACACCCAGGCCAAGCAGGAAGGCAAGGTAGTCGTATACTCTACCTCTGGCCGGGCCAATGATGCTGCCGAGACTTTTATGAAAAAGTATCCGGGCGTCAAAGTGGAAGTCAGCAAGGTGAAATCGGACGAGATGATGGACAAGGTCACCAATGAACAGGATGCCGGACAGTTCAATCCCGATGTGATTATTACCAAGGAAGTGAGCGGCGCTGTCGGCAAGGAAATGGTTGAGCAGGGACGCTATCTCAAATATCTGCCTGATGATATCGCACCCAAGGTAGACGAGCCCTACCGTACCAAGGCACCGGGTTATGCCAACTATGCTGAGTTCCGGACAATCTTTTACAACACGGATTATTACAAAAAGACCCCTGTGACCAACTGGTGGGATCTGACGACACCGGAATTCAAAAACAAAGTCTATGTCGCCGATCCGCTCAGCTCTCCGGCATTTATGGATCTGTTCACCACGATGGTCATACATAGCGATGATATGGCAGCCGCCTACAAGCAGAAGTTCGGCAAAGATATTCAATTGAACGGCACGGAAAATGCCGGTTACGAGTTTATCCGTCAGCTGTTCGCCAATGGATTGACTGTACTCAAAGGCAGTGATGATGTACTCGATGCGATCGGTAAAACAGCCAGTGGTGCTGTCGGGATTGCTGTCTCCGGCGATGTATCCAAAGTCGAGGAGAATGGCTGGGATGTGAAGCCGATCTATGATATTCAGCCGAAAACCTCGGTAGCTGATTCCGGCTATCTGTATATTGCGAACAAAGCACCGCATCAGGCAGCAGGCAAGCTGTTTATCCGCTGGATGATGGGCGAGCAGGATGGCAAGGGCGAAGGCCTGGCAGCCTTTAACGAAGTCGGATCGTGGGTACCACGCTCGGATGTGAAGACCAAGAATCCGGTTGGGTTTGAGCAGCTGAACCTGTGGGATTATGACGCGGATACGCTGTACATGACTTCGCCCAAAGTACGCGATTTCTGGATTCAGCAAAAATAATCGTAGTCTGTGGAAGCTGCAGCGCGCAGGAATGTGATTCTGACTCTGGGGCAGCTTCTATGCTTCAACTTCTATCCACATCAAATAACTCAAAAAGGAGGGGAGCCGGATGTCCAGCAAATCATTACAGCCCATCTCCCTAAAACGAAACCGTAGCCGTCTGTGGAATCAGGTGACGGGCTGGCTGCGCAATCCGGTGAACCTGATCGGAACGATCGGCCTATTGTTCCTTGCGTATACAATTATCTGGCCGGTCATCGAGATTCTGATCGCGACTTTTGTCTGGAAGCAGCAGGATATGCGGATTACCGCAGCAGCCAATCCGGGGCACTTTACGTTTTATCACTGGCAGCGAGTACTGGCGAGCGAGATTAGTCCATCCCTGTTTTACAAGCCGATTCTGCACGCTTCGGCGGTAGCTGTTACCGTATCATTTATATCCATGGTGCTTGGCTGCGGACTCGCCTGGCTAGTGACCCGTACAGATCTGCCTTTCAAAAAAGGAATTACTTTTCTCGCAGTGATTCCGTATCTGCTGCCCTCCTGGGTTATTGCACAAGCCTGGCTGACTTTTTTCAAAAACGAAAAAATCGGCGGGACTCCGGGGATTCTACAGTCGCTCACTCATATGAGTACGCCGGACTGGCTGGCGTATGGATTTGTACCGATTGTGGCTTCGCTGTCGATTCATGACAGTGTGTACTTTTTCCTGCTGGTTGGTGCTGCGCTTAGCTCGATGAATAGCCAGCTGGAGGAAGCCGCCAGTATGAGCGGAGCAGGCCGTGCGCGCATTTTGCGCCGGATCGTCTTTCCGCTAATGCTGCCGGCGATTCTGTCAGGATTTATCCTGACGTTTACTCGTGCGATCAGCTCGTATGGTGTACCGGCGATACTGGGTACACCGGTTGATTTCTATATGATCTCGACGATGCTCTATTCCAGTATGCGGGCTCGGCTGACGACCGAAGCACATGTGCTCAGTCTGATGCTGATGCTGATCTCGATGCTGATGATCTATATGAACCACCGGATTGTCGGTCGTCAGCGCAGCTTCGTCACGGTCACTGGCAAGGACAGCCACAAGACATTGATGCCGCTGGGCCGGCTACGTCGACCGATGGCGGCTGTCACAGTGGTGCTGATGACTCTGGTATCGGTTGTACCACTGCTGATTCTGCTGGTGCAGACATTCATGCTGCGTGAGGGCGTCTACACAGCCGATAACTGGACCTTGCATTACTGGCTTGGCGGTTCGATAAGCGGTATTAATTCCGGTGAAAAGGGTGTACTGCAGAATCCGATTTTCCTGCTGGCACTGCGCAACTCGCTCTGGATTGCGGCTATTTCATCAGTGATTGCTGCGGTAGTCGGTCTGATCCTCGGCTATGTAGCTGCCAGAGGCAAGCAGACATGGATCGGCCGCATGGTGGATCAGGTATCCTTTTTCCCGTATCTGATTCCGGGGATTTCACTGTCGGCCATTTATATTACGATGTTCGCCAAGCCGCATTTTATCGTACCTGCGCTGTATGGCACGGTCTGGCTGATTATTCTGATTACGGTCGTCAAAGAGCTTCCTTTTACCGTCAAGGCAGGCAGCGCATCAGTTATGCAGATTGGCGGTGAACTGGAAGAATCGGCCCAGATCAGTGGAGCTTCCTGGTGGACGCGGTTCCGCCGGATTCTGCTGCCGCTGAACCGTAAAAGTCTGCTGTCCGCCTTTTTGCTTGTGTTTATCGGAGCAATGAAGGAGACCGAATTGATCATCATGCTGGTCACGCCGCGGACAGAGACACTGACGACATTAACATTTGAATATGTGGAAAAGGGTTATACCCAATTGACCAACGTGGTGCTGATGATCATGATCGCGATAGTGATTCTGGTATATTATCTGGCGACCAAATACGGCAAGGCGGATTTGACCACAGGGATAGGAGGGCAATAAGATGAATGCAATTGAACTGCAGGGAATCCAGGTGAATATGGGTCGCAAACCTATACTGAAAGGCATCGACCTGACGATTGAGCAGGGAGACTTTATGACCTTTCTCGGTCCATCGGGCTGCGGCAAGACGACACTGCTGCGTACGATTGCCGGTCTGCAAAAAGCAGATGGCGGCACGATTGTACTGAATGGCAAGGAAGTGGCCAATGGAGAGACTGCCTATCATATGGACCCCGCCAAGCGCGGACTTAGTCTGGTATTCCAGAGCTATGCCCTGTGGCCGCATATGTCGGTCTATGAGAATGTAGCCTTCGGTCTGCAGGTACGCCGGCAGTCCAAAGCCGAGATTCGCGAGAAAGTCACAGCCGCATTGACCAAGGTACGGATCGCTGATCTGGCTGAGCGTTATCCAGGCGAGCTATCCGGTGGACAGCAACAGCGTGTAGCCATTGCCCGGGCGATTGTTACCGAGCCGGAGGTGCTGCTGCTGGATGAGCCATTGTCCAATCTGGATGCCCGGCTGCGCGTCGAGATGAGAGCCGAACTCAAGCGGTTGCATCGGGAACTGGGAGCGACGATTATCTACGTAACCCATGATCAGCAGGAAGCATTGACTCTCTCGACCCGGATCGCTGTATTTTTTGAAGGGGAGATTGTGCAGCTGGATCGTCCGCAGACATTGTATCAGCGTCCGGCTACGCTGCAGGTTGCCGATTTCTTCGGCAATGGGGGGATGGATACGAATCATCTGCCTGCCGAACTGATTGCGGCGGATGGCGGAAGAATATACCTGAGTTCGCCGGTCTGTTCTTTTCCACTGGAGGGAATCACGCTTACCGAGACGATGCCGGTCATCCTGACGATCAAGCCGGAGCATATCCAGCTGCATCGTAGTTACGCTCCGCAATCGGTGCCCTGTGTAGTTGAAGCGGTATTCCCGGCAGGCGCCGAGACGCTGGTGAAGCTAATGACCGATGGCAGCGAACTGAGTGCCCGTGTACTCGGAGATGCCGAGTACAGCTGCGGAGAAACGGTATATATCACGCTGAATCCTGAACATATGAATCTGTATAACCGGGACAGCGGTATCCTGCTGGATCGGGTGCGTCCCAGTGTACCTGCCCGGGAAATGATCCGCGCCTGATTGATCCATGCAATACCACATCTCCGGCTGCCGGGTAATAGTGAACGATCTACCAATCCTGTTTAACTTATGGAGGAATTTATAATGAAAATCGATTTTCATATTCATGCCAAACTGTCCAAAAAAACAGACTTCTCGATAGAGCATTTCTATACGATTCTGGATGAAGCCAAAATGCACGGTCTGGATGCGATCATTCTGACTGAACATTTTAATACCCGTCGATTTGACGAAGTATATGGTACACTCGATCAGCATTTGCCATGCAATGGGCATTATTATAACCGCGATGGCTTCCGTATTTTCACAGGCATGGAAGTAGACGTAGCAGAAGGTGGACATATTCTGGTGAGTGGACCGAAGGATGCGCTATTGAATGTACGTCAGGCGCTGGAAAGTTACACGTCGCCGGATCACTTTATCCCGCTGGAAGGATTATTCGATCTGTGTCATCCAGCAGGACTCATGGTGATCGGAGGTCATCCGTTCCGTGAATCCAATCATCTGTATCATGTAGCGCCGGAGCTGCTGCGCCGGTTCGATGCGTTTGATCTGAACGGCAAGGATCTGCATGAGATCGGTATTCAGGAAAATATCGCCAAAGTACTCACACTAGGCGAGCAGCATCAGGTGCCTGTCGTTGCCGGCAGTGATGCACACCAGATGTTCCAGGTAGGCTGCGTATTCAACGAGCTGCCGGGTACATACGAGACCGTAGCGGATATTCGCCAGGCGATTCAGGATGGGCTCTGCCGTCGTACCATTTCCCCTTCGCTGCACCTGCAGGTACGCGCTGCCAATGCTGTGAAAAAGCTGCTCAAGAAAAAAGTCGAAGTAACCGACTCACCGAACTAAGCAAAAGATGCTGTAGAGGCTGTGCCTTATTTCAGGCAGCAGTCTGTACAGCATTCTGCATCATCAGCAGGTACGCCTACGTATTAACTAACCTCCTCGTATCGCACAGATAGTGGGTATTGCAGCGATACAAGCAGATGATAGATAGATAGATAGATAGATAGATAGATAGATAGATAGATAGATAGATAGATAGATCGCGAGATGACAGATTGATTATGGACAGAAAGCAGAGGTTTGCACCATGGAACTTACATTTGCCAGTGACAGGCTGTCCCGCAGTCATCAGCGGGTAGCCGACTATATTATCAAAAATATCGAAGGTATTCCTTTTATGGTAGAAGAGGATATTGCCGCAGCCTGCAAGGTCAGCGTCTCGACTGTCTCCCGTTTCTGGGCGGAGATCGAATGCCGCAATCTCAAAGAATTCAAGCACAGGGTCAAGGAAGAAGGATTGGTCTCCCCCTCCCGCAAGCTGCAATCGGCATTTGACCGTATGGAAGAGCAGGGCAGTGCCTCTGCCCAAATGATGGATACGACTGCTTATTTGGAGCAGACAGCAGATCGCCTGGAACAGGAAGAGTTCGACCGTGCGGTAGAATTTCTGGTAGAAGCGAATACGGTGCATATATATGGTCCCGGTTCTGCCCGATCACTGGCGATGCTGCTGGAATTCCGGCTAACCCGGTTTGGCAATAATGTACGTACGATGGACTATGGCGGTCATGAATTATTGGAGTCTTTTATCCATATGCAGCCGGGCGATGCCGTGGTACTGTTCGGATTTGTATCGGAATCGCCGGAACTAGCTTCCCTGCTCGATTATGCGCGGGAAGCCGGCTGCCGTACCATTCTGGTGACGGATCTTGCGGTCAGTGATATGAGGGGCAAAGCAGACGTGGCTCTGTATACGGCCAGAGGCGAGGTATGGGAATTTCATTCTATGGCAGCGCCGCTTGTACTGTTGGAGACACTGATCGTAGCGGTAGGCAAATCGCAGGAACAACAGGCTCTTCACCGCAGCGAGGAACTGCACCGATTGCGTCAGCAGTACGGCAAATGGCTGCCCAAGCAGGTGTGATGTATCGATAGGACAGGTATCGGATCTACCCGTATCAACGAATAAATTTAATAAAAGAAGTGTAAGAACGAATCCCGACAGCGTAATAGCGCGTCCGGCAAGGCGCTCTTCCGGTAGAGGCATGCTCCTGTATAATGGATACAGCAAGCATGTCTTTTTCATTTTGCGAGGAGGAATCCCTATCCGATGAAGCTCAAAGAAGCACTGTCCACTATCCATGACAACAACGAAGCTGCCGAGTATCTGTCCCGTACGCCAGTCCGATCCCGACGCACGGTCAAAGGCGAGCTGGAGACCTGTGTCCGACTGGGCTGGCTGCTGTATGCAACCGGTGAAACTGCAGTCGCCCGCCAGCTTATCGAACCTTTGACGGCAGTTCCTTTTGAAAACAATTATGATTACTGGACATGGATCGAATATGCCCTGATTCTGCAGGCGGAACTGGCAGCCGGAACCGAGCAGGAGGATGCTGTTCGCCAGCAGGTCGTGTCGGCTGTCGAGCAGGCTGTACAGACAGGAGAAGATTCGGTCGTACAAATCAAACAAAAGGTGCATGGCCGCTTCCTGAGAGGAGAGACCCTGCACCCTGAAGCTATCGAACAGGCTGTTCAAAATAAAGAAGATATCACCGAAGCCAACTATCGACTGCTGCATCTGATGGAACTGAGCAAGCTGGCTATTCTGGGCGGTTCTGCGGAATATCCGGCAGAACAGGCTTCCCGTGAAGCTGCCGCGCAGCAGGCGCGCATACGCGAAATTGCACAACAGCATGGAGTGACAGAGCTGGATCCGTTCAAGTAGCAATCCCGTTCATCCAGCGCAGCCAGTCCGCCAGATCATTGAACTGCTGCTCCTGCTGACCTTGATAACGCCACACCTGCGGTTCGGCCGGTTCCTCCGGCCAGATCAGCAGGGTATAATCTCCATCCTGTTCACTTATCACCGACAGGACAGACAGCTGGTTATCCGGATAAAGGGCGGGAGCACTATCTTGCCGATGCTCCCGCATCCCTGTAATCCATTCGCGAAAATGCGACCGATGCATAAGCTCGCTCATCTGTACAGGGTCCAGCAGATGCTCGCCCAGATCCTGCCAGCTACCGGCGTAGCTGAATCGCTCCCGTAGCTGGGAACTGATAGGCTGCTGTACTTCCCTGTCCAATGTCGGGAGATGATCTACCATGATTCCGGGCGCGATTTTCAGCCGGATATGGCTTCGTGCTTCCATTTCGATCATGCCTGTAGCTACCAGTTCCTGTACCTTCTCTTCCATACGTGCAGGAAATCGGATTTTGTACTGGTCGAGCAATTGCGATACCGACTGCATAAGGGCATTTCCTCCTGTCTTGTACCGGGATAGTGAGGTTTCACGTTCTGTTATTCCACCGAAGCATATTTTACAATGACGGCTTCGCGTCTTTGCTCATTATAGGCAATCCACAGCTCGTCACCTTCCATTACCCCGTAGAGCGGCTCAATCGACTGCTCGATCCGGTAGTCTATCCCTTTGCGCTCAGCGATGATCGTAGCAAGCGGCCGCTCGCCGGTCGTCCCGCGGAACTGCACGGAGCGTACAATCGCACTGCCCTGGCGACCGCGCAACAGTTCCGCTTCCCGTTCATATTCCGCGAGTTTGACGCTGACCGGAATCTGAATACCCAGCTGTAGTCCTTCGATCATACGCTGGGGAACAAATTGACTGTTCAGACGGGTCACACTACCATGTGCACTTTCCGTGACCAGCTCCAGCAGCATGAGCTGGCGGCCATCGATATGAACCGGATACTTTTGCAAATGGATCAGCCGCCCTTGCAGCGCGGTATGATCCTGTTGGCGATACACAGTCGATTCCCCATGGCTGAACATACGAGTCGTCCCGCCAATATGGAGCAGGGTGGCGATATCGCCTATCCGGTAAAGGAACCCCGGTGATTGAACAACAGGTACCCGGTAGGACTGGCCTGCAGCTTCGAAATGAAGCAGCAATGCTTCTCCACGGTTAACCGGTCCGTAGCTGTCGATTTTCCGCAACATGGCAGATGGAATCGTCTCCGGTTCATCAGAGGGCAGATTGTTGTGTTGCTTGTCATTTTCGGTCACGAACAGGGCCTTGCCGGTCACCGGATTGTAGCTGATCATGACCGGATCGCCGCTTTTTGGCATATGCAGATAAGAGACAACCTGACGAATCTCGGTCTGTTCGCTGCGTCCTTGATAAGTAAACCCTACCACGAAACGGATCAGCGGCTGATCATTGATACGGGTACCGGTTTCTTCCATGGACAATATTCTGGCTTGCAGCAGTATGCCCTGCTCTAGTTGTTTGCGTCTTCGCAAAGACAGAATCTTGATCAGTACAGGCACGACCAGGAACATAATAACTGTAATGACCAGCCAGACCAGCCAGTTGATAACCAGAGCATTCCATTCCTTCACATAGCTGATAAAAGCCTGTACAGAAGGACGCCGATCATCGGCTGTCAGTGCAGTATTTTGCTGCCAGCTGGTTACTTCATCTGTAGTTAGCAGGTTGACGCTTCCTTTACCGGTATCGATCATACCGGCAGAATGATCTGCATAGGAATAATACAGGAGCGATTGACCAGATGGCTTATAGAAATGCAGATCATGGCTGGTCAGATCATCGGCTCCCAGAGAGCCAAGCAGCTTGGTAACATCGGTGAATTGACGGGACTGCTCGTTATAGATGTAACCGGTGCGGATACCTTTGACCGGGTCTTTGGTTGTTGATCCGGCGATTAGTACTTCCTCATCGTTCAGCAGGAACATACGGGCAGCATAGACCGGTTTGGGTGTGGACAGCAGACGGATTTTGTCATCGTTATTATTGTATGCATATACCTGTTCCGGATAATCGGTTTCTACAGCCAGATGGGTAGACGTAGAACCTCCAAAGTGCTTGCGGAACTGCGCCTGTGCATGGTCTTCAGCATCAAAAGGCTCGTCCCGTTCAGGATGGTAATACACATCCAGTTGGTTGTTATCATCCAGTATGCCGCTGATATAGGCCTTCGTCTTATCGGCGAGAGTGACTTCGAACATGGGGATCATGCCCGGTTCATCCCACACACTGGAGGTATCGGTAATTGTGGTTGGACGCTGTCCCTTGAAATAAGAGCCGTCATTCAGATCGATGTAATGCAGCTGTCCATTATGGATCTGCGCAAAAAATGCATTCGGAGCCGGGTCAGCCGAAACATGAAAAAAGATCAGACGTCCACGCCACTCGCGGGTAGACCATTCCAGATAGTCATCGATCGTGCTGGAATGATTGTAGATCTGCTGCGGAGTCTGATCTGTGCTGCTAATACGATACGCCTGCAATTTCTTGTTATCGTCTTTGACAGCGAGGATTAGATCATTCCCCTGGTAACTGGCAGCCGTCTGCTTGAATACATCGGATGGGAGCTGAAATGTGCTTTTGTAGTGGTGACTGTCTGCATCATATGTATAAGCGCCAAGAGGATCGTTCCCCGACTTAGCAGTAACTCCGATAACCGTATGGCCCTGATCAGCGAAAAAAATATCCTTTATCTGATCAATCCGTGCACTGGCAGGAGCCTCGTTGAGCTGTCCTGTGTAATCTCTCCATACCATCACACTGAGTAAAATAACCGGAAACAGAAAAATAAGACGGGTTGCAGCGGAAAATACTTTTTTCATTTACATTCTCCTCGGATAAAGTGAAATATCGGGTAATATGTTATGTACTTATTCGTTATAAACGTCCCTATAAATGTAACATACCTGCCAGTCATCTTGCTAAAGCGTCCCCAAGAAGTAGGGATAACAGGGAATTTGACCGATTCGGAACATAGATTGTATATTACGGGAGCGGTGCGGTTATATATATGTTAGTATAGAAGCTGGATAAGAACATGTCCGTACAAAGAAGTACAGAGGAGACCTGAATATTTTGACAAATGAAGACCATTCCAATACACAATACGAACTGCCCGAGAATTATAATGAACTGAAAAAAGCAGCCCATCGTACAGCAGATTGGCAGCAGCGTCTGCATGCTGCACAGGAGCTTGGACAATATGATCAGCCACCGGTTATTGATCTGCTGCTGCATCTGATGAACAATGATCCGGTAACAGCAGTACGCGCAGAAGCCCACAAGCAGCTGCAAGCACTCGGTCAGGATGTACAACTGCCGGAGCGTCATAATACCGAGCTGTTCAATCATATGACCAAGACACTGATCCGTATCAAAAAAAGTCTGCCGCGTGAGCATACGTACGAAGATTTCAAAGACAAGCTGAACAAAATGCGTGCTGATATCTACAATGCCTATGAAGGCGAAAAAGGTGAAGAGTTCGACAACTGGCTGCGCGGCAGATGGGAATCCCTGGATCTCACTCGCAATCCCAAAAAAACACCCAAGCCCAACACACGCACAGAGAAATAGGAAGAACTGAATACACATTGCCAAAAGCAGGCAGCACTGCTGCTTTGTATATACTATTCCCTTTGTAAAGGAGCTTAACCATGGCTATTCAAATTAATGTTCAGACGACTCCTAACCCGAATTCCGTCAAAATCAATGCAGATCGTGCCATTTTCGAAGGAACAGGCAGTACTTCCGTCAAAGCTGGCGACAGCACGGATCATGCAATTGCACAGGCACTCGTTAATATCGATGGTGTGGATAATATTTTCGGTATGCGTGACTTTGTAACGGTCAGCAAACTGCCCGATGCAAGCTGGGATGAGATCATGCCGCAGGTAGAGCAAATTTTCGAAGAAGCGTAATTCCGATTGGTATTTATACCGTAAGGATGGCTCTGTTATAACCTATAGCTTCACCCTGAAACCGGCCTCCTGCAGGAGCGCCGGTTTTTTGTGCTTGAATCCGAAGGATACAGGGGAACGGGAGGGAATACAGCTATCCATATGTATGCGTCCTGTAGTAACAACCAATTATGACAAAAATATCAGTTTTGCCGCTATTGTAATGATATTGGTTTAGGCGTATATGTTATCTTAACTGAAATCTTTCGCACCGTGACATCAGCAGGATCACCCGGAAAAGGATAGCGACAGAGATGTATCCAATCACATACCGATCATAAGGAGGAACTATGCCATACATTGCTGCTTTTGTTGTGTCGTTTGTGTTTGTGCTGATCACGATTCCCCTGCTGCGCAAGTGGGCGATCCGGCTCGATTTTGTAGATAAACCAAGACCGGATAGCGAGCGCAAGCTGCACAGGGAACCTGTACCGCTGATGGCGGGAATCGCTTTGTTTGGCGGATTCGCAATCTCGTACATATTATTTATGGACGCGGGTCTGTGGAAAATGACAGCTGTTATGGCAGGATCACTGCTTGTACTGGGGATCGGCTTGATCGATGACTGGTATAAGGTAAGCCGCCGTGAATTTCCGGCACTGCCGAAAATGATCGTACAGCTGGCTGCCGCACTCATTATTTATATGGCAGGGATTCGCTTTTCCGGGTTCTCGAACCCTTTTAATGATCAATACATTCTGCTGCCGGATTGGCTGCAGCTCGTACTGACACTGCTCTGGATTTTTGGCGTGACGACTGTCATCAACTTTAGCGACGGAATGGATGGTCTGGCAGGCAGCCTGGCGACGATCTCGGCAGTCACCCTGTTTATCGTGGCGATGACTCAGGGACAGGGCGGATCGGCTGTAATGGCGATTAGTCTGGTCGGAGTCGGACTGGCTTACCTGCGCTACAACAAGCCGCCAGCCAAAGTATACATGGGCGACTCGGGAGCCACCTTCCTCGGATTTGTTCTGGCGATTATTGCACTGGATGGCGCATTCAAGCAGGCGACATTGCTGTCGCTGTTTGTTCCGATTTTGGCGCTGGGCGTGCCGATTTTTGATAATATCTTCGTAGTGATCAAACGCATGATCAATGGCAAGCCGATCTACGAAGCCGATGCGACGCAGATTCATTACCGGCTGCTGTCGAGCGGTCTGAATCAGCAGCAGGTACTGCTCGTACTGTGTCTGATCAGCGCCTGCCTGAGCTTGTCCTCGATTATTCTGGTATTGCTGCCGGTGTAGCATGGATTGCTGTACAGCAGAATTGACCATACAGTCCCAAAGCTTCTTCCCGGTGAAGAAGCTTTTTTGTTGTGCAAAATAGAAACAGGGATAGAAGCAAGATGGACAAAGTAGTAGAAGTAGAAGTAAGAACAGAAACAGAGAAGCTAACAGAGACAGGAGAAGGAACAAAAATGTATACAGAAGCGAGCGTAAAAGAACATAATTTCAAAAACCGGTATAACTCAGAGATCCATCCAGCAATTTTAGATTTGCAGGTACGCGGAACAACAGCTTTCACGTGATGCCGCGTCAGTTTTTACAACATTATTATTTTCTTATAAATTTACTTTGTTATAAATTACAATATATACATAATTTAGTAAATAAGGTATTGTGGAATAAGAATATAACGAAAGGAGGAAGATTGGCAGGTAGTCTATTATTTCGTATTCAGCGGACTGCAGGAATAAGGTCAACAATGCAGCATTCTGCCTGAGTTCAGCATGATCATACATAAATATGCTGCGGCATTAACGGGTATCAACATTATATATTCAGGAGGGAATTTATGAGAAAAGCAACGCTTTGTCTGTTGTCCATGATGCTTCTGTTTCTGTTGATTATGCCTTCACCTACAAGAGCTGCTACGGAAAACACTGTATCTTCCGATGTATATGCGACTCCGGATCTGCCAGCGATGTCACCAGAGACTGCGCCAGGTGTAAATACGCCGGCTGTAGCGCCTTCAGAATGGCGTTACTACTATTATTACACGATGCTGCTGAATGTGGAGGATGGCTTTGGGTTTGTGGATGATCCCAAACTTACCCACGGACAGACATTGGTCAATACACTGCCTGCTATCATCAAAGCAGAGACTGGGCGCGATGTTGTATTTTATGATTTTGACTGGGAAAGGGATAAAGAAGGAAGATGGTTGTTCCGAATCTACATGATGGTATACGATGAGAAGATTCCGGATGTGGTCAAACTGCGTACCCGTCTGAATACAATAAAATGGTATTCGGATATGTTCCCGGTATATGAAGGCAAACCGCTGGTAGAGCGATTCTCCTACGCTCCACGCTGGTAGGATCACTGGTATAGACAGAAGCCTGGATGTAAAACACAACAGCTTTTCGTTTAATAATCAGCAGCCGTTAATCGGTACAGGTCATTACAGGGAATGAAAATGATACAGCCAGCCAAAGCCTTTCTGCGGAAAGGCTTTTTGGCATGGTAGGAAAATGCTTCCTTTGCTGTTAAACTGGTAAAAGAAGCACAGAGATATGGGAAAAGTGCAGCTATACGCGAACAGCAGAAGAATACATATATCATTTGAAAATAAGGAGCGTTGAATCATGGGGATTTTTGATATGTTTCGTAAAAAAAAGAAAGAGCCGGTGCAGCAGGAGAATCGTCATCGGACAGATGTAGAAGTGCAGGCTACTAATACGCCAGAAGCCGTCGTCGATCCGGCCAATAACACTCCCGAACCGGCGAGTATGCTGCTCGGATTTGCACTGCTGAACAGTACCGAATATGATGCAGAGCAGCTTGTGCGCACGATGCAGACCGACTGGGGCATTCAGGTAGATGGACTGGAAGCGGATATGAATATGGTGTTTGAACTGGGTGATATGAATATTGCGGTAGCCTATATGCCGGGACCGATCCCCGATCAGGAAGTGGAGTCCAACTGCAAATACAATGTATTATGGCCGGAAGCAGAGCAGGTCGTTGCTACGCATCAGGCGCATGTGATTATTACCGTTATGGGCATCACTGATCCGCTGATCGGTCATGCATTATTTACACAGATCACGAGCAGTGTGCTGAAGCTGGATAATGCGATTGCCTACTATGCTCCGCCTATGGTTATGTCGGCGGAATCCTATATCGAGAGCGCACGGATGCTCCAGGATCAGGAACTGCCTGTCCAGTTGTGGGTATTCCTCGGTCTGTACCGGAGCGAAGACGGTGGTAGTTCTTCATACACGGTAGGGTTGAAGCATTTTGGCAAAGACGAGATCGAGATAGTGGATTCCAGTGAAGAGATGGCGGATGTATTTGAGTTTACACTCAATATTGTGAGTTATGTAGTAGGCAGCGACGTAACGTTCCGCGATGGCGAGACCATCGGCTTCACAGCGGATCACAAGCTGCAGCTGACCCGTTCTCCGGCAGTGGCGATGGAAGGGTATAGTATGAAGATCGGGTATTAATACAGCGTTTGTTTGAAGTACAGTACAGGCGGCCGCATTATAGATGCAGCGTCTGACTGTATACCCAAAAGACCGTTTTATCCGACAATGGATAATACGGTCTTTTTGATATCAAATAATGATTTGAGCTATGTATTAGCCGTTATAATGAAATGCATTAATAAAAGTGAAGGAGCAGTACAATGGTAAAATGGATAGGACGTTTAATAGGTACAGCATTAATTTTGAGTCTTGTAATCTCTATGAATTCAACGATTATGCACGCGGAACAGAGCAATATAGTAGGGTCAGAGTCTTTATCCCCTCAAGCAGTACTTGGGCAATCTATCAAAGCGGTAAAAATTGCTGATCCCAAAGGGAAACTGAACACGGCGAGTTATCAGGTTCAATTTGCCAAAGACTCCAAGGATTTTTTCTCTATTCATTCGATGTCGCCTGATCGCTCGGGAGAACATCTTATTATTATGTACCAAACGGAGGATGAATTTTTTGCATCCGTTAAAGATAAACGTCAGGGATTCAGAATAGCATCTATTCAGGTCAAAAACGGCAAAAAAGTGTGGGAAACGGTTATTCAGAATGAGCGTCCTCATGATGGTGTGTATGGTGTGGAATCCAATGGAGAGATGTTTGTAGCTGGAGAAGATAAGGATACGTTTTATCTACATACGATTAACGAGAAAACAGGCAAGATGACAAGAACGATCAAACAGCCTCATCCAGCCGCTTCTACTTTTATGTTATGGGACTACTGGTTAATGAATAACAATCAGTTAGTAGTATCCTATGCTATAAACAATAAATCAACCCTTCGTTACTTTGATCCAGCGGGTAAACTGCTCAACACACGTACCCTTTCCGGAACGGTATGGGATGCAGAGGCAGATCATATCGTGGTTACAGACGGGAATGCTTTGCGTTACACGCTGAGTGTGCAGGATCACAAGGGAAATGCTACTTTTAAAAAATCAATTGTTAATAAAGATTATTCATTATTCGTGTATTTGCTGCCGGATCTATCGGTAGCGGTTGAAAGCGGGATGCCGACCCCAAAAGGATATGCATGCCGATTAACCAAGTATGATGCCAAAGGCAAAAAACAGTGGCAACATGCAATTACGGGTCCTGATTTCCCTTATTATGAAAAAGGAAATCATCTCATGGCTGTTCATAAAAGCTCCAATAAAGTATTTTTCCTGAATGATCAGGGAAAAGAAACCCATCCGTTGGCTGGAAATGGAACGATCAATTTAGCAGCAAAAGAAATTTACTTCGAGGGTCAGACGACACGCATTGCCGATGCCCAAACAATGAAGTGGCTAGCTGAATTACAATATCAAGGCGAAAAGCCGCGCGTTGCCTGGCTGGGCAAGCAGCAATTAGCTGTTTACGATACAAAGAATAGCGTCATTGCCGCTATTCGTATCAAAGGCTGATAAGCAGGCATCGTCGATCATGATTTACATGTATGACCCGCTTGAATAGAAGTGAAAATTGCAAAAGAGCAATGCGCCGAATAGATCATCGGCCATTGCTCTTTTTATTTTATAGAAGATAGAATCTGCGTATAATCCATGTACACCGCTGATAACACTTACCGTATACATGCAAAAGCATTTATTTCCCGTCTGCTCGGCTCGCATTCATGCGTTGTTTGGACTTATCCGAATCTTCTTCTGTACTATGACGAGAATGCAGCATACGCCAGCCGGTCAGCAGAGCCGCTATCAGGCAAATGCTCGCCGAGACTACAAAAACAATATGCATCCCCGCGAGGAAAATATCCGGACGACCCGGGATCAATCCGGTGACCCGGTAGCCGGCTTCCCTGCTCATAACGCCAAATAATGTGCTGGTAGCTACTGTAATGCCGACGACCATCCCGATATTGCGGATGAGCGAATTCACACTGCCGGCAATCCCTAGCTGTGTTTTGGCAATGCGGGACATGATCAGCGAATTATTCGGTGACTGGAACATACCGGTACCAATCCCCAGCATGGCTACCCATGTACCGACGATCGGGATTGGGCTGCCTTCATGCAGTCGTGCCAGTCCAAACTGTGCAATAACCATCATGATCAATCCGGCAAAAGTAAGAATCTCCGAGCCGATCCGGTCGGACAACGCGCCGCTCAGTGGAGCAATAATAACCATCATAATCGGAAACAGCATCAGCAAAAATCCGGCTTGAAACGGCGATAGATTCAAAATGCTCTGCGTATAAAAAGGAGCGATAATATTAAAGCAAAAATTCGATACAAATACGAGAAATCCGCACAGAATACCGAGTGAAAATAGCGGATTACGGAACAGTCCCAGCTTCAGCAGTGGCTCCTGCTTGCGCGATTCCACCCATAGAAATACACCAAGCAGTACAGCGGCGAGGATAAGCGAGCCGACAATGCGCACGTCGCCATAACCCAGCTGCTGTCCCAGCAGCAGACCCGCGAACAGAAACAGAATAAAGCCGGTAAACAGCCCTGTCCCTGCCTTGTCGATAGATGCGCCGGTTTTTACCATATCCGGCGGCAGCATTTTCCAGCCAAAAGCAATAGCGATTACGCCAATCGGCACGTTGACCCAGAAGATCGACTGCCAGCCGAGCGCAGATAATATGACGCCTCCCAGACTGGGACCGGCGATACTGCCCAGCGATACAAATGTACCGACCAGTCCGAGTGCTTTGCCGCGTTCAGTCGGCGGGAAAATATCGGTTACAATGCCCTGGCTGTTCGCCATAGTCATCGATGCACCAATCGCCTGAATCACACGTGAAATCAGCAGAAAGCCCAGGCTGTTACTGAATCCGCACAGCAACGATCCGATCAGGAACACCAGCATGCCTAATTTGAAAATTTTGATTTTTCCTATACTGTCTCCGAGCTTGCCGAAAAATAAAATGGCGGCACAGATCGCCATCAGATAAATGGTAGTTACCCATTCCGTCTGTGCGACCGGCAGTCCCAGCGAATGAGAGATGGTGGGCAGCGCGATATTCACGATACTTCCATCCAGAGTAGACATAAAGGTAAACAAATTCATCACAATCAGGATGATCCAGCGTCTGCGCTGAATATCCGGGTCATCCTGATAGGTCTGGCGTGGAGAGGAATCAGTCAATAGTTAACACCCCGTCTGTTATAAAATAAGTGCTGTTGAAAGCCGAATATGAGACTGGATATCTATATTACCCAAGTCGCTGTAGCGAATAGAACAAGTCGAGTATATAACCGTATAGTTGCTGACGCAACTAATTTATTTTTCCGATAACGAGTACTTGTACTTTGTATACACATCATCATGGAATTCCGTTAAAATTAATATATCCATCTTCCGGCGAATTAATCGGTTTGGACAGTGATTATAGCCGGCCCGGGAATAGTATGGGCTATTTTCAGTTCTCCGCAGCTATAGGCAAGACGGTACTGGAATACATTAACCGGATTCAATCCGGCTGGAGTAGGTGCACAGGCATGAAAAGAGATTCAATCGGCAAGCTAATCTCCTATATTAATCGTCTTAACCAGAAAAATCTGGCTCGCAGCTTCAAAGAATACGATATTGGCAGTGGCGGGCATCATAGTTATCTCAAAGCCATTTTACAAAGACCTGGTGTCAATCAGGATCAGCTGACCACCGATCTCAAGTTCGACAAGGCTACGACAGCTCGCTCGGTGCGACAGCTGGAGGAAGCTGGCTATATCGAGCGGCGCACGGATCCCAATGATCGCCGTGCCTATCTGCTGTACCCGACCGAACGGGCAAAAGCATTTGAGCCGATGCTGCACGAGATTCTGCAGGATGCCAATGCACAGCTCACCCGAAGCCTGTCGGCAGAGGAAAAGGAACAGCTCTGGCAGCTGCTCAACAAAATCTATCACAGCAACAATGAATAGGTGAAACACCGCTGTCTGTAGATGCAGCATACCTTTTCTACACGGATGATATTTTACGAGTAAGCCATTCCGAATATATGATGGATCAGACAGCCTTTTCGGGGCTGTCTTTTTGTGATGCTCTCGTATCCAACCCCCGTATCCAGGGAAATAAACCTTCACTAAATGAACTGAATATCCAAGCAGAAAAGGATAAGTATGATCCAAACCGAACTCCAAACTCAAACTGGAATCCGAACGGGTATTACGTTCTTTATACCGGTTTATTTTCTGAGTAAAACGATTTGCAGCTTGAAAGCGCAACTTTATTCTGATCTAGAGGAGACATTCAGCAGGAGATAATCCAGCTGATCCTAATTAACGATCAAGATGCAAATTCAAATGAATTGAGTCGGCAGCAGCAGGAATGTGGTAAGTACCTAATAATGGCCATTCTACCCATAAGTAACAGGAACATCCAATCTGGCGTGTTGAATACATTTGCTGGAAGACAGAAAAGGATGATCGGTAGCAAGGGTCTTCACTACGTAGGAGTCTCCGCTCTGTAGAAAGGCAGCGATCAGGAAGGAAGTGATGCCCGAATATGAGCAAGCAGTACGGCTGTAGTAAGCAAGATCAGGATAACGTTTCACCGCTGCATATCCCGTTGGCAGCATACATGCTGAGCACCATGTCATAACTACACATAAGCAACATGGCAGAATACACAGATTCTATGCAGTTTACAAAGGAGTGAAATACATGGCAGTCGACAGAAAACAGGTAGAGGATATTATCACTGCGATTGGCGGCAAAGATAATATCGATACGGCATCACACTGCGTAACCCGTCTTCGTTTTGCCCTGCATGATGAAGATCTGGTCGATAAGGATGCACTCGATCAGAACGATCTGGTCAAAGGCCAGTTCTCGACCGGTGGACAGTATCAGATCGTTATTGGGCCGGGTGTAGTTAATACCGTTTACGATGAGTTGATAGCGATTACAGGTGCGAGTCGCGCTTCCAAAGATGATGTAAAGCGTGCCGCCAGCAAAAAGCAAAACCCGCTCCAGCGTGCGATCAAGACGCTATCGGATATTTTTATCCCCTTGCTGCCGGCGATTGTTACTGCGGGTCTGCTGCTCGGGATTAACAATATCCTGACTGGCCCAGGGATTTTCTTTACCGGCAAATCACTGGTGGAAGTGTATCCGCAGTGGACCGACTTTGCCTCTATTATCAATACGATTGCGAGTACGGCGTTTACGTTCCTGCCAGCGTTGATCGGTTGGTCGGCAGTCACGAGGTTTGGCGGGAATCCGCTGCTGGGTGTGGTACTCGGGCTGATTCTCGTTCATCCGGATCTGCTGAATGCCAATAATTATGCCAAAGCGGTAACCGAAGGAACTGTACCAGTGTGGAATCTATTTGGCTGGGAAGTAAATAAGATCGGTTACCAGGGACAGGTACTGCCTGTACTCGTATCCGCTTATGTACTGGCCAAGATCGAGAAATTCCTGAATGAGAAAATACCGGATGCTTTCAAGCTGTTGCTGGTTGCGCCGATCACCTTGCTGGTAACAGGCTTCCTGGCCTTCACCGTTATCGGACCGGTGACCTTTGCGATTGGTAATGCGATTACAACAGGACTGATCTATGTGTTTAATCTTGCACCGGCTCTTGGTGGATTGATCTATGGCGGACTGTATGCGCCGCTCGTTATTACCGGAATGCATCATACCTTCCTGGCGATTGATGTACAGCTGATCGGGGCACAGGGCGGGACTTTCCTCTGGCCGATGCTGGCACTGTCCAATATCGCCCAGGGTGCAGGTGCACTGGCGATGTTGCTCGTGCTCAAGGATAAAAAAGTCAAAGGTCTGGCTGTAACGTCTTCGGTATCCGCTTTTCTCGGGGTGACCGAGCCTGCGATTTTCGGTGTTAATATTCGTTATAAATACCCGTTCGTATTCGGGATGATCAGCTCGGCGATTGCCGGTGTGCTCGTATCGATCAATGGAGTTATGGCTTCATCGGTTGGTGTCGGCGGGATTCCCGGCTTCCTGTCCATTTTCCCGGAAAACTGGGGTGTATTCTTTATCGGGATGGCGATTGTACTGGTCGTTCCTTTCACATTGACCGTACTGTACGGCCGTTTTATGAACAAGCGTCAGCAAAATGCAGCACCGGATGACAGTGATAATAATAGTACAATTCCGGCTGCAGGTACAACAGCCAAAAGTCCAACCGGAGGAGCAGCGTCATCTGCCGCTGCATCAACCGGACAGGCTGCTGCTTCCGACCTGACAGTGCTGGAAGTCATGACACCGGTTCAGGGAAAAGTGGTACCGCTTGAATCTGTACCTGATCCTGCTTTTGCCGAGCGGCAGATGGGACAGGGCATTGCAGTAGAGCCGTCGGAAGGCAAGATCTATGCACCGTTCAGCGGCAAAGTCATTCATATTATGATGAACAGCAAGCATGCACTGATTATGGAACACGCGTCCGGTGTACAGATTCTGATTCATGTAGGCGTAGACACCGTCTCGCTCAAAGGCGAAGGGTTTACACTGCGGGTAGAGCAGGAGCAGGATGTAGAGCAGGGACAGCTGCTGATGGAGTTCGACCGTGATCTGATCCGCAAAGCCGGTTATCCAGTGATTACACCGGTGATTGTAATGGATGGTCAGGATATGGTGCAGTCGGTAGAAGAACTGCCGGGTGAAGCATCGGATCTGAACTATACGGCAATGAAGATTCATTTGAATGGATAAGTAAGGATCGGCTACGTATCAAAGTGAAAATCATCCGATATAGTCTAAAAGGCGCGCTTTCAGAGGCGTCCTTTTCTTTTTATAGAGTATTTTTGAATCTTTTGGCTTAGTTATTATAATTCAAAAGTCACAAAAAAATCCTAAAATTCATTGACAAGCTGTATAGCCTTCATATAAGATGGCTGTATAAATAAACAGTTCTTGTCAAAGCGAAGCACGCTTAATGTCCTATGGGCATTTTGCGTGCTTTTTTTGTTGTTCATTTATACAGAAAGGAGCAAACAGATTTGAGTATATCGCTAAATGATGCCGAACAACTGGCTATCGCGCGCAAGCGCAGAAAACTGTCGCAGGGACAGCTTGCCGAGCTGATCGGTTCGTACCAGACACGAATCAGTCGATTGGAGAATTCACGCCACAAGCCTACAGCCGATGAACAGGCATTAATCGAAAAAGTACTGGATACCGTTATCTGGTCGACAGCCGGATCATGATTCCGGTGACCTGCAATAGGTGACCATGAGCAAACTATTAAGGAGTGTTACAAACGTGTCCATCATTCGTTTTCGTATGAAAAGCAAGATCTATGCCGGACTGATCGGCGGATTAATCGTCGCTATTCTGGCTTCGACAGGATACATATTTCTGATCAATCATCAGGCCAATCAACTCAAAGAAGTAAAGCAGCAGTACGAAGTCCAGTTGAATCAATCGCAGCAGCTGCTGGCGCGCCAGCAGGCAGTATCCAGCAAAATCGTCGTTACAACCGCCGAACTGAAAGCAGGCGACCAGATACAGAAACAGAATATCTCTGTCGCCTTTGTATCCAAACAGGGTGCACCGGCCAATGCCGTCACCGACCCGAGCCAGCTGATCGGCAAGATCGTCAAGATCAATATTGGCAAAGCTACTCCGCTTACCTCGTCCATGGTCTATGCAGAAGAAGCGACACCACGCGATTTGCGCAGCAAGGAATATACTGTGGTCCAGCTGCCGACCAAACTGCAGCAGGGAGACTTTGTCGATGTACGTATCGGCTTCCCGAACGGCAATGATTATATTGTCCTTTCCAAGAAAAAAGTCGAGGATCTGGCAGGGACTACCGTCTGGTACAACATTAATGAATCGGAGATTCTGGCGATGAGCAGCGCAATTGTGGATGCTTATTTACAGGGCGCACGGTTGTATGCCATCTCTTATGCCGACCCTTATATGCAGGATAAAGCGATCCCGAATTATCCGGCTAATCGCGATGTGATCAACCTGATCCAGTCCGATCCGAATGTGCTGGAAAAAGCCACTTTGCTATTGAGCAAAGCAGCACGGGAGACGCTGGATAACAGCCTAAGCCGGATGAGCGAAGCAGACAAGGTCAAGCTAAGCAGCAGTTCTGCTGCCAATACGGCTGTGACTGGCAATGAATCGCAGTCGGTAGCGCCAACCCCAGAAGCAGCGGATCAGCTGAATACCCAGACATCGGTACAAAGCGAATCTGCAGCAGACACTAATCCGGAGCCTGTAACCGATCCGGCTGCGATACCTACTGATGCAGCGGATAAGCCGATTGTCTCACCGGTTGAACCTGCCGCCAGCCATTCATCACCTGCTACGACAGAGCAGAAGACAGCGGATGTTTTTGAACAGCCGCTTGTCAAATAAAGGAGGATCACCATGAACTACACGCTATTTCTGGGATCGACAGACATTAGTGATCTGCTGATCTACCTGAGCAAGTTTTTACAGACCGCAGGGAAACGGGTACTGCTGGTAGATGCCAGCGCTGAAGGATTTATCCGCTATAATACGCCTATTCTTCATACAGGTACCGGGGTATCGGAATATGACCAGTTTGATATTGCCTATCAATTTACCGATTTCCAGAGTATGCAGGAGCAGCTGGAGAAGATGCAGGAATATGATCATACACTCGTATTGTGCTCTACGCCCGATTTTATCGGAGAAAAGGACTGGGACAGATTTGACCAGCGCTTTATTGCGATTTCTTCCGAAAGACGTTCACTGGAAAAGACGGCCGAACTGCTGGAGGCTATTTTGAGACAAAGAGAAGAACATCTGCCACGAATCGGTTTTACAAGATTATTTGTCCAGCAAGTAGACAATGGACTGGCCGAGGATTATCTGGAGCAGCTGCTGATCCATCTGCCGATCCGGTTCGAAGATCCGTCTTTCGCTGTGCCATTTGATGAGATGGATTATATGCAGAAAATTATGAATCAGAACAGCAGCAGTATCAGCATCAAGCGTATTTCCAGGGAATTCCGTACGGTTATCCAGGAAATTGCAGGAAGTGTATCCCAGCTGAACCACAGTGAACTCAAAGTCTATGCCAAAAAATTATCACGGAGGAACCAGCCGGTATGGGGAATGTAATTGCTTTTTGGAGTCCGTGTCACGGACAAACGGGCAGCTCCTCGAATATGGTGGCAACAGCAGCCATGATGGCGATGGACTATGTCAGTCATACACTGGCTGCGCATACGCATTATGGCATGGCGATGGTCGAGAATGCTTTTTTGCGAAATCAGCGTGGAGCAGGTAGCGGCTCTGCAGGCTATTCGGTTCAGGGAATTGACTCGCTGGAGACGCTGGCCCGCTCCAAGCAGCTGAGCGCGTCGGTGATCAAGGATTATGCCGTACCGGTATTCAGTGGATCGCTCGATGTGCTGGCCGGTACGCAAAAGCCGGAAGAAGATTTATTTCTGAAAATGCACGAGGTAACCGACTCGATCTGCCAGGCGGCACGAAGCGCCTATGATCTGACCATGATCGATACGACCAGCGGCAGCCGTAATGTACTAACGAATGCCGTACTGGAAGCAGCAGATATGGTCGTCGTTTCCCTGAACCAGAATATGGCGCTGCTGCGGGAATTTTTTGATCATCCGCCTGCTGTTCTGGACGGTAAACCATTCATTATAGTGCTGGGACAGTATGATGCCGGCTCCCGGCTGACCCTTACCAATATCAGACGTCTGTTCAAAACACGAATCCCCATGTTCGCAGTTCCGCATAATAGCAGTTATCTGGATGCATGCAATGAACAAAAGGTTGTCGAGTTTTTCCTGAAACGCAAACATATCCAGGCTGCTCAGCCGGACTATGCCTTTATGCAGGAGATTCGCAGACTGACCCGTGGCATCTATCAGGGCCTGGCCGTCGATCCTCATATGTATGAAAAGGAGGCGTAAATAGCGGTGGATATCAGTCTTATCATCAACAGAGCCTGTATTGGTCTGATTGCGCTCATCCTGATCGTACTGGCTTATTTCAAATTCACGTACAAAGGCGATAGCTCGGATAAAAAGAACAAGCAGAACAATAAATATACGCTCCCGGAGATTATCGAATACGTCAAAGCAGCGCTGAATGAGATGACTTCCGCTTCGTTGGATGATCTAGGGCTGTCGGAGGAAGAGTATAACCGGCGGCTCAACCAGCGGGCGACACTGATCAAGTCACTCAAAGACTGCACCCATGGAGATCTAAATGCCAAAAAATTCGTCAAAGGAGTTATTTTTGATCTGCTGCTCAAAACCTATGAATTTACAGAAGAAAATATGAACAAGGTCATTCCTTTCCATAACAGCATGGCTCTGAGCAGCCAGGAGAAGTTCGATATTATGCTTTACCAGTACAAGGAGATGTATGGGTTAAACGGACTTGCCCGCCTGATCGATGATCATCAGCTCGCAGAGCTCAAGCATCATCCGGATTCACAGGGATCCGGCTCTTACCGAATTACGGCTGCAGAGATCGATGAAGTGTTCGAAGGATTTCGCAGCATCCTGTACTTCGAGGATAAGCTGCAGCTGATTGTACAGCGAGTCTATCAGACATTCAAAGGATTCAGCGTAGTCGATGAAGTTCGCGATATGAAAATCGACGGAATCAGCGGTGGTGTATCCGGTGTACCGATGAGCCAGGTGGAATACGATGATGATTTCTATGATTTCACTTCCCGGATCAATGAGCAGCCTATACCTATGAGTCATGATAGCGTCTGGATTTTCTACCGGGGGAAATCGGTTCATCTGGAATTCCTGTCTTTTGGTACAGAAGCCGAGCTAAAGCGGGTCTGCCAGAATATTTACCGATACAATAACCCCGGACAATTATCGGAAGCGAACGGTTTTAAAGTCAATGAAATGAAAGATGGCTCCCGGGTTGTTGTTGTTCGGCCGAGCTTCTCGGAATCATGGGCATTTTTCGTCCGCAAATTTGATCCGGCTTCGGCGACACTGGATCAGCTGATCACCGACCGGATCGGCAATCATGATATCGTCAAATCGCTGCTGATCTACCTGATGAAAGGCGGACGGATCGTGGCAGTAACCGGCTCCCAGGGATCAGGGAAAACAACGCTGCTGATGGCGCTGGTCGCCTATATTAATGAGACATTTACCCTGCGGATTCAGGAAATGTCATTCGAGCTGCATCTGCGCAAAATCTACAACAAGCGCAATATTCTGACGTTCAAGGAAACCGAGACCGTCACCGGACAGTCCGGTCTGGATGTACAGAAAAAAACAGACGGAACCGTCAATATCCTCGGGGAGGTAGCGACCGACGAAGTGGCTGCCTGGATGATTCAGATGGCGCAGGTCGCGAGTCTGTTCACTATTTTCACCCATCATGCCAAAACGTTCGGTGATCTGGTCTACTCCCTGCGTAATTCGCTGCTCAAGCAGGGGATTTTCAGTAACGAGAAGACAGCCGAAGAGCAGGTGGTACGGGTGTTGAATTTTGATGTACATCTGCGCCGTGATCCGGATGGTTCCCGGTATGTGGAGCGAATCACCGAATGTATTCTGATCGATCAGGAAGAGGATTACCCGGAGAGCTTCAAGACGGCTAGCCGGATGGATCAGCGATTCGTGGCGATGATGGAGAGTATGACGGAATACTTCCAGCGTTCCACTAATCGCCGGGTCGGAGAAGGACGCAATATTATCGAGTACCGTAATGGGGAATATGTAGCGGTTCATCCTATCTCGGACCGTAACCAGCAAGAAATGCTGGAGATGATGGAGCCTGCCGATCAGCTGCGCTTCCGGCAATTCATGGCAGAGAACTGGGGTGCGGCAGCCGTTGAATCTTACTAATATTCTGATCTATATCCTGATTTTGTCCGGTTTTCTTTTTGTGGTGCTGCTGGCTGTCCTGAAATATATTCAGCGGCGCAACCAGCAAAATGGCAATGCCGAGATCTACAAGGCATACGCCGATTATATCGGTTCCGGCAAATCCAAACGGATCAAGCAGTACAATCAGTTTCTCCAGGAATCGTATCATGCCTATATGCGTGTTCCGCTGCTCAAGCAGTACATTTTACGAATACGCAAGCAATTGCAGTCGATTCACTCCTATGATGAATTCTCGATGCGCCGGGAGACGATGAAGATTGTATTTGCCACGATTGGCATTGTAGCGGCTTTTATCCTGGCACTGCTGCTGATGAACAAGGATATGACCTTTATGTTCATGATTGCTCTGACAGCACTGGTGATGAATGGCATGCTGATCGATACTTTTGTAAATCGGGTGGAGAATAGGCTCTTGCATCAGCTCAAATCAGTCATGGATGATGTGCGGCACAGCTACCAGCAGCACGGGATGATTGAAGAGGCTCTGCATGATGCATCGGAAGCTTCCGGTCATGAAGCTACCCTGCATGCCCGAAAAGTATACGAGATTCTCGTCTCGTCTGAACCCGAGAAGCTGCTGCAAAATTATTACCAGGCTGCTCCTAACCGATTTCTCAAAGCATTTGCCGGGATCTCGTATCTGGTTAAGGAATTCGGTGACAAAGTTGTTGAAGAGGGGTCGCTGTATCTCAGCAATATGAACAAGCTGACCAATGAAATCAATCTGGAGCTGCTGAAGCGTACGCGTCTGGGCTATATGCTCAAAGGGCTCACTGTGATCTCGATCGCCCCGATCCTGTTTACCAAGCCGATTGAGCTGTGGGCCAAAAATAACTTTCCGATTATGGAGCAGTTCTATGACAGCAAGTTCGGCTTTTTTTTCAAAATCCTGATTTTTGCTGTGATTCTGCTCTCTTATGTACTGCTCAAAAAGCTCCAGGATCAGCAGGAAGGTACTTACCAGGCCAAGGTACGCAAAATCCTGTGGGAACAGAAATTGCTAGAAATAAGGGTTACCGAATGGATCGTGAACCGGTTTATGCCGCAGAAGCGTACAACCGCGCGTTTCCGTATGCATACGCTGATCAAGGATGCCAATGCAGGTATCCCGCTGGAGTGGCATTATCTGCACCGGCTTCTGCTGGCAATCGCGTTGTTTGTGACTATGCTGTTTTCTTTTATCACCATGCATTCTATTACGATTCACAATATTCTTCAGGCACCGACCCAGAGTGCGACCATGTTCGGTGAACTGTCTGCCGAAGATTTACAAAAAGCCCGGGAAACCACGGCGCTGGATACACATATATTACAGCAGCTGGAAGGTATTAGTCCCGAGATGATGCAGGACCGTATTATGGAACTGGTGAACGAGAATGAGGATATTGCAGCCAACAGTTCGTTATTCCTGACGACTGTAGAGCGGATTGAAGCCAAAATGAGTACGCTGCAGTCCGAATATTTCAAATGGTATGAGCTGGTGATTGCGATTATAGCAGGGTATATCGGCTATCAGATTCCGTGGTGGATTTTGCTGTTCCAGAAAAGAGTCCGGTATATCGATATGCAAAATGAAGTCGATCAGTTCCATACCATTATCGCGATGCTGTCCGAAATTGACCGTATTTCTGTCGATATTATTCTGGAATGGATGGAGCGTTTCTCTACTATTTTCCGGGAGCCTCTACATAAGGCTGTGCTTGATTTTGAAAGTGGTGCAGAGCGTGCATTGGAGCAACTCAAGCAGGATGCACCATTCGTTCCCCTGTCGCGGACGATCGACAAGCTGATTCTGTCCGTCGAGCGTATTCCGATCCGCGAAGCATTTGACGATCTGGAAAATGAGCGCAATTACAATTTCGAGAAAAGAAAGCAGGACTACGAGCGCATGATCGAGACCAAGTCGGAATGGGGCCGGATTATCGGTTTTGCTCCAATGACCGTGCTCACTTTTATTTATCTGGTCCTGCCGTTTATCTACATGAGCTTTGAACAGATGAGTGCTTATTACGAACAATTGAACAAGCTATAGGAAGCAAGTAGTCGGGAGCACATAACCAAGCGTTAAGCCACTAATAAAATGTATATACAATCAAAGGAGATTAACCATGAATAACGCATCAGCCGCTTTAAAAGTAGCCGCAGGACTTTTCCTGACTATCGCTCTGATTACGATCGTTGTTGTCCTGTTTATCAGTGCCCAGGAAGCGACGAAGACCGCTCAGAATAACTTTTCCGGTATCCAGAAAGAACTGGATCAGACACAGTATGCCGTCTACGACAATACCAATATTTCGGGCAGCCAGGTCGTATCTTCCCTGCGTAAGTTCAAGGATCAGGGTTCCTTTGGTATTCAGGTTCTTACCGGCAAGAACCCGTCGGGCATGTGGTATTTCCATCAGGTGAACAATACCGCTTCGGTGGACAGTACAGACTATGGTTCGGTCAGCAAGGATGCAGCATCAGGATCATTTTCGGATGCACTGGATCAGTCTTCCAATAACTATATCAATCCGACCGGCACCTTCAAAAGCGAAGTAATCCGGGATCGAAGCAATGTTGTACGTGCGCTGGTATTCCGTCAGAATTAATTGTACCTGATGTACCTGATGTACCTGATGTACCTGATGTACCTGATGTACCTGATGTACCTGATGTACCTGATGTACCTGATGTACCTGATGTACCCGAAGTAAAAGATGTAAAAGCCTGGTTATCCAAGCTGAACACAACAGTTATCGCTGAAATACAGACACAGTATGTACGAGGTATCGCACTAAATTATAGCAATGTGATTACAAGGGCGGCAGGAAGACATCGTACATCCTGCCTTCCATACAAAGGATATGGTTATGGATGAATATAGGTGAACATGCCCGTTCAGCCCTGTGGCTGGGGGTAAGCTTTCTGATCTTTATCGCTTCGCTCAGTGGAGCCTATGCTCTTTTTCAGACATCAGCGAGAATCAATGAACAGACCTACCATTTGACAGCATCGACAGACCCGAATATTCATTCCACCCTGAAAATCGACAATCCATACACCTGCACCGGAGCAGAGGTTCGCCAGACGATTCACCAGATAGACAGCCTGCAAGTGGATATCATGGTGAACGGCACCCTGTATCCAAAAGACCTTGATCCGGACGAAGTAGATGTATCTTCTATAGAATTGGATCAAAAATATACCCCGGCATACATCCGTAATACGGAGGGCCAGCTGGTCATGCTGAGGTTTACATAAGGGAGTATGGCAATGAGCAATCCGTTGATCAAAATATTCGCAGCCTTTATCGCGATTCTGCTAATGGGAATCTGGCCGATCTATACCGCATTCAGCAGCCAGGACAGCAACTCGCAGATTATTGTATTGAATACGGTAACCCGATTCGTGGACAGTGTACGGGATAAAGGATATATTACGCCGCGAATGTTTCAGGAATTTGAAGACCAGCTTTATTTGACCGGCAATACATACGATATTCAGATGGAGCATCTGCACAAACGCTATGATCCGGTATACAATGACGATGGCACCTTTCAGAACGATTTTAAAGTCAATTACGAAGGCTATTACAATACCCAGATCAATGCCCGGCTGTTCCCGCACGGCAACGATAATCCCGACGATCCTGGCCGGATATACAGGCTGACCAGCGGAGATTTCTTCAATGTACAAGTCAAAAACACCAACCGTACCATGGCTACGCTAATGAGCGATTTTCTGTTCAATGCGGTGCAGGCTCCGAACGAGAAGATTGTTATCCCGTACGGGGGGATGGTGCTGAATGAAGATTACTAGCTTTGCCGTTGTACTAGTGCTGATCCTGCTGTTTATTTTCGTACGGAATCATATCGATCTGGAGGATAACCGAACGAATCTGCTGCTGCAGACCAGATATAATCGTGCGATCGATACAGCTACCCAGGATGCTGCCCAGGCACTGATCACCAATGTCAGCCAGCCGCTGGAATCCCAGTATCAATCAGCCAAAAATGTGCGGATCAATAAAGAACAGGCTGCGGATACCTTTTTCCAAACGATGTATATGAACTTCAATGTGATCCATGACCCGACAGGCCAGTATGTGCTGAACAGCTATATTCCGGCACTTGTTGTGATCGGTTATGACGGCTACTATATGTACCAGTTTGAAGAATATCGAAATGCGCGGGGAGAGACAGAATTCCGCCATGTATGGAGTCCGAAAAAGCCGTATGTCTATAAGGATCAGCACAATAACACATACAGCTTCACACTGGACGATTACGTGACGATTCAGCGATCTGCCGATGAGAAGTGGGTGAAGGGATTCCGCGAAGAAATAGCGAATGAGGCAGGTGTTCCTTTATTGGAAGATGCAGCTGCTTTTGACGCTGCGCGTCGAACGACTATTGTAAATGCGATACAGAATGATCTGGAGCGGAGTATTAACCGGTATAATGTTACTTCCAAAAGGTACGGCACTTCGTATACATTTACCGTTCCTTATATTTCGCAGGAAGATTGGAATAATACGATCAATGATGCGGGTGTGCTGGCTTTTGTCCAAGGGATTCCGCTGGGGAGTCAGTATTATAATAATTATGCATTGGGGGGGCGAGGGTTATCAAAAAAGAAATATTTCAGGGAATACATGTAGATGGTCGGAAATACTATTTTTCTACCAAGTTATGCAAATCCGAATATAGTCCGGAAGAAATTTTTACTACAGCAAAAGAAGCTGCCCAAAAAGGATATATTCCTCTTCGTTGTGGTATTGCTAATTAACTAACTGTTGCCGATAAAAAGAATATGGGAAAATTCACGCAATTTTCCATGTGGACACAGAGCAGGTTCACAGACTACATATCCAGCAGTGAATGTAGAAACTAAATTTAGGAGGATTCACCATGCAAACCAATTTGATCAAAAAAACAGTTCTGGCAGTACTGGCTTCATCTTTTATTTTGAGTACGATTCCACAGATTCCTGCGAAAGCTGCTACAAGCTCCAAACAGGTAGAAGTACTTTTGAATGCACGCAAGATGGCATTTCCGGATGCAAAGCCTTTCCAGGATGAGAATAGCGCAGTGATGGTACCTATTCGTTTTGTATCCGAAAAGTTGGGTGCGAAGGTAGGGTATGAGCGAGTCGATGGCAAACAGAATATCACACTGAAAACAGATAAACACAGCGTAACGATGACCGTGGGTTCTTCAACAGCCGTTATTGACGATCAGAGCAAGACCTATGACAGTAAAATCATTGTAAAACAGCAGCGTACATATGTGCCATTGCGTTTGGTTAGTGAAGGACTGGGACAGGAAGTAAGTTGGGATCAGATTAGTAAATGGGTGTGGATTGGAAGTAAAAAACCGCCAACCGTGGAAGAGCTAGGATTGCCGAAAACTTCTATTGATCCATACAAAACATTTTTTTCTAAAAGACCAGAATTGATGACAAATGAATTTAATGAACCGTATAAATATGCTTTTAAAATTAAAACATCAAATTTTCCCTTACTAATGTCCGGTTATATTTATGGGATAGATCTTTATACATTTCACGATAATAGTGCATATAATGGGTATACCTATATCCGTATAAGAACTACAAGAATATCTCCTAATTTATATTTGTTGACCAATAAAGGAGATATTCGATATCGTTTTGAAAGAGAGGAATTAGCTAAGCAAAATAATGACGGTACAGTCTATAGATACTACAGTGTCTATTCAAATAAAGATGAGTTGCTTCATAATACGAAAGACGTAAAACCTTTGTCGATTCAAGATATTAAGTATATTGGGTTTGATAGTTCATCTACAAAAGATAGTCTCTCGTTAATTTTAATGGATAATCCATGGAGAAAATAACATGATATGGCATCAACAAAGTAGGAAAAATAAGAGCTGTTGGTCATACTGCCTTCTTGTAGTCTTTATATTTAATATCGTATTTCCAATGAATTTAGGTTTCACAAAGGCTGAAGCAGCAGATGTTGCAACTCCGTTAAATTACTATAAAGATACATCTGAAAATACAACTGAAGCCAATTATAGATATTTTGTTGGAATGATGTATTATGATATGTGGTATGGATCTAGCTGGCAGCATCAATTAGCTCCCTACCGTGGCGATGAAGGATTAGCTGAGCAAGACTATCAGTTTTCTTTTCCTAATCGTACAATAAAAAGTATTGATGTAACTCTATATAAATACAATTCGCAAAATGCTATTTATTTTGAGTCATCGAGAACTGAAAAGCCAGAAGAGGGAGAATCTCTTTGGAAAATTTATTCGCCAGCAATATCAACTGATACAGAAGAGCGGAAGCTTACTTATACTAAAAATGGCATTGGAACGAGTACCGCAACAATACCTATTAAAGTGAAAATTTTGCTGAATGCAAAAGAAGCAAAGGATATTACTGATACTTGTACAACACAATGTAGCCCTACAACACAAGGTTTGCGTATTTATCTTCCAGTTCTATTCAAAATAGAACTGGATTCCAAACTAAGCGTCTACTACAAAACAAAAGACGGCAAATCCCTTAATTCCGTTTTCCCTCCCCGCGAGGAAGAAATGAAGCCAGGATCTGAATATGAATTCACCGCACCAACCAATGAGAAGTACAAATACATCGGTTATAAAAAAACAACTGATGGAACAGACCCGTCCAAACAACCCAATATACAAGAAGGCGAACCTCCAAAATTTAAATATAATGGATCATTTGAAGAATACAGAGCCTACCAATACTACGATGTAGTAGAAGGTTGTAAGCCCGGTCAAACCAGCGCGGATAACCCTGACTGTGATGATCCTGATCTTCCTTCCGAAGGAAAAGGGGATTGTACTTTTACCATATTACCTCCCACACAATCACAGGAACTCTCCAAAGCAATGATGAACCCTGAAGCATCCGGACATATTTTAGGCGACGATGCAGCGAATGGACGTCATTTTGATGCTACGCGAGGTATCCCTACCAGTGAAAATCTGTACGCAAATGCTTGGGGATATAATTACCTGTTCAGTCACAAGTTCGGAGAAATGAAGGGGAAAGTCGATTATCAATGTAAAGTAAAAGTGAAATACAGCCTCAAGTGGAAACAAAAGAATAACAAAGGCGATTGGAAAACCAAAACAGCTAGTTCCACCAAAACCTATAATTTTGGCTTTACTCGCGATTACTCCTATTGGCAGATCAATCAATTAGCTGCCTATGGAATCCAACAAGCCAAAATGAACAACTATGCGCTTCCTAATGGAAGTGTAACGATCACTGCAGCCGGCTACACACCACCTTCAATCGAAAAAGAAGATAGTACCGATGTAAATGATCATGTGCGTCCAGATGAAACTGGCGCTATCAACTATCACCCTGGCGTTATTGATGGCGGGAAATCAGGTAAACCATCTGTACCAAATGATGAAGGTAAACTCAAAGGCATGGCCGAAAGCAAAACCGATGATCCGGAAGTTCGCAATGATGACGCCAAGTTTACTTTTAAAAGTAAAGAAACCGAGATCATGAATGGAGATTGGACCAGAAAGACAACTGTTAAGCCCAAAGAAATTCCGGCACCTACTAAGATTCGCTCGTATAAAGATTCTACGGAACGGATCTTGTTTAAAGGCTCTCAGCTGATCAGTCTCAAACTGACCAATAAAGCAAATACGCCAGCAACCGGTACTATTTTCTATACGATGGTTGATGAAAATGTAAATGGGGATGGAGATCATAATTATCCGATTACAGCCATTAACAATGTGACTGTCTATACACCTGTTGTAAACTATTCATCCATATCAGATGATAAGATACATAATCAAAAAACAGTTCCAGATGTAAAAAGGATGGCTTTGATTTTGGATCGTCCGTTTACTGTCCGCATTCCTACCAGTGGACAGCATCAAAATGAATCTGCGTATCCCGGATATGGAAAAAGAGATTTTGCCAAGTATTTCAGAATCAAGCAGGTTCTTTTCCCGTTTGATGTGTATGCCAAGGACGGTCAAACGTTCTACCCCAAAAATACATGGATTGATGTGCCGGTGAATCAGCTGGATACCGTGTTCAATTTGCCAGTCTGGGTGGACGAAGGCAATTACACAGTACTGTTCCGCAATATTGCCGAGAATGCTCCCGGCAGTTTTACTGCAGAGCAGGATGCTAACTTTGACCTGAATAATCATGTGGCAAAAGATACTGTCGATGTTGAAGTCATCGGAAGAATCTATGATTTTCATGTTACAGATATAGCGGATTTTAATTGGGAAAAGGTGTTCCGAACTGCCAAGGGAAGTAGCTCTGCTACAGGCAAATCGTATTGGGTAGGACCGAATGGAATTGATGGGGAACTTCGTGGAAATAGCACTCCTTATACATTGCCGATTATGCGAGGAAGCAATCCACTGAACGGATTTAAAAATGTTGCTGTGAAAACAGGGTATCATTTTAAATTTGATGTGAAAACAAAAGGCAATATGTTTGCAGATAAGGATGCGCTCCGAATTACTCCAACTTTCTATTATCAGGATAAGGACGCATCAACCCAACCGGAGCGAGTACCCGTGGACTTGTATTATCATTCGGATAATAAAAAATTCATCAAAATAGGTTCTGTTTCGGATACAGAAAAACGCAGCATTACATTGAACCATCGTCTTCGAAATGTATCGGCTGCAGCAATCAAAAATACAGCCGCATCGATCTATGACTTGGCGGATGGCTGGACGATCAACAAAGAACAGTACATTGCCAACTTTATTAAACGTTCCAATAAGCCAACATATAGCGGCGGTTATGATATTCAAATTTTGACCTCTCCATTGCGGACTTTTATTAATACGTTTGAGCGACCTGCAAACGCATCGGCATCGGCGGCCAGAGTTAATGCCAGTATACAGCAGTGGTATGGCGAATACAGTTTGCCAGCTAATGTATATGCTGTGCCCAAAGGAACGGATTTGGCTGAATATGGGCGTTCCCATACGCTGGATGAGAAAGCACCAATTTTCTTGAAAAAGGGTTTTATAGTAGTGAATTTTGATCTGGAATCAATCGTTAATGGAGATACGAATAATCCTCATTTACAATATATCCATACCGGGTCAGGTTATAATAACCAATGGTGGGATATGGAAGGGTATGATAATACGGATGGCAATCGTGATCACATCGTTAAAGATCCTTATCATGTGAGTTATATAGTCAAAGATGGCGATGTTGTTTTTTATGATACTGACCTGTCTTCGTATAATGATTTTGCCGCTTCTGGTACTCATTAAGATTCTTGGATAAAACGAACTTGTCAGGTTCAAAGATGAAAAAGAAAGCACTGCCAAACATCTGTTGGCGGTGCTTCTTTGTTTACACGATTTTGCGAAATAGAAGAGTACAATTATTTTAGAACCAGATATGTATAGAGATTAAAGTAAGTAGACAGACATACAGTAAAAGGACGGTGAATTCTCACCGCCCTAACCTACATTTATCCAGACATCTATCCAGCATTGTTGATTTGCTTTTTACACAGGTTTTGTTTCTTTATAAGTTTTGTTCTTTATGAATGTACATATTCTGTCCCATATCATTATGCAGCTTGTAATTAGCATGCCGTATTGACAGCCTTTCCAGCTATCTAGATAGCTAACCTTACTTATCCGAGCAGCCGCTTACTTGTTAAATTCTACGGATTGATGCATCGCATCCATTGCTTTTTGTCCGATAATACCCAAACGCCAGATAGCGACGCCTTTGAGATCGTAGCGTTTGGCAAGACCGATTTTGGTATTGACCGAGTTCTCGTCTTCGCTGCTCAGGGAGATGCCGAGGATGAGCTTGCTGCGATCGACCTGTTTCAGAGCCAGCTGGATGGCATTATCGACTTTGTCGGTTGGCTCCGGGGTCTTTTTATCTGTATAATCGTAAGCCATGATGATCAAGTCATCGGCCAGCGTACCGAGTGTTTTGTAATCATAGCCGGTATAGGAGCTATTCAGCGGATGCAGTGCCAGCGTCAGTTTGAGACCTTGCTGATGGGCTTTGGTCGCTATATTTTTGACAAAGGCGTTATAGTCGGACTGCGCTTTAGCTTTGTCGCCGCTCCAGCCGAGTCCTTCAAAATCCAGAACAATTCCTTTGAAGCCTTTGGTAGTTGCTGTATCGATAATAGATTGGATATTTTGATTTTGCAGGGTAGGATTCTCTAGATTTTTCGTCAATTCGCCATGACCGTCTACCGAATAGACCATCAGATAGGGAGAAGTGCCCTGTGCAGCCGTATTCTGGATAATGGATTCCGGGGTATCGCTGCCGGAAGCCTGCGGCCATTTGAACTCCGTGTTGGAGGTGGAGAATTTGCCATCAGTCGTAATCCGGCTCCAGCCGTAAGCTACGGTGTCAAAGTCCGGCACCGTCGCGCGCTCATCATAGGAAGAAATGGCGTAGAATCCCAGTGTATACAAATCCTCTGCCGGCGAAGTGATCGATACGGTGCGGGTGGAGGCATCCCATTTCACAGCTGCACCAAACTGCTGACTGAAAAAGCTCAGCGGAATCATCGTATTATTGTTGATTGTCTGCGGAGCAACCGCTAGAGTCACCTTTTGTCCATCTACTGTGGCGTTGGTACTGTTCATGGTGAGTACTACCTTTTTACTGCCGGAACCGCTGGTTGCTGTAGCAGTGATCGTTTTGCTGGCCTGATTCCAGGATACCGGAATACCGAGAGCTTCGGCGATTGCACGGAATGGTACCATAGTTGTTCCTTTGACCATGGTTGGAGCGACTGGAAATGGCAGATTATACCCATCCAGTGTGATACTTACGCTGGGCGCTGCTGCATGCGTCGCGGGGCTGAGCGCAGAGCTGCTCATCATACCGGTACACAGCAGACTGCTGCATAGTGCTAATTTAAGTATGTTGTTCATGTGAATTGCTCCTGTCTATTCTATATTGGTATACTGCTAGGGTCAGGCACGTACAGATTCATAATGAAGGAAATGCCAAAAGCAATCGTACAAAGTTGAAAAATCCTGCTGGTTCTGCGGCAATCTGGTTTGGAATGTATCTGTAAAAAAAGAATCACTATACTATTATACTAAAATATGGATGAATTGTTTCTCACAGCAGAATGACATTTTTGTCATAATGTGAGAAAACATAAGAGTGAAGAAATCTCGAAAAACACAGAAAATGAGGAGGATACGATGTTAATTCTGATAAACATGGTTGTTATAATTCTGATCCCGTATTTGGTCAAATTTATTAGCCGGAAATACTTGCATATCGAAAAACAAGATATTATGCAGTCACCTGGTCGAAGAGCAATGATATTCGGCAATGTCATATTTATTGCTGTTATTATAATTATCCTGTTTATTCCAGGAATGCCGCCAATATATGAAAATTTTGAATTATATGTGGGTATGGCTATAGGATTAATTATTCTGACCAGCGCCTACCAGATCATTTTGGAAAATAAATATTTCCCCGGTTCCAAGCAGTATATTATTACACTGGGGACAGTAATCATCGGACTTTTGTACTTGTGGGGGCTTATGACTTTTTATTGATTTATACATTATGTAAGGCAATAAAAGCATTGTTTTATCTTCACCATAAAGTAGTCAAACATGCTCACTATCCCCTTATTATTGTAAAATAAACTGAAGACTAAGCGGAATAGGGCGTTTATGTACAGTAAAAGTAGTGAAAGTTTGTTGGTATTATAGGAATGTGTATACACCTGCCATTGAGCGAGAAACGTGTATGTTAGAGCATATTGCAGCAAAACTCACTTCTTGATTACATATTATCTTCCTAAGTAAAAAACAGCCTGCTTCCCTATCTATTGGAAGCAGGCTGTTTGCATAACACTATAAAATTATAAAACGAACATACCGACCAATCCGCAAACGATACCGAGTGCAACGACGGAGCCGGCGACGAACAGCATAACTCTAAGCGGGAAAGCGCGTCCGATCATCAGCATGGACGGCAGGCTGATCGCTGGCAGAGTCAGCATCAGTGCTGCAGCCGGGCCTGCGCCCAGACCCAGACTCATAAACGACTGTATAATCGGAATCTCCGCAGCTGTCGGAATAACGAACAGCATACCGGCCAGTGCAAATCCGGCGATAGCGAGCAGGGTGTTGCCGCTAGCGATATCCATCGTCGGGAACAGCCATACACGCGCTGCACCGAGCAGCAGCACGAAAATAATATAAGCTGGCACGATGCTGATCAGCATATTCAGAATACTTTTGCCCCAGCGTACGAGCAGCGGCTGTTCCGGTGCAGCCGGTGGTGTAACGTTGGGATCATCCATCTTCATCTCATTCGGCAGCTTCTCGGCAGGCACGAACCGGTTCGCCAGATAGCTGACGCCAAAGACAAGAATCAGTCCAAATACGAGACGCAGCAGCGTGAACTTCCACGACAGCACAAAGGTCATAAAGACCAGTGTTGCCGGATTGAGCGTAGGATTACCGATCCAGAATGCCAGACTGGCACCGACAGAAGCTTGTTTTTTACGCATACCGACCGCGATTGGTGCGGCGCAGCAGCTGCACATCATACCGGGCAGTGAAGCGACACCCGCCAGTGCAGTACTGCGAAAATCGGCTTTGCCGAGTACACGCAGCAGCCACTGGGAAGGCAGCATGACCTGCAGCAGCGAACCCAGCAGAATACCGAAAATAGCGGCTTTCCATACCGCTTTGAAATAGACGACTGCATATCCCCATGCCGCTTCCCAGGAAGGGGCGCCTCCCGTGGAATCTCCGAGAATAGAAGCCCCGATCGAATGGTCTGCAGCAGCTTTGAACGCTTTATGGTAATAGGGCCACCATTTTACATACATCAGCCCTGCAACGACAATAACCAAAAAGGCGACGACCAGCCAGATTACTTTTTTGTTCGGCTGACGCAAGCCTGAATCCGTTGTGTGCATATTGTTCCTCCTGAATAAAATGTCAATAAATGAGCTGCATGAGCAGATCACAGGTGTAAATTATAGCATAGAAATATAAGTGAAAACGTGCGCTGCATCGAATAATTTGGCGGGCTGGTGGTATAATGAATAAAGTGCTGTTCTAAAACCATATTACAGGGAGACAGAAGGTAGAATGACCTTCTGCTGTCTTCTATAGATACTGTACAAACCTTATACTCGAAAGGAACGATAATATATGTCATCTAACGATGCAATCAAATTAACTTCTCTCTCTTCCAAAGGCGGCTGCGGCTGCAAAATCGGTCCTGCTGATCTGGCACAGGTGCTGCGCAATCTGCCGCAGGCTGTTCCGAATCCCAATCTGCTCGTTGGACTGGATACGAGTGACGATGCAGGCGTATATCGCCTTACCGATGATCTGGCTATTGTCCAGACCCTGGATTTTTTCACCCCGATCGTGGATGATCCGTATTCGTTTGGCCAGGTAGCGGCTGCCAATGCGATCAGTGATATTTATGCCATGGGCGGCAAGCCGCTGACAGCGCTGAATATTGTAGCTTTCCCTATCCATACGCTGGATAAGCAGATTCTGACCGATATTCTGCGCGGAGCCGGTGACAAGATGGCCGAAGCAGGCGTAACCCTCGTTGGTGGTCATTCTATCGATGACAAGGAGCCCAAATTCGGCCTGGCCGTGACCGGTACAGTTCATCCGGATCGTGTGCGCACCAATGCAGGAGCCAAGCCGGGGGACCAGCTGATCCTGACCAAGCCGATTGGCGTCGGTATCCTGACAACTTCCGTCAAACAAGATCAGCTTAGCGAAGAGGAAATTGCCCGCGTTACTCAGGTCATGAGTACGCTGAACAAAACCGCAGCCGAGACGATGGACGCTTATGAAGTGCATGCCTGCACCGATGTGACCGGATTCGGTCTGCTCGGTCATGCTTCTGAAATGGCTAAAGGCAGCAGCAATGGTATTGTGATTCGTCAAAGTCAGGTGCCTGTGCTGCCGCGTGTACGCGAACTGGCAGAAAACGGCTTTGTACCAGGCGGTACCAAAAACAACTATGCCCATCTGGAAGGCGATGTGACTTTCCCGGCAGAGATGGATCAGATCGACCAGTGGATTCTGTGCGATGCAGTGACATCCGGCGGTCTGCTGATTGCAGTTGCTGAACAGGACGCTGCCCAGCTGCTCAGTGATTTGCTCGCTGCAGGTGTAGAAGCGGCGCATATCGGCGAAGTAACTGCCGAGCATCCCGGTCATATTCAGGTACAGATCTAAGCGGTTTATTCCAAAGCAGTATTGATAAATATCGAAAGTAAGTCTGTTTATCGAACAGATTGTATATTCATATCATAAATAATTGCAAAAAGACCGGTGCAGCAGTCACCTGTCTGCGAGCAGGATCAAAAACCGCAGACAGGCGATACTCACAGGCGCGTTGTCCCATTTCAGGAGGCAGCAGCCCAGGAAAACAATTTCCTGGTGGAATTCAACAACTAAGGAGCGGATGGTTTTGTTTCAGGATATCACCATAGAAGAACTGCTGAAGAAACGGGCCAGCGGCGAGATGACAACGATCGATGTACGTTCGCCGTCGGAGTACCGGAATGCCAGTATTCCGGGCAGTATTAATATTCCTTTATTTAATGATGAAGAACGTGCAGAAGTCGGTACTATCTACAAGCAGGTCGGTACCGAACAGGCCAAAACGCGCGGACTGGAAATTGCTTCGGCCAAGCTGCCTGATTTTATCGCTCAATTCCAGAAGATTGATGGACCCAAAACAGTCTTCTGCTGGCGGGGCGGGATGCGCAGCAAAACAACAGCAACAGTCCTATCATTGATGGGTGTACAGACGTACCGGCTAGTCGGCGGTGTACGTGCGTATCGGCAGTGGATTGTGGAAGAACTCGGCCAGCTGCAGCTGAATACGCCGGCTTTTGTACTAAATGGGCATACCGGCAACGGCAAGACACTCATGCTGGAAAAGCTGCAGCAGCAGGGTTATCCGGTTATTGATCTGGAAGCTATGGCAGGTCATCGTGGATCGGTGTTTGGCGGGATCGGTCTGCAGGTGAATAACCAGAAAGCTTTTGATTCTCTGCTGATTGAACGTCTGAACGAGATTGGCAAGGCTCCATATATTTTGTTCGAAGCCGAGAGCCGGCGTATCGGCAAGATCGAAGTGCCTGCCTTTTTATTGGACAAAAAAGAGCAGGGTGTCCATCTGTGGGTAGAACTGCCGATGACTGAACGTGTACGGCATATTATGGAAGATTATCGTCCGGCTGAGCACAAGGAAGAATGTCTGTCTGCTTTCCAGCGGATCAAGGCACATATTCACCAGCCGATTGGTGTGCAGATCGAAGAAGCGCTGCATGGAGATCAGTATGAGCAGGCTATCGCTCTGCTGCTGGAATATTATTACGATCCCAAATATCAGTATTCTGCAGACAAAATGAAAGACACCCGGCGGGTCATTATTGAGGCTGGTAATGTGGATGAAGCCGTAAAAAAAATAAAGGAACACCTTACAACCTTAACGAATACAGTGCAGAGCTGATAGTGTATTTTCTATAAATAAACATGATAAAAAGCCGCTCGTTCGGCAGCATCACACGATACTCCTCAGAGAATCGCTGTAGTCCATGCTGCCGGGCAAGCGGCTTTGTTGGTTATCAGGTGTATTTGGGATTAGTGCCGTATTGATTCTCGTCATATTGACTGTCCTGGCTCCAGTGTGCTGACCAGTAGGAATATCCAGAATTCGGATCGACTGGCTCTTCCCCGAAAGCCAACATACTTTTTTAAAACACTAATGTACCAATTCATCGAATAACCCCGTATATATGTAATTTAACCTACTAATTAGTAACATGAATAAATGGAAATTGGAATAGCTGGAAGAAGTAGAAATACATAATACGCGAATTGAATAATAGTTGGATTTGATTTACTCTTACAATAGAGTGTGTCAATTCCTGTATATATCGGAAGCATGCACACGGGAGATGTGTATGAATAGGCGAGAGAAATCGATTCATATACATCCTATTGCAGCAATCAAACAATTTTTGAAGGAACATTTAAATATTGGCGTGAATGAGTTATATTATGAATGGGGAAGGTTAACGCAGAAGTGGGCTTTTTCTCTATGACTCCTCAGGAGTTCGTATCGTAATCATGGTCATCTTTCGAAAGGGTATAACCGTACTTCTGGAAAAAGAACCATATTATCGGAGGAGAAAAATAGCCGTATTCAACCAGGCGTAAGGCTGAATACCATTCTGCATAAGCAGTACGGTCAGGAGATATGCTTCCTGCAAATCACAGGATCTTTAAATCTACTGGAATTCCAATACACATCATATAGTAATATTCATTGATAACCAAACGACACGAAACAAAAAAATAGCTGTTCGGTAATAATTCAGACATGGTACATGCGCTGATATTAGGCCGGGGAATGGATGAAATACACAACTCCTTTCTTCGGCCTATTTTTTTTGAAAGGATGATTATAATTGGAGCAAGACCAGATGAATGTTCTCTATATCGGCAGCGAACGCATAAATCTGGCACTGATGCGATCATTGTTCAGAAAAAAGCTGACGGATCTGACGCTACTGGAAGCAGAGGATACTGCCAAGGGTATAGAAATTGCCCGCGCTCACCAACCTGTACTGATTATGATCGATATTGAATTTCCGGTAGAACACAAGTATGATATTCTCCCTGTTCTGCAGTCCTGCCCCGATACCTGTGGCATTCCTGTCTGGGCGATCAGTGCCTGTGCTTTTAACGACGAGATTGCCAAAGGAATACAGGCTGGATTCAACCGTTATATTACCAAACCGATTGACCTTGAACAATTTATACAACGGATACGGATGGATATAGCAATCTAAGTGATGCAGATATATCCCAACTGAATAACGGTTGTATCCTACCAATTTAGCTGGGAGTGTGTAATAGTCATTGAACCACAAAAATATAATCACCCAAGCCACCAGTTATACCACCAAATTATTAAGGAACCGATTCGGCAAGGGGCCGGAATCGGTCTCTATCTATCTGTGCGACAGGTGTATTGTCCTGCATTTGAAGAACTTCCTGAGTCCGGTGGAGAAGTTTCTGCTGAGCCAGGAAGAGGAGCAGGCTTTTCGTCATACCCGCGAGCTGATTATGAAATCACTGCTGCCCGAGCTCCGCACTTTTCTTCATGAAAAGCTGCAGTTAGAAGTTAAGGATATGCATTATGATTGGGGGCTGTACAATGCTTCCGGGGTTGTCGTCGGCTTGCTTCGTACCGACCGGGAAATGACGCTGGATTATCCAGGCAAGGAGGAGCTGCATCAGCAGGTTATCGGAGTGACCAGCGAACTGCAGAAGCCTCCGGAATGGATCGATTCCTGGTGGATTAATCCGAGAACGCTTTTTATTTTCCGTCAGGGTCTAACGATTTTGCTGGAAAAGGAATTTATTGGTCTAGGCTTTGAAAATATGCTGCGAATGACCAAAGGCAAGCTGGAAAAGACGCTGCTGGAGGAACATGTACAGGTGGAGCAGATTTTTCATAAAAAGGTATCGGATCTATATGTAGACTGGAGCTTTGATCATGACCACAGCATGATCATTTATACATTCGAGAATTAATGGATAGTTCTGGTCATCTATTGCAGGAATATTCTTCGGCCTGCCTATCGAAAAAAATCGCTTATTTCCAGCAGTTAGAGTATACTGGATACTGATTACTCGGATTCCGAAGTTGAGCAGCACTGTATCTGACCCCGACGGATCAAGAGTCTTCCCTTTCTATATCCTATGGGGGTGTAAGTATTGAAATATAGGCAGTTTATCAGTCAGGCCACCAGTTTTACGACCAAGCTGTTACGTAACCGGTTTGGCAAAGGTCCACAGTCGGTAAACATTGCCCTTAATGATCAGTGTATTATTTTTCATCTGCGCGAGTTTATCAGTCCGGTGGAGAATTTTTTGCTGAGTCAGGAAGAGGAAGAGGCTTTCCGATATACAAGAGAGCTGATTATGAAATCCATGCTGCCCGAACTCCGATCTTTTTTGCAGGAACATCTAGAAATGGAAATTACCGATATGTATTATGACTGGGGAATGCATAATGCTTCCGGGATTATTGTCGGTCTGCTGGAAGCCGGCTGGAAGGATACCCTGGATTACGAAGGCAGGGAAGCCGTACATGCCCAGATTATCGAAGTGACCCGACATGTGCAAAAGGCACCGGAAATCATTACGTCCTGGTGGGTCAATCCCAAAACATTAGTCGTCTTTCGACAGGGTATAATCATACTGATTGAGAAAGAACTAATCGATCTGGGGCTGGGAAGTTTGCTGAAAACAGCCAAACGCAGGCTGGAAAAGCGAATGCTTCTGCAGGCGGTCCAGCTGGATACCGTGCTCGGGAAAAGCGTCGCCGATCTATATGTGGATTGGAACTTTGATCAGGATCATAGTGTTATTGTATATATTTTTGAATAAATCATATGCGCATTGAGTAAAGTGCGATGAACTGAATAGATCGGTAATATCTTCAGACATACGATGCGCTGAGATAGGCCGAAGAGAATAAGAACTCCATGTTCTTTCTCTTCGGCCTTTTATTTTATCGAGAGGAGGGGGAAGCCAATGATTTCAGCTTCAAAAGAAATTTTGTATATTGAAGATGATGAGCTGAGTATGTTAACGATGCGTCTTATTTTCAAGAAAAAATTTCCGGAATTTACTTTGTTGGAAGCCACTACAGCAAAGCAGGGAATAGAAATGGCGATCAAGCATCGTCCATTCCTAATTATGCTCGATATTCTGCTACCTGATATAGATGGATATGAGAGCCTGCAATACCTCCAGCGCCATCCCCATACTTCCGGAATTCCGGTCTGGGCTGTTACCGCCTGCGCGCTAAGCAGTGATATCCGCAAAGGAAAAGAAGCTGGATTCGAGCGCTATATTACCAAACCGATTAATATGAAAAATTTGATCGAGTGGATGAAAACGCATACAATGAATGCAAAAGTGTAAAGGCGGGCATTGCAATCTACAGCAGTTATAGGTCTGCGTACAGACACTGCAGCGTGTGAAGCCAAGCAGATGATTATTTACAATCCATTACTTGTCGTGACATTTATAAATCATCTGCAGAAAGCTTGAGCCACTATCATACTTTCTGTAATTATTTTTGGATAAATTCATATTGTCCCCAATTCATTTCGTGATACAATACATAAAGTCTATTAACGAACATGCAATATAGGAAGGACATTCACACCCATGACACAACCCCCGTTTATCGCCGTAGAAGGTCCAATCGGTGCCGGCAAAACAACCCTGTCTTCCATGCTGGCGGAAGAGCTGAATCTCCCTATTATTAAGGAAATCGTCGAAGAGAATCCTTTTCTCGGCAAATTTTATGACAATATCGATGAATGGAGTTTCCAGCTGGAAATGTTTTTTCTCTGCAATCGGTACAAGCAGCTGGAAGATACCGGGGTACAATACATTTCCCAAAATCAGCCGGTCATCTCGGATTATCATATCTATAAAAACATGATCTTTGCCGAGCGTACACTCAAAGGAGTCAAACGGGATAAATACCGTCAGATCTACCATGTGCTGACCGATGATCTGCCCAAGCCGGATATTATTATCTATATTCGTGCGAGTCTGGATACTCTGCTGGCCCGGATCGAGAAGCGCGGCCGGGTATTCGAGGAAGCGATGGATACAGCGTATCTGGAACAGCTGATGGCGGATTATGATGAAGCGATGGCTTCGATTGCCCTGAGCGAGCCGGAGACGAAGATTATTACGATTGATGGAGACATCATTGATTTTGTGGAAAACCGGGAGCAGTTTCATACGATTGCTTCTCAACTAAAGGAGCTTATACATGAACGAATACAACATACCTGAAAATGCGCTGATCACGATTGCCGGAACAGTAGGGGTCGGCAAGTCTACACTGACTGCGGCACTGGCAGAACGCCTGAACTTTAAAACATCCCTTGAAAAGGTTGATCATAATCCGTATCTAGAGAAGTTCTATCACGACTTCGAACGCTGGAGCTTCCATCTGCAGATTTACTTCCTGGCGGAGCGGTTCAAGGAACAAAAGCATATCTTCGAAGCAGGCGGAGGGTATGTACAGGATCGCTCGATCTACGAGGATACCGGCATCTTTGCCAAAATGCATGCAGATAAAGGAACGATGTCTGCTACCGACTATGAGACCTATACCAGCCTGTTCCAGGCGATGGTGATGACTCCCTATTTCCCGCATCCGGATGTACTGATCTATCTGGAAGGCAGCCTGCCGTCGATCCTGACACGGATTCAGCTGCGTGGACGCCAGATGGAGATTGAGACCGATGTGTCCTACTGGGAGCAGATGCACGAACGGTATGTATCCTGGATCGGAGAATTCAATGCCTGTCCGGTACTGCGTCTGAATATTGATGAGTATGATGTGAATGATCCGGCTTCCGTCGATCAGATTTTGCGTCAGGTGAGTGAATCCATTGCCTCTTCTCGTGCCAGCAAATCAGGCAGTGAAGCAGAACTGAGCCGATAATATAACCGACTTCTTTTTTTTGCACAGTAAAAAGTGTAAAGAATATATAGACGGTATCGACTGCATTCAAATAAATAAATGCCTTGAAGATTGCGCCCTGCTTGTGAATAGTTAGAAGCAGTCTGCCAAAGGTATATCTGGGAGTCCTGATCCTGATCAGGGCTCTTTTTGTCGTTATCAAAGTGCCTTGGAAGTACAGTGATAACCGGGTTTGGCATGAAGCCTAAAGTTCTTTTCCGATTCAGTCGAAATAGGTAGAGAAGATATATTTCCTGATGAGGATGATTAGAATAATGAATCGATATAAACAGAAAGTCGATAAGGAGCGCAAAAATTTTTGGAGACGTGAACAAGGATTTACACTCGTTGAAGTCATGGCAGGTATTGTGATTTTATCGGTGGTGGCTATGATGGCGATGACCTTTTTCAGCAGTTCGCTCTCCTACAGCAAAATCAATGAGAACAAGACAGTGATGGTCAATCTGGCACGTAATGCACTTGTCTATGCGGAAAAGCAGGATTTTGCTGCCTGGAAGCAATATTTTGTAACCAGTAATAAATCCGAGGTGACCGGCATGGCCTGCCTGAGCGGGAGCGCCTGTAGTCAGTACAGTTTCCTCGTACCCAATTCCAGCCCGGAAGTGCTCGCCCGTGTACTGAATCCGAGTGTAAACGGAGTTAAATATACGGTGACTATCCGTTATCAGAAAATGTCTTCTTCATCGGCAGCAGCCTTGCCAGCATCGGTCGCGAATATCAAGAATGATACCAATTATTTGCTGCCGATTGTTGTCAGCGTTCAGGGACCTGAACATCAAAATGGCATGAGCGGGACAAGTGTGGAGGGATATATTACCAATGAAACTATTCGTTGAACGGCTGCGCAGCCAGAACGGATTTACGTTGATCGAAGTGCTGGCTGCCCTGCTGATTACAGGCATTATGACAGCGGTCATCTATGCAGTAGCGGTATTCGGTCTGCGTAGTTATTTGCAGATCAATGGAGAAAATATTCTACGTGCGAATGGTGATATTCTGACTTCGTCGATTATTACACAACTATACGATTTTGCACCGGAAAAGGTACGCCAGATTACAAGTGGAGACCACCCGGTCGGTATCCGGCTGGAGCGTGCGAGTCAGCTGTCCGGTTCACCAGCGGGTGATATGGAAATATCGGATATTTATATCTATGGCGGTGTATTGTATATCGGCAAGGTGCAGCAGATTGCTGCAGTCAACAAATCAGTACTGTCTTCCGGACTTCAGCTGCCCTCCGATGCTGCACCGGGATCACTTCTGCATGATAATAACCATGACGGTGTGGATGATCTGGCGAGAGCTGTAGTGCTGGAAAACCGGCTTCAGCTGGACAGCGGCTCCACGATCGCGATTCAGTCGCAGGACGGCAGTACCTTTTATACAACAGGTATTATTAATGTGCTGCTAGATCTGTCCAATGACAGTCAGGGTCAAGATCAGCAGATGACTCTGGAAAGCAGCTTCGGGTTTTAAAAGAATGCAGGGTACAATTGTCGGCTGTATGAATTAACAATCAGCATGTATACCGAACGCTTCCACGCAATAGCTGAATGGGAAGTTATTAAGGATATTGCAGGGAAAGGCTGGCTTATGGAAAAGAAAAAAGGGATGGCTATAGAAGAGCGGCTGGCCAGAAGCCGTACAGTAGGGTACAAGCGCCGCCTGAAGCTGCTGCACAGCGAGAGTGGATCGGCGCTGGTCATGGTTATGTTTGTTGTACTAATGATGCTGATTCTGGGTCTGGCAGTAATGCGTCTGACGGTGACGGATGCCTATCTGACCGAGGTGCGAGAGAGCGATGTGCAGAGCCTGCATCTGGCCCAGAAAACGCTGGATGAAGCTGTAGCAACGATCAGTTCGCAGCTTAATTTTACCGGAGATATTAATCCGGAAGAACTGGCAGATCGAATCAAGGATATTCAAAGCAAACTGGAGGCGCTAAAAGCATCTGTGCCAGTTAGTCAAGACGGTCCGGATAGCTCGTGGCTGAGCGGAATAGCTACAGCCCAGCAGACCAGTACACGCTTCGTTATTACACTGACTGCCGAAGCCAGGGTAAATGGAATCCAGCGCAAGCTGCAGCAAAAAGTAACGGTCGATAGTTACCCGGAGTTTTTGCGTTATGCCTTTGGCTCGGAAAATAATCTAATTCTGAATGGAGCGCCGTCGATTACCGGTAATATTTACGCTGGAGGTTATCTGCGTACCTCCAATATTGCAGAGTATATGTACAAGGGAGCTGCCCAGACACAGTCCACTACGTATCCGATGCTGAACGGTAATGCTTATGTACAATCCCTCGGTACCATCCTAAAATCGGGCATACCGGTCAACGGAGATCCGCAAGGAACAGAAAGTGCGCTGCAAACGGCGCTAGGTATTCCGGTTGAAAATGTAATCTTCAAAAATCGTCAGAAATTTGTACAGGTCAATCTGGATGATACGTTTATTGATAAGTTGTCCGCAGCAATCGGGGGAGATCGGGCAGCATTAATGACACGTTATCGGCAGACTGCTGCGAATTCTTCTGATCCGGACAGCAGTAAAAATGCCGGAGCACTTATTACTTCCCTGCTGAATGATCCGGCTTATGCCAGCATCACAAAGCTAAGCCTGAAGCCTGTTCCGCTGCCAGCGGATGCTACTGAAGAGCAGATTGCCGCTGCCCAGCAGGAGCAGGAGCAGCGAAGAAAAAGTGTAATACAAAGTCTAAGCAATCTGAGCAGTTCGGTCATTTTTGATGGCGATCTGACACTGGATGGGCAGACATTCAAGGAACTGATATATAAAAATAAACAACCTCAAAATTTTCAGCAGTGGTTTATCGTCAATGGCAATCTGAATATTGTGAATACCAGTGATACGCCCATTACAATCAAAGCCAATATTATTACAACCGGCACGCTCACCATCAAGGGCAAAGTAGCGATGGATTCGTCCCTGTATGTAATGAAAACCGCCAGCAGCAGCGAATATTCGACTGTGCTGGAAGACGCGATCATTACCGGGCTAAAAGAATCAGCGGATGCAGAAGCCAAAGAAGTAGTATTAATGTCCAAAGGCTCTATCCTGTTAAACCGTTTTGATTCATTCAATAATGATCAGCCGACTCAACTGACCGGATTTTTCTATACGGATAGCCAGGCAACCCTGTACGGTGTCGGTTCCAAATTTGCCCTGACCGGCGGCTTTTTCGCCAAAGGAAACCTGACGGTCAACGCCGTTAACGGTGCTGCATACGCTAATGATTCCGGACCGCGCATTACGTTTGCTGCTCCATTTACTTCAAATGCCAGCCGCTTCAAGGTTGCTTATAATGACGCGGTATATGCCCATCAAGGACTTGGTTTACCGCGGGTCAATCAGATTACCATCAGTGTCGGCAAGCTGCAGCTGCTACCGCAGATCGCTTCGTCCAAATAAGGGAATTCATTGATATTGCAGCTACTAGCCATTAATAGAGATCCCCGTTTAATATAAAAACAAAAATCCCTCTGCGTATAGAGTCAAACGCAGGGGGATTTTTTGGTTATGAAATTTACTATTCGGAAAAAGGCATCCTGCCTTGCTAATCGGCTTGATTTTCTATAACTCCGAAAGATTGGTTATTCGCTTAGTAGCGGTTGCCATCCTGACTTGGTCCGCTGCTGTCGCCGAGATCTTTGATTGTGACAGTAGTAGTAGCCTTGATAGTTGGATAGCTTTTGTACGTTGCTGTAATGGTAGCTGTTCCCTTTTTGAGTGGAGTCAGCTGTCCGGTACTGGCATTCAGAATAACCAGATCTTTGTCTGTGGTACCGAATACGACATTTTTCCAGATATCTTCAGCTAATCGTTCATTCGGATCGATAGCAAATACAAGATCCTGCTTCAGATTGTAAGTGCTAAGATTGCCGATCTGAAGATTATCGCGGGCATTTTGTCTATTAGCCAAAAACGTAAGATTTACCGGCTCGACAGTGATTGTTTTTGACAGTGGCTTGCCGCCGATTGTTACATTCAGCGTGATCGGACCCGGTACCAGACCTCCCAGCTGAAGTGTGGAAGAATTGGCTCCGCTCAATATTTTGGCTTTGCCTACTGATGAATCCGACAGCGACCAGCTAGTACTGGTCAACGTACCCGAGGCCAGTGATGCAGTCAGATCGATCACCTGTCCCATAGACACGGTAGCTGGACCATTCAGAGCAGGCGCATCCGTAATAACGAGCGTATGGGTAGCTGTTTTGCCATCACCCTGAACAGTAATGACAACAGTGCCTTCCTTCAATGCAGTCAGTTGGGCAGTACCATTCGTTCCTGTCTGCAGACTGGCTGCGCCATCCGGTGCACTGGAGCTGATTGACCATTGCAGCTGCTTGGGCATCAGGTTTTCCGGTGAAGCAGTTACACTCAGTGTGACCGGCATTTTGCTGACCGGCGTTGTCGCTGGACCGTTGATTTTCAGCTGCAGTGGATTAGGAATAGTAACCGGCAATTCTGCTGTGTACGTCCGTCCATTAGGCGTGGTTACGGTAGCGACCATAGTGATCGTCCCTGGTGAGATACCGCGTATAATGACATTCCATGGATTCGAAGTATCTGCAGTCAGTGTCGCCTTGCTCTCATTCGGATCTTTAAAGGACCATTTGACAGTAGACGTCGGATTGGCTGGTGTCAGTACAGCTGTATAGGTCTTCTGCTCATTAACATTCAACGTAGGTGACCCGGTAATCACCAGACCCGGCTGAATCACATTCACTGTAGACGTATACGTTATCTTGCTGCCGTCTGTGGTTGTAATAGTGATATGTGCGGTACCTGGACTGATAGCAGTAGCTGTTGCTGTCTCCCCGCTTGGCGTTACTTTGAGTACAGCAGGATTATCGGAGCTCCAGGTGAGTACCTTATTATTGGCATCGATCGGTAGTATTACAGGAATCAGCAGCTTTTGATCGCCGACGAGCATAGTCTCATCTTTTAGACTCAGTGAGCTTACTTTAACTACGGACTGGAAGATAATATCCGGGAACACAATCGTTGTCTTGGTATCTGTGCTGGAGTTTGGCAGAGGGACATTGCCATTAAACAGCGGTAGTGCTGCGCCGGTTCCTCTGCCGCTCAAGGAAGCACCGATCAGCGTACCCTGAATACTGCCGCCAAAACTGACAGCTGCCTGTGGTGCAAGGATAGTACCCTTGACACCCATGCTGCCAATCGTTAACGAATTAGTCTGCGGGAAATTAAACAATACCTGACCTGTATTCAGATCTATACCGTTTGTGTCCTTAATGGATAGCCCACCCTGCATGGAGACACTAGTTCCGCTAACGTTAACGATCACAGTAGAATTTTTCGGTACATTGATACTTAATGAATTGGTGCTGCTGATATCGCTGCCGGATACATTGAATACGTTCAATGATGGATCGATACCCGTCAGAGAGAGATTGCCATATTCTGTTTTGGTCATGCCATTGACTGTCAGAGCAGCGACCTGGCTGGATACGTTCGTCAGCTTGGTAAATGCTGTCGTAAAGTCGATCGGCTTACCGGGAACAGCTGTATACGTTTTGTACACAGGTCCGGTAAATGTACCGCCATATACAGCAACCCCGTTCTGTACCGATCCGCCGTTGGTACCTGCGTCCAGATTGCCACCAGCAATCAACACCGGTGTACTGCCAGTCGTATTGGTCAGCTTGCTGCCGATATTGAATCCACCATTCAACGTCACATTGCCGCCACCAGCCATTTTGCCTTCACTGGAAAAGCCAGAGGCATCCATTTTGATATCGTTTTTGATAAAGAAATTATAATTACCGGCGGTACCCAGTATATTGGTACCGTGAATATCATTAAAGGCCAGCTTGGCATTCAGTAGATTATAAGCCCCCTTGGCGGTTGGCGTTACATTGAGCTTGAATGTGACCGGATCGGCTTTGTCTGGAGTATAGGACTGCACGCCGTTAGTGCTTGTCAGGCTATAAGCGATATCTGCCATAGGCATCGACAGCGTATAGCCGGTTGCTGCAGTACCGGTGTAAGTCATGCCTTTGGGCAAACTAGCTTTATCAATTTCCAGATTCGGTGGCAGTGTCTCGGTATACAGAATATCCGATACAGCCATGTGGGCAAATCCCTGTTCCTCACTACTAACCGAGCTATAGGCAATGGTCTGTGGTGTGACAGAATACAGCAGGGATACCGGCTGGCCGCTCACAGCCGAGTTGGTTGTTGTATCGACGCCGCTGATGATTTTACGCTCGGTCAGCAGGTTTGCTTTGGCCGGGTTAATCACCAGGGTAACTGTTTTGGTCGTAATCGCCCCCTGTTTGTCACGAGCGAGAATTTCGATTTGCAGAGAACCACCCTTGGGCAGCGGATTGGTAAATGTCTGACTGATCGTCTGACCGGTAACGACTGCTTTCTCCGGGATTTCCAGGTCGGTCAGATAGGCGCCGTTCGCTTTGAATTTGACACTCGTATAGAGGGTACGGTCCTTTAGATCCCAGTCATTCGGTGTATAACTGAGTACCAGATCGCGCAGATACGATGGCTTGCTGCTGCCATCCTGCGGAGCAGTCACGCTAATATCTGGCGCATGATTAGAACCAATAAAAGCCCGGTACATTGTATTGACGAACAGCTTTTGTTCCCATTCCGGGAAACCGGTATTCGTATGTCCGGTACCGGAATAGGTAATATTGCCATTGGAATACGTGTAGTAATGATTCCAGCTGTCCTGCACATCCCGGTTGCTGCCGATAATGTTATACCAGGACACAATATCCGGGTCTTCTAGATTCAGTGTAAAGTACTGGTCATGCGTCGTATTGATCTGTCCTACATAACCGTTGGTATTTCCAGGCTTTTGGCTGAGATCAAATGGATAGGCAGTCAGCAGTCCGGTATTAACTACCTGGGTGCTGTTAGAAGCATTAACGGCATTCAGACCAATGTTTGTTTTGGGAGCAATCTGCCCGGACAATGTCTGAAAAGCATCGATCCATGGCTTGGTTTTGATACTTTGTAAAGAGGATTCATAGATCGTGTCATGCGTTAGCATGACGGCTTGTCCAGAAGCGGCAAAATTTTGGACTGCTTTGATAGAAGCATCGGTCAGAGTCGCATACAGATTGTATTCATCTCGGAATCCAAAAATCAGCATATCATACGTACCATTGAGATTTTTGTAAGCCGTTGTATTAAATTCGGCTACCTGGATCGGCTTGATATTTAGCTGATAATCAGCACCACCCAGATAACTCTGTACCATATTGGTTGCACTTAGCAGACTGCTGCTTGTATTGTCGGACGGCATAATTTGCAGCACACGCACAATAGTCTTCTCATCCTGATAGCGGATAACGCCAGATGCGTAATTGGATAGCGTACTGCCGGATTGAGTATTGACGATTTCCAGCTTCCAGTACAGCAGGCCCGAGTAGGCCTTGGGAAGCGTATAATTGAGCATACCGTTAGCGCTATTCAATGAAGAGGTGGCTACCAGATCATCGTTGCCCATCTGTAATACTTTATCTACGCTCAGATACAGATTGGCACGCACATTGTCAGAAGTGTAGCTGGCGATATTGTCGGTGGTAAAAGCAAATTTTAACTGGTCACCGACTTTGTAGCTGAATGCTTTGTTCGTATTGTAATCGACCGGAGAGCTGCTGATTGCAAACTGTGGTCGCTGAGTCATCATTTTATATAGTGAAGACCCTGTATTCTTGATCTGTGTAACGGTAGAAGGCAGGGTAGCATCGGTGACAAAATACACGTTGGCCATTTTGCCGGCTGTTGTGTTGTAGCTGGCAAAGGTACTGTAGAGAATACGCTGATCATCAGCTGCTTTGGATGTGTTGGCTGCTTGGTTCAGAATAGACGTGTGTAAAATAACCGGCAGACCTTTGGCGATATAGCTGTTGACGATGGTATCGGCTTTTAGGTGTGTAATATCGTTCATCACGGCCGCCGTGTTGTGATCCTGGCCGCTGACACCGGCGGTACTATAGGTTCCTTTACCGATATAAATGGCATCATATTTGCCATCCAGGTCTTCACGAAGAGCGACAAACTGCTTCATGCGCATTGTAGTTACCGTGACATTAGATGTCCCTTGCAGCTGTGTACTCAGCGCAAAATCCCCGTTATCGTTAATCTCCAGAATCCTGATTTGATACGGAGTGGATGCTCCTGCCATCATGTGAATCAGCGGAATACTCAGTAGTCCGATCAGCAGAAGTACAAGCGTAAATCTTCGTTTTTTGGGCGTCATCTAACATTGCCTCCAATTTATTCGCTTAAAATGTAAATTTTGTACAGCAAGATTCCGATAAATAAAGCAGAAAGTTAATTAGTATATCGGTATTTTTTAGTAGTTTGTGAACGCGTATTCATTAAGTTTGCCAAAAAAATATGTGGATCGTATACAAGCGTAATAACGAAAAATCCTGTCATGCAAAGGTTTATGGTATAACAGCCGACTGTAGGGTGATAAAAGGAAGAAAATGAAATATATGTTAATTTTGTTTTTAGTATTAAGTAGAATATTCTGTTACCGATAATGTGATTATAGTATCCTGATTCTTCCATTTTGCACGCTGGAGTTGAAGCAAAGCATGAAGATTATGAAGAAAAAGCTGGGTGACCTTCTTTATGAAAACGGTCTGATTTCCCAGGAGCAGCTGAATGAGGCACTGGAAGAACAGCGCAAATCCAAGCGCAAGCTGGGAGATGTACTGCTCGCTCAGGGATATATTACCGAGCAGCAGCTGATCGAAGTACTAGAATTTCAGCTGGGTATTCCGCATGTGAATCTTTTTAAATATCAGATTGATCCGGCAGTGACACAGATCATTCCGGAAAGTATGGCCAAGCGGTATCAAGTACTGCCTTTTATGAAGGAAGGCAGCAAGCTGCTCGTAGCAATGGCCGATCCACTGGACTATTTTGCGATAGAAGATCTGCGTATGAGTACAGGCTTCCGGATCGAACCGGCTATTTCCAGCCGGGATGAGCTTCAGCGGGCCATTGCCCATTATTATGGACTGCGCGATTCGATGAGCCAGATGATGGGCGAGCTACCAACCGCCGAAGAGATTGAGGAGACCGAGATTACCGATGAATCCTCGCCGGTTGTACGGTTGGTTAACCAGATGATTCAGCAGGCTGCCCATTTGCGCGCTTCGGATATTCATATCGATCCAAGCGAGAACGATGTGGCTATACGTTACCGGATCGATGGACTGCTGCGTACAGAGCGTCATCTGCCCAAGCAGATGCAAGGCTTTGTGACCGCCCGTCTGAAAATTATGGCCCGTCTGAATATCGCCGAGCGTCGGCTGCCGCAGGATGGACGGATCAAAATGCAGGTAGATCTAAAAATGATCGATATTCGCGTGTCTTCTCTGCCTACCATGCATGGCGAGAAAATCGTTATGCGTCTGCTCGATCTGAGCACTGGCGTCAAGCCGATTGAACAGCTTGGTTTTGGTGATTATAATTCCGTTGCTTTCCGGGAAATGATCGAACATCCGTATGGCATTCTGCTTATTACGGGACCGACAGGAAGCGGAAAAACGACTACGCTCTATTCTGCACTGAATGTACTGAATGTAGAGAGCTCCAATATTATTACGGTTGAAGATCCGGTGGAATATCAGCTGGAAGGCATTAACCAGGTACAGGTTAATCCCGGTATCGGGCTGACATTCGCATCGGGACTGCGTTCGATTTTGCGTCAGGATCCGAATATTATCATGGTCGGTGAAATCCGTGATAATGAAACGGCCGAGATTGCGATTCGGGCTTCACTAACCGGTCACCTGGTGTTGTCCACTTTGCATACGAATGATGCCGTGAGCACTGTGCTTCGTCTACAGGATATGGGTGTCGAGCCTTATCTGATCGCATCTTCGCTGCTGGGTATTGTCTCTCAGCGTCTGGTGCGCCGGGTCTGTCCAGATTGCAGACAGACCTATGAGCCGACAGAACAAGAAGCCATTTTGCTGGAGAGCCATGGTATTTCTACTGAACGACTGCAGCGTGGCAAAGGCTGCGGTAACTGTAATCATACTGGTTATCGTGGGCGGGTAGCAATTCATGAAGTACTGCGGATTGATCGACAGATGCGTGAAATTATCTCGCTCGGTTCCTCGGTAGAAACAATTCGTAATGCGGCCAAGGAACAGCAGATGATTACTCTGATGGAGGACGGTCTGCGTAAAGTAGGCGAAGGTATTACAAGCATTCAGGAAGTCATGCGCGAGACCGTAGCCTATTAACAGGGAGTGGCATCCGGACAGACGGGTAGCGGATGAGGGGGAATTTAATGTTATGAATAATACACACTACGATATTCGCAGTATGCTGCAGCAGATGGTTGCGCTGAATGCCTCCGATTTACATCTGTCCGCCGGTTCAGCGCCGGTGATGCGCATTCATGGCCAGCTAGGCAATCAGGGGGAAGAAGTACTGACACCGGCAGCCATACAGGCGATGGCAAAACAGCTGCTGGGCGAAGAACGTTTTAGCACTTTTGAGCAAGCGGGAGAGATTGACTTCTCCTATGCGGTGGAAGACAGTGCCCGTTACCGGATCAATATTTACCGGCAAAAGGGCGGCGTAAGTCTGGCGGCGCGCCGAATCACAAACGAGATTCCGACGCTGGAGCAGTTGGGTCTGCCCCCGTTATTGAAAAATCTGACCGAAAAACATCAGGGATTGATTCTGGTAACTGGTCCGACCGGAAGTGGTAAATCGTCGACACTGGCTGCGATGATCGGTTATATCAATAATCGACAATCCCGGCATATCGTCACGCTGGAAGATCCAATCGAGTATGTGCATACGCATAGAAGATCGCTGGTTAACCAGCGTGAGGTTGGCAGTGATACAGCTAGTTTTGCCAGTGGTATCCGGGCAGCTCTTCGTCAGGACCCGGATGTAATGCTGGTTGGAGAAATGCGCGATCTGGAGACCATATCTGCTGCAGTGACTGCTGCGGAGACCGGCCATCTCGTACTGGCTACGCTTCATACAAGCGATGCACCGCAGACGATCGACCGGATCATCGACGTATTCCCCGCTCATCAGCAGGGACAGATACGGATTCAGCTGGCTGCTGTGCTGACAGCTATTATCTCCCAGCGGCTGCTGCCGACAGTGGATAGCCGTGGACGCGCTTGTGCGACCGAGATTCTGATCAATACACCGGCGATTGCCAATTTGATCCGCACGGAGAAAACACATCAGATCCGCAGCATGATGCAGACTGGCAGAAGCTCTGGAATGCATACACTGGAAATGAGTATTCGCGATCTGATCCAGTCTGGCCGGATTGATCCGGTTGTCGGCAAGCTGTATCTACCGGAGGTGAGTGTCTGATGCCGCAGTTTCAGTATCAGGTACGCACTATTAATGGCAAAGAACTAAAAGGTACATTGACCGCTTCCGACAAAACGACTGCCATGGAAGAACTGCGGCGGCGGGGACTGACTGTATTTTTACTCGAAGAACAGCGTCTGACTCTGCTCACCAAAGACATCTATATCGGTAATCCGGTCAAAACGATTGATTTTATCGTGTACTGCCGCCAGTTTGCGACTCTGATCCGCGCTGGTGTCACTATTCTTGATGCAACCCGCATTCTGGCAGAGCAGACAGGGAGCAAGATATTGCGCCGCTCTTTGCAGGATGTACATTCCCGCCTGATGCGTGGGGTATCGCTGTCCCAGGCGATTCAGGATCAGCAGAAGATTTTCCCGCGCCTGTTTATCAGTATGATCCGTGCGGGTGAAGAATCGGGTGATCTGGAGAATACGCTGGAACGGCTGGCTGTTTATTTTGAGAAACGGCATGTTACCAAGGAAAAAATCAAATCTGCACTTGCCTATCCAGTAACGGTCGGTATTTTGGCTATTGCTGTTACCGTGTATCTACTATGGGCTATCGTGCCGCAGTTTGTGGACATGTTTGAATCGATGAATGCCCAGCTGCCGACGATTACGGTTATCGTACTCGCACTCAGCAAAAGTATCCAGCACCAGTGGTATATCTGGGCAATCGTCATTCTGGCACTGATCATCACTTTTGTCATGATGAAGCGATCGGAAAAAGGAGCGTACTGGATCGATTATGCCAAGCTGAAAATGCCGGTATTCGGTACATTGAATCAGAAAGGCGCGATCGCCCAATTTTCCCGTACGTTCTCCTCATTGTATGCCAGTTCGGTGCCTGTACTGCAGGCGCTATCCATCGTCACTGAAGTGGCAGGCAACAAGGTGATTGAGCGGTATCTGAACGAAGCGAGCGATTCGCTGCGTAAAGGGAATCCGCTGTCCGATCCGCTGAAAAAGGCATGGGTGTTCCCGCCAATGGTCACCCAGATGATCGCTATCGGTGAAGAAACCGGAGCGCTGGATCAGATGCTTAGCAAGGTGGCCGATTTCTATGAAATGGATGTAGAGAACACCGTTGATCGTCTGAAGTCACTGATTGAACCGCTGCTGATCGTATTTCTGGCAGCTGTCGTGGGTATCATCGTAGCTGCTATTATGCTGCCGATGTTCAGCCTGTATAACTCGTTATAATCGGCTATCGATTATATATAGCAAGACTGTAAGTCCATTTTAATTATTGGGGGAAAAACAATGTTGAGCGCAAAACTGAAAGCATTTGGCAATAAAGGATTCAAAGCAATGGGTAAAGACGAGAAAGGATTTACCCTGATCGAGCTCCTGGCTGTTATCGTTATCCTGGGTATCATCGCAGTTATCGCTATTCCATTGATTGGCAATATTATCAACAATTCAAAAACGAATGCGGATTTGAATACAGCTAACCAGGTTTACAATGCTGCTCGTATGTATGTTATTGGCCAAGAAAATGGCGATTTTGGTTCTGGCACAACTACAAAAACAATTACAATCAAAGTACTGATGGACAATGGTTATCTGGAAAAAACACTTACACTTCCAAGTACCAAAGCAGCACTGGATCCTACAGGTGTAGTTACATTTACAAGTGGAGAATTGACTTCGGTTAAACTTAATGCAGGAGCAAAAGGTGCTTCTAGTGACGGTACTTATGATGCTGCAAAAGTTCTTAGTGTAAATAAAGATGCTGTCACTACGCCTGCTAAAACAAGCTAAGAGATAGTTTAATATTTCAATTTAGAATACAAGCATAATGTACTACCTACAGGAACCGGAATACGCCCCCGGTTCCTGTTTAAATTGAAGAGGAAAGTGACTGTGAACCGCAATGACAATACTGATCGGCATATATGTGCTTATACTTGGCCTTGTACTGGGATCTTTTTATAACGTGGTTGCTCTGCGTGTTCCGGCAGGAGAGTCTGTGATTCATCCGCCTTCTCGTTGTCCGCACTGCGGAACACGGCTGACGGGAACGGATATGGTACCGGTATTCAGTTACCTCTGGAGCCGTGGCAGATGCCGGCACTGTCAGGCACCTGTATCTGTCTGGTATCCAATCGGGGAGGCGCTGACCGGGCTGATGTTTTTATGGATGTATCTGGAATACGGATTCACGGCACAGGCAATTACCGGTATGGTACTGGTCAGCCTATCGGTTATTATTACCGTAGCCGATATCTATTATATGAAGATTCCGAACCGGGTACTGCTTTTTTTCCTGCCGGTTCTGCTGGTATTGGTATTGCTGTTCCCTGTCACTTCGTTATGGAGCCATCTGGCTGGCGGGATCGGGGCAGGTGTTATTTTACTGATTGCAGCGATAGCAAGCAAAGGTGGAATGGGCATGGGAGATATCAAGCTGTTCGCCCTGTATGGATGGGTACTTGGGTTCCCGAATATGCTGATGGCGCTATTTATAGCTTGTCTGCTAGGTCTGGTGACCGGCTTGATTCTACGCTGTACAGGCCGCAGCGGCAAAAAACAGCCGATTCCGTTCGGGCCCTTTCTGGCGGTTGGTACGCTGATTGCTTATGTATATGGTCCAGTTATTATAAGCGGGTATCTCTCGCTGATTGTATAGGAGGAAATGACTGCACATGCTTCAATTCAAATCATCGTCATATGCGGGTCTCTCGATCGAACAAACCGGTATCCGATATGTCTCATTAAAAAAGAAAAAGCAGTGGGAAATGGAACAAAAGCGGTTTCTTCCTTTGCCGTCAGGCATCATCGTTGAGAATCAGATTGAGGATGAGGAAGCACTGGGTCAGCTGCTTCGCGATTGGATCTCCCGCGAAGGGCTCAAAGGCAAAGCAGTAGCATTATCGATCCCTCCCTCACGTATTCTGATACGTACAATGAGTATTCCCTTATCTTCACTCAAACAGGCCAACCAGCTGGTACAGCTCGAAGTGGAGACCGGTATGCATCTGCCGTTTGAAGATCCGGTCTATGATTATCTGGTTACCGGTACGGATGAGCTGGAAGCGCATCTGCTCGTATTTGCTGCGCCAAGCCAGCTGGTCAAAAGTTATGTGAACGTATTGGAAGCCGCAGGGATGCGGGTAAGCTCGGTAGAAATTTCTACAACTTCACTGGCACGCGCCGTAATGCTGGAGCAGGAGCTAGCCTTTACACAAACGATGCTGCTGCAGATCAACGGACGCGTATTGGACATCTACATGTATCGTGCTGGATATCCGGTTTTTATGCGGACGATTACATTGGCATTACCGGAAAATCTGTACTATAGCGAGGAACAGGAAGAAGAGCTTACTTCGGACAGTATCAGCGATATTCTTGCCGAAGTTTCGCGTATGCTGAACTTTTACCAGTATAGTCTGCATGATGGCTCTGTACGGATTGAGGAAATTATCGTTACTGGTTCGGCAAGGGAACGCAGTATGTTGGAAGCAGGACTGGTTGAATCGCTGGCCGATCTGCGTATTCTGACTATCGATTTTTATTCAGTCAGCGGTGCTTTTGAACAGGATGCCGAACTTAATGATTACCGGATGGCCGCAGGGACTGCACTGAGCCGGGAAGGCAAGCAGGTTATTAACTTGCTGCCGCGCCCCGAGCGCAAAACACAGCGTACCTCTTATGTACTGATTGGTGCAGCTGTTGTCTGGATACTGCTGATGGCGCTATCTTTATATGGATGGTTCAGTTACAAATCGGAAATTGCTGCGCAAGAGCAGCAGATTCAGCAGCTGACCGATGCCAATGCCAGTGTACAGCTGGAGCTGAACCAACTGAATGGCAGCGGTGGCAGTGGAGGAACGAGTGCCCAGGCGATTATGAATGCTGTGATCCAGTATAAAATGGACGTCGTGAATGTACTTGGACAGATCCGCAGTGCATTGCCTGCCGGAGGAGCAATGCGCAATATTGCCTTTGACCGCAGCAGCAATATCCAGCTGACGGTTAATGTACGCACACTGGCAGATGCTTCCGCCTATCTGGTCAAATTGAGAAGCATGCCTTTCGCTGCATCCGTGGATATTAATAATGCATCAAGAGATGCTTCGGCAGGGGCTAACTCGACGAGTGTCGTTCCGGTACAGGTGTATTCGGCCATTTACACTATTCATTTACAGGGTACAGCTGCAACAGACAGCAGCGGAAGCGGAGCTGCATCCGATTTGCAGAACACGACAAACAACGCCGCAGGCAAGGAGGACGCCAATGGAACAGCTAACTAAATCACGCCCTGCCATTTTGCTTGTTCTGGCTCTGTTGTTTCTTATTCTGCTGGCTGTGTATATGTTGGGAGTACGGCCGCTGAGCGAGCGGACGGAGCAGTATGATCAGAATATCTCGCAGATGCAGCAAGAATATGATCTGTTGCATCAGAAGCTGATTGAACTGAAAGGACATGCAGCCGATCAGGCAGTTCTGGATCAGGCGGTGCCAATGCAGGATCAAAGCGAACAGCTGCTGTTGTCCTTGCAGCAAATTGGTCAGAAAAGCAATGCACGCCTGACAGATGTCGCTTTTGCTTTAAAAGGTTCTGAAACTGAACAAGCAGCAGCGACAAATACCCAGCAGCTCTCCATCAATGCAGGGCAGATTCAGATGAGTGCCCAGGTCGAAGGCAGCTATACCGAAATTAAAAACTGGTTGAACGAGCTGCAAAAGCTTCCCCGCTTGATCAATGTCGATTCGTTCAGTTTTGACGAGCCGTATAATCCGGGCAAAGCAGCAGCCCCGATTACCGCTAAAATTGTATTTACTGCTTACTACACTCAATAATTTACCATTAGCAGCCATTATGAATATATGAAATTTGTATAGACCAAGAGCTTTGCTATGCGGAAGAGAGAAGATTAATATCTTTCCGTAATAGCAAAGCTCTTTTTTATGCTGAATATATAGTATTAGAAGCTGTGAAGTAGAGAGAAACTGATTCTGCTCCATATACACCAGATCTATGACGTTAGGTTATAATTTATCCATATTGTCCCAGCCCATTTCGTCCGTACTCATTATCCTAATCAAATGGAGGTATCCCATCATGCTATCCTATGACCCGTTATCCCATCCTTATCCATCCCAGCGGCATTCTGTCTATGCACGCAATGGAATGGTGGCTACTTCCCAGCCGCTGGCTGCTCAGGCCGGTCTGGATATTCTCCGCAAAGGCGGCAACGCGATCGATGCCGCGATTGCTACAGCTGCCTGTCTTACGGTGGTGGAACCAACGTCCAACGGAATCGGTGGAGATGCTTTTGCCATCGTCTGGACCAAAGACCGACTGCATGGATTGAATGCCAATGGTCCGGCGCCAGCATCTATTTCCATAGAGGCCGTACAGGCTGCCGGACATGAGAAAATACCGACTTATGGCTGGACACCAGTTACGGTGCCGGGTGCTCCTGCAGCATGGCAATCTTTATCGGATCGTTTTGGCAAGCTGCCGCTGAGCGAAGTGCTGCAGCCAGCTATCGACTATGCCGAGCAGGGGTTTCCGATCTCTCCAACGCTCGGTCACTACTGGCAGCTCGCTTACAGGCGGTTTTCGGATATCCTGTCGGGTGAGGAATACCGCAGTTGGTTTGATACCTTTGCACCGGATGGACGTGCTCCACGGATCGGGGAAATGTGGCGATCTCCCGGTCATGCAGCGACACTCCGCAGTATTGCAGAGACCGGAGCAGAATCCTTTTACCGTGGAGAACTGGCCGAGCAGATTGATGCGCATTCAAGTCAGTACGGTGGATTTCTACGCAAAGAAGACCTGGCTGCTTTTACACCGGAATGGGTAGATCCGATCTCGGTCAATTACCGCGGCTATGATGTATGGGAGATTCCACCGGCAGGTCAGGGACTAATCGCCCTAATGGCGCTTAATATTCTCAAAGGTTACGACTTCACCGACCGTGATACAGTCGATACTCACCATAAGCAATTCGAAGCGATCAAGCTGGCATTCAGTGATGGACTCAAATATATCACCCAGGAAGACAAAATGACGACACGAGCCGAGCATTTATTGTCGGACACCTATGCTGCTGCGAGGCGTGCACTGATTGGAGATGAAGCGCTTGAGCCGCAGCCTGGCCAGCCGCAGGCAGGTGGCACGGTCTATCTGGCGACAGCGGATAGCGAAGGCAATATGGTGTCCTATATTCAGAGTAATTACATGGGCTTTGGCTCCGGCATTGTCATTCCGGGAACAGGTATTGCCATGCAGAACCGTGGTCATTCCTTTTCCCTCGATCCGGCTCATGACAACCGTCTGGAACCGGGCAAAAAAACCTATCACACGATTATTCCCGGCTTCCTGACCAAAGACAGCAAACCGATCGGCCCATTTGGTGTTATGGGCGGATTCATGCAGCCCCAAGGACATGTGCAGGTCGTAATGAACATGATCGACTTCAAGCTGAATCCGCAGGCTGCACTGGATGCACCAAGATGGCAGTGGCTGGAGGACAAAGTGATTGAAGTGGAACCGGGCTTTCCCGATCATCTCGCTCAGAGTCTAATGCGCATGGGTCACCAGATCCGCCGCGCCAACAGTACCGGCAGCTTTGGACGAGGTCAAATTATCCTCCGCGATGAACACACCGGCGTCCTGATCGGCGGTACCGAAATGCGCACAGACGGAGCTATCGCTTCCTGGTGACTTTTAACCCTTTTCACTATTACTAACAATACTAGCAGCACTGTACAAATAAGAACAAAAACAAAAAGCAAGGATAAATGCCGGCATGGATTGCCGGTGTCTATCCTTGCTTTTTGGGGCTACATTCAATACAAGCCATCCCTATCTCACATACTGCCACTTCAGCAGCCATATGTTCAACCGCTACACGAGTAGAACAACGCACCGAGCGAAGGCAAGGGAATAGGGCAAAGGACGACCTTTAAGAATGGAGATCGACCGCTGCAAGCGGTTGTTCAGAATCTTCATTCTTAACCGGAGGACGTGCCCCATCCCTTGCCGAAGCGGTTGCTCTAATCCCCTCAACCGATCATTTGTTAATCACAATTGACAGCTTATAATTCACATACCGATTCAGTTCCACCAGAAACTGATCCAGCACCGCATTGGAAGGAAACTGGCATTCCAGCAAATAGCAACTGTCCCCGCTGATTTTATAATTATGAATCACAAACAATTCCTGCGTTTTCAAAAAGGATAGATAAGGCTGATGATACGTGTTCTGCGTGAAAATGCTGATAAACGCATGAACCGTATAGCCTACCTTTTCCTGATTTACCCTGATCGTATAACCTTCGATAATTCCCTGATCTTCCAGCCGCGCTACCCGGGCGGAAGCAGCCTGTCCGGTGAGGTGTACCTTTTCGCCCAGCTGCTTCATCGTGATTCGACTGTTGCGGGATAGTTCCTCAATGATCTGCTTGTCTACCTGATCCATATCGTTCCCAATCCTTTCAGAAATCAAGTCAAACTGCTCAAAGACTTGATTGTATCCATGTAAACCGTAATTGCTCCCAGTATAAAATAGAGATACAGCCAAACACAAACTTCATTTTCACAATAAAGGAGCCTAATCTATGAATATACAATTGATTCGCAACGCTACACTGGTCATCCAATATGCAGGACGGAAATTTCTGGTTGATCCATTTCTGGCACAGCAGGGAGTCTATCCGCCATTTGCCCCTTCACAGCGCGATGATCAGATGAATCCGCTGGTCGGTCTGCCTGTACCGATCAAAGAAATCATCGACGTAGACGCAGTGATCATAACGCATTTGCATCTGGATCATTACGATCCTGCCGCCAAGGAATGGCTGCCCAAAGATATTCAAATATTCGTCCAAAATGAAGAAGATGCGGTGCAGGTCAAGCAGGACGGATTTGTCCATGTAGAGGTACTGCACGAAAACACACTTTTCGAGGGAATCCAGCTGATCAAAACCAAAGGCGAACATGGCCGCGGTGAGATTCTCAAAAGAACCGGTCAGGTATGCGGGGTTGTGCTCAAACATCCGGAGGAGAAAACTCTGTATATCGCCGGTGACACCGTCTGGTACGGCGCAGTACAGCAAGTGATCGATACGTATCAGCCGGAAGTGATCGTCGTGAACGGCGGAGACAATCAGTTCCTGGAGGGCGGATCGCTCGTGATGGGCAAGGAAGATATCTATGCGGTACATCAAGCTGCCCCGGAAGCGCAGATTATCTCGGTGCATATGGAGGCTGTGAATCACTGGACATTATCACGAACCGAATTGAAAAGCTATGCTATGGAAAAAGGCATGTCCGATTATCTGTTGGTGCCGCAAGATGGCGAAGTCCATACATTTTGATCGCTGTTCAATCAGAACGTGAATAAAAAGCAGTAGACGAATCTACTATCTGTATATGGAAAATATCTGTATTGCCAATCCATAACAAATCGTTACAAGCCCATACAAAAAGAGACCTGTGCAAGGTCTCTTTTTCATATTCTTCTACTCGCTTTTTGGTTACAGGCTTGGTTTGAAGTATGTAAGTAGGCAGCACCTACATACCGCATGTATCAACAGGCTCTCCAACTGCAAACCCTATTCTATTGGGAGAATAGTATTATGTATGCACACAGGGTCGCAGTCATCGTGCTTTCCTGCATTACAATCCGGTTTTTCAGCCCTGTGGTTCCTGCTCTAATTCCAATTCGCCAACTACAGCCGTTTCCTCGTTATGGCGTCCAAACCAGCTACCCATTTTGCGCGCGATCAGGAAGCCAAGCCCAATGAACAGGATGACTGGCATCAGCTGCCATGGATTGTCCAGATAGCTGGTCAGATCGGAACCGATATACGATACAGTGAAAATCATAATCCCCCGGCCAAGCGCAGTGGCTGTGAGAAAGGAGCGAAAACGAATGCCGCTCAGTCCGGCAGCAATATGCATCATGGTAAACGGGCCAAACGGCAGCAGACTGAGCATGAAAAGGTAAATAAATCCGTTCTTTTCGATCCATTCGAGACTTTTGCGGATACTTTTACGTTCGGCGAATCGCTGAACATATTCATAATGCGATAGCTGCCGCACCAGACCGAATACCGTCAGAATCCCTGCCATGACGCCGATCCATGAAAATAAAAAGCCTGCCCACAGTCCATTGGAAGCTCCGTTGAGTCCGATAATTACACTCGTAGGCAGCGGAGGTACAAATGAAATCAGAAAGGCCAGCAGCATGCTGACCAGGGGGCCGAACGACTGGTACTGCTGCATAATCTCCGTTATTCCCTGTTCATTCAGGGCGGATAGCAGCGGTGTTGTCATTTCCATACAGTCAAATCCTCTCTCCATCGTTCGCTGGGTAACATTTTTAATAAGTTATTACCCATCTGCATCCCTAGCGATATGGACAGAAAAGAATCTTTTTACATATTATCCGGATCTTTGCGGCTGAAATAGGCTTCGATCCGGCGGCTGATTACCAGACAGACAATAACAAACAGAATTACCCATACCAGATACCAGGGCTGTTCCCAGTACAGCGCAAAGTCCGCTCCAATAAACGATACTGCAAATACCATGACACCCCGTCCAAACAGAATCGCGATCAGGAACGAGCGAAAACGGATGCCACTGAGTCCGGCAGCCAGATTGAGCAGCGTGAATGGACCGACCGGGAACAGACTGAGCAAAAACACATAATTGAACCCGTTATCCCTGACCCAGCGGCGCGTACGCTGCACCCTTGGACGCTGTACTATCCTTGATAGATAGCGATGCTGGGAGAGCTTGCGAATCAGCAAAAAGGCAGTAAGTGAGCCGCCGATAATACCGATATACGAATACAGGAAACCCATCCACAGTCCATAGACAGCAGCATTGACACCCAGCACCACAATCGTAGGCATCGGCGGAATAAATGATTTGAGAAAAGGAATTAAAATACTGATTAGCGGACCGAGCGACCGGTATTCGTTCATCCAGCGTCTCAGATTTTCCTCGTTAATAGCAGATAGCAGTTCCGATATATCCATAGCGCGTATATCCTTTCAGGTCACAGGGTCATTTTTATGTATTATAACAATATGTGTAGCCCTAGAATGAGATATCATGATATTTTATGAAAGTAAATGCTTACAATTACGGTTGATTCTATGGATAGAAAGGCATCTTTTATCAGGGACAAGCGTATCATCGTTAGCTGCTGATGACAAAAGGGGTGATCGGCACAGAGATCCGCACAGATAGCCGAAAGGAGAAAAAACAGCATGCATATCATTATCAAAATATCCCGCAAACTGCTGAGGATGCGCAAATCTGTGCTGGCAGCGACGACCATTCTGTTCGTACTGCTCAGTTCGACTATTGCTTATTTGCTGGAGCCGGCTACATTTACCCATTGGTTCAATGCACTGTACTGGGTACTGACGACGATGGCAACGGTAGGATACGGCGATTATTTTATGGAGTCGATCGCGGGCAAGATTTTTACGATTTTCCTGTATATCTTTGGAATCGGGCTGCTCAGTCTGATTATCGGCAAAATTATCGATTCGCTTGGAGAATATAATCGCAGAAAGGAAGCGGGCAAATTGGCTTATACCGGCAAAAATCACGTAATCATTATTAACTGGAGCAAAAAAGCACAGTATGCGATTGATGAACTGTTTTCCAGTAATCCGGAGCTGGATATTATTATTATCGATGAACTGGAAAAGCATCCGTATGACCATCCACAGGTCCATTATGTGCATGGAGATCCGACACGGGAAGAAACACTGAACCAGGCGAATATCCAACAGGCGCAGTCAGCTATTATTTTCGCGGATTCCCGGATTGACGATGCCTCGCTGGTAGATGGCAAATCGCTGCTGATTGCTTCCAGTATTGAACGAATGTCTTCCCATGTACATACTACAGTAGAGATTATGCTGGAGAACCATATCAAGAATTTTCATCATATTCATATTAATGAATTCGTACTGTCTCATGATGCCATCTCCCGACTGGCGGTACGTTCAGCGTTGAATGAAGGCAACAATGATATTATTAACCAGCTGCTGAATCGACGTTATGGCGAGGATTTGTTCCCGATCGCCCTACGGCCGGAATGGAAAACATACGGGGATGCTTTTCATGAGCTGCTATCCATGGGAGCGACGCTGATCAGCGACCGTAATGATATGACAATCAACCGCAAGCTGTCCGAGCCGATCCCGGCCGAAGCCCGGTTATTCATACTGTGTGATGATGAGACGTATCGCAAAATTGCCGGCTGAACCTATGCGCCAGATGCTGGAAAGTAAGCGCAAATGAGTAGTCGTTTGCGTTATTGAATAAGAATATGGAGACGAACGGATCTGCAAGCATTTTGTCCTTTCAGGAGCGGTATAAAGGGGTATAGGATCAATAGCAGAACGAATGAAGCACAGGCGGTTATTCAGATAGTGGCAGATATTCGGTTTGCCCAAGTAATGCAATTGTGCTGACTTCCATTTCCGTATATACTTCATTCAACTGGTATAGACTAGACAAAGGAGTAGTTGAAAATGACTCACACAATCAAACCTGTAATTGCCAAGCATGTAAGCATCGGAGAAGGTATACCGAAGATTTGTGTATCCCTTATTGGCAGAACGATAGAGGAGATCCGTCAGGAAGCGCTGGCGATGCAGGCGGCAGATGTAGACGTAGTCGAATGGCGCGTTGATTTTTATGAAGATGTGGAAGATACCGGCAAAGTCAAAGAAGCGCTCAACAGTATCCGGGCGATTTTGCCATCACGTCCGCTGATTTTTACATTCCGCACCAGCCGTGAAGGTGGAGAGCGGCATATGGACGAAGACACTTATTTCCGTCTGAACGAGGAAGTAATTCTTACAGGCCAGGCAGATCTGGTGGATATCGAACTATTTATGAATGAAGATCGTATTCGTTCGATTATTGATATAGCGCATCAGAACGATATGCATGTGATTATTTCCAATCATGATTTCCAGCAGACGCCGCCCAAGGAAGAACTGCTGTCCCGGATGCATAAAGCACTGGAGCTTGGCGGGGATATTCCCAAAATATCCATGATGCCGCAGAAAACCAGCGATGTGCTGACTCTGCTGGATGCTACCTGCACCATGCATGAGCAGACCGATCATCCTATCATTACTATCTCCATGTCGGGTAAAGGCATGGTTAGCCGGATTGCAGGCGAATTATTCGGTTCGGCGCTGACATTCGGTTCCCTGCGCAATGAGTCCGCACCGGGACAGGTGCCTGTACAGGATCTGCGTCAGACGCTCAAGCTGTTCCATGCCAATCTGTAACAGGAAATTTTCCCTATTCCCTGTTATATGGAATGCATCGCGTGTATATGGAATAGATCGTGTATAGATCGCGCATAGATAGAATGGCTTGCGGGCAGCAGCATAGGGTATGATGCAGGCAGATAAACGGAATCATATTCAGTAACCAAATAAATCGCAGCACAGAATCGGCTGTACTCCAGGGCATACATATGACGAATATGTATGCCTTTTTGCATTTTGATCCTCTAGCATGATTAGATAAGGGAAAGAAATCAGGAGGAGGAATTACATATGTACTTGGTATCCAATTATGTAAAGACGATAACCGGAGAGCAGCTTCGACTGCTGGAGCAAGAATGGAATATCAGTCTGCCGTCATCATATATACAGTTTCTGGAGCAGTATGGACAGGGAACCTACTGCGGTCTGCTGAATGTGGAATATCCCGATCGGGAGCGTCTGCAGGAATTTGTGGAATACGAGCTGTGGGAGCATGATGAGCAGAGCCCGATTACACGGGAACAGCTGGCCGAATGTATCGTGATCGCTACAACGATCGATGGTGATTTTGTAGCATTGCACCCACAGGTAGAGTCCTTGATCTGGCTGCCCCGGCATTCAGAGATCATCGAGCGGCGCAGCTGCGGCGAGCAGTCATGGATAGAGTGTATGGAGACATGGATAGAAGCAGCTTATGGTTCGCTGGATCTTGCGGAGACGGAGCGTTATTTTGAACCGTGGAATGATCGTCAGCAGCATCTGTTCCTGATGCTCGGTACACAGGAAGCCATGCCGAACGAGCAGACAGACGAAGCAGAAGGTACTGTATCCGGCAGGGAAACGAATCCTCTGGCAGACATTGCCCATCAATGTGCAGAAATCATGAAACCGGATTTGATCATCAATAATCCATATAGCGGACTGCTGTTTTTCCGCTCATTGAATGGGTATGTGCGATTCAATTATGCCTATGGCAGAGAAGTGGCTGTCGTTTATGAACAAGAAGAACCTAAGGAAGGAAATGGAAGTTTCCTGGTTCGGCTGCTGCAGTTTATGCGTGAACATAACATACAATAATAATAGGACAAAATACCCCTTCAAAAATACGAACACTTGTTCTAAAATGAAAATGAAGATTCGTGTAACAAGCCCCTATTTATAGATGGGCAGAATTACGCGACAGATCAGGGAGGTCTTTTTATGGGATTGGAACTTACGGAAGCTTACATAGACGGACTGGCACCGAACGCAGCGGCAATCAAAAATGCCAAAGGACTGATTCAAAAAAGAAAGCTGGTACAGCTTAACCGGACACAAGACGATACGCTGCTATTTGGCGAATGCGCAGGCAGCGGCAAAAGCAATTATGTATGCTCGGCCGACTTTATTCAGCCTGACAAACCGGTTACGCGCTGCAGCTGCCCGAGCCGTCAGTTTCCTTGCAAGCATGCGCTGGCGATCTTATATGCGTATGCAGCAGGCGAAACATTTGCTATTGCCGAAGTGCCGGAAGACATTGCTTCCAAACGGGAAAAGATAGAGAAACGCGAAGAAAAACAGATACAGGCCGCAGCCCAGCAGGAGGACCCTGCCAAAGCCGCCAAAAAGAAAACGACCAGCAAAAATGCGCTGAAGAAAAAAGTACAGGCGCAGCTGGAAGGGCTGGATGCTCTCGAAAAGCTGCTGTTGACGCTGATTCGTGATGGTCTGGGCACGATGGATGCCAAAACCGTCAAAAGTATCAATGAACAGGTCAAGCAGATTGGCAATTATTATTTGACCGGAGCCCAAAACGAGCTGCGCCGACTGGCTCTGCTGCTGGCCGAAAAAAATAACCGTGAGCAGCATTATACATATATTATTGCCCAGATGACCCGCCTGCATGCGCTTATTCAAAAAGGCCGGCGCCATCTGCAAGCCAAGCTGGATGATCCGGAGCTGGCACTGGATGCGGAATCTACCATCGAAGAATGGCTGGGACATGCGTGGCAGCTGAGCGAACTTCAGGAATACGGCAAAATGAGCGAACAGGCGGAACTGATCCAGCTGTCTTTTATCAGCTATGACGACCCCGGCCGTCAGGAATATATTGATCTGGGATACTGGATGGAGATGGGCACTTCCCATATTTATCGTACTCTGCAGTATCGTCCTTACCGTGCAGCCAAGCATCTGAGGGAAGAAGACAGCTTTATGGAGATTGCTGCTGTACCCGCGCTGTATCAATATCCGGGCGATCTCAATCCCCGTATACGCTGGGATGGAATGACGACCCGAATGGTGGAGCCCGGGGATATCCAAAATGTACATGGACAGGCTCAGCGTTCGTATGCCGATGTAGTCAAACAGGTCAAAAACCAGCTCAAAAATCCGCTTGCCGATGAGCATCCGGCCGTATTGATTTATGCAGCGGAGATTTGCAGCACGTCGAGTGGAAAATACGCGATTACGGATGGCAATGGACAACATCTGGTGCTGGATGCTGTGGGCGGTGTATACCCGGATACAGTACAGCTGCTTTCTTTCCTGCCTGCAGAGCAGCTGCACGATGTAGCTGTATTGGGCATTTTTGAGCATCGTATGGATACCGGCGAGCTGGTACTGCAGCCGCTGTCTATTGTGACGAATCATGCGATTGTCAGACTTTTATACTGAGAAGAACAGGAGGGGAACTTATGAGTACAGCTTTATTACAGGAAGTGTATCAGGAAGTACGGCGTTTATATATTGCAGGCAGTGAGCTGTCAGCCGGGGATTTTCGTCTCCAGAAGCTGCTGCCACGTGTAGAGCAGCTTGGAGAGCGGGCTGCGGTATTTCAAAAGATTGCCGAAGGAATCCGGGAGCTGATCCAGCCGCTGGCTGCCGCTGGGCAGGAATCTGCCTCGGCCATCAAGCTGCAGCGTCTTGCACTGCTGCTGTTTTCCGTACTGCGTACCCAGGGCAGCACGACAGCGGCAGGCGAACTGCAGCCTGTAACCTCACGTCCAGCGTCGTTGACGACCACTTATACATATCGCAAAATCGCTCCGCTGCAGCAGGCACTCACGACAACAGGCGGTGGACGCCATGAAATTGTAAAAGAAGCATTTGCAGCAGGCATTTTCCAGGATCTGCGTACCCTGCCGCTGGCAATTGGAGCGCTAAATGATGTCTATGTCGAAATTGCCGACATGGCTGCCGAGCAGATTTTGCCGTCTTATGGTGCGCCTATTATTCCTTATATGCTGGAGCACTTTGATCGATCCGGAGGACGGCTGGAAGCGCGCAAGCTCAAAGTTATCTATCGGATAGGCGGCACAGATTATATGGAATTGTATGCCGAAGCGGCAGAATCCGGTTCGGAAGAAGTACGAACCACGGCGATAGCCATGCTGAGAGGGCATGAAGAATATACGCCATCCCTGATCCGCTGGACTCGCGACAAAAAGAAAAGTATTCGTGAAGCAGCCTATGCAGCCTTAGCCGGCAGTCGTTCCCAGGATGCGATGGAGTGTCTGTATCATGCATTTCACAGCAAAGATATCGAACTGGTCACCGCCGCGCTGAGAGAAGAAATGGCCGGAGAGCTAACCGAAAAGCTGCTGCTGGATTATTGGAAAGATGTAGAGCAGGTACTGACAGAGCAGGAGGAAAAGCAGCTGGACAAGCTGCAGATGCGGATTGAAGCGTATGTATCGCTGTTTTGTTTGTCGGATCATGCACTGCTCAACAAATTATATTACCTGATTCTGAATCATTACAGCCAATTTGCCCAGGATCGATGGTACATGCTGATGAATCAGGTCGTCTCTTATGTTGAGGAGCATGGAGAGCGTGAGATGTTGCCATTAATGTTCCAATTGGAAGATTACAGTGATAATTATCTACCCTATGCGTTTCGGATGGCGTACCGGCTGCTGTCGCCTGCAGAGCTATATGAACGCTATGTAGGCAAAGAAGGTCTGCTCCAGGCGGGTGTAGTATCCAAAAAACGCAAAGCGCGGCTTCCCAAACTACGGAAAGCACTATATAGCCTGTTGATTCATGATGCGATGGAACCAGTTATTGGGACAGCTTATGATCCTTCGGAAGAACGTCTGGCGTATACTCTGCGGCTGATTCCGCTGGAGCAGGTAGAACAGCAATGGGATATACGATGGGTGGATTGGGCTGTCAAAATAGACGATTCGGAGCTGGTAGCAGCATTGTTACGTTCGGATATGCCGGATATCCAGACCTATCTGATCGGCAAATTAAAAAAGAACCCCGAATTCCGCAACCGCTGGGCACCGCTGATTCTGCAAGGGCTTGATCGAAGCGGCATTTCCAAAGCCGAAAAACGAGAGCTGCTATGGACAGCGCTAGATGACAAGCGCAATACCAGCATGTACACGCTGGATCCGTATATTGTACGTTCGCTGCTGGAATTCCCGGTAGAAGATATTGAACGTCTGGAAGCTCTGCTGACGCCAGAAGACAACAAATCAGGCTCCAGATTCCGCTATGAAGCGGCCGGACAGATAGAGTATGTGATTAATACATTGAAAGGGATGAGAGCATGAGTAATCAGGAATCACTGCACGAGGTACTGAGGCAGTCGGCTGAACAGCTGTATGCCCATGAACTGGAAGCGCTGCGCCAAAATGATACAGGGAGAGTTCCTGCCGGATGGCAAATGTCACCGCAGGCAGTATTGACCTTTATTATCGGTGGCAAAGCTGGTAATACCGAGATTACTCCCAAATATATCGGTAATCGCAGACTGGTAGAGATGGCAATCGCTACACTGGTGACCGATCGTGCCCTGCTGCTGATCGGTGAACCGGGTACGGCCAAGTCCTGGTTATCGGAGAATCTGACAGCAGCTATTTACGGACATTCCGGGCTGGTCGTGCAGGGAACAGCAGGCACAACCGAGGAACATGTACGCTATTCGTGGAATTATGCGATGCTGCTGGCGAATGGTCCTACACCGGAAGCGCTGGTGCAGAGCCCGATCATGCGGGCGATGGAAGCGGGCGGGATTGCTCGTTTTGAGGAAATTTCACGCTGTGCTTCCGAAGTGCAGGATGCGCTGATCTCTATCCTGTCAGAGAAGACGATCTCTGTGCCCGAACTGGGCAAGGAAATGAATGCCCGCAAAGGATTCTCCATTATTGCCACCGCCAATACAAGAGATCGCGGAGTGAACGAAATGTCGGCTGCGCTCAAGCGCCGCTTTAATATTATCGTACTGCCTGCGCCAGACAGTATTGAGACTGAGATTGAAATTGTCAGAAAACGTGTGGGCGAAATTGCTTCGGCATACGATCTGCAGGCTGCTGTTCCGGCAGAAGAGGCACTACACAAAGTAGTCACCATTTTCCGGGAGCTGCGCAGCGGTATGACACTGGATAAAAAGGACAAGCTGAAATCACCAGCAGGCGTTATCTCGACAGCGGAAGCGATCTCCCTATTAACCAATAGCATGGCTCTGGCTGCCAGCTTTGGCAGTGGTGAATTAACGGATGAAGATCTGGCCGCCGGTCTTCAGGGGGCTATCGTCAAAGACGATGACAAAGACCGGATCGTCTGGAAAGAATACCTGGATAATGTAATGAAGAAACGCGGTGCACAGTGGCAGGGATTGTATCATGCCTGCAAGGAGATCAATCAGTGAGTGCCGGCCACGGTAATGGAGTTCATATTTTTGGCGTCCGCCATTTGTCCCCCGGCGGTGCCATGCATCTGCTCAGTGAGCTGGATCGTATCCAGCCCACAGCGGTATTGATTGAAGGACCGGCAGACGCTACACCTGAAATCCGGCATCTGGTTCACCGCCAAACGCGTCCACCGGTAGCTATACTGGCTTTTACGGCAGAACTGCCGGTACGAACCGCTCTGTGGCCATTGGCAGAATATTCACCCGAATATCAGGCGATGAAATGGGCGGCTGAACATAGCGCGGAAGCTTCTTTTATCGATTTGCCTTCTTTGGTCATGATTGCGCTGCAGGAACAGCGCGATCTGGCGAGACAGCAGGAGCGTCCTACTACTGTCGATACTCCGGCTGTCAACGAGCCGGATGAACAAATAGAGCTGTTAACACGGGAAGAAAAAGAGGCGATTTTCTCTGATCAACAGCAGGGTTCCCTGTACAACAAAATAGCCCAGCTGGCTGGCGAGGATGACTATGAGATGTACTGGGAGCGCAGCTACGAGCATAATCTGAATCCGGATGCTTATCGCGAAGCGATTCTGGCTTTTTCCGAACAGATGCGGGAACTGACCGAAGAGCAGGAGAAGATCCATGCAACGGTAGAGTATGCCTATAATGCTGTTCGTGAAGCTTACATGTGCCGCAAAATACAGGATGCCATACAGCAGGGGCATCAGCCCAATCGTATTCTGGTCATTTGCGGAGCCTATCATGCAGCCGCTCTGCGTACATCGGTTCATATAATGACGGATGAGGAAATGAAGACTCTGCCGCAGCGGCCTACCCGTCTGACATTGATGCCGTATTCGTATTATCGTTTGTCGTCGATGTCGGGTTATGGAGCTGGCAACCAGGCGCCTTATTATTATGAGCTGATGTGGCAGCAGATGAAGCTTGGTGCGCTGGATGAACTGCCTCATCTTTATTTATCATCGGTGGCACGCCATCTGCGCCAGTCGGGGACCCACCGATCGACAGCCGAAGTGATTGAAGCGGTACGGATGGCACGTTCGCTGGCTGCCCTGCATCATGGCAGTTCGCCGGTGCTGCGTGATTTGCGTGATGCTGCTCAGACGTTGCTCGGGCATGGTGACCTGGCTGTTGTAGCCGAATCACTGGCGCATATCAATGTAGGTACCTCAATCGGTTATTTGGCCGAGGGAGTCAGCCAAACACCGATCCAGGATGATCTGAACCGGCTGTTCAAGGAGCTGAAGCTTGCCAAATACAAAACGACAGTAGCCACCGAACTGGTACTGGATTTGCGAGAAAACCGGCGTGTGCGTACAGAAGCTGCGGCTTATCTGGATCTGAATCGTTCCTTTTTGCTGCATCGTTTGAAGCTGCTTGGAATAGGATTTGCCCGGCTCAAGAGCAGCGGACAGGAACAGGCTTCCTGGGCAGAACAGTGGATATTGCAGTGGTCTCCCGAAGCCGAGATTCAGGTCGTGGAATCGACACTGCTCGGAGAAACGGTCGAAGTGGCAGCTGCTTATGTACTCCAGCAAAAACTGGAAGCTTGTACGACGATCGACGAAGCATCCCGGCTGATTGTAACTGCCTGTGAATGCGGAATGGTCACCCAGCTGGAGAATGCCCGGCAGACCCTGCAGCGTCTCGCAGTAGATAATCAGGATGTGATCCAGATTGCTTCTGCTGCCAAAGGATTGTCGACCATTATACAATATGGCGATATTCGCCGCGTGCAGACAGGGCCGCTAGTCCCGCTGCTGGAGCAGCTGTTTATGCGTGCCTGTCTGTTCCTGACCGATAACAGCCAGTGCCAGGATGAAGTGGCAGCCGAGATGATGAGCGCGATTCATGAATTGAATACCATTTCACTGGATCATAATGAAGAAGTGGACGAGGCATTATGGCTGCATGAACTGCAGCAGCTGATGAGCAGGGATGATCTCAATGCCAAATTATCCGGATTTGCCTGCTCCCTACTAATGGAGCGCAATGTACTGGATGCCGCCCAGGCTGCTGCCGAAGTATCACGACGTCTGTCACCAGGCGTTCCGGCAGAACTCGGCGCCGGATGGTTCGAAGGCTTGTCCCAGCGCAATCGCTATATGCTGCTGTCGCGAATCAGTCTCTGGGAACAGCTCAGTGACTATATTGACGCGCTGGAGCATGAGGATTTTGTTCGTGCGCTTGTATTTCTTCGCCGTGCATTCAGTACATTTGCCCCGCACGAGAAAAATATGATTGCCGAGCTGCTCGGCGAAATCTGGGGTGTTCATGCCGAACAGGTGGCCGAAGTGCTCACTGAAGAACTGAAGGCGGAAGAAACCAAAATGATCGATGATCTGAATGATTTTGATTTCGATGATTTTTAAATAACGAAGTAGAAGTAGAAGTAGAAGTGGAAGTGGAAAATAAAATACTAGTAGTATGTAAAACAACAATAGAATGTAGATATAAAAAAACAAAGAACGTAAATATAGAAAACTAGCGGTACATGCAAAGCATCATAGATAAAAATACAGATAAACCCAGACAGATCAATAAGCAAGACAGGAAAGGAGTGAAACCGATGACTGAGAATTCTCCGGATATGGGAAAACATCTGTCGCGCTGGCGACTGATTCTGGGCGCTGAAGCAGAGCAACAGCTGGATTCTTTTAGCCAGGAAGGCTGTGGAGCACTGACAGCAGATGAACGGATTATGGATGAAGCACTGGCTGCTATTTATGATGATACAGGCGGTGGCAGTGGTAGCAGCGGTCAGGGAGGCGGCGCAGGAGGCCGAGGAGCCGGCAATGGACAGTCTGCTCCTCGACTATCCAGATGGCTGGGGGATGTACGCAACTTCTTCCCCGAAGATATTGTGTCTATTATTCAGAACGATGCGATGGAACGCAAAGGATGGAAGCAGCTGCTGTTCGAGCCTGAAGTATTATCCCAGGTCAAGCCGGATATAACGATGGTGGGTACATTGATGGCGCTAAAGGGCAAAATTCCCGAGAAGACCAAAGAAACCGCCAGACAGCTGATTCAGGCGGTAGTGGATGATCTCGTACGTCGACTGGAACAGGATATCCGCCGTGCCGTAACAGGCGCATTGAACCGTCGTCAGCATTCGCCGCTCCCTTCCCTATCTGGCATAGACTGGAAAAGAACCATTCAGCGCAATCTCAAGCACTATGATCGTACACGCGGGCAGATCATCCCGGAGAAGTTTTACTATTTTGACCGGGCACGCCGCAGTCATGAATGGAAAGTTATCGTGGATATTGATCAAAGCGGCTCTATGGCGGAATCTATTATCTGGGCTTCGGTAACAGCTTCGATCTTCGCCAGTATGCCGGCTCTGGATACACGTGTAGTCGCTTTTGATACTTCGGTAGTCGATCTGACAGAACAATGCGCCAATGATCCGGTAGATATGCTGTTTGGTATCCAGCTGGGAGGCGGCACCAATATTGACAAATCGGTCGCCTATTGCGAAGAATTTATCGAGGAGCCAAAGAAAACGCTGTTTATACTGATCTCCGATCTGTATGAAGGAGGCAGTCAGGCCCGGCTGGTACGCAGAATGCGTGAAATGCGCGAATCCGGTGTCAAAACACTGTGCCTGCTGGCTTTGTCCGATGAAGGCAAGCCGTTTTACGACAAGCAGCTTGCCCGTCAATTGACTCGGGATGGTACGCCGAGTTTTGCCTGTACTCCTGCTCTGCTGCCTTCGCTTGTCGAAGGCGCACTGAAAGGGCAGGATCTGAACGAGCTGGTCACACGACTGGGTATAAAGATGGACACATAAGCAGCTGTCCGCAGCAGCGGTCTTTCTTTGTATTCCTTAGTACACTCCTCAAAATAGCAGCTAAATGCAACCGGGATGTTTATTCGTCCTCATTTAAGTGTAACGATTCTTTGTATACTGCTAGCCTGTTCCGCATCAACAAGTGCACATAACTTGCGAATAACAGGCAGTGCAACAGACGTTAATATGCCAAATACGGCTGACAAAGAACAATTACACATAGAGGAGGCAATATCATGTATCCGGATCTGGAAGGCAAAACAGTCATTGTGACCGGCGCAGCAACAGGAATCGGGCAGGCTATCGCCCTGCGTTTTGGACAGGAAAAGGCCAATGTGGTAATCAATTATCACAGTAATCATGATGGTGTAGAAGAGACGATCCAGAAGATCAAGGAAGCGGGCGGACAAGCGATTGATCTGCAAGGCGATATGTCCAAGGAAGAAGATGTGGAAAAGGTCATCCAAGCAGCACATGATCATTTTGGCAGTATGGATATTATGATCAATAATGCCGGTATGGAGAACGAAGTACCGTCGCATGAGCTGACGCTGGACGATTGGAACAAAGTCATTAACGTTAACTTGACCGGCGCTTTTCTGGGCAGCCGTGAAGCGATCAAATATATGCTCAAGCACAATATCAAAGGCAGCGTCATCAACATGTCGAGTGTGCACGAGATTATTCCATGGCCGCATTTTGTACATTATACGGCCAGTAAGGGCGGCGTGAAAATGATGACCCAAACCCTGGCGATGGAATATGCGCCTAACGGTATCCGGGTCAATTCGATCGGGCCGGGAGCGATCAACACACCGATCAATGCAGAGAAGTTCTCTGATCCCAAAGAAAAAGAGAAAGTCGAAAAGCTTATTCCTATGGGTTATATCGGCAAGCCGGAAGAGATTGCTGCTGTTGCCGCATGGCTGGCTTCATCGGAAGCGAGCTATGTGACCGGCATTACTATCTTTGCAGACGGCGGTATGACCAAATATCCTTCATTCCAGGGCGGTAACGGCTGAGTCTATACACCTGCAGCGGATAAGGAGTGGAACGATTATGATTTCTCTGAACCCATCAAACACCAGCCCTGCCGTGCAGCTCTATCCCGAGCCTGCCGAGGTGCTGGATAATCCGGCGTTATCCTGTTATTTTCTGCCGCTGATGTCATTTACACACGAGCATCTGGAAAACCAGCAGGCGTATACCATCCATCTATTCGGCACCGAGGGGCTGTCTTGCATATCCCCTCGTCCTTATGCAGAAGATGTTATTCACGGATTTGATTACAATGAAGGCCGTTATCGGTATCTGGCTGATCCGGCCGCTTTTGGCGATTACCATAACGTCTCCGAAGTGTACGGATGGCTATTGGAAGACTTTAACCGGAACAGCGAATATTATTTGCATGAACATATTAGCGCTGCCGATTATGGAGCCAATGTACAGGTGGCGCTGAACAGTATCGCTACCTTTGATTCTCGCCGCTATGCGGAGGCAATTTATAGCTATCTGTATACGAAGACACATTATCAGCGGACTGGTGAATTACGCCGAATCACCGAACTGACCGATAATCAGGCCCCTTCTGCTGATCCTCTGCTGCTGGATCGCCTGACTGCACAGGAGTTTGGACAGCCGCTAGTGGCTGAACTGTCCCGGTATACCCAGCATGACTATCATCTGCGACCGGAAATGATTGTCGGCGGAACAGAACGCAGCCGCTTTCTGTCTCCAGCTGGTCAGGGTTCGATACTGGCAGCACTTGATACCGAGAAGCAGCAGGTGTATCTGCTGAACCCTTCAGCCATGTGAAAAGCGATAGAGCGGGAATAGATCAATTCTATTCCCGCTCTATTCCGTTCCGACGGTACCTGTCTTGTCTTTGTAATAGCCACTAACCAAAAGTAGCTGTAGAGTTGCTGCGTACGGTGTGTTATCATCTAGCTGAGGTGAGTACAATGACTACAGAACAACCATCCCAGCCCTCCGGCGAGCAATCCGTAGAGGCGAAGAAACTGAGCCAGGCAGAAGCAGCCAAAAGACTGCTGGCACAAAAGAAACAAAACAACCAGGGCAAAGGCCCGGGTGGTCAGACTGCAAGCGGCGGCCAAAAGATGAAAAGCCAGATGACAAAAAAGGTAAACAACCAACGCAAAAAAATGGGAACCTAATAGCTGCATAAGCAGATTTCCCCTGAGAACCAGTTCAGCATCATTGAACTGGTTCTTTATTTTGTCCATATCCACCTGTGGTATGATAGTACAGAAGAATGACGGAAGCGGAGGAACACGGCATATGAAGAACTTACTGGTCACTGGCTACCGTGCGCATGAGCTGAATATTTTCGGGCAAAAGCATGAAGGCATTGTCTATATCCAGCAGGCGATCCGCAGCAAGCTGATCCCGCTGATCGAAGAAGGAGTGGAATGGGTGATCACTCCCGGTCAGTATGGTGTGGATCTGTGGACATGTGAAGTGGCTATCGAGCTGAAGCAGCAGTATCCACAGCTGCAGGTGTCCATTTTGTCTGCTTTTGCAAATGCAGAAGAGCGGTGGAGTGACGACAAGAAAGAATACTATAACGAGATTCTCAAAGGCATCGATTTCCATGGCATTGTCAGCAACCAGCCGTATCAGGGCATCTGGCAGTTCAAGGCACGGGATGAATTGCTGTTCCGCAAAACAGACGGGATTCTGCTGGTTTACGATGAGGATGCTGGCGAAGGGAGCCCGCGCTTTTTCAAAGAAGAGGCACTCCAAAGGCAGCAAAACGAAGGCTACCGGTATATCAGCATTAGCTCGGAAGATATTCAGACGATAGCAGATGAACAGCGTATGGAAGAACAGTTTGAAGAGAATTTCGAGGAGAAAGTGACGGATTCGTTTGAAGAAATCTAGAAAGACACGATTGAAGAAATGTAGAGAAACACGGCAAAATTTCGAGGTCCAATAGCCTGCTGTTACATCAGGACGCCAAGCTGTATATAGGAGGAGAATACCAATGATTGGAATTAGTGCTTGTCTCACTGGAATTGCCTGCCGTTACGATGGCAAAAGCAACCGGGTCAGTCCGCTGGATGATATGGTAACTTCCGGGCGAGCCGTGGCTTTCTGTCCGGAAGTGCTGGGAGGTATGAGTACGCCAAGAGAGCCGGCAGAGATTGTCGGCGGTACAGCAGAGGACGTATGGAGGGGAGCAGCCCGTGTCATGACAGTGTCCGGCGAAGATGTAACAGATGCCTTCAAGCAGGGCGCACAGTTGGCTCTGGAGCAAGCCAGACAAGCAGGCATCACCGTCGCCGTTCTCAAAGCCAACAGTCCTTCCTGCGGAAGCCGAATGATATATGACGGTACCTTTACTGGAAATAAAATTGTCGGTTCCGGTCTGACTGCGGCACTGTTCCGGCGCAGCGGCATCGAAGTGTTCGACGAACATACCTGTGCGGCGTTGCTAACAGCAGAATCAAATGACAGCAACAAATAATTGCTCTATCCGGTATAAAAGTATTTGTAAATAAAGCCAGTACGGATTACCATTTTGAAGCCGAAGCCGAAGCCGAAGCCGAAGCCGAAGCCGAAGCCGAAGCCGAAGCCGAAGCCGAAGCCGAAGCCGAAGCCGAAGCCGAAGCCGAAGCCGAAGCCGAAGCCGAAGCCGAAGCCGAAGCCGAAGCCGAAGCCGAAGCCGAAGCCGAAGCCGAAGCCGAAGCCGAAGCCGAAGCCGAAGCCGAAGCTCCATATATATTGGTGTGAGAGGTCGCTTTCCATAAGCGGCTTTTTTTATTTGAATTATGCCTTTTCTCACTTTATAATATGCACTTCATTAAAAGAAAATTGAGAATCAGCAGGTCATCAGGATATCCCGACATTATCCTTTCAAAAGTTAGCCAACGCTGTTCTCGATTCTCATCGTCACATCCCTTCTAATTTTCCGCTTCTAAACTGCCGATTCTATCATGGTTGTAACCTGCGATTTACTCCAATCGACATTTTCCCAATATATATTTCCGCAAACGGGTAATACTATAAAGAATGCATCCGTCGCGGTAACGATACGATGGACGAGGAATCTGTGAAAACGAGAGGAGATCATAATGAGTACACTGACACAAACAGGCACCACACTGGGGAATTATCTGCTGGACAGCTTGCAGCAGGAGGGTATTACCGAGATATTCGGCGTACCCGGAGACTATAATTTTACGCTACTGGATACTTTGGAGAAATATGAAGGTATCGGCTTTGTTCCAGCGCGCAATGAACTGAATGCTGGTTATGCCGCAGACGGTTACGCGCGGATCAAAGGAATCGCGGCGATGATTACGACCTTTGGTGTAGGTGAAATGAGTGCCTGCAATGCCATCGCAGGTGCCTACAGTGAGAATGTACCGATCATCCATATCGTCGGCACGCCCAAAATGCAAGCGCAGCAGGGCAAAAAGCTGATGCACCACACGCTGCTCGATGGAGACTACGACGTGTTCCGTCGGGTATATGAGCCGATTACGGCCTACACGACGGTTCTTACCCCGGAGAATGCGATGTTCGAGATTCCACAGGCGATTCATATTGCCAAAACGACCGGCAAACCGGTCTATCTGATGGTCGCGATTGATCTGGTTACCCAGCAAGTGCTGCAGCATACTGCCGAGCAGCAGCCGCTGAAAACAAGCGAATCGTCTCTACAGGCTGCGATCAACCATGCCCGCCAGCTGCTGGAAGCTTCGGAAAACGCGGTATTGCTGTCCGACAGCACCGTATTGCGTCAGCGTTGGCAGGAGCCTGCACGTCAGCTCGCCGAAGCTCTTAATATTCCGGCTGCTTCCACAATGATGGGCAAAAGCGGATTCGACGAGAGTCATGCCCGCTATATCGGTATGTACAGCGGTGCTTTTGGCAATCAGGAAGTGACGGAGACGGTTGAGAATGCGGATACCGTGATTGCTCTCGGACTGATCTGGTCGGATACGAATACCGCTAATTTCACAGCTCAACTCGATATGAACAAAGTCATCAATATTCAGCCGCAATCGGTCATGATCGGAGAAGCCGTCTACCAGAATATTCGTGGTGAGGATATGATTAGTGCGCTGATCGAGCTGGGCTGGATGAGCATGTCATCTGTGCCAGAGATGTCATTCCCTTATGACGAGCAGAAGGGTCAGCTGGAGGAACCGCTGAATACAAGCTATTACTATCCACGTTTTCAGCAGATGATCCAGGAGAACGATATCGTTATTACCGAGACAGGTACGTTGTTCTACGGAATGTCCCAGCTGCGTTTGCCGCATCAGGCGATGTATATCGGTCAGGGCGGCTGGCAAAGTATCGGGTACGCGACACCTTCTACATTTGGGGCGAGTATAGCAGCTCCGGATCGCCGGGTGCTGTTATTTACGGGAGAAGGATCCATGCAGCTGACCGTGCAAGAGCTGAGTTCCATGCTGGAATACGGCTGCAAGCCGATTATTTTCGTCCTGAATAATGGTGGCTATACGATCGAGAAATACCTGAATGTCAAAGAGGAAGTAGCCAAGCAGACGTATAATGAAATTCCCGTCTGGAATTATACGCAGCTGATCAGCACCTTTGGCAGAGAAGCCTATACTGCCCGTGTGACAACAAATGGAGAACTGGATGAAGCGATTCGCCAGGCCGAACAAGAGCAGCAGCATCGTCTCTGTCTAATCGAGATGATCGCGGGCGATCCGATGGATGCACCGGATTATATGAAGAAAATCCGCGAGTTTATGCAGGAACAAGAAAAGCAGCAGTAAACGGCGTATCTTTTCAACCGTTCAGCAGCTGGTGACGCATAGCATCGAATCATATCAATCGAATCATATTATCAAGGAAAAACACTTCTCCGATTGGAGAGGTGTTTTTCTTTTGGCTGCGGCTATGATGACATAGGGGTGTCACAGTAATTTTGGATTATGTGTGATTGTAATCACTCGTTTATGAAAATTCATGAGCTATATTGAAAAAGAGTCAATATCCAATTATTGGATTTTTTTAAAACAGGTTTTGTCTGACGGTGAGCTCACAATCATTCGACAAATAAATCCTAAAAAATTGCATTAAATTTAAATCATTGTGATCTATGTCACATCTGAAAGCTGACATCGTAGGTATACTGAGAACATAAGAAAACATTTAATTTTAAATAATAAAGATTGTGAAAATGATAACATGATATGGAAGTAATATCCATTTGAGCTGGATAGGCTGATCGATAAAGAGACAACAGAGAACACAGGAGGAATCCATATGAACACAACACGCGAACGCTTGGTACTGATAGGAAACGGGATGGCAGGGGTAGCAACACTGGAGCAGATTATCAAATTGGGCGGTGCCTACGACATTACAGTCATCGGCAGTGAGCCACATCCTAACTACAACCGGATCATGCTCTCTTATGTACTGGAAGGCAGTCAGACGATTGACGATATCGTACTGAACAGCCATGAATGGTATGAAGAGAATCAGATTACACTGCATACCGGTGTAACAGTGACCGCTATCGATTCGGACACACACATGGTCGTAACCGATAACGGCATGCAGATCCCTTATGACAAAGTCATTATCGCTACTGGTTCCAAGTCGCTGATCCTGCCTATTCCCGGTCACGAAAAGCAGGGTGTTGTCGGATTCCGTGATATCGCGGACTGTCATCAGATGCTGGAAGCAGCCAAAAACTATCGTACCGCAGCGGTTATCGGTGGTGGTCTGCTCGGTCTCGAAGCCGCCAAAGGTCTGGTCAGTCTGGGCATGGATGTAACTGTGGTTCATCTGATGAACGATCTGATGGAACGTCAGCTCGATTCCGTAGCGGCAGCCATGCTGAAAAAGGAACTCGAGAGCCAGGGCATCAAATTCCGCATGGGCGCACAGACAGCCGAGCTGCAGGGCGGCGAACGTGTCGAACGCCTGCTGTTCAAGGATGGCTCGACGCTGCAGGCTGACTTTGTCGTCATGGCAGCCGGTATTCGTCCGAACATCGAAGTGGCAAAAAACAGCGGTATCGAAGCGGCGCGTGGTATCCTCGTGGATGACTATCTGCGTACCTCGATGGACAATGTCTATGCCGTCGGTGAATGCGTACAACACCGTGATACCTGTTATGGTCTGGTAGCGCCGCTGTTTGAACAAGGGATGGTACTTGCCAAGCATATCTGTGGCAGCGAATGCCAGCCTTATGAAGGTTCGACCGTATCGACCAAGCTGAAAATTTCGGGCGTTGATGTATTCTCGGCAGGCGTATTTATCGAAAATGAACATCAATCCGTGATCACTGCACGTGATGACTGGAAGAAAACCTATAAAAAAATTATTTTACAGGACAATATTATCGTTGGTGCCGTATTGTTCGGCGATATCAATGACTCGGCCCAGCTGCAAAAGCTGATCCGTGATGGCGCACCGATGACCGATGAATTGTACGCCGAACTGATGGGTACCGGCGGATGCAGCCACAGCAAGAAAAAAGCTTCGGTTGAAACGATGGCCAATGATGAAATCGTCTGCGGATGTAACGGTGTTACCAAGCTGGATATCGTTAGTGCTATTCAGGATAAAGGATTGACCAGCGTCGAAGAAATCAAAGCCTGCACCGGAGCGACCCGTTCGTGTGGTGGTTGTAAACCGGTAGTCGAGCAGATTCTGCAATATGTACTCGGTGATGGTGCAGCAGTCGCTTCGAGTCAGGGCATGTGCGGATGTACTACCCACAGTCGTGATGAAGTCGTCGCAGCTATCCGCGAAAAAGGGCTGAGAACTGTCAAAGAAGTTATGAACGTGATGGAATGGCATAATCCGGAAGGCTGCTCGAAGTGCCGTCCTGCGATCAACTACTACCTCGGCATGATCTATCCGGTAGAATACCAGGATGAGAAATCGTCCCGTTTTGTCAACGAGCGTATGAACGCCAATATCCAAAAAGATGGAACTTACACCGTAGTACCACGGATGTACGGTGGTGTAACTACACCGGAAGATCTCAAAAAAATCGCCGATGTATCGGTTAAATATAATGTCAAAGCCGTCAAAATGACCGGCGGACAACGGATTGACCTGATCGGAGTCGAGAAGGAAGATCTGCCAAAAGTATGGGAAGAACTTGATATGCCATCGGGTTATGCTTACGCCAAATCGCTGCGTACCGTCAAAACCTGTGTCGGCTCGCAGTTCTGCCGCTTTGGTACCCAGGATTCGATGGGTATGGGCGCATCGCTGGAACAGCGTTTCGAGCGTCTGGACTTCCCGGCCAAATTCAAAATGGCGGTTAATGGCTGCCCGCGTAACTGTGCTGAATCGTGCACCAAAGATATTGGTATCGTCGGCAATGACGGCGGATGGGAGATCTTCATCGGTGGTAACGGCGGGATCAAGGCTCGTCTGGCTGATTCGTTCTGCAAAGTCAAAACGGATCAGGAGCTGATCGATCTGTGCGGCGCTATTATCCAATACTACCGGGAGACAGGTAAATACCTGGAACGTACTTCGGAGTGGGTAGAGCGCATGGGACTGGATACTATCAAAGCAGCGATTCTGGAAGACGAAAATAACCGCCAACAGCTGGTAGAACGTGTCAATCTGGCACTCGCCCAGGTAGAAGATCCTTGGCAAAAAGTACTGAACGACGAAGAAACCCGTACTGCGCTGTTCGGTAAAAAAGTAGAAGTCTAAGCCAGGCCGCTGCGTCAACCTCGCATTCAAGCTTGTACCATATTGTAAATGCAGTTGTACCTTTACAGAGATACAGGAAATACAAAGGAGAGATAAAGCGATGAACAGTGTACAGACATTTTACCCTGTCGGACAGGTAGACGAATTCATGAGCCGGATTGGCCGTGTACTGGAACTGAAAGGAATCGAGCTTGCGGTATTCCGTACGTCGGATAATCAGGTATATGCGCTGGAGAACCGTAATCCGCATCCCAAAGGCGGTCCGATCGCCGAAGGGATCGTGTCCGGACATATATTGTATGATCCGCTGTATGATTGGCAGATTGATCTGGAGACCGGGCTGGTACAGGCGCCGGATGAAGGTCAGGTGCGTACCTTTGACGTGAAGCTTGAAGGTGGACAGGTGTGGATCGCGGTCTGACTGGCGTATCTATCGTAGCTTTGGAGATGGGTTAGGGAGTTTCTGGGAGAATGGACTGGGGTGGGATTGCTTCATCCGCTTCAGAAAGAGATTCTGCCACGACCTCCGGTTAAGCATAGAGATCCTGAATGACCGCCAGGCGGTCGATCTCTATTCTTAAATGTCGGTCTTTGGCAGAATTCTCTTTCCTTCGCTCGGAGTGGGGAATTCATTTGAAAACTGCTGTGTAGTAAGTTTTATATATTGAATTCAACGGTAGCTTGAAAAGTTAGACATGTTTTAGTGAAGAAAAAAGTATCTAAAAATACTGCTTTATAAGTAATTTTCACTTCGGATAATGAATTGCAGATAGAACAAGCAGGCACTATTCTGGCGGTCACCTTGCGGTGATCATCAGAATGGTGCCTTTTTGGTTTGCGTTTTGTTTTGAACGGTCGTTTTTATTTATTCACAATAAGCACATCGATTAGTTTGCCGTTGTTAGCACCAAAGTACATTGTAACTTTATCATAGGTATACATCATTACCTGATCATACCCTTCTAAAAAATCATTCTCCTGACTGTCTGGTTTACCAAGAGCTTTGCGGATATCTGTAAATGTCTTACCTTGGAAGCCTGGAGGAACAATCAGAATACCAGAAAGAGTATGATTCGGGCCTTCAAAGAAAAAAACAGCATTCGGCATATTGCTTAGCTTGAAGTACTCTCCGCCGAGATAGTAGTCGGAACGCACCGGCTGACCATAAATTTTCTGGACTTGCTGCATAGTCATGCCGAAGCGTAGTTTGTAACCGGGAATATAACCTTTTTTCAGCATGCTTCCTGTTTTGCTGTTCAGCGGCATCACCGGAGAAGTAGCTGCCAGAGTAGCAAGCATAGGTAGAGAAGCAGCAGATACTGATGGACTGATCTGAAGCTGTGAAGTCAGGGGACCTGCGAGTTCCTTTTTATAGGCCGCCGCTTCCAATTCAGCTGGGCCGCTCAAGTTCACAGTTAACAGGGCAGTCAGCAGGCTGGTAACTGCATATTTTTTGATCATTGTATAAAATTCCCCTTTATTGTTAAAATAGTGGGCGCTCTTTTTTTATATTATATCGCTTTCTGCTTTCGCTTTCATATCCAACAATAAAATTAGTGACACAGCATATACATTTGCTTATAATGTAGCAGAAGTGCCGGGTATAACAGACGTATAAGAATAGTAATACAAAGTATTCCTCAACAGGCCGGCTATGAGGCAGGGGAGGTTGGGACAATGATCACGCTGCAAGGCGTAAGCAAATATTTTGGTGGAACAGATCGCAGGCAGGCAGCAGTAGAAGAGGTGACTCTGCATATTGAAGCCGGGGATATACACGGCATTGTGGGCAGCAGCGGGGCAGGTAAATCGACGTTGCTGCGCATGATCAATATGCTGGAACGTCCAGATCAAGGTACAGTCACTGTGAATGGGGAGCGGCTGAACGAGCTGCCGGAACGTCGTCTTCGTCCGGCGCGTCAGCAGATCGGCATGATCTTTCAGCAGTTCAATCTGCTGCATAATCGCACGGTCGGCGGGAATGTCGCTGCTTCGCTGGAATTGGCCGGTGTACCCAGATCCCGCCGTCAGCAGCGGGTCAGAGAATGTCTGGAACAGGTGGGTCTGCTGGACAAGCTGAATGAATATCCGGCGCAGCTCAGCGGCGGACAGAAGCAGCGGGTAGCGATTGCGCGAGCGATTGCTAATCATCCGCGGGTGCTGCTGTGTGATGAACCGACATCTGCGCTTGATCCTCGCTCCACATCAGGTATTCTGGAGCTGCTGCAACAGATTAATGAGCAGTTGGGTGTAACGATCGTTATCGTGACGCATGAGATGGATGTAGTCAAGCGGCTATGTAGTACCGTATCCGTTATGGAGCACGGACGAATTACCGAGAGCTATTCGCGGGAACACGACTCATTTGCTCCGGCGCCGGATTATACGCTGTCCTACCGCGAACAGCTGCTAGGACGTACAGATAATAACCATTCCGGGGCTTCCGGCAGATCAGCGGCTTCGCAAAACGAGGTGAATGAGTAATGGATAATACACGTACGTTTACCGAGATGATGGACCGTTATCAGTCGGAGATCTGGCAGGCGATTGGAGATACCTTTACAATGGTCGGGATCTCGATTGCAGCTGCTGTGCTGATCGGCCTGCCGCTTGGTACACTATTGTATCTGACCAAAAAAGGACAATTGTACGAGAATCTGTATCTGGCCGGTGTGCTGAACAGTCTCGTCAATATTATCCGCTCGTTTCCGTTTCTGCTGCTTGTCGTATTCCTGATCCCGTTCACTCGTATGGTCGTAGGCACCTCAATCGGGACAGAGGCGGCTTCGGTGCCGCTGTCGATTATCGCTATCGCTTATTATGCACGGCTGGTCGAACAGGCACTGCTCGATGTGCCACGCGGCGTCGTGGAATCGGCACGTTCAATGGGCGCTTCCGGGCTGCAGATCGTGTTTCGCTTTCTGTACGTAGAGGCGCGTTCCGGGCTGGTGCTCGGGCTAACGACCTCGGCGATCAGTTTCATTTCCTACTCGACTGTCGTGGGTATTGTCGGTGGAGGGGGAATCGGGGACTTTGCGATTCGGTACGGGTACCAGCGGTTCGAGACAGATGTGATGGTCTATATGATCATCCTGATGATTATTCTCGTACAGGCAGTACAATTTACAGGCAGCCTGATCTCCAGATTGATCGACAAAAGGTAATCCTGCAGCAGCTAGCTGACAATCTTATACGAATCAAATCGAATAACGATCCGGCAGCAACTCTATTGGAGCATTATGATTAATTGCAAGTTATTGAACACTATACTCATTACAAATTACACACGGGGGTACTCAATCCATGATGAACAAAAAAGCAGTACTGATTCTACTGTTCGCAATGACACTGCTGCTCGCAGCCTGCGGACAAAAAGCAGACAATACAGCCTCTACAAACACAGGTACAGATAAACAAGCAGGTACAACCGGTGAACAGACACTTAAGGTTGCGACGCTGATCCCGCCAATGACAGATATTCTGGATATTGTGAAGCCACTGCTGCAAAAAGACGGAATCAATCTGGAAGTAGTCGTACTTTCTGACAATGTACAGCCCAACGATGCACTGGCGAACAAAGAAGTTGATGCGAACTTCTTCCAGCATGTTCCTTACATGAAGCAGTATAATGAAAGCAAAGGCTCCAATCTGGTCGCGATCCAGCCGATCTATGATGCGATCTATGGCGCGTATTCCAAAAAGTACAAGAGTATCGACCAGCTGCCAGAAGGCGCAGTGATCGCTATTGCCAATGATCCATCCAATATCGGACGCTCCCTGCAGATGCTCGCACAGGCAGGCATGATCACACTCAAAGACGGCGTAGGCATGAATGCAACACAAGCGGATATTACATCTAACCCGAAGAAGTTTGAATTCAAAGAAGTAGATTTGCTGATGCTGGCTCGTATGTATGACGAAGCCGATCTGGTTGCCATGACTCCAGCGTATGCCAAGCCGCTGAACCTGACTCCGGTCAAGGATGCACTGGTAACGGAAAAAGCAGATTCCACCTTTGCAATCACACTGGTTGCCCGTGAAGATAACAAAGACTCCGCAGCAATCCAGAAGCTTAAAGAACGTATGGCCGGCCCGGAAGTGAAAAAATTCCTGGAAGACAATTATTCCGATATCGCTGTACCGGCATTCAAGTAACATCAGCTGATACTGATACTGATACTGATACTGATACTGATACTGATACTGATACAGATACAGATACAGATACAGATACAGATACAGAATATACAGACCTGGCAAATGCTGATGGGGCATACGAATCAGCGTTTACCTTTACAGGATAATTATCATATTCATAAAATCAGAAAGGCTGTTCCCAAGACCGCTAGTAAGCAGGTCGGCAGGAACAGCCTTTTTGGTCAATCTCCCTGGATAATACAGCAGTACCCGGTAAAGGAACTGGCTGTTCAAGCTACGAATAAGACTACGTATACATCTGCTAAATAACTGCACGGCCTGAACATTCAATCAGGCTGTGCTTTTTTGTTTGCGCGGCCACAGCGTGTAGCTGAAGCTGATTACAAAGTCGATCGCCAGTACAATCGCCCAGACCCGAATAACCGAGTTCAGTACGATCGTCCGCGATGGATCACCTACATACCAGATCATGAACAGCAGCAGGGCGTTACCGACAATCCATGAGATCAGATGCATCATCCAGCCGGTGCGCTCATGACGGGCATGCTCGCGTCCGTACAGCTTCTGCGGCTTCTGTCCATCGGCGAACCGATAGGCAAACCGTTCATCCGCCCAGCGGATCATCCGGTGTCCATAAGCGAGCGACACCCCGATATACACGGCAGCAATACCATGTGCCATCGTCGCGGTAGCTCCATTACGCAGATCCATAAAGGCTGCAATGAGCAGAACCAGATCAATCAGCGGCGTACAGATCAGCAGAAATGTACTCAGGCGCTTGGCTCCGAGAACATAACGTGCGGCCAGACCACCGATAACGAATACCCAGAATAACACTTCACACGCTACTATCAGGTAAGCAATCATTCCCTATCTTCCTTTCGTTAAACAATGAATGAAGTTCTTTTATCTGCAATAATTGTAACGCAGCCATGCCACGGAACCCTATACACCGACAGGATGATTTTGGAAATGGAAAGGGTAAACCTGCTGATGGAGGGGAATCTTTTCTTTTCCATGATCAGGAGGAGAGCGGAGAAAGCTAACCAATACAGAGCATGAAATGACCACTGGATGAAAATCCCATCTGCCCGGTTTCTTTGTCGGCAAACTATGCTATAATAAGTCCGAACTTTATTGTAAGCGTTCTCTTTTATTTGCATGCTTCCTTAACATAATCTCTGAATATTGAACAGGAGGATTCCCGATGGCTCTCGGAACAAGTATGATTATACGTTTACAGATGGATAAGAAACAGGTGACTTTTGGCGAAGTGGCCGGTGCAATCGGGGAAGCAGGCGGCGATGTGGTCGCGATTGACGTTATTCATGCCAGTCCGGAAAGTACTACCCGTGACTTGACGGTCAATCTGCCGGAAAGTGTGCGTGAGATGATCCTGCAATCTGTCGGCGCCCTGTCCGGGGTAAAAGTGGTGAACGTCTCAGACCGCACTTTCCTGGCGCATCTGGGTGGCAAAATCGAGATCCAGCCCAAGACTCCAGTCAAAAACCGTGAAGATCTGTCCCATGTGTATACACCGGGGGTAGCCAAAGTATGTATGGCTATTCATGAGGATAAGCAAAAAGCCTTTTCCCTGACGGTCAAGCGCAATATGGTTGCCGTTGTCTCGGATGGTACCGCCGTACTCGGTCTGGGCGATATCGGTCCTGAAGCCGCTATGCCAGTAATGGAAGGTAAAGCGATGCTGTTCAAGCAGTTTGCCGATGTAGATGCATTTCCGATCTGTCTGAACACTACCGATACGGAAGAAATTATCAATGCGGTGAAATGGATGGCGCCTACCTTTGGTGGGATCAATCTGGAGGATATCAGTTCTCCGCGCTGCTTTGAGATTGAGCGCAGATTGACAGAAGAGCTGGATATTCCTGTATTCCACGATGATCAGCATGGTACGGCAGTAGTTGTACTGGCAGGTCTGCTCAATGCCCTGCGCATCGTCGGCAAATCGCTGGAGACGGCCAAGATTGTCGTGCTCGGCGTCGGCGCTGCCGGTGCAGCCTGTGTGAAAATGCTGCTATCGGCCGGAGCTCGCAATCTGATCGCCGTTGATCGCTGCGGTGCGCTGGTGGCAGACGAAGAGTATCCGCATGAGATGTGGAACTGGATCGCCGCCAATAGCAACCCCGATAGACTGCGCGGTGATCTGACCGAAGTCATTCAGGGAGCAGATGTATTTGTTGGCGTATCTCGTCCGGGTCTGCTGAGTATTAATCATATTCAGACGATGGCAGAAGACCGTATCGTATTCGCGATGGCAAATCCCGATCCGGAGATCGATCCGGAAGTCGCCGAGCCTTATGTACGTGTCATGGCTACCGGACGCAGTGACTATCCGAATCAGATCAACAATGTGCTATGTTTCCCGGGCATTTTCCGCGGAGCACTGGACTGCCGGGCAAGCGTGATTAATGAAGCGATGAAGGTCGCTGCTGCGAAGGCGATCGCTTCGGTAGTCAAGGAAGACGAGTTGAATGAACTGTATATTATTCCGGGGGTATTTAACGATCAGGTCGTGAAGCTGGTACGTGATGGCGTAATCCGCGCGGCGATTGAGACGGGTGTAGCCCGCCGGGTACCGCAGGAATATCGTTAAATAGCCTGTATATGCAGGATGATGAAGAACTATGCATGGTGTGTATAGGACTATATGTGATGTATATAACACTATGTATAATGCATACAGAGCTATGTATGATTCGTAAAGGAAGAAGCCGGAGAACAGGAGAGATGCCTGTTTTCCGGCTTTTTCTTTGAACCAGATTGTATTTTGAAATGACCATTGTTTTGTTTGCTGCTTTTCCAAAAGATGGGCAGGTAAATGTCGCTTTATCCAAACAGTACCCAACGTTTGCTTTTATTCATACAAGAATGAATCATGATAAATCTTTTCAAGGATGTAAATCGCGTGGCCGATCACTCCATCTTTACAGAGCAGCCAATTTACTGAGGCTGTAGGTTGCGGTTGTTTTGGCTAGTCCCTCGGCGCTAATTGTGAAATAGAGCGTATCACCTTTTTGTTTGATAAAAGTCAGACCGTCACCCGCTCCCATGGCTCCAGAGTCGAGTTTGACGAGTTCTTGCTGTTTGGGTGTAAGCAGCTGATCGAACAGGATTACGCTTTTGCCGGTTTTGCGACTGATCAGTTGCAGCTGGCGATCTCCTGCATTACGGATCAGTATCATGGCATCGTCGATAGCTTCGATGCTATACAGCTGGTTTTTTCCTTTACCGGCAAGATCAAGCAGATTGATTGTCTCCAGCACGTTGCCGGTGCCGTCTTCGATAATACGCAGCTTTTGGCCGTCATTCAGGACTATCTTATTGTTGTAACTGTCCACACGATCCGTACTTCCCCAGTTAAAGTCTACGCTGGTTCTGCGAATGACCTGTCCTTTTTTGAACAGAACCTGAAACAGCTGGCTGTTGATATGAGGTTCGCCGTAGGAATCATTTACCGTAATCAGCAGCAGCCCTTTGGGTGTCGAACGAATATTGATATCGCTCAGATCCAGACTGGCGTTCAGAGAGGTTAATTTGATCGGCTTGTTGTTGCCAACAGTGCTGAATATATCACCGTTTGCTTTGGTGACCGTGTAGGTTACACCTTTATATACTTTGCTAATAAAAGAATAATTATGGATATTGGATACTTTGATCATATGAGTGGCAGAATCGTATCCATCGTATTTGCCATCCAGTGCCTGTACGGCAAATTTAAAAGGAACATACACTTCCATCTTTTCGGATTGCGGGTTATTTTTCAGAAAAGCGGGTCCTTCCATGGTAACTTTTTTGCCATCTAGCATAGCGATTTTACTACCATCACGTACTGCGATTTTTTTGATCCAAGCTTTGAACCCGGCACGTTTACCTGTAGAGTCTAAAGTATAGTCAAGATTTGCCAACCAGGCTACAGAAGCAAACTCGATATAGTTTACACCATTACGTACAATTGTCTTATCCTTAAAGGAAGCGCTATAGCCCTCGCCCTGGTAGCTCCATTCGTACTTCGTTTCTGTGGTAGCGGCCTGTACCGTTTGGGGAGAAGCAGTGGGAAGCAGAAGAGCGGATGACAGCAATAAAGTTGTCAGTATTTTTTTATTCATCTCAATCATTCCTTTCCTGAGTATAAATCCAGCATTTATATTCGCCATGAACGTATTCATTCGTTCTATCGTTTGATAGGAGCCTGAAGAAATGGAATTTCACACCGAACATTCAGCCAGCTTATCAGATCAATCCAGTTTATCCAGATTGTACGTGGCTTTTACGGTTCCTTTATCAAAATCAGCGTAAGTAAAGTATAGGGTACTGCCCACACGCTTGGTGAAGTTGATCCGGTCGCCACCGCTCATTGGTCCTATATCTTCTTCAACGCCCTGCTGTTGTTCGTGAGTTAGGAACTGCTGATACAACAGCACACTATTTCCATTCTTCCGGTTGATTAGCTGAAGCTGGTGATCTCGGGTATTGCGGATCAACAGTATATCCTGATCGATCGCTTCCACACTGTATTTCTGATCTTTGCCTTTACCGGCCAGCTCTACGAGGTTCAGGGTTTGCAATACTTTGCCGGTACCATCTTCGATAATACGAAGATTCGTGCCATCGTTCATGACGAGCTTGTCCGCATAACTGTTCACTGTATTGCCGCTACCCCAGCCGAAATCGGTACCGGTCTGACGGATCAACTTGCCATCTTTGAACAGCAGCTGGAACTGCTGGCTGTTAATATGTGGCTCTCCATACGAATCATTGACCGTGATCAGCAGCAGACCGCCCGGCGTAGAGCGAAATTCCATACCTGTGGAATCTAACCCCGTCTGGATAGAAGCCAGTTTGACCGGATCTTGTTTGCCCCGACTGGCATACAGGTCGCCGTTAAGCTTGGTCAGGGTATAGGTGGTCCCTTTGTATACATCCGTAACGACCTCATAGGTATGCATATCATTAATCTGATAAGTATTATGCTGAGCATTGGGACGGACCAGCTTGCCGTCCAGTGCCTGCGCTGCGAACCGCAAAGGAACATAAATGGAAGGAGTGTCCGTTTGCTTGTTTTTGTGAATGAGAGCCGGTGCTTGCATAGTTACAATTTTGCCATCCAGTATGGCGGTTTTGCTGCCATCACGAACCGCGAATTTCTTGTTCCAGCCGTTATAAGAAGCGAGCTTGCCGGAAGCATCTATTTTGAGCTCCAGACCCAGCCAACTGGGGTAATAGCCGATATTCACATAGTTGACCCCGTTACGAACCAGAAGAGTCTCCGAAAATTCGCTGATATAACCACCCCCGGTATAATGAAGAATGAGCTGCGGGGAGCTGGCTGCCTGTACAGAAGCTGGAGATATCGGCAGTAATAGTGCCGAGGAAAGAGCCAGAGTGATCCATGCTTTTTTGTTCATGATGACAAATCCTTTCATTATATAAGGTAAATATTATATTTTTTACAATTATATGGACGAAAGAATGCTTATAAAGTTGCAACATGTTCAATTGGGATGGCACATTAGAAATATCTATTTCGTAGAGTAATGCGCAGTAGAGAGAAAGCAGCAAGGATATATGATATACATATATAGATAAATAACAGCAGGAGATGAAGACAATCCAATAGCAGATAGAGAAAGGAGGCAATACGATGAATAAGCCAAAAAATGATGGTCCTGATATCGATCACGCAGAGCGGAACAAGCACGATAATTCTGCTCAGAGCATAAAGCAGCACAATTCACGTCCTGCTGCACGGAAGCGTAATAGAAATTCTGCTGTACCCGAAGTGCCGGAAATCAGTGGAGGTCATGCGGTCTCAAAGCCGCTATCCTGGAAGGTTGATACGGTAAATTATAATGCTGCTGCTCTGGTTCAGCTGTCTGGGCGGGTGGGTACGTTATACCGCGATGACATTATCAGCAGCAGCTATCGTCCTCATTTTCAGGCGTATTATTACAAGCAGTGGACCAATTACGAGATGGCTTATCATCAGCACCCTTCGACCGAAATCATGTATATGATCTCGGGCAGCTGCCGGATTGAGCTTCACATTGAACGCGAGACGGATAGTACTGGGTTATTGCATCTACAGAATGAATCTGCAGGAGACGATACGTATCGACAGGGAGGCTCACCGGCAGAGACCCATAAGCTACAATCCGAATCGGTACACCTTCACAAAGGTCAGTTCATCGTGATTGACGCCAGTGTCCCGCATCGGCTGATTGTCCCGCCGGATTCCACCTGCCGTATGCTAAATATCGAATTTGGTCTTGTGTCTTCCGGCAGTGATTCTTCGCTGCTGAATGACATGATCCATGAAGAAAAGGAGCTGTCTGCCCTGCTCCTGGACCCCAAAGACTATTACGTACTATCTGATCCCGAAGAAGTCTATTACACACTCAAATCGCTTGTACTGGAGCTGGATCAGCAGCGGCCATCCTCTATGCTGGGTGATCTGCTGTTTGCCCAGCTGCTCGTGCGCATTGCCCGTCTGTATGGAGAGACGCGGCTACATAGTCTGCCGCAGAGCGAATCGTATGTTCGGCGCAGTATTCAGTTTATGCATCAGAACTACGATCGCTCAATCCGCATGGAACAGATCGCGGCTGCAGTGAATGTGCATCCAGGCTATTTACACCGTATTTTCAAAAAGCATATGCAAATTACCCCGACTGCCTATCTGAACGATCTACGTATGGACAAGGCGACGATGCTGCTCAGCCAGACGGATATTCCGATTCCGGAGATTGCCGACTACGTAGGCATCGCGAGCCGACAGTATTTTCACCTATTATTCAAAAAACATACCGGCTCTACACCTGCCGATTATCGCAATCAATCCGATCGATTTGTGAGAGATTACGCTAGTTCCGATGATTGATAACCGGTCACTCCAACGATGTATCTACAGCTGACTAAGAATAAAGGTTAGGATTTTTGACACCTTAGCTCCAAAAAGGTCATGATATTGATAACGCTTACTTCCTAATCAAAAGTAGAATATACACAAGCCCAGTCAGTATATATTCGAAGATGAAAATGGAGGGTATATCATGTCATTCAAAGTTGCTTTTGTCGGTGCAGGCAGTATCGGCTTCACCCGTGGATTGCTGCGCGATCTGCTCACTGTGCTAGAGTTCAGCGATATCGAGATCGCCTTTACAGATATCAGCCAGCATAATCTGGAGATGGTGACCGAGCTGTGCCAGCGGGATATTCGCGAAAATGGACTGTCTATTACAATTCAGTCCACCACGGATCGGCGTGAAGCGCTCCAAGATGCCAAATACGTCATCTGTACTATTCGAGTCGGCGGGCTGGAAGCTTTTGCAACCGATGTAGATATTCCGCTCAAATACGGAGTGGATCAGTGTGTAGGGGACACGCTCTCTGCCGGCGGCATTATGTACGGTCAGCGGGGTATCGCCGAGATGCTGAATATCTGCCGGGATATTCGCGAAGTGGCTGCAGAAGATGTATTGCTGCTTAATTATTCCAATCCGATGGCGATGCTGACATGGGCATGCAATGTGTACGGCGGAGTGAACACTGTGGGATTATGTCATGGTGTGCAGCATGGTCATCATCAGATTGCCGAAGTGTACGGTCTGGACAAAAAGGACGTAGATATCATCTGCGCCGGTATTAATCACCAGACCTGGTATATCCAGGCGACGCATAAAGGTGAGGATCTGACAGCCGGTCTACTGGAAGCTTTTGAAAAACATCCGGAATACAGCCGTACCGAGAAAGTACGGATCGATATGCTGCGCCGATTCGGCTATTACAGTACCGAATCCAATGGGCATCTAAGTGAATATGTGCCATGGTACCGCAAGCGTCCGGAGGAGATTGGCGACTGGATTGATCTGAACAACTGGATCAATGGCGAGACCGGCGGCTACCTGCGGGTATGTACCGAGGGACGGAACTGGTTTGAGACCGATTTCCCCAACTGGATGAAAGAAGAGCCCAAGCGATTCGTCCCGGAAGAGCGCAGTGAGGAGCATGGCTCGTATATTATCGAAGGACTGGAGACCGGACGCGTATACCGTGGACATTTTAATGTGATCAATAATGGTATTATCGCTAATCTGCCAGACGATGCAGTTATCGAAGCGCCGGGTTATGTGGATCGTAACGGTATCTCCATGCCACATGTCGGCAAGCTGCCGCTCGGCCCTGCAGCTGTATGTAATGTGAGTATTTCTGTGCAGCGATTGGCGGTGGAAGCAGCCATCCATGGAGACGATCAGCTGCTGCGCCAGGCCTTCCTGATGGACCCGCTTGTCGGCGCTGTATGTAACCCGCCGGAGATCTGGCAGATGGTCGACGAGATGCTCGTCGCCGGCGAAGCCTGGCTGCCCCAGTATGGCGAAGCAATTACGGCTGCCAAACAGCGCCTGACCGCAGGAAATCTTATCCCAACACGGGAATACGAAGGAGCCGCTCGCCTCAAAGTAAAAACTGTTGAAGAAATGCAGCAGGATCGCGACGCGGCTACCCGTAACGCCGGTGAAGCCGATAAAGGCAAAGACCGCGAGAAAGTACAGCATTAACAGGAACATCCGAATCGGCAGACAGCGAGCAAGAGGCGGTCTGCCGATTTTGATAAACGATGACAACCAATTTATGAGTAAACTTGATAAAACCTGATATACAGGTTAAATGGATGCTATAGATAAATAGCTTAAAAGTACTACAAGTATCAAGAGATACAAGAACATTGAAAAGAAAAAATCGAAAGTAGCCTGCCAAGGTATGCAAATGCTCAGAATGGAAGAAAGGAAATAAGGGACAGGACGACCTTTAAGCCTGCAGATCTTCCTTTACTCTCCCATCAAAAGATCTTCAGGCTTAACCGGAGGACAGGCCTTTATTCCTTTCTGGAGTGGATGAAGCTCCCATGACCCTGAGCTCGATAAAACTCCTTGCTGCCAAATGAATCTAGCCATCCAAGCATGCCAGCTACCTTATCTACACCCAGCACTGCAACTTGTATAACCTACCTTTATATGGAAAAAAGTGACAACCGAATAACAAATATTTAATACAAATTATCAGAATATTGATATACGGATGCCCCCAAAAACTTTACGCTTAATATAGAAAGGTATTGGTGAAATACAATCTAGCAGGTAACCAGCCTGCAACGTATACAGCCAGATGCTGAAATACAGCGGCATCCGGTTCCAAGGAGGAGAGTATTCATATGTCCCAATCAACCGAAGGCAAGATCAAATGGGGAATTATCGGCACAGGCGGTATCTCCAATAAATTCGTGGCTGACCTGCCGCATAGCAGCAATGGTATTGCCTATGCAGTTGGCTCCCGCAGTCAGGAAAGTGCTGACGCATTCGCCAGCAAATACAATATTCCCAAGGCCTATGACAGCTACGACAAAATGCTGCAGGACCCGGAAGTGGAAGTTGTCTATGTGGGAACGCCGCATCCATTACATAAGCAGAACGTGCTGGATGCTCTGAACGCGGGCAAGCATGTACTGTGCGAAAAGCCTTTTACCATTAATGCAGGTGAACTGGAAGAAGTGATCGCACTGGCAAGGGAGAAAAAGCTGTTCCTGATGGAAGGCATGTGGACCCGTTTCCTGCCACCGATCCGTCGTGCACGCGAGTGGATCCGTGACGGTAAGATTGGTGAAGTACGTCTGGTTAAGGCTGACTTTGGTTTCCGCATTGGCTGGGACCCGGAGAGCCGCTTGCTGAACCCTGAGCTGGGTGGCGGTGCGTTGCTGGATGCTGGGATTTATCCGGTATCTTTTGCCTCGATGGTACTAGGCGCGAAGCCTGCCGAAGTATTCAGTACGGCACATATCGGCGAGACCGGTGTAGATGAGCAGTTCTCGATCCTGCTCGGTTACGAAGGCGGCCGTGCCGCGACGCTAAACGGTGCTGTTCGTCTCGGCTTCCCAAATGAAGCGTACGTGCATGGTACAGAGGGTTATATCTATCTGCCGCAATTCCTGTTCGGCGCGTCTGCGTCGCTGTTTGTAGGTGGAGAAGAAGTGGAAACGTTCAACGACGACCGCGATGCCGAAGGTTATGCTTTTGAAGCCGAGGAAGTCGGCAAGCTGATCCGCGAAGGCAAGCTGGCAAGCGATGTAATCCCACTGGAAGAATCGCTGGATATTATGCGCCTATTGGACAAGGTCCGCAGCCAGTGGGGACTGAAGTATCCGGGCGAGCAGTAAGTATAGATGTACTTATTCTGGATGTTAAGACAATGTCTTTTCCATCAATCTGAATATAAAACTATATCGTCATACAAAAAGCAGCCCCAGAGCGAATAAAAATCGCGGGCTGCTTTTTTATATCTTTTGGAAATAAGATTTAAAATTCTATTTCAGACCTTCCGCCATTTTGATCAGTTCTTCCTTCGATAGGGACGGGTCATCTGTTGTCAGGTTGAATGTCGTATGCACCTTGCCTTGATCATCCGGCTGGGATGCCCAGTTCAAATATTGAGCAAGCCCCGGTTCCGGGTTGGCAGAGAATTCCAGAGATTGATTTGGCGTTGTACTGTAGAACATTTTGCCTTTGCTAGAATGTACTATGGACAGACTGGAATCTTTGGAATTTTCAAAAGATATATTATCACTGTTAGAATGAATCATGGAAAAGTAAGAGAGCTGAATGATTTTACCTGATGGTGAAGTATAAATCAGCATAGGCACTTGCAAAGAACGATCTGTATCATCTTCTGGAGGTACTGGTGCCCAGGCATAATCTCGCAGCGGATGGACGGCCTTGTTTTCCAACAGATTCGTGATCAGATGTACCTGCTTTTTCTTGTCATTCACATGGGCCCCGCTTATATAGTACTCATCCAGACCATAAGCGAACTTGTATCCCTCCGGTACATAGCTCGGGGTAGCTACCGGACCTGTGATAGGTTGTATGGCTGGGTACCAGCTGTCAATTTCCGAGAATTTATGCGGCTGATTAACGATAACCGTCGACCCCATATAAGCCATGGCGTTAAATTTGCTGCTGTGTACATAAGCCGATTGTCCGGGAGCCAGCTGGGAGCGCACTTCACTAACAATCTTTCGAATATCGTTACTCTGTTCTGGCGTAATAGGTTCCAGATCATCAATCGTGTAGGAAATAATAGCTTTGCCGGTTGTAATGGAATAAGCTACGTTTGCTGCATAGGTACCGCTGCCCAGCACAGTGATCCCAAGAACTAGCAGTACAGCCATCTGCCATTGATAATACCGCCCGCGTGGTTTGCGAACTTTGGCTGCAGAGGTACGTTTGCGGGAGCGGGTCTGCTTTTGCCGCTTGGCGGCGTACTGTTCAAACAGCTGCTCAATCCCTGCATCCATTTCCGGTGGAGCAGTTATCGTATGCACATTGCCCGACAGAACCGTCTGCAAATGCTGCTCCAGCCGTGTATTCTGCTGTTCCTTATTCATAGCGATTCCCCTCTCTCCGTATAGTATCGGGTCAACTGTTTCAGTTTGTCAGGATCTTTGCGCAATTTGGCTATAGCTTGATGGTGTCTGGATTTGGCTGTACCGAGCGGGATATCCAGCACATCCGCAACTTCCTGGAAAGAATACTCCTGGTAGTATCGCATAATGATGACGCTTCTTAGCTTGGACGGAAGCTGCTGAACCAGATTTAGCAACTCGCGTTCGCTCTCCTGCCGGATGACTGGCGTATCTGCACTGGTATGGGTCATCTGTTCTTTTTCCTGATAGGCACTTGTTCGCAGATTCAGTCGAAATCGGCGCCACAGCTTGCGATTCCAGTTGGATGTCTGCGCAACGATTAGACCATTCAGCCATTTTTGAAATGGCTTGCCGGAATCATAATTATGGAGTGAACGGAAAAGGGCCATATATACCTCGCTCACCACATCAGCGGTATCTTCGCTTCGATTCACCAGCAGCAGCACGGTTCGATAGATGTAATCTTTGTAGGCTGTATAGAAATTATGAAATGCTTCGCGGTCTCCCTGTTCCATCTGATACAGGCAGTTCTGTAGTTCTTGCTCTTGCAGCATCGTGCTCACCTCCTGATATGTATACTCTATATTGGTCCGCAGTACAGAAAAGGTTCGATTTTATGCGAAATAATTTCAATATACCCAACTTAAAAAGGATCAAGTGGATTTATCTCATTAGACTTATTTTTATTTTTTTGCTGAATATGTATATTGTTTGATAGAAAAACGTAATTTTGGTTGAAATACATAATAGAAACATCCTCGTTTTACATTACGCTGATATCCTTTTACACAATACGTGATCTTTATCCACTTATTTGGCAGGTTGCCTGATTACTTTCTGCTTTCGGTGAGACACTCCGGGAACGCAGTGGACCGCCTTGATCCCTAATCCTTTTGACTTGAGGTGCAATCCGATGAACACAATGAATGTAAGCGTTAACAAATGGGTAGGTTCGCTGCTTATTCTTGCTGCTCTGGCAGTTTATATTATTTTCCAGACCCGGATCGCCGTGATGACAGGTGTCGTGCTGCTGGCTGCGGGAATTATTATTAGTCTGCTCACGATTCCGCGCGAACAGCGGATTCAGCGGGCTGCTTTTTATATCGTGGCGATTCCGGTGTTTTATTTTATCCGTGCGTTCATGTAGCTTCTAGTAGTCGCTCTAAGTCGTTATAACTAACAGAGAATTAACGAGCTGCCCAGAATGTAGGTGTGTCTACATCACAGGTGAAATAGACTGGAACGATCTCTAATATGAACTTGTACCAAAGAAAGCCTGACCGTCAGAACAGCTGACCGATCAGGCTTTTTTGCATCGTCTGCCTAAATCAAGGATATCCTGTTTTCCCATCCTGTTCGGACAGTGCTTACCCCTGCATAGAGATCTTCATGCTACACCGGTAAATGCCGGATAAAGTTCTCATGAGCGAACCCCCGCACCTGTTCTTCCGTATAATGGTTAAGTAGCTCATCAATCAGCCGCTGCGTATGGCCTGCATGCTCCAGTCCCTGGATATGAGTGGAGATCCCGTCGAAGTCCGATCCCAGCCCGATATGCTGTACGCCGCCCAGTGCACAGAAATGATCGATATGCGTAATCAGCTGCGGGATCGTAACGATCTCGGTATCCTGTACAAAGTAAGGGCAATACACCACATGCACCATCGCCTGTCGGTCGAACATGGCACGTGCCTGATCATCGGTCAGATTACGTGGATGATCGAGCAGGGCACGTGCATTGGAATGACTGGCGATCGGATGATGGGCAATTTCGATTACATCCCAAAAGGCACGCTCACATAGATGGCTCACATCGGTCAGCATATTGTACTTGTTGTACATGGCAACCAGTTCCCTGCCAAAAGTCGTCAGCCCGGCTCCACGCGGCTCCAGTGCTCCATCGGCTGCCAGATTGGCATAATTCCAGGTGAGTCCCACCGAACGTACACCGAGCCGGTAAAGCAGATGCATTTTGTGCAGATCATTACCGATCGGGTCGACGCCTTCGAGTGTTAATAATGCACCGATCTGACCAGGTTGTAATCTGGAAATCTGGCTCCACTCAGTGATATGTACGATTTCCGGATGCTTTTCCAGTACCTCTGCATAGAAATAATGGATCTGATCCAGACAGGACTGGAACTTTAGCGGATCCGGCAGATCAGGATCGACGAACACGGCATATCCCTGCAGACGGACCTGCCCCTCCAGCAGACGATCCCGGTTGGTCTCCAGTTCCGGCGCATCCGTATAGCGAAGCTTGCCGCCAGATTCCCATATCTTATATAATGCATCACAATGAAGATCAATAATATGCATGCTATTCAGCTCCCTTGACGATCATTTGGAATATATTGTTTCTAATTACAACATATCTGGACGAGATGGTAAAGGAAACGGACTGATCGGGTATAAGAACAGAAGAATAGAAAAGTTCAACAATTGAATTTTGAAAAGAAAAACATGGATCATTGTGACAGCAGAAGCAGAAGCAGAAGCAGAAGCAGAAGCAGAAGCAGAAGCAGTCTCGACTACGTTGCTGTCGCAGTCATCCAGTATCCATATCTTCGAGGTGCAGTATGAAAAAATGGTATCAACCTATACAATCGCTGGGACGCCGGCTATTTGACAAAGATCACGATAATCGCATCAAATGGGCGGAAATCTATCTCGCTGTAGGCGGAGTGCTGCATCGTGCATTGGTAGAGGTGCCGCGCCGACGTGCAGCAGTGCGGCGCCAGCAGCACGATCTGCCGGTCTCCCGCATCCGCGAGACGCCGCTGCTGCCCGGCGATATTATTTATACCCCTAGTTCCGAATCGACCTATTATGCCGGACATATGGGTATTCTGGGAATGGATGGACGTGTCTATCATGTACATCCGTTTGGTCCGGTATTCTCGGATACGGTGGAGTGGTATATCAAACGTTTTTATGTAGGCGACCGGTTCGTGGTATTTCGTTCCAGACAGCCGCAGGCAGGAGAGCAGGCTGCACGCTGGGCACAGGATCATTACCGGCAGGTGACTGCCTACCGGCTGCATACCGGTCTGGATAATATCCAGCGCAACTATTGCTCCAAATTTATTTATCAGGCGTACCTGTTCACCAGCGGCATTGATATCTGGGCCAAAGGCAGAGCCCGTACGCGGCAGGGCTACATCTACCCGTTCCGCATCGTCAAGTCAAAGGAACTGGACCTGATCGCCAGCTACTACCGTGAAGCACCTGCCAGTTCATGAGTGTCCCAGGAATGTCCAATAGACGATTGATCCATATTCCTTTTGCCCGATAGTAAGCGTAGGGAAGGATGGATATCCATATTTCGCTGCTGTGCAGCCTTTTGCCAAACCCAAAATAAGCGGTAGAGTCAATGAATAGACTCTACCGCTTATTTTAATGACCAGGATACAAGGAACCGCTTATTCAGGTTCGATCTCGGTTTTGCCTGCTTTCCAGCTCTGTATACTATCATCCTCAATAATACTGAGCGCTGCATCCGCGATATCCGGATTCACCAGCAGCGCTTGCTGTACCCGTAGCTTGATATCGTCCGCATCAGCCAGCGTCAATCCTTTGATCAGCTCGATCACGCCATCCACATGGTAATAACGCCCTTCCTGAATAATGCGCAGCGACTGGATATCCGCTACATGGCTGTCTGCGAAGATGGTAGCTGTTACTTTATCCGCTACATCCTGCGGAGCCGATACCCCGATCAGACCGATCATATTATCATAACCAACCCGGAAAGCGACCGCGATCATCAGACAGCCGATCAGCAGGGTTACGACACCATCCATCAGTGCAAAGTTGGTCAGTGAGATCACCACGACCGAGATCAGCGCCAGCAGAGCACCCAGCACCGCAACGATATCTTCATAAAATACGAGACGCGTCGGCGGCGCAGCACGTCCTACATTACGGAAGGCACTGCTCACAATGCCGAATCCATGCGCTTCGGGAGCACGGGATTCATGAATGATCTCTTTCATGGCTTTGACCAGAATCATGCCATCAACGAGGATATTAATGATCAGCACCACAATATTCAGCCATGCACCACCCGATGAAGCCACCGGATGCTGAAGCAGATGAATGCCTTCATGAATCGTCTCGTAAGCCATAATCGTAACAACGATGACCGCGATCATACAGAAGATATTGATAACCCGCCCAAAGCCAGTCGGGAAACGCGGAGTCGGTTTCTTCTCCGAAAGAATACTGCCGACAAATACAAACCCCTGATTCACCGCATCTGCCAGGGAATGCATTGCCGAAGCAAACATGGCGCCACTGCCACTAAACAAAAAAGCGCCGCCTTTGCACAGGGCGATAATGGCATTACCGATCATGGCGATTGCCGATGATTTATTACCTTTTTTGATAAGTGAACCGATAGTTTCTTTCTCTGTTACCTGAGCCACAGTAGCCCTCCTTACCGTCAATAAGTTATGTATGAGTATAGGACGAATCTAACCGATTATATCCAAAGCTAAACCTTTCTCCAAATGCTTGTTAGGGTAAAGGATCAGGTGCATGTTCTACAAATAACATATGCAGTGGGTCATAAATGTCATAAAATTAGCAGCTTTAGAGCGGCTTGGTATGCGGATAACAATTTGTTTTGGCGGTATATTGGAAAGTAGTGAAAAAATATTGAGGAGTCGGCAGTTTTGGTAGCTGGTTTGGTGAGAGATCGCTGCGGAAAGAGATTCTACCACTCCCTCCGGTTAAGAATGGAGATCCCGACAATCGCTTGCAGCATTCGATCTCCATTCTTAAATGTCAGTCGTTGGTAGAATTCTCTTTCCTCCGCTGCATGCAGAGCAATCTTGTGGAGCAGATCTTACTAGCTGAGATGCAGTAGGGATTTTAAGGAAGAGTAGATGAATAGGCAGTTTTTAGAGGATAGAAATTTAGCTTCTGCACGATTTATCTTTAAGCATTTATCGTTCATTATTCACCAGCCACAGCTACCTGCATAGCAGTAGTATTTCGCCCAGACTTATATGCTCAGGCACATACAGTCATCTAACACATGGCATAACAAAATACCCTCTATCCATAAAGCGGATAGAGGGTGAATATGCTGCTGTCAGAACCAATTTCTGGTCAGCTGAATAAATTAAAGAAAGGAAACTTGATTTTTGCCCATATTCTTCGCCTGCATAAGCGCTTCTTCGGCGCGCAGGATCAGATCGGTCGGGTGCATCAATGGGTCTGGATTTAGGATAATACCACCGACGCTGACGGTAATGTATTCGCCCGAATTGGACATATCGGTCGGGATTTGTAAAGCGAGTACATTACTGCGGATTTCGTCAGCGAGCTCGAATACCTGCGTCTCGGAAGTACCCTGAATTTTCATCATAAAGGTACCACCGCTAAAGCGGGCAATATCGGCGCTATACTTGGAGCTGACAACGTTCAGTACATCGCCGACCCATTGAACGCAGAGATCGCCACCATTCAATCCGTGGATCGCATTGTATTCGCGCAGATCGTCGATGTCGATCAGCAGCAGGGAGACCTGCTGATCTTTTTGGATAGCCGTATACCAGTCATCCAGCATTTTCTTTTCAAAAGCCACGCGGTTGGGCATATCGGTCAGTGGATCGGTAGCCATATAGCTCTGCAGTTGATCACTCATGACAGTATAAGCTTCGGTAAGTCCGGCTTCCTCCTGAGCTTCACGCGCGATGATCATGACAGATGGCTTGCTGCCATAGCTTATCGAGGCCAGCGTGAGTTCCAGCTTGATCGATTCACCTTCAACGTTCTGGAAGCAGGAATTGTTGGAGATCATATGGATCAGATTCTGCTCCAACTGATCCAGGTAGCTGATCATATCCGATTTGAAATTATCCTGAACAAACTGCAGGAAGTCGCGTCCGACCAGTTCGCTGGATTGCCCAACTCCCAGCAGCTCGGCGGCCTGGTTATTGGAATAGATAATGTGCCGATTCGTCAGGGTAAAGAACGCCACCGGCGACATTTCCATCAGCTGCATGTACCGCTGTTCATTGCGGCGCAGCGTCCGAGCATCCTGCAGAGCCTGATCTTCGATCTGGCGCAACTGGTTCTCGGTCTGCTGATGCACAATCGACTTGAGTTCCGGCAGGATATTCAGTTCCTTGTTCTGCCAAGGCAGGGAGGTGGACTGTACGACCTGTCTCCATTTCTCAAACGATTTACGCGGCGACAAGCGTATACCGTCATCTTCCTGGATCACGGCTTTGGCCGGATCGCCTGCCCAGTCTACGACCTGCACTACTTCCGGACGGAACCAGATAATGTAGTTTTGCTGCCCCGGCGAGATCGCCAGGTACAGCGCACCGGAAGCTTTGTCCTTGTAGGCTTTGGCCGATTCGTATTCAAGGCTCAGACGGGAAGTTGCATAGGCATAATCCCGTGAGCGGCTGCCGAGCCAACCCGCCAGTTCACGTACCTGACCGGGATTTGGTGTAACGCCATACAGCAGCAGCTTGTCCTGGTAGCTGACTGCAGCGCCGGAAGCGCTCATTAGGCCAAGCAGTGTGTCTTCTTCGTCCTGTAGCTGTTCGGCAACACGTACAGCACTGGTTGCACCGGTAAAGATGCTGGAGATACGCAGTGCCTGCTTACGCAGCTGCAGTTCGCCTTCGTAGCTGTCCAGCTGCTGACGCTGGTAGAGCTCGCTGGAGAAGAACGAACCGAGGAAGTTGCACAGATTGCGCAGACGATGGGAAATATATTTAGGTGAATAGTGGTGACAGGTAATCAGTCCCCACAGCTGGTTGTCATGGATCAGGGAAATGGTCAGTGTTGCGCCTACGCCCATATTATGCAGATATTCGATATGCAGCGGAGATACGCTGCGCAGCACGGACAGGCTGAGATTTAGCGGTTTGCCAGTTAGTGGCTGTACGGCTGGCAGTACATCGACAGGTTCATAGTTTACGTCCACAATCACACGCAGCCAGTTGCGCAGATACAGCGCCCGTGCCTGCTTCGGAATATCCGATGCCGGATAGTGATGACCGAGGAAAGGTTCCAATCCGTCAGCTTTGGATTCTGCGATAACTTTACCATTCCATTGTGTATCAAATTCATAAATCATTACCCGGTCATAACCGAGCATATCCTGAATCTGTTCTGCCGCCGCCTGACTGGCTTCGGTACGACTGCTGGTCTGCTTCACCAGATTGAAAAAGCTGCGAATCCATTCAAACTCATTAAAGATCCGGTCATCTTCCTTGGAAGAAACCTCCATTTCCAGAATGATCAGTCCTTCACTTTCATGCAGTACCACGAAGAAATCAACGATCTCTTCACCGACTTCTATCGCTACTTCGGTATACTGCAGATCCGATGTTGCTTCTGCTCTAAGATCGCTATTCAGCAGGGTAAACAGCTGCTCTTCACCAATAATAGCTTCCAGCGGCTGACCGAGCAGTTCGTTGACTGGACGTCCCAGCAGATCGCCGGAGTTGGCACTGCATTGTACAATCTGGTTTTCACTGTCTTTGGTAACAGCGAGCAGTACCCCATGGGGCTGAATGCGCCCTGGAATATGAATCGGTTCACGGTCACAGTTGGTCAGATCGATCGGTTCCTGGGTAACATACCCGCCATCCGTTAATAGTGATCGGTTTAGCGGTTGATTTTCCTTTTTTTGAGCATCAGACATAATGGACAGGCCTCCGTTCTTGGGTTGTATTCAAATTATGCGCTCAGCCATTGATCCAGCAGTTGGAATGTCTCGCGTGCGGAATGAACAATCTCCTGACTGTCCTGTTCCGAGGTTCCTGCTTCCAGTACCATTTGGCGGAATCCCATCCATTGCTCACGGGTATCCTGACCATATCCATTAAAATAGGAGATGCCTGCGCCCGGTTCTACCGGCAGGAATTTCATCAATTGCTTGGTGATAATTTGTCCGCCCAGTGTAGAGCCTTCAATGACATAAAAGCAGCCAATCATCCGCGCCGGTGTAGAGATATCCGGCAGCTGTGTACAGAGCGGCAGCTGCCGCAGCTGCTCGTCAGTGAGTCCTAGATGCAGCAGATCCTGCTCCAGCAAAGCGGCTTTGCCGCGAATCGTCATATCAAATCCCAGCTGTTCCGGCAGTCCTGACTGCACCGCCTGCTGCTCCAGCGGCTTCAGAAATCCGTAAAACAGTTTTAAATAAGAAACATATTCCGGCAGGGTCATGCTTTGGTCCATCATGGACCGGGCATAGGCATTATTCTCAATCTGCTGATGAGCATCTGCCGTATCCTGTCGTAGTTGTTCCAGTACATTTGTAGTCATCTTCATCGCACCTTATCTGAATTAAAATGGTTTGCATGCTGTATAACAAAAAATCCATGTCCTCCCCGGTATCCCAGCATAGAAACGAACAGCCGGCTGTATTAAGCGAATAGCCGGTAAAAAAACGAGAATACAGAGCAGGCTGCAACTTCTCGGTATGTCATCATGCCGGAGAACGGTAAGGAACCATGGATTTCGAATAGAAACGAGTAAAAACAGACAGGCGCAGGATAAATCATAATATACATACTTTCGAGTAACTTAATGTGTTAACCATGTGAAATCAAAAGGCAAAACGTAAAGATAATCGCTGATGCAGCACAATTGCACAAACCGTGCCTGACTATTTTACCATGTTGAACTAGGCAAGAATAGTTACTAATTTAAATATAGTTTGTACAAGTAATAGAGTTAGCTCCTGAATAATACTGAAATAACGGCTGTGCATTGCTGCATAACAATCTCTGTCTGCTGCCAATCTGATTATAGCGAGTCACCTACAGGCCAGAAGACGTAGCGGCATAGACACAATTAACCAGATAGCTGACTCGTGAATAACATCAAGTCGTTAATACAGGCATTCGAACCTCGAAGAGCAACCCTCTACAGTAGGGATGAAGTCACAGGATTTGGCCAAGGATATGGTATTCAAAAGCAGTTCGTTTCGGGTAATATAATACTATATCGCTTCAAGCCGCCATGTTGGAATATTGCAGAAATATAACGGCTGCCTTATAGCCGCAACACAAGGAGGATATACATATGAAAGCGTTTAAATTAGGGGTGTGGACTGCTGCGTTTACCCTGTTGCTATCTGGCTGCTCTGGTGCGGGAGTGAATTCGTCTTCTGTGGATGGAATACCGGCCCATAAAGCTGCTGCATCTTCCACCAATCAGGCTACAGCAGGCGAAGCGGATACGAACACAGTGAGTATCCAGACGATGGAAGCGGCTCAGACGGTAGAAGAAAACGCAGGTGTTCACTATGACGAAAATGCCCGGATGGCGCTCAAGGAGACGATTAATCTGTCCTTTGACCTGATTACAGCCATGAGCAAGAATGATGCTGCTTACATAACTTCTGTCTCTGCACCGGATGTAAAAGTCGATGCAGAGCAAAAAACGATTACGGTGGATGACTATGAACGTCCGTTTCTTAAAAATATCAGTCTGAACAATCTGGAATACCGATATTATTTCCCGCGTGATCCGCAGCATATCGAACTGGCTTTTGCGGTAGTCAGCCATAACGAGACGCCGTCGTATGAATTGGTATTCGATTATGTCAAAGGCGAGAATGGGCAGTGGCTGTATCACGGTCATCTCAACCGCTGAACGGTAGAAAAACCATTTATCCGTATTGAAGACTGGAGGCATACCAAAAAGCGCTGACTGTAGGGTTACAGTATCAGCGCTTTTTGGCAGGGTATTATTTGTTGGCATATTTGTTTATTCAAGAGTTGGAGCTGTTCGCTTTCTTTTTGATCGAACGCATCATATAGAAGTATGCTGACATCAGACCAAAGCAGACAATCATAATCCAGATATACTGCAGCACCACAGACATCTCCATAGCTGCAATCCAGCGTAGACCATAGATGATCAGTACAGTAGCCACTGCCACGATCGCCACGAATCCAATTATTCCGGCTATCTTTTCCTGACGGGAAGAGAACTGCAGATAACCGCGAATATCTTTGCGATGATGAAGAGCCGTGAGCAGTACGTACACCAGTATGACCCACATATTCCAGCCCACATTCAGCATGACGAAATTGATCAGCATGAGCAGTACGAGAAAACCAACCAGCTTTTTATAATGAAGATCCAGCCATTTCAACATTATATTCACCTCATTTTCATTTATATAGATTCAGACAATATCCTTATTCTCGATATTGCGGATCGCCATATAGGCAAATCCCACACCAATTACAGCAAATCCTACAGATACCATCGCAAAATCACTCAACTGAAAAGAACCAAAATCGCTCGATAAAATAATCGTAATAAATACCGAAGACACAATAGTCGCTGGAACCGACTTATGACGCATCCCGAAGAATAGAGGGATCAGACTCATCCCTGCTGACCAAAAAGCGTTAATAACCAGATTCAGCAGATACTGCATGACCATGGCTCCGGTCAGCACTTCCTGAATCCGTCCTGTATAATGGTTGATCCCCAGCACGATGGCGCCAGTAACCACATAAGTCATAACAATGGTTACAAAGGTAAACAGGAACACCATGGTGAGCTTGGCCGACATCAGCTTTTTACGGGAGACCGGATACGTGAAGAGCTGATTAATCGTACCGTTTTTGTATTCATTAATAACGAGCCGGCACAGCAGAACCGACGAGAAGATCAAAAAGGTCGATTTGGTAAAAATCAGTATCATATCGGAAATGTCCGCATACGTATTAAAGCTTACGCTTTCTTCCAGATCGACAAATACGAGCAGGCAGGCAAATGCGATGATAATGAGCATAGCAAGACCTACACCCTTGAACAGTATATCGACAACCCGGTGCTTGCGGAATTCCAGTGCCATTAATTTAAGCAATATGCTCACCTCCGGTTAGCTGCAGGAAGTAGTCTTCAAGGGAATACTGCTTTTTGTTCAGACTATCGAGTTCGATATCTTCCAATGCCATTATTTTACCGATCTCCCGGGTAGTGATATCGCCGTCGTAGATACGGATCGTATTCGGTTCGATAATTTTGAAATTATCAAGATTCAGCTTGCTCTCCAGCACATAGGCAGCCCGGGTTGTATCCGCAGTGACCAGTTCGATGAATGCAGTCTGCTGATCGCGAATCGCTGCCATGGATACTTCCTCAGCGAGCCGGCCCTGATGAATTACACCGATCGTATCTGCGATCTGCTCCATTTCTCCGAGAATATGACTGGAGATCAGCAAAGTCATACCATACTCGCGGCTGAGCATCCGGAAGATTTCACGCAGCTCTCTAATTCCAGCAGGGTCCAGTCCGTTAATCGGCTCATCCAGAATCAGCAGCTCCGGCCGGGTCATGATCGCCCGGGCAATACCGAGCCGCTGCTTCATTCCAAGAGACAGCTGCTTGACCGGCTTGTTATCCAGACTGCTCAGCTTGACCAGTTCCAGCGCTTCCTTGGCAGCAGCTGGGTCATAGTAGCCCATATATTCACCGTGCAGCATCAGATTCTCCCGGGCAGATAATTTGTCGTAAAAGACCGGATATTCGATAATGCTGCCCATCCGTTTGAACATTTCGTAAGAATGTCCCGTAATCGCCTGACCGAACAATTCAACCTCGCCGCTGGTAGGTTTGACCAGATTCATGATCATCCGCATCACCGTTGTCTTGCCTGCTCCATTGGGTCCGAGAAATCCGTATATCTCTCCCTGGCGTATATTCATATTTACCTGTCTGACGACTTCATGTCCGTCATAGGCTTTGGTGAGCTGCTGCGTCCGCAAAATATACTCCATTATCCATCATCCTCTCTCTTGCAGCCACGATGGCTGCGGCTTGCTGTGTATTGATACTATTTATTGTACGGAGGGGAGTTTGCTTTTTTCTTAATCGATTCTTACTTAATTCTTAAGCTGCAGCTGCGTATGCTATGTTCGGATATGCCGTACCTTGCATGGACGATTAAAAGATAAGAAAGTTTAATAGGACATTTTGCGAAAGGATACCGTAAAAGCGGTTCGTACATACGGCTGGCTGGTAAGTGCTATTCGGCCGTTCATCTGCTCAGTTAGACGCTTGGTAATCGTCAGCCCCAGGCCACTGCCCTGATAGGTACGATTACGGGAATCTTCCAGCGTATACAGCCGTTCGAATACCTGATCCTGATGACTCTCGGCGATGCCTTTACCGCGATCCCAGACTTCGATATGGGCATACTCGGCATCCGTATAGAGACGAAGTCCCAGTACTGCACCATCCAGTCCATAGCGGATACTATTGGAGATCAGATTGCTGAGGATGCGGTCCAGTGCTTCGGTATTGCCCATAATATGTACCTTCTCTTCGGGCAGCTCAATATGGACTTCAGTTCCCTGATGGTCCAGCAGATCGTAGAAGCTGAGCATGTTGCGCCGGCATAGTTCACCAAGTTCCACCCGCGACATATCCGGCGCTGCATCTCCCGACTCCAGCTTGGCCAGATCGAAAAAAGCATTCACTAATCCAATGGTCTCCATTGACTTGCGGTGGATAGACTGAATAATCTGCTGCTGTTCACCTTCCGGCAGATCGCTGCGCTGCAGCATCTCACTGCAGCCGAGTACAACAGTCAGCGGGGTCTTGAGATCATGAGACATATTGGCGAGCATATTGCGCATAGAACTTTCCAGCCGAGCACGCTCCACGATGCCCCGGTGATTCACATCCAGCAGCCGGTTCAGATCAATCAGCAGTTCACGGATACGAGGGTCCGAGCTGACCAGCAGCAGCCTTTCCTGTGTCTGCTGGTCGAGAATGGCATTCAGCTTGTAATGCACGTAGCGCATTTCCCGTGAGCGGCTCCGCAGACGATTTTGCTGGGAGAAGAGGATAATGAGCAGCACAAGAATCAACAGCAGCAGGAGGGCTATCATCATAATCCCGGTTCTCCCAGCTTATAGCCGATGCCCCATAGTGTCTTGATATACTGCGGCTTGGAAGGTTCATCTTCGATCTTCTCCCGCAGTCTGCGCATATGTACATTGATCACATTCTCATCGCCGTAATACTCGTCCTGCCATACGCTGGCATACAGTTGGGATTTGGTAAATACCCGATTGGGATGAGTCACGAATAATTTGAGAATCTGGAACTCCTTGGCTGTCAGCTGTATGGGTTCATTGTTCTTGGTTACCGTATAGTTATCCGGATCGACGATCAGATTAGCCCAGTAGATAAGCGAACTGGCAGCAGGAAGACCAGCATCAGGAGAATCGGATACCGCTGTCGGATGCTGCTGTGGTGCATAACTGGCTCGACGGATCGCAGCCTTCACCCGTGCCGTTAGTTCAATCATCGAAAAGGGCTTGGCAATATAATCATCTGCCCCAAATCCAAGACCGAGCGCTTTGTCCAGATCACTGTTTTTGGCAGACATGATGAGGACAGGAACGAGACTGGTACTGCGGATCTGCTGCAGTACTTCAAATCCACCGAGTCCCGGCAGCATTAGATCAAGCAGAACCAGATCGTACGGCTTTTGCATAAAGGCTGCCGCTGCATGTTCTCCTTCATAGACAGTATCGATGTCATAACCTTCTCTGGCTAAATAGGAACAGACCATATCGCTGATCGCGAGATCGTCCTCGATTAAAAGTAAACGTTGATTCATGAGAACCTCCCGAATAGATGGTATAGAGTAGACAAAGTAAATAGATGCCAAATAACGGTAAAATGAAAATATGAATAAAGTATAAAGTATTTCGGCAAGCCGTACATTGACGATGTAATAGCTATAAGCTGTTTTCTCCCATGGATCCGGCTGAAGTCTGCTGACGTACCGCTACTATATTAGACCAAAATGTCAGGTGAAGGAACAACCGACTACCTGAGCACTCCGATATTCAAAATAGTACCAGGAGAGAAGGACTGCAACTTTGGCTCTTAATCATACATGAAATATTGTCGAATCCGGTACAAAATGAGCAGGAGAAAAGAGCTGGAAGTTTCAAAGCACTAATAAGTACTGTAAAAAACGCTGATTATTTAGATGTGCAAATAGAAATAACGGTCGCACCCTGCATAGTTGTCCTGTTGATGGATGATGAGGATGCACAGCCTTCTGACTATAATCTTACAGTGGAGTAGGCAGACATATGTAACCCCATACAGAGACAGAGGTTGCGATTTCCACAGATACGTAGATATTCGTTAGCAGATATAGTAGCGTAGTACCTGTATTTTCCAAATCAAACTAACGGGCCTCATCACGTGTTTATATACTCCAAAGGCAGTTTACGCCTAAACAAAGGCAATTCTGATTTACTGCATGTGATCATGAAAGGAGCATTGATTATTATGGGACTCACCGTGCTTATGTACAGTCTGGCTTTTCTCGTTGTTGGGGTTATTGCGCTCGCCTTTTATACGACAGTACAGACCTATAAAGTTCGCAATCGTGAACTGGAATTGCAGCAACTGGAGATTCAATTGAATCAGCGGCCGAATGAACCCACAGTCGGTTCGCATTCCTAGTAGACGATACAAGACCAGCCATGGATTTGCCTTTGCTGTATACGGGGCATGAAGCTAATTCAACAGGAACCTGCCCGGTTATGGGCAGGTTTTTTGCTTATGGATCTACTGTTCGATCAGCAGGAAGAGCGAATCGCTTAGCAATAGAATGTGGCTGGTAATCAATTGGTAATTCGGTACGTAATATAGTACGGTAGGAGTAAGAGCGATACACTACTGGCCAAAGGATGTGATGACCGTAAGTATAGATGCTCTCTATTATGTACTGTCCCTGCTGGTCGTTGGAGTTGTAGTGCTGGCCTTTTACAGTACGATTCAGAACTTCCGAACCCGGCATCGTGAACTGGATGTCCGGGAGATGCACCTGCGGCAGCGAATCAAATAGGCTGGATATAACAGGCTCCTGACATATGGTTAGGAGCCTGTTTGCAGAGGAAAGTTGTAACCAAAATGAGGTTTTATCGGACGGGATCTTCATCATATAATGGAACAATCGACGTTACAGGATACCAGACTGGACATGGGAACGGTGCGCACTAGAAGCTAGCGGGAGGAATAGACGTGAATTATAGAGAGACCATACAGCATCATATTCAGCAGTTCCTCGCCGATCGCCAGATTAATCTGGGTGAGCTATCTACTGCGACCGGAATCAACAGAGGCTCCCTGAGCGCTGCGATCAACGGCAATCCGCCCAAGATGCTGTCGGTGACCATGCTGGATGCGATCACCCATTATATGGGACTGCCGGAAGGGCATTATTATCCGTTATATATAGAAGAATCTTTTCAGGAAGGCGGTCACTGGCGCAGAATCAAGATGCTGCTAATCCGGTGTGCCGAGATTGGAAGGCTTGAAGATATTCGGTTAATCCTGGAGCATGCGGCAGACGATCTTAAGCAAATCCCGCTTATTTTCGAGACGGCCGAAGAGCTGTACCAGAATGAGCAAAAGGAAGCGGCAGCGTTGCTGTACGGATATGTCGTAGAGAGCGAGCGGTCGAATCAGTCGGAACGGCTGGCGATTAGCTACTATCGGCTGTTCCAGATGCACAGTTCCAATCCTCGCAAGAATGTAGAGGCGGCGATGCAGTTTATCCCGCATCGGCAGAAGCTGCCGGATCATATTCTGCTGGATGGACTCATTCTGCTTTGTCACTTTTTTGGTGCCAGAGAAGATATGGATTCATTTATTAAATATGTAGATGAGTTGTTTGAAATGGTGCACCGCATTGCTGCAAATGAAAGCTGGCGGCAGGAGTCCTTTGTAACCAACCGCCATTTTGTCTACTATTACGGTCAGGCTTATCTGCTGAAATCCCATTATTATGAATACCAGACCATGTATGACGAATTTCGGACGTACACCCAGGGGTATGCCGATCTGAGCTGGTTTGGTCGTTTGAGTGAAGCAGGAGAGCGGGAAGTGGAACAATTCAAATTTATTGCCAAAGCCAATTTTCTCTCCGTAGAGGTCCGGTTGGGCAACCAGTCCGTCATACCCGAATACGTAGAACTACTGCAAAATAATGAAGACGAAATACTGGACGGATTGATCACACTGATCATTTCTGCCAATACGCATGAATATTATATCGATGAATATCTCAGAGAGTTCGACGAATATCTTGAGCCTGCTGCCGATTATTTGTTTCAGGTGGGAACATACAAAGAAGAGTTCAAAGTGCTGCGATACTATACACTCAACAGGGAATACGCCCACTACTGTTTCCGCAAAAAGGAATATAACAAAGGTCTGGATTGCCTCATGCAGTGCTTCCAAAGTGCAGTACATCTGGACAACAAAGACGGTATTCAGGAGTCGATGAAGCTGCTGGAACAATATCGCTCGGAAGCGTTAGGCAAGTAAACTATCTATTTATCACCTTTGGATAGATACGTTATTTGTTTATATCCATACAAAGAGGAGGGAGACCAAAATGGAAGATTTGCAAAACAAAGTGGATCGTCTCGAATTCTATATAGGTCTATTAAGAAATATTGCTCAGAGCCCGGATGAATTTGCTCTTCTGGATTGGGTCATTGCGAATCATCTGGATGAACATACATATGAGCAATTAATGTCTATTCTCAAGGAAGCCAACCAGTATCTGATATCTAGAAAAGAAACGGGTGACGGAGAAGTTATGAGTGTGCATGATTTGTCTGTACAGTTATTAGAAGTGCTGGAACGGAACAATATTCCACACCCGGAGAGACAAACGAAACATGTGATTAGAAGTGCTGCCAGACTTCCAGGATTTCTTCTGTTCGATTATTATGTAGAGCAGTTGTAACAACAAAGTATTATTCCAGAGAAAGCCTGCTTCCTGGTGAATAAAACAAAAGAAGCCTGTCTACTATCGACAGGCTTCTTTTGTTTACTCATGTGGGATATCATCCCACTTCATTTCCCGCCAGCTTCGCCCGTACACTGCGCGCAGCCTTCACCTTATCGAAGCTGCCATACTTCTCCTGTACCAGCAGGAACGCCACCCCTCCGAGCAGACAGGGTACCGCGAAGAACATAAAGGCATTCTGCGGCGCCATATTCGTCGCCAGCAGCAGCCCGATCAACACCGGCGCCAATATCGCTCCAATTCGTCCGACGCCGACGCTCACCCCAACTCCAGTCGCGCGGATCTCTCTTGGATAGTATTCGGAAATGTATGGATTCACCAGATTCTGCGTACCCACCGTGCAGGCACCGCCGAGTGCAATCAGCACATACAGCAGCGCCGTATTCGACGTCATACTCAGCAGCACAAAGCATACCGCTCCGGTCAGGAACAGCGAGACCAATACCCTACGGTGGCCGACACGCTCCACCAGATACCCGCCCAGCAGCGATCCGCCGATCTGCCCGACCGCCAGTACCAGACTGAACGACAGGCTGGACGTAATGCCGTAACCCGAACCCTGCATAATCTTGGGTAGCCATGTATTCAGACCGTAGATCATTAGCAGACAGCTGAACACCGCGATCCAAAAGGCGAATGTGCTTACCGCGCGACTCTGCACGAACAGCTTCTTCACCGGCATGCCCTGGGCACGCTGCTGTACCGCTGCATATTCAAAGTCATTGCTCGCCTGGTAATTCCCCTGCGGATTCACCTTGTTCAATATCGCCGCGACCGGCGCGCCCTGCTTGCGCACGATGTAGTAAGACAGTGATTCCGGGAACTGCTTCCAGAACAGCGGCAGTGCGAACAGTGGAATAATGCCGAGCCAGTACAGGAACCGCCAACCCAGATTCTCCATTAGATACATGCCTACGAGCGCCGCACCAATGCTGCCGATCGAGTAGCCGCAGTACATAATCGCTACCGTCAGCGCCCGATTCTTCTTAGGCGAATACTCGGTCATCAGGGAAATTACAGCCGGCATCAGCCCGCCCATCCCGATCCCCGCGATAAACCGCATAATCGTAAATACTGTCGCATTCGGCGCCAGACCTGCGAGTAACGAGAAGATACTGAAGAGCAGCATACAGATCGCCAGCACCTTTTTTCGCCCGATCACGTCAGATAAGGCACTCAGTACAAAAGCCCCCAGCATCATGCCGACCAGCGTATAACTGCCAATCGCCCCTGCTTCAACAGGTGTGAGTCCGTAATCATCCATCATAAACGGTAGCCCGATCCCATATGTAGCAATATCGAATCCATCGAACCCGATCGCAAAGAAACACCATAAAAACACCAACAGATGAAATTTGTTAAACCGGCTATCCGCGATAACCTGGTGTGGCTGTATCGTACGCATCATCCGACCCCTTTTTGTCTCTATTTTGCATGTATCATAGCATGGGGAGGGCGAGAGGGCGTAACTGTTAATAGTGATAGTTGGTTATAGGAAAAGGCTATGCCAGCTCGGTCGCCGCTTTATAGGGGGACGGACTGCACCCCTTAGAGCTTAATACGCGTTATAGATATAGATAGAATATACCAAAAATGTAATATCAGGGAGGTAATTATGAACAAAGCCGCAAAAGCACTGACCAGCATCCTATTAGCAATTAGTACCCTGGCCGTATCCTGGAATCATCCAGCCGCTGCTGCTGCAAGTTCCGATCCATTTGTCCAAAAAGCCAAATCCGTCTACGCAGGTACGTTGACCCGTTCTAGTCTTCTCATCACTGGCCCTTCTGCCAAGGAAAAGGTATATAGCACGATCTACATTCCGGTCAAAGACATTTTCAAAGGCTATGCCGATCAGATTACGTGGGATAGCAAGCGTAAGATCGCTATAGTGAAAAAGGGTGATTCCGAGATGATTCTAAACTTTTCCGATCAATCCATCTCTTCCAGCGATCATCAGATCGTTCTGCCAGAATCCTGGGTAAAGATGCAGAATGGCGCAGCTTCTATCAATGCTCTCGTATTGTCGTATGTCTTTGATCGATATGGCGAGAGTTATAACGATCTTCAGAGAGAACAGTGGAAGGAGAAGTTATACTTTCTGGATATTCAGTATGTAGATCCTTTTCCCGGTGGTAAGGATGGTATTATGCATGTGAATGTGACGTATAACTCCTGAATAGTAGAATTAACAGAAGAGCAGCCCTCTAAGCGGGTCTGCTCTTCTAAGCTTACTATCAGGATAGCGGGATATATTCAGAAAGTATAATGGCCTCACCACAGAAAATTCCTGGATACGAATATAACTTCAATCACACCAGTCGTAGAAAAGAGAGCATATCATTCAATATTATAGATGATCTTCCAGCGAAGGAGCCGGAGTCTGCTTATACGCTTCCTCTGTACCTACAAAAAATTCCTCGGCTACGGTTTCAGAGTCTTGTTCAGTACCGTCTGTTCCACTGCTGCGGACGCTCTTGCCATGTATCAATTTCTGCGTATCGATTGGCGTCCGTTCTCCCTGGGCATCTATCCAGTAGTACTGATCCTCCGCGATCCCTTCGGATACCTCTGGTGTTGAAGTCCGAAGGACACCGTCTGATCCGATACGGAAGGTAGCTTTGGTGAGACTGATATCGATCGGTGGATAGCTCTGCTGGTTGTAAATGATCTGTACCCAGCCGCGGTAGTTCTCCGGGATCAGGTAGACGCTGGCACGGCGTGAATTGGTGAAGATCATGCTTAGAATGATGATTGTAATGAGGGATAGAGCAGCGAGCAGGATGAAGCCAGTTCGTTGTCGAGTAGAGTCTTTCACAAGATAACCTGCTTTCTGGATGGGATACTTTAAGAATTGAATTTGCTATTATAATATAGAAAATTAAAAGACTTTAGAGAATGAGAGCATTACAAATTAAATTTATCAAGTAATCATGACTATAATTTTAACATACCAATTTATTAATATAAGGATTATACATATAGGTATGACTGCAAAAAACACTTTTAGGAGACTGCATATGAGTGAAAGATTTGATGACAAAATTACTCGGATTTTAAATATGATTATTACTATTCAAACTAATCCAGGAATTACTGCTAAAAGATTAAAACAAAAATATGAAGTGACCTATACAACTGTTAGTCGGGACATAGATGCTATTAGCAGAGTAACGAATCTACAGGATCTAGGCAGGAATAAAGGGTATCGTTTTGCAGATGATTTCTATGATGTGCCTATTCCATTCACCAAGGATGAACGTTCTGGTATTGTGTTATCTCTTTCCTTATTAAATTTGAATAAGAATCCAGTTGTAAAAAGCTTAGTGGATAAGTTTACTTTTTCAAAGAATAAATCACATGCTAAACGAGATGATTTGCTACAAAGTATTGCCAACATTCTTCCTACCGGAAAAGTAAAAGAAAATAATCATCAGCCACAGTTTCTGAATAAGATTATGCAAGCAACTTTGGACCAGAAGACAATAGCCACTAAATATCATGCACAATATAAAAATAAAACCACAATTCGAAAAATTGATCCATATTATTTAATTCCACGTGACAATCGTTTTTATCTAATTGGTTATTGTCATAAAGAAAAAGATATAAGAACTTTTCGCATTAATCGCTTTCAAAAGGTGAAGGTGACGGATGCTGTTTTTGAACAGTCGCAATTTGATATTAATCAATACATGGAACACACCTGGAATATTAATCGTGGAAATGAGCTAGTTCATTTTAAAGTATACTTTAGTAAAAAAATAGCCCGTTACATTAAGGAAAAAGAATTATTTGTTCAACCAACGATGACAGATAATTCCGATGGTAGTTTATTATTTGAAGTGACTGTAAACAATAAAAACGATTTTATTAAGTGGGTGCTTCAGTACGGAATTGAAGCAGAGATATTAGAACCTTTATATGTTCGTATGGAAATGAGAGAAGCGTTAAATAAATGGATAGACCTCTATAAATAAAAAATGTAACTAACAATCTTCCGTTACTAGTGTATGTTTTAATAGTTCTAGATAAGATATGCTTCTGATCAAACTTATACAGGTATCAGAAACAATCTCGAAGAATTTAGATTCATACTACACAGTTAAGGATGATTAAACATGCAGAATTCTAGACCTAATCTTTTGATTTCATTTTTAGAAAGCATAGGTTTAAAACAATCATTAATTTACAAGTTGATAGCTTGGTTGGTTACAGGGCCATATGCAATTTTGAAAATGATTTCGGCTACAGTGACTGCCTCTACTACGTTAGGTTTTTACTTCTATAGTTTGGGTTATCTGTTTATTTACGGTTACTATCTGTCTGGTGAGTTAGGAATGGGTCCTTCACTCTTTTCGCTTAGTATAAATCCAATCCCCTTAAATCATTATTCCATTACTATCGTCTCTTTTTTTCTGTTCATTGCTACTTTTTGTCTTATTTTTATAGGTTCGCTAATTAAACAGAAAAACTTTTTTTTATGGATAGCTGTTTTATCAATATTGTTTTTGTTGCATATAGCGTTATCTTTATTTTTTCTATCTAGTCATCTCGAAGAAAATCAATTATTGCAATTCTCGATTATTTGGATCATACCTGTTATTTTGGCGATAAACATATATGCTTTTACTAAATCTTTTAAATTTCCATTTTTATTTTTATCGGGTATAGTCTATGTTACTTTTTTAATTCTTTGGATACTTCATCATTATAGATTCATCGATAGCACTCATACATTAAAAAATAGTTCTGCAGAATACCTGCTTCTTACTTTTTTTGTTATACCATTTTTAGCTGGGCTATATGCAAATTTGTTTGAAAAAAGATACAAAAGAAATGTCAGTCGTTTTATAACATTATTTCCTTTAGCTTTTATGACTGCGCTAGGAATTTATACAGTTATAGAATATACCACTGGATATAATATTGCGGAAGAAATTTATAGAAGAGTCAATTACCTTATTCATTTCAAACCCTCCCCGTTTTTAAATGTAAGAGTAATGTTGATTCTTACGATCGCAGTACTTTTCAATCTGGGTTTCTCACATTTATTAAAAAGAAAACAGATATCTCAGCATAAGAAAATATGTACTGAAAGAAGAGATCAAATTACGGAAGATACAAATAACAATATGACTTGGGACTTTAGTACATTGAAAACATTAAGTTCTATAATCTTATGTGTAGCTCCCTGTATTCTTATGATGGTATGTGCAATTCCAGCTGTTACCTCACTTATAGCCGGCAATTATATTAGAACATTTTCACCAGAAGGATTTAGAAAAATAGAGATTATTGAAGACTACACGAATCATAAAACAATTAAAGGTAATATTTTAAAGATAGATGGTGACGTTTATTATATTTCTAATGAAAATTGGGAATTAGAAATATTAAGAACAGATCATATACATGTAAAGAGTGAAAAAGCAGAGAATAATTAATTAGTTCTAAATAATTACTATATTGTATTTAAAAGGATCGAAAAATGCATGTGTTAAAATATTTTATCAAAAAGATAAAATCGATATGTTTCTCAAAACTGGTTCTGATTCGATGCAATTAGAATAAGGATTTACTCGCAATGTTCGTCATATTGGACACCGAGATACTGGAGATTTGGAAGTTATTATAGCTAGTGATGAACAATTGGAGAAAGTTAAACCCTTGATTCAGTTGAGTTATGAAATGATTTAAGATGTCGAAATAACCTAGTTGCATGTAGCGAGGTTATTTTGATTCCTAGACAGTTATAAATACGCTCAGACTGATATTTCAATCAAAAATATTGGGGTTAAAAATTAATGCACTGGAAATATTATTTGATATATTAAACAATAAATTAGATTGATTTTATAAAAAGAGAATTGTTTTGCCCTATACAGACTTGTGATTTAATATATGACATGAAAATCCTATTGAATAAAGCAATCAATGTCATAGGCCCGATTGGCAAATAAAGATTTCGAGTTAGCTGTGTATCTATGAGTATGGGGTTTACTAAAGACCATTTATTAAGTTTAAGTATTGAATCAGAATATTTTCTATATTCTAAAATTATGATAACTAAAAGTTCTTTATCTGTCATGCATAAGCATTTGAGCTGATTCTCTAATTATGTTATCATATAACCACAAAAAAGAAGCAGGCAGCCACCTGCTTCCTGTACAACATTTATGGTGGTCATTCCTCCATCATATTGCTATGATTCACATAAGAGAAAGTGACCCGTCAGGCTGGACAACCTGTGGCGGGTCACTTTCTTTTTCTTTCGATATACGTTAGCAGTGCAACAATGAATGTTGCAAACATGATAATATCGGAGAAGGAGAAGTTCATAGGCAGTCACCTCCTTCTGGAGGATAGCCTATGCCCACCACAAATTGAGTTGTACGTTAGCATTATATCAGATAGGCACGTAATTTCGAATAAGGATGTAATTACGTATTTTGCATATAAGTCGTAAATTAATTATAGGAGAATAACCATGCCCTTACCCTCTGAACTTATCAATATATTCACCTACAAACAGAAGTCATACAAAATGGTCCTCATTCTCTCTATCTTGGACGCAATGAAAGAAACCGGGCAACGCCAAGTATCCATGATTCGTGTCCGTGAACATTTCCTTCAATGTTTCCAAGAAAGAGAAGCTAAAAGTCTTAGAGTCGATGGTCCACCTTCGCAAGTACGCGCTTCTCGCTGGGCAGACGTGCAGTTGAATCGTGTACAGTATGTGATGAATACGCCGATCAAGGCATTATCTTCTATTCTAGAAGTACCGAGTGACCAGTATACCATCGGGTTTAAGCAGGAATTATACGATCAATGGGACCAGCAAGTGCTAGATGAGTTATACCAGTTTACTTTAGATGAATTAGAGCTATACTATGCACAGCCGCCGTCTAGCTTTTCGTTGCGAGATGATCTGCTGCATATGATGACGAACTATCTCCAGGCTAAGACAGAGCCTTTTCGAGCCCATCTGTTAGGGCAATATATGCGCAAAACCATTCCAGAGCATATTAAGTCGCTTCAATTTATCTATAACTATTTCCAAGTACAAGGGTCAGTAGGACAAGGGAATTGGGCGAATGTGCCTTGGATTGCAATTATGCATCGTCAAGTAACGGATTCTACGCAAAAGGGACTCTATGTGACCTATCTATTTGCTGAGGATATGAGGTCTGTATATCTGGTACTCCAGTACGGTGTAACTGATCTCAAGAATAAACTTGGAACGAAAAAGGCTTATGAGCATTTTGAACAGAAAGCACGCGAGATTCGTGCAATGATGCCGAATACGCGTATGAATACCGAAGATCCCATCTATCTTGGTGAGAGCGGATATGCTAAAGACTATGCAGCCTCTACAATTGCTCACTTTCATTATGAAATTGAAGACATGCCTAATAACGAGCAGATGGTCGATGATCTGTGGGATGCGGTAGAGACCTATCTCTCTTATGTACAACGTATGGGTGCAGCGCCAAGCAATGAATGGGCGAATAATTTTGAAGAAGTGGTAACTGAGTCGCCAGAAGAAGAACCTGATAGCGTAGTATTTGTCCGCGATATTGAAGTTAAAGAGACGCTGCACAACATCCAGGAATATATTTCGCAGCGTGGGTTCTACTTCCCTGAGTCGTTAACCCATAACTTCTACTTATCTATGAAAAGCCGCCCTTTTGTGATCTTAGCGGGTATCTCGGGTACAGGGAAGACGCGTCTTGTGCGTTTATTTGCTGAAGCAGTAGGGGCGACGATTGCTAATGGACAGTTTCATTTGATATCTGTACGTCCGGATTGGAGCGATCCAGCGGATCTGATTGGATACAAGGATTTGTCTGGCAACTTTAAACCAGGCCCATTAATGAATGTATTTGTAGAAGCCTCTAAAGAAGAAAACCGAAGAAAGCCTTATTTTGTATGTCTAGATGAAATGAACTTAGCGCGAGTAGAGCATTATTTTAGCGATATGATGAGCTTGTTAGAAACGCAAGCTTGGCAGGATAGTAGCAATGATACACAGCAGGCGGACAATACTATGCACCGCGGACGTATTGTTACAGCGCCTTTATTTGCTACAGATACACTCAATACCGAAGAAGACCAATCCCGCTACGGCAACCTCGGCATCCCTGAGAATGTCTACATCGTCGGTACGGTCAACATGGACGAGACAACCTACCCATTCAGCAAACGGGTACTGGACCGGGCGAATACAATCGAGTTCAATGCGATCGACCTGATGCAGCTGCCGCGGATCGCTGAAGACAGCCAGCAGCTGGTGGAAGTGGTGCCAGTTGAGCAGTCGTTCCTCCGCAGCGACTATCTCCAGCTGATCGATGCACTCGGCGATTACGAAGATCTCATTCGCCGCACGACCGAACAGCTGGTACAGGTGAATCATATTCTGGAAGACATCCATGCGCATGTAGGATTCCGGATTCGGGATGCAGTGTGCTTTTATCTGGTGTACAACGAGCGCTTTGGTCTCATGACCGAGGAAGCGGCCTTCGATCTGCAGCTGCTGCAGAAGATTCTGCCGCGCATCCAGGGCAGCCAGTCCGGTGTACGCCGTGTGCTGGTGGATCTGCTCAAGCTGTGTCTGACAGGCAATACACGCATCCCGTCACCGCTCGAAGACGATGACGCATTCTGGAGACAGTGGAGCCGGGGTGGTACTCCGCCAGCAGCACGCTATCCGGAGAGTGCGCGCAAGCTGGTGTATATGATCCGGCGGCTGGATGAAGACGGGTTCACCTCGTACTGGGTGTCCTAGATGATCTCTACAGGAGGTGCCCATGAATCTGAATAAAAGTGTGAATCTATTGGAGATCCAGACGAGCATAGGGAGCATCTATCTGCAGGGTAAGCCGTATCATCCGGCAGTAGAGACGCTGCAGCTGCACCGGGAAAAGGGACAGTGGGTCGATGCCCATCTCAAGTGTACGTCGCTGACATCGGATATTGAGGTGCAGTCGGTGCAGGTATTCTCTCCGGTAGAGGGGGAATTGGTAGCATGGAGCGCTGGCGCAGATGTACTACCCTGCTTTTACGAGCAGCAGAATTATGAGTTTGTGTATGAACGGGCAGAGGATACGAGTCTGCCGGTCACCTTTTACCATGATAATCAGTATCTGCGGGAAGCGGTCACGCCCAAGGGCAAGCGGTTGCTATCCGGGATGCTTAACTTCCGTAATGAAGTGGGCTTTACCGAGCTGGAGCTACGGAGTAACGGGCAGCGTCTACTGTTGATTGAGCTGGAGATTTTTCCGTCCAAGCTGGATTACAAGCAGGACTATGTAGCTCTACTGCATGAAGTGAACGAGCAGGTGTATAATCTATCGTTCGATTTTCTCAAGCGTACGTACCAGTCGGTCTCGCTAAGGGATAGTGAACACCAGAGCCTGAGCGAGTTTTTCTCGATTATTTCGCATCTATTTGGTCAAATGGAAAAGGCGATGGAGCGAATATCCATTCAGCCGCATCACCAGATGAACCGCGAGCAGGAACTGCGTAATGCCGCTCTGGTGAAAAAAGCCAGTCGGCGCAACACTACCTATCTGGCTCGTCATCCGCAGCATCTGGAGAAATTGCAGCGTCCATCTCTGGAACGCGAAAATGGACAGGGGATAGGCAGCAGACATCTGAATGAACAGTTGCAAGCCGATCCTTCCCGCCGTGGTGCGCTATCTATTAACGGAGAAGATTACCGTCCGCTTCGACTGCTCGATACGGTCAAGCATCTCTCGTATGATACGGCAGAGAACCGGATGCTGCGCTGGATGCTGGAGCGTATTCTCTCCAGACTGCATCGTCTGCGTGACCAGTATGCCCAGCTAAACCGTCCGCAGAATTACCGCAGCCGCACATATGACGAGCAGTTCGTGCGCCGGGTAGATGGAATGATCTCGCGGATGGAGCGGATGCTGTCTGCCAATTGGCTGCAGCAGCTGTCCCCGATGCGCAGCATGAGTCTCAGTCTGGTCATGCAGATGGCGCCGGGCTACCGGGAGATGTACCGATATTATCTGACCTTGCTCAAAGGACTATCGATCCAGAGCGATCTGCTGCGCCTGTCGATGAAGGAAATCTCGGAGCTGTACGAATACTGGTGCTTCCTCAAGCTGAATGAACTGCTCAGCCGCAAATACCAGCTGGTTCGCCAGAATGTGATTCGGCTGAATCACTCCGGTCTATTCGTAACCCTGGATCGGGGGCAGCGCTCGCGGATGGAGTATGTGAATCCGCGCAGCGGCGAGACATTTGTGCTGTATTACAACAGTGCACCGGATAGACAGGGTACGCCGACACTGCCGCAGCGACCGGATAATGTACTTTCGTTGCGGAAAGTGGACGCTGGACAGGAGAAGGAATACAGCTTTATTTTCGATGCCAAATACAAACTGAATGTAGCCGAAGAAGGATCTGCCTACCGGGCAAGCTATGGCCAGCCGGGACCGCAGGAAGAAGACATCAACACGATGCACCGCTACCGGGATGCGATTGTGCACGGAGTGAACGAGCAGGATTCTTCTGTATTTGATCCAGTGACAGCTATAGAACAAGGTGCAGCTGAAGAGGAGTCCAAGACTCCATTTTACAATAAAGATAAAGCAGAGCATGATCCTGGAGCTGCCACTGCCGATCTTGGAGAAGATACAATATCTCTCCGTATCCGCTATGAACGCAGCATGTACGGCGCATATGTACTGTTCCCGTATGGTAACGAGGAGGAGTACCGCCAGCACCACTTTTACAAAAGTGTACGACGGATCAATGTAGGCGCGCTGCCTTTCCTGCCCAATGCGACAACGCTGGTAGAGGAATTCCTGGATGAACTCATCCAGGATAGCCCGGAAAAGGCATACGAACGATCCACTACGCCGCGCGGTACAGAAGAGTACTATGCCAACAAGCTCGTCACCCGCAATATGATCGTCGGATCGGTACGCGGACCGGAGCAGGTAGAGCTGGCATTAACACATGGATTCTACCATGTGCCGCTCAAGAACTTTACCAATTCACAGGTCATTACCCAGCTCGAATATGTCGCCATGTACCAGTCCAAACGCAAGTTTGGTCCACTCGGTCAAGCCGGTATCCACTATTACGGACGCATCACCGGCTGGCAGATTATGCAGCGCCGGGACATTACCGAGATTCCGTCAGACGAGCGACGAGATGACCAATTGTATGTAAAATTCACTGTAGAGCGCTGGCAGGAACGCAACGAGCCGATTACACTCGGCGGACAGGGCATCTATACCCTGCTGTATACGAGCAAATATATTTTCGACCGCGCTCACGAACTCGCCGAACTGCGACTCGAATCCGAAGAAGACCTGAGACAATGGCGCGAGAAGCGCAGGCAAGGTCAGGTCAAAGTAGTGCTGGATAACGAGTATGTCGATCTGGCACAGCGTGTAATAGACGTATCCGTAGAAGAGTAGAAGTAGTAAGAGGGAAAAAATAGCCGTAATATGGATCATGCTATTGACATGGTAACGCCCATACAGCGGATAATCTTTGTAATGCTTGTAATGCTTGTAATGCTTGTAATGCTTGTAATGCTTGTAATGCTTGTAATGCTTGTAATGCTTGTAATGCTTGTAATGCTTGTAATGCTTGTAATGCTTGTAATGCTTGTAATGCTTGTAATGCTTGTAATGCTTGTAATGCTTGTAATGCTTGTAATGCTTGTAGTGCTTGTAGTGCTTGTAGTGCTTGTAAGTGCTGTACTAATTAATACAGAATACAATCCATTTCCGTATCAGAGCCTCATAATTAAATGTAGTAACATCAACTGCTGCTATTATTACTATTCTCTCTACAACCCTATACTTCACTACGATTAAACAAAGTCTACACAAAACCAACTGCTAACGATACATTCCAATGATCTGTATAAAAAAATAAATCCTGCAACAAGTACCATCCATGCATAGAGCGGAGCAAAGGGAATAGAGGCAAAGGACGACATTTAAGCCTGGAGATCCTCATCTTCTCCTACCCATAAAGGATCTTCAGGCTTAACCGGAGGACGTGCCTCTATCCCTTTGCAAAGCGGATGGATGAAGCAGCACCAAACACTTTATACTTACCTAATTAATATATACCATGTCCCCAAGACTCCTGCATTTCGTAACAACCACACCACACTACCCATATGTAAAACAACCAGCACCCAGCTCCACTAACTACTTCCTGTTACAACAAATCCATAACCTCTCTAGCTCCCCTACCTGCAAGCCACCAATCCCACCGCTACCTGCCTTTTACCGCACATTACAACTTCCAGATCAGCACTAACAACAGCGCCAGCACAATAAGCGCCATTACCGGATTCATAAACTTGGTCAGCCAGATCGCCATCGTCAATGTGGCAATAGCCAGATACCCCAGCCATTCCTGCTGACGGAACTTTTTACGATGATACAGCAGATGCGCATAACCAATAGGCGGCGTCACCAGACAGATGACCCAGAGAAATCCTGGGCGTAGATACCATTTCGTTTTCATAATTGAGTTACCTCCGGATGATATTTCGAAGTAGATATCGATTGGCAAATGCTCTTCGTACGACTATCCCATCATAATATGGAAATAACACCCATATCAACTTTGCCCGGTTCGCAGATTTACATCCTGCAGCCGGGCTTTTTAGTAGATGCAGGATAGTGTAATCAGGAAACTACTAAAGTTCGTAATATTCTATGATACTGTTCTGCGGGCATTATTCCATCTTATGCTTTAGTCTGTGAAAGTGTCTGGTGAACCATTCACTCTTGGTTTTTGTCTGTCCGACTGTGTCGTTTCGCCAAATTTCTTGCTTATAGGCACTTCTGATTGCATAAATGAGGATAATAAGATTCTTCGATATGGATATAAAAATACAGGCGAAATCAGGATACTCCACATCACTTTTGTTAATTATAATCCATATTTTACAATATACTCCACTCATTGATTGTCCTATAATCGACGCTGAGGAGGTGATTCGAAAGGGGAAGCAGTACAGAACATACCAAAATAGAAAACGCTTACCGGAAAGGTTGGGCTCGACTCCAAACAAATTTCAGAGAAAGAAAGGTGAATGGATTGAAGTCTAAAAAAGGGTTCTGGCAAGGTTTTAAGTATACAATGGCGGCTTCACTGCTAGTAGGGAGTCTACTGCCGGCAATGTATGGACCGACAGCATATGCAGAGGCTCATGTGGATAATCCGTTTGTCGGTGCGACCGGATATGTGAATCCGGATTACGCCAAAGAAGTTGACGGTTCGATCGCCAGAGTCAGTGATCCTGCGCTCAAGGGTAAAATGCAGACGGTCAAATCCTACCCAACCGCCGTATGGCTGGATCGGATCGACGCGATCCAGGGCGGCGCATCCAATGCCGGACGTCTCAGTCTGGAAGGGCATCTGGATGCCGCACTGGCTCAAAAGCAAGGCAATACCCCGATAACAGCAAGCTTTGTTATCTATGATCTGCCAGGACGGGATTGCCATGCGCTGGCATCTAACGGTGAACTTCCTTTGACCCAGGAAGCTCTGCAGCGCTACAAAACGGAATATATTGATGTAATCGCCAAGACGTTTGCGAATCCCAAATACAAGGATATCCGCATAGTTAACGTGATTGAGCCGGATAGTCTGCCGAATCTGGTCACCAACCTGAGTGATGCCCGCTGTGCAGCAGCCAACTCCAGCGGTATCTATGTCGAAGGCGTGCAGTATGCGCTAAATAAGCTTCATGCCATCCCTAATACCTACAACTACCTGGATATCGGCCACTCGGGCTGGCTGGGTTGGGATAACAACCGGTCAGCGACAATTACATTGTTCACCAATGTGGTGCGCAATACCACAGCCGGACTATCCAGCATTGACGGCTTCATTACCAACACAGCGAATACCACACCGCTAAATGAGCCGAATCTGCCGAACCCGGATCTGAATATCGGGGGACAGCCGATCAAGTCATCCAAGTATTATGAGTGGAATCCGTACTTTGACGAATCGGACTTCACTGCGGCGCTATACTCCGAATTCGTTCGTGCCGGATTCCCGAGTAGCATCGGTATGCTGATCGATACCGGACGCAACGGCTGGGGCGGACCGAATCGTCCGGCGATGGCTTCGGGCAGTGACATCAATACGTATGTCAATTCCGGCCGTGTCGACCGCCGTGCTCACCGGGGCAACTGGTGTAATAACAGCGGAGCCGGTCTGGGTACACCACCAACCGCTGCACCTGCCGCTCATCTGGATGCCTATGTATGGGTCAAGCCTCCGGGTGAATCCGATGGCTCCAGCTCCCTGATCCCGAATAATGAAGGCAAAGGCTTTGACCGTATGTGTGATCCGACTTACACCACAGCAGATGGCGTACTGACTGGCGCGCTGCCAAATGCTCCGATCTCCGGTGCGTGGTTCCATGACCAGTTCGTGATGCTGATCAACAACGCTTATCCGGCACTGGGCACAACGACACCACCAGTAACGCCTCCGGTAACCGTACCGACAGTACCTACAGGTCTGAAAGCAGCAGCCGCTGATACACAGGTGAAGCTGAATTGGTCATCCGTGACCGGAGCCGATCACTATGTAGTCAAAAGAGCGACCAGCGAGAGCGGTCCTTTTACTACACTGGATAGCAAAGTCACAACTACACTTTATACCGACAAAGCAGTTACGAACGGCACCACGTATTATTACAAAGTGAGTGCCGTGAATAGTGCAGGCACCAGCTCCGACTCTGCAGCCGTCAGTGCCAAACCGGTAGCCGTCGTCGTGGTACCGCCTGTTGATCCGGAACCCAATCCAAATCCTAACCCCAATCCGAATCCAACACCAACAGGCAGCTTGAGTGTGCAATATCGTGCAGCAGATACGAATGTATCGGATATGCAGATGAAGCCATTTTTCAATATCAAGAATAATGGTACTACTCCGGTAAATCTGAGCGATCTGAAGCTGCGTTACTACTTTACCCCGGAAGGTTCCCAGGAGATGAGCTCCTGGATCGACTGGGCTAAGGTAGGACAGGATAATATCACACGTACCTTTGGCAATGGATATGTCGAGCTGAGCTTTGGCAGCGCAGCAGGGACAATCCAGCCGGGCAGCGAGAGTGGAGAGATTCAGCTGCGCATGGCCAAGTCCGACTGGTCGGTGATGGACGAGAGCAATGATTATTCTTTTGACGCGTCCAAGGCAAGCTATACCGATTGGAACAAGGTCACTCTATATCAGGCAGGCAAATTGGTCTGGGGTATGGAGCCATAAGCTTCATGCAGTAGGGGATCACATAAATATCGGTTGAAATAGGGAAAGTAGGCAAAGCGCATAACTTGAATGGTAAATAAAGATCGGAGGCTTGAGATGATAGTGGATTTCAAGCCTCTTTTCGTACTTCCGAGCGACTGTGTTAAAATAGTAACCGAATATGGTCGGGTTGTCTGGCATTTGCCTGAGCAAAAGGCAGTGCGCAGAATACCACACCTATTCATTTACTATATACGAAAGGAGCATATATCAATGGAATTTGTATATGCTGTCCTGCAGGGACTCGGCATGATCTTTATCGTGCTCGCTGTATTTGTAGTCGTGACTTTGTTTCGCCTTTGGCACAGGAAAAACAAATCCTGATTCATAAACAGCCAAAGGAAATCATAACATTCCTTTTCTGTGTTTATTCTGCTCGCTCAATCGTATGCAGCTATAAAAATCTTGCATACATTATAATAGAAGAAACACATTCTATTCTTCCTACCATCCCCTGTAAAATCCGCCGCAAAGAGCCATTTAACCGAATGGTTCTTCTTATATTATGCCTGTATAAGGACGATATTAAAGTATCGGTTGCTCAGCTTCCTTCCACTTTTTTGCCTTTTTACAATCATCCAAATCTTTTATAGCCTCACAACTCGCTTTCTGTCTGTGCAACCTATGGAGCAGACGTTATCGTCAGGGACTTTTTTACCTGAGCCGATATCTAAAAGATCGCTGACTTGCCCGATTCTGCAAAAATGTTTTACCCATTTACCGAAATAACACCCTTCGTTGTTCCCAAGTTACCGCTTGATAGGTTTGTTGAAAATAAAAAATTGTGCATAAAGAATAAATTTAAAGTATTTGAATCGGGACTATTCAGTCTGTAATTCGCTGAGTTAAGCTTTTTTGGATCAAGTTCACTTCCTCTGTCCCTTGTTATTCGTTGTTTATGACCAAAAAATACCATCTAACTCCTGCTTCACAACTCCCATGCTTCTAGATCTTTATATTCATTTATTGTCAGAAATATATTATTTTGGTTATAAGCTGTATATACTGACGTAGGCAACAAGGTCTGGCATCTTATGTTCAAAATCAGTGTGCTTCCCATACTGAAATCCAAATGAGCATCACCAAAAGGAGACTTCGGAATATGTGGATGAAAACAGTCAAAAAATTCTCTTCCGGTGTACTGGCAGCGACGCTGACCGTAACACTGGCCGTATCAGCAGGAGGGACGTCTGCCGAAGCAGCGACGACTCCAGTACAACAGCATGGTCAGCTGTCGATCAAAAATGGACGTCTGGTCGATACGAAAGGAACACCCGTACAGCTGAAAGGGATCAGCTCGCACGGTATCCAATGGTTCGGCAACTATGTGAATAAAGACACGATGAAATGGCTGCGCGACGACTGGGGTATCTCGGTATTTCGGGTAGCGATGTATACAAACGAAGGCGGTTACATTTCCAATCCGTCTGTCGCCAATAAAGTCAAAGAAGCCGTAGCCGCAGCCAAAGACCTGGGCGTCTATGTGATCATCGACTGGCATATCCTGTCCGATGGCGATCCAAATACGTACAAAACACAAGCGAAAAACTTTTTCAATGAAATGTCCGCTCAATACGGTACACTGCCTAACGTGATCTATGAAATTGCCAACGAGCCAAATGGCGGCGTAACATGGAATAACCAGATCCGTCCGTATGCAGTCGATGTAACCAAATCGATCCGTGCCAATGACCCGGATAACATCATCATCGTCGGTACAGGCACATGGAGTCAGGATGTGCAGGATGCAGCAGATAACCAGCTGCCGGATGCCAATACGATGTACGCAGTGCATTTCTATGCCGGTACCCATGGCCAATTCCTGCGCGACCGTATCGACTACGCCCTGAGCAAAAAAGCACCTGTATTTGTAACCGAGTGGGGCACAAGCGATGCTTCCGGTAACGGTGGTCCTTTCCTGACCGAATCCAAAACATGGATCGATTTCCTCAATAGTCGCGGCGTAAGCTGGGTGAACTGGTCTCTGTCCGACAAGAGTGAAGCTTCGGCAGCACTGACACCAGGAGCAAGCTCGACTGGCGGATGGTCCCAGGCCAACCTGTCTACTTCTGGTAAATTCGTCAGAGAGCAGACACGTGCAGGTTCTACAACGGTAGGTGGAGGTACGACAACTCCAACACCGACGCAGCCGACGACTCCTACAACACCAGGTAATGGTGGCGGTAACACAGGCGGCGGTACAACGTCTCCGACTCCGGGTACAGGTAGCGGAACTCCAGACACAGGCACAACCGCACCGGCTAACGGCGCACTTTCCCTGCAATTCCGCAGCGGCGACAATAACCCGTCCGATAACGCCATGCGTCCGGTATTTAATATCAAAAATAATGGCAGCACACCGGTTAAGCTGAGCGATCTGAAAGTACGCTATTATTTTAACAACGACGGCAAATCCGGTGACCAGACATATATCGACTGGGCTCAGGTAGGTGCAGCCAATATAACGACTACATCCAAAGCACTGTCCAGTAGTAAATCGACTGCCAACCGCTATGTAGAGTTCTCCTTTACCAGCGCAGCAGGCTCGATCCCGGCAGGCGGACAGAGCGGTGAAGTCCAGGCACGTATTCACCCATACGACTGGAGCAACTTTAACGAAACCAACGACTATTCCTACAATAATGGCAGCACCACCTTCACCACTTACAACAAAGTAACCATCTATAACCAGGACAAACTGGTATGGGGCGTCACTCCGTAAGTCTGGATAAAGGTAAGCGCAAGGCATCGCATGGAAGACATTAATACACAACGAGCAATTAGGCGTATTCGTTAAGCCTAATGAAATGCAAAAAAGGACATGCATTGATACACGTGCATGTCCTTTTTTAATGTTGCGCGCTCAATCAAAAGCAGTCATACTTGCCGGCGTAATGCGTAATGCGTAATGCGTAATGCGTAATGCGTAATGCGTAATGCGTAATGCGTAATGTGTACAAAAGCAGTTGTTTCTTTATCGTTCGACAATCCGCTCCATTCTCCCAAATAACAATATAATGAAAATACAAATGACGCACAAGCACATAACGCAGGAAAGGAAATAAGAGCAAAGGACGACATTTAAGCCTGGAGATCCTCATCTACTCCTACTCATAAAGGATCTCCAGGCTTAACCGGAGGACGTGCTCTTATTCCTTTCCGGAGTGGATGAAGCCAATCCACTCTCGCTCTCATTCCTTTCCAAAGGGAATGAAGCGAATCCCCCCATCACTCATATTCGTTTCCAAAGTAAACGAATCGAGTACAACAAGCAGAACACAACACTACCACCTACAAGTTCTGCGCCGAACTCAACTTCCCATTCCAAAAGTAAAGATACTGATTATGATTGTAAATCCACTGTTCATACGTAATCGATCCCGATTGATACGTATGGGCATCTACAGGCAACCCCCACGACATAACCACCTGCTCACGGGACATACCGGAAGTAACGCGGTTCTGACTAATCGCATTCCATACATTATTGCTCCATTTATAGACTGAACGCGGATTTTTGGTAAATAGATATTCTAGCGCCATCTTGGTCGCATCCTGGTCAGCCGCCACATTGATTCCGAGCAGCTTGCCTTTGGCATTGCGCACAACAATACTAAAATTGTTATCGTCATCTACCTGAAAAGACACAAACGTCAGTTTCTCCAGATGCTTGATCCCCGAGCCGTTAAAGTTGCGGTTATCAAACCAGACGTTTTGTCCGCGCAGCCAATTCTGTACGGTCAGCAGATCACTTTCCAATACAAAATCAAGTGCAGGCGCATTGGCATTGATCTGAATTTCTTCACCGCCGGAATTGATAGCAGTGTTATCGTATACCGTGCTGCCCGGATCATAAGAAATATCCGTAATCCAGTAAGCACCCGAATACTCGAAAGGATAGATTTTCTGACCGATTTTTTTACCAACGCCTGCAGGAAGCTGACTGATATTGGTCAGAATCTTGCTGGATTCCGCTTTGCCTTTATCTCCATCCCAGATAAATAAAGCTAGTGCACTGGAAGCGAATTTGCTCTCCAGATCGCTGATTGCCAGCAATGATTTGAATTGTACATACGTGACTCCTGCATACTGAAAAGAGTTGGAGTTGTTGATAGTGACACTGCCTTTGCTGCCCGTCAGACTGAGCGGACTGCCATAATTGATAGTGATGCCTGGAATACGATCCATAATTTTGACCGGAATATAGAGCGTATTGCCATTTACCAGCTGCGAACGCTGTACTGTGATTTGCAGCTTGCCGTTAACATACAGGGCAACCTGCTGATAGGTACTGTTTTTGGCTGGAGCGGCTTGAACCGATGAAGCTGCCGGACCTGCGGCTGCGAACCAGAGAACGGCAACCAACAGCAGAAGCAGCATGCTTTTTAGGCCTTTCCCAAAGCGCTTGGCCGATTGCTGTGGCAGATGATACGTTGAATGATGTTGCATATGAAATACCCCTTTTCCCTAATCGATCATCCTGTAGATGTCTGGATGAATCTTCTCATCCATGGGAGCTGATCCATTCAGCTGTATGAGCGCATCGGCTCTATATGTATAGCATGCTGGCAGAACAGCCCCAGACTAATATCGGAAAATAAACCGAAAATCTGAAGCCATTCCAATACGCTCTAAAGGGCTTGGGATAGGGGAATTGCTTCATTCACTCCAGACAGGATAAGAACCTGTCCTCCAGTTAAGCCTGAAGATACTGAATTAGTATTAGAAAAGAAGATCTTCAAGCTGAAAGGTCATCCTGGTCCGTATTTCCTTTCTTCCGTTGCGTGATTAATCATTATTTAAGTCTGGTCATAAGAACTGGAAAGAAGTACATACTGACATAAAAGATCAACTGTTGAGAAGAAGAAAAGAAGCTACATGCACATAACGCAGGAAAGGAAATAAGAGCAAAGGACGACATTTAAGCCTGGAGATCCTCATTTACTCCAACCAATAAAGGATCTCCAGGCTTAACCGGAGGACGTGCTCTTATTCCTTTCCGAAGTGAATGAAGTCAGCACACCAACCGCTCTTATTCCTTTCCGAAGGGAATGAAGTCGATACACTAACCGCTCTTATTCCTTTCCAAAGCAAATGAACTCAGCACTCTAATCGTTCTTATACCTTCTCGAAGTAAATAAAATCATTACAATGGAGCCTAAGCTATCATCAAACAGCAGCCATTAATCCTACAACGCCGCAGTACGAAGCGCCGTGCTTACCGCCGTCGGTACCACCGAACCGTGATTTTCACCTGCAAATTCACGGAATTGTACATCCAGCCCATACGCCTGCAGCGGAGCCAGCCGTTTAGCCAAGGCACAGGCATTCTGCAGCATATGAAACGGAGCATCGCTCTCCAGTTCACCCGCTGCAATCAGCAGATGATGCTCGCGAGCTTCGGCCTGAAGCCGCATGGCAAACTGCTGCTCTTCTTCGGCAATTTGCGGCTGTCCCCAGTGCAATGAGGGACTGATAGAGACATAATTGCGAAAAGATTCCGGCGAGCTGAATAGCACATGCAGCGTAAATAATCCGCCAAAGGAATGCCCAAACAGCGTCTGATGATCCGTATTAACAGGCAGCAGACTTTCAACCTTGGGCTTCAGTACCTGATTAATAAAGCGCAAAAAGCGATCCGCTCCGCCATATTCCGGCCAGGGCAGTCCATCACGGGAAGGTGGCAGATTATCGACGGGTACAGGTAGAGTATAGTCGTAATGCCGCTCCGAGGAAGTGGGCAGTTCAGACGGATAGCCGATGCCGACGATAATAGAAGGAGTTACACGGGTCTTCTCCTTGCGGCGGCATTGGGCACGTTCGGCTTCCAGCAGGGTAGAGAAAATAGCATGGCCGTCCAAAGCATAGACGACTGGATGACCTTCTGTAGGGGCTTCCAGATCCGGAATAGACACCATGATCCGGTAATCTCGGCCTTCAGCAGAGCGCAGATCGAACTGCATGGTTCCCCGCAGTCTGACTTCCGGATGTATAGGATGATTCGAAGAATGGATAGAGTAAGCAGGTTGTTCAGACATTGAATAATAGTCCTCCTGTTCATAGGAATGGATGATTGCTGTATAACTTCAGCAGCCGCAGAATGGTCTGTATATTTTACCGGCAGTTATATAGCGAAATAAGCATAGTCCCCAGTATAAAAGACCATTTCATCCTCTTCCATGAACAATATTCCGGCAGAACATGGATAATCATCACCTTGAGTTTCTGTATCCATTGACGTGCCGGAGAGAAAAGGGTACATTGATCATATGCTTAATTGAGAATTATTATCAATGGAGAATCGGATAAAGAACCGTTAAACAAGAACCCATCAAATAAGAGCCATTTTCGCCTGATCAACAGACATACCACATCTCTATAATATTGGGGATCCATAGAACCTTTACCATAAAAATAAAATGCCCTATCAATAAATACCAACCCAAGGAGGAATGTATGATGAACCGTATGCTGGATACCCGTTTGGTTCCTTCATTAGAGAGAGATCAGCATATTTATCGTCCGTCTGTTCTCGCCAAGCTGGATGAGCTGTCATTTCGACTGCGAGACGTGGAGAAAATTCGCCGCAGCAGTGCATTTCATCTTCCTCAGCAGTATACAACTACCTATATAATGATCGTGATCATGGAAGGAGAGGGAGTTCTCACCGATGAACAGGGCAAGCGTAAAGTGCAGGCACAGAGCGTACACTGGCTGGCTCCAGGAACCACGCTCGGTCTACGTTCTTCAGGTTGCAAAGGGATCAGTCTGCTGCTGATCCGCTTTGACAGTTATATGGAACAGCAGGATGAGCTGCAGCGGCTGGACCGATCCGCCCAAGACGAAAAAAACGACAGCTACTTCGCCTGCAATGTATCCGGTTCATGGCTGCTGCCTCTGTGCGAATCCTTGCACGAACAATGGACAGAAGGCAAATCCGGCAGCCGGGCACGGGCAGGCAGTCTGTTCGTTCAGCTACTCTGTGATCTGCAGGAGCAGGAATCGGCTGCCGAAGGCGATATTCATATCCAGCTGCAGCGTACATACGCCTACATTGGACGGCATTACCGCGAACCCCTGACCCTGGATCAATTAGCTGATATGGCAGGGATCAGCCGCAATTACTACGTAAGCCTGTTCAAGAAATATTACGGGGAAAGTGTGATCCATTATATTACCCGGCTGCGGATGGAAGAGGCCCGTCGGTTAATGACCAATCCGGAGCTGCGATTGCGGGATATTGCGCATCAGATTGGTTATAATGACGAGTTTTATTTTAGCCGCAAATTCAAGCAGGAGACAGGCGTTACGCCATCTGCCTACATACGCAATCATCAGCGCAAGATTGCTTCCTATGATCCGGTCGTTACCGGTTATCTGCTGGCGATGGGCATTGTTCCCTACGCCGCACCACTGCATCCCAAATGGACAGGTCATGACAAGCGCCAGTATGCAGCAGACATTCCGGTACATCTAAAAGTACAGCGTGCCAATACACAATGGCGGGAAAATATCAGAATATTAACCAGCTGTCAGCCAGAGCTGATCATCGCACCGAATCATATCAGTTTGCAGGAGAAACAGCTGCTGGAAAATATCGCTCCTGTGCACTATATGGATGCCCGGGCGACAGAATGGCAGGATCAGCTGCTGCAGTTGGCCAGGCTACTGGGAGAAGAGCAGCAGGCACAGCGCTGGCTGAATCGCTACCACGAGCAGAATGAACAGATCCGGCGACAACTGGCTGAGCAGGGCTCACCGGGAACCGTATTATTTGTTCGTTACTGGAAAGGTCACTTCTATTCCTGCCGATTGACCGAAGCAGGACGTATGCTGCGCGAGGATCTGCAGCTAAATCTGCTTTCATTAACAGGGAATGATGAAGAAGAGCATGAAGATCTTCCTTTTACACTGGAACAGATTACCCGCGCCGACGCAGACCGGATACTGCTGCTGATCTGTCAGGAGAGCGAGACCCTGCTGCACTGGAAAGAACTGATCCAACAGCCGAGCTGGCAATCCATGCAGGCGGTAAGACAGGAACATGTTCATATCCTGAGCTCCGATCCATGGCGGGACTGCTCACCGGAAGCCTACAAACGGATGGCACAGCAGGCATTGGAGGTATTCACAGACAATCGTCCATGAGTTTTGTGAATATTGTCCATGTTCCTGCCGGACAATCCATACTATGCTTCTTGTTGAGAATCATTATCATTGATTGATATCAACGTCCAAAAGGAGTGCATATACCCAATGAATTCAAGTTCCTCTACACCTCGCAAGACGGGCAGATGGTCTGTCCTGATGATACTGCTACTCACTACTCTGCTCGTATCTGCCTGTGGCAGCAGCCAGTCAACCTCTACATCAGCTGCCGGCACAGCTACCAGCGAGAATAGTTCCGCAGAGCAGCGTACTATTACTTATCTGGGCAAACAGTATACAGTTCCTGCAACGGCAGAACGTATTGTCATTACTGGCTCCATGGAAGCGATGGAAGATGCCTTGCTGCTGAATGTGCATCCGGTTGGTGCGATTACCTATAGCGGCAAGTTCCCGAAGAAATTCGCTTCGATCACCGACCAAGCGGAATCGATCGGGGAGAAGACCGAGCCAAACTTTGAGACGATTCTGTCTCTCAAGCCCGATGTGATCCTCGGTACCACCAAATTCGACGCACCCGTTGTAGAGCAGCTGAACAAGATTGCCCCAACGATTCAGGTATCGCATATCTCCGATAACTGGCAGGATAATCTGAAGCTGATGGGTGAGCTGACCGGCAAGTCCAAAGAAGCCCAGACCGCGATCACTACTTATCAGCAGGATGTAGCCACCGCCAAAGCCGAGTTGAAGGACAAAATGAAAGACAAAACCGTACTGGCTGTCCGTATCCGTCAGGGCTCGGTCTGTGTGTATCCATCCAATGTATTTGTAAATGCTGCGCTGTATGAAGATGTGGGTCTGAATGTACCGGATATTATCCAGCAGACCAAAGCCCAGCAGGAAATTTCAATCGAGCAGTTTGCTCAGATCAATCCGGACTATCTGTTTATCCAGTTCTCTACAGATGAGAACCCAGATACACCGGGAGCACTGGAAGATCTCAAGAAAAATCCAATCCTGAGCAAAACGAAAGCTTTCCAGGAAGGACATGTCTATGTCAATGTCATTGATCCGCTGTCCGAAGGCGGTCCGGCATGGAGCCGTGATCAATTCCTCCAAGCAGCTGTGAAGGAACTGAGTCAATAATGAGCGGCATCCGTAAATGGTATCCGCTGATCCTGATAGTGAGCGCTCCCCTTCTGGTGGCGCTCACTATTTCCATTTCTATCCTGTATGGTGCCAAGGATATGGATGCTCAGACGATTATCCAGGCATTATTCCATTTTGATCCGAATCAAATCGATCACCAGATCATTATGCAGTCCCGGCTGCCGCGTGCGATCGGTACGATACTGATCGGGGCGTTTCTGGCTGTCTCGGGCGCATTGATGCAAGGCATGACACGTAACTATCTGGCTTCGCCGTCGATTATGGGAGTCTCGGATGGCTCGGTATTGATGATTACGCTGTGTATGATTCTGCTGCCGGGTTCTTCTTCGCTGACGATGATCGTGTATTCGCTGATCGGATCGGCGATAGGAGCCGGTATTGTATTCGGGCTGGCCTGGCTGCTGCCAAACGGCACATCACCGGTACGGATGGCGATACTAGGTACGATTATCGGTACATTTATGAGCGGAGTGGCGGAAGCGGCTGCAACGTATTTTCAGGTATCCCAATCGGTGAGCTTCTGGTACAATGCCCGGCTGGATCAGATCGATCCGGTAATGATTCGGATGATTATTCCATTTGCTATCGTAGGGCTGCTGCTGGCGTTGATATTGGCTCGTTCGATTACCGTGCTATCCATGGGTGACGAGATCGCGGCGGGGCTGGGTCAGCGAACCGGTCTGGTCAAAGGATTATCCATGCTCGCTGTGGTGCTGCTGACCGGCGTGTCTGTAGCATTGGCAGGCAAGATTGCTTTTGTCGGTCTGCTGGTGCCGCATATGACCCGTTATCTGGTCGGAACAGATTATCGCCGGGTCATCCCATGCTGTGCGCTGTTTGGAGGGATTTTCCTCGGTTGGTGCGATATTTTGAGCCGCTGGGTCAATGCTCCGTTCGAGACGCCGATTGGCGTGATTACCGCTTTGTTCGGTGTCCCATTCTTCCTTTACCTGATTCGCCGGAAAGGAGGGAAAACCAATGAGAATTGATTCTATACGGCGTCTGCTGCTGGTTGTATGCGGTCTGCTGCTGCTCATCCTGACGACATTTTATATCAGTCTGACCAATGGTACATTCGATTTGTCGGTCGGGGATATTGTAAAGACGCTGCTGCGTATCAATCCGGTAGCAGCACATGATCTGGTAATCTTTGATTTCCGATTGCCCCGAATCGTGCTGGCGATATTGATCGGACTGGGGCTTGGCATTGCAGGAGCGGTTATTCAGGGCGTTACCCGTAACGGTCTGGCCGATCCGGGAATGCTCGGTATCAATGCCGGAGCGAGTATGGCTGTGGTGCTGTTTATGCTGATCTTCAAGCATTCACTGGAGCTTACCGGCTGGCTCGCTTTTATGGCGATGCCGCTGTTTGGATTATGCGGAGGAGTCGCGGCAGTGATCCTGATTTTCTGGTTTGCCCGGAGCAATGGACGTCTGGAGCCGCAGCAGCTGATTCTGGTCGGTATAGCGGTAAGTTCGGGATTCTCGGCCATCACGTTATATCTGTCTCTGAAAATGAATCCGGATGATTTTGAAGCGGCAGCCGTCTGGTTGGCAGGGAGTCTGCATAGTGCCAACTGGCAGTATATTACTGCCATGCTGCCTTGGCTGCTGATTCTGATTCCGTATATCTGGCGCAAATCGTCACTGCTTGACGTGATGCAGCTGCACGACGAGACGGCGCTCAGTCTGGGCGTGCCATTAACTGCTCAGCGTCAGCGATTGATCCTCGCTGCAGTGGGGCTGGTCGCAGCCTGCGTATCTGTATCGGGAGGCATCGGCTTTGTCGGTCTGATCGCTCCGCATATTGCCAGACGGCTCGTCGGACTACACCATTCCCGGCTGCTGCCGATTAGCGGACTGGTCGGCATGTTGATGGTCGTGCTCGGTGATCTGATTGGCAAGACGATCTTTGCGCCGGCTCAGCTGGCAGCAGGGATTGTAATCTCGATTATTGGCGTGCCTTATTTTGTGTATTTGCTGTTCCGCAGCCGGACATAAATATCGATACATCATTTGTAAATAATATGGAAGCTGAGCTGGGATATGCTTTCTTTTTCAAAGAAATTGGACTTTCCTTGTGGAGGCCTATTGTTATGACAGAAGCCCTCATTAACTCTCCGGAATTTCTTGCCGAAGTACTGCCGGAAAATTGGGAAGATGAGAAGAGAAATTTATATTTTGCTACTGTTGCGGTTACCATACCTTCTTATTACGATTGATAATGCCAAACAGAAAATGAAGAAAAGCCACCGGTTGCAGGGTTGATACCCCGATCCGGTGGCTTTTCGGTATAGAGATTACTTATAAATGATCTCCGCTTTGTCTGTCTCATTTGTCATTGCTGATTTGAGGTATAGAGAGTAGCCGTAATCCCTTAATCCAGCAGTCCAACCATTTGCAGACCATGCAGAATGCCATCTTCATCTACATTTTTGGTAACATGTCTGGCAGCTGCTTTGGCTTCCTCTTCACCGTTACCCATAGCAACGCTGTTGTAGATCTGCTTGAGCATTTCTACATCGTTCAGTCCATCGCCAAAAGCATACTGGCGTTCCTTCGGGAATCCCAGCTTGTCGGTGATTTTGGAAATGCCGTTGGCTTTGGAACCGCCGGCAGGCAGTACATCGACCGACATCGGATGCCAGCGGATAAAGTCAAAGTCTTTGAAATCCGCTTCATACTGCTGCTCCGCACCTTCTAGGCAGAACAGCAGGCACTGGTAAATCTCCCGATTCTGGTAATACGCAGGGTCAAAGCTTGGGAATTTGCCAACCTGCAATGTTTTGATACTGGTCGTAATATATTCATGCTCTTCCGGTACATTGGAATGCATATCATCCGCGTCCATATAGACGATCGGATTTTCTTTTTCGATCGCGCGTTCGGTCAGCGTCTTGAGTGCATCCGGGTTAAGCGGATTGGTGTAAATGACTTCACCGCGCAGCACCACATACTGTCCGTTATAGCTGACATAGGTGTCGATCTCCAGCTCTTTGCGAATATCTTCAAACATAAAAGGCGCGCGTCCGGTAGCAATTGCTACTTCGTGTCCACGTTCACGCAGATCGAAGATAGCCTTTTTGGTGGAAGCGGGAATTTCTTTGTTATGATCCAGCAGGGTTCCGTCAATATCGAAGAAAATAATGCTCTGTTCAGACATGGGCAGCTCCTATCCACTACTCTATATTTGTCATACGAAGAGGGTATTCCGCAGAATACCCACATATATTTCCATTATAACAAGTAGAGAGTATGCTTGTCCCGTTATTGCGCGAATTGATTCGGTGATTGATCCTAACACGCGGATAGAACGACTGGACAATCTACCTGGTCCCCTATCCGGCGTACCTCTAATAGCTCCATATCGGATTAGCCGGATATCTGTTCCCGAATGACGGTTGTCTCTACCGGTTCGATGGTCTTTGCAGCAGTTGCCTGACGGCCACGACGGGAAGGTGCCTGTAAAAACAGATTCAGCAGTATCGCCGACAGACTGCCGGTAATCGTACCATCGCTGACAATAATGCGGAGCGCCGAAGGCAGACCAGCGAACAGCTCCGGCACAACCGTAGCGCCGATGCCCAGCGAAATCGAGCAGGCGACAATGAGTAGATTGCGCTGCTCCTGAAAATTTACTTCGGTGAGCATACGGATACCGGAAGCGACGACCATACCGAACAGTACAACGGTAGCGCCACCAAGCACAGCCGCTGGGATGACCGTAGCCAGTGCTGCAATCTTGGGCACCAGACCGAGTACCACCAGAATACCGGAAGCCATTACGATCACATTGCGCGTTTTGACCTGGGACAGCTCGACCAGACCTACATTCTGGGCAAATGTATTATATGGAAAAGCGTTGAACAGTCCGCCCAGCACAATCGCAATACCTTCTGTACGATAGCCACGGGTCATGTCCTGTGGAGTGAGTTTCTGATCACAGACACGTCCGAGAGCGAGAAACACGCCGGTCGATTCAACGATAATGACCATACATACGATAATCATCGTCAGAATCGGAGCAATCCGGAACTCCGGCATGCCAAAGGCAAAAAACTGCGGCAGATGGAACCAGGACGCTTCGCTGACCGCTGCCAGGTTTACTTTGCCCATCAGGGCAGCGGCTATCGTACCGGCTACAATCCCGATCAATACCGACAGTGAGCGCATAAATCCGGTGAAGAATCGATTAATCACCAGAATAAGTGCCAGTACGCCAAAGGAAAGCAGCAGATTGTTCAGACTGCCGAATTCGGGACTGGTCGCGCCGCCTGCCATATTTTTGATACCGGTAGGGATTAGAGAGAGACCGATAACTACAACGACTGTACCCGTCACGACCGGCGGGAACAATTTGATCATTTTGCCAAACCATCCGGCAAAAACGGCTACAAACAGACCCGCTGCGATAATCGCACCGTAGATCGCGCCCAGACCATACTGGTTACCGATACCAATCATCGGCGTAATAGCGACAAAGGAGCTGCCCAGCATCACAGGCAATCCGATCCCCAGATAACGGGTTTTCCATGCCTGCAGCAGCGTAGCGATTCCGCAGGTGAGCAGATCGATAGCTACCAGATAGGACAGCTGCTCTCCCGTCAGATTAAGAGCTCGTCCAACGAGCAGCGGCACCAGAATTGCTCCGGCGTACATCGCCAGTACATGCTGCAGTCCCAATGAGAAAATTCTTCCTCCGTGCACCTTGTTCTCCATCATATCCGCCCCTTTTTTGGATATTCTCACTATCATGTCAGTAAGTCTAATCTGATTATTCTCTGATTTAACGTTATCTTAGAGGGTGAGGCAGGATTTGCAGAGATATTTTGAGATTGTTTGTAAATAAATATAATTAAATCCGATTAAATCATGCATAAATATAACTTATATGTTAATTAATATTACATATTAGAGGACTAAGGGGTTTTTATACTCCCATCACTTTGACAGTTTGCAGAGTAATCAGGATAGCTGGTTAATAAAGGCTCTGTTATTTACACAGATAAACCGGATTTGTGAACAGCGTCTGTACCCGCACAATTTTATAATAGAAACAACCTGCAGGAATAAGCCAGAACACTTGCCTGACAGGACGCAGGTTCGTACGCAAGCGCAATCCACAAGCAAGGGAGGAGATCGCTCCGCAAACAAGCTCAAGTTCTCACAGGCAAACAAAATGCAGAGACATCACGTATCAGTAACAATCTCTACACATCGATTCAATACATGCGACCTATCAAAAGTGCATGAAAACATGTATGAGAACGGCATAAAAACTTGTAAGTAAAAAAGAATCCTATGCAGCAGCCGAGAACATTAATCACAGGAAAATTTGTAAGCGTTATCATATCGGCCACTACTATTTTAGGAGAGTGAATAACGTATGAGAGAACGGCAGCATTCATGGGCAGTGAAGACACTGGCAGTAGCACTTGGTATTGCACTGGTGCTTCCGACGGGTGGATTATCCGCCGCCGATCCGGTGAACGTGCAGGGTAGCAGTCATTCGCAGCGAGGAGTGCAACTGGAGAGTCTGGATCGTGGATTAGTCGCAGCCAAGACCGGCGATGGCATATTTATCAGCTGGCGTCTGCTCGGCAATGAAGTCAGTGGTTATTCCAAAACAGGACTGATCGGTACGGATTTTGCTTTGTATCGCAACGGCAAGTTCGTCACCGTTATAAAAGACAGTACCAATTATCTGGATCGCCAGGGTTCTGTCAAAGATAGCTATCGTGTGCTGCCTCTGTCTGCACGGGGTTCCGGCAGTAATAACAGTGCTTCGCTGACAACAGACGCTACCGCAGATCAGGTAAGTGATGATGTCTACCAGCAAGAAGCTTTGCAGCAGTCAAGTGCAGATCAGGGCGGAGATGCGGCTACATATCGTGCACAGACCGATGAAGACTCTGCCCTGCTGAAGCAGTATGCTGCCGACTATGGCATCAGTGCTGCGAGTCTGAGCCGACCGAATAAGCAAAAGTGGAGCCCACCGGCAACAGTATGGAATGATACCTATTATGATCTGCCTCTGCAGAAGCCGGCGGATGGCGTGACTCCGGCAGGCGAAGCTTACACGTATTCAGCCAACGATATGAGTGTGGGTGATGTAGATGGTGACGGAGAGTATGAATACTTCGTCAAATGGTATCCGTCCAATGCCAAGGATGTTTCCCAAAAAGGATACACCGGCAATACGTACATTGATGCGTACCGACTCGATGGAACCCTGCTCTACCGGATAGATCTGGGCGTAAATATCCGCTCGGGAGCACATTACACCCAGTTCCTTGTATATGACTTTGACGGAAATGGCAAAGCCGAGCTGATGATGAAGACTGCTCCTGGAACCAAGATCACCCGTTATGGCAAGCGCGGCAATGTCGTCTCCGAGCAGTACATTTCCCTTCCCAAGGAAGATCGTCAAGCCGGATACTCCAATAGTGATGACTACCGGATGAGCAGTGCGGATTATTATGATCATGTGGTGCAGATGTTCCAGAACTGGAGCGAGCATCCCGAAGTGAAGAATGGTCATTGGCCGAAGACACTGGAAGAATGCTTTAGTATCGCACCCAAGTATCAGTATCCATTGTCCCTCCAAGATGCCAAAGCGCTAACCGATTACTTTATGGATGTCTATGCTCCTGCCCGCAGTACGCGGAATAATCTGCGTGATTTTGAAGGCTTTATCGTGAAGGGTCCGGAATACATGACCGTATTCGAAGGACGCAGCGGCAAGGAAGAAGATACGGTTCGTTACGAACCGGAGCGCACAGATGATGGACTGATGTGGGGCGATTATGCGATGGCCCGGATTGAGCCGGGCAACCGGGTAGACCGTTTCCTCGCGACCGTTGCTTATGTGAACGGCAAGACCCCGTCTGCTGTATTTGCACGCGGTTATTATACCCGTGCAGCACTTGTCTCTTATAACTGGGATGGCAAGAAAATTGGCAAGGACTGGACAGCCGATAGCGGCTGGGCAATTATGAGCAACCCGTTCAATGATGGACCGCATGGTCGTGACGGTACCGATCCGGATCTGGGACCGCTGGCTGGACAGGGTGCTCACTCGTTGACCGCAGCGGACGTGGATGGTGACGGCAAAGATGAGATCGTTTATGGCTCCGGCACGGTAGACAATGATGGCAGCCTGCTGTACAGCTCGACAGACGTGATGCCGGCAGGCAGTGCCATACCTGGACAGATCGCCAAGCTGGGTCATGGCGATGCACTGCATGTCTCCGATCTGGACCCCTCGCATCCGGGCATGGAGATCTATATGGTTCATGAAGGCGGAACGTATGCACCATATGGTTATGCAATGCGTGATGCAGCGACCGGCAAAGTACTGTTCGGCGCTTATACCGGCAAGGATACCGGTCGCGGCATGGTCGGCGATATCGATCCAACCCGCCCGGGTCTCGAAGCATGGGCGACCGATCTGCGTACAGCCAGTGGTGAGCTGATTGGCCGCAGCGCACCGGGTACGAATATGAATATCAAATGGAGCGCCGATATGACGACCCAGGTCGTAGACGGTGCACTGGAAGTAACGCCAAGTATCCAGAACTGGCAAAAGGGACCGGTACTCGTAGCTAATGGTACACTGACGAATAACGGTACCAAAGGCAATCCGTCGCTGGTCGCGGACATTTTCGGAGACTGGCGTGAAGAACTGCTACTGCGCACAGCAGACAGCTCGGCGATCCGCATCTATCTCAGTACAGAAGTGACCAACCACAAGCTGTACACCCTGATGCATGATACCCAGTACCGTACGGGAATCGCACGTCAGAACACGGCGTATAATCAGCCGAGCTATACGAGCTTCTATCTGGCTTCCGATATGGACTGGTCGCGGGTACCTCAGCCGAACTTTTATACACCGGGTCGTAAATAAAACGTGGTTAAAGCTTGATTAATGTAGAATGATGCGCTGCTGCTGAATAGATCGGAATAATAAAAAGCCCTGCCGCCCGCGGAGAGATTCTGCAGGCGGCAAGGCTTTTGTTTTGGAATCAGGATGTTCTGATTTCACGAGCAGATCAATTGTATCGAATCGTTGCTGAAAAGAATTCAGTGATTACCAGCCTACCCGTACAATCAATCCTTTCGGATCACCTACTTCGAGGTAGGCAGCCTGTTGATTATAATCATCATAGGCGAATCCATAGGCAAGACGGCCGATACTGTGATCATGCCAGAACTTGGCATAATAGTTGGCAGGTGCAGCCTGGTAATAGGCAGATACATTATTCCAATTTGCCTGATTCTCATATACATGACGGTTGATTGCAGAACAGATACCCGGCGATTCCTGCAGTCTGCCGTTGCATAGCAGAATCTCCTGCGTGTTATAGCCGCCGCCATAGCTGCCAAAGTAATTGGCATTTGCACCGCCAGCTTTGAACGAGCCATGGATCGGTGCTACGATTCGGTAGGGTGCCTGCACATCAGCCAATCCTTTGAAAGCTGCAGGTACTTCACTGCGATATTTGCTAAATATACTCGCCCGTGTCTCGGACTCCAGTTCACCCACCGTACGGTCATAATTGCCGGCACGGTTGACCAGACGATGCTGCAGCGGGAATCCGAATCCATCAACACGGGTCGTATTGCCATGGTAACCGGTGTTATCTACTGTAAATTCCACAAAGTCAAAATAAACATCCAGATTCGGATCGGTCGGATTATTGATATCCGGTCCGGCGAATCCATCATTGAACGTTTTGATGTAGCATGGCGAGCCCACACAGATAAACATGCGTCCGGAATCCATCTTCGGCAAGCTTACCCATTCGGCTTGGCTGATCGTGCTGTAGATATTGGCATAATTCACGCCGTTCTTGGTCAGATGCCCTGGAGCATCATTCAGTGCTGCGGAGATCGGCTGTAGCTGACCCGTGCTGGTCAGGTAACTCCACTGCTTGGTCTCCGGATTAATGCCCAGGATGCCCCAGTAGACGCGATTATCCGGATAGGCTCCATTGGTGGCATTCATAACTTTGAACGTCATCACGCCCTTGCCGGAAGGCGCAGGGATAGAGGAAGCCGGTATGGAACCGACCGAAGGTGCAGCAGCAGAGACAGAGGATGTGGACAGGGGCGATAACCCGCACACCATAATTAGAACAGCGAGCAATACATACTTGAAGACTGAATTCTTCATAAACAACCTCCTTATTTTTGTATACGCTTTCAGTTTCGTTATTAATTATTACAATATATGGAATTGAATTCAATCGAAAAGCATGTGTATTTCTCAGGAAAGCATGTGCATTTTTCAGTTGGATAGGGTTCTCTTCAAATCGTCCGGACTTCCAATGCGGTTGTTGCTGCAGAAAGAGAAAGTTATACTTGAGAATCAAGATCTATCATGAAATGAGATTTCCCAAAAAAGGAGGAGCAATTGATGAAACGTTTTGTCGATCCTTTGTTTGAGCCGTACTCTGTTCCTTATGTACTGGCCCGAAAGGGCAGTATCGTGGTGAAGTGTCCCAAATGTCAAAGTGCTGCTTATATCGGAGCCGATTCCAATAAAGAGAATATCGAGCTTTTTTGTCATTCCTGCTTTTACCGGAAGCCGATGGAGCCGGATTATACGTATTCTGCTGCAGCGATCTGCACGGCCTGCGAATGCTGGTTCAACGAATCGGTCAAAGATGAACGTCAATTTACCCAAAAACATGTACATATTATTTGTCCGGCATGCCATACGGATAATATCGTAGAGCTCCACAAACGAGAAAGTTCCGTCTGGAATGGATCGGACATACGTAATGGACGCGATCCCTTTTTTGATCAGGAATTGTATTTCCTTGATTATTATCGCGGCAAGATGGTCTGGGCGGTTAACCGCGAGCATCTTACCTATCTAATCGACTATATTTCGGCAAATTTACGCGAAAGGCCGAATTCCAGCCATGTACGCACAGCTTCCTACCGGCTGCCCAAGTATATGAAAGAGGCCAAAAATCGCAATGACTTGATTCGTCTGCTGCAGCGTATGCAGCGAAAAAAATGAGTGTCTCTGACCAACGGACAGACTGCCTTCCAGGATAAACCGCTATCATGGAGCGCTACAAATGACAGGTCAAAAAAATCTATATTTTTATATAAGTTTCATTTGCTTTTTCATGTTGAAAGCAGTAAAATTTTAAACTTGAGTGTCTATCGTGATGACTGTCTAACTTCATTTCATAATCTGGAAATGATAGTAAAGATGGTTTGAAAAAACACACTAGATATAGTGTGTCAAGTGAATTATTTTTTTGAATAGTTTTCACCAGATAGGTAGCGTTCAAATAAGCCGGAATACATGGAGATTTTACTTGTTATCTGCTTTTTACGGCTATTTTGGATGCTGCTTTCTCGCTGGTTGGTCCTATTGACAACACTATATATAGCGTTTAAAGTTTAGAACAGCTCCTACATATTGCGTTACGGAATGTTTTAACGTGCGGTATATGGGTAATGCTTGTTAAGAGAAATTAAGCTGGAGCAGCAAGGCTTTTCAGTGCTTTGTTGCTTCGGAAACGCGTATGTCGATGACAGTTCTTTATTTATAAAGAACTGTCATCGACACTATATATTGAGTGAGAAGGAGATGTCATCCCACATGCTGATTGCATATGATTCCAAGACAGGCAATGTCAAACGGTTTATCGGAAAATTGAAAAATGCATCGGTGCAGGCCGTACAGATTGAAGAGGCGCTGCAGCTGAATGAACCATTCGTATTAGTCACCTACACAACCGGCTTCGGTCAGGTTCCTGAGAAGGTGACTCATTTTCTGGAAAAAAACCATGGCCGTCTGCTTGGCGTAGCAGCCAGCGGCAACCGTAACTGGGGCGAGAACTTCGGCAAGAGTGCAGATTTGATATCGGAGCGCTATGGCGTTCCGGTCGTATATAAATTTGAACTATCCGGCACTACAGGAGACGCACAACGATTCGTACAGGAGGTAGAGAAAATTGCGGCATATTGAATTGAACAACCTATTGATGCAGCGTGATGATAACGGATTTTTCCGTTTGGATAAAGATAAAGAAGCAGTACAGGAATACATGAAGGAAGTGGATGAGAAGAGTATCCATTTCGCGGACACATCGTCCAAAGTACGTTATATGATCGACAATGATTACTATGAGGACATGTACCAGCATTACACTGCACAGGATGTGGAGGAAGTATATGCGATTACACATAGCTATAACTTCCAGTTCCCTTCCTATATGGCAGCTTCCAAGTTCTACAAGGACTACGCGGTAAAAACAAATGACCGTGCGAAGTACCTGGAGCACTATCCGGATCGTGTAGCCGTTGTAGCACTGCATCTCGGACGCGGTAATGCCGACAATGCCAAGACGCTGGCACGTTCCATGATGGAACAGCGTCTGCAGCCGGCTACACCGACATTCCTGAATGCCGGCAAGAGTCGCCGTGGAGAGATGGTATCCTGTTTCCTGCTGGAAATGGATGATTCCCTGAACTCAATCAACTATGTACTGAATACCTGCATGCAGCTGTCCAAAATCGGCGGCGGTGTAGCGGTTAACCTGTCCAAGCTTCGTGGACGCGGCGAGCCAATCAAAGGCGTCGAAGGCGCAGCCAAAGGCATCATGCCTGTTCTGAAACTGATGGAGGATGCTTTCTCCTATGCCGACCAAATGGGTCAACGTAAAGGCTCCGGCGCAGCATACTACAACATCTTCGGCTGGGATATCCTGGAGTTCCTGGACAGCAAGAAAATCAATGCGGACGAGCGTACTCGCCTGAAAACACTGTCGATCGGTCTGATCGTGCCGAACCGCTTCTACAAGCTGGCAGCGGATAACGAGCTGCTGCATGTATTTGCTCCATACAGCGTATACAAAGCATACGGCAAGCACCTCGACGATATGAACATCGACGAAATGTACGATACGCTGATGGCAGACGACCGTGTCAAGAAAAAAGCAATCATGAGCGCACGCGATATGCTGACCAAGATTGCCAGCACTCAGCTGGAATCCGGCTATCCTTATATTATGAACAAAAGTAACGCCAACAAATTCCATGCCCTGAACGGCATCGGATCGGTGAAAATGTCCAACCTGTGCACAGAGATCTTCCAACTGCAGGAAACGACTGAAATTATGGACTACGGTGTAGATGATATTATCCGCCGCGATATCAGCTGTAACCTCGGTTCCCTGAATATCGTAAACGTTATGGAACTGGGCAAAATCCGCGAATCCGTGCATGAAGGCATCATGGGTCTGACTTCTGTCAGCGATATGACCAATATCGCCAATGCACCGGGTGTAGCCAAAGCCAACCGCGAGATGCATTCTGTAGGTCTGGGCGTTATGAACCTGCACGGCTATCTGTCCAAAAACAAAATCGCCTACGAGAGCGAAGATGCAATCGACTTCGTACGTACGTTCTTTATGATGATGAACTTCTACTCCCTGGAGAAGAGCATGGAGATCGCCCGCGAGACTGGCAAAACATTTATGGACTTTGATAAATCCGACTATGCAAGTGGTGTGTACTTTGACCGTTATCTGGCGACCGACTACCGTCCGTCCAAGCCACGTGTACAAGAACTGTTTGGCAGCATGTACATCCCGACGCCGGCAGACTGGCAGAACCTCAAAGCCGATGTAATGAAAAATGGTCTGTACCATGCCTACCGTCTGGCGATTGCGCCGACAGCAAGCATTTCCTATATCCAGAATGCTACATCCAGCGTAATGCCGATTGTAGAACAGATCGAGACACGTACGTATGCGAACTCGACCACATACTATCCAATGCCGTACATGCAGCAGGATAACTATTTCTACTACAAATCCGCTTATACTATGGATCAATTCAAAGTACTGGATCTGATCGCCGAGATTCAGCAGCACGTCGATCAAGGGATCTCTACGGTCCTGCACGTAAGCAGTGACGTTACGACTCGTCAGCTGGCTCGTTACTATCTGTATGCAGCACACAAAGGTCTGAAATCCCTGTATTACACTCGTACCAAGCGTCTGACAGTCGAAGAGTGCATCAGCTGCTCCGTATAATAGCTATTTTATATACGATTTGATCTGCTTGATTCATAAAGCTATCCGCCGCTTGAACAAAGTAAAGGATGAACGCAATGATTAAAGGCATTTTCGAAACGCATATTAATGTAAGTGATGTCGAGCGGTCGGCTGCTTTTTATGAGCGTCTGCCCGGCATTACACTCCTGCATGAAGACACGGCTCGCAAAAGCCGATTTTACTGGGTCGGCGCACCCGGCGTGAGTATGCTGGGAATTCGCGAGAATTATCCGACTCCACTTGTACAGCGTCAGCATTTTGCTTTTCGTGTAGAACTGGATGATTTGAGATCTGCCCGTGAAGAACTGTCTCGTCTGGGAATACCGACAGAGAACTTTCATGGTGAAGATGCAGCGCAGCTAATGGTATTTCCATTTATGCCTGCCGTCTCGATTTACTTTGACGATCCGGATGGACATTCTATTGAATATCTGGCGATGCTGGACGATGAGCCAAGACCCGATCTGCCGATTATGTCTTGGCAGGAATGGGATCATCTGCACGGACGTACGGAATCGTAATTTCAAAAGGGTACCACTTGTAAAATGACATAAATATTATCTAATCCGCCACTGGCATAAATATAAATATTGGATTTTTACCTTGCAGTATGCAACAGAAGCGTATCACCCTTCTTCTTGCATACTGTAGTCTTGTTATGATAAAAACAGCTACTGTTTCACTACATAACGACAGGTAAGAGAAAGGGGCACAACACATGAGTGAGCCAATCAAAGCAGTCAACTGGAACCGTCCGGATGACGATTTTTCCCTGATGTTCTGGAACCAGAACATTATGCAATTCTGGACCGATGACGAGATTCCACTGTCCGATGACAAAATGTCCTGGATTCAGCTGAGCGATCTGGAACGTCAAACCTATATGAAAGTCCTCGGCGGACTGACCCTGCTGGATACCATCCAGGGTGGCGTCGGTATGCCACAAATTCTGGAGCATGTAGACGGCTTGCAGCGCAAAGCGGTACTGGGCTTTATGGCAATGATGGAGCAGATTCATGCCAAGTCTTACAGCAGCATCTTCACGACGCTGTCTTCAACGGAAGAGATCGACGAGATCTTCAAATGGGTCGAAGAGCATCCGCGTCTGCAGACCAAAGCGGAGACGATCCGTCAGTACTACACCAACATCAATTCTCCGAAAGAACTGTTCCTGGCAATGGCTGCTTCCGTACTGCTGGAGAGCTATCTGTTCTATAGCGGCTTCTTCTATCCGCTGTATCTGGCGGGCCAAGGCAAAATGACTTGCAGCGGCGAGATCATTGACCTGATCCTGCGTGACGAGAGTATCCATGGTGTATACGTGGGTGTACTGGCACAGGAGATCTACAACGAGCTGGACGAATACGAGCAAAAAGACGCGTACGAGACACTGGAAGGCCTGTTCCGTTATCTGCATGAGAACGAAGAAGGCTATACAGCCGAGATCTACGACGCGATCGGCCTGACAGACGAAGTGAATGTGTTCCTGCGCTACAATGCGAATAAAGCATTCATGAACCTGGGCTTTGATCCGCTGTTCCCGGAAGAAGAAGTGAACCCGATTGTCTTCAACGGTATTAGCACGCATACCAAGCAGCATGACTTTTTCTCCAAAAAAGGAAACGGTTATGTACGCGCAATGAATGTAGAGCGTCTGACTGATGAGGACTTCAAATTCGATTTTTAATCTAAAATAGAGACGATATACAAAAAACTGGCTTATATTTTATACAGATACAGATACAGATACAGATACAGATACAGATACAGATAGACCTGTAGAGATTAAAAGGTTAGCTATAGAGAAAAGATAAAAATTGCCGAGCATACCATACAGATAGAGAGAGATAAAATAACGGATGTGAAGCATCGTAAGTGTTCAAAAGGGGATAAGAGAAGGCTGTCTTGCTGCGTAATTTGCAGACAAGGCAGCCTTCTTACGTATGAAATATAACGCATACACATACACATGAAGTATGATCTATTTAGAAGAATGATGCACACAGAAATTTATAAATTGTTATCACACAAATTTCCGTGTGAATAGCATGTAAATAATAACTATACATGCATATACATATAAATTATCTTCGTTTTGTAATCGCTCTCAGAAGCGTATAAAATAGGGACAATACTATTATTTAGAGGAGGCAATAAGCATGGGAATGACAGGAATCTATTATGTAGAAAAAGATAATTTGCAGACTGTTCTGGCTGGGGACCCCAGTCGGCCCGACCTGGATATCGATAAAACATGGAGTCTGATCGCGGATATGTTTCCGGATATTCCATTTGTGCCGGTACAGGATCAGTATAAGATCGACAGCCAATTGACCGAATTTGGTACTTTCTATCTGCCGCCGCATCAGGTCGCCCAGATGGCTGAATCGATTCCGGTCGTACGTCAGCGGGAAGCGCTGGAGCAGCGTATCGATTTTGACCGCTGGAAAGCCAGTACTCAGCAAAGCCCGGACGATGTGGAAGACAATGCGATGATGATCTTTTTCTTTGCGATCAATGAAAATGATACGTACGAGGAGATCGTGGAAGACTATCTGATGCCGTATCTAAATCAGGTCTTTGATCTGTATCTGGATGCAGCCAGCAAAGGTCAAGGCATCGTGTTTGCTATTTTCTAGGGCAGTTTGGAAAGGGGATCGACAAGCAATGAAATCGTTAAACAGCGTAGAGCAGGTGAGAGAAGAGATTCAAAGCAAACGCCTGCAGCTGCTTTTGCTTAAAATGCATAACTGTAGTGTCTGTGAAGCTGTCCAGCCCCAGACTGCACGACTGTTGGAAGATTACCCACAGATTGCTGGTGCCTACATCTATGTAGAAGATGCACCAGAGCTGGCTTCCGAGTATCTAATCTTTACTTCACCGGTACTCATACTGTTCTATGAAGGCAAGGAAGTATACAGGGCAGCACGATTTATCCGTTTTGCCGAGCTGGAGCAGCAGCTGGAAGGCTATGCTTCACTGCTGGAATCATGATGTGAAGTGCTGGAAGAAGCGGCATAGACGCGTTCCATAATCACATAGCTTTTGCCGCCGCGAACAAAAGAATCGCCGGTAGGAAGAAGACCGAATTTGCTATAGAATCCGGTCTTTTCTGTGCGCGCATTACAATAAATCCGCTGTACACCGGCTTGCTTGGCCTGCTGTATGGTATACGAGAGCAGCTGACTGCCATAACCCTGTCCCTGCTGTCCAGCAAGTGTAGCAAATTTACGGAATTGAGCTTCATTGTTCTCGATAAATAGAGAAATAACAGATACCAGCTGGTCACTGACAAACAAACCATAATGCTGGCCCATCTCGTCATCTTTTAATTTTATATAATCCAGTTCCCGATCTGGCCACATGACTTCATGGCGGAGTTTCCAGGCTTGTTCTTTGGTGATCATTTGAATGGACATGATGTATTCTCCTTTGTTTGCACATGAAAATAGTAAATTTGGCAGGTGGGTACGTAGGTAGATATAGATATAGATATAGATATAGATATAGATGTGGATCGCATTCGGGTTGGGGTGCGTACAGCGCTACGGGAAGGAATTCTACCGGCGACCTCCGGTTAAGAATGGATATTTGGAATGACCGCTTGCAGCGGACAATATCCATTCTTAAATGTCGGTCTATGGCAGAAGTTCCTTCCCTTCGCTATGTGCTGTTGCATCATGGTAGTGACATTTCAAAGGAAATCTGAAGAGCGATAAATGGATAGACTGTTCTTTTTGATAAGTTATCTGGTATTTCGTAACTAATTTCTCGTATTTTGTATTTCTGTATCCCCGATCATATTTCCTTCAAACACAGAGCGGAGAAAAGAGAATTCTGCCAGCGCCCGACATTTAAGAAGGGAGATCGACCGATAACATCGGTCATTCAGGATCTCCTTTCTTAACCGGAGGAAGCGGTAGAATCTCTTTGCGTAGCGGATTGACCTTCAAACCACCTCTTAATCTTTTCAAAAATAAAGTCACTCCACACATCCAATTTCTCTACAAATCCAGCTTTCTCTTGCTATATAGCTCATCTCATTTCATCCCATTCCAATAAAAATCAAATCCCAGTCATTGACAATTACACTAAACTGTATTAATAATAGTAGTACAGTTAATACAGTGAAGGGAGGAACCACATGTTTGAACTGGATGTACGCAGTCGCAAGCCCATTTATGAGCAGCTGATGGACAAAATTAAGGAAATGATTCTGTATGGCATTCTCAAGCCGGATGAGCAGCTACCTTCGGTACGCACATTGTCGGCACAGTTGACCGTCAATCCCAATACCATCCAGAAAGCGTACCGGGAGCTGGAAAGAGAAGGGTATATTTACTCCCAGGCGGGTAAGGGAAGCTTTGTCGCTCCATCTCAGCAGCAGCCGGGTGCGGCGCAGCTGGCAGAGATGAAGGAACGGCTGCTCAAGCTGTTTGCCGAAGCGATCTATCTCGGCTTTACCAAATCAGACATTGAAAAGCTGTATCAACAGACCATGGAAGAACAAGAGAGGGGGAAGAGCAGTGATTGAGATTAAGCAGCTGACCAAGATTTTTGAAGGCGAACGGGCAGTGGACGATGTATCACTAACCGTACATAAAGGCTCCATCTTCGGATTGCTCGGCTCCAATGGTGCCGGCAAGACGACACTGCTCAAGACGGTAGCAGGTATTTACCGGGCAGATCGAGGACAGGTACTGCTGGAAGGACAGCCGATCTATGAGCATCCCGGGAGCAAGCAGCGAATGATTTTTCTGGCAGATCAGCCTTACTTTTTTGCACAGACATCGATTAAGCAGATGGCTGTATTTTATCGTGCGATGTATCCCAACTGGGATGAGCAGCGTTTCCAGCAGCTCGCGCAGGCATTCAAAACAATTCCGCTCAAGCGCAAGCTGCATCGTCTGTCCAAAGGCATGCAGCGGCAAGCATCGTTATGGCTGGCACTCAGCTGCAAGCCCGATGTACTTATTCTGGATGAGCCGATCGACGGGCTTGATCCGGTCATGCGCAGACAGGTCAAAAATTTGCTGTTCCAGGAAGTAGCAGACCGCGAATTGACCGTTATCATCTCTTCACATAACCTGCGTGAAATCGAAGATATGTGTGACCATGTAGGAATTATGCATCAGGGACGTCTATTGATCGAAAAAGAACTCGACGATCTGAAAGCCGCCAGCCATAAAATCCAGATCGCTTTCCGCGATCCAAGGCATGAACAGGCAATCTCCGGACTGCTGGAGATTCTGCACAAGGAAGAACGAGGCAGCGTAGGGACCTATATTATCAAAGGTACGGTCGAACGGATTACCGAGGTGATTCAGGCGTACCAACCCTATGTATTCGACGTATTGCCAATGACACTGGAAGAGATATTTATATACGAAATGGGGGATGCCGGTTATGACGTTCAACCACTACTTCTTTAACCGGGGATTATGGATGCATGCCTGGCGCCAGAGCGGATGGATCGGAATTATTTATTTGCTGGCGATGATCTTCTCCGGACCAATGCTGCTGCTGTCCACAAATTCGACTTATGAATATCGGAGAGATGCTCGTGTACTGGATTATATGTTTCAAGAAGATGGAGAAATCGCTATTCTGTTTACTTTTTCCATGTCCATATTAATAGCCATTTTCTTGATGAGATACATACAGTCAAAACGAGCAGTCGAAATGTTCCATAGTCTGCCTGTACGCCGCGAACATCTGCTGACTGTACCACTGGTAGCCGGGCTTGCCATGCTCATTGTACCGATATGGATTGCCGCGCTTATTAGTGGGTCGATGGCTGGAAATCTAGACTATGTTGTTTTTACGGGTGATCAAGTAATCGACTGGGCAGTATCTTTGACAGTCATAAGTTTATTCTTCTTTACTTTTACAATGTTTGTGGGAATGTGTATCGGCCAGTCCATTTTACAAATCATCGTTACTTTTATATTGCTGTTGCTTCCTTCAGGCTTGTCCTTTCTGTACAGTAAATATTTTGAAAGATATTTATACGGGTACTGGAAGGATGATGCATTTAATACCTATATGACGAGCTGGTCTCCCTTGGAAAGAGTAATGAGTGTAAGTATAGAAGGGTTTAGTCAGTTGGAAGGCTGGATTTACTTAGGAATCTCTGTCCTGCTTATTGCTCTTAGTTATCTGCTATATAAGCTGCGTCCAACGGAGAAAGCAACTCAATCGATTGTATTTCGCTACTTTAATCCATTGTTCCGTTTGGGCATCATGTTATGCAGTGCGTTAACAGTCGGAATATATTTTGTTATTTTCTTTGAAAAGTGGGATATTGCAGGCTACATTGTTGGTGGATTGCTTGGCTATCTTGCAGCAGAAATGATACTGCGCAAAACCTGGTATATTTTTGAAAACAGATTGTGGACTAGACTATTAATCTATGGTTTTATAACTTTGTTACTATTGTATATTCCAGTCTCCCCTCTTAATGGTTATGAAAAAAGAGTACCAGCGCCTAATGAAGTGGAATTTGTATATGCTGGTGGAAGCATTTCAAATGTTCTGCCTGTATACAATGAGAACGGGAAAACATATAAAGAACTGAACCAAGATATGCTTGCTTCTAATCCTGATTACATCCGCAGTATTATTAATTTACATTCTCAAATAGCGGTTAATAAGCCTGAAAGTGGCGGCAAGCATGATAATGATTACTATAAGAATAATGAAATGATAGAAATAGGTTATATTCTAAAAAACGGAAATACATTATTCCGATCGTATGCAGTACCTCGTACTTCAGAATATAATCCATATTTGCAGGCTGTCTATCAATCCAAGGATTATAAAATATCATTTTATAATTTAAAAGGATTGGAAAAGTCTAATACCGAATTTAAAATTACCAATCCAGACAAGCAAAAGCGAACAGTGACCGTTACTGACTCTACTGAAATTGAGCAACTGAAGCGACTAATCATACAAGAAAAGCTTGCCGTAAAAAATCCAAATAATAATCCCATTCGGGGAAATACATTAGTAATCCAAACGTATATTATGCCTTTATCTAATTATGGTAACAGCTATCATTACAACTGGAACCCTGCATTTAAGCCAACCGAAAAATGGCTGAAGCAAAAAGGATACTGGGATCTCTTGGTTACTAAGGTGGAAGATCTTTCTGCCGTCGTTATTGTACCGTACAACGATGATGAAAGAGAACAAATGATAAATGGCTATGCTGGATTGTTCAAGAAGTATCGCGGAACTCCAAAGCAAGTTATTATCAACGATAAAGACCAGATTGATAAATTGCTGAATCAAAGCGAAACCGAAGGCAGAATGGAGAAACAGAGTTATTTGCTTAAGCTTAGATTCAAAGATGGTACTGGAGCATACCGCGTTTTGCACAAAGACAGCATTACTCCCGATCTCTACAAGATTCTTCCCAAGTAACATGTACTATTAAATATATATACATTCCAGCAAACATGTACGTTATGAACTACATGCTGCTTGATAACCTTGTCAATTCAAAAGAATACAGCATAATATAGTAAAAGAAGAGGATGGCATTTACAGCCAGCCTCTTCTTTTTTTTTACCGACCATATAATCATAACCCTCATAAACATGCGGAAATACCATCTACGTTCCCTCTGATAATTGCACAAACAGCACGGTTTATTACATATCCGGTCTGAAACGTAATGATTATCATATTAATGTAAGCGCTTTTATAAAATGAGAAAGAGGGATGCAATTGAGAAACAAAGCAACTATCCAGCGTCGAATGCCTTTTATGCTGCTTAGTATCATCACTTGTCTGGGAACGTTATTTGGTTATGGAGGAGCTTCAGCTGCGCCATCGACGACGATCGTGCAGGATGCTACCCATGGCGTAACCAACAATTTTACTACCCCAGCCGTTACCCAGGATGTCTATACTCATCTACCGACCATCTATCTGGCAGGCGATTCGACGGTACAGACTTACCGCGAAGCGCAGCGTCCGCAGGCAGGGTGGGGACAGATGATCGGTCAGTATCTGGATGACTCTATTGCTGTCAGCAATCAGGCGATCGGTGGCAGAAGCTCCCGTTCTTTTATCGAGCAGGGACGACTGGATACGATTATCAGTCAGATTCAGCCTGGAGACTATCTAATGATCCAGTTCGGTCATAATGATGCCGACCGCAAGCCGGAACGATATACGCCTGTACAGGATTATCACAATTACCTCAAAGTCTACATCCATGGCGCCCGCAGCAAAGGCGCAACTCCAATTCTGGTCACTCCGGTATCGAGAAGAGACTATAATGCTAGCGGTCAATTCAATGTCAGTTTCCCTGAATATGTAGCAGCGATGAAGCAGGTCGCTGCCGAGACGCAGACGCCGCTGCTGGATCTTAGTGCCCGCAGTGTGGCCTACTACAATTCGGTTGGCATAGAAGGAACTACTTCTATTTTCTTGCATGTACAACCAGGTCTGTATCCGTATTTTCCGAATGGAGTTGTAGATAATACACACTTCCAGGAATACGGAGCAATGCAGATTGCCGGGCTGGTAGCTGAAGGCATCCGGGATCTGGGGCTGCCGCTGTCCGAGCATGTGCTAAATCCTGCTTCCAGCGCAGTTCAGTAAAAGTAAACGATTACTCCACTCTTCCTGTCGTAGCATCAGTCAGCTGCTCTACTTGGTTACAGGCAGGATATATATAGCAAAAAGGGCAGACCTGTGGGTACTGTTCTTTTTGCTGCTGTCATTCTATTTAAATACATGTACATACCGGTAGCAGAAGGTCTGATTTTTATTCGGTAAAGCTATACAACATCGGTTCTTTTATTCTCCTATTCCATTTACGGCTATCTGTTGTAGAGGTATGATTTGCAAATAAATGAATTGTCAGTGCAGGAGAGTATACGTTAAAATACATTTAAAACCACGATATTCATCATTATTCCTGATGACACGTTGTATAGGCTGCCTTTTGCCAATTATCTCCTGATAGTGTCGTTATGCTCCATCTCTCTATTTATATGAACCTTATTCTGCGCTTCTGTAGTTCCATTCTCCAATTCTACTGTCGGGTCACTGCTACTTTACTTACTTACAACAACGTATAGATGTTCTCGTTATTTTATGGACGCTGTCTGTTTGATCTTCCAACTGTTGGTCTATCCATTATATTCATTTATGAAAGAGGGAAGCCCTTGCGTAATAGGTCCTGGAATTCTGTTGACCGTCAGAAACCTGTTAACCGTCGAAAAGCTGTGGACTATCGGAAAGCTATTAACCGCTGGAGTGCGGTTAACCGTCGATTGGGACCTGTTGTACTGCTCGGTATTATGATTGCGAGTCTATGGTTTGCAGTAGGTGCTTCTACCGGTACGAGTGCAGGACAGGGTCAGCCAGTGATTTATATAGCGGGTGATTCTACAGTACAGACCTATACGGATGCCCAGCGTCCACAGGCAGGTTGGGGGCAGATGATTGGTCGTTACTTTGACCAGGGAGTTACTTTTCGCAATCATGCGATCAGCGGTCGCAGTACAAGAACATTTATAGAACAAGGGAGACTGGACGCGATTTGGCGGGAGATTCAGCCGGGGGATTATCTGCTGATTCAGTTCGGACATAATGACGCCAATCAGGCGAAGCCGGATCGTTATACACCGGTAGCAGATTACAAGCGCTATCTGCATCAATATATTCAGGGAGCGCGCGATCATGGAGCCACGCCCATACTGATTACCCCGATGGGGACGCGTACTCCGGATGCAGACGGACACTTTCAGATCAGCTTCCCCGAGTATGTAGCTGCAATGAAACAGGTAGCTTCAGATACAGCTACACCGCTGCTGGACCTGAGTGCGAGCAGTGTCGCTTATTATAATTCGATTGGAGCAGAAGCAACCAAGCAGCTGTTTTTGTATACGGCTCCCGGACAATATCCTGCTTTTATAGCAGGCTCGGCAGATGATATTCATTTTCAGGAGTACGGAGCTGATCGGATAGCCCGTCTGGTAGCCGATGGTATCCGGGCACTGTCTTTACCGATATCTACCCATGTACAATAAATGTCTGCATACCGCATGGATACGGATAATTATAACCATCAGCCTATAGTTCAATTGTCCTTAGTACAAGAAAATTGTGTTCTCTTATCGTAATTATTTATATACGATCTAATTATATTGTTTATGATGCTGCCAGCCGATCCGGTTGGCGGCTTTTCTTTTTTTGTGACACAAACTTCGTCTAACTACGGTTATTTATTCATTCAGGCTTATTTTCATCATAAGATATTTTGCTGAATCGCTATATTTTGATATTCCTGAAAATATACATAAAAAAATAGGTCATTTTACCGATAATAGTACATATCAATGAGATGAAGCGATAGGGAGTGCAAAAGTGCGGATGATTAGTAAAGGCCTGACTAATATCAGCAGCAGCCTATCGCCGGTTTGTTATGTATGTTACTCCAAGCCAGTTTGCAAGGCAGATGGCGTACCTGTTCCTAGCCGCACATCAACTCTTATATCAGTCAATATGCCGGGAGGATTTAATAGTGAAAATGTTCAAAATCAACAATTGGAGTCTTAGCACCAAAATGTTGTTACCAGCAGCAATCCTTGTTATTGCGTTGGTCGTCTTATCGGTGCTGGCGATCCGCAATATCGATAAAATGGGAGATAAGTTAATTACCTCTCTCTATACCGAAGCCTATCAGATTAATTATCTGGTACTGAATGCCGACCGTGATTATTATCAGGCAAAAATTGCTGAATTTATGCTAACTACGCTTCAGAATCCTAATGAAATTAAAGTTCAACAAGATGATTACAACGAAAATGTAAAGCAGACGTATGACCGTGTACAGCAGGCCAAAGTGATCATGGAGAATAACCGTGCTGTCTTCGAGAAATATACAGATCCCGAAACCAAAAAAGATGTATTTCAGCTAATTGAAGATTTCGATACCAATTACAACGCATGGAAAGGCCAATTCAACTACGAAGAACGCCGTTATGTGAGTTCGACCGAATCCGGAGTGAAGTTTGCAGCGTCGCGTCAGAATCTGGATCAAATTGAGAATATTATGGATCAGTACAGCAAGGACGCGATTGAAGAGAGCGCTGCTCTAAGCGGACAGATGCGTCTAATTACGATTATCGAACTGGCAGCAATCCTCGTTATTGCTGCGCTGCTGATTTTCTTCATCGTACGCAATGTACGCAATCGTACCAAGGATACACTGACCATGATCCACAAAACTGCGAACTTTGATCTGGTGTATGACGATAGCTTTACCCGTTATCTGTCCGAAAAAGATGAGTTTGCCGTAATTATTCAGGCACTCGGCGAAGCAAGAAAAGAATTCAGAACGACCTTTAGCCGTGTGATTCAGGAAAGCCGCAATCTGCAGGATACGATCCAGATCGTGGATGAGGAAATAAACAAGCTGGAAGGCGGCGTACAGGATATCTCGGCCACAACCGAGCAGCTGTCTGCCGGTATGGAAGAGACCGCAGCTTCTACGCAGGAGATGAATGCTACATCGACCGAGATTGAATCCGCTGTAAACTCTGTAGCAAACAAAGCCCAGGAAGGTGCACGTGCAGCCGAAGGATTGACCGCTCGTGCAGCCGATCTGAGCAAACAGTTCAAGCACTCGTACAGCACCAGCACAGCGACGTATAATCAGGTGCGTGACAGTCTGGTACAGGCGCTGGAAGAATCCAAGTCCGTACAACAAATTAACAGTCTGGTTTCTTCCATTATTGATATTGCATCACAGACCAATCTGTTGTCCCTGAATGCGAGTATCGAAGCGGCACGCGCCGGAGATGCAGGACGCGGCTTCGCAGTCGTAGCCAGCGAGATCAGCAAGCTGGCCGAAGATTCCAAAAAGGCTGCCGATCAGATCAACGAGATTACTCAGGTAGTCGTTGGCTCGGTAAGCAATCTGTCATCCAACTCCAACGACCTGCTGAATCTGTTCAGTACCAATGTTCGTACCGACTATGAGATGATGCTGTCTTCAGCCGATCAGTATGCTTCGAGTGCACAGGAAATCGATGATATTGCCAATGACCTGAGCGCCACTTCCGAAGAACTGCTGGCCTCGATCGAGAATGTCGTCAAAGCGATCCAGGAAATCTCGGTTGCAGCCAATGAAGGCGCCGAAGGTACCAGCATGATTGCCGAAAAAACAGACGATATCGTACAGCAGACTTCCCGCGTGGCTGAGCAAATGAAACAGTCCAAGCAGGGTGTCAATGAGCTGGCAGAGTCTGTAGCCAAATTCAAACTGTAATAGCATACTTGATAGTGGCTATCATTCAGCCGTGCCTAGATAGGGCAGGCGAGAAGTAACAGTACAAATACGTTCTCTACTCCGGTAAGCCTGCAGCAGAGCCGATATTTGAACGATATATCGAATAATTAACAAGAAGAAGGATGCTCCTATCGCAGGAGCATCCTTCTTTTCTCAATCTTTTCTCAACAAATATTGAAAATCTACTTGATAATAATAATCATTGTTGATAGAATATAAAAAGAAAGAAGGAACTCGGCAAAGTCCCTTCTCGTGTAATACAAAATAGTAAGTATTATTTCTTTTCAAAAGTTTGGCAATCTGTTTCTTGAACTTCAGCAGTTTGTTCTTTTGCAGCAGCGTGACTAACTACAAAAATAGTGTCAGCGGTACATTTGTTTTGTTCCGCCCAGTGAGTGCATGCACTTACTTCACACAATACGTCTTGAGCCATGATGATTCACCTCCTGTGCTCATAATATACAGCATTTGACAGTCTCTTCGGCAAAAGAGGCTGTTTGTCGTTGCTACTTTTTGTAGTAACAATCCCAGTATACAGGACGCATGCGGGATTTGGCAAATGCTTTTGTTTCTTTATTCCCCGATAAATGGGCTTATGACACAAATAAAGTGCATATTTAGCATAAAATCCCCTGTTTCTCCATGATGGAGAGCAGGGGATTTTATTTTGCTTCATTATTCGCAGTTTTTATCGGCGTTTGGTAATCGTTATTTGCGCAGCAGGCCGAGATCGAACTCGGGCACCAGACCTTCGCGGGCAGCGCGGCCGAGCAGTGCTTCGATCGCACCATAGCCGTCTTCGCCTAGATTACGGGTAAATTCATTAACATATAGATTGATGTGGGAATCGGCTACGCTGGCATCCATCTCCTGTGCATGCTCCATCACATAATCACGGGAAGCTTCCGGATGTTCCCAGGCATATTCGACCGAGGAACGTGCCCATTCGGTAATTTTGGCAATATCCAGTGAACGACGGGCGATAATCGCACCCAGTGGAATCGGCAATCCGGTATCTTCTTCCCACCAGCTGCCCATATCCTGCAGCAGGGTAAGACCATAATTCTGATACGTAAAGCGAGCCTCATGGATAACCAGACCAGCGTCGATCTGTCCGTCACGTACAGCAGGCATGATCTGGTCAAATGGCATAACGACCACTTCACCGATACCGCCGGGTACATTCTGAGTTGCCCATAGGCGGAACAGCAGATAAGCGGTGGAACGTTCACTCGGTACAGCTACCTTTTTGCCAGCGAGTGCAGACGCATCGGTCGCTTCCGGATTGGCAGTCAGCACGAGTGGACCGCAGCCGCGTCCGAGTGCACCGCCGCAAGGGATCAGCGCGTAATCTTCCAGTACCCAAGGCAGGGCGGCATAGGAGATTTTGAGTACTTCGGGGCCTTTGCCTTCGGCAGCCCAGTTGTTGGTAATATCGATATCCGCATAGGTGACTTCCAGTTCGGGTGCGCCTGGAATCAGGCCATGCACCCAGGCATGGAACACGAATGTATCATTGGGACAAGGGGAAAAAGCTATATTCATCATCAGAGCACCTCCGGTAATAGGGAACTTGCCAGTGTCAAAGCTTTCAGAGCTTCGGGAATACGCCAGCTATCGCGATCGCGTGGTCCGACCTTGTTGGAAATCGCCCGGATCTCCAGCACAGGTACATCCATCAGTCGCGCCGCTTCGGCTACACCGAATCCTTCCATGCCTTCTGCCGAAGCATCAGGAATACGCTGGATCAGTGCAGCTGTCGTCTCTGCCGATCCTGTCGTCGTGGATACAGTGAGTACAGGTCCGGTATGTACCGTGAGTCCTGCATCGCGCATTACAGATGTCAGGCGATCCAGATACGCGGTGTCCGGCAAAATAATAGATGAACCAAATCCCAGTTCATCTACAGAAATAAATCCATGCTCCGGTGTACCCGAACCGAGATCGGCAGCGATAATCCGATCAGACAGCACAATAGAGCCCGGAGCAGCATGAGGCTCGAACCCGCCGCCGATACCGGCGCTGATGACCAGATCGTAAGATCCCCGTGCCAATAGCAGCGCTGTACGTGCTGCCGCTGAGGCAGGTCCCACACCGGCGAGCTGGACGTCAAACCGCTGACCAGCCGTATCGCCCAATCCTCTTTGTACCGCTTCGCGCTCGGCTTCAACCGCAGTCATGATCAGTATTCGGTTGGATAATGTATTGTTAAGGCTTGAAGCCTCCATATCAGCGTACCTCCTTCAACCATGCAAGCTTTCTTATGCAAGCTTATCTTCTAACGTTACTCCTGTTACAGAAGATTGTAAAGAAAATGAAGCTAACAGAATGCTGGCGCGAAAAGAAATAAGCAGGATCGTTCCAGCCGTATGACAGAAGTTCCTACTGCTAATTAATATGTATTTTCTTATATAATATACTCAATAATTACATATATGTGACGGCTTCATGGAATAAAGCTCCGAAATAAGCAGTAAGGCATGAACAGGCTGCATACTTTTACTATAAACGGGTAATAGGTTTCAAAATATCCAATTACTCAGACAGAGGTGAAGTGGCATCATGAAGATGGATGATCAGCAGAATATTGTGATTCATGTCGATGGACAGTCGGTTGTTGCGCAGCCGGGTATGACGATTGTTCAGGCGGTTAACACAGCGCCCGATCTGTATATTCCGCAGATCTGCTATAACGAGCAGCTCGGTCCGATCAATACCTGTGATACCTGTATGGTCGAGGTAGATGGAGAGCTGATACGCTCCTGCAGTACCGTCATTACACCGGGAATGCACATATCGACCCAGAGTCCGCTTGTCAAAGATGCACAGCAGGAATCCATGTCCCGAATTCTCCGTAATCATGAACTCTACTGCACGGTCTGCGATAACAATAACGGTAATTGCGTGGTACATAACACCACGGAAAAGCTGGGTATTGAGCATCAGACCTATCCTTTCCGGAACAAACCCTATGAGATCGACAACACCAATCCGTTTTATCGCTATGATCCGGACCAATGCATTCTGTGCGGCCGCTGTGTAGAAGCCTGCCAGGATCTGCAGGTCAATGAGACGCTGTCTATTGACTGGAGCCGGGAACAGCCGCGCGTCGTCTGGGATGATGATGTACCGATCGACCAATCCTCCTGTGTCTCCTGTGGGCACTGTGTAACGGTCTGTCCATGTAATGCGCTGATGGAATCTTCCATGCTGGGAGAAGCCGGATTCATGACCAATATTGATAACAAACTGATGGAGCCGCTGATCGATCTGACCAAAGCGGTGGAACCCGGTTATTCGGGCATTTTCCAGATTTCCGAGATTGAGGCATCCATGCGCAATTCGCGCATCGAGAAGACCAAGACCGTATGTACGTACTGCGGTGTAGGCTGCAGCTTTGAAGTATGGACCAAGGACCGTCATATTCTCAAAATCGAGCCTTCTATCGATGCACCGGTCAATGGCGTCTCTACCTGCATCAAGGGCAAATGGGGCTGGGATTTCGTCAATAGTGAAGAGCGTCTGACTCGTCCATTGATTCGTCAGGGAGACCGGTTCGTGGAATCGACATGGGATGAAGCGCTGGCACTGATTGCCGAGAAACTGGGCGGTATTAAAGCACAGCATGGCTCCGACTCAATCGCCTATATTGCGTCTTCCAAATGTTCGAATGAAGAGAATTACATTTTCCAGAAATTTGCCCGTTCGATCATGGGCACCAATAATGTCGACAACTGCTCCCGTTATTGTCAGTCGCCTGCCACCTCCGGTCTGATGCGTACAGTAGGTATGGGCGGAGACAGCGGTACGATGGTCGATATCCAGCAATCGGAGCTGGTTATTATCGTCGGTGCCAATCCGGCGGAATCCCATCCGGTGCTGGCGACTCGTGTGAAGCGTGCCCACAAGCTGCATGGACAGAAGCTGATCGTATCGGATATTCGTAAAAATGAAATGGCAGAACGCGCTGATCTACATCTGCATCCAAAGCCGGGTTCAGATCTGGTCTGGCTGTCAGCTGTTACCAAGTACATTATCGATCAGGGCTGGGAAGCAGTAGATTTCCTGAACAACCGTGTCGAAGGGTATGAGGAATATCGTGAGTCGCTCGCCCCTTATACGCTGGATTATGCAGAACAGGTATCCGGTCTGACCCGTGAGCAGCTGATCCGTACAGCAGAAATGATCCACGAGTCCGGTTCTGTATGTATCCTCTGGGCGATGGGTGTCACACAGCATCGTGGTGGTACTGATACATCGACAGCGATCTGCAACCTGCTGCTTGCTACCGGCAACTTTGGCCGTCCGGGTACAGGTGCTTATCCGCTGCGTGGGCATAACAATGTGCAGGGAGCCTGTGATTTTGGTACGATGCCAAGCTATTTCCCCGGATATGAGAAAGTGACTGACGATGCGGTACGTTCCCGTTATGAACAAGCCTGGGGCGTGGAACTGCCAGCAGAGCCGGGACTGGATAATCATGAAATGGTCGATGCGATTGAAGAAGGTACACTCAAAGCGATGTATCTGTTTGGCGAGGAAATGGCATTTGTCGATTCCAACTCCAACTTTGTGGAAGAAATGTTCGGCAAGCTGGAATTTTTCGTCGTACAGGATATATTCTTTTCCCGGACAGCACAGTTTGCGGATGTGGTCCTGCCAGCTTCGCCAAGTCTGGAAAAGGACGGTACATTCACCAATACCGAACGTCGTATCCAGCGTTTCCATCAGGTGTTTGAACCGATGGGCGAATCCAGACCCGATTGGAGAATTATCCAGGATGTAGCCAACGCTATGGGAGCTGGCTGGAATTATACCCATCCCGGTGAAATTATGGCAGAAGCAGCCAGTCTGGCTCCACTATTCGCTGGTGTTAGCTACGATCGTCTGGAAGGATGGAACAGTCAGGTGTGGCCGGTAGAGCCGGATGGCAGCAGTACAGAGCTGCTGTATACCAAAGAGTTTGCTTTCCCAAGTGGCAAAGCACGTCTGTTCCCGGTCAGCTGGACACTGCCATACGAGCCGGAAGCGGAATACGATCTGCATCTGAACAATGGCCGACTGCTGGAGCATTTCCATGAAGGCAATATGACGTATCAATCCCAAAATATCCGCCATAAAGTACCATCTACCTGGCTGGAAGTCTCGCCGGAGCTGGCTGCCGAGCGCGGTATCGAGACAGGCGCCAAAGTGCGGCTCGTATCTCCATATGGTCAGGCCAAGTTATCGGTAGTGGTGACCGATCGTGTCAAAGGCAAAGAATTGTATCTGCCGATGAATACCCAGAATGCAAGTGAAGCGATCAACCGACTCACCAGTAGCCATACAGACAAGATTACCCATACCCCAAGCTACAAGGAGATCAGTGTACGGATGGAAGTACTCGAAGATCGCGGTGTATCCCCATTGCCGCAGGTCAACCACCGATTTGCCAAACGTCATCCGCAGATCAGTGTACGGGTAGAGGACAAGTGGAAGCGCCAGGATTATGAGCCGATTGCAGACACTATTCGGAAGGAGCGTGCCCAGTATGGCCAGAGCCATTAACCGAATTGAACGCCACGAACCGACAGAAGCGGAAATACAGGCCGAATCGCTCACCCAGATTATCAAAGCACTCAGTGACAACAAGGAAGCGATTCTCAAAACGCTGGATATTATCAAAGAACTGGATAATGCTGGAATGCTCGATATCGCTGGTGCGCTGCTCAAAAACCGGACCGAAGTGGGAGTGCACGGGGTCAATCTGATCAACTCCCTGAATATTCCGCCGCTGATCCGCAATGCCTTTACCCTGAGCCAGATGGTCGGCAAAATCGATCCACAGGAAATGGACCGGCTGCTGAACGCACTCGGTAATGGATTAAGTCATCTCGGCGAAATGGAACCTGCTCATCACAAACACGGGGATCAACGGGATCATGAACCACCGGGTATGCTGCATCTGCTGAAGACTATGCGTGATCCGGATGTACGGACGACGTTGGCCTTTGGACTGCAGTTTCTCAAATCGATGGGCGGCGAGCTCAATAAGCCAAAGCCCGATCCATCGGACTCTTTTGCCAATCCCCAGCGCAAAGAAAGCGAGACGCACAAAGAAGTATAACGCGATATAGGTAAAAGCAAGCCAGGATAAAGGAAATACAAGCCAATATAGAAGGAACAATAGAAAAAGATAGATATCAAATGCAGCTCACCGGTGATAGGGAGAGCTGCATTTTGGTATGCTCCAAGGGGCGAGCGAATCTTCAAAAAACAAAACGGAGATCATAGCTTAACGGACAATGGATAGGAGGATGTGCAGATAATATATTGAATTTTGAATCCGAATATCTATTCGGCTGGCTTCTCCTATGCCTAATTCATGATGCATCCAAGCATAAATCAAGCAGGGACAAAGAATGAATTCGAATAAAAGCGCAATATTTCAAACACCCGATCATGATATAACAGAAGCATGAACAACAGAAGCAAGAACAACAGACGCAAGATATAACAAACGCAGAAGATCATCCCACACCCCCTTAGACACGTAACAAACAGTACCAGGAGATAGGAGTAGATCGCGAAAACTGCACCAAATAGAAATCTGCGTAAATCGATAAACAGGAGGCGATTGATATGTCAGCAGGCCAGCCTATTTTGTATTACACCTGGTTAAATGAAAAGCAGTGGCATCTGTATATTGCTGCAACTGCAGATGGATTATGCTATGTCAGTTCACCCGATCAGCCGCTGGAAGATCTGGTATTGTGGGCGAATAGCCGTTTTCCGGGATACGCCCTGGTAGAGGATCGAGAGCAAATGCTGGCGTATACGGTGGCAATTACTCAATATCTGGATGGAGCAGTAGATACTCTGGATAAAATAAAGCATGAGTTGCGGGGAACCCCTTTTCAGCTGGCAGTATGGGAAGCATTATGCCGTATACCATATGGTCAGACCGTATCCTACTCGGCAGTTGCCGAAATGGCCGGCAGACCGGATGCAGTGAGAGCGGTAGGAGCGGCGATCGGTGCCAATCCTGTTCTAATCACTATTCCCTGCCATCGTGTTATCGGCAAAAATGGCAGTCTGACAGGATACCGGGGAGGCATGGCTATGAAGCAGCAACTGCTGCAGCTGGAGCAGTCCGCTAATCACTCGAACGACAAAAAAGAAGCAGAACAAAAAACTGTTGAGGTAAACGGCAATGCTGCCTTTGTATAAGAAAAGGATCGGTATAGTAGTTACCGCATATGGATAATGCTTATCCAACGTGTAGGTGTAGACGTCCGATTTGTATACAGGTTTGCGAACACAAAGAACAGACATAATACAAAGAATCACCAAGAGTACAAAGCGCACTAAGCTCACCGAGAGCACAAAGAGTACAAAGAGTACAAAGATTACAAAGAGTACAAAGAGTACAAAGAGTACAAAAAAACCTTTGCTATCCATCAGCAAAGGTTTTTTAGAGTTCATCAATATGATGTTAAATGAAGATTACTTATTATTTATTAAATCAGATCAACTTGTGAGCATTATAAACAAGGTTTAAATGAGTTGTAAATGACGCTTGCAGCATCTGTTAGCCGGTCTGATCTACAACAATAGAATTAATATACTTTGGCTGCTTGGTACTGTGAAGCATCTTTGGCAAATGGAATGTTTTTGCCTTTTTGTTGAAGCGATGCATCTACAGTAGCGTCTACAGTGACCCATTTACCATTCAGGTAAACTTCGTTCCATGCGTGGTATTCTTTGACAGCTGATGTCGTACCCATTACCAGCTTGGCAGGGATACCCTGGCTGCGCAGCATCGCGGCATTCAGGGAAGCATAGTCGTAGCAGATTCCTTTGCGGGAAGACAATGTCTGCTGCGGATCGGGTACATAGACAGTTGGCAGTGCAGAAGCGAGTTGGTAATCATATTTGATGTTGCTTGTAATATAATTGTAGATCGCTTGCGCTTTTTGTTGATCAGTGGCAGCATCTTGGGTTAATTTGTTCGCGAGTGAAGTAACTGCCGGGCTGTTTTTCCAATCGATATTTTGAGTAGAAGCCAGATACACACTGTTCTCATTATTTAATTGCACCTGTAATGAATCGGAATATACTTTTTTGTAATTGTTACCAGCCGTATTTTCAAGGACACTTACCTGGTACGTACCGCTGCCCAGCTGCAAAGGCAGTGCAGTGTCGGAACGGGAAGAAGAAAGGTTATACGTATAGCTGGTATCGTTTTTGGTAATCATAACTTTGGTACGTGTATTGGAAGGTGCTTCATAATGAACAGCGACATAACCCTGTGCTGCATTGGACGTATCCAGCCAGCTGGAATCCTCGGCTGCGAATACGGATATAGGAGCTGCGGCGAGCAGTGTAATAGTTGTCAAGCAAGTTAGCAAAAGTTTCTTCATAACGACAAATCCTTTCAGAGGCGATTAGCCAATCCGAACATCGGTTACTTTAACACGATGTTATCCGTCGTTTGACTAAACCATTATATTCTATAAAGTGTAATATTTTACAATTAGTTAATACAAAAAGAGCTTTTCCGTTCGGTAGCTGGCTGCCAACCCCTGCGGGTAAGGCCCTTTAGCTTTGCGTCCCTGTCTTTAGACAGGTTTGCCGTTATCGTGTAAAAGCTCTTAATCAAGCAAGTTACATAGTAACAATATTTAAAGTGCAAATAATGGTGTATTTTATGGGTAAACCAAAACTTACTGATTGGTTATAATCACATAGTACCACAGCGATAATTCGACTAAAAGCGTCAAACGCTAATGTACGCGAAATGAATAAAGTGACATTAATTTGTATGATTGTAGACGCGTATCGCATGTACTATAAGTCGATGAGTAGGGTTGATAAGTGGGTCGCAAGTCACCAGTGTTAGTTCCTCGGACTGATGATCGCTATCCAGAACAGATACTTCGGTCGGTTCCACAATTCGGATGCGATCGACCTGGTAGTTATACTGCTGACCGGACGATTCAATCTGGATCGAGTCGCCGACTTTTACTTCTCCCAACCGATTAAATAAACGACCGGTTTTGTGAGCGCGGTGGGCAGCAACAGCAAAGTTTCCTTTTTGTCCCAGTTGATCGGTCTCGGAAATGTGAACAGCGGCACTACGCATATTTTCACGAGTGGCACCTTCTATAATTGGAAGTTCGACATTGATCACAGGGATGCGTATGACTCCCAGAATTTCACCATTTACTAGTGCTTCCGTCTTACTATTTATATTATCGGCAGAAGACCCCTCATTTAGTAGAGCATTTACCTCTGAATAGCTATTTTTTAATTTTTTTGTCGTATTCTGATGAGAAATGGCAGCTGCTTGCTCTGCCTGATTCAAAAGACGCTCTTGCTGCCAGTCGTCATACCACTCATTTGCCTGAGGATAGATCATCACCAGGATACCTGCAATGATCAGCATATACGCCCACTTTTTCATAACTGTATTCATCCTCCTGCCATTCAATTTGTCGAAAAGACAAAGCTAATTTCAAGAATAACACACTATAGGCAGGATATAAAAAGGATAAATATCGTATACATATTAATACCCATATACTGTAATTAAATATACAATTTATGGAATTTTAATCTGAACGATTTAAGAATTTATGCTATCTTGAGAATTTGAAAATTGATTTGTAAAATTCAATATTCTGGCTCGGTAGGCATAATAATAATGATACAATGTAGATAGATAATAACATTATGATGTTTGATCGGATTGGGCTTGTGAACAATAAAAAAGGCCATCATGCAGAATAAGCCACAATAAGAAAATGTACATACATATATTCAGTCAGCGTAGATACAAAACCAATCTAAATCGTATAAGTGAAATGGAGATGGGTGTATGAATACGGGACATGATAATAACAGCAGGCACGATAGATCGGCGTCTGCAAAATGGTTCACGGATAGCCGATATGGATTGTTTATTCATTTTGGACCTTATGCACAGTATGGCCGCGGGGAACAGGTGCTGTTCCGAGAACATCTGGATCATCAGGAATATGCCCAGCAGGCGTGTAGCTGGAATCCGGAGCATTTCAATGCCACGTTATGGGCACAGACAGCCCGCAAAGCAGGAATGAAATACGCCTGTCTGACAACGCGCCACCATGATGGATTCTGTCTATGGGATTCACAGTACACGGACTATTCTACAGCTGCTCAGGCATGCGGGCGTGATCTGGTACGTGAATTTGTCGAGGCATTCCGGGCAGAGGGACTGTATGTTGGACTATATTATTCGTGGATGGACTGGCGGATTCCAGCCTTTTTTGACGGACCGGAGAAAGATCCGGACGGTTGGCAGGCGATGAAAGAATATATGCATAATCAAGTCGAGGAACTGCTGACCCGGTATGGACAGATTGATCATTTTTTCTTCGATGGGGTATGGCCGCGAACAGCAGAGGAGCTGGGCAGTATAGAGCTGGTACGCCGAATGAAAGAGCTTCAGCCGGGTATACTGGTGAATAATCGCCTGGGTCCGTCGGAAGGAACACGTACTTACGCAGATGGTGGCGCCGGCGCTGGCGATTCGGAAGTGCTGGGTGATTTTGGTACGCCGGAACATCAGATTGTGCCTGATCCGAACCGGTTATGGGAGTCCAACCAGGTCACTACTTGGCGTCTATGGGGATATGCTGCCGGAGAACGCTGGCGGTCTGCAGATATGTTGCTGGATATGCTATGCGAATGTGCAGAGAAAGGCGGTAACCTGCTGCTCAATGTCGGCCCCCAGCCGGACGGCCAGCTGCCGCCGGAATTTGTACAGCGAGCGCTAGAGATTGGAGCATGGCTGGAAGTACATGGTGAAGCAATATATGGAGCGGATGGTGGCGATCTGATCGAGTTTGTTACACGGGGAAGACAGACCACCAGTGGGAACCATCTGTATTTGATTATTCGCTTCTGGGATGGGAAGCCGGTGCTGCGCCTTGCCGACCTGATATCGCGAGTAACACGGGTGACACTGCTCACGACCGGGCAGGAGCTGGAATTTGAGCAGCAGGATCAGGTACTATGGATCAAAGGACTGCCAAAAGAGCGTCCGACAGCTCTTTTCCCTGTTATATGGGTGGAGTGTGATGGTGTGCCGAAGAGTAATATATGGGGGCAGCAGCGATTGTGGCAAGGCGATCCATCGCGAATTGCGGACTGGGCGAGAACAAGAGGATCATCGGTGTATGCGGATGGAGAGAAAAGATAGGCATGAGCAAAGGAAGATTCATTTTACAAGGTACTAAAAAGTAAAAGAAACACTATTGCAGTATGCAGTCTGTTGATCCCACGCTACACTGGTATTTGTGAACAAGGGGGAGATACAAATGGCTGGTGTTATACTGCATGCTTTTATATTGGCACTGGGATTGATTCTGCCGCTGGGTGTACAGAATGTGTTTATTTTTCAGCAGGGAATGGTACAGCGTAGATGGTGGAAAGTGTTGCCCGTAGTAATCACCGCTGGATTATGTGATACGCTGCTGATCAGTCTGGCTATCGGCGGAGTATCAGTTCTGGTGCTGGGACTACCATGGGTTAAGACGGCACTGATGCTGGCCGGAGTGCTGTTTCTGCTGTACATGGGGTATGTGACGTGGAAAAGTGCCGACACTGTCCAGACAGCTACGGCAGCAGATAGAGAAGAGCAGCCAAACAAAACGGCAGCTCTGCCCGCGCGCAAACAGATACTATTCGCGCTGTCGGTATCGCTGCTTAATCCGCATGCCATCTTGGATACGATCGGCGTTATCGGAACGAGTTCGCTTCAGTATGAAGGTCAGCAAAAGCTGGCGTTTATGTGGACCTGTATTATCGTTTCCTGGCTCTGGTTTGCCGTATTGGCTGCGGCAGGAATGGCAGTAGGGGTATTTGACCGCAGCGGACGCTGGTTCTACTGGCTAAACCGTTGTTCGGCGCTGATGATCGGGGTGATCGCTCTTTATTTGTTAATATCGTTAGGAAGATAGAGTACCGATCAAGGCGATCGTTAACTCAAAAAGCTGATTTCATCGCTGTCAGACAGTGGATGAAATCAGCTTTTTTTGTATATGGATAAATAATGATCTGGCTATAACCAGCCTGCATATTTAACATAGCTTTCATTATACGCATATAGGAAAAGCTGTGACAATTAGTAGCAGTAGCAGTAGCAGTAGCAGTAGCAGTAGCAGTAGCAGTAGCAGTAGCAGTAGCAGTAGCAGTAGCAGTAGCAGTAGCAGTAGCAGTGACAGGAATAGGAACAGTGACAGTGGTAGCAGGTATCTGGATTATCACGCTACATGCCGTGTCTACTCATTATGCTGCCTTTTAAGCTCTACCATTTTATACTTTGGCTTTGAATCCCTGGATAAACTCAACGGCCTGCCGAATATCCTGCTCCGGTTGTTGACCAACTTCACGTTCAATCGTCAGGTAGCCAGTATAGCCAATATCCTGCAGCGCTGCGAAGTAGGCTTTGAAATCGACCTGTCCTTCACCAAGTGCTACTTCCTGGAAGCCGATACTGCCATCCTCGAACGCTGCGACCTGTTCATGGCTCAGATTGCCGTATACATCATGCGGATTGACCTCGCGGTTACGAATGCCGTCTTTGACATGGGTATGCACGATGTAATCCTTAAGCGTGTATACACCCTGTACGGGATCGTCTCCGGTAACCATGACCATATTGGCCGGGTCAAAGTTTACGGCTACGCCTTTGCTGTCCAGGGAATCGAGGAACTGCTTGAGCCGAGCTGCCGGTTCCGGACCTGTCTCAATTGCAAAGTAACCGCCCATCGAAGAAGCGAATTCAGCTAGCTCATTACAGGCTTTTTGCATAATAGTATATTCGGGCGCATTGGTATCTTCCGGTACAATGCCGATATGAGTCGTTACAATTGGAGTGCCCAGTTCCAGAGCGAGTGTGAGTATTTTTTTGGATTTTTCGATTTTCCAGATATTGTCCTGCTCATTCTGGAAGCCGTTGCCGCCAAAGTCCGCACATAGCGCCGATACTTCCAGCCCCAGTCCATCCAGATACTCTTTGAGATCCAGGCGGCGGTCGATGCCCAGATTATCCGGGTCCATCACGCCTTCGGTAGCCCAGATTTGTACACCGTCTGCGCCGACTTCTTTGGCTTTGAGCAGATTCTCGCGAAGCTGCAGTTTGAATGCGTCTGCGATGACGCCGATTTTGCCAAGTTCTGTTGTCATGGAATCACTTCCTTCACAGTTTTAGTAAAAGAAATACAGGGCTGTCGGTCGGCAGGGACAAAACGTATATTGTCCGGAACAGAGCGATAGCTGCTTGACGCAGACTAGACCTCGTCCCAGATCCGTTGTACATTTTCCATGCCAATCCGGGCGCCGGTCATGCCATCTTCCATACCTTCGAATTCAACCGAGATATACCCGTCGTATCCGGAAGCCTTGATCGTGTGCAGAATCTTCCACATATCCAGATCGCCCTGCCCGATAATGGCACCGCGCAGATAGACACCGCTCGTACTGGTGAACCAGCCTGCTCCCGGATTGCGATGAGAAGGACGCAGATAAAAGTCCTTGATATGCACCATGGACGCAAACGGCAGATTTTTCTGCACGGCAGCTACCGGATTTTCGTCTGCACATACAAAATTACCCACATCCAGGGTTGTTTTATAGTTAGGGCGATCTACAGCCTGAATAAGAGCCTGTACCCGATCGGCATGCTGGATCAGAAAGCCATGATTCTCCACACTGGTGGTTATCCCGTAATTGGCAGCATGATCGGCGACCCGGCGGCAGGCATCCGCCAGCCGACCTAGATGGCGGTTAAAATTGGCAATCGACACATCCGGCGAGGATGCTACATCATGACGCATCAGCTTCACGCCGAGTCGTGCAGCAATATCGACTTCACTGATTACCCGTTCAATCTCCCTTTCATAGGCATCGGGATCATCGGTCAGAAAATTGGCGCCGATAGCATAATTGGACAGCTCAATCCCCTGCTGACGGGCACGTTCCACAATCTGCAGAGTCAATTCCGGATTGTCGGACAGACTGTAGCTGAGCGGCACAATCTCGACATGCTGACCGCCCAGCTCTGCCGTATAATCGATCACATCCAGCACGGTCATCGCACCGGAGCTGAGTGAGCCGTGAAGGCTGTACGTACTGAGTCCCAGCTTCACAGGACCACCTCCCGGCGCAGACGAGCCGATTCATAAATGGCAGTCAGCATCCGCATCATCTGGACGCCATCTTCGACCGGACTGATCGGCTGGCTGCCGGTACGTACACATTCGATAAAGTGGCCAATCTCATTTGCAAAAGCCCCTTCAAAATGGAAGCCTGGATGATCGGTCTGCGGCTGGATATTCAGCACGGTGTTGTATTTCTCGGTCGTAATGGATACTGCAGGATCGACCTCAAATCCGCCTTTGCTGCCATACATGCGGATCATGCCTTCATTTTCCTTGGCATGAAGACTGAAGCTGACGTCTACCATGAGTGAAGCGCCATTTTTGAAACGGATCATGACATTCGCCATATCTTCCACATCATTCTTGGTGGCGTCATAATCGGAAGCCTTGTAATGGGACAGATGCTGAATATGAGCACGATTGCCCAGCTCATAATACGTATTGCCACTGACCGAAAAGGGTTCGGGACGTCCCATCAAATACCAGCACAGATCAATAACGTGTACACCGATATCGATTACCGGTCCGCCGCCGGAACGTTCAATATCGCTGAACCAGCCGCCAGGATTGCCGAAGCGGCGGATATATGAAGCTTTGGCATAATAAATATCTCCAAAATCTCCCTGATCGCTGAAATGCTTGAGCATCTGGGCATTATCATCATAACGGCGGACAAATCCAACCATGAGCAGCTTGCCCGATTCACGGACAGCGGCCTCGATCTGATGAGCTTCTTCCATCGTGCGGCAAAGCGGTTTCTCGACGAGTACATGCTTGCCAGCGCGCAGAGCGGCGATGCTAATCTCGGCATGGGTGTTGTTCCAGGTACAGATGCTGACGGCATCAATCTCCGGATCGGCGAGCAGTTCATTGTAATCGCTATATGCGCGTGCACCTTCATATTTGGCAGCGACGGTTTTGGCACGTTCTTCATTTTTGTCGCAGATGCCCAGAATGCTGACGCCCTCATGCTTGGCATAAGGCTTCAGATGATACTCCGAGATGTTGCCGGTTCCAATGACTCCAATACCAATCGTTGTTTTCATATGCAGATTCTCTCCCATTCAGCGGAATATGTAGATTGAACCGATTATATAATCGGACTGCAGGCAGGGTCATGAATGGATTTGCGGTTTATTTGCACAATTGTGCTATCCCTGATTTTTACGTTATAGTTAATGGTGAAAAGAAAACCTACATATGTTGTAATTCCAGCGGAAATCATTGGATGACGTTCGGTAAGCCATGCCTTGTGGAGAGGGCGGTATCGAACGTGATCAGAGGAGGATGGTCCATGAACTGGCCGGTTGATTTGCAGGAACCGATGAGTATGCCTGACCCTTATTTTCCAATCAAGCTGAATTTCTGCAAGTCGTATGAATATGGCCAGGTGATGTTCCCGCATCACTGGCACCGTCATATGGAGTTTCTGTATTTTGAGAGCGGCGAAGCGATCATTGAATGCAACGCCGAGCCAGTACATGTACGGGCCGGTGATCTGATTGTGCTGAACAGCAATGATCTGCATCAGGGGACCAGTCTGTCCAATCATCTGATCTATTATGCATTGATTGCCGATCTGAATTCGCTGCAGAGTCCTTCGCAGGATGCGGTGGAGACAAGATTTATTACACCGATGACCCAGAGCAGACTGCTGTTCCAAAGTCATATTAGTGGAGATCAGCGGCTGCAGCGCTGTATGTCAGAGATCGTCGAGGAATTCCGCAGCCGGGAGATTGGACATGAATTATCGGTCAAATCGTATATGTACCAGCTGTTATCCCTGCTGGTGCGCGGTTATGTTGCCAATGTCTCAGACTGGAAGCATACCGAGCACCGGATGAAGAATCTGGAACGTTTTACGCCTATTTTGCAGTATATTGAAGAGCATTATGCCGAAGAGATTACGATCGATCGGCTTGCCGGATTGGCAGGACTCAGCCGGTTTCATTTTAGCCGGTTGTTCCATGAGTTGACCAACCGTACAGTAACCGAATATATTAACCGGGTACGAATCAACCGGGCAGAGTATCTGCTGCTGAATACGAGCATGACTGTATCGGAAGTAGCCATGGCTGCCGGATATAACGATATTTCATATTTCAGTCGTACATTCAAAAAATACCGCAATTTTGCGCCTTCCGAGACGCGGATGCTGCTGTCATAAGATTGATTCTGTGCCGCAGGATGACCGATACGGTTTGCGTGGAGAAAATAACTTGAAGAATTGTGCTAATTTACAGATGGATCAGGGGGAGAAAAAAGAATGAGTGTGTTAAGTACGTTGTTATGGGGCGGCATGATTTTCCTCGTGCTGTCTGTACTGCTGAGCAGTCAGATACTCGGCGGTGGATATGCCCGATGGAATATGGATGAACAGGCGGCAGAAGTCTATCAGCAACGCAAAAAAGTACGTATGCGCTGGGCACTTCGCTGCGTATTGGTGGCCCTGATTCTGTTCACTGCCGCACTGCTCGTATACAATCTGTAAACGAACCGACGTTGACAGAATCTGGATAGCCGTATTATGATGTTGACAATTCAAAGGCAGTCCATGCTATTCATGGCAGCCTGCTATACCCAAATACCAATGAACAGGAGGTCGTGAGAAGATGATGCATAATCCCGTATTGCCCACAGAGATGACACAATTGGAACAGCCAAGTTATGAATTGCAGCAGAATAGTCTATATTCCAAGTATGAGCGATTCACTCATGGACAATTACGGCAACGACAAATCATCCTCACCGGACCTCCAGAGATCGGGTAGCATTACCACTGTATGCTTAGATGTATACTGCACCCGTGTAGAAATTCTGGAATTACATATGTGAACGATCCTTTGCCTGAGGATATACGTGCAGTCAGCGTGTACCCAGGCAGGATATGCTGAGCAGATACCGGCCGTGGACTGAGGAGTCCACGGCTTTTTTTTGCGCAGTTGGAGAAGCAAGAGCAGGAGAGGAGCAATATACGATGTATTTAACTGTAAAAGCAGCAGGTCCCCATGCCGGGATGATTTCGCATCTGCTGGCCAAAAATCCGCATAACCGATATGAGCGCAATGAAAAAGGTGCCAGAGTGCGACTAATTTATTCGGCATTTGCTGAAGACAAGATCGAATTTACTATTTTTGCTACTCCCGATCCAATCGATCTGGTCAAAGGAAGCCCGGACAGCTACGATATTACCCAGTACATCAACGACCGTGAGTTTGTTGTGAGCAGTCTGTTTTGCTCGTATATCCGCCCTGCACTGGGCACCGCATTGAACGGCAAACCCAAAGCGGATTATGCGGATTGGGTAGATTACGCTTTTCCGCTGGAAGTAACATTTGGTCCGGTGGCCTCGAATCTGCCGGATGCTGTCGTAGAATCGCTGTTCACCGCTCTCGGTTATGAGGTGGATATTGAGCGGGGCGCTGCTGAATATACCTTTGACCTGAAAAGCCGCAGCAGTGTCCGGAATATACGCGTGACCGGACAGGCGACACTGCAGCAGATGCTGAGACAGCTGTTTATCCTGATGCCGGTACTGGACGATTACAAGCATTATTATATCGGTGCAGAGGAAATCGATAAGCTGCATCGCTATGGGGAAGGCTGGCTGCAGCATCATCCGCAGCAGGAATTGATTATCAAAAGAGCGCTGCGATTCGCGCCGCTGATTACCGATTATCGCAAGTTGGCAGGAGAGAAAGCGGCAGCTGTGGATATGCTTGGTACAGGTACAAATACAGATATCACCGCTGTACAGTATCCGAGACACGAACAAGCGATATCAGAGATCAATGCCTTACAGTCGAATATAGCAGATACAGCGGCATCTGCTGTAGATAATCAAAAGCAGACTGAACCGCCTGTACGCCTGAATGAACTGCGTTATCAGGCTATCGTAGAACAGGTGGCCGGTCTGCTGCACCGTCGCAGTGTAGTGGACTTTGGAGCAGGCGAAGGCAAGTTATCTGTACGTCTGGCCGGGATTGCGGGAGTGGAGCAGGTCTGGGCTGTCGAGCCTTCGGCCTATACCGGTCTGAGAGCACTGGAACGCTTTGGCAAGCTGGAGCAGGAAAATTCTTCAGTCGTTCCAAGGCTGGTGACCGGTTCACTCTTTTACCGGGATGATCAATGGGCGGGACAGGACGTAATCATTTTGTGTGAAGTGATCGAGCATATCAATGAACATCGTCTCCCCCAGGTCATGACTACATTGCTGGATGAGTACCATCCTGAGACGCTCATTATAACTACACCGAATCGTGAATATAATGCCGTCTATGACATGCAAGAGCAGGAGATTCGTCATACCGATCACCGGTTTGAGTGGACGCGTGCAGAACTGGCAGATCACTGCCGGGAATGGGTATCCGGACGACCTTATGAAGTCAGTCTGCATGGTATCGGAGAAATCTCGGACATACACGGACAACCGACCCAAATGGCGATATTCCGCCGGAAAGGAGAATCATCCCAATGAATCAGCAATCCCCAAACAAACATATCCAGCTGCCCCATGCAGGCATTATTCTGCTGATGGGAGCTTCCAACAGTGGCAAAAGTACCTGGATTCGTTCCCTGATGGAGCAGGGAGTGATCGGTCCGAATGAAGCGGTATCTTCCGATCAGTTCCGCGCTGTCGTCGGCGATACGGAGCATATTGATTGGCGGCGGTCGTCCCGCGATGAAAGTGAAGTGTTGTACCAGCAGTATCGCCTGATCTCGGACAAAGCTTTTCGTGTTATGGAAGAGATTATCCGTTCACGCTGTCGGCTCAATCTGACTACATGGGTCGATGCGACGCATCTGCATCCGGAAGATCGTGCTGTCTATATTGAAATAGGGCGCAGATATCATGTGCCTGTTACGATTATTGCATTGGATATTCCCGAGAAAACGCTGCTGGAACGGGATCGCGAACGTGAACATGCTCGCGGCCGGCAGCGGGTTAAGCAGCATTATCAGGTATTCCGCAAAAATATATTCACTCTGAAAAGTGAAGGCTTTCGGGCTGTCCATATTCTAAAACCTCAGGATATGGCATCCGTTACTTTTGAACGAAAAGCCAATCCGCTGATTCACGATCTCGATCACGGTATAGATATCATTGGCGATATCCATGGATGCTATGAGGAGATGATAGAACTTATCCAGCAGCTGGGCTATGAGCCGGATAAAGACGAAGTATATCGTCATCCCGATGGCCGTCAACTGGTATCGGTCGGTGATATTATGAGCCGCGGACCTCGCTCCATGGACACCATGCTGTTCTGGCAGCGCCAGATTGCGGCTGGTCAGGGACTTATGGTTGACAGTAATCACGGCTGGAAAGTAGCGCGTTATCTGGAGGGTCGCAAGGTTACGATGAATCATGGTGACGAGAAATTCGCTGCCGAGCTGGAGGCTTATGGAGCCGAGCATGGAGCGGAAGCGATGAAGCTTCTGCAAAACTCGCTAAAAGATATGCTTATGTCTGCTCCGTCGCATCTGGTCTTCCAGCGTAACGGTATTCGCTGTCTGGTTGTGGCCCATGCCGGAATACAGGACCGCTTTATCGGCAAACAATCACGGCGTATCGACGACTATTGCCGCTATGGCGATGTATCTGAGACGGGTGAAGATGGCCGTCCTGTTCGCAAAGACTGGTTTACCGACCATACCTCGGGTGAGATTATTGTATGGGGGCATGATCCGCGTCCACAGCCTACCGTTGTGAACCGGACCATTAATATAGATCAGGGAGCTGTATTTGGCGGCAGATTGACAGCGTATCGTTATCCGGAACAGAGGTTTGTAAGTGTGGAAGCGAAAGAAGATTATGCCCAGGACCCGGACAGTCCGCTCATCCGGTGGCAGAAGCGCCGCTTTGCTGCACCGAATCTGCGCCAGTTTATCGATGGATATACGGTACTGACAGACAGCTATGGAGAGATTGGCGTTCGCAGTGAATTTGTCAAATCGGCACTGGATTCGACTTCCCATTACACAATACCGCTGGAAGAACTGGTCTATATCCCGCCGACCATGACACCACCTCCTGTTCCGGCGGAAGCAGAAGGCTATCTGGAGCACCCGGCAGAAGCGGTAGCCTATTACCGTTCTCGCAATGTTACCCGGCTGGTAGCGGAGAAAAAGCATATGGGCAGCCGGGCCATTGTACTTCTGTTCCGCGATGAACATGCAGCGGTGCCTTATGTGGGTCGTCCGCTGGCAGGTACTATTTATACCCGTACCGGCAGAGCCTTTTTTCAGACAGAACTGGAACAGATGGTTATCGGACAGCTTCGGGACGATCTGGTCCGGGCAGGCTATTTTGACCGTTATGCTACCGACTGGGTGCTGCTGGATACCGAGATTGTGCCATGGAATCTCAAAGCACGTGAATTGATTGCTTCCCAGTATGCCCATGTATCCGAAGCGGCTGATATGGACCGCAGCTATATACTGAAACGTCTGCATACCGCTCGGGCCGAAGGACGTGAAGTGGATGACTGGATCACAGAATGCACAGCCCGCCAGACCAATGCGGATATTTTCCGCGAGACGTTCCAGAAATACTGCTGGGATACTGAAGGAACAGAAGGGCTGCGTATTGCACCATTTCATATTCTCGCTCACAGCAGCGGTTCCCTCATGGATCGTTCACATGAATGGCATATGCAGCATGCGGCAGAACTGGCAGCATATTCGTCTCTGTTTATGCCGACCGAATACCGGGTCATGGATATTGACAATGATCCGGACAGTGAACAGGAACTGATCCGCTGGTGGATAGAAATGACCGAAGATGGACATGAAGGAATCGTACTCAAACCGGAGTATATGACCATGTACGACGGCGATCGGCTGATTCAGCCTGCGATCAAGGTCAGAGGCCGCAAGTATCTGCATATGATCTACGGAATGGATTACTTGCAGCCGGAGCATCTGACCCGACTGAAGCAGCGCAAAACGCGCAAAAAAGAACGTCATGCACTGATGGAATTTGCACTGAGTCTGGAGTCGGTGGATCGTTTTGTCCGCCGGGAGCCGCTGGAGCGTATGCATGAATGTGTACTGGCTGCTCTAAGTCTGGAATCGGATGCGATCGATCCAAGGCTGTAAATATCAACTAATCCGCAGGAATAAAGGAGTGTAATCAATGGCATTTCAAGTTATCGATGGTGTACGTGTCTGGGGGGAACCCGATCCGGGAGCACTCAGTCAGGCGGTGACCTGCTCGCGTACCGGCAATGTGGTACAGACGCTGCTAATGGCAGATCATCACAAAGGCTACAGTCAGCCGATCGGTGGAGTAGTGGCGTATCGCGGCCAGATTTCTCCTTCTGGTGTCGGTTATGATATCGGCTGCGGCAACAAAGCGGTTTGTACCAATTTAATGGTAGCAGACATTCGTCCGCAGATCGCGGCAATCATGGACCGGATTGCTGCCAGTATTTCCTTTGGCGTAGGAAGAGTGAATCAACAGCGGGTTGATCACGAATTATTCGATGATCCAGACTGGGATGTATATACAGCTGCCGCAGGCCGCGAAGCGCATGACAAATTAAAGCGTCTCGCCCGTGAACAGCTGGGTACAGTGGGCAGCGGTAACCATTATGTCGATCTGTTTGAGGAAGAAGCAACCGGACGGCTCTGGATCGGCAATCACTTTGGTAGCCGCGGCTTCGGTCATAAAACAGCGAGCGGATTTCTGAATCTAGCAGCTGGACGTGATTTCCTTGGGAAAGCGCCGGGAGAACATATGGACCAGCCGCCGGTGCTGCTGGATCTGGACAGCGAGCTGGGAGATATGTATTACCGGGCGATGAAGCTGGCTGGCCGGTATGCTTATGCCGGACGTGATTATGTAATTGATGAACTGTTGAGACTGCTAGGTGCGCAGGCGGATTTTGAAGTGCATAATCACCATAACTTTGCCTGGAAAGAACAGCATGACGGGCAGGAGACGATCGTCGTGCGTAAAGGAGCTACACCATCTGCGCCGGGTCAGCTCGGATTTATCGGCGGCAGCATGGGGGATATCTCGGTGATCGTCAGCGGCAAGGACAGCGCCGAGAACCGGGAAGCCCTGTACAGCACAGTGCATGGAGCCGGGCGAATCATGAGCCGCACCCAGGCTGCTGGCAAGATGAACTGGAAAACCCGTACACGCTCTGGTGGTCAGGTAACACGCGAGCAGATGAAAGAAGCAGTAGCAAGCTTTGGAGTGGAACTGCGCGGAGCGGATACAGACGAGAGTCCTTTTGCTTATCGCAAGCTGCAAACCGTACTGGATGCGCACAGCGAGACGCTCGATATACTGCATGTGCTCAAACCAATCGGCGTATGCATGGCAGGTGCAGATGAATTTGATCCGTACAAAGATTGAATAAATAATGAAATAAAAATAAATAGTTATAGATAGATCCCTTATTTTATATCCGGAAAAGAGTGAAGCATCCATTACGCTTTGCTCTTTTCTTTCTATAGATACACAATCAGGGCAAAAGCAAAGAGGAGAGAATGAGTGGATTTCTTGAAACGCAAAAATGATATAATTACACTTAATTACGTTATTTTTATATGGATAAATCGATAATGATCTATTAGTATAGTATCCAGATGGATAATAAACTGGTGAATTAGCTTTAATTTTTGTCTGGTCAATATGTACTATCCATGCGATACTTAAAATTGACAAAAGCGAAAAGAAAATCATATACTATTTCTAATTCTATTTAATGGATATAATTACTATTAAAACAATTTAATACCATACATATTTAGTAAACTTATTGCATAACTATACATCCTAGCGTATTCAGACTGATTGTTTGATTTTAATTTAAAGCGCTTCAACTTGATAACTAAGGCATATCCATTTATTTAGAAGATCAAGCATCGTTCAGAAAGGGATGGGGTTTTTGATTAGAAAATCGTTTTATATGTTATGGGGCACACAGACCGTATCGAATATTGCGGATATTGTGTACACGCTCAGTCTGGTAACGCTGGTATTTACGCAGAGCGGTTCACTGCTCACCACGATTTTTATTCCGCTGTTTCGGATGCTGTCCAAAATGATTAGTGGACTGGTTGCACCGCTGATCATGTCTCGTCTTCGCCTGACATCGATTCTGATGGGTTCGCAGCTGGGACAATTCGTGATTTTTACCGGACTGATCTTTTATTTGTGGCTAAGTCCCGAAGTATCGTATCCGATTATTTTTCTGGCTGTGTTCGGGATGTCCTTTCTTGATGGATGGACCGATCCTGCCCGCAATGCACTCATTCCGAGACTGGCAGAGGATGAAGGTCTGATGAAAGCCAATGGGCTCATGTCGGTGAGCGATCAGGTGGTCAAGTGCTCAGGCTGGGCGCTTAGCGGGGTGATTGTTGCTGTAATCGGCGCAATCCCGACGATGTGGATTGCATCGGTGAGTTATTTTCTGGCCATGTTTTTTACCGCCTTTATCCGTGACCCTTATGCAGCTGCTGGAGTTCAGGCGGCTGACAAGGTATCTTCTGCAGCGTCCGGTGCAGGTGATGTGGCACGCAAGCCATCTTACGGAGAGCAATTGTCCGAAGGATGGAAAATTCTCGCTACCAATCGGCGTATTCGCACACTGGCGATTGTCGATAATATCGATACGCTGGGAGGCGCAGCCTGGCTGGGGGCATTTATTTTGGCTTTTGTCGTGGAAGTGCTGCATCAGGATGCTAGCTGGTGGGGCTTTATGAATACGGTATTTTTTATCGGCTCGATAGCCGGAGGCGTATTTATCGTAGCCCGCGTCAAAAAGCTGCAAAAAAATGCGTATCTGTGGATGCTGTTCAGCCTGCTCGCTTATGTGATCATTACCTTCTTCTTTGCCTTTAACAATGTTCCGATGCTGGCGCTGATTCTGTTCGCTGTATCCGGACTGCCGGTACAGATTGCCGGTATTATCCGGCGTACATTGATCCAGCAAAATTTGACGCCGGCAGAGACACCAAGCGCGATGTCTGCTCTTAGTGTGCTGAGTAATTTCACTTTTGCCATTGCCATGCTGCTGTTGAGCTGGATCGCCGATCGGTATGGGATGCGGGATATGTATGTAGTAGCAGGTGTAATGACGACAGCTGCTGTAGTCATCGGATTCGTATACCGCTCCGCATTCCGTGAAGAATCTTCTCCCGCGTATGCGTCAGAAGAGAACGTAGCCGTAAATAAAGCTTGAGTACCAAGCTGATTCATAGAGCGGCAGAACAGAATTTCTATCCGCAATACAAGCAGCATTAATAGGTGGAAACGTATAATAGCAGAAGCATATAAAGGAAAAGCGAGTATGCATAAGCATGTATAAAAGCAGGTAGCAAACATATGCTATCTCTCCAGAGCAACCGACTTTTTGGCGGGCTCAAACTGTCCAGTGAAATCAACAGAATAATAGATATACAAAAACGAAGCAGACCGGCGAACGGTGCTGCTTCGTTTTGGTATACTTTTATAAAAAGATATATCAGATCCTATTATAATGCCAATCATTCCTCGATCCTATGATTTATACACCGGAATAGGCCATAAATCCGCCATCGACCGGTACCACAATCCCTGTCACAAATCCCGAGGTATGCGTATCGGCCAGCCAGAGCAGCGTGCCGAGCAGATCTTCCGGCACACCGAATCGGTTCATCGGTGTATGAGCCAGAATTTTCTCGGATCGTGCCGTGAGTGAGCCGTCGTCATTTTTGAGCAGCTTCTCATTTTGGGTAGTCAAAAAGAAGCCAGGCGCAATCGCATTGACCCGGATTCCCGCATCGGCAAAATGAACAGCCAGCCATTGGGTGAAGTTGTTGATCGCTGCCTTGGCTGCACTGTAAGCCGGTACTTTGGTCATTGGCGCAAAAGCGCTCATCGAAGAAATATTGATAATTGTCGCGCCGGGACGACCAGTCATATGACGCGAGAACACCTGTGTCGGGATCAGTGTACCTGTCATATTCAGATCCAGCACCTGACGGAACCCATCAATCCGGATATCGTAGAACGTTTTCTTCAGCTCGTCATTGAGGTCTTCTTCGCGGAAGCCCTCTTCGGTCGTATTGGCATCCGGACGATTACCGCCGGCTCCATTAATCAGAATATCGCACGGACCGAGTTGGGTCGTAACCGCAGTCTCCGCGAGGATTACGCTGTCTTCGGAAGTGACATCGCATCCGACAGCGATCGACTGTACGCCCAGCTGGCGAATCTCTTCGGCCAGCTGTTCGCCTTTTTCTACGGTACGGTTGAGAATAGCAATGTGGCAGCCCTGATGGGCAAGTTCCAGCGCCATCGCACGGCACAATACACCGGCTCCACCGGTAATCACAGCGACTTTCCCTTGTAATCCTTCGTGCAGGGGCAAGGGAAGGGAGCGGGTATCGGTAGGCGGCTCATGTTCCTTGGCTTCGACCGAATGAATAACTTCACGCAGCGTTTTGTCGACCAATGCATTGCCGGTAGAGGGAGCTGCCGGAGCTGTCGGCAGATTTGGGATATCGGAAGAAACAGGCTGTACCGGCGTGTAATCAGTATTCACAGGAACAGGAGTCCCTATACCGGAATCTGCTTCCGTATAGCCTGGTTCTCCGGCTGCGCCTGCAGCAGACATTTGTGCAGTTACCCGTGGATCAGATTCATTCATCACGAATCCCTTCCTTTCGGCCCGGTGCAGCTGCAACAGGGTGGTCGCGGCGATACTGCAGGGAATCCCATAATCCCCACAAATACATAATGCCGAGTGCACGGTCATACAGTCCATAACCCGGACGGCACTGCTCGCCCCAGAGATGGCGTCCGTGATCCGGTCGACAGTATCCAGTAAAGCCTTCTTCGTGATAAGCCTGCACAATACCGGCGATATCCACTGTCCCATCGATCGTACGATGCGAGGTTTCCTGGAAATCGCCGTTGTCTTCCACCTTGACATTACGGATATGTGTAAATGGAATCCGGTCCGCAAATTCATGGATCATCGAGATAATGTCATTATCCGGATTGGCACCGAGTGATCCGCTGCATAGCGTTATTCCGTGTGCTTTGCTATCGTACATACCGAGGAAGCGGCGTATATTATCCTGACTGCGAATAATGCGTGGCAGCCCGAAAATCGACCACGGCGGATCATCCGGATGAATGGCCATCTGAATACCATTAGCCTCGGCGACCGGAATAATCTCATCCAAGAAATACTGCACATTGCGCCACAAATCCTCTTCCGTGAATCCCTGATACGCCTCAAATAGCTCGGTCAGATGAGAGAGACGTTCCGGCTCCCAGCCCGGCATGGTCAGTGCCGAGTTGGACTGAATCTGCATAACCAGCTCAAACGGGTCCATATTCTCGATTCGGCTGTTTTCGTAAAATAAAGAGTTCGATCCATCCGGCAGCGGATGGTGCAGATCGGTACGAAGCCAGTCAAAAATCGGCATAAAGTTGTAGCAGATCACTTTGACACCGGCTTCACCCAGATGTTCAATCGTCTGCTTGTAGTTGGCGATATAGCGGTCACGGCTGGGAAGTCCCAGCTTGATATCCTCATGGATATTAACGCTTTCCACGACTTCAATATGTAAGCTATAACGCTCGCCGAGTTGCTTCATCTCCTGCACGCGTTCCCGCGGCCAGACTTCGCCCACGGGAAGATCATGCAGGGCCCAGACGATACCTTCCACGCCCGGAATCTGACGTACCTGGTCCAATGTAATGGTGTCATTATTCTCACCGAACCAGCGAAATACCATTCTCATACGGTTCACACTCCATCTATTGATATGATGCTGCGCATGGATGCCTTGGCCGGTTGTGTGCTTTATTTATACACCTGCCTCCAGCGGTTGACGCATCTGGAGATGGGTTTTGCGGTAATGACTTGGCGAGATACCCGACCAGCGCTTGAACTGACGGCTGAAATGGGCGATATCCCGGTAGCCGAGTGTCGTCGCAATATCCTGAATAGACATCTGCGGATCAGCGAGCAGCAGCTTGGATTTGTGCAGTACCAGATTGGACAGATAGCTGCGCGGCGAGATCGCAAATACCTGATGAAAAATCCGGTTGCAGTGCGATGGACTGATACCCAGCTCTGCTGCAATATCGTCGATTCCGTAATGGGAATCAGGACGCTCGGCGATCTGGCTTGGATTGCGGTTCACAATACCCTGCAAACGGGCGGCAATCTGATGGGCAAGCTCCATATGCGCATAGGTTGAAGGAGATACCTGCGCCGCTTCATTCAATAAAATTTCCCACAGTACGCTGAACAGCTCAAAAGAAGCAGCCTGCAGGCGTATCCGGCGGGTAATCATATGCTGGCTCTCATGCTCGGCAGCCTGCACAAGCTTCATGATGCAGGGCTGAATCTGCTGCGCTGCCATGCTGTCCTTGCGGAACACCAGCTGGTGCAGACGCTCCAGCAGAGACAGGAATACCCGATCATTCATCTCAAAATGAATACATACATAGACCAGTGACTGATCTCCGACACTGCGGCTTGTATGAGGAATCCCCGGCGGCAGGATAACGACATCCCCGGCCTGTTGGGTATAGCTGTGTGTACCCGCTCTCATTTGCTGGGTGCCCTGCAGCACATAATTAATCTCATACTGGTCGTGCTTGTGGCTCGGGCATTCCCAGTCCCGGCTAACCTCCCGCAGATGAATCCCCAATAGATTAACCGTCGTCTGTACGTCCGGGCATATGGTCTCAGACAGGCTGATTCCCCATTCCGGTGATATAAAGGAAGTAGACATCGATAACCTCCAATCTCACATTTTATGCTTGATAGAGTGCTGGTGTAACAGGCTTGGATGAGTTGCAGAATATCGTGATAAAATAGATATGGGTAATTTTACTAGTACTATTAATCCCAGCATACATGGATATCATTAAAAATGAAAGGGTTTTCATTAATAACATTGAAATGAATACGGACGGATGTATGAACTGTTAGCAGCTCTTTGTCGCTATCGCTAAAGAGTTATCGCAAAACCTCTGGTATAATGGGTATAATTACGATAAATCTCTACAAGTATCTACAGAAAGGCTGTCTGGCATGGCACAATACCCGCAATGGTCCTACTCACAGTCCAGGGCCAATATGTTTGATGAATGTCTGCGCAAATATTACTTTCACTATTATGGTTCTCATAACGGCTGGAATGACCGGCTGGGCTCGGAAGAGCAGGTGCATGCCTATCGGCTGAAGCAGCTGCGTAATTTTTATCTGTTGTTTGGCGATCTGGCGCACCGGATGTGCGAATCGGCGCTGCGGCAGTGGGATGAATCCAAAAGTTCTCCTCGTCCCGAATTTTTATCAACGACGATACGCAAGCTACTCAACGATGCCTATGTACAATCCCAGGATCGGGAAGGCTGGCTACGCAATCCCAAGCATCATATGATGCTGTCCGAAATCTACTATGGCGACGATACCCTGAACAGCCGTATTGCCACAATCCGGCAGCGGCAGGAAGAATGTGTACGCCATCTTTATCATAATAAGACCTGGCAGGAAATTACCGGCAGCAAGGTGAATATTCTGGAGATCGAGAAATGGGATACGATGATTCTGTTCGATACCAAAGTCTATGTCAAAATGGACTTATTATATCGAAAAGAAGATGGTACAGTAGTCATTGTGGACTGGAAAACAGGCCGCGAAGATGATTTCTCCGATCAGCTATATCTGTATGCTTCCTATGTTCAGGAAAAATACAATATGCCTCTGGAAAAAATACAAATCCGTGTAGAGTATCTGGTTACCGGAGAACATCAGGAATACAGCGTAACCCGCGAGGATATCTCCAAAGTCGAACAAAACATCGGCAGGTACATTGAAGAAATGCGCTCCTGTCTGGATGATGATTATTATAACCGGCCCAAACCGGAAAGCTATTTCACCGCGATGCCATCTCCGCGCAAATGCAAAGAGTGCAATTTCCGTGAAATCTGCAAAGACCGGGCAGTCTGAACACTGGACTGTCCGTATACTGTCACAGCTGAATACACAGACAGTTGTACGGAAAAAATAACCGCTACACTCAAGGCATTACCATTCAAAGGAGGATTGGTTCGTGGATATTTCGTCTGCACCCGGCATGTCCTTACTCACACATATATATAAGCATACTCCGCAGGGAGTTGCGATCTTCTCGCCTCAAGGTGAATGTCTGCAGGTCAATCCCGCTTTTTGCCGTTTACTGGATTATGAAGAGGAAGAATTAAAGCAATTCCTGAATATACAGCAGCTGGCGGATAGCTGGCTGTATCAACAGCAGACAGACCCGATCGAGCGGCGTCTGATGCGGCATGACCAGAATATGATCTGGTTGTCACTACAAGCTTCACGCTACCCGGATGTTCCGGAACAGCAGCTGGAATATCTGGTGTTGTATGCCAGTGAAATTACCGACCGCGAAGAAGAAGATCTGTATACGATGGTCGCTCGTAATGCTTCGAGTGTCGTATCGGTCAGCTTGCCGGATGGTACGATCAACTATGTATCACCTTCAATCAAAAAAGTACTTGGTTATGAACCTTATGAAGTGATGAATTCCAAGCGGATGGAGTATTACCATGAGCAGGATGCCCAGGATATGCTCCTTCCGGGACTTATGTATAACGACAGCAAAACGTTTATTCGCCGTGCCAAACACAAGGATGGGCATTATCTGTGGATCGAGGTCTTCACTCAGACCATGCATAATGCAAACGGCGAAGTAGAGCGAATCCTCAGCATTGCCCAGGATGTCACCAAGCGCAAAGCCCAGGAAGATATCGTCTCCCGGGCACACAAGCTTGCCCAGATCGGCGCCTGGGACTGGGATATGGTCAATAACCGGATTCATTTCTCCAAGGACATCCGCCGGATTTTCGGTAATGTAATGAAACCGGTAGAGCTGAATACCGATTCGTATATGTCCACGATTCATCCCGACGATGCCGATCATGTCATGAAATGTATTATGGATGCGCTTCATGATGGCACGAATGGAGAAGCACTGTACCGGATCATACTGCCAGGCAATATCCAAAAAGTCGTGCAGGCTTACTGGGAAGTCATTACTGATAAAGCTACCGGTACGCCACTACAGATTATTGGTATCGTGCAGGATGTAACCGCCAATCACCAGATGAGCGAGCAGCTTCGTCAGAGCGAGCATAATTACCGTCTGATTACCGAGAATTCGCTGGATATGATTTCCCGGCATTATGATGATCAGGAATTCACTTTCCGTTATGTCTCTCCGGCCAGCATGATTATTCTGGGCTATGAACCGGAAGAGCTGATCGGCAGTTCCTGCTTTGAGCTGCTTCATCCCGAGGATATCGACAAAGCGCGTCGCTTCCTGGAAGCGATCAAAGGCAAAGGCAGTCAGCACGATACGATCATCTTCCGTTATCGGCACAAAAAGGGCCATTATATCTGGTTCGAGACGCTGAGCCGGTATGCTTATAATGAACAGGAAGGCAGCTACGGCTATACGTCGGTCTCCCGTGATATTACAGAGCGCAAATATCTGGAAATGGTGCTGCGTGACAGCGAATATCGCTACCGTTCACTGTTCGAGAACAATCCATCCGGCGTATGCGCGATGGATCTTCAAGGACACTTCCTGTCAGTTAACAGCAGTCTGGAAGAGATTACCGGATTTTCCCGGCATGAGCTGATCGGACGCCGGATTTTCAACTTTTTCTCGGCAGAGGACCTGGGCAAGATCAGGCATCATGCGCGCATGGCAGCAAAAGGTGTTCCGCAGACCTACGAGATTTCCGTACCACGCAAAGATGGTTCCTTTTTCCCGGCAGATGTGATCAATGTGCCGATTATGGCAGATACCGAAGTTATAGGACTGTACGGGATTATTACCGAAACGACCCGGCTCAAGCAGTATATCAGCCAGATCGAAAAGCTGGGTAATGAACGCGCGCTGATTCTGGACTCGGTCTCCGAAGGCATATTCAGTGTGGATGCGGAAGGCCACGGTATATTTATCAACCGGGCTGGTGCGGAAATGCTAGGGCTGGTTATACAGCAGCCGGATAGTCAGGGACTGTACAATTCCCATAGCTGGAATCAGGCACTATACGATGTGGATATTCTGAACGAGCAGTCGCCGATTATTCAGGCGATCCGGCAGGGTACACCGCATCAGGAGGAAGAGACCGTATTTTGGAAAAATGACGGCTCCAGCTTCCTCGCCGCGTACCGGGTAACACCGGTATACGAGCAGGGTGAATATCGCGGAACCGTTATCGTGTTCCGGGATATTACGGATGAAAAGGAAATTCTGCGTGCCAAAGAATCTGCGGAAAAAGCGGATCGTGCCAAATCGGAGTTTCTGTCGGTGATGAGCCATGAACTGCGTACGCCGATGAACGGCATTATGGGCATGACCGGTCTGCTGGCGGATACCGAGCTGGATGAACAGCAGCGCAGTTATCTGGAGATTGTTATGAATAGTAGTGAGACCCTGCTGCAGCTGCTGAATGAAATACTCGATTTCAGTAAAGCGGAAGCCGGTATGCTCACGCTGGAACCGGAACCATTCGAAACGACAAGGGTAATGGATTCTGTCGCCGAGCTGTTCCAGGTGCGCGCGTCCGAGAAAGGAACACTGCTTGCTGTCGAAATCGCTCCGGAAGTGCCGGATATACTTGTCGGAGATGCCGGACGAATTCGTCAGATTCTGATCAATCTGGTAGGCAATGCCGTGAAATTCACCGAAGAAGGACAGATCACTGTCTCGGTTCGCGCACTGGAACGTTCCGAAGGACAGACCGATCAGCCTGGAGAAATCTGGCTCGAATTTGCTGTACAGGATACCGGAATCGGAATTGCCCTGCATCAGCAGCATCTGCTGTTCCAGCCATTCTCCCAGCTTCATCCGGTCTGGAATCGCAAATATGGCGGCACGGGTCTTGGACTATCGATCTGCAAAAAGCTCGTAGAGCTGATGGAAGGCAGTATTGGCGTGATCAGTGAGGAAAATCAGGGAGCCGTGTTTCGGTTTGTATTGAAGCTGGGCACCGTCACTGCTGCTCAGCCAGATGATACTTTGCTGGCGCCTTCCGTGATTTCTGCCGACAATCGTTTATTGCAAGCGACTGTAGCCCATCCAACGGCTCATCATCCGGAACTGCGCATTCTGATTGCCGAAGATCATCCATCCAACCAGCGAGTGCTGCTTTCGATGCTGCACCGGGAAGGATACACGGCAGATCTGGTGGTAAACGGGGAAGAAGCGGTTCAGGCTTGTCTGGATCAGACATACGATCTGATTTTTATGGATGTACAGATGCCAGGCATGAATGGACTGGAGGCGTCCCAGATTATACGGGGGCATTTCAGTAATGAGCAGACGCCGATCATTATCGGTGTAACGGCGTTCGCCCGCCAGGAAGACCGGGAACGCTGCCTGTCTGCCGGTATGCATCATTTTGTCAGCAAGCCGGTGATGAATGCGGAGCTGCAAAGAGTACTGCAGGAGAGTACGGATATGCTTCGGCTCCGTCGTCCGGTCAGCGACCCTCAGCTATAAAGAATACGTGCAGACCCTATACAATATAGAGGCTAATCTTCTATAACGATACAAAAGTAGGATGCAAAAGCGGATCACCGGGGCTGTCCCTGGTGATCCGCTTTTTTGGCTATGATATGGGGTGTTTTTGATAAGAAAATTATACCGGGTCCACCTGTACCATGGATTGCTTGCCACTTACCTGAATACCGGTTTGTGGTTTGCCGGCTTCTTTGAGATCGCGCAGCAGGTCTTCAATAATCGATTTGGCTTTGGCGGATTCCTTGCTGCCCTGTGTTTTGACGACGAGTGTCACGGCATTGCCGGATTGCAGGATGCGCAGTGCCTGATTTTTCTTGGTATCATAATCATGATCCTCAATCTGGGCAGTCAGGCGGATTTCTTTGATTTTGGCGGGGCGGTCGCTTTTGGCAGCTTGCTGCTTGTTTTGGCGGGCAGCTCCAGCAGAGATTAGCTGGCAGGGTGGGGGACTGCTGAACAGTGAATTACACACCAGATCCACTTTTAGCTTGCGGGCCATTTGCAGGGCTTCGACAGTAGGCATAATCCCCAAATCTTCACCGTTCAGACCGGTAAGATGCACTTCGGATGCTTTGATTTTTTCGTTTTTGATCATGATGATTCCTCCAGCAGGTCTGTTGATCTTTCCTAGATATACACTTTATCAGCTATTGTATCATAATCGCTCTTCGATCAGGCACAGCATGCCTTACGGATAGCTAAATCGCCTATATCGATATTTACATAAAATTACAGGATTGTTTTACAAATAGATGGCAAACTGGGATAATGAAGGGGAATTTCAAATATGAAAGGAGATTATTCATGAAGAGAAAATTGTGGATTACCCTTCCGCTGGTACTGCTGTTGATCGTATTGTCAGGCTGTCAGGCCGTTGGAAATCTGGATATCAAAAATGCTATGATTCGCAATCTGGATGTACAGTCCATTGAATCCAGTCAGACCATATCCGTTCAGCTAACACCATCCGCTTCCGCTGATGCAGAAGATATTCAACTGGCTACAATTGTAAATGCATTGCAGCTGAATATTGACAGTGCCAAACTGCAGGCAGACGGTAAAATGTCTATACAGGGGTCTGTCCAGTACAGCGGACAAAAACTTCCGTATCACATCTATCTGGATGAGCAGGGCATGACGATTGATTTGGAGGGCGCCAAACAGCCACTATACATATCTTTTGCCTCCAATGATTCTATCGAAGGTCTGTCCAGCCTGAGCGGCAGCTTCAGCACCGCTTCTCTCAAAGGAGAAGAAAAGGAATTTGCCAAGCAGGTAATCTCGTTCCTGTATACGCATCTGCCGAATCCATCGAATATTTCGATGAATTCCGTACAGCAGGATGTATACGGTGAAGCGCTCGATCTGACCCAGCTGCATGTGGAGCTGACAGGCGATGAGCTGATTACACTGGTGAAGCCTTTCCTGGTCAGCGTTTCTCAGGACAAAGAAGGTATCCGGGAGCTAATCGGAGCAGTGTATGACTTTATGTCTACTACACTCGAACAAACAGAGCCAGGCTCCGCCAAGACTATGCTAGGCGGCAGCAGAGCAGAGTTTGTGAATAAAGGCTACAAAGAAATCAATGAAATGCTGGCACTGGTTCTCAAAGAATACGATAGCCAGCTGGCTGAACTGCAGGAGTCCAAAGAATTCAATACCGTATTTGGACCCAATACCCGCGTCAGCACAGATGTATATTTTGACAAGGATATGTATATCCGCAAGCAGTCTATGGATATGACTATTGCACTGCCGGATACAGAATATACACCGATTTCGATGATCCGCATCTCCACAGCGAGTCAATCGTGGAATATTAATGGCAATGTAACGGCTGATCCAGTAGATACAGCTGGCGGTGTACTCCAGGTATCCGAGAAGACTACACCAGGTACATTCCTGCGCAATTTTGAAAAAACATCTCCGGTATATATGCTGCTGAACAATATGAACGGCATTACCGAGAAATCTATCTATTTTGGAGCCTACGGAGATTATGCGGAGACGATTACCCGCAATCGTGTGACTCTGGTTCCGGTCAAAGATCTGGCAGAAGGACTGGATGCGAAAATGCAGTGGAATGCAGCCTCCAAACAGCTCACCCTGACAGATGATATTACCGGTGCAGTAACTGTGCTGAAGCTGAACTCCAATCAGGCTGTAGTAGATGGCCAGTCACGTACATTGTCTTCCAAAGTGATTCAGGTCAAAGGTAAAATCTATGTACCTTTGCGTTCGGTAGCCGGTATCCTTGGTGCTACCGTAGCTCCTGAAGGAGACGGATTCACAGTAACCCGTAAATAAATGTACTGCTTCCATCCAATCTATGGATAGACTAAGAATAGATAAAAGGACCTTTCCCCTGAGCGGAGAGGTCCTTTTATTCATTTAATTTTGAAATAATAATGCTTATAGTTTGTCGAAAATAGTCAATTGGAACGCAGCAATTAAAAGAAAGGGGAATTTGCCGAAAAAAATAGCCTCATTTCGGCAAAATACAGCGATGGAAGAACGAAAAATAAAAAAGAGATAAATGAGCAATTCGAATCATCCCAATTATGAATGATGAAGTTAAAATTTATCCATAAATACTTTTTATTAGAAAAATATAGGAGCCGCAGTAAACTAGTCCTCTTATGACAAAAGAGACCTTTACATAAGATCTCTATAATGCACATAACAACTGTAATTCCTGTATCTTTCGTTCATGATGGCATTGCGGCGATTATACTCCTGATTCGCCAACCCAAAAGGAGGCAGGCAAAGAAAAAATAAAAACTGGAAAATTATAAAATAATATGTAATCAAGTGAGTCAACAATCCAAAATATGGTTATTAAACCGTCATGGAAATATCATTCATTTTTTCGGGGAGAAATGGATGTAGACAGTCTCATCAATCTTCAAGCTCAAACGGTTCTATGGGAGTGGAACTGTGATGGTACTCGATGATGTATTGCACTTCTACAGAAAGCTATCCCATCCGATTTACCAAACAGACATAAAGATGATTTAATTCAAAAGGAGAGATTTTAAAATGGGATTGCTTAATTTCAAAAATGGTATGGTACTGGCTGGCGCATTGTTTCTGGGGACTGTTTTTCAGAGTGGAACAGTGCATGCACTGCAATACGGAGGAGATATCGTTCCGACACTTAGCAGCAGCGCAGGCAGCAATGGTACAGCCAAAGCAAGCGTAGAAGAATCGGGTTATGAAGCATGGAAAGCTTTTGACAATAACGGAAATGCAAACAGCTACTGGAGAGCACCGGCAGACAGCACATCCAAACTGTCCTATGAGCTGAACCAGAAGCAGGTTGTTAATAAATATACAGTACAAGCCGACACGTATGATGCAGCAGACGCACCGAAAAAGTGGCAGTTTGCTGGCAAAATCGGCAACAACTGGCTCGTAATTGACGAGCAAGCCGGTCAAAGTGGCTGGGCACCGGGAGAAAAGCGTACGTTTGAAGTGGATAACGATGTAGCTTACTCCGGTTATGCCCTGTTCATCACAGGCAATAACGGCAGCAAATGGGTAGGCATCAATGATCTGGAACTGACTTCGTTCGAAGGCAATACCAATGTGATTCCGGCAATGGGCGCACCTACATTGGATGCTGTTAATACGCCTGGCGCTGCTGCTTCGGTAAATGTAGAGTCTGCCTGGAAAGCATTTGATCACTCCGTGAGCCAAGACAGTGCATGGACATCCGACTCGCAGCGGTATGTTGATGCTTCCCTGTCCTACACATTCTCGAGTCCGAAAGTGATCAAAGGCTACGCGATCGCAGTAACTGCCAAATCAACAGCACCGGTATCCTGGATGCTGGTAGGCTCCAACGACGGCAAAGAGTGGGATGAAGTGATTCATGAGGTGAAGTCCTCGATGCGCTGGGAGCCAGGCCAAAAGAAAATCTACGCTGTAGACAATACTACAGCTTACAAAGCCTACAAACTGATCATTAACCGCAATTCCGGTCCTACTCAGGTAGTAGTGAACGAATTTGAACTGTATCAATAAAAAGAAATCGGCAGTGCAGCAAGCCGCTTTTCTTAATTAATTCCATACAAAAGCGAAAGAAGCAGCCTATGCAGAGGCTGCTTCTTTTTTTTGGCATGCTGTTCAATATTGCCAAAGCAAGCTGCCCATCATGATCGAATATTGTGGGTAATGATACGATAGCTTGTGCTTACAGATATAACTATGAGAACATAGACTAGAAAAAAGAGCGCTATCATCAGACAGGAGGAAATAAAATGAACAAGATTATGCCACTGGCCCGTCGCGGTATTTCCAGCAGTCGACTCGCTCTCGGTTGTATGCCTTTTGGAGGCGGCTGGGATCAGACCCCGTTTACGGATGAGCATGTCAAAGAAGCGGAAGCTGCTGTCGATGCAGCACTGTCGATCGGGATTACCATGTTTGATCATGCAGATATCTATACAAAAGGCAAAGCCGAGCAGGTATTTGGCCGTGTACTGAATAATCGTCCGGAGCTGCGCGACCAGATCGTGATCCAGTCCAAATGCGGTATTCAGCTGGGAGATGATGAACTGCCCGGTCGCTTTAATTTCTCCAAAGAACATATTCTGCATTCTGTCGATGGCAGTCTGGAGCGTCTGGGTACGGATTATCTGGATATTCTGCTGCTGCATCGTCCCGATCCACTCGTCGAGCCGGATGAAGTGGCAGAAGCTTTTGCATCACTCAAAGCTTCCGGTAAAGTACGCTATTTTGGCGTATCCAATATGAGTGCTGCACAGATCGCCTTTTTGCAGCAGGCGATTCCGGACTCCTTTGCGGTAAATCAGCTGGAAATGAGTCTGGGTCATCTGCACTTTGTAGACCAAGGTGTTCATGTGAATCAGGCAGCAGGTACGGCTGTGAATTTTGCCGAGGGTCTGATGGAATACTGCCGGACGCAGAATATTCAGCTTCAGGCTTGGGGACCGCTGGCACAGGGTAAATTCTCCGGTCGCGATGTGAAGGATCAACCAGAGCATATTCAGGAAGCTGCCCAGCTGGTACAGCAGCTCGCCAATGAAAAAGAAACAACACCTGAAGCGATTGTCCTGGGCTGGCTGATGCGCCATCCGGCGATGATTCAGCCGATTATCGGTACTACCAATCCGCAGCGGATCAAAGCCTGTAAAGATGCAGAACGCCAATCCCAGCTGATGACCCGTGAAGAGTGGTACACCCTGTATGTGAGCGCACGCGGCGAATCCATGCCATAACCTGTACAATTCAGCAGAGAGAGTATGCCCGTTATGTACTGCATATGGGATTGTTCTCATTCTAAAAGGTAGTAGACAACGAGGAAGCTGCTTATTTGGCTGTTATATAGAAAAATCATTGTACAGAGGATTGTACAAATCACCAATATATTGATGCGCATCACCAATGTATGGAACAGAATATGCGCACAAAAAGAGCAGACCGGCTATATGGGTCTGCTCTTTTTATATATCTGAGTAGGAAAATTAAATTTTTACAGAGGAAAAAGCAGGTAAATATGACATGAGAAGTAAGCAAAAAATGGAAGAATTATAATCACGAGATTTAGATAGTCAAATTGCAAATATTTTAATTAGGTATATAAAGGGAACGTATGATCTATGAGTGGAATAAATATCATATTTAATTACAATAAAATGTCCTATGTAACAAAATTGTAATAAATAAGAGCGTTTTCTTTTTGGTTGCCTAAGAAAATTATTTAAATCAAAAAGCAGAAATAGACCATGATGATAAGTTAGCAAATTCCCTTATGTTATAAGGGATTCCACCAATATTTTTACTTAAAATACCATAAATGTAAGATGAGAATCCGTATAAGACTAGGACTTTTGACATTTAACAAATATATGAAAAAAATAATTTATCTTAGTAATTGGAAAATTTATCATGTAAATTATTCGATTAGAGTATATAATATGTTACAAATCAATAAAGTTATTCAAAACGAATAACAATTGGGTAAAGGTAACAATGAGTTCATATGTTCAGGAAAAGAAGGACATAAGAAAATAATCAAACTGATGACCGATCGTGAGCATCATCTTTCTTTTATATAAAGAGAAGGATTGTTTGAAGGAACGAGGTCTTACAGTAGATGTGAATGTTCGTATCGGGGCATGAACCGGATAGGAGGACAAATGGTGTATACAACAGACGACAAAACTAAGTTAGTGAATAAATCACTAATCTCTGCACAATCCATCTATCGCTCACCTATTGTTACTCTGGATAAACCTGATCCTTTCAGTATCCATAGGACTGGTCTCGAACCGTATCCATGGCAAAAAAGCACAGGGATCTGCAAAACGACTTCTCTGGTAGATCATTACCGTCACCGATTGGATAGCTATATCAGCCAGCGTGATCAGTTAAAGCAGTATAGTGACCAATTACGGCAGGAAACAACTATTAATCCTCATCTTCATTAATTGATGCAGGCATGACCTATATATGAATTATAAATACACCGATATTCAAATAATCAATCACCCGAAGGAGGTGCAGGCATGAGTGCAACAGCTGGAATCTGGGATATGGCAAAACGGCATGACCATGATGAATTGCAGCAGCAGGGCAATCGTATGATGCAGAGTATGGAGCGGTACCCGGCGGATGCTTCGGGTATATGGCAGGGAGAACATCTTTTCCTCGGCTGCCATGATCAGTGGGTCACTCCAGAATCGGTTCATCAGCGTATGCCCCATTATGATTCGGTTCGCCGACTGGCGATTACAGGAGACGTAATTATTGATAATCGGGAAGAGCTGTTCAGCCAATTGGGATTGAACGCTTCTATGCATGATATACCGGATATTATGCTGCTGCTTCATGCCTACGATAAATGGGGCGAGCAAATGCCCCGTTATCTGAACGGTGATTTCGCTTTTGCAATCTGGGACGAATCCAGACAACAGCTGTTTCTCGCAAGAGACTGGTCGGGTAACCGTACGCTGTATTATTACCAGACCGCCGAGAAATTTATTTTCGCCAGTACGATGGAAGCTCTGTTCCAGACCGGCGATGTAAGCAAAAAATTATCTACACCGTGGATGGCGGAATTCCTCACAACCGTTGCGATGGAAGAGTCGACCGATATTCAGGCAACGGTGTACGAGCAGATCAAGCAGCTGCCGCCAGCACATGCGATGATCCTGTCGGCAGACAAATCATCCATTTACCAATATGGTACGCTGCTGCCAGACGAGCCACTGCGGCTGAAGTCGGATGGAGAATATGTAGAAGCTTTCCGCGATGTGTACAGCCGGGTGATCCGTGCCAAGCTGCGTACCCGTCACGGCGTAGCAGCTACGCTGAGCGGCGGACTGGACTCGGGCAGTGTAGTAAGTTACGCAGCCAAAATCCTGTCCGGTCAGAACAAGCCGATCTATACATACAGCTTTGTGCCGATTCCTGGCTTCAAAGACTGGACCTCCTCGCGGTTGATGGCTAATGAACGGCCATATATTGAAGAGACGGTGAAACATGTCAGCCGGATTCATCCGGTACATGATCATTATATGAACTTTGCCGATCGCAGTCCGCTCAGCGAAGTGGAGCACTGGCTTTCGCTGATGGAGATGCCTTACAAGTATTTTGAGAACTCCTTCTGGATTCGCGGTATTTTTGAACAGGCACAGCAGCAGGGAGCCGGTGTACTGCTTACGGGAGCACGGGGGAACTTTACGATCTCCTGGGGACCGGCGATCGAGTATTATGGCGAGATGCTCAAAAAGTTCCAGTGGATCAAACTGTATCAGGAAATGAAGCTGTACAGCCAGAATGCCGGTATCCGGCGCAAAAAGATTATCCAGCAGATTCAGCAGTCCGCCTTTCCCCGGTTAAGCCGCACTACACGCGATCTGGGACGCCCGGATGCGCTGAAATGGATTAATCCGGAACTGGCAGAGCGGACCGGGATGGCGGAGCGGGTGCGCCGGGCCGAGCTGGAGCTGGTAGGCAGTGACACCATGAGCGATCAGGATATCCGGCTGGACAAGTTCTCCAATCTGGCGACCGCCAACAAGGATGGCGCTGTAACCTCCAAAATATCCATGGGATACGGCGTCTGGGAACGCGACCCGACGAATGATCCTAGAGTGATCAAGTTCTGTCTGTCGGTACCGTATAACCAGTATGTACAAAATGGAATGGACCGCGCGCTGATCCGGCGTGCGACGGCAGGAGACCTGCCGGACAAGATCAGGCTGAACCAGAAAGTACGTGGTCTGCAGCCTGCCGATTGGGTACAGCGTATGCTGCCGATGTGGCCTGCCTTTACCAGCGAGATCCGTGAGATCTGTCAGGATCCGGCAGCTGCCGCATGGATGAACACCAGCAATATCATGGAAGCTCTAAATGAAGTGGGAGATTCCCCTTCGGCCGAAGCGGCATTTAATCCGGCTACACGCCTGCTGATGCGCAGTCTTATTATGGGACGATTCATCCGCAGCCTAGCATAGCATTGTATACCCTATAAAGGAGGTGAATAATGAACATGACAAAAATGGAATGGCAAGCTCCGGAAATGCAGGTCCTGGATGTTAATGAAACAGCAGCTGGTAAAGGCTGGAAAGTCATTGACTGGGTTACTTATGATGATGCCGATCTGTACAACCCGGGCAGCTAATTGTTGCATATCAAAGGGGTAAGTTGCACGACCAATCTATCCAAAACATTTGAGGAGGAAATACTCATGAACCAAGAAAAAATGCAATGGCAAGCTCCAACGTTGGAAGTTTTGGATGTCAATGAAACAGCAGCTGGTAAAGGCTGGAAAGTCATTGACTGGGTTACTTATGATGATGCTGACCTGTACAACCCAGGTAGCTAATCCATTTCTATTACAGTAACAGGCTCACCCCTGAACCCAAAACATTTGAGGAGGAAATAATAATGAATCAGGAAAAAATGCAATGGCAAGCACCATCCTTGGAAGTTTTGGACGTGCATCAAACAGCTGCAGGTAAAGGTTGGAGAGTCATCGACTGGGTTACTTACGACGATGCGGATCTGTACAACCCGAGCTGATTTCCATATCCAACAGTTTGATTAACGAATAAGGAGGAACACAGGATGAAAAACGAAAAAATGCAATGGCAAGCTCCAGCAATGGAAGTTTTGGAAATGAACGAAACTGCCGCAGGTAAAGGCTGGAAAGCAATTGACTGGGTCACTTATGATGACGCAGACCTGTACAACCCGGGCAGCTAATAGAATTAGCGCCAGGTCTAGGCTGAAAGGTCATCGACAACGTCGATTATAAATGATGCAGATTTGCGAAAGTCTTGCTGATTGTTCTTGGTAAGCGACCTGTGTTGCTTCGTAAGACCAGCAACAATGTAATTCTCAAAGTGACCCTTATACCCCAAAAATGTATAAGGGTCCATTTTCTTCACCAGGACACAAACATGATGGAATCACCGGTGTGCATTAAGTTCCGGAAGCGATCAGCCAGGGAACCTATCGGGAGGTTATTACTATTAACACGATCCAACAAACCGTATATCAAGCCTTTGGTCTGCGGATTAAAAGCGAAATTTCCTTGCCTGAGCTACAGCAAGTTAACAATACAAATAGATCAGCCGATGTTACCGTCCGTTTTGCGGATTTATCCCAGTGGGCGGGAGCCATTGCTACACGTGAAACCAATTTTACGATGCAGCCACCAGGCTTTATGTTCCAGATGCCCGATACGGGTATATTCTGTATTCACGAAGGAAACAGTATCACGATTGATCCTGCGCCACAGGTCAGCGAAGCCAAGCTGCGTCTGTTCGTGCTGGGGACCTGTATGGGTATTCTGCTAATGCAGCGTGATATTTTCCCGCTGCACGGCAGTGCACTGATGATTGAAGGGCAGGCGTATGCTTTTGTCGGTCATTCGGGAGCAGGTAAATCAACGCTTGCAGCTACATTTATGCAGGCAGGCTATCCGCTGATCAGCGATGATGTGATTGCCGTCAATTACGAGAATGGGGTACCGCATGTGTATCCAGCCTATCCGCAGCAGAAGCTGTGGCAGGAAAGCCTGAATCACTTTGGGATATCTTCGGATCAGTACTCTACGCTGCATGATGAATACGATAAATTCGCGATTCCGGTCGGCGATCAGTTCTATAATCAGCCGGTACCACTGGCAGGCATATTCGAACTGGTGAAGACGGATGAACCGGAAGCCAAAATCACGGAACTGAACCGGCTGGAGCGTCTTCATATTATGCTGGCCCATACTTTCCGTGGAGCAATCGTGCCGCGTCTTGGTCTGAAGCAGCGTCATTTCTCCCAGGTTGCCGCACTCGCAGGCGAACTGGATGCGTATCAGATTCATCGTTCGACTACTGCCTTTACTGCACCTGCTATTATGGAAAAGGTTGTTCAGATCATCCAATCCCAAAATCATGCTGCATCCCGTTCCGGCAGCAACAGCTAGACCGTCCGGGGATGAATGTGCCGAGGAGATCAAATCACCCATTATAAGCAATACCGGCAATAAATAGATCAGCCTATCAGCGAAAGGGGAAAAGTTAATGTCCAAGCAAATGATGAACGATACACAAAAAATCACCCAGAATTCCAACTATATCGCCAGCGATATGAATGGTGAAAAGGTTATGCTCGATATCGAGTCCGGCAAGTACTATAATCTGGGCGCAATTGGCGGCCGGATCTGGGATATTAGTGAAAAACCGGTTACTGTAGACGAGATCGTCGCAGTACTGGTACAGGAGTATGATGTTGCGCAGGACGTGTGCAAACAGCAGGTAAGTGTATTTGTAGAAAAAATGCTGCAGGAAGGGCTGGTTGAGGTCAATGGGGCTGCCGTTCGCTAAATTGTCCAAAGCAGCCAAACTGCGCAACTACCCGGCTGCGATGCGCAAGCTAATGCTGGAAGCTCTGTTTTACCTTGCCTGGGGGCGCATCATGAAGATGCGGCCTTTTGCCAAAGTCTCTCCGTCCCTGGGTGATTATATGCAGGAGACCACGTATGAGTCGGATCGGGATGCTCACCGTCAGGCGGTGCAGATCTCCAAAGCGCTGCATCTGGTCAGTCCACATGTGTTCTGGGAAACGGAATGTCTCGTTATGGCTTTTGCTGCGATGAAAATGCTTGAACGCCGCAAGCTGCCAAGTACACTTTATCTCGGTATGCGCCGTGACGAAAAAGGCGGCAATGCCGCACATGCCTGGCTGAGAAGCGGACGCTTTTATCTGACAGGCGCCAAGGAAATCGAACAATATACAGTCGTCGGGCGGTTTGCCAAGCAGTTCAACTGACAACGATTGAATACAGAATATAAAGGAGTAAGCCATGAATAAGGAATGGGGCCTTGATCTACGGAACTTCCCTGTCGAATTGAAACTGATGCTGGGTTCAATGAAGTCCAAGCCTGCTGACCTGTTACTGGCTGGCGGAGAATCTGCGCTGGACTGGCAGGAGTTCAGTTCGCTGTCTATGCATCACCGTGTTTATCCTACGATCCATGCGCATCTGTCGGCGTACAGCGATCTGCTGCCAGCAGAGACGATGCAGTGGCTGAATCACCGCTATCACCATAATACCTTCACCATGCTGCAGCTCAGCGGCCAAATGCAAAAGGTCAGCCAGGCGTTTAACAAGCAGGATATTCCGGCTCTCCAGCTCAAGGGTCCGGTCCTCGCTCAGCTGCTCTATGGGGATCTGTCCCGCCGCACGTCCAAGGATCTGGATGTACTGGTACCGATGGATCGTATAGAAGCAGCCGAACAGACACTGCTGGAACTTGGATATACCAAGACCCAGGAAGTGGACCGCACGCTGGATAAATGGAAATGGCGCTACAATCATGAATCCTACACGCATGAACGTACCGGTGTAGAGATTGAGCTGCACTGGCGGCTGAACGGAGATGCTGGTGCGGAACAAAGCTTTGACGATCTGTGGACACGCAAACAAACGATGCAGTTTGGCGGTACCTCCGTGCATATGCTGGGCAAAGAAGATCTGCTGATCTATCTCGCTGTCCATGGGGCACGTCATGCCTGGTTCCGGCTGCGCTGGTTGGCGGATATTGACAGACTGGTACGTATGGATATCGACTGGGAACTGCTCACACGCCTGGCTCGCCAGTATAAGAGCAGTCATATTATCGGTCAGGCTTTTCTGCTGTCGGCTGCTCTGCTGGAGACCCCGGTAACACCGCAGATGGAAGTCCTGATGAATCAGCCGCGTGCCAGAGATCTGGCTCGCCGGGTTATTGTATTTATCCGGGAAAAGGTCAGCCTCTGTCCAGAACCGGAAACCGAGCGGCTGGCGCAAAAATACCGTTCCTATCAGTATGCACTGCGTACCAACGGTCAAAAAGCATTGTTCTGGTGGCGCAAAATGACGCCGGATGCCTGGGATATGCAGACTCTGCCGCTGCCGAAGCCGCTGCACTTTATGTATTATCCGCTTCATCCGTTTCTGCTGCTGTACCGGCGCAATCAGCGCCGCAGTGCCCTGCAGCGGGAGGTGGGCCAGTGAATGAGCTGCGCAGCTACGTAAATGAACTACGCCAATATGGTGGCAAGCGAATCTATTTCTATATCGGTCTGATGCTGGTCATCAGTCTGCTCGATATGGTAACCCTGTATATGCTCGTTCCGCTGCTCAGCCTGATTGGTGTGTTTGGCGGAGCAGGCAGCAGCACGCTACCGATGGCCTCGCTGTTCGCGCCGCTCAAGCAGATGCCGGTGGCGACTACATTGATTATTATTTTGTCGATCTACAGTCTGCTGACAATCGTACAGGGACTGATGCAGCGCAAGCAGGCTATTATGGGTGCCGAGATCCAGCAGGGATTTATCAAAAGTCTGCGGCTGCGAGTCTATCGCTCGATTATGCGCTCCAACTGGACCTTTTTCCTGCGCAAGCGCAAATCGGATCTTAGTCATATGCTGACTACCGAGTTGGCCAGAGTCAGTCAGGGTACGAATCTGGTATTGATGCTGTCCACTTCGCTGCTGTTTACCGTGATCCAAATCGGATTCGCTATGGTACTGTCGTTCAAGATGACGCTGCTTGTAATGATCGGCGGCGGATTGCTGGCCTTGTATTCACGCAAGTTTGTCCGCAAATCCAAAACGTACGGAGATAAAATGACCCAGCTATCGCAGGATTATTTCTCCGGTATTCAGGAGAATCTGAACGGAATCAAGGATATCAAAAGCAATATGCTGGAGTCTTCGCACTTTGACTGGTTCCGCAATATGGCCAACAAGCTGGAATATAATCTGATCCAGCAGATTCGCCTGAATTCGGCTACCCAGCTGATCTACAAGCTGATCTCGGTCGTATTCATTGTCGGCTTTATCGTATTATCCGCACAGGTATTCAAGCTGCAGCCGGAGCGTTCAGTGCTGATCGTACTGATCTTTGCCCGGTTATGGCCACGATTCAGTGGTATCCAGTCGTATCTGGAATATATCGGTGCTTTGCTGCCGGCTTTCCGCGCACTCTCCAAGCTGCAGACCGAATGTGAACAGGCCGAAGAATCATATCGTCCGGTTGGATATGGTCAGGGACCGGTACAGCCGCTGCAGCAGGGTATCCGCTGTGAGCAGGTATCGTTCCGTTACAGCGAGGAGCATGGTAATGCTCTGCAGAATATTAATCTGTTTATTCCGGCAGGCCAGATGACGGCGGTCGCCGGACGCTCGGGAGCGGGCAAAAGTACGCTGATCGATATGCTGATGGGCCTCATGGAGCCGCAGGAAGGCAAAGTCACTGTAGATGGAGATGTGCTGACCGGAGAGCGTCTGCTGTCCTGGCGCAACTCGATCGGTTATGTAGCACAGGAGCCGTTCCTGTTCCACAGTAGTATTCGTGAGAATCTGCTGCTTGTGAAGCCGGATGCGAGTGAGGAAGAGCTATGGGAAGCATTATCATTTGCTGCCTGTGACGAATTTGTACGGAATCTGCCGGATGGACTGGACACGGTTATCGGTGACCGCGGTGTCCGTCTGTCCGGAGGAGAACGTCAGCGTATTGTATTGGCACGTGCGATTCTGCGCAAGCCGGAAGTGCTGATTCTGGATGAAGCGACCAGCTCACTGGATACCGAGAATGAAGCCAAGGTACAGCTGGCTCTGGAGAAGCTGAAAGGCAAGATCACATTGATCGTTATCGCTCACCGTCTGTCCACGATTCGCAATGCCGACCAGGTGATTGTAATGGATCATGGCCAGATTGTGCAGCAGGGCGGATTCAACCAGCTGTCCAGCGAGACCAAGGGAACCTTCCACCAGCTGCTGGCGTATCAGACAGCTGCCCAGTAATACTGGATGGGCTCATGCTTCTTTTTCTGACAGATAAACCGTTCGCTGCTGAAGTGAATAAAATTATGTGTATGCAATAAGATGAGCGATATGCAGATCAACCAATGGTATGCAGGCGAATTACACCATATGATATGAAAAAGGAACAGATCACTGCAATGCAGTGAAATCTGTTCCTTTTTTGATAGTTTGGATTAAGGATAGTCTGAATTGATTGTTGATACTGCAGAGTGGATTTTAGCAGAATAGTATTGGATTTGATGCCAGATCAGGGTATACAGCAATCGTTACTCTTTTCCAATCATTCGGTAAATGATTGTGTAGAGCCAGGATTTACTTCAGATCCAGCCAGTTCAGTTCTTCGCGTGTCAAATTGATCTTCGCACCCTCATCACAGGATAACAGCTCCTCACGGTTCTGTGCTCCGATCAGGGCACAGGTCGGGAAAGGCTGATTGAGTACATAGGCAAGTGCAATCTGGATCGTGGTGGTCTGCTTTTGTCCAGCCAGTTCTCCGGCACGGCGCAGCCGCTCCCAGTTGTCGTCGCTGTAGAATACGCGTACCAGGTCTTCATTATCCCGTACTTCTGGAGTAAATCGGCCGGTAAAGAAGCCTCTCGCCTGCGAAGACCAGGACAGCAGCGGCAGCCGGGTCTGTTCATGCCAATCCAGTGTCTCGCGATCAGCGGAGACACAGCCCGGCCAGAACGGTTCATTGGCTTTGGCAAGGCTCAGATTGGGACTGCTGAACGTAAAGCCGGTTAATCCGTGGGAAGCCGCGTAATCATTCGCTTCCTGCAGCCGCTGCCATGTCCAGTTGGAGGCTCCAATAGCGCCTACCCGCCCGGCTTCGACATGCTCGTTAAGCGCTTCCAAAATAGTGCCTACAGGAACAGATGGATCATCCCGATGCAGACCATACAGCTCAATAAAGTCGGTTTGCAACCGTTCCAGACTGGTCATCAGATCACTGCGAATAGCCTCAGCATTAACACGTGGTCCATGCTGGTCATGATGCGCTCCCTTGGTCAGAATGACCAGCGCTTCGCGGTTGCCGCGTTCTTGCATGTATTGACCGAGCACTTCTTCGCTTTCACCACCGCAGTAAATATGAGCAGTATCCACAGTCGTGCCGCCAATCGCCAGAAAAGCATCCAGATTCGCAGCTGCCTTTTCATAAGTATCATGTTTAAAGTAGTCGGTTCCTTTGATCAGCCGGGAGACCGGTTTGCGTGCACCTTCAATCTGGATATATTCCATATCGTATATCTTCCTTTCGTGTATAGGATGAATTACTTGTATATTGTGATTATAATGAATTCAAAAAGGCTTGGAAATGATAATATATTGAATAGATTAACACAATATTGTCATTAGAGAGGGTGAAAGGAATTAGACAGACCGTACTGCTTACGCTGCAGGAACAGCCTTATTTTTGTTTGCCGGAATCGGTCGGACATTATCATCAGCATCCGGAACATTCCGTGTTGAGAGAAGAAGGGGCACTAAATAATTTCAATATACATTATGTAGCATCCGGTAAAGGTTATGTAGAGGTGGAAGGGACAGTGCATGAGCTACGCAGCGGACAAGCCGTATTGTATTTTCCGCATCAGCGTCAGCGGTATTATAGTAGCCAGGATGATCCCTGGGATGTGCGCTGGGTGCATTTTTATGGAGAACGTCTGCATGATTATATGATTGAGCGGGGATTTCACCGTAATCTGCTATGGACACTGCGTCAGCGGGAAGGGTGGGAAGCGGCTCATCTGGCGCTGCTGGATGAAGCAGAGCGGCACCGCATGCTGCATCCGGCTCTGTTATCCACATTGACCTATGCGGTTCTGGCCGAATTTGTACATCAGGCGGTTCCGCTGAAGAATCGGCGGGCCGGTCAGGCCGAGAACCGGATTCTGAGCTTGCTGCCGCAGATGCAGCAGCAAGCCTGTGAACCTTTTTTGCTGCAGGATTGGGCGGAGCGAGCGGGAGTGAGCGAGCACTATTTTTGTCGATTGTTCAAAAGTGTGGTCGAGATGACTCCAATGGAATTTATTACCCGTTCCCGGCTGCAGATGGCCAAGCAATGGCTGCTGGAATGTCCGGACCGTCCGATTGGGCAGATTGCAGAAGATGCCGGTTACCCGAGTGTGAGCTATTTTAACCGTCAATTTCTGGCCCGTGAAAAGAAGACTCCGACAGAATATCGCAGATTGTACTGGAACTAAATTTACTCCATGTCGGCAGGTATAATCATTATTCCTGCCTGACAATACATGAACAGACTAAATATACGCTCCGTCAGCCGGATCAGCGGGAAAGATCCATACTGGGTACAGCAGACAGTTCAAGTGTCTCCATGATCAGCATCACGGATTCTTCAACAGACAGGAACTCGGTGTTGATAACGAGTTCCGGCTGCTCCGGGATATCATAGGGAGCGCTGATTCCGGTGAACTGGGGAATTGCTCCACTGCGCGCCCGAATATACAACCCCTTTGGATCACGCTGCTCACAGGTTGCCAGAGAGCAATTAACATAAATTTCGCAAAAGTCCTCCGGCTGGAACATTTCCCGCACCATCTGCCGATCCGGCGCGTGGGGAGAAATAAGTGCAGCGATCACGATCTGCCCGCTATCCAGCAAAATACGGGCGACTTCGCCTATGCGTCGCAGATTCTCGCGCCGATCTTCCGGGGCAAAGCCAAGATCGCTGTTCAGTCCCTGCCGCACCCGGTCCCCGTCCAGTACATAACAGGATTGTCCACGCAGGAACAGCTCGTGCTCCAAGGCAAAAGCCAGTGTGGATTTACCTGATCCGGATAGTCCGGTCAGCCACAGTACACGTCCCTTTTGCCGTAAAATCCGTTCGCGGTCATTACGTGTGATATAGGGCGAACCTGCTGCGGACTGCTGTGATTCCGTCATAAATACACTCCTTTGTACAAACAAATTGGGTTTATTTTATCATAACAGCAATACGCCGGAATTGCCCGTATGGAACCAATGAAGCTGGAAAAATTCTGGATAAAGACTGATACAGCTCACTAAAACTTGATAAGCTTGGAAGGAATAAAAAAGAACCCTGTACGCAAAAAAAATCTTTTTGCAAACAGGGTTCTTTTTGTACAGTTGTATAAACTGCATAGGCTGTATATCCGGCTTTGGATCGCCCAATTAGCGTTCGTCGTTCCAGAAGTTCAGCGGATGATTTTTTTTGTCTAATACTTCAAAATGATAGCCTTCTGCCTTGAGCTCTTTGAGTACTTTTGGCAGTACTTTGAGCGTGGCGGGCTGATCATGCATCAGTACAACCGGAGTGGAGCCGCGACGTTCGACCGATTTCACCTGGGCCATAATGTTGTTGTATACTTTCTGGTGATCTTTTTTGTATTTCCAGTCCAGGGAATCCACGTTCCAGTCCCACAGATGGAAACCACCGGTGCTCAGCATAATATCCCGGTAGGATTTTTTGAGATACGGCTTGCTGCCGTAAGGAGTACGCACCAGGCTGGTGTACTTGCCGGTTACTTTATACAGGCTCTCGTTGGCGCCTTTCATTTCCTTGTAGGCGCTGTAGGGAGAGCTGTAGAACTTGCTTACCACATGGCTAACACCATGGAGACCGAGTCCGTTACCTTCTTTGACAATACGTTTGGTCGCTGCTGGGAAGTGTTCCATATGCGGCCCAAGCATAAAGAAAGTCGCTTTGGCATTGTACTGATCGAGGATATCGAGCAGCTGCATCGTGTGGGCAGTCGGTCCGTCATCAAAAGTCAGATAGATCACTTTGGATGAATGTGCTTTGCTGCCGGATGATTGTGATTTGGCAGCGGTCGCTGTCTGGGGAATTAATAGTACAGCGATGAGTAGTGCGAATAACCATTTTTGCTTATGTAGCATGAATAAAACGCTCCTTACCTGCAAATTTCTGTATCTATCATAACAAGGCAGCCAGCAGTGAATCTTCCGTAAATGGATACTATTGCATAACATTTTTGTTACATTAATCGGCATTAAACTACAAAATCGTCAAATTGTGAATATTGCAAATAAAAGAATTGGTTCCAAAGGTAGATAGATAAGTATTTGGTCGCATAACAAAGCACAGAAAATGAACTACCCATAGAGATAAAATTATCTCGGTATATTCTCCATATATACATAAAGAGACAGACGGAAAAGAACGTCTGTCTCGATAGTGAAGCATCATTTTATTTATTTACCAGTGTCGACCAGCCGGCATAATCATGCACAGCAATACCGGCAAAAGAATCATGTGCACCAGCCTGCTGGATCACGCTGGCCAGCTGGTTGTTCAGATAGGCAGCGCCTTCCTCGTAAAAGGTGATCGCATCCCCTTCATCTGTAGGATTGGTCTCTACACCTATATAGACGGGAGTACCGGCAGCATCACCTTCGGCAAGCTGGGCTTCGGCGACATCCAGAATTCCGGAGGCATGATCACGGTAAGCCATGATCGTAATGGAATCATACTGCTGCATCATCCAGCTGCTGAGCGTCGCAGATTCGTCTGCGGTCAACAGGGTATGCAGCCAGAACGGGATATCGGCAGAAGCGGGGATATGCAGAGCATGAGCAGTCTGTACAACAGTCTTCACACTGCGCTGCCAGCCGGCGATAACGGTGGTCTGGTCGGTACGCCATTCGGGCAGCAGATAAGGCTCGATATCGATATGGATACCGCTGAATTTCTCATTTGCCGAGGCGTCCTGTTGATACGTGGTTATCCAGTCAAGCGTGGCCTGAAGTTCGTGACGCCGGGAATCCAGCGCCCAGGAAGGGGCTCCATCGAGTGCCTGCACCGTAATGTCCTGTGCAGAAGCGGCAGCAATAAAGTGTTGGTATACATCAGCATCCAGATCGGCGTTGACCTGCAGGTAGATCAGGGTAACGTTCTGGCTGGCTGCAAAAGATAAAATGCGGTCTGTGGAATTCACAATCAACTGTGTGTTCCACAGCCAGGTCGCTTTCTGTGGCGCTTGAGCATAAGCAGATGTCATCGTGAATCCTCCTAGCCCTAGTAATAATGCTATACAGAGGATACCCAATTGTAAGCGATAATATGCTGTTCTCATGATGTTGGACTCCTTCGAGTCATACCGCATCAGGTATTCATCGGCAACCGGCTGCCTTAGCACGATCCTGCTTGTCATGCCTTAGACCCATGGCTTTGCGTCTTCACTTTTCAGTGAATTTGCCCTGATTAAATATGATAGACAATCATTCAGCATGGGATGCTGTAGTGATGAAGGCTTTGCCAAGACTTCATAGGGTATATATCGTCGGTATAGCTAAGTTTCTAAATAGATAATTACTAATTTTGCGACAAAAAATGACATTTTTTATAATGTATATACGATGTGAAAAACAAGCTGCATAGTTATGGAAATATCTATTCAGCTAAGAACGAATATACACAAATAGAATGACTGGAGATAAAAAGAATTAACTACCAGCAAAAACATAACAGCAAAAACCCGGCGCTGTAGAAAACGCCGGGTTGGAAAATAGGCTTATTTTGTTTTCTCCGGTTCTGGATAATCGACACCTTTGGTGTCCACGGTTACCTTTTTCATGACAGGAGGAGTGTTCGGTTTGTCATTGCTATCTCTTGGCAGGTTGACGATTTTGTTGACTTCTTCCATGCCGCTGATGACTTTACCAAATGCAGCATATCCGCCATCCAAATGCGGAGCGTCCGCTACCATCAGGAAGAATTGGGAGCCGGCGGAATTCGGATCGCCGGAACGTGCCATCGACAGTACGCCAGCCGTGTGCTTCAGATCATTCTGCACGCCATTGGCTTGGAATTCGCCTGGGATGCTGTAGCCTGGATCACCAGTGCCATCGCCTTTGGGATCGCCGCCCTGGATCATAAAGCCCGGAATAACGCGGTGGAAAGTCAGACCGTCATAGAATCCTTTTTTGACCAGGGAAATGAAGTTATTGACGCTGTTCGGTGCTGCTTTGGGATACAGCTCGATTTCGATCTTTTGACCATCATCCATTTCGACTGTTACGATCGGATCGTTATCCTGCTTGAAATTGGCCGAGTTATCAGTGGCGGATGGTGCCTGTGTTGTATCTGTTGCTGTAGATCCGCTCTGGTCGCCGGTGCTTCCGGTCGAACCCGTGCTGCCACTGGAGCCGTTCGTCTCTGTGCTGGTAGACGTACCGGTCTGGCCGGAAGTAGAACTGCTGGTTCCATTATTATTGCCGCAGCCGGCGATAATCAGGAACAGGGCTGCACATACGAGTACAAATACAACATTTTTACGCGGTTGGCGTAGCATAGATAGGTTCACTCCTTAGTGGATGGTAAGTTCCCTGGCACGTTGTCTGGCGCTAGCCGATTTCGAGACGGATCAATCATCCGCAAAGAAACGTCTAACGCAGAAATGTGCTGCAGAGCATATACTATGACTTTAAACCAAGCCAGGGCTGTGAAGCAAATATTGACGCGTAATATTTGGCAGCCGCTAAACAGAAGCAGGCTGCCGAATCAACAAAGTGTTCATTCCGGCAGCCTGCAGGTCATCTTGCATCTGTATTTTTTATTCACGGTGGATATCGCAAACGATCCGATTATTGCAGATGCCCGGATAATGCAATGACAGCAGTAATCGTAAATACATTCACAATTGTCGAAATCAGTACCGTCTGAGCGGCAAAATCGGGTTCATTGCGATATTCTTCCGCCAGAATCGATGTATTGACCCCTGTCGGCATAGCAGAGGCAATCAGCAGCGCCTGCGCTGGAATCCCGTGCATATCGAGCAGCAGAATCAGCATCAGACCGATCAGTGGACCGCCAAACAGCCGCAGTACCATGCTGATATAGATATCGCTGCGATACAGCCGCAGTGGATATTTGACGATCTGCGCACCGAGCGTGATCAGTGCGATCGCGACCATAGACTGCTGGGCATACGTGAGCGGCTGGGCGAGTACGGTCGGCAGTGGAATCGCCAGCGCATGCATAATCAAGCCAAGTGCCAATGCGTAGGGAACCGGCATTTTCAGAAATCCGATAATAACGCTGCGGTAATTGCCCTGCAGCCGGGAACCCTGAATCGAGATGACTCCATAGGTAAAGGTAAGCAGGCTCTGCAAAGACATGATCAGTGCCTGCATCGAAGCGGCCAGCGGCTCTCCGCTGAATACGAGCTGATTGACCGGCAGACCGTAATTACCGGAGTTATCCAGCATGATGCTGTTATTGAAAGCAGCCTTTTTGCCGCTTTTGTAGCCCATGATTTTTGAAGTCAGGGAGCCGAGAAGATACAGAATCAGTACATACAGAGCATAGAATAGTATCACACTACCCAGTAGTTCAGGATTCATATTCGAATGATACAGACTCATAAATACGGTTGCCGGTGTAATACAGTAAAAGTTGATTTTGGATAGCGTGTACAGATCCAGCTGAAAAATCCGCTGCAGTACCGAACCGACAACAATCAGCACAATAATCGGCAGGACTACGCTGTACAGGATAGTTATAAACAAGCAATTCACTTCTTTCTCTATTTGTTTCTCTCGATGTAAATCAGTATAGACAAGTAGTCATCACACTTGTGCCGAAGTCTCTCTACTCCAACAGTTCGACCAAAAGTATAACATAGTTTCCCGGTCAGAAAGATGAATACACGGTAATCTGCGGACAAGAAAGTAGAGTGTACACCTAAAGACCGTACAAAGTACATCACAAAAAGGATGTAGAAAGAACGTACAGGAAGTGCATAAACCATAACTTGGTTACAGCACCTCTTGCAGCCCAAATACCAGGTTGCCTGATTCGGATGAATGGCACAGCTATCTGAATGTATAACACAAAAAAGGCAGAAGTCGTATCCACGACTCTGCCTTTTTCAAGAAGGAGACTTTACGGATTCGCTCCAGTTCCTGATGCAGATGTATCATACCGATGTGTTTTTCTGAAGAGGAAGATACAGATTCATGCCTTCACTGCGGAAACGCTCGATCCATTCCTCTTCCTTGTCCTGCAGCTTGTCCTTGATTCGTTCATATGGATTTTCCAGCGGCTTGAGTACTTCCAGTATATTCACTTCGAACTGATCTTTGCCAAGCCGTGTCCAGTCTGCCTGCAATTCCCGGTGGATAAAACTGCCCATCTCCAGCGAGAACAGGGACCCGTTAATAGTACGCAAATTTGGAGTACTGGTGACCCAGACTTTTTGCTCCGGCAGATTGCGCACCTCGTAGATGCCTGCTTCTATCTTTATTTCCTTGTACTGCTCCTGCAGTTCTTTTCTGCGATTCATTTTATTCAACTCCTATAATAGATTAACGCTATACTTATACCAATATAATATAGATAATAATATAAATTGTCTATAAAATAATTAGACAGATATGATGTAAGAAAGTATAAAGGTCAAAAAATCGGCAAATGGGTAATAATAAGGGTTTGACGATCAATTGTATTGCAAGATAGCGAGCGTTAAAATAAAAGAAACGATAGTACAGTGCCATGTTTTCGATATCAATGCACTGCTTTGGCGAGAGATCATACAATTTGGCTAGAAATCATGCAAATAGATGGAATAAAAATATAGATAAATAAAAAGTATATCAAGCATATGAGGATGTGGAGTATTGAACAAATGGCTTAAATTGATTCTTCTGCTTGTTGGATCGGCGGTTCTGACCCGGCTGATTCCGTTCTCCTCGTTATTCCGCAATCTGGATACGATGATTCACGAGTTCTGTCATGCCATTGTTACGCTGATGACTTCGGGACGGGTAAATCGGATTGAGCTGAACGCAGATCACAGCGGAGTGACCTATTCCATGATTACATCAGCCTGGAGCGGACTGCCTATTGGACTGGCAGGATATATGGGGTCTTCGCTGTTCGTGATCTGGCTGTTCTACCTTTATCATAAGCGTCAGCAGCGAATCGGTATTATCGTAACGGCAGCTATCGCCCTTATTATGCTGATTCTGTATGTACATCAGGGATTCGGCGTAATCTGGCTGATCGGATTTGTAATTGTAAGTATTCTAATGCTGATCAGTCCGGAATGGCTGCGCAATGGCTATTATTTGCTAATTATGTTTTTGACGCTGGAAGAATCGGTGCTATCTTCTCTGACTATACTGATTATGGCCATTACCAGCCCTTCGTCGGCAGGTGATGCGACCGGACTAGCTCATCAATTTATGCTGCCTGCTGTAGTATGGGGCGTTATTTTTGCCGGATTCTCACTATGGTGTGCCAAAATCTCTGCCCAGCTGTTTCTGCGCAAGCGCAAACCGCCGCGTACTACAACATCTTCAACCTCAGGAGGGTTTGCCGGATGAATGATCACCCTTATCGCAGCCGCCCCTGGGCGATGCGGGGCGCAAGTATACAGATCGATCCGCTGTTTCCTTATTATGCGGATCGTTCTCCCGACAGTATCGCGGATGAGCTGATGCTCGCCGGATATCGTACGGTGCATTATTTTGTAGTCAACGAACAAAAGGTCGACCAGTGGCTTGTCGAAGCGCTCCAGAAAAGGGAAATTGCTGTCTGGGCGCTGGTGCTGGGTAACGGCACATTCAGTGTAGAACATGCACCGCCATCCTGGGCTTCCTGGAAAATGGAGCTGCTGCGTCCGATCAATGACGGGTTTGAACGGTTCTCCCATTTCTCGGCAGATTATATCCAGTGGAAAAAGGAAGTGCTGTCCTATCTGCTGGAAAATGTGCCGTTCGACGGTGTGGAAGTGGCCGAACCGTATTTCCCGGAATGGAATGGCATCGCACGCGGTGTCTATGGCGATATTGGTCCGCTCGCAAGGCAGGCATTTCATCAGAAATACGGTGAAACTATTCCCGAATTTGTCGATGAATCGGCATCCAATTATTACAAGCGCGTCCCCGATATTTACCAGGCATGGGTCGATCTGCGCGTTGATGCGGTCAACCATCTGATCGATGAGCTGATCAATGGAGAGAAGGGGGCAAGGCAGGTGCGTCCGGATATCAAGGTGGCGACCTGGTCACTGGCTGTGCGGGAAGCAGATGCCGTAGACAAGCTGCGTGAATGGCAAGGGCTTGATCCGCTATCCATGATCGAGAAGGTGCGGCCGGATCTGCATATTCTGCAGACCCACTGGCCGGACTGGATGAAGCGGGGGCTGGGCGCTGATTATATCCGCGAATATGAACCGGTGGCGGCACCGATCCGGGAACGTTATCCGAACCTGCCGCTTGGCATCCAGGCGGATATCGGTTCCAAGGCGAGCATGATCAAGGGTCGTCGCTGGGTCGATGATTTTGAACATCAAGCGTATGCGCTCGGTTATCAGACCTGGACAGCCTATGAGTATCATATTGGCGGCTATATGTATGCCGAGCCGCCCCTGCCTTCTTCCGGACTGCTGCTGGATGAGGATGAGGTCATGATCACATATAACAAACGAATTGATCCGGAGTCGGTCGGCAGTGTGGTTCTGCATTTATCAACGGGTCTGAGCAAGCCCCGCGAATGGAAAGTCAGCCACTCGGCAGTAGATGGCAATCGACTATTTCTGCGTTTTGCCCGAGCGCTGCCGCCGGCCCCTTTTCAGCTGGAAATCCGTGATATTCGAGATACGCCCGATCTATGGCTACTCAAAGGCCGCAAAGCCAATCGTACTCCCCGTAAAACACGGGTGACCGTTATCCGCAAAAATTAAACATCAACAATCCCCAAATAGACCATTCATCTTGCATGGTTCATTTAGAGAGAGTCATAGAAAAGAGGAACCAACATGATCGTGTCCAGTGTCGAATGGTTGATGCTTGCCCTGGTCCTGATAGCTATTATCGTTTTTATCATCAAACGTCCGTCCCGGGTAGTCAGCTTTGCTGATTCTCCACTATATAAATGGAGCCGTGTTGATCTGAGCGGCCGGGCGGTATCGGGAGACGGATCTTCCTACTATCTGCTGACCAAGCGGGGCCGCAGCAATAATCTGATGGTGTATTTTTCCGGTGGGGGCATCAGTTGGAACCGCAATACGGCGACCAAGCCTTTTGGACTGCGTACACTGCTGCATAATCATGAGCTGGGTTATTATTTTGCCAATATTCCTTTTTACAAACCCGATTTGCTGGGAGGCATACTGGATAATCAGCGCAAGGACAATCCATTTCGCGACTGGAATATTATCTATGTCCCTTATGCAACAGGCGATTTCCATATCGGAGATCATCAGGTGAAATACAAGGACCGCGGGAAATTGACATTCACCGCGCATTACAGCGGCCGGGCGAATACGCTCAAAGGGCTGGATTGGATGTTCAAGCATGTGCCTGCACCGGACAAGCTGCTGATCGCCGGAGCGAGTGCCGGCGGGTTTGGCTCTGCTTTTTGGGCACCGTATATCGCCGAGCATTATCCGCAGGCACAGTTGTACCATTATGCGGATGGCGCTTATCTGTCTTCGCACCAGTGGCCGCATATTATCGATGAAGTATGGAAAGCGGACTTCCGGCAGCGGTACGGCTATGAGATCGAGGACGATATTATCGGCGCCGCTTTCCGGGCGAACCACCGCCTGCTGCCCGAGGGAACGATACTGCTGCAGTCGAATACGGTGTACGACAAAGTACTGCCTTCGTATGAAGCCGTACTGAACGGGCGAACCGAGGGACTGGTCAGCGACGACCTGGAGATTACTAACGAATGGTCGCTTGGGATGCTGAACTCGGCACGCCGCTTGCAGCAGGAACTGCCGGAGTATTACTTTTTTATCACCGATTATGGAGTAGGCAGCGGCAAAAAAAGACGCGGCACGCCCCATACGCTGTCACCGTACAAAGTATTCTATTCCGCCCAGGAAAGCGGTGTGAAGCTGAGTCGCTGGCTTGGCGATATCATTAATGAAGATAAACGGTATTCGGTCGGCAAAGAGTTTGTCGAGTTCCCCGGCCGGGAGTAAAAATACCTGTACCTCTCCGTTATATCGCCATAGGCGTACAGAAGCGATGAACACCATGAATAAACCAGTCAGGCAATATCAGGAATAGCATTCAGTCATTGAACCAGTTATTTGGATGAAAATGATGGATATCAGGGAAAAGGCATTGTATTCGTTGGGCGGATACAATCCTTTTTTGTATCTATGCGATTAATGAGAAACTGCGCTTTATCTTATAAAATACGATTAATGGAAATGAGGGAATGATGATGCTGCAAGCTCTTGTTGCTATCGAATCTTATCGTAATGCAGGCCCGCCGTTGCCATTCAGCGCACCGTGGCTGAATCATCTGGTCTCCGCCGAAGAACGGATCGTCAATTTGGAACGGGTTAATACTCTGCAGGAGCTGAATGAAGCCAATCCGGTACTGGATTATGTAGAGCGTACACTGCGTATTCTCGATCAGCTGCGGGTATCGTTCTGGCTGCGTGATATTGTCGAAGAGACACTGATGTGGTCGGAGACAGCCAAAGGCGGCTCGGCACGTGAGCGGATACGCTGGCAGGAACAGGGGATCAATCTGTTTGTACATAATGAAGGGTCCGCCGAGCTATATGAGCGTGCTGCGATAGAGCCGGAGCATGACCGAACCCGATTGGTCACAGCACTGATCCGTACTCATGGACTGCTCGGTCAGTATCTGCGGGGAGAAGTTCCTTTTTATGAGAATCATACACTGACGGAGATCGTAGCCGAAGGCATATTGTCCCCGGAAGAAATGAAAAGTACGCTGCTCGTACTGAACCGCTGCGTGATTGAAGCCGTATCGACAGAGCTATGGCAGCGTGTACGAGACGAGCTGGTACAGCTGATCCATGCTATTGCCTATGGCGAGCAGCCGGAGAATGTTACCGTGCAGGATCGTATTTTGCGCCTGCGTACCGGCAGCGCGGCATATGGAGAGAACACACTGGAACAGTTGGAGCAGCTGCGCCGTCAGATTGATATAGACCAGGCGTTTGAACAGCTGGCAGATCGTACTTTTTGGTACGTCGAAGCGGCGTTAAAGGACTTTTCGATGGAGGAATTCAGCAAAATCTTCCTTCTAATCAGCAGCCAGATCGGAGAACAGGTGCGTCATATCAGTTTTGAGCGCCTGATGAACAGTATGTACTACGATTACAGAGGGACAAAGAAAATCAATCTGTACAAGAAGCGCATTATCGAGAAATATCTGGCCGATTGGGGATGGGATGAGCTGCGTACCGGTCGTCTGGATCTGTCCAGTCCGCATCTGACGTATGAGCTGACGATAGAGCCGCATATTGCGGATACCGTATTTTTTAATTTTGCCTTTTCTCCGGCAGCAGAGAAGCTGATCGAATTCTGCATGGAGGCAGAGAAGTCTCCATTGTATGAAAAGGCAGTGCTCATGCTGTTCGACCTGTTCGATCTGCGGCGTGATGCGTATGACCGTTTCCATAATGAGGATAGTTATCTGGAAACGATGAACCAAACGATCGATTACAAAAAGCTACTACTGCGCGATGTGGTTGGACAGACGGTACTGGATATCGGTCCGGGCGGCGGCATCATGCTGGATCTGCTGGAAGCGGAGATGCCGGAAGTACGCGCAATCGGTATCGATATTTCCGAAAATGTGATCGAATCGCTGAACCGCAAAAAACAGCGGGAAGGACATCAGTGGGAAGTCGTCAAGGGAGATGCGCTTGCTTTGCAGGAATATGTGACGCCGGGCAGTGTGGATACGATCCTGTTCTCCTCGATTCTGCACGAACTGTACTCCTATGTTCCTTTTCAGGGACGCAAATTCAATCTGGACACTGTCGCCGCTGCCCTTCGCAGTGCTTTTGAAGTACTGTCTGTAGGAGGCCGGATTATTATCCGCGATGGCATCATGACTGAACCGACCGTGCAGCAGCGCAAGATTACCTTCCTCGAAGAAGGAGGAATGACAGCGCTGGAGCGTTACGCGGAAGATTTTGAGGGCAGAGAGATCCAGTATGAGATTATGGGTGGCAATCAGGTGATGATGCCGGTGAATGATGCGATGGAATTCCTGTACACGTATACGTGGGGCGAAGAAGCATATGTGCATGAAGTGCAGGAGCAGTTTGGTTATATGACACCGACACAGTACCGTACATTGATCAGTGACACACTCGGGGAGCAAGCGAATATTGTGCATATGGAAGCTTTTCTGCAGGAAGGGTATACGGAGGCGCTGTGTCACCGGATACAGCTGCAGGATGAGTGGGATGAAGAGGTACGTCTGCCGAATAGTACCTGTATTATTGTGATTGAGAAGCTGCCAGGCGATATACAGTAGTTCACTGTGAAAATAGTAAACAGAAAAAATAAAACAGCAAAAAGCGATCCCAGTCGTTCGAATGATCCGGGATCGCTTTTTGCTGTTACTTTTACAAGGCAAGGGTATGTGTATCCATCATTGATCACTACCGGGTATGATCTGATCTGTATTTGAAAAGAAAACCGGATGCTGCTCAATCAGCGCTGGGTATCTTCATCTTCCGCATCTTGTTCATGCTGCGGCAGCTCATTATCACGCGGCAGTTCATTTTCGATCACACGTTTTTGTACTTCATCGCTACCTGAATCGGGAAAAGAATCTTCACGGAACAAGCCAAACTTAGGATCATTATCCCGTTCGGTAACCAGATTGTCCTCATTGGGGTCTTGCTTGTGTTCAGTCATGAGTTAGTCCTCCTTGGATTTAGCGGTCGCGGCGTTCAAAGCGATCCGGATCATCTTCGCCGGTAGAGCCGTTACGCAGATCGGTACCGTGTGCATCCTGATCGTAGGAAGATGGTACAGACGGATCTTCCGGTGTCTCGCCGCCATTTAGTTCATCGGCATCCGGGATATCCGGCAGAGGGCCGTCTTCTACCATGGAGTCATTTTGTGCATTGTCCATAATGCCCTGATCTACGGCATTGGTACCGGTATCCAGTTCCTCGGCATGGGTATCCAGATCAATCGTATGACGATGCAGATCAATATCTTCCGAAGCTAGCCGCGGGTCCAGATCGTGAACCGAATTGTTCTCGCTGATTACCGGCTGAATCCCTTCCTCATCACGAACCGTCGGATTGATCAGATCCAGATCATCCGCCGGAATACTTTGCAGTTCTTCTTCATCCCGTGCAGTTACCGGATCAATCGTACGATAACGGTTGTATTCCTGTGCAGCAGCATCCCTGTTATTATCAAATTCATTACTCATTTTATTCATCTCCTCGGTCGGTATGGACGCTTGTCGTAGGAGGTCCATTTATTGTAAAAGTCGTTTGTGTAAAATGTCTTACTCGTTCTTACCCCAAATTGCGGGGGATGACATCTTTCTTGCTAAATTCGGCGGGATGCTGGTGACTTAGCGGACTGAATGGTTTGAAGGAGAGTACGGCGGCTGCGTGGTAAAGTGGATAAGGTGATCGGGTGAGAGGATACTGTGTTGGATTAGTAAGATAAAGTGCTGTGGCAGAACAGAGTAGAGTAGTAGGGTAGACCGCTGCGAAAAGGGATTGTCCTGCTGGCCTCCGGTTAAGATCGGATATTTGGAATCACCGCTGATCGCGGTAAATATCCGATCTTAAATGTCGGCTTGCAGGACAATTCCCTTTCCTTCGCTCAGTGCAATCAACTGAAATTGGCTCGGTTAGTCTAAAAGCTCAAAGAATTTGATGGACTCAAGATTTAAACACTGCAGTTCAATCTCCATGCTCAGCTTCTCAGCCACTTCACGTTTTACCGCATCCATGAGTATCTCTCCAGCCTGCTGTCCTCCACCGGGCATAATGTAAAAGACATCACCCTGATCATCCAGCTACAAAGCCAGCATATGGCCTTCCCGGATAATAAGTGCTTTTGCAGAATTACGAATCATTCGCTCCATACTCATCACCTTTCCCAATTACTATGTATACTTGCACCCCATAATTACACTTATATCCAACGCCATTATTTCATGCTCAACCAAGGAAGTCGTAATTATTTTCTTCTTAATCTCACAAAACAGTTACGCCTAGCAACTGTGCACCCATAAAGTAATTGGAAAGCATCAATAGAAACGCCTAGCACGGAGCGGAGGGAAGGGAATTATCCTGCAAACCGACATTTAAGCACCGGATATGTACCGCGATAGCGGTGATTCAGACATATCCGGTGCTTAACCGGAGGTCAGCAGGATAATCCCTTCCCGAAGCGCTGTATCATTCATTGTCTGAAGCGCTGTATCATTCATTGTCTGAAGTGCTGTACCGTCAGATCGCCAATACGATATGCTGCATGATCGTCCAGGGCCATGCAGGCCCCCCTCCCAACGATTTGGACTTTCCTCCAAACAGGAGTAAAATGGTCGATAATCGAAAGGATGTGTCTGCCTGGATGGAGTTTCCATGGAAAAGAAATCTCATTGTATTATGGCTTGGCGTATTTTTTTGCAGTACGGCGTATTCGATTTCGATTCCGTTTTTGCCGATTTTTCTGGAGACGGAGCTTGGAGTGACCGATCATCTGGAGATCTGGGCGGGCATTGCGTTTGGCATTACTTTTTTGGCGAGTGCGCTAATCTCGCCATTCTGGGGATCGCTGTCGGACAAGTACGGACGCAAGCCGATGCTGATTCGTTCGGGATTCAGTCTGGCGGTGCTTTATCTGGTCAGTTACTTTGTGACCGATCCGTATGTGTTCCTGGTAGTTCGTCTCTGTCAGGGGCTGCTGGCAGGATTTGTACCGGCATCGATTGCACTTGTCGGAACAAATACACCGGAGCACAAGACGGGTTATGCGCTCGGCGTAATGGCGACTTCGGGAGCGACAGGGACGATTATCGGGCCGCTGATCGGTGGGGTGGTCAGTTATTATTTTGGCAACCGAAATGCTTTTCTATTCTCGGCGCTGATTGTATTGATCGCGGCACTGATTGCGACGATCTGGGCCAAGGAGCACAATTTCAACCGATCGGCCAAGCGCTCTCATGTGCTGGATGATATCAGGCAGGCGGCATCCAACCGGCTGTTCATGTCACTGCTGTTGCTGACGGGGGTAGCCAACTTCTCGGTGATGATTCTGGAACCTCTTATTACGATTTATGTAAAAAGTATGGGCGTGTCTACCAGTAATGCATCACTCAGTGCCGGGATTGTGTTCTCGGCTGTCGGTATTGCGACCCTGATTATGGCGCCGCGCTGGGGCAAGATCGGTAGCCGGATCGGCTTTGGCAAAGTGCTGCTAATCGGACTATTGGGCAGCGGGGTCGGTAATATGCTGCAGTTTTTCTTTACGGATATCTGGGGATTCGGAGCGCTGCGGTTCGGCTATGGATTGTTTTTTGCGGCGGTGCTGCCGTCGATTAATGCGATAATTGTCCGGGTGACACCGGCGGATTTCCGCGGACGGGCATTTGGACTGAATCAGTCGGCATCCCAGATTGCTACGATGGCAGGTCCTGTTATAGGCGGGCTGCTGGGGGCATGGCTGGATATCCGGTTTGTTTTTATTATCAATGGATTGCTGCTGCTCGTATGTGCCTTTATGGTAACAAGGCGCAGCTGGGAGATACCGGCTGCTGCAGCTGCCGAACCGGTTGCCAAAGTACGTACCGAACAGCCATAATGAAAGGTACATAAACAATCTATACACGAATATGTACAAGGACAGTCTGAGACTATGTGCAGGCTGAGGCAATGGAGGCATACAAAAGATATGGCAAAATCAAAATATTATGTAGTATGGGAAGGGCACAATCCAGGTGTGTATACATCATGGCCGGAGTGCCAGAAGCAGACGAGTGGATACAAGGATGGCAAATATAAATCCTATGAATCCCGCGCCGATGCGGATAAAGCTTACAGCGAAGGCTGGAAAAAGCACTGGGGACAGGGCAAATCCGGCACCGGTAGTTCGTCTTCTGCAGGAAATTCCCGGACAGCAGGCTATGGCAAACGTACTGCTGCATCGACGAGTATTTCGATGGATCAGATTGATTATGACAGTATCTCTGTCGATGTAGGTACACGGGGCAATCCTGGTCCGGTGGAATACAAGGGAGTCGATACACGCACCGGGCAGACTATTTTCAGCTGTGGCCCGATCGCCAAAGGGACCAACAATATGGGAGAGTTCCTCGCTATTGTACATGCGCTCGCTTACTTGAAGCGCCAGGGCAGCAGCAAAACGGTCTACAGTGATTCCGAGAATGCCCTGAAATGGGTGCGGCAGAAAAAAGCAGCCTCTACGCTGGTACGTGATGCTTCAACCGCCGAGATCTGGGAACTGGTAGATCGCGCAGAGCAGTGGCTGCGTACGAATACGTACAGCAACAAGCTGCTCAAATGGGAAACCCGCAGCTGGGGCGAGATCAAAGCCGATTATGGACGGAAATAATCAGTATTTCTGGTCCGACGACAATGGTACAGAACAACTTTGCCCATACGGACAGGTATAGTATTAGACAGCTCCAATACCAATACATGCAGTCACTCTAATCCTGTGAATCTGTATTCAAATAAGCCGGAAGCGATCAGAATATTCTGATTACTTCCGGCTTTTACTGTATAACTATGCAGCTGATTATACACGTGCTGTTGTTATGTTGCTTCTATATTGTTTTATTTATTCTCGTCCAAATCTTCCTCGCGGGCGAGTGCAGCGTCGGATTCGATATCTTCCGGGTCAGCCTGTGGATGCTTGCCGGCATCTTCTTCATCCGCAATACTGTCATATTCCTTCGGATTCATCCGTTCCGGCTGGATAACAGCAAGTTCTGCATCTCTTGGCAGTTCCACCTCGGTATCTTCTCCTGCCGGCTGGGAATCTTCGTCATCCAGTAATGAGTTTCTTGTTTTCCAAAATACATCATCATAGTGTTTGTTGTCTGTCATACGTATCATCTCCTTCGGAATAATGTTCCAGAGGAAATCGGTCCCCTTATTGGAGCTTACCCTTGTCATTGCCAGACCAAACATTGCCAGAACAGCACAGCTCTGAAGACGTTTAACAAGAAAAGGCTGTTTTTGACGAGAAATGACGGGTGGTGACGCAACTTACTCTGGCATATTTTTCATCTGTAGAAGGAATTTTACTGATTCTTCCGTAATTTATGTGTATCCGGCATGCGCAAACAAGTATAATAATAGTTATGAAATAACGCGTTATAAGGTACAATAGGGAAATATACATATTTATCAAGATTAAGTTCGTTCTGCTAACAATGAAGTATATTGGTATCACCAGGACAGTATATAAATAATGAGGTGCACTATGAAGTTTATGCCAAAAGCCTTAATTATATTCCTACTCTTCATTATCATGGCTATGCTGGCATTGTCTCTGTCTGCGAATGCAAGAGAAGACCAAAAATTCCAGCGTATCGATTATTGGCAGGTCCGATGGCAGGCACAGAACAGCTTTACCTCCAAGCCCTGGAATGACGACCAGAACGGTTACTGGACATCCTCCCAGTTAATGAAGGATGGCAAGCCGGTCAACAGCTCCTCCGCATGGATACGGATTCCGCTTCCAGAACTGAACTGGAACACCTCCGGCCTGCTGATCCGGGAACTGCAGGGCAAGCACGTTATCGTCTATCTGGACGACAACAAAATCTATGAATCACGCCGCGGTTACGCCTACGAGCAGAATCAGCTGCTGCTGCCGCTAACCCGCGAAGACTCCTATAAAATGATTTATATCTGGGTCGAATCTGCCCGGGAGAAAATTGGTCTGACCAATGGTATCCTGATCGGGGATTACCAGGAGATCCTGACCACTTATGTCAGCTCCGATCTGGTAGATGTGGTTATTGGATTTTCATTTATCTTTGTCGCTTTTATTATGGCCTTCTGCTCGGTGTTCCTGAGGGGACGCTCCCGCAGGATGTGGGTGAGTCTCTGTATCGTAATTCTGGCGCTGGGCAGTGTGATTGTGACCTATTCGCCGTTCCTGTTTACTTTTTATCCGGATGGGGACAGGCTGTACGCGCTTGGATTTGATATCAGCCTGTTTGTACTGGTGCCGGCATTTTATGAATTTTTCGAAAGTGTATTCGGCAGGGGCTACCGGGATATGATCCACAAGCTCAAACGGGTGCAGTACTTCTATTCGGGCTTCTGCGTATTGGCGCTGATCGCCAACGTACTCACCCATGACCGGTATTTCAAAATCTACTATGTGATATCCGTGCTTATCCTGGGATTGTTTATTCTGGCAGGGTTGATCCTGTTCATGATTATTACGATCCGGTATGCACTGCAGCGCAACCGGGCAGCGATTATTTTCGCTTCCGGATTTACCACTTTTGCGCTGATTACCGCCAGTGAGCTGATCTGGTTCTATCTGGAAGATGGGGATTACAAGCTGATGCTGTGGAAATGGGGCGTGATTTTCTTCGTGATCTCGCTGATCGCTATCATGGGCCGGGTATTTGCAGAGAATCAGCGGCAGGTGCTGCAGTATTCCCAGCAACTGGAGTTGTTCAATAATGAACTCCAGCGCTCCGAGAAAATGGATATGATCAGCGAATTGGCAGCTTCGGTAGCCCATGAGGTACGCAACCCGCTGCAGGTGACGCGAGGGTTCCTCCAGCTTACCCAGATGAATACGGATGACAAAGGTCGCGAGCATCTCCGAATGGCGCTCGAAGAGCTGGACCGTGCCGCCAATATCATTACAGATTTTCTTACTTTTGCCAAACCGCAGTTTGAAAAAACAGAGACGCTCAACCTGTATGAGGAGTTCCAGCATATCGAGAATATTATGCGGCCGCTGGCCAGCCTGCAGGGCAGTGTACTGCAGATTCAGGTACCGCAGCATCTGCAGATCCGGGGAAATTCGTCCAAGTTCAAGCAGGCCTGCATCAATATTATCAAGAACAGCATTGAAGCAGTACACAAGGAAGGCTATGTTCGGGTATGGACAATCGAACATGAGAACCATATCGAGCTGCATATCAAGGATAATGGCTCGGGGATGACCGAAGAAGAACTGGCACGATTGGGAGAACCTTATTTCTCCAACAAGACCAAAGGAACCGGACTTGGTCTGATGGTCACTTTCCGTATTATAGAAGCCATGGACGGCAGTCTGGAATTTTGCAGTAAAAAAGGTGAAGGCACTGAAGCCATTCTGACATTTCCGATCGCGGCGCGCAGCTAATGCGTGTCCTGACCGGAAAAGCGGAATGGCTTTTTCTTATGAGATCAGACCGATCAGCTAAAACATAGCAGAATATTGAAAGGGTATAGCAGAATAGTGTAATAAAAAGCATAAAGAAAACGCTTACAATAAAAGGGTAAACGATATCAATCCCACTGGCCCATTTTATACCTGACTCCCTGAGCCAGAGCACAAAGGAGGAATCATTCATTGGATACCGCAAAATCTATCCCTGCCGTGCGTGTAAAGCGTTCCCGGCGCAAGCAGTTTCACAATAGCCGTGTGCTCTTGCTGATGTGCTGTCCGGCTGTTATTTTCTTCTGTATATTTGCCTATTTACCGATGCCCGGCCTGTATCTGGCATTCGTCAAATACAATTATACAGATGGCATTTTTGGCAGTCCTTTTGTCGGATGGGATAACTTCAAATTCCTGATTATGACCGGTGATCTGTGGAGGCTGACTTTCAATACGGTTGCCTATAATCTGGCTTTTATCCTGCTTGGCAATATCGCGCAGATTACAGTTGCGATCCTGCTGAATGAAATCCGCAAAAAATGGTTCAAAAAAGTATCGCAGACACTGATGTTTTTGCCTTATTTCATCTCTGCCGTGCTGGTTGGCCTGCTGGCCTACAATATCCTCAGCTATGACTATGGTCTGCTGAACGGCGTACTGGGCGCACTCGGCATGGACCCTGTCAAAGCTTACTCGGAGCCGCACCTGTGGCCGTTTATCATTATTATTACGTATCTCTGGCAAACGACCGGTTACGGTTCGATTATCTACTTTGCCGCTATTATGGGACTGGATACAGAGATTGTGGAAGCCGCAGAGATCGATGGAGCGAATGCTTTTCAGCGTATTGTCCATATCGTGATTCCGTGGCTCAAACCGACATTCATTATTCTGCTGCTGTTCTCGCTCGGCGGTATTCTCAAAGGCAACTTTGGATTGTTTTTCAACTTGGTAGGTGCCAATAACACGGCATTGTACGCCAGCACCGATATTATCGAGACGTATGTATTCCGCTCGCTGATGACCAATTTCAACTTCTCGATGGGCAGCGCCGTCAGTCTGTATCAGTCCATATTCGGCTTTGTCGTCGTACTGACTGCCAACTGGATCGTCAAAAAAGTTTCCCCGGAAAACTCATTATTCTAGGAGGTGCACAGCGATGGATATCAACAGCAAAATGGATCTGATTGGCAGTACTCCTCCGCGGCCTGCACGTATTCGCCAGGATAAGAGTGAAATTATTGTACGCTGGGCCGGATATATTTTTATCAGCCTGTTTGCCATTTCCTGTCTGCTGCCGTTTCTGCTTATTCTGGGCACGTCTTTTACGAGCGAGAGCGCGGTCAAGCAGCATGGATTCAATATCTGGCCGCATGAATTCAGTACATTCGCCTACCAGATCGTATTCGAGAATCCCAAGCTGATTATCGGATCGTATCTGGTCACAATGGGCATTACCGTTGTCGGTACGATTGTCGGCCTGTTTATCGTGGCGATGACCGGATATGCACTGCAGCGTCCGGATTTCTCTTACCGGAATCGTATTTCCTTTTTTATTTACTTTACGACTCTGTTTTCCGGCGGACTGGTGCCGTTCTATCTGCTGATCACCCAGTACCTGGAGCTCAAGGATAATTATCTGGCGGTACTGCTGCCGGGGCTGCTCACACCTTTTCTGATTATTATGATGAAAAGCTTTGTTCGCTCGATTCCGCATGCGATTACCGAATCCGCCAAAATTGACGGAGCCGGCGACTTTACTATTTTCCTGCGGCTGATTCTGCCCATGTCCACACCGGCGCTGGCAACGATCGGGCTGTTTATCGCCCTCGGCTACTGGAACGAGTGGTATCATGCGATGCTGTTTTTGTCGCCGGATATGGATTATCGTCCGCTGCAGCTGTTCCTCTACAATGTGGTCACCAGCGCCGACTTCATCCGCAATTCGGCAGCGTCCTCCAATGTGGCAATGAGCGATGTACCGCTGGAGACGATGAAGATGGCAACAGCAGTCGTCGCTACCGGACCGGTGATTTTATTTTATCCGTTCGTTCAACGCTATTTTATCAAAGGGATTACAGTCGGCGCGGTCAAAGGCTGAGACTGTTCGAATAATGTAGATATCGGGGCAGTAGGATATTATCTAGCAATGATTCCAAAGGGGGCCAATGTATGTGGAAATTCCGTAAGCTGATCTCGGCACTGATGGTGGCTGTTATCGTTCTGTCACTCGCTGCCTGCGGCGGCAGCAAATCCGGCGCTGGAGACGACAAATCGCAGTTTGTAACTGTCACATTTGTCGCGCTGGGCGACAAACCGAAGAATGGGCAGTTTGAGAAAGTGATGGAAAAAGTCAATACGATCATGAAGCAGAAGATCAATGCCGAAGTAAAATGGAAATGGGTAGAATGGGCCGACTGGCAGACCAAATACAATCTGCTGCTCGCTTCCGGTGAACCGGTTGATCTGATTACGATCGGTACCGACTGGCTGGATACCTGGTCCAATGCGCAGCGCGGCGCTTTTATGCCGCTGGATGATCTGCTGCCCAAGTACGCTCCGGTCACCTGGAAATCGATTCCTGCCGAAGATTGGAATCAAAGCAAATATAACGGCAAAATCGTGCTGATTCCCGAAAATGATTATACCCAGTGGATTAACCACGGCTTCTTCTATCGTGGCGACTGGGCGAAACAGGCCGGTATCACCGAGCCGATCAAGGATTGGGATACGATTGGCAAGTATCTGCAGTGGATCAAAGATAACAAACCTGGCGTTATTCCATGGGATGCGCAGTCCAGTACCAGCACTTTTGGAGGCTGGGTCCAGTCGCATACGCCATATCTGGAACTGCCAATGTCGACAGGTTATCTGCCGGTGTTCAATACCAAATCCTATGACGACCGATATACGGTAGTCAGTCCGATCTTCGAAGATACATTCCTGAATTTTGCCACTACGATGAAAGAGTGGGCGGACAAAGGCTACTGGCGTGAGGATGTACTGAACAACAAAAATGATACCCGTGTCGCTCTGCAGGCGGGTCAGACCGGTATGGATCAGCATCATACACAGACCTTCTCCGGTCTGCGTGTACAAATGGATAAAAAACAGCCGGGTTCGGAACTGCAAATGTTCCCGTTCTCCCGTCAAAGCGGCAATCTGCTGGAAATGCCGATTACCCATGGCGGTGTATCCATTGGTGCCCATAGCAAAAATCCGGAACGTGCCCTGATGGCCTATGACCTGATCCGCAATGACAAAGAAATCTACCAGCTGATCAACTATGGAATGGAAGGCGTACAGTACGATATCAAGGACGGCAAGCGTGTGCTGCCAGCCAATTATAACGAGACCAATGATGCGTTCTACTCCGACTTCTGGGCAGGCCGAATGGATGAACACGAGATTCCAAGCGATACCACCTGGGACAAAATCGATACCCTGTACAGCGAATACGACAAAATCAAAAAGCCGTATCCATATGGACAATTCGTATTTGACAAAACAGCTGTCGAATCGGAACTGACTGCCATTTCACAGGTGACTGCAGAAATGGGACCAGCGATTACTTATGGCAAAGCCGGCGATCCGGCGCAGGCTGTGCAGGATTTCCGCGATAAGCTGAAAGTAGCCGGTTATGACAAAGTGATGGCAGAGCTGCAGCGTCAGCTGGATGCCTATAAAGCGCAGCAGGAGTCTGCAGGTACCAAATAAATCTTTCTGACATTCTGCTTGCTATCGATATCCAATACATTATCAAAAATCCCTGAACAACAAGGCTGTACTAGCCTGTTATGTTCAGGGATTTTTGTGATGAACAGCTCTTCAAATTATGCGTGCAGCATGGAAGCCGCAGTGGCATGGTTCGCCGATTCACGCAGCATGGGCCGCGTCTGTACGTGAACGACCTGATAAGGCTGCTCCGGATAGCGAATCCGGGACAGCAGCATTTCGGCAGCTTTGACACCCATTTCGCTGCTATAAATATGCACGGTAGTCAGATGGGGCTCCACAATTCGAGATGCGGAAGCATTATCGAATCCGGTCACTCCAATATCATCCGGAATAGATAGTCCGCTTGATTTGAGCGCTTTCATTAGGCGGATAGCGATAAAATCATTGGCGCATACAAAAGCATCCGGTAGTTCATCCAGCTGCTTCAGGCGATCTTCCATCCAGTCGGTCTCAAACAGGAAAAAACGGTCTTCATCGAGGATAGAGAACGAAGAAGACATAGGTACACCTGCTTCCAGCAGCGCACGATTATAGCCCATCCAGCGTTCACCAAAGCTTTTGCAGTGCCGGTAATCGCCGACAAAGCCAATGCGATCATACCCGTTACCTAGCAGGCTGCGGGTCAGCTGGTAAACACTGTGTTCATTTTCCATCAGCAGAATATCCGCCTGGAAACTGGAAAAGTCGATATCAAAAGCACAGTCGACAAAGATAACCGGGATCTGAAGGCCGGTCAGCAGCTCGCTGTATTCCCGGTCAAACAATTCGATACATACAATACCGTCCACCGCCGACACATCGAAATTATTAGGCAGCCGCAAGGCATCCCGCTCATCTTCGCGGACAATATGAATGGACAGATTATAGCCCTCCGCACTGATACGCTTCTCCAGTCCGCTGATGACCGGCGAGCCAAAGTGCGAGCTGTCCGGCATATTGGTGGTGAGCAGGGCGATATTGCCGGTTTTGCGGGGGATCAATCCATCACTTTCCATATAGGCGAACTGCTTGTATTTCAGCTCAATGGCTTTGCGAATGACTTTGCTGCGGGTTTCATCCGGGATGCCTTCATTTCCGTTCAGCGCTTTGGAAGCGGTATTGCGCGAAATGCCCAGGGCATCGGCAATATGCTGAATCGTCACTTTTTCTTTGGTCATGGATAAAATCCACCTTTATACTATCAAATTTGCTGCTCTATCAGCAGAACAGGTGCAGCAAGTCGGATACCACTGCACATATATACCTAAAATATAAAGGAGATGAAAGGTAAAAGCAATCTGTTGTGTGCAAATGTAACTTTGTGATTGTGCAAATAAAAATTTATTCATAAAAAAATGTAGCTTTTTAGTTTACAAAATAGATTGACATATGAACAATTCATCGTTTAAATTGTAAAGGAATAAACTTACAAATGAAAATGTAAGCACTTACTTTTTGGTGTATGGGGTTATGAATCACAGAAGCAAATGGCAATAGCAAGTGGCAATAGAATGGTGAAATGGAGGGACAATCATGGAAAGTTCAGCAAAACCCGGCCGATCGGGCGCACACTCTGTGGATACAGGCAAGCAGTCGGTCAGCAGAACACGCTGGGAGCATATCCGGAAAAATAGTTTTTTGTACCTGCTGCTGGCTCCGGCGCTGCTTCTGACAATTTTGTTCAAGTATGTGCCGATGTATGGGGCAGTCATTGCCTTCAAGGATTTCAGTCCGATCCGGGGGATTATGCACAGTGACTGGGTAGGATTCAAGCATTTTGAGAAATTTCTGACTTCGCCCAATTTTGAAGTGATTTTTATGAATACGCTTAAATTAAGTGCGTTTGGTCTGATATGCGGGTTTCCGATTCCGATTCTGCTGGCGCTGATGCTCAATCAGGTACGCCGCAAAGGAATCAAGAAAAATATCCAGCTGTTTCTGTATGCGCCGAATTTTGTATCGGTCATCGTTATTGCCGGGATGCTGTTTATTTTCCTGTCTCCAACTGGGCCGATCAATCAGATCGTCAGCTGGATCAGTGGGCAGCCGCTGATGTTCATGACCGATCCCGAGTATTTCCGCTGGGTATACATTCTGTCCGATATCTGGGCGACCGCAGGCTGGGCATCTATCATCTATGTAGCGGCGCTCGCTAATGTAGACCCCGAGCTGCATAATGCAGCCAGTCTGGATGGAGCAAGTCTGCTGCGGCGAATCTGGCATATTGATTTGCCGACGATCAAGCCGATTATGGCGATTGTATTTATTCTGGCAGCAGGCGGCATTATGTCGATCGGTTTTGAAAAGGCTTACTTGCTCCAGACTTCGATGAATCTGCCTTCCTCCGAGATTATTGCTACCTATGTATACAAGATTGGTCTGCAGTCAGGCGATTATGCCTACTCCGCTGCGGTTGGATTGTTTAACTCGCTGATCAACGTCATTCTGCTGCTTGGTGTGAATTTTATCGTGAAGAAGCTCAATGATAATGAAGGATTGTATTAGATCGCATCAGGCTTACAGAAAGGACTGAAAACCATGATTGTCAAAAATTCTCCGTTTGATCGTTTTCTGCTTGTACTGAACGGGCTGTTTCTCGGATTGGGTGTACTGATCGTTGTGATTCCGTTTGGTTATATTATCGCAGCTTCCTTTATGGACCCGACCGTGCTGCTGAATCGTGGATTTTCTTTTCAACCAGCCGACTGGAGTCTGGAAGGATATCGTAAAATTCTGGGCAATGAAGCGATGATTCGCGGATTTTTCAATTCGATACTGTATGCGACAGGATTTGCTGTTGTGACAGTGCTGATCTCCATTTGCGCCGGATATGCGCTGGCCGAAGATACGCTTGTCGGCCGCAAATGGTTTATGACCCTGTTTATTATTACGCTGTTTTTTGGTGGTGGATTGATTCCAACCTATCTGTTGGTTCGTCAGCTGGATCTGCTGAATACGCCATGGGCACTCATTATTCCGGGAGCAGTGAATGTATGGAACATTATTCTGGCACGTACATTTTTCAAAGGCATTTCCAAAGAACTTAAAGAAGCAGCCAATGTGGACGGCGCTTCGGAATGGACCATCTTCACACGTATCGTGATTCCACTCTCCAAACCGATTATGTTTGTGCTCGCGCTATACGCGTTTGTCGGGCAGTGGAATTCTTATTTTGATGCAATGATCTATCTGGATGATCCCAATCTGTTCCCGCTGCAGCTCGTTCTGCGCTCTATTCTGATACAGAATCAGGCGGCACCAGGCATGATCGGTGACCAGCAGGCTATGGCCGAACTGAAAAAGCTGTCCGAGATGATCAAATACTCTTCGATCGTCATCTCCAGCCTGCCGCTGATCGTAATGTATCCTTTCTTCCAGAAATATTTTGAAAAAGGCGTTATGGTCGGTTCACTCAAATGAATGCAGGCTGACGCTGCTGTTCAGCGATTCGCTATCTAACAGATGGTTCATTATAGCAGTCCCCAACCCGGCAGAAGTCAGCTCGTTCGCTCACCTCATCAGGCCGGAATACATGATTCGGGAGGCAATACCATGCGCAAAGTAAACGGTAATTCCAAAGTACGCAAAGCGGCTGTCGCATCTGCTCTGTCAGTTATCCTGCTGGCAGCCACAGGCTGTGGAGACGGAGGCAATGAACCGCAAAAAACAGCAGACGGCAAACCGATTCTGCATATCATGACATCCAGTTCTCCGCTGGCTCCAGCCAATCCCAATGACAAGCTGGTGCTGCAAAGGCTGGAAAAGCAAACCGGCGTTCATGTGGAATGGAAAAGCTATACCAGTGATGTATTCGCAGAAAAGCGCAATCTTGCTATTGCCAGCGGTGATCTGCCGGATGCGATTTTTGCAGCGGAATACAGTGATTACGATTTGCTCAAGCTCGCCAAGGACGGAGCGATTGTACCACTGGAAGACCTGATCGACCAGCATATGCCCAATTTCAAAAAAGTGCTTAAGGAGCGGCCGGAATACCGCACGATGATTACTGCGCCGGATGGACATATTTATTCTTTTCCCTGGATTGAAGAGCTGGGTACAGACAAGGAACGTATTCAATCGGTCGATGATATGCCTTGGATCAATGTGAAATGGCTGAAAAAGCTCGGACTGTCCATGCCAAAGACGACCGATGAACTGAAGCAGGTACTGACCGCTTTCAAGACCGAAGACCCGAATGGCAACGGCAAAGCCGACGAGATTCCGCTGTCCTTTATCGACAAGCCTGGTGGCGAGAATCTGACTTTCTTGTTTGCGTCTTTTGGATTGGGGGAGAATCCTGACCATACGGTGGTGACGGATGATGGCAAAGTGCTGTTTACCGGCGATCAGGATGGTTACCGGGAAGCAGTCAACTATGTGCATGATCTGTACAGCCAAGGACTGATCGATATTGAATCTTTCCAGCAGGATTGGAATACGTATCTGGCCAAAGGCAAAGATCAGCGCTATGGACTGTACTTTACCTGGGACAAAGCTAATATTACCGGCATGAACGACGACTATGATCTGATGCCGCCGCTGGCCGGCCCGGATGGACAAGTGAATGTGACCCGCAATAATGCGATGGGCTTTTTCCGGGGGAGTATGGTCGTGACGAGCAGCAACCAGCAGCTGGAGCAGACCGCCAAATGGGTCGATCAGATGTATGATCCACTGCAGTCGGTGCAGAATAACTGGGGAACCTACGGCGACCCGAACCAGCAGAATATTTTCACATACGATGAATCGAAAAAAATGCTGAAGCATCTGCCACTGGAAGGATCGGCGCCGGTAGAGGTACGCCAGAAAACCAGTATTGGCGGCCCGCTGGCTGTTCTGAGCGATTATTTTGGCAAATATACGACGATGCCCGATGATGCCAAATGGCGGATGGATCTGATGAAAAAAGTACTGGTACCGCATATGAAGGCAGAGCATACGTATCCGAATGTATTTTTCAGTATCGAGGAACTGGATCGTCTGTCGACAATCGAAGCGGATCTGTTCCCGTATATGCTGCGCAAGCGCACAGAATGGTATCAGAATGGACAGGCGGATCAGGAATGGGCTGCCTATCTACAGGAGCTGGACCGGCTCGGTCTGCAGGAATGGCTGAAAATCAGGCAGGATGGTTATGACCGCAGCAAGCAGCAGATCGCCGAACACACGACAGGAGGTTAATACAATGTCACTTCAATTGAAACCGGATTACCGGGGAGCGTATCACTTCTCACCGTCCCGCTGCTGGATGAACGATCCGAATGGCATGGTTTATCTGGACGGGGAATATCATTTGTTTTTTCAGCATCATCCACATGGCGATACCTGGGGACCGATGCACTGGGGACACGCGATTACAAGGGATCTTGTTCACTGGGAGGAACTCCCGATCGCGCTGGAGCCAGACGAACACGGTACGATTTTCTCGGGCAGCGCTGTAGTCGACTGGCATAATACGACCGGATTTTTCCCGGAGAAGCCAGGTCTCGTTGCGATCTTCACGCATCATGATGAACAGCCCGATCGTCCGGTGCGTCAGAGCCAGAGTCTTGCCTACAGCCATGACCGTGGCAGAACCTGGCACAAGTATGCAGGTAATCCGGTGCTGACATGTGAGGATCGACCCGACTTTCGCGATCCCAAGGTATTCTGGCACGAATTATCCAGCCGCTGGATCATGGTGCTCGCTTGCGGACAACGTATTGCGTTGTATCATTCTCCCGACCTGAAAAACTGGAGTGAAAGCAGTGTATTTGGACAAGGAATAGGCTGTCATGACGGGGTATGGGAATGCCCGGATCTGTTCGAACTCCCGATAGAAGGTGCACCGGAACTCAGCCGCTGGGTTATGCTTGTCAGTATCGGCGATAATGGTCAGGGAGCCGAAGGATCGCGTCCCCAGTATTTTACCGGTCATTTTGATGGAGAGGTATTCCTGCCGGATGAAGCCTCACAGCAAATACGCTGGCTGGACCATGGGCGTGATAATTATGCAGGCGTAAGCTGGTCGGATATTCCGCAGCAGGATGGACGCCGGCTGTATATCGGCTGGATGAGCAACTGGCGCTACGCCAACCAGACGCCTACCGGCAGCTGGAGAGGGGCAATGACCATCGTTCGTGAATTGATGCTGGAAATGACGCCTACCGGAGTACAGTTGCTGCAACGTCCGGTCCATGAACTGGCATCGATACGCCAGCCTGTACTCAGACTGGACCATGCGCCGCTGGATCAGGTACGGCAGGCTATACAACAACTTCAGCTAGAAAGCTATGAATGGATTATCCGGACAGGCAAAGAAGTCTCATTTGAAATCCAGGTACGTGCCGGAGCAGCAGGGTGTACGCGTATCGGTGTGGATGCGGACTCTGCGCAGCTGTATATTGATCGTACCCAATCGGGGCAAAGTGCTTTTCATAAGGATTTTGCCAATCGTCATACTGCCTTGCTGCAGACGATTCAGGGGGAGCGGGAGCTGCGTATTCTGGTAGATACTGCCTCGGTAGAGGTATTTGCGGATCAGGGACGTACTGTGATGACAGATCTTATTTTCCCGGAGCCGGGTGCCAACCGTGTGATGCTGACGGCTGCGCAGGAAGATGCCGGGCTGTATCATATTGAGCTATACGATTTATCCGGTTCTGTATCTTAATCCATTCATCAGGAGGACTGAAGATGCCATCCAGATTGTCAAAATTAGCAGTTACCACATTGGTGCTGCTGCTGGCGGATGTATATATACCCGTTCGCAGTGCAGCCGCAGCACAGCCATCTGTCCGTACATTACCCGCAGCCCAGGAGGACAACATGAATCAATCAACCGGCAAGGACAGTGAAAAGAATACAGCAGATGATACACCGGTTGTATGGAATCATAACCTGACAGGCGAGCACACCTATGGTACAGCAGTATGGGCGCTGGACGAGCGTGGTATGCGGGGCACTGCCGACGGCGGCGCATCCGGTATGCGTACGTACACTGCCCCTGCCCAAACCGGGGATGCTGTGATCATGACAGATCTGATGCCGATCGATGCTCAGATGCAGGCAGGCCTGTTTTTCCATGGTACAGCCGATGGCCAGCAGGGATATATCGCTCTTTTGATACGACAGGATCAACGGGTCAAGGTCAGATTACAGCAGACCGATGGTACGGTTATCGCGACTTCTACACAGGATTATTACAGCGAAAAAGGTACAAGGCATCGCCTGGAGATTTATCTGGAGAAGGACAGAGTCCGCCTGTTTCTGGATGGTTACGCAGATCCGGCAATAGATACTGGCGGTATTGCCCGTCCGGGAACTGCTTCAGGACTGGTTGTCTTGCGGGGCGCGGCTTCTTTTCAGGATACGTATATGATGGCGGCCAGTGAATTTTATGGGGAAAAGCATCGTCCGGCGTATCACTATTCTGCGCTGCGTGGCTGGGCGAGCGATCCGAACGGAATGATTTATTACAAAGGCGAGTATCATCTGTTCCATCAAGATGGCGGACGCTGGGCACATGCAGTTAGCGAAGATCTGCTGCACTGGAAAAACCTTCCCTTTGCGCTGGAATGGAACGAGCAGGGTCATATCTGGTCAGGATCGGCTATTGCTGATGATCACAATGTATCCGGCCTGTTTGACCAGGCGCCGGAGCAGGGAGGATTGATTGCCTATTATACTTCCTATACGCCTGACCGTCCCAATGGCAATCAGAAAATCGGAATCGCCTATAGTATGGATCGCGGCCGAACATGGCATTATCCCAAGGAACATTCGATTGTGATCCAGAACCCCGGACAGACTGCTGATGATCCAGGCAGCTGGGATTTCCGTGATCCCAAGATCGTTCGGGATGAAGAGCGGAATCGCTGGGTGATAGTCGTGTCCGGAGGCGATCATGTACGTCTGTTCACTTCGACCAATCTGCTGGATTGGACGCTCACTGATAATTTTGGCTATGGCGATTATATTCGCGGCGGGGTATGGGAATGTCCTGATCTGTTCCAGCTGCCGGTACAAGGGACTGGTCAAAGTAAATGGGTGCTAATGATTAGCACCGGCGCTCATCCGAATACCAATGGCTCGGATGCCGAATATTTTATCGGACAGCTGAGCGACGAGGGTCGTTTTATTAACGATAATCTGCCGGGACAGGTACTCAAAACCGACTGGGGCAAAGAATTTTATGCTTCTATGACCTTTGCCGGACTGCCTGATCGGCGGATTGCAATGGCCTGGATGACCAACTGGGATTATGCATTCGATCTTCCAACGGCAGATTGGAAAGGGATACTGAGTACACCAAGAGAACTCTCGCTGATTTCTACAACATCAGGCGTACGTCTCGTGCAGGCACCCCTACGGGAACTGGACACCCTTCGCACACCGCTGCGCAGTATCCGTACTGCGACAATAGATGCTTATTCCACCAATATACTGGCAGATCTGTCAGCCGGCAGCTATGAGATTGAAGCCGAGCTGAAGCTGCCTGTACAGCAGACCGCAGCAGATTTTGGCTTCCGGCTGCGCACAGGTAAACAGGGCAGACAGTTTACAGAGACAGGCTATCAGGTGGATACCGGACAATTGTATATGGATCGTACTTCTTCAGGGATAACAGACTTCTCCGACCGATTCAGTACCCGGCAGACGGCCGACTTACAGCCGGAGAACCGGCGTATCCAACTGCGTATTCTGGTGGATGAGTCTACGGTGGAGATATTCGCGAATGGCGGCCAGCGTGTATTCTCGAGTGTGATTTTCCCGGATCAGGAAAGTCGGGGTATGTCTTTTTATGTAAATGGCGGCCAGGTCAAGCTGATCTCAATGGATGTGTATGAGCTGAAAAGTGTCTGGAAATAGTGATTGCTTTACTGCTTACCGATTCAATCGTCCCTGCTTCAGGAAGACTGACAGGATTGTTTTTCGTAAAAGCTGCTGCGATAAAGGGAAGGGCTGATGCCAAAATGGCGGGTGAATTTGCAGGTGAAATAAGTCTGTGAATTAAAGCCTACTTCGTAAGCAATCTCGCCGATATAACGGGTCGTAAAACAAAGCAGATGTTTGGCCTGCTCCAGTCTTAGCCGAAGTACCGTATCCATAATCGTCTCGCCGGTCTGTTCCTTGTACAAATGGGACAAATGCGACGGGGAGAGGCAGACATGCTGGGCCAGATGTTCAATACGGATATCGCTTGTATAGTGGATATACAGGTATTGAAGTACTTCGTCGATGCGCGGATCGACAGGATAAGCTCCCGGGCGTGCGCCAGCAGCGAGCAGCAGCAGCAGTTCACTTAGCAAATGATAAGAAAGTTTGCGGTAATACGTATTATGCGACTGGACGCCATATTCCTGCATCCGCTCCAGAACATACGCAATCTGCTGGCACAATGATTGGTCTTCCAGCCATAGCGGCCGATCCGGCAGTCCGGTCTGCAGCTTGTGCAGCAGCAGAGTCCACTGGGAATGAGCAGTGAATTGACAACAAACCTCTGTCAGCGGAAGCAGATGTAAATATAATGCGATTTTGCCGGGAGGAAGCAGGTAGATCTGGGCTGTTGGACCGTCCAGGGTTCCACTATTCGCAGCTGCATACAGCAGGGTCCATTTGTGTGGATGCAGACTGGAATGGACAGGGAAGCTGAGATCAATATCATGTTCAAGCATGAATTCGGTATTCATCAGAGGCCTCCTTTTCATCAGGCAAATACGACAGATGATCCAACATCATATCAATGTAAGCGCTTTATTAATAGAATAATCAAACTGTCTACCGCCGACAAGGGAGAAAAGACGCAGTAGCATATAAAAAAAGCGCAATCCTGCTTTACAAAGGATTGCGCTTTTTTTGATATTTCTATTGGGATCGTCAATAAAACCGCTGTTCAAGCCAGTTACCAGGCAGCTTTGACATTTATCCGGGCAGATGCAACCATTTCGGAAGGCTTGGGCGGGATGACCAGATAAATTTCCTCGGCAGTTTCCTGAATCGTCTTCAGCTGTACATTTTCCGGAAGCGTAATTCCCATTACATCGTACAATGCCTTTTTGGGATCACTTTTGAGCAATTCCATAAAGTTTGGATCTTCCCATGCTTTTTGAATGATCTGCGAGTGTAAAAGGGCTTGGCTGGACATGACCATCAATCCTTTCGCAAAATGGTTATATTTTCCTATTAGTCTAGCATGGCATACTGCAAAAATCTATAACAATTTGGGAGGATAAACATAGTAAAAAAGGCTTCCCTGCTCCAGCAGCAGATGGCGGCTTGCTTCGATCGCAGCCGCGAGTTGATCAAGCTGCTGTACCAATTCCTCGCAAAATTGCAGCAGATCCAGACTGTCTGCCGGAACAGCCAGCTGCGAAACATACTGCTCGTGAGCGAGATTGGCATAATGGCGCAGAATATTGCGGTCATAGATATAGTGGCGTACCGTCTGTTCATCAAGTATGTAAAAAGCTTCGGGTGGGTGGTCGGTACGGAGAGCGGCATCCTCATGAATCAGGGACAGCAGGCAGTTGTAATTGTGCAGCCGCAGATCTTCCGGCCAGTCTGCCGCATCGTCATTCATCTGCAGCAGAAGCAGTGCCAGATCCAGCTGCTGCAAAATACCGGGTAGCAGCGCAGGAAGGCCGACTTCCAGCAGCATAACGACAGCAGATAGCCGGAGTGGACTGGCTCTGCCGGTGATAAGAGGAATATGATTCATAAAATGACCGGGGTGCTGTTCATGTTGGACAGCGCGTGCCCAGTCGTAAGTATATTGGCGGCGATACAGCCAGTATTCCGGTCGATGTCCGGCGATACGGGAAAGGATACCGGTGTACTCCGCATGCAGCAGCTCACTGAGCGGGAGCAGACGCCGCAGATTCTGTATCAGCGCGGCTCCATTATCTTCGGTGGCTGTCGCGGAAGCATCCATCAGGTCATCATGGATAAAGTAATGCAGCATGCCCATAATATTGCCTGCAGCGATACTTTGCGCAATCTGCTGCAGATGTTCTTTCCGTTCAGGCGCCAGATGAAGGCTGCTTATGCGCTCCAGCCAAAAGGGAAGCAGGTAGCAAATATAGTTATGTATACCATCTTTCACCCGAATATCGAATCCGTTTAGATAATTCAGTCCCTCATGATTCAGTGGAGCCGGAAATTGACGGATACGCTGAGCCGCTTCCTCAAATGCTGCATGTATATGCCTATCGAAATCCTCCAGCCAGTGCATATCTTCACGCTCCCCAGGATTTTATCTCTATTATAGCTATCCATTTATTGTGTGACTAATAAAAATAATGGATCAGTATCACCTCGTTCCCTACCGGTGCAATCTATGGCTGCTACTGGTTTTTTGATTGGTTATGCAGGATGATAAACAGAAGAAGAGCGGGGCCAATATAATTTTTTTGAACAAGTGTGATATAAAAATCCAAACCCGCGCGTCTTTCTTATAGCTGCAGCGGAAAGGAGCATGCAATACATGGACACCCCGGAACCGGAACAGTTCAAACAGATATTTTATGAGCATTACCCGACCGTCAAACGAAAATTAACTGCGCTATTGCGCGATCAGGCTATTGCAGACGATTTGGCACAGGAGGTGTTCCTCCGTTTATATCGTAATCCTCCCGACAATCCGGAGGCCATCGGTGCCTGGCTGCATCGTGTACTGACACGAATCGCCTATGACTATATGGACAAAAAAGCGCGTGAGCGCCGGCTGCAAGACAAGCAGGAACAATATTATGATCTGGAAGGTCATTCTCCCCCGACAGGAGAGGAGATCATGATTCAGCAGCTGGAGCAGGATGAAGTACATCTGCTGCTCGATCAGCTGCCACCTCGCGATCGGCAGGCGTTGCTGATGAGGTATTCGGGATACAGTTATGCCGAGATTGCCGAGCAGCTTCAGCTGAGGCCACCGCTGGTAGGCACCCTGCTGCACCGGGCCACGAATAAATTAAGAAAAAAGATGCTGAAATCCACCTGAATAACCGCAAAGGTAAACAGGTGAGCAAACACCTTGCAGCATACAAGGCGTAAGAATCAACAGCTTGAAGTCAAAGGAGGACGTTACACGTGACAAGACATCCGCTGGATCATCCCGATCAACGGGAACACCTACAGGCAACCCATACAGCAGAAGAGCATGATCAGGATGCCGAACGGCATGCTACAGATCAGGCATGGCAGAATATGCAGGCTCTTCTAAAAAAAGAAACCCCACATCCTAATTGGGAAAAGTGGTCTGCTGCTTCATTCAAATCAGAGCCTGATCAGGCATCTGCAAATCTATCCAATCCGAGAGGAATGAATACAATCATGAATCCAATAAAACCAAATGATCAACAGGAACCTGAGCGTCAGGAACTTCATAATGCCAAGCCTGCTGCACGCCGTAACAAAATGAATCCGGTTCGCCGCAGATGGGTGACAGGTATCGCTGCCTGTGTCGTCGCCGGTGTAGTCATTACCACACCATTTGGCAATAATGCATTAGCCGCATTGCTTGGTCAGTTCCGTATGCAGGAAATTACCACTGTAAACGACAACGATTTGGACCAAATGTTCGATCGTTACAAGGAAAGCGGTATGACCGATGAAAATATGAATCGTTTTGGAACGTTTACCGATACTACCGGCAAGGTGGAAGGATTGTACTATCCGAAGAAAGCAGCGGAGATGCTGGGTTATACCGACCTTAGCAAAATGATAACGGAAAAAGATCTTAGAGTGGGTGTTCACCCTTCCCGGACCAGTACCGTACGTATGAATATTGATGAAGTGAATAAAGCGATCCAGCAACTGGGCGGAGATACACTTCTTCCTGAATCGATGAACCAGAAACCGATTAGCATCAAAATACCGGAAAGTATCACTTATCCATTATCACCCGATGATTCATCTACTGATGAGCGCACCGGCTTGCTGACTCAGATGGCTCTGCCAAGTGTAGAATTTGATCCGTCAATCAATACGGAAGAAGCATTCAATGCAATTATGAATCTGCCTTTCCTGCCGGAAAGTGTGAAAACCATGCTGCAAAAGGAAAAAGTACTGAAAGGCGAACTGCCTCTGCCGGTGATCTCCAATGCTCGCACCGAAAAAGTTACGCTTGATGGTATACCTGTTATTATCGGGACCCAAAACTATGAGGATCAAGACGGAGATAATGTTACAAAGTATACGATTTACACTGCTTATTGGATCAAGGATAATCAATTGTACATGCTGGATGGAGATATATTCTATAGCCGTGAAGCGCTGATCAAGAAAGCGGAAGAGCTGATAAAGCTATGACAGTTACAGCAATCGATATTCAAAATCTAACCAAGGAATACAGCAATGGCAAGGGATGCCGGAATGTAACGATTACTGTTGGAGAAGGGGAAGCCTTTGGCTTCCTCGGCCCCAATGGTGCCGGCAAAAGCACCCTTGTCAAAATGCTGGTTGGACTGATCCATCCGACAGATGGTGAAGCCCGATTGTTCGGTGACCCTGTAGGCTCGCTGGCAGCAAGGCGGCATATTGGCTATCTGCCCGAATTGTATCGTTATCAGGAATGGCTGACTGGCCAGGAAGTTATTCAGCTTCATGGGCGGCTGTGCGGCATGAGCAAGCAGGAAGCGGACGCACGTATTCCGATGCTGCTGGATCGGGTAGGATTGGGAAATCGCGGCAAAGACAGGGTCAAGCATTATTCCAAAGGAATGCAGCAGCGTCTGGGCCTCGCCTGTGCGCTGGTGAATGATCCACCGATACTGTTTCTGGATGAACCTTCTTCGGCACTCGATCCGGTAGGCCGGATGGATGTGCGTCGTCTGCTGCAAGAGCTCAAGCAAGAAGGCAAAACGATTTTCTTGAATTCTCATCTGCTGGAAGAAGTCGAGACGATCTGCGACCGAATTGCCTTGCTCAATAACGGTGTTATTTTACGGCACGGACAGGTGCATGAAGTACTGTATGCACAGACCCGCTGGCACTTCAAAGTCGGCGGATTCACGCCGGATATTCTGCCCTGGCTGACAGAGACGAGTGGTATTCCGCTGCAGATTCTGCAGTCCGGTCATCCTGGTACAGGAGCAGTCACTGCTTCAGATTCCCTCCAGGATACTGTCTGGTTGGGCGCCGTGATCGATAATGAAGAGCAGGTAGGATTTATCAATACACTTATCGTCAATCAGGGGATGACTCTTTATCAGGTAGAGCCTGTCCGGGAACGACTGGAAGAATGGTTTATGGAGGCTGTATCGGGGCTCAGTCACAGGGGGGAACAGGAATGACAGCCGTAATCGGAATGACCTGGAAAGAATTGCTGCGCAAAAAAGTGCTGCTGATGACGGTACTGATGACCGTTTTGTTTTTGATTGTATTCTGGTTTATTGCACGAACCATCGGAGCTTCGGAAGTAAGCAATCTCTCGCCTTCGGCCCAGCTGGTAGAACAGTTTGCCCATGGCGCTGCACTACTGACGCTTGGATTTTTCTTTGGTAGTTTTATTCTGGCTTTTCTGGTGATTTTTAGTTCGTTTTCTTCTATCTCCGGCGAAGCGGAGACCGGAATTATGCAGTCCATGCTGACCCGTCCGGTTCCGCGCTGGAAATGGTATCTGGGCAGATGGCTGGGTTATACGCTGTTTGGTATTCTATATGCCTTGATCCTGTATATGTCTATTATCGTTATCGCCGATATTCATGCCAGTGTACCCAAAAACATAGGCTTACATATACAGTCCTATCTGCTATTTGCACTAACCGTGCCTGTACTCGTCACGCTCAGTTTGCTCGGTTCGACCAGCTTCTCGGCGATCGGCAACGGGGTATTTATGACCATGTTGTATGGAGCAGGCTGGCTGGGCGGTATGGTAGAGAAAGTCACCTCCACCATGCAGATGGACCCGCTGGTGCTGAAGACATTGTATAATATTACCGGTCTGATCTCGCTGATTATGCCGGTCGATGCGATTCAGCGCAAGATGCTGGCTATGCTGCTCGGCCTGCAGAATCTGGCCGGTATGCTGGATATGAGCGGTTCTATGACCGCCGGATTTGGATTGGGACAGATTCCTTCGGCTTCCTTTATTGTATATGCGATAATCTATACGGCCATTCTTCTGCTATGGGGAATCCGTCGCTTTTACAGAAAGGACTTTTGATGTATTCCCCAAAAACACTGCCGCTATACAGATGATTCTGTAGCGCAGTGTTTTTTTGATAGATTCTGATCATTGTATCCCTGTTGCCAGAGTGAGCCGATACAGGGTCAAAATACAATAAAATATGGTACACTGGCAGAAGCACTGATTGGACCTGCTGGCCGGGTGATCAGGCATATGAGACGTATGGACAACATCACGAGGAGATGAAGATCATCATGATCCATGAATTTATACTGGATGCCGATTGGAAAGGCGGACGCAACAGCGAAGGCACTATTTCTACCGGTAATCTGAATACGGTTATCTCGATTCCGCAGCCGATGGGCGGTCCTGGTACAGGCACTAATCCGGACGAGATGCTGCTCGGCGCAGCAGCGACCTGTTATATCATTACACTGGCAGCTATGCTGGAACGCTCGGATATTGCTGTAGATCGTCTGACGATGCGTTCCGAAGGTCATGTCGATGTAACGAATAATATTTTCACGTACAAGGAGATTATTCACCGTCCACAGATTATACTGGCTGCAGATGCCAGTGAACGACAGCAGGAAAAAGCATTGATGCTGGCTCACAAAGCCGAGCAATCCTGCATGATCTCGCGTGCTGTCGCCGGTAATGTACAGCTGTCGACTGTACCGGATATCCAGATTGCCAAATCGCTCTAGGCATTCCAAAAGCGGTGCCTATCCTGTGTGTTTATCCACTATTACAGAAAGCAGGTATTTGACCATGACTACCCAATTACCCGTATCTCCGATCGTAGCTGCACTTGGACTGAAGCCGCATGAAGAAGGCGGCTGGTACAAGGAAATGTGGAAAGCTTCTTTTGAGATTCCACAATCTATTTTGCCTGAACAGTATTCCGGTCCGCGCTTCTCGGCGACATCGATTTACTTCCTGCTGCATGCCGATGAAATCTCCGATTGGCATGTGGTTCATTCAGATGAGCTATGGCTGATCCATTCTGGCAGCCCGCTGGAACTGACACTCGGCGGCAGCGGCGAGCATCCCGAAGAAGGCGAGAAATTTATCCTTGGTCTCGATTTGGAAGCAGGCCAGCTACCGCAGGTACTGATCCCGGCCGGCGTATGGCAAATGGCACGTCCACTGGGCGATGAGCCGGTATTCGTATCCTGTGTGGTAGCTCCGGGCTTCCACTATGATGATTTCAAACTGATCGAACGCTGAGCGCCAGTCAGCAAAGTCTGTCTGTTTCCCGATCCGCGATTACTACAGAGTGGAGTGAGAAGATGAACTGGTATACGCTTGGACAGATGCTGTCCGCGATCCGTCTTGGCCAAAAAGCCCGCACGATGGATGGCAGTCGCACGGTAATCCGGACCACGGATGGTCTGCTCTGGGCCGAAGGACGTCTGTCCGGTCAGCGTGTGAGTCTGCAAGATCATCTGTTCACCGATCTATGGACCATCTATGAAGACGAGGATACCGTACCCTGGCTACCGCAGCGTGATGCCCGTGAACAGCGCGAACGCGAGATGCTGGAGAACCAGTATATGGAGTGGCGTGCCGAACGCAGAATAGAATAGAGGTATAGAGCGGTATAGTTCTATGCAGCTTGCCATGAACTGCTGGGCGCAAATTCTCAATTGTAGTTCTACTGGATAGAGCCTCATTAATAGAGCTTTATTGCAGAGCCATATCGCCTGTTCGAATTTGAAATCTACTATAGACCCTGACCGCCGCGAGGCAGCATCAGGGTCTTTTTATGATTGGATTTATTGAACCAGCTTTAGTACAATAAATATTAGGTAACTTTTCCAAAAATTAATAGTATTGTTTATAGATTTATTACGTCTTTTTTTGCGGAAATGCGGTGTGGAACTATGAAGTTCATGGTATGATACAGAGAATACAATCGAACTTTGTCGATAAATTAAATGCAGCAACAATGAATAGATGACAAGTGAAGCCAGAAGATGTATTATTGCTAAGGCCAATTCGGCTTACAGATTAAATAGCACGAAAAAACGAGGTAACGACTACGGCTTATTCTTTGTAAAAGCGCTGATATAGATGGGGGTAAATCTGCTAATATGAAACAACGCAAGAGCCTGTTGCCCAAACCGTTCCCGGTAACTGTATATATACTGGCTGTCATGGCTATCGTGCTGATCATCGTAAATACAACCTATTACGTATCCACACGCCGGGCCCTTATTTCTGTTCAGGAACAGAATATGCGCGTTATTGCAGATCAGGTCCGTTCCTCGATCAAGTTGTCTCAAAGTGGTGAGACTTTTGTAGAGAATCTGACCGGAGAAAATCTGAGAATGGCTGCACAGGCGGTCAAATCGTCGCTGGGTCCCAACCTTAGCGAGATTACAAATGAACAATTGTCCGATATGAAGACGCGCGTAGGCGTGGATCATATCACGTTGATCAAGGCAGACAGGGACAATATCGTACCGGTCAAGTCTTCCGATCCGGCAGAGCTATCCGGCCACGAAGCATGGCGTCCCGAATGGCTCAAGGCGATTCGGCAGCTGCTGCGCGGACAACGGCCCGATGTAAACGTAGGTCAGGCACTGCCTCATTTCTGGGGAGCACCGATGATCGGCACGGATGATATCAATACACCTGGCAGTGAGAAGTGGGGATTCTATTATGATGGAACCACCGATTACATTATTGGTGTATATACGAACGATGAAGCGGTGCGCGCGTATCGGGAAGATACAGGAGTAGAAGCGGTCATCCGCGAGATCCTGAATGGGGAGACGAATCGCCAGACGCGCGGAATATCTATTTTTAATCCACCTATTTTTCTGGATCAGGCCAATCAGTACAATTCACGCGGGGTTATCTGGTACGATGAGAACCAGACACTGAACAATGATTATTCCTACAAAAGCGATACCGACCGTGATAATATTCGGCAGGCTACCCGAACAGGCCGCATGATCTCGTTGACCGAGGAATACAAGGAAGTACCGGTGCTCAAAACCTTTATCCCGGTTCAGCTGAACTATCCGGCAGTGATTCTGATTGTATCCGATCTGACGGGTGTCCAGCAGACGCTAAATGATCAGCTGGTTCGTCTGACATTGACTATTTTTGCCTGCTCGCTGGTTATTATCGGTCTGGTTCTCGGCATGATTGCTCTGTGGAATCGCCGTACTGAAGCGGTAGCCCAGAGCGTACAGAATGTGTATCTGGAAAATATCGATGCCTTGTTCAACTCGATCAAGGAGCAGCGCCATGATTTTAACAATCATGTCAATACGATTCAGCTGCTCGTCAAAATGAAAAAGTATGATGATCTGTCGGAATATACTGCCGAGCTGGTAGGGGAATCGATTGCGATGAACCAGATTATCAATATTAATCTGCCAGCGATGTCGGCGCTGATCCAGGCCAAAACAACGCAGGCGTATGACCGCAAAATCAAATTCGAATACGAAATTGCCAATCTCAAATCGGTTCAGTTCGGTACGGTAAAATCGACCGAGCTGGTCAAAATTGTTAGTAATCTGATCGATAATGCGTTCGATGCAGTGATGGAGACAGAGAATCCGGAGAAAATTGTCCGGGTGACCGGCCAGATCCGCGGCGAACAGCTGACGTTTACGGTTGGTAACAATGGCAACCCGATTCCCGAGAAGCTCAAGCAGCAGATTTTCGAAGCCGGATTCAGCACCAAGCCGCTGAATCGCAAAAATTCGGGACTGGGTCTTGCGATTGTAACGAAGATTCTCAAAAAGCACCGTGGTATTATTCTGGTAGAAAGCGACGAACACTGGACCGAATTCTCTGTTCGTTTGCCGCTATAGAAGCGTTATCGCCCGTACCCGATTGCAAAGCTGGATGGTTGGAATTTCGCAGCAGCCATCTATGTTAGAGTGACAGACTCTGTTTTATTTCAGAAGCCTGCCAAAAATACAATCAATTAAAAACCGCCCGTTCCTGCAGCACAGGAGCGAGCGGTTTTTTTGGCATACTATAATTAGACAAATCAGATCTTTTTACTTCAGCGGTATAATCGTTCTTTAACGAAGAGGTGTATCCTGCAGAACGGTACTTCCCGGCGTTGATTTGCGTTTGCGGGATTTTTTGCCTGCTGATCCGGTTAGCCAGTGTCCACCTGGCAGACGTGAGATCAGACTGGTTAGCAGGATCGCTGACGGCGCGACAATAGCAAAGCTTAACAGGGTAAACGGCAGATGCATACCCGTCAGCACCAGCGGCCGCGTAATATAAGCGACTCCTGCCAGAATCAGCGCATGCGAGAGATACCCGCCAAAGGAGTAACGTCCGCACCATTTCAGAAAACGCACAAGCACATGATTTTGCCGCGAGAGCAGCAGCGCCAGACCATAAATCAGCAGCATATGCGAGATCACGATTACAAAGGTAGTCGGCTTCAGATACGTCGATACATTAAGATTTACTGCTTCGGTCGAATGTCGCAGCAGATCGTAGCCCAACCAGATATACATAATCAGAAATACGAGCGTGCTCCACGGCAGCAGCCGGATGACCATGTCGCGCCAGCGCTGAATCGCCGAACCGCATACACCACCCAGGATAAAATAAAAGAAATAAAAAGGGAATTCGCTGGTTCGATGCTCCAGCAAAACCTGCCAGATTCCCTGCAGGCTCCAGCCGGGCAGTACATAATAACACAGCCACATCAGCCAGCCATAGAGGATAGCGAGCACGATTAGCGTGCCGATTACAATCTGCTGCTGCCGGCTCTCTGTCCGCCCTTCCAGACAACGACTGCTGAATTGTCGGAACAACCAACGGAAAAGCGGGAATAGCAGATAGAACTGGAAGATCATAATTACAAACCACAGATGATAACCATTGGTTGGCGCAAATAACTGGGTCAGTATACTTTGCCAGGTACCCGGCCCGAGAAGCGAATGGTGATCCGCCAGTTGGACAACGATCCAGTAAATAAGTGTCCATAATACAAATGGAACATAAATATCACCAATACGACGTACTAATGCCGAGCGATATGAGCGTCCATCGCCATACTGGTAAAACAAAATCGCTCCAGCCAGAAAAACAAAGGTTAGCGTACCGAACCGGGTAAAATGATAGACCATTCCCAGCATAATCGAATCCGCCGGAACAATATCACTCCGATAAATATATTCTCCAATGCAGTGCTGCATAACTACCGCAAGAAAGCATAATCCCCGCAGTAGTGCCCACTCATCGATCCGTTCTCTTGTCATGTATTCACCTCTGCCTTCAATAACGAAAAATATCAGCCAGTGAAACATTATATCAGAGTAATGTGAAGAGAATATGAAACCGTTTCAGATAGTTTGATGAAAACAAGACTAAATACCCATTTTTCTCAAACTTATTTGACAATTGGAAATTCATGTAGTTATGATTAACACATATTAATCGAGAAGGGAGGTTGGAAATTATGACCCTGGGCAAGAATAGAATGACCAATCAGCAGACAACATATCCGATTACCCATACGATCGACCAGCAGCACCGCTTTTTGATAATTCCATATGCTTGCTCCATATTTTCCAACCTCTTACGGACGACATAATCCTTAGTCAAAAGAATCGTACAGCAATCACAGGTAGTCTATGCCTGCGCTGCTGACAGGGAAAGGGATCGGGTACTCAGGTACCTGGTCCCTTTTGTGGATCGTATAACCCGCTACTGCCATATTCGCTTATCTGCACAATCGTTACAGACCAAGCGAACTTGAAATATGAACAATTTCATATTTAGCCGGTATACGGTTTGCGATTCTTTTTACCAGGATCATTGCCATATACCGCAGCTGCAGGAATAGCCCTCAACTAAATCATTTGAGGACGATCCCAATTAAACCAATTGGGGATAGGTGTACCACAGACTCAGCTGGTGCACCATTTCCGATAGATCAATCAACCAGCCGCAGACCGTAATACAAGGTCTGTGGCTTTTCTGTATTTTCATTTGCGATTCCGCTGAATAAACGGGATAAATATATGCCGGATGTATAACATCCATATGGGATCAGACAGCAACACAGGCAAAATTTCAGGCCAAAAAATACTACTACAAAGGAGTGATACCCATGCAAGTCAGCCAGGAGATCACGCAAACTATTCAACAGCAAATAAAACGAATCGAAGAAGAGCAGCAGGTAAAAATACTGTATGCCTGTGAATCGGGCAGTCGGGCATGGGGATTCCCTTCCCCGGATAGCGACTATGATGTGCGATTTATCTATGTGCATCCACCGGAGTGGTACCTGTCTATTTTCGAACGAAGAGACGTTATCGAATACCCGATCAGTGACGAGCTGGATATCAACGGCTGGGATTTGGTCAAAGCACTTAATTTATTTCGCAAATCCAATCCGCCACTGCTGGAATGGCTGCATTCGCCAATAGTGTATAGCGAATACTCTCCGCTGGCCGAACAGATTCGTAACATGTCACCGCTGGGCTTTTCGCCACGAGCCTGTATGTATCACTACCTGCACATGGCCAAAGGCAATTTCCGTGGATATTTGCAAGGCGAGAATATCCGGATCAAAAAGTATTTTTATGTGCTGCGGCCGATTCTCTCCTGCTACTGGATCGAGCAAAAAGGCAGCATGCCGCCTGCGGAATTGCAACAGCTGGTAGCCGAATTGCTGCCAAAAGGACAGCTGCGCCAGGATATTGAGGTTCTGCTGGAGCGCAAAATGGCAGGCGAACAATTGAATATGGAATCGCCGATTCTTTCTATTCATCAGTATCTGGAGACGTCGATTGCCGATCTGGAAGTCAAAGCGGCGTTACAGCCGGTTTCGCAGCAGAAAATGGATCATACACTTGACCAGCTGTTCCGTGATATTTTGCGGCAGGTATGGTCATAAAAGTCATTACTTTTAGATAAATTAATTTATACGAAAGAGGTTTAAAACCTTTATGATACCGAACAACAATCCTTATATTCATCAGGTCAAACTTCCGGCGGGCGATGTAAATGTCTATGCCAATCCGGAGCTGTTTGCCGGCCTGGACTACAAAGTATTCGCCATGGCCAATAATAATCTGCAGATTCCCGGCATCCGCTACATGGGATACACTCCCGATGTGCATGTTGGTGTAGGCACCTGTATCGGAACGACTGCCGTATGGGATGGAGAAGAAGGCTATGTGTCGCCTTCGATCGTCGGCAGTGATATCGGCTGCGGGATGCGTGTGCATCTGACCAATCTGCACCGCGATGATCTCAAAGAGGTCAAACTGCGCCGCAAGCTGGTCAAAACAATAGAGAAATACCTGCCGATGGAATCCCAGCAACGAGGTCATTTCTCCGATCTGCGTCTTGAGAATGTAGTTAGCAAAGGGCTGCACGGTCTGCAAGGCAAATACGTCCCGGACAGCTATACTCCCAAAAAGTCCACTTCCCTGACCCATGTAGAAGAAAGCCGCTTCAAATTTGACGAAAATGTATTGAATAATGTGAGCGACCGGGCATGGCACCGTGGTCATCGCCAGCTGGGCACATTGGGCGGAGGCAATCATTTTGCGGAAATTCAGGCACTGGAAATTGCCGAGGAGAATCGCGAAATCGCCGAAGCATGGGGTATGTACGATGGTCAGATTGTCGTCATGATCCATTCCGGTTCCCGTTCCTGGGGCGGCGGCATCAGCCAGGAGAGCAATCCGGCGATGATCGCAGCAATGCACCGTCTGGGACTCGGCACTGCTGATCCCAAGCTGGCATTCCTGCCGCTTTCCCATCCGGAAGCACGTCATTATGTGAATCTGATGTATTCGGCACTTAACTATGCAACGGTAAACCGGCATCTGATCGCCTACGCGGTTCGGGAGGCATTCCGTGATGTGTTCGGCAGTCAGTGCGAACTGCGTACGCTGTACGATCTGATGCATAATTATGCCTGGTCGGAATATCGCGGAGAAGATACCGTGTTTGTCCATCGCAAAGGAGCGACCCGTGCGCTGCCAGCCGGACATCCCGGCAATCCCAAGCCGTATATGGAGACCGGACATCCGGCACTGATTCCCGGCTCAATGGGGACTTCCTCTTACATCATGGTCGGTCTGCCGGGCGGAGAAGACAACTACTACTCTATCTGCCATGGCGCGGGGCGAGCACGTTCCCGCTCTGCGACCAAGCGTCTGGTCAAAGTCGATGAGTTCGCCAGCTCGATGAAAGTAGGTACCGATGACGAGATCGTAGTCAATCAGCGCTCGCTGGAAAGTATTCTGGATGAATCGCCGCAAGCCTATAAAGACGTGGATCAGATCATCGAGAGTGTCACCGGAGCAGGTCTGGCTGCTGTAGTCGCCAAATGTCAGCCGCTCGCAGCCATCAAAGGCACTAATTAAATCTATCCTGACTGCCATTACCTGTTTGGTGGATAAAGGCGTATAATTGAAATAGAATAGGCGCCTTTATCCATTGCCAGGTCAGCCGACAGTAATAGACTGAGCTGCATCTGTATTTCCGGATGCACCTACTCATTCAGAAAAATAAATGTATAAATAGGGACATATAGACAGATATGACATATGGATGCACAGTATTCAGATCAATTCATTAGAGTATGCTCACATGTGACATAGCCAATACAAATTATCGATCGTAATAAATACAGAAATTACAACCACTTATATAGGATATCCAAAGGAGGATAATAGATTGGATTCTATCTACCGTACTACAGAAGAGTCGCTGCAGGCAGCTGCATCTAATCAGGAGTCTGCAGTCATTGTATACAACAAAGAAGAAAAGGGGATGCCCTATCAATACGCCGATTATGCGCGCGTAATTCAGGGAATAGCCAACAAATTGCAGGAGCGTTATGGCGTAGAGTATCGTCTGTATTCCAGTGACGATCCGAATATTGAATACTGGGATCTGCTGGAGGATGATCTGCGCTCTGGTAAAGCAGGCGTAGAGCATGTGATTCGTATTTATGACCGTCTGGAAGAATGGACTTTTGTCTATGATGGAGACAAGCCAGAGCCGGATTATGGAGTACATCGTTCTATGAAAAATAATGTATTCGCCTATCCGGAAGCAGGCGTAGCAATGGCGCGAATGCCGGTTTTCCGTGATCATGGGATCAGTAATGATGATCTGGTATTCGCTGTTAGCGATGAAGCGCTGCTCGCTTTCCTCGGTGAAGTACGTATTCGCCAGCGGGAGCAGAGCCTGCGCCGGGTAACCGTATTTACCGACGGAAGACATGGAATCAACCGTCAGCTGGAGCCGGTCAGTCGTGCGGTCTCCCGGGATGATGTCATTATGCCGTCCGAGATCAAGCAGGATATTTACCGCTCTCTGGATCGTTTCTTTGCCGAAGATCGCAGCTTTTATAAAAAGTACGATGTGCCATACAAACGGGGGATCCTGCTCTATGGTCACCCCGGCAACGGCAAAACGACGCTCGTCAAATCGATTGCAGGCAGTGTACCCGGACCGGTCGCCTACTGGCAGATTACCGAGTATACGAACAGTGAATCGATCGAAGAAGTATTCGAAGCGGCCGGACGCATGGCGCCGATGGTGCTCGTTATCGAGGATATCGACTCCATGCCTGCCGAGTCCCGCTCCTTTTTCCTGAATACGCTGGATGGTGCGACATCCAAGGAAGGGATTTTCCTGATCGGAACGACCAACTATCCAGAGAAAATTGATCCGGGTCTGATGAACCGTGCCGGACGATTCGACCGTGCCTACGAGATTAATCTGCCGAATGAAGAACTGCGCCTGGAATATTTCCGCCGCAAGCGTCTGCACGAATTTGCCGGTGACGAAGTAGTCGTCGAAGCTTCCCGATTGACTGAAGGATTTACTTTTGCCCAGCTGGGTGAGCTGTATGTGTCGGCGGCACTGCGCTGGCATGAAGAAGGCCGCCTGGATATGCGTGAAGTCATTCAGGGACTGCGTGGCGAGCTGGACAAGAGCCGCAAAGGGGTCTGGCTGCACAATAGCGATGGACGCGTCGGCTTTCATTTCTGATCGGATAAGATTGCGGGTTTAGACAGGACTGGGAGAAATCAGCTGTCGCTGGTATAATAAACGGAAATGGATAAAAAAGGAGTTCGATCAAGCCCATGTTGATGCCTATTTTGCAAGTGAACAGTGAAGATATTCCGGAATACGCCATTGTCTGCGGCGATCCGAAACGGGCAGCAGGAATCGCTGCCCAGCTGGATAATCCGCGGGAACTGGCATTCAGCCGGGAATACCGCAGCTTCGTCGGTACCAGAGATGGTGTGGAAATCGCTGTCGTTAGTCATGGCGTTGGTTCGCCGGGAGCGGCTGTATGCTTTGAGGAACTGATTCGGGCAGGAGTGAAGACGCTGATTCGCGTAGGTACTGCCGGTTCGTATTCGGCAGATCATCCGGCAGGCAGCCTGATCGTCAGTACCGCGGCTGTGCGTACAGACGGACTGACACGTCAGCTCGTACCGGAAGGGTTCCCTGCTGTAGCGGATAGCGAGATTGTCGAAGCGCTGTATCAGGCAGCTCGTCAGAGCGAAGGCATTGTGCAAAAAGGCATCACGGTGACGCTGGATGTGTTCTTTAATGGCGTCGAAGAATTCCCGCATAAAAAGTTCAAACAGGCAGGTGCGCTTGCAGTAGAGATGGAAATCTCCGCACTGTATATTATCGCTTCCCTGCGCGGCGTACGTGCTGGCGCGATTGTGGCATTGGATGGCTATGCAGACGCTGATCTGGCTGCCGAATATGATCCAAATACCAACGTGGTAGCCGATGCGGTACAGCGCGAGATCCAGGCGGCAATCACGGCTGTAGTAACGCTGGCCAAACGTCAAGCCTAGACAGCATCGTAGTCTGTTCTGCCTGTAGGACCGCCGTTTGCAGAGCAATCGGTATCCACTGCCCACCCCTATACAGAAGTGTTTGGCGGTGTCGGCTATACTATTTAGACCAGATGGATTATAGGAGTCTGTTCCGTGTATCAGGAACAGGCTCCTATTTATATAACAGCTGTGCAGCATAAGAAAAAGGAGATGCAAGATGCAGTCATTTTATTACCGCAAAGAAGAGAGTGATCCGTTGTATACAGTGTATGCGATATTGTCTTTGCTGACTTTTGGCAAAATAGGAATTATCGAAAAAACGAAAAACAAATACGATCAGCTCCGCAGCTCGTCGGACAATGATCCGCGTAATATCCGTCTTTTTAAATAAAAAATGATCCGATTCATATCAGACATAACTATTAAAAATGCGTAAAATGGCGATTTTTGTTGACAAAAGATCGACTCCTACCTATTCTAAGGAATGAATATGATAATCATTATCATCCAAAGGGAAAAGGGGTTATATCATTTATGTCATATCAACGTCAAAGGTCTGCTATTCCGGTACTGGCAACATTACTGGTTGTACTGCTTCTGCTCGCAGGCTGCAGTAATACAGGCAGCACTACCGCATCTTCCAGCGCTTCCGATACGGCAGCGTCTGCCAAATCGATTACTATGTCGTGGCCCCGGGATATCGGAACCATGAATCCTCATACATACAATCCATCGCAGTTATTCGCACAGTCGATGATCTATGAGCCGCTGGTCAGTTACGAGAAAGGTGGCAAGCTGGCACCTGCACTGGCTGAATCGTGGAAAATCTCCAAAGATGGCAAAGTGTACACATTCAAGCTTCGCCAAAACGTCAAATTCTCCGATGGCAGCGATTTTAATGCTGAAGTTGTCAAAAAGAACTTTGACGCTGTAATGAAGCATAAGGATACACACAGCTGGCTCGGTATCGTCGGTGTGATCAATAAAACGGAAGTGGTAGATGATCACACGTTCCGTCTGACATTAACCGAACCGTATTATCCGGTACTGCAGGATCTGTCGGTTGTCCGTCCGTTCCGTTTCCTCGGTGAAGCTGGATTCCCGGATAACGGCGATACTGCCGAAGGCGTAAAAGCACCTGTAGGCACAGGCCCATGGATGCTGGCCGATTACAAACAGGATGAATATGCCGTGTTCAAACGCAATCCGAATTATTGGGGTAAAGCACCGGCAATTGATCAGGTTACTGTCAAAATTATTCCTGATGCCGAGACCCGTGTAGCCGCTTTTGAAAAAGGCGAGCTGGATCTGATCTATGGTGAAGGTGTGATCAGTCTGGATGCTTTCCAGCAGCTTCGTGAAAATGATAAGTATACGACTCAATTGTCTGATCCCGTGGGTACACGCAGTCTGCTGCTGAACTCGTCCAATCCTAAGCTGTCGGATGTACGGGTACGGATGGCTCTTCATGAAGGCTTTAACAAACAGGCGATGGTACAGGGTATTACATCTGGCCTGGAAGAACCGGCCGATTCCGTCTTGTCCAAAAATTACCCGTATACCAATATTGATCTGAAGCCAATCCCATACAGTGTAGAGCAATCCAAAGCACTGCTGGATGAAGCGGGCTGGAAGCTGCCTGCCGGTGGTACCGTACGTGAGAAAGATGGTCAGCCGCTGGAATTCGAAATGATTTTTGACAAAACCGATCCGATTCAAAAAGCGATGGCCGAAACGATCCAGGCTGAATGGGGCGAGCTGGGCGTGAAGGTGAATCTGACAGGTCTGGAACTGACAGTACAGATCAAGCGACTCAAAGCCAATGATTTTGATCTATATTTCTGGTACAACTATGGCGCACCTTATGATCCGCATTCCTTCATTAACGTAGTTGCCAGTCCGGGCTTCGGAATCTCGGAGACACTGAGTGCCATCCCGACCAAGAAACAGCTGGACGAGCAGGTACGTCAGGCGCTGTCGTCCACAGACGAGACCAAGCGTCAGGAGTTGTATCGTTCGATACTGACTACTTTGCAGGAGCAGTCGGCGATTATTCCGATTTCCTATATCAAGAAAACAGCAGTTTACCAGAAGAAAATTGCGCATTTTGAATTCCCGGCGAGCCGTGATGATAATCCGTTCGAGGGTATTCAGGTGACTGCACCTTAAATAATAGTCAAGCCCGTATTGTTGGCTCAGAGGGGGAAGATCAGTGGCCGGCTATATCGGTAAACGGATGCTTTCGATTATTCCGATCATTTTTGTAGCGACACTCGTGACATTCGCGTTGATTCATATTTCACCGGTCGATCCGGCAGAAGCCTATCTGACAGCTGCTCATATCTATCCGACAGAGGAATTACTGAAGCAGAAGCGTCATGAGTTTGGACTGGATCAGCCGCTGCTTACCCAGTATGTGCAGATGGTGGGCAGGATGGCGACGCTTGATTTTGGCACATCCTATCTTACCAATCAGCCCGTCTGGAAAGAAGTAGCAGCAAGACTGCCGGCGACCGTGGAACTGGCGCTATGGAGCATGTTGTTCTCGGCAGTAGTCAGTATTCCGCTCGGCATTGCTGCTGCGGTCTACCGGAACAGCTGGATTGATATGCTGAGCCGCTGTATCTCCTATCTGGGTGCATCGATGCCGCAGTTCTGGCTGGGTTATCTGCTAATCTTCTTTTTCTCGGTCAAGCTGGACTGGCTGCCGGTGGAAGGACGCGGTACCTGGCAGAATCTGGTGCTGCCGGTCATTACCCTGTCGATCGTACTGATCGCTGTGTATACCCGTCTGCTGCGTACAAGTGTATTGGAGCAGATGCAGGAGACCTATGTGCAGTATGCACGGGTACGCGGACTGCATGAACGAATGATTATGCTCAAGCATGTGCTGCGCATGTCCATGATGCCGCTGATCAGTGGCATGGGGATTAATCTGGGCAAACTGCTGACCGGTACCATTATCGTGGAGCAGGTGTTTTCATGGCCGGGATTTGGGCGCTATTTTGTCGATGCGATCTTTAATCGGGATATTCCCGTGATTCAGTGTTATGTATTTTTTGCGGCCTGTCTGTTTATTCTCTGCAATCTGCTCGTTGATCTGGTGCAGCTGTATATGGACCCGCGAATCTCATCATCGAAAGGACGGGCAGAGCATTGATCCATACATGGCGGGCAGCATTCAGGGGACAGCGTGCCATCCTGATCTGCTCGATAATTATAGCGTTATTTTTCATCGTTGCTCTGCTGGCACCATGGATTGCTCCGCACAGCCCTGTTAAGGTGGATCTGCTGCAAAAGCTCAAAGGTCCGTCGATGGATCACTGGCTGGGAACCGATCATCTGGGCCGTGACAATCTGACCAGACTGCTGTATGGAGCGAGGATTTCGCTGGGATTTGCGACGATGATCTTCCTGTCGTCGCTGTTGATCGGCATTCTGGTAGGTTCGGCAGCCGGTTATATCGGCGGCTGGATCGACAGTATACTGATGCGTCTGTGCGAAGGCATTATGGCTTTTCCGAATCTGGTATTGGTGCTGGGGATTGTCGGTATTTTTGGACCGGGATTAATGCAGGTACTGCTGGCCCTTATGCTGGTGCAGTGGGTATATTATGCACGGATCTGCCGGAATATGGTCGTCAGTCTAAAGGAAAGCCATTTTATCGCGGCAGCCCGGATCAGCGGATCGTCTTCCTGGCAAATAATCCGTCGTCATATCATTCCCAATGTGCAGCGTCCAATCATCGTGATCGGTACACTGGAAATGGGCTGGGCGATTATGGATATATCGGCATTATCCTTTCTGGGACTCGGTATCCAGCCGCCGAATGCAGAATGGGGAGCAATGATCCATGAAGGTACCAGTTATATTCGCAGTCATCCGGAGCTGATGATTTATCCGGGAATATTGATTCTGATCGTGGTGATTACCTTTAACATTCTGGGCGAAGCACTGTCCGAACGGTATGGTGTTACCCGGCGTTAAATTACCCGGCAGGATAGACAGGACAGGGAGGCAGAAGCAATGGAAAATACCGACAAGGTACTGGAAGTGCAGAATCTGCAGATAGATCTGAAAAACAGGGAACAGCCGCTCCGGCTGCTGGAACATATCAATCTAACCCTGGAAAAGGGCCGTATACTGGGCCTGGTCGGAGAGAGCGGCAGCGGCAAGTCACTCACCTGCAACGCCATCCTACAACTGCTGAATCCCCGGCAGATGGCAGTCTCTGGCAGTATTCGCTTGCATGGACGCGAGCTGACCTCCCTGCCGGACAAAGAAATGCGGCGCATACGCGGACGGGAGATCGGATGTATTATGCAAAATCCGATGAACGCGTTCACGCCTGTGTACACGATAGGGTCGCAGTTTATGGAGACACTGCGTACCCATAATCCTAGCCTGTCCAAAGCACAGTCCAGAGAGCAGGCGATCCGGGCACTGGCGGATATGAATCTGCCCGAGCCTGCCAGACTGATGAAATGCTATCCTTTTCAGCTGAGTGGAGGTATGCTGCAGCGGGTTATGATCGCGGTCTCCATGTGTCTGCGTCCTGCGCTGGTTATTGCGGATGAGCCGACGACAGCACTCGATGTGGTCAATCAGCTGCGAGTGCTGCGCGAGCTGCACCGATTGCGTACTGAATGCGGGACTGCGATTTTACTGATTTCCCATGATCTTGGAGTGATTTCCCAGCTGGCAGATGAAGTGGCTGTTATGCAAAAAGGCAAAATTGTAGAGCAGGCCGAAGTTCACCAGCTGTTTGACCGGCCCGCTCATGAGTATACTCGTACGCTATTGAATGCCCGTCCGCTGACAGCATTAAGCGGCAGCAAACATGCAGTAAAGCAGCAATAAATCGTAACAGGAGGAGCACATATGCTTGAAGTACGCCAGGTAAGTCACAGCTATAGACAGCGCCGTTGGTTCCGTCGTACGGATCATACTCCTTCTGTGCTGACAGATATCTCGTTTACTATCGAAAAAGGCAGCTGCCTGGGGCTGCTGGGTACGAGTGGAGCAGGCAAAAGTACGCTGGGCAAAATCATTCTTGGTATGCAGCAGCCCAGTCAAGGACAGATCCTGTTCGAAGGACAGGATATTTACCAGACGGGCCGCCACATGAGCAAGGCGATGCGGCGCGACCTGCAGGTGGTGTTCCAGGATTGTTATTCGGCCGTGAATCCGATGATGACAGCAGCAGAGATTATCGGTGAGCCGCTGGATAATTATGAACGTCTGAGTTTTGCTGAACGGCGGCGCCGTATAGGTGAATTGCTGGAGCAGGTCGGTCTCTCCACAGCGGATGCCGGCAAGCGTCCCGATCAATTCAGCGGAGGACAGCTGCAGCGGATCAATATCGCCCGTGCGATTGCATTGAAGCCCAAACTGATTGTGCTGGATGAATCGGTCAGCAGTCTGGATATGGTGAATCAGACACATATCCTGTCCCTACTGGCCGAACTGAGGGATACGCATCAGCTGTCCTATTTGTTTATCACTCATGATATTCGGGCAGCGATGACGCTGTGCGACCGGATTGCGGTAATGGATCAGGGCAGGCTGGTACAACAGGAGGCGGATTGCGAAACGCTGATTCACTCTGCGCATCCTGCGGTCCGGCAGCTGGTCGATTCTATTTTGTCCGAACATCCGGCCAACCGGTTGGTCTGGGATTGAAACCGGACAGCCCTGCTTGCGATTCAACATGACAAGACAGCTTTTCCCGATCGAGGGGAGAAGCTGTCTTTTTCATACTGACCATTCATTAAAGCGTTTTCTTAAATGAGGATTTGCGTTATATTAGATGATGTTCCTATCATCTAATAATCCAATACGCTTCGAAGGGAAGGCCGTTATGCGCAAAATGTTATGGGTGTATGCTGTGCTGGTCGTAGCCCTCATCATTTATATCGTACAATATCAGGCACAGGAGACCTCTTCCGCCTGGAATGAGCAGGGAATGAAAGGGAATATCAATGAAAAGTATGTCATGATCACGTTCCAATCCGGTATCGAGTACTGGAAAAGTGGACTCAAAGGATTCGAAGATGCAGCGGAAGCGCTGGACGTGTCGGTCGATTACCAGGGTTCTACCCGCTATGATGCCCGTGAGCAGGCAATGATCGTCGAACAGGCGATTGCCAAAAAGCCTGCCGGAATTGCCATTTCCGCAATTGATTCGCCGCTGCTCGTACAGGCAGTGAACAAGGCAGTCGACGCCGGTATTCCTGTGGTCATGTTCGACGCGGAATCTCCCGGCAGTAAATCGTATTCCTTTTTGGCGACAGATAACCGCAATGCAGGAGATATCGCTGCCGGACAAATGGCAGAGCGTACCGGTGGCAGCGGGCAGGTCGCGATTATTACGCTCGGCAATCAGCAGAATCACAAGGACCGCAGTGGAGGATTTGAAGAAGCGATCCGGCAGCGGTATCCGCAGATGAAGGTCGTCGCTGTCGAAAATGACAATGGTGACGCTGTGCTGGCCGAACAGCTGACGACCAGACTGCTGACTCAATATCCCAAGCTGAAAGGAATTTTTATCACCGAAGCGACCGGAGCCTATGGCGTCGGCTCGGCAGTGAAGCAGCATATGCAGACCGGTCAGACCGGCAGTTCCAAAAAGCCGGTCATTATCAGCTTTGATACCAACAAGGAGACACTGGACATGATTCGCTCGGGCACGATAGATGCGACAATCGCACAGGGGACATGGAATATGGGATACTGGTCGCTGCAGTATCTGTTTCACCTGCATCATGGATTGACCGTACCTGCCCCGTCGCTGAGCGGTATCGTCTCGCCGGTACCGGTACGGGTCGATACCGGAGTATCTGTAGTAACCCGCGAGAATGTAGAGGATTATTATGCAAAATAAGAATACCGATGGACGTCTGCGAAGCTGGCTGCAGCAGGATTGGCGCCGTTGGCATCCGGAGAATCTGCCGCTGCGGGATCAGCTGATTGCACTGTTCCTGCTGGTGGGCATCTTGCCGGCTATTCTGCTAGGTATTATGGTCAATTGGACGTCCGACCGGATTATTGAACATCAGGTGACCGATAATACGTTTCAATTGATCAGCAAAGTCAATCAGACGATCGATACGTATATGCAGCATATGCAGAGCATTACCTATCTGATCAGCTTTGATCCGAATGTGGATTCTTTTATGAATGGCAGAACCGAAGCCCAGGCGCAGGCAGACAAACCGCCTGCCGGATCGGGTTCTTTTTCGCCGAAAGATACTAAGCTGTCGCTGTCAAAAGAACAGCAAACGACTTCTCGTCCGTCAGCGAATATCGCTGCATCAGCCGGTGATGACCTCAGCAGCAGTGAACTGGCCGGAACAGCGGGTAATGGCACGCTATCCGGTACATCCATTTATCAGATTCGCCAGTTTCTCCAGGGGTTCACGACCGTTTACCCGGAGATTGCAGGTATTCTGGTCGTGAACAGCCGGGGAGAATATATCAGCAATGAAATGTATGCCCGTTCACCGGAGAGCCTTACCCATGAACAGTGGTATCGGCAGGCGGTAGAGCATCAGGGTATATTTACTATTGTCGGGCATCCTGCTGGTCGCAATGCAACGAATCATACCAATTACCGGGACAGTGAAGTGATCTCGGTCGCCCGTTCGCTCAATGATCCGAAGACCGGAGAAGTCCGGGGTGTCGTACTGATCGATCTCAAGCTGCGGGTAATCGCCCAGGCGGCCAAAGACGTGACACTCGGCAAAACCGGCTATCTGATGGTTACCGATTCGCGGGGACGGCAGATCTATGCACCGGAGGGTCCTTTTCAGCAGACGGTTCCGGCCAAGCTGGCTGCGGCACTGGCTGGTGGCCAACAAAATGTATTTACCGAAGAAATTCAGGGTCAGCAGCTGCAGTTTGTGTATACCACTTCCAGTTATACAGGATGGAAAACCGTAGGTGTGTTCCGGTTCAGCGAATCGGTCGCCGAAGCAAGAACAATCCGTTTTTATGTAGTTATTTTCCTGTTCTTTGTCTGCCTGTTCGGCTTGACCGCTTCGTATGGATTGTCCCGATCTATTTCCCAGCCGATCTACCGTCTGTCCTCGCTGATGCAAAAAGCGGAAGCCGGCGATATGACTACACGCTATATGAGCAGCCGCCGCGATGAAGTAGGGATGCTCGGACGCAGCTTTAACCGGATGATCAATGAAATACGCAATCTGATCCAGCTCAACAAGCAGCAGGAACAGCAGAAAAGGGAAGCGGAACTGCGCAGTCTGCAGGCGCATATTCGTCCCCACTTTCTATACAATACACTGGATACGATTCAGTGGATGGCTCGCCGCAAAGGTGCGGAAGACATCTCCGGCATGATCGATTCGCTATCCAAGCTGTTCCGGATCGGGCTCAGCCGGGGGAGTGATATTATTACCCTGTCGGAAGAAGAGCAGCATGTACGCAGCTATTTGCAAATACAGGAGACCCGTTACCGGGATCGACTCAATTACCAACTGGAAGTAGATGAGTCGATCCGCAATGTATATGTGATCAAGCTGCTGCTGCAGCCGATTGTGGAAAACGCTATTTATCACGGGATCAAGGCGCGGCGCGGTCCCGGAACGATCCATATCCGGGCCGAACAGCAGGAAGATAAACTGATTTATACCGTTGAGGATGATGGTGCCGGAATCAGTGAGGAACGTCTGAGCTGGCTGCGCAAACAGCTGGAGCATCCACTGGAAGTGATCGGGAGCCAGGGACCGGAGCCGGCAGGCAGTTATGGTCTGCTCAATATTCAGGCACGGATCCATCTGGCTTATGGTACACGCTATGGGCTGACGATGGATCACCGTGCAGGCGGCGGCACGATTGTACGGGTTACCCAGCCGCTGCTGTGGCAGTTCCCCACATCCTTAATTCGCCAGGGAGATGAAGAAGAATGAGTACATTGCTGAATGTAATGATCGCCGATGACGAACCGATTATTCGCGAAGGTATCCGCGATGCGGTCGACTGGAGCAGTCTGGGTATGATTGTGGCGGCAGAAGCAGAAGATGGCGAAGAAGCACTGGAGATTGCACTGCGGCAGGATATTGATATTCTGCTTGTGGATATGAATATGCCATTCATGAATGGGATCTCACTGATGAAGCGGCTGCGTGAGGAACGTCCGGGCTGCCGGTTCGTCATCATTACCGGTCACGACGAGTTTAGCTATGCCCAGGAAGCGATTCGGCTGGGGGTCAAGGATTATATACTCAAGCCGGTTGATCCGGTGCATCTGCAGGAAGTGTTGGATCATATCCGTACCGAGCTTAATGGCGATCAGCAGCAGGAGGAATACCTCAAGCTGGCTACCGATCAGATTCAGCGCAATATTCCGCTGCTGCGCGAGCAGTTCTGTCTGGAATGGCTAAATGGGCGTCTGCGGGAAGAAGAAATCCGGCGTCAGCAGGAATTTCTTGGGCTGCCAGCAGCCCAGCCTGCGGCTCTGACATTGATTCGCTGGTCGGGACAGGCCGAAGGACGTCCGCCGCTCAAAGAACAGGACAAGCAGCTGCTGTTGTTTGCGATCGGCAATATTGCTGCCGAGTTATTGTCCCATATTCCACTCGTGATCTGCCGCGAGGGTTCCGGTACGATCGTCCTGTTCCTCTGGGAAATACCGGCTGCCCATATGGAAGAACGTATTATCGCTGCAGTCCGCGACCATATCAGTCTGCATGTGCAGGTCTGGACGCAACCGGTCACTCATGAAGGAGAACTCAAAGATATACAGCCGTCCGAGCTGCTGCATGAGACATACCGCCAGCTCAAACGCGAATGGAAGGAACATTCCGGTCTTTCTCCGCTTGTACGGCGGGCGCGCAGCTATATTATGGAGCATTATGCCGATCCGCAGCTGACGCTCGAGCAGCTGGCGGATGCTCTGCAAGTATCCTCCACTTACCTCAGTCGGGTCATGAAAAAGGAGTTGGGTCAGTCTTTTATCCATGTACTGGTACAGGCGCGAATTCAGCGGGCTGTACAGCTGCTGGAAGAAAGCGACCGTTCGATTCTGGAAGTGGCGGAGGAAGTTGGGTATGAATCCCAGCATTATTTCAGTACGGCCTTCAAAAAAGTCATGGGTGTCTCACCAAACCGTTACCGCCGTGATGCTTCATCTGGCTGATTCAGTTGTTATAGCTTGCTGGCTTTTTGCAGATATAGTATAATGGATAAGGTATTATCGCCTGCTGCAGGCTGCATCCTGTTGTCGACAGGATAAATATCATTCCCTTTAATAATCAAATACATTGGAAATACCGGAGGAGCCTGTCATTGCAGGCTCCTCTTTGTCTTTTTTCGGACATAGGGATGGAAATCACCGGTAATTCGCAGGGACCTGTTTATGGGTACTATATGAAGACGGGGATTGGTAGAGGTAGATGAGGAACAGCAGCTTCTGCTGTGTTGTCGACAGGAAGAATGTTTGTATCCGGCAGCTGCACGCCGGGACAGACTGATATATACATTATGGATTTGGGGGTGCTTACAAGAGTGTATTTACTGCATGCTGCTATTCTGGCTCCATTTGTGCTGGCTGCGCTGGTACCAGCGATTCGGAAAGGTACCAAAAAGATACATACCGGCTGGATTGTACTTGTATTGCCGGTGCTGCTGTTTGTGAATTTTCTGCGGTATCTTCCGGTTGTACGCAATGATGTAACCGAGACGTTTTCACTGCCGTGGATACCTTCGCTGGGCATTGACTTTACCGTCTATCTGGATGGACTGGGGTTATTGTTTGCCCTGCTGATTACAGGGATCGGTGCGCTGGTCGTGCTGTATTCCATCTATTATCTGGACCCGGAACAGGAAGCGATTCACCGATTCTACCTGTATCTGCTGCTGTTTATGGGAGCGATGCTGGGGATTGTGCTGTCGGATAACATGATAGTGCTCTATACGTTCTGGGAGCTGACGAGTATCTCATCGTTCCTGTTGATTGCTTTCTGGTATGAACGGGATCGTTCACGTTACGGGGCGCTAAAGTCCATGCTGATTACAGTACTCGGCGGCTTTGCGATGCTGGCCGGATTTGTTGTACTGCATAGTATGACCGGCACATGGAGTATTCGCGAGACGATTGCCATGGTAGCAGAGGTACAGGGACATCCGCTGTTCCTGCTGGCAATGATTTTGATTTTGCTGGGGGCTTTTACCAAGTCGGCCCAGTTTCCTTTTCATATCTGGCTGCCGGATGCGATGGAAGCACCGACACCGGTCAGTGCCTATCTGCACTCGGCGACAATGGTCAAGGCAGGCATCTATCTGGTTGCCCGCTTCAGTCCGGTATTTGCCGGCGAGGCGGAATGGTTCTGGATCGTCTCGCTGGTCGGTATCATTACGATGTGCTACGGATCGATCCTGGCAGTAAAACAGACCGATCTCAAAGCGCTGCTGGCTTACTCAACGATCTCGCAGCTCGGTCTGATCATGTCGCTGTTCGGCGCAGGATCGGCAGCCGTGTATTACGGATATGGCGAAGAGTCGATGATCTATGCGGCAGCAACAACAGCTGCTATTTTCCATCTGATCAATCATGCGACCTTCAAAGGCGCGTTATTTATGGTTGCCGGGATTGTCGACCATGAGACAGGTACAAGGGATATCCGCCGGCTGGGCGGTCTGATTTCACTGATGCCGATCAGCTTTACCGTTGCCTGTATCAGCGGATTCTCGATGGCAGGTGTACCGCCATTTAATGGCTACCTGAGCAAGGAAATGTTCCTCGAAGCGATGGTGGAACTGACCCATCTGCATATCTTCGAACTGGGTACATGGGGCATACTGTTCCCGATCCTCGCTTTCCTGGGAAGTGTATTTACATTTGTATACAGCATGATTCTGATCTTCAAAACATTCCGCGGACCGCTGCAAAAAGACAAGCTGGGTATAACACCGCATGAAGCACCGGCAGGTATGCTGATTTCTCCGATGATCCTGGCGATCTGTGTGGTAGCGATCGGCTTGTTCCCGAATATGCTGTCCTACAGCATCATCGAGCCAGCGATGAGGTCGGTACTGCCTTCGCTGGTAGCGCCGGGAGAACATTTTGATGTGCATATCTCGTTCTGGCACGGATTCACCCCGGCTTTGTTTATGACGATTGGGGTCATCGGACTGGGAACCGTACTGTATCTGCTGCTGAATCGGTGGAAAGGTGTCTATGCGATGTATCCGGAAAAGCTAACCTGGAATCATCTGTATGACAGCCTGCTGCGTTATGGAGAGAAAGCTTCCCGTGCGCTGACGGATGCCTATATGAACCGCTCCGCCCGCAATTATCTGGTCTATATTTTTGGATTTATGGTTATTGTGCTCGGTGCGGCGTTATGGCGAGCGGATGTATTGTCGCTTATAACGCCGGATACGGCACCCGTCAATATTTATGAAATTGTGCTGATTGTTCTGCTGGTTATCTCGGCGGTAGCGGTTCCTTTTGCCCGCCAGCGCCTGATAGCGGTTATTATGACCGGTGCAGTCGGCTATCTGGTTACTTTGTTCTTCGTGCTGTTCCGCGCTCCGGATCTGGCTCTGACACAGATGATTATCGAGACGGTATCGGTTGTACTTTTCTTGCTCTGCTTTTACCATATGCCGGAGCTGCGTCGCGAAGTCAATACACAACGATACCGTTCGCTGAATATCGTGATTGCTATCAGCGTGGGTGTGATTGTAACGCTGATCTCGCTCAGCGCAAGCGGCAGCAGCAACTTTGAGAGCATTGCCGACTACTTTGTGAAGAACAGTCATGATCTGGGCGGCGGCGATAATGTGGTCAATGTCATTCTGGTGGATTTCCGTGGATTTGATACGATGCTGGAAATTACCGTACTCGGTATTGCATCCTTGGGGATCTATTCCATGATCCAGCTTCAATTGCAGGGCAGGGATGCAGGAGCACGCATTCTGTATCTGCACCGCAAAGTAACGCTTGCTCCCAAAGTTCCGATTGGACGTACACGTAAAGAAACCGTCACAGTCGCCAAAAATATGAAGCAGTTCAAGAGCAACGATGTCATTTTGGAGACGAGTACCAAGGTTATCGTCTTTATTATCCTGACGTTTGCTTTGTATCTGTTCTTTGCCGGACATAATAATCCGGGTGGAGGATTCGTCGGTGGTCTGATGGCGGCCTCGGCACTGGTACTGCTTGCACTGGCTTTTAACGCGGAGACAGTAAGACGGGTACTACCGCTGGATTACCGGGATATTATGGCGACCGGATTGTCGGTAGCTTACCTGACAGCGATAGGATCATTCGTATTTGGAGCGCCTTTCCTGAGTCACGCATTTGGTTATTTTGATATTCCGTTCCTCGGAAAAACCGAACTTGCCACAGCGCTGATCTTTGACCTGGGTGTGTTCCTGACGGTACTGGGTGTCACGATGACGATCATTTTACAGATAGGAGAGGATCGCTGATATGGAAGTATGGATGTCTATCGCTATCGGTATACTGTTCGCTGTAGCCGTGTATCTGATTCTGTCCCGCAGTCTGCTGCGGATTATTCTCGGCACATCGATCCTGACGCACGGGGTGCATCTGCTGCTGCTGACCATGTCGCGGCTGAAAACCGGGGCACCTCCGCTTTTGGGAGAGGAATCCGGGACATATGTTGATCCGCTGCCACAGGCTCTGATATTAACCTCCATCGTGATTAACTTTGGAGTCACTGCATTTTTCTTTGTACTGGCGTATCGTTCCTATATACGTCTGAAGACAGACGATATGGAGGAGGTGAAGCGCAAAGGTGGCCAATAACCTGTTGATTTTCCCGCTGCTGATTCCACTGGTGGCAGCAGTGATCCAGATTTTCTGCCGAAATCATATGGTCGTTCAGCGTATTGTTGGAGCGATTGCCGTGCTGGCGAATATTGGAATTGCCGTCTGGCTGGTTGCTACGGTGAAGATGCACGGTATCCAGCTGCTGCCGATGGGCGGATGGGCGGCTCCTTACGGAATCGTCTTTGTGGCAGATATGTTCGCTGCGCTGCTCGTGTTGACGACTTCGATTCTCGGCGCGGTATGTTTGTTTTATGCCTTTGCCAGTATAGGAGAGGAACGGGAAAAGTATCATTTTTATCCGTTCTTCCAGTTTCTGCTGGTCGGTGTGTACGGATCGTTCCTCACGGGCGATTTGTTCAACCTGTTTGTCTGCTTTGAGGTGATGCTGATCTCCTCGTATGCGCTGATTGTGCTGGGAGGCACACGCATACAGCTGCGGGAGACGCTCAAATATATTCTGATCAATATTATTTCTTCTTCGTTCTTTGTCGCTTCGCTGGCTTATCTGTACGGATCAACCGGTACACTGAATATGGCGCATCTGTCCCAGCGGGTAGCAGAGGTCGGACAGACCGGTATTCTGAGTGTAATCGCCTTTTTGTTCCTGATTGTATTCAGTCTCAAAGCAGGGATGTTCCTGTTTTTCTGGCTGCCGGGCTCGTATGCGGCGCCACCGTCGGTGATTACGGCTATTTTCGCCGGATTGCTGACCAAAGTAGGGCTGTATGCTATTTTGCGTACCTTTACACTGATTTTCTATCATGATACCGGGTTTCTCTATACGCTGATCGGCTGGATGGGTATTGCGACGATGATTCTCGGTGTGATCGGAGCGGTAGCCTACCGGGATGTGAACAAGATTCTGGTCTACAATGTCGTGGCTGGTGTAGGATTGATCGGATTTGGTCTGGCGACAGCCAATACAGCAGGGATCGAAGGTGCGATTTTCTATATGCTGCATGATATGATCCTCAAAGCACTGCTGTTCCTGCTGGCCGGTATTATGATCGGTGCAGCTGGTACATCGAAGCTGACCCAGATGAGCGGACTAATCAAGCGAATTCCGGCTACCGGCTGGATGCTGTTCGTAGCCGGACTGGCGCTGGCGGGTGTACCGCCGCTGAGTGGGTTTGCCGGCAAACTGCTGATTGTACAGGGCGGTATGGAGCGCGGCTGGTATGCGATGACCCTGATCAGCCTGGCAGCCAGTCTGCTGATGCTGTACTCGATTATGCGAATCTTTATGCTGGGCTTCTGGGGCAAGGATCGTCCGCTGGCTGATGAACGCAAAGAGCTGTCGGATGATATTTACCATGAGTGGGCATCAGAAGAAGGGCATCCCGATCTGCTGCCCGATGACCGTGAACATCTGCTGGATTACCGCTGGTCGATGTTCCACCCCAAACGGCTGGTCGGTGCGGCTTCGGTATTGTTTGTTCTTGTTATAGTGATCGGACTGGGCTCCGGATGGGTGTATACGTATGTAGCGGAAGCGGCTTCGGTGCTGTCCGACCCGTCTGTTTATATTCAGGCTGTGCTGGGAGGCGGTAAATAATGGCCTTTCAAATCATACTGAATCTACTCATTGCATTGGTCTGGATGTCGCTGAATACGACCTGGAATCCGCTGAATTTTGTGATTGGTTATATTATCGGGCTGCTGCTCATTTTCGCTTTTAAGCGGTTTTTCCCACATGATTTTTATGGTCATAAATTATGGGCAATCTTTAAGCTAATCCTGCTATTTTTCTCGGAATTGATCAAATCGAGTATTGTGGTGCTGCGGCATATTGTCTCGCCACGGCTGAATATCAATCCAGGTATTCTGACACATCATACCGATCTGACATCCGACTGGGAGCTGACACTGCTTTCTACGCTCGTTACGCTGACGCCGGGTACTGTGTTGATAGAGGTATCGAGGGAGCAGCATCTGGTCTATATTCATGCGATTGATATTCAGGACGAGAACAAGATGTCCGAAGATATCCGCAATACATTTGAAAAAGCGATCAAGGAGGTGACGCGATAATGCTGCAGATCTCCATGTTTATCGCGCTGATCCTCCTGACGCTGGCGGTTGCAGGGTGTATGTATCGCGTACTGCGCGGCCCGTCTATGGCAGACCGCATCACGGCATTGGATACGGTCGGGGTAAATATTATTGCGATTATTGTCGTGCTGTCGATGATGCTGGATACGCAGGCTTATCTGGAAGTCATGCTGCTGGTCGGTATTCTCGCATTTCTTGGTACGGTTGCTTTTGCCAAATATATTGAACGAGGGGTGGTGATCGAACATGAACAAGAAGACCGAGATGATATCGATGATTCAGATGATCGGTGAGCCGATTATTGCGATTTTGATCGTTATCGGAGCAGTACTTAGTGTACTGAGTGCATTTGGTATTATCCGTTTCCCCGATGTGTATCTGCGCGCCCACGCAGCGACCAAGAGTGCGACCTTGGGCGTTCTATGTGTACTGCTGGGCGGTTTCTTGTTCTTCTGGGTCTTTGACGGATATCCGAGTATGCGGATTCTGCTCGGTATTGTGTTCGTGTTCATCACTGCTCCGGTAGCCGGACATCTGAATGCTAGGGCTGCTTATCGCACAGGTGTACCGCTGTGGAAGCTGGCCAAGGATGAATTAAAGCCTGCCCTCAAAAAGAAAGGCATCGACCGGGAAAAAGCAGAAAAAGAACCGCTCAATTAGTATCAGATGGATATGGATAAAAAAGGTTCTTGCACATTTACAAATGAAAAATAGATAACCAAAAGCATGGCAGTACAAGGAATGATCATGATTCCGACTGCCATGCTTTTTTGCGATGTCATCAAATAATGGTTACATCAAAGAATATCCGGAATCGCTTTATTTTTGAAGCAGGATTGCTTATAGACAATCAGCTCATGACGATATACAGCCTGCGAAAGATGCTTGCTGGAATAGAAAGGAAATTTCTGCTATAATTTTATTGTTAACCATTAAATTAATATATGGTTAACAATAAAACGATAGTGAAGGTGACTTATGACCAATTCTGTATCTGTATTACATTGGAGCGAACTGGCAGTCAAGGCTATACATAAAGAACCTATTTCGCCGGAGCAAGCGATGCAGGTACTGACCGCAGAAGATCGTGATCTGCTACCATTACTGCATGCTGCCTATGAGGTGCGCCATCATTTTTATGGCAACAAAGTCAAGCTGAACATGATCATCAATGCCAAAAGCGGATTATGCCCGGAAGACTGTGGATACTGCTCCCAGTCGATTGTCTCGACAGCACCTGTCAGCAAGTATAGTCTGCTGGACAAAGATACCCTACTCGCTGGTGCACGGGAAGCTATGAACCGTCAGGCTGGCACCTATTGTATCGTCGCTTCCGGTAGAGGACCGACCCGTCGCGAACTGGAGCAGGTGATTGAAGCTGTACAGGAAATCAGGGATACAATGCCGCTCAAAATCTGCGCCTGCCTGGGACTGCTCAATGAAGATCAGGCGCGCCGACTGTGTGAAGCCGGTGTGCATCGGTATAATCATAATCTGAATACGAGCAGCGAACATTATGCCTCAATCACGACCACCCACACGTATGAGCAGCGGATCAACACGATCGAACAGGTCAAGAGCAGCGGTATGTCTCCATGCTCCGGCGTCATTATCGGAATGGGGGAAAGTGACGAGCAGATTGTCGAAATGGCTTATGCCCTGCATCAGCTGGATGCAGATTCGATCCCTGTAAACTTTCTCAATCCGATTCCCGGCACACCGCTTGCTGATCAGCAGCGTACTCATGCCCGCAAAGCACTGAAAGTGCTATCGCTGCTGCGGTTTATTTGCCCGGACAAGGAGATTCGCGTTGCCGGCGGCCGTGAGCTGAATCTGCGGACTCTCCAACCGCTGGCGCTGTATGCTGCCAATTCTATTTTTGTCGGTGATTATTTGACGACGCCGGGGCAGGAAGCGGCGTTGGATTACCAGATGATTGAAGATCTTGGATTTGAGATTGAGCATAATGCGTTGGTATAGCTGTGAAGTCATATAGATGGTGCATATTATTAGCTTATTGATAGGGACTGCGCTTGGTGATTGGTTGCGGATATTTATCCAACGCTAATATGCCTTCGCTGCTGATGTGCATCCACTCCAGAAAGAAATAAGGAACATGACTCCGGTTAAGCCTGGAGATCCTGAATGGGATATAGTAAAGGGGGATCTCCAGGCTTAAAGGTCGTCTTGTTTCCTTATTTCCTTTCTTGCGCTCCGTGCTTTTGTGTTAGGTAGGGTTGCGCTGGATTTATGCAAATAGCCTCCTGTCCGCTTATACAGCTGCTTGAACAAGCTGCTGTAAAGTGGACGGAGGCTATAGTTAATGTGGAGAGATCGTATCGATCAGCATTTGTACTACAGGCATGACAATATCGTCGTAAGTGACTGCAGTTCCGTAATCCGGCAGGCAGGTCATGCTCATTCGCTGCAGCAGGCCCATCAGGGTCTGGAAAATTCGAAATCCGCTGTGAACAGGATTCAGCTCGCTGGCAAGAGAGCCATCGGCGATACCTTGTTCCAGAATCGATTGCAGGAAGCCCTGCCGTCCTTCGGCATTGACAAATTGCTCGTATTGTTGTTTGAGTTCGGGACTGGCTGTGCCGGAATCGTAGTACAGATCGAACAGGGTAATAAAGCGCAGCTGACGCGGATAGCTTTTGGCATAATCTACCCATCGGTACAGGATTTTTTCCAGCTGTTGTCTGCCCGAACCGGATTGTGAGGACGGAGCTGTGATATAGTCGGTCATCTGCTGCATGATGCTCATCTGTACTTCGAATACGAGCTCATCCAACGAACTGAAATGTTTGTAAAAGGTTACCCGGCTGATCCCGGCGAGCTGGCACACTTCCCGGATATTTACATCAGGGAAATTCCGCTGCAAAAACAACTCCCTGCCGGCGGTGATGATTTCTTCGCGATGCTGATTTTTGACCTGTTGATGCCAGGATTTATTCATGTTCAACGACCCGTTTCCTGAGTGATTTGCGCCGCTGACCGGTTAATCCGATCGCAGCAAGCAGAATAAAAGCACCCACAATATACGGTAAATGAATCTGTCTGTCAAACAGCGTACCGGCCAGAATCGGTCCGACAATATTGCCAATGCTGCCATAGGTCGTATTCAGCCCGGCGACAAATCCCTGTTGATCGCCTGCCTCATGCGACAGCAGCGTGTTCACTGTCGGACGCAGCAGCGCATTAAAAGCGAAAAACAGCGAAGACACAATCAACAAATACGCAAAATTGACCGGAATCAGCATCAGAAGCAGCGCCAGTGCTGTCATGAGCAGCGACAGGCGGATCAATCGATACTCGCCAAGCCAGCGTATACATTTATCCAGTAGTCCAACCTGAATAATAATGCCGATCAGTGCACCAAGCGTAATCAATACGGCGATCTGCTGAGAAGTAAAGCCGTATTTCTGCTCTACATATAGCGAGTATACCGTCTCATAATTGACCAGACCGAATGTCATCACGAATATGAGCAGCAAATAACGAAAATACGGTGTATGGAAAGACTGCATCAGCTCACGAACCATGGATGTCTGCGAACGTTCTGCAGTCTGGGCGAGCTGCCTTTTGGCCAGACTGAGCGTCTCGGGCAGGAACAGAGTCATTAGTGTAGCAGCCAGTCCCAGCCCGGCTGCCCAATAATAAGGCATACGTATGCCATACTGGGCGATGATTCCGCCGATCCCCGGCCCGAGTACCATACCCAGATTCATGGCTGCACTGATATAGCCCATCCCTTTGGCACGGGTATCGCGTGTTGTAACATCTGCTACATAGGCCAGCACGGAAGGTACCATAATACCAAGCCCAATCCCGCCAATAAAACGGGCGAGATACAGAATGGGCAGCTGATGGGACACGGCAAACAAATAATCCGAGATCACGGTAAAAAATAAACCGGACAGAATCATTTTCTTCCGTCCATATCGGTCTGACCAGCGTCCGCCAATCGGAGAAAATAAAAACTGGGCTACACCAAAAGCAGCCACCATATATCCTGCTGCTGTCCCTGCCGCATCAAATTGGCGCAGATAATCCGGCAAAATCGGGATCACCATCCCCTGACCGAGCAGAGCTATAAACAGATTCAGCATCAGAATACTGAGGGGAAGCATAGTTTTGAGTGACGATGACATGAAGTTCCTCCTACATAAGATGGTTTACGTGATGTAAATGTTTACTGATTGTAAACCATTATAAATCGCCAGCGATCCCTCTGTAAATAAATCGTCCCGACCTTTACAACGAAATATCTGCCCGCAGGCTCGCTAAAATAAACAAGAAATACAGCAGGCAATCATCCCGCAGTAGGATACAATATAATACAATGCAGAAAAGGGAGGTCAGATGATGAAGGAAGATTTGAGAATAGCAGCAGGCATTCTTATTGTGGCACCTATCATTGTAGTTTTATATCTGATTTTTAATAGTGAACTTTTGCTTCCACCAGGGTATAGTCTGGCGTTGGACGGATATGTCATATCCCGGACGCTTATGATGATTTTTGGATTATATTTGGTGACCCAATTGGGTTATTTTATACTGAAAATGAAAAAAAAGGACTAGTTCATGACTGGTCCTTTTTGATAGGAGTGTTAATCTGTACATACTTTAGACTGGTTCTGCTGTCTGATGGATCGGATCGGGGTAATACTTTGGGTTCCGTTACAGACCTTCCACCTGCAGTCCTCGTTCTTCAAAAATCCGTTTGGCGACAAATATAGCGTTCAGCACACGAGGGAATCCGGTGTATGGTACACAGTGCATGATCGCTTCCACAATCTCCAGCGGCGTCAGTCCCACATTGAGCGAAGCGTTAATATGCACGTCCAGCTGAGGCTCACAGCCACCCTGTGTAGTTAGCGAAGCCAGTGTAATCAACTGCCGCTGACGGGCATCCAGTCCGGGACGGGTATAGATATCACCAAAAGCAAACTCGATAATATAGCGGCCCAGATCCGGCGCAATATTTTGCAGCGACTGGATAACCTGCTCTCCGCCATGTCCATCAATCTCACCCAGGCGTGCCCATCCTTTTTCATAACGTGTCTTGTCCATTATTATTTCCTCCTCTAGGGTTGGCATGTACATTGTCCGGTAGTACATACCGCATTCTGTCTATATCGTTGTCTCAATGATCAACCGACAGGATCAGCTTATCGTTTAGAGCGCGCTCAAAGGCAAGGCTTATTTTCGGCGGAGAAAGAGCAGACCAGAATCCGGTGTATTCGCAGTGAGATAGGATGATATAATAATCGATATGGAAAATACGTATACGATTCAGCAAATTGCCGCTATGACAGGACTTAGCACACATACATTGAGATATTATGAGCGTATTGGTCTGCTGCATCCGATCAGCCGGGATTCGATTGGATATCGTTATTACATAGATAGCGATATCGCATGGATCGAGTTTCTGATGCGTCTGCGCCAGACCGGGATGCCGATCAGCGAAATGAAGCAGTTCTCCGAGCTGCGCAGTCAGGGCGATCATACCGCCGGACAGCGCCGGGAGCTGCTGGAGCAGCACCGTCTTCATATTCAAGAGCAGATGAGCAGACTGGAACAGGATCTGTCTCATATGGAAAAGAAAATCGACTACTACCGAGACCTCGAAGCAGAGCAAAAGGAAGTATCGCCAATCCCATCCCAACATCAATAAAAGCCCGCTGACAATCAAGCGAAAAACAGCAGAGCGAATCACAGAGCAGTATACAGGAGGACATAACCATGAATGGAAAAGTCGTTAACCATATTAGCGAGCTGGTCGGAGATACGCCGGTTGTACGGCTGAATCGCCTGACCGAACCAGATAGCGCTGCCGTATATGTAAAACTGGAATATTTTAATCCGAGCGGCAGTGTCAAAGACCGGGCAGCGCTGAATCTGATCGTCCAGGCAGAACGGGACGGTCATCTGCAGCCCGGCAGTACGATTATCGAGCCGACCAGCGGTAATACCGGGATCGGTCTGGCTATGAATGCGGCAGCCAGAGGATACGGCGCAATCATGGTGATGCCGGACAATATGTCGCAGGAGCGGATCAGTATTCTGCAAGCCTACGGTGCACAAGTGGTACTGACTCCGGCTGCCGAGAAAATGCCCGGTGCGATCCGCAAAGCAGAGCAGCTGCTGACCGAGATTCCCGGCAGCTATATGCCGCGCCAATTTGACAATCCTGCCAACGCCGATGCACATCGCGGGACAACAGCACTGGAGATTCTGGAGCAGATGCAAGGGAAGCTGGATACATTTGTCGCTTCATCCGGCACCGGAGGCACGATTACCGGAACCGGCGAGACACTGAAGCAGCATCTGCCTGACCTGCGTATTCTGGTTGTCGAACCCAAAGGCTCTCCGGTATTGTCCGGCGGTCAGCCGGGCTCGCACAAACTCGTGGGTACGAGTCCGGGATTTATTCCTTCAATCCTGAACACTTCGATTTACGACGAGATTGTGCAGGTCGCCGATGAGGATGCTATTGCTACCATGCGCCAGCTTGCAGCAATAGAAGGCATACTGGTCGGTCCTTCTTCCGCAGCTACCGTATGGACTGCTATGCAGGAAGCGAAGCGGCTGGGACCCGGTCACAAAGTACTCTGTATCGCACCGGATAACGGCGAGCGCTATCTGAGTATGAATCTGCTGTAACCGGCTGGACGACCAACTATATCCATAGCCGGCCGAATCCTGAATCAACAGGTAGACGAGCAGCCGTTGAATAAAGATAGCGCATACATGCTTTTGTCTGCTACAATATTGCCGCTGGAAACTAATATGGCATCATGAGGGAGGTACCATCTATGAATAATCGTCCGCTTGGCAAAACAGGACTGCAGGTTAGTGAAGTCAGCTTTGGTACATGGGCTATCGGAGGATCATGGGGACAGACCGATGAAGCAGAATCCCTGCGTGCACTCGACAAGGCGATGGATGAAGGTGTGAACTTTTTTGATACTGCCGATGTGTACGGCGATGGCAAAAGTGAGCGTCTGCTCGCCCGTGCGACCAAAGGCAAGGAAGACCGTATCCATATCGCTACCAAGTTCTGCCGTCAGGGTGATATCGCCGATCCGCAGACCTACTCGGAGCAGCAGGTTCGCCAGTGGTGCGAAGACAGTCTGCGCCGGCTGGAGCGCGATACGATCGATCTGTACCAGATCCACTGCGCACCCTTCGAGATTCTGAAGCAGGGCGCCGTATTCGAGGTACTCGACAAGCTGCAGCAGGAAGGCAAGATTCGTGCGTACGGGGTAAGTGTAGAGACCGTGGAAGAAGGATTATTCTGTCTGGAGCAGTCCGGCGTGCAGGCGCTGCAGATTATTTTCAATATTTTCCGGCAAAAGCCGATCGCCGAACTGCTGCCGCGTGCCGCAGAGCGTGGTGTCGGCCTACTCGTTCGTCTGCCGCTGGCCAGTGGCCTGTTGACAGGCAAATTCTCGGCAGATACCCAGTTCGAAGCGGAAGATCACCGCAACTTCAACCAGAATGGCGAAGCGTTCAACGTAGGCGAGACATTCGCCGGACTTCCTTTCCGCAAAGGGGTAGAGCTGGCCTCCCAGCTCGATTGGATCGCTAAAGGACGCGGCAATATGACCCGTGCTGCTCTGCGCTGGCTGCTGGATTTCCCGGAGATTACCGCCGTTATTCCAGGCTTCAAAAATGTGCGTCAGGTCGAAGACAATCTGGGTGTATTGTCGGTCAAGCCATTCAGCCCGGAAGAACACGAGCGTCTGCGGAAGTTCTATAACGAGCAGATTCATGAGCATATTCGCGGAGCGTATTAATATGAGCCGTGACGACGATACAATAAACTATCGTAAATGATTACAAAAAAAGCAGGCGGACTCTTCGGAGTTCGCCTTTTTGTTGTCGTCTGTTTCTCCGACACCTCATTTTTCGAAAGTATCGGCACAATTACATTTCTCGGCATACTCATTTTCCAATATAAGTCGGATTTTTATAAAAAAGGTCGTATAAGTGAAAAGACGGCTGGCGATGTGGAATGCTATTATGCTTAAAGAAAGCGTTATCAATATAATTTTAACCAAATAATATTCATCGTAATGGACAGAAAGGAGCGTCTCTAATGAAACGGGGAATAATGCTGATACTGGTTACCCTGATGGTATTTACCCTGAGTGCCTGCAACCTGGCAGAGAGCAGCAGCGGCAGCAGTGATAAGGGTTATATCGGTATTGCGATGCCAACCAAGTCGTCTGCACGCTGGGTCGCGGACGGGGAGAATATGGTCAAGCAATTCCAGGCCAAAGGATACAAGACGGATTTGCAATATGCGGAGGATGTGGTCGAGAACCAGATTTCGCAGATTGAGAATATGATCACCAAAGGCGTCGATGTGATCGTCGTTGCGGCGATTGACGGCAATACGCTCACCGATGTAATCGGCAAGGCGCATGCCGAAGGCATAGCAGTGATCTCTTATGACCGACTGATCATGAATACGCCAAACCTAAGCTACTATGCGACCTTTGACAATTTTAAGGTCGGTGTACTTCAGGCTTCGTATATTGAAGAGAAGCTCGGCCTCGATAAAGGCAAAGGCCCGTTCAATATCGAACTGTTCGGCGGATCGCCGGATGATAACAATGCGTACTTCTTCTTCAACGGAGCGATGTCTGTACTTCAGCCTTACATAGACTCCGGCAAGCTGGTCATTCAGAGCAAGCAGACCACTATGGCGCAGATCGCTACACTCCGCTGGGATGGATCGCTCGCTCAGGCACGGATGGACAATCTGCTGAGTGCCTACTATGGCAGCGAGAAACTGGATGCGGTGCTGTCACCGTATGACGGTATCAGTATCGGGATTATCTCTTCACTCAAAGGCGTAGGTTATGGCTCTGCCGATAAACCGCTGCCGGTTATTACCGGACAGGATGCCGAGCTGGCTTCGATCAAATCGATCGTATCCGGCGAACAGACACAAACCGTGTTCAAAGATACCCGCAAGCTGGCTGAGAAAACCGTCGGCATGGTCGACAGTATCCTCAAAGGCGAGAAAGCCGAAGTCAATGATACCAAATCCTATAACAATAACGTGATGGTCGTACCGGCTTACCTGCTGGACCCTGTATCCGTAGATAAATCAAATGTGAAAAAAGAAATTATCGAAGGCGGCTATTACACCGAGCAGGAAGTATACGGCGACGAAGCACCTGCAAAATAAACAGAAAGGGGCAGAGCAACCATGTCCGATATCATTCTGGAAATGAAAGGTATTACCAAGACATTTCCCGGCGTCAAAGCCCTGGAGAACGTAAACCTCAAAGTACGCAAAGGCGAGATTCATGCACTTTGCGGCGAGAATGGCGCAGGTAAATCGACCCTGATGAAAGTACTGAGCGGCGTATATGGTCACGGTACCTACGAAGGCGACATTATTTTTGAAGGCAAAACCTGTGAATTCAAAGGCATCAAGGACAGTGAAGAGCTGGGTATTGTTATTATCCACCAGGAGCTGGCGCTGATCCCGTATCTGTCGATTGCCGAGAACATTTTCCTCGGCAATGAACGGCAAAAAGGCGGTGTCATTGACTGGAACGAGACATTGCAGCGTACCCAGGGACTGCTGGACAAAGTGGGTCTGAGCGAATCCCCGAACACACTGGTTACCAATATCGGGGTCGGCAAGCAGCAGCTGGTTGAGATCGCCAAAGCCTTTTCCAAACGAGTGAAATTGTTGATCCTCGATGAGCCGACAGCAGCACTGAACGAGGATGACAGCGAGAATCTGCTGGAGCTGATGCTGGGCTTCAAGAGCCAGGGAATCTCCTGCATCATCATTTCCCACAAACTGAATGAAATTGCCAAAGTCGCCGATTCCGTCACCATTCTGCGGGATGGACAGACCATCGAGACACTCGATATGCACAAAGATCAAGTGACTGAAGATCGTATTATCAGCGGCATGGTTGGTCGCGATCTGACACACCGCTATCCGGAACGTCAGCCGAAGATCGGCGAAGTGACACTGGAAGTGAAAGACTGGAATGTCTACCACGAGCATCATGCCGACCGCAAAATGATCGACAACGTCAATCTGAATCTGCGGCGGGGCGAGATCGTCGGTATCGCCGGTCTGATGGGCTCCGGTCGTACAGAGCTGGCGATGAGTATCTTTGGCAAATCCTATGGCAAAAATATCAGCGGTACCCTGATCAAGGACGGCAAGGAAATCCGTAATAATGACGTGACCCAGGCGATCAAAAACGGATTCGCCTATGTCACCGAGGATCGCAAAAATTACGGTCTGATCCTGCTCGATGATATCAAGCGCAATATCTCGCTGACCGGTCTGGAGAAGCTGACCAAATCCACGGTCGTGAATGAACACGAAGAAGTGTTGGTCGCCGAAGACATGCGCGGACAGATGAAAATCAAAACGCCGAATATCCTGCAGAAGACCAGCAATCTGAGCGGTGGTAACCAGCAGAAGGTTGTACTGGGCAAATGGATCTTCTCCGGTCCGGATATCCTGATTCTCGATGAGCCGACGCGTGGTATTGACGTTGGTGCCAAATATGAGATCTATACGATCATCAACCGATTGGCGGATGAAGGCAAAAGTATTCTGGTTATCTCTTCCGAGCTGCCCGAGATTCTCGGCATCTGCGACCGCATCTATGTGATGAATGCCGGCCAGATCACCGGCGAAGTAAACCGCGCTGAAGCGACCCAGGAAAAACTGATGACCTACATGACCAAACACAAAGCCAAGATATAACGACCAATTATCAACTATTTATTAACTACCTATATTACTAAAGGGTTTGACCTGCTCCATTCGACATTCCCCGCACGTAGCGGAGATAAGGGAATCATGCCAGAGACCGAATTAAAGAAGGGATATTTACCGCTGCAAGCGGTCATTCCAAATATCCATTCTTTACCGGAGGCCGCCGGCATGATCCCTTACCGAAGCGGTGCCTACTTAGTACGAAGGGTCAGAGCAAACCCACTATTCCATTCGAAAGGGGCTAACCAGCATGTCCAGCATAACCAAGCCGGCAAAAGGCAACGATAACGACAAAGGAAATGCATTCAGCAGGCTGTTCAAAGGAAATATCCGTCAATACGGTATGATTATTGCACTCGTATTCATTATGCTGTTGTTCGAAATTCTAACAGGAGGTCTGCTGCTCAAGCCGATCAATATCACCAACCTGATTTTGCAAAACAGCTACATACTGGTGCTGGCGATCGGGATGGTACTCGTTATTATCACCGGGCATATCGATCTGTCGGTCGGTTCGATCGCCGCCTTTGTCGGAGCGATCTCCGCGATCTTTATGGTCAACTGGCAAATGAATCCGGTACTCGCCGTGATCCTGTCCATCGTTATCGGCGGATTGATCGGCGCATGGCAGGGATTCTGGGTTGCGTACGTGCGAATTCCCGCCTTTATCGTTACCCTCGCCGGGATGCTGCTGTTCCGTGGTCTGACAATGGTCGTGCTGGAAGGGCAGTCGATCTCGCCATTCCCGAACGGGTTCCAGAAAATCAGTTCCGGTTTTGTACCTGACTTTACCAATGCCGCGACGAATATTGTAGCGATTATCGCCGGTATTGCGCTGTCTGTACTGTACATTGTAACCGAGCTGCGCAACCGTGCTTCCCAGCGCAAATACAACTTTGCGACCGGTTCACAGGGACTGTTCATCGCCAAGCTGATTGCAGTCGTTGCGATCATCAACCTGTTTACCTTTGTACTGGCAAGTTATGCAGGGATTCCAACGATCCTCGTTCTGCTGTTCCTGCTGATCATCATCTACTCCTTTGTAATGAATAAAACCGTCATGGGTCGTCACGTCTATGCAATCGGTGGTAATGAAAAAGCAGCCGGACTGTCCGGTGTCAAAACGAAAAAAGTAACGTTCTGGGTATTTGTAAATATGGGCGTACTCGCAGCGATTTCCGGTCTGATCTTCGCAGCACGTCTGAATGCAGCCACACCTAGAGCGGGTACCAACTTTGAGCTCGATGCTATCGCAGCCTGCTTTATCGGCGGCGCGTCCGCTTCCGGCGGGATCGGAACCGTATTCGGAGCCATCATCGGTGGTCTCGTTATGGGCGTACTGAACAACGGTATGTCTCTGGTCGGTCTCGGTATCGACTGGCAGCAAGGTATCAAAGGTCTGGTACTGCTTTTGGCAGTAGCCTTCGATATCTATAACAAGAACAAAGGTACAAGCTCCAACTAATATCCCAAATATGCAGTACTGAATAACACACAAATACACTCCAGAATAAGATAGGTAGTCTGTACAATCAGACAGCATCTTATTCCAGAGTGTATTTTGTATATGCTGGCAAAGTAGCATCATTTAAATTGTATTGTTGGATTTATGTGCTTGCATGTAGTTATAGATAGCAGCTATAGGAGTGGAAATAGTTACTTTGCAGCCACGTCCTTTTTGATCCCAATGTAAGCGAATATCATGAAATATTTGTTTACGAGTTTCTTGATCTGAAATCAACTCTGCCATCTCTTCTAAATGATCTTGTAATTGATACACTTCTATTTCTCTCATCATTTATCATACCGAAATCAAAAACAATAAATGACCTGACCCGAAAAATGAGACATCCAAAACGAAATATGGAACCTTATAACTCTCCTGACATCTGGGTATAATTAAACCCATAAATGTAATCGCTTACATAATTCTGGGAGGAGAGGATACATAATGGAGACCGAGGTGAAGACCCGCCCGGATGCGAAGCGCAAGACCAGCACTTCCACGTCCGGAGGAATGCGCAGATGGTTTCGCCGCTTGTATACCCAGCGCCATCTGCAGGTCATGGCGCTGCTCGGTGTAGTCTGGATGCTCGTATTCAACTATATTCCGATGTACGGCATCATTATCGCTTTTAAAGAGTTCAATATCGTCGAAAGTATCGCAGCTGCACCATGGGTAGGTCTGGAGCATTTCCGTGCCTTTATGGAGGACGAGAATCTGCCGGATGTGATCCGCAATACACTCGGCATCAGCCTGATCAAGCTGTTTATCGGCTTCCCGCTGCCGATTCTGTTTGCACTGTTCCTGAACGAACTGCGTTCAGTCCGTTTTAAAAAATCAGTACAGACTATCTCGTATCTGCCGCATTTCCTGTCTTGGGTTATCCTGGGGGGATCCTGACCACCTGGCTGGCGGATGTGGGTGTAATCAACAGCGTGCTGATGGCGCTGCATTTGATCGATCAGCCGATCTCGTATCTGGCAGAGCCCAAGTATTTCTGGTCGATCGTCATTATCTCGGATATCTGGAAAGAACTCGGCTGGTCCGCCATCATCTATCTGGCTGCCATGTCGAGCGTTTCCCCGGAAATGTACGAAGCAGCCACGATCGACGGCGCCGGACGCTTCCAGAAAATGTGGTACATCACCCTGCCGGGTATCCAGAGCACAATCGCCATCCTGTTCATCCTGGCGGTCAGCGGTGTGCTGAACTCCAACTTTGACCAGATTCTGGTGCTGCGCAACTCCCTGAACGAGAGCGCCAGCAACGTGATCGACATTTACGTCTACCAGACCGGTCTATTGTCCGGACGATTCTCCTATTCCACCGCAATTGGACTCATCAAATCCATTATTGCGCTGATTCTGCTGCTGATAGCGAATCAGGTGACCAAGCGGCTGAACAACACTTCGCTGTTCTAAACGCTATGCGGCGTGGGAACGATTTGTACATGCTGGGCTGGCTGGCGATGATCGAAGTCGGAGATTTGAAAAGAGGCTGTGTCTGGCACAAGCGCTCCGAAATTGGATTTGTCTTCTGCCCTCCGTTAAGATCCGATATCCCTGAATTCCGCTTACAGCGGAGGATATCCGATCTTAAATGAGGCCGCTCCGCTGCTGAATACAAATTCCAATTCCTCCGCTCCGTACAAGGAGGACAGGATGTGCTTTTTAGAAAGTGAGCCGATCATCAAAATCTAACGAGAATCGAAATCCAGTTTGAAGATTAGGATTCCACTACAAGTATTTGTAGCAATAAAGATACAAGTGATGCGGTTATCAGCCATTACAGCTGCATAGCCGCTACCAGCTAGCCATCTTTACCATAAACAAAAAAATCCCAAAAAAGCACTGGACACAGCTCAATATTCATTCACAATTAACCAGCAACCAGCAACCAGCAACCAGCAACCAGCAACCAGCAACCAGCAACCAGCAACCAGCAACCAGCAACCAGCAACCAGCAACCAGCAACCAGCAACCAGCAACCAGCAACCAGCAACCAGCAACCAGCAACCAGCAACCAGCAACCAGCAACCAGCAACCGCTAGCACCAACTAATCAATAACACCAATCCATCTCCACCACCAATAGCACCACCCAATAATCCCTGTAACTCTCCATGTTTCCCATGTACAACCCCAAAAACAGCTTGCAGAAGCCTTTGCGTATGGGGCAGGAGAGGCGTGGGTGGGGTGAGGCACGGAGCGGAGGGAAGGGAATTGGGGAAAAGGGCGACATTTAAGCCTGGATATCCACTGCTTTACCCCATTTCAGGATATTCAGGCTTAACCGGAGCCCGTTCCCCAATCCCTTCCCGCAGCGCTCCCCTCACCCCAACCATCCGCCACTCCACCACGCAAAAGCGCCGAAAGCATATCCCCCAAAAGAAAGGAGCAAGTGTGATGTTAAATGCAGCCCGCCGCACACGCGGCGAAGCGATATTCGATACCTGCAATATGATTCTGATGCTCGTGATCTGCTTTGTGACCCTGTATCCCATCTGGTATGTGCTGATCAATGCGCTCAATGAAGGCACCGACGCGATGCGGGGAGGGATTTACTGGTGGCCGCGTATCTTCAGTCTGGAGAGTTTCCGGGCGGTATTCCAGAGTGAGGGCATTATGCAGGCGATGTGGATCACGGTCGCCAAGACGCTGATCGGTACTGTCATTCATGTGTTTTTTACCGCGATGGTCGCTTATGCCTTGTCCCGCCGTGGATTGATCGGCGGCAAGCTGTACATCTGGCTCGGCACCGTAACCCTGTTTTTCAGCGGTGGCTTGATCCCGACGTTCCTGCTGATGAAGGATCTCAATCTGCTGGATAACTTTCTGGTCTATATTATTCCGGCGATGTTCAGCTTTTTCGATCTGATTATCTTCATGACCTTTTTCCGCGAGATTCCCGAAGGACTGGAGGAAGCGGCACGGATTGACGGCGCGAATGACTGGTCTATTTTCCTGAGAGTCGTACTGCCTGTCTCCATGCCGGTTATTGCCACAATCGCGCTGTTCCATGGCGTGTACCAGTGGAATGACTATTTTACCGGGATGATCTATATGAACGATACGACTCTGCAGCCGATTCAGACGTACTTGTATCGTGTGGTCGCCGAATCCAGCTCCAACCAGATGCTGGCAGCTGTACCAGGCGGAATTAACCGGTCGGTTACCTCCCAGTCGATCAAGCTGGCGACAATGGTAGTTACGACGCTACCGATTGTATTCGTCTATCCGTTCCTGCAAAAGTATTTTGTCAAAGGCATGATGATCGGCTCTATCAAAGGCTGATCTGCCCAAGATCAATGAATCACTATTATGCTATAGCAATCGATCCGTTAATCGTTAAACACAGAGAGGGGTAATCTGCATGAAAATGAAAGCTTCCCGATGGTACAAACCGGCGCTTGCGCTAATAACCGCCACTATCCTGACAATGACCACTGCCTGTTCCTATTTTGGGGGTAGCAAAAGTGCAAGTGAAGGTAGTAACGCTACACCCGTCAAGCAGGCATCTGCCAATGAACCGGGCTGGAAAGTGGATACATCACCGATTACTTTTGACTGGTATATGAACTTCTCCTGGTATACCGGTAGTGATTGGGGCAAAGACCCAACAAGCCAGTATATTACCAAAAAGACCGGTGTCAGCCTGAATTTTATCGTTCCGGCAGGTAATGAGAACGAGAAGCTGAATACGATGATTGCATCGGGCAAGCTGCCTGATTTTATCACCCTCGCCTGGGGAGAAGATGCTGTCAAAAAAATGATCGAAGGCAAGCTGGTACTGCCGCTGAATGAACTGGCCAAGCAGTACGACCCTTATTTCTTCAAAGTGACCGATCCGGCCAAGCTGGCCTGGTATACCCAGCCGGATGGCAATGTGTACGGCTATCCAAATGCATCTTCTTCACCGGAAGACTTTGAGAAATACGGAGAGAACTACGTCTCCAACCAGGTGTTTGTTGTCCGCAAGGATATGTATGAAGCACTGGGCAAGCCGGATATGCGTACTCCGGAAGGCTTCCTGAAAGCACTGGAAATGGCCAAAGAGAAATTCCCGCAGGTGAATGGTCAGCCGCTGATTCCGCTGGGTATGCATGAATTTACCGAGAACGGCAACTACTCGCTGGAAAGCTATCTGCAGAACTTCCTGGCCTTGCCGATGGAAAAGGACGGCAAGCTGTATGACCGCACCACCGATCCGGAATACATCCGCTGGCTGAAGACGCTGCGCCAGGCCAATCAGGAAGGACTGCTGGCCAAGGATATCTTTATCGACAAGCGTTCACAAATGGAAGAGAAAATCGCACAGGGACGCTATTTTGCAATGCTGTATCAGCGCAGCGATTTTAACACCCAGCAGAATGCGCTGTATGCGAGTGATCCCAACTCGGTCTATATTGCAGTAGACGGTCCTTCCAATGCCAAAATGGATCAGCCGGTACTGAGCGGCCCGGTTATCTCGGGCTGGACAGTGACCCTGATCTCCAAAGACGTCAAGGATAAAGCACGGGCGATCCGTTTCCTCGAATATATGATCAGCGAAGAAGGACAAAAAGACATGTACATGGGCGAAGAAGGCGTTACCTATGACATGGTGGACGGCAAACCGCAATTCAAGCCAGATGTGCTCAAAACGCTCAATAGCGATCGATCGGCTTTTGATACCAAGTACGGTGCTTCCCATAAATACTGGATGCAGATGAATACGAATATTACTGACCAGTGGAAGCCGGAAAGTGTAGAGCCGTTCAAGCAGATGGAAGAGTGGACCAAAGGCAAAACGGTCAGTCGCTCCGAGTTTGACCAGCTCAATCCGACCGGTAACTCGCCGGAGGGTATTATTAATACGAAAATCAGTCAGCTATGGGGCAAAACACTACCAAGACTGCTGCTGGCTTCCTCGGACGCCGAGTTTGACCAGATTTTCCAGGACTACTTGAACAAACGGGAAGAATATGGATTTGCCAAAGTACAGGCTTATCAGCAGGCTGAGTATGAGAAAAACCTGGCCAAGCTGAAAGAAAAATAATACAGCACGGCTCCTATAGGATCTACTATACGATTATCTTCCAGGCTAGTATACGGGTATCGTTCACCAGACAGATAGCTGGGTACAGTCAAGTAACAACAGCTACCATCACACAGCAGCAAAAAGACCGCCAAAGCAGTGAACTACACTGCTTTGGCGGTCTTTGTTGTTGTATTGTACAGATCCATAATCTATAGGATCGCATAGATCCCGTTTCGATAGGAATCCCGATCTTGCATGATCTTACATTACCTTTTGCATACGCAGCAGCTTTTCGAATGCCTGGATATTGGTATCAAAATCAGGCACACTCTGCGCTTCTTCTGCTGCCTGAACCAGTTGAACGACCAGATCATTGAATGGAGTCGGAATGCCTTTGTCCCTGGCGATATCCGGCACAACTCCATTGATATACTTGATTTCGGTTTTGCGTTTCTTTTCCAGATCCTGCAGCATGCTTGCTTTTAGCAGACGGGAAGGTTCCATCACCATACGGAACGTTTGAATTCTGCCGGGAATATCTTGTTCGCTGTGCAGTTCCAGGGAAGCGATATCGAATCCTCCCATTTTGGCAAAAGTAACATCGGCCGCATGTCCTGCCTTGATCGTCTCATCGGCAATATGAACCGCACTGGTGATCGCTGTCTCATGATCCAGAATATCGCCATACTCTCCGTTCAGTGCTGCCGACAGACCGCTAAAGGCATTGTTGATCAGCAGCTTCGACCATTTGGTACCTACCAGATTGTCAGAAACATGGGTTCCGCCTACCAGTTCCAGCACAGATTGAATGCGCTGAATCCGTTCGGTCATTTCACCATTTAGCTCACCGATCTGAAAAGCATAATTTTTGAACTGGGTATATTCGGTAGTCAATCTGGAGACGCCCGGTTCTATAAAGGTCGCTCCAAATTCCACCGAGCCTGCAATAACGCGCTGCTCGCCAACGATGGCAGCCACGTTTTGCTCGGGAATTCCGTTTTGCAGCGAACATACCACACTATCTTCATTCAGGAAAGGCAGCAGCTCCTGCAAAACTACATCGTTATACAGCTGCTTGGTCAACAGCAGCACCAGATCATATTTTCCTGATTTATGGTCTGGAATCACCGCTTTGACAGGAGCTGCGAATTCGGTTGTGCCGACTACTTTGGCACCTGTCTGATTCAGGGCATCTACATGTGCCTGATACGTATCGATCAATTCAATATTTACACCGCCGGCGCTCAGATACGCTCCGACGATCGTTCCGAGGGAGCCTGCTCCCAGTATAGCAACTCTCATCTTGTGTTCCTCCTTATTTATTCTCCAGATAGTTATAGACCGGCTGTGCGGCATTCAGGGTTAGATCGGTCAGGATATGAGACGCCGAGACAATCTCCCTTACCGGCAAATCAGCCAATGGGGCAAGTGCGTGTTCGAACAATTGCAGTCGGGCCGGGCCGCTCCAGGCGCCTTTGACGGTGATATCGGTAATCTGGGTGCGGACCAGATCGCATATCCGCAGCTCCCCTGCATAATCGGTAGCGATTTTCACCATAAAGGTCGGTCGGCAGATTTCCTGTCGTGCCGCTTCCTTGTCCATCTCAAAATGCTTGAAGCCCATTGTGGCTGTGGCTACACGCAGACTGCCGTAGTCCAGTGTGCCGACCAGCGTATCGGAATCGATATACAGCTTGGGCGCACCCAGCTTTTTGGGATAGGCGGTAAGTTCGCGTCCGCTGGCTATAGCCGGAAAGTTATCTACATACATGGAGTGGACATAATCGCCATCTTCGCCGTTGTAGCGAACCGGAATCACCTGTCCGGCTTCGGTATAAGCACCCAGTCCGGATACATCCGGCATCCACATGATTTCGAATTTCACCAGAGGGTCTACAATTTCCAGCGGTTCCGGAACGACTTCACGCAGTGCTTTTTCATCAGTACGATAAATAATATTCAGATATTCACGATTTACGAATTTGTAGGTTGGAACAGGGTAAGCCGGTGCTGTTAATGGAGTGTTGAAATTTTTGAAAATATTATTCATATCCATCTTCATCAGGACACGCTTCCTTTCACCCGTTTATTTGCTGTCAGAGACAGTAGTAGTTGTGATACGATATGTTTATTTTACGTCTTTATTTACATATAATCTAATACATAATAAAGTATAACTACATTTATCAGAATAAATAAGGAGCTGTTATCGATGGAACTGCTGCAGTTAAAATATTTCCAGACCGCTGCGTATACGGAGCATATTTCCAAAGCGGCTGCGCAGCTGAATATTGCCCAGCCTTCCCTGAGCCTAACGATCAAACGATTGGAAAATGAGTTGGGAACCAGCCTGTTCATACGCAAAGGAAGAAATATTCAGCTGAGTGCTTCCGGCAAAATTCTGCTCAAGCATGTAGACCGGATTTTTATGGAACTGGAAAATGCACAAAAGGAAATACAATCCGAGGAGCAGCTGATTACCAATACGATCCGGATCTCTATTTCCAATCCGCGCTTTCTCTCCAGACTGATCACCGAATATATCAATCGCTATCCGGATGCCCAGGTGCAGCAGGGGATCAAAATGAAAAGCGATATCATCTCCTGTCTCAAAAAAGGAGAAATTGATCTAGGGATTGCAGGTCATCCGACCGAAGACGAGGAAATCGAGAGCTGCCTGCTGGTCGATGAGGATATTGTGCTGGTTCTGCCTGTGAATCACCGACTGGCCGGACAATCGGAACTTTCACTGGCTGAAGTCGCACATGAGCCTTTTATCTCGCTTGCCGACAACGAGGAATACAGTGAATTTATCAAAAATCTGTGTGAACAGGCGGGCTTTGTCCCAAACAGCATTTTCGAAGTAGATTCGTATCTGCTCTCGGAAATTATCAAGGTCAACCAGGGCGTTACTTTGCTGCCGATTTCGGTCTGCAGACAGCTCCAGCTGGATTATGTTCAAATCGCCGATTTATCGCCTTCTTACTCGGTCAGTCTGTTCTGGGTAAGAGATAAATGGCTGTCCGATGCAGCCAGCAGCTTTCGCGATTTTATTATTCAGTACTATCGGGACAATCATGACATGTTCAAACTTCCTTAATAGTGAATAAGCTGTATTTTCCTGTTCGGGCAGACTCAGCTGTTGCCGCACCAAGATCAGAAGAACAGCCCAGATCTGTCCATAATTTTTTGCTCGTTTTATAATATATTGAGTTACAATAAAGAATATAATGTAAGCGCTTATATAAATAGGGAAGGAAGCTGCCGGTTTGAATTCATTGCGTAACAGGATACAGGAGATGTTCAGGCGCCTGAATGGACTATCGCTGCAAATTAGGTTGATTGTCGCCTACATCGTTGTTATTTTGCTGCCTACGGCAGGTATTTCCTATTATTCTTATCAGCAGATTAATACGACGTATATACAGGATACCCGTCTCAAAAGTATCGATACCCTGCAAAACGAAAAGCAGACTATTTTGACACAGATCGAGACGATGGAACGTGCCGCCCAGCTGGCCGTGTCGGACAAGGCAGTCATTCAGTACCTGACAGAGGATGAGGATGCTTCTACAGCCGAATTGATCGAATTCAATAACAATTCGTTTGCCCGTCTTGCCCAGATTCAGATTAATAATCCGGCGATTCTGCATCTCCGGCTGTATAGCAACAGCCCCAACACTTATGAGATCTGGCCGATTATTCTGCATGAAGATCGTACTGCCAATGCTCCATGGTACGGTCTGGCCAGAGGATTGGGCGACCGGGAAGCCTGGTATATGCAGCGAAGTGATCTGTCGCTCGATCAGGCTGACGGCAATCGTGTACTGGAACCCGATCCGCCCAAGCTATCGCTGCTGCGGGAGCTGGAGCTGCCGCGTGGTCATCATGCAGGCATGATCCAGGTAGATATGCGGCTGACCGATCTGGCTCCGCTGACGTTTGGACAGACGCAGGAAGAGAGCTCGCGTATGCTGCTGCTGGATGCGGGAGGCGGTCATATATCGTCTTATACGGAACAGAATCTGTATACCAAGCTGGCCGATCGGCTGCTCGCTACTGCCGATTCACAGAATAGTTCTGCCGCGGAATTGTCTGCCCAGTACAGAGCCGATGGGCAATCTTATCTGCTGACGAGTATTCCGGTAGAGCGGCTTGGTGCGCGGCTCGTCTATGCGGTATCCCTGGAGAAAATGCTGCAGGATACCGGGAGGGCACGTAATCTGATTATTCTGGCAACCGTGGGCTTTATCGTGCTGGTCTCGCTGATTACGTATGTGGCCAACTCGCTGATTCTCAAAAATCTGCGTAAGCTGACACAGGCGATGCAGCAGATGCGCAGAGGCGAATTCCCGCCCGTGGTGCAGGTGGACGGCGGCGGAGAGATCGGAGAGCTGGCGTACCATTTTAACCGGATGAATGGAACGATCAATGGATTGATTGCCCAGGCAGTGCGCAAGCAGGCTCTAATGAAAGAAGCCGAGCTGCGGACGCTGTACAGTCAGATTGACGCCCATTTTCTGTACAATACATTGGAAAATATCAAAATGCTGGCCGAGATCGAGGATCAACGGCAGATCTCCGACGCCCTCACATCGCTAGGCGGCATGATGCGTTATAACTTCAAGTGGACCGGCGAATATGTGAAATTGGAAGAAGAGCTGCGCCATATCCGCAATTATATCGATGTAATGAATATCCGCTATGATGACCCGGTAGAGCTGGAGCTTGATATCGCGCCGCCTGATAGGGAATTGATGCTGCTCAAAATGTCTTTGCAGCCGCTAGTAGAGAATGCTTTTAAACATGCCTGGGATGAGTCTGCAGAAGTACGCTATTTGCTGATCCGTTCTGTGCAGCGAGAAGATGGAGTCATAACGATCATAGTCCAGGACAACGGAAAAGGCATTCCGGCTCCGGAACTGGAACAGCTGCGTGCACGTATACGTGAAGCAGGAATCCGGCAGGAAGAGCTTCATGATGAACGGATAGTACAGACACCTAACACCGCAGGTATCGGTCTGCAAAATGTAGAGCGGCGCATACGATTATTTTATGGAGAACAATATGGACTGCAGATTCATAGTATTGCCGGCTTGGGTACACAGGTGGAGCTGATCCTACCCAAACGAATTCAGGCAGGAGGAGGTAGCTAAATATGAGACAGTTATTGATCGTGGATGATGAGAAGAATATCCGGCAGGGGCTGCAGGTGATGATTGAACGTGAATTTCCCGGCCAATATGAGACGTATGGTGTTCGTAACGGTCAGGAGGCATTGGAGCGGCTGCAAGTACAGCCGGTAGATATTCTTATCACGGATATCCGTATGCCGGTGCTGGATGGAATCGGCATGCTGGAACAGCTGCGCGCGATGAGACAATCTATAGTACAACCCTGTGTCATTGTATTGAGTGGGTATGATGATTTTGAATATGCCAAAGCCGCGATCCGGTACCAGGTACGCGAATATATGCTCAAGCCGATCCGTCGGGAAGATTTGTTTGAAGCGCTGCAGCGAATTAGTGAAGAACTGCAGCAGCAGGATCTGGTCGATCGCCAGCTGGAGGAAGCTGCCCGGTATCGACAGCAGCAGCAGGAAGAGCAGCTGTCTGCTCTGCTGTATGAGTATCCTGTCGAAAACAAGCTATCTGCCGAATCTGTAGCAGCGCATATGCTGCCCGCGGATTATCATGTCTGTGTATTTCAATACAGGGATATCCACGGTCAGGTGGTCAACCGTCAGGAATTAAGGTTGCTGCTGGAACGATTGGCTGAACAGTCCCTATGCGCCATAGTAGAACTGCATGACCAGGAGGGACGGCTGGTCTGGATCGTGCCTGAACAGGAGCGGACACTGCTGCAGTCACTCGCTGAAGCAGCTGACCGCAGAGAAGTGCCCGGATTGCAGTTTGGTGTAAGTACGAAAGGACAGGGAACCGAGCAGCTGGCACAATGTTACCGGGAAGCTTGTACAGCGCTGGAGCAGGGCTTTTTCTATCCGGGATTCTACCTACTAAGTTATGAACCTGCCAAGGCAGGAGCGGTTCGACTGGAACTGCCGGAAGAGCAGATCCGGCTGCTTGGCAATATTCTTGGTACGGGACGTAATCAGGAGATCAGCAGCAGATTGCAGGCTATTTTTCATATGGATGATCTGCACGGACTCACTGTCCATTATGTAGAGGAAGTATCGCGGCAGATCAACGAATCGATCATGGATGAGGTATTCCGTCATTATGGCGAACCTTCTATCGAAATTATACGATTGTATCAGCGAACATGCAGCCTGCAGCGTTACCGGTATTTCCGGGAATATTACCGGGATCTGGAGAGTCTGCTTATTTGTCTGGATGACTATATCAGTAAGCTTCGGCTTGTACACAGTGAACATCGCCAGCTGCGCGAGGCCGTAGAATTTATTCATGCCCATTATGATCGGCCGCTGAATATGGCCATGGTCAGCAATCATGTATCGCTGAACTACTCCTATTTCAGTGAAGCGTTCAAAGCGTATACCGGCGAGAACTTTGTCCTGTATCTCAAAAAGGTACGTATCGGCAAAGCCAAGGAATTGCTGGCAGACAGCCCCTGGAAACTGTCGGATATTGGCGAAATGGTGGGCTTTGAGAATACACGGCATTTCTCCCGTGTTTTTCGCGAACTGGAAGGCATTCCACCACAGGACTATAGGGCCAAAATTCAGCTGCGCTCTACAATATAGCCTGAATCAACCGACATATTAATCATACCTAATTATGAAATATATGGAAAAATATTTACTTATTGATTATCCGTTTGCAATATAAATTATTTGAAGTAAAATAGTTGGGTAACCAACAAAATCATCTCTGTATATTGCAGAGTGACGAATATGGAGAACATACTGGAGGCGTTCTTGTGCTTAGAAGCGCAAAGTGGAGTATACGCACCAAGATTGTAGCCGGTTATATTGTCATTATCCTGTGTCTTGGCCTTGTATTGACGATGATGTCCAGCCGGATGAGCCAGCTGGAAGCAGAGAATCGTTACATCAATGATCATGATCTGGAAGTGCATAATCTGACCAACGCACTGGAGAAGCATGTGCTGGATATGGAGACCGGACAACGCGGATATGCGCTGACGGGCAACGAGAATTATCTGACACCTTATAATGATGCTGCCGTGCAGTGGGAGTCGGACTATAACGAGCTCTATTCTCTGGTAGCGGATAATTCTCTACAGCAGAGTAATCTGGGTACGATCAAGACAGGTATTCAGACATGGATTGATGAAGCAGGCGACAAAGTCATTGATCTCAAGCGTGAAGGAAATACCGCTGCAGTAACGGAGTTTTTTGCCAGTGACCCTGGCAAGCAGCAGATTGATCAGCTGCGTACGGAGCTGGATGCATTCCGCAACAACGAGAAAATGCTGACGGCCGCACGAATCGAGAATACCGCAGCCAGCAATGAGCGGCTGCTGAATATCATGATGGTACTGTGGGCGGTACTGGCTGCCGTATCGATTGCTACCGCACTACTGATCTCCAACCGTATCGTACGTACGATCAAGGATGTTACCGAGACGGTAAAGGATATTGCATCCGGTGGTAATCTGAACAAACGGGTAGAGATCAAGACTGCTGATGAAGTGGGCGATCTGGGCGAAGCTGCCAATGAACTGCTGGATCATGTGCAGCATGAGAACTGGGTCAAGGATCAGATCGCTGTAGCGGCTACCAAGTTCCAGGAATCGACGGATATTCATGTGTTGTCCTCGGTTCTGCTGACCAAAGTAAACAAATGGTTCAAAGCGCCTTATGGGGTCGTTTATGTCGATCAGGGCAAGGAAGACTGGAACAAAACCGCTTCATTTGCTGTAGAAAGCCATGATGCGGATATCGCTTTGCAGCATATTCGGCAGGGAGAAGGACTTGCCGGTCAGTGTATTACCGAACGGCGTGTGCTGGAAATGTATCCTTTGCCGGCAGGTTATACCAAAATCGTCAGCTCCGGACTGGGTAGTACCGAGCTGCAGGCGATGATCGCGGCTCCGATTATTTTTGAAGGCAAAGTTATTGCTGTAGCCGAGTTCGCACTCGTTAATCCGTTGACTGCCGAGGAGCACACACTGCTCCAGCAGCTGATCGATATTTTTGCGGTCACCCTGAATTCGGTGAAAATGCGGATGGAAGTCGAACAGCTGTACAGGGATTCCCAATCGCTGAACCACGAGCTGCAGGTTCAGTCGGAAGAACTGCAGGTACAATCCGAAGAACTGCAGGCGCAGACCGAAGAGCTGCAAATGCAGGCAGAAGAACAGCAAATACTCAACGAACGTCTGGAGCAGGGCAAGCTGGCTGCCGAGAGTACAGCGATCGAGCTGGACAAATATGCTCAGCAACTGCAGGTGAGCTCGCGCTACAAATCGGAGTTCCTGGCGAATATGTCGCATGAGCTGCGTACACCACTGAACAGCATGCTGATCCTGTCCCAGATTCTGTCGGAGAACAGCAGCAATACACTCACCTCCAAAGAGCAGGAATATGCGTCGATCATTCATTCTTCCGGTAAGGATCTGCTGAATCTGATCAATGATATTCTTGATCTGTCCAAGGTGGAAGCAGGCAAAATGCAGATCGAGATCAATCCGATCAGCATAAGCTCCATGGCAGAGCAGATGGAGCGCAGCTTCAAGGAAACAGCATCCCTGCGGGACCTGTATTTCAAAGTGCATGTAGAAGACAATGTGCCGGATATCATCTATTCGGATGAACTGCGCATTCAGCAGGTCCTGCGTAATCTGCTATCCAACGCATTCAAGTTTACCCAGACCGGCGGCGTCACGATGACTATCGAAAAAGTCGGCCGGGTGCAGACGTCTGAATATCAGAGCAGTCAGCCGATGATCGCTTTTAGTGTCAGCGATACGGGTATCGGTATTTCTGCCGAGAACCGTCAGGTGATTTTTGAAGCGTTCCGTCAGGCGGATGGTGCGACTGCCCGCAAATATGGCGGTACCGGTCTTGGACTGTCGATTTCTTCCCAGCTCGCTCATCTGCTCGGTGGAGAAATCAATGTCGAGAGCAAACTGAATGAAGGCAGTACCTTTACCTTCTATATTCCATGCGCGGTTACCGATCCGCATACGGAGAATGAGATGTTTGACCTCAATGAACCGATGCATCTGAACCGCACGGTATTTATGGAAGAAGGCAATATGGTATCGGCGGATTCTTATGAGCATTATACATTTGCCTACGAATCCGAAGTACGGGAAACAGAACTGGTAGAAGAAGAAATTGCACTGGCCGAGCGGACGACGACTTTTGAATCCGTCCAGGAACTGCTCACTCCGCAGCCGCCAGCAGAAGCCCAGGAAATACTGGCAGGCAAAAAAATTCTGATCGTTGATGACGATATTCGCAATGTCTATGCGCTGACCAGTATGCTGGAGCGCTACAATATGAATATTGTTATTTCCCAGAATGGCCGGGACGCCCTGGAAATTCTGCATATGGATCAGCATATCGATCTGATCCTGATGGATATCATGATGCCGGAGATGGATGGCTATGAGACGATGAAAACGGTCCGCAACCTGTATGGGTATGCCGATGTACCAATTATCGTATTAACTGCCAAAGCAATGAAAGAAGACCGTGAGAAAAGTATTCAGGCTGGAGCTACAGATTATATGAGTAAGCCGCTGCAAATGCAGGAAGTACTGCAGCGCATCCGCTACTGGCTGCACCAGACCAATGTACGATATTCTGCACGTTAATACATTATCAGCGAAGTTTGCGTGATCCCCGGATCCGCAAACTTCTTTTTTTATGGACAATTGGCTAAAAATAACGTTAAATATACAAAATGACTCAGTTAGTTATTAAAAAGTTTGAATATCATCCGATAATACATTTGTAGGTCTAAATACCCTATAAAAATAATGAATAAATGGGTTTAAATGACTACAAAATGGGGTGGGTGAACGGAATCTTTATGACTTTCCATTATCTGAACAGGGGTTGGATAATAGATAGACCATAGGGTAACCCACGTCTGGCCAACATTACTGAAAGGAAGAATCTGTATGAATATAAGCTCTGCCGTTAATTATCCCTCTGCCGGTACATCCTCTTATTATCCCAAAAATACAGTAAGTACTGAATCGCAGTCAGATACTGCCACTACTGCAGGGATCGAAGATCCACAGCTACAGGCTGAAAAAGCCAAAGAGCAAAAAGCCAGGGATCGCAAAGCGGAGGATCAGAAGAATCAGGATAAGCAGGCTGAAGAGCAAAAGCTCCAAAAGCAGGCACATTACAAAAAAGAAGATCGCATCAAAGAAACCAAACAGAAAGATAGCGATCAATTCCTGCAAAATCAGCAGCAGCAAAATGAAGAAAGTAGCGAGATCGCTTCGGATATGCTGGCACAAAACGCCTATATTCAGATGGGCGCGCAGGCTAATCTGCCGATTACCAAAGACAATTACGAGGAAGCCATCAAGCATCTGGCAGCTCGCGGTTTCCAGGTCAAGCTAGAAGAAGACAAACTCAGCATCTCGTCCAGACTGCATCAACTCAAGCTGGAAATCAGCAAAGAATCGTATAATCAATATGTAAATACGACATCCCGTTCGGCTGCAGAAGAACAGACAGATAATCAAACTGCCGAACCTGTCGCTGATTCATCCACTATAGTTACAAGCAATCACTCGTCGGCAGGTACTTATACGCCACCACCGTCTGCAGTTTCAACAGCCAGTGAACCGAAAGGCAATACAGCAAATGCAGAGCCATCTCCGCAGCCTGTAACCCGTACAGAAGCAGCAAATGATAGTAATGGTGCATCGACAACACAGGAAGAATCTACAGCCGCTGCATCTGCCGCTCCACCACAGAATGAGCCTACGCCTGCTGTATCTGCCGCTCCATCGCAGAGTGATTCTACACCTGCTGCATCTTCCACTCCAGCACAGAGTGATTCTGCAGCTCCTGCATCTACAGGTACAAGCAGCAGTCCGACTTCGACTCCATCGACCACATCGACCACCGATAGTCCAACCGCCGCAAGTGCAACGAAAGGTACAAATAATGGCAAAGCCACATTGGTACCGGGTCTGCTGTAATTTATAATTAGAGTCACTATAGTGCTACAGTGTAGCTGTATAACAATAATTGTATACCCTATGTATTTCAGGCCTCATACCGTTCCTTTGGGACAGTATGAGGCTTTTTTGTTTTGAAAATTAGCTAGGTCTTTGTACCCTTATTAAATGCTGAGAAAGAAACCGGAAAAACGACTTTTCCAGAAAAATGCGCCGTCATTTTTCGACTTTTGGATTGCGTAAGTATGTATAAATTATTAAAAGAGAGATTGAAAACGAAAATGTAAGTTTCCAAACCCTTGTCTATAAAGGGTTTTACAGCATATTATCAAAATTGGTTAATAATTACAATTTATAGACTAAAGTCCCTTGATAACCAACTGGATAAATAGTAAATTATTACCAATATAAGTAGAACGATATACCTGTTATGTATATTCATTAGAAATTGACAATCCATCATATCTTAGTCGCCTATCCAGGATCGAATTTATATATTAACAAGACAAAGGAGAATGACCCCATGAACATCACATCTACAGCAAGCTACAATGTTGGCAATTCCATGCGTCCATCCTACATGTCCCAGCAGCAGGATATGGCAGATCCAATCAAGGTTAATCCAACGGATACAGGCGTAGCAACAGAAGAGAAGATGTCCCCTGTCGAGCAGAAAATGGAAGATAAAAAGCAGTACCGTGAAGAAATGAAGCAAAAAGAAAGACGCGAAACCGACCGCGACGAGTTTTTTGACAAGCAGCAGCAAAGAAACCAGGAGATCGCTACCCATATGAAGGAAGCGCTCACCAGTCATAATTTTTACAATGTTGGTAATGATCATGATCTAGCCCTGACCAAAGACAACTACGAAGAGACGGTTAAAGGTCTATTTAACAAAGGATTTACCGTGCAGTCAGACGACAGACAGCTCACGATCACTTCCAAGCTGCATCAGTTGAAGCTGGAGATGAGCAAAGAATCCTATAATAAATATGTAGAGCTGGCCTACGGTCAGAAATTTGCGGAACAGGTGACAGGTACCAGCTCTGCCGACAAGAAGTCTTCTGCTGTTAACAGCGCAGGCATCTATACGAATCAAATTGGCAGTGCGGCAGTTAAAACCGCCAGTGCCGCAGCAACTACAGTTGGCTCGGTAATGAACGGCACCCTGCAGAGCGTATCCTCTTCATCTCTTGGTATCAAAGTAGAGAGTCAGGTATCCGGTGTAACCGAAGCGCTCAAAGTCGAAACCTATACACCGCAGCATCAGAACGAAGCTGCAGCCGCTCAGCCACAACCGGTAAATACAACGCAGGAAACGGCAGCGAGCCAGCCGGCACCTTCCAATTCGACAACGCAAAATACTACAACATCCAGCTCCGGTACAAACGAGAGTACAACATCCACAGCCTCGACCAGTAATACAGGCCATACCGCACCTGCTGCAGAGCCTTCTTCCTCTGCAACAAGCAGCAGTAATCAAACCAGTCCTGCTCCGGCTTCTACAGCCACTACGACATCTGAGCCAGCACCTGTAGTGACAACAAGCCCGGCGCCAGTATCTACTGCCACTAACAGTCCAATAGCGGCGGCACCGGTAGCAGCATTTACTACTACACCAACGAGCAGCCCGACAACCGTACCAACAAGTACAACAACCAGCCCGGCATCAACCACTGTTGCACCAGCAAGTACCAGCACAACAACAGTACCAACCAATACTACAACTACAGCACCAACCAGCACTACAACAACACCGACAAGCGCTACGACAACAACCGTAGGCACGACAGCACCGACAAGTACAACAACAGCACCAACAACCGCAGGTACAACAACACCGACAAGCACTACAACAGCCGCAAGCACAACAGCACCAACCAGTACAACTGGTACACTGGCAGGTGTCGTCAATACTACAGTAACAGCGACAACCAATACCCTGAATACCACAACTTCCGCAACCAAGAATCTGGTAGGTGGACTGCGTAAATAAGATGAATCGTTCCTGTCCCAAAAAAGCCTGTATCTCTGCCGATATTCCTTCATGATCGAAGGGAAATCATCGGTAGAGATACAGGCTTTTGTAATTGGAAAACAAGCATAACAGGATTATAATCGATACTTTGGTACACTCACACCATTTGGTTGTCAGGCTTCGGCAACATCATGTCCAGCCTGTCTGGCGTGACGGTACAATTCGGCATAGATACCGCCTTGCGCCAGCAGTTTTGCATGGGTACCCTGTTCAACAATTTCGCCGTGCTCCATGACCAGAATCCGGTCGGCATGCATAATCGTGGACAGCCGGTGAGCGATAACGATCGTTGTTCTGCCCTCGGATACAGTCTGCAGAGCTTTCTGGACAAGCTGCTCGGTATGGGAATCCAGATTCGCAGTAGCTTCATCCAAAATCAGTACGCGCGGCCGGAAAACAACAATACGGGCAAAGGAGATGAGCTGACGTTCTCCTGCGGATAATCCGCTGCCACGCTCGGATAAACGGGTATCGTATTGCTGGGGCAGTTTCATAATCATCTCGTGGGCACCAACAAAGCGGCAGGCTTCGATAACCTGTTCACGACTGACCTGTTCCTGGAACAGCCGTACATTGTCGATAATGGACCCTGAGAATAGAAACGGTTCCTGCTGAATCAACCCGACGATCCGGTGCAGCTGCTCCTGCGGAATCCGGCGAATATCCTGATCATCGATCATGACAGAGCCTTTTTGCACATCATAGAATCGGTTGAGCAGGGCAATAAGTGTACTTTTTCCGGCACCGGTCGTACCGACGACGCCTACCATTTCGCCTGGGCGAATATGCAGATCCAGCTGCGGAAGAATCGTCTGCCCTTCGTTATAGCCAAACGTAATATGATTAAAGTCTACTTTGCCCTGTACCTGTTCCAGATGTACATTGGCTGTCTGCTGCGGCTCGGGATCACGAATCTCCGGCTGAATACGCAGGATGCGCCAGATCCGGTCCATCGATACCATAGTGGACTGAAACGTATTCCACTGCATCGTAATCTGGTTGATCGGCTGAAAGAACTGCCGAATATAGCTGATAAAAGCGTACAGCACACCGACTTCCATCTGCTTGTTGAATACGGCGACACCGCCGAGCCAGACCATCAGTACCAGCGCGATATTGCCCAGTACGTCAAAGGTACGGTTGAACAATACATTCGACTTGAGCTGCTGTACATTGGCCTGCCAGTAGTCGCTGTTGAATTCGGTGAACCGGCGGGTCTGTTCTTTTTCCTGATGGAAAATCTGGATCAGTCCCATACCCGACAGATTCTCGGCGGTAAAAGCAACCAGACGGGACAGCCGGCTGCGCGCATATTGATACACTTCACGCAGCCTTTTGCGGAACAGAATCGCCAGTGTCGCGATAATAGGCAGAGTTAACATGGAGTACCAGGCCAGCGTTGTATCCAGCCGGAACATAAAATAAATAATAAAAACGAGCATCATGCCGTCCCGAATCAGACTAAGCAGCACCTGGGTGAAAAACTGGCTGATCGTCTCTGTATCGCTGGATACATTGGTTACCAGTCCGCCGCTGCTGGAGCGGTCAAAAAAGCTCATCGACAGCCGCGAGATATGATCGAACAGGTCTTTACGAATACTGGCGACGATATGCTGTCCGGCATACTGCAGCAGATTGCTCTGAATATAGGTGAAGATCAGACTGACGACAGCCAGCCCCAGATAGATCAGCGCCATACCGGTCAGAAAAGGCAATCCGCTCTGTCCAACAGCAATATGATCATCGATCACAATACTGACCAGATAAGGCTGTACCAGATCGGCAGCAATAGCGAGTATAGTAGCAAAAAATATTCCGATAAAGGTCAGCCGGTGCGGACGGGCATACCGCAGAATAGCACGTAATGCTTCATAACGTGAAGCATCCGGCGAACCCGGGGTTTGTTTGCTCATGAGTGCAGACCTTCTTCCTGTAGCTGATACATGGATGCATAGATACCCTGCTCATTCAGCAGCTGCTGGTGCGTACCCTGCTGCACAATCCGTCCTTCATCCATCACGATGATCCAATCTGCCTGTTTGACTGCGCTGATCCGGTGCGCGATAATGATCGTCGTTCTGCTCTGACGCTCCTGAACCAGATTTTCCAGAATCCCGGTCTCGGTCACGGCATCTACAGCGCTCATACTATCATCCAGAATCAGGATGGGTCCGGTCTTGGCGAGTCCACGTGCCAGACTGGTACGCTGGCGCTGTCCACCGGAGAGGGTAATGCCGCGTTCGCCCAGCCGGGTCTCAAATTGCTCGGGGAAGCGGGCGATCGGTTCGTAGATCATCGCCTGGCGAGCGTGATTTTCTACTTTTTCCAGTGGAATATCCCGATCACTGAACGCAATATTGTCACGGATCGTTGTGCTGAACAAGAAGCCGTCCTGCGGCACGTAAGCGATCCGGGAACGCAGACTATTGATCGAGATTCGCCGCACATCCGTTCCGCCGAGCAGGATCGTACCTGCAGGCGGGTCATAGATACGCAGCAGCAGCTTGACTAGCGTTGTTTTACCGCTACCGGTTTTACCGACAATGCCGACGGTCTGTCCGCTGGCAATATGTGCATTCAGCCCGGAGATAGCAGGGCGTTCACTGCCCGGATACGTAAAGGTCAGATCACGCAGCTCCAGATCGGGAGAAGCCGCCAGCGGCAGCGCATTCTCATCATCCTGAATATCCGGCTGTTCGCCCAGCAGGCGGTTGACCCGATCGAGCGAGGCGCTGGAACGCTGCATCATATTGATCACGTTACCAATCTGCTGGAGCGGACCGGACATGATACGCAGATAGAGCGTCAATGCGATAAAGTTACCGATCGTAATGCTGCCCTGGATCGCCAGATATCCGCCATACATGAGCGAGATGACCAGCGACAGCGCCCCAAGAAACGGCACAGCCGCCTGGAAAAGCGAAGACATGCGTACCAGATGCAGTTGATTATCCCGGATCTGATCGACCGTACTGCCGAACCGCTGGCGGGCAGTCGGTTCAATCGCAAACGTCTTGGTCACGCGAATACCGCGCAGCTGTTCTTCAGCCGATTCGGTCATTACTGCCAGCGATTCCTGTACACTCATCGACCGTTTGCGTATACGTGGGCCAAAATACACCACCAAAAACGGAATCGCCACCATCGGCACAATACTGACCAGAATCAGATACAGCGGAATATGACTGAGCAGCATCATAACGAGGCAGGACAAAAACAGGAAAATGGCATTGGTTGTCATGGTAATTCCGTTGGAGATCGATTCACGAACCGAGGTGACATCGTTGGTCATGGAGCTGAGCAGCTTGCCTGTACCCTGACGGGAAAAATAGTGCTCGCTCAGTGTAGCGAATTTGCGAAACAGACTCTGTCGCATCGCAAACTCGAATTTGCGGCCGAGGCGCATCACCGAGAATTGCCCGGCTCCAAAAAGCAGATTGTAGGCGATCCCGATCCCTGCCAGAATCAGGCTGTAGTCGATAATCATCTCATACCGGATATTGCCGGCGAGCAGTGCATCCGTGAATTGCCCGAGTACTCTTGGCAGTGCAGCCTGGGCAATATTGGACAGGATAATTAGCACCACCGCCATAAGATAGTGTGGCCAGTGTTCACGTACATAGTCTGTCAGTATACTTCGATCCTTCATAGGCGTCCTTCTTTCTGCGAACTGATCCAGTTACCTTTCTCTATTCATTTAAACCAAAATGAGGTGAGGGATTGCAGTTTGTCTGCATTGAAAAAAGAAGCCTGCTTGCAGACTTCTTGGAAAATTAGCTATTATTCGTAATCTATTGACTGCGTTCCGTGGATTTTATTTTTTTTAGATGAAATACAGGCCGTACATATAAGGCAGCGGAATAGCAGGGAACGTAATTCCGGATTCCTGCAGGACAGTAGAAGACGGATCAAACAGCAGGGAACACAAAGCCTGATCGCCTTGAACGGAATAGGAACCCTGCGGAGTATGGAGTATATAGTGACTGTTTTCTTTTTCTACAGTAAAATGTATCGATGCGTGATCAGATGCCTGATCGCCGAGCAGTCCGGTCTGCGCCAGCAGGGCAGTTCCACTGGCGAGCATGACTGTACCGCCATTGGGAATAATGGATACTTTTGCCCCGATATCCTGTACCTTCTGAATCATTGATGTTTCCTGCCATGGAATAGAAACAGTCAGAGAAGATAGGGTATATGAGGAAGCGGCATCTTGCCAGAGTGCCAGCACAGCGTCCTGCTGACCGCCCCATTCCAGCACTTCTCCGCGGCGTTCGGCGATAGAAGAAGTAGCACCGTTCAGGTTGGAAGTCTCTGCATGGTCAGGCGGGATCGATAAGATGCTAACTGCAGCAATACTGTTTTCGCCTGGAACTGTAGCTACCCGGATATGCTGCTGCTGATTACGGATATGGGCGACAGGTGCAGCTTCGATCAGCTGCTGCAGCTCGGCCAGACTCATGTGTATGTAAGAGCTATGCGACTGCAGAAGTGCATAAACAGCGAAAATATCTTCTGTCTGCATATCCCGTACTTCCCATGAAGAGGAGGATACGGGAGAAGCCAGATTATCGGGTGATAGAACTGCCTGACTAATTTGCCCGAAAAATTGACTGCCTGCACGTGTATACAATGACCGGTCGCCGGAAATAAACATCAGTGATGCTCCCGATTCAAGGGCATGCTGACGGCATCGCTCCAGCAGTTGTCCGGCCAAGCGCTGACCACGATAATCCGGATGGGTACATACCGCTCCAATCGAAAAAGCGGACAATACATGCGTTCCAGCCTGAATCTGTACCGGCACCATTCCCATAAAGGACACCAACCGGTTTTGCTCAGTGAAAGCACCGTAGGAATGACTTATACCGGGATGGAAAAGGGTAGGGAACGATGTCTCCATATGACGATGATCCGGCTCGCAAAAAATATCATTTGCCAGCTCGGCAGCCTGCATCAATTCGTGTATATGTACTTTTCGAATCTGTATCATGGTAAGACCTCCTGATTGTCGGTAGTAAGACCATCCACTATACAAACCGGACAGTCAATGTTAAAGCGCTATAACTCTAGCATACCGCAGTTGAACTCCGAATACGATGCTATCCGGAAAAGTTTCCTCAAAAAAAATCCTGTTCTCCATCAGCGAGAGAACAGGATTATACTAGCTGACACCAAGCACCAAGCACCAAGCACCAAGCACCAAGCACCAAGCACCAAGCACCAAGCACCAAGCACCAAGCACCAAGCACCAAGCACCAAGCACCAAGCACCAAGCACCAAGCACCAAGCAGTTACAGCATCTATGCGAATATGCCAGGTAAGTAGGTCAGGCAGAAGATGAATCTGCGTAAGCAATCGCAGCTATGCGTAGATCGGTTTGATTTACCTTTATATAGAAACAGAGGGTTGAGCCTGCATCTGTACTATACCGGCATGCACCGGCCGAATCGAGACGGCAGTTACTTTGAATCCGGGCATTTTGCAGTAAGGATCCAGTTCCGGGGAAGTCGCTTCATTGACGTTTTGCGTTCCACCCCAGTGCATCGGCACAAATAGTGTATCCGGTCGGATCTGGTCACTGATCCGACAGCGAACAAAAAAGCGACCGTGAGCAGACTGGATTTCTGTCCATTCCCCATCCTGCAGATGATGCTGGCGAGCGGTCAGCGGATGAATCTCGACGTAATTTTCCAATTCACGGGCGGCGAGTGCAGCGCTGCGCCGGGTCTGTACGCCGGTCAGGTAATGGGACAATACTCTTCCATTGGTTAGGCAAAGCGGATATTCCGGTGAACGCTGCGGTCGTACTGCATGATGGGCTATACCTGTAAATAAAGCCCTGCCATCCTCATGGGCAAATCGCTCCGCAAACATCAGCGGCATTCCGTGGTGCTCCGGCGTAGGACAAGGCCAGTATACACCTTCTTCCCGTCGCAGCCGATCGTAGGTAATGCCATAATAATCGGCTGTTCCACCCCGGCTCGCTAGCCGCAGTTCATCAAAGATATCTTCGACTTCCCGATAATCAAAATAATGTCCTCTGTCCAGCCGAACAGCCAGCTCGCATAGTATACGCCAGTCATCCTTTGTCTCGCCAGGAGCAGGTGCTGCTGCTTCGCGCAGCAGTACTCTGCCTTCCAGATTGGTGAGTGTACCGGTATTTTCCAGATACGAAGTCACCGGCAGTACAATATCAGCCATCCGGGCTGTTTCCGACAGGAACATATCGGCTACAACCAGCATATCCAGCTGTTCCAGCGCAGAGCGTACGAGCGGGATATTCGGATTGGAGACAACCGGATTGGAACCCATGACGAACAGGGTACGAATCTCCTGGCGGTCGGCCAGTTCCATCATTTCATAAGCGGATACGCCTTTGCTGGGGATCTCATCGGGATCGACCTGCCAGACCGAAGCGATATATTGACGATCCTCAGGATTCTCAATCGAACGGTAGCCAGGCAGCTGATCGGCTTTTTGACCATGTTCACGTCCGCCCTGGCCGTTACCCTGACCGGTGATTGCTCCATAACCACAGCCTGGACGGCCGATTTTGCCAGTAGCCAGCACCAGATTGATCAGGTAACGTACAGCGAGATGTCCATCAGTCTGCTGCTCCACCCCGCGAGCGGTGAAAATAATCCCCGTCTGAGCCTGTCCATACCAACTCGCGGCCTGACGAATCTGCTCGGCAGGAATACCGCATTGTTCTGCGACCTGTTCGGTATCGATACCATTGAGCAGGGATGTGAGATCATCATAACCATTGGTACGATTATGGATAAAGGATTCATCCACCCAGCCGTTTTCGATAATAAGATGCAGGAGTGCCAGCGCCAGTATGGCATCGGTACCCGGCCGGATCTGTAAATGAAGATCTGCGATAGCTGCTGTTGCAGTCTTCCGGGGATCGATAACGATAATTTGGGCACCATTGGCACGGGCTTCATTAAAATAAGGCAGCAGAGTGGGCTGGCATTCCGCGATATTGGTACCGGCGAGAATGATGCAATTAGCCAGCGGAATATCTTCCAGCCGGCAGGTCATGCCCCGATCCAGTCCGAACACTTTGCTGCCTGCCGAAGCGGCTGCTGACATGCAAAAGCGTCCATTATAGTCGATATATCGGGTCTTCAATCCGATCCGGGCAAATTTGCCCAGCAGATAGGCGGTTTCATTGGTCAGTGAGCCACCGCCGTATACGCCGATAGAATCTGGCCCATACTGACGGGCAGCAGATTGAAAATGACTGCTGATCCGGTCCAGTGCTTCTGTCCATGTCGCTTTTACCAGAGTACCATTGCGGCGAATCAGTGGGAACACCAGCCGTTCCCGATTCATCGCATGCTGGTGGGCATTTATGCCTTTGACACAGATACGTCCCTGGGAAGCAGCATTCGGTGTACCTTCGGCCTGCCAGTTGGTATAGCGGCAATCTGTCTGCGATACACTGGGCAGGAGAGTAGAAGGAAGAGCTTCTGCTTCCTTGTAGTTCAGCGTGATTTTACATTGTACGCTGCAAAAAGGGCACTGCGTTTGCATCATCTTCATGGCTAATGGCTCCTTCCTGTCCAAGTTCAACGTTCTGCTCGTAATATCGGTTCAATACCTGCTCGCGGATATGCAGCAGCCGGGTACGCTCCAGCCACTGCCATACCGGTTCACCGTACCAGGATTTTTCATAGTAATAGTGAAGACAGAGAGACAACAACCGGATCGCTTCCTGAAAAGAATCCATCAGAGCGATCAGTTCTGCTTTGCGGAAAGATCCAGCCGAGCTGCCGCCCGCATAGACTTCCCATCCTGCCGGAGAACTGCATACCGCCAGATCATATAACAGTACGGCTGACGGACCCGTAGAGTGAATAGCCGCCGCTATATGCAAAGGAGCAGCCGGTACAATCTTCTGCCATCTGCTGTATAACTGCTGTAAAAGATCACGGCTGTCTGGTATCTGTTCCAGTAATACAGGATCAGCATGAAGCAGCAGGGAAGCAGAAAAAGAAGAACTAACGATACAAAGAGATCCGGCGCCGGGCAGCGTGTTTACCAGTGAATGCGGCAGAAGAGGGGCGGATGACGTATAACGGCTTTCCGGCAGCTGTACATTAGTTTTTATTTCGAAAGTATCTGCCGCAGCATATGCCGGATTAGCGAACTGCATCAATGGATGGGTAGCAAGATAATAATCAAGAGCAGGCAGACACTGTGGACAGCCATCCCTAGTAGTCCAGTTCAGCTGCTGCATCACCTGGGCGGCTGTCTGCCAGTCCTGTTCATGAATTTGTCGGCGCAGCATCTCATGGCTAAGAGAAGTACAGCTGCAAATAGCAGCAATCTCTTCTACCTCAGGAAAGGATTCATCCGCAGCAGAAGCAGATTGTGTTAGCCCGGCGGCATGACAGCGCACAAGTGCTTCCACGACAGGACGGCAACCGCCGCATGAACCGGAAGCACGGGTATGCTCCCTGACTTCATCTGCTGTCTCCAGCTGTAGCTGGGTCATTGTGTCGAGTATGGCGCATTTGGTCACTGCATTGCAGGCACATACGACCGATTGCGGAGAAAGGGCTATTGCGGCCGCATCTGCCGGATTAATGGATGTATTGTTGCTGTCATTTTCCGCTGCGATCCATGTTTCGGCAGATTGACCGCTGCGTACCGCTTCGACCAGAGCGGTACCTTCGGCGGTCTCGCCGTATAATATGGCCGCGCTAATTTTACCATTGGTAGCCAGAATGCGGCGGTAGGTATGACGCACACCATCATACTGCTGCACGATATCCTCGGCTTCTGCGGCCTGAATATCTCCAACCGAGAAGACATGTACACCGGAGATTTTGAGCTGGGAGTATGGGATGGAGCCCGAATAATCGGATGTTGGCTGCTCACACAGATGCGCAGCCAGCACCTGAGCCTGCTCATACAACGGAGCGACCAGACCATAAGAAATTCCCCGATGCTCCGCACACTCTCCAATCGCATAAATGCCGGGCTCGCTGGTCTGCATTCGGTCGTCTACCCAGATAGCGCGTCCTGTCCGGATACCGGCCTGCTCAGCCAAACGAATATTGGGACGAATACCGACTGCCATTACAATCAGATCGGCAGCCAGTCGATCCCCCTGCTCAAAGCGCAAACCCTGCGCGCGGGTCGTTCCCGTAATTTTCTGTGTATTGCGGTTCAGGTGAAAAATCATGCCCTGCTGCTCCAGTTCTTTTTGCAGCATACCGGCAGACAAGGCATCCAGCTGACGATTCATCAGATAAGAGGCATTATGTATCACATGCGCCTCCATACCGAGATGAAGCAGACCACGCGCCGCTTCCAATCCAAGCAATCCACCACCGATAACAGCTGCCCGGCGGTACCGGCTCGCATACTCGGTCATGATCCCGCAATCTTCAATATTACGAAAAGAAATGACCCCTTTTTTGTCCGAACCGGGCAGAGGAGGGATAAAAGGAACTGAACCGGTCGCTATAATCAGGATATCGTATTCTGTCTGCATCCCAGAAGCTGTATATATCATTCGCTGTCCCGAATCAATCCGCATAACCTGTTCACCCGTATACAGCTGAATTTCATTTTCCCGATACCAATCCAGCGAGTGCAGAATAATATCCTCAAACCGGCTTTCACCCTGAAGTACTTTGGATAATAGAATCCGGTTATAGTTTGGCCGGGATTCCGCACCAAATACCGTAATTTTGAAATGTCCGGGCCGCCGCTTTACTATTTCTTCCACACAACGCATTCCCGCCATTCCATTACCAATCACGACTAACCTTGAGGGCATATGGTTTCCTCCTTTATCTATCCACATATCTGTCTCTGTTTAGAAATGTATCCGATATCTCTACGCTTATTTAAAATGTATGCATCCATCCGAAACGCAATTAACTATATGCCATCCTGACTAACCAATCCGTTTTAAGTTAAGTAATATTACCTTACATACAAAAAGTGAACAATCTCATTTCGAAAAATGAATACAACAGCAAAAAAGAGCAATTCAACTAGAAATCATTCTAGAATTAAACAGAAAAAGCCCTTTTCTGCTGACTTAACAACAGGAAAAGGGCATCATTGCCATCAATCAAGATCACACATCTTTGTGTGAAAGTTATAAAATAACAGTAAAGGATTCCGAATATTATGTCAATATAATTAACGTATAATAGATAATTAGTATTAAATACCACTAATAAGTTAAATAGTATAACATAAGAGGATGAGTGATATGGATATCTGCATAGCACTAATGTTAATCATTTATAAGGTATTAATTATCTCTATAAAGCTACAAAGTCACAAAACCACAAAACCATAAATCCCTAAATCCCTAAATCCCTAAATCCAGTAAAGCATCTGATCCATTAAAGTAAATAAGTCCATCAAAATAAAGCCGACGCACAGAACGGAAGAAAGGAAATAAGAGCAAAGGACGAGATTTAAGCCTGGAGATCCTCATTCCTTCCCACCATTAAAGGATCTCCAGGCTTAACCAGAGGACGTGCTCTTATTCCTTTCTGAAGTGAATAATGCAAGTCCATGTTAGTCCAGTCCTCCCGACCTAGCCCAGCGAAAAGCCCCTGTATTTGCTCATACAGGGGCTCCCACCTACCTATTTCCATAAAATAAAATCAATTATCACTATATCGCGTCACGTTACGCATATCCAACCCCACCGACAAGCGCAGCTTACTCCTTACAGCTTGCGCGAAGTTAACTTCGCCTGGGTAAACAGCAGCAGATAATCATGTCCGCCGGCTTTGGAATCTGTACCCGACATATTGAATCCGCCAAATGGCTGTGCACCTACCAGTGCGCCGGTACATTTGCGGTTTACATACAGATTACCACAGTGCATAGTCTCCAGCGCTTCGCTGATCCGCTCTTCATTGGAAGAGAAGAATGCACCAGTCAGTCCAAATTCCGTATCATTATAGATCTCGATCGCTTCCTGATAATCCTTGGCCGAGCAGAGAGCCAGTACCGGACCGAAGATTTCTTCCTGCATAATGCGGGCTTTGCGATCCACATCTGCGAATACCGTAGGCTGGATATAGTAACCATTACCGTCTGCTTTGTTACCGCCTGCGACCAGACGACCTTCGGTTTTGCCGATCTCGATATAATCAAGGATTTTGTTGTAGGAGGATTCATCGATAACCGGTCCGGATGGATAGTTTTGTTCCGGCAGACCAATCGACAGGCGGCCGGTCAGCTCGGTTACTTTTTCCACAATCTGCGGATAGACCGATTCTACGATCACGGCACGTGAGCCAGCCGAACATTTCTGACCCTGGAAGCCAAAAGCAGAAGCGACAATAGCCTGTGCAGCAGCATCCAGATCTGCAGTCTCATCGACTACGATTCCATCTTTGCCGCCCATTTCGGCAACCAGTCGTTTCATCCAAATCTGGCCTTCTGCAGTATCGGCAGCCAGTCGGCTGATGCGCAGTCCTACTTCCTTGGAGCCGGTGAAGCTGATAAAGCGTGTTTTCGGATGGGTAGTCAGATAATCGCCTACTTCAGCGCCGCTGCCTGGGATAAAGTTGATTACGCCTGATGGTAATCCGATCTCTTCCATAAGAGCGACGAATTTGTGAGCAATAACCGGTGTTGTGGAAGCTGGCTTGAGCAGTACCGTATTGCCGGATACTACAGCAGCTGTCGTCATACCGACACAGATCGCCAGCGGGAAATTCCACGGCGGAATAACGATACCTACACCGAGAGGAATATAGGTCAGTCGGTTATCTTCACCAGGAATCGGTGTCAGCGGCTGCGTCTCGTTGATCTGATCCAGACGCAGCATCTCGCGCGCATAGAATTCCATAAAGTCAATCGCTTCCGCAGTATCTGCATCGGCTTCGGCATAGTTTTTGCCGGCTTCCAGAATCATCATCGCCGAGAATTCGTGCTTGCGTTCGCGCATGAGGGTGGCAGCTTTGAACAGATAATCGGCACGTATACGAGCAGGAACTTTTTTCCAAGTCTCAAATGTCTCCAGCGCCGTATGCATCGCCTGTTCAGCGAGCTGCTGATTGGCTTTGCTCATGTAACCGATCACTTCATCCTTATTGGCAGGATTGATAGAAACGATTTTGTCTTCGGTTACAATCTTCTGGTCTCCGATATGCAGGGGAAGGGTCTGACCCAGTTCTGCTCTGACACGGGCAATAGCTTGTTCCATCGCTTCACGGTTCTCTGGTTGGCTGAAATCGACAAAAGGCTCATTGGCAAAGGTTTTGATATCTGTTGTTTTACTCATTAATCTATCTCCTCTCAGAATGGAAGCAGAATAAAATCATGATTTGTAAAAACATACATTTATTTGAATTATACACTTTTAACTTTATAATTGTACAATTTGAACAAAATAATTTAAGTAAATGTATAATAATGAACATTGGATATATAAATTAATAACAAAATCAAAGGGAATTGACCAGATTTCAATCCACAGAATTAATTGGACTAATACATTTTGAAAATTCGCCTATGTTCTTTTTGTTGTTTATTCCCTTTATCGGAATCCGAAAATAAGGCAAATCCGGATACGTAAATCGGTCATGCGGTTGTCAGCAGCGGGACTATCATGTTAAATTGTTACTAAATTACATGGAGTGAGAGATAATTATGTTCAATAATGAACAATTACAAATAAATAAAAATATAATTGAGCTGCCCCCTCAGGCAGACGCGCAAAAGGTAGCCGAATCACTGCTGCAGGGCCAATCGGTTTGCGTATGGCATAATCATCAGGCCTACCTGTTTACCAATAACGATCTTCCTGTCTGGCAGCAGGCTGCCGGCAGTATCGAGAATACGCTGCAATCGTGCGAACCTTCTCCTGTAGTAAGCAGTGAAGTCGCAAAAGGAATAGACGATCGCTGGATCGATCAGCTGTCCGATTCATTGAGCCGTCCAATAGTGTTCACAGCACCGGACGGACAGGCTGCGGGATTCCTTCATTGTACAGATCTGCTGCGTCAGGTGTATCGCCAGAAGCGCAAAGCCGAGATGTACCTGAATGGACTGCTGGATACTGTGACTGATGCGGTGACCGCTGTCGATCAGGAAGGCAGGGTAATCTGCTGGAACGATGCAGCTGCGCAGATTTACGGTATTCCGTATGAACGTATTATGGGCCAGACGATCGGTGAGCATTTTGATCCGGAATCGATTATGCTGCTGCGTGTGCTGGATGAAGGACGCAAAGTCCACAACATGTATCACAAATCCTCCGAAGGCACACATGTGCTGATCAATGCCTCGCCGGTACTGGATTCGTCAGGCCATGTTGTCGGAGGATTGTCTTCCGAGCAGGATATCACTCATCTGGTCAAATTGAACCGGGAGCTGTCCCATGCCCAGGCGAGCATCCTCGATACGATGCCGCGTCGGAATGATCCGTTCACCCTGATGGATGGACAAAGTCACAGTATCAGCAAAGTCGTGCGTATCGGCAAAAAGATCGCTGAGCTGAACACCCCTGCGCTGTTGTACGGAGAAGCCGGCTCCGGCAAGGAACAGCTCGCCCGGGCTATTCATCTGGCAGGTGCGCATGCGGAATCTCCTTTCCTGTCACTGAACTGTGGTGCCGTGCCGCCGGGGATGCTGGATAGTGAGCTGTTTGGCTTTATCGGCGGTACGTATTCCGGTCAGGATATTCAGGAAGCCGGCAAGCTGGAGCAGGCAGGTGATGGTACTTTATTTCTGAACGAGATCGACAAACTGCCGCCCGATATCCAGAACAAACTGTACCGTGCGATCAAAACGCGTTCTTTCCGCCGCTATGGAGGTCAGGAAGATATCCCGCTGCATGCCCGGATTATCGCTGGTACACGGACTGCACTGGATCAGCGAGTCACCGATCAGCAGTTCAGTTCCGAGCTGTATTACGCGCTGGGTGTCGTCACGATTACAGTGCCGCCGCTGCGTGAACGCCGGGAAGATCTGTCGATACTGGTGCATATGTACCTGCGCGAATTTGCTGTCCATTACCAGAAGCCTGTGCCAAGGGTGGCGCCGGAAGTGATGCTGGCATTTGCCCGTTACGACTGGCCGGGCAATATTGCCGAACTGCGTGCCGTTATTGAACGCTGCGTGATTCTGAGTGAAGGAGATTCGCTGTTGCTGGAGCATCTGCCCGAATCGCTGCAGGGACCGGTTTTTGTACGGGAAAAGGAAGATATCACCGTCGCTGAGCCTTCGGTCACTCATAGTCTCAAAGCCCGTGTTACCGAAGAGGAAGAAAAGCTTCGCATCGAAGAAGCGATACAAAAAGCTGCCGGCAATAAAAGTATCGCTGCCCGGATACTGGGGATCTCCCGCGGAACCCTGTACAATAAAATGACCAAGCACCAGCTGTAATCTGTTGTTATCCCAGGCTTGTCTGAAAAGAGCGCTGCTCACAGGCAAGCCTATTTGGCTTTACTTGAACAGATTTTTGAGTACAAACCATATATTGGCTGGGCGCTCTGCGAGGCGGCGCATATTATAGCCAAACCAGTCTCGTCCATAAGGCACATAGACCCTGACTTTGTATCCCTCTTGTACGAGCCGCTTTTGAAGGTCTTCGCAGATACCATACAGCATCTGGAATTCAAACTGATGCAAAGGAATATGATAGCGCTTAACTTCTTCTCGTACATAACGGACAATTTTCTCGTCGTGCGTAGCAATCGCTGTGTAGTTGCCGTTGGTCAGATGCTGGCTGATAATTTTGCAGTAGTTGCTGTCCACATCTTCCTTGGCCGGAAAAGCGACAGCAGGAGGTTCCTTGTAAGCGCCTTTGACCAGTCTCAGATTGGCGCGGTATTCATTCAGATCTTCAATATCCTGCTGGGTACGGTACAGATACGCCTGCAGTACAATGCCTACATTATCAAACTGCTGGCGTAGCTCACGGTAGATATCAATAGACATCTGACAGTGGGCATAATCCTCCATATCGATCCGGACGAAGTTGCCATAGCTTTGTGCTCTTGTCAGGATAGAGGTCATATTGTCGATACAGAGCTGACGGTCGATATCCAGACCGAGCGAAGTCATTTTGAGCGATAGATTGGACTGTACTCCACTGCGCGAGATAGCATCCAGTGTCTCCAGACACATCTGGGTGGATTCCATCGCTTCTTCGCGGGTAGAGATAAATTCGCCCAGATGATCCAGTGTCGCCAGTCGGCCATCCTGATTAAGCGCACGTACAGCCTGTACAGCTTCTTCAATTGTCACCCCAGCGACAAAACGTCTGGCTCCAAAGCGCAAACCATACTTTTTGGCCATTTTATTGGCGGAAGGATTCTTAGCCAGTGACTGAAATAAATTCCGAAGCACGGTCTCCATGCTACCCCTCTTTTCATGAGAACTGGTTGAATATGTCATTATTCTAATCAATAGTCTGAAGAATGTATATACAAAACGTATATTTTTGTACAAATTATTTTAAAAAATTAGATTATTTTCATGTGATGTGTTCAATAATGAACAAAATAGACTCTTGTTACCTGTCTTGAACTAAAAATGATAATAAAAGGACGAGCACAAAAGAGAAACAATTTGAAAGAGAGAATCAAGTAGAAGGATCATGCCAATCGAAGGAAAGTTAATAAGATGAATAATATGCTATATAGAAATTAATGTTATTTAATATTACACATAAAATTATTTTAATAAAAATTTGTTAATTTAATTGACACAAAGACAATCTATTCTTATAATTTGAAACAAATTCACTATCCGGTGATTCATAAGTTTACATATTCAAGCACAATGATGTGCAAATGCAGGCAATGAAGCCGCAATTTTATCCTTTGATTTCAAAGGGGAAATTGCGGCTTTTTGTATGGACTTATGCAATCAACGAACATGCCGGATCATCGAAATCAGTACATTATGAAATACAGAGGAGCGAGAGAGATGGGGAGAAAAAGTTTCTGGCAGAGCGGGCATAAGCCTACGTTATTTGGTTCTTTTTTGTATTTTGATATCAGCTTTATGATCTGGGGATTGATTGGGCCGCTCAGTGTAGTGATCGCGCAGGATTATCCGATGGACCCGGTGCAAAAAGCGCAGCTGGTCGCTCTCCCGGTACTGGGTGGTTCCATTTTGCGGCTACTGCTTGGCTTTCTGTCTGACTATATTGGTCCCAAGCTGACCGCGCAGCTGGGGATGATCGTTACGCTGGTACCGCTGTATCTGGGCTGGCAGTGGGTAGAGTCGCTGGATCAGCTGTATGTAGTTGCGCTGCTGCTGGGAATAGCCGGTGCGTCATTTGCCGCAGCTTTGCCGCTGGCGAGCCAGTGGTATCCCAAGGAGCATCAGGGGCTGGCAATGGGGATAGCCGGTGCCGGGAATAGCGGCACCGTACTGGCGACGCTGTTCGCCAATCGGCTGGCTCAGCATTTTGGTAGCTGGGAAGTTGTATTTGGTATCGCGATGATTCCGATCGTTATCGTTTTTATCTATTTTAGTATTTTCGCCAAAAATAGTCCGGAACGTCCGGCGCCGAAAAAGCTGTCCCAGTATGCGTCGGTACTGAGTCAGCGGGATGCATGGGTATTCTGTGCCTTTTATTGTGTGACATTTGGCGGTTTTGTCGGTCTGGCTAATTACTTGACGATTTTCTTTAATACACAGTATGGATTGTCTGCTGTCCATGCAGCAGATATTACGACGATTTGCGTGATAGCCGGCAGCTTTTTCCGTCCGGTTGGCGGGTATTTGGCAGACAAGATCGGGGGGGCACGGATGCTGATGTATCTGTATACCGGTGCGGGATCGATGCTGCTGTGTGTTTCCTTTTTACCGCCGCTGCCGGTCGTTGTGGTGATGCTATTTATCGGAATGATGTGTCTGGGGGCGGGGAATGGCTCCGTATTCCAGCTGGTTCCACAGCGGTTTGGCAATGAGATCGGTCTGGTGACCGGTATTGTCGGGGCAGCCGGGGGACTAGGGGGATATGCGCTTCCACTGATTCTTGGTAATCTGTACAAAACAGCAGGCTCATATACCCCCGGCTTTATCGTACTGGGTACGGTGGCGTTTTGTTCGCTGGTGCTGCTCGTGGTGATGCAGACCCGGTGGCGGGGCAGCTGGCTGCGCAGTGCAGCTATTAGCGAGTCCGCGCGTCAGGCAGGATAAGCCGGATTTCATAAAAGAATAACACGAGCAAGTCAATCTTCAGAGGATTATAGCTGTTTTTATAAACGTATAGCCTACCAAAAGGCTGGTGTTCTCCTGGCGAATAGAGGGGAATATCAGCCTTTTTTGATGATAGAATTATAGATTCCGTCCGCCAGCTGGCTGTCTTTTATACAGGAATCGGCGGTTATATTGCGATATTGGACATGCGGCTGGACAAATGGGGTAGTGTAGGTAACAGATTTAAGGAGTATAATGAGGAATATCTGTATTATCCAGTGGTCAATTTCATCCTGTAATAAATTAGTTTTAATGCTCTATATACTTAGCCAATTAGTTATTAGAGTCGACATAGTTGCTGGCGTTTATTGCAATGAGTTTATAGACACTTTTGAAATTTAAATTTGTGCAGGTATAAAATGGAATAGGGTAATGATAGGACTCTGCTACTGAAGTACATACGTTATAACAAAGGGGCTGAACACAATGAATTCTTTTACAACCATGCTGCAAAAATATGCCGAACTGGTTATCCAGGTCGGCGTAAATATCCAGCCAGGTCAGGTGCTGATTGTCAATGCACCTCTGGAGACTGCCGAGCTGACCAGACTGATTGTAGCCAAAGCTTATGACGCTGGTGCCAAATACGTCATGGTCGATTGGGATGACGAGCAGATCACCCGTATCCGCTATGAACATGCAGCCGATGATACATTTGGCTATTATCCGCAGTGGCATGCTGATATGATGGAGAAATTCGCCGAAGAAGGCGGAGCCATTCTGCGTATCAAAGTACCGAATCCGGAGCTGTTTGATGGTATTGATTCCTGGAAAGTATCTGCTTCGGTCAAGGCTACAGCGATAGCCAACGAGAAATACAGTGTCTACACACGCAACAGCCGTATCAGCTGGTCACTGATCAAAGCACCGACTGCAGCCTGGGCGAACAAGGTATATGCGGATCTGCCCGAAGCAGAACGCATCCCGGCGATGTGGGAAGCGATCTTCATGATGAACCGGGTTACCGCCGACAATGATCCGGTAGCCGCCTGGCGCGAACATATCGAGCATCTGCGTAAAGGCAAAAACCTGCTGAACGGCAAAAAATATAAAAGTCTGCATTACCGCGCGCCTGGAACAGACTTGCATGTACAGCTGCCGGAAGGACATATCTGGCGCAGTGGCGGTGGCGAGAATGACGCGGGTACTTACTTTGTCGCCAACATGCCGACAGAGGAAGTATTCTCGATGCCTCATCGTACCGGTGTAAATGGAACGGTGAAGAGCACGATGCCGCTAAACCTGAACGGTCGTCTGGTGGAAGGCATTATACTCACATTCAAAGACGGCAAAGTCGTTGAATATGATGCAGCAGCCGGACGCGAATATCTGACCGATCTGCTGGATACCGATGAGGGGGCTTCCTATCTCGGAGAGATTGCGCTGGTTCCTTATGACTCTCCAATTTCCAGGCTGAATCGTATTTTCTATAATACGGGTATTGATGAGAATGCATCCTGCCATTTTGCGCTGGGCAGTGCTTATCCGACCAATATCGAGGGTGGTACACAGCTAAGCAAAGAAGAGCTGGTGCAGCGCGGAGCCAATGTCAGTCTGACTCATGTGGACTTTATGGTCGGCTCGGCAGAGCTGGATATTGACGGCGAGCTGCCGGATGGCACGGTTGAGCCGGTCTTCCGTCAGGGCAACTGGGCATTCTGATTTTCCGAGTCCTTTTCATATGTGCATCATCAACCAGACGGGGTCATTAGATCCCGTCTTTTGCTGTATCTTCCTGCTGATGCAGTAGAAGAAACTGCCCATTTTTTTTGAAAACAGTCGATTCGGGCGATCGGCATCTAACAGAAGACAGGTACGACTATAGGTCGATAAAATGCAAAAAGAGGAGACAATAAATAATTTTTTATGGCATAAAGTAAAATTTTTAATCATTTTTAGACAGGTATCCCCTCTTTAAAGCAGAAGTACTAACACAACACCATTGCCAATACTCCAATAAATTAGACATTCTTTGCTAAAAGCTGACACAGAAAATGTACGTCAACCATTCTCTCAACAAAAGGGTAAAGGGTGATTGCCATCATGATCTATCAAGATGCAACGTATTCGCTGCAGGAAAGAGTACAGGATTTGTTATCACGAATGACCAGGGAGGAGAAAGTCGGACAGCTGGTACAAATATTCGGCTGGCAGACGTTTGAACGCAATCCCGACGGTACGATTACATTAACCGAAGAATTCAGACAGCAAATCCGGGAAGGTCATGTAGGTGCATTATATGCTGCGCTGCGTGCCGATCCATGGACCGAAGTCACGCTGGAGACCGGGTTGTCTCCGCGCGAAGGAGCAGCTGCACTGAATACGATTCAAAAGTACGCAATCGAGCAATCCCGGCTGGGCATTCCGCTGATGTTTGGCGAAGAATGCTCACATGGGCATATGGCAATTGGCGCTACCGTCTATCCGGTGCCGCTGCTGGCTGCAAGCACATGGAATACCGAGCTATATGAAGAGATGTGCCATGCGGTGGCAATCGAGACGCGCAGTCAGGGCGGAGTAGCCACCTATTCACCGGTGCTCGATATCGTACGCGATCCGCGCTGGGGACGTACGGAAGAAACGTATGGCGAAGATCCTTATCTGGCCGGCGAACTGGCTGCAGCTGCTGTGAGAGGACTGCAGGGACGGGGACTGGATGCGCCGGATAGTGTGATTGCGACACTCAAGCATTTTGTGGGCTATGGCGCTTCGGAAGGTGGACGCAATGCAGCGCCTGTACATATGGGAATGAAGGAACTGCACGAGGTGGATCTGGTTCCTTTTCGCAAGGCCGTAGAGGCGGGAGCCGTTTCTGTAATGACCGCCTATAACGAAATTGATGGTGTGCCATGCACATCAAGTGAGTATTTGCTGGAAGAGGTGCTGCGCACACAGTGGGGATTTGATGGATTCGTGATCACGGATGCCAGCGCCATGAATATGCTGGTACACGGCTACAATATTGTAGAAAGTGGCGAGCAGGCAACAGCCCTCGCACTGAAGGCAGGCATTGACCTGGAAATGTCCGGTTCCATGTTCAGCCGATATCTGAATCCTGCACTGGAGCAGGGAATCGCGGATGAAGCATATCTGGATCAGGCGGTGAAGCGTCTGCTGGAGATCAAGTTCAGACTGGGGTTGTTTGATCGTCCTTATGTAGATCCTGACCGGGCGGAGCAGCTGATTCATTCGCAAGAGCATATCCAGCTGGCAAGGGAAGTCGCCCGTCAAGGCATTATTTTGCTCCAAAATAAAGAGAATACGCTTCCAATTCACGTCGAGACAGCTGGTAAAATTGCAGTTATCGGTCCCAATGGCAACACGCCGTATAACCAGCTGGGAGACTATACTTCGCCGCAACCGGAAGGCAAAGTTATCACTGTTCTGGAAGGCATTCGCCAGTATCTGGCAGCCAAGGGGCTGGATGATCAGCTGCTCTATGCGCCAGGCTGCCGCATTCGGGATGAATCGGAGGAAGGGTTTGAATACGCACTGGAAGTAGCGGGGCAGGCAGATACGGTAGTCATGGTGCTCGGAGGCTCGAGTGCAAGGGACTTTGGCGAAGGCACCGTCGATCTGCGTACCGGTCAATCTCTGGTACACAACTCTGGAGCGAGCGATATGGAGAGCGGCGAAGGTATTGACCGGGTAGATATCAATCTGACCGGCGTACAGCTAAAACTGTGTCAGGCGGTGCATGCCCTGGGCAAAAAGCTGATCGTTATCTATATCAACGGTCGGCCGGTCGCAGAGCCGTGGATCGATGAGCATGCAGATGCCATTATCGAAGCCTGGTATCCCGGACAGGAAGGCGGACATGCGCTGGCCGAGATTTTGTATGGAGAGGTGAATCCTTCCGGACGATTGACCATCTCGGTTCCCCGTCATGTAGGACAGCTACCGATCTATTACAATGGCAAGCGCACACGGGGCAAGCGATATCTGGAAATGGATCTGCAGCCTGCGTATCCATTTGGGCATGGACTGAGCTATACGACTTTTGCCTATAGTGATCCTGTGGTCTCCCCGGCATTGATCCATCCCGATCAATCGGCAACGGTTACCGTGCAGATTACCAATACCGGCAGCCGGGCAGGGTGGGAAGTCGCTCAGTTGTATCTGACCGACCTGGTATCCTCCGTAACCCGTCCGGATAAAGAGTTAAAAGGATTCTATAAAATATGGCTGGAGCCGGGCGAAAGCAGCGAGGTCACCTTTACCCTGACACCCGAGCATCTGGAACTAGTCACCGCGCAGCTGCACAGGGTCGTTGAGCCTGGAGAGTTCCGAATTCAGGTGGGTAGTAGCTCTGCAACAGGCAAGTCTGCCGTTCTGACCGTTATGGCTGCAAAGTAACGAATAAGGTTCACCCGGCATATTTTACAGCTAGATCTACTACCTTAGCTGTTTTCTATGAAAAAGCACGAGGAGCCAACATCAAGCAGACCACTATTAATGAATAAAGTATTTAAAATAGACCACTCCACACTAGGAATAAAATAGGATGACCATGCCGTCTTTTCCCTGCAAGTCACTATACTACCATCAGCACACTATACGCGGTTTTGCCCAAGGAGGCCCACTATGCATCGTATGGAACGATTTGTGAAGCATCTTGCCGAACGACAATGGCTGGAACAAATAGAACTGACCGACTGGACGATCGAAGAGGCACGTTATATTACAGCTGGACGTTATGAGACATTGTCACCCCGTCGTCAAAGTAATATGACGCTGCAGGGAAAGCACGGGATTACTTATTTATTGGAAGCCCAGGTATTGCTGCCTGCATCCTGGGCAGAGCATCCGGCTGGACTGTTGTTCAGCGCAGGCGGCGGTGAAGGACTGCTGCGAGTGAATGGAGAGTTCTATCATGGGCTGGACCGCAATCATACTTTTGTTCCTTTTCGCCCTGAACATGCCGGTCAGACGCTGCAGCTGGAGATTGAACTGTATGATCCGATTCCCGAGCCACATGACCCTCTGAACGGGCAACCGGAAAAGGTAATACCGCTTACCGGATTCACTGCCAGCCTGGTTAGTGTAAATGCCGGATTACGCAGTCTGATCTACAGTCTGCGACTGCTGATCGACTCGGTTCGCCGTCTGCCGGAGGGAGAGCTGCGCCGATTACATATGACGGAGGCGCTGGAACAATGCATGGATGCCGCCTATGAGCTGCCAGAAGATTCCTGGCAAATGGAAGAGCCGTGGAGTCAGCTGGAACAATTGCTGCGTGAGCAGATCGGACAGCATGCTCCATCGCAGGAGAATAATGGACGTATGATTATGGTCGGCCAATCGCATATCGATATCGCCTGGCTGTGGCCAATTCGGGAGACCGTGCGCAAAACCAGCCGCACTTTCTCCACTATGTGTACGCTGCTGGAGCAATACCCGGAATTTATTTATACCCAGAGCCAGCCGCAGCTGTTTGCCTATGTGAAGGATCATTATCCGGATCTGTATGCCAAAGTAAAAGCCTATATCGCCGAAGGACGCTGGGAACTGGTCGGTGGTATGTGGGTAGAGCCGGATCTGAATATTCCAAGCGGCGAATCCCTGGCCCGTCAGCTGCTGTACGGACAGCGATTTTACCGGGAGGAATTCGGTGTAATCTCGACGATCGAATGGCTGCCGGATACGTTCGGTTATGCGGCATCCCTGCCCCAGCTGCTGCGCCAGGCAGGCATCGACTATTTTATGACAACCAAGCTCAACTGGAATGATACGAATATTTTCCCGTATGACCTGTTCCAGTGGGTGGGGATTGACGGTACGCCGGTATTGTCCTACCTGAATCATGGGGTGAATGAGTCGACCAGTGTCAAGGATATTGATGAACACTGGCAATCCTACCGTCAGAAAAATATTCACCCCGAGCAGATGCTGCTATACGGTCACGGTGATGGCGGAGGAGGTGTCACTCTGGATATGGTGGAATATGTGCAGCACGCAGAGATGATGATCGGTCAGCCGCAGGCAGCTTTTGGAACAGCAAAGGAATTTTTTGACCATACTTCCGAACAGGCAGACGAGCTGCCGACATGGCATGGAGATCTGTATCTGGAACTGCACCGTGGAACCTACACGACCCAGGCACGGAACAAGCGATATAACCGCAAAGCCGAAGCACTATACCGGGAAGCAGAAATATGGGAGCGGCTTGCGGCTATTCGGCTGAATCGCTCCAGCCTGCCAGCGCAGACCAGTACTACAGGAGAAAATGAACAAGCAGTACCATCGCGTTCCCTTGCGACGTCAGTTGCATCCGATACCGCAGATGTATCTGCGGAGACTTCCAGCCTTTCTGCAAATACGATAGATGCAGCCGATTACTCGGTCAGTCCGCTGATCTGGAATGGTAGCCGTGAAGCGGCTGGACCGATCATTACAGCTGAACGGTTCCGCGAGGGCTGGACCGGTATTATGCTGAATCAATTTCATGATATCGTGCCCGGCTCGGCTATTACCGAAGTCTATCGTACGTCGGATGTGGAGTACGAAGAGATTATGCGAATCGGTCAGAAAGCGCTGGATCAGGCACTTGATCTGTGGATTGATGCGTTAAATCTGTCCGGTAAAGGTACAGCCTGCGTCGTGTTCAACAGTCTGGGCTGGGAACGCGGTGAATGGATCGAACTGGAGGGAGGCCTGGAGCTGCAGGGCATAGCAGTCTATGATCAGGCTGGACAGCGTTTGCCGAGCGATCTGGTGCCTCGGGAAATGGCAGCATCGTCTTCGGAGAATACATCGGAGCCGGTTCTGCGATTTACTGCCGCCCGCAAGCGTCTGCCTGGTCTGGTGCCGCTCTATTCAACTGTGAATCAGCCGTTTTCCGGTTCCGATCCGGGGGCAGCCGAAGAACACGTAGCCTCAGCCAAAGCTGCAGGGACTGCGGCAGCGAGTTATCTGCTCCGAGTGTATGTACCGTCTATTCCGGCATTTGGCTGCCGGGTAGTATGGCTTCGTCCGCAGCACGAAGAGGTTATAGAAGCAGCCCATGCAGTTCATATCGAGGTGGCAGGCGAATACGAGCATGAGGATGATGTGACCGGTCCGGAGGATATCGTATTGGGCGCTGCAGTTCCTCCGGTCTGGGAGACGCCATTTTACCGGATCGCCTTTAATGAACGAGGGGAGATCAGTTCCCTCTATGATCTGCGCCATGATCGTGAACTGATTCAGAGTGGGCATACGGGTAATGCTTTTGGGTATTATCACGATCGTCCGACGCTCTGGGATGCCTGGGATATTGATCCGCAGTTTGCCCGGCAGTCGGCGGGTAAGGCACAGCTGCTATTCTCCCGGGTGATCATGCGTGGCCGCACCGGCGATATTTTGCGATTCAGCTGGCAGATCGGACAGTCGGAGATTACGCAGGATCTATATCTATACGCCGATCATCCAAGAATAGATTTCAAAACACAGGTCCAGTGGCGGGAAAGCCATAAGCTGCTCAAAGTTAACTTCCCTGTGGATCTGGTGGCAGCCTCGGCGACCTACGAGATTCCGTTTGGCGCACTGGAACGGACGATGAGCAGCAATACCTCCTGGGAACAGGCTCAATTTGAGGTGTGTGGACATCGCTGGGCGGATATCTCCGAGGGTAATTATGGAGTCAGCCTGATGAATGACTGCAAATACGGCTACGATATCAAAAACGGACATATGCGCCTGTCCCTGCTGCGCGCACCCAAGTGGCCGGATGCAGAGGCAGATCAGGGTTATCATGAATTCACTTATTCCCTGCTTCCGCATAGCGGCAATTGGCGCGAAGCGCATGTGGTTCGTGCAGCGATGGAGCTGAATCAGCCTGCACCGTACCGGATAGTCAATCGTTACAGCATATCAACGGAATGGGCCGAGCAACCTGCTGCAGTGCAAGAAAATGCTCAAGCAGAAGTTCAAGCTAGCTCCTCGTATACTTCGAACGATAGGGAAAACGAACAGCAGTATACAGGAATTTCGCTGCTGGATTATGAAGGCGGACATATTATTCTAGATACCATCAAACCAGCCGAGGACGGAGACGGTACTATTTTCCGCTTGTACGAATCCTCCGGCAGCCGCGGTAAAGCAATGATCCATTCTGGCGCGTTAACCTTCCAGCAGCCTGCTGCAGAAGGAGAATGGATACTAACCAATCTGCTAGAAGATGAGCGCGAAGTCCTGTCGCCGATAGATGGTACATTGTCCCTGACATTTAGACCTTATGAGATCAAAACGCTGAAATGGAAGAGAGGTAGTATATCATGACTCAATCCATGGCCAATATTCATATGCCCCCAATGTCTCTGCCGCCTGCCGTGAAAAAGGTGCTTCAGGAAGCCGAGGAACGTCTGGCTCATCGACCGCGGCTGGCCGAACAGTTCAAGAATTGTTTTCCCAATACGCTGGAGACGACAACCAAGCTGCTGGATGATGATACGACCTTTGTCATTACCGGCGATATTCCTGCACTCTGGCTTCGCGATTCGGTGGAACAGTTGATGCATTACGTACCGATCTGTGGGGAAGATGAAGAGCTGCAGCGTATTATTCGCGGTTTGATTCGCCGCCATATGTTCTATCTGTCTATAGATCCGTATGCCAATGCATTCAATGAGACAGCCAATGACTGGCACTGGGACCCGGCAGATGAGACGGAGATGGGGCCGTGGGTCTGGGAGCGCAAGTTTGAACTGGATTCGCTGTGCTTTACCGTCCGGCTGGCCTATCATTATTGGAAAGCCAGCGGCAAATCCGACATTTTCGATAGTGGATTCAAGCAGGGACTGCGCAGCATCTATGAATTATGGCGTACCGAGCAGCATCATATGGAAGAATCACCTTACCGTTTTACCCGGCGCAATTGTCCGTCGATTGATACGATTCGTAACCAGGGTAAAGGGATGCCGGTCAACTATACAGGCATGATCTGGTCGGGTTTCCGTCCAAGCGATGATGCCTGCGAGCTTCATTATAATATTCCGTCCAATATGTTTGCAGTGGTCTGTCTGCGCCAGATGCAGGAGATGGTACGTTTTGTATACCGCGATCTGGAATTTGCTGCAGAGCTGGCGCAGATGGAAGAAGAGGTGCAGCATGGCATCGAGTTGTACGGTATTTATCATCACCCACAATATGGCCGGATCTACGCTTATGAGACAGACGGATTCGGCAACTACTGCCTGATGGATGATGCCGGTACACCGAGCCTGTTGTCCATGCCGTATCTGAGCTACTGTGCAGTAGATGATCCGATGTATTTGCAGACCCGGCGTTTTATTCTTAGTACGGAAAATCCATTTTATTTTGAAGGCAAAGCCGCACGCGGAATGGGCAGCCCTCATACCCCACCAGATTATATCTGGCATATGGGACTATCCATGCAGGGTCTGACAGCCAGTACCGACGAAGAAATGCTCGCCATGATCGATATGCTGGAAGCCACCGATGCCGATACCGGCTATATGCACGAAGGCTTCCATGCTGACGATCCTGCTACATTTACCCGTCCCTGGTTTGCCTGGTCGAACAGCCTGTTTTCCCATCTTGTCTACACCGCCATGCAAAAAGGATTGCTGGACAAGTAAGTCATTCATACGCTCAGAAGATAGAGAAAATTCCCAAGTCCGCTTTTAAAACATTAAATAAATTAAAAAATTAACTCTAAACAATGAATTCAGAGTATAACATTAACGAAATTGATCATAAACTTTTCCCAAACATGCTACTACTCAAAATGCCGCTGAACACGTATATATGGAAATGAAGTAACAACATCCGCCCAGCGTAGAAAAGGGAATTGGGACAAAGGACGACTTTGGACCCTGAGAATCAACCTTCTCTCCCTTCACGGATTCTCAGGGTCCACCGGAGGACGTGTCCCAATCCCTTTTCGCAGCGGCTGAACTTTCATCATCCCAACCAACTTCATCATCCCAACCAACAACTACTGCCACAAAGAAAAACACTCAACACAGCACAATGACACATCACACAGTAATGCACCACATACGTACAGCCTGCTCACAATGATCATTCCACGGAGGCGATATACCATGAACGATCAACCAATCAAGGATACAGAATCGAATATACCCGATGACCAGCAGCCTGCCGTAGTACAGGATGGGGTTCACAACTACAGCAGCGAAGAATCATGGATAAAGCCGGAAGATCCGGTTCTGCTGGAACGTCTGGAGTGGTTTAAGGATCAGAAGCTGGGCCTGATGATGCACTGGGGTCCTTACTCGCAGCTGGGCGTTGTCGAATCCTGGGCGCTCAGTGACGAGGATGGAGACTGGTCACGCGATGGAATTGACTGGCAGGATGATCCTCAGGAGTTCAAACGTGAATATTTTGACTTGAACAAGACCTTTAACCCGATCCGGTTTCAGCCGGACGTATGGGCAGATCTGGCGAGTGAAGGCGGATTTCGCTATCTGAACTTTACGACCAAGCATCATGACGGCTTTTGTATGTGGGATACGCATACGACCGATTACCGGATTACAGGCAAAGACACGCCGTTTCACCGTCACAAGTATGCCGATATTGTTGGCAATCTGTTTGATGCTTTTCGTGCACGCGGGTTGGCGATCTCGGCTTACTTTTCCAAAGCAGATTGGCATACTCCCTATTACTGGGCAGATGGGATGGAGCGTGGGCAGCATAGCTGGCGTGGGCCAACGTATGATCCGAATGCGTATCCATGGCTTTGGGAACAATTTGTGCAGTTTACACATGATCAGATTACAGAGCTGCTTACTGCGTATGGACGCATCGATGTACTCTGGCTCGATGCAGGGTGGGTACGTCCCGGCAAAAGAGGACAGGATATTCGTCTAGGCGAAGTGGTAGATCGGGCAAGACAGCATCAACCATGGCTGCTGGCAGCAGATCGTACAGTCGGCGGTGCGTACGAGAATATTGTAACGCCCGAGCAGACCGTGCCGGAGCATCCCATGTCGATTCCATGGGAAAGCTGCGTGACCATGGGCACTTCCTTTTCGTTCCGCTATGAGGACCAGTACAAGTCCGTTCGTGAACTGGTGCATCTGCTAATGGAGATCGTTGCCAAAGGGGGCAATCTGGCACTTAATGTAGGTCCGCAGCCAGACGGACGCTTGCCGGAAGGAGCTATTCATCGTATCAAAGGACTTGGTGCATGGCTCAACGTATATGGAGAAGCGGTCTATAGTACGCGTAGCTGTGAACCTGCGTATACAGGGAATTGGGCTTTTACAGCAAAGCAGTCTGAACACAAAGTGTATGCCACTCATCTGTATAGAGACGAACATGCGAGTATTCCGGCGACTCATCTTATTCCTTATCAAGGAACAGTGCATTCCATTGATCTGCTGGGAGAAAATGTGGTGGAAACAATCGATTTTCAGCAGACGGCAGAAGGGATACAGGTTCATTTGCCTATTCCTGCGCAGACTGAAACCCAGGCACCTATTGCTCATGTTTTTCGTTTACATGTATAAAATCAGCCGAATCAAAAAGGATAGCTGGATAGTCGGGGAGACGTTCAGTTCGCTTTATGCGACGTTGTAAATAAAAAAAGGCTACCTGCTATATGGAGGTAGCCTTTTGTGATAAGTGGATTACTTGGTCTTGTTTTTGTCTACGATCATATCTGCCAGCAGTCCGATTTGTCCGACAATAGACTTGGGATCGTAATAAGAGAATGTATCATACGGCAGATCGTATACCTGACCGCTTTTGACAGCAGGAAGACTGTTCCAGATGGCGCTGCTTAATACTGCATTTTTTTGAGCGTCTGTAGTTCCATCATTAAAACAAATGAAAATATGATCAGCGTTGAGGTACTCGGGCAGATTCTCCATTTGGATTTTCAAAATTTGTTTGCCGCTGTCGATGACTTCTTTTTTTACATTGTCGAGCGGTTTGAGCTGCAAGCCGTCATACAGTGCATATCCACCACGTCCATAATTGTCGCCAAGAATAGAAATATCCTTTTCACGTACATTGACCAGCACAGCAGTTTCGCCAGGTTTAACGACGTTTTTGATCTTTTCCCGGCCAGCACGGGCTGCTTCATCATATTCGGTCAGCCATGCTTGGGCTTGCTGTTCGCGTCCAAGTAATTTACCGAACATCTGAATTTCTTCTTTGGGACTATTGTACGCGGTATAAGGAACATAAAGCGTCGGTGCAATCTGGCTGAATTGATCATAGGATTTAACGTCAAAATCGTTAATAACGATCAAATCGGGATTGAGCGAAACGACTTTCTCTATTGAGGTTGGCGTGCCAATATCTTCTATACCCTGCTCTTGTTCTTTTAAAAATGGGCTGCCCATCCACCACTCTTTGTTGGCAGCAACCGGTTTTAGACCCAGAGCGATCAATGTACCATGATAATACGTCGATACAATACGCTGTGGATGAGCAGGAATCGTAATTTTGCCTTTTGCCGTATCGATTGTACGATCAGCTGCGGTGTTTGTACTGGAATCCGCACCTGTTTCCGTTTTCGTTGCTGTACTGGATGAAGCTGTTGGGGCAGTAGATTGTCCGCAGGCAGCGAGCAGCAGACAAGTCACTATCATCATCGCTATCATACAGGCTGGCTTAGTAAGCAGCCGTTTATTCATTGTCCATTCCTCCAATTTGCTAATTGATAATGATTATCAAATAGAATCATATCAATCAGCTGTAAGTACGTCTATGGACAATAATGATCAATTCTTATGGCAAATATGATGCCAGACATTGCAGCCACCTATCTAGCTGCAGTTCCTGGGAAAAAGGATCAAATCCATAAAAAATATGCGGGTCCATCATATACACTTTTCCAGCTTGTACAGCAGGTAGCTGATTCCACCAGGATGAGTTCATTACAGAAGGGGAAGTCTGCCTGAGCTCGCGATTCTGATGCTCAACCGGATAATGAATCACGATCATATGATCGGCAGCATAATGATCGAGCTGAGGAAGAGGTACTTCTATATTTAACAGTCCCTTACGAATAATCTGCTGTTGAACAGATTCTGGCGCTTCACAGCCCAATCCATCGTAGATCAGCGGACCGCCCATACTGCGCAGATTACCATATACATATACTTTTTCAGCTACAATTTTATAGATGCCTACCGTTTCGCGTCTGGACAGCCAGGATTGTATGTCCTGTCTGGCTACTTCCAGTCGGGTATCCCAGCTCTGCAGCCATGCCTGGGCTTGATGCTGACGTTGTACACGTTCGGCAAGCCAGAGCCACTGTTCCCGCCAGTTATAGTGCTCAAGCGCAAGTTGCTGAACGGGTACGTATTCATTCAGCTGCTCTATATTCGGATGGTCTTCATAAGCGAACAAGAGGTCAGGCTGGATCGTTTGAATCCATTCTGAAGAGGGAGTAGGCAGATTCTCCAGATCGGATAGCTGTAAATAAGGCTTTGTCTCTTGCGCTTCACTTGATGAGCCGCCTGCTTCGGCACTGGACAGCGGCCAGAAATGCTCCTGCCAGAGGCGAAGCATATTTAGATTGAGATAACCTGCGGCTGGCTTGATCCCCAGATACAATAACATGGATGTTAGCGGGATATCACAGGCAGCATACTGCTTAAGTGACGTTCTGTATTGACTGGGAGGCAGACCGAACTGCTGCTTGAATTTGCGGCTAAAATAATGCACATCGCTGTATCCGCATCGCCGGGCTATCATATCTGTACTCGTCTGTGACAACTGAAAATCCAGTCTTGCCTGATTCAGCCTTACCCTGGATAAATAGGTACTGAAAGAGCATCCTTTGTAACTGCGAAACAGACGTGAAAAATGCTCTGGAGTTACTCCCATCTGACGCGCCAGTTCATCGCGCCGCAGATTCTCGCGATAATGCGTCTGAACATACTGAATCATTTGTTCAAAAGTCAGATGATCATTTTGGACAGTACCTTCGGTTTCCATACATAACAAATGCAGCAGCTCATAAAAATTGCGATAAAAACGGAGCATTTGTAATGGCTGATGTACACTATGCTCGTCATAAGTATTCAATTCCCCACATAATCGGCGGATTTCTGCAGGAGATTGGATATGTAAAATGACTGCGGATTCGCTCCAATCGCCTTTTCCTCCGGCAGGCAAAAAAGAGGGCCATGCTGCCAGCTTAGCAGATGTTGTCGTGGCAAGCGGGTAGTCTGCATCGGTGGGAATCTCCTGTAATACCAGATGAAATAACTCCAAAGGTTCATGTCCGGCGTTACCAATATGAAAACCTGCACCTTCCGGACAAAAAAGAATCTGCTGTGCATCCATATCTGCAGCATGTCCCCGAATCGTCACTCGTGCGCTGCCCTTGCCAATCATGAGCAGGGTATCTCGATCAGCAACCATCCATTCAGATTTAGCAGGCGTATCAAAACGGATAGTTGTAAACGAAACAGGTCTCCACAGAAGAGGGAGGCTGCCTGGCACAGCTGGCGGACGGTGAGGATGAGGCTCTGAATGGGATACTATCGTTTGAGGAGAATCGATTGGGCCATAGTCCAGCGAGCCTTCTCGTAATTGTCTGCGAACAGCCGCTGCTGCTTCATCATCTAATCGTCCCAGGTAACGGATCGTTTGATGCCGCACTTTGCCATCGGTATCGCGATACGATTCGACCAGTCGATAATAGGTGTAGACATGCTGTCCGCGCCGTATCACTTGTTTTTTCAAAAACATGATTATATTCACACTCCAGTTGAGGTCTACAACAAAAAGTTGGGTCTACATTTTGCTTTTATTGTGCCGCAGATCGGAAACAAAGAAAAGAAAAATGAATAAAATAGCAAAAGATCGAAGACCACCCCGGCAGCGAAGCGGATTGGATCGGTACGAATATTTCCCCAAATGCATCGTTTATGGTACATTTATAAGCAGAAAAGTCTGGACAAGCAACCTGTCCAAACAAGAATGAGGGGAATGGTGGATATGGCTGTTGATGAGAACTATCAGCGGAAGCTGGAGGATCAGAAGCGGTTATTCAAGCAGCTGGGAATCAAGTTTGATGCACTTACAATTCACGAAAAGGATTTTACTACTAAAATGAGAGGCTACTCACAGGAAGATGTAGACTTTTTCCTGGATGATGTCATTCTCGACTATGAGCGTTTCTACAAAATTATTACGGATCTGCTCGATAAATATAATGAGCTGCAGCGTCGTCAGACATATGAAAAAGAACGCGTGATGGCTGAGAAAGAGCGTGTCCATGAAGAAAAGGAACGTGCCTTTGCCAGAGCCCAGGCGCTGGAGAATGGCGTGGACAAGAGCGTAGTGACCGAGGCGATTGTCAGCCTGGAGCGTACAATTGCCCAGATGCGTGCCCGTCTGCAGGAAGACCGTTCGGACAAATACTGATCATAGTTATTATCCGGTCTGCCTGTTGTACATGCTTTACATTACATAGGCCGGTAATGCTGCAGTATATAGCAGATGCACAAAAAAAGCTGTATTCCTCCAACGGGAATACAGCTTTTTTGCATACTCTTCTGTTCGAAGCGGGTTTATACAGCCAGTATTTTTTTCAATCGTGTACAATTGTCGACGAATACCGGCTGCTGTTCCAGGAATTGCAGCATAGCTTTGATCATGCCAAAGCGGCGATGCGGATCTGCGATTTCCTGTTCCAGTGTAGACAGAACCTGCCAGATTTCTTCTTTTTCCAGATCCGGTATATTCAGATGGTGCAGACTACGCTTCAGACTGAACATCAGTTCATGAATCATGATCCCCTTGAATACCGGACTGTCTTGGACATGTTGATTGCCAAGCTGCAATTCGTTACAATCCCAGATCGGTTTGTAGCCATGATCAAACATATTTTTGGCCATTCCATCTACCATTTTGGCGAGGTAGTCGGATATCTCGGACTGATCCAGATTGGACTTGATCCCGATTATCGGCAGGAACATGTATTGCATGAGCAGCCCGCGGATCAGGAAGATAATATCATATACATACGGCTTTACCTGATCGCCATAAATATCGACGAGACAGTCTGTACTCCATTGATTTAGCCGATATTCCAGTAGCAGACATTCTTCTAGCAGCTTTTCATTTTGCAGGATACTTTTATCATGAATAGACATCATGACCGAATGAATTTTGCTTTCGAGTGTACTTTTCAGATGAACCTGAATAAAGCTGGATATTTTCTGCTGCGGCTCTTCATCCGATTTGGCATAAAAGCTGAAAATATGCTCTTCTACCGTCTGCGAGTGCATTTTCACCGTCGCAATCAGTACATCTTCCTTGCTCTGAAAAAATTTGTAAAATGAAGCTTTGGCCATTCCGCTTTCTTTGGCAATTTCGTCAACCGATGTTGCCGTGTATCCTTTTTCGGAAAAAAGTCGAACCGCCGCCTCGATAATATCTTCTTCTTTGCTTTTCAAGGGCGCTTCTCCTTCCGTAGATAATAAGCCTGTAAAATGTCGAAAACGGACCCTTGCTATAGCAGTCCGTTTTCGCTCTGGCAGAGTCGGTACCAACATACCTGGCTCTGCCATTTACTATTTGAGATCGTATCTGTCTATCAGTAATTATACTTTTGGAGCAGCTTTTAGTTTCTCTGCTCTGCGTTGTTTTCGTTCCATTTTACGTGCCTGCCGCTTGTCTTTGGAACGTGCGACAACCATGTAGAGGGATGGAACTACGAACAATGTCAGAATGGTGGAGAAGATCAGACCGAAGATAATAACGACCCCGAGCGGGCGGAACAGCAGCTCGCCGACGGTAGCGATCGGGATCATACCGACAATCGCAGTCAGGGAAGTCAGCAGGATCGGACGGAAACGGGCGGAAGCCGCCTGGATAATCGCTTCTTTCAGTTCCATGCCTTCATGTCTGGCATCTTCGATAAATTCAATCAGTACGATACCGTTCCGGACGACGATACCCGCGAGGGCGATAATCCCCATCACCGACATAAAACCGATCGGTGTACGTGTCAGGAACAAGCCGAGAATACCACCGGCTGCGGCCAGATAGACAGTAGTCATAATAATGAGCGGAATCGACAGGGAGTAGAACTGGATCACGATCAGAATAAAGATCAGGAATACTGCAACGACGAACAGTTTACCCAGGTCACCGAATGTATCGGCCTGGTTGGACGTTTCACCGCCGATTTCCCATGTGTAACCTTCCGGGAAATTCATCTGCTGCAGCTTCGGCTGGATCTCCTGCATGACTTCGGTCGCCGTGCGTCCGTTAACGTCTGCTTCAATCGTATTCACGCGCTGCAGATCATAACGATCAATCTGCTGGATCGAGAATGTTGGTTTCATGCTGACGATCTGGGACAGTGGAATCTGTGCGCCTGCCGAGTTGGTCACATTGACCTGTTGCAGCAGTGCAGACGGGCTGGAAGAGGTGGAACCCTTCATGTAGACTTTCATATCCACCAGATCTTCACCGTTATCAAAGTCACCGACACTCATACCGCTGCCCATCATCAGGAGAGTCTGCGTCAGATTGCTGTAGGTCACTTTGTAGCGGTCCATCGCCTGTTTGTTAACAACGAAGTCCAGTGCATAGTTGTCGATACCCATCGTATCGGTAATGCCATACGTACCTGGAGTATCACCGATAATCTGTTTGATCTGGTCCGTCAGACTGCGGATTTCTTCCAGATCATCACCCAGTATGCGGATCGATACCGGTTTACCTACCGAGACACCAAGATCGGTTCCGCTAACGGAAGTCTGGATACCCGGATAGTCTTTTTTGAGTGCATCTGCCCACTGGTCGGTCGTCTGGCTGATATTCATGCCATGTTTACCGGTGACCAGAATCTGTCCGGCATTGGCACTGCTGCCTCCCAGTCCACTCAGGTTGGTGAACAGCTGCGGAGCGGCGCCACCGGAAGCATATGCCATATTTTCAACTTCAGGCTGCTTTTTGATCCAAGCCGCCATACTTTGTACGACCCGATCGGTTTCCTGCAGCGATGTGCCGGAAGGCAGATTCACGTTGATCGTGATCTGTGGATCTTCGGAGGTCGGGAACAGCTCCACCGGAGTGAACGCGGCCAGACCATACGCAAATGTACTGACGACCAGACCGATCAGACCAATCAGCAGCGGACGTTTTAATACTTTTGGCATCAGGCGGTGTGCGTAACCGTTGCTGACTGCCTGGATTTGCCGTCCGAGCAGACCGGCTGGTTTGTCGATGTGGCGTTTGCCGCGTTCGATCTGACGTTCTTCATACCATTGACGGAAGATTGGGATAATCGTCAGGGACATGATCATCGACGCCAGCATACACAGCGAGATTACTGTCGGGATCGGACGGATAAAGGCACCCATATCACCCTGCAGTACCATCAGCGGCAGGAAGGCCGAGATCGTCGCCAGTGTAGCGGTAATAATCGAAATAGCAACTTCCTTGGTTCCCTTGATCGAGGCGTCTGTTGGATTCTCACCCAAGGTGGACAGCCTTCGCTCAATATTATCGTTGACGACGACCGCGTCATCGACCAGAATCCCGAGCACGATAATCAGACCGACAATCGTAATCTGATTGAGCGTAATGCCCAGACCCGGCAGGAAGATCAGTCCGAGCGCAATCGATACCGGAATCGCCAGCGCAACGAAGCCGGCAGTCAGCAGATTCATCCCGAGCGTACAGATCAGGATAACGGCTGCGATAGCGATCAGCATTTCCTTGATCAATCCACCGAAGATTCGTTCGACCTCGTCATTCTGCGCGAACAGAGAGACGATTTTGACATTGGCCGGAAGTGTCTTTTTAAGAGAATCCATTTTCTCGGTGAGGCGTTCATTCATGGTAGGTACGTCAGAGCCAGTCTGGCTGCTGATATCCAGTGAAATCGAAGGTACGCCATTGTAGTAGCTGAGATAGGATTCAGTCTCTTTGAGCAGCTGAACATCGGCTACATCTTTGAGATAGACAGGGATACCTGCTTCCGTCTGGAAGACAACAATATCCTTGAGCGTGTTATAGTCGGTTGCCTTATCAACCGTCAGCTGATAAGAACGGTTCTCATAAGTGAGATTACCTGTAGGGACCCGGTTATTCTCGGATTGAATCGCTTGCCGGATCGTTTCCCACGAGATATTGTACTGCTGCAGCTTGGCCATATCGAGATCGATACGCACCTGCTGATCCGGAATACCCTGGATCTCGACACTGGTGATGCCCGGTACGGACCGGAGCTGATCACGCCATGTATTCATCAGATCGCTGAGACCGTAGATATCTTCTTTGGTTTTGCCGTAGATAGCAAAGGACTGGACAAAGGTGGATGTCAGGTTATCATTGACGACCGGTGTATCGGCATCGGTCGGCAATTCTGCCTGCGCATCTTCGACTTTGCGGCGCAGCTCATTCCATGTATCTTTGGCATTTGCATCATCCTCGGCTTGAACGGTAATCGTCGAGATTCCGTTTCCCGAGGTGGAGGAGATCGTTTTGAGATTGGTGACCTCTTTGATCTTCTGCTCCAGCACTTCCGTAACGGTCTGTTCCATCAATTCCGGTGTTGCACCAGCGTATGTAGTGGTAACAAGAGCCGTTTTGACCACGATATCCGGCATAAGCTGCTTCGGCATCTGGGACAACTGCGTGACACCGAACAGAATGAGCATAACGAAGAAGAGTAAAGTGATTTTACGTTTGCGGACAAAGTAATTAATCATTAGCTTTGGCCCCGCTGTTCGCATTGTTGGAAGCTGCCGGAGCAGCAGCTTTGTTGTCCTGTGCCTGGCTCACTGTCAGATCATCTCCATCAAAGAGACGGTCTGAACCGCGGGTAACGACTTTATCGCCTACTTTCAGCCCGCCGGTGATTTCATAGCGGTTATTGTAGAGATTGCCGAGTTTGACGGTTGTTTTAACAGCTTTGCCCTTTACTTCCTTGAATACATACGGATCACTGCCGGAGCTGATTACCGCTTCTACAGGCAGCAGAATACCCTGTTTGGAAGAAGCCTGACGGGAAGCACTTACGACCTGACCGGGTTTCCAGTCTGCGTTGGGGTTGCTAATGGCTACCTCAACATTGATCGAGCCTGTATTTTCGTTGGTTTGCGGATACAGTTTGGCGACTTTGCCGGTACGGACTTCATCGTACAGACTAATGCTGACCTGCTGTCCGATTTTCCATTGGGCAATCTCGCTGTCCGGGATCGGCAGCAGTACTTTGAGGCGGTTGATTTCGCCAATACTGAATACTTCGGTACCGGCACTTACGGTTTGTCCTTCCGAGATCTGCTTGGTCAGAATCACACCGGAAGCAGGAGCTTTGAGATTGGCGCGGGACAGTTTGAGTTTGGCTGTATTAAGCGCAATGACTGCCTGATCATAGCTGGCCTGGGATTGTTCGACACCTGCCTGAGCCTGTTCTACAGCAGCATTGGCCTGTGCAACGCTGGCTTGTGCATTTTCAATACCTACCTGAGCCTGTTTGACAGCAGCAGCGGCAGAAGCACGGTCTGACTGACTTGCACCTTCGAGAATAAGGGAAAGTTGTTCCTGGGCATCTTTGAGGCTTTCACTTGCGTTGGCAAGAGTCGTCTGCGCCTGCTCGTTCTCCTGCTGGGTTAACAGCCCGTTATCGAAAAGGGTCTGTGCGCGGGTAGCGGCCGTTTTGGCCTGATCATAAGCGGTTTGTGCTTTGGTTACCGCATTTTGAGCCTGTGCTTTTTCCTGTGGACGTTTGCCGGACAATACGCCCTGTTCACTGGCACGGGCACTTTCAACCTGGGCCTGTGCAGAAGCGACGCCTGCAGCAGCCGCCTGCTGACCGGCTCTGGCATTGGTCATGGAAGCACGGGCACTTGAGAGTGCAGCCTGTGCAGCAGCAACAGATTGATTGGCATTTTCAACTTCAAGCTGAATATCTGCCGTATCCAGTTGTGCCATGACAGATCCCTTATTGACACGGTCACCGACATCACCATTTACCGAAGAGACTGTTCCATTAATCTGAAAGGAAACAGGCGTCTCATCATAAGCAGCGAGGGTGCCGGATAGATCATAAACAGCATCCAGTGATTCCTGCTTAACAGTGGCAACCTGAACGGTACTGCTTGCCGGTTCCACTGCAGCATTTTCAGTTGAACAAGCAGTCAGGCTGACTGCCAGCAGAAGTGCTGTAAAGGCCATTGGCCAGCTCTTCTTCATAATTTCAGTATCCTCCTCTAAACTCCCCAGTTTTTTTTGTACTCTCTAGTTCATGGGTGAATTATAGAATCAATCCACACTACTTGTCAATTGTAACAACGGTCGTTTTTTATGTACTCAATCCCGGGATGTAGATTCCAGCTATCAAAAATAAGACCTCAAACCGATGTTAAACTAAAAGCACTTCTATATAGGAAGAAATGCGCTGGAGTTCTTTTGCAGCGGTTGTGCATTTTTAATGAAAGAAAAAGAGACGAATATTGTGAATATTGTGTGACCGAAGGTCAGTTTGTTGTATAATCGAGATACAAAATATGGAAGGAATGGTGTTGCGCATGAGACCGGATGAAGATCGGAACAGACAGCATGATGGCGAGGAGCAACCTCAGTACCTGGCTGTAAAGCCGCCCATATTACGTGAACGGATGCAATTACTGATCGCAGCGGTGCTCCTTGTAGCTGTTGCGGTTTTACTGATCGAATGGCAGTGGTAGTCTGAACAGGGAAGTGTATCACAGGTATCATTTATGCGGGATTCTGGGTATAAAGCAGAATCCTGCTTTTTGGAATGTAGAGAAACGGCAGCGCCTGGAATGGAGAAAGAAGGCAGAGCGGATAGTAGTGAATACCAAGCTGTTTGGTGTAGTCTCATCCGCCAAAGTGGGTTATACTAAGAGGTGGGCCTTTTAAAAGTTTACCTCATTTCTAACGATTATGGTTGATTTATTTCGTTAGGAATGCTAAATTAATTTTATTAGGAATACTAAATGTTTTTGATTTTTCTACTCGGTCAGTTATATTATTTGATGAAATATAGGAAAGAAGGTTATTCGGATATGAAAAAAGGAATGGTAGGTGCTTCTGTGTTTGCAATGCTGCTTGCAGCAGCGCAGCCGGCGGTACTTGTACACGCAGCAGATAGCACAACGGCAACAACAACCACTACAACGAATGGAACAACACCAACAGCAGACGCTACAGTAACAGAACAAGCCAAGTCTCAAATCTCCGGTGTAAGAGAGCCGAAAAAAGTAGACAGCCTGAATCTGGAGAAAGTGATTGATCTGGCGATCAATGACTCTTACAATCTGGAACTTCTGCAGCTCAAATATAAAGTACTGGATCAACAAAATGCCAGCCTTGGTATCGACTATGTCGACTATACCAACGCTTCTCCGGGTCTGACATATACACCGAAAAAAGGCAGTAATGAAGTAGAACTGTCCCAGGGTTCCCAGACTGGCCAGACACTGGAAGACAATCTGCGCGATCTGGATACCCAGAAGCTGAACACACAGCTGCAGGTAGATGAAGCCAAGGAAGGTACAAGACTGGCAATGACCGGTCAATATGTACAGCTTCTGTCTTACCAGAAACAAATCTCTTTGTCCCAGGAGCATATCCAGGTACTGACTCGTGATCTGCAGCGTGCACAGACTCTGCAATCTCTTGGTTCCGGTACGCAGGAAGATATCGATACTGCCGACCGTGCACTCAAAACAGAGCAGGATAACCTGACAACTCTCAAGGATACGTACCAGAAAACACTAGCAACCCTGTGTTATGATCTGGGTATCGTGTACGATCCGAATCTGCCACTGGAGCCTATCAAAGTAACATTGGAGCCAGCTCCTAAAGTAGACGCGGATACACTGCTAGGCAAATCCTACCAGATCCAGTCTCTGGGTAACAGTGTAGCCAAAGCGCGTACAGACGAAGACAAAAAAATTACCGGTAACAGCTTTGACGAGCAGGCGCTGAAAGCTACAAGACAGATTGCCGAGCAGCAGCTGGAACAAGGTAAAGTAACATATGCCAAAGCGATTCAAACCAATCTGCAGGATATGGACACAGCCTTCAAGGATGTTCAGACTTCCCAGCGTCTGGCACAGGATGCCAACGTCGATGGCGTGAACATGCAGATCCGCTATAATGCTGGCGTAACTACCAAGTACGATATGGAAAAACACCAGTATCAGGTAGATGCAGCACAGGCCAAAGCCGAACTGACACTGATGCAGTACTTTGTACAACAAGCCAAAGTAAAAGCAATGAGCAACGGTTATATCGCGAACAGCAGTGCTTCCGGAGCATCCGCTTCTGCCGGAAACTAAGCATCGTTCGGTTAGATCTGATAAATAACAAACAAAAAACGCCTGTCCATTGGACAGGTGTTTTTTTGCGTTAAATCTTATTCAGCTGTGATGAATATTCATATCCAGCATTAGTATACGTCGGCAGAAGTGCTTCTCTAATTTGAGAACGGGAGCAAAATAAAAAATCCTGTATATCAGGGCTCGGTTATGCTGAAGCTCCATTTGTCCATTCATTGAGTTTGCGGTCCGAAGGCAGCAAGAACGTCAGGGCACCTAGTAATGGAAGGAAGCTGCACAGCTGCATAACCGGCGAAATTCCGATCGAATCGATCCAGCTGCCCAGCACAAGCGCACCGACACCACCTAATCCAAAAGCCAATCCGGTGATCAGACCGGATACAGTGCCGATCCGGCCGGGCACCAGCATCTGTGCATAGACGACAGTGACAGAAAAGCTGGAAGTGATAATAAATCCGATAATCGCTAACAAAATACCGGTCCATAGCAGATTGGCATAAGGCAGTAGCAAGGCGAGCGGCACTGCGCCGGCCATGGACAGGAAGATCAGATTCCGTTTGCCAAAACGATCCGCCAGTGGACCACCGAAAAAGGTACCGACAGCTCCGGCAGCCAGGAACAGAAACACATACAACTGGGCATCACCTACGCCCAACCCGAACTGCTCGATCAGGTTAAAGCTGTAATAGCTTCCGATCGAAGAGACATACCACGAGCGTACGAATACGAGCAGGATCAGAATCACCATCGCAAAAGCGATCCGGCTGCGTAGCTCCGGACGAATCTTCTCGGCAGTCTGGCGCTTTTTGTGCAGGTTCTCATTTTTCAAAGCGCCTCCATACCAGCGGGCAATCAGCAGCTGTACCAGAATACCGAGAGCAGCTACGCCGGTGAATCCAATCGCTCCGAATTGTCCATAAGGTACAAAGATCAGCGTTGTCAGCAGCGGAGCGAGCGATTGCCCGGCATTACCACCGACCTGAAAAATAGACTGGGCCAGGCCGCGGCGATCACCGGAAGCCAGATGAGAGACCTTGGAACCTTCTGGATGAAAAGTAGCAGATCCCAAACCGACAAAAACAACAGCGATCAGTACAGCGGTATAGGAACCGGCGAGTGCGAGCAGCAGCATACCGGTAAAAGTAAAAGCCATACCGATCGGCAGCAGTGCCGGGGTAGGCCGTTTATCCGAGAACAGACCGATAAACGGCTGCATAATGGAAGCAGTAAAATTAATCGTAAACGCAATCCAGCCAATCTGCGTATAGTTGAGATTCATCGTCTCTTTCAGAATCGGAAAGATAGCCGGAATCACGGACTGCATGGAATCATTGAACAGGTGAACCAGTGAAATGGCCAGCAGAACGCCAAATATGGTCTGATTGGCAGCAGGCGGGATATTCCGCTTTTTGGCTTTGGTAGCAGAAGAGGATGCCGTTGGAAAAGACAAGGGACAGGACTCCTTTTAAATAAAATAATAAACAGATCAAAAGCAGTAATGCTCTTCATCGCAGGTATAATCTGTATTTCAGTATATCAGAATTTGATTCGTTGCTGAGAGCAAAGCGCAAAATACTTTGTGTGACAAGTAAAAAAAGGAAGAAAAGGATAGCAAGAAGGATATAACGGTATTGCAGGTGCCTCCAGCAATATAGATGTCGCTGCAGGAGGAATTCTGCGATCATGCTGTATAAGGATTCTTTTATAGCAAAACGCATCCATGTGCACAATGGCACCGGATGCGCTTAATGATTATTTAAAAGAAAGAATCTATCGCAATACCATACACAATGCGTATGCTGTGAAGAACATGTATTGTCAAATACAAGTGAAGTGCATATATGCAGTCCTGACTATTATCAGAACAACCAGAAAACCAGAAGCATCATCCAGTTGCTTTCCAGCCAGAGATCACTTTGTGATGTGGTAAGGTCGATTCAATCAGGAACGGTCCAGCATTTTTACGACGGCTTCCGGTTTGAGTATTTCGGCCAGCTTTTCCAGTGCTGTCAGATACAGAAATCCATTACCTTCCGCACGAGGGGAATAGCCCAGAGGAATCGTACGCCGAACGAGCTGAGCATACAGCTCAGGCTCGGTCAGTTCACGTTCAAAGCTGCGGTTAGCAATGATTTTGATCAGGGCCATCGCTCCGGATACATGCGGCGTCGCCATAGATGTACCACTCAATGTGGCATATTTGCCATCCAGATAGGTAGACAGAATATCTTCGCCTGGTGCGACCAGATCGACCTCGGTATTGGTATTGGAAAATTCGGACGACTGTTTGGACAGATTGACCGAGCCTACGCTGATCACTTCGTTATAGTAGCCGGGATAGCCGTATTCATCGGTAGATTCCTGATTGTCTCCTTCATTGCCTGCAGCGCAGATCACCAGAATATTCTGTGCGACCGCGGCCTGGATCGCTTCATGCATAGCGGGTACATCTTCCGGACCGCCGAGTGACATGGAGATAATATCCACTTTTTGCTCTACTGCATAATGGATTCCGTTAATAATCCATTCATACTGTCCTGAACCCTGACGATCCAGTACTTTGAGGATCAGCAGATTTGCTTCGGGAGCCACACCGACTACTCCGGAATCATTGGCAATACCGGCAATCGTGCCAGCCACATGAGTACCATGACCATTATAGTCTTCATAGATATCCGGGTTCCCCTCATCGTCTCCTGTAAAGTTGCGTCCTCCCTGAATTCTGCCCTGCAGATCCGGATGGTCAGTATCACAGCCTGTATCCAGAATCGCGATCGTAATACCTTCTCCGCGGCTTTGTTCCCATACCTCTGGAGCTTGAATCAGGGATACTCCCTGTGGCGTCTCATGTACCTGTTCTGCCTGAGTAACAACCTGGAAAGGAATAACTCTCATTTGACCTGCCATTTTCGTTTCCTCCTATTGGAAATACGGATTATGGAGCAATCAAGCGCAGAGATATACAGACGGCAATTAACAAAGTTTTATTCAGACGCATACACAACAGCGAAAGGTGTTTGGTATATTTTAACAGTAAAAGTGTCAGTAATCCATAACCTGTTCTTTATCATATTAATCAGTTGAAGAAGTTACGAAATAACCTTGGTTGAAATAATCATAGTTATTGGATATAGCTATATAGATATGTAACTTTACCTAACATGAAATCTTTTATCTTTCCTGATTTATTAAATACCAAAGAGTATTAAGTTAATATATATTACATATAATTTAAATTTAGCTTCTTTTACAAATGTAAACGTCGCTTTTAGTGCATGGAAATAGAAAATAGAGATATATGCGTTAATATTGTTGACGTAAATAGATGCCGTACCCTATACTCCGTGTAAATAAAGTTGCGATATCGATCCGAAAGGAGCATATGAATATTGGGCCAGGAACAGGAGATCTATCAGACAATCAAGCAGGCTATTATCGATCAGAAAATGCGTCCCAATATGCAGCTGGTAGAAGAAGTGCTGGCGGAGTCATTTGGAGTTAGCCGGACACCGGTACGTAATGTAGTCCGTCGTCTGGCAGCAGAGAAGCTGGTAACTATTATTCCTTACAAAGGAGCATTTGTCTCCTGTCCGACGATCTACGAAGCCAGGCAGATTTTTGAGATGAGACGTGTTATTGAAGTAGCGGTTGTGCACAAGCTGTGTCAGGAATTCAGGAATGAACAGTATGCCCGGCTCAACCAATTGATCAAGGAAGAACACAAAGCCCAGCGTGACGGCCGTATTCTGGAAGCGATCCGGATCACCGGAGACTTTCATCTCAAGTTGGCAGAGGCTTCAGGTAATGCATATTATCATCGCTATCTGGAGGAACTGATTTCATTATCCTATGTCGTAATTGCCTTGTATGGAGAGCAGAAGACCAAGTGCTGTCAGGATCATCAGCGAATCCTGGAAGCGATTCGGCAGGGAGAAGCTTCGCTGGCTAAACAGCTGATGCTGGATCATCTACAGGAGATCGAGAAGGAATTGAACTTTGATGAACAGCATACCCGTTCCTTATCGCTGGCGGATATTTTGCAAGAGCAGCGGCAGGCAGGCGGACAAATCGTATAAAGTTCCGTCTGCTGTGGATTGTATACAATGTTGGATGCGAAACAGGATACAGATTGTACCCAAAGGAGAGAAGCCCGATGAAATTAACCGTTGAAAAGGTACGTAAAAATTTTGGCGAGCGGACAATTTTGCAGGATGTGGATCTGACTATTCATGAGAATGAATTTATCTGTATTCTCGGACACAGTGGCTGCGGAAAATCGACACTGCTGAATATGGTGGCCGGTTACATATTCCCCGATGAAGGCGAGATCAAGATTAACGGCGAGAAGATTCAGGGTCCCTCCCGTCAGCGCGGTATGGTGTTTCAGGATCATGCATTGTTCCCCTGGTGCACGGTACTGGAGAATGTAGCTTTTGGTCCGGAAGTACAAGGGATGTCCAAAAAGCAAGCACGCGAGACTGCCAGAGAGTTCCTCGGTCTGGTAGGGCTGGAAGCATACGGAGCCCATTATCCGGCAGAGCTGTCCGGCGGTATGAAGCAGCGGGTTGGTATTGCCCGGGCGCTCGCAAGCCATCCGGATATTCTCCTGATGGATGAGCCGTTTGGAGCACTGGATATCCTGACGCGCGATATGATGCAGCGGGAGCTGCGGAGGCTGTATGAGAAGCTGCATACTACTATTTTATTTGTGACTCACAGTATCAGTGAAGCGGTCTATCTGGCAGACCGGGTCGTCGTGATGAAGCATGGAGTCGTTGCCGAGGTATTCGAGATCGGAATCCAGCATCCGCGTTCTTTTGATTCGCCAGGATTTGCAGACATGATGGCACGAATCGAACGATTGTTAATGGAAGATGAAAAGGAGGTTATCGTATGAATGAAATTCAGACCACCTTATCCAAGACCGGCGAGACAGCTGCACCGACGCTCAAGCTGAACACGATCCGTAAGCGTAAAGGTACTGGCTTGCAGTCTACCGTTAATATGATCAAAAATGTAATTCCGTACGTGCTGTTTTTTGTAGTATGGGAGCTGTTTTCCCAGATTAATGGTCGTATCCAGATGTTCAATCCGCTGTTTCTCCCGGCGCCCTCCCTGCTGATTCATGACGGCTGGGCACTTGCCAAAACGGGCATTATTACTGATAGTCTGCTTGCCAGCTCCATGCGTATTTTTTTCGGATTTGCTTGTGGTGCGACAGTGGCTGTATTGCTGGCGGTATTAATGAGCAAGTTCTCCATGCTGGAGCGCTGGATGTCTCCTTTTCTAACGCTGGTAAGCCCGATTCCTTCGCTAGCGCTGCTGCCTTTGTTCATTATCTGGTTTGGCATCGGTGAATTCCCCAAAGTACTGCTGATTGCATGGACTACATTTGTCCCGGTACTGGTCAATACGGTAGAAGGTTTCAAATCGGTTCCTTCTACGTTGATTCGCTCGGCACTCAGTCTTGGTGCTTCGCAGCGCCAGGTATTTACCCGCATTATGATTCCTTCCGCTATTCCAAATCTGCTGATCGGCGCGCAGATCAGTCTGGGACTTTCTTTTTCCGCATTGATCGTATCGGAGATGATGGGCGCCGATTCGGGTCTTGGCTATCTGATCGTGGATGCGCGCAATTATTTTAAAGTAACGAATATGTTCGTAGCGATTATTCTGATCGGTATTGAATACAGCCTGTTCGCCCTGCTGCTCAAGCTGCTGGAACGCAAAGTACTGGCTTGGCGTCGCGGCGGTATCGGAGAAGCAGTCGAAAAAGTCAGATAACAATGGAAAAACGACAACTCGTTTATGGATAATACGCATGTTTGGGATAAATACCTTACAGCCAGAACATCACAGCAGGAGGTATCCATATACAAGATACAATCCATTTTATATTCAAGGGGGAAACAGAAATGAAGAAGAACTGGCTGCAAATGATAACGGGTCTGGCAATGATATCGGTACTGGCAACAGCATGCTCCAGCGGAGGAACAGCAGACAAAGAAACAGCCGCGGCGAGCGGTACAGGAGCAGCCACCAGTCTGGAACAGACAGATATTACGCTGGTCGGTGTACGGGATGCTCAGATCTCCTCGCAGCAGATTATTGCGGACAAGCTGGGCTACTTTAAAGAAGAAGGGCTGAATGTCGAGAGCAAGCTGATCGAGAGCGGCCCCGATATCGGTCCGATGGTCTCCGGTGGCAGTGCGCCGATCAGTATCCAAACCAACTTTATGGATATTATCCTCAAGTCCAATAATATCGGTGTCAAAATTGTCGCTCCTCTAGCCCAGATCGCCGGTACACAGGCAGTGGTCGGTTCCTCCAAATTGCAGCTTGGTTCCGCCAAAGACCTGGAAGGCAAAACGATCGGTATTCCCAACGGAGCCGATGTCAAAATCGCTATCGACAATATGGGCAAGGAGCTGGGCGTGGACGTTAGCAAAATCAAATTCGTCAATCTGGCACCGAGCGATGCGGTAGTTGCGCTGCAAAATGGCGATATTGATGCGATGGCAGCCTGGGAGCCTTTTATTACCAAAGCAGTGCAGGGCGGTGGCAAGTTCCTGTTTAGCGGTACGAAGAGCGAGCTTCCCGACAAAAAAGGCGATGTGAACTGGATGAGTGTCCATACTACTGTTCAAGTCACCGACAAGTACCTCGAAGAAAATCCGAATACAGTTAAAGCCGTACTGCGCGCACTCGATAAAGCGACAGATTATATTAATGATCATCGCGAAGAAGCGATCAAGATCCTCGCGCCTGAACTGCATCTGAGCGAAGCCGAACTCAAGGAGATCATGAACCGCAATGTCTATTCCATGAAAGTGGATGATACGTATGTGAATGGAAGTAATGGCCCAGCAGTTGGTAATTATCTGCAATCGGTTGGCAATATCATTTCTATTCCAGCACCGGCATCCTATCATGATCTGAGCCTGCTCAAGGATGTGGATTCTTCCCTGGTAGAAGCGGATATCAAGTAACGGATAGTGAACAATAGTAAACACGGCTTGAATAGTAAACAACAATGTAGTCGGTCAATAGTGCGCACATCTGCTGAATCTCTATAGAGACAGCCAACAGACTTGCAGTAGCTGGCGGGAGATCTCATACATGCAAAATGATCTCCCGCTGTACATAATCATCTCGCAGACAGGAGCGTGCAGTCCATGTATTCCTATGATCTGGTATTTACAGGCGGAACCGTGGTTTTCCCGGATAAGGTGCAGCAGACCGATATCGCTGTTCACAATGGCGTCATTGTGCATATTGGCAATCTTTCTTGCGAAGATATCGAGAGATCCAGACAGATCGTGAACGCCGAAGGTTTGTATATTATGGCCGGTATGATTGATGCGCATGTGCATCTGAACGAGCCAGGATTTGGCGATTGGGAAGGATTCGTTACCGGATCGGCAGCACTGGCTGCAGGAGGATGCACCACTTATATGGATATGCCGCTCAATGGCGTTCCTCCGACAGTAACACCGGCCGCGCTGCAGCAGAAAAGGGAATTGGCAGCGGGTCATTCCCATATTGATTATGCCTGCTGGGGAGGACTCGTACCGGGCAATCTGCAAGAGCTGGATGCGCTCAGTGAGCAGGGAGTATGCGGATTCAAGGCATTCATGTCGGCGCCCGGTGACCCGAGTGAAGAAGCTTTTCGCAATGTCGATGATCGTACTCTGCTGGAAGGAATGAAGCATATTGCCCGTATGGGCCGGGTACTCGCGCTTCATGCTGAAAGTGAACCTATCGTCTCTGCGTGGACAGCAGCCTTGTTGGCCGAAGAACGCACAACAGCTGCCGATTATTCCGCATCCCGCCCGATACAAGCAGAGCTGGAAGCAGTACGTACAGCACTGGAGTATGGCAGACAGGCCGGCTGTGCGCTGCATTTTGTACATATCAGCAGTGCAGCAGCAGTACGGATGATTCAGGAAGCCAGACAGGAAGGCATGGATGTGACGCTGGAGACCTGTCCTCATTATTTGACGCTGACAGATGTTGATCTGGAGCAGATTGGTCCAGCTGCCAAGTGTGCACCACCGCTGCGCAGCTTGGATGAACAGGAACTGCTGTGGCAGTGTGTCGCAGCAGGAGATATAGATATGATTACTTCGGATCATTCGCCATGCCCGACTATGCTCAAGACCGCTGCTGCCCATATGTTCGATGCCTGGGGAGGAATTTCGGGAGCCCAGCATTCCCTGGAGCTGATGATTAGTGAAGGCTATAGGAAAAGGGATCTGCCACTGCCTCTGATCAGCCGCATGCTGTCTCAGGCTCCGGCCCGCCGATTCAGATTATACCCGCAAAAAGGAGAAATACGAATCGGCGCAGATGCAGACCTTGTGCTGGTGGATCTGAATACAGCGTACACCGTACAATCCGAACAGCTGCTCTACCGGCATAAGCATAGCCCATACGTAGACAGGGAGATAGGCTGTCAGGTCAGCATGACGGTTGTACGCGGACATATCGTTTATACCCGTGAAAAAGGTGTGCGTGATCATGCTGTAGGACAGTCACTGCACATCCGAAATGAAAAACCGCTTAGTCTCTCTTGAACAGTGTTACGCATTTTACCAGCAAGTGAAAGTAAGCGCGGTTAACAATCGAGGGTCCAATAAAGTAGAATAGCAAACAGTAAAGTAGAATAGTAAGCAGCAAATCATATAAGCAGCAAAAAGGCGCCGTTCCGTATTGGAACAGCGCTTTTTCATTGTGTAAAAGTATAACGATTTATTCGGATGACATTACTGGACGAACAGAAGCGGTCTGATCGGTGTCACCTGTGTAATGACCAATTCGCCATTGAAGCAGAATCATAACGCTGATAACAACAGCCAGCACCAGATAAGCAGGCAGGAAGCTATGGTAACTGTCATATAACCAGCCAATCATTAGCGGACCCATAGCGCCAAGCAGATAACCTACACTCTGATTCATGGCAGATAATGCATTGGCCTGTGCCGTATCCGGTGCCTCCTGAATAGGCAGCATCAGTGCCAGCGGGAATAATCCGCCTGTACCTATACTTAACAAAATCACAGCGAGTACAGGCAGATTACCCGTTACCAGCAGCGTCAGTGCGATAAGCTCCATAATACTGCAGCCAATCAGCCACCATTTGCGGCGGCCGAATCGATGAGCACCTGCCGGAATCAGAAAACTCACCGGAATCTGTGTCAGAGTGAACAGTGTCACCATATAACCGGCCTGCAGCTGGGAATATCCGATCTGCTGCATCATCGGAGATAACCAGGCGGTAAAAGAATAAAAAATGGACGACATTAGGCCAAAGAATACAGTCAGCAGCCAGGCACGTTTTTGGCGAAAAGGCATACGTGTTCGCTGGATGCCTTGCTTCGCAGTAGGTACATTGACATGGATCACCAATTTAAACCAGAAGACGGCTGCGATCAGAGCCAGTAGGGACCAGCAGGACAGGGCGATAGACCAGGAACCTCCTGTCCAGTTCTGCATGGGAACCGCCAGACCGGAAGCAATCGCAGCACCAATCACCATCGATACCGAATATAGACTAACCATGGCTGCAGGACGGGGGAAATATTTTTTGATAAAGCCGGAGAGCAGTGGACTGATCATGCCGATGCCTGCACCAGCGATCAGAGCACTGCCCAGCAGCAGTCCCGGTACATGTGCCCAGCTGCGCAGAAAGGTAGACAGACCAATCAGGATAAGGGAGCACCAGATGACTTTTTCCATTCCCCAGCGCTGACTCCAGCGTAGAGCCAGCGGAGCGAATATCCCCATTCCAAGTACCGGCAGAGTGACGAGCAGACTGGCGATTGTTCCATTCAGTCCCAGATCGGCTCGAATACTCTGCATCAGGGGAGAAATAGAGGTGATGGCAGGACGCAGATTGAGCGCTGCCAGAATTAACAGGATGATATAAAAACTGTACCGCATGATAAAAGCTCCTTTTCCCAGGTTTAAGCAAGAATGGATAGCCTCTCTCAAGAGCCATCGCCTATCCAGCATAAAACAGAGAAAATGATTGTACCATACTATTGTTTCTATAATAATGATAGTATGGAACGATGATCAGAACGTTATTCCCGAGAAAGTAATCTTAAAAAGTGAAATGATAAGGGGAGGAGCAGAATGGAACTGCGACAGCTTCATTATTTTGTAGCAGTATGCGAAGAACTTCATTTTACTAGGGCAGCTGATCGACTGAATATCTCACAGCCTACACTCAGTCAGCAGATCCGGGTACTCGAAGACGAACTGGGCACACCGTTATTCGATCGCATTGGAAAAAAGACAGCGCTGACCGAAGCAGGCCGACTGTTGTACCATTACAGCACCACAATTCTGCGTACTATGCAAAATGCACGTTCTTCTATTGCTGAGCTGCAGGTACAGCAGCGGGGAACCCTGCGCATCGGTGTATTGCCATCGGATCTGGATTATCGGCTAAATGAATTATGGATTGAGTTTCACAGCCGTTTTCCTGGAGTTCGGCTGGAGATTATCCCTACTATCGAAGTGCACAAGTTTATTTTTGAAGACAAAGTGGATATTGGTATCGGACTGGCCGAACGTCCGGATCATCGCCTTGTCCAGACTCTGCTGGGCAAGGAAAGCTACAGTTTGTTCATGCCTGCCGTTCACCCTCTCGGTCAGCAGAAAGTCATTGAATTGGAGCAGGTGAGAGAGCTGCCGCTTGTCTTATATCCACAGGGATTTCTGGGAAGGATACTGATCGAGCGATGCTTTCAGGAAAAAGGGTGGGAGCTGGTAACCGTAATGGACAATGGATCGGCAACTTCCCAGCTGCGTATGGTACAGGCAGGGATCGGATTCAGTATCCATCCTCATGATATGCTGGCAACCCTGCTGGATAATGGGCTCACTGCCGTCCCTATCGTAAATCCGGCTCCTGTACGACAGATCGAGTTGGTGTACCGTACCGATCGTTATATGGGAGTAGCGGCAAGAGCCTTTATGGAAATGACCCGGCAGCATTTCTCGCAACCTGCAGATGCTGACACTGGATCACTGTACTGACAGGTACATAAGCGTGCCGTCTAACGAACCCACGCAGGAACAAGATACTCAAAACAAAAGCGCATGTTCTTCTCTGTGAGGCAGAAAAGGACATGCGCTTTTGGATAAGATGGAATTAATAAAATACACAGTATAGCGATTATGCATACAGGGATTTATATGCTGCAACAATCAGCGGTTATCAATAGTCTCCGGATACATATCATGGTTCATCATGCGATGCTCGGCCATTTGCTCATACTTGGTACCCGGTTTGCCGTAGTTGGTGTATGGATCGATCGAGATGCCGCCGCGCGGGGTAAATTTGCCCCAGACTTCGATATAACGAGGATCCATCAGTTTCACGAGATCGTTGAGGATAATATTCATGCAGTCCTCATGAAAATCACCGTGATTACGGAAGCTGAATAGATACAGCTTGAGCGATTTACTTTCTACCATTTTTACATCAGGGATATAGCTGATATAAATGGTCGCAAAATCCGGCTGTCCGGTAATCGGGCACAGGCTGGTGAATTCCGGGCAGTTGAATTTGACAAAGTAGTCACGGTACGTGTGCTTGTTATCAAAGCTCTCCAGGATACTTGGATCGTACTCAAATGTATATTTGGTACCTTGGTTGCCAAGCAGGGTGAGGTCTTGCATTTCGTCTTGTTGTCTTCCTGACATATGGGAATCTCCTTTTAATTACAAATTTGAAAATAGAGCCGGTTGAATGGGCAAGGCGCTTCGGAAATGAATAGCTCTTGCGGTCGCTGGTAAGCCCGAATATTTTGAAATAAGGATTACAATGGTAAATATCCGGGCTTAAAGGCGACCTTTCGAGCTATTCATTCCCTCCGCTGGCGCATGGAATTCATCAGGTTCATTATCATAAGAACCGAAATCATTAAAAAGATATTCAAGCCTGCGGCTGGCATATGGGTAATAGAGTGGCAGTCAACTCACTCGTCTTTTATATGACATATTGCTGTCCAACCTAGAATACCGGTACATTGCTGAAATCAAACGACAGCTTTCTTTTACACGCCGCGTTTGTTGCCCCATACGAGAGTATGCAGTTGTGGCAGGATGCGGGCATCGTTAAAGGCTGGCATATCCATAGCCTGGTCGATCAGCCATTCGTAGCGGTGCAGCAGGGAAGAGGCAATATTGTCGTCGGCACTGGTAACGTCGGGGTTACCGGTCTGCATGTAGAACGGTACATTCGGGTAGCGCTTGTGTACCTGTTCGGCGTACTTCAGATCGGCTTCGTCGAAAATAACGACTTTGAGGCTGATCGATTGGTCGACGGGGGCCTGTTCGTCCGAGTCGGCATAGATGATATCCTGCATCATCTGATTGATCTGGTTCTGGCGCAGCTTGCGGATAATGCTATCCAGGATCTCGAAATTAGTCTCCATCCCCGAGCTTGGCGGCTTGGGCGAGATGGTCACATCGTTGATATCCAGCAGCCAATCCTGCCAACGGGAACCCTGTGTCTCGACAGCGGTACGAATACCATCCTGGCGAAGCAGCTGGACCAGTTCACCAATCGAGACCAGCAGTGCCGGATTGCCACCGGAAATAGTGACATGGTTAAAACGGTCGCCACCGATAGCTTTGAGCTCATCGTATACATCCTGGGCACTCAGCTTGCGAATCTGGTCTTTGGCACTGCCGTCCCAGGTGAAGGCGGAGTCACACCAGCTGCAGCGATAATCGCAGCCTGCCGTGCGCACGAACATCGTTTTTTGTCCGATAACCATGCCTTCGCCCTGAACAGTCGGTCCGAAAATCTCCAGTACCGGGATCGTAGCTGTAGGACGGCTTGCCGTACCAACAGATTCATTTCCACGACTGGCTTGCTCATTTTCGCGGCCTGTCTGATCATTTTCATTCATTGATGCTTTATTACTGTTTACTTGGTCGACCATCATATCGCTGGGTTTGTCGGTGAGGATGCGGCTCATGATTCCATCCACTCCCGTCTGGCTTCGGCATAGCTGGTCGGTGTCTCGTATAATTGAACGAACTCGGTCCGTCCGCCCTGTACCTGATCGCAGTAAGGTTCGCTTTGCAGCGCCTGTTCCATTTGTTCGTACAGCCAGACTACCATATTCTCGGCAGTGGTATTCATTGGCGGCAGGGTTTCGTTCAGATAACGGTGATCCAGATAAGGCTCGATGCGTTCTTTCCAGATGTTCTTGATATCGCCAAAGTCCACCACGATACCATTCATGGAAGGAATGCCGCTAATGCCAAAAATTACTCGATACGTATGTCCGTGCAGATTCATGCATTTGCCTTCGTAGGCATGCAGATGATGGGCTGCATCGAATGTGAATTCCTTGTTTACCAGCACCCGTTTGCGATGATAACGGAGCTGTTCATGCTGGATATCGGTGCCATACTGCTGCAGCTTCTCGACAATACGAAACGGTCCGGGTTGATTCATCATTGTTGACCACCCCGTGCAGCAGAAGTGTCGGATTCATCCAGCTCAATCATAATACGGCGGGCTGCCGGTGCAGCATTGCGCTCCTGTACATATTTGTCCAGTCCGGCTTTGCGCAGTTTGCACGCCGGGCATTCTCCGCAGCCATCACCGATGATGCCGTTGTAGCAGGTGAGCGTATTCTCGCGAATATATTGGAAAGCGCCCAGATCGTCTGCCATTTTCCATGTCTCGGACTTGTCCAGCCACATCAGCGGCGTATGAATCACAAAGTCATAATCCATTGACAGATTGAGCGTCACATTCAGGGATTTGACGAAAATATCACGGCAATCCGGATAGCCGCTAAAATCGGTCTCGCATACGCCGGTAATCAGATGACGTGCGCCTTTTTGCTTGGCTAGGATCGCAGCGAAGCTCAGGAACAGCAGATTGCGTCCGTCGACGAATGTGCTCGGGAGCTCTCCTTCTTCCTGGGTGATTTCGATATCCGAACGGGTCAGTGCATTGGGAGCGAGCTGGTTCAGCAGGCTCATATCCAGAATCGTCTGCTGGACTCCCAATTCTTCGGCGATTTGCTTGGCTACTTCGATCTCGGCGCTATGACGTTGTCCGTAGTTAAAAGTAACAACCTCGACTTCGGCAAACGTCTGTTTTGCCCAGAACAGGCAGGTCGTGCTATCCTGGCCGCCGCTGAATACGACAACCGCTTTTTCATTTTTAAGCATAAAAAAATCTCTCCATTTCCATCAGGGGATATCAGAAAATACAGCCTGGTTATGAATAGTATCGCTGCATAGGAAGACGATTCGGCAATAGCCGGTCATCCACAGGCAGGATACACATCCTATCCGAACGTGGTTTCTGTTGTCCTTTGGGAAGAAGAGAGTTCCATGAACTTGATCTATAGTGGCATTCTGCAGCATCATGTTGTGAAATAAAAAATACTCATCATTAATGAGTCGGATGTATACAAAATGCTCAAGCAAAAACAAACCTGCGATTGCGGATTTTTGAAATCAAGGATACAAAAGATGAGGAGACGGATAGCGATTCGAGACGGAACGTCTTTAGACCACTTTATCATCATTCATAACTATCATATCGATTCAAAAATATCTGCAATGAGGCGGTTTTAGTTTTTTATAGAGGGAGTTCGCGAACCTCTCCCGCGTCGTACTGCACAGAACTTCCATGTATACCGATGATATAAATAGTAGTTCCAATCAGGCCAACTACGGACTTTCTTCTGTTCAGGATGCGGCTGTAAAAACCGCTTCATCAGTATAGCACATTCAATCGGGATTGGTAGGGTAAATTATGCCAATGAATAAGCAATAAGAAGGCTGAATTAAGCAGCTGTATAACGTGTATATCGGTAGAAAAATGTACATAGTATGTACCTAAAGGATACGGATAAAAGAATTAAAATAAAAAAACAGTAACAAACAGGGAGTGGATACATGTTAACCGATGATGGGTGTATAAGTTTAGAAAAACCTTATTTCTATGTAAAGTATCCGGACAAAATGGAGTTTAGCGAACCATGGATACAGAATAGTAATAATAGCCCAAATGTGAAAATAACTTTTCTGGATGGAGATCATTGCACAACGGTTGAAGGACTATTCAAAGAATTCAACGAAAAGTTCGACTTCCCATCTTATTTCGGCTGGAATTGGAATGCTTTGGACGAATGTCTCAGCGATCTGGATTGGCTGGATGCGCATGGACATATCGCTTGTATTCGCAATGCCGAAAAACTGCTTGGCTTATATGATAGCGACTTACTTATTATTTTGGATATTCTAAAAATGAATGTTCTGGAATGGAATAAAGGAAGATCATACTTTTCTCCTGAAAAACCACCCATGCCTTTTAATGTAATTTTTTATTGTTCCAAAGAACATCAGGAAGAATTCATAAAGAAGCTGCAAAAAGCAAATATACATGCGGACGTGCCTTTACAATCGAGATCATAATACAGAGCCGATTATACAAAGAAAATAAATATACACACCCTGCAGAACAACGAGTAATGAAGCATTATAAGTGTATACTAACTCTTGCAAAAATAAGGGCAACACGAAAAAAAGCGACTATTCACACGATAATTATCGTGCGCAGTCGCTGCTCGATTTAATAGAAATCAATCCCACCAGAAATACCAGATATCCTGCTGCTTCAGGTAACCTGCATAGCTGCCAATCGTCTCAAAGTCTTCCAGTACATAGTTGCAGAACAGCATATGCTGCTTGGCCAGCTTCAGTGCCTGCTCGTCCGTCTGGGGACGACGCTGTGCGCGCAATATCCAGGTGCTGTCATTTACTGCAATAGGGATCGCCCCATACTGCTGCTGCCATTCCCGGAATACAGCGGACTGCAGCGTGGGCAGCGGGCATTCATTGAATCCACCCATGGGAATGATCAGCGGTGCATGATATTCCTGTCCCTGCGGCAGCGTCAGCCAGATAGCGCCGTCCTCAGCACGATCCGATGTCCAGGCTGCATCCGGTACAGGAAGTATTTTGTCTCCAGCGATGATCTGTTCTTTGAAATAATCGAGAGCTTCGTCCACTTCTGCCAAATGGCGGTATGCGGCGAATAGTTCATCTGTCGATAACTTCTCCAGCGGCTCATACTTCTCGGGCAGTTCGCTCGATTCCCAGAGCCATGTCATCGCCCGGCGCAGCGCTTCGGTCAATGGAAGAGTGTCTGCTTCGGCGGCATTTTGCTCCACATAATCAGCGAGAGAGGCGTTTTCACCAATCGCATCTTCTATCAATTCTTCGATATTGTCATTGGGCAGGACAAGCAGGCGATGCTGTCCGGTGTGGCTGGCATCCGGATAAGTCACATCTTCCGGCTCGATTGCTTCTGTTTCGTAATCTTTCAGCCATTCAAGCATTTGTTCACTCATAATGGAGATCCTTTCTATATTTGTGATAGGGGGTTCAATCAGGGTCAGGCTTGATTATGTAACTGCGGATGAAGCAGCAGCGGAGATAGATAATCCAGAAATACTGCAAGTATCTCTGAATAGAGGCTGCTCTTCATCACTATATCATTGTGCCTATATTATACGATATTCCTAATCTATACTTACTCGGTGACATTGCCCTGATTGGCAACCTCGGCGGATTTACGTTCGATATGTTCGGGTTCGCCCAGGTAGAAACGCCGGATCGGCCGTACCTGATCATCCAGTTCATATACAAGCGGGATACCAGTAGGAATATTTAGCTCGGTTAACGACTTCTCGTCAATATCTTCCATATATTTGATTAATGCGCGCAGCGTGTTGCCGTGAGCAGAAATAAGAATACGCTCTTTTTTGCGGATCAGCGGTACGATCCGGTGATGCCAGAAATCGCCAACCCGATATACGGTATCCTGCAGACTTTCGCCAAGTGGAAGGTCCTGTGGATTAATATTTTTGTAGCGTTCTTCGAACTGTGGATTGCGCGGATCGTCGGTTTGGAGCAAGGGTGGTTTTACCGTCAGACTGCGCCGCCACAGATGCAGCTGTTCTTCCCCGTATTTCTCGGCAGTCTCGGTTTTGCTGAGGCCCTGGAGAGCGCCATAGTGCCGTTCATTCAGTTTCCAGGCTTTTTGCTCGGGAATCCAGAGAAGATCCAGTTCATCCAGAATATAATGCATGGTCTGAATAGAGCGTTTCAAGACAGAGGAGAAGGCCATATCAAATGTATATCCCGCTTCGCGAATCAGATGCCCGGCTTCACGCGCTTCGTGAATACCTCTCTCGGTCAAAGACACATCGGTCCAGCCGGTAAACAGGTTTCTGCGATTATACTCACTTTCTCCATGGCGAACAAGAATAACGTGATACATGAAGTATTGCCCCTTTCAGCGGATGAGAATAAGTAATGGGATGGGAATAATTGTAGTCATATTGGAAATGCCAAAGTGAGCAAATAGTGGCTGGAGAGACACTATGTAATTCAGGGTTGTAGTGGTTTTTATGTGCTTGCTCTCTATTTGATTTTAACCAATACAGCTTATATAAAATCAATTTACGAATACACAAACTTCTGGAAATATGGTATTAACGCATATCATCTGAATTGTTCTTGTAAATACGTTGTTAGTAAAAATGTAATTTGAACATTAGATTTATAGGGGGACGAAAAGATAGAGCATGCGAAATGAAAAGGTAGGAGTCAGTGATTTTAATCAAATATTTAAGGAGGTTTTGTAGATGAGTACGGATAAATACGAGACATTTAAATATTTTCTGGATTGTTATATTGTAACAACAGAGAGTTATATAGATGTACTAGAAACAGTACAAGAATTCCAAAAGTCTGAAAGAGAGAAGATTACATACGATCTTATATGTGAATTAGTAGAAATGAAGAGCAAAAACAAATGGGAAGAAATCCAAGCCATTATAGTTGAACATTCGTTTAGAAGATATAATCCCGAAAAAACCAAGTTATTGATAGAGGATATGTTGAGAATATTAAATTAACTGTAATAGACACTATTTGATATAAACACTGTTTTCATTCAGTAGCAATTCATAGGAATGAAATGATAAAGGCGGCGCGTAATGTTTGCTCAAGGTGAATTAGAGGAACTGGAAGATAAGAAAGATTCTTTTGGAAATGGGGCAGTCGCTATAAATGAAGTTACAATAGATTACTTTCATATTTTATCAAATAATTATAGGTACTTTTTTTAGAAGGGAAGCTGAAAGATTATGAATAATAATTGCCTGGTATGTGGGTACGATCAACTAGAAGAACCTCAATATGTAAAAGAAGTACCAAGCTATGAAATTTGTCCTTTTTGTGGTTTCGAAGCCGGATTTGATGATGATGCTGCAAGTTATCCGCTGACTATACCGGAATATAGAGCCAAATGGTTAAAGAATAGTACGTCATGGTTTGCACCTACTGATAAGCCGGAAAATTGGGCTTTAAAAGAACAATTAAAAAATATAAACTTCGAAGTGTAATTAATATCAATACGTTATCAAGAGATACAGAGAAAAGAGGACATATGAAAATTTGGAGCGTTATGCTTTCAAGTGAAGCATTAAGGATTGACGAATTAGAAGATGCTAATAGAATAGAAGAACTAATAAATGAACTATGTATAGGCGAGAAAGTTAATGATTGGTCAGGCATAAAATTAAAAACATATTCAGAAGGCCTATACTCTGATTTTGCAAATTTCTTCCATGGGCTACCTTTATTTAGTCAAAAAGCACTAAAAGTATTTCAGCCGCTAATCGGAGATGAGATTGAATTTCTATCTGTGACACATCCTGATCATAACTTTTTTATATGTAATATCCTCAACATAGATGATTATATTGATCATAGTTTAGCTATACCAAAAAGAATTGAAATTTTAAAATTAATTCGAACATATGATCATTACGTTTTTAAAGATGCACTTTTAATGCATTCTGTCAGAAGACATATTTTCCGAATACCCGAGCTAAGACGTAATATTTTTGTTTCTGATGAATTTGTACAAACATACCTGGAAAATGACTTGAATGGTTTGGTTTTTGAACTGGTTTATGATTCTGAGTCAAGAAATGCTAATGATGACAAACAAATTCTTGCTTATCAGAATTATATTGCCGAGAAAATTGAAGTTGGTGAATCCTATACCTGGGATCAGGCAATGAAGCTGATCAAACAAGGAGCAGCTTTTGCAAGTCAGCACTGGAAAATCCAGCAGACTTCAGACGGAGACTTTATGATAGGACAGTTAACACGGGGATTCGATTATCAATTTTTTGTTCCTACCGTCATATTAAAAGAATTATATGAATTAGATTGGTATAAGACTACTAAATCAGACATTTAACATTACTAACATCTATTTTTGTAGTATACTGTCTAGTCCATAATTGAAGAGAGAGTGAGAATCATAAATAATATTTGCCTGGTATGTGGGTATGATCAACTAGAAGAACCTCAATATGTAGAAGAAGTACCAAGCTATGAAATTTGTTCTTGTTGCGGTTTCGAAGCTGGATTTGATGATGATGCTGCAAGTTACCCGCAGACTATACCGGAATATAGAGCTAGTTGGTTAAAGCATGATGCGCCGTGGTTTATGCTCAAAGAGAAACCAGCAAATTGGGACTTAAAAGAACAATTAAAAAATATAAATTTTGAGTTGTAATCTGTTGAGACCTTCCACTATAAAAAAATCTTCAAACTTCATCGGAGGGCATTTCCCTACTGCTTTCTGAAGTGAATGATGACCAAACTCTCTATATCAATTGGCAAGCACTCGTATTCATGTTATTTTAAAGCAGAAAGCGATCTACTCTCTGCACATTAACAGACAGTACCCGAAAAAGATCGCCCCACTACTCGCTTATATCAAACTAACCATAAAGGAGATTCATCTATGAATATTACGATTCGCCGTGCTCAGCTGGCAAAGCTGGAAGAACCAGAAAAAGGCTTTGTCGGTAAAGTCGAACTGGAAGTCGAAGGACATGCCGAACCTTACGAACTCACTCTGTTCTCCAAACGAGGTACTGACTGGGATTACAGTCTGCACTTCCTGAACGAATCCGGTAAAGAAGAGGAGATCGAAGCCCTGGAGACTGTTATCGAGGAAAATGATGATGAATTCGATCGTATCATTGATGCAGCATGGGATACTTGTGCTGCTGAAGATGTACCTCCGCACATCCAGCGTGAACGCGAAGAAGCCGGCTCTTCCAACGATTAATTTAGAGAGCATTGGATGACCGGTATAATACAGATTTGACATTACCGCTCATTGAACCGGTATCGCTCTATCTTGCCTATAGCCATACACTGTATCAGATACAGCGTATGGCTATTTGTATTGCAGCGAATAATTCGCCTCGGAATAGTATTGTCATGAACAGGACTTTTCAAAATATGTAAGGCATAAAGTCATGCTCCTCACCATACCATAGACCTGTTCGTTTCGGAAAAAGTCGAAAATACTTAAAAACTTGATATCTAAGCAGTTTATTCAATAATTTCAGTCAAAATATAGGTAGAAGAACTTTTCGACCTTAAATATAATGGGTATTATAGACTAATAATTGCGTGAAAACGTATATCGATTATGACAAATATCTTCAAATTTTGAATAACGGAGCCTTTAGACTCAGGATTTTGGAGGCGTTATCCTGTTACACTAAAATATGCTCTGTGGTACGCCAAGTACCCGTATAACCTCTATTGGAAACATGACATCAAGCATACGGGCAGGAATGGCAGTTCCCCTGATGTAAATTATTACAGACCAATACAGATAAACATTATTTTATGAAATAGATGCGAAAGAATGGTTGAAACGCGACGAAAAAGGCCGTTAAACAATGCCAATCTGAAGAATGTACAACAGAGAGGAGATTAATAATGATCAGTTTTTTTCGCAATAAAACGATTCCGTTAGCAGATCAATGGAGCAAGCTGCAGGAAGCAGGCATTGTACTGAATGCAGATGTGGACATGAAGCAGGTGATTGCTGGCAATTCACTATCCTGGTATGAGGAACGGCCCTATACCAACCTGCTGATTTCCCTGGGAGAGCAGATCTGTACAGATGGCGAATGCATCTATCCTTCGGACCAGCTCTGGTATGTCGATCTTCAGGCGATCGAGAACACGGATCTGTACACCCAGCTGGCAGAGCGTATGGTAGCAATGACCGGTGATCAGCTGGATATGAGATTTATCCGCAGCTGCCTTGATCATGAAAAGGAGCAGGTTGTGTTCTCTTTCCTGCATCACGGCGAAAAAGTCGAATGGGATATCCGTTACTATCCAGAATGGGCAGACAAGACCTTTTTTGACCGACTTATCCAGCTGGATATGCGTCGCGGCGGAGAGCGGCAGTTTGTCTATATGGCACTCGGCCAGCATCTGCTGATTGGCTATATGGACCAAAAGCAGTATAAAATGCTGAACAAGCTGGTTGAACCCCGCTTTGAACTTTGGAAATCATAATAATATTTGGATTTCCCTTTTTGAATTTCCCTTATGTTGTTCCACAAGACTTATACGAATACAGACGAAACGCCCTGCTTTTGGTATCTGCCAAAAAGCAGGGCGTTTTTGTGCGATCGAGATTAAAAATAATATATGGAACATTATGGTAAAGTGCTGGTTTATACATATTTTTAAATTCTAAATATCAGAATATTGGCTTTAATCGGGCACAAAAAGGCAAAAACATGAATGAAAACGCTATATGTATAGGAATATAAGAAATTGATAGCTATTTCTGCATTATGGTCATTTTGTTATCGTTTTCAGTAGATATTTAAAATTTTAAGGGTTGATTTTACTTTTTATGGTAATAAAATAGATATGTACTCTTTTCCATATTTACATGTAATTACAGAAAAATAACATACGCATACCACAAAAAGGAGATGGACAGAGTGAGTACAACTACCCAAAAAGAGAGAGAGAATATGATGATCCCAACTGCACAATCTTCCGATGCACAGACTACAGATTCCTCCAGTAATGAAATGGCGGCTGCCGCTACAACAAAGGCAAAAACAGGAGCCGATATGGTCGTGGATACCCTGATTGCCCAGGACGTACAATATGTATTCGGTATTCCCGGCGCGAAAATCGACCCGGTATTCGATGTATTGCAGGATCGCGGTCCACAGCTGATCGTATGCCGGCATGAACAAAATGCTGCTTTTATGGCGGCAGCGATCGGCAGACTGACTGGCAAGCCCGGTGTATGTCTGGTAACATCCGGTCCTGGCGCTTCCAATCTGGTTACTGGTCTGGTAACTGCCAATGCCGAAAGTGATCCGGTTGTAGCTCTTGCCGGTGCCGTTCCGCGTACCGCAAGTCTGAAGCGGACCCACCAATCGATGGATAATGCCGGGCTGTTCCAGCCGGTAACCAAATATAGCGTCGAAGTCGGACATCCCGACAATGTCGCCGAAGCGATTACCAATGCTTTCCGTGAAGCTTCTGCTTCGCAGCCGGGTGCAGCTTTCGTGAGTCTGCCTACCGATGTGCTGCTGCAGGAAGCTCAGGAGTTCAATTTCTATAAATCACGTATGCCTCAACTGGGTACTGCACCTGCAGAGCTGATCGAATCGGTCGCCGAGCAGATCCGTCAGGCCAAGATGCCGGTACTGCTGCTCGGTATGAAAGCAAGCTCTCCGGCAGTAACCGCTGCGGTACGTGAGTTGATCTGCGATACAGACCTGCCGGTGGTAGAAACGTTCCAGGCAGCTGGCGCGATCTCCCGCGATCTGGAAGACCATTTCTACGGACGTGTCGGTCTGTTCAGCAACCAGCCAGGTGATATTCTGCTGCAGCAGTCGGATCTGGTATTGACGATCGGTTATGATCCGATTGAGTATGATCCCTATTTGTGGAATAAAGGAGAAAATCGTCTTGTGTTCCATCTGGACAATCGCAAAGCTGATATTGATCAGGATTATCAGCCTGCAGGCGAGCTGATCGGCGATATTGCGCTGAATGTGAATGCGTTGGCTCCATTAGTAAAAGGACTGCGTTTTTCCAGTGAAGCACGCAATGCAATGCGCCGTCAGCAAAACAAGCTCACCCAGGATGATATTGCGATTACTTCATCGGATTCGGTACGTGTTCATCCGCTGTACTTTATCCGTACCCTGCGCAAGCTGATCAGCGATCAGGTAACCGTTACCTGTGATGTCGGTTCCCACTATATCTGGATGGCCCGTTACTTCCGTTCTTACGAGCCGCGTCGTCTGCTGTTCAGTAACGGTATGCAGACACTGGGTGTAGCTTTGCCATGGGCGATAGCTGCCGCACTGGTAAATCCGCAGGAGAAAGTCGTATCCATTTCCGGTGATGGAGGCTTCCTGTTCTCCTCGATGGAACTGGAAACAGCAGTACGTCTGCAATCGCCACTCGTACACATCGTCTGGAATGACGGTACGTATGATATGGTAGCTTTCCAGCAGGAAATGAAATACGGCCGTACATCGGGTGTTCATTTTGGAGATGTAGATATTGTGAAATATGCGGAGAGCTTCGGCGCTGTCGGTCTGCGTGTACACCATCCGGGCGAACTGGAAGATGTACTGCGTCAGGCTATGGCCCAGCAAGGACCAGTAGTGGTTGATGTTCCTATCGATTACCGCGACAACATCAAGCTCGGTGCCAAGCTGCTGCCGGATGCCATGAACTGATCGGACGCTATTCTGTCTATTAATCGTATTGATCTATACATCTATGGAACGGACTTATAGAAGGAGAGAATGATCATGAAAAACCCAGCAGTATATCAGGCTTCAACAATGGTTGCACTATTGAGCGGACTGTATGACGGTGCAATCACATTCGGAGAACTCAAACAATACGGTGATTTTGGGATTGGTACTTTTCACCAGCTCGATGGAGAGATGATCGCCTTTGACGGTTCATTTTACCATCTGTATCCAAATGGTACAGCCAAACGGGTGCTGCTTGAAGAAAGTACTCCATTCTCGACCGTGACTTTTTTTGAAGCTCAGCAGACCCATGAGCTGAATCGCACGATGACCCGGGAAGAGCTGGAAAAGGTGCTGGATGGACTTATTTCCAGTCCAAATCTGTTCCATGCGATCCGGATCGAAGGTACTTTCCGTGAAGTGCATACCCGTACGGTACCTCATCAGGAGAAACCGTACAAACCATTCGTGGAAGTAACCAAGTCTCAGCCATCGTTCCACTTTACCAATGTCAAAGGTATTATCGCGGGCTTCTGGACACCTGCTTTTGCACAAGGGATTGGCGTTGCCGGCTATCATCTGCACTTTATTAATGATTCCCGTAATGGCGGCGGACATGTGCTTGATTTTGTCGTAGAGAATTGCAAAATCACCCTATGCAGCAGCGAGCAGTTCAATCTGCTGCTGCCAAATAGCGAGACGTATCTGCAGGCTGATCTGGCTGCGCCAAATCTGGAGCAGGATATTCTCACTGCAGAAGGTTCATCCCGCTAACTGTTAAAATAGAGAGCTCTAGCGGTAAATGCAAGATTAAATCCGGGGCATAAATGAACCATGGTCAAACAAAAAAACCTTCCTGATGCAATAACAGGAAGGTTTTTTTGTTTGTATCTGTAAGGGAAGATCAAGAAATATATAGACGAAAGGAGTATCCAAAGTTGTTAATGTGCATTTTACGTCTACAGGTTCTACTATTATATATTTCTCAATATTCCTGATCGTTTTTATTACTTGATAAAAATGCCACCGAACGGAATCACTTCACGCAGAATACGCCGGAACAGACTATCATCATTCAGATGCTGTTCCAATTCACCGTTATCATGACCGCTCTGGAGCAGAATCGAGCCGCTGCCGGTTATGGCCCACTGGTAATGCATATGCTGGCTGGCAAGATGGTTGCCGTAGACGCTCAGCTTCAGCGTCGCATTTTCCGGATAGGCGAGCAGGCTGCGCGCATCCACATAGATTGGTTCGGAGGGATGCAGTTTCATTTCCATTACAGTCCCTTGGGTGAGCAGCCCAATCGCTCCCTGACCGCCGAATTTGACTTTGACTACATCCCGGGTGATCAGTATATTTTTGAGCTTGAGCAGCCGTGTCTGCATGGTGATACCTTCTGTATAATAGAACAGGTGGCGAAAATCATACAGTAAATCGCTGCCTGGCTCGATCGTAATGGGAATCAGATTGAAGCCCGGCGGGAGCGAAGTGACAAACCGGCAGGGCCCGGTAAAGTCAGCACGGATCAGGTTACGCTTGCGGTACATGCCTTTGACATCCATAAGCCGGTCACTTCGTCCGCTGGAAGGACCTTCATAGGCGATGATCTGTCCGGGATGCAGCATATGGAGCTGCTCCTGATCGGCTAATGCGAGTGTGACAGCCTGTCCCGAGACAGTTGGATGAGTAGATTGCTGCCATTCCAGTTCCAAGAGAGCTCCTCCTTTGTTCGATCAAAATATGCAGCTCATCAAAAAGCCGCCGTAGCTTAACGGCGGCGCAGTCCAAAGCGGACGAGACGGGTAAAAATAAACCACAGCGCAACCAGTCCGATAGCCGAGAAAACGATCGTTTTCCAAAAACGGGCACTGGAGGCGCGTTCTGCTTCGGATTGCTGGAGCTGTTGTACGGTCTGAGCCAGCAGCCGATTTTGTTCTGCTAAGCGGGCATTTTCTTCGCGGTAAGCTTCCATACTCGTTTTAGCCTGATCGAGCTGGCTCATCGCATTGCTGTAACCCTGCTTGAGTTCATTGACTTCTTCGGGCAGACTGGTAAAGCTTTTGACTCCATTTTTATAGTCTTCCCACCAGCCGGCATGAGCAGAAGGCTGGGCGGCTGTCAGTCCGGACAGGACGATCGCCGCAATTAGGCCTGTCTGCAGGTAGCGGGATTTGAATTGCATATGAATTCCTCCTTACTATAGAGCAGGTACTGGCGTACATGTATTCTAATTGTATATTAACCAGAACGTTGAATATTGCTCGGGTGCTGATTCAGTAGTGTCTTACACGTTTACGTATGAAAGGGAAAGATGATGCATCTTTTTGTGCTGCTTGGCAGACTCGAAAAGGGTCTGAGTGAACAGGCATAGAGCAGCAGAGCAGGAGGAGTGTTTCTGATTCATAATAAGCAGACTAATGTTTAACAGGTTCCTGTACGGGGTAATAAATACATGTCCTGGTGGACCAGCGGCGCATTTTCACCTGCCATTCTAAAGTAACACAACCGATTGACCATGCTGTATAACGGATTACCGCCTTTTATCCATCGTGAATGGAATCTTTTATATATCACTATTTTTATTATAACATCCAAGGAGTGAACAACATGTACGAGACTAAATTTGATCCTAATTTCAAAAAAATCATGATTACGGTTAATGGAGAACCTGTAGGCGACGGATTGCTGATCGACCGCGTAACTTATGCGCCGGTACGCGACAATCGCGAGAATATACAGGATTCAAGCAGCGAAACTGCACAGATGATCTAACAGCCGATACGTGCTCTGCACGCGGCTGTTTATCCGGTGCGGGAATAGATTATCAACATAGCAGTACACCAACAGACGCGGGCAGATGCTCCGCGGCTTTTTCATTTTAATAGGGATTATGTCAATATAGTCACTCTGCGGTATTCGCTACATTTCCGATTCGAAGCGGCAAAGAATGCCGATAGGGAATTGTCATGAAATGCAGGGAATCGGGTATAATACATAATACACATACCGATACAGAAAAATACAGATACATACCAACAGTGAGGAGTCGATGGGATGCACACACAGGAGAGCCGTACAGAACTGGAACAGGAACTGCAGCAGATTGCCAAATGGGAGAAAGATCAGCGAGGAGGCTCGATCCTGGATAAAATCGGCCGGATTCCTTTTATGCTGCTGGATCGCATGACGCCCAAATTTATACGAGACAAGATAGGAACAGCGCTCAATGAACTGGGACGCTTTATACAGAATGGTGGTAAATATCTGATTTCTCCAAAAGGCATTATGCAGCGTTTGGCCAAGGCAAGCGGTCAGGAGGATGCTGAGCTGACTCCGCGTGAAGTGGCCCAGCTGCCGCTTAAAGTGATGGATGACGCAGCCATGGATATTTCCAGAAGCCGATCCAACCTGGCAGCACTCGAAGGTGCCGCATCCGGGGTAGGGGGTATCTTCACGATAGCAGCCGATATTCCGGCAATGATCGGGATCTCGCTCAAAGCACTGCAGGAAATCGCTCTCTGTTATGGTTATTATCCTTCCGATCCCAAGGAGCGTCTGTTTATTCTCAAATGTCTTCAATTCGCTTCATCGGATGTCGTCGGCAAAAAGGCGGTACTCGAAGAGCTGGCCGATTTTGAAAAAGGAGATACCGGCAAAGAAGTATTTTCCCAGCTTCAGGGCTGGCGTGAAGTAATCACGACCTACCGCGATAACTTTGGCTGGCGCAAGCTGTTTCAGGCGGTGCCTGTAGCCGGGATCATTTTCGGTTCCTTTGTAAACAAAAACTCTCTAGAAGCACTGACCGAAGTAGGCCGTACCCTGTATCGCAAACGCCGGATTATAGAGCGTCTGCAGCAGATGGAACAGGCAGAATCGGATGCAGCAGAAGCTTGATATATGCATAAAATGAACTGGACGAAATAAGCGGACACAACAAAGAAGACGGATACTGACATTCACATGTCGGATCCGTCTTCTTTGTTTTTATTTACACGAACATATGTGCTATAATAATTCAGTTCCATATCCTGCTGTATACGAGCTAATGAATATGCAGCTGCTGTATCTTCATATTCAAAATGGTATGGTCAGGATAATCAGCATGATTCTCGGCAAAAAGAGCCGTGATTTGCCGGTCGTTATGCTCATCCACCCATACTTTGCGCAGAGAGTTCTGATAATGCTGTTCGGCTACCGGTACATAATGATCTACTCTGCTGTTCAGTGATTGCACCGTATCGACAAAGGCCTGCCAGGATACTTCACGCTTGAACATCGGTGAGGTCTGTGCATAGACCAGCTCGTAATTGCCCTGGAGCAGTGCATCTGCCAGCTGTTCCGGTCTGATCGAATCACCGATTTCGGATGCAGGTGTGACTTTTACCGAGGTACGGTGCGGCTGAATAATCTGTACCGATTCTATAGACGCACTATAACCTTTGGCGTGTTCTGACGAATCAACGAGCCTGCCCGAATCGCTGCAGCCAGCAATCAGGCTGCCTGCCAACAGACTGCCGAGCAGAGCGGGGAGCCATTTGATGGATGTTCTCATAATCATTCTCCTTAGGAAGGAGCCAAACAGGGCTCTTGGAAATAATGGTTCTGCAATAAGCGATTTCTATCATTACCATACTATAATTCAGCGGCTTAAAGGGCCGGATATCCCAAAATTAACATCGGTCTGATAATAAAAACAGTACCTTTACAAAAGTATGATCAGACGGGATATCGACTGTGCCGCAGAAGATATTGTTATTCCCACAACAAGATAAACACACAAGCATAATGGAAAGGAAGAACACGCTTATGATGGGGAAATCCCACTTTATTATCAGCACCGGCCTGACCGTATCGCTTATGACGATGGCCGGTGTTCCTGTTACTTCGGCTGCTGTTGTAGCTGCTGCCGTCAGTTCTTTATTACCCGATATTGATGAGCCTAATTCAATTCTCGTATCCAAAACACTGTCAGAGCCGATCCTGCGTATTTTGCAGACGATTATGCTGGCTTCGGTCGTCTGGATTTTATGGAAAGGGTTGTTTGGGATGCCATGGGATATTGGCATAGCGGTAGCGATTGTATTTGTCGCCTTTTTGCCGACCAGGTCGCTGCGCAAAGTGGTCATGTTCCTGATCGGAGTAGGCATTATCATCTATGGACGAGAGATCGCGCCGTGGAATTATATGGGCGGCAGTCTGCTCATTATCTGTACATTCCTGCCGCATCGTGGACTGACGCATACCATTTACGGGACTGCAGCCTGGACAGCACTTCTATATGGGACGACTGCCCATCTGGGCTCCAGTATCTGGATAGCCGGTGGTACCTCCTATCTGCTGCATCTGCTGGCTGACTCGCTGACCAATCGCGGTGTACGGCTGCTGCCACCGCTCAAATGGAAACTTCGCTTTAATCTGATGAGCACAGGCACCAAAAAAGGATCGGCTGTCGAAAATGTCTGTATTATTCTGACACTGATTATTGCCGGTATTGTATTCCTGCCAAAATTGACAGGGTAACACTCCAAAAAAAACATAAAGCGGAAAAGTTACAAAGCTCTATATGGAATTAACCGGGTACACAGGGGATATAGTGAAAAAGGCTAAGTTCTTGCTAACAAGGTAGAGTAAAACAACAAGGCAGAACAAGACGAAAATACAGGTCAGAGAAAGCTCCATACACAAGCTCGGTTATACAGCAGTCTGTCTGCGCAACAAAAAGGAAGGACCTGATCAGGCCCTTCCTTTTTGGCGTGCAGCCATAGTGGATTCAGTCAACCAACTTCTTGTAACAAACGTATGTTCGGTCAAAGGTCAAAAAAATATAGCATCTCGCGAGGGATGCCGGTACGCATCGCAAAAGCTTCCAGCGTCTCGCCGGGACGCTGCTCCTGTCCGGCGGTCAGCAGGGTAATAGCAAAGGAATTGGCCTGCCTCTCCAGCTTGCCTGGCCAGAAATAGGAGTGCTCCTCCAGGAAAAAGCGGCTCAATCCCTTGTGCAGCCGATCATGACCCAATTCATGCGCACACACAAATCGCTGCCATTGATCGGATAAGCCCTGATTAATTACAATAAAGCGTCGTCTGAGTTTTTTGTAGTATAGTCCTTTGGTGGACTTGCCAAGATCCATGTAGCGAATATGTATGCCGAGCGCTTCAGCAATTTCAAAAGGGCAGTTTGTCTTATACTTGTGGACCAGATGAGCTGCAGTATCATCCATCGGTACAATCACCTCGTAAGCGTTTGGCGTTATGGGTGCAGCTGTATGTAATCTCCAACTGCCGGTAGGCTAACGACTGCATAATACAGTCGTCTGCATTGATGACGATCATTCAGGAACGGTTACGGCGGTCATCGGGAGCGACCGGGTTGCGTTTGTTCATTTGTTTGGCTTCCCAGAATAATCCGGTTAACACATCCTTGATCCGCTGCTTGTCTTCATCATCCAGCGGAACACCGTCAAACATCAATTCACCATCTTCCTCAAGCATTTTTTTGAAATCACGCTTATCCCGTGAATTGGCCCATTCGGGTGTCTGCTGATTTTCTTCCGGACGCAGGTATCCGGCACGGTCCATCATTTCCGCGTAAGGTACATTCAGCGCTCGGGCGATTTTCTCAATCGTCTGGGGCTTGGGTACACCGCGTTTGCCATTTTCTATGCGTGAGATTTGTGAGGTGCTGATGCCGGCAAGATCTGCCAGTTGGTTAATACTCCAGTTTTTCTGCTCACGTATTTGCTTCAAATAACTGCCAAATGAAGAATTATCCACCGACAAAACACCCTTTCTGTAGGCACTGTAAACACGAATCCAATTTAATGATACAAAATTAGATGCCAAAGCTTAATATATGTACTATACCCCAATATTGCCATTAGGTAAACAATGGAAAACCACTCTTTGCCAAAAGGCACATGACATTGAGTATAATGAAGATAATAACCGATTATGAGGCTCAAATGGCTTAAAATGGGAGTTTACGAGGAAGGGATAATCATGTTATCTTAGGAATACGGAATACGAACAAGATGCGAACAAATACAAATAAATGGTAATTAATGTGATTGATTACAAAAGTAAAAGGTTAAATATCCATTATCATTGCCAAAAGGCAAAGAAAGAAAATGCCAGATGGAAATAATTTTATACCGTCTATCAGGGATAAATTCCTGTTTTATCTCTATCATCATTCTGCTTGCTGCCGATTTTCTTTACCTAATATATTACATTCGAGGAGTGTTGTACAATGAATCCTATGATTTCCCTTCCTGAACTGGACCGTCGTCAGACCCGTACTGCTGTAGAAGCTGTTTTCGAAAAATACCGTATCTACAAAACGATTACATTCGAGATGAGAGAGACCTCGCTTACAGCTTCGTATGAAGCAAGAATGCACGGACCGACCAATGTAACCGGAGATCCGACTGCGGGCGCAGCTATCTATAATGTAGATACACCGGCAGCCCGCCGTGCTTACTGTGAACGGATAGAAGCAATTGTAGAGCGATTGGGCGAGCGCGAGCAGCTGCTTGTACGGGAACGCTATCTCAAGCATGATGATATTTTTGATTATAAAGTATACAGCTATTTGTTTGATCCACCGATCAGCAAAGACACCTACGTTAAAATCCGCGCTCGTGCTTTTTACAAAATGGCGCTCGCGCTGGCCGATACCGGCATGATCCGGTTGGACGAACTGATGCCGCAAAAGAAACGGGTCCGCCGGGCAGATGCCGCATGTACTACTTCCTGAACAGAATGAAATGAATGATTTACTATCTATTAATGAGGAAGCTGTCCGCCGAGCCGGGCAGCTTTTTTTTGCTTGCTGATTCGCTTGAGGGTTTCACAGGTAATTCATAAGGACAAGAGAGGATCGCATAACAAGCAGAAAACAACAGAAGATGATAATATATGGTATACACCGCCGTTTTTATGTTATTTTATGGTAAAATAGTAGGTGTTTATAATACTGCGGATTATCGCTATACATAGAATATCAGACAGCTATCCAGTCACTGCAGGCGATCATCCCATACAAGTTAATGGACAGGAGCTCTGATTTTGTGAAAAGGGAATTACACACCGATAGGGCATCTGCCGTTCCGGCAGCAGCCGACCGGTTTCGATTACAGCATGTATACAAAGCCTGGTTGTTCGACAGTACGGTCGTCTCGCTGCTGGTCAGCAGCCTGAGCTCGATCTATCTTAATTTTGCGTTGCAAAACTCTGTAGTTGTCTCGGAAATGGGACTGCGTTCACAGCTGATTGTATGGCTGCTGTTTCTGGTACCGCTGTTCGGCTATTCGCTGATCGTGCTGGCACCGCTGAACCGCTGGCTACGCTTGAATATTCGGCGTATGCCGCTGCAGTTTCTTCTATTTAATGGTATCGGCATTATCGTCAGCTGGGCGATTATGATGTGGATTCCATTACCGGGGTGGCTCAGTTCGCCGGTATTGTTATGGAGTATTCCGGTATTTTCCATGATTTCGTATTTATTCTCTACCGTTTTTCTAACCTCGTCGCCGATGGAGTAGCAGAGCGAGATAGAGGTTCAAAAGCATACCAAGTCTGCCTGCGGGCAGGCTTTTTTTGTGCAGATAGCGAGGGTCGTCTTTTTGCCGCTGTTCTGCCGCCGAACTCAGCCGATAACCGTCCTTTTTTCGTCCACAGCACCGTCTCCGTTAGGAGAAATCCGGTGTAAGATTGTATTATCGGAAATGAAGCAAAAGAGCACAACACACCGAAAGCACATACGCTAATGTACAGAACGGATCAACAGGATCGGTTCTTTTTTTATGCGGTACGTTGATGCTGTGCTTTGTTTCCGGCGACAATGATCTGATATGTCATCAAGCACCGATTGTTTACTGTCTGCTGCCGATGAACATTCAGATATACCCGCTCAGGGTGAAGATGAATTTTACGGAAAAGGAGGTGAATTCTATGCCCAAGATCAGGGCAACCCTCAAATCCAGACTGGCCGATATCATCCCGGAATGGAAAGGAAAGGTATTGGATCTTCCATTACCCGATACGGTTTTGACAGCACCATGTGTTGTTATTACATTTGCCGAAGAGATCCAGAAATCGTCCTGGGCTGGCTATCGACGAATTATCAAAATCTGGCCGTATGCTCAACTGGCTGGCGGCGGGATGGAGATCGTGGAGGGCTGGAGCGAGAAAGTCATTGCTCAGCTGCATAATCAGCGGTTGGAAGATGATCAAGGCCACGCCTTTACTTGTGTATATCTCGGTTCATCCGAGGGTGATCGTGTGGATCTGCTTAGTGGTCTGATGACCCGGCCTCTCCGGTTTGGTGTGTATGTACCGGAACAGGGTGAAGACCAAAAGGCCGCAACGAGCCAACTGACAACAGCCAGCCAGGAAATGAAAGCCTCAGCAGCGCAGACAGACGCAACCGACGGAGCGAATGTACTTGCAGCTGTGACAGCTACAGACCCGTGGCTGGAAGCGCTGAATCAGTGGACCCGTCAGCAGTTGGGAAGCAGCTGGAGCATTTACAATGATGCCTGGCCGAGTGGCTATCTGGCGCCTTCGATTCTATGGCGGTTAACCGGTGTGAGCACAGCAGCTTCAGGTACTTCGGCTTTTGATCTGCGCAAGCAATGGGTAGGTCATGTGTACGCAGCCAGTGAAAAGGAAAACAAACATATCGCTTCCGAACTGGTACAGCGTCTGAATGCCGAGGTTCGAATTCCGCTTAATCTGTTGGAACGGCGATATTTGACAGTGAGTGAAGCATCTGCGGATTTACAGGCGGATGCTTTTTTGAATGGTCAGATTCGTCTAACGCTGCTGCACCGGACACAGCGCAAGCTGCCCGATGCGCCGTTGATCCGGCAGGTGACCAACAAGCCGGTGCTGGATTACTAGGAATATGAAGATAGCGAGGGTGCAGACGGTTAGCAGGCAGTGAGGAAGTGATGAACAGGTGAGGTGGAACCCTATGGCAATTGCCAAAAAAATCGGTATCGGCCGTACACGCACGAACGCTTCTGCCGATCCGGAAAGTAGCCTTCCGCAAGCGCAATATGCGCAAGAAGAGCTGCTTCTGCACGCAGAGGAGTTATTTGGCGTCAAACCGGAAGTGCTGTACGGCGTATTCAATAGCCGTACAGAGCAAAGTTTTACGATTGAAGAAGTACACACACAAATCCAACAATTTATGAAAGCGAAGGTGGAGTAATATGGCAGGCGGAACTTGGGAAAGTACAAATCGACCGGTATTACCGGGTTTATATATGAATTTTCAGGCGGCAGCTGCATCGGCTGTTCAGCCGGGTAACCGTGGTACGGTAGTCGTTCTGGTTAAAGGCAATTGGGGTCCGGTAGGCGAGTTTGTAGAAATTGGCAGCGAGACAGCGATCTCGACCCATTTCTCGGCAGATAGCGAGAATGGCGCAACTGCTTACAACTCTCTATATCTGGCCCTGCTCGGCGGTCCGAAAAAGCTGCTGGCTTATCGTCTGGCAGACAATACAGCCAAAGCGGCCAGTGTAACCCTGTCGGCAGACGACAAAGCGGTACTGAAGCTGGATGCCAAATATACCGGTACACGCGGTAATGGGTTCACGGTCACTGTGCAGCCAAGTATTACAGACAATACACGCAAAGAGCTGCGCTTGTATGAAGGTACACGACTGCTGCGTACGTATACATCCGCAGATGGCACCGCCAAATCGTTTGCGGATCTGCTGAATGCCGATGAGAACAATCTGTATGTCTCTGCATCTGTTATCGGTGACGGCGGTATTCCGTCCGATGTGGCAGGTATTGCTTTGGCAGGTGGTGCCAGCGGTAATGCCGGACTGCTCAATGCCGACTATATCGCAGCACAGACTGCTCTGGAAGGCGAAGAATTTGATGTAGTCGCACTGGATTTTGCAGCAGATTCTGCACTACTTCAGAGCTTCTCCGCATGGGTCAAACGTGTCCGCGGCGAAGGCAAGCGCGTAACTATGGTGATCGGGGGATCTACAGCCGATGATGTTTCTTCCAAAGCTGCAGCAACAGCGGCTGCACGCTCGCTGGCTTTGAACTTTGAAGGTATTGTCAATGTGGGAACCGGCGTACGTATCGGCACGACAGACTACAGCTCTGCCCAGACAAGCGCTTATGTGGCGGGTCTGATCGCCGGTCAGCGTCTGAATGAATCGACGACGTATCATGTCGCTCCATTTGACGACGTGACCCGCCGCTGGACTCGCTCCGAACAAGAACAAGCTGTCAAAAATGGCGTGTTTATCTTCTTCTACGATGGTCGTCAGGTCAAAGCGCTGCGCGGAGTCAACAGCCTAGTGATTCCGGGCGCCGGCCAGAATAATGCCTGGAAAAAAATCCGCTCGATCCGCGTCATGGATGCGATCAACAGCGATCTGCAGCGTGCTGCGGAAGACTCTTATATCGGCAAAGTGAATAATACCGAAGAAGGCCGCTTGGCACTGATCGGCGCAATGAAGGAGTATCTCACCCTGCTGGCACAGAGCAGTGTAATCGAAGCTTCCGGCTTTGACGTTATTCTCGATCCGGCTTACTACGGCGAGTCACCGGTACTGCGTCCGGAAGCGGATCAGGTATTCCTGCAGTGGAATGTGAAGCTGACTGATGTAATGGAGCAGCTGTTTGGCACATTTTACGTACAATAATCTGTTGGTACAGCTGCATAATTGAATGTCAGGCTGCTTGCTGTTCGAGTAAGAGCCTGCCGCGCAGATGGAAGGTCAAAGGTTAAAACCCAAAAACTAAAGACCGAAAAGTAAAGATCAAGATCAGAACTTCGAAGGAGAAGTTTTTCTTATCGTAAATGCCTGATTGGCTATATACACCGGGGTCTGCGGATAACTGCAGGCTCTTTTATTTTGCCCCTACTATAACTATTCCCAAGGAGGAAACACTATGTTAGACGCTTCAAGAGTAATTCTCGGTACACACGGACAACTGCACATCGACGGAGTATGGCAGACCCATATCAACAAGCTGGAAGCCAGCGTGGAAATCGAAAAACGCGAGCTGAATCTGGTCGGTAACGACTGGAAAGTACACAAAAACGGTGCCAAAAAAGGTACCGGCACCATGACCGGCTACAAAGTGACTTCCGATATGATCCAGCGCGGTTTCCAGAAATTCGATATCATCTCCAAACTGGATGATCCCGAGTCCTACGGACATGAACGTGTTCGCCTGATCCGCTGCATGGCCGACAAGATTCAGCTGGCTAACTGGACAGCCGGTGAAGAAGTTCCAGAGGAAACAACGTTTACATTTGAAGGCTATGAACTGCTCGATCCGATCGTAGCGAACTAAGTCTTGACCTGGAAGCAGGCAAGCTGCAGTAAAGATTGATTGTTGTCGATGCCGATTAGCAGGATGATGTGCTGCTTACAGGCGTAATGTGATACAGGTAAAAATGGAACAGGGAAAGAAAAGGATGCGGTAAATGGAGAAAATTGAATTTACCGCATTTGCTTTTTCTGTATATTGGCGGATCTCTATGTATTATTAAAACAATTATTTCAGGAGGAATTTACCTATGAGCTTGAATGAGAATCTATCCGAAGAACAAATTTTGGACAGTCTGTTTGAAGCGGCGGACAAGCTGCCAGAAGAAACAGTACGTATCCAGCGTCTTGATCTGCTGATGACCCTGCGTGGTCTGACATCCAGCAAGGTGGACAGTATTCGCGAGCGTTGTACGGTACGTAAGACGACCAAAGGTCGTACCGAGGAAAAGGTGGATACCGAGACATTCAACGCGCTGCTGATCTCGGAAGCAACGGCCCAATTGGAAGTCAAAGGATTGCAGCTGAACGGTTGGGGTGATCCACGTATTACCAGCCGTTTGAAATTGTCCGGTGGAGAGCAGGCAGTACGTCGTATGCTTCTGGCTGGTGAGCTTGATGCAGTAGGCGACAAAGTATTGGAATTGTCCGGTTTTGGCGTGGAGCTTGAAGACCTAAAAAACTAATTCATTCCGGCGGAATCACGACGATGATGTATCACATGTGGGTACGCCATCATCTCCGGCCGGGAGAATTCTGGCGATTACCTAGAGGTGAACGTGCCTTGTTACTTGCTTTCATGGAGGAAGAATTAACAGCATTAGAAAAACAATAAAAATTGAGTGTTAATTGCACATCTTCGGAGGTGAACAAATGGCGAATATCACATCAATTTTGATAGGTATGGGTTCAAAAAAATTAAATAACTATTTAAATAGAAATACAAAAAAAAATAGCCTATCAAATAAAAAAAATCAATTATGGAATAAGAAGAATAAAAGTAAGGCTTATAATTATTTAAAAAAACTTAATGATGTAGCTTCAAAGTCTCATTCTTCTAAAATTTCACCAAGAATTTTAAAAAATAAAAAACATGTGCCAGAACCCTGGTATAAAAGGGCAACTGAAAGAGTAAAGAAAAGTATTGCTACTGGAGTAGATTCAATTAAATCGACATATAATTCTGGTAGTAAATGGGCGTCCAATAAAATGAATCAAGCTGAGGATTGGTCTATTAAAGCGTATCATACTGGATCTTCATGGCTTGGTTCAAACGCAATTAAGGCAAAAGATTGGTCTGTAGGTGCATATCATAATAGCGTAGCTCAAGTAAAAGGAACAGCAGGTAATATTTTTAATTCAGTTATTGGTTGGGGAAGTAATAAGTCCCAACAAGCAAGAAGTTGGATTGGAAAAACTGATACTAAAATACAAAAATGGACTAAGGAAAAACGCGATCAAGCAGCACAATTCGCAAAAACACAAGCACAAAACTTTGTAGGGTTCTGGCATGGTACATCTAAATGGATGGATCCTTCTCTTGATATAGCAGACATTGTGAAAAAAACTGTTGATTTTAAAGATGAAGCCATGAAAGGAATAAATGTTTACAAAAACTTCGATGTTGATCAAATACTACAATTTGAGATGTTCAAAGAGAATCTTTTAAAATTTACTGGAGCAACTAAATTAGCAGGCACTTCGACTATGAAAAAGATAGGGCAATTTTATGATGATACGATTACTAAGTTAGCTGGTAGTTCAGCGATAACCAAAATGAAAGGCTTATATAGTACCGGTTTAGATAAAGTAATTCAATTTTCAAATACACCAACTTTCAAAACAGCAATGAAAGTCGGTAAAAGAGTTTTAAACGTTATTGATTTAATCTCGCCTATTTATAAGATTTCACAAGCCAAAACGGGTAGAGAAGCAGTAGAAATTGGAGTAGAAGAATATTTACCAAAAATAGCTTCGTTAGGAGCTGGTTATCTTACAAGTCAACTTGGAGGAGCAATTATTGGTGGCACAGGACAATTTGAATTTGCACCCTTGTTACCAGTAGCATCCTTTGCAGCAGCAGAAGGAGCAGATCGTCTAACAAAAAAAGCATTAAAGACTTATGATGTACCTAAAAAAATTGGTAATTGGATTTTTGGTGAAGAGAAAAAAGCTACTTCTACAACTACAGGTAAAAATATTTCTCCTAATAAAGTACCGAGTTTAAATCATAGTTCTAAAAACAAAACGAGATCTAAATCTAATCCTATATTTATAAATATGCCATCAGGTGCTGTTCAGATTTCTAATTCTCAAAATAGTTTTGACTATGCAGTAATCGCAACAGAAGTAGGTCAGCAAATTGCTGAACATTTTAGAAGAGCATTAGAAAATAAAAAAAGCGTTCATGCTTGATATTATTTTACGTTCTGTATTTAGCAAGAAAGGAGGAACACCATGGATATTTACCTGATCGACGGGACACGAAACTTTTTTCATTTCCCGGTTAATCCCGAGGAAATCAGTATTTCTCGTTCCAAAGGCTATGAGACGATCAATATGCTGGAGTACGGTGAGTTTGATTTCACTATAGGTGACAAAATCAAAGAAATCAGCTTTTCATCCTTTTTTCCAAAAGATTACGATCCGTCCTACTGCCGGTACAGCAATCTGCCTGCACCACAGGCTGCAACGAACCAATTGAACCATTTTCTCGTATCAAAACGCCCGGCCCAGCTGATCATTACTGGAACTGGCGTGAATGTCCCTGTGTATCTTATCACCTATAACACCAATTTCCGTGGCGGGGAGCCAGGTGATATCTCGTTTGATCTTACTTTCCGGACCTGGCGAGATGCCAAAGTGAAGCAGCAAAAAACAACTGCCAAAGGCAAAGCAAACAGCAAATCCGGTTCACGAACCGATCTCAAGCAGAATGGCAAGACCTACACTGTCAAATCTGGAGATTCCCTTTTCAAAATCGCCAAGCTGCAGCTGGGTGACAGCGCCAAATGGAATGCGATCTACAAGCTGAACACCAAAACTATCGGCAACAACCCGAATAATATCCGGCCCGGACAAAAGCTGGTGATGCCGTCATGAGTTACAAAGTTATCGTTAAGGATAAATATGATATCACGCCCCTTATTGAAACGATCAGCATGCGCGATTCGCTGGATCAGATTGCGTGCCAGGCGAGTATTCGCGTAGCCGTTCCATCCGGCTCCGGCTTGCCGTCACTTGCTCCGGGTATGGATATACGAATTAGCGGCATTCCTTTTGGAGATAAAAGTTTTCATCCACTGCTGCATCCCGGCGTCATCTGGGAGATTGAAAGCACAAACAGCGGTACCAAGCGGCTGAATATGACAGTTTACGACCGAATGATCTATCTGGAAAAATCCGAAGACGAGTATCTGCTGCCCAAAGATCAGACAGCGAGCCAGCGTATTCGCAAATACGCGAAGGACTGGAATATTACACTCGGTACGATTCCCGAGACAAAATCCAAGCTGGGCAAAGCGGTCTACCGGGCACAGACCATCTTTTCCATGATCTTTGCCGATCTCAAGGAAACAGCCAAATCAGACGGGCCCATGTTCCATCCGCGTATGACCAGCCGCGGACTGGAACTATTTGAGCTGGGCAGCAACAGCAATGTGATTCAGCTGGATCGGCTGATCGACATGACCCAGATGCGTACCCTGGAAGGTGCAGTCACCAAAATCCGGGTACTGGCTGCTTCCGAATCGTCAGATGGCAAGGAAGTACCTTCCAAAGCATTGGCTGTAGAAGAAAAAGGAACCAAAGAACTGGGAACCCTGCAAAAGTTGATGACCGATGACCAGATCAAAACAGCCGATGCCGCGAAAAAATATGCCAAAAACTATCTGACCGGTATCCAGCAGACCTTTACGGTGACCGCGCCAGATATTAACACAATTCGGGCAGGCGATGCGGTAATGGTCAGCGGCATGAAGCTGATCGTCATGACAGCCAGCCACGATCTGGGCAACCCCGGTACGATGACGCTGGAGCTGGCGACTGCGGATTACGTGAGAAGGAGGTATTATCTTGAGTAAAAAAGATCCATATGGACATTTTGCCGATGTAATGCGGTCGACCATGTCGAAGCATACCCAGCAGGCAATCAGCGGATTGGGTGCGGTGCTAGGTACAATGACGGCTTCGGGTGTCAAGCTGGATGATTTTAAGCATGAAATTCAGGATTATATGATTGCGGAGCTGCCGGGTATGCTGGAAATGCCGCAACGTATCTATACCGGCAGTGTACATCCACAGGGTCAGGGACAGTTTCATGGCAGCAGTACAATCAGCGATTATGCCTTTGATCTTTCGGAGGTAGAGGAAAGCGTGCTGCATCTGAATAAAGGGCTGAAGCCCGGTGACCGTGTGCTCGCGCTGCGTGTGAACAGCGGCAACGACGTAGTAATTGTATGCAAGGTGGTGAGTGCCAATGGCTAATCTGTTCCCGGACACCGACGATTTTATCTGGGGAGATGAACAGACGGCAGCAGACGCGGATAGTACAGAGGTAATCTTCGGACGCAGCTGGCGGTATGACTATGACGCCGGTGATTTTGTCATGACACCGAGCGGCCGGGTAGCAGTCGCCGATGAAAAGGAAGCCTGGGTGCAGTGGTGTCACAAAGCGATTTTGACTCCACGTTACCGTCACGTTATTTATTCGCGGGATTATGGCAGCGAGTTGGAAGAACTGATCGGCTCTGCACTCGGCCGGGCTGTGATGGAAAGTGAGATTACACGGATGGTCAGCGAAGCGCTGCTGATGGATGAACGAACAGCCAGCGTCGACCAGTTTACCTTTACCTGGTCGGAAGATCACTGCATGATGAGCTGCCGAATAACGAATGTACAGGATGATACCGAAATTTTGGAAAGTGAGGTGATCTGAATTGGCAGATTTCCCTTATTACCTGGAAAAACAGACAGAAGAGAATATTATGCAGCGTATGCTGGACAGAGTGCCTTCGGATATCGACAAATCGGAAGGCTCTTTTATTTGGGATGCAGAAGCACCGGTCGCTTTTATGCTGTCGGAAGCAGCAATCTGGGCGCAGGAACTGCTGCGCCGTGGATTCGCCAGTACAGCAGCCAGCAGTGATGAGAATTTCCGCTCGGAAGAGCTGGATCTGCGGGCAGCCGAGCATGGCGTAACCCGGCGCGGCGCTGTGCAGGCGATCGGCAAGGTGACTTTTACCGGTGAGCCTGGCAAAAGTATTCCCGGCGGTACAGTCATTGCTACACCGGCAGATGATGTATCCGGCGAGGCTTCACTGGAATACGAGACCACTACATCGGTCATACTGGATACGACCGGCAAAGCGGAAGCACCGATCCGCGCACTTGTCGCTGGCAGAGCCAGTAATGTACCTGCTGGCACCATTACTATTTTATCGACTTCCATTAGCGGGATTACGAGGGTGACGAACTCTTCAGCCGTAACAGGAGGCTCGAATATCGAGAGCGATTCTTCTCTGCTGGAGCGATTTTATGCAAGAGTCCGCAACCAGGGTACGAGTGGCAACAAAGCACAGTATATGCAGTGGGCAGGCGAGATTGCTGGTGTAGGTGCCAGCCGCGTCGTGCCGCTCTGGAAAGGACCTGGTACAGTAGGCCTCTATCTGCTGGATGCAGACAAGCGTGCAGCGAATAGTGATATTGTGACAGCGGTACAGAAATATATTGATCCGACGCAGGATGGACAAGGTGAAGGAACTGCCCCGGCTGGACCGGTTATTACCGTAATGGCTGCCGAAGAAGTGCCGGTGAACATCAGTGTTCAATTGACACTTGCGAGTGATGCTTCATTGGAGCAGGTGCGAGCGCTTATTCAGAAAGGGGTAACTGCCTATCTCAAGCAACTGGCCTTTAACGATTCGCTGGTGCGCTATACCCGTATCGCTGCGATTCTGCTCGATATCCCGCCGATCATCGACTATAGCCATTTAACCGTTAACGGAACCAGCGACAAAAACATCGAAATCGGCGCCAGTCAGGTGGCTGTGCTGGGGACGGTGACGGTCAATGGATAAGCAAATGCTATCGCTACAGGAGCAGCAAGGAAGTGATTGGGATAGAGCAACAAATCATTCCATACTTCGTTCCATAGCTGCAGTAGCTGACAACCGGGAGCTGCTTGCAAGTGGTAATCGATTCGTGAGTGCCAAAGGAGCCGAACTGTTCTCCTATCTGCCTGCCTACTATGAGACTTCGCGTATCATGCACGCCGATATGGAAACAAAAGGTATTGAAATGGATGCATTATACCATGCACTGGAAGAAACGTTCCAGCAATTTTTCGTCTGTACAGCCACCTGGGGAATCGGTTACTGGGAAAATGAGCTGGGTATTGTCAGCGATGCGACCAAGCCTTTGGAGCAGCGCCGTGCTGTTGTGGAATCCAAGCTGCGCGGCGGCGGCAAGTTCTCCGGAGCGCTCGTCAAAAATGTGGCAGAAGCCTATGATGGCGGGACAGTTAAGGTAACGTTTCAGCCGGAACGATGGAATTTTACAATTCAATTCGTCGATACCCACGGTATTCCGCCCAATCTGGATGATCTGAAAGCAGCGATCGAAGAGATCAAGCCGGCTCATTTGTCGATAGAATACAAATTCAGCTATTTGCTGATTCGCGAAATTCATGAAATAAAAACTTTAACGGAAATGGAAGCAATCCCATTATCCAAATTCGCAGGAGGTGCAGTGTAATGGCAAGTAACACGCCAAATTTGAATTTGCTCAAGAAAGATCCGGCTGTAGATGGCAATGATACGTTTAATATCAAAACGATGCTGAATGACAACTGGGATAAAATTGATAGTGCAATGGGAGATATTCCCGATCAAGTTGCAGATCTGGCAAAAACGGCTGTTACGTACAAAGAATGGCCTGCAGGAGTAAACAGTATCAATGGTCTGGTAGATATTGGAGTATACTATGTACCGGATTTATCCAAATATACGAATATTCCAAATCATCCTGCAGGGGGTACAAATGCAGCATGGGCTGGCGCAAATGCCATCATTAATGTATATAATGTACAGCCTCCATATGTAGGACCAGCTGCTCTGCGGGTTGTAGAACTATATATCACACTTGGTACAGCACAGTACTTTTATCGTCGTAATACAAAGCTTTCTACTTCTGGCAGCCAGACTACAATTACTCATGGTTCTTGGGAGAGAGTTATTACAACTGCTACTGGTCGATTGCAGCTTGATGATGTAAGTGGCTCTATTCCGCTGGCTATAGGTGCTGGTTCAGTTCGTACACGTTGGGGGTTTCATGTGGATGCTGGAGGTTCAATGCATATTGCCCCATCTACAGCAACAGGTGGAACGGACTCTTTTAATTTTGATAAAGGAATAGCTATTAATTCCACGACTGGCATGGTTACGGTCGAAACAAGTCTACGAGTAAATAACGGGCGATTAAATGTTTATAATAATCGTAACTCTGCTGCACAGTATGAGCCCTCGGGAGAATGGGCTGGACGAATTATTAACTTTGCCGATGCTTCAAATGAACACGGTCTGGTCGTAGGTAACCGCTGGGGAGCGAATGAGTCTACTGTATTCCTGGCAGGTGCATCTGGTATCGGTTCAAGCTTCAAGGAATTTTTCCGTATTTCGGGTATCGGTAAAATATATATGCGAGATACCAGTGATCAAACAATTGATCTTGCTGCTACTCTTGCAGATTTAAAGCAATCTGGCGTTAATTTTAAGAATTCGCTGGTTGCCCAGCTTAACGCCAAGAATATCAGTGTGGCAACCAGTGAAGAAATGTCGACATTAATAAATAGAATATCAGAGATTAAAGCTCGGACAGTAAGTGGACAAGTTCCTCGAACTAATGATGCAATGGGTACTGGTCAAGATGGTTCTCCTATGTATCAATTTGAATCTACTCTTACAACTAAAGACTTCTCATTTAATCTAAGTGGTATTAATTTCTTCCCGGAATATCTAGCTGTACGTCTAAATGAGATTAATGGATTTTACCGTAATCAACCTAGCAGCTCAATACCCTTAACGAATGGCGTAGTACGAAGTGATGCTGCGCATGTACCTGTTAAGGATATAACGTTTCAGATCTTATCTAGAGGTAATGGAAGCTTTGTATTACGTGTTACAAATACGTCAAGTACTTATTCGACGCTGAGATTTACTGTAGCAAGCTTTAGTGCTGTAGGGATTTAACTATTATTTCATCGATAATTAATAAAAGTTTAAACAACAGAGAAAGGAGAAGAAGGGGATGGGGGAGCCGTGGCCGCAAATCATCAAGGTAGTTTCGACAGCGTATGGGGCTGCTGTGGGCTACCTGTTTGGGGGTTGGGATGTGTTGATTAACTTATTATTGGTACTTGTCATTGTAGACTGGTTCTCCGGGTGGGCGGCTGCCTGGATGAGAGGCGAGTTGAAAAGCAGGGTGGGCTTTAAAGGCATCATCCGTAAAGTCGCTATTTTCGTAGTGGTATCTATAGCTCACTTCATCGATCAGGCGCTTGGAAGTCTGCATTACTTCCAGGATGCCGTGATCTTTTTTTATCTGGCGAATGAATTGCTCTCGGTCATTGAGAATGCCGGTAAAATGGGGCTGCCAATGCCGAATATTCTTCGCAACGCCGTGCATATTTTTGAATCGAAAAATACACCGCCGGAAAATCCGATGCTGATCGACGAAGCCCAGCCGGAAGCCGTAAAGGAAATTAAGGAAACCAAAGAAAATCAGGAACAGCAGGAAAATCACGAACGGCAGATTGATCATCCAAAGGAGGATGCCGGAGATGCAGGCGAGAAGCACGCGTAATGCCCAGGGTATCGACGTATCCCATTGGCAGGGAACGATCAACTGGAAGCAGGTTCAGGCAGCCGGCAAACAGTTTGTTTTTGTCAAAGCCAGTGAAGGTACAAGCTACCGGGATGACCGGTTTGTATCCAATATTCAGGGCGCCCGCGCAGCAGGAATGCTGGTGGGCGCTTATCATTTTCTGAACGCGCAAAATACAGCCGCTGCCAGACAAGAAGCAGCTCATTTTATCGATTGTCTGAAAAGGATAGGCGGAGCCGGCAGTCTGGATCTGCCACCTGTTATGGACTATGAGGATAACCCCGGCAAGCTTGGCAAGAGCCAGGTCAACGCTGTGGCACTCGCTTTTTTGCAGGAGGTGGAGCGTCTGAGTGGTCGCCGTCCCATTGTTTATACAGGGAATGCTTTTGCGGCGCAGTTTGATCGCCGTCTCAGCGAATATGATCTGTGGATTGCCCGTTACAGCGGCACTCGTGTACCAGATGATTGCTCCGCCTGGCAGAAGTGGGATTTCTGGCAGTACACCGATACCGGTCAGGTTCCGGGGATTCAGGGCGGCGTCGATCTGAATGAATACCACGGTACAATCAGTGAACTGCAGACCCGATATGCAAAGAATCATAACAATGATGAGGGAGATGAAGAGCCAATGACTGCAGAGGAAAAGAAAGCTTTTGCCGCACTGGAAGCCACCGTAAAGGCGCAAAGCGACCGGATCGCATCGCTGACCGATAGCCGGGATATGCTGAAATCCAGCGTTAGCAAAATGGATAGCCGTGTTCAGCAGATGGAACAGAGCCGTAGCATGAAGATTCCGGAATGGGCGCAAGAAGCGGTCAGCAAAGCGGTAACAGCAGGTATTGTCGATGATCCGGAGGGCGGAAGCTATGACTTTTACCGACTGATTACTGTACTGCATCGCAAGGGATTGATTTAAAATTCGGAAGGAGAAGGGTCAATATGGACATGTTTAATGATGTACTAACATTTGCCTCTACGCTGGCTGTAATTATTTTGGCACTGGTTCAGATGGTCAAAACAGCCATTAATATCCCAAAAAATCTGGTACCGGTGTTGGGAATGGTTATCGGTCTGCTGATTGGTGCCGCAGCATATCCATTTACCGAGCTGGATCTGGTTGCTCGTCTGTGGGCAGGCAGTCTGGGTGGCTTGTCGGCGACAGGACTGTTCGAACTGGCGTTCAATCCGAAAAATGGAACGACTAGAGAAAATCGCTAACAGATAGGTATACTCAATGTATTTAAAATAGAAAGTATTTAACAGTACACTTGAGAAGTAGAAGAAGTAGAAGAAGTAGAAGAAGTAGAAGAAGTAGAAGAAGTAGAAGAAGTAGAAGAAGCAGAAGAAGCAGAAGTATCATCTTTAAATCGCTCATCAAGCAGATTGTAATATGCAGAAAGGACCTGGCTTCATATGCCAGGTCCTTTTTTGCTTGTTTACAGATTATGTGATTGCAATTCATCTTGTATCGGTATCATACATATTTAATAACCTGCATCACATGTCATATGATTGGATGCTATAAGCTGAACTACAGATTACGAAGCATCCGGCAGTTCCAGTTTTTGTCCTGGATAGATCCAGTGAGCATTGGTCAGGTCGTTGGCATCCCGCAGTTCCTGCCAGGTTGTTCCATGCTTTTTGGCGATAGAGTACAAGGTATCGCCATTTTTTACTACATAGACGTCAGAGTCAGCCTGTGCAGCAGGAGCTGATGGTTTGGCCGGAGCCGGTTTGGTAGCTGCTGCTGGCTTGCCAGGTGCTGGTTTCGCCGGAGTCACAGGCTTGGCTGGAGCTGCCGGTTTGGTCGCAGCAGGTTTGTCAGCAGGAGCAGGTGCTGGCTTGGTGGCATTGCCTGGTGTCGGCGCTGCCGTAATGCGTTTCTCGGATGTCGTCATATTGACACTGCCCAGAGACTGCATATGCTGGATCAGTGCTTCATCCAGTGTTCCGTAGGTTCCGGTCTGCTGCTTGCCGAGGAACATTTTATATTCGTCGCCGCCAGCTACGAGGAAATCATTTGTAGCGACATTATACGTTTTGTTCAGATCCAGTGGTGCTCCGGCTACCGTAACAGAGTGGACACGGCTGCCTGCCGGTTTGGCAGGATCGATTTTGTACGTAATTCCGGATACATGGGCAAAAGCACCTTTGGCTGTTGGATAGTCGGTTGCTCCATTTTCCAGAGCTGCCAGAATATCCGCACCTGTCACATCAATCGAAATGACCAGGTTACCAAATGGCAGAACCGTAACCACATCGCCTTTGGTTACCGATCCGGCATCGATCGAAGCACGGATACCGCCACCATTGGTAATTGCTGCATCTGCACCGGATACAGAGCGCATCGCGTCTGTGATCAGATCACCCAGATTGGTCTCGCCTGCGCGTACTTTTTCACGGGAGCCGTCCAGTAGGACAGAGGACTTGGCTACTTCTTCGTTCAGAATCGGTTCCTGGGAAGACTGAATAGAAGTGATCAGGCTGGCAACTTCCGGATCGGGAGTTACATTTGCCGCTGCTTTTTCATCGACTGTGTAGGCTTCTTTTTTGGTTACATCGCCTTTATCGACCCATAGATCAACCACGCCCAGGTGTTCACCGTACTCACCGGTGCTGGCGATCAGGGTACCATTTTCCAGCTGACCGTTTTCCAGCAGGGTATGACTGTGACCATCAATAAATACATCGATACCCGGTACAGCATTTACGATATCGATACTGGTCTGTTCAGTGGATTGATCCATACCGATATGACCCATAGCTACGATAACATCCACTGTGCCCTGCAGCTCGGCTACCATTTTACGGGCAGCTTCCGTAGGATCGGTAAAGCTGACATTGGTTACATTGTTGGGATTGGTCTTATAAGCGGTCTCCGGTGTAGTCAGACCGAAGAATCCGATTTTTACACCGTTTACTTCACGGATAATATAAGGCTCGAAAGGAGCTGCTCCGGTATCCTTTTGTGTAAGGTTGGCGGAGATGAACGGGAAGTTGGCCATTTTGGACAGTTCCAGCAGGCGCTCGTAGCCATAGTCGAATTCGTGGTTACCCGGTGTCAACGCTGCAAAGTTCATTTCGTTCATGACCTTGATAATACTCTCGCCGCGAACAAGAGTAGCAAATGAGGTACCGTGTACAGCATCTCCGTCATCGACCAGCAGTGTGTTGGGATTCGCTTCCCGGTACAAATCGGCAAGCCCGGCGATTTTGGCGAGTCCCATCGATGGGGATTCTTCCAGGGCATGAGCATGAACGTCATTCGTATGTAAGAGAGTAATATGCGTGCCTGTTCCCGCATCCTGTTCGGTCTGCTGCTTGATTCCCTCTACTGTAAGAGCAGTTGGAGCAGCAGCATGTACTAGACCAGACATGTTCAGAGTGAACATTGCTGACACAGCCAGGCTGAAAATCATTTTTTTTGTTACCATAAGTATTAAAAGCCTCCCCTTTTGCTTAATATCACCTCATTCTAGCAGTTTTTTATTAAAAGTGTTACTACCTTTGATGAGTTTATTTGTTAAAAAAATAATAAATTAACACATTTATGAAAATAAATACATAATAAATCCCAAGATAATGTTTCTTTATAAATAAAACAAAAAATAAATGATCTAGTTCTCGATATGTAAACGGATACATAGATGATTTCAATACTTATTATGCTGTAAAATAGCGAATGTGTATCGAAAACTGTCGTTTGATGTTAGTTATTAAAATGAAAATCATAAAATATGTAAAAATTCATTGCCAAACACGACATCATAATGTAAATTAAATTCATCCTGTGGTCAATTCCAATTTCTTCTATCTGTAATAGTATACATATAGAGAACAAGCTGCGGAATAGAAATAGGGTTGATCATGATTCGCCATTCAGAAGGGAGCTAATGCTTGTGAGAAAAAGTTGGACAATAATGATTACGCTGGTTTTATCGTTTGTACTGATCCTGTCGGGCTGCAGTGGTGGCAATGATTCGGCTGCACCGGCCGCTTCCGAGTCTGGTGGAGAAGCTGCTGGCGGTGGAAAACTGATTGTAGGACGCGGCGGCGATTCGGCTGCACTGGATCCATCGATTGTAACAGATGGAGAGTCGCTTAAAATTGCCCAGCAGGTATTCGATCCTTTGCTTGCGTACAAATCAGGCACAACTGAAGTGGAACCTGCCCTCGCGGAGAGCTGGACCATTTCCGATGACGGTCTGACGTATACCTTCAAGCTGCGCCAGGGTGTGAAGTTCCATGATGGCACTGATTTTAATGCGGATGCCGTTGTGTTTAACTTTAACCGCTGGAGTGATCCGAAAAGCGAATTCAAGTTCGAAGGCGATTCCTTTGACTATTACGATTCCATGTTCGGTCCTGAAGAAGCGCGCGTAATCAAAAGCGTAAAAGCAGTAGATGAATCTACTGTCGAATTCACATTGAACCAACCTCAAGCTCCTTTCCTGCAAAATCTGGCTATGCCTCCATTCTCTATTGCCAGTCCTACCGCTATTGAAAAAGAAAAAGAAAACTTCAAATCGAATCCTGTAGGTACCGGTCCGTTTGTGTTCAAGGAATGGAAACGCAGTGACTCGATTACACTCGATAAAAATCCGAATTACTGGCAGCAGGGTCTGCCGAAGGTGGACCAGGTCATTGTCCGTTCGATTCCGGATAATACTGCCCGCTTCAATGCACTGCAAAACGGTGAGATTGACCTGATGGAAGATCTGAGCCCGGACGATCTGGCAACACTGGAAAGTAACCCGGATCTGCAGAAATTCAACCGCCCGCCTTTCAACGTAGCCTATCTGGGCTTCAACACAACCAAGAAACCATTTGACGATCCCAAAGTGCGTGTAGCACTGAACTATGCTGTAGATAAAAAAGGTATCATTGACGCTTTCTTTGCCGGCCAAGCAGAGCCTGCAGTTAACCCGATTCCACCAACTCTGTGGGGCTACAATAAAGAAATCCAAGATTATCCTTTTGATCTGGCCAAAGCGAAGCAGCTGCTGGCAGATGCCGGTTATCCGAACGGTATCGATCAGGAACTGACATTCTATGCTATGCCGGTATCCCGTCCATATATGCCGGATGGACGCAAAGTGGCAGAAGTTATTCAGGCCAGTTTTGCCCAAATCGGTGTAAAAGTATCGATTCAGTCCCCAGAGTGGGCTACCTATCTGGATGATCTAAGCAAAGGGGAAAAAGACGATCTGTTCATCATCGGCTGGACCGGTGATAATGGTGACCCGGATAACTTCTTCTATCCGCTGCTGGATAAAGACTCTATCGGAGGCAACAACTATAGCCAGTATGTCAGCGAACCGCTGCACAAAGTATTGGTACAGGCACAGCAGGAGACCGATCAGGATGCACGTGCCAAGCTGTATGAGCAGGCTCAGGTTATTGTTAAAAAAGACGCACCATGGGTACCGCTTGTACATTCTACGCCATTGCTGGCTGCAACATCCAAACTGAAAGGTTATACACCTTCGCCAACAGGTTCGGAGCCGTACGCAGACATTTATATCGAGCAGTAAACAACTAAAAAGAGCGGAAGAGCAGATTGAATTCCGTGCTTCCGCTCTTTTGTTTTATCGCATCAAGAGAGCTGGAATGACATGCTGCCCTATTGGCAGTCGTGTCATTTCACTATCCAAATGAACGTATGGCGGGTGATGAATGCGTGGGTTCCTATATTGCAAAACGTCTGCTCGTACTGATACCGGTACTGCTGGGCATGACACTGATTGTTTTTTCCATTATACATGCTATTCCCGGTGATCCGGCAGATACGATTCTGGGAGACAAGGCAACCGAGCAATCCAAACAGGCACTGCGTGAACAGCTCGGTCTGGATCGGCCCTGGCTGGAACAGTATTTCGCTTATCTCGGTGATCTGCTGACCGGTGATCTGGGTAACTCTATCCGTACCCGCGAGCCTATTACGCAGGAGATTGGCCCTTATCTTGCAGCCACGGTAGAACTGACGGTAGCGAGTATGCTGTTTGCGATTATTATTGGTGTAAATGCAGGAATTGTGAGTGCATGGAAGCGCAATTCCTGGTTTGACTACATTTGTATGCTGATTGCATTGGTCGGCGTATCGATGCCGATCTTCTGGCTGGGATTGATGGAGCAGTGGATATTTGCCAATGAGCTGCGCTGGTTACCTTCTATCGGCCGGATGAATCCACGTGATCCGATGGAGGCCATTACCGGGTTCTATGTATTTGATGCGATGATCTCGGGACAATGGTCACAGCTATGGATAGTTATGAAGCATTTGATTCTCCCATCGATTGCGCTTGGTACGATTCCGATGGCGGTTATCGCACGGATGACCCGTTCCAGTATGCTGGAAGTGATGCAGTCCGATTATATTCGCACGGCCAAAGCCAAAGGAATCTCCAAATTCCTGGTCATTTACAAGCATGGTCTGAAAAACGCCTTTATTCCCGTGCTGACGGTAATCGGTATTCAGACAGGTGCGCTGCTGGGTGGGGCTGTACTGACTGAGACGATTTTCGCCTGGCCGGGTGTGGGAAGATACATTTATGAAGCGATCAGTAACCGTGATTATCCAGTAATCCAATCGGGTATCCTGATCATTGCGGTCATGTTCGTTATTATTAATCTGCTGGTGGATCTGCTCTATGCATTGTTTGATCCGCGCATCCAGTACAAGTAAGAGGTGAGAAGATGACACAAGCATCACTGGATACGGGGTCGGGTACACAGCTCAAGGAAATTAAGTCAGGACCATGGCGGGATGGGATTCGCCTGTTCATGCGCAACAAAACAGCAGTAGTCGGACTGGTCATCGTTCTGTTTTTCGTCCTGCTGGCACTGCTGGCTCCACTGATTACGCCTTATGATTATACGGCTCAGGTGTTATCGGAGCGACTGCAGTCTCCATCGGCAGAGCACTGGTTTGGCACGGATGATCTGGGACGGGATATTTTCACCAGAACGATCTATGGAGCCAGAATCTCTCTCTGGGTGGGTCTGCTCTCGGTCGTGGGATCGATTATTATCGGTACACTGCTCGGTCTGCTGGCCGGTTTTTATGGCAAATGGGTAGACATGATCATTTCCCGTTTCTTCGATATTTTGCTCGCTTTCCCGGGGATTCTACTGGCGATTGCGATCGTGGCGATTCTGGGACCTTCTTTGCAAAATGCGCTGTATGCGATTGCGATTGTCAATATTCCTACCTACGGCCGATTGGTACGTGCTCGCGTACTTTCATTACGACAGGAAGAATTTATTACGGCAGCTCGTGCCATCGGAGTCAGGGATTCGCGGATTCTGCTGCGGCATATCCTGCCAAACAGTCTGACGCCGATTATTGTACAGGGTACACTTGGTGTGGCGACAGCTATTATTGAAGCCGCCGGTCTTGGATTCCTCGGCTTGGGTGCACAGCCACCTGATCCGGAATGGGGGAAAATGCTGTCGGATTCACGCCAATTTATCCAAACCGCGCCATGGACCGTTATTTTCCCGGGATTATGTATTCTGCTCACATCGCTCGGATTCAATCTGATGGGTGACGGTCTGCGCGATACCTTTGATCCCAAACTCAAAAATCGCTAATAGTCGGCTCGATTTAAACGTATACAATGAATCCGGATCTGATGATCCGGATTTTTTTCTTCTATATAATAAGGTGAATAATCGAAGTGATCCAGAGCGCTTGAGACATCCTGACTTTTATTAGATCGGGATACTGGGTCAAACACATCAGCGTTGCTGAAATAAAACACCAGCGCTACACAGTACAAAAGATATACTACACAAAAGTAATCCATCTCCAATCTACGAACCGAATGGGGAAATATACACGGAAACGGTTAAATAAAGCGTAAGCATCTATGACTCATCGATCCGTTCACAGGATATCCTTCCCTATAGGCCAAAAAATGTGTATAATCACTCCAATCCGGCACGTTAGAGGATGCAGAAAACATAGGAGAACATGATATGGATAAATTTACGGATTTAAAATCGATGCGTGAGCATCGTCAATATGAGGAAGACAAACATGAAGCTTCGCGTGAAGCGTATGAGCGGGACTACTCCCGGCTTATTCATTCGCCGACCTTTCGCCGGCTGCAGGGGAAATCCCAGGTATTCGGAGCAGGAACCGGTGATTATTACCGTACCCGCCTTACACATTCTCTGGAAGTGGCGCAGATTGCCCGACAGGCAGCCAAAAGTCTGCTCAGCCGTTACCCGGAGATTGATGAACAGCGCGCAGTAAATCCGGGATTGATTGTACATCCTGAAGTGGTGGAATGTGCTTCGATTGCGCACGATTTTGGACATCCCCCGTTCGGACACAAAGGGGAAGAAGTACTGGCACATATTCTGGAAGACTGGATCGAACAGAAGACTGCCGAAGCGCTGAAAGGCAGAGAGGTTTCGGAGCAGGAGCGTGTGCAGATCCATCAGCAGATCCGGGAGAAATATGAGCACTTTGAAGGCAACGCGCATAATTTCCGGTTGATTATGTTCCTGGAGAAGCGGGAAAATCTGGATGGCTTGAATCTGTGTGATGCGGTTCTGCTGGGGATTAATAAATATCCGTATTCCGGTATGGTGAACAAAAAAGGATTGTATCAGCGCGAATGGCAGTATATTCGCCAGATTCGCGAGAAGTGGGGCATTCCCGATGGCAAGACCACACTGGAAGCTCAGCTGATGGATCTTTGCGATGATATTGCCTATTCGGCTCATGATCTGGAAGACGGTATCAAAGCAGGCAAAATCGAGGTGCATGAGCATTTCATGCATGATCCTCATATCCGCCGGCTGATTATGGAGAAGATCACTACTCTGGAAGATCGCTTCTGGAAAGGCTGGGACAATGAGCGGATCGAAGCCAAAGTGGACGAAGTGCTGAACGCCTATCTGCGTGTATGGAGAGAAAAACTGCCTACATGCGGACTGGATTATTCTCGCACCCGACGTGAAGTCAAAGCGTACTGGGTCAATCACTTTGTCAGCCAGCTGGGAGTTATTGAAGATGAGAATTGGAAAAAAATCACCTTCGTCTCTGACAACCGCGAAGATGAAGATATGCTGCGTACCGTAAGTGTACTCAAAAGCTTTGCCTGGGTAACCATGATTCGCGATCTGCGGGTGCAGCGCCTGCAAAAGCGCAGTGAGTGGATTATTCGTCGTCTATGGAAAGCCTTTGTCGATCAGGAGACCTCTATGGCCATCATTCCGCCGGATTGGCTGCAGCGTTTTGAACATGATCAAGCCAGCCCGGAGCCGGTATGGACCTGGGAGCGTATGATTATCGATTACATCGCTGGCATGACCGATGCATTTGCCGAAAAGATTTATAATGAATTATATGGTCTCAAAGTCGGCTCGATCTATGATGTGGATTAACAGGCTTGAGGCTATACAGTAACAATAGATGTGTACTTATAAGGCCTCTAAGCGGTAGTTATTCAAGCGGTTCTATGGGGTGCTAAACAGGTCAGATACAATGATTTCCAAACGACTTTCTACTATTATAATGTATGCATACAAATGAACCTTTTATCTGCGTAAAATCAGACACGGGCAGACTGCAAAATGAACAGAGGAGGAGGCGTCCATGACTTACGAGAAAATACCTCTTGGCATATTGGACATGTCGCCGATATTGGAAGGAGCTTCGGTAGAAGCGGCACTGGAGCGTTCGGTGCAGCTGGCTATCATGGCAGAAAATGCAGGCTATCATCGCTTTTGGCTGTCAGAACATCATGATATGACGCAGCTGGCCTGTACTGCTCCCGAAATACTGCTTTCCCATATTGGAGCACGTACTTCATCGATACGTCTGGGTGCCGGAGCCATATTGCTGCCGCATTATCGGCCCATGAAAGTAGCCGAGACGTTTCGCATGCTGGGGGCATTGTATCCGGGACGGATCGATCTGGGCATCGGACGTGCTCCGGGCGGCTCGGCACATGCTGCGATTGCGCTAAGTGGTAATTATTTGTCCCATGTAGCCCAGATGCCGGAACTGGTCAGAGATCTGCGTAGTCTTCTACAGGACGAATACAAGATAGAAGACACTCTGGTGCAGGCTCGCCCTCAGCCGGCTTATCCGCTGGAATGCTGGATGCTGGGTACCAATCGCAAAAGTGCCACTCTCGCTGCCCAGAACGGTACCGGATACGTATTTGGTTATTTTATGAGCGGTAGTGACGGTGTAGCTGCAGTTCAACATTATCTGGAGAATTTTCAGCCCTCTGCCTTGCATACGCAACCGCAGGTCATACTCGCTGTGCGCGTGATTGCTGGACAGACTGATCAGGAAGCCGAACGATTATATGAACGCTGGAAAAGCTCGCCTGCAGGCATCGCATCGATTGGCGAAGAAATTCCGGCTCCGATTGTAGGCGGTCAACAAGCAATCTGGCAGCAATTCCAGGAATTGAGTCTGCGATATAGGGCAGATGAACTACTGCTGATTTGTCCGTTGAATCGCTATCAAGAACGCATTAACGTCTATGAATCTATTGCCTCATGGACACCGGAGCCCAATTAATACTGCTGTCGAAAAAATGGAAATAACATATTTATTACATGTGATGATTGAATATACAGTCCAATATCACTATAAAAATCAGGGTTTATCCTGATTTACAAACGCAAAAAAAGGCGGTTCCCACAGCGGGAATCGCCTCTTTTGTGATGCACCAATGCTTATTTATTCAAACTAAAATTAGTATTGTCTGCTATAATCCACCAGATTAACCGGCAGGGTCCGATCCTGCTGATAAGCTTGAAGATTTTTGGTGAAAATCTCGATAACACGGTCGGTGTAATGCTCATTGCTGCCTGCAATATGAGGAGTAATAATGACCTGTTCCATATCCCAGAGCGGATGATCTTCCGGCAGCGGCTCAGGATCAAATACATCGAGTCCTGCTCCTGCGATGGCTCCGGATTGAAGCGCTTCTACCAGCGCATCCGTATCGACAGACGGGCCGCGACCCACATTAATAAACAGGCTGCTGTCTTTCATCACGGCAAATCGTTCCCGGTTAAACAGCTGCTTGGTCTCCTCGGTAAGCGGCAAAATATTGATGACATAATCTCCCTGAGCGAGCGCTTCATCCAGCTGCTCCATCGAATACATCTGATCAATTCCATCCTGCTCCTTGCCGGAACGGCGTACACCGATCGTTTTCATACCAAATGCTTTGGCGAGCTGTGCGGTGCCTGCTCCGATATTACCGACTCCGACAATGACAATCGTTTTGCCATGCAGCTCGGTGAATGTTCCACTTTCATCCCAGGCATGTTTTCCCTGATTGCGGACTGCCCGGTGCAGATTGCGTGAAAATGCAAGCATATACGCAAAAATCTGCTCCGAGATCGGGATAGTGTGTACACCATTCGCACTGGTCAGGAGCACCTGTTTTTGCTCCAGCTGCTCCATAGGCATTTTATCCACGCCTGCCGACCATGTCTGTATCCACTGGACAGGACACTTGTCGGATAAAATGAAATCCTGCAGTTTGCGTGACCACCCGAGAATAATTTCGGCTTCGGCGAGTATGGAATCACTGGCTTCACGAACCGGAACGGCAACAATCTCGTATGATGGTGCAGCTTCCTGTACTTTCTGTTTCTGCGACTCGGTGAGTTGCTGAAGGACAACAATTTTGGACATAAATATACCTCCCCGGTAAATGAATAATAATGTACGTTATCTTCCAAATGATAACAAATTAACTCCTGCATACCAAATTGCTTTATTCAGTCGAACCTTACTTTACGATATTACCTGACTGATCGAAGATCGAATCCGAACTGTAATATCCATGAATCGTTTTGCACTGTTTTGAAGATTAGTGTATACTGGTTGAGATCGTTCGGAACAGGTGTTCGTAAATGAGTTAATCATATAATGCATAACAGATTCGTGTATCACGAATTCAAGCAGGTATTCACAATAAAAAGAACAACGGGAAAGGGAGTGTAAAAATGGGAACTCAGCCTGGGCAGGAACGTGTATTTGCAGCTGTGCCGATCAAGGGTGAAGCAGCGATAACATTGAGCGCATGGAGCAGGGCAGCGCAGGAGCAATATGCGTTCCGCCGCTGGACTTACGCTGGGGATCTGCATATTACACTCCAGTTTTTTGGAGATGTAGACGTGGAGCAGCTACCGGAGCTGTGTACAGCTCTGCAAAAGGCTGCTGCCGGCATTGCACCGTTTCAGCTGCAGCTGGGACTGGCCGGGATATTCGGCAATCCCCTGGCTCCGCGAGTACTGTGGATTGGACCGGAAGGAGATACGGATAGTCTGCATCACCTGCAGTCCGAGGTGCAGCAGGCTTGTCTACCGCTTGGCTTTGTACCGGAGCAGCGTCCGTATCATCCCCATCTGACCGTAGCCCGCAAATATCATGGCAGTACGCCGTTTTCGGAAATAAATGCAGATCATTATCCATCACCGGATCACTGGCGGGTAGAGGAATTTGTACTGTACCGGACACGTTTGGGTCAGCAACCGATGTACGAAGTGGCAGGTCAATTTCCGCTTCTCGGATTATGACCATGCCTAAAATTGCGAATTTGTCAATTTGACAAAAGTAAACAACTTATAATAATATACTTGCTGCTGCAATCCCGCAGCATTTTATAGGGGAATAGCATGATAATCATGCTCAAATAATTATTGAATTTCGGCAAATTCGGAGATTCAAATTCAAGTTGGCACTGCTCCGCATCACCGGAGACGAAATAACACTGTGAACCGCAAGTGATTCAAAATTTGAATGTTGGTGTATTCAAATGGAAGGTCAAAAAGGTTACATAGGGTTAGGAGTATGCTAACAGTACTGGAGGAAGAAAATGGAGTTTATTAAACGCAATCAGTGGATTACGCCGCTACTCGGCGTGCTTTTTATATTCGTTATGTCCCTCCCTTTCTGGATGGATTCCAAAATAACGAGCGAACAATCCTTTACTGAGCTGCCTGCATGGGGTGCACAGCCGGCAGGTTCGGTTTCTCATGCCCAGAATGTCAGGACCGGCACTACGTTTATGACGTGGAACGAGAATCATACCCAAAAGTTGATTCGTCAGGTCAAGACTGAGCAAGCTGCAGCACTCAAAGCGGAACAGCACAAGAAAAAAGCTGCACATATCAAGGCGAACACCGCTACAGCCAAGGCAAAAGCAATGCCGGCGGCAGTGACGGCAAGTTCGTCCATTAGTGATTCCACCCCAACCCACTTATACTTTACCCGGACAAAGCTGCTTAGCCAGAGTAATAAATCTCAGGCTACCTGGACCTACGCATTGTCTGATAAAGAACAGCTCCTGCTCGAACGTATCGTTATGGCAGAGGCTGAAGGCGAACCGTACGAAGGCAAAGTGGCAGTTGCCAATGTTGTCTTAAACCGGCTGCGGTCCGCTAATTTCCCCGACACGATTAAAGATGTAATCTATCAAAGATATCAATTTTCTCCGGTAACCAATGGCAGATTCGAGCGTGTGACACCTAACGCCGACTCGGTAAAAGCAGTGCGCGCTGCGCTGGAAGGCCAAAAGGAAGTTCCGGACAATACGTATTATTTTGTGTCGCTTTCCCTGGCGACAGACTTTGATATTCCCAATACCCGAACCAAAGTGGCGAAAATTGGTCACCATACGTTTTATAAATAAGCTGCCCATTGCTGGAGCTTGTTCTGTCTGCGCTGCGGAGTTACACTTCTGCTGCGGATGATGATACAATAAACGGTGGAAAATCAATTCAATCCCGGAGGTGCTTCATCCATGAAAATCACATATTATGGTCAATCCTGTCTGCTGGTCGAAGAAGGCGGCAAAAAGGTCATTATCGACCCGTTCCTGTCCGGCAATCCGCAAGTCAATATTGATCCCAAAGACATCCAGGTGGATGCGGTTATTTTGACACATGGTCACGGCGATCACTATGGTGACACGGTCGAGATCGCGCAAAATAATAATTGTCCGGTGATTGCGATTGTTGAACTGGCGCAGTATGCAGCCAGCAAAGGTGCACCTGAGGTCGTAGGCATGAACCTTGGTGGAGCCAAGCAGTTTGATGGCTTCAAAGTAAAATTCACGCTCGCGTTCCACACGTCCTCTATCCAGGATGGAGATCAGACGGTGTATCTCGGCGAACCGGCAGGTATCCTGCTGACAATGGGCGGCAAAACGCTCTACCATGCAGGTGACACAGCGCTGTTCGGCGATATGAAGCTGATTGGCGAATTGAACCAAATCGACGTAGCTGCACTGCCGATAGGCGATTTCTATACCATGGGTCCCGAAGACGCATTGCTCGCTGCACAGTGGATCAAAGCAGGTCATGTGATCCCGGTTCATTACAATACGTTCCCGCCAATTGAGCAGGATGGAGACGCTTTTGTCGCTGAACTGCAAAAGAAAGGTCTGCAGGGCTCTGTACTCCAAGTAGGCGAGAGTGTAGATATTTAATACATTCCCTTTTGCAACGGAATGATCCAATGATCGAGTAGATGCAGGAGCAGTAGGCAAGCGGCTCGCTGTAGACCTTAAATCAGTAAATACGTGAAACAAGCCATAAACCCAAAAAGCGTACAGCCTGAACAAACAGGGCTGTGCGCTTTTTTATTTATCTTTCAAACGGTCATCTGTTCGGCAGAAGCAAACAGGGCTGCAATCATGACCAGGCGATTATAAAATACTTTTCGAGCATTATAAATAAATTGAATAATATATTAATTATAATGTATAATCATACACTATAATATATTGCACTGCGTTATCACACTAATGCTTTGACGCAAAATAATAATTTATCGGATAGATAAAAAGTTTGAATTGCTATGATGTGAGGTCAGTGTTAAAATGTATAAAACCCATTAGGTTACAACGATATCACATACGCTGAGTAAGTCGCTTGAATCCATAAGTGGATAATTATTCTTCCGCTGTTATTTCCGAATTTTATATTCAAATAGGCTGCTTCCATTACATTCGAATCTGCAGAGATGTATATCCCGATGAATGGAGAGAGCAGTCTGTTTTGTATACCCTATCCTTTAGCAGCATTCTTCTTCGTATGGCCGTCCTCTGGCTCGTCTTCTGACATTTCACTTCATAATAGAAAGGTTGCGTATTATGAACATTACAGGTTTACCTCCGAAGCAGGGTCTTTATGACCCGCAGTTTGAAAAAGATGCCTGCGGTATGGGATTTACCGCGCATATCAAAGGAACACCTAGTCACCAGATTGTTAGTCAGGCACTCACGATGCTCGAAAATATGGAGCATCGCGGCGGTCAGGGCAGTGAACCGAATTCCGGTGACGGAGCCGGTATTATGGTCCAGATTCCACATCGCTTTTTTGTTAAGGAAGCCCGTGCAAACGGATTTGAACTGCCCGAAAAAGGACAATATGGCGTAGCCATTGTTTTCCTGTCCCCTGATGAAGAGCTGCGCAGCCGTCATGAAGCTGTGTTGAAAAGCATTATTGAACAGGAAGGCCAGGTATACCTCGGAGCACGTACCGTACCTACAGATGACAGTACGCTCGGCAAGTCCGCCAAAGATGCCAAGCCGGTAGTTCGACAGTTTTTTATCGGACGCAGTGAGCTGCTGCAAGGTCGGGATGAGCTGGCTTTTGAACGCAAACTGTATGTCATTCGCCGTCTGGCAGAACGTCATATTCGCTATGCGGAAGAAGCGGGTGGAGAGACGTTCTACATTCCAAGTTTGTCTTGCCGTAAAGTCGTCTACAAAGGGATGCTGACAACCGCTCAGGTCGGAGAATTCTATCTGGATCTGCGGGATGAAGAGTTCGAATCGGCGATGGCGCTGGTACACTCCCGTTTCAGTACCAATACGTTCCCGAGCTGGGACCGTGCCCATCCGTATCGCTTTATGATCCACAATGGTGAGATCAATACGATGCGCGGTAATGTGAACTGGATGCATGCCCGTCAATCGCTGTTCGAGAGTAAAGTATTCGGCGCGGATATCGACAAGATCCGTCCGGTTATCAATCCGGATGGTTCGGATACGGCGATGTTTGATAACACGCTGGAATTCCTGTATCTGAACGGTCGTTCCCTGCCGCATGTAGCGATGATGATGGTACCGGAACCGTGGAGCAACCACGACACGATGGATGAGAAGAAAAAAGCATTTTACCAGTATCATAGCTGTCTGATGGAACCGTGGGACGGACCTGCCGCTATGGCATTTACCGACGGGATTCAGATTGGCGCGATGCTTGACCGTAACGGTCTGCGCCCGGCGCGTTATTATGTAACCAAAGATGACCGGATTATTCTGTCCTCCGAGGTCGGTGTACTCGATATACCGGCAGAGGATATTTTATACAAAGACCGTCTGCGTCCTGGACGGATGCTGCTGATCGATACACAGGAAGGCCGTATTATTTCCGATGAAGAAATCAAGGAAAAGATCGCTTCCGAGCAGCCGTATGCCGAGTGGCTGGAAGAACATCTCATGAATCTGGAAGAAGTACCGGAAGCTCCGGAGGCGATTCAACCGGATCATGATAATGTGCAGCAGCTGCAGCTGGCATTTGGTTATACGTTTGAAGAGCTGCGCAAGGTGATTGAACCGATGGCTACTACCGGTGCAGAAGCAATTGGCTCGATGGGCTATGATGCTCCATTGGCGGTTCTGTCGGATCAGCCGCAGCGTCTGTATAACTATTTCAAGCAGATGTTTGCCCAGGTGACGAATCCACCGATCGATGCGATCCGTGAGGAGATCGTGACCTCGACAGCTACAGCAATCGGCCCCGAGCGCAATCTGCTCGATCCGCAACCGGAGAGCTGTCGCCAGATTATTTTGAATACACCGATTTTGTCCAATGAGGACTTTGCCAAAGTGCGCCATGTACGTCGTCCGGGCTTCAAGGCAATGACGATTCCAATCTTCTTTGAGGCGGCCAAAGGTGCCGAAGGACTGCGTGCTGCACTGGTCAATCTGTGCGAAGCGGCAGACCGGGTTATCGCCAAAGGGCATAATTTCCTGATTCTGTCCGACCGTGGTACGGATAAGGATAATGCGGCAATTCCGGCACTGCTGGCAGTGGCCTGCCTGCATCATCATCTGATTCGCCAGGGAACGCGTACTCGTGTCAGCCTGCTGCTGGAATCCGGTGAACCGCGTGACGTGCATCATTTTGCGCTGCTGCTCGGTTACGGGATTAGTGCAGTCAATCCGTATCTGGCGTTTGAGACGATGCAGGATATGATCAAGCAAGGACTGCTGCGTGGTATTTCCCATGAGAAAGCAGTCAAAAACTATATCAAAGCCGTCACCAAGGGTGTCGTGAAAATCCTGTCCAAAATGGGAATTTCGACGATTCAATCCTATCGCGGCGCGCAGATTTTCGAAGCGGTTGGCCTGAAGCAGGATTTTGTAGATCAATACTTTACCTGGACACCTTCCCGGATTGGCGGAATCGGTCTGGAAGAAGTGGCTCAAGAAGCGCTATCCCAGCATATTCGTGCCTTTACGGATAAAGACGGCAATGACCGTGTACTGGATTCCGGCGGCGATTATCAGTGGCGTAATGACGGGGAACAGCATTTGTTTAACCCGCAGACGATTCACCTGCTGCAGCATGCTGTACGTACCGGTGACTACAAGCTGTACAAAAAATATGCCGCTCTGGTCGAAGGCGAGAACGAACAGCGCCTGACGCTGCGCTCCATGCTGCAATTCAAGCCGAACGGCGCACCGATTCCGCTGGAAGAAGTAGAGCCGATCGAATCGATTATGCGCCGCTTCAAGACCGGTGCCATGTCCTTTGGCTCGATCAGTAAGGAAGCGCATGAGAGTCTGGCTATCGCAATGAACCGGATTGGCGGCAAAAGTAATACCGGTGAAGGTGGGGAAGATCCTGCGCGCTTCGTACCCGATGCCAACGGCGATTCCCGCCGTAGTGCGATCAAGCAAGTTGCGTCCGGACGGTTTGGCGTAACGTCCAACTATCTGGTCAATGCCGATGAGATTCAGATCAAAATGGCCCAGGGTGCCAAACCGGGTGAAGGTGGACAGCTGCCGGGCCGTAAAGTATATCCATGGGTAGCGGAAGTGCGTGGTTCCACGCCGGGTGTAGGTCTGATTTCACCGCCGCCGCATCATGACATCTATTCGATCGAGGATCTGGCCGAACTGATCTATGATCTCAAAAATGCCAACCCTCGTGCAGCGATCAACGTGAAGCTGGTATCCGAAGTCGGTGTCGGCACGATTGCAGCCGGTGTAGCCAAAGGACGCGCGGATATCATCCTCGTCAGCGGTTATGACGGTGGTACAGGTGCTTCTCCGCAGGGCTCGATCCGTCATGCGGGTCTGCCGTGGGAGCTTGGACTGGCAGAGACCCAGCAGACGCTGATCATGAACAATCTGCGTGACCGCGTTGTACTGGAGACGGACGGCAAAATGCTGAGTGGACGCGATCTCGCGGTAGCTGCACTACTCGGCGCTGAAGAGTACGGCTTCTCTACAGCTCCGCTCGTAACGCTGGGCTGCATCATGATGCGTGTCTGTCAGATGGATACCTGTCCGGTCGGCGTAGCGACGCAAAACCCGGAACTGCGCAAAAACTTTACCGGCGATCCGGAGCATGTCGTAAACTTTATGAAATTTGTGGCAGAAGATCTGCGTGAGATTATGGCAGAGCTTGGCTTCCGCACTGTGCAGGAAATGGTAGGCCGTCTGGATTGTCTGGATGCTGCCAATGCTGCAGATCACTGGAAGAAAAAAGGACTGGATCTGTCTGTCCTGCTGCATGAGCCTAAGCTTCCGGAAGGCAGCGAACGCTTCAATGTACAGCAGCAGAATCATCAGCTGGAAGAGACGTTGGATATGCAGCAGCTGCTTCCACTGGCGGCGCCTGCTCTGGAGAACGGCAGCCGTGTACAAGCAGAGCTTGCCATCTGCAACGTGAACCGGGCAACCGGAACGATTCTCGGCAGTGAGGTTACTCGCAAATACGGGGCAGCAGGTCTGCCGGAAGATACAATTACTTTCAAATTCAAAGGCTCCGCAGGTCAGAGCTTTGGCGCGTTCGTACCGAAAGGCATGACGCTTCAGGTCGAAGGCGACTGCAATGACTATGTCGGCAAAGGATTATCTGGTGGTAAAATCATCGTTAAGCCTGATGCCCAGGCGACCTTTGCAGCCGAAGATAATATTATTATTGGTAATACGGCACTCTATGGTGCTACCAGTGGTGAAGCGTATATCAATGGTATTGCAGGCGAGCGGTTTGCCGTGCGTAACTCTGGTGCGAATATCGTGGTTGAAGGTACAGGCGATCATGGCTGTGAATACATGACCGGCGGGCGTGTCGTTGTACTCGGCACAACCGGCCGTAACTTTGCCGCAGGGATGTCCGGTGGTGTAGCCTATGTACTGGATCCGAGTCATGATTTTGTCGGACGCTGCAATCTGGAGATGGTGCTGCTGGAATCGCTCGATGAACCGGAAGAGCTGGAAGAAGTACGCGCGCTGATCGAGCGTCATGTGCGTTATACCGGCAGCCAGGCAGGACAACGGGTACTGGAAGATTGGGAACATCAATCCCAGGATTTCGTCCGCGTCATTCCAAAAGACTACAAACGGATGACCGAACAAATCCGCAAAGTTCACGAAAGTGGTCTGACTGGCGAAGCGGCTCTACTCGCTGCCTTCGAGGCCAATATGCGTGAACTGGCCCGTTCCGGTGCGTAGTCTGCTTGCAGGACTCATGATGATGCTGGCGATATTCGATATTTTGGAATAGTACAGCATTACAGATGAAATAAAATAGAGAACTCGTTCGATCCAATGGAAGAGTCGGAATGATCTCGTTGCATAAACTTCAGGTTTATGGAAGATCACCCGATTCCCGGTTGGACCGACGGGTTCTTTTTTTATCATCGGGGCAGTGTTACAATGATAACGCCAAGCGCCGTCAGGTCATACCGTACTTGTACTTCTGATAGAGATACATAGGGAGACACACAGCAGGGAACCGTAGTGCAGGAAACTGAATAAGAGGCAAGCGAGCATTATGCCGTAAGTACCAAGCCAATAAATATCAAGGCATCGGGCTTAAAAAATGAAGTAGCAAGAAATGAAGTATCCGTGTATTGAGCGGCAAGCAGTAAGCAACAATCAACAAGTACTAAGCTATTAAACTACTACTGCAGCCGATAGATGCACACTACAGAAAGGCAGGCTATAGCAACTACAGAAAATACAGAAGCCCATTGAATACACAGACAGAAAGGAGTTTTACATTATGGATCATTCATCAACAAAAGATACTTCCGGTATAAAGGCATCTTCGCAATCGTCTGCATCCTCAGCGAATCGTCAGTCAACAGAACATATAGATACCAGCCCACGTCTGGATGCGATTTTGCCTGAAAACAGTGAGCTGCCGGTCGTACAGTTCCTTAATGTCACCAAAAAGATTGGTTCCAAAACCATTATCGATAATTTGACACTGGATATACCACGGGGACGCGTATTTGGTTTTCTCGGTCCCAACGGTTCGGGCAAAACCACTACAATTCGGATGCTGGTTGGACTGATGTCGATAACGTCCGGCGATATACTGATCGAAGGTCAGAATATCCGTACCCACTTTGAGGAAGCAATCGCCAAAGTCGGTGCAATCGTCGAGAATCCGGAAATGTACAAATACATGAGCGGTTATCAGAATCTGATGCAATATGCGCGTATGTCACCGGGTGTCGACAAGCAGCGAATCAGTGATGTCGTACAATTCGTCGGTCTCGGCCATCGTATTTATGACAAAGTCAGTACCTATTCCCTGGGGATGCGCCAGCGTCTGGGTGTAGCGCAGGCGCTGCTGCATCGTCCGCGCCTGCTTGTACTGGATGAGCCAACCAACGGACTGGACCCGCAGGGTATCCGTGAGCTGCGTGATTACCTGCGCGCACTCAGCCGGGAAGAAGGTACGACAGTCTTTGTTTCCAGCCATTTGTTATCCGAAATGGAGCTGATGTGTGATACGGTCGCTGTAATCAATGGCGGTCGTCTGGTGGACGTGCGGCATCTGGATGCTTCTGCTGCCACGGCGGATACGACTGGAGCCAAAATGATGGTGCGCTTTGAGACCGATCAGCCGGCACTGGCTGCACAGCTAGGCGGAGGCGGACAGATAAGCGGCAGCAGCTGGACGGTTGCTGCAGATCGTCAGGATATCGCCCGACTGAATGCACTGCTGGTCAATAATGGCATTGCTGTCTACAGTATTACTCCGATCCGGGAGACACTGGAAGATCAGTTCCTCGCGATGACGAGAGAGGGGGAGCGTCATGAGTGATTTTATACAATTGGTCTGGAATGAGACGCTAAAGATCTACCTGCGTGTCTCCACCTGGATTTTGTTGATTTTCCTTGTTGTTTTCTCTCCCACTATGCTGCTGCTGATGAATATAAGCGGATTCCCGCTGGGTGCGCAACAGGCGATTGAACAGTCATTTACAATGTATTTTCTGGTTATTCTGTTCTCGCTTATTATTGCTTCGGATTCGGTAGCGGGTGAATTTGCTTCGGGAACGATCAAGCTGCTGCTGATCCGCCCATGGAAACGCTGGAAGATTCTTGGCTCCAAGTTCCTGTCAGTTGCTTTGTTCACTCTTGTGCTGACGCTGCTGTTTCTGCTGGTGGTAACTATAGTATCCTATCTACTGTTTCCTTCGTCGTCTTCGACACTGTTCAGTGATGATGAAAGCAGTCTGTTTCTGCTCTTGTTATACAATTATATTCGCGCGCTTATATTGGCTGCTTTTGCCTTTATGCTGTCTGCACTGTTTCGTTCTACCGCTCTGGCGATTACGCTGGCGATTCTGCTTTATTTTGCGGGGAGTATTATAACGCCGCTGCTTCATGCTTTTCTGCAGCCCAAAGATTACTGGATCGTCAAGATTTTCCTGCCGACCAATCTGGATCTGACCCAGTATCTGAAAAGTGCCGGCGGGTTGTTCGGTGTTACGTCGATCGGCTGGTCGCTGATGGTGCTGGCTGTGTACTTTATTATTTTCATGCTGATTGCATGGTGGTCATTTACAAAACGGGATGTACGGGCGTGACCGTTCCCAATTATCGAGTAGACTGTTTTTGCAATAAAAAAATAATCATAAATAATGATACAGCGCGTCCTTCCGGCAGGAAGGGCGTTTTGCTGCTGCAGACTGGAACTTCTTGCAACTGCATTCGACTTTAAGAGATGGGAGAAATGCGGACGAACAGGTCGCCTATGCTGCTGGGACGGGCTTTATCCAGAAGAATAGGCGGAAGCGGCAGTAACGACTCGATACCGCTTTGCATGATAGGCTAAATCATATGGAATATTTTACAAGGATCTGGAGTGAATCAGTTGGGGGTGCTGTGGTTATATGGATAACAGTACAATTGTCGCTAAATAAGTACAGCATTTGATATGATACAGTTTGTATAACATTTTTATTTAGCCGGAAAGGAAGCGCAGTATGATCTGGTTGTTTATTTTGAGCATTATATTTATTTCTCAGGTGGGTACGATCCTGGTGCTGGAGTTCCGTTCACCGACCAAAGCGGTCGCCTGGATGTTTATTTCCTTTTGCGTTCCTTTTATCGGATTTATCGTGTATTACTTTGTGGCACGGAACTATCGCAGCCGTCGCACGATCCGCAAAAAAGGAACGATTATTTTCCGTGAAGTGCGCAGCCGCCTCTGGAAGCAGGCTGCTGTTATTCGTTCGGCCGAGGATATGGGCAATGAAGAATTTTTGGCGCAGGGGCGTCTGTTCTCGCTGCTATCCCATCTGACCGAGAATCCGATTACTTCCTGCAGCCAGATCGAAGTGCTGACCGATGGCAAGTCGACGTTCACGGCGATGCTCAAAGCGCTGGAAAAGGCTCAGCATCATATACACATTCAGTTTTACATTTTCCGCGATGATATGATCGGCCGGGAATTTACCGAGGTTCTGATCCGCAAAGCGCAGTCCGGTGTCAAAGTACGGATGATGTGCGATGGACTCGGCAGTTATCATCTCAAGCACAAATTTGTCAAAAAACTCAAAGCAGCCGGCGTGGAATTCTATTTCTTTTTGCCACCATTCACTTCGTTTATCCAGCGTGAAGTCAATTACCGCAATCATCGCAAAATTCTCGTTATCGACGGGGAAGTGGGCTTTATCGGCGGACTGAATATCGGTGATGATTATCTTGGACTGTACTCCAGTCTGGGATACTGGCGGGATACCCATCTGGAAGTCCGCGGAGATACGGTTTACTTTTTGCAGATTGTGTTTCTGGAAGACTGGGAGTTTGCTTCTGGTCAGCGCATTACCGATCCAGTCTATTTCCCCGAGCATCAGTGTGCCGGACAGGAGAGAGCGCTAATTGTAGCGAGTGGGCCGGACCGCAACTGGAATGCGATTCAGGAAATGTGCTTCAGTGCGCTGGCTGTTGCCAAGCGTCGTATCTGTATCACCACGCCGTATTTTATCCCGGATCAAAGTATCTACGCAGCGATCAAAACAGCGGCAGTCAGTGGGGTAGAAGTGGATATCATTATTCCCAAAATATCCGATTCCCAGATTGTACAGTACGCCTCCCTCTCGTATATCGAAGAGCTGATGAGAGTAGGTGTCCGGATTCACCAGTATGAAAAAGGATTCGTTCATGCCAAAGTAATGATCATCGACGATCTACTCGCATCGGTCGGTACGGCGAATATGGATATGCGCAGTTTTTACAGCAATTTCGAGTTATCTGCTATTTTGTTTGAACAGGAGACGATCGAGCGGTTAATGGAAGATTTCAATCGTGATCTGAAAGAAAGCAGCCGGATCAATTATCATGAGTTTATCCGCCGCTCCCGTGTGCAGAAAACGATGGAGACCCTGTCGCGTATGCTGTCGCCGCTCTTATAGGAATACTGATTTATAAACAGGATAACACCTGTACAAAAAGGAACCAACCAGCCTAAGCGGCGGTGGAATATGATATAATCTCTGTAACAGCCTGCATGTCGCAGATCCCTTTTGGTGATAGAGCAGGATTGCCCGGCTGTGCCGGTACAAGATTATTGATAAAAAGCGAAGCAGACGCAGTGATTTGCGACGATTCGCCACGGAGGCACTTATGGCGCAACAAAAGCCGCAATACCATTACGAATATCAGAGCCATCATCTGGAGGAAACGGAGCAACTGGCAGCTTTTCTAGCGAAGCGTGCTATACCGGGCACGATGATCACGCTTGATGGCGATCTGGGAGCCGGCAAAACACATTTTTCCAAAGCATTTGCCCGTTATCTGGAAGTTCCGGGCATGGTGAACAGCCCTACCTTTACGATTATCAAAGAGTATCAGGGCCGTATGCCTTTTTACCATATGGATGTATACCGGATCACCGAAGCAGAAGCGGCTGACCTCGGGCTGGATGATTACTTTTTCGGTGAAGGAGCGACACTGGTCGAGTGGTCCAGCCGGATCGAGGATCTGCTGCCCGAAGAGCGGCTGGCTATCCAGATTACCGTAAATGAGGACAACAGTCGTACAATTGCCTGCACCGGTTATGGAGAACCCTACGCCGGTTGGTGCCAGGAGCTTATACAGAATGGAGTCAGTGACAATTGATGAATGAAATGAACAGACAACCGCGCAAGCGGTTTTTGGTTTTGGATACAGCTACAGCTGCCCAGGCTGTCGCGATTATGGAAGAAGAACAGGTACTGGCTGCACACAGCAGTAATGCCGATCGCAATCACTCGGTAGGCTTGATGAACAGTATCACTGAGCTGATGGCTCAGACTGGGACAGAGCGTCATCAACTGGATGGAATTGCAGTAGGGATTGGTCCCGGTTCGTATACGGGAATCCGGATTGCGGTTACGACGGCCAAGACACTGGCCTGGGCACTTCAGCTGCCTGTTGCTGGATTCTCCAGTCTGGCGGCGCTGGCACAGAGTGGTTATCACGCCAGGGAGGCGGCTGTCTCTACAGATGCACAGCAGACTGCCGAGCCTGTATCATCTCCAGCACTGCAGGATACTTTTGCGATGACAGCAACTGAACGGGATTGGATGATTCCGTTGATCGATGCACGCCGTGCACAGGTCTATACCGGTCTTTTTCAGATGAATGCAGAGCAGCTGCCGCAGCAGATACAGGATGACCGGATTATCCTGATGGAAGAATGGATGCAGCGGATCGGTGAATATTATGAATCCCTGCCGGACGATCAGCGTCCGCAGCGTATTCTGGTTGTTGGAGAGACCGCGGCTCATACCGAGCGTGCAGAGCAGCTGCGTGCGATTGTAGGTGAGCGCCTGCATATTCGTGCCTGCAATCTGGAAGCGCAGTATGCCGGACAGATCGGCGCTGCGTGTCTGCTGGCCGGACAAAATGACCCTGTGCATACCCTGTTACCCAATTACACGCAGCTGTCGGAGGCGGAAGCCAATCTGCTGCGTCATTCCTAGAGAGAGGAAGTGCAGCTGTGGAATCATTATTCAGCCCTCGTGAAGAGCAACCGGTTCTTCGCAGGATGACGATAGAAGATATTACGAAAATTATGGAGATTGAACATGAGGCGTTTACTCTTCCATGGACCGAGGAAGCATTCCGTAATGAGCTGACAATGAATCATTTTGCCCGGTATCTGGTGATTGAACTGGACGGCGTCATTGTCGGTTATGCAGGCATGTGGACCATTATGGATGAAGCCCATGTGACCAATATAGCGATCCGTGAAGCAAGCCGCGGCCGCAGACTGGGACAGACGCTGCTGCTTCAGCTGATGGAGTGGGCGGTAGAACTGGGAATGGTACGTATGACGCTGGAAGTTCGCGTCACCAATGAGCCTGCCCAGAATCTGTACCGCAAGCTCGGCTTTACGGATGCAGGTGTACGCAAAGGGTATTATTCGGACAATAATGAAGATGCACTGATTATGTGGTGCGAGCTTCCGCAGCAAGGGGAGCATGGAAACAAGGAAGGAAGCGTGGATTATTCATGATAGAGCAGGAGCACCCGCAGCAGGTGTGCAATATTCTGGCGGTCGAGACGAGCTGCGATGAGACCTCTGTCGCTATTGTACAGAACGGTAAAAAAGTATTGTCCAATCTGGTATCCAGCCAGATCGAGACCCATAAAGCATTCGGCGGCGTTGTGCCGGAAGTAGCTTCCCGCAAGCACGTAGAAAGTATCACGCTGATGATCGAAGAAGCGATCAACGAATCGGGATTATCGTTACAGGATATTTCCGCTGTAGCGGTTACCGAAGGGCCCGGACTTGTCGGAGCACTACTGGTAGGGATCATGGCTGCCAAAAGTCTCGCATTTGCACTCGACAAGCCGCTGATCGGTACACATCATATCGCGGGTCATATTTATGCCAATAATCTGGTAGCGGATATCCAGTATCCGTCACTGGCGCTGGTTGTATCCGGCGGACATACCGAGCTGGTACTGCTGGAGCGCGAAGGTCAGTTCAAGCTGATCGGCAGCACCCGTGACGATGCGGTAGGCGAAGCCTATGACAAAGTAGCACGTGCGCTGGGCTTTCCATACCCGGGTGGTCCTTATGTAGATAATCTGGCGATGGAAGCGGCCTCTGCGGTGGAGCTGCCGCGTGTCTGGCTGGAACCGGGTTCATACGACTTTAGCCTGAGCGGTCTGAAATCAGCGGTGCTAAATGTAGTAAATCAGAAGAAGATGCGCGGAGATGAGCCGATGACAGCCGAGATTGCCCGCGGCTTCCAGGAAGCGGTAGTAGAAGTACTCGTGGAAAAGGCAATTCGTGCAGTACGTGCATACGGTGTACGCCAGCTGCTGCTATGCGGCGGTGTAGCGGTCAACAAAGGACTGCGCAAAACACTTACCGAGCGGTGTGAACGCGAGCAGATTGAACTGCTGATTCCGCCTTTTGAATATTGTACCGATAATGCAGCCATGATCGGAGCGGCTGCTTATCTCAAATGGAAAAATGGAGAATTCTCCGGGCTGGATATCAAGGGCGACCCGTCCCTGTCTCTGGAAAAATGGTCGGTAGCAGATTCAACCACGATCGGCTAACGTAATAGATGCTCGCTGAATGACTAAATATTTGGGTTCTATTTACGGTATACATTTACGGTATACAATAACCATGATACAGATCTGATAGACCCAGCAGCAAATAAAAGGCTGTTCCCAAGAGTGACTCTACTCCCTGGAACAGCCTTTTTATAATGATATCCATTATTTCACATTTAATCATTCAGCATGATATCTATCAATCCAAAATAGTATCTGCTGATTAAAAATACTATTGAATCAGCGAAAACAAACGCCTCCAAATAATCAATTAAGGTAAATAATGGATTTTACACTATACAGCATGAGCTATCTTATCTGTCAAGATGTTAACAAGTTTATCCACATATCCCCTGCAAATTGTGTATAAGACTGGAATTTGGCTCTGCATTAACCTTTTTTCCAAATCCGAAACAGGGGATAGAATATAACTGTAATTATCATCGAATCTGTGGACAATGTGTATAACTCGGTGGATAAATATGGATAAAATACAGAAATGGCGATATACAAGCAAAATTCGGACAATTACATCTATATTTTTCCGTTGATAACTTCAGTGAATTGTGGATAAACCTGTTTACAAATTCAGACGCTCTTTCTTACAAAAAGTATAATAGATTTTACAAATTCGTGGACAGCTATTGACAGCAACCTATTCGGCTGCGAGCAGTTCCCATTCCTCATAAGCATCTTCCAGCGCCTGCTGATGACGGGCAATCTCTTCCTGGCGGGATTGTACAGCTTCGTAATCCTGATAGACTTCCGGCAGAGTCAGCTGCTCTTCCAGTTCGGAAATACGCTCTTCCCAGCCAGCGATATCGACTTCCAGCTGCTCCAGTCGGCGCTTGCGATTACGCTCTTCCCGTTTGGCCTGCTTGCCTTCCTCATAAGAGTTGGCAGGTGCAGATATACCGGAAGCAGTTGTTGCCGCAGCATTTTTGGCTTGTACTGCCGCAGCAGCTTCTTCAGCCAGTTCCTTGAGTTCCTGTTTTTTGGCTGTATAATCATCAAAGTTACCGAGATAAGTAGTCAGTCCATCGGGACGTAGCTCCAAAATGCGTTCCGCCATTTTATTGAGGAAATAACGGTCATGGGAAATAAACAGCAGTGTGCCTTCATAATCCATCAGCGCCGATTCCAGTACTTCCTTGCTCATCAGATCGAGATGGTTGGTCGGCTCATCGAGGATCAGTACATTGGCTTCCAGCAGCATCAGCTTGGTCAGGGAGACACGGGCTTTCTCGCCACCGCTAAGTGCGGACACCTTTTTGAGTACATCTTCACCGCTGAACAGGAAGTTGCCAAGCACCGTACGGATACGAACCTCTTCCAAATGGGGAAAGCTGCCCCATACTTCTTCGAGTACAGTATTATTCGGATTCAGATGGCCTTGTTCCTGATCGTAGTAACCGATCTTGGTTTTGGCTCCCCATTCGATCTTGCCCGCATCCGGAGGATGGTCGCCGATTAGGGATTTGAGCAGGGTAGTTTTGCCGGTACCATTGGGACCAATCAGTGCCACCATATCCCCGCGCCATAATTCAAACGAAATCGGATCGAACAGCCTCTGCTTGTCTTCATAGGATAGCGTCAGATTATGCACACGCAGCACGTCTTTGCCGGATACGACAGAAGCGGTAAAAGAGAAATTGGCTTTTTTGAGATCTCCAGCAGGACGATCCATACGATCCATTTTTTCCAGTGCCCGGCGGCGGCTCTGTGCACGCTTGGTCGTAGAGGCACGAACGATATTTTTCTGGATAAATTCTTCCATTTTGGCGATTTCATCCTGCTGTTTGTCGAACTGCTTGACCGCCGTCTCGTATTCCGCTGCTTTGATATCGATATAGCGGCTGTAGTTACCGGTATAGCGCTTGGACCGGTGACGCTCGATCTCCACGATACCGGTTACCAGACGGTCGAGGAAGTAGCGGTCATGAGAGACGACCAGCAGGGCGCCGGAGTAAGCACGCAGATAATCTTCCAGCCAGGCGAGTGTATCCAGATCGAGATGGTTGGTCGGCTCATCCAGCATCAGCAGGTCAGGTGCCTGCAGCAGGATACGGGCGAGTGCCAACCGCGTTTTTTGTCCGCCGCTGAGTGTGGATACCGGTGTATCCTGGGAAAACTCGGCAAAGCCCATCCCGTGCAAAATGCTGCGAATACGCGTCTCCATCTCATATCCACCGCGCTCGCGGAACCAATCGGATCGCTGCGCATAACGCTCCAGCAGATCGGCATAAGCCTTTTCATCGGTCATGCGCTCCGGGTCGGCAATCTGCTGCTCCATAGTACGCAGTTCCTTTTCAGTATCGATAAGGTCGGCATATACAGAGCGCATTTCCTCGCCGATCGTGCTGCCATGATGCAGCCCGCTGTTTTGTGCCAGATAGCCCAGCGTTAGCTCTTTACTGCGAAATACCTGACCACTGTCATAGGACATTTCACCAGCCAGTATTTTGAGTAGCGTCGATTTGCCGGCTCCATTGACACCGACAAGACCGATACGTTCTCTTTCTTCGATTTGCAGGTTAATCCCGTCCAGAATCGGGGTAATGCCGTATAGTTTGGTAATTCCGCTTGCCTGTAATAACATCTATTATCATCCTTCCAAGTATCCGGAACATCGGATACGAACTTAATGTATGATGGTATTCGTAGTAGAGCAATAGGAGCCTGAGCAGCATTCCGATCAATCACCGATAGAAATTGCCGTCTCCCGTCCCATGCTGTTAGTCATTGTAATTGGGTGATTATCATCGCATGTATTTATCCTGCTTATAAAGGGTGGATTTTGATTATCCGTTCACCATGCCATTCATTGTGCAGGAAGAGTGAAGTATCGGTCTTAGACCATCCTATTCAGTGTACATGAAACCGCGTTATTTTGCATGGCTTATTCCTTGTACAGCATATGGTTACGATACGGTAAAGGATGGAAAGGGAAATTGGTTTTTTGACAGGAAAGTGTTACACTGTCAATATGAGTGACTCAGGCCTACTATCCGGTCAAGCAGCCTGATCTGCAGGAGGAGGTAGCCTATGAATTTGGATTTCGGAAAATCTCTTTTGCGCAAGCAGCTCAAACAGCGGCGTCTGCATATGGACCCCGCACAGAGAATCAAAGAATCGGCAGACATCTGTACTGCCGCTCAATCATATATAGAGCATTTACGTATCACAAACGGCTCTTCTCCGTTAACCCTGTTCAGTTATCTGGCTTATCGGGATGAACCGGATACGCTGCCTTTGCTGGAATATTGCTGGCAGCAGGGTGATACGGTACTGGTACCGCGTATTGATCCTGACCACCAGGGCATCTTCCATCTGTATCGCATCTGTTCGATTACCGATGTAGAGCCAGGAGCCTATGGCATCCCGGAGCCTCGAGAAGCATTGCCGGCTTTTCCGCCAGAACGCTGGCAGGAGATTGATCTGGTCATTGTACCGGGGCTGGGTTATGACTTACAGGGCAGCCGTATCGGGTATGGCGGCGGATACTATGACCGTTTTATGCACAAGTTAACAGTATCGTCCACACAGCGTCCATTATTGGGGGCTTTTGCTTTTGACACGCAGATCATGTCGTCTGTTCCGATGGAGCCGCATGATTTTCGGATAGATATTTTATTTACCGCTTCGGGATATCGGTATACGGAGCAGCAGGTTTAGGGAAAGTTGGGATAGAATGAGCCATCAGGAAAATAAAGAATACGAAGGACTGCCGGTATCCTCGGGCAAGCTGACTCATTTTAATGAGCAGGGCCGGGCACGAATGGTCGATATTTCCGGCAAGGAAAGCTCGGTAAGAAAAGCGGTTGCTTCAACCCGCGTTATCATGAAGCCGGATACACTGGCAGCTATCAAAGCCGGCCAGATTGGCAAAGGCGACGTGCTGGCTGTTGCCCAGGTAGCTGGTATTCAGGCAGCCAAGCGTACATCGGATTGGATTCCCATGTGTCATCCGCTGCCGCTCACCGGTATCAATGTTACTTTTGAAGATAATGGCCGGGATGAGCTGCATATTGAGGTCGAGGTCAAGACCGAAGGCAAGACTGGCGTAGAAATGGAAGCACTGACAGCTGCTTCGGCAGTCGCTCTGACCGTCTATGATATGTGCAAAGCCTTGCAAAAGGATATGATTATCGGTCCAACGCTGCTGCTCTCCAAAAGTGGAGGCAAGAGCGGAGATTATACCATAGATTCCTAGACAGCAGATACAGATCAGAAACACACAGAACATGGATTGGCATAGAGATAGGGAGGGTGAGCGTATGGTTTGGAGAACGGCTATTCTCACAGCCAGCGATAAAGGATCGCGCGGAGAGCGTGAAGATACGAGCGCACAGGTCATCCGTGAACTGGTAGAAGAAGAACTGGGCGGCAAGATTGTAGAGTATCGTGTTGTACCGGATGAACCGGACGAGATTATTGCTGCATTGATTGAAATGACAGAATATTTTAACGCCGATCTGATCCTGACGACAGGCGGAACCGAGTTGGCCCAGCGTGATGTAACGCCGGAAGCGACGCGGCGTGTAATTCAGCGTGAAGTACCGGGAATGGCCGAAGCCATGCGCGCTACCGTGATGCAGAAAAACCGTTCAGCGATGCTGTTCCGTGGCATTTGCGGGATTCGTGAGCGCAGCCTGATTGTCAATCTGCCTGGTTCTCCCAAAGGGGTGCATGAGCATCTGGCTGCCATTATGGACCAGCTGCCCGAAGCGCTGCTGATGATTACCGGACAATACAGTCCGAACGACGAGCGATAAACAGACGTATATTTTCGCAGCCAATCACAACTGTGAAAATATAGAAGTTATGGAACTCCTGCAGGACTATCGCAATTTTTCGCCAAGAGAAATTGTGCTTTTTGTCGTGGTAATGTAATCCAATAATGAATTAAAACGCGTAGCTATGCTATGATAGGAGAATAACAGGCTTGTTCCCGTTGGAGAATGAAGGAGGAGTTCCACATGTTTAGTTCAATTGGTCCTACCGGTTTTATTTTATTGATCATTCTTGCGCTGATTTTATTTGGTCCCAACAAGCTGCCCGAGCTGGGTCGCGCAGTAGGCCGGACGTTCCGTGAATTCAAGGAAGGTACACGCGATATGATGAAAGACGAAGACAAGACGACCAAAGTTCCTGCCGACTCGATCCAGAGCGCCGAAGTTGTACCGGAAGCGCGCACGGAAGAGAAACGTTAATCTGCACAATTATAGCCGTATTCTGGCTGAATATAGACGGAGCTGTATGCCGCTCATCTCTGAATAGAGAATGAGAATAGCTGTACCGGCCATGTTCCGAATCCCTTCCCCGGTGGAAGGGATTTTCTTTTCCGCGTCAATTCGTCTGAACGATTGAGCCGCTATAGACCGTAGATACGTGCCGAATGGAGGAACCCCATGCTTAATACCGAAAAAGATATGTCTCTGGTGGATCATCTCACCGAGCTGAGGCGGCGGCTGATTATTGTGATCGCTGTGCTGTTTTTTGGTCTGATTGCCGGATTGCTGGTGGCTCAGCCTGTCTATCAGTATCTGGTGGCTGCAGAGACTGCCCGCCAACTGGTATTCCATGTATTCTCGTTCTGGGATGGCATAGGACTGTATATGAAAATTGCCATGGTTGTAGCTATCGCGCTGACTTTGCCGTGTGCCGTCTATCAGCTGTGGGCATTTGTCAGTCCAGGCTTACTGCCACATGAACGCAGGGCAGCGCGGCGTTATATTCCGTTTGTGTTTGTTATGTTCCTGCTGGGGGTACTGTTTGCCTATTATATTATTTTTCCGATGGCACTTGCTTTTACCTCTCAGGTGACCCGCAGTATGGGCTTGGAAGAAACCTACGGGGTTGTACAGTACTTTACCTTTATGTCGAACATTGTATTTCCTGTAGCCGGATTGTTCGAGCTGCCGATTATCGTCATGTTCCTGACGACGATCCGGATTCTGACTCCTGCACTACTCTCCAAAATACGCAAAGCAGCTTATTTTGTGCTCGTTTTTGTAGCTGTGGTTATTACGCCTCCGGACTTTATCTCGGATACCCTGGTCGCGATTCCGCTGCTAATACTGTATGAATTAAGTGTTATCTTATCCAAAGTCGTTTATCGCAGGCAGCAGCGCAGAGATGCCGAACGGCTGATGGAAGAAATCTAATTATAATGACAAGTATTCTGTAAAAAGGAAAGCCTGCCGAGCAGGCGGCCTGACTCTGCAGAATACTTTTTTTATTTCCATAAAAAATACTATCTTTTTTGGCGATAGCAGATTATAAATAGTAAATACGGGTCAAATGCGACTGTCGAAAAAACAGTAATATTGTTGAAAACAGTACACAAAAACCGTTCATTACAGAGAATAAAGGGGTTAGACGGTTGAAGAAAATTGTATTCCTGATTATCACGTTTTTGCTGATTTTTATCCTTCCGTTATTGGGGAGTCTCGCCAAATGGGGCGGGTTGCCACCAGGGTACGGTACGTTCCCTGTACAGGAAGCTGTTCAGGATCCGGGCTTTAACGCCGTGTATTTTGCACTGGCTTGTGTGGTGGCACTATTCATCATGGTGTTTTACCTGTTTCCGCGTCTATTCGGATTTCGCAAAGCTCCGGTCGCAGCCGAAGTTCAGCGTTCCGATGTTCGTTTTCCATTCTGGTTCTGGGCGGCGCTGCCGGTCCTGGTCATTTGCTGGTTCATTATGTGGGCACGCCTGTCGGTGCTGAGTCTGCTTGAACCCTACACCTTTGTACCATTATGGTGGTCTTTTATATGTATTCTGGATGGGATCGTATACAAGCGTAACCACGGAGTATCACTGCTGTCCAAAAAGCCGCAGATTATGCAGCTTCTGGCAGTAGTATCCTGCTTCAGTTGGTTTGCTTTTGAATATCTGAATTTCTTTGTTATGGAAAATTGGTATTATCCGAATAAAGAGATCTTCTCGGATTTTGGCAATATTTTCTGGTTCTCGCTCTCTTATACCACCGTACTGCCGGCGATTATCGAATGGTATCTGCTGATGCTGACTATTCCGGCTCTGCGCGATCGGTACAGCAATGGACCGAAGATTCATCTGAACAAGCCCACACTGATCGTTATGTACATTCTGGGACTGGGGCTTGCACTGGCAATGGGGTATTTCCCGTTTGAATTGTTCTGGGTACTATGGGTGGCGCTGGTTCCAATGCTGTCTGCAGCGATGGGACTGATTCGAATGTGGACACCGTTTACCCCGATTCGCCAGGGCAACTGGTCACCGATGCTGCTGATCGGATTGGCTACAGTCTGTAACGGATTTTTCTGGGAGCTGTGGAACTTTGGCAGTGAATGGTTCAATGAAGGGATTCCGCTGAATCCGAATTACTGGAAATATTCTGTACCGTATCTGGATAAATTCCATATCTTTTCCCAGATGCCGCTTCTCGGTTATTTTGGTTATTTGTTCTTTGGCGTAAATTGTTGGGTGATCTGGTTAACGGGAGCGTATGTGTTCAAATTTAATCCTGATTTTGATTTGGTACAAAGACGGGATAAAGCGAGGGAAATCTAATGAATTGGAAAGATCAAAAATACACAGTGATAGAAGAGATTGCAGACCATGGCAGCAAGGCAATCTATCGGTGCATCGACAATCTTTCCGGCGAACCTGTTATTGCCAAAGTACTCGGCGCGCGAGCATCGACATACGAAGCAATTATGCGTATCAAAAAGGAATATCAGCTGCTGTCGGAGTTGAGTCCTGTTATTGCGGGCATCGTCCGTCCGATTCAACTGGAAGAGCGCGGAGGCTACTTTGTACTGTCCATGGAAGATATTAACGGCGAGTCTCTCAAAAGTATCCTTCGGCAGCATCGTCTGGATTTGCAAACGGTGTTGCGGCTGGCGATCAAGCTGGTCGATATGATCGGTGCCATTCATGAACATGAAATTATCCACAAGGATATCAAGCCTGCCAATCTGATCTGGAACCGGGAGACCGACCAGCTGCAGCTAATTGACTTTGATCTGTCCACTCGCTGGAGCAACGAAAAGTCGGAGCAGGCTGCTGCTGGCATTATGGAAGGCAGCCTGCCCTATATTTCTCCCGAACAGACCGGCAGAATCAATCGGCATATCGACTATCGCTCGGACTTTTATTCACTTGGCGTTGTGCTGTATGAGATGCTGACAGGCGTTCATCCGTATCCGTCCAATTCGGTGATGGATCAGATCTATTCCATTATTGCCAAGAAACCTATCTCGCCGGCGCAGCAGAGTGAGGGACGTGTTCCGCAGGTACTGTCCAATATCATTATGAAGCTGCTGGAAAAGTCTCCCGAAGACCGCTATCGCAGCGCCTACGGCATTCGTTCCGATTTGAAAAAGTGCCTTTCCTCCGCATCCCGCACAGATTTTGAGATCGGCCTGGAAGACCGCAGCACGATTTTTCATATGCCGCAAAAATTATATGGCCGTGAAGAAGAATTGGCTGTGCTGCAATCCGCTTTTACTCAGAGCATTGATGATCGTCTTCAGCTGGCTCTGGTCGCAGGGGAAGCAGGCAGTGGCAAAACAGCGCTGGTCAACGAATTGCAGACTATGGTGTCCTACGAAAAAGGCTATTTTGTACAGGGCAAATTCGAGCAGTATAACAAAAATGTCCCGTATAGTGCAATTATGGATGCTTTTCGTACCCTGCTCGCGGAATGGCTGAATGGGCCGGCAGACGAAATGGCCGATATGCAGTATGCGCTAAAAAGCCACCTCGGGGCGAATGCCGGTCTGATGACCCGCTGGCTGCCTGAATTGGAGCAGCTGATCGGTGTGCAGTCAACACCCGAGCCGCTGCTGCCTGTCGAAGAGAATAACCGCTTTTTCCTGTCGTTTGTCCGATTGCTGGAAAGTCTGGTTGGTCAGCAGCGTCCGCTGGTTTTGTTTCTGGATGATCTGCAGTGGGCGGATTTATCCAGTATCCAGCTGATGTCACGGCTGCTGGAAAATAAAAACCTAAAGCGTATTTTTATTATAGGTTCCTATCGTTATGACGAGATCGGAGCAGGACATCCATTGTCTGAAGCGCTGGACAGGCTGAATGAACAGCATTTTATTCATCAGCTGCATATTCAGCCGCTGTCTGCAGTTCATACCCGTCAGCTTATTGAAGATACAATGGGCATGAGCGCAGAGCAGCTGGATTGGCTGACTCCCGTAATACATCGGCAGACGGGAGGCAATCCTTTTTTCACCCGCGAAATCCTCAAGGATCTGTACAAGCAGCGCGCGCTTTACTTTGATCAGACAGCAGGAGCCTGGTTGTATGAAGAAACGCTGATTCTGGAACGGACAGCCAGTGAAGACCTGATTGAATATCTGATGGAGAAAATGAAAACACTGCCTGCAGGTGTACGGATGATTCTTAGTATCGCGGCACTGATCGGTCGCACGTTTGACTGGCAGGTGCTGCGAATGATCGGTCATTCGGAAAAAGATCTGCTGATGCCGGCTTTGCTGCGTGCTATTCAGGAAGAAATTTTGCTGCCGCTGCATACCAGCACTTCGTTTATCCATGAAGTGACGATTCCGGCAGAGGAACTGGATCGTATGCAGGTTCAATTTACTTTTCAGCATGACAAGCTGCAGCAGGCGCTGTATCAGATGATCGATCCGAAGCTTCGTCAGCAGCTGCATCTACAGCTTGGTTGGCTGCTGCTGAGTCAGTGGCCGGAAGACCGGATTCATGAGCATATTATGGAGATTACCGGGCATCTGAACAAAGGCATTGTACTGGTCACTCGACATTCGGAAAAGGAGCGGCTGATCGATCTGAATCTGCAGGCTGCCCGCCGTGCCAAAGAAGCATTCGGTTATGAGACCGCCCGCCGTTTTCTACAGGTGGCTATTAGCCTGATTAACGAACAACACTGGCAGCATCAGTATAAACGGACGTGGGATATTTACCTGCTGTATAGCGAATGCTCCTACCTGATTCATCAACCGGATTCGGCTGATCGTGCTTGCGCTGTGCTGCTGCATCATGCCAGAACCGGAATGGAGCAAGCGACCATATACGAGATGCAGTCCAATCACTATATGTATCTTGGGTTAATGAGTCGGGCGATTGAAGCGGGCAAAGCCGGACTGGCTAGTCTTGACTTTACGGTTCCGCGTCGTCTCAATATGGCAGTAGTTGCCAAAGAACTGGTGACTGTCAAACTACAGCTGCGTGGCAAGACGCCGGATCAGCTGCTGGAGGATCGGGAGATGACCGATCAGCGCATCAAGCTGATTATGAGGCTGCTGGTAAGCTTTATTCCACCCGCTTTTATTTCGGGAGAACAGACCCTGTTCGGCTGGGCTGTACTCAAAAAAACACAGCTATCGATCCGTCATGGCAATGCTCCGGAATCGGCAGGTGCCTATATCGGTTATGCCATGCTGTTGTCAGGTATGGGGGATCTCAAGGGAGCCGAAGCGTACGGACGGCTCGCGGTAAGTCTGAACGAGAAATTCGGTGATCTGCAGTGGCGCAGTCTGGTACATGTGCTGTACAGTCTTTTTTGCTACAGCTGGAGTCATGATTGGGAGACACTGGAGGAGCAGTACCGTCGTACAGTCGACTATAGCCTGTTGTCCGGGGATATGCTGTATCTGGCACATGCCTGTTATTATCGCAATCAATGGAACCCTTCGCTCGAGATCGAGACGTATTTGCAGGAGAGCGGTACGATGCTCGAAATGATCGAGAATACCAAGTATCGACCGGCACTGGCTACAGCCAGATTGAACCGCCAAAAGTTCCGGGTGCTGTCCGGAGAGATTCCTTTCGAGACAACCTTGGATGATGAGGAATTTAGCGAACAGGATTATCTCGATGAACTGAACAGTTTGAAATATTACTCCGGGATCGGCATTTATTATATATGCAAAATTCAGCTGGCTTTTATGATGGGTGAATCGATGGAAGCCCTGACATATATCCAGCAGGCCGATCAGGTGATTGGTACGCTGGCCGGCTCGACTTTTATGGAAGAATACTCGTTTTATACGTTTATGGCGCTGGCTGCCTGTTATGGGGAGCTTGGACGCAAAGAGCAGCGCAATGCCCGCATACGCATGCGCAAGCAGCATCGCAAAATGAAAAAATGGGCTGCACATCATCCGCACAACTTTATGACCCAGCAGTATCTGATGCAGGCGGAGTGGCTGCGGATTGATGGCAAATATAGTGAAGCGGAGAATTACTATTATCTGGCACTGCAGGATAGCGAACAGGGCCATTTTACCCGTTACAAAGCGATTGCCAGTGAGCAGACTGCGCGGTTTTATCTGGAGCGAGGGCGGCCCGAGCTGGGTGGGTATTATTTCAAACAGGCTTCCTACTACTATTCGGTCTGGGGCGCACGCGGCAAGGTACAGCAGCTCCAGGACAATTACCAGGATCTGATGGGACATATCCAGTGGGTGCCACTGAATGGCGACCAGACGATGAGTATCTCTACCGAGAATATCGATATCCATTTGCTGCTGCAGGCTTCCCAGGCGATCTCGCGTGAGATCGAACTGGATCAGCTGCTGCATAATATGATGAATATTGTATTGGTAAATGCAGGAGCGCAGCGCGGCTGTATTATGATCAAGTCTGGTCCAAGCCTTTGGGCAGAAGGAGAATATAGTGATACCGACCATCAGATCAATATCCGTATCCATGAAGACCAGCAGCGCAGCGCATTGCAATTTCCATGGATGACTATGGACGAAGTGGCTCGCAGCCGTGAGACACTGATGTATACCGACGCCAGTTCGGTAAACCGCCTCTCGGATATTCGCTATATAACAGAGCAGCAGCCGCGTTCGGTGCTGTGTATGCCGCTGCTGAATCAGGACAAGCTGATTGCTGTCATTTATCTGGAAAATAATCTGATTACCGGCGCATTCACCAGGGAACGTCTTGGTATGATCAATCTGCTGTCACGGGATATGGTCTATGCGATTGAAAATGCTAGTTTATACAATAATCTGGAGCATCTAGTCAATCAGCGTACCCGCGAGCTCGCCATCAAAAATGAGCAGTTAAATAAATACTTTAATATTGTGGACAAGAATGTCATTATCGTAAATACCGATCTGTACGGTAATGTGATGATGGCCAGTGAAGAATTCTGTCTGCTTACCGGTTATAGTCAGGAGGAAGTAGCCAGTCGCCCGCACCGCTTTTTCCGGCCGCTAGATCATCATGGCCGCTCGATTGCTCCTTTTGTGATCGACAAGGAAGAGACATGGAGCGGAGAGCTTATTTATTTCCGCAAGGATCAGAATATGCTATGGCTGAATATGACTGTCGAACCAGCCCGTGAGGAAGATCGTCTGCAGGGATATATGTTTATCGGACACAATATTACAGACAAAAAGCAGATCGAGCGCATTTCTATTACCGATGAATTGACAGGGCTGTATAACCGTCGCTATTTCAATGAGCGCATTTTGTACAAGCTGGAGAATGCCGTCTTGCAGCAGTCCAGTCTGACCTTTATGCTGCTGGATATCGATCATTACAAAAAGTACAATGACCGCTATGGTCATTATGAAGGCGATAATGTACTGCGCAGAATCGGAGCCACACTGCTGGAAGAAACGAGAAAGGCAGATGCCGTCGCTTTCCGTCTTGGCGGAGAAGAGTTTGCTATCCTGTCTATCGGCATGGGGGAAAAACGCACCGCAGAGATTGCAGAGAAGATTCGGCAGAGTATTGAAGATCTGCGTATTCCGCATGATCAGAATGATGCTGCTCCTTATGTGACAGTGTCCATAGGTATTGGCTTTGTCGAGCAGGTGGATCATCATTTGACCGAAGAAGCGATCTACAGGCTGGCAGACGCGGCCCTTTATCGTTCCAAAGCGAGCAGCCGCAACTGTGTGACTATTCATAATCTGGCAGATATTCATGAATAATAGCTATATGGAATCAATGATATTCAAGACGGAGAAACAGGCTCTGTCAACCGGAAGAACGCATCTGGAATGCCGGTTGATAAGAGGCTGTTTTTTTGTTTTGTCACGGAATCGAGAGGATTTTATATAAAGGGACTTGAAATCATCGCTCAAGTTGAGTATCATAAAGTTGGCTGTTAGCACTAGACGTGGTCGAGTGCTAACACAGAGGTAGACTGCTACCTGCAAGATGATTCCATTCAAACTTTAAGGAGGCTATTTTTCATGATCAAACCTTTAGGTGAACGTGTATTGGTAGAAGCGAGCCAACAAGAGGAAACGACTTCATTCGGAATCGTGCTTCCGGACTCTGCCAAGGAAAAGCCGCAGGAAGGCACTATTATCGCTGTAGGCAGCGGACTGTTGAAAGACGGAGTTCGTGTTCCTTTGGAAGTTAAAGAAGGCGACCGTGTTCTTTTCTCCAAATATGCCGGTACAGAAATCAAATATGAAGGCAAAGAATATTTGATTATGAAAGAAAGCGACATTCACGCGATTCTGGGTTAATTTCCGGATTACGGGAACATTTACTTAGCTTCATCCACAGAGGGTGCTTCATCGGCGCCAGGCGCTGGATGGGCACTGCATTCCAATACATTTATGATTTTTGCCAAGCAAAATCTTAACCTTATATGAATTCCTATACTACTGAGGAGGTACTTTTCAAATGGCTAAAGATATCAAATTCAGTGAAGACGCTCGCCGCGCAATGCTTCGTGGTGTAGACGCTCTGGCAGACGCAGTAAAAGTAACATTGGGACCAAAAGGACGTAACGTTGTTCTGGAGAAAAAATTTGGCAGCCCGCTGATCACGAACGATGGCGTAACAATCGCCAAAGAAATCGAACTGGAAGATGCATTCGAGAACATGGGTGCACAACTGGTTAAAGAAGTAGCTACCAAAACCAATGATGTTGCCGGTGACGGTACAACAACTGCAACTGTTCTGGCTCAAGCGATGATTCGCGAAGGTCTGAAAAACGTAACTGCAGGTGCTAACCCTATGGTTATCCGCAAAGGTATCGACAAAGCGGTTCGTGCAGCAGTGGAAGAACTGCAAAGCATCTCCCGTCATGTTGAAGACAAACAATCCATCGCACAGGTTGCAGCTATCTCCGCAGCTGACGATGAAGTAGGTCAACTGATCGCGGAAGCTATGGAAAAAGTGGGCAACGACGGTGTTATCACTGTAGAAGAATCCCGTGGATTCGCGACTGAACTGGAAGTTGTAGAAGGTATGCAGTTCGACCGCGGTTACATCTCTCCATACATGATCACCGATACAGATAAAATGGAAGCTGTCCTGGACAACCCATACATTCTGATCACTGACAAGAAAATCAGCAGCACTCAGGAAATCCTGCCACTGCTGGAGAAAGTTGTACAACAAAGCAAACCACTGGTACTGATCGCTGAAGATATCGAAGGCGAAGCACTGGCTATGCTGGTTGTCAACAAACTGCGTGGTACATTCAATGCAGTAGCTGTTAAAGCTCCTGGATTCGGTGACCGTCGTAAAGCAATGCTGCAAGATATCGCTGCACTGACTGGCGGACAAGTAATCACAGAAGAACTGGGTCTGGATCTGAAATCCGCTTCTGTTGACCAACTGGGTACTGCACGTCAAGTACGCGTAACCAAAGAAAACACAATCGTAGTAGATGGCGCTGGTGCAAAAGAAGATATCGATGCACGTATCAGCCAAATCCGCTCGCAGCTGGAAGAAACAACTTCCGAGTTCGACAAAGAAAAACTGCAAGAGCGTCTGGCGAAACTGTCCGGCGGGGTAGCAGTAATCAAAGTCGGTGCTGCAACTGAGACTGAACTGAAAGAGCGCAAACTGCGCATCGAAGATGCCCTGAACGCAACTCGCGCTGCGGTTGAAGAAGGTATCGTATCCGGTGGTGGTACTGCACTCGTGAACGTATACAACGCTGTATCTGCAGTCAATGCAGAAGGCGACGAGAAAACAGGCGTTAACATCGTTCTGCGTGCTCTGGAAGAGCCAATCCGTACGATCGCAGCTAATGCTGGTCAAGAAGGATCCGTTATCGTTGAGCGTCTGAAAAAAGAAGAAGTAGGCATTGGTTACAACGCCGCTACTGGCGAATGGGTGAACATGTTCGAAGCAGGTATCGTTGACCCTGCCAAAGTAACACGTTCCGCACTGCAGCACGCAGCATCCGTAGCAGCAATGTTCCTGACTACTGAAGCTGTAATTGCTGACAAACCAGAACCAGCATCCCCAGCAGGTCCAGACATGGGCGGCATGGGTGGAATGGGCGGCATGATGTAATAAGGCGCTTAGCCTTGCATGATGTGACTGGCCGAGCTAATCTTTATCGGTAAGATAGAGGATTTGCAAAGCCACCATAGCTGTAAACAATATAAAGCCGTTCCTTAATCATTCGATTAGGGAACGGCTTTTTTTACTATGTTGGTCTAATTATGAAGAACGTTAGAATACTAGTTATCCATTATAATGCAGCTGATGTGTCATGGTTAGCCGGAATATTTATTTTCTGTTATCGGATAATGGTAAATTTCGATATCTTTCTCGATAAATCCACGCCTTTGAGCAGCGAGCAACGTCTCATACATATTTTTGCGTCCTACCGGATTATCGGTATGAAGATAGATTTTGTTGGCATGAAGTCCATGCTCACAGAAATATTTAACCAGATCATATCCATTGGGTAATTCTTTTCCATTCTCATCTTCTCCCAGGTCATGATCCAGAGTAAGAATATGGATATGAAATTCCTCAGACTGCAGTAAACGTACAGCCTCCTGATAGGTGCGGGCAATTGTAAAACCTTTCGGGCAATCTCTAAGATCATCTACATACAGATTAATGGATTTTTTCATCATATCTATCGCTACCTTTCTCGTACGGATAACAAAATGGATGGATACAGTCATTTTAAACTGTACCCATCCATTTTATAAATTATTCGTAGTAGTATAAGTGATTAAGTTGTTATTATCGACTTTGCTGATCAATCAATCGCTCCAACTGCTGAGCCACATAATCCGCTCCACGGTTCAGATCCGATGGCGTCAGATCCAGCCATGCGCGGCGCTCGTCCATATCGAATGCATTGGCGAGGAATCCACCCAGTCCACGACCTCGGCGATCCACTTCGACCAGAATCTGCAGGCCATTGCTTGTAAGGGACATCATCAGTTCCAGTTCGGTAATCTGTCCGTGGAACCTTGCTCCCGGATAGAATTCAATCTCCTGTACATAAGGAACGCCAAACGGCGAACGGGAAGCATACTCCACCGTCGATGCTTTGAATTGGAAACCGAGACGCTCTGTCGCTTCGAGTACCGTATCCATATACGGATGTGGTCGTACCACGATATAATCCTGATCGGTCGGGTCTACGCTCATCTCGATATCCAGTCCGGTATGCAGCCATACTTTCTGATTGCTAAGGGTCAGCGGAGTCTGGGATGGAAGTGTAAAGCCAAAAGGAATTTCCAGCTTCTGACCGCTTTTGACCTGTGTTTTCTCGGATACACGGTATTTGGCGATCGTGTAATCCACGTAATGCTTTTTATCATCCTGTTCACGGATATACTGGGTCATGACTTCAATATAGATATTGCCGACGTCTTGATCGACGTTACCACCCTGTACGTAGACAATACCGCGAACTTCACTATTTGGATAATATTCGTTCTGATCGAGCACGGTATCGATTTTGGCTGCTCCAACACCTACGCGAGCGAGCATTTTGTTAAAGAATGACATAGACATTTCTCCTTTGAAAGTAAAATAGAGCCACATACCTGCGAGTATACGGACGAAGTGGATAGGCTGCTGTAAGCGGTTGGTTGTTGCACTTCTATGTAGCTTATGACATTATACGCAGACCGGATCGATCGGGTTTCTTATGTTTACTTATTATTTTAGGCTGTACAACAAAGAAACATATGTTCCTCTCTGCTGCAGATGACGATATAATAGAAGAGAATCAACCAACAGGAGGAATACACATCTATGTCACCCAAGCGAATAGGAGCTGTCGTCGGCGCACTGGTCGTGGTAGTAGCGATCTATCTATTTACCGGCAAAGTCGATCTGGGTGCACTCACCGGTGCGCTGAACCCGTCATCCGGCTCGGTCGGCCATAGTCAGCAGGCAGACTATACACTGGTCTTTCCCAAAAATCGGTATCCCAAAACAGGCGATCATATTCAGGACGCTATCGCTGCCGGAGAATCGGCTATTTGCACGATAGATCGCAAGGGAGCCAAAGAAAACCGCAGGCAATCGCTCAAGGGAGTAGAGACCCGTAAAGGCTATGATCGGGATGAGTGGCCAATGGCCATGTGCAAGGAAGGCGGCACAGGTGCCGATATACGATATGTTACACCTTCGGATAATCGGGGTGCCGGTTCATGGATTAGTAACCAATTAGACAATTATCCGGATGGCACAAGGGTATTAATTGAGGTAAAATGACTAATAGTGGGTAAAAATTAAGTAATGAAAATTTGCGGAGGAGGAATGGACATGGAAACTGGAATGACGGCGCTTCTGCCTTTATTTATGGAATTCAACGCACATACACCTTATATTCTGCTGTACGGAGTTATGATCCTGGTAGCATGTATCTTGTTCGGGCTTTGGATCAGACAACTGACCAAGCATCAGGACGACTCAGATAGCGGAATGTAAGCTGGTTAGGCAGGTACGAATGTGGAAGTATCACGGTAGTATCTGCCTATGCAGATTGCGTTTTCGGTTCAAAAAAGACGCATTTCCTGTAATTCAGGAAATGCGTCTTTTGTTTTGTATAATAACATGATCCATTTCATGATATCGAAGGTATAGGGATGCAGCTGTTATAACAGCATTACTGCTGCTGATCCACCATATCTTCAATCGAGCTTGCATTCATATATTTGGGAACAACCAGACCGACTTTGACGCCTTCCATGTTAGGGCCGAGATCGTCCAGTTTGGCTTTATACTTTTCCCAGTAATCGGCATGGGTCAGTGGAAGCCATGCAGCCAGAGTCGCATCGGCGTCGCCATTCGCTACACCGGTAAACATGGGGCCAGCTTCGACCTGCAGAGCTGTAACTTTGTAGCCCAGTTTGGTTTCCAGAATATATTTCACCAGGTTGGTACTGGCAATCTCAGAATCCCATGCTACATAGCTCAGGGTAAGCGATTTGCCACTGGATTTTTGAAGACCTTTGGTCCATTCGTTCACACGGTCGGAATGGGCTTCTGCCCATGCTTTGGCTGCTTGTGCAGGGTCCTGACCGTCCTGAATAGCTACCATGATTTCGCCCATTTCATCCGACGTCCAGGAGAAACGATCCAGGAACTGATAGGCGGTTGGGTCATCCTGCTTCAGGTTTTTGCGAGCGATGGTATGAATTTCTTCGGCATCTCCAAATGATTTTTTGGGATCATCCAGATATTTCAGATCATATTTGCTGAACATCCAGTGGGGAGTCCAGCCGGTAACGATAATTGGTTCTTCATTGCGAATTGCTTTGGCGAGTGTAGCTGTCATGGCAGCACTGGAACCTTCGACCAGTGTCCAGTCGCTCAGACCATAATCCTCCATCGCTTTGCGTGTACCTTTCATAATACCAGCACCGGCATCAATACCGATGATTTGATGGTTGACCTGGGCTCCAACAGGATCGGAACTGCTGGCGGCTTCACCGCTGCCCGGGAAACTCGGGAATGGCTGGCGTTCCGGGTTACAGGCGGAGATAATCAGGATCAGTACGATACAGCCGGATAGCAGCCAGTTTCTATACTTTTTCATAGTGCATATCGCTCCTTTGCGTAGGAATATGATAGTTAGGGAAAATGGACAAAAGAGAAGCGGCTGAATTAAGCCGCTTTTTTACTGCGTTTACCGTTAAATAGGCTTTGGGACAGTCGATCCAGTACAATCGCGAGAACAACGACAGCCAGACCGGCTTCGAAACCTTCACCAATTTTGAGCTGACCGACCGCACGGTATACGACAGCGCCGATACCCTGCGCACCGATCATGGATGCGATAACGACCATCGACAGAGACAGCATGATGGTCTGGTTGATACCCGCCATAACAGATGGCAGTGCGAGTGGAAGCTGCACTTTGAACAAACGCTGTCCACCGGTAGAACCGAAAGCATCAGCGGCTTCGATCAGTTCGCCAGATACCTGGGTAATCCCCAGATGGGTCATACGAATCGTTGGCGGAATGGCGAAAATAACAGAAGCGACTACGCCTGGAACAACACCCAGACTGAAGAAAGTAACCGCTGGCAGCAGATAGACAAATGCAGGCATTGTCTGCATAAAGTCGAGAACCGGCGTAATGATGCGAGCAGCAATTTTACTGGACGCGCACCAGATACCGAGCGGTACTCCGATGATAATGGAAATCAGGGCAGCAGTTACGACGAGACCAAGCGTATTCATCGTCTCTGTCCAGTAGCCCAGATTATAGATCAGCAGGAATCCGATTGCCGAGAAAAAGGCCATCGTCCACCGTCCGGCCATATAACCGAGTAGGGCAATAATAATAACGAACAAGAATGGATGTGGCAGCATGAAGAGCCAGGTGAAAATGTCGACCACATACGTTATAACATTGGATACTCCCTTGAAAAAGGCAGCCCAGTGGATACTGAGCCACTCTACAATTACATCTACCCAGTGGGCAATAGGAATCTTAGGCATTTAAAGCAACCTCCTCGTTCTCTACTCCGCCAGCCAGTGCACCCAGCAGGGCACCCCGTACAATAACGCCTGTCAGACGTTCACGTTCATCGACAACGGCAACAGGCAGTTTGGCGGTACTTACCAGTTCAAACAAGTCATTTAGCATTCGTTCTGGTGCTACATATGGAACATCCTTGATCAGGATATCGTCCAATTTTTGCTGTTGACGTACTGCTGTAGCTGCATCCTCGGCTGTAATAATGCCAAGCAGCTTTTTGGAGCGATCAATGACGAACAGATTGGAAATACCGCGTTCACGCATCAACTCAAGCGCTACACGAGGACCGCGGTCCAGTGTAATGGTCTCTGGTCTGCGCATTACATGAGCAGCTGTCAGTACTTTGGACAGATCCACGTCTTCGACGAAGCGTTCCACATAGGAGTTGGCTGGCTGGATCATGATTTCTTCCGGTGTGCCAATTTGTACAACCGCACCGTCTTTCATCAGGGCGATCCGGTCACCGATGCGAAGAGCTTCGTCCAAATCGTGTGTGATGAAAATAATCGTTTTTTTCATTTTGTCCTGCAGTTCCAGTAGTTCATCCTGCATATCACGGCGGATCAGCGGGTCAAGTGCGCTGAATGCTTCATCCATCAGCAGTACTTCAGGATCGTTAGCCAGTGCGCGAGCCAGACCGACACGCTGCTGCATACCACCACTGAGCTCATCCGGCATTTTATCTCCCCAGCCTTTGAGACCAACAAGTTCGAGAGAAGTAATTGCTTTTTCTCTGCGCTCTGCTTTCGCTACTTTTTGAATCTCCAGACCATATTCCACATTTTCCAAAACTGTACGGTGCGGGAAAAGCGCGAATTTCTGGAATACCATACTGATTGTTTTGCGGCGTGCATTACGCAGCTGCTCTTTGTTCATTTTGCGAAGATCTTTGCCGTGTACCAGAATTTCTCCGGAAGTTGGTTCGATCAGACGGTTGAACATGCGTACAAGTGTCGATTTACCGCTACCGGATAATCCCATGATAACGAAAATCTCGCCCTGGTTGATTTCCATGTTTACGCGGTTAACCCCGACAGTAATTTGTTTTTCCTTTGCCATCTTCTCTTTGGTCCATCCCTGCTCCAGCAGCTTCACGCCCTGCTCTGCATTTGGGCCAAACAGTTTGCTTACATTTTTGATTTCCAAAATAGACATGCATTGTCACCCCTTATATATAGTAGAAACACGTACGATACTTCTGCGGTAGTGCTGATCACTTATTCGTGAACTTGCGATTTTCAACACGGGCTGCTAACCGAATATTCTTTGTTGTTCAGGCAGGTGAATGAAGCTGAAATCAAACGAGGAATACTTGTAAAGCGAGTTAGCTAGTATAATATCACCAAATCTATTACCCAAATTTTAAATAATGAATACTTGAAAGTAATAAATATTTTTCAGTAACAAAGAATATTTTCATGATTTGCAACGCAACGTGATTAATTGTAGCAAATATTATTTTGCAAATCAACCGTAAAATCCGTATAATAAGTTTGTACAGAAAAAACTGTACGATATTTACAGATAGAATGCTGCAGTATACTGGATAATACTCGCAAATGCTCTACTTTACTTTTTATAATTATTTTTTTAAAATGGTGAAAGTCAATTATTACAGATCGTATAGTACAAACTGTATAGATAGAATGGGAGTGTGCAAGCATGGGCTTGGACCAATTGGATGAGTTACAGCAGGAGACGGTGGAGAAAGTCAGAAAGCGTGTAATCGAAGTGATCGGACGCAATATGGATCTTTATGGTGTTTCCCTGTCTACAGGCCATCTGTATGGCTTGCTTTTTTTTGCAGATCGGCCGATGACGCTCGATGAGATGGGACGCGAAATGGCGATGAGCAAGACCAGTATGAGTACGGGAGTGCGCAATCTGCTGGATCTGCATATGGTCAACAAAGTATGGGAAAAAGGATCACGCAAAGATCTGTATGAAGTAGAATATGACTGGTATCAGACATTTACAGACTTTTTTGCTATCAAATGGCGGAAAGCAGTAGAAAGTAATATTCTTGTATTTCGCAAATCGGTCAAGGAGATTGATCGTCTGATTGTGGATATGGAGGATACGCCAGCTCGCCATGTGCTGCTCAAGGACAAAGAAAAGATGCAGGAAGCGATCCGATATTATCTGTGGCTGGATCGTCTGATTGATACGATGGAAGACGGAACGATTTTTGACCTGGTACCGAGGGAAGAATAGCTAACAACAATTTCAATTCCATAAAATGGTATAATTATGCAAGCATTTCAGTTCCTTAAAAGTGAGCGGAAATGCTTTTTTTGTATTCAAATATAGAAAATGCCCTTATTTACTGTGCAGTTTGATAAAAAAACACTATTCTATTATAAGTAACGCAAAATTTATCTATACATGGATAAAATATCTAGCCAGTGGTTAATTCAGGTGGTAATATAATGCTATGTAATAAAAGATTCCTATAAAATAGAAAAGGGGGTCAATAAAGCTTACATAAGTCATTAATGGTGGAATTAGGGGTATTATCGGGATTTTTGACAACTGAATAACCAAATTGATGAAATGAGGGACGAAATTTGACTAAACTACATGTTATTCGCAAGTTATCTGTAGTATCCATGGCTGCTCTGCTCGCAGCAGGGACAGTATGGTCTCCGAGTGCAGCCTTTGCAGCAGAAGAAGGTACAGTAACATCGCCTTATCTGCTGGACCAGAAGCAGCTGCCTGATAAATTAATCAGCCTGACTTCCGGCGAGACGAATGTCATTTCATCCAAAATCAATACCAAGTCCAGCCAGACGATTCGTGTTATCGTTCAGCTGACCAACCAGCCGGTAGCTGTAGGGGAATATGCCGCTCAGATGGGTATTCGTTCCATGGCTGCCGAATCGACCGAGAGCGCTATCAATTCACAGCAGAATTCTATTGTGAAGCAGGCGCTGGACAAAGGGATTCAGCTGCACGTCAATTATCGCTACAATACGGTACTGAACGGTATGGAAGTATCGATCCCGGCGAATCAGATTCCCAAGCTGGCTGAACTGCCAGGCGTCAAATCCATTTTCGAAAATAGCACTTATTACACCATTCCTGTGCAGGAGCCACCAACCCTGACAGCAAAGGTATCCCAAGCTACATATGACCCTGCACCTCTTACCCTGATCGGTGCCCAGCAGGCCTGGAACAAAGGACTGACTGGTAAAGGTGTCAAAGTCGGTGTTATCGATACCGGCGTCGATTACGAACACCCGGATCTCAAAAATGCCTATAAAGGCGGATATGATTCTGTAGACAAAGATTTTGATCCTTATGAAGACAGACCACTATCCGTGGATGAAGATCCATACGGTACAGGGTTTGAAGGAACGTCCCATGGTACCCACGTATCCGGTACCATTGTAGGTCGTGCCGAGAACAAAACAAGTGATATCGTCCAAAAAGGGATCGCTTATGATGCCAATCTGTATGCCTACCGTGTACTGTCCCGTAATCCCGAGACCAACCGTGCTTCCGGTTCGTCCGCACAGGTTATCGATGGTATCGAGCATGCAGTCAAAGATGGCATGGATGTTATCAACCTGTCTCTGGGTTCCGATTCCGAGAAAGACGTGAATTCTCCGGATTCGGTAGCAATCAATAATGCCGTACTGGCAGGCGTAACAGCTGTCGTAGCGAATGGTAATGCAGCCGAATCCGGTTACTATTACTACTCGATGGGTTCACCGGCAAGCTCGCAGCTGGCGATTTCTGTAGGTGCATCTTCTATTCCTTTTGCTACGTATACAGCTACGGTATCTGCATCTGTATACGCAAATAAAAGTGCAGCAGTCAGCGAAGATGTATACGGTGATCCATCCGCCAAATCCTATGCCCTGAATGTAATGAGCTGGTATGTATCCAGCAGCAATTTTGCCGAGATTCTGGGTACGGATGCTCATGAAGGCGTATATGTAGGACTCGGTGCCGAAGCCGATTATGCAGGCAAAGATGTGAAAGGCAAAGTGGTACTGATTTCCCGTGGTAATCTGCCATTTGTCGATAAAATGAAAAATGCCAAAGAACATGGCGCCAAAGCAGCTATTATCTTCAACGGTAACTCCAAAGCAAGCAATCCGAATGAAGCAGATCTGTCCGAAAGCATTCCGGGTCGTGATAGCCAAGTCGGTGCGACCGGATTTATCGGCGAAGGATTCGATTATGTACCAACCTTCGATATGGCTGGTAAAGAAGGCCGTGCGCTGGCAAGAGAAGCACTTGCTTCCAAAGGCGAGCTTGAATTTACATTTGGCAACGAGTATCCAAAAGATGAAGTACGCGGTGATACTATGGCTTCCTTTAGCTCCCGTGGACCGAACCAGGATGGACTGCTCGGTATCAAACCGGATGTATCTGCACCAGGTGTAAATATTCGTTCTTCCGTGCCTGCCTATGGCAAGTACATCAAAGATGCTTCCTATAGCAGAGCGTATGAGCGTCAAAATGGTACAAGTATGGCTTCGCCGCATGTAGCCGGTATGGCTGTATTGCTCAAGCAGGAGCATCCGAACTGGACACCGTTCGATATTCGTGCAGCACTGGCGAATACGTCGGATACACTCTATGATCTGTCCAACACACAATATGATGTGTATTCCCAGGGTGCCGGACGTGCCAATGTAGGAACTGCTGTGTATACACCTGCGGTTCTGCAGACTGTAGAAGATATCACGATTCTGGACAAAGACTGGAACCGTAAAACCATTACGAACTATAATCCCTCTGCAGCATTTGGTACAGTAGCGGCGGGCAGTGAAGCCCAGCTCAAAGAACTTCAAGTGAAAAACAGCTCCGGTTCGGCTATTACGTATCAGGCTAGTGTGAAAATGCATCCAAATGTAACGTCCGATCCATATGAGCCGGTCGCTACACCAGATGTAAGCAATATCCAAGCAAGTCTGCAAGGTCTGAACGGAGGAAATTCCATTACCGTTGGCGCCAACTCGTCTTCCGAGTTCAAGCTGGCTGTGAAACCATCTGCATCTGCCGCAACAGGTGTATATGAAGGTGAAGTTCTGCTGACTGCGAGCGGATATCCATCCCTGCATCTGCCATTTGTTATCCATGTAGGTAACAGTGTGCCGGATGCCGGCCTGGGTGTACAGGAATTGTCGATCAGCAACACTATAGTTCGTCTGGACGGCAAACAGGATTCCACAGATATCGGATTCCGTCTGACTTCTACCAATTCCAATGTAATGGAACTGAATGTCTACAATATCGAAGATGAATATGTCGGTACGCTGGTTCAGGCAATCCAGTCTCCGAATGAAGACGGTTATCCGGTGTTCGCTCCGGGTTACTACCGATTCAGCAACGTCGATAATGTATACATCAGTCAAAAATCATCTGGTGGCTATGAGTACAAAGCGCTGGATAAAGGCATTTACAAACTGGAAGTTACCGCATACAACATCGATCAGAACGGCAAAATCGATCAAAATTCTATCAAGCGTGCTTCTTCTTCCTATCGTATTGCCGGTACAGAAAAAGACCGCGTAGCTACTGCATCCAAACAGTTCAATTATATTCTGGAAGGCAACAATACCCTGGGCAAACCGGTATTGGATCTGCCGGCAGATAAGCGTCTGGAATACAAAATTCTATCCAGCAGCGACGACAAGTATGTAAATGACAGCGGCGTATTAGTGAAATATCCATACACCGACTATCGTATCGCCAGACTGCAGATTCAAATCACTTCCAAAACCGATCCGTCCGCAACCAAGACGGTCAACGCATTGATCAAAATCACTAAACCTTAATGAACGGTTTATCGTTTCAATGAATGACTGATAAATTGGCATAAGTAAGGTACAAAGCACTCTTTTGGCAGACATGATTGCACTTTCCGGTGCATACATGGATGCCGGAAGAGTGTCTTTTTTTATATTTCTATCTATAGGTCGATGACAAGCCGGTCTCCAGTGAATACAATTTATGGAGAAAATAGCTATTCATGAGTCACCTGTAATGATACGATATGGCTGCGGGAAATGAGCAAGCATACTAAAGAAACGAGGGAATGTATTTGAAAAAGTTACATGTTCTGCGCAAGTTGTCTTACTGTTCCTTGGCTGTACTGATTACAGCCGGGCTTGCAGCTTCTCCGGCAGCAGCTTATGCTGCATCGGGAAATCTGACATCTCCATATGTACTGGAGCAGCAAAGTCTGCCGGACAAGCTGCTGAGTCTGACTACAGGCGAGACGAATGTGATCTCTCCTGACATCAACACCAATTCAAGTCAGCGAACCAATGTAATCGTCCAACTGACTACCCAGCCGGCTGCTGTTGGGGAATATGCATCGACGATCGGACTGGAATCGGTAGCTGCCGAGTCTACTGAGAGTACCGTGAACTCCCAGCAGACTTCTATTATTAATCAGGCACTGGCCAAAGGTATCCAATTAAAGGTTAATTATCGCTACAATACCGTACTGAATGGACTGGAAATCTCTATTCCGGCCAATCAGATTCCGGTACTCGCCCAGCTGCCCGGTATCAAGTCCATTTATGACAATAGCGCCGTATATCATATTCCGGTAGAAGAAACACCGCAGTCTGTTGGTCAGGCGACCTACGATCCATCTGCCCTGTCACTGATAGGAGCCCAGACCGCATGGGCCAAAGGATTAACCGGCAAAGGGGTAAAAGTCGGTGTGATCGATACCGGTCTCGACTATATGCATCCCGATCTGAAAAAAGTCTATAAAGGCGGTTATGATTCTGTGGACAAGGACCGTGATCCTTATGAGACTCCGCCAATTAGTATTGCTCAGGATACATACAAGCTGGGATATCCAGGAAGTCTGCACGGCACCCATGCAGCCGGCATTATTGCAGGGCGCGCAGAGAACAAAACCAGTGAAGTGGTACAAAAAGGCGTAGCCTATGATGTGGATCTGTATGCGTACCGGGTCGCTTCACGCAATCCAGCAACGAACAAGGAGAGTGTCAATTCGGCCACGCTGATCGACGGGATTGAGCATGCAGTCAAAGATGGCATGGATATTATTAATCTCTCTCTGGGCATCAGCACCAACAAAGATGTAAACTCACCGATTTCCACAGCGGTCAACAATGCAGTACTCAGCGGTGCGACAGTCGTAGTTGCCAATGGTAATGACGCCGACTCCGGCCCTTATTACTACTCGGTGAACTCTCCGGCTACTTCTCAGCTGGCGATCTCTGTGGGAGCTTCTTCGATACCGTACCATTTGTACCAGGCGACCGTAACAGCTTCAGTCTATGGAGACCAGGCAGCGCGTATATCAAATGCAGATAAAGGTACGACAGTGCAGAATAATGTATATGCGACTGCGTCAGCAGGCCAGAACTATGCGCTCAATGTGATGGCATGGCAGCTGAACCGTGAGAATTTTGCCGAGATGATCGGTACGGGCAAGGTTCAGGGAATCTATGCAGGGCTGGGAGCGGAATCGGATTATCAGAACAAAGATGTTGCAGGCAAGATCGTTCTTGTCTCCCGTGGTAATCTGCAGTTTGATGACAAGATCAAAATAGCTGCCAAACATGGCGCGCGGGCTATTATTATTTTCAATGGTAATGCACAGAATGCTCATCCTGATGAAGCTGATTTGTCAGCGAGTATCGGTGGACGTGACGGTTATCTGGGATCAACCGCTTATATTGGAGAAGGATTTGAATATATTCCTGCGTTTGATATGAATGGAGTAGAAGGACGTGCACTTGCACGGGCTGCACTGGCACATCCCGAGCAGCCGATTCAGTTCCGTTTTGGTGCTGATTATCCCAAAACCGAAATAGACGGTGACCGGATGGCGAGCTTTAGCTCACGTGGTCCGAACCAGGATGGCTTGCTTGGCATCAAGCCGGATATGGCTGCACCAGGAGTAAATATTCGCTCTACTGTACCGGCATATGGCAAGTATATTCAAGATGCCTCCTACAGTCAGGCATACAAGCGTGAGAGTGGTACCAGTATGGCAGCACCGATGGTGGCAGGGATGGCGGCTCTTTTGAAACAGGAGCATCCGGACTGGACGCCTTTTGATATTCGGGCAGCACTGGCCAATACGTCGGATCGTCTGACTGATGAATCCGGCAAAGTCTACGATGTCTACTCCCAGGGTGCCGGACGCGCCAACGTGAGTGCAGCTGTCTATACACCGGCTGTTCTGCAGACGGTAGAGCCTGTCACTATTTTGGACAAAAACTGGAAACGTCAGACGATTACCAACTACAATCCATCTGCCGCATTCGGCACTGTACCGGCAGGAGGCAGTGAGCAGCTGAAAAAGCTTCAATTAAAAAACACATCAGGAACAGCAGTTACGTACCAGGCAAGTGTAAATATGCATAGTAGCGTAACCTCTGATCCGGCCCGTCCGACAGCAACACCGGATACCAGTCAGATCCAGGCCCGTCTGCAAGGACTGGGAGCAGGCAATACCATTACAGCAGGAGCCCATGCGGCTTCCGAATTCACATTGGCCCTACAACCAACGGCTGCCGCAGTAGATGGTGTCTATGAAGGAGAAGTAGTCCTGACTGCTGCCGGGTATCCGGCTCTGCATCTGCCATTTGTTATTCATGTTGGACAGAATGCTCCTGATATCGGCCAGGGTATTCAGGATATCTCGATCAGCAATACCGTGATTCGTATGAATGGCCAAGAAAATTCAGCGGATATCGGATTCCGTCTGACTTCGACAGATGCCAATGTGCTGGAACTGAATGCTTATGGTCTGGATGGCAAGTACGCTGGTACACTTGTTCAGCAGGTGAGAGAGCCGGTAAATGGCGCTTATCCGATCCATCCGCCAGGGAATTATACATTTAAGCATATCGATAATATTGCGATGGTTCTGACAGCTTCGGGACAGACTGCTTTTCAGGCACTGCCCAAAGGGGTATACCAGCTAGAAATCGCAGCTTACAATATCGATGAAACAGGCAACGTCAAGCGTAGTTCTACCAAACGTGCAAATCTGTCTTACCGAATCGCAGGTACGGAAGCGGATCGTGTCGCAGATGCAGTACGTCCATTTAACAAGATCCAGACTGGTAACCGTACCATTGGTCAGCCTGTACTGACATTCCCGCAGGATGAACGTCTGGTATACAAGATCATTTCCAGCAGTGGCGATAAATATGTCAATGACGCCGGAGTATTGATCAAATATCCAGCAGGCAGCTACAGTATTGTACGCCTGCAGATCCAGATCAGCTCTGCAGCCGATCCGAGTGTATCGCAGACCGTTAATGCACTTGTAAAAGTAGAAGGTACCAAAGCAAAAACGAAATAAATGTATTTGTAAAAGTAAAAGGTATCCAAGCGAAAACCGAACAAATGAAATATTTACAGATAGGTGCTACTCAAAAAACGAAGTATGCATAGCTATACATGTGCAGCAAGGATAAAGATGATATACTGCGCAGAGATAAAGATTCGTAGATGAAAACAGTACAAAAACAGCATAATAAAAAGCACGCTTGCTCTATGGGACAGATTCCATTTCTTATATTAGAAAAGGGAAGCTGCTCCAGGGCAGGCGTGCTTTTTGGTTTGTAGTCGTTGAATCATGCAGATAGTCTGCAGGGAAATGACTATGCAGGCAGCATGCGCGGTATCTGATAGATTAGTCGGTTACGCCAAGCTGGGTATACAGCAATTGCTGCTGTTTTACCGCTTCATCATATTTGGGATTCTCGGGCTGTTCCAGAATGTATGTCAGATCATCATGGAAATCCTGCATCATGTATCCTTCCGGCAGATCTTCGAACAGGCTATGAAAATCGGCTGTAGGCAGTGAAGTCTCTCCAGCCGCCGCTTGTACTAGCCACTCAATCCAATCGGATACAGACAGGACACCCGTCATGCATAGATCTTCTTGCAGGCTGATGCAATCCTGCAGCAGCTCATAGCTTTCCGGTTCAGCAAAACGACGGAATGCCTGTACAACAGTCGCATATAGCGCCTGGGCAGCTTCGGAGACTTCTCCTTCGAGAGGATTCTCCAGCCGACTGTAGAAATCGTCAACCGTAATCTGGCTGCCTTCATCATACAGCAGCGGTACGACCGAACATTGATGCAGTATATCCACTAATGTATCTTCATTGATCGTTCCTTCAGTAAATAGTTTTTCCAGTTGGTGTGGTGACATATAAACCTCCATAACATTTATAATCCATCAGCAGTCTGGCTGCAGTCTGTAAAAGCAGCTGTACCGCCAGGTTTTTTATCAAATAACCAGTATGGATTATACACTAACTGTGAATAAATAGCATGGGTTTATTGTTCCTGCTCTTCCGGAAGATCTTCTGTTATCCATAACCCTTGCCAGGGCATGTTCCTGTTTTATAGCAGGAATAGTAGAAAGACTGATATTAACCGGAACAACATACTGAACAGCAGATGCATGCTAATCGTAATAATATACTAGGCAGCAATTCCACACTAATCAGCATAGTCATTCCTGTATCCTGGTCACCCAGTCAGTCTCTACATCTGCCATCGTGAGCCGTAAGGGGAAGGGCAATACGATGCAGCCAACCGGGTACGTATATGTACCAGACAGCCGCAGTGCTTGCAGGTCGTGCCATATTGCAGGGAAGGGCAGGACATGCAGCAATCAAATCGCTGCTGCTGAACAGACGCTTCGGTAAGCTCATCTGCCATTTTGCCTTGCAATGCAATGGTCACTAGTCGCTCTATCTTCTCCGCAGACAGCTGTGGACTACGATTACAGCCTTTGCAGCCCTGTTTCGAATCTGGACGCGATGCACGCACATCATTCATCACAGACACGTCCTAAGCCAGTGTAATAGCAGCTACCGAAGCAGGAGGAAGCTGGAAACTCAGGATGCCATCTGCAGACAAAGATACCTCGAAGGCAGCAGGGGCTACATTTTCCGGCTGTTCAAAAGTATTATGTGCATTCAGTGCATCTGCTGCCAGTAGCTGACCGGTCACACTGTACGATTCTTGGTCCGCACCATCGATTTTGCAGGAGAATGATTCCCCGTCGGAATGGCTCAGATTGCAGATCGTCAGATGAATCTTGCCGCTCCGATCACGGGAAGCAGCTGCACTGATCTTGGGAATAGACTGGGCACCCAGCTTGTATTCGGGGCTCTCATATTGCAATTCCAGACGCTCACTGTCCTGATGAACCTGATACATATCAAAAACATGGTACGTAGGAGTGAGGATCATCCGGTCGCCTTCAGTCAGAACCATTGCCTGCAGCACATTGACCATCTGGGCGATATTGGCCATTTTGATCCGATCCGAGAATTTGTAGAACAAGTTCAGATTCACACCGGCGACAAGGGCATCACGCATCGTATTTTGCTGGAACAGGAAGCCCGGATTGGTGCCAGGCTCTACATCAGTCCACATGCCCCACTCATCGATGATCAGACCGACTTTCTTCTCCGGATCGTACTTGTCCATAATGCGTGAATGCTTCACGATCAGTTCTTCCATATGCAGTGTCAGTCGGAGCGTCTGGAACCATTCTTCTACCGTGAAGTCCGTAGCCGATCCTTTGACAGGGAAAAATTCGCCGGACGGAAGAGTATAATAGTGAAGGCTGAGTCCATCCATCATATGTGCGGCTTCCCGCATCAGTACCTCTGTCCAGTGATAATCATCCACATTCGGACCACAGGCAATTTTGTAAATAGTATTGTCTCCATAATTGCGAACGTACGTAGCATAATGCCGGTACAGATCGGCATAATATTCCGGACGCATATTTCCACCGCAGCCCCAGTTTTCGTTACCTACTCCAAAATAGGTCACTTTCCATGGCTGCTCCTGTCCATTCTGGCGGCGCAGGTCTGCCATAGGTGATGTTCCGTCGAGAGTCATATACTCGACCCACTGCTGCATCTCATGGACGGTTCCGCTGCCCACATTGCCGCTGATATAAGGCTCGGTATCGAGCAGTTCACAGAGACGGAGGAATTCATGGGTGCCGAAGTGATTGTTTTCCTCGACACCGCCCCAGTGGTTATTGACCATGCGCGCACGCTGCTCACGTGGACCTATGCCGTCTTTCCAGTGGTATTCATCGGCAAAGCATCCTCCCGGCCAGCGAAGCACAGGAATATGTAATTTTCGAAGCGCTTTCAAAACGTCGTTGCGAATCCCGTCTGTATTGGGAATAGGAGAATCTTCGCCTACCCACATACCTTCATAAATACACCGGCCCAGATGCTCGGCAAACTGTCCATGCAGATAACGGCTGATTGTACCTTTGCTTTCTTTTGCATTCATATTCATATTAATCATAAATAAATTCCTCCTTAATATGGTTGAATTGCCTTGAAATGCACCTTTATATTAACAGGTAATATAAAATTTGAGAATAACTAGTGATAACGTTTGTATTTTTGTTAACATAAGGATATAGTGGAAAGGTATATATTAATGGTACACACTCGCTAATGGAGGAGCCTGAATATGAATCTGGATATCTCGGATAAATCGCTGCCAGTATACGAAGCACTGGCCAGCAGTGTACGGCACAAAATCATTCAATTGCTCGCTGAACGACCGATGAATATTCGCGAGCTGGCGGAGGCTGTTGGTTTGACCAGCGCCATCGTCTCCATGCACGTCAAGAAACTCGAAAAAGCAGCTATTATCTCTACAAATATGCAGCCCGGCAAGGGCGGCGTACAGAAAGTGTGCTCTCTTCAGGTTGAAGAAGCGAATATCATTTTCCCGAACAAAATCGAGCATCTTCGCCAGTATCATGAGAGTGAAATCTCGATCGGACATTATACCGATCTTCAGGTAGAGCCGACCTGTGGATTGGCCTCACCGGAGAAATTTATCGGTCAGGTAGATGATACACGATACTTCTTTGATGCCGAACGCTTTCAGGCCAAAATACTTTGGTTTAGCGAAGGCTTTATCGAGTATAAAATTCCTAATTTTCTGTTATCTACGGAAAACCCGTTGGAGCTGCTCGTTTCATTGGAAATTGCTTCCGAAGCGCCGCTTACGGATAATCGATTTCCTTCGGATATCACCTTCTATCTGAATGATGTTAACCTGGGTACATGGACCAGTCCGGGGGACTTTGGTGACAAGCGCGGTAAGTACAACCCGCAATGGTGGCCGGATATCGTCAATCAGTATGGACTGCTGAAGCATCTCCAGGTATCCAGAGACGGTACGTATATGGATGGTATCAAAATATCAGACATCAACCTGGATCATGTGAATGTGCGTGATCGGCAGTGGACACTGCGCATCGCGGTAGAGCCTTCTTCCGAGCATGTAGGAGGCCTGACCCTGTTTGGACGCGGATTCGGTAACTACAACCAGGATATTGTATTCCGTCTGTATTATGACAAATTAGTGCATTCCGGTTCACCGTCAAACGAATTGGAGAAGCAGGTCTGATTGTAAACGCTTTAGATAACAGGCCATAAAAAAAGGGGAGAAACATTCGTTTCTTCCCTTTTTTATGTTCATGCTACCATTATATAGTTTTCGATGCAATTTGTTTGCCCCAGATGGACCAGCCTTGTCCGGTCATACCAGTAAAGACAATTGTAGAACAATGTCTTTCCCAATCCCAGGAAGGCAGCAGCTTGACCTCGCTGTGCTGAATTGCACCGGAAGTACTCGTCCACTCCAACATCAGCGTACGGGCATCCTGCAGCTTCCAGTGTCCAGTCTGACCATTATGATTCAGACTGCCATCGGTGTGAAGCTGTAGTGGTTCCGAAGAAATCTGGCCGTTTTCTCCCGGATTCAGCAGGATCGTTTCCCATTGTCCTGTCAATTGGTCAGCTTCCAGATCCTGTTCCTGCTCCCCGGCATAACGCTCCGGTGAAACAACCGGCCATCCGTCTGCCGTCCAGAGAATTTTGCGGATATGGAGGTAAGACCAGTGTTTGTCCTGCTCACCACGTGCATGATGAACGATGTAAAACGTACCCTCGTCATTCAGAACGGAATTATGTCCCGGAGCGATCCAGCCTTCACCTTCCTCAAAGCGGTAACCACCCACAATTTTGTTGCCGATTTCATGCTGTGGACGATAGTCCAGATCGGTGAGCACATGACCGTGAATATCCGTATAAGGACCGGTAATATGGTCGGCACGAGCCACACGCACATTATAGTCACTGAACAGCGAATCATAGGATACAAATAAATAATACTTTTTGAATTCGGGATGATACACAATATAGGGCCCTTCTATAGCACCATCGACCGTCGCTTTATCGCGAATCGCCAGCAGCGTACCAAATCCTTCTATAGTAGGTTTACCTGTCTCCTGATCCAGTGGCAAAATATGAATACCGCCAAAAAAGGAACCGTACACCATCCACTGCTGGCCTTCTGTATCGTTCACAACATGAGGATCGATCGCATTGGGACCGTCGCCTTCCTGTGTACGAACGACGCAGCCGCAGTCTGTCCAAGGACCTTCCGGAGAATCACTTTCCATCAGTCCGATCATTGAACGTGTGCTGCCAAAAGTCGAAGCCGAGTAATACATTCGGTATTTGTCGCCGACTTTGACTACATCCGGTGCCCAGAGATTAATCGCCTGTGACCACTCGGCAGCAATTTCCGGAATGCCCGGAAGGGCGTAACCGACCCATTCCCAGTGAATCAGATCCTGGGAACGGCGTACCATAACGCCTGGAGTCAGCTCGCCGCCCATACGGACGTCGGTAGAATAGATGTAGTAACCATGATCCGTTTTGAGAATCCCCGGATCATGGGCGTTGTTTATAGTCCATTTGGATTCGTCATCCAGAATGGTTGTATCATACAGCTTGTCGACCGGAGGGGAGGCAGGGAACAGGATACTCATCCTTTCACCCCGGAGATCGCTACGGATTCAATAATTTGACGCTGGAAGATCAGGAAGATGATCAGGATTGGCAGCAGGGAGATAACCGATGCAGCCATAATCAGCGGATAATCACTTTGAATCGCATAGCTGGCATTGAAGTTTGCAATAACGAGCTGCAAGGTCTGAATTTCCGGAGAGTTCAGATACAGGATTGGAGGCAGATAGTCATTCCAGATTCCCATAAACCACAGAATCAGCTGCGCAGCAATCGCCGGTTTGATCAGCGGCACGATGATACGCGCATAGATGCCAAAGTAGGAAGTACCGTCGATTTTGGCGGCTTCAATAATTGCATTCGGAATACTGTACAGATATTGGCGCAGGAAGAAGATCATTACTACGTTACCGAACAGACCCGGAACGATCAGCGGCAGCAGGGTATCTACCCATTCCCATCCCGAGAACATAATAAATTGGGAAATCATAACTGCTGGATATGGAATCATCATCGATGACAGCAGCAGCAGGAAGATCTGGTTTTTCATAGGGAAACGCATTTTGGCAAATGCAAAAGCGGCCAGACTGGATGTCAGCGTACCGATTACAGTTACCGTAATCGCTACAATCAGACTGTTGATAATACCACTCATCAGCGGCCCAGCGGTCCAGATTTCTGCGTATTTGGCAAATTGGAAGTCTTTTGGAATCCATTCCGGTGGCAGAGCGAATACTGCTTCACGGTTTTTGAACGATGTAGAGATCATCCAGAGCAGCGGCAGAATCATAAATACCGCACCTATACATAAAATAATGAAAATAATCGCATTAGTCATTTTTTGCTGCTTGCTGTATACCATCTCTTAACTCACTCCTTCTCTATCGTGATCAATCCATATCGAATGAGGAACGCTCATTCATCTTGAACTGAATCAGAGTAACAATGAAAATGAACAATCCCAGAATAACGGCCATCGCGGAGGCATAACCCATTTGCAGATTCTCAAATGCTTTTTGCCAGATGTAGAATACGACTGTAGCGGAAGAGTACTCCGGTCCGCCTGTAGGCGTCATAATGTTAATTTCCGTAAAGATCTGGGAACCACCAATGATATTGGTCACGACGAGGAAGAAGGTTACCGGCTTAACCATCGGCCAGGTAATATGACGGAACATGCTGAAACCACTTGCACCATCGAGTTCAGCTGCTTCATAGTATGTGCGGGATACACTTTGCAGAGCAGCCAGATATAGCAGCATGGAGAAGCCAAGACCTTTCCAGATCGTCATCAGGATAATTGCTGGTTTAACAGTAGCGGTGTTGGCCAGCCAGTTGGGACCTTTGATACCGAATAGTCCGAGGAACTGGTTAACGAGACCGTAATCACCGTTATATGCCCATTGCCACAGGATAGAGATCGCAGCGAGTGAAGAGATAACCGGAACATAATAGATAACACGGAAAGCGGTCGTGCCCGGAATTTTGCGGTTCAGTCCAAGTGCGAGCAGCAGGGACAGCAAAAGTCCAATCGGAATACCGATCATCAGGAAAAATGTATTATACATGGATGTGTAGAAAAAGTTGTCCGTGAACAATGTTTTATAGTTGTCCAGACCGATAAAGTTCATCTGACCGAGTCCGTTCCAATCGGTGAAAGAGCCATATACGGAATAAAGAGCCGGATAAAGTGTAAACAGCAAAAAGCCAATGACTGGCGGCAAAATGAACAGGAAACCATAAATTTTCTCTTTACGATACAGATTGGATCTCTTTTTAACCATGCTCGCATTTCCTTCCTGGTAAATATCAGAAGTCGCTTTCATAAGTTCACCCCTATGTTTCTAAATAGGCATTGCAGCACTGCTACAGTACAGTAATGAAAATGATGTTAGCCTCCCGGAAAGAGCCTGAGAACACTAACATCATTTTCGCTGTTATTACATAACGTTCTTGCTGATTTGATCATGCAGTAGAGTGGAGAATATTATTTGCTTTGTTTGTTTTCTTTGGCTTTGTTCTCGGCAGCTACAGCCTGATCCAGCATAGCCTGCATTTTTGGCTGTTCCTGTTTTACAAAGTCAGCGACGGCAATTTTGCCATCAAGTACTGGCTGCAGATCGGTGAAGAACAGTGCATACCATTCTGCATTATAAGTGTATTGACCTGGCAGCGGTCTGCCGTAGTCGTTAACGATTTGCAGATATTCTTCTTTGTTGGCAGGAGGGTTGGACGTGTCAGCTGCCCATTTTTTAGCCATATCCTGCAAGTTAGGAATCTGTACGCCTGCATCCACCAGGGATTTTTGTCCACTTGGTGAAGCGGAGAGATACGTTACCAGTTTGGCTGCCAGTTCCGGATTAGCCGTTTTGTTGGATACACCGATACCCAGACTGCCTACCCATGAGGAAGCTTTGCCTGTGGAACCAGCCGGGAATGGAATCACGTCATAATCAAATTTCAGTTCGCGTTTGAATGTACTCAGATCCCATGGAGCGACAGGGAAGAAGGCCAGTTCGCCTCTCATCCAGCGTTGGTAGGTATCCAGGGTTTGTGCCTGTTCAATAGCTGGAGTGATTTTGTATTTGTTCTGCATATCTACAAAGAATTGCAATGCTTCAATAAATTTAGGATCGTCGATAGTTACTTTGGTATGTGTCTTATCCAGCCAATCAGCACCATTACTCCATACGAATGGCTGCAATGTCCACTCTGCGTTCAGACCGGTACCGAATTGGTCAAGTTTGCCGTCACCGTCTGTATCTTTGGTGAGCTGTTGGTTAACTTTGATAAATTCATCCCATGTGTAAGGTTTGTCTTTGTCCGGCAGTGGGATGCCTGCTTTTTCGAACATGGTTTTGTTGTATCCGAGAGCGAAAGGACCCAGATCTTTTGGCAGACCATACAACGCGCCTTTGCCTACTTCGGTGCCGTCATAGCGATACATATCCACACCTTGTGGCCACATATTTTTCAGATCCACATCCGGTTTGTTCTCAATGTATTTGGTAATATCGAGCAGGATGTTGTTGTTGGTGTAGGCTTTCAGATCAGCCGGGTTGTAGAAAAATACATCCGGTACGCTGTTACCCGTAATTGCAGCCTGTAATTTGGCAGCATATTGATCCGGGTTGGTCTGGATTGCTTTTACCTTGATCCCTGGATTGTCTTGTTCAAACTGCTTTACTACCGCTGTATAGGCTTTCAATTCATCCGGACCGCCGCGGAACATAAATGTCAGTTGATTCGGGTCCGAGGCTCCTTTACCACCGCAGCCTGCGAGTACAAGAGATAACATCATTACAGAAGCTAATACGATTAACCAGCTTTTTTTACCAAACATGGAATGACCTCCTCATAAAATTCGAACCTGTACATGGGTGAAGCTCGTTATCATCCACTTTGGTGCAGATGATAACGTATTCATAAAAGGAAAGGATGAGCAGCTCAGGCTTTGCGGAGTCGGATCACATTCCATGATGTTTTCGCCAGACGTGCAGTCAGGATGCCATCATCCAGCTGGGATTGACCTTGGTTATGTGGAGTGACCTGTTCTTGATCTGCAGTGTTCACCGCTTTGAGATTGTCGTTTTCCAGAACGATATGTTCCACAATGCGATATCCTTCAAAAGAGCGTACATCACAGTTCAGATCCAGCGAATCCGTCAGATGACGATTCAGTGCAAAGATGGTCAGATGTTCATTTTCTTCATCATAGACAACGGCACTGTCCAGATAAGGAACGTCTGTATAATCGGTAGCATCATATACCGGCGAGTCAACAACAGGCTTCAGGGATACACCGCGTCCGTAGACGGAAGCATGCATATAAGGATAGAAAATCGTCTGTTTCCATACACGTCCGCCATCTTCGGTCATGATCGGAGCGATAACATTGACCAGCTGTGCGAGACAAGCCATTTTTACACGGTCGGCACGGCGCAGGAATGTCAGCAGCATACTGCCGACCAGCAGGGCATCCTCAAAGTTGTATACGTCTTCCAGCTGTGGAGGAGCGATACTCCAAGGGTCCATTTTGCTGTCCGCTTCGTTGGAGTGATACCATACATTCCATTCATCGAAGCTCAGGTTCATTGTTTTTTTGCTGCGTTTTTTGGCTTTGACAAAATCACAGGTCGAGATAATCGTATGGATAAAATGATCCATGTCCATGGATCTCGCCAGGTAGTTGGCCGGGTTATTATCCTGATTGCCATAGTATTGGTGAAGGGAGATATAATCTACCGCTTCATAAGTATGATCAAGCGTTGTAGCTTCCCACTGCGGGAAAGTCGGCATTGCTGTATTGGAACTGCCACAGGCTACGAGTTCGATCGAAGGATCAACCTGACGCATTGCTTTGGCTGTCTCCAGTGCCAGCTTGCCGTACTCTTCGGCTGATTTGTGACCGATCTGCCATGGACCATCCATTTCATTGCCCAGACACCAGGTTTTGATACCGTATGGATCTGCATAACCATGCTGTTTGCGCAGATCACTATAGTAGGAACCGCCGGGATGATTGCAATATTCGATCAGGTTGCGGGCAGCATCAATACCACGTGTTCCCAGATTTACAGCCATCATCACTTCGGAGCCGGCTTGCTTGGCCCATTTCATAAATTCATTGGTACCGACTTCATTGGGCTCGACAGTACGCCATGCCAGTTCCAGACGTTTGGGACGGGAGTCTACAGGTCCTACGCCATCTTCCCAATTGTAACCGGATACAAAATTCCCCCCCGATAACGGATGATAGGAACTTGCAGCTCCTGAATCAGTTCTTTGACATCATTACGGAAACCGTTTTCATCAGCAGACGGATGAGAAGGATCATAAATACCGCCATATACTGCTCTGCCCAGATGTTCTATAAAAGAACCATAAATTCTTTTATCCACTTCTGCGATCCGGAAGGCCTTATCAACGATCATTTTGGCTTTTAGATTAGAGTGTGACAACGTGCTTCATCCTTTCCTAACATGCATGTTTATGACTTCGATGTAATAGCGCTTTTTTTGGGCTTTTATTGCATAAATTTACAAACCGAATGTAACATACATTTCTTAATCGGTCAATATTAATATTAATAATTAATGTTTTTGTTAACGTTAATAAAATAGAAAATTAATTCCTTATTATTATATGTACATTATAGAAATAAAAGCCCGTAAGGGTTTTTCTGAAGAATATGTAACCGCATTCATTACTTTTCCTATATATAACGCTTCAAAAGAATATAGAACTTGAATCAGCTACAATAGTATTTACATTTATAAAGCTGGAAGAATAGTTGTATGTACAAGGCGCTGCGCCAGCTTACTTTATTGGGTCTGAGAACAGACAAGTATTGCAATAAACAAAAAGATCTCTGATTTTGTTTTATATCGCTATCTCCTAGCATGACGATTATTAAAATATGGAAATGAAAATCATACATTTTTTGAAATTAAGTAAGCTCGTTCCAATCTAAATTCAAGTGGATAAAAAGGTATGTTGTCTGCTGATTTTGATTAAAGAGAATATAAGATTAAATCCAGACGACAAATTCTGTCTTCGCTGCTAACCATAATATATATAATGACATAAGAAGGATGCTAAAGACAGACAGTTAGCATTGAAAGGCTTTTTCGCTGCTTCTATTTACAAGCTATCATTATTTTAGGTATTATAGAATTATAATTATTCTAAGTATAAATATGATGTGATATAATAAATCTATCGTGAAAATAGAGTGAGCAGTGTGCGTGAAGATATAGAAGAAGCATCAGCTTCGTATTATGCTTAAAAACAAGAATACATGCAGTAGCGGGAAAAGTACCGAAAGTCGATTTTCGCAGACACCTATTTCTGAACGTTATTGTACTGAACGTATAGTACTGGAATAACAACACTCCACAAATGACTGAATAATTGGCCGAATATGGAAATGTAAATTGCAAAATAAACCGGAAGGTGTGAATGACATTATGATGCTGACGGAACAGGTGGACAGAATCAAAGAGCGTCTGAAGTCCAAGGGCTATAAGCTGACCCCACAGCGCGAGACAACAATCCGGGTACTGCTTGAACACGAAAAAGATCATCTAAGTGCAGAGGAAGTCTTTTTGCTGGTAAAAGAAAGATTCCCGGAGATCGGTATGGCGACGGTGTACCGGGTGCTGGATCTGTTAAATGAACTACAAATTGTACAGAAGGTTAATTTTGGAGACGGAGCAGCACGGTTTGATTTGCGGGCAGCGAACAGTCCCCATTTGCATCATCATCTTATTTGTACACAATGTGGGAATGTGGAAGAAATTATGGAAGACTGGCTTGTTTCGCTGGAAAAGCGGGTAGAGCGCGAATTTGGATTTACCGTAACCGATCATCGGCTGGACTTTCAGGGAGTATGCTCTTCCTGCCAGATGAAGGAACGGGAAAAAAACAAAGGCGGCAAGAACTGCCAGGCGGTATCCTGATCGAAATTCCTTTTATCCATACTACCGGAAAGATCTTTCCCCGATCTTTCCGGTTTTTGCTTTCACTTTCTGTGGGCTCCTATTATTTCTTTATGTATCAGAATCTGCAGCATTCAGACCGATATATAGGAAAAAAGAATTCGGAAGGGACAGCAAGCACAGCAGCGGCTTGCAGTTTTTTTCTGTATACCGATGAAGCATGTTCATAAAATTTCAATTCTGCAAAAATCGCGCTTCTATTTTTAAAGAAGCGGGTAAGTAATAAAACATGGATGAACCGATGAATGCAGCAACCAAGCGCACTCAGGTTCATTTTTGTATACACGTATCCAGCAGATCCTGCAGGGGACAAACTGCCGGGCAGGATGTATGATTGGCCTCGGGAAACGGAAATTTCGAATCATTTTCGATCACTTTATTTTCCGTTTGTTGAAGGCACCTTCTTTACTTGGATAAATGATGTAAAAGCAAGAAATCATCTGTCCTTTTTTCACTCAGGTACAATTGACAGTTATCCGGCTTCCGCATTAACATAGGTGTATTGCCCGTATGGGCAAAAACGGATAGAAGGTGACTGTAATTGCAACAGCAATATCGACCAACAAGAGCTGAAATTAACCTAGATGCGCTGCGTGCCAATTATGAGGCTTTCCGTCATAATTTGCCGGATGCTACAAAGCTGCTATTATGTGTAAAAGCGAATGCTTATGGACATGGAGCAGTCGAGGTATCCCGGGAACTGGAAAGACTTGGCGCGGATTATCTGAGTGTTGCGTTTTTGGATGAAGCAATTGAGCTGCGTCAGCATGGTGTGCGTCTGCCTATTCTTGTACTGGGTTATACCGGTCCCGAAGCGGTAGAAGTCGCTTATGAATACGACGTTACATTAAATGTATTTACGGAAGAAGTGCTTGAGGCTATTAGCCAATTGCCAATCGATGCTTCCGGACGCAAACTCAAAGCTCATATCAAAATTGATAGCGGAATGGGAAGACTCGGACTTTTTCCGGAAAATGCTCCTGACTTTATTGTCAAAGCTTTTCAGGTGCCGGTTCTGGAAATAGAAGGTATGTTCACCCATTTTGCCAAGGCGGATGAGCATGACAAAAGTTATACACTGATGCAGTACGAGAGATTCCAACAGGTGGACCGGGAATTGCGGAGACTGGGTTATACTATCCCTATTATACATACGGGGAACAGTGCCGCTGCTATTGATACTCCCGAGTTGTCGCCACAGATGATTCGGGTTGGTATTGCACTGTATGGGCTGTATCCTTCGACTGAAGTGAACAAGCAGGTGATAGACCTGACACCGGTTATGACCGTCAAAACAGCTGTATCCTATCTGAAAACACTGCCTGCCGGATCGGGAGTCAGCTATGGTACTCGTTACTTTACGGGTAATGAGGAGAAAATAGCTACGCTGCCGGTAGGTTATGCAGATGGATATTCGCGTATGTTAAGCGGAAAAGCGCAGGTGCTGATTCGCGGTCATCGTGTCCCCGTGATTGGAACAATCTGTATGGATCAGTGCATGGTATCACTCAAATCTTTTGCGGAGAGCGCAGAAGAAATCCAAATCGGCGAAGAGGTTGTCCTAATCGGTCGCCAGCAGGAACAAACCATTACTGCTGATGATCTTGCTTCGGCGCTGGGAACCATCAATTACGAAATCATTTGCATGCTTGCATCCAGAGTACCGCGTGTCTATTACCGAAATGGTAATATCCTGAGCCGCTGGAATCCTTTGCTTAATACGTAAAAAATTACTATTCAAGCAGAAGGAAACCGGAATTTTGAGGCGAATCTTACATATTGTGATGAAAAGTCTGTACGCGCGCCCATATTGTGGTTTATAATGATGGCAGCAAAGTTGCCTCACGCAATGTGCGTGTGGCGCAGACCAGAAACTTGGATTCGCGTATGTAAAAATGCCGTTAAATCAGCTAAGGGGTATGGCTGGAAAAGGTTTTGGGGGTGCTGGACAGTTGGACAACATGCAAAATGTGCAAGGGATTATGGTCCATTTACCGGATCAGCTTTTGCAGGAGATGGATGGGATCGCAGCGTTGGAGAATTCCGACCGCAACGAGTTAATCAGAAAAGCCATGAAAGGGTATCTTACCGAGCGCAAGAAGCGGCATGTCCGCGAAGCAATGCAACGTGGATACATGGAAATGGCCAAGATCAATCTGAGAATCGCTTGTGAAGCTTTTTATGCGGAGGAAGAGGCGGATATCACTCTGGACCGCTTAGTTAGCGGGGTGTAGACATTGATCGTAAAGCGCGGCGATGTATTTTTTGCAGATTTATCGCCCGTCGTCGGTTCCGAACAGGGTGGCGTAAGACCGGTTTTGGTAATCCAGAACGACATTGGTAATCGCTTCAGTCCGACGGTCATTGTGGCGGCAATTACGGCACAGATCCAGAAGGCCAAATTGCCGACGCACGTGGAAATTGACGCCAAATCCCACGGGTTTGACAGGGATTCCGTCATTTTATTAGAGCAGATTCGTACCATTGACAAGCAGCGTTTAACTGACAAAATCACACATCTGGATGAGGAGACCATGCGTCGTGTGCATGACTCGCTCCAGATTAGCCTGGGCCTGGTAGATTTCTAGGCCTGTGGTGAGCAAGCGGACCCGGTGAATGCACCGGGTTTTTTGCATGTTCAGGCCCATTCATTTCGTGATACCGGGTGGAAATCAGACTTATTGTCTGAGATAATATATGTACGATGACAGGGTTCTTCCTGCGGGAAGAGCGGAAAGAGGGATAAGATTGGCTGAACAAAAACCGATTACCGAAGAACAGGCGAAAGCCAGCGAGCAGCAGATCCGCGAACGGATCGTGAAACAAATTGCAGGAGAACTGCAAATCTCGCTCAAACAAATTCGTACAACTATTGATCTATTGGCAGAAGGAAATACAATTCCTTTTATTGCACGTTACCGCAAAGAAATGACCGGAGAACTGGATGAGAATCAGCTGCGTGATATTGAAGAACGTCACCAGTACCTGCGCAATCTGCAGGATCGCAAAGATGAAGTGCTGCGCATCATCAGCGAGCAGGACAAGCTGACGAGTGAACTGGCTGCATCTATCCAGAATGCATCCAAACTGCAGGAAGTAGAAGATTTGTATCGTCCGTATCGTCAAAAACGTAAAACGCGCGCAAGTGTAGCCAAGGAAAAAGGCCTTGAGCCGCTGGCAGAGTGGATCATGAGCCAGCCCAAGAAGCCAGAGGCACTGGTAGAGGCGGCTCGCTATATTGACGCGGAGAAAGGCGTAGAAGACGCTTCTCATGCACTACAGGGAGCTATGGATATCCTGGCAGAGAGTATCTCGGATGATGCTTCGATCCGCACATGGATCAGACGCTATACGCTGGATCACGGTATGCTCGTAACCGAAGCCAAAAAAGCGGATGAAGAATCTGTATACGAAATGTACTACAGCTATCGCGAACTGGCCAAAAAAATGCCACCGCATCGCATTCTGGCGATTAACCGGGGCGAACGGGAAAATATCCTCAAAGTGCAGCTTGAAGTAGCACCGGAGCCGGTCTACCGTTATATGGACAAACAGATTATCAAGGGACCTTCTGCAGTGCAGTCTATTCTGGGAACGGTTATTGAAGATGCCTACAAGCGTCTGATTGCTCCTTCTATTGAACGTGAAGTACGCACAGAACTGACAGAAAAGGGCGACAACCAGGCGATCTCTATCTTTGCCGGTAATCTGCGCAATCTGCTGCTGCAGGCACCGATCAAGGAAACTCGTGTGCTGGGTGTTGATCCGGCTTATCGTACAGGCTGCAAACTGGCCGCAGTAGACGAGACAGGCAAGCTGCTGGAAGTAGCGGTTACCTATCCGACGCCACCAGTCAACAAAAAGCGTGAAGCGGCCGAGACCATCCGCCGTATGATCGATGAGCATCAGATTGAACTGATTGTAATCGGTAATGGTACAGCTTCCCGGGAGACCGAGCAGTTTATTGCCGAACTGATTCAGGAGATGGAAGAACGCAAGCTGGCTTATCTGATTGTCAGCGAAGCCGGAGCAAGTGTATACTCCGCTTCCAAGCTGGCTCAGGAAGAATTCCCGGATCTGGACGTTGCACAGCGCAGCGCGGCTTCTATCGCCCGTCGTGTGCAGGACCCGCTGGCTGAACTTGTCAAAATCGATCCAAAAGCGATCGGTGTTGGTCAGTATCAGCATGATGTATCCCAGAAACATCTGGAAACCAGCCTTAAAGGCGTTGTAGAATCGGCCGTTAACCATGTTGGTGTAGATGTGAATACGGCATCTCCATCCCTGCTGTCCTATGTAGCCGGCGTTAACGCGACGATTGCCAAAAATATCGTCAAATATCGTGAAGAAAACGGCCGCTTTATGAGCCGCAAGCAGCTGCAAAAAGTACCTCGTCTGGGTGCCAAAACATTGCAGCAGTGCGTAGGCTTCCTGCGAATCAAAGGTGGAGAAAATCCTCTGGATTACACCGGTATTCATCCGGAATCGTATGATGCAACAAAGAAACTGCTCAAATCCCTGAATATCAAGCCTGAGCAGCTCGGCAGTCCTGAAGCAGTAGCTGCACTGGCTAATGTAGATATCGAAGCAGCAGCAGAATCGCTGGAGCTCGGTGTACCGACACTGCGCGATATTCTGGATAGTCTGCAGCGTCCGGGACGTGATCCGCGTGATGAACTGCCACTGCCGATTTTCCGTACCGATGTACTCAAGATCGAAGATCTGACACCTGGTATGGAGCTGCAGGGAACGGTTCGTAACGTTATCGACTTTGGTGCTTTTGTAGATATCGGCATCAAGAATGACGGGCTCGTGCATATTTCCCAGCTGAGTGAGCAGTTTGTCAAACATCCGATGGATGTCGTATCGGTTGGTGACAATGTAACGGTCTGGGTAATGAATGTGGATGTCAAAAAGGGCAGAGTAGGTTTGACCATGCGTCCATCATCTGCCAATCAGGCAAATGCCCAGTAAACATCAAGCAGACAGATGACTATAGATCTGTAAAGATAAAGATGCCTCGTAAATATGCAGTCATTATAAGCGTAGTTGTAAGAGTAGCCATACTCTTATCAATACTGCTATGCAGATTGCATACGGATTCAAGAGGCATCCCTGACAAAGAGGCAGTATGCAACAACGCGCATACTGCCTTTTTTAATAGCATTGTAGATTATATTCGTTCGTAACACCTATGAGCAGTCAAGCAGCAGACAAGCTTGTTTACAGCTGAGCTTCCTCATATTCTTCGTACCACTGCTCCAGTTGTGCCTGCAAAGCACGGATCTCGGTTAGCAGGGAAATTAGCGGATACTGGTCTTCCTGCAGGGCTGCAAAAGATTGTTCCAGGTCATTAATATACTTCAGACCATTCAGCAAGCTGGCTTCCGGATTGAGTAGTTCCAGATGATCGCATTCGGCTACTGCACGTGGCAGGGAAGGGACATGATCAGCTGTAAGTTTGCTAATTTCTTTATGCAGTCGTAAATTCAGTGCGCTGAGCTGATAAGCATACTCGGCAGGCATCTCCACATATTGCAGCTGATCCTGGTGCTGCAAAATCACATAGCGCATATCGGTGGTTGTCATTCCATATTCTCCCTTAAAATAAAGTGTCCGCAGCCTGGATACAGATCTTTTCGGCATACGGTATGTAAAATTGTAAAAATCAGAACAAGTACTTGAAGTGTATCGCATAACAAAGTTAAAATTCAAGAGAAGACTGCAGCATTATTCACCTGCTGCGATCCGGAAGCATATCAACCATCAGCAGGAACCACAATATAAAGGAGTATATCGGGATTCATGACGAACGACGAACTACAGGTCTGGGTGGAACAGTTGTCACTGCAGCATTTTGAACGTCCTTTTTTGCATCAGGCTGTGTTTAATGCCCGATTGCGAACAACCGGAGGACGCTACTTTTTGAAAAGTCATCATATCGAGATCAATCCGCACCAGCTCCAGGCTTTCGGCAGGGACGAAGTAGAGAAAATTATCAAACATGAGCTGTGTCATTACCATCTGCACATACAGGGACTCGGATACCAGCATCGTGATCCGGAATTCAAGTATTGGCTGCGTCGTGTAGGCGGAGGACGTTATTGCCAGATTCCACCTGAAATGATGGGTATTAAACGGAAGGAATTATACCGTTATCGGTTGGTGTGCCGGGAATGTGCCACTCAATATTTGCGCAAAAGACGCATGAACCCCGATCGTTACCGCTGTGGCAAATGCGGAGGAAAATTGAATTTGGAAGTGCTTGACTTACCTCGAGAATCATGGTAAATTAATTTTTGTATTCAATATTGTTCCCTGATAGCTCAGTTGGTAGAGCACTCGACTGTTAATCGAGTTGTCACAGGTTCGAGTCCTGTTCGGGGAGCCATTTCTTGGAGAGATACCCAAGTGGCTATAAGGGGACCCTCTGCTAAGGGGTTAGACTGCGTAAGCGGTGCGAGGGTTCGAATCCCTCTCTCTCCGCCATATGATTTCTAGTGTGGTATACATAATAGCTATTAAAAGAGTCAGCATATGCTGGCTCTTTTTTTTATACCTATTCAGCGGGAGAGGTTGTAGAGTGATCACCTATCCAACGGCAAAATGCAATCATCAATAACAGGATGCACTCAGCAGCAGCAGGATGCAATCGGTCGTAAAGTTTGAAACACCACGGTGGAATCTTGCGATTGTTCCTTTTGGCTGTATATACAGATTTTCAAATAAAAGTGCAACACAAAAGACTCTTTCTGCTGCGGAAAGAGTCTTTTTATCAATCCATATTCAAGTACCCATACTTAGCTCTATCAAAGGCATAGCTCTACCCCAAAAATGAGCATTTACAGAGGGACATTCATCCCCAGAGCACGATAAATAGCATGAGCTACGCCATCTTCCTCATTCGTACGGGTAACCTCATCGGCTATCGCTTGAACTTCGGGTTCAGCATTGCCCATAGCTACACCTTTGCCAGCCATCGTGATCATAGAGACATCGTTAAAGTTATCGCCAATAGCCATGGTCTCTTCCATAGGAATACCGTAATGCGCTGCCAGATACTTGAGTGCATTGCCTTTGGAAGCTTCTTTGTGTTCCAGCTCAAAATTATGACTGCCAGACACCACCATAGTCATATCATCACGTTCGGCAAAATGGAGTCGGCCTGCTTCCAGCTTGTCCGGATCAAGGGAAAGAGCCAGTATATTATAAAAATCGGCTGCTTCGGGAATATCGTGATAGGAGGATACACGTACCATTTGTACTTTGGCACCGTGCGACTGCATAGCTTCCAGCATTTTGATCAGCGTCGGATCGGGATTGGTACTGAGCAGACGATCCACTTCTACCGCGAGACGCTGATGTCCATTGCTGATAGTGTAGATTCCTTTGCTGGTATGTGCCTGATAGTAGTACTCGCCATTCTCCAGCCATTCCAGTACTTCCATTGCCTGCTGACGCTCCAGAGGAAGCGAGTAGAGGTGCCGGGACTGCTCATCATGGATAACAGAGCCATTGGAAGAGATGACTGGAGTGATCAGGCCAGTAGGCTGAAGAATCTCACGTACATTGTGATGAGCACGTCCGGTAGCAATGCTCACAATAATACCTTCCTGCTGGGCAGCGCGAATCGCCGCAGCATTAACCTCATTTACATAACTATGTCCGCTTAACAGTGTGCCGTCCAGATCAATTGCAATTAACTTGATACTCATATACTCAGCTCCTTCGGTTGGGGTTGACCGGCAATCCACAATTCAACTTCATGCTGCTGCAGCAATTCGGTCATCTCGGCATTGGGTGCCTGGTCTGTAATAATCAAATCAATTTCCGACAAGTCAGCAAATTTATAAAATAATTCCCGTCCAAATTTGGAATGATCGGCCAGAATGACCACCATTTCGGCCTGCTGCATCATTTTGTGCTTGATTCTTCCTTCTTCTACAGTCAGAGAGGTTAATCCCTTGGCAGAAATACTGCCGATCCCGATAAAAGCACGTTCTGCAAAGTAGTGGGAAAGGGTCTCGATTGCTGCCGATCCATATACATAGCGGTGCTGTGACTGCAGCTGCCCACCAAGCAGATGAATCGTCATATCTTCCTTATCCGACAAAATATCTGCCTGATTGATCGAATTGGTAATCACTGTGCAGCGAGTAGCTTCAACAAATTCGGCACAGGCTTGTACAGTGGTGGAGGAATCCAGGATAATTCGTTCGCCATCGCGAATCAGAGTGGCAGCGAGCTGACCAATCTTTTTCTTTTCGGAGGAAACAGTATTGAGACGGTCCTTGTAGCTGGGAATAGTCAGTTTGGCGGTAGACAGCAGAGCGCCACCGCGTGTTCGTATAATGGAATTTTGCTCTTCCAGCCGAACTAGGTCTCTTCGAGCCGTATCACGTGATACGTTAAAAAGACTGCAGATTTCTTCAATATTGATGCGCTGATGAGTTTCCAGGTATTTAAGAATATGAAGCATACGTTCTTCTTGATACATCTGTAAAGTCTCCTTACTTGGAAATAGATAAAAGAGGAGAAGAATAAAACAAACTATCGTGTGATCTAAGTATTCTGCTTTAATATAAGTTTATATAAGTGATTATAAGTATTAGTGATTTCATTTACAAGTAAAATACTTATAAAGAGAATGAAATATGCAATTTTAATTTATTTTAGAAAAATGCTTGCAATCTAACTTCAGAATTGGTATAATCATTTTTGTTGTTAAGAAATTACGGCCCGTTGGTCAAGGGGTTAAGACACCTCCCTTTCACGGAGGTAACAGGGGTTCGAATCCCCTACGGGTCATCCTCTTTTATAGTAAGAGCCATTAGCTCAGTTGGTAGAGCACCTGACTTTTAATCAGGGTGTCGAAGGTTCGAGTCCTTCATGGCTCACCATTTATATTTTGTCTGCGCGGTCGTGGTGGAATGGCAGACACGCTATCTTGAGGGGGTAGTGGGTGTATACCCGTGGAGGTTCGAGTCCTCTCGACCGCATATGTAATATAATAAAGAGTCCCTGTTATGATAAGATAACAGGGACTCTTTATTTGTAATAAATTATAGATGAAATGAAGTCTGGATGAATATGGTTATTGAATTCAGAAGCAAACCATACTATATTATAATTCATAATTGTATTTATTGTGCTAAAGCAAATCTGCTGTGAAATGATGCACTGAACGACGGAACATGAGTATGGGCAATACATAAAAGAACATCTGATGCTGCTAACCGTTATCCTGCTTTACACCGTATAGCTTATATGTATGTTGCGCGCCGATCAGTGAGGATATTCGGGAATGTCCAGTAGCTCGGCGACTTGTTTGCGATAGCGTGCAGCTTTGCGTGTACCATTAATTAAATTGGATAAACGTGACGGTGGTATCCCATAACACTCACAAAACGTCTGTTGATCCATCTGCAATTCCGCCAGCCGCTGCTTGATTGCCCAGCCAAAAGAGGTAACGGGCTGCTTGCGGTTCAACAATATCACCCCTTGCTTAAAAAAGTAATCTACCTTACCGTGCAACCGGTACGTAGAGGCTTCTGTCGCAAAGCCTATGATATAATGTTTCAGGAAAAGAAGTAAAAAAATGTCGCTAAAGTTAGTATATACTTAAATGCGTTTTTAATCAACAATTAATTACTTATATAAGTGTTGTTAGATGACAAGGTCGGGAGTGGAACTATATGCAGCCTCAATCTATTTATGAACGTATCGAATTACTGATCAAAAACAAGGGAATTACCAAAAAGTCATTCTGTGAACAACTCAAAATCAGTACAGGCAACTTTGGCGACTGGAAAAGAGGAAAATCGACACCGGGTACCCATAAGCTAATCGAGATCGCAGCCTATTTTGATGTCAGTCTGGATTGGCTTCTGATTGGCAAGGAACGTCAAGCAGAGATGATCAAGGAACAGAACAGCCCTTATTTTTTTGAACTTATGGGGCAATTGAATTGCCAAGAAGATGTATTGAATGAAAATGAAAAAGAATTTATTAAGGAATATATTGAGTTTACAGCATACCGCAAATCGAGACAGCAGGAAGAATAGGAAAAGCAAACGATTTGTACGAAGTGAATATTATATTTTGTGAATAGTATATGTGTGTATCCAAAAGAAAAGAGTCCGCAGCGATGCCGGACTCTTTTCGCTATATAGGTGGCTGTGAATAGATGCAAGAGAAGTAAGCGATTAGATTTGCAGATGATTTGCGTTTTGGTCGAAAGGGAACTGGAAGGTATAAGCGAAGAGTCCAAAAGGTAGGAGAGGTAGGCTAAAGTATACTGCTGGCAGAGTCTATAAGCGTGCCAGAACGCTGCTGACTGGATTGCTGGTGCCACTGCTGCTCCATTTGCACGGAAAGCCGATCTGTGAGCCTACCAGCTTCCTGGATACTTATCTGCAGTGGACCAGCAGCCCGGCTGATGCAGCAGGAGAGAAGTGTATACAAATAGCAGCTCACAGCCTGATCGCGATCTACGCCGAGATGGTAATTAATCCAGGCATGCAGTGTCGTCAGTGATAGGATAGCTTCGTATTCATCAATAGCTTTTTTCAGAGTCGTGAAGCTCATCCAGGGATACAAATTATGTGCCAACTTTAGTAAGCGCTTTCCAGTCTGGCGGGCTTCAGGTCTGGATTCGGCAGAGACGATCTGCTGGATAATCATTTTATCAATCAGTGCGAGCGTCCAGGCATCTTGTTCACTACTGGCCATATAGACACTGTAGATAGCAGGAGCTTCCCACTGAAATAAATGGGGCTGCAAATGATCCAACAGGTAATGCTCCAGCTGTTCAGACGTGTTGATTTTTCCTTCCTTTACATATTCTTCTACATGATGTGCGTGAGTAAAACTGGCAGTAGGCAGTTTGGCATCCAGCAATTGCACATAAGCGAGCAGCTTTTGACTACTATTCATTTTCCATCAGCCTCCATCTGTTTTTTCTATTTTAACGATTAAAAGTATTTGGAGTAGAGGAATGAGATCAAAGGAATGTAAATTGACATAAAATAGTTTTACCAATCTACTATTTATTTTATGTAAATTATTTTTACATATATTATAATAATGTGTCAGTATAATTCACTTTTACAGAAAAAAATAAAGAGATTACACAATATATCAAAAGATTATCGTTTATTTACTAACTTTATATGTAATAAAATATAACGTTAAATAATGTTGAAGGCAGTGGTATCCGATTTTAGTCTATACTATGTATCAATCATTCCATGTCTGATCCAGTTGGTCTGCATAAAAGCGAATAGCCTTATCATAACTTTTGATTCCTTGATCTGCTGAAGTATCGGCTAGTTGGACAAGTAGTTGCCTCATCGCTTCTGCATGTTCACCCAGATTGTAGAGTACCATGGCATAGAAAATTTTCAGTTCCCGATGATCAGGGAATTCACGTATTCCATTTTCGAAGCATTGTTTGGCTTGCTCGTACTGTCCCAGTGTGCGATAGGTGCTGCCGAGTCCCAATATGGCACCAGCCCGATCTTCACCGGTCAAGCCTGTATTTAGCGCTCTCTCGTAATAGGGAACTGCTTGTCGTTCCAGGCTCAATGAATCGTGAGACCATGCGAGTTGATACCATACTTGAGCGTTATCCGGCTCCGTTACACTTATTTCCTGTAAAAGCTGAATAGCTTCCTGTATATTCCCTTTTTGCCGCAAAGAGATAGCCTGATCCAAAGAATTCATAGCCGATATCGCTCCTTTTTAAATTATTTATTTCTTCTATAATCCTTATACAGCATACAGCATACAGCATACAGCATACAGCATACAGCATACAGCATACAGCATACAGCATACAGCATACAGCGGTTAACCAGATTGTATTCTGACGCAATCCAGTATACGATCAATCCTCAATCCAATTTAAGGGTTTACAATCACATAAAATAATGATAAACTGATACAGTTGTTATGATTTCTGCATTATTGTGCGGTCGTGGTGGAATGGCAGACACGCTATCTTGAGGGGGTAGTGGGTGTATACCCGTGGAGGTTCGAGTCCTCTCGACCGCATTACGCAAGATATGGATCAGGAAATCTCAACTATTGAACGACAAAGTTAGTATAACTTTACCTCAGTCGTTTATACAGGATACATAAGCATAAAAAAGAACGCTGTTGGCTTAAAGCTGACAGCGTTCTTTTTTGTTTGGTTTGTTGAGTGTTTGATGTGTTTATTTTGTAGGGTAGGCCTGTATTCTCTAATTTAGGTAAAAGTTTCAGCATACCCATTGCAGTGACAATAGTAGCCAAACGAATTTTAATAAATTGTATTTGAATGGATAGTGAAGTTACTATTGAAGCTGTTTGAGGATATCGGCTTCTATTTTGTCAGGTGTAGTTTTGGGTGCATAGCGTTTGATCGGATGCCCTTCGGCATCAATCAGGAATTTGGTAAAATTCCATTTGATCGCTTTGGAGCCGAGTATACCGGGAGCCTGCTCGCTTAAATATTGGAAAAGAGGATGGGCAGATGCGCCGTTAACATCGATTTTCTGGAACATGGGAAAGCTTACGCCGTAATTGAGCTGGCAAAATTCCGAGATTTCTTCATCACTGCCGGGGTCCTGATTGGCAAATTGATTACTTGGGAAACCAAGAATTTCAAAATTCTGATCTTTAAATTTATCATAGAGTTCCTGCAGGCCGGTGAATTGTGGGGTAAGTCCGCATTTGCTGGCTGTATTTACGATCAGGAGTGTTTTGCCTTTGTAGCGTTCCAAAGGAACTTCTTCGCCGCGTATGGAGACAGCATGATATGAATAAATACTCATTCGTATAACGCTCCTTTCAAGTTGGAATAACAATTTAATTTTAAAAAATTAATTGATTATAGTCAATTTTAGCTATAAAAACAATTTTACAAAATGAAGTTTCATTTTTGGGATAGTGCTTTACAAATATAGTGTTGGTTCAAAACAAACTAGACAAGGAGCTGAATGATAATGGCACTTTATACAGCAACTGCAAAAGTTCATGGTGGACGTCAAGGTAAGGTCGAATCAAGTACAGGGGCGCTGGATGTAAGTCTGGTAATGCCGAAAGAGCTTGGTGGCGGCGGTGGCAACGGGACGAATCCGGAAGAAATGTTTGCAGCAGGTTATGGAGCCTGTTACCAGAGCGCCCTTGCCAATGTAGCGCGCAAAGCGAAAGTAAATGTAACCGATACAGTGGTGACCAGTAACGTTATGATTGACAAAGATCCGTCGGATGATGGATTCAAATTGTCGGTTCGTCTGGATGTGAGCATTCCAGGTCTTTCCAAAGAAGAAGCACTAGATATTGCCAAACAGGCACATGAATTCTGTCCGTATTCCAAAGCAACACGCGGCAATATTGACGTAGAATTGAATATTGTCTAAATTGTAAAAAATCTTGTACAGGGAACAGGTGTGTTATACTGCAGGATTATCGGCTTTTGTCCGGATAATCTATTGTAGATGAGGCAATAAATAACCGCCGTACCTATGGAACAAGCATATTATAAGGAATAACAAAAGGCAGATCCGTCCTATAGGGTCTGCCTTTTTGCTGCAGACAAAGCATGCCTGTCCAGTTGCTACTAAAAAACAAGAATTGAATAAATAACGATTAAAAATAAAGAAGAAGGGTAAAATGTACATAAGCAGGCGTTAGAGGCTACTTTCCTACTTTACAGGATAATATGGCAGTATTCCGACATTCTAATACTGCAGACACCTTGAAATGACATATTTAGAACCGGATCCTGGCGAAATAAAGGCTGTTCAACTCCTATTTTGACCAACCCGCAGGCGATTGGAGTTGACACACACCTCAAAATTCTTTAAGATGTCATAGGTGATTTGTAATTCGCTACGAAATTTAAAGGATAACGGGTGATGATAATGGCATATAGACCAACAATTACGACATTGAAAAAAGCCGGTATTAACGAAAAAGAAGGCTTGTACGAATTCACAGCAACACTGGCCGATGGAACAGAATGTCGTATGTTCTACAATCGTTTTCCAGAGTGGAAAATGACCAATATTAACCGCTTGTTAACCAAGCCATGTCCGGTATGCCGTAAAGACTTCATCTGCAACTGCTTTAATGCATTTGCTGGTGAAATTGATCAGCAGATCAAAGATCGTCAGCTGATTGACGAAGTTTTGGCCAACTAAGAAGACAGTATAATTTTATAATGCAGAGCGCGGGAAATAACTTCTCGCGCTTTTTTGCTATTTTTACGGCAATATGGGGTAAATAAAAGAATACAGACTACTGAACGATCAACGAAAAGGAGAGTGAATAATATGGTAACCGCACATGCTCCGGTATCCCGTCCGGGAGAACCGACCGAATTAACCGATGCTCAGATCGAGGAATTATTGCAGGGAGAACATCCAATCGTACTGGTAGATGGAGTCTGCCATTTCTGTCAGGGCGCTACCAAGTTCATTATCAAGCGTGATCCGAAAGGAATCTTCCACTTTGCTTCTATCCAGTCGGAAGTAGGACAGAAGCTGATGCAAAAAGGCGGACTGCGTACAGATACGATGGATACTTTTGTATTAATAGAAAAGGGTCAATTCTATACTCGCTCTACAGCTGCGTTGCGTATTGCTCGTCGCCTGCGTTATGCGTGGCCGTTACTGTATGCTTTTATCGTAGTACCCAAAGTGCTTCGTAATAGCGTCTATAATCTTATCGCTCGCAATCGGTATCGCTGGTTTGGCAAGTCCGACCAATGTATGCTGCCGACACCAGAGATTCGGGAACGGTTTATCGAGTGATCTGTCTATATTCGAATTCTGTCAGTCTATTGGACCGATAGGAATGAATCGATATAGATAAATATATCAATAAAAAATACCAAAAACCCTGCAGGATCATCATGATACGATCCTGCAGGGTTTTTATTGCTGTAATAATTCGAATAACAAAAATTCAGCTGTACCAGATTCGGATTTTATACACATCCGGGTAAAAGTAATATTATTTCAATGGATATCGAGTCAGCGTATTTTCATTTACCGAATAGACGGCATGTGCGTTGTAATCGATCGGTGAACCGAGCTTATTCGTATCAAATACATGTACAACTGCCAGATTGGATGGATAAAGGATATACGTGCGATCATCCATATTGACCATCAGATTGCCGTCGCTTGTCCGTTTTACCCAGGTATAATCAGCAGCATCTCCTTCCAGACTGGCAGAAGCTACCGATTTGCTGGAAGATACATTGTACAGCTTGAGATTGCCGTTCTCATAGGTGGTGTAACCTGTACCGGTAGACTGGGTAATGGCTCCACCAGGAATTTTGCGACCCCACAGCAGATTGCCTTTGGCATCAAAAGCAAACAGTTTGTTGCCTACCTGATCGATATTGGTACGAATCAATACGGTTCCATTTTTCAGTACAAACATGGAGTCACTGCCATCTCCATATACATTGGCATTCGCCGGGAACTGGTAATGATACAACTTTTTCAGGCTCAGGCCGTATACGTCGATCCGCGGATTCGGTACAGCCTGCCAGCCGTTTTCGTTTTTGGTGAGTTTGCTGGAGGCTACAATGATCCGGTTGCCTTCGGCATAAAGTACGGAACCCTGAACCTTTTGCTCGTTCAGCAGCTTGCCGTTGGCATCATACCGGCTAAGTGTCGAACGGATAATACCTTGATTATTGACTGTACCACGCGAAGCTACGAGCAGCGAACCGTCTTTTAGCAACGTGATCGCGCTGGCATCCGGAAGAGTCTTGATCCAGTTGGCTTTACCGGAAGAATTCACCGAATGCAGTTTGTGTGTACCGTCGGAATAATCGGCATAGATATAGACTGTACCGTAATTCGTGTAAGCCATCTGTGTCGTCAGTGTATAAGGGCCATCGGATTCATGCAGCACATAGCTCCATGTGGGCTTGCAGTGTATCCAGATACCAGCTGTTCTCGGTCTTGCCCGTAGTGTTGGGGATATCCTGCTGGGTATGTACATAAGCGAGCTTTTTGGCAGGTACTGCATGCACCTCTGTCGCACGTACAGCCAGAGCATTCTCCACCTTGTTGGTGAACAGCGAAGGAGAGGTCCATGAGGGATTACTGAGAGGCTGAACTTTATCTGCTGCCGAGACAGGTGCAGACAAAGACAGACTGACCATTCCTGCCAGCAGGAGTGCAGCCCATTTGTGTTGCGGTTTCCGGTTAGAGTCCATTACAATTCCACCTTTTCTTTTTATAAAGTATACTCCTTGAATCTTTAACCGATTTTGCGCGGTCAGCAACAGATGTGACGCTAATGTAATATATGAACGGATCGTATAAAAGATGATATAGGCTATTGGGCGCACAAAAGATAAAGGGTGATTCTTTATACATGGTAAAATTTTATCAAAATAGTATTGCAGACCTATGATATGTATGTTATTCTATCGTTAAATCGAGTTCTTGCAACGGAAGCACCGTTTAAGTACCGCACTGATAGTGCGTTATTTAAACGGTGCTTTTTTTGTTGCCTGGGAAAAGGGGGAAAGACAATGGCTCCAGTACAGATCGTACTATGCGTGGAGGACAGCCAGTACATTGAGCTGTTGCTAAGGTATGTACGTGAAAGTGAATATGCGGCAAAAGTGCGGATTAAGGCCTTTTCCGACGCGGATATGTTTATGATTTATATGGATAGCGAAGAACACCGTGGGTTGGTAGCAGCAGAAGAGACTTTTCTAAAAAGATGGCTGCATAGTGAAAATATCAAGACTGCACGTTGGGTAAGGCTGAGTGAAGAAGCCGAGTATCATCCCGAAGGCATAACACTTGCCAAGTATCAGCCGCTGCATACCTTGCTGGAGCAGCTGTGCAGTATGACAGGACGTTCGGCGCCAGGTGTGACGCTAAAGGAAGGGCAGTATACGATGATCACTTCGGTCTACTCGGCAGCGCCGGGCAGCGGCAAGTCGGTCACTGCCATGAATATGGCCAAACAGCTCGGATTAAAAGGACAATCTGTTTTTTATCTGAACCTGGAAGCAGCCAGCAGTACAAGGCTGCTGACTCTGGAGCGTAAGCAGCCGTCAGAAAACGGACTATCCCGTCTGTTGTATGATCTTCAGGCTGCTGCAGAGCAAAAGGAGCAGCCTGTACATCCGCCTTCCTATTACGCGGTATATGCGGAAGAGATCAAGTCCGATACATTTGAGCCGCCCGAGAACTTTAACGAGCTGCTGCAAATGACCGAGCAGGAGACATTGTCCCTGATTGCTTATATTGCAGGCAGCCGGGAGTATGATCATATCATTATTGATGGAGAATCCGGCTGGCAGCAGCGTATAAAGGCTGCGTTGCAGGTGAGTGACCGCATTGTCTGGCTGCTTACGGATGATCTGCTGTGCATGCATAAAACAGGAATGTGGATGTCCTACTGGCAGTCGCATGATCCGGATTGGTATGAGCAGATAGCTTCCAGAATTTCTTTTGTGATGAACCGGTTTGGCGGAAGTGTACTGAATCCACTGCCAATAACAGGCATGGAGCTGGAAGGTACGCTTCCCTATGTACCGTCATGGAAGCAGGTAGCCAGCAGTGAGCTGCTATGGTGCTCGCCGATTTTTCAGCGGGACATTTTGAAGTTATGCCGGATGCCTCATGATCAGGCTTATGCTGCAGGCGGGGTGGGAATGTGAACGAAGACTTATTTATTAGTTTACGGGATGAAGTGCGCTCTGCTCTGGATGTTACTTTTACGGTCGATGACAACGAACTGATGCGCCGAATCGAGCAAAAAGTATTGGATAACAACCGCTATCCAAATCTGACAGCCGGCGAACGTCGCAAGCTGGTTCGGCAGGTATTTGACTCTTTCCGGGGTTTGGATATTCTGCAGCCACTGGTCGATGACAAAAGCGTCACAGAAATTATGATCAATAGTCACGAGGATATTTTTATCGAACGCAATGGACAGGTAATCCAAAGTGAAACGGTATTTGAATCGCGGGAGCGGCTGGAAGATATTATCCAGACTATTGTATCCGGCGTCAATCGGGTTGTGAATGAATCGTCCCCGATCGTGGATGCCCGGCTCAAAGATGGTTCCCGTGTCAATGTAGTACTGCCACCGGTAGCACTCAAGGGACCGACGATGACGATTCGTAAATTTCCCGAGAATCCGATGACGATGGATGATCTGGTGCAGATGGGAGCTCTTGCGCCGGTCGCTTCCCATCTGCTGCAGACACTCGTACGAAGCAAATTCAATATTTTTATCAGCGGAGGAACGGGTTCCGGTAAAACTACCTTCCTGAATGCGTTATCCCAGTACATACCACCAGAAGAACGTGTGATTACGATTGAAGATTCAGCGGAGCTTCAGATCCGTACCGTTCCCAATCTGGTATCGATGGAGACACGGAATGCGAATACCGAAGGCAAAGGGGAAATCAGTATCCGCGATCTGATTCGCTCTTCCCTGCGGATGCGGCCCAACCGGGTTATTGTCGGTGAAGTGCGGGGAGCAGAAGCGCTGGATATGCTGCAGGCTATGAATACCGGCCATGATGGATCGCTGTCAACAGGTCACGCAAATAGTGCGCGGGATATGCTGAGCCGTCTGGAAACGATGGTGCTCAGTGGCGCAGAACTGCCGATTCAGGTCGTACGCCAGCAGATTAGCTCGGCAATAGACATTTTCGTTCATCTCTCGCGGCTGCGTGATCGCTCGCGCCGGATAACGGAAATCTCCGAAGTGCACGGCATGATCGACGGCGAAGTAGTGCTTAATCCGCTATTTGTATTTCAAGAGCATGGAGAAAAGGAAGGCAAAATTATAGGCAATCTGGCGCCCACCGGTAATCTGCTGATACACACGGACAAGCTGCGGGCAGCAGGTATTGAGGAATGGCGCAGATTGGCTGCGATCAGCAATCCAGAGTATAGTGCCAGAGCCTGACAGGAGTTGAATATAAGATGCTTCATTTCAAAAGTCGATCAGGTGGCAGGCAGAGTGCTTCGGATGCTTTGACTGCCAAATCAGGCTTCGGCAAGCAGACACCACTAGCAGGCGTACAGCAGGAGCAGCAGGGCAGCGTGTTGACCGATTACACGATATACGAGCTGACCATGGTGCAGCGGTTTGGCTGTATGCTGGTGTGCGGAATTATTTTCCTGCTGATCGGATATTTGTTTTATCATAATTGGCTGATCGGATTGGTGCTGGCTGCAGCAGCATGGTTCACACCCAGACTCCTGCGCAGACATTTGCTGGAAAGGCGACGCAGTGCGCTGAGTTCACATTTCAAGCAGGCGCTGTACTCACTGTCTTCATCACTGGCAGCCGGACGTTCTGTCGAAAATGGCTTTCGGGAAGCAGCGCAGGATTTGCGTATGTTATATCCGGATGGGGATAACGATATGATTCGTGAACTTCATATTATTACTACTCGTCTGGATTACGGTCAGCCGATTGAAGAGGCGCTCCAGGATTTTAGCAATCGTGCAGCCAATGAAGATATTGCCAACTTTGCAGATGTGTTTATTACATGCAAACGTACAGGCGGCGATCTGGTAGAGGTTGTACGCAAAACATCCTCTGTAATCGGGGAAAAGCTAGATATCCAGCAGGATATTGCAGTAATGATCTCGCAGAAAAAATTCGAGTCCAATGCGCTCATAGGAACGCCTTTTATTTTTCTGATTTTTCTGAATTTTGCGGCAGGTGATTTTATGAAGCCGATGTACGGCAATCCGCTAGGCATTATTGTATCGACACTATGTCTGGCTGCGCTGGTTTTTTGCTTTTGGATTATTCGCAAATTTATGAATATCAAGGTATAAAGAGCAGCTGGGCAATCATAAGCTGAAAGGAGGTGAATGAAACTGATCTGGGTATGGCTGGAAGGGCTGCTGGCAGCTCTGCTGGCGGTTGGGTGGGTGGTATTGCATCAGGGCGCAGAAGAGCGTCACAAGCAGCTTGCTGAACTGCCGTTTGAAGTAATCAAGCTGCGACCTTTGCTGCCGGCAATGTTGTTATTTATCGAGAAAATCAGATTTGCATCACGTTTTTCAGGGGTTTTTTATCGTATCCAGAGCTCTGTTCAAAAAGGATTTGGGGTCCATATGAGCGGAGAACGATCACTGCTGTATATTGCGGAAATGGCCGGCTATGTCTGGCTGCTGCTGACACTGGGATTTGTGCTGGCAGCTGTCAATGGAGGTAGTGGGACATGGCTCGGACTTGGAGCGATGCTGGCTGTTGTACTACCGGTCGCGTTATTTCGGGATCTGCAGAAAAAGGTTCAGGAGCGGGAGCAGGATATTCTGCTGGAGCTGCCCGAACTGCTCAACAAAATTATTTTGCTCGTCGGAGCAGGAGAAACAGTGCAGCGTGCGATTGTACGCTGTGTCCAGCGCAAGCAGGAAAACGCGGCTAATCATCCGCTGTACAAAGAACTTTTTCAAATGCTGAATGAGCTGGAAAATGGATATTCCTTTCAGCAGTCACTGGAGACATTCAGCAAGCGCTGTGGAGTGCAGGAAGTATCTGTTTTTACAACGACGGTACTGCTGAACTTCCGTCGCGGTGGCGGAGAGTTCGGACTCGCGCTACGGGATCTGTCCCGTACACTCTGGGATAAGCGCAAGGCAGTAAGCCGTATGCGCGGGGAGCAGGCATCGTCCAAAATGGTATTTCCGATGGTAATGATTTTTGTGATTGTAATGATACTCGTTGGCACACCGGCATTTATGATGATGAATATGTAGGAGGAAATAAAATGACAAACATAATTAAGCAATCCTGGAATGGAATTCAAAACTTCTGGAAGGAAGAAGATGGAATCGGTACGCTCGAAATGGTATTGATCATTGCAGTTATCCTGATCATTGCTTTGGCTTTTAAATCAAAAATTACCGAAGTGGTTGATAACATGCTGAAGTACATGGGACAAAAAAGTGAAGAATTCAAAGCGTAATTTTCATCTTCAACGTCTCTGGAAAAACACAAAAGGGAGCTTCACGATTGAAGCTTCCCTCGTGTTTCCCATTATCCTGTTTACGACGCTGTTGATTCTGTTTTTCTGCATGTATCAATATCAGAACACCATGCTCAAGCAGGCATCGTCCAAAACGTCCGAGCGAGCAGCCTACTCCTGGGATAACAGCCACAAAGAACCGGTAACCGGTGCTTTTGCACAGGGAGAGAATGATGGATTGTACTGGCGTCTTACCCAGGATGATATGCTGAGTAAATTATTCGGTTGGGCAGGAGCAGGTAGTTCAGCTGAGGTTTCCATTCCAGGAGGCAGCGGCGGATCATTGCCTACGGATAAATTATCTGCCGCTGCCTCCTGGGTTCCGGGGGGAATGAGTGGAAATATAACGTATAACAACGAACTAATGATCAGAAAGGTGAAGACTACACTCTCGCGTCCCGTATCTTTTGGCGCGCTGGAGCGGGAGCTTGGCCATCCTTTGCAAGCAGAAGTCAGCGCAGGGGCAGTGATTGTCGAACCTGTTGAATTTATCCGCAATGTGGAACTGCTTCGTTATTACGGTGCCAAGGTATCAGGCAAATATGGAGGAGTATTCAATCTGGACCAGGCAGGAAGCATATTGAAGATGTTTGGCGGGCAGACTCCTTAGCGATCTGCCGGAATGAATCAGGAGTGTGAATCCCTTTGAGAAAAAGATTAACGAAGCAGCATATGCGCAGCTGTCTTGGAGCGCTGTGGTGCAGAGTAAGCGATACACGCGGCGCCGTTACTATTTTTATGATTGTGGTGCTGGCGGGTGTATTCATGTTCACTGCCGTATTTATCGATTATTCCCGAATTGCGGCGATGGAAGTCCAATCCGAGCGACTGACCCATGCAGTGGTCCGCTCGGTGATGTCGGCTTATGAACCCGAGTTTCAAAAAGACTACGGACTGTTTGCTTTTGGCGAATCGGACGCTACCCAGCTGCTGGATACAGCACTAACAGAGAACTTTAACTATACCGATCAGGAAGACAGTTTCCATCTGATTCCGCTTCAGGCAGATCAGACCTCTATCGAGCTGAGTCGCCCGCTTGGCAAGTACGATACATTTAATCAACAGATTCAGGAGGAGATGAAGTACAAGGCTCCTATCGATTTTACGATTGAAATTGTAGAAAAGATGCGTACCATGTCAGGCATTATGAAGGAAACGACTCAGACGGTATCGGTACTTAATAAAGTACGTAAACCTTATGAAGCCAGGGAAAAGGCGATTGATAAACTGATTGCGCTGCAGAAAAAGACAGCTGATGAAGTGAAAGAGCTGGCCAAAATGATTATGTATCCGGCAGCCAGTTCGATTGCAGACAAAAATGTCGGTTCGATCTCTTCGATCGCACAAATTGCCGCGCAGTTCAAAAACTATACCGATCTGATCTCCGAAGATAAAAAGCGCAAGAAGAAAGACAAGCCGCGGATCAATACAGCCAAAATCGCTGCCTATAAAAGCCGCTCATCTTCACTGCTGCTGAAAATACCTTCCAAAGTTGAAACGCTGCTGGAGACTCACAAGCATACATACAGTGAAGGTATAGATCTAATGTCCGACATTCGAGGGTATAACCAGAAAATAGCGGATATTATTCAGGAAGAGAAGAATCGCTCTGCCAATGCATCCTATGATAAAGTCAGTGGTGCCAAAATACCCGGCAGTACAGCCAAAGGTGATGCTGGTGCAGAACAGCAGCTGGCAGAACTGCGCAAAAATCTGGATCAGCTGGTTCTTTCTTCGGATCTGTTAAACCGGATGGAAGCATCAGTGAAATCCCAGCAAACAGACTATACAGCTATATCCCAATCTGTAAAAAGTCTGGTTACGGAAGCCGGCCAACAGATCACACTTACATCCGGTAGTGCTTCCTCTCTCAAAAACAGCACTATTCGTACCGCTCGTCTGCTGCAGACCTATCTGGATAACTATTCAGGCAGTGCACCCGAAGGAACCATCGGCAAAATCGAAAAGGAATTGGCTGCTGCGCGTGCAGGTACAGACAGCATTTCCAAAGATGAAGCCAAAGCTGAAAAAGATATGAAAAAAGCCGAGCTAATGCTGGGCGGGATTGCCGGTATAGGGGCTGCCGCTGACGTAGTCGCCCAAGATTTTAGCGAAGTAAATGGCTACTACGAGGAAAGTCTGAATTTCAACAGCAGCGTTGGCGGTGAGCAATCAAAGGTCAAGCTGGATAAAGATCCATATGACGAAAGTCAAAAGTCTATGGATGCGATGGATGTTATTTTCGGCGGTGTATCCGAATCACTCATGAATGGACGCAATGAATTTTTCCAGAATGAATATGCTATTCATTATTTTGAGCCATTTGATATTACCTTTTTCCGCAATATGGCGGAGAGTTTCCAAAATGGAGACGGTAATCAGGCAGCAGATGCCCTTGCAGAAGTGGATGTCTCCAAACTGGTCCAGGAGTTTGCAGTAGAACATCAGCAGGTTGAATATATTATTTATGGATTTAACGATGTGACAGCCAATCTTACAGCAGCCTATAGCGAAATTTTTGGCGTCCGACTGGCGATCCGTACCGCAGAAGGACTGGTGAAAAGTGCCAAACTTGGACATCCGCTCGCTGTATTGGCAGCAGGAGTGGCTTATGGAGTAGAGATGGCGATCAAGGATATGATTGATCTATTTACCAAAGGACATACCGATCTATCCGCCTATATGAAAGTGCCTTTTGAATACCGTGATTATTTGAGATTGTTTTTGCTGCAAACGAATAATGAAAAGAAAATGTCACGTATGCTTGCGCTCATTCGGTTTGGAACCAAAATCAATCCGGCCGAGCGAAATACGTACGCATCAGCTCATGTGCGAACAGGAATGAGAATCTGGTTCCTGCCGGGAGTCATGAAGATGCTGAAAACAGGACAGGCGGATAGCTCCGTGGAACAGGGTGTGTATTATGCAGACAAACAGGCAGACTACGGATACTAAACAGAAAGAAGTTGCATTGCAGCCGATAGGTATATTGGATCGTCAATCCCGATTTGTAGCACAGCATTCCAGGCAGCCACACCATCTATCGAATGAAATCCAAATTCATAATCATCATAAACAGAATCAACCGTATAGGGATAGGGGCATATTTCGGATCATTCCTTTTCCATCCAATCTTAAAAAGGAAGAGCGCGGCAGTATTGTACTGGAAGCGGCGATGGTACTGCCTATTTTCCTGTTTGTTGCAGTCTTTCTTGTATATCTGGTTCAAATGACGCTGGTATCTACCGCTCTTAACAATGTCACTTCCGACACGGCAAGATACGTGGCAACGCATATGTATCCTGTACAAAAAGCTTCAGAAGCTATAGGAGAAAGTTCTGTCATGCCCAAGCTGAGCCTGAGCGAACTTGCCTCAAAGTATGAAGGAGCCTTTCCATCGCCAATCAATGAGTGGATGATGGAGGCTGCCAGCGGTGGAGACGCCAAGATTGAACAATTAAAAAATCAAGCTGCCGCCGCTGTACTCGATGCAGCGATCAAGCCGCTTATTCAGCAAATTGCTTCCGATAATCGAATTGATTACAACCGGATTCATATTACAGAAGTAACCGTACCTGATCTGACCAGCAAAACAAATCCTTATTTTGGGATTGAGATTGAATATGAGCTTCCTTTTCGGGTACCGCTTATTTTCAAACCTATCGTACTGCAATCACGGTCGACGGAGCGTCTGTGGATTGGAGATACCAGAGAGTTTGGAGAAGCTGCCCAGAAGGAGACGGCGGAACAGACCGGAGTAAAAGTAGTCTCGGTTCCACAGCCAGCACATCCTGAATCGATGATTTCCATCAAGGCTACAGCACCTCCAAATTCAGTGGTCGGTCTGGAGATTCACTACAAAAGTGGAGAAAGCACAGCAAAAGGATTGGGGCAAGCTGTTGCCGATGCAGAAGGGAATATCGACTGGACCTGGAAAATTCCATCGAGTGCAACAGCCGGCTGGGCAACCTATGTGTTAACGACAGCAGATGGGCAGAAAATCCGGGGAACATTCCAGATTGCACCTTATGATGGCAGGCCGGTTATTGCAGATTCTTGAGATCGCAGGATGAAGACAGGATAGCAAAGGGGATTACAGAAGTATGGAAAGCATGTTTATTGGTGGAGGTATTTTTGTATTATGGGCATTTTGGACGGATATCCGGGCGCGTAAAATCCCTAACTTTCTCAATATATTATTTATGATTAGCGGTCTGGCGTATCATCTGGCATCAGAGCGCTGGGAAGGCCTGCTATTTGCAGGCAAAGGTTTTGCGCTTGGATTTGGCATTATGCTGCTGCTGTATGCCTTTCGGGCTGTCGGAGCAGGCGATGTGAAGCTTTTTGGCGGGATTGGCGCGTGGTTTGGCATTGGTATGACAGCTCAGATCTTGATGTACTCGATTGTTTTCGCGGGTGTGATTGGTCTGGTTATTATGCTGTGGCGGCGCGAGACGATTGTGCGCATGCGCAGGGTATTATGGAAAGTTACAGGAGCCTTGCTGTGGAAGCAGCCGCTGCGCGCTACCCCGGAAGAGCAGAAGCAGTATCTTACGTTTCCTTTTATGGCGGCTGTACTGCCCAGTGTAATTTTTTGTTATTGGTATATTTAAGTCTGGATGTCTAAAGGAGTAGAGGTGGAAAAATCATGGAAACATTAACACAGGATTTTATTCAGGATGGCAAAACCTATATGACGGTTGATCGTGAGCAGGGATTTCAACAAAGTGATCTGAGCAAAACACAGACCGGGATGATGTTATCCTCACGGATTCGGGGAATACTGCAGCTCCATCTGCATGAAGTCAATATGAAGGCGGTACTGCGTTACGATATCAGTGGCAAAAAAATGCTGCGGCACTGTCTGCAGAGTGAACCGATGGGCATTGCCGAATATTTGGGACTGCTTCTGCAAATCGTATCCACACTGGAAGAAAGCAGTCAGTATATGCTGTCACTTCCCAACTATGTGCTGGATGAACAGTATATGTTTGTAGATGGAACGCTTCAGGCAGGAGGATTGTATCTGACCTACGTGCCTTCTCTGGAAATGCTCACGGATGAACCGGTACAGTCGATTCTGAGCAGACTGGCTTCGCGCTGGATGGCTTATGTATCGGAGCTAACAGGCAACAAGGTGCAGCGTATTCTCAAATACTGTCAGAACGATAACTTTACCTTGCAGGAACTAAAATTGCTGCTGCTGGAGCTTCTTGCAGATTATCAGCAGCATCCGGTAACAGAGTCGTATACCGGATATAACAGCGGACATGCAGGATATTCGGCGCCGAACAGTGCTTACCGATCAGACTCAACTGCCCAGCCAGAACGTATATCGGCTGCAGGTAGTCATGCGCCAACCGAACATGCAGCCAGGGAAGCTGCGCATTATTCACAGACAAATAACCCGCGGCATAACCCTGATGCTGCTAATTCGGGAGCGGCAAATCCGGTGCTTCAACATCTGCGAAACCAGCGAAATACTTCTGCCTCTGCCGCAGAACGTCCGGATAAAAGAATAATCAATCCAGCCTTTGCAGCGTCTATGCCGGCAGCAGGCAGCAATGGTAAGCAGCAGGGCATATCAGCCGATCCATCTACATTATTTGCAGCGGCAGGTAATCGGTCGCGTTTGCAGACAGCATCGGCATTATCCGAGACAGCTCCTGATGATGCGGAAGAGTCAAATGCAAAGCCTCTTTCTTCTGCTCATCGCACCTATCTGCTGGCAGGAGGAGCACTACTGATCGCTATGATCTGGAGATTCGGTTATCTGGAACACGGCAATGATATGATGCTCTACGGTTGTACGGCTATTACCATAGCAGTCGGTATTTTGATTTATATGATAATTAAAGGAAAATTATCCGGAGCCAACAAGCTCAAACTGCCTGTATTGCATAAATCCAAACAAGAGGATGAAGAATACGGAAGCGAGAGTTGGCGCTGGAATTCTGAACCAGCCACAGCAGATGGTCTCGCAATGGCTGCTGCGGCAGGCATAGGATATGGAGCTCATTCTAATCCTGTCAGTCAGCGAGACCAGAGTATTGCTGCTATTTTCGGTGGAGAGTCTTCCAGACAAACAGGACAATATCAGGATCGTGCCTCTACGTCCTCTCATGAAGTGAGAACCGATAATGGTAGCAGAATAACAGAACAGCAATATTACTCGTCTTCTCAGGTATCCCAGGGCTCTCCTCATCAGACAGTATCAGGATTCGGCGAATCTATTCCGGATACTGGGTTGCTGTCTTCCCATATGGCGACAGTCCTTCTGGATGAATCGTCTGCTATGTCTTCCCATGGAGCATCCAAAATGTTTCAGGGCTATCTGGAACGCAGGGAACTCGATGGGATGCAGACCGAGCCTATTCGTCTGACGCCAGGTACTTTTGTTATTGGACGTGCGGAGGAAGGTGTAGATTACTACGAGAAATCAGTAGGTACTTCGCGTAATCACGTCGAACTGGAAATCAGTGATCAACAGATTCTAATCAAGGATCTGAGCTCACGAAATGGTACGTTGCTGGGCAGTGAACCGCTGGTACCCTACAAAACGTATCCGATGCAGAACGGAGATTCTTTTACAATTGCAAGAGCTGTATTTACATTGCGCCTGGCTTAGCTGTCGTATGGCACAATAATGGGATATGTTAAGTTTTTATCAACGGGTTATTCAGAATAATCGGAGAAATAAAAAAGTGCAGAGATGAATCAGACAGATCTACCTGCATAGTCTATATCGCTTAGAAAGAGACAGGTACGATCAGGCAATAAAGTAGCCAGGCAGATATATAAGCAATAGATAAATAGATAGTATAGGACAAACTATAGAACACCATAAATCCCAACTATTCATATGAATCGCGCAGGAAATAAATAAAAGCCGCCAATCCAGTATAAGTCTGCTGAATTGGCGGCTTTTGATTAATGCGGCTGTCGATCAATTTTCGATTAATAAGGATAACTCTTATATTCCTTGTAAGTTATTTATCCTTGCAATGGCCAAGTCGATCTACATAATTAACAAGCAGATCAGGCATGTGATGGTTCCGAGCTTTTCTTTCCTTCCAGATCGGCGATCGCTGATTCGATAGTCGGGAATTTATACGTAAAACCGTGATCCAGCGCTTTCTGGGGAATAACACGCTGGCCCTGCAGCAGGACGACCGATAATTCACCCAGCACCGGCTTGATCAGCAGGGAAGGAACATGGAACCAGTGTGGACGATGCAGCACTTTACTCAGGGCAGTACCCAGTTCGGCATAACGCACCGGTCCCGGACAAGAAGCATTTACCGGTCCGCTGACTTCTTTGTTCATTACGCAAAAGTCGATCAGTCTTACCATGTCGTCAATATGAATCCACGATACCCACTGCTTGCCCGAGCCGATTTTGCCACCTGCATACATGCGATACGGAAGCGTCATTAGAGGATAGACACCGGCATCTTTACCGAATACCAGACTCACCCGCAGCTTGATCAACCGCACATCCTTGATACTATCGGCTACCGCTTCCCATTGCTCCGCCAGACTGGAAGGAAAATTCATCGTTCTCCGTTCACTGCTTTCGTCAAACGTCTCGTCCTGGGAAGTACCGTATACAGCCATGGCACTCGCCTGCACTACGACTTCTGGTTTGCGCTCCAGCTGTTCCAGCGTTTTGGATACAATATTAACCGTACGCATACGTGATTCGACCAGCTCCAGCTTGGTTTTGGTGCTCCAGCGCTGGTTAAGCGATTCGCCTGCCAGATTGACGATAGCATCGACACCTTCCAGCTGCTTGGGATTCTGCTCCATGTCTTCCCAGGTAATATATTTAATTGCTGGATCTGTTTTTTTATCTTTGGTAATTTTGCGTGTGACAATGGTAATCGTATGACCCTGCTGCTGCCAAAAAGGCACAAGATGACTTCCTACAAATCCGGTACCACCACATACTACAATATTCATAAATGGGCCTCCTCGGTAAAATGATTTACTATTTATATGGATTAAGAAATGCAGGGGAATCAGTCAATCCGTTGTTGTCATACACCCTGTTCTTAAATACATCCTATGCTACCTGTTATTCGTACATCTGCTTTCCTCTAAAATAAAATACATACCAATTCAGTAAACAGTCCCGATATGATTAGTACAAAAATACATTCTACTCATTATTAACCATTATCCGTCACTGTGCTCTGCTAAAATAAATCCAGCGTAGTTTAAACTTGCTTTTCAACAAGTCTTTCTACATTTCTACACATTTCCTGTAGGATCATCGCGTATCTTAATCAAGTATTCATCGCATCATTCTAGATTTATTTATCTATTCACGTTAAAATAGGTTGGATTCGCGAAGAACAGGCACATTTAAGGGGGAAATTTATCGTGTTGAAAATAGGTTCCCATGTATCATTTTCCAGCAAGGGACTGCTGAGCGCAGCCAATGAAGCGGCTGAATATGGATCAAGCTCATTTATGATATATACCGGTGCGCCGCAAAATACGCGCCGCAAACCAATGGATACCATGTTTATTGAAGAAGGCAAAGCCAAAATGACAGCTACCGGCGTAGACGAGATCGTTGTCCATGCTCCCTACATTATCAATCTGGGTTCTTACAAAGAACACACCTATGAGCTGGCTGTAAACTTTCTGCAGGAAGAAATTAACCGTACCCATGAAATCGGTGTACGCAATATTGTGCTGCATCCCGGAGCATTTACAGATATGGATGCCGAATACGGAATCAAGCGTATCGCTGCCGGACTGGAAGAAGTACTGGCTGGTGTAAAAGAAACAGATGTGAATATCGCTCTCGAGACAATGGCAGGCAAAGGCACCGAAATGGGTCGCAGCTTTGAAGAAATCGCCAAAATCATGGAGCTGGTACCGCATAATGATAGACTCAAAGTGTGCTTTGACACCTGTCATACCCATGATGCAGGATACGATCTGATTAACAATCTGGACGGTGTACTGGAAGATTTTGATCGTATTGTTGGTCTGGATCGCATCACGGTTGTCCATGTAAATGACAGCAAAAATCCGGTAGGAGCGGGCAAAGACCGTCATACACCTATCGGTTCCGGCTGGATCGGCTTTGAAGCTCTCAATCGTCTGGTTAATCATGAGAAGCTGCAGGGTCGTCCATTTATTCTGGAGACGCCTTGGATCGGCAAAGATGCCAAAAAGCAGCGTCCGATGTATGAGGTAGAAATCGCACTGCTGCGCGGCGATCTGTCTGGACGTTTTGGCAGCGGATTTGTAGAAGATGTAGAAAAAATGCATCATTTCTTCGAAGGTCAAGGAATAGAAGCGCGTTCCTATGTACTCGATACCTGGGCTGTACTCAAAAATGATGCAAAAGCCCGCAAAGCAGATCCACGCGAACCACTGGAACGTATGTATGATCTGATTACAGCAGATGGTTTGTTTGGAGAAATGAGCGAAGAGCAGATCAATCTGCGCCTGATCGCTTTTCTGGCCGGCAAGCAGGTTTTGTAAAAAGCCACTCTTACAGAAGGAGAGAGCAAATACAAAATCAGGAGTAAATACAGAATCAAGATTCAAAATAAAAAGCAAGAGCAGGAAAAGCAAGAATAGGAAAATAAATTGTATTAAATAAAGAAGCGAGCGAAAAGACGCCATGCTTCAAGCAGCAAAAGAAAAAAATCCAACAAACACCCCTGTAGGCGAGAAAGTAGCATCTATTGCTGGCAGGGGTGTTTAATTTGCATTTTGAATTATTTCGATCAAATATACTGTTAATCGAAGTAGAAGTAGAAGTAGAAGTAGAAGTAGAGCTGAAACAGCTCTGAAATAGCCCTATAAGTATCCATTTTATACAAATTTTTTGGCGGTTTGACTGTATATTAAATGAGCAACTACTGCTCTAGTCTATATGGAATAAATCATTATGATCTAATTATAGGCTGAATCGATCATCACTGGATCAACATCAATAACATACTATTCATCAATCGATGCGTAGGAGCAAAATAAATTTGTTTACTTTCCGGACAGTATCACATAGATTGTAATATAAGATATTTTGGGAGTGCCCGAAAAATTCAAAAACAGGGTGTTCTTTGCCAGATACTTTATCATGGGGAAGCTGTAAAGTCAGGATGTATTTTCCCTATGGGGAATCATGGTTCTGTGCTGTTATTCAGAAGGAGGAAATTGATAACATGGAAGTACATGTAAAGCAAAATCAATCGGTACGTGAACAGCAGGATAATCGTGCGCGTATGCTGATTTCCTGTCCGGATGGGCCGGGGATTGTCTCGGCAGTATCACGTTTTCTGTTTGAGCATGGAGCGAATATTGTGCAGTCCGATCAGTATACGATGGACCCTGACGGTGGCATGTTCTTCATGCGCATCGAATTTGATCTGCCGGAGCTGGCTGTCAATCTGACAGGAGTAAAGCAGGATTTTGAGGAGATTGCTGGACGGTTCCAAATGAAATGGGTAATCAATGAAGTCAGCCGCAAAAAGAAACTGGCTATCTTCGTATCCAAAGAAGATCACTGTCTGGTTGAGCTGCTTTGGCACTGGCAAGCAGGAGATCTGGATGCTGATATTGCGATGGTAATCAGTAATCATAATGATATGCGTACTTACGTAGAATCTTTTGGCATTCCATTCCATCATATTCCGGTAACCGCAGATACCAAGCAGGAAGCCGAGCGTCGTCAGCTGGAAGTGATCGGTTCGGATATTGATCTGATTGTGCTGGCTCGTTATATGCAGATTATTTCTCCAACCTTTATCGAACATTATCGCAATCGGATTATTAATATTCATCATTCATTCCTGCCAGCCTTTGTCGGTGGCAAACCGTATGCCCAGGCTTATAATCGCGGAGTGAAGATTATCGGTGCGACCGCTCACTATGTAACTGAAGAATTGGATGGCGGCCCGATTATCGAACAGGACGTGCAGCGTGTCAGTCACCGGGATAATGTCAATGAACTAAAACGGATCGGCCGTACAATTGAACGTGTGGTGTTGGCACGCGCTGTGCAGTGGCACACGGAAGATCGTATCCTGGTGCATCAGAACAAGACAGTCGTATTTAACTAAAACGGTATGTTCAAAATAAACCGATGCAGAACGATTGCAGTAGGTTTGTAGCAGCAAGATCGTACAGGTCAAGCCATCCTTATTATTAGGATGGCTTTTTTCTGCTCGTACTATATTCTGTTTAGAATACTTCACTATAATCTTTAAATGCCAAAACTCCTTCTGATTGCCTGCTAAAGATGGTCTGCTCAGGCATCATCTGGCTTACAGAAGGAGTCTTTGTTATACATTCTTAACGTACCGTTAATATTGATATGCTACGGTAATGAATATTAACGTAGTCGATATGCTCCGGCATTCGATCCGCGGCGTACATACCCATAACCAAACAGCCCCAGTACAATCCCGTATAGTACATGTCCAGCCAGCCAATACATATAGGCAGTCATATCATTTACCTGTGGTACCCGGTCGGATAGCATCGCAAGCGGAAAAAATAGCAGGGAAGAAGCAGCTCCGATCAGCAAACCACTGATCCAGGGATGCGGCCAGCGATTGATCCACAGCCGGTAAATAAACCCGAGCACAATCGATACAGCCAGATGCAGAGCGAATTCCAGCCATTCAGGCAGACGATCCGGCAGGCCAGGGACAAAATCAATATTCAGCAGCATCGTATATACACCCGAACCCGTCAGCAGCTGAATCCATTTCAAAAAAAATCCCAGCACCATCCCGCTGACAAGACCTGCAATAATCCCTTGCAGCATATATCTTTTCAAAATGTCGTCCTCCTCTTTTAGTAGATAGGATATTGGGTATAAATACAAAGGAGTGAAATAACGATATGGTAAACTGCCGAGACAAGTGTTACAATGGACAAAGGGTTAATAAGTCAAATTGAAAGACTCAACAAGAATCATTTCATTTGAGACCATTGCATAGATGAACTTGTATCAGATGAAATAGGGTCTGAGCACCTCGCTTTACCAAGAAGAATGAGGAGGATTAACATGACTGACAAGAAACAAGAGCAAGAACAAAGCATTAGCCAATCCGGCAACTCCAACGTGGACAATCTCGCGATCTCCACGATCCGTACACTCTCGATCGATGCGATCGAAAAAGCAAACTCCGGACATCCAGGTATGCCAATGGGCTCCGCGCCAATGGGTTACCAGCTGTTCGCTAAAACAATGACACACAACCCGGCTAACCCTACATGGGTAAACCGTGACCGTTTTGTACTGTCTGCAGGTCATGGCTCTATGCTATTGTACAGCCTGCTGCACCTGTCCGGCTACGGTCTGGAAATGGATGAAATCAAACAATTCCGTCAATGGGGAAGTAAAACTCCAGGTCACCCTGAGTATGGTCACACTGCTGGTGTAGACGCAACTACAGGTCCTCTGGGTCAAGGCGTAGCCATGGCAGTAGGTATGGCGCTGGCTGAATCCCACCTGGCGGCAACTTACAATAAAGGCAACGCTAACGTAATCGACCACTTCACTTATGCAATCTGTGGCGATGGCGACATGATGGAAGGCGTAGCAAGTGAAGCAGCTTCCATGGCTGGTCACATGAAACTGGGCAAACTGATCATGATGTACGATTCCAACGATATTACGCTGGATGGTAAAGCAGGTCTGTCCTTCTCCGAGAACGTAGAAGACCGTTTCAAAGCTTACGGCTGGCAAGTACTGCGCGTAGAAGACGGTAACGATCTGACTGCACTCGCAGCAGCACTGGAAGAAGCAAAATCCGATACTTCCCGTCCAACACTGATTGAAGTGAAAACAGTGATCGGTTACGGTAGCCCGAACAAACAGGGTATCGGCGGCCACGGTGGTACGCACGGTTCCCCACTGGGTTCTGCAGAAGCCAAACTGACCAAAGAATTCTACGAGTGGACATACGAAGAAGATTTCTATGTACCGGATGAAGTTCGTGAATACTTTGCAAAAGTTAAAGAGCGCGGCGTTGAAGCCAACAAAGCATGGGACGAAATGTTTGCCGAGTACAAAAAAGCAAACCCTGAGCTGGCTGCACAATTTGAATCGGCATTCTCCGGTAACCTGGCAGATGGCTGGGACAAAGAACTGCCATTCTACAGCACTGAAGACAAAGCAGTATCCACACGTGTTGCTTCCGGTAACGCACTGAACGGTCTGATCAATGGTGTACCTCAACTGGCCGGCGGTTCCGCTGACCTGGAGAGCTCCACAATGACTCACCTGAAAGGCCTGGAAAACTTCACACCTGAAACACGCGATGGCCGTAACATCTACTTTGGTGTACGTGAATTCGCAATGGCAGGCGCAATGAACGGTATTGCACTGCACGGTGGTATCAAAGTATTCGGCGGTACGTTCTTCGTATTTACCGATTACCTGCGTCCAGCAGTACGTCTGGCTGCTCTGATGGGTCTGCCTGTAACCTATGTACTGACTCACGACAGTATCGCTGTTGGTGAAGACGGTCCTACACACGAACCAATCGAACAACTGGCTTCCCTGCGCATCATTCCAGGTCTGACTACAATCCGTCCTGCGGATGGTAACGAGACATCTGCTGCATGGGCTCATGCTATGGAAAACAAAGGTGGCCCAATTGCGCTGGTTCTGACTCGTCAAAACCTGCCGATCCTGCCTGGTACAGTAGAAGGCGTACGCGAAAACATCAAAAAAGGTGCTTACGTTGTATCCGACGCTAAAGGCGGACAACCAGCAGTACAAATTATCGCAACAGGTTCCGAAGTGCAGCTGGCTGTTAAAGCTCAAGAAGCACTGGCAGCTGAAGGCATCGAAGTACGCGTTGTCAGCATGCCAAGCTGGGAACTGTTCGAAAAACAAGATCAAGCTTATCGCGATTCCGTTATTCTGCCAGATGTTAAAGCTCGTCTTGCGATCGAGATGGCTCAAACATTCGGTTGGGAACGTTATGTTGGCGACAAGGGCGCAATCCTGGGTATCACTACCTTTGGTGCTTCCGCTCCTGGCGACCGCGTAATGGCCGAGTACGGATTCACTGTAGATAATGTAGTACAGAAAGTTAAAGGACTGCTGTCCTAATATCGTTTGACCTTAAAAGGTGCAGAAGTGGCCCAGCGCCACTCTGCGCTTTTTTCTAATCCATATTACAGCATGGTTTGTGGCAAGGCGGGGATACCCGGTGTTTTCCATTTGATCATAGGGGAGCGGTATAAACGGATGAGTCAATTTGAACAGGTGACAGTAATCAAGGAAGCCAATATTTATTATGAAGGCAAGGTAACGAGCAGAACGGTTTTGCTGCCGGATGGCAGTAAAGTTACGCTGGGCATTATGATGCCGGGCAGTTATGAATTTGGAACCGATCAGCATGAGACGATGGAGATTCTGTCCGGTCAGCTCTCGGTTCAATTGCCGGGTACAGAAGAGTGGCTGCATATCGATGGACAGTCTGCTTTTGAAGTGCCTGCCAATACCCGATTCAAGCTGGAAATCAAAACGGTGACCGATTACTGCTGCTCCTATTCCTGATAAGCTTTAATAAACAATCAGGTAGCAAAAGGGCTTTCACCGAATAATGCTGCATCAGTCGGACTATTCAGGCAATCCAAAAAGCAGAATCATTAAGAAAGCGCATATGCGTGCACCTCATGTAATGATTCTGCTGGATGGTTGTTGTGGATCAAATTCTGCTGTCTGCTGCATTGGCATAGACAAGATAACGGTGTCTATGCTGTATCTCATTGGCATCAATGCGTTCAGGCTCTATAGTCAATTATGACTGTGGTGACCTAAACGTAGAGTTCTGCTGGATAAGCTCTGGATGAGGCGAGCTTGCGATCGGCATTAACCTGCTTGCTTGATTCCAGAGAAGTTATCTTTGGACATCAACAGGTTATAGTGATTTGCCGTTAATCGTCTGACCAATCCATTCTTCGTAGCATTTGGCGATAACGGACAGATCATCGTCACCATAGCCTTTGGACTGCCCTGTCTGAAACAGACTTTTGGCCAGATTCAGCATAGGCGCAGGTACGCCATTCTTGTCATTGAGTGCCGAAGCAAGCTTGAGATCCTTGAGCATCAGCGCCAGGGAGAATTGGTTGCTGTAGTCGCCGTCAATAATTTTCTGGCCTTTTAACTCAATGGTACGGCTGTTGGCAGCACCGTTGCGAATCAGCTGCAGGAATGCGGAAGGGTCGATACCGCCTTTGGAAGCAATTGCAAATGCTTCGGCCAATGCGACAGTGTGAATACCGACCATGGTATTATGCGCGAGCTTGGCAGTAGCACCACTGCCATTTGGCCCCATTGGAATAACGAGTCGTCCCAGCGTATCAAATACGTCCTGGTGGGATTCTATCGCTTCGGGATTGCCGCCTACCATGAATACGAGTGTGCCATCAATAGCTGCCGGTTTGCTGCCGGTTACCGGCGCGTCCAGATAGATGCCGCCGCGTGCGTGAACATCGGCAGCGATTTCGAGAGCGAGCGGTGGAGAGACGGTGCTGCAATCCATAACAGTTAATCCCTGCTGCACCGCAGCAATAATACCATTTTCACCCTGATATACTTCATAAATGGAAGCATCATCGCTAACAATGGTGATCACCATATCCTGTCCTTCGGCAGCTTCGCGCGGCGTATGTACCTGCCGTGCACCCTGCTGAACAAGGGATTCCGCCTTGGCTGCGGTACGGTTATAGACGGTTAGCTCAAATCCTTTTTTGAGTAAATTTTCTGCCATGGGCAGACCCATGGTACCCAGACCGATAAATCCGATTTTTTTCATAGCATCGTTCCTCCGTCTCTTTATGTAATCCAAAATATGCCTGCTCTGCCGGCTGCCGGATGCTTGCAATACGGGAATCATCCGGTCATACTTAAAAGCAGAAGTGGCCTGTCCCGTTAAGTGTAGCATGTACGGCTGCCGGTTGGGTATAGGCAGGCGATGGATCGCATATACGGAATTGCTGAGGATTCATTTGCTGTCAAAGGTGTCATCCGGTATTCGGTCAGGGTACATATTCAGGTAGGCCATATAGGGCAGAACACAGCATCATGCAGCAGACCGATCTGTTAAAGGTCGGAATATGCAAATAATTTATTTTGGGAGGGTAACAATATTATGTCTAAAAAAGTGAAATTTGATTACAGCAAAGCTCTTTCTTTTGTCGCTCAACATGAAGTGGATTATTTTGCAGAGCCGATTCGCCTGGCTCACGAACAACTGCACAATGGTACTGGCGCAGGCTCCGACTATCTGGGCTGGATCGACTTGCCTAACAACTATGACAAAGAAGAATTCGCACGCATTCAAAAAGCGGCTGCCAAAATTCAGAGCGACTCCGAAGTACTGATCGTTATCGGTATCGGTGGTTCTTACCTTGGCGCACGTGCAGCGATCGAGATGCTGACACATTCCTTCTATAACGTACTGCCAAAAGACAAACGCAAAACACCGGAGATCTACTTTGCCGGTAACAATATCAGCTCCACTTATGTAAATCATCTGCTGCAGGCTATCGAAGGCAAAGACTTCTCCGTAAACGTAATTTCCAAATCCGGTACAACAACAGAGCCGGCTATTGCTTTCCGTATTTTCCGTGCGGAACTGGAGAAAAAATACGGTAAAGAAGAAGCACGCAAACGCATCTATGCTACGACTGACCGTGCCAAAGGCGCACTGAAAACACTGGCAGATGCAGAAGGCTACGAAAGCTTCGTTATTCCTGATGATGTAGGTGGACGTTACTCCGTGCTGACACCGGTAGGTCTGCTGCCTATCGCAGCAGCTGGCGTTAACATCGAAGAAATGATGCAGGGTGCTGCAGACGCTGCCAAAGAATACAGCAACCCGAACGTTGCCGAGAACGAGAGCTACCAGTATGCAGCGGTTCGTAACGCACTGCATCGCAAAGGTAAAGCAATCGAGATTCTGGTAAACTATGAACCATCCCTGCACTTCGTATCCGAATGGTGGAAACAACTGTACGGCGAGAGCGAAGGTAAAGACTTCAAAGGTATCTTCCCGGCAGCTGTTGATTTCTCGACAGATCTGCACTCCATGGGTCAATTTATCCAGGATGGAAGTCGTAACATCTTCGAAACCGTTATTCAGGTTGAAGAAGTGGCAAGTCATATTACAATCGAAGAAGATCCGGAAGATCTGGATGGTCTGAACTTCCTGGCTGGCAAAACACTGGATTTCGTTAACAAAAAAGCATTCCAGGGTACACTGCTGGCACATACCGACGGACAGGTGCCTAACCTGATCGTTAATATTCCGGACCAGACTCCATATTCCTTTGGTTACCTGGTGTACTTCTTCGAAAAAGCTTGCGGTATCAGCGGATATCTGTCCGGCGTGAATCCGTTTGACCAGGAAGGCGTAGAAGCTTACAAAAAGAATATGTTCGCATTGCTGGGTAAACCAGGCTTTGAAAAGCAAAAAGCGGAACTGGAAGCAAGACTTTCCGAGTAATTATGGAAGGTTTTGCATGAAACCAGCGTAAAGCCGGTTTAAAAGTCTTTTCCAATAAGCTACTTTTGATGTAAAATAGGATAAACTTCATGAAGAAAGCAGTTCTCGGGCAGCGATGCCAGGGAGCTGCTTTCTTGATACCTAAATATATTGTATGATATCTTTAGTAACCTGGAAGGTATTGGTACATTTGGAGTGAGATACACTGCTCTGATGGCCAGTACAGGGATTAGTGAATACTGCCTGCATATCAGGCAGGTACGGTAAGGAAAGGATTATCATGACAACAGACAAACCCGAACGCTACAAGACCATACAACAAGCTGGGGACAAAGAAATTGTGATTAAAAAATCCCGGTTTATCGGTCACTCCAAGCCCGTTGCTACCGAAGAAGAAGCACTGGAATTTATTGAAAGTATCAAAAAACAGCACTGGAATGCTACGCATAACTGCTCTGCCTATCTGATCGGCTCGCGGGGCGAGATTCAGCGTCAGTCGGATGATGGCGAACCGAGCGGAACCGCAGGCAAGCCTATTCTGGAGGTGATCAAAAACCAGGGATTACAGGATATCGTTATTGTCGTAACCCGGTATTTTGGTGGAATCATGCTGGGTGCCGGTGGATTGATCCGGGCTTATACCGACGGAGCCGTTGCTGCGATCGAAGCAGGAGAAGCTATTACACGTGTACTGCATCAGGAAGTAAAGGTTGAACTGGATTATACCTGGCTTGGCAAAGTAGAGAATGAGCTGCGCAGCCGGGGCATCCGTATGGGTGATACCGCTTTTACCGATAAAGTGATTCTGAACTGTCTGCCGGTTGCCAGCGAAGCAGAGGCATTCCGGGAATGGATGACTGATCTTACGCAGGGACAGTCATTGATCACGACAGGCGAGCAGCTTTATTTTACAGAAGAACAAGAGAAATAGAGCAGAACCGGGTGCGATGATAGTATAGATCTGTGTAGAATCACAGACATAGCCGGCGCATCTGATCTGACTATGCAAAATGCTTGAAGGGGAATCATACTATGGCACGTAGAGCGGTAGAGCAGGAGTTATCCAGGGAGAGAATTTTAGAGGCTGCCAGACATCTGTTTGTAACAAAGGGGTATCGTGCAATCTCGATGCGTAGTATTGGTCAGCATCTGGGCTACAGCCATGGTTCACTGTATTATCATTTCAAGGAAAAAGCGGAGCTGTTCTATGCGATTGTAATGGAGGACTTTGATCATCTCTGCTATCTGCTGCAGGAGGTCAAGGAAGCACCGGAGCAGCCGGAATGGAACAAGGTAGAGCGCCTGCTGATTGAATTTATTCGTTTTGGACTGGATAATGCCCATCAGTACGAGATTATGTTTATGATCCGTGATGAAGAGCTGTTAAGCTATTGTCGTGCAGAACAGGCACGCTGCTTTGAATTGTTCTCGTCGATTGTTCGGCAGCATATGGATGTGACCGAGCATACGCTGGAAGCGATGCATACGGTACCGCTGAGTCTGTTTCTGTCGATTCACGGATTCATTTCCTATTATATTCAGGATCGCGTTACCTATGATGAGATCCGGCCTGCAGCGATTGCCCATGTCAAAACGCTCTGCAGGGTATTATAAGAGGAAGCCGATAATGGAAGAAATTATTCAAAGCGGGCGCAGCATACCAAGAGGGGCATTCCTCTATCTTGGCACTTTAAGGCTTTGCCCTGTCAAAACGTTGAATCCCTATAGTAAAATGGCAGCAATCCCACCTGCCGACAATCAGATACTAGAACACAAAAGGCGACTGATCCGCATCCTGTATGCAGAGCAGTCGCCTTTTGTGTTCGGTCTCATTCGTTTGTATCAGCCTTGCATGATTTTGATCATGTATTCCCGCTGGCGCGGCCCATCGAATTCGCAGAAATAAATACCCTGCCAGCGTCCGAGCAGCAGCCTGCCATCCTGAATAATAATGGTCTGGGAAGGGCCGGTAGTGATCGATTTGAGATGCGAAGCCGTGTTGCCTTCCATGTGGCGATATTTGGGATGCTCCCAGGGATAGACTTCATCCAGACGCATCAGCACATCATGCTTCACATCTGGGTCTGCATTCTCATTGATTGCAATTCCGGCAGTCGTATGCGGACAATAGACAATCGCTATGCCTTCCTGTATGCCGCTCTGGCTTACTTTGGAGGAGACTTCTCTTGTAATATCTCTCATTTCATCGCGTTTGCGGGTTGAAATCTGCATCGTATACAGCATCGATATCCCTCTTTTCCTACTTTTTTTCAAGATGATTCTTAGAATGAAGAATCCAGGTGTTCCAACTTCATTTTAATCCTTATTTGGACTCATTTCTATTCAGATATTACCTCATTACACCGGAATCAATCAGATATACAGTCAACGCTAGCCAATACCAGCGTCAAATAAAAGTGCAAAACATAATTCCAGAAGCTGGTGGATAAAGCGGAGAATTGCTTATAAACCAGCTGTTTTTCTAGGCTGAAGCAGTCGATTCGAAGCGGAATCCGAACATTACGCATGACTAGAAATCATTTTGGCAAAAAGTAAACTTCTCATTGACGCTTGAAGTCAGGCTTTGCTAAAGTATGGCTAAGATTTAATACCAAGTATACTAATAGGAAATAAAGGTTAAAGGAATGCAAAAGTAAAATGGACGATTGAGTTCAAGTAAAGGAGTCTTCCGGTGAATAGTACATTACTGCGTCACAAAGGTTGGACATGGGGATTTCGTACGACGGTGCTGCTGTATTTTCTGATTTTGATTGTACTGCCGATAGCCGGAGTGTATGTAAATTCACTATCGGATGGATGGGCTGCCTTTGTCCAGAATATTGGAGATCCGATTGCCTGGAAAGCAGTGCTGCTGACGCTCAAGTTGGCACTGATCGCGACGCTGATCAATGCGCTGGTCGGTACCATGGCTGCCTGGGTACTGATCAGATATGACTTTCCAGGTAAATCGCTGCTGAACAGTATCGTGGATCTGCCGTTCGCACTACCAACCGCAGTCGGTGGACTAATGATTCTGGTGCTGCTGGGACCGAGCAGCATTGTGGGAAAAGCAGCTGCTTCGGTCGGGCTGGATCTGGTTTTTCATCAGCCAGCGATTATCGTGGCGATGGTATTTGTCACTTTTCCATTTGTTATCCGGGCGATTCAGCCGCTGCTGGAAGAGCTGGATCGATCGGCAGAAGAGGCCTCTTATACACTGGGAGCTTCGCGTACACGCACTTTTTTTAATGTGATTTTACCGGCAATGGTACCGGGGATTCTGAGTGGAGCAATGCTCGCATTTTCCCGGGCACTGGCAGAGTTTGGAGCGGTTGTGCTGGTAGCCGGCAATATTCCCGGACGTACATTGACCGCTTCGGTGTACATTTTCGGTGAGGTGGAGAGTGATAATGAAGCGGGTGCAGCAGCGGTATCGATTCTGCTGCTGACCCTGTCCTTTATTATCCTCTGGCTGATCAATCTGGTGCAGACGAGGAGAATGAGCTGATGAGAAGACTATGGATTACTTTGACCTGGCTCGTATTCAGTATTCTGATTCTGATCCCGCTGGTAGTATTGACCACAGGAGCATTTGATGAAGGTGGAAAAGGGTTCCTGCAGGCATTGGGACGGCCTGAAGCAATGCACGCTCTGATGATGACTGGCATGATTGTCGTCGTAGTGACGCTGCTGAATGGAATATTCGGCATTATGATGGGCGTCTATCTGGTACGGGGAACCTGGATCAGCCGCAAACTTCGCCAGCTGTTCAACAGCATCGTGGATCTGCCATATGCGGTATCGCCGGTCATCGGTGGTCTGATGATCGTGCTACTGCTGGGACCGGATACGGTGATTGGCGCTTTTTTTGAAAATATCGGATTCAAGGTCGTCTATGCGTTCCCGGGTATGGTTATCGCTACCTTATTCGTAACGTTCCCGCTGATGGTACGTGAAGTTATGCCTGTACTGCAGGAGATTGGAACAGATCAGGAAGAGGCGGCTTCCACACTGGGAGCCTACAGCTGGAGAACATTCTGGCAGGTGACCTGGCCGTCTATCCGCTGGGCCGTTATTTACGGTACCATCCTTACGGTCGCTCGCTCGCTGGGAGAATTTGGCGCGGTATTGGTTGTATCCGGCAATATTATTAACAAGACGCAGACGGCGACGACACTGGTCTATCAGGATATGGAAAATTTTAATGTGACAGCTGCCAATGGGGTTGCCCTTGTACTGGCAGTGTTCTCGATCGGTTTGCTGCTGCTGATGGAACGGGCCAAGAAAAGAAAGGAAGTGCTCTGATATGCATGTGGAAGTTCGTCATTTGGATAAGCATTTCGGTCAATTTCATGCGGTGCAGGATGTCAGCTTCTCAATTGCCAAGGGACATCTGATTGGTCTGCTCGGACCGAGTGGTGGCGGTAAAACCTCTATTTTGCGGATGCTTGCCGGGCTGGAGACGCCTGGTAGCGGAGAGATTATTTTTCATGGCAAAACAGTCAATCATCTGCCGCCGCAGGAACGGGAGATCGGATTTGTTTTTCAAAATTATGCATTGTTCAAGCATATGACGGTATTCGATAATATAGCGTTTGGTCTGAAAGTCAAAAAGATCCGCAAAGAAGCGATGCGGGATCGTGTACGTGAATTGGTGGAGCTGACCGGCCTGTCCGGATTCGAGCATCGGTATCCGCATCAGCTGTCTGGCGGACAACGTCAGCGGGTTGCTTTTGCCAGAGCATTGGCACCCGAACCACAGCTGCTGCTGCTGGATGAACCGTTCGCAGCGATCGACGCCAAGATCCGGCAGGAGCTGCGTACCTGGCTGCGTGAACTGATCGAGCGGGTAGGTATTACTTCTATTTTCGTTACCCATGATCAGGATGAAGCGATCGAAGTGGCTGACGAGATTATGATTATTAATGGCGGACGTCTGGAACAGAAGGGGACGCCATGGGATATTTACAAGCAGCCCTCTACGCCGTTTGTCGCTTCCTTTATCGGGGAGTCGACGATTATAGAAGAGATTGGACAGCTCAAAGGCTTCGATCATCACGGAATTACTGCTTCTGCCCGTGCTTTGATCCGGCCGGAGTATATCGAGATTGGACCTGCTCATGAGTTCCGCCTGCTGTCCGCGACAGAGACAGGTACTGTGAAGCATATGCACTTCCGGGGCAGTCAGTGGATGGTCGAGGTGGAAGTGGGTACGAATCGACTGATCACCTATCGTTCACTGGAAAAAGATACGCTGGAGGTAGGACAGGACGTACAGGTACTCGTTCACCGTGCATACCTGTTCAATGATGATGAGAGCTGGATTGCCGAAAATGCACTCAAAGCTGATCCATTATCGGTATTTATCTAGATGAATCAATCGACACGGAGTGATCAGCAGATCGATGCAGAAACGGGAAATAGTCTGTTAACATACCGTAGAGTCTGGAGAGGAGAGAACAGCATGAAACAGAGAAAATCGTGGTCACTCCGATTACTGGTGGGGTTTATTCTGCTGAGTGTGCTGCTCTCCGGATGCAGCGGTGCAGAACAATCCGGAACACAGCCGGTATCCGCTGCGCCGGCATCAGATGGAGATGTAACACTGGTAATCGGCGCCTACAGTGTAGCCAAGGATGCCGTCGGTGAGATTCTGCCGCAGTTCCAACAGTACTGGAAAGAAAAGACCGGTCAGACAGTGCGCTTCCAGGAGTCGTATGAAGCTTCGGGTACACAGGCGCGGGCGATTGCCGGAGGATTCGAAGCGGACGTGACGATTCTGTCGCTGGAAGGCGATGTCGACAAGCTGGTTAAAGCGGGACTGGTCGATAAAAAATGGAAAGATGCTCCGTATCAGGGCATGGTCACACGCTCTATCGTCGTACTCGGCACACGCAAAGGCAATCCGCTCGGTATTCATCAATTTCAGGATCTGGCGCGTCCCGGTGTGAAGGTGCTGTATCCCAATCCCAAAACATCCGGTGGTGCACAGTGGGATATCAATGCGATCTATGGCGCCGGACTCAAGCAGTCAGAACGGGAAAAAGGACAGAAAGATCCGGCAGCCGCCAAAGCATTTCTGGAAGCTGTCCATCAAAATATAGAATCACTCGATAAAAGCGGACGGGCTTCAATGGCAGCTTTTGAATACGGGGTAGGAGATGTAATTGTTACGTATGAAAATGAACTGCTGGCACGGATGGCCAAAGGAGCACAATATGATCTGGTCGTACCCGACGATACGATTCTGATCGAAAATCCTGCTGCCGTGGTGGATTCTTATGTGGACAAGCACGGCACACGTAAAGTAGCCGAAGCTTTCCTCGATTATCTGCGCACAGCGAAAGCCCAGGAGATTTTTGCCAAACACGGATTTCGTCCGGTGGATGAGCAGGTCATGAAGGCTCATCGCAGCGAATATCCTGATCCATCGGGACTGTTTGATATACAGTATCTGGGCGGATGGAGTGAAGTCCGCAGCTCCTTGTATTCCAAACGCGGGATCTGGTATCAGGTATTGGCAGGGATTTGATACTATTCTGTGTGGGTGAGTGAATGTGAAGCTATCTTTTTACACTTTGTGAAAAGATAGCTTTTTTTGTATATACAGGTCTGTATAATAGAAAACAATGATAGCGTACCTTCCCTGAAAACTTGTACGTTGAGCGTACATACCGAAATTAAAAGGAAAATGATATACTTTAAGATATAATACATTACAGGCAGCAGAATACGGCCTGACGCGCAAAAGGAATCATGTAGGCGCAAATAGAATGATATGGCGAATAATAGCTGTATTCATCAAACTTGTATATTATGAATAAAAATATGAATTTGTGTATACTAATTAGGCAATCCTGATGATGTGCAAAAATTATACCTTCAGGTTCAAGGGGAGAATACAGGATGAACGGACGTGTAGTGGATCGATTAACATTTTTGGGAACCGGTGATGCAATGGGTGTTCCCAGGGTATATTGTGATTGTGAGGTATGCGAAGAAGCGAGAAATAGCGGGACCAATCGGCGTCTGCGTTCTTCGGTACTGATCGAAAGTACGGAAGGCGATTTTCTGATCGATTGCGGTCCCGACTGGCGTCTGCAGATGGAGATGACCAATCGTCGTGCGGATATTACGGATATCGTAATTACCCACGCGCATTTCGATCATATCGCCGGACTGCCGGAATGGGCAGATGCCTGCCGGTGGCAGGGGGTCAGAGGACGTGTCTATGCACCGCAGGAAGTACTGGATATTATACAGCGTCAGTATCCATGGATTGCCACGCATCTGGATATGATCGCCAATGATGAAGGCATGACCATCAGTGGCTGGAAACTGACACCGTGGAAGGTACATCATGGATTTAATGGCTATTCTTATGCGTACCGGCTGGAGAAACATGATTTTGGCTGGGTATACTGCCCGGATGCTATCGGACTGACTGCAGAACAAAAAGTATTGATGGACCGGCTGGATCTATTGATTCTGGGAACCAGCTTTGTTCACGAAGAGGCGGAATACAGTGGGCGTTCGGTGTATGATATGCGTGAAGCTGCGGAATTGGTAGATGAACTGGCTCCGATTCAGACGATTTATACGCATATGTCGCATGGAGTCGATCTGCGCCAGGAACTTGATCTGCCTGTAGGTGCCAGTACAGCACGTACAGGCATGACAATTGATTTGGGTAATTACACTGTACTTTTACCCGAAGAATAGAAATGGAAATAGCATTACCAAAGGAGACCGGTATCGGAAGATATCGGTTTTTTTGTATTTTTTTGATTATTTTTTGGAGGAATTCAGGAATTTACAGCGCTACAGCGTAGGTTTACGTAGTTTTATGTAGGTGTAGCTTAATATTATAAAAAATGTAAGTATACCTGACAGTCTAATCACGAAAAAGATAAATTTCGGTACATAAAAAGGAGGAAAAGGATGATTACCTTCCATGAAGTTGACAAGTTCTATGGCGACTTTCAAGTATTAACAGGAATTAACCTGCATGTCGAATCAGGAGAGGTTGTCGTTGTACTTGGACCCTCCGGCTCCGGTAAAAGTACGATGCTTCGTTGTATCAATCGTCTGGAAGAAACAAGCAGCGGTCAGCTGACAGTAAATGGAGTACGTGTGGATGAACGTAAAACGGATCTGAATAAGTTGCGCCGCAATATCGGTATGGTTTTCCAGCATTTCAATCTGTATCCGCACAAAAAAGTAATCGACAATATCACACTGGCTCCGATCAAAGCACTGGGCGTCTCCAAAGCGGAAGCGCACCAGACGGCGATGCACTATCTTGAAAAAGTCGGTATCGCTGATAAAGCGCAGTCGTATCCTTCTCAATTATCCGGTGGACAGCAGCAGCGTGTAGCGATTGCCCGAGGTCTGGCTATGAAGCCGCAGATTATGCTGTTTGATGAACCGACTTCGGCGCTCGATCCCGAGATGGTCGGTGAGGTGCTCGATGTTATGAAAGCCCTCGCACTGGAGGGAATGACCATGGTCGTGGTTACCCATGAAATGGGCTTTGCCCGTGAAGTGGCTGACCGGGTCGTCTTTATGGATCAGGGCAAGATCGTAGAGGAAGCTCCACCGGAGCAGTTTTTCTCCAATCCACAGGAAGAGCGGGCCAAGCTGTTCCTTAGCCGCCTATTGAATCACTAATCGCTCCATATAAATAGCTATTCGCAAGTCATTGCACCTATACCAATGAAAAGGGGAAATGAATAATGTCCAACAAAAAAAGATTCTCGCTTCTTCTTGTATGCATGATAGCTCTGGTAATGGTACTGGGAGCATGCAGTACAACCAAAACGAACCCTAGTGGCGGTGCTTCATCGGAAAGCAATGCGAATGCCCAGATCGATCAGATCAAGCAGCGCGGTAAATTGATTGTGGGCGTCAAATATGACACCAAACTGTTCGGTCTCAAAGATCCAGGTAGCGGCAAAGTAGAAGGTTTTGACGTGGATATGGCCCATGCCCTGGCGAAAAGTATCCTTGGTGACGAAAGCAAAGTCGAGCTGAAAGAAGTAACGTCCAAAACACGTATCCCGATGCTGAACAATGGCGATGTGGATATGGTTATCGCCACGATGACCATTACGGATGCCCGCAAAAAAGAAGTCGATTTCTCCGATGTTTATTTCCAGGCCGGACAATCCCTGCTCGTGAAAAAGGGCAGCCCGATTCAGGGTATCGAAGATGTGACTGCCGATACAACGATTCTGGCAGCCAAAGGCGCTACATCGATCGATAATATCGAAGAAAAAGTACCGGGCGTAAAAGTACTGGAATTCGATAACTATCAAGATGCGTTTAACGCTCTCAAAGCAGGTCAGGGTGAAGCGCTGACAACAGACGATGCGATTCTGTACGGTATGGCTGCACAGGACCCGAATTATGAAGTCGTAGGCAAACCATTTACAGATGAGCCTTATGGTATCGCTGTGAAAAAAGGACAGACCGGCCTGGTGGCAGCGATCAACAAAGGTCTGACCGATATGAAAGCAGACGGTTCTTATGATGAGCTGTACAAAAAATGGATCGGTAAAGCACCAGAAAGCAAATAAGTTTTGCGGATATGAAGTCGATATGAAATGCAGGCAAGGCTGGAATTTAATAAGACAGAGGATGGGCCATTACGCCCATCCTTTTCATTAGAGCAGATGAAGGATCGATCTGGTATGGATGTTCAAAAGCTAGTGATGGTTCAAAACTCGAGTGAAGAACTAGCCAGAATCGGAATTGAGTATAAGAGAGCAAGCCCATGCAGTCAGAGCATCTTGGACATACTGGATTGCAAAGAATCAAAGGAGGTATGAAAATGCTGGATTTTTCTATTCTGATTGAATATTTCCCTGACTATATGGAAGGGTTTTTGAATACAATTCAGGCAAGTCTGATCGCACTGGTCGGAAGCTTTATTCTGGGTACTATTATTGCGGTATTCCGTATTACCGGCATTAAACCGCTGCAATGGCTGGGGACCGCTTATGTGGAATTTATCCGGAATATCCCGATTCTGATTGTCGTCCTGTTTTTCTATCTGGGATTGCCGTCTCTGGGTGCCAGACTTGATGGATTTCAGGCAGGAACACTGGGATTGACTGTGTATACATCTGCATTTATTGCTGAAGCGATTCGTGCAGGAATCTTGTCTGTACCCAAAGGGCAGATGGAAGCTGCACGTTCATCAGGAATGAGTTACATACAATCGATGCTGCATGTTATTTTACCGCAGGCTATCAAACTGGTTATCCCGCCGCTGAGCAATCAGTTTATCAATCTTATCAAAAACTCATCGGTACTCACGATCGTAGCCGGATTGGATCTGATGTACTTTGCCGATTCGATTAACGGAGACAGTTATGCCACAGTCAGCACATATATTTTCACAGGGATGTTCTATCTGATATTAACGCTACCAATGAGCTATGGTTCCCATGTACTGGAACGCAGATTGGCCAAAAGTTCATAAACCATCCGCAATAAGGGTTAAAGGAGGAGTACTATGGATTTCGCAGGTGCGTATTCACCCGAGAATTTGAAGTTTCTGATGGAAGGTCTGGGCATGACGCTGTATGTCGCCTTCTTTGCTATTATATTCAGTTTTGTAATCGGATGTTTTGCTGGAGTTATCCGTTATATGAAGATTCCCGTAGTGTCACAGGTACTGGCAGTTGTCGTAGAGATTCTGCGTAATCTGCCACTGCTGCTAATCATTTTCTTTGTTCAGTTTGCGGTGCCGCAGATTTCGTTTTTTGGCATTCAGTTCAAGTTTACGATTCCGGTAGGCGCGATTATTGCGCTGACGCTGTTTGAAGCAGCGATGATCTCGGAGATTGTCCGTGCCGGTCTAAATTCTATTCCCAAAGGACAGGTGGAAGCAGCACGTTCTTCGGGTCTGGGAACGGTGCAGACGCTCTGGCATATCGTTCTGCCGCAGGGTCTCCGCCGAATGGTGCCGCCGCTGGTCAGCCAGTTCATTTCACTGCTCAAGGATACCTCGCTCGCAGTTATCGTAGCACTGGCTGAACTGATGCATAACGCGCAGATTATCATGGGTCAGAACCACAACTATCCGATTCCGATTTTATTGCTTGTCGCGATGATCTATTTTGTTGTAAATTATACATTATCGCTGATCTCCAGACGCTTGGAGACACGCACAGCTTAACACACACAGGGAGCCGGTTTCCGGAAGGAGACCGGTTTTTGTGATCTTTGCAGACGAAAACATGTTGTATAACCGTTATGGAGAGAGTTTTATAATGAAAACAGCATGAAAGGGAAATTTTATGATACCATATAAACAATTTCACAAAACAACAGAACCCTCATTGTCCACTACAGTCGTACGTCAATCCGAATCGCGCCGCAAAGGAGCTGAAGGACGCATGCCTGCTCTTTTCAGAAATGAGAAAATTCAGATTCTGACGGTAGCGCTTGGAACAGCAGTGGCCGGGGAGTTCAAGATTAATCCCGTACCCGGTGATCTGTTTCGGATTGGTCTGGGTGGTAGTGCTTTTCTGTTATTCCTGCTACTGATGAACCGTTTACCTTTTATCCGGGCAGGAATATGGACAGCGATTACAGTAATTATATTTCGTATTCTTCTGGATCTGATTCTGAGACCGAATGGATTCGATTGGATCGACCGGATACAGGTGCATACATCCGGTGGGCTATATTATCTTACATTTTCGATAGGGATGTATTTGATTCAGGGGCAGATCGAGCGGATGAATCTGCTGCTGCTCGGGGTACTCGCGACATGTATCGATTTTAGCTCCAATACGGTCGAGATGATCTGCAGATGGCTGCTGACCGGATCGGAAATCTCCAATCCGGCGACATGGATGTATATTATAGTGGTAGCTGCGATCCGCGGCTTTTTTATGACCGGTTTGTACAGCAGTATTGCCGTCAGCCAGATCCGCGCGCTATCGCTAGAGCAGAACAAGCGAATGGAACAGATGCTGTCTGTCAGCTCTGGTCTGTATGGCGAAGTATTTTATCTGCGCAAATCGATGGATACTATTGAACGTGTTACCAACAGCAGCTATCGTCTGTATACCGACCTCAAGCGGGAAGGTCTGACCGACTTTAGTCAGCGGCAGCTCAGTATTACCCAGGAAATACACGAAGTCAAAAAAGATTCGCAGCGTATTGCTGCCGGTCTGCTCAAGTTGTTTGATCAGGATGCCCAGTCGCTGCTGTCGCTATCGGAGATTATGGATTATGCGATTCGTGGCAATCGCAAATATGCGATAATGCTCAACAAACAGGTCATATTCAGCGCTCATCTGCAGCAGGATTACCTGACTTCGGATTATATTCCGCTGCTTACACTGCTCAACAATCTGCTGGCTAATGCGATTGAAGCAGTGGACAAGTCCGGATCTATTGAACTGCGGATTGAGCAGCAGTCAGACTGGACTGTGCTCACAGTCGCTGACTCAGGAAAAGGAATTCCGGAGCGTGATCGGGAGATGATCTTTGAGCCGGGATTTACGACCAAATTTGCCCAGGGAGGCAGTGCGGCTACCGGTATCGGTCTGTCACATGTGCATGATATTGTCGCATCGCTTGGTGGCAGCATCCGGCTCTGTACAAATGAGGAGCATGCTCCATGGAAGACTGCTTTTCGGGTAGAATTGCCAACCGATTCATTAAAGAGAGGATGATAATATGGGATTATCTTTTTGTATTGTAGATGACGATCCGGCAACACGTGCAATGCTGGAAAATATTATCAGGGAAAGCAAGCTGGGCGAAGTGACCGGAACAGCCAGAGGTGGGGAGGAAGGTACCCGTATTATTCTGGAAAGCAAGCCGGATGTCGTGCTGATCGATTGGCTAATGCCGGATCAGGATGGGCTGGAGACGATTATGCAGCTACAGCGGCAGGGATTTCGGGGCAAATACGTGATGATCTCGCAGATTGAAAATCAGGAAATGGTCGGCGAAGCCTATCAATCCGGGATTGAATTTTTTATCCGCAAGCCGATTAACCGAATAGAAGTGGAATCCGTATTGTCCCGGGTCAGCGAACATGCAGAGATCCGGCAGTACCTGCATGAGCTCAAGTCTTCCTTGTCTCGACTGGATACGCTGAATCTGTTGTCTACAGAGCGCCAGACTGCTGTACCGGTCAGACCGCGTAGTATCAGCGAAGTCATTCGTCCTATTTATATGAATCTGGGTATTGTTGGTGAAGCAGGCTGCAATGATATTACCGCTATTATGGAAATGCTGCTGCAGCGTGGACAGGCAGGTCCATTTCCTCCTCTCAAACAGCTGTACGAAGGAGTAGCTGCCAGCTACAAAAGCACTCCGCGCGAAGTTGATAAAGAAGCCAAAGCAATCGAACAGCGCATTCGACGCACCGTTACGACAGCGCTCACACATCTGGCTTCTATCGGACTCACCGATTACGGAAATCCCAAATTCGAGCACTATGCACCGCTCTATTTCGACTTTGAAGATATCCGTGCCAAAATGAAAGAGATCGATGAAGAACGCGACGACAGCAAAAGCAAGGTGAGTATCAAAAAGTTCCTGCAGGTATTATATTTGGAAGCACTGGATCAGATGCAGAACGTATAATTAGTCAGTATGAGTATGAGTATGAGTATGAGTATGAGTATGAGTATGAGTATGAGTATGAGTATGAGTATGAGTATGAGTATGAGTATGAGTATGAGTATGAGTATGAGTATGAGTATGAGTATGAGTATGAGTATGAGTATGAGTATGAGTATGATACAGATGTAGATATAAATGCAGATGCAACGACCCTACCATCCAGAGTAACCCAAAAAGCACCTTGCGGTGAGTATAGCATTATCCCGGCAATAATCCGGAATGATGCTATACTCTCTGGCAAGGTGCTTTTTAGTAACTATCTTCTACAATCTTTAACAACAAATCCAAAGAAATAAAGGCAAGAATTAATAGGTTACAAAGCTTTTAAATCCTCAAAGTTTTAGATGGATTAATGTTTTAAATCTCTACAAAACAGTGCCAAAAGGAATGCCCATCGACATAGCGGAGGGAAGGGAATTCGGTCAAAGGACGACCTTTGAGCCGGGAGATCGACCGCTTTTCCTATTCCAGATCTCCCGGCTCAACTGGAGGACGTGACCGAATCCCTTTCCGCAGCGGACATGCACATCCGATACAGAGTTTATCAGCAGTACAAATGCATAACAGCCTGTACCATCTGCAAACGATCAGTTTTTAAGAATGAACTCCTCGATAACCTGCTTCACACCATCTTCGTTGTTGCTTGCCGTAATATAATCCGCAATTTCTTTTAGCGGTGCGATCGCGTTACCCATAGCCACACCCAGACCCGCAACTTCCAGCATTTCATGGTCATTCCAGGAATCGCCAACAGCGATGGTATCCTGCAGATCACAGTTAAAATGATTAGCCAGGAAAGTCAGTGCAGCACCTTTGGTACCTTCCTTGTGCATAATTTCCAGGAATTCCGGCTTGGACTTGGTAATATGCACGCCATCACCCAGCAGCTCGCGTAGAATCGGCTGCAGCTCGTCGAGGAAATCCGGATCGTCGATGATCAGCATTTTTGGCGTAGGCTGTTCGATCATTTTGGCAAAGTCTGGCTCTACATAATACTGTGTACGATTCAGCGTCGTATAGTCGATCAGATGCTGATTCAGTTCACGGGCATACAGCTTGTCATCGATATACGTCTGCAGATGAAGATTATGCTCTACGCAGTATTCGAACAGTTTGCGCGCAGCTTCTACAGGAACATAGCGCTCATACAATACCTGCTCGTCCATCAGGTTTTTGATGAGGGCACCCTGATACGTGATGATCGGTACATTCAATCCGGTCTGGCGGGCAATTGCCTGAGCGGATGCATAAGCGCGGCCGGTAGCGAGTGTCACTACAGTGCCTTTGGCAACCGCCTGTTCCAGCGCTTGCTGAGTGGCAGGGGTAACTTCCTTGTCATCGTTGATCAATGTGTCGTCGATATCAATAGCAATTAATTTGTACATAGTATGTGCTCCTTCTATCCATGTTATAGATCTGTATTTATATATCTGTGATGAATCCTAGTCTTCCAGCAGCGCCAGTCCGACAAAGTCTTCCAATTCCACATTGCCAAAGTAATGCTTGAGATCGATCCCCTGCAGAGCTTCGCGTACCGCATTTTCTTCGTACCGCAGGCCGCGCAGCTTGTTCTCGATATCCGCTACATCGCCAATACCGAAGAAGTCGCCATAAATTTTGATTTCGTGGATATGACCTTCTTTGATATTCATGCGGATATCAATAATGCCGGCAGGGAATTTTTTGGCATGTTTGATATTGGATTCCGGGGACTGACCGTAGTTCCAGTCCCAGTTGCGATAACGTTCTGCAGAGATTTCGTGGATTTTGGCCCAGTCTTCCTCGGTCAGTACGTATTGCGGTACATCTGCAGGCTCTACACCGAAAATGTGACGCAGAATATCGTCGCGGAATTGTTCCATCGTCATCGGTGCATTCAGAAACTCGGAGATATTGGCAACCCGACTGCGTACGGATTTGGTACTTTTGGATTTGAATTTCTCGGGGTTCACCTTGAGTGCAGATTGTACATTGTCCAGTTCGGAGTTGAACATCAACGTGCCATGGCTGAACATACGGCCGCGTGTAGAGAACTGGGCATTGCCGGAGATTTTCTGCTCACCGACCTGCAGGTCATTACGCCCGGACAGTTCGGCATTGATACCAAGCTGCTGCAGCGCTTCGACAACAGGCTGGGTGAACTTACGGAAATTATGGAACGATTGTCCGTCATCCTTGGTCAGGAAGCTGAAACTGAGATTGCCCAGATCATGGTATACTGCTCCACCGCCGGACAGACGGCGTACCACATGAATATGATTGGCTTTTACATATTCGGCGTTGATTTCTTCGATTGTATTTTGATGCTTGCCGATAATAATAGACGGTTCGTTGATATAGAACAGCAGATAGCTGTCATCCATCGGCAGATGCTTGAGCACGAATTCTTCAATAGCCAGATTGATCGTTGGATCGGTAATACCTTTGTTATCGATAAAGAGCATGGTCTTTCCTCCATTTATGTTCACCTTACCGGCATGGTCTCTGCGGAGGCGAGTACAACTGCTGCCCGGCCCAGCAGATCCATATCCGCTCGTCCGGGCAGTCCACGGGACTGAAATGTCCGCAAATCTGCCTGCTTTCTTATTGTAAACCAAAGATATACCAAAACCAATTGAATTATGCAAAATGATAGTATTGTTCCTCCGTCTGACAGTATGAGCGGATTCATAAGCAGATCTCCGATTATACGTTTAACTGCAAAAACAGACGGGTAATAGCTGGTAACGCTTGCTATAAGGAGGCATACAACGATGAGTGATCAAGCCAAAGATTTGCTGCAAAGTAAGCAGGAAAAAGACCAGCATAACCAGGATACGAAAAAATTCGTGGATGGTAAGGAGCAATCACCGGATATCGATCAAGGAGTATCCGATCAGGGTCGTGTACCGGATGAGCAGCACCATATGAAAGATCAGGAAAATCGCAGAATATAGTCATGAACCACATAATCATATAGACAAAAAAGGCCGCCAGGCTGCTTGGATACAAAAGCGACCTGGTGGCCTTTTTGGATATAAGACTGTTACTTTTTGAATATAGAATTGTCAGTAGCATAAAAGGATAGTTGTCAATTTTATTGAGATTGCTGCATTAGCTATAGTAATGTAAATACATATGCACAATTGTGGCAGTATGCCTGCTGCCGACTATAGGCAGTGCAGCATAGTGTACGGTGATATCAGGAGGGAATCAGCACATATGATTGAAATTTATGGACATGGAGGCGACCGGAAAACAGCTGCAGAGCAATTTGGCCAACCGATAGCGGAAATGATGGATTACAGCGCAAATATGAATGCAGCAGGCCCGCCGCCCGGGCTGCTCGATTATCTGAAGGAATGCCTGCCGCAAATCGTTCATTATCCGGACCCTGGACATCGGCGGCTGCGTGGACTGCTCGCCGAGCGGAATCAATGTACCGGTGAACAGCTGGTTATTGGTAATGGAGCGGCAGAATGTATGGCATTGCTGCTGCTGGCTCTGCGTCCGGCCGTAGTCGGACTGGTCGAACCGTGTTTCTCTGAATATGCCCAGCTGTCCAGCCAGTATGGCAGCAAGATTATGCGCATTTACGGTCGCCCGGAATTGGCATACCGGGCAGACGTGGAAGAGATCTGCCAGCTGATTCCACAGGTGAATCTGCTGTTTCTCGGTCAGCCGAATAATCCGAACGGTGTGCAGTACATATTTGACGATCTGAAGCGTATCGCGGATACAGCGAATGCTCATAAAGTGATACTGGTTATCGATGAAGCTTTTACAGATTTTATTCCGCTTTCCCAGCGTATATCACTGCAGGGGGAGTTGGAGCGGTATCCGAATATTATTATTGTGCGCTCGATGACCAAGTTCTATGCGATTCCCGGGCTGCGTCTCGGTTATACGATCAGCTCGCCGGAAATGGCTGCCCGGCTGCGCAGTCAACAGGTGACCTGGAGTGTGAATACACTGGCGCAAGCTGCCGGGGAATGGTGTCTGGAGCATGCTGCCGATACGGATTATGAACAGCAGACTATTGCGCGCAATATCAAGCAGCGGGAATATTTGCGTGAGCGGCTTACACAAATGGGGTGCTCAGTCTGTCCGGGAGAAGCGAATTATTTGCTGGTCGAGCTGCCCGAACCATGGGAAGCAGAGACTTTTCAGATGGCGATGGGACAAAAAGGGATTCTGGTCCGTAGCTGTGCCATGTATCCGGGACTAAGCAGTCGTCATATTCGTATCGCTGTCAAAGATCAGGAGCATAATCTACAGCTGCTTGCATGCTGGCAGCAGATCTTTGGCGATCAGCAGCAGGATGAACAGCGATGAGTCTGCTGTACTGGCAGTATAATGCGCTGTGGGCAGGTGGCATATGGATACCTTTGACTGCCTATATGCTGGATCGGATTATAGGCGATCCGCGCTGGCTGCCGCATCCGGTAATCGGCATGGGTATGGCCATTCAAAGGGTGGAGCGCATGATTCGGAGTTGGTCACTGCCAGAGCACCGATTACGTGCAGCAGGAATTGTGCTGCCGCTGTTGATTGTCGGGGGAGTCTGGCTCATTACATGGACGTTGCTGCTTGTAGCAAATAGGATTCATCCTTATATAGGTGCAGGTCTGGAGATTCTGCTAATCGCTACTACCCTGGCTTCCAAAGGACTCAAGCAGGCAGGGATGGCAGTCTATCAGGATCTGATCCGGCAGGATTGGCCGGCTGCCCGGCGTTCACTCGGTATGATCGTCGGAAGGGACACCGATCAGCTGGACGAACCGGAGATTATTCGCGGAACAGTGGAAACGATTGCCGAGAATATAGTGGACGCAGTGATTTCACCGCTAATCTATGCGCTGATCGGCGGCGCACCGCTAGCGATGGCTTATCGCGCCGTAAATACACTCGATTCCATGGTCGGATACAAAAACGACAAGTATCTCTATCTAGGCTGGGCTTCTGCCCGGCTGGATGATATCGCCAACTATATTCCGGCGCGGTTAACAGCTGTTGTACTGATTGGATTAAGCGGTTGTTTGCGGTTGAATGCTCCCGGTGCCTGGCAGGCTGTAAAACGCGATGCTTCTGGTCACCCGAGTCCCAATAGTGGATATCCGGAGGCGGCTGTTGCTGGCGCGCTGAATATACGACTTGGCGGGGAGAACCGTTATCATGGAGTGGTGTCGCATCGAGCTTATATGGGAATTGCCCGGCGCTGTATGATACCGGATGATATTGTCCGGACAGCACAGCTGATGTACTGGACCGGCAGTGTGATTATCGTCTGTGCTACATTGCTGGCGATATGGATCATGACAGGAGGCATTGGACAGACATGAGTATACATATACTGCTGCTGCGTCATGGCACTACACAGTGGAACAGGGAGAAAAGATATTTGGGACATACTGATATCCCTTTGCTGCCTGCAGCGCAGCAGGAATTGGAACCTGTCCGGCAGGCACTGTCTGCATGGCAATGGGATAATGTCTATTGCAGTGATCTTGTGCGCTGCCGGGAGTCGCTGGATTATGTAATGACCGGCAGTGCGCAGAGTGTGCCAAAAGCAAGCTATGATCCCGCGCTTCGCGAGCTGGATTTTGGACAATGGGAAGGCTGTACCTATAGCGATCTGTGTAACCAGCTGGCGTATCGGCGCTGGATCGATGATCCTGCGTCGATCTGCCCACCCGGCGGAGAATCCTGGCAGCATTTCAGCAGCAGGGTGAATCATTTTGCCGGTACACTCATACCGGAATCACAACGAACCGCAGCGGGGGTATCTACTTCTTCGCCAGATACATCACCGTCGACTGCGATAAGATCCGGTACAGCATCGTCAGCATTGTCTTCTGAACAGAAATCCAAAGAAACAAAGCGGATTCTGATTATGACGCATGGCGGTGTAATCCGGCAGCTGATCACGCTCTGGTGTCCAGCTATACAATTCTGGGATATCGTGATTCCTCCGGCTGGAGGTTATCTGTTGAAATGGGAGGAAGCCGATTGTGAGGCTGTCCCTTTTCCCCTATAATCATAAGGTTAATATCAAAGAGGCTCATGACAAAGGAGAATAATTAATGAATATGAACAGGTATACTTCCCGATGGGCTATGTCCATCATGATTCTATCGCTAACGCTGCTGCTTGCTTCCTGTGCACCCGCTCCGGAAAGCGCTCCGGCAGCACAACAGCCAGCTGGCACAACCGGACAGAGCAGTACGAGTGCAGGACAGACAGCTTATCCGCTGACTGTTCAGGATGCTACCGGCAAATCATTCACCTTTGAGCAGGCACCGCAGCGGATCGTGTCAATCTCCCCGGCGGAGACAGAAGCGCTGTTTGCTCTGGGACTGGATCAGCAGATTGTCGGAGTATCGCAGTATGATGATTATCCCGAGCAGGTCAAGACCAAAGCCAGAATCGGTGGCATCACCGAGCCGAATGTAGAAGCGATTATTGCCCAGAACCCGGATATCGTATTCACGGGCATTTCTTCCAGCGAAGAGCTGGTACAGAAACTGCGTACAGCCGGCATTAATATTTTCAAAACAACGCCCAAAACGGTGAACGATGTCATGAGCAATATTGAGCTGTATGGTCAAATCACCAACCGTCAGGCTGAAGCGAAAAAAGTAACAGATCATATGAGAGAGCAGATGCAGATGGTCAAGAACGCGGTCGCTTCCCTGACACCCGAAAAAAAGAAAAAAGTATATATCGAGTTCTCGCCGGGCTGGACTGTCGGCAAAGGAGAATTTATGGATGAACTTATCACACTCGCAGGCGGTATTAATATTGCCGGCGATACGGAGGGCTGGCACGAGATCAATGAAGAAAATATCGTCGCAGCTGATCCGGACGTAATTCTCTATTCCAAGGAAACCGTCGATACCAAAACGAAGCAGACACTCGATCAGATCATTCGTGCCCGCAGCGGCTGGAACAAAATCAAAGCGATTCAGAACGATCAACTGTTTGGCCTGAATGATGACCTGGTGAGCCGTCCCGGACCTCGTGTAACCGATGGATTGGTAGAGATTGCCCACGCTATCTATCCGGAGCTGGTCAAGAAATGAGCCGCAAAGCGACACTGCCGGTACTGCTGTTTGTCGCTTTGCTGGTAATCAGCCTGGTACTGACAACCGGAATCGGTTCGGTCTATATTTCGGCAGGGCAGATTACGCGTATTCTACTGTATCATCTGCCCTTTATGCAGCACTGGATCGTACCAGACTGGAGCAGTGCCTCCGAGCAAATTATGCTGCGGATTCGTATGCCTCGCGTTGTGCTGGCCATGCTGGTAGGAGCAGCGCTTGGTGTTGCCGGTGCCGCTTTTCAGGGAGTACTGCGCAATCCGCTGGCTGATCCATTTACACTAGGAGTCTCATCCGGGGCATCAGTGGGAGCAGCCGTGCTTATTTTTACAGGGTATCAATATTCGCTGTTCGGCGGCTGGACGCTGCCTCTGGTTGCTTTTGTGACAGGTATGATTACGCTGTACGGGGTATTGATGCTGGCACGTGAGCAGGGGCGAATCCCGACGAACAGCCTGATTTTGTCAGGTGTGGTGATGCAATCTTTTCTCGGCGCGATTGTATCCTTTCTGGCATCCATGTCAGAGGGCAGCGTTAATGAGATTATATTCTGGACGATGGGCAGTCTGAGCCTGCGCGGATGGCCGTATGTAGTCGTGATGCTGCCTTATGTACTGGCGGGTATCCTCTTTCTGTGGACACAGTCGCGGGCGATGAATCTGCTGGCTCTGGGGGAAAAGGAAGCGGCCCATCTGGGCCTTCCGGTTGATCGTACCAAAACGCTCGTACTGATTGTAGCGACACTGATTACAGCGGCAGCCGTGTCGGTATCCGGGGTGATCGCCTTTGTTGGACTGGTGGTACCGCATATGATTCGTCTGCTAATTGGGTCCGATTATCGTGTGCTCATTCCACTGTCGGCGCTAGGGGGAGGCATTTTCCTGATCTGGGCGGATACGGTGGCTCGTACAGTATTGTCACCGACCGAGATTCCGCTGGGCGTAGTCACAGCTTTTGTCGGAGCTCCATTTTTTGCTTATTTGCTGCATCGCTACAAAAAGCAGCAGTTGGATAGATGAATGTACCACCCGGCTGGATGCCAAATCGCAGACAGCGTACATCAGCAGGCCAGAGCATTATGGTAGACAGCAGAAAGGAAGATTTCGATGACATCGGTGAGAAAGCAGCACGATCAACGTACCGGAGAAGCTGTACCTGTAGTCGAGCTGCGTCAGGTCGGCAAAGCTTATTCGCGCAAGCCGGTACTGCATGATATCAATTGGCAGGTGTATACAGGAGAATACTGGGGGATTATCGGTCCCAATGGCAGCGGCAAAACGACGCTGCTTCAGCTAATCTCCGGTATGGAGCAGCCGAATACCGGTTCTGTACTGCTGGAGGGCAGGGATATCGGCAGCTACAGTCGGCGGCGTATTGCGCGCTTCACGGCTGTACTCGGACAGGAGGGACTGGCTCCGCTGCATTATCCGGTACGTGAGGTACTGAATATGGGTAGATATCCTTACCAGAGCTGGCTGGGCCGCGACGAGCTGGATACAGCCGATGAACTGATCGATCAGATTATGGATCGGCTGGATCTGCGTTCGCTGGCTGATCGTCCGCTGGATCAATTGAGCGGCGGTCAGCGTCAACGGGTTGCTTTTGGTAAAGTAATGGCCCAGCAGCCCAGATTGCTGCTGCTGGATGAACCGACAACATATCTGGATATCGCCTATCAGATTCATTTTATGGAATGGCTGGATGAATGGCGGCGTGAATCGGGGATTACCATTATTGCAGTACTGCATGATCTGAATCTGGCTGCACGTTATTGCGATCGTCTGCTGGCGCTGAATGAAGGACAGATGATCCATGCAGGTACGCCACAGCAGCTGATGCAGGAAGAGAAGATCCGCGATCTGTTTCGGGTAGAGCCGGCGATTGTCCATCATCCGGATATCCATGTGCCCCAGCTGCTATTGAAGCGTCAATAAACAAGAATCATACGATCATTTCAAATCTAGTATCGTCATATTATATCAACATAGAAGCGGAAGTCTGCAGCATAGCCACGAGCCGGATGATGCCGGTAAATGAATGGAATAACAGCAGACCTATGCAGGAGGAGGAACACCATGGAGCAGTTTATTCGAGAAGTCTCTGAGCGTATTCAACCTGTCCATCTGGAGGCAGGCCGGGCGGCCCAGCTGCATTTGGATCAATTGACCAAGCCGCCCGGGAGTCTTGGAATGCTGGAGAATCTGGCGGTGCAGCTAGCGTGTATCACCGGTGAAGTCAAATCGGTCATACATCGCAAAACCGTAATTGTAATGGCAGCAGATCACGGAGTGTGCGCAGAGGGAGTTAGCGCTTTTCCACAGGAAGTAACCCAGCAGATGCTGCTCAATATGCTGTCCGGTGGAGCGGCGATCAATGTATTGTCCCGGCAGGCCGGAGCGGATGTGCTGTGCGTGGATATCGGTGTAAAGGGCAATATGGACCATCCCGAACTGCTTAACCACAAAATCCGCCAGGGCACCGGAAATATGGCGCGGGAGCAGGCGATGACGCGTGAACAGGCTGTACAGGCAATCGTAACCGGAATGAATATCGCGATTGAAGCGGCGGATCGAGGCAGTCAGTTATTTGTCACCGGAGAAATGGGAATTGGCAATACTACAGCCAGCAGTGCCATGCTGTGTGCATTAACCGGTCTGTCACCGGAAGAAGTCACTGGACGCGGAACAGGACTGACCGATAGCGAGCTCAAGCACAAAGCCGCTGTGATCCGGGAGGCGCTTGCTTTGCACCAGCCGGATGGACAGGATACGATAGATGTATTGATCAAAGTGGGCGGCCTGGAGATTGCCGGATTGGTCGGTGTTATTCTGGGAGCAGCTTCCCAGGGCTGTCCGGTAGTGCTCGACGGATTTATTTCTGCTGTGGCTGCTGTAGCTGCCTATACGATGGCTCCACAGGTCAAAGGGTATCTGATCGGCTCGCACATGTCCGCAGAAAAAGGGCACCGTCTGGCTCTCGCCAAACTGGGAATACGTCCGCTGCTGCAGCTCGATATGCGGCTTGGCGAAGGGACTGGCGGTGTGATGGTATTGCATATGATTGATGCTGTCAGTCATCTGATGAATGAGATGGCTACTTTTAGCAGTGCAAGAGTATCGGACAGCTCCGGGAATATTTCCTTATGAGCGGATACAGCCACAACAAAGTACTCATCACCGGTGGAGCCCGCAGCGGAAAAAGTACATTTGCAGAACGTCTCTGTGCTGCCGAGCATACACGGGCATGGTATATCGCAACTGCGCAGGCAGCCGATGATGAGATGCGTGAACGCGTGAATCTCCATCGGCAGCAGCGGCAGGAAAGTGGATACGCGTGGGAAATATGCGAGGAACCGCTGGAACTGCCCGCATTGCTGCGCCGCCTGGCCACTCAGGATCGTGTGCCTGCATTATTGATCGATTGTCTGACGCTGTGGCTGTCCAATGTACTGCTGCATCACGAGCATGATCATGATGTGAAGGAACAGGTATTCCAGCAGGTCGATGAGCTGATCGCTGCGATCGAAGCCTATCCGGGAGCGATTATGATGGTTACCAATGAAGTAGGTGATGGCATCGTGCCCGCCTATTCGCTTGGCCGCTTGTATCGGGATCTGGCAGGTACAGCCAATCGGCGGGTCGCGGCAGTCTGTTCGCGTGTATTTCTGGTGACAGCAGGAATACCTGTAGAGTTAAAAAGCAGAGAGTACCAATTATGAACAGGGAAATCGAAGCTATGGCAGCCGCTTTTCAATTTTTGTCCCGTATTCCGGTACGTCTGGAGCTTGATTTTGGGAATGAACTGCTGCGACGCAGTGTCAAATATTATCCGCTTATCGGATGGGTAATCGGAATATGCACCGCTGCGGGAGCGGTGCTTTTTCAATGGTTGTTGCCGACGGCACCGGCTGCTGTATTAACCCTTTGCCTGTGGATTGGCTTAACAGGAGCGCTGCATCTGGATGGGTGGATGGACAGCGCTGACGGATTGCTCAGTCACCGTTCAAGAGAACAGATGCTGGAAATTATGAAAGACAGCCGGGTCGGTGCAATGGGCGTTATAGCCTGTATTCTGCTGCTCGGATTAAAAGGATCGCTGCTGTATGCCTTACTGGCAGCCGGTGATCATTCTAAATATGCCGTATACATCGTTATGATTCTGCCGATGATCTGGAGCCGCTGGTATATGGTCAAAGCCATAGCCAGCTGGCCTACCGCCCGACAGGAAGGATTGGCTGCCCTGTTCTCGGGCACCGGACGCACGGAACGAAACAGCGCCGGGTGGATCGCATTGGGATGTACAGCGGCAATTGCTTTGATCCTGTGGATTGTTTTTCAGCAGCCGGGCGAATGGACGATAGACAATCATCTAGCAGGCGATGCTGCTCGGCGGCATCTTATTTTGACCGCTTCACTGCTTTGCTGCCTGCTCAGTCCGATATGTGCCTGGCTGGTAGGCGAAGGGATAGCTCGTCGCGCAGCCAGCCGGCTTGGTGGATTGACTGGTGATATTTATGGTGCTTTGAATGAAGGCGTGGAGCTGTGTATTCTGCTGCTGATCACGATGATCTGGTATCAGTTCGGACTGCTGGGCTAATGACAACCAAAAAGGAGGGGACGGTATGCGGAGCTCGATTATTATGCTGCAGGGAACAGCATCGGATGTAGGGAAAAGTGTAATCACCACCGCGCTTTGCCGTATCTTTACACAGGATGGATGGAACACGGCTCCTTTCAAATCCCAGAACATGGCGAACAATTCCTATGTGACGCCCGATGGACGGGAGATTGGCCGTGCACAGGGAGTACAAGCCGAAGCTTGCGGCAAACGGGCAACGACCGATATGAATCCGATTCTGATCAAACCTGTCCGTGATATGCATTCCCAGATTGTCGTGCATGGACAGCCCTACGCACAGATGAGTGCTTGGGATTATCGTCATGACTTTTTGCCGCAAGCCCGTCCGCTGGTGATGGAGGCGCTGAATCGACTGCGGGATCAGCACGATATGGTAGTGATGGAGGGAGCAGGCAGTCCTGCCGAGATTAATCTAAAAGACCGCGATATCGTCAATATGAATCTGGCAGGTTGGGCAGATGCACCGGTGCTGCTGGTCGCGGATATTGACCGTGGCGGCGTATTTGCAGCTATCGTCGGTACGCTCGAACTGCTGGAGCCGCATGAACGCAGCCAGGTAAAAGGATTCATTATCAACAAATTCCGCGGTGATCTGGCACTGCTGCAGCCCGGACTGGATTGGCTGCAGCAGCGTACCGGGATTCCGGTGATCGGAGTTCTGCCATACGAAGAAAACCTTCATCTTGAAGCCGAAGATTCTGTAGCCCTCCAGCGCAAGTCCAGCCGTCCTCTGCCGGGTCGTGAACTGGATATCGTCATTATTCATTATCCGCGAATATCCAACTTTACAGACTTTGACCTGCTGGAAGCGGAACCCGATGTGTCGGTACGTTATGTGGATCATCCAGATCAACTGGGTACACCGGATGTCATTATTCTGCCAGGAACCAAAGACACGCTCGGTGATCTGGAATTTCTGCAGGACAGGGGACTGGCTGAATGTATCAAAAAACTTCATAGCCTGCGCTCGGTTCAGCTGATCGGTATTTGTGGCGGTTACCAGATGCTCGGCAAGCAGCTGAATGATCCCGCAGGCCATGATTCGCCGGTACCCCGACTTGCCGAAGGCCTGGGATTATTGCCGCTGTCGACTATATTTGCTTCAACCAAAACTACCGTACACGCTGCAGGTCAGCTAAATATGGAATCTGCGCTACGGATTCAGAAAAATAATGAATTGCAGCCCGCGATTATTCCTGTACAAGGATACGAGATCCATATGGGCACAACAACTATAGAAGCTGGAGCCAGCGTACAATCCCTGTTCCATCTGTACCGATTGACCGATGAAAGTGACAGCCCTACCTCCATAGAGGATGGCTGCATCCTGCCAGATGGTTCGGTGTGGGGAACCTATCTGCATGGAGTGTTCGACAATGACCACCTGCGCCGGAGCTGGCTGAATTCCCTGCGTCAGCTCAAAGGACTGGAACCGCTACGTGAGACTATACATGGCCAGACCCGTCGTCAGGAAGCATTCGACCGTCTCGCAGATACCGTGCGCAAACATCTGGATATGGAACGTATCTACGCTATTGCAGCTGGTCGTTAATTTCAGGCTATGTGCTATATGGCTAAAAGATTTGATGCGGTTTGGATGGTACTTCATCCGCTCCGGAAAAGAATAAGAGCATGGTCTCCGGTTAAGCCCGGAGATCTTTAAATTGGAAAATGGTAAAGAAGGATCTCCAGGCTTAAAGGTCGGCCATTGCCCTTATTTCTTTTCCTGCGCTCTGTGCTGGCATCATGCGCATCTATCATAAGGCTGTATATTGTATTTATCGTGCCTATATTTTGAAGGGATGGATGATGCGCGTATTGTATAAAGGTGATGTACATAACTTTATAAAAGAAAACAGCAGCCCTTTCACGGAAAAGGCTGCTGTTTGATATTCTATTTATTGCTATACTCTTTACTCATTATTCATTTCTTGTTTCGTTCATTATTGTATTCGTTGCTTAATACCTCACTGTACTCGTTACTGTCCCAGTTCATAAGTCTATACATGCGCTAATTCGTATACCCGCGTTAACCAATTAATCTGCTAAACGAGTACCGGCGGCTTCGTGTTCCAGCCGGTTAGCCTACTTTAAATTTGCTGACTGCTTCCTGCAGGGAAACAGCTTGTTCATTCAGCTCCTGCATTACAGCTGCGTAAGCAAACATTTCCGAGGACTGGCGTTCTGTGTTTTTGGCGATGCCTTTGATATTGTTGAGTGCTTTCTGGGTAATCTCGGCGGTCTCATCGACAGAAGCGCTGACCTGCTCGGAGCTGGCAGACATCTCCTGGGTAGCGGCAGACGTAGATTGAACTGTCATATTCACCTGCTGCATCAGCTCGACGAGCTGGTTAAACGCTTCGCCTGCCCGGTGCACCAGCTGGGTACCGGATTGTACTTCCTGGCTGACCCGGTTCATCGATTCAGTGGATTTCAGGGATTCTTCGCGAATCGATTGCAAAGCAGATTCGATCTGATGAGCAGCGCCACGCGATTGATCCGCCAGATTGCGTACTTCGGCAGCGACAACCGCGAATCCGCGTCCATGCTCACCCGCACGAGCTGCTTCGATTGAGGCATTCAGAGACAGCATCTGAATCTGCTTGGTAATCTCGCCAATAGAAAGCAGAATCTGGCTAATTGCTTCGGAACTGTCGATCAGTGTCTGTACAGACTGGCGTGTATCGGTAACGACCTGCTCTACCGATCCCATTTGCTGGATAGCATTCTGCGCCATATCATTACCGGCAACAGCACTGTCCGAAGCTTGTCCGATCTGATCGGAGATATCCGCGGTAGAGGAAGCAATATGCTGGATACCGTTGGTGATTTCTTCCATGGCACGGGCATTTTCGGTAGAAGAGGTAGCGATCATTGTACTGCCGCCTTCTATCGTTCCGATCGACTCAACGGAACTGTCGACCATTTTATGCATTTTGTTAATTCGTGAAGTCAGCGCCTGGGTACCCATGGATACTTTTTCGGAGCTATCCAGAACATGGTTAACCATGGCGCGCAGATTTTCGGTCATCAGGCGGAAGCCACGAGCGAGCTGGGCGATCTCATCACTTCCGGTCATTTTGATATCCTGCTGTAGATTACCTTCGGCTACGAGCCGGGTATGACGAACGAGTCTAGCGAGTGGCAGGGTGATCTTGCGACTGAATCGATAGGCAATCCAGAGACATACAGCGACAGATATAATGGCCATTAGCAGTGTCATCAGCACCAGATTACGGGTAATGCCATCTACAAAGCTAGCATCCATACTGGCGGCTACAAGAATCGAGCTTCCCGGCACGCGGTAATAATAGGTGACATGCGAACCTGCATCCGTTGTATACAGATCGGTCAGCAGCTTGCCGTCTTTCATCGCCTGCTGGATATTATCGCTTAGTTCAACAGCCTGTTCTTTTTTGAAATTTTTGGAGGCATTCGACAGTGCGGTTACGACGGCTTTGTCTTTGTCGACTCTCAGCACATACAGATTATCCAGCTCATACGCTTTGAGCTGGGAATCCAGATAAGTTTCCAGCTTCATCGTTTCTCCGCTGTTGCCCTGAGCAGACTGCATAACCTGCGTATTATCCAGTCCTTTCAAAATACCGTCCATCGCAATATTGAGCACCTGACGGAATTGTGGAACGACATTGTTGTTGACCACTCCCCGGGTCATAACATAAAAGAAAATACTCATAACCAGACACACTGCAATAATCAGCAGGGCAAAGGTCACCATAATTTTACGGCTGATCGATTGATTAATTCGAAACATGCTGAATCCCCTCTCTATACCTAACAAGTCTGCAATTCGATAGTGAAATTCATCTGTAGATGATGGTCACCCTTACGTTTGTCCCCTGACGTAACAATAACTAACGCGAATTTACGAATACATATTTTCCAGAAGTATAAAGACAAGATGTTATTTATATGTATGCTGTGTGAGTACCAAGTCCTGGTTTATCTGACTCCTTTCGACAATACAGTAAGCTTATAAATATCTAATGCTGCATATAAGGATGGAAAATGAATATTATAAGCAGATTGAACCATGATAAAAGGCATAAATTATTTCTTATTCTATATCAATTGACCGTTGTTTGAATAGGTATTTTTGCGTATACCTATCTAAAATTCTAAAAAAATATCAAAATAAGCAAAAATAAGGCGAAAAAACGTGATAAAGTATCACACAATTAACACTACTTGTTTACTTGGAATTGTGATAGAATAAAAACGAAAATAGACAGATAAAGGGGAGAACGTAATGCATGTATTTCTCGTTATACTTAATGTACTCATTCTGGCAGTACTGATCGGCGTGCTGATCTGGATGCAGAAGAAACATATTTCCTTTACAAAACGGGTATTCACCGGTCTGCTGCTCGGTATAGTATTCGGTGCAGCGATTCAATTGATCTACACGCCGGATTCCGAAGTCGTATCGGATTCAATGGAATGGTTCAGCCTGGTCGGTAATGGCTATGTAGGCCTGCTGCAAATGGTTGTTATTCCGCTGATTATGGTCTCGATCATTATGGCTATTCTCAAATTAAGTGGTCGCCAGAACCTGGGTAAAATCAGTGGTTCTATCCTGGCTGTGCTGCTGCTGACGACAGCGATTGCTTCCGCAGTAGGCATCGCATCCGCACTCAGTTTTCATCTGACTGCAGAAGGTATGCCGGTTGGTCAGGTCGAGCAGGAACGCGGAGCGGCACTTCAGGAACGCCTTGGTGAAGTGCAGGATAAATCATTGCCGGCGCAGCTGCTGGAATTTATCCCGACCAATCCGTTTGAAGATATGACCGGAGCACGTCAATCGTCCACATTGGCTGTTGTTATTTTCTCGGCTTTTGTAGGTGTAGCGGCTCTTGGATTTATGCGTAAAAATCCTGCCCAGGGTGAAGTATTCCGCAATCTGATGGAATCGATCTATGGGGTAGTAATGCGTATGGTAACTCTGATTCTGCGCCTGACTCCTTATGGAATCCTGGCGCTTATTACTAAAATGGTTGCAACGACAAGTGGTCATGATATTCTAAATCTGTTCAAATTCGTAGTCGCTTCTTATGTAGCGCTGATTGCGATGTTTGTGATTCATATGATTATTCTGGCTGTTAATGGACTCAATCCGCTCCAGTATGTGAAGAAAATTATTCCTACTCTGACGTTTGCGTTTACTTCTCGTTCGAGTGCGGCAACAATTCCGCTGAACGTAGAGACACAAACCCGCAAACTGGGCGTGTCCGAAGGAATTGCCAACTTGTCCGCCAGCTTTGGTGCGACGATTGGACAAAATGGCTGTGCAGGGATTTACCCATCTATGCTGGCGATTATGATTGCACCGACAGTCGGTATTAATCCGCTGGATTGGCAGTTTATCCTGACACTGATCGCAGTAGTCACAATCAGTTCACTGGGTGTTGCAGGTGTTGGCGGTGGAGCTACTTTTGCCGCACTGATCGTGCTGTCCACGATGAACATGCCGGTAGCACTGGCAGGTCTGCTGATCTCCGTAGAACCGCTGATCGACATGGGACGTACTGCTCTAAATGTGAGCGGATCGATGACAGCCGGCCTGGTGAGCAGCCGTGTACTCAAGGAACATGACAAAGACGTCTATAACCACGAGGATCGCGATCTGGATACCGCCGAAGCTTCCTGATTATGAAATTAGTCTCGTACACCGAAATATAACAGCGAACAGGCATGCCATACGCATCCGATGATGCAGCGGGCATGCCTGTTTTTTTATGATCATCTAACGGATTCTCTCTGGAATCCATCGCAAAAAAAGAAGACAGGCTGTGTGTACAAAAAGGAACTGTTTTCCATAATATGTTGGCAATGTAGTATTCCTGTGATAAAGTAGAACAGGTTTTCAACAATATTCCGCGGTTCGTAACCATCCCGCGTTATCAAAACTAGGGGGAAAGAGTAGTGCTTAACAATATAGAGTGGGGTATTTTATTTGTTATTGTGAATTATGCGTTATTCACAATCTGTTATCGATTATTTGGGATCAAAGGATTATATGGCTGGATTGCAATCGCAGCGATTCTCGCCAATATTCAGGTAATCAAAACGATCGAACTGCTGGGAATCGTAACGACACTCGGTAATACGATGTATGTCAGCATGTATCTGGCAAGCGACTTACTGAATGAACGATTTGGCCCGCGTGTAGCCCGCAAAGCAGTATGGTTCGGCTTTTTCACTTTGATAGTAACGACAATAGTGATGCGGATGGCGATTGGTTTTGATGTGGCACCTGGAGTCGATATTTCCCAGGATGCACAAAATGCCTTGCAAATGATCTTTGGTCCGCTGTCGATTCTGCTTATCGCGAGTCTGTCCGCTTATCTGGTCAGCCAGTTTCTCGATGTCCGCTTGTATAAATGGCTGCGCCGTCGTTTTCCGGCTCCGCACCAGCTGTGGATTCGCAATAACGGGAGTACGATGATCAGTTCGTTTGTCGATACGCTGATCTTTTGCAGTATTGCTTTTCTCGGTATGTATGAATGGTCGGTATGGATCGAGATTTTCCTGACAACCTATGTACTCAAATTCCTGCTTACCGCTGCAGGTACGCCGTTCCTTTATCTGGCCCGCAGTTTCAAGGTGCATGAAGAAGATGTGCCGCAGTTGATTCAGCCGCAGGCAGCTGCAGGAGAAGAGTCGGCAGCCAAGCCGACAGTCTGATACGGCGTCTTTTTCAGCGACGCAGCAAGCGGCTGCTTATCCAGCTGGGCCAGCGACAATCTAGAGCGGCTTCTGCTGGAATGCATCCTTCTACTTCTGGATAGACAGTTCTGCGAATCTGGAAGAATCGAATATCAAAATTAAAAAGACATGTTACGGTCTATCTTTCTTGACCATAACATGTCTTTTTGATTTTGTTCAGCTGCTGTTGCCACTTGATATTTCAGCGACAGGCTAACTTAGCCGATAACCGTCAATTCTTTGGGGAAAGAGGACAGTACATCGACACCATCGGCAGTAACGATTACATCATCTTCGATCCGTACGCCGCAATGTCCCGGTACATAGATACCCGGCTCAACCGTGAATAATACGCCTTCTTCCAGTACATTTTCATTGCCGCCGTGAACCGATGGATATTCATGGGTGTCCATACCGAGTCCATGTCCAAGACGATGAATAAAGCGTGAACCATAGCCAGCTTCGGTAATTACATCACGAGCAGCTTTGTCGATCGAGGCAAAAGTAACACCCGGGCGCGTAGCACGAATCGCCGCTTCATTGGCAGCCAATACCGTATTGTAGATCCGTTTGGCTTCTTCATCGACTTCACCGATCGCAAAGGTGCGGGTAATATCCGAAGCATACCCATTATAAAACAGCCCGAGGTCAAACATCACCAGTTCGCCTGCTGCCAGTTTGCGTGTTCCCGGTACACCATGCGGCAAAGCCGTATTCGGTCCGGACAATACCATAGTGTCAAAAGCAGGTTTTTCCGCGCCCAGCTTTTTCATCTGGTATTCCAGCTCGGCAACCAATTCAATCTCGGTAATACCAATTTTGACGCTGGACAATCCGCGACGCAGTACTTCTTCGATCTTCAAAATAGATTCTCTCATCCGCTCTACTTCTTCCGGCGATTTGCGTGAACGCATACTGTTCAGTATATTGCCTGCATCGATATACGAAGTTGCATTCAGTTCCGCAGACAGCTGTTCAAAGCGCGCGACAGATAAATGTTCCTTTTCCAGACCAAGATTGCCTACATTGCCATTGATGCAGTGCTTGAGACGAATATACGGATTATCCGTATCCGTATGGGTCTCGATTCGTTCTATACTGGATACGCTGCGTGCTTTGTCTGCGTCCAGCGCTGGCAGCAGCATAAAAGCTTCCTCTCCATCCGGAATAAACAATCCCAGAAAACGTTCATGCGGATCGCTCGCAAAACCGGTCAGATAATATACATGCTTGGGATCGGTAATCAGCAGGCTGTCTATGCCGGCTTCTCTCATTAATCCACGCAGGGTGGCAATTCTGTCATCCATATGTGCAGCTCCTCATCATTATAAAATAGTCTAAAAGTGGTGCAAATCCTGTTATATCATTACCCGCAGCGGGTTTTGTCACTCTTTCTATTGTAGCGGTTAATCCGGCTCAGGAAAAGCAGGTAGCATGATTCACTGGGGGAGGGGCAGAGAATAGAATAGTAATTATGCTATAATAACCCCCGGAAGAAATCGAACCGGCGCGAGTACAGAATACAGCCAAAGGGAAGGGAGGAACAAGGATGAGACTGATTCCCGAAAAGACCCCTTTTCGCATATCCACTACGGATCTGGAAGTGAAGTATACCGAATCGGGCGGCGTGATCATCCGTCTGGATGTACAGACACTGGATGATGCTATCCATCATCGTTATCGCGAAATTCAATTGAAATTCACTACAGTGGCTGAACTGAGATGTATCACCTTGAACCTGTTTGAACAGTATGCGGGGAATATCGATATATCGCTTCCGGAGGGAGAAGGGATAACTTACTGGGAACAATATGGTTATCCTTCTGACTCAGGATTGTATCAAGTCATTCCTTCCACGATTCTGGAGGAAAAGGAAAAGCTTTTCGACCCTCACAGCAGACTGAACCTGCGCCATTATCTAATTGCAGGCTACGACAGTTACATAGAAATTATCGCTTCCGGTTATAGTCAAGAATAGGGAGGTTTTCACACATGAATCAGTCTATTGTTCATATTGCTCTGGTCGTTCACGATTATGATGAAGCTATCGAGTTTTATACAAAAAAATTAAATTTTACGCTTATCGAAGATATTTACCAGCCTGAGCAGGAAAAGCGCTGGGTGGTTGTCGCTCCTCCCGGCTCTACGGGCACCACGATCCTGCTGGCGCGCGCGTCTAAACCTGAACAAGAGCCTTTTATTGGTAATCAGGCAGGCGGACGGGTGTTTCTGTTTTTGAATACAGATGATTTCTGGAGAGATTATCATGCCATGCTAGCTCAAGGGATCCATTTTGTGCGAGAACCCAAAGAGCAAGATTACGGAATGGTTGCCGTCTTCGAGGACCTCTACGGCAATCTATGGGATTTACTGCAATTAAACGAAGATCACCCTATCGCCAGACGATTGGGATAATTGCAGAATGCCGATATAATGTATCTGCGAAGCAGTAGATTATCCGTATACAATAAACAGCCCACCTGTTGTGATATAAGGTGGGCTATTTGCAGATTTGAAAATAAAAGGAACAAAGATTAATCGGCAGCGGTCAGCGCTGCATGGATTTCTTTCATTTGTTCCAGATGACGCTGCTCGTGAAGACCGATAAATTCATTCCATTCCTCCAGAGTCAACGGGCCAAATACCGGATGATTCATCGTTTTAAGATGCAGATCTTCGCTGCTCGCTGTCTGGATCGTCTCTTCCAGACGACTGCGTGAACGATCCAGCCGGGCACGAAGTTCAGTGAGTGTCAAATGCTTGTCTGCCGGTACCATGGCAGGTGGTGCAGGGATATGACGTGAACGATCCAGGGTCAGATGGAAAGACGGAGTAGCTGTCGCACCGGAGACCGGAGCCGGTGTCGGCTCATCTTGCTGAATAGTATGTGCCAGCCGATCGGTAATGGCAGTCTCCATCAAATACAGATGCTCCATAACCTGGGCGATAGTCCATTGGTCAGGACGGGCATGTTCATTTAATATCGGCTCATCCAGTGAACCGGCAAAATTCCATATTTGTTCGCGGACTTTGATTGTATTGGGATGCAGCATAAGTGTAGCCTCCTTTGATAAATAAACGCGGTAGTATGGATTTCGGAAAATGTAATACCTTTTGCAAAAGGATACAGGGAAAAGGAAACGCAGGCTGTGAAAAGGATATCGCCCAGCTAAAGCGAAAATAATAATCATCCTGATCTTACATACTTGTACAAGCTGATTTTGCATGAAACATAACGATTGTACAATGATAAAAATCGCGATGTCATTATTTATCCGGTACAATAATTCAGAATAGCTCTCAAGCGGGTAATAATAGCCTAGCCACCATTATGGAGAAGCAGATCAACAGATTGAAAGGGGTAAAAAGATGAGACCAACAAATTCAAATCAACCGGACCCGGAAGAACAGCAGCGTCTTGAACAGGATTATGGCTATGCGGCTATTTATACGGCGAAGCTGCTATACAAGCAAAAACCGGTAATCGATCGTGAAGCACTATATGCCAAAATACAGGAATATACCGGTCCGCTGAATACAGCAGACGATCTGGAGGGACAGGAAGAGACACTGGCAGTCTGGGAAGCCCGTGAATCGGTCAATGAAAACGGAGATTCACAGGAGCAGCTGGAAGATCATTATCATTTCTTTCATCTGAATCATACCCTGGAGTATCAGGAAGGTCCCATGCCTGTCCAGACGGTATTGATGCCTTCCGGAAATAGCATACGTCCCGAGGAATATGAGACAGCGATCCAGCAATCCTGGCACTGGCCGGAAGTAGCAGATACGCTGGCTGGCTGCTCTTACGAGATGATTCTTACCGATATGATGGCACGTGGGATGCCGCATCAGCGCAGACTGCCGCTGTTCAATCATGTGCTGCGTGCGATTCTCGAAGTAGCTCCCTGTGATGCTGTGTATTACAAGGAAAGTGACAAACTGATAGATCCGCAGGCATTACTCGAAGCATTCAGTCAGGGACATGAGCTGTATGGCGCTTTGAATATTCGCCTGTACAATATCCAGTCGGATAACGAACGCCGGGAAATGGTTATGGACAGCCGCGGACTGGCTGCACTGGGTGTACCGGATGTGCAGTGTCACTTTTATGATATCGAACCGGCAGAAGTGGCGCAGTTTCTGATGAATACCGCCGAGTATCTGTATCATCAGGGCGATATTATAGCAGACGGCGAGACGATCGGTATGCATGAGAATCAGCGCTGGAAAGTGGAACACCAGTATTCGCTGGTCGGACCGCGCCGGGTCGTACTGGACGTTGATCCGGGCGAAGCCTATTATGCAGGGATGCAGGAGTCCAATCGGTCTTCCCGCAGTCAGGGATAGGCAGCAGCATGGAATATTACAGATTGCGCTTTGAAGAAAGCGATGAGAATTACTACTTTGAAATTGACGACGATCGTAATGTGCTGCGTCAGGTAATTGAGGATGAGGAGCACTGGGTGGTCTCCAGCCGTCCGGATGAGGAACTTCATTTCTGCCTGTATGAACAGGATTTTGATCAGAGCATGGATGGCGCGGACGGAGAAGACATTTCACGGGAACAATTTGAACAGGTGTGGGCGCAGGCTATGCAGCCGTATCGCAAAGGCTGGGAACGTGTCAAATCGCATTACAAGCCCGGTGATAAGGTGACCGGAGTCGTCGAAGTGAGCTATCCACAGGGAATTATTTTGAGTTTGCCCAATGATGCTTTTGGTATTGTAGCTGACGATGAATGCGCCCAGTTTGTTCCGGTAGAGCATCGTTATCCCGGACATATGCTCAAGACTGTGGTGACCGGATTCGATGAAGTCAACGATTGGGTGAAGCTGTCCTGTCGTCCGGGCTGATTTCAAAAGGGGGATTTATATGGAGAAAACAACAATTCATCAGTTACAGTCCAGGCTGCAAAACGGTTCGCTGCTGTCTTCGGATATGTGGGAACAGCTGGATATCGAGCGTTATCTGGAATACCGGGATAGTGCGGATTTTGATACCGCCTGGATTCAGGCTTATCAGCAGCTGCGCCGTGAAGGGCTGAATCCGGCAGAGGAGGAGCAGGTTCGCGAATGGAGCCGTCAGGCATTTGATCAGGTGATTCGGGCATCCGGCAGCAGTGAGCTGGCTGCCTATGTCAGTGATGATATGGACCTGGTCTTCTGCGCGCATCTGCTTGGATTAGAGAACGAATTTATACAGGAACTGGCAGGTCATTATGAACAGGGAGAACTCCCGGTCTAATTATTTAGAAGGAAAATATATAATCTCGCTATAGCCTGTCCAATAACATATCCGCTTCAGGCCAAATACGCCGTGCAGCCCCTTAACGGGCAGCACGGCGTATCATTTGATTGAACACTTCGGACAATACAAGCCCCAGTGCGATCGAACCGGATATCATCGCTGCCTGTGCAGCCAGCTCGGTCGCAGCCGTATAATGATTTTCCACAAAAGATCGCATGGCATTATAAGCCATACCACCGGGCACAAGCGGGATAACTCCGGCTACGCTGAAAATAATAACCGGTGTCTTGTAAATGCGCGCAAACATCTGGCTGATGCCGCCTACAATAAAAGTAGCGATAAGCGTCGCGCCAACCGGATCGATATGTTGGTACAGCATGACATAGACGATCCATCCCAGCATGCCGGCTACGCCGCACTGCAGCAGCGAACGGCGCGGCGCATTGAAGATAATGCCGAATCCGGCAGTAGCGATAAAGCTGGTAATTAACTGAGCCAGCATAATAGGCATAACTTCCTTTCCTGAATCTATCGGTTCATCCGGATCAGACAAATGTTAGAATGATAGCAACTCCTGCTCCGATGGCAAAAGCCGTAAGCAGTGCATCAGCACCCTTGGAGATGCCGGAGACAAGATGACCTGCCATCAGATCGCGTATAGCATTGGTAATCAGCAGCCCGGGTACGAGCGGCATAACGGAGCCGATAATAATTTTATCAAGTTCATTTCCCCAGCCATAGCCAATAAACAGGGAAGCCAGCAGTCCGATAATAAATGCTGCACACAGCTCCGCGAAAAACTTCACCTGCACCCATTTATGCAAATAAAGCATCGTGGTATACCCGGCGAGACCTGCAACGAGGGAAGGAATAAAATCTCCCCAGCTGCCCTGAAACATAATCGTAAAACAGCCGCTGGAAATCGCTGCAGCTATCATTTTCATCCAGGAGGAATATTCTGCAGGACCGGCTTCGATCACTTTGAGCAGTGGATAAGCTTCTGTCGGCGTCAGCTGTCCGCTGCTGATTTGACGTGAAATAGCGTTTACCTGGGCAATTTTGTGCAGATCGGTTGTCCGCTCGGCAATCCGTGCGAGCCGCGCGCTTTCTGCGCCGGTAATCGAGAACATGATCGCGGTAGGTGTCACATAGCTGTGCGCACCCGGCAGCCCGTACGAAGTCGCTATACGGGTCATTGTATCTTCCACGCGGTAAGTCTCCGCGCCACTTTGCAGCATAATCTGACCGGCCAGCATACAGGTATCCATAATTTCATTGATCGCCCTGCTGAGGGTTGTCGGTTCTTCCAAACTCGTTCTCCATCCTCTCTCGTGATGACTCATCTATCACATTATGCGCGATACCGGAAAATCATTCAATAACTGTTCTATCCACATCATGCAAAATATTATTTCTTTGTTCATTTGTCGGAAAATGAAGAATTATCGCATAAAGTAAAAGCAAAACATTATCCATTGTCGATTTCCAAAAAGTTATATTATATTTTTGCGAATATGTCATAAAAAATTGTTCCTTCTGCGGTGGAGAAGGGTATAATGATACTTAATCTACTATAAAGCGATTGGCGTCATCCTAAATCATCCATAAATGTCCGACGTTATTATACGCGATAGTTGGAGCGGCATACTGCCTGATGTGGTAGCACGGAGACTGTGAGTATCTGTATCCGGTCGATGAATTGCTGTTCTGCTGTGCAGATCTGCCTTGGTTACATGACATGTTGGCGTGGCATACTATCATACTGCTGAGGGAGGAAAGAAAGATGGACAAGGTCATGCATGAGAGTAAGGTACTGGAGGAAGTGTTCGGGGAAGGTGTTCACCTGGAACAGGTCAAATTCTGGAGAGGCCAGAGACGTAATCTTGCTTTTTATACCAAGTCTATCGGGGAGCTGCGCGTGACCACAGGCAAAATTGTGGCCGATGATCCATACAGCCTGATTGAATCAACCCCATTTGTGCAAGTGTTCCCCAAAGGATCTTTCCCTGTCGAGTTGTCGATTGCCCGCATTACCGATCCGGCCGTATACAAGGAAGGCCGGGAAGATATGGTGGATGAACGTATTGCGTTTGTGCGTGTGAAGTTCAGCGACGCTCCCGTCGCCCGCTGGGCAGGAGCAGAGCGCGAATTCAGTCCGGAAGCGGACCCAAATAATCTGTATGAGCAGGCTCGCTGGGGATATGCCGTAGATTCCGGAACCGGCAGTCTGCTGGATGCCCAAGCGTATCAGTGGCTATCCGCACAGCAGGAAATGGATAATCCCGAAGTGGCCCAGGAACTGATGGATGCGTGGGAATCGGCAGCGATTGAATCGTTCCGTCCTTCGCGCAGCTGGCTGGTGACCGAACTGGAGACAGGAGATAATATCGCCCTTTTTTCCAGCGGCTTCGGCAATGGGGTCTATCACAGCTATATCGGATATGGCGAGGATGGCAGCCCTGTACAGCTGGTAACCGATTTTAACGTATATCCGGATTAATGGATGTGTCTGATCGGTAATCATTATCGCTCTGACAAGAGGCTGTATCCCGGGAATAGATCAAGGGTGTACAGTGTATAGGTCAGCTATAGTATTAGAACGGATAAACTGTATAGATCCACATTAGCCGGATGAGCTGATTCATCCGGCTAATGCTGTGTAATAACTAACATGCAGCGTTTTTCGATTATTTCATTCAAAGGATGTGAGTACTGATGAGCAATCTGGAAAGAGCCATTATTCTGGCAACCCGCGCACATGCTGGGCAGATCGACCGTTCCGGTCAACCGTATATTCTGCACCCGCTGCGCGTTATGCTCAAGATGAGTTCGGAGGAAGCGCGTATCGTCGCTGTCCTGCATGATGTACTGGAGGATACAGATGTGACTGCCCACGATCTTGCAGCCGAAGGATTCTCCGAGGAAATTGTAGAAGCTGTGCAGGCGATGAGTCGTCAGGAAGATGAAGACTATGAGGATTTCGTTCTGCGCGCCAAGCAGAATTCGCTGGCCCGTACAGTCAAAATGGCAGATATCGAGGATAATATGGACCCTTCGCGCAATGTGGAGCCTTCCGAGAAGGATATGGAACGTCTCAGCAAATACGGCAAAGCGCTGGATGAGCTGATGACCGAGACTGAAAACGCACGTTAAAGGAACGAACGATCGCTGACCTGTATCATATGGCTGCGCTCAGTTGTTGTATGTGTACAGGGTTCTTGCATAAATAAAGAAACCAAAAAAGGAAGGCTACCCACTGAGGTGTAGTCTTCCTTTTGCATTCCGTAAAAAGAATGAGTGATGCTAAGTGGTTATTCATTTGCGGTCAGCCGGATAAATCAGTCCCAGCTGTTTGCGGGCTTCTTCCATAATCTCGGCTGTAATCAGGGAATGTTCCCATGAGTTGATGCTGGATTCCTGACGTCCTTCGGCTATCAGATCCAGGAATTCGCGAATCTCGTAATACATGGGTGGTTCGTACTGGGTAACATGCAGTTCTTCCGTATAACCGCCGCGATACGTCATAACGATCTGGTTGGGTTCGCTGATCTTGTCGATCCGGATACTGCCCAGTTCACCTTGAATCTCGGAAGGAAGAGAAGAATCGGTAATTTTGGAATACATTACGACTGCATCCATATCGTCATAGGAGACGACGATACTGCCTTCGCCATCCACGCCGGATTCCAGCATAACACCGGTGGCCTTGACCGTATTGGGACGACCGAACAAAGCGACCAGCGGATAGATGCAATAGACACCAAGATCCATCAATGCACCATTGGAAAATTCGGGTTTGAAAGCATTCTGGATATTGCCTTCCTTATAGGCATCGTAACGGGAAGAATACTGACAGTAGTTGGAGAAATAGCGACGAACCTGTCCCAGCTTGGGCAGACTACTGCGCAGCGCCTCAAAATTGGGCATCATCGTCGATTTCATCGCTTCCATCAGGACTACATTATTCCGTTTTGCCGCATCGATGATGGCCTGTGTTTCTGCAACATTGGAAGCCAGCGGCTTCTCGCAGAGTACATGCTTGCCGTGATCCATACAGAGCACAGCCTGCTCTGCATGCAGCGAGTTGGGGCTGGCGATATAGACGGCGTCTACCTGTCCGCTGCCGAGCATTTCCTCCAGATCAGTGAACAGATGAGCAATTTCATGCTTGCGACCGAACTGCTGGGCGCGTTCCGGTGTGCGCGAATACAGTGCTGTCAGTTCAAAATCGTCATTGCGTTTGGCGGCTTCAATGAATCGTTCCGTAATAAAGTTAGTGCCAATAATACCAAAGCGGACCATACCATCGTCCTTTCTGTACATGTAATCAATATATACTGCTGTTCAAACTGTGTTATCCATTATCGCGTACCGTCTAATTATACCCGACTTGCAGTGAACCTGACAAAGTGTTCTTGAAGATTACATTGGTTTGGTATATTCAGCAGTTCCGACTGTATGCCAAAGGAATGCGTCCTATTTAAATTTGTGGTGTAAATAAGGAATAAGGGTGGTTTTTTACCAATATTCCAATTATTATTGGATGTAATCTGCATGTTAACTACTAAATTTATTTTTGAGAACAATAGATGGAGTCACACTACAGGGAGAGAGGCATTTTTGAAACAGAATCATACCGAATTATTACTGCAGCTGATTTCAGAAAGTACTTTGCAGGATTCTTTATTTACCAATTCACCGGATGGCATACTGATTCTGGACCATACCGGTGTACTGGTCTGTGCGAATCCTGCTATTCGGCATATGACCGGTTATCACTTTGAAGAACTGTATATTTTTACCGAGAGTCATCTGCAGACCTGTCGCACTATACAGCCGCTGCAAAATGCAATCAGTCAGGCGCTGTCAGGAACGGCATCGACACTGGAAATGGAAACCGTGCACAAGAACCGTTCCAAAATCTGGCTGCAAATGACATTCACCCCTATTCAGCATACCGGAGAGGTGATAGGCATCTACGTCATCTGCCGGGATATCACCTCACAGAAAATCATGGAACAGCAGATTCGGCAGAGTGAAAAGGATTTCCGGCTGATCTCCGAGTATTCCCTTGATTTTATTTCCAGACATATGGCAGACAAAGAAGCGTCTTATCTGTATGCCTCGCCTGCCTGCAAAACCATATTAGGCTATGAACCGGAAGATATGCTTGGTAAAAGTGCCTATGACTTTTTCCATCCGGATGATATTCAAGTGGTTACCCGTTATCTGGAACAGATGCTGAACCGGGAGAGCGCTTATACCGTCTCTTATCGCATGCGTGCCAAAGCAGGACATTACCTCTGGATCGAAAGCACAGGCCGGTACAGCTATAACGAACAGACCGGTGAAATCGAGGAAATTATTGCCGTATCCCGTGATATTACCGATCGCAAAAAAGCCGAACGTCAGCTCAAGGAGAGCGAGCAGCGCTACAAATCCCTGTTCGAGTATAACCCGGCGAGTGTGTATTCTTTTGATTGGGAAGGCAATTATACATCGAGCAACAGCAATCTGGCGCTGCTACTCGGCTACCCGCTGGAGCAGATTATGAAGATGTCTTTTCATGATATTATTGTACCGGACAAAATAGAAGATACGAATCGGCATTTTGAAGCGGCGCGCAGCGGAATCCCGCAAAATTACGAGACAACCGTCGTACACAGCAGCGGCAAAATGATCGATATCAGCGTTATCAATGTGCCTATTATTGTCGATTCCGAGATTGTGGGCGTCTACGGGATTGCCAGCGATGTTACCGAACGCAAAGAGTATATTCGCAAGCTGGAAAAGCTGGATTACGAACATGATCTGATCCTCAGTTCGGTCTCGGAAGGAATATTCGGGCTCAATAAAGACGGCAAGGTTATGTTTACCAATCCGGCTACCCTGTCCATGCTGGGCTTTTCCCAGAGCGAGTTCAAAGGACATTACAGTCATCACATCATTAATCCATCCGCACCGGGAGGAGTACCCTACTCTATAGAAGAGTGTCCAATCTGTGCTACGATTCGCGATGGTATTCCGCGTTCCGTCAAAGAGGGAATCTTCTGGAAAAAGAACGGCTCCAGCTGTCTGGTGGAATATAATATCAATCCCATTATTGTAAATGAGCAGACTCAGGGTGCCGTTATTGTATTCCGCGATATTACCAATGAACGTGAAGTACTGCGGCAAAAGGAGCTGGCCGAACAAGCTGCTTCAGCCAAATCCGACTTTTTGGCGATGATGAGCCACGAAATTCGTACACCGATGAACGGGGTGCTCGGAATGACTAATCTGCTGCTGGATACGGATCTGAACGAGACTCAGCGGGATTATGCCGGAATTATACGCAATAGCGGAACCTCACTGATGCGAATCCTGAATGATGTTCTGGATTTCAGCAAAATCGAAGCAGGAAAATTCTCGCTTGAGCCCGAAGAATTTGATCTGGAGGTGCTGGTGGAACATGTTGCCGAACTGTTCACTCCTGCCGCCATGGAGAAAAAGCTGGATCTATCCTGGTATGTATCCCCGGGACTGCCCCGTAAAATCGTAGCCGATCCGGATCGGTTGCGTCAGATTCTGAGCAATCTGGTCGGTAATGCGATCAAGTTTACGGATAAAGGAACTATCGGAATCATTGTGGACAAGCTGTATGAAGACAGTGACAAAAAGCAGCTGATGCTGGAATTTCTGGTAGAGGATACCGGCGTAGGGATAGCGGAAGACAAGAAAAATCTGTTGTTCCAATCTTTTTCCCAGCTGCATCCGGCACTGAACCGCAAATACGGAGGAACCGGGCTGGGGCTGTCTATCTGCAAAAAGCTGATCGAGCTGATGGGCGGGACGATTCATGTCGAGAGCCGTGAGAATATTGGCTCCATTTTTCGTTTTATCCTGCCCTGCAGCTGGCTGGGTACCGAGCAGATTGCAGAGGAAGAGACCGAGCAGATTGCGGCTATGGATCTGGAATGGATCAACCATGATGAGCTGGATGTATCGGATCTGTCTATTTTGATTGCCGAGGATCATCCGGTGAATCAGCAGCTGCTCGAAGATATTATTCGCAAGTTTGGCTGCCAGGTGGATACGGTCAGTAATGGAGTGGAAGCTTATGCTGCTATCGTAAGGCATCATTATGACCTGGTGTTTATGGATATACAGATGCCTATGATGGACGGCATCGCAGTCTCCAATCTGATTCAGCAGCTGCTGCCTCCGGAAGCACGGCCAACGATTGTGGCTGTGACTGCCAACGTGGGCAGTGATATTCAGGCAGAATGCCTGCGCAGCGGTATGCTGGATGTTATTGGCAAGCCAATTCATCCGACCGAGATTCGCAGAGTACTGGTAGAACAACAAAATAGACAGCAGACAGCACAAAATAATCATTTGCATCCATAGGATATGGGTATACAGGGATATAACTGCCGCCGGTTTTAGATAGGAAGATGTTTTATTCGAGCAAAACGGGTAAGTAACATACAGAAAGACCAGGCTTTGATTATGGGAGGGATCGGAATGAACACAGTATCATGGGATGAGCCTCTACGCAGGATTATGGAACAGCTTGCCAGATCGGAGCCTACACCCGGAGGCGGTAGTGTATCCTCGATTGTCGCAGCGCTTGGAGCAGCAATGACTTCGATGACAGCCAACTTCTCGCAAGGAGAAGGCTATGAACAGATTGAACAGCATGTCGCTCAGGCGCTGCAGGATATGGAATATATATCCTCTGCCTGTGAATGGTTGATGGCCAAGGATATTGAAGCTTTTGGCCAATATATCGAAGCTTTGCGGATGCCGCATCGTACGCCTGAACAGCAGGAGCAGCGTCAGGAAACAGTATACGATATGAAAATCCAGGCGATCGACACGCCCTTGCAGCTGATGGAATGCTGTCTGTATGGATTGTACAGTGCAGCTCCGCTGATCGAGGTATGCAACCATACCGTATTGTCCGATATCGGAATAGGTATTATCCTGTTCGAAGCAGCGGCGCGATCGTCGATGCTGACTGTGCAGATCAATCTGGTTACCTTGCAAAATGCAGACCAGCGTGCCGCTTATGAACAGCAATGTGCGGAGCTGATGGACAAGGTGAATGAACGGCGGACGGTACTCCTGGAACAAGTGCAATCCCGGATTCTAGCGCGCGTTGTCTAACCGGTTGGCAAATGATCCATTTACGGCTATACTATAGAAAATAAATGATTCGGAACTGGAAGCACCAGACTCCCCGCGATGGGGGTCTGGTGCTTTTTTGTTGTGAAAGGAGTATAGGATGAATTACCGCTATCCGTTGTTGAAGACTGTACTTGTATATACCGGTGCTGTATTTCTGATAGGCATGATTGGTCTGTATCTTTATTCCATTATGGGACAGCAAGAGGAGCAGCCTGTGGCAATGCCTGTAGTGTCCGTGCTTGCCGATGGACAGCATTACACTATTCGTACTCATGGAGGAACAGTGAGCGATCTGCTTCGCCAGCAGCATATCCGTCTGGCAGATGATGATCTGCTGCAGCCGCCGGCAGATACAGCATTGTCTAACCGGATGACGATCCGTATTACCCGGGTTACCCGTCAGGAAAGTGTGGTTCTGCAAGCTGTTCCCTACGAGACAGTATATTATCAGGACCCTCAATTGGCTCAGGGGCAGCAGCAGATTATTCAGGCCGGCCGGGAGGGTACTGTCCGCATCACCCGTCTGGCTGATCGTAACGATGGGATAACCGTGTCTGACCGCAGGATGGACCAACAGATGGTACAGCCGTATATTGCACAGGTTGTCGCTGTAGGGACCCGCTCGCCTGCACAGAATACGCTGAGCGCTCCAGTGCTGACAGCTGCGAAAATAGATCAAGAGGAACAGAAAGCCGTCCGCCGAGATCAGTCCGAATCATCCGTACCGACAGCCCATCTGTCAACGATGTCAGCCCATTCGGCTGGGATGGTGAACCCCGTAACATCTTACCGCTATGAGCTGGCGGCCGAACTTACTGCTTATACAGCGGGGATTGAAAGTACAGGCAAGCAGCCTGGAGACGCCGGGTATGGCGTGACAGCTTCCGGAGCTATCGTAACAGAAGGACAGACCGTGTCGGTCGATCCAACAGTCATTCCCATGGGCTGGTGGATGTATATTGAAGGTGTAGGCTATCGCAAAGCAGAAGATACGGGCAGCGCTATCAAAGGAAACAAAATAGACGTTTATATGAACAGTCTGGATGATGCCCGTTCCTTTGGACGGAAGTCAGGCATCAAAGTGTATGTGATCGGACCTGATAAACCGGATATGTAAGGGGATTTGACGCTATTTTTACAATAATCAGATAAGAATAAATTCTGAAATTTATCATACACGACAGACGTCCGGATAGGTAGCAATTCAACAATCGAATTTCGCGCTATAAAACAGCATAGCAAAACGGACACCACTTAAAGCCGGTGCCCGCTAAATAAAATATATTCGAATCGTTTAGAAAAGGTCGTATGTATCCCAGAATGCATAATAGAGTTCATATTATGCATAAGAGGTCTCTATGCTCCTCGTGGACACAGAGACCTCTTGCTGGAAAAGGGAATAAAAGAATTATGCTTCACAATAATCCTCGTGATCCTGCACGTCAGTCCATAATGACCGACTTATTCTTATTCGTCCTTATCGTCGATATTTTTGGCGTAATAGATCTCATCCATTTCGCGGGTTAATCGCTTGGTGATCTGTGCCTGCTCTTCTTCGGACAGGGACTCTTTGGTATAACCAAACAGATAATTATCCAGATCGAATTCTTTCAGTTTACATTTGGTATGGAAAATATTCTCCTGGTATACATTCACATCGATCATATGGTACATATCCTGAACTTCATCCGGGATAAAGTTCTGAATCGAGCTGATATCATGATCGATAAACAATTTGTGTCCTTCAATATCGCGCGTAAAACCGCGAACCCGGTAATCCATCGTCATAATATCCGTATCAAACGAATGAATCATAAAGTTCAATGCCTTGAGCGGAGAAATCTCGCCGCAGGTGGATACATCAATATCGGCACGGAACGTGCTAATACCTTCATCGGGATGATATTCGGGATACGTATGCACGGTAATATGGCTCTTGTCCAGATGCATCAGTACATGCTCTGGCAATGGGCCTGGAGATTCTTCGAATGAAGCGTTCGGTGCTGTTTCTACCGGTCCTTCGGAGATCAGCATCGTTACGCTGGCACCTTGTGGTACATAGTCCTGTTTGGCTACATTCAGTACATGAGCTCCGATAATATCCGATACATTGGTCAGAATTTTGCTCAGGCGATCGGCATTATACTGCTCGTCAATATATTCCAGATAGGCTTCCCGTTCCTCTTTGGTACGGGTATAGCAGATATCATACATATTGAAGCTGAGTGATTTGGTCAGGTTGTTAAAGTTGTGAAGTTGGATACGTTCTTGCTTGGTTAACCCCATATTTGGTTACCCCCTGTTGTCAATGAGTGTGGGTGTATGGATATCGTTGATGTCATAGATGAGAAGTATGGATTGGATGTACAGCCATCAACTTAGCCAGTCAGCATAACTGCCTGTGCGCCCCGGTTGAAACACTGTTAATTTACCCAATCTACTCATTCAAAAACAGAAGTTGGTTCTGCCGCATCTTCCCCGTTATAGATCGGAAGCTTCGAGGGAGTCTGTTGATCACATACGCACCCATGATAACAGATGACGTACAGGATATCCATAGCAGCCCAATGATCTTCTATGTATCCAGCTATACGGCAGCATGGAAAGCGATCGTTATGATCAGGTATCGTATAGTCAGCATGGCTTGTTCGTAACGGCAAAAGGAGATACGGAATGGCCTATCCAGTCGCAGGCAGACAGACGGCTGAACCAGCTGAGAGCTGGTCCTCACCGTCTATCTGCCGGACTGAAAAGGTTATGGTAAAAGCATATTGGAAATAACAATCAATACAATAATCAGGCTGCATCTACGATTTAGACAGGTGTTCTCAGACTGCCGATGCCGGATTGGGATTTGTTCATGGCGGAAATATACTTGTCGTTTACGACCAGATACGTATCCGGCGATGTCTGAATAATGATTCGCTCCCGGGTACCATACGGACATTTGATCAGAGCCGGATGGTCTTCGGGAACAGGCATATCGGGATGAATAGCGACATGGACGGCCTCACCGAGAGGGATCTCAATCTTGGACTGCTGCCAGTCAATGACCAGCTGTTCTTCATCACGGGCAACTCGGATACCAGACATCGTAATTCCTCCTTTTCCATGTGATCATGCGACAGAGTAAATAGCTAAAGGCTGTTTAATCAATGAATGGCACAAAGTGTCCGGCAATGATCATACAGCCTCTATACCAATAGATTACCCAATCAGACCATGGTGTCAAGCACCTTTATACAGAGGAAGCAGGGTCGATGCGATAGTGGATAAGTGTAAAGCGAGCGCCTCCCAACGGTGAGGTACCGCATACCAGTTCGGCATGCAGCCGGGAAGCAATCTGGCTGCTGATCGCCAGTCCCAGACCGGTCACCCCATTGGTACCGGCATAATATCGTTGGAAAATATGCTCCTGTTCTTCGGCTGCAATACCCGGGCCGTCATCGTCGACATGAATCATCCAGTCCATCGGTTGCTGATCAGGCTGTTCCAGAGAAAGCATTACCTGCCCGTTGGTATGACGAACCGCATTTTGCAGCAGATTCAGCAGCACCTGAAATAGCTGCTCTGCCGCAATATCGACTGTCAACGATTCTCCCTGTACCTGTAGTTGAATCTGCTGCTGCTGGGCACCCGGCTGCAGCAGATAGACCGCTTCTTCGAGCATACTGCGCAGATCAACCTGGGTAACCGGCCATTCTTCGTCCACACTCTCCAGTCGGGACAGCTGCAGTAATTTGCCTACCATATCGATCAGGCGCTGGGACTGGGTAGAAATAATATGGAGACCCTGTTCGGCCGGAAGTACCTGATCCTGTATAGCATATACGTATCCCTGGATAGACATCAGCGGAGTCTTCAGTTCATGGGACACATTTTGCAAAAATTCCAGCTGATGCCGATGATGCAGCTGCAATCGATCGGCCATCAGCTGAAAGGTGCTGATCAGTTCCCCTATTTCGGTATGATCCGCCTGTAAAAAAGGTTCCTTGGACATGCGGTGTGGCTCATACGTACTCACCGCTTCCTTTAACCGATTCAGCGGCTGAACCATACGCCATACCGCAAACAACCCAATCAGCAAAATAACGATAAAGCTGGCGGCAATCGACAGCAGTGTCGTACGCAGCAGCGGAATATACAGCGCTCGCAGAGAAGACAGCGGTGAATATAAAATCACCCGAAAAGGCTGATGAATCAGCCGGGCTTCACTGTACAGTACTTTGGTATTGTGCAGCTGCAGAATGCCTTCCCGATTGGCCGGAAAGCCATTCATCCGTGTACCTACTTCGTCGGCATTGCTGGAAGCCACTACTTTATTCTGCATATCTAGTACAAAATAATCTGCATAAAACAGTGTGTCTTTGATAAAAAAGCGAAAGCTGTCACTGTCCAGACTATCCATATCATCGGTATTCAGAATATGAACCGCCTTGATCGTCTGTTCATTAAGCTGGTGCTTGACCTGATTGAGCAGCAGATCATCGATTAGACGGATAAATAGTATGACCGTAATCGCGACAGTCACGAGCATGCCTGCGCACAGTGCCAGCAGCATTTTGCTGCGGATGGTTTTCATGATTCATGTACAGCAGCTTTGTAGCCGAATCCCCATACCGTATCAATAGTCAGTGTGGAATGGTACTGTACCAGCTTTTTGCGGATTCGTTTGACCAGATCATCCACTACACGTACTTCACCGAAAAAGTCATAATTCCATACTTGCTGAATCAGCTGTTCCCGGCTGAATGGACGCTGCAGATGAGTAGCCAGGAACAGCAGTAGCTCAAATTCCCGCGCAGTCAGAGACAGTTCATGTCCCTGTACCATAACCTGCCGGAATTCCTCGGAAATCTGCAGGTTGCCTGCGTGGGTAAAAGCAGATCCCGGCTGTGTGGATCGATCAGGGGACACACTGCCGGAGCCCGCATGTTCTGTAGAAGAGAGGACTGCTGCTTCGGCAGCCAGCTTGCTGCTCTGAATCAGCCGCAGCATACTTTTGACCCGTGCAACCAGCTCCCGCGGATTGAACGGCTTGCTCAGAAAATCATTGCAGCCCAGTTCAAGTCCATTTAGCCGGTCGACTTCTTCTCCCCGTGCAGAGATCATAATGATGGGAATCTCGCTAAAAGTACGCAGTTCGGTCAGCAGGGTGAGTCCATCGATGCCCGGCATCATGATGTCCAGAATCAGACAATCGGGCTGCAGGGCACGTACATGCTCCAGCAGATCCCGGCCATGTGCGAACGAGGATACTTCATATTGTTCTTTTATCAAATAGCTGCTAATTAGCTGAAGGATGTAAGGATCATCATCCACTACAAATATACGGGTCATGCCAAGCCCACCTTTACAGGGAAATAAATAGATGATGCAGAGCCAATACTATGTAAATGTTAATGTAACAGATGAACAGAATACATTTCAAAGTTGGCAAACTTTTCCGGGTGACCAGCGGAAGATGATGCCAAAAAGACGGAAACTCTTCAGGAGAGAATTCCGTCTTTTTGCAGCGGTTATTAGATAACATATAGACATCAATCGAGAATCAAACATGAATCATGGAGAGTAAGTGTGTGAGCATGACGCGATCATAGTGTGATCGTATTTTTATTTATGTGTTGCAGGTTGAGTCGTTGTTTTGTGTGCTGCTGCGGAACCGGTTGTTTTGGATACAGGTGCTTTGTGGGTTACCGGTGCTGCTTTTTGTGTTTTGTGAGTCAGGTGTGCAGCTTGTTTGGCTTTGTGGGCAGCTTTTTTGTGCACTCTTACTTTGTGTGTAGCCGATTTGCCTGCTTTGGTTTTATGCGTTTTGGCAGTATGGGGCGCTTTTTTCGCTGTGGAATGAGCGGCTTTTTTGGCAGTTGGTGCTTTTTTGGTTACCGGTGCTTTGTGACTGGCAGTACCGGAAGTTTTGGAAGTAACAGGCGCTTTGGTAATCAGCGGCTTGGCAGCAGCTGTAGATTTGGCGGATTCAACTTTTTTGGCTGGTGTGGCTGGAGTAGCGACAGGGGTAGCGGCGAATACGCTGCTTGCTCCTCCCAGTACAGTTACGGCTGTTAACAATGCTGCTGCGTTTTTGGACCATTTTTTCATTACAGTCACCTCGTTGGTAGGATATAAGCAATCTGTCATGCGGAGTGAAGGAGGATGAAGCGCTTGGATGAGGATACAATACTGTATCCGGGCTCGTCCGCTGCTCACTCCGAATGACTGGCTGCTGATTTAAGTTCATCTTACCAGTGGATTATGTGAGAACCGTGGGAGAGATGTGTGAAAAGTATATGAAAATCAGTGAGATGGCGGAATGGTATGGGAACGGGTTCGCATCACACACAGAAAAACCACCGCAATCAGCACCGGATACCAAATCGCCCAGCCGGAAAAAGGAAAAATCACAGCTGTTGAAACAAACGAGATCCAGCTAATAATCACGCCTATGCGATATCCGCGCAGCAGCCGTATCCCTGCTGCACAGCCTGCCAGATAGGTAAGAATAAATGCCGCATTGGGCAGCTGAATCAGTAGAGAAAGAGACAGAATATGACTGCTGTACAATAGCAGTATAGTAACAAAGCATCCGGTCAGAAAAAGCAGGCCGCCTACAGGAGTCTGGTAGCGTCGTGACAATCTGCTCATCCAGCGCGGAGCATATCCCTGTCGCGACAGGGCATAGGCAACCCGGGAAGCAGCCCCGACGTAGGCGATAATAGTAGCTGTACAGATAAATAAGCCGGTTAACCCTGCGAGTACTGCGCCCCATGAGCCCATTGTGCTGCTGATCATCCAGACCAGCGATGTATCCGAGCCTCCATGTAAATAACTCTGCGTACCGACAGCAGCCAGAGCTGTCAGAAAGTACAGCACGCCTACCACCACAGCTGCTATCGTAATTCCGCGGACAGCCGCCTGCTGCGGATCACGGAATTCTTCCGACATATGGGAGACAGCTTCCCAGCCGATAAAGCACCAGAACAACATCGCTGCCGCTTGACCGACAGGCAGCCAGCCATGAGGCAGGAACGGGGTGAAATGTACGGGCTGTATATGCGGCATAGCTACTGCAATAGCAAAAACAAGTACAGCTACAATAGAAAGGACAACCGCGATCTGCAGACGTCCTGCCAGCTGCATACCGATCCAGTTGGTAATCAGTCCGATCGCGAGAATCAGCGCAGCCAGCCCAATCCGTACCGTATCGCTCCATCCCATTGCTGCTGTCATATAGCCAGCTCCAGTGAGTGCAGCGATCGGCGCACCGATCGGTACCGACATGAGGAAAAACCAGCCTGCCAGCGCCCCGGCTCGTGGACCGAAAGCCAGTGTGACAAAATGTGATACACCGCCTGCGTTGGGGAACCGTGCAGAAAGCAGTCCCATGGACAAAGCCATAGGCAAAATTAGCAGCGTCATAAATCCCCAGGCGAGCAGTGAAGCAGGACCGGCCATCTCGGCAGCGAGACCTGGAGCAATTAGTATTCCGGAGCCGAGTACGGCGCCAATATACAGTGCTACTGCCTGAGACAGTCCAATAGTAGGGCGGAGGCTATGCGCCTGCAGAGCTGTATTTTCAGTAGAAGATGGATTATGCGGTGTATGGTTAGGTAACGATGACATATTAACTCCTGCTTTCCTTGTTATTTTCTACAGAGTAGCAGATAATGGTTCCATCGGAAAAACGGAAGTTATGAATGATATTCATCGGTATTACCGATAGATGATAAGGAGTGGAACGAAAATATGGAGTCCAGACACTTATTTACTTTTTTGACAGTAGTGGAGACCGGGAGCTTCACACGGGCTGCTCACAAGCTTGATTATGCTCAATCCAGTATCACCGCACAGATTCAGGCATTGGAGCAGGAGCTAAACACACCACTATTCGACCGCATTAACAAAAAGATCCTGTTGACTGATGCCGGACGGAGGCTGCTGCCTTATGCCCAGGAGATTGCCCGGATGCACGATATGGCGCGGGAGATTGTTCGCTCCTCGAACGAACCGGGAGGAACATTGAATATTGGTGCACCAGAGTCGCTGGCTGCTTGCCGCCTGCCAGGGATCATTCGCGAATTTCGCGACCGTTATCCGAATGTACGCATGATTCTCAGACCGGGCAGCTGTCTGGAACTCAAGGAAATGGTGCGTCGGGGCGAACTGGATATTGTATTTACCCTGCTGCCGGAAGAGCAGGAACGGGATCTGTATATGGAGACACTGGTGGAGGAACGGATGACGCTGGTGGCGCCGCTAGAGCATCCACTTGTTCGGCAGCAGACTGTGCAGCCGGAAGATCTGCGAGAAGAGACGATTTTGCATACGGAGACCGGGTGTCTGTATCGTGCGCTCTTCGAACAGCACCTGAACCGGCACGGTATATTTACAGATCCCAGTCTGGAGTTCTGGAGTATTGAAGCGATCAAGCAGTGTGTAATAGCAGGGCTGGGATTGAGCTTTTTGCCGCTGATGACTGTCCGCAGTGAACTGGAAGAAGGCAAGCTGGCTGCACTTGCCTGGAACGACGAGAATCAGCGTGTCTGCACACAGATGGTCTATCATCTCAAAAAGTGGCAGTCGCCGTCTTTTATGGCTTTTGTGGAATTGGCACGTGCTCATGCTATCGGGTGGCGCGAAGAATTTACTGCTATCAGATAAGAATTGCAGATGAGTAAGAAGCCCAGACGAATAAGAAGTATAGGCAGATAAAAAAGCAGCAACGAATAAATTGCCAAGATAATCGCAAAAATAGACAGACAAGAAGCAGAAAAACGGTAACAAGCATATATTCTAAAAAGAAAAAACATATCTACTGAAAAGAAACAACATTTAAAAAGCTGCTATCTCGTAGATAGCAGCTTGTAGTCGATACAGGTTGGTAGATTAACGGGCAAATCCGCCTTCCGAATGTATAATCTGTCCGGTAATCCACTGCGCTTCTTCACTGGCCAGAAAAGCAATAATCCGTGCTGCATCGTCCGGTGTGCCGATACGCCCCATCGGAAATTGCGGCAGCAGAAAGCTTCGGATATCGTCTGTCATCCATGTCGAGTCAGTGGGACCCGGGTTCACAGCATTGACAGTGATATGCAGCGGCGCAAGTTCCCTTGACAAAGATCGGGTAAAAGCGGAAATAGCGCCCTTTGTAGCTGCATAAGCCAGTTCTCCGGGCATCGGAGCCAGATCCTGACCGGACGTCATATTGATAATTCTGCCCCAAGCCAGATCGGACTGCTCCAGACCGCGGGCAAACTCTGTACAGAGCAGGAATGTGGAGCGCATATTAACGGCATAATGATTATCCAGTGTCTGTGCGTTCAGAGTCATGTAATTATCATTGGTTGAATAAGCCGCATTATTGATCAGAACAGTAGGAGTTCCCAGTGTGCGCCGTATCTCTTCATAGACCTGGCCTGCTGCATCAGCAGCGGATAGATCGATGCAATAGGAGCTGCAACGTACGCCTATTTCGGCGATTTCCTGTTCCAGTGTCTGCGCCCAATCTGCCGCTGCCTGCCAATAAGTAAAAAAGATATCCAGTCCTTGCGCGGCCAGCTTACGGCATATAGCTGTACCCATATCCCTTGGACTGCTTGCTCCTGTTATCAGGGCAATCGGTCTGTTCATCGCATTCTCCTCCTTTATCTAAAAACACGATCCTACAGCAGTTATGTATAAATGATACTTCCATATGTATCCTGCCTTTCATATTAAAGGGTTCGGGTTGGGAAAACAAACCTTCTGTTAGATAATTTGATCTTGTATCATACGCTTGCATTCATCTTCCATTATATTGATGGATATTTCCTTATTCTGTTATTGTAAGCGTTTACAAATATTCTTAGAATAAGCATGTAATCTGTTATTGCTGTCTATTTTATACACACAGGAGGATGAATGTATGGCGAAACTTACCCGATTCTCGTATAAACTGCTGCTCAGTGGTCTGGGTCTACTACTAATATGGACCGGTTGGGGAGCAGGGAGTCCGCAAGCCGATGCTGCCAGTGCTACCATTACCAACGGAACAGACTGGAAAGATACCTCGGGCAATCCTATTCAGGCCAACAGCGGCAATATTCTCAAAGTCGGTTCTACATATTACTGGTACGGAGAGCATGCAGTCAGTGGCAAGTTCGACAAAGTGAATGTATATACGTCGACCGATCTCAAAAACTGGACATTCGGCCACAGCATTTTGACCAAAGGCTCTGCCGCTGAGCTGGCATCCAGCAAAATTGAGCGTCCCAAGGTCATTTACAACAAAGCAACCGGCAAATATGTAATGTGGGCGCATTATGAGAATGGAAGCGACTATTCGCTTGCACGTGTTGCCGTGGCGACCAGCGATACGCCCGATGGAGATTTCACCTATATGGGCAGCTTCCGTCCGCTCGATTATGAATCCCGGGATATGACCGTATTCGTAGATACGGACAATCAGGCTTATCTGATTACAGCTTCGCGTCAGAACAATGGCGGTGCCAACAATTCGATGGCAATCTTCAAGCTGAACAGCGAATATACTGCGGTAAGTTCCTTTGTAGGGTGGGTATTTGAAGGTGCCTACCGCGAAGCACCTGCTGTAGTGAAAAAAGGCAGCACCTACTATCTGTTCACTTCCCAGGCATCCGGCTGGTACCCGAATCAGGGCAGTTATGCCACTGCTTCGTCGATGACAGGCAGCTGGTCTGCACTATCACCATTCGGTGATCCGTCTGCTTATGCTACGCAAATTCACTCAATTGCGACGATCTCGGGTAGTTCCGGCACTAGCTACATTTATATGGGGGATCGCTGGAATCCGCTGAATCTAAGCGATCACAAATTTATCTGGCTGCCCCTGACGCTCAATGACAGTGCACGTACCGCTTCACTGAACTGGTACAGTAGCTGGAATATAGATGCAGCCTCCGGTCAGGTGACCCTGCCGGCAATGACCAATCATGCACTGGGCAAACCGGCTACTGCTATTTCGGCTGCGGGATCATCCCCGGCTTCCAATGCCAATGATGGCAATGCCCAATCTTCCTGGGCAGCCAGCTCGGCGTCATGGCCTGCCTGGTGGCAAGTAGATCTGGGCGCATCCAAAAAAATCAGCGAGGTCAATATCTCCTGGTTTATGTACAAGGGATCGGAAGCCTATTATAAATACAAAATCGAATACAGTAACGATGGCGTCAACTATACAACGATCGATCGTACCAGCAATACGACCTATGGATTTACATCGGACGCTGTATCCTTTACAGCGCGTTATGTACGTATCAATATGGTAAATGCCGTACTGCATAATAATCCGAACAACTGGTATACTCCAACTCTGCACGAAGTAAGACTGATGGGGAATTAGTGGGTAATGACAGATAGCAGATAACGAATAAACAGGAAGAAAAACAGCCAGAAGAGTTACACCGATCCAGCATACAATCTGTATGCTGGATCGGCTCGACTTCTTCGGCTGTTTTGTATTTCAAAAATGATTGGAGCAACCTGTAGAAAACAGGTGATAAAGCAGTCAACAAGACCAGCAATAAAACAAGCAGCAAATCAACAACAAAAATAAATCAAAAAAAAAGCTTGCTAACCGATAAAAGAAGAGGTATATTATAAATAACTTAAAGTTAAGATTTATTAAATTAAGGTTATAAAGGAGTCAGCCAGTATGACGGTTCAACACTTTCTGTAGAATAATCTTTTGCAGCTAATCGTGCACATTATGGTGGATTAATCAGGTACGTTACAAGTAAGCAGGTACGTTGTAATTAATCAGAATATTCTAATTAAAAGTAAAACAGAAACAAATTTTTTTGCTTAAATATCTTAATTTAAAGATATTACCAGGATAATGGGAAAACAGTATCACAGAACAGCTTTAGTTAATTCAAACAATGCACAAAACGAATCATTTGAAGTTAAATCATTATTTAAAAAACAGGAGGAAAAGAAAATGTTGAGTATGGGATTATTGTTAATACGTGTAGTGATCGGGGTTATCTTTGCCGCGCATGGGGCGCAGAAATTATTTGGTTGGTTTGGCGGATTCGGACCGAAAGGAACCGGGGGGTGGATGGAATCGCTTGGAATCAAACCTGGTGTAGCAGCAGCTGTAGCAGCCGGATTGGTCGAACTGCTCGGTGGACTTGCTTTTGCGGCCGGATTGTTTACACCGATCATGGCGGTACTGCTTTCGTTGACTATGGTGATGGCTATCGTCAAAGTACACGCACCAAACGGTTTCTGGAATACGGCGGGCGGATATGAATTCAACCTGATTCTGATCGTAGTATTGATCGGCATCGCCCTGACCGGTGCAGGTAGCTATTCCCTGGACGCTCTGCTGTGATTGTACCCAAATGATCCAAGGTAAAAAGAGAGGAACGATCGACGATGAGTGAACTGGTATCTATTATCAAGGAACGAAGATCCGCGAATAAATTCCTGCCGGAGATTGAGCTGTTGAATCACGAGCTGGACGAGATTTTTGAATGGGTCAAATATGCTCCATCTGCCTTCAATCTGCAGCATGCGCATTATGTAGTAGTACAAGATCCGGAGCGCAAGCAGCAGATGTATCAGGCTTCCGGCAAGCAGTACAAAGTTCAGACGGCGTCAGCTGTTATAATTGTGCTCGGTCATATGGATGCGCATCATCATGCGCCGCAGATCAACGAAGGTCTGCTGCATCTCGGTATTCTCAATCAGCGGGAATATGAGGAGCAAGTTCAATCGGTGCAGCAATTTTACGAGGAGCGCGGTGAAGCTTTTAAAAGGGATGAAGCGATTCGTAATGCCAGCCTGTCAGCGATGACATTCATGCTGGCAGCCAAAGATAAAGGGTGGGATACCTGTCCAATGATCGGTTTTGACCCTGCTGCCGTGCAGCATATGCTGGATATCCCGGAACGCTATATCCCGGCGATGATGATTACGATTGGCAAGGAAGATACAGGAAGTCAGCGTATCAGAGGCTACCGTAAGCCTGTCGGTGAGTTTGTCAGCTATAATCATTTCTGAGAAGTTATTAACTCAGGGTATGTGGTTACGAAGAAATAAAACTATAAAAGCTATATAGAAAAATATTAATCGATTTTGCCTATCCATACAGGATATATAAAAGACAGCCAGCGATGATGCGGGCTGTCTTTTATATGACATGGTTTACAAATAAGCCGGAATCATCTAAAATACGTTCTCAATAAGCAGATAGCTGACAGCAATTTCTGCTGAATGTAGCACAGTAAACAGTTCGTTCTATGCAGAAGGGCTTTTTGGCAGCAAAGACTTTATTACATGAAAGGGGTAAAGTATGAATTTAATTCAATCTATATTGGAACAATACGGAGTCATGATTCTGGACGGCGCCATGGCTACCGAGCTGGAGCGCAGTGGAGCAGACCTCAATGACAGTCTATGGTCGGCGCGGCTGCTAACGGAGGACCCGGAAGCGATACGGCAGGTACATTACCGGTATTTTGAAGCAGGGGCGGACTGTGCGATTACGGCCAGCTACCAGGCGACTATACCCGGCTTTGTACAGCGTGGCTGGACTGAGCAGGAAGCGAAGGAGCTGATCCGCCGATCCGTACAGATAGCGGTCGAGGCGCGAGATGCCTTTTGGACAGACTACACGGCCTCGGAATCGAATTATTCTGCCGGACAGGTCGTCCTGAATCAACCGGATAACGTGCCTGTTCAGACGTTCCCGCGTCCGCGTCCACTTGTAGTAGCATCTGTCGGTCCATACGGAGCTTATCTGGCGGATGGTTCGGAATATCGCGGCGATTATCAGCTGAATGAACAGCAGCTGGTCGAGTTCCATGCACCACGTATTCGTGAGCTGATCGAAGCCGGCGCGGATCTCCTCGCCTGCGAGACGATTCCCTGTCTGATCGAAGCCAAAGCAATCGTAACTGTATTGCAGCAGTTCCCGGGCGTTCAGGCCTGGTTCAGTTTCAGTGCCAGAGACAGCGAGCATATTAGCAGCGGAGAGCGTGCGGCCGACTGTGCAGCCTGGCTAGATCCATATGAGCAGGTTGCAGCAGTGGGCATCAACTGTACCGCATTGGAGTATATTCCTGCCCTGATCAGCGCAATGCATGCACAAACGACCAAGCCGATTCTAGTCTATCCGAACTCTGGTGAACAATACGATCCAGTGACCAAAACCTGGCATGGAGCTGCATGCACACAGAATTATGGACAGCAGGCACACGATTGGTATGAGCGCGGAGCCCGGCTGATCGGTGGGTGCTGTCGTACGACGCCTGCAGACATTGCCAGTGTCCGTCAAGCACTGGGGAACAAGATGATCAAGTAAATCGAAAAGATAGATGAGTGAAAGGTAGGAATATCATGTCAGCACAACAGGAGCCGCTGCACCCGGAACCCGAATCCGGACAATTTCAGCGCAAAATGAAAAGCCGTCATCTGGTGATGCTTTCTCTGGGAGGAGTAATCGGTACCGGCCTCTTTCTCAGTTCGGGATATACGATCAATCAGGCGGGACCGCTCGGTACGATTCTTGCCTATCTGGTAGGAGCGGTAATCGTTTACCTGGTCATGCTTTGTCTGGGTGAACTGTCTGTACATATGCCGGTAACGGGCGCTTTTCATGCTTATGCTGCCAAGTTTATCGGACCGGGTACTGGCTATATGATCGCCTGGATGTACTGGCTGACCTGGGCTGTAGCATTGGGCTCGGAATTCACAGCAGCTGGTCTGCTGATGCAGCGCTGGTTCCCGGATACATCGGTCTGGATGTGGAGCGCGATCTTCGCCATACTGGTCTTTTTGTTAAATGCGTTCTCGGTGCGTTCTTTTGCCGAAGCGGAGTTCTGGTTTTCCGGTATCAAGGTAGCGGTAATTTTGCTGTTTATTGTGCTGGGAGGGGCGGCTGTATTTGGTCTTTTGCCGATGAATGATACAGCATCTGCGCCGCTGCTCAGTAATTTTACCAGCGACGGCGGATGGTTCCCGAATGGGATATTTCCGATCTTTATGGCTATGCTCTCAGTAAATTTCGCTTTTTCCGGTACGGAGTTAATCGGAATTGCGGCCGGGGAGAGCGTGGAGCCGGAGAAGACGATTCCGCGCGCGATCAAGGCAACTGTCGGTCGTCTGATTATCTTTTTTGTCGGTACGATCTTCGTATTGTCCGCGCTGATTCCGTGGCGGCAGGCGGGTGTGATCGAGAGTCCGTTTGTCGTTGTATTCGACCGGATTGGTATTCCGTATGCGGCGGATCTGATGAATTTTGTTATTATTACTGCCCTGCTGTCAGCAGCCAATTCCGGGCTCTATGCCTGTTCCCGGATGCTCTGGTCGCTCTCGTCCGAGCGTCTGCTGCCACCGCTGTTTGCCAGATTGACTCGTGCCGGGATTCCGCTGAATGCGATGATTGTCAGCATGATTGGCGGTGGATTGGCACTGCTGTCGAGCGTGCTGGCGCCGGATACGGTCTATATTTTCCTCGTCTCGGTATCGGGATTTGCTGTTGTGGTCGTCTGGATGGGCATTGCAGCATCGCAGTTCATGTTCCGCAGACAGTATATTCGCGAGGGTAATCATGTCAGCGATCTCAAATACCGGACCCCGCTGTATCCGCTGGTGCCGATCGCTGCTTTTGTACTGTGTCTGGCTTCCTGCATAGGTATCGCTTTTGACCCGAATCAGAGTCTGGCGTTTTACTGCGGGATCGCTTTTATGGTGCTCTGCTATGTAGTGTATTATATCCAGCGGAAAATCGGCCGCCCGATAAAATAAAGTTAGTGTTAATGTATCGCGCATAACGAATGGATTGGACGACACCGGCAAATAAAGCTATGGAATCTTTAATGATATGGCTATATCACTTCCGAACAAGATTGAAATGAAATCATATTCCTGGAATATGGTCTTAAAGGAAAACGGTCCGGGAATTTTTGCGGATATCATGGGAAACCGATCCTAAATCAGTTATAATGAAATACAGGAAGCAGACCAGGCAGGCTACGTATCCTTACGGGTCTGCTTTTTGCCGTCTGCCGTAAATAGCATACATTCACAGGCATACTCTGATAAAATAAAGACAGAGTATAGTCTGGTATAATCCAGTCTTTTGTTAACTGCCTACAGGCAGATCATACGATAAGCCAATATTACGAGATGTAAAGATACATTTTATCAGATAGGAGTTTTGTACATGAGCGTGCAGGCGCCTGCCATGCAGCAGGCACAGGAGCTGCTGCAGAAATATTTTGGATATGAGGATTTTCGTGAAGGACAGCGCAAGATTGTATCGAGTCTGCTGGAACGCCATGATACGCTGGGCATTATGCCGACAGGCGGCGGTAAATCGATCTGTTATCAGATTCCGGCGCTGGTCAATGATGGCGTGACCCTGGTCATCTCGCCGCTTATCTCGCTGATGAAGGATCAGGTAGATGCGCTGACAGCAGCGGGTGTACCTGCTGCGTATATTAACAGTACCCTGTCCGGCAAAGAGGTCAATGATCGCATACGTGCTGCACGGCGCGGTGATCTCAAACTGCTGTATGTCGCTCCCGAGCGCCTGGAGCTGGACTGGTTCCGCGACGAGATGAACGGTGTGCAGATTACCTGCATCGCAGTCGATGAAGCACACTGCGTCTCCCAGTGGGGGCATGATTTCCGGACGAGTTATCTGGAGATTGCCCCCTTTGTGGAGCAGATGCCAGAGCGTCCGATGGTCGCTGCTTTTACCGCTACGGCGACACCGGAAGTACGCAGCGATATTTTGCGTCTGCTGCGTCTGGATCAGCCGGAAGTATTTATTACCGGACTCGGTCGTGACAATCTGTCCATGTCGGTACTGCGTGGCACCCAGCGCAAGGAATTTGTGATCGATTATGCCCGTTCCCATGAAAATGAATCCGGTATTGTCTACGCAGCTACGCGCAAGGATGTAGACGATCTGTACAGCCGTCTGCTCAGTAGCGGTGTGAGTGCAGGCCGTTATCATGCAGGGATGAGTGACGATGAGCGTGATCAGAGCCAGGAAGCATTCCTGTATGATGATGTACGGGTCATCGTGGCTACCAATGCATTCGGTATGGGGATCGACAAATCCAACGTGCGCTATGTGATTCATTATAATATGCCCAAAAATATGGAAGCCTATATTCAGGAAGCCGGACGTGCCGGTCGAGATGGCGATCCGAGTGAATGTATTTTGCTGTTCAGTCCGCAGGATATTATGACCCAGAAGTTCCTGCTGGAACAGAATATGAATGAAGGCGACCGCAAGCATAACGATTACCGCAAAATGCAGCAGATGATCGACTACTGCTATACAACCAAATGTCTGCGCAATGCGATGCTGGATTACTTTGGCGAAGAGCATTCCGGAGAGCCTTGCGGACAATGCAGCTCCTGTCGGGATAATCGCGAACTGGTGGATACGACGATCGAGGCGCAAAAGATTTTTTCCTGTATCTATCGTCTGCGTGAACGGTTCGGCGTATCGGTAGTTGCCCAGGTACTCAAGGGATCCCGCAACAAAAAGATCGTACAATACAAATTCGATGAGCTGCCTACCCATGGTCTGCTGTCTCATCTGACCGAAAAGGAAATCTCGGAGCGCATTAATGTGCTGGCTGCAGAAGGCTATCTACTGCTCACCGAAGGCCAGTATCCGGTTGTCAAACTGCAGCCGCTGGCAGGCGAAGTGCTAAAAGGACAACATAAAGTGATGCAGAGAGCACCGCTGCCAGCTGCAGCGGCAGGCCGTGTATCCTCTTCCCGCAGTCGTTCGAGTAGCCGCGGCGAAGAACTGTCGGCGGTAAACGAGACGATCTTCGAGCAGCTGCGTCTGATCCGCCGGGAGCTGGCTTCGCGCGAAGGTGTGCCTTCGTATATTATTTTCAATGATGCTACACTGCGCGAGATGAGTGTCGTGGAACCGCAGAGCGAAGGCGAGATGCTGACGATCAAAGGGGTCGGCGAAGTGAAATATCGTAAATACGGCGAGCCTTTCCTGGCTTTCTTCCAAAAGAAAACGATGGAAGAAGACAGCATATACGGCGACGATCTGTAGAGGTTATACAGGCAAGCAGCTGTCATATCGAATTGGATTATATAAAGAAGAAACAAATCAAAAGCGCGGTACCCTGACAGGTATCGTGCTTTTTTGGCTCCATAATGAAGCAGGACGTATAGAATGATGTACTTGCTTTATCTTTCTTTGATATTCGAACTGCCCTGTATTAATGACGGCTGGCTCTGCGGCCAAACAGTAGATGATCCAGCGACCAGCGCGTCCGGTCGGCTACCGCCAGATAAAGAGCAATCATGATGTAAGCCAGATCCATCTCATAACCGGCCATCTGTCCATTACCGAGCAGTCCGAGAGACAGCTTGGCGGTAAATATAGCTCCGAGCAGAATAATGATCAATACGATAGACACATAACGGGTCAACAAACCTACGATTAGCAAAATACCGCCTACCAATTCGATAGGGGATACAATATATGCCATAAATCCGGGAATACCGATACTTTGGAAATAGCCGGCTACACCATCCAGCCCCATCTGAAATTTACTGATACCATGAGCTAAAAATAAAATACCAAGAACTACTCTCATAACGGTTGTAACTACTGCAATCTTCATAACAAAAACTCCCTTTTAAATTAATAATAAATAACTAACTAAAAGTAATTTATAATATTTTAATCAGTAGGTCAACAAAAATATTTTGGAAACAGTAAGGATGTTGAAGAATATCGGAGATAACGTCGCCACGATAACGAACGCAGTGTATACTGGACAAAGCTGGAAGTTTAGCCCAAACCAAGAGGTTATTTACCAATCATTAGCGAAGTTACAAAATAAACCAGGAAGTGAAGGAAGGTAGATATGCCTTTATTTCAGAAATATATCGGTATTGATTATTCAGGAGCAGAGCGTCCCGATTCCCGTATTCGCGGGCTGGCAGTAGCAGAATCGGAGGGCAATCAGCGCTGCCACTTGCTGATAGGCCCGCAGTATAAATCGGATCGGAATCTGCCGGTTCCCGAGAGCAAATCCCATCTGTGGTCCCGGCGAAATGTCTATTTGTGGCTGCGTGATCAATTACTGACCAGCAGCGAACGGATGATTATCGGACTGGATCACGGTCTTTCGTATCCGGTTCATAGTCTGGAACAACTGCAATTGAATGATTGGGATTCGTTTCTAAAGTGGAGCCGCCGCACCTGGAAAACGACCCGGCTTACGATGAAGGACAGCAAGCAGCAGGCCGATTATATTAACTCGACAGAGAAGCGGCTGGTTGAACGGGAATTCGTTCCCAGTACCAAAAGTGTGATGGATCTGGATCGTGTATCCGGAATGCAGGGCGCTGTCTCGTACTCGACTCACACCGGACTGCCATGGATCGGCAGGCTGCGTAGATACCAGCAGCATTACGGGATGAAAGTGCATTTCTGGCCCTATGACGGTGTTACTGTTCCTGCCGATCATCATGTGATAGTAGAAGGATATCCGTCATTATACCGAAGACGAATGCAGCAGGAGGATTGGAGTACAGCGATGAGTGAGCATGAACGGGATGCCTGTTATATCGCCCGCTGGATGCAGGATCGCGATCAGGCCGATACACTGCTTCCCTATCTGGAGCTGCCTACACTCAGTGCCGATGAACACCGATTGATCCGCCGTGAAGGCTGGGTACTGGGCTGTCTGTAGCTATCCATACCAACCCAGGCCGTTAATAATGCCGTACGAATACTATGGATACAGCTTTTATTTTTGGCAGTTATGTCGGTATATCATTTTACTAAAAGAGAGGAAGAATATTGATGCAACAGTATAATCTCAATGCGCGCCGAATCCGCTTGTTCGCTTTTGCCTATGCAGGTGGCAGCAGCACTATATTTAACAGCTGGAAAAAGCAGCTCCATCCCGATATCGAGCTGATCCCGGTTGAGCTTCCCGGACATGGGAGCCGAATGAGCGAACCGCTGCTGGAGCGGATGGAACAGGTGATCGAGAGCGCATGGCAGGATATCCAGCCTTACCTGCAGGATAACCGCGACTTTGCCTTTATCGGTCACAGCATGGGCAGTATGCTGGCTTTTGAAATGATACATAAAGTGCACCGCGAGACCGGACGCTATCCAATCTGCAGTTTTTTTGCCGGACGGGTACCGCCGCATATTAGCCGCGATCATCAGTGGGGCGCCCTGCCAGACGATCAATTTATGGAAAAAGTCCGTACACTCGGCGGTCTGCCGGATGCTGTACTGGAGCATGAAGAGCTGCTGCAGCTGTTCCTCCCAATCCTGCGCGCCGACTTCCGATTGGTCGAAGACTACCGATACGATGGTCAATACCCGTTACTGCCGCTGCCGATCTTCGTCATGACCGGAGAGCAGGACGATATGACAAACGAGGATATTCAGGGCTGGAGCAGCTATTCTGCCATCTCCTGCCGCTATTTCACCTATCCCGATGGACACTTCTTCATCAATACCTGCGCTGAACAGGTCATACGAGATGTTAACAACACCTTTGCCGGAATCATCCATAGCCAAAGCAGCGCACACCGATCATAGTCGTTACAAGCAGAAAGATCTGCAGATCTCAAAACAAATACTGCCGTATTGTTGTACAACCATTATCACTATGTTGCGGTTACTGCATCACCATGCATCTGCACGGAGCGGAGAAGAGAGAATTCTGCCAACGCCCGACATTTAAAAATGGAAATCAACTGCTGAAGGCAGTCATTCAAGATTTCCATTTTTAACCGGAGGAAGTGGCAGAATCTCTTTTCGCAGCGGTAACTCATTCAAACCACCAGCGGCTACCCATATTCAGCACACCAGCGTTTGCCGACTCAAGCCACCAGCACGCTTGGCTGTCCAAGCCACCTCAGTATGAACATTCCGAAGGGAGCGATTCCATGAAAGTCGTACTGTCCACCTTGAATGCCAAATACATTCACACATCCCTGGCGATTCGTTGTCTCAAAGCCTATAGCGAAAAAGATTTCGATATCGAGCTGGCAGAATACACGATCAAAGATCCCGTGATGAATATCGTCTCCGATCTGTATCAGCGTCGCCCAGATGTAATTGGATTCTCCTGTTATATCTGGAATATTGAAGAGACGATCAAAGTCATTGATGTGCTGCGGAAAGTACTGCCGGAAGTAAAAATCATTCTCGGTGGTCCGGAAGTGTCCTACGATACCGAACATTGGATGAACCGCCTGACCAATGTGGATTTTATAGTGGTTGGAGAAGGGGAAGAGACGTTCCATCATCTTCTTCAGGAGATTGAAGGGGCGGGCAAATATCATTTTATTTATGGAGTCGCCTACCGCAAAGGGGAAGAAGTCATTGTCATGCCTGGCCGTCCAAAGCAGGATCTGAATGAGCTGCCCAGTCCGCATCGTTTTGCCGAAGATGTTGCAGATCTGGGCAAGCGGGTCGTTTATTTTGAAACGAGCCGCGGCTGTCCGTTCAGCTGCCAGTTCTGCCTGTCGAGTATCGAGGTGGGTGTACGGTATTTTGATATCGAACGCACCAAAAGCGATATCCTATATCTAATCGAAAATGGGGCCAAGCTCATCAAGTTTGTGGATCGTACTTTTAATATCAAGCGGGATTATGCACTGGAGATGTTCCGGTTTCTGATCGAGAATCATAACGGGTGTACATTCCAATTTGAGATTACAGCTGATATTATGCGGCCGGAAGTACTGGATTATCTGGCCGAACATGCACCGCCCGGCGTATTTCGCTTTGAGATCGGTGTGCAGTCAACGAACGACCCGACCAATGAGCTGGTCAAACGCCGCCAGAATTTCACCAAATTGAGCCGTACCGTAACCAAAATCAGGGAGTCCGGTAAAATCGACCAGCATCTCGATCTGATCGCCGGCCTGCCAATGGAGGATTACAACACTTTTCGTAAAACATTTAACGATGTATTCGCGCTTGGCCCGGAAGAACTGCAGCTGGGATTCCTCAAAATGCTGCGCGGTACCGGTCTGCGAATCGATGCGGACAAATATGAATATACCTATATGGATCAGGCACCGTATGAGATTCTGAGCAGTCATATGCTGTCTTTTGATGATATTGTCCGGCTCAAGCGGCTGGAGGATGTACTGGAAAAGTACTGGAATGCTCACCGGATGGATTATACCTTGCACTATCTGATGAAAGATGAATTCAGCTCGCCGTTCGACTTTTTCCAGGAGTTCGGCAATTACTGGGAAGCACAGGGCTGGCAAAAGATCGGTCACCAGCTGGAAGATTTGTTTATCCGTCTGCAATCCTTTTTGAGAGATCGCGGTACAGAGCGAATGGATGTGATTCTGGGGTTGATGAAACTGGATTACTTCCTCAATCATAAGTACAAGCCGCGCAAAATCTGGTGGGAACCCACGGTAGATAAATCCCGGCTTAACCAGCATATTCAGCGGGCTGTCCGGCAGCCGGAGACGATCTCGGCGGAATTTGCAGAGCTGGATCTGGATGACAAAGATATGCACAAGCATATGGTCATGGAAGAACTGCCTTTCCGTCTGGATCAATTGCTGGCTGGCGTACCGATCACCGGTGCACAGGGACGCAGCCTGCTGATGGTCGCCTATCAGCAAAACGAACAGCAAAAACCGCTGTTTTTTGTAGCGGCATTGACATCCGAGAGGGCAGCGCTGTAATTGGTCCGTATAACAGTAATAACATTAGGCCGCAGCATTCACCTGTCAGGAGAGGAAGCTTTTGCCAAAGGAATAGGAGCTGTCCATCCGCTGTCATGCTCATAGCTGTCCAAGAACAGGCCGCAACACACAGCGCGGTCTGTTTTCTTTTATACTAATGTACAGCGATGCGTCATATTCAGATGGGGAAGGTTTATCGAATCTGGTTAATTGTAAAAGAATCCTTCATAGGCATGAAAACGAATCAAGCCGAATTAAGACGATAAAATATAATTGATAAAAGGAGGCTGCAGGCATGAGCTACAGTTGGGTAGGCAGCAGATATATGTTTTTGGATGAGATCTCAGTCTCCGAACAAAAAGGCATACATATCGGACGATATGGCGGACATACGCTTAGCGGAGCGAACAAGAACGAAGATGGACTGATGGTGCTTCAGAGTGAGACAGGACAGTGGAAGCTGGCAATACTGATGGATGCCCATCAGACAGCGGAAAGTGCGACACTGGTAATTGATTACCTGCTGAGTCAGCAGGAAGAACTGAACCGGGTACTGAACAGCAGCGATACCTTTGAACGACTAGATTATTATTTCAATGGATTATTCAGCAGCAGAGCGTTTCGTGAAGCCTGTCAGACGGTTCAGGGCGAGACAGCCTGTCTGATTGTATATCAACGCGACCAGTATATCTGGTGGTTCTCGGTAGGGGATTGCGCAGCGTATTTGCTGCATCCCGAGCTGTCCAAATGGGACCAGTATATGCTGAATCAACGGCAATTCTATGAATGGATTGGCAAAGTGAATACATTCGATCTGCCGGTACCCTGCTACAGCTCCGGCCGCCGGGAATTGCGCAGCGGACGCAATATGATTGTGATGCTGACAGATGGCGTGCTGGATGGAGCGGAAGGCTTTTACAATACGCCGTCTCATCTCTATCAAGCGCTGTATAATGACAACAGCATGAGTCACAATCTGCATCATATCCTGAACCATCTGCACACCCATCAGGCTTATGACAGTGCGACACTGATCTGCTGGGAAGTGGATAATGCCTGCGAAGCAGCAATACCTTCGGATATGAAGTAAGCAGAACAGGGAGATATTTTGACAAGGTCTTTCTTTCTTCTTTATAATAATATGTAAATAAAAACATGTATTTATATACATTATAAGGAGAGATACGATGCAGCAGCCTACGCTTAACAAAATAGCTTCCCTGACGATTCAGGTAGATACACCGATAGATGTGGGTGTGACGCCTATGGGGCGCCGCCGTCTGATTCCGATTCTGTCCGGAAAGGTGACTGGTCAGATCGAGGGAAATCTGCTGCCTGGCGGTGTGGATTCACAGATTATCCGTCCGGATAGCAAAACAGATCTGTCGGCGCGCTATGTTATTCGCACCCATGATAATGAATTGATCTATATCGAAAACAATGGGATTCGCCAGGTCAGTGAGCCTTACCGGGAGCAGGCAGCAGCAGGAGAAATCATCGCACCGGAGCATGTCTATTTCCGCACGGTTCCGGTATTTGAGACCAGCAGTCCGCGTTACAGCTGGTTGCAGGATCGTATATGTATTGGAGCGGCTACCCGTCTGCCGGATGCGGTGCTGTTGGATATTTACGAAGTCCTGTAGACAGCGCAGAATGATTGGATTTATTGCAGATGGATCAATTTCATAACTTGGGAAAACACTAAAACGACTGCCTTTGGTATACTATACAGGGCAGTCGTTTTAGCGCTGTGATCATGATTTATAACACCGGAATGTACATATACCCACCGGGCAAAACGAAAGGAAATTTCTCATGACAACTTCTAATAACCGTCAGTTTAATAATTTGCAGCCATCTGAAATGAAAACTTCACCTCCCGACCATCTTATAGATGCGATCCAAGTAGATGATGCTCCCGGTCTATCTTCTGCCAGACAGCAGATGCTGGATAAGACCGAAGCGTTTGTACGAACCGAACTGAGTGGAGAGACAAGCGGGCATGACTGGTGGCATATTCATCGGGTTGTGCAAATGACCCGCCGTCTGGCTGCAGCCGAGCAAGCAGATTTATTTGTCTGCACCATGGCTGCTCTGCTGCATGATATCCCCGACGAGAAATTAAACGTGTCCAAGGAAGCAGGGATGGAGCGTCTGAATTACTGGCTGGATGAGCAGCCACTGGAGCAGCAGGACCGCGAGCATATCCTGGAGATTATCGGCAATATGTCATATAACGGAGGCAATAACCCTCCGATGCGTACGATAGAAGGACAGGTCGTACAGGACGCCGACCGGCTGGATGCGATCGGAGCAATTGCAATCGCGCGCTGTTTTGTCTATGCCGGCCATGTAGGGGATCTGATGTACGATCCAGAGGTACCGGTACGGGAGAATATGACTGCGGAGGAATACCGCAATGGACAGAGTACCGCGATTAACCATTTTCACGAGAAGCTGCTCAAGCTCAAAGACCGGATCAATACACCGGCAGCCCGCGAGATTGCCGAGGAGCGCCATCAGTACATGCAGGACTATGTCGACCGCTTCTACCGGGAATGGAATGGTATCTAAAAAAGTAAGGCAGCAGAGATCAATTGATCCTGCTGCCTTTTTGACAGGGAATATGAAGTGTGCGCAGTCGTTGAGCAATCGGGTTGTTGCTACAAATAATATCTGGCATCATTCTGTATCTTCAGCTGTTGGTTATGGAGCTGCCGCAATATAGCTGTCATACAGCCGTATATCCCCGCCGCGCGTATAGATGGAGATCCGTTCGCATGTTTTATCCGGGAAAATCAGGCTGGTGATCGAATACAGTCCATCATTGATAAATACTTCTACCGATGACGCATCCAGTACAATCCGCAGGCCAAAGTGACTGCTGGATGGAATATGAATCTGCTGCGGACGGTTGAACATGAGTGCATATTCGGCATCCTCGGTCAGCTGCCGTTTTACACTCAGCAGTTCACTGCCAGAGTTATAGGATACCGTAGTCTGCTGATCGGCAGTATGATGAATAATCACACCGAATTCTTCAATACCGTCATGCTGCAGATGCAGATTGATATCGGCAATGCTCGCAGGCAGATCAACTTCATATGCTTGACCATCAGCTACAGACAAGCTTCTTAGTTTGGTTTTGGAGGTGAAATGGCGATCCAGCTCTGCGACCGGTCGCTGACAGAGTACCATTTTGTCTTTGATCGACCGCAGCGACAGCACACGCGGCAGTGTCATCGAGCCGCGCCAGCTGCCGGTTGGCAGTTGATGGGCGTACCGCCAGTTGTTCATCCAGGCCATATAGATACGGCGACCATCCGATTGGGGAATATCCGAGAAACTGACACCTGCATAGTTGTCCCGGCCGTAATCCAGCCACTGGATATTGGAGTGATCCGGCATAAACTGCCGTCCGTCAAAAGAACCGGTAAAATACTGCGTGCGCGAGCCATGATACAGCTCCGGACTGTCCCCTATACTGACCAGCAGCACCCATTTGCTCGCTTCGGTTCCTTCAACCGGGAGACGGAACAGATCCGGACATTCCCATACCCCTTCATGACAGCCGATACCGGCTCCAAATTCACTGACCAGCTTCCAGTCCAGCAGATTGGATGACGTATAGAACGAAATGCTTTGTCCGGTCGCAAGCGCCATCACCCAGTATCCTTTGGGACGATACCAGAACACTTTGGGATCGCGGAAGTCTTTCCTATCTGCGCTGCGCAGTACCGGGTTGTGCTCATACTTGGTCCACGTTCTGCCCCGGTCATGACTGTAGGCAATACATTGGGACTGTACATATGGACTATTCGGAGAATCGGGCGTCTCCAGATGCGTGGTATAGATAGCGACCATACCCGGTTCATCCGGAAACAGACCAGACGTATTGTTCCAGTCGATCACGGCACTGCCCGAGAAGATTGTCCCCTGTTCATCCGGATAGAGAGCGATCTCCAGCTCTTCCCAGTGAATCAGATCCGTGCTGACAGCATGACCCCAGTGCATCGGTCCCCAGACGGTAGAATGCGGATGATGCTGATAGAACAGATGGTATTCGCCTTCAAAATAAACGAGTCCATTCGGATCATTAATCCAGTTCTGCTGCGGTGCGAAGTGCAGATGCGGTCTATAACTTTTGAGAAAAGAGGATTCCATCGAATGACCACCTTTGCAGGAATTTGGCAGTACTTGATACTTATTTTATGATAACGTTTTCAATAAAGAGCAGTATTCATCGGAATACTTGCTGCTACCTCCTATTTTATACAATTCACGTGTGATGTTCTATGCTTTCACGACAGGAATTGAAGATTAATTCAAAAAAATAGGCTGCTATCACAATATCTTGCGATAACGGCCTGCTGATCGGTATAAAAAGAAATTAGACGATATCGGAGACTTTGCGTGCTTGCATATCCAGCTGCTGAGCGGAAGAAGCAATCGTGGAAAATTCATCAATAGCAATCTGAATTTGCTGTTGGCTCTTCTCTACATCACTTTGTACGCCGGTAGTTCCATCCGAGATTTTATTGATTTCCTGAGTGATAGAATCTACGCTGTTTTTTACTTCGATAATGGACTTTTCGACCATCCCGGATAATTTGCGGACTTCCTTGGCCACAACGTCAAATCCTCGTCCATATTCACCGGCATGAGCCGCTTCGATCGCTGCATTGAGCGCCAGCAGATGCGTCTGGGAAGCAATATCGCGAATCGTCTGTACAACTCCCTGGATAGCATGAGCCTGCTGATGCAGATTTTGAAGAGTAGACGTGTTTTCCATTGAAGCCTGGGCAATCTTGTTGATACTGGACAGCAGATCCTGATTACGCTGAGTACCGGTCTCGGCACGGTGAGTTAGCTCGTCGGCCATACTTTGCATATCCTGTACCACATTCGTAATATTGTTCTGGCGTGTCGTAATATTGGCCGCAATCTTGGTAACACCGATTACTTGGGTTCCCGCTTCGTTAAATACAGGCATATAAGTAGCTTCCAGCCAGAGGGCATTACCATGGGCATCCATGCGTTTGATTTTATCCTGGAAGCTTTTTCCGGAAAACAAGCTTTTCCACATCATTTCATATTCAGGACTGTTTACAAATTCGGGAAAGCAGAATGATTTGTGACTCATACCCAGCATAGCAGCCGGTGTATATCCCATAGCTCCTGCAAAAATAGGATTTACATAAGCGACCTGACGATTTCTGTCAAAACGGATAATAGCCAAATTCTTCTCCAAAGATTTTACTACAAGCGCATCGGTTACCATTTGATCCTGTTGGTTGGTTGTCATAATACTGTATTCCTCCACGTCCAAATTCATTATCGGTAATTTTTTATTTTAGATGTTCGGAATTGATAGTTTATTGAATTACCTGGATACTACATATTATCGTATGGAGAAGCTCAATTGATTAGGTCAAAAGTAGTATAATTATAAAAATATTTTACAAAATTATATTTAACACAAAGTAGTTTTGCCGCTAACTATCTTTATCATTCAAAAACGATTACTTTTCTTCAAATAACTCCACACTGATGACAGAAAATGAACGATTTATGCGGCTTATAAAATCACTTTTCTACATGAATTATTGGGAAGGTAAAAAGAATTTAATCTATTGCCAACGTCAGAAGGTAATCTGCCAGTCAGGTTGTTCCGGGGCAAATACATCGGTATACTTAGAAGTAACATATCCTGTTCACGGGCAGGAGTTGGGGAGAGAATTGTAATGTAATCCGACCTGTAACCATCAAAGACCACTATTATGAATAGGCCAAGAACAAGTTATGGCAGCATAACCTGTTAGGGAGGTGCAAAGGTGAAACGTTTCAAAGACCCTGTTGGAATGCCTTATTCGGTGTATGCGATTCTAAGCGGGGGCGGTGAAATCATCGTCAAATGTGCTCACTGCCAAGGTCCGGCCAACATTCGTTATCTGCCGGATCAACAGGAAGTGGTGATGCGCTGTTCGCATTGTCTATATCAGACCGTCCATCAGCCACGATATGCTTACTCTGCAGCTGCGGTATGTACGCACTGCGAGAGATGGTTCAACCAGCCGCTGCATAACCGGCAGCAGTTTGGTCAAAAGAAGGTTCATTTTCCATGCCCTTACTGTCATACAATTAATCGTGCAGAAGTTCGCAAGCAGGAGACTGGATACTGGCAGATGCCGGAGATCCATCAGGGCAGAGATCCTTATTTTGGCCTGGAGCTGTATTTTATGGATTGTTATCGTGGTCAACCGGTATGGGCGCTCAATCGCGAACACCTGAGTTATCTGCTGGATTATATCTCTGCAGACCTGCGCGAGAATTCTATGTATTTTCAGATTATTCGTACGGCTTCCCATCCTTTGCCAAAGTATATGAAAGAAGCCAAAAACCGGGACGGCATCGTCAGACTGCTGCGCAAAATGCAAAACAAACGCAGTCTATCCTCCAGCGGAAAAGAGGGATGAGATGAGCCGATATGAAGATCGGATGGCGGATTACAAACGGAGAAGCCGTCCAGACAGCATGACTTTCGCACATCTGCAGGAACTGGTCGCTATACACGGACAGCTGCATAACGAATGGCTCTATACCAATGTGGACTACTGGGAAGAAGATCCGCTCCATACGCCTGTCTACTACTTCAGTGAGGAATGGCTATGGGAGCAGGAGGAGCAGGGATTGGCGGTGCAAAATGACCGCGAAGATCTGCTGCCTGCCGGATTGGCGAATACAGGGATTCAGACATGGCTGGAGCTTGCCACATTCGAAGATATCATCGATGTACTCAGGCAGGCCAAACAGCCGGTATCACTAACCATGAACGTTATGGCACTGAAGCATTATTATAAATATGATGCGTTTCTGGATTACGATCAGGCCGCAAGCCGAATCCAAATTATACAGGTACTTCAACAAGTTGCTGAACACAAGCAGTCTGAAGCAATATAATCACAGGCTCCGCATCCGAAAAAAACGATATATTCACATTTCAGGTGAGAATGGAGAGTACTTATGAGCAACCCGAATAATTACCGCTTTCAGGTGAACCTGAGCGGCATGATCAATATTTTATCGAATCATTTATACAGTAATCCACGGGTGTTCCTGCGTGAAGTAATGCAAAATGCAGTGGACGCCATTACCGCACGAAACCAATTAGAAACAGATTATCAGGGCAAAGTGCATATCGAGCTGGCCGGAAGTGGCGCAGGCTCTACACTGATTATCGAAGATAACGGGGTCGGTCTGACCGAAGAGGATATTCATGAATTTCTGGCACAAATCGGCCAGTCTTCCAAGCGCGGCGAGGCTGCTTTTACCGGCGAGACGACATTTATCGGACGCTTTGGTATTGGTCTGCTGTCCTGCTTTATGGTCAGTGACGAGATTGTTATGGTAACCCGCTCGGCCAAAGGTGGTCCGACACTGGAATGGCGCGGACAGCCGGATGGTACATACAGTATCCGTACTCTGGATACCGATCTGTCGGCAGGAACCAAGGTATATTTGCGCTGCAAGGCAGGTAGTGAGATGTACTACGAACCGCAGGAGCTCGAACGCGGATTGTATTACTATGGAGCACTGCTGCCTTATCCGATTACGTTCAATAATGGTACATCCAGCAAAGTGGTCAATGATTATCGTCCGGTCTGGATTCAGGACCCGGATCTGGCGCGCAGCAATCGGGAAGAAGTATTGCAATATGGCGAACGGTTGATGGGCGAGCAGTTCAGGGACTTTATTCCGCTGCGTACTGCTTCCGGGCGTACGGCAGGGATTGCCTATGTGCTGCCGCATGCAGTCAATCTGAATGCCAAGCGTTCCCATCAGGTCTATCTCAAATATATGCTTGTCTCCGACAAAGCGGAGAATATACTGCCGGACTGGGCTTTTTTTGTGAAGTGTCTGATCTGGACCGATGAACTGCAGCCTACAGCATCACGGGAACATTTTTATGAAAATGAACGGCTGGAAGAAGTGCGCGATGAGCTTGGGGAGGCGATCCGCAGCGAACTGATGCGTATGGCTGATTATGATCCCGACCGGCTGCAGCATATTATCCAGCTGCATGCCCTATCGATGAAAGCATTGGCAACCGAAGATGCCGAGTTCTACCGGATTGTTCATCGCTGGCTGCCATTCGAGACGACCTATGGACGGCGTACACTCGGTGAGATGCTCAAAGAGCATGATCATATTCACTTTACGCTGACACTGGACGAGTATCGCCAGATTACCCATGTAGCTTCGGCACAGTCGCTGCTGGTGGTCAATGGTGGATATATCTATGACGCCGAGCTGATGGCCCTGCTGCCTGATGTAAATGAACAGGTCGTAACCGAGCGTCTGCTGCCGGAAGATGTGTCGATGTCCTTTACCGACCTCACACCGCAGGAACGCAAGGATTACTACGAAAAAACCAGACTGGCAGATATGGCGCTGCAGCGGTTCCGCTGTCAGATCCAGTTAAAGCGATTCAAACCGGCCGAGCTGCCGGCATTATTTACCCTGTCCAAGGAATCTTCGGATCTGCGTTCTCTGGAAGCTGCCAAGGAAGTAAGCACAGATACGCTGTCTTCGATTCTCGGCTCACTGGGTTCCAGTATGCAGCAGTCTGCTTATTCGACACTGTATCTGAATCTGGACAATCCGGTGGTTAGACGCATTTTCCAGCCGGGCAGTGAAGAGATGATGCAGGTGGCTGTCGAGATGCTGTATGTGAATGCACTGATGATGGGTCACTATCCGATGAACAAACAGGAGATGGCTGTGCTGAATCAGGGCATTCTGCGATTTATCGAATGGGGATTGTCTGCAGGCGGTAGAGGAGACTCGTTGTGAGTACACCGATAGATCCGGAGATTCTGGCGCTGTATAGAGAAGCGCTTGACCTGCCGGACAGTCGGACCAAAGTGGAGCTACTGGAACAAGCTGTACGGATGGCGGATCATCAAGGCCATGTCGAAGCGGGATACATGGTGCGCAGCGAGCTGGTGGAAGCAGCGATATTCAGCGGCTATCCACGCAAAGCCATGATTCATTATTCATGGATGCTTGGTCAGTATGATCAGAATCCGCAGGCATACAATCAGCGTAATCTGCTCTGGTCGTATAAGTGGATACTGGTCAATGCTATTGATTTTCCGGAGATCAGCATGCAGCAGCTGCAGGAACTGATAGAGGATATGCGTGTACGTTATCAGGCTGCTGGCTATAGTGACAGGACGTATTACTCCAATCTGTATACTCTATATCTGTACGCCGGAGAGCTGGAGCAAGCACAAACTGCCATGGAACAGGTACAGCGGATGCCGCGTGACGAGATGAGTGACTGCTCCGCCTGTGAGCAGGATGAACTGGTGGATCACTACATTATTCTGGGCAGGTATGAAGAAGCGCTGCAGGCAGCAGAGCCTATTTTACAGGGAAGAATGAGCTGCACTACGGTGCCCCATCAGACGATTGCTTCGCTGCTGTTACCGCTCTACCATTTGGGACGTACAGCCGAAGCGGAAGACTACCGCAGTCGCAATTATGCGAATATTGCAGGTAATCGGGATTATTTGCAGTCGATAGGCGCGCATATTGGCTATCTTACGCATACCGATCCATTTCTCGGGCTGGATCTGTTCGAACGTCATGCAGATTGGTTGATCGATCATGAGAGTATATGGGAGGTCATGATGTTCACAATGTATGCAGCCGGGCTGCTGCGGCGGTTAAGCAAGGAGAAGGATGTGCATTATCAAATCCGTCTGCCTGCGGAATACGGCTATACCGGCGATAAGGCAGATATAGGTGCGCTGGCTGATTATGTGCTGGCTCAGGCGCTGGATATCGCAGCTCAATTTGATAAGCGAAATGGCAACTCGTATTATACTGGCAGGATTCATCACTATATCAGGGAAACGGAGGAGTATAATTAATTATGAATACAGAACGGGGTTATGAAGAATTACTGGACGAAGCGTATCAACTGCCCAATGGACATGCCAAGCTGGAGCTGCTGGAAGAAGCAGCCCGGATTGCCGACAGTCTCGGCGAAGTAGACGCCGGCTATGAAATTCGCGGAGAGATTGTCGAGACAGCGACATTCAGCGGGTATCCGCGCAAAGCGCTTGTCGCTTTTTCCTGGCAGCTGGGACAGTATGACAAGAATCCAGAGGAGTACTATGACTACCCGCTGCTCTGGTCATATAAATGGATCGTAGATAATCTGCTCTGTTTTCCGGAGATTGAGCGGGCACAGATTGATAATCTGCTGGAAGATATGCGTCGCCGGTATCAGGAGCACGGTTATAATGACCGGACCTACTGGTATTACCGGTTTACACTGGCTCTGCAGTCCGGTGAACTGGACGAAGCCGGACAGTTTCTGCAGCAGCTGAGACCTATGGAACGCGATGGCATGAGCGATTGCGAAGCCTGCGAGCAGAATGAATTTGTCGAATACTATATGCGTCTGGGTGATGATGAACAACTTCTGGATGCGGCGCAGCCTATTTTGGCCAAGAAAATGACATGTGCCGAGATTCCTCATCTGACGATCTCCAAAGTATTACTGCCTCTGCACCGTCAGGGACGACAGCAGGAAGCAGACAAATACCAGAAGCAGGGTTATCGTCTGATCAAGGACAATCATGACTTTTTGCGCTGCGTGGGTGAGCAGATCGGATACCTGACCGTGACAGATCCATTCAAGGGACTGGAGCTTTTTGAAAAGCATATTTCCTGGACAGCCGAGCACGAAGATCCGCTCGACAATATGCTGTTTCATGGTTATGCAGCAGCGTTATTCCGGCGTCTGGCTGAGGAGCAGGTGAACTTCAATGTGAAACTTCCATCCTTTTACCCGTACCCAGAGCATGCGACAGACGTGAGCAGACTGGCTGCCCAGTACAGTGAGATGGCGCTGGAAACTGCACGCAAGCTGGATAAGCGTAATCACAACCAGTATTACGTTACGTATATCCAGGCACTGCCACGCTAAATACAACTGAGATATAAAAGTTTGGATTGGCGTAGCAGGACAGCATGATTATGCAGAAAAGGGCGCTCTGACGAGCGCCTTTTTATATGATAAGACTGCTGTGATTGCAGTTATATTCTTCAGAAATGTAATTGATCCCTTATTCAGAAAGGAAGTATCCGCGATGCTGACGATTACCCGGCAATTGATCATGGAGATGGAACAGAATACGCGCAGGGAATCGGTATGGTATGAGACCATGCTACATATGATTATCAAGTACGGCAATATCGAGGATGCCCATGCGCTGTATCAGTGCTTTATTGCGCATCCCAAAGATTGGGATTATATCATGCTGCTGGAGGGTGTATGCAAGCTGGGTGATCGGGAGCTGGGGCTGGCATTGTATCAATGGGCTTTTACAGAAGGGCGGCTGCGTGATGAACTTTCGGAAGATATACTGACTGCCTGTGGTTATCTCGGTGTACAGGAGGCAGTGAGCAGCCTGCTTCATTATGCGCTCGACAGTAAGAGCTGGGATTTGCAAAATGGAGCCTGTCTTGGATTACTGCAGCTGCAGCTTGATGATAAAGAAGCAGCTATACTGCGAAAAGCAATCGAATCGACAATGGGACAGTCTCTATTTAATGAGTTTTTGCCTGCCCTGTCCAGCCAGGTGGCAGATGCAACGTTGATTCCGAAGTTATATCACTGGGGAGAACAGCAAGCTTCTATCGACTGTAATGCAGGATTGGTACTGGGTATTGCCTTATATGGTCCAGCGTATCACGAATGGGTACGCCGGATATTATGGAGCCCTTACTGGGAAGCTCATGATACAGGTACCGGAACCTGTGTGTGGATGTATAGAGCGATGAATCATGTGGGATTGACGTTTGCAGATCTGATCGATGATGTACGGCACACGCTGACGGATACGGAAGATCGGCAGCGGATGGAGTATCAGCTGGATGTACTGCACCAGATGGTATGCGAGAAGCTGCGATATCGGGGGTTATCCCTGTCTGTGCTGCAGCCTAATCAGGAGACGGTAGAAGAGATTTATCATGCTCTTTATCACTGGAGTACCCCTGACTATGATGATTCGATCATTGGGCTGATTATCAAGCGGCTTGGCATGGATTATCGCGAACTACAGAATTTTTATAATCTTCGGACACGTCTGGAGATGCGAATAGCTCATGATATGGAGACTGCCTATTTATGGTCACAATATAAGCAGGCATAATTAGGATCAGCTGATATTGAACTATAGCTCCCCTGGTTTAGATGTCCGTTTCTGTAAAAAAGCTGTCCCTGCGTATAGCGGACAGCTTTTTGTTATGTGCTATAATTTGGTAAAGTTGTATTCAGAACATTCACAGTCTTCATAAATCCCAAGCGAGGAGTGCTGTACATGAATTCACTCAGCCACAGACTACAGGAACTGGTTATCTACTTTCAGGGTAAATTGAATGATATTCCACCCGATCAATTCAGTGCCAAGCCGCATGTTGGCCAGTGGTCACAAAAGGAAATACTGGGACATCTTTGTGACTCGGCTTCGCATAATTATATCCGGTTTGTCAGTATCGCATTGTCGGAAGAACCCGTCCGATTAATGGATTATGATCAGGATCGCTGGGTAGAGCTGAATGATTATCAGAACAGTTATGACCAGCAGGATATCATTCTGCTCTGGATGACGCGCAATCTGCAGATTGCTACACTGCTGAACCAGATTCCTGCTGAAGATTATGAGAAGACATGTATTACCCGCAGCGGACAGGAGATGACACTGCAGTGGCTGGCAATGGATTATATCGCTCATACAATCCATCATTTTCGGCAGATGCTGGGAAGTGAACATCTGCAGGAGATTTTGCCGGAATAAAAAAAAGATATCCCGCGTACTGCTACGCAGGATATCTGTTAGGAACGCTCAAGATGTGGAGCCCGATATAGAATAAATCGTATCATCCCGACACTGGATTCACGCCTCAGGCTTTTCTTCTGGGCTGCGTTTTTCGCCGGCTACCCGCCAGCGCGAAGCGTATTTTTCCAGACGGGGGTGCAGCTGCCGCGGCCGCTCTGTCAGTACGAGACTGATTTTGACGATCCATTCTTCAAAGGTGGAGAACGAAGCGAACAGATTGGCCATAGCCGGTGTCATCAGGAGAAAGTAGGGAGACGCATAATGATCGGTCAGCGTACGCAGGGCGGCTTCGATCGGTGTATACTTTTTGCGCTTGCCTTCCCAGTTCTCGATAATGATATCCTTGCGCCCGATATCGCGCTTCCATTCATGCAGCCGGTCTTCACGCTTGTAAAAAGGAGAAACAGGTGCTTTGGACATACGTTTGACCGTCTGCTCATGTAGTGGATACAGGACGAGCCGGTCAAAATGCATCTGCTCGGCAATTGTTGCTGCCTGTTCCAGTTGTTCATCTGTTGTGTTCTCGAACGAATCGTAATAGATCAGCGTACCTCTGAACTTGTCGACAGGTGGTTCGTATCCATAAGGGACTTGTTGGGTATTGTGCGGCATCCTGAGTTCCTCCTGTACATATAGGTTATGCATAATATTACCCTATTTACAGGGAAGTATGTGGACATTGTATCAGTATGCATTTATCTGGAAATACTACTCGGTTTATCCCTATAGCAGGTTATTGGCCGGTAGCGGAAGGCTGAACCTGCACATGACTCATAATAAACCGACTCTCCGGAATAGCGGGCATCCGGGACAGATCAATCGTCAGATCCTGCTCGGGAACGTCGTAGGTGATACGGGTAGTCAGAAACTCCAGACTGACACGCATCACATCAATCGTCAGCCATTCGCCGGCGCAGCGATGATTGCGGTAATGATCGCCGCCACCCTGAGGGATCAGGTCAAATGGACTGCCGCTCCAGTGCTCAAACCGCTCCGGCCGGAACGTATCTGGCTGCTGCCACAGATCTTCATCATGGGTTGTGCCATACACATCCAGCAGAACCATCGTACCTTCTTCAAAGGAATAGTCGTTCCATGTAAAGTCCTTGCGTACCTGGGCACCGAGGATCGGGGTAAATGGATAAAAACGGCGTACTTCCTGCACGAACCATTGGCTGTAAGTATGATCATCGGTCTGCAAAGACTGCACCAGCTTGTGCCGTGCGTCGGGGTAATGATGCAGGGCGACCGCACTGAATACTACATAACGACCAATGGCTACTATCGGACGAATAATATTGATCAGCTCTACAGCCGCTGTCTGGGTATCCAGCAGATTCCCCTCGGTATCGCGGTGCCAGGACATCGCATGGGCTGCGGTCTGCTCCGGAGCTTCCAGCTTGCCTTCACGAATCTGCTCAATCAGATGTCCAATCCACTGTTCGGTACGACGGCGAGCCTGTCTGCCGCGGCGATGACGCATACCGACCGCTCCAAACGACTCCACCATATCTCCCAGATCATCGGCGACCTGCTTGACATCGCTTTCCTGCAAAGGAACCCCGGCCCACTGGCAGGCAGCGCGGCACATCACCTGCTGGGCTTCATCAAACAATACCAGCTGATCGGTACTTTGCCATTTGAGGGCAGCGGCTTCCCACTGCTGCTGGACCAGTCCGGCGATTTCATTGAGCCGTTCGGGTGACATCAGGGACATGAACAGCTTTTTACGATGCATATGTGCCTGACCATCGAGTGTCTGTACTCCTTTTTCGCCGAATAATGATTTCTGGATACGCTTGGGAATCGCACCGCCGCGCTGGAACAGTTCTTCATTATAAAACAATTCAGCCCCTTCCTTGCCGCCGATACAGATCGCTTTTTGCCCCAGCATACGAGTCTGGAAAATATTCGACTGAAATTCCTGGCGGCGTTTCATGGCAAATTCGTATCCTTCTGAAAGCAGGCCGATTCCGCCCTCCAGAGTATGATCGCGAGGAATAGAGTTGTCATTAGTCATAACAGGCTGTCTCCTTTGTACAGATATTTGGAATCCAATGTTCAAAAACCAGTGAAATATAAAACAAGCAGTCATTCTGTTCCTGAATTCGTAAAGCTATCCTCACATTATTACCTCTGATCTGCTTGTCTCTAATCATGAATAGAAAGAAAATCCAGTACCAACCATTGTCCAAAGCAATCATTCGATGTATCTTGCATTCATACCGATTCCGAGGAGGAGAACATGATCACATTTGTAAGCACATCACCGGAGCTGCTGGAAGTGGAACTGTCGATCATCAATTCCAATCCATTTTACAATCGTATTATCAAAGGCAGGGAAAAGCTGACCGCCGAGGAAATCCAGCAGGAAGTCGAGGAGACGATACAGCTTGGAGCAGAGCGCTATGTAATCTGCAGCGATGATCAGCCGATAGGCATCGTAGAATATCTTTCGTTAAATCCGAACGATGGTTATCCATGGCTGGGATTATTTATGATTGATAAAGCCTATCAAGGCCGGGGATATGGCAATCAGGCATTTCAGGCGTTCGAACAGCGGCTGATTCGTCAGAAGATTCAGGCTTTTCGTCTGGCGGTAAATATCGAAAATGAACCTGCCCATATATTCTGGAAACGGCAGAATTTGCAGTATGTAAAGCATTCGATTACACACAATAATATGGAAGTTATTATATATGAGAAAAAGTTTGATTCATAATAAACAAGCTGCATTTTGAGTGGAACAGGTAGCATATGCATACATCGGAAATCCCTTGCTGTATCAACGATTATAGCCTGCCAATTACTATGTTTACACACAGTTAACAGAACGATAATTGTCTTAACATATTTTTACAAAAATAGTGATTGACACATAGAAGGCACCCCCGTAAAATGTGCTTAAACCGTTAAGGTTTGATTTCATTTACGGGAGGGACTCTCATGCTGCAAACCATTCAAAAAGTACTGGAATGGCTGTTCGTCAGCCGAAGCGGAATCTATCAGTTCGGTGACGTGTATTGTGAAGACAGCGGTTTTGTCGTCTACATCCCAAGAGAAGAAGATTGATAGCTACAGACATATAATGAATGCCAAATCAGCTGCAGATCCGTAGGCCATGCCTGGATATGCGGCTTTTGTTTGTGCACTTTTGTTTGCTCTATAGTATGGTACAATGGCACCACCGACAGATGTTACCTACATAACCGATCCTTTTTATCCTATTATGTCAAAGGAGAAGTTCCGGCAATGAACAGATTACGTACAGGAAAAAGGCAAAGGCAAGCGCAAAAATTGCACATCGTGCTGCTGGCTGTCACTACAGCCGTGTTGATCTGGTCAGCGATCAAGCCCCATGACTGGTTCACATGGATATTGGAAGTGTTCCCGGCACTGATTGGCGGGGCGATTCTGATAGTGACTTACCGGCGATTCCAGCTGACCGGTCTTGTCTACAGTCTGATTGCATTGCATATGGTCATTCTGATGATTGGCGGACATTACACCTATGCAGAGATGCCGCTATTTAACTGGCTGCGAGATACCCTGCATCTGGAGCGCAATTATTATGATCGACTGGGACATTTTATACAGGGATTTGTTCCAGCGATGATCGTTAGGGAGATGCTGCTGCGCACATCGCCGCTTCGGCCCGGCAAATGGCTGGTGACGATTGTGATCTCGATCTGTATGGCAATCAGTGCAGCTTATGAATTGATCGAGTTTGCAGTAGCAGGGATTACCGGCACGGCTGCCGAAGCTTTTCTCGGGACACAGGGCGATGTATGGGATACCCAGTGGGATATGACATTCGCGCTGCTTGGCGCTGTCGCTGCCCTGCTGCTGTTCAGCCGTTATCACAATGCCGAACTGCGCCGTCTGGAACATTCCCGGACATTCTCAAAATGAGACAGGCAATTTCGCGGCAACACGTTATAATAGGGAAGATGACAGGGAACTGATTGCTGTACATTGTTCATGCCGTTGCGTCTGTACCCAAAGGCTCAAGCAGACGTTCGCTTCCCAAAATGGTATGATGTAGAGACACCTATTTTACAGCTGAAAGGATAAATCGATATGGCAGAATTGCAAAAAGCAACATTCGCTGGCGGATGCTTCTGGTGCATGGTGACTCCATTTGAGGAATTGCCCGGTATTCATGGTATCGTATCCGGTTACACCGGCGGACATGTAAAGAACCCAACGTATGAACAGGTCAAGACCGGCAATACCGGTCATTATGAAGTAGTGGAAATTACATTTGATCCAGAGCTTTTCCCGTATGAACGTCTGCTGGAATTGTACTGGCCGCAGATTGATCCAACAGATGACGGCGGACAATTTCATGATCGCGGCACCCAATACCGCACAGCTATTTTCTATCATAATGACGAGCAGCAAGAGCTGGCGCAAAAGACAAAGGCGGAAGTGGGAGCAAGCGGACGGTTTGGCGACAAGCCCGTTGTCACCGAGATTCTGCCTGCCGATGTGTTTTATCCGGCTGAAGAATACCATCAGGATTATCACAAAAAGAACACCAAGCACTACAAGGAAGACCGCGAAAAATCCGGTCGGGATGAATTTATCAATGAGCACTGGGATAATCAGGGTTAACGCATAGTTTATCGTCAAATAGCGGTATAAGGATCATTCTGTATATTCCACTGGGAATAGGGATAGATGCCTGATACCGTTATTTGCATAGGACAGGAGGTGTCACTTTGCACATTCCCAAGTCGATCGCTCTTATAGCGAGTACATTGATACAGCCCGGCTATCTGGCAGAGGGCAATGCAAGGCAGCGCTCCGCGTATCAGGTGCTGCAGCAGCTGGATCTGTTATCTACCCTGTCTGCCTATAATCCGGTATTGGCGGGAACAATTCCACTTGATATTGATATCAGCAGCAGCGATCTGGATATTCTGTGTGAAGTATATGATCCCGATCGCTTTGAAGCCCTACTGATCCGTTATTATAGTCATATGACGGATTGGACACTAAGCCGCCGCGAAGCAGATGGACTTATCCGTACAGTTGCACGCTGGAGCTATAAAGGATGGGAAATTGAAGTGTTTGCCCAGCCTCGTCCTGTTACTGATCAGAACGGATTCCGTCATATGATCGTAGAGCAGCGATTACTCGATGGTCTCGGGGAGAGGGACGCCGGCAGATTCGGCTGCGCAAACAGCAGGGGATGAAGACCGAACCGGCATTTGCTCATTATTTGTCACTGGCGGGAGATCCTTACGAGGCATTGCTGGATATGTATGACTGGAACGATCAACAGCTGCTGCAATTGATCGCCGAACAAAGCCTGAAATAGAAGCCCGGAATAGCGTAATCGGTTCATTATTCAATTTTCAGGAAGAAATACCGTTAATAATAAAGTATGCATTTTATTCTTAATTGAGGAAAAGAGATGATTTCATGGCTTTGAGAAATCCTGTGTTTAATAACAGGGCATTTTCGGAAGAAAGGGATTATGATCAAAGGGAGTCTATGACAATTGCCGGTGCAGCAGGCAAAGCATTGGTACTGACAGTGCTGCTTATCCTATCCGCTGCGTACACATGGTACTTATTTAACAAGGGTGAAGACATCCGTACTTACATGATCGTCGGCATGATTGGCAGTCTGGTGATCGCACTGCCTACTACATTTTTCCCGAAAATCGCTCCGGTTACAGCGCCGCTGTATGTGATTGTGAACGGGCTGGCGCTGGGCGGTCTGTCGGCAATGGTCGAGACGGTCTATCCTGGTATTGCGCTGAATGCTGTTCTGATTACAGTAGGCATTCTGTTCTTTATGCTGCTGCTGTATGCAACACGTATTGTACGCGTAACTCCCGGACTGGCTATGGGGATTATGCTCTGTACGCTGGCGATTGCTTTTGTGTACCTGATTAATTTTGTATTGAGTTTTTTCGGTATGAGTGTGCCTTATATTCATGATACCGGCTGGATCGGTATCGGGATTAGCATCTTTGTTGTGATCGTGGCAACTGCCAATCTGCTGCTCGATTTCCGGACGATCGAAGAGTCGGCTCAGGCAGGTATGCCGAAATACATGGAATGGTATGGCGCATTCGGTCTGATGGTAACCGTGATCTGGATGTACGTAGAGATTCTGAGACTGCTCAGCAAACTCGCCAGCCGGGATTGATCGATAATTTGTCGATACCAAAGGGTAAAAAATAGCACAATAAAAGTCTGTATGACTGGTCAGATTCTCTTTTGAATTGAGAGATGAATGGTCAGACGTACAGGCTTTTTGGTGTGACAACAGGTGGCAGGGATGCATGTAAATAACGATATGGACAAGAATCGGGGATTGACGATGTTCTTTTTATTCGTCAATATATGATACAAGCATCACCACCTCGCTGCTTGTATTTGTTGCAGCAACAGCCGTGGGGTAGTTCATTGTAGGGTTACAAAATATGGTTACGGAGGAGGAAACATTATGATTCTGGAAGTTGCCGTGCTGAATGTCAAAGCTGGACATACCGATGCATTCGAAGACCATTTTCGCGAAGCCAGCCGCATTATTGCCGGAATGAAAGGGTATGTGTCCCATGAACTGCAGCGCTGTCTGGAAATCGACAATCAATACATACTGCTCGTTCGCTGGGAGACACTGGAAGACCATACCGAGGGATTCCGCGGCTCGGAATCTTATCAGGAATGGAAAAAGCTGCTGCATCGTTATTATGATCCGTTTCCGGTTGTGCATCATTATGAATTGGCTTGAAAAGGGCAATGATTCTGGTTGGAACACTTTAACCAAGGGGGCATACATATGATTACCATTTTACCAGTACAAGCCAGTGATAAGGATTTGCACCAGTTGATCAAGGAGCTGGATGCTTACCTGATGGAATGTTATCCGGCAGAGTCTATTTACGGATTGGATCTGGATGACCCGGCTTCTTTTATGATCGCTTATGATAAGGAAGGGTTGCCTGTAGGCTGTGGAGCTATTCGTGCACTGGATAAACATCATACCGAGCTAAAGCGGTTTTACGTTCGCTCCTCGCATCGCCGGCAGGGGATAGCCAGCAGGCTGCTGCAAGCATTGGAAGAACAGGCACGAGAGGCGGGATTTCAAATCATTCGCCTGGAGACAGGAGCTGCCCAGCCGGAAGCAATCGCTTTTTATCAGCGGTACGGATATGAGCAGATAGAACGATTTGGCATATATGTGGATGATGAGAGCAGCCTTTGCTATGAGAAAAAGCTGCTGCACCCAATGTGAGATGTTATTAACTATGATGTAGACAGTTATTACAGGCAATACCGAGAAAAATATGGGTTTTGGGAAGTATACGTGGTATCCTATTTCATTATCAAATGACTATTCTGGAGAGGGTGAAAAGCAATGCCATTTATTACTGTCAAAGTGCTGGAAGGCAAAACGGTTGAGCAAAAGCGTGAATTGGTACAGAAAATGTCGGAGTTGGTCTCGGATGTATTTGAGGTAGAGAAAGAAAAAATCTTTATCTTTTTTGAGGATCTGGCACCGCATAATTATGGCAAGCATGGAGAGCTGCTGCCTTATTTGAATACATCGTCCGTAGAGGAGTCTGGCGAACAGGCATAAGTACAAGGTTATAGGGGGATATAGAGATGTGGGGAATCGAACATTACTGGTTGTTTGTCTTATCGAGTATTTTGCTGAATATCACACCCGGCAGTGATACCATTTATATTTTGAGCCGCAGTATGTTTCAGGGCAAGCAGGCGGGATTGATGTCTGTCTATGGTATTATCAGCGGCTCACTGGTACATACGCTGCTGGCAGGACTGGGATTATCACTGATCCTGATGCAGTCGGCACTTGCTTTTAATCTGGTCAAATGGATCGGAGCCGGCTATCTGATCTGGATGGGTATTCGCGCTCTGATGGCGCGGCAGCAGGAAGGAACAGCACTCCAGCGTGTAGAGCAGCGTCCACTGCGCAAAATCTATCTGCAGGGTATGCTGACCAATGTGCTGAATCCAAAGGTAGCATTGTTTTATCTGGCTTTTATCCCGCAGTTTGTCAGTCCTGCACAGCATATGGGGCCAGTTCCGTTTCTTCTGCTTGGTTTGACATTTAGCGCGACTGGATTATTGTGGTGCATGCTGCTGGTCCTATTTTCCAGTAAAATGTCCAGCCGACTGCAATCCAGCCGGGCATCCCGTTATCTGAACAAAATCACCGGTGGCATTTTTGTACTGCTGGGGTTGAACCTGCTGCGCACCTCGCGGCATGTATCATCCTGAGCGTCCGCTATTCTGTCGGATACCGAGCTCCTATACGTAACGTATAACGAATAATCATGCACAAAAAATAGCCAGCAGACCGGTATAGAGGCGGTCTGCTGGCTATTTGGCTGTTGGACAGTGGCGACCAAGCCAGTCCAGGATATCTGCAGTCACTTCGTCGCGGTTGGTATCATTGAGTGTCTCATGCCGTGCATCCGGATACAGCTTCATTTCCACATCGCTCAATTGCAGACGCTGATACTGTTCATATAATTTGCGTACCCCTTTGCCGTAGCCGCCTACAGGATCGCGGTCGCCGCTGAACAGATAGACAGGTTTATCCTTGGGAATTCGCTGCATATGGGCTGGCTGATGAATCTCGATAAGCAGCTGGAAAAAATGGACATAAAAACGCACACTGGCAAGCTGGGCGCAGTAAGGATCATTAATAAACAGCGCGACTTCCTCCGGATCACGGGACAGCCAGTCAAAACGGGTTGCCCGTGGACGAGGCAGCCCGCGGTTGAATGGACCGAATACAAGTGCATTCAGCAGCATGCTGCGATGCAGTGGTCCACGCAGACGCCGCTGCAGCAGTGCCAGACGCTCACCCACCTGCAGGAGTCCGCGAGGGCCGTTAGTACCGGACAAGATAAATCCATCGTATAAATCCGGATGATCGTACATCAGCTTCTGTACGATAAATGAACCCATGCTGTGTCCGAGAATATATAGCGGCAGTGCAGCATACTGCTCATGGATCCAGCCGGACAGCATGGCCAGATCTTCCTCCATCCAGTAGAATCCATCTTCACCAGGATCGCCGATATCTTCAGGAGTGGCGGCTGTCAGCCCATGGCCCCGGTGGTCATTGGCATAGACGGCATAACCCTGGGCAGTGAGAGATTGAGCCAGCCGGTGATAGCGCCGCGCAGTCTCGGCCATGCCATGCGATATTTGTATAACAGCATGTACAGGCTGCTGATCGGGCAGCCATTCGTAGATATGCACCTGAATGCCTTCTCCATCTGTCATGCGAAAAGTACGTTCCTGCATGATTATGCAACTCCTTTCCATTCATAAATATAACCTGTACCAGTGTGAAGATCACACCGATACAGGTCTGTTATTTAAAAAGTATATATAAGCCTATGAAATCCAATACAACCGATTAAGGCAGGTAAGAGCGGATCACTGTGCAGCTGCCGTTCAGCGTATACTCGCCCAGATTGGCAGGAAGCAGGAAGCATTGTCCGCCTTTGAGCGGTACACTTCCATCATTCCAGCTAATGGAACCTTCGCCACTGGCAACCACGAGGATCGTAAAGCTCTCTGGCAGGGTAGACAGGTTCCATGAACCGTCGACGATCCCTTTTTCTACAATAAAGTAAGGAGAGGTAGCCAGCGTCAGCCATTGTCCTGCAGACAAATCATCTGTTTTCATTGTTGTAGCGCCAGCACCCTGGTAAGCAATAACATTCAGCGAATCTTCGATATGCAGCTCACGCGGTTTGCCATCCAGTCCCGGACGATCATAATCGTACAGACGATACGTCGTATCAGAATTCTGCTGAATCTCGGCTACCAGTACACCGGCACACAGCGCATGCACCGTACCTGCCGGGATATAAAAGGTATCTCCGGCTTCGACAGGGACTTCCTGCAGATCATCCATGATCTGGTTATTGCGAATCGCTTCAGCCAGGGATTCACGGGTTACGCCTTCTTTGAGGCCGTAGATGATTTTGGCGCCCGGTTTGGCATCCAGTACATACCACATCTCTGTTTTGCCCAGCTCGCCTTGAGGCAGGCCTTCATAATCATCAGTCGGATGCACCTGTACCGACAAATCGTCGTTGCAGTCCAGCAGCTTGATCAGCAGAGGGAAGCGTCCATTGGTCTCGGATACACCACGTGTACCGAACCAGTCACGGCCCAGCGTCTCGCGCAGCTGATCCAGACTTTGGCCGTCCAGCTCGCCACCAATCACCGATGTTGTACCGTTCGGATGATCCGCGATCATCCAGCCTTCGCCAATCGCTCCCTCCGGAATATCCCAGCCGAACTGTTCCAGTGCTCTACCGCCCCATACACGTTCTTTGAATTCCGGTTGAAATTGCAGTGGGTATGGCTTCGTCATTAATCTCTCTCCTCCACATGGTCATATATTTAATGTTCACCCCGTATGTATCGTTGTCCTATCCATAGACAATAGTAGATGTAAGGCCGGGGCTGTATCCATCTTAACGTGCAGACTGGAAAAATTCCAGACGCTCTCCATCAGGCCCGTTGAAAAAGAAATAACGGCTGCCATTGGGAAGGGTCGTAATTGCCTGATCCAGATTGGACAGCTGAAGTCCCTGGATTCGCGCATACTCTTCTTCGATATTATCAACAGTAAAGGCAATATGATGCACACGGCCTTCCTCGGTCAATGTACCGGTATATCCCTGTACCAGCTCCACTTCCGTATCGGTATGACCGGGAAAAGCGAGAAATGCCAGCCGGATCGCATCATCCACATGACCGTTTGTTTCCAGATGCTGAAGCCCGATCACCTGCTCGTAAAAAGCGATTGATCGTTCGATAGAAGTCACCATAATGCCTACATGTTCCAATTTGCGTACTGCCATAATGTTTCATCTCCTCAAGTGGATTTGGAAGGGGGAACAGGATCGGTTCCTGATTCTCCTAATGAACCCGTTCTGTTCAAACGTTATACAGCCTGCTCACAGGATACATTATACCTGCTTTTTTTCAATAGCAATCAGATACGGTGCATCACTGCGCTGCAGCTGACGATAGACAATACATTGAGCCGCAGAAGTAGGCAGGGAAGAAGCCCAATCCTGCACAGCATCAGCTTCCTCGGCGCCACCAGGATGCCCCGGATACAACACAATCGTCAATATGCCTTTGACAGCCAGCAGTTCCAGCGAAGCCGTCAGTGCAGGCAGCGTCGATTCTGGACGTGTAATTACCGATGTGTCTCCTGCTGGAAGATAACCCAGATTGAACATGACAGCCTGCAGACGTCCATGCAGCTCTACCGGGATATGCTCCGCCATCCGGTCATGACTATCCAGTACCAACTCGGTCCGAGCAAGTCTGTCCGGATGCTCGTACCGTGCAAGCCTCTCCTGCGTACGATCCAGTGCCTGCTGCTGAATATCAAAGCTGTACACCTGGCCACCTGCGCCGGCGGTCAGGGCCAGCATAAGAGTATCGGCGCCGGTGCCAGCTGTGGCGTCAACAGCTATGGCCGGAACGCCTGCTGTATTGCCCAGGCGTTCGGCCACCAGTTTGTGGGCAAAGCTAAGAACCGAGAGAAATCCCATTTAATATCCCCTCCAATACTTGCCTTGCCAGGTGTCGCGCTGTTTGAGCTCCCGATCGATCGAATTGAGAACTTCCCATTTGTTAAGACTCCACATCGGTCCGATGAGCAGATCGCGCGGAGCATCGCCGGTCAATCGGTGAACGATCATATCCGGCGGCAGGAATTCCAGAGTATCAACGATCAGCTTAATATATTCATCCTGGTCCAGAAATCGTAACAGTCCTGCTTCATATTGCTTGACCATCGGGGTTTTGCGCATCAGATGCAGCAGATGAATCTTGATTCCCTGTACATCCATATTGGCAACAGCCCGCCCAGTGTCGAGCATCATCTCGTGGGTTTCCTGCGGCAGTCCATAGATAATATGAGCACATACCCGGATACCGCGTGCCCGTAGTTTGGCAACAGCTTCTTCATAACAGCGGGTATCATGAGCCCGGTTGATCAGGGTAGAGGTCGATTCGTGAATCGTCTGCAGTCCCATTTCTACCCATAGATAAGTTCGTTCATTCAGCTCGGCCAGGTAATCGACCACATCATCCGGCAGACAGTCGGGACGAGTAGCAATCGCGAGACCGACAACGCCTGGCTGCTCCAGAATAACTTCATAATATTCACGCAGCTCTTCTACAGGAGCATAGGTATTAGTGTACGCCTGAAAATAACCGATATACTGCGCATTGGGCCATTTCTGATGCTGGCGGTCGCGAATCGTATTGAACTGGGTGACCAAGTCATCACGGCGTCTGCCGGCAAAATCACCGGAACCCCGTGCACTACAAAAGGTACAACCGCCTTTGGCAATCGTGCCATCACGATTGGGGCAGGTAAAGCCAGCATCCAGCATAACTTTGAACACTTTGGTTCCAAATTGCTCCCGCATCTCGGTATTCCATGTATGGAATCGTTTATCTCCCCAGAGGACCGAAGATTCTGTCTGTTCTATAGTAACCATACTGCAAGCTCCTTCATGGTAGATCCATATTCTGATTATTCCGCCAATCAACAGTCTCTATTGTAACAAAAATAAATCACTGCCGGGTAGAAAACCGTCCTTTTACTATAAGGAATACTACCGGTAATAGCAGTGATTCTGACCATAGCTATTCTGCTCATATTCGCGAATAGGATGCGACAGCTTCCTCCTACAGATTTTGATTGTTAAAAAATAAAAGAACGCGTGTCAGAATGTTTTAAAGTGGTTAATAGTAGGTGCACCTACTTTAATTTTTGATTGCATTGTGGCTACCAGGGAAAATGAATTTGATTTTCCGGCAGAAAATGGGTAGACTATGAATGCTTAAATTTGTTGGACCCCAATTCCAAATATAGAAAGAAGGATTTCCACGTGCTGCTTGCAGGATGAGGAAATCCTTCTTTCCTTTTGTACACTTTTGGCAGATAACTCTTTACATTTCCCGTTTTCTTCGTCAAAATAATTCCGTACGAAATAAAGATGAGAATTATTCAAATCGGAGGACAAAGATGCGTTTAAGAGGTAGAAAAGGGATTCGCGAGGATCTGGAGCAGCAGCAGGATCTGGTCGTATTGAACCCTGAAGCTTATAAAGGAAAATGGCGTGAGCGTTTTAACAATGATTATCCGATCCATGTGGAATTCGGAATGGGTAAAGGACGCTTTGTCAGCCAGATGAGTGTAAAAAATCAGCAAGTCAATTATATCGGCTTTGATATGTATGATGAACTGGTACGACGCGCGGCAGAGAAGACACGTATTGCATGGAACGAAGCAGAACTGGGCGATCCAACCAGTATTCAGCTGGCACTGGCCAATATCGAGAATATCGAGGATATTTTCACACCGGGCGAGATTGAACGGGTCTATCTGAACTTCAGTGATCCATGGCCTAAAAAAAAGCACGGACGTCGTCGTCTGACGCATCCACGCTTTTTGGAGAAATATTGTCGTCTGCTGAATTCACGCGGACAAATTCATTTCAAGACCGATTCGGAGACATTGTTCGAGTTCTCGATTAACTCCTTTGCCGATTATGGTCTGCAGATGACCAATATCAGTCTGAATCTGCACCGTGATGGAATTAACGAAGAGCATGTCATGACAGAATATGAAGCCAAATTTATGGGTAAAGGAATGCGTATCCATCGCTGCGAAGTAATCGTAGGGCAGGATGCACTGAACGAATACCAGCAGATGCGTCTCGATAAATATTGATCTATCCTTTATTTAAATAAGAATAAACACAATAAGGTCTTAACCTGCATTCAGGTTAAGACCTTATTGTGTTCCACCATATCCATGATACTGCGTGCACATTCAGTAGGATTGTAGCGGTCGATCTGCTCTAGCTTGAGCTGGCGCTGCATAACGACAGCATCGTAATCATTGATCAGCAGTTCCATCCACTGGGTAACCACATGAATCGAAGTAATCGGTTCACCCCAGCCCTGTTCTGTAAAGTAGCGCGAATTTTGTTCTTCCTGTCCAGGCAGCGGATTGTAAAATAACATGGGGATCGCTTTGGCCAATCCTTCCGTACATGTCATCCCGCCTGGTTTGGTGACGAGCAGATCGGAGACTTCCATCAATTTATCAATCTCTTTGGTATAACGAACGAGATGGATATTTTCATGGTTAAAGTTCAGATCCTGCTGTGCCCGCTGGTAAGCTTTATCGTTGCTGCCGAAGCAGAAAATAAATTGTACTTTGTCGGCGAAGCTGGTCAGATAGGCATTGACGGCATCGTCGCTCATCATTCCCCAGCCACCGCTCATAATCATGACAGTAGGCATATCCTTGAGGCCGAACCGCATCCGGATCTCCGCCTTGCTGGGATGTTCCCAGAAATTCGGATGAACAGGAATGCCGGTAACCTTGATTTTGGAGAACGGTATTCCACGCATCATCAGTTTGGAGCGTACTCCGTCTGTAGAGACCAGATAGCGGTCCACTTCGGGAATAATCCATGTTCCGTGTGCGTCATAGTCTGTAATTACCATGCATAGCGGAATCGGCATCCCCAGGCGTTTCAGCCGGGAAATAACCGCACCCGGAATCGGATGCGTACATACGATAATATCTGGCCGCAGCTGCCGGATCACATTCTGGGTATGCGTATAAAATATACGATGAAGCGCCAGCGTAGCCAGACGATTAATCGATTTTTTGTATTGGCTGCGATACATCATGCGTACAAGCTTCGGCTGCGAGACAACCGTTTTTTTATAAGCGGTGATAATGAGCGGCGCTACTTTGGGATTGAGGAAACTGCCGAGCTCTAGTACTCTGGTTTGTATATTCGGTGAGATTTTACGCAAGCTGCTGGACAGCGCGTAAGCAGCTTGTGTATGTCCTGAACCAAAACCTTCCGACAAGAGCAGCACTCTGTATTTTGACACGTTCATTTCACCTTTTCTGCAAGGTATTCTCAATTAATAAATAAGGTCGTACAGGCAGCAATTCTGCCTGTCTGTAATATAACTGTAACAATGTTACCATACTGTTACAATAACTGCTTTAAGGCCACAATGCAACTGTACCAAAAGCAACTGCTGATCCAATCAATGCTCCTACAAGCACATCCGATGGATAGTGAAGTCCCAGATACATGCGGGATACCGCTACGATCAATGCCAGTGGCAGCAAAAACGGGATCGTATGCACATCCATAAGCATAAAGGGAACCGTTACGGAGAAGACAGCCGTCGTATGTCCCGATGGAAAAGAATGATCCGTCAGCGGGTTGCGGAAGGTAATCGTCTCCGGTATAGCCAGATACGGACGGATACGCGGATATAATTTTTTGGCGATAGCTACAGGAATATGACTGACAGCAAGTGCGACAGCAGCATGCAGGCCAGCCTGGTCCCATGGCGCAGGTGCCAGCAGCCAGATAGCCAGTGTAGCGATAATCGTAAAAGTGGCTCCGCCCAGATTCGTCAGATAATAAAAGAAAATGTTGAGAAACCGGTTATGAAGCCTGGTGTTAAACCATCTGAAAATATACTGCTCCATGGTTTGTAAACGAATAAGGAACTGACGCATGAGAGACCCCCGTATATATTGCCTTTATAGGCTTAGATTAATCATATTTTTATTCTTTAACCATTTCAAGCATTATAACGTTAACCCAGCGTTAAATCACATATAATCTGCCTTTATTATTCTTACCCTCTAATTCGCTGGCTCATTCATACGGGATAGAGACGTATCACGAAGCCACATATAGCTCATGATTCAACCGAAAATAATCGGTTTATAGAATGTCAGGCAACTTGTTGCCTGGTTCCATTTTCCAAATTCCATTATAAAATTAAGGCTAAAGACATGAAAAGCGAGCAAAACCAAGATATTATACCATAAAACGCTAATAGACCTCGCCTTGGAACCTTTTCGTAGCGTTTGTCGTCCTAATTATAGAGTTTTTCGCAGCACACCGCATTTGGTACCTTTGACAAATGGACAAAAAGTGTGCAAAATCTTTATGTCTGCATGCAAAAGTTTCATGAGGCTTACATCAATTATCTGGAATTATGAAATTTGAGTCATTTACAAAAAGATATTCAAAAAATGAAATGTTAGACAAAAAAGAAAACAGTCGCTAGGGTTTGAAGGGGTTTCATATGAAGGGGGTCACATATTCTCATGGGTAATATCTTGGATACAACATTTATAGTGCTGCAGATTTTGTTGGCACTGATCGCGGTTTACCAGTTCGGATTTTCCCTGTTCGGGATTATCAAACGCAAAAAAAGACCGGAGCATGCTCCGCAAAAATCTTTTGCGATTCTGGTAGCAGCGCATAACGAGGAAAAAGTTATTGGCGCATTGATGGAGAATCTGAAAGAAATGGATTATCCGGAAGAACTGTACGATGTATTCGTTATCTGTGATAACTGTACAGACGGTACAGCCGATATCGTAAGAAGTCACGGTATGAATGCTTGTGTGCGTACGAACCCTAACCAACGTGGTAAAGGGTATGCAATCGAGTGGATGCTGAATGAATTGTGGAGCATGCCTCGCCAGTACGACGGCATTGTTATGTTCGACGCGGATAATCTGGCAGCTTCGAACTTCCTGAAAGAAATGAACAATGACATGTGTGAAGGCGCACGCGTTATCCAGGGTTATATCGATACCAAGAACCCGGAAGATTCCTGGATCACTGCAGCTTATGGTGTATCGTACTGGTACATCAACCGTCTGTGGCAGCTGTCCCGTCATAATCTGAATATGGCGAACTTCCTTGGTGGTACGGGTATGTGTTTTGAAAATGAACTGCTCAAAGAAATCGGCTGGGGCGCAACCAGTCTGGTCGAAGATCTGGAGTTCACTATGCGTTGTGCCGAAAAAGGCATCTATCCAAAATTCAGCTACGATGCCAAAGTATTTGATGAGAAGCCGCTGACATTCAAAGCTTCTTCCCGTCAACGTCTGCGCTGGATGCAAGGTCACTTTACCGTGGCACGTCGTTATTTCTTCCCGCTGCTATGGAAAAGTATCAAGGAATTCAACATCATCAAGTTTGACCTTGCGCTGTACAGCGTTAACGTCTACATCGTGTTGATTACGTTCCTGATGACAGCTGCCGTATGGATCGATACAGCGATTCTGGGCGGACCGCATATTGCTTCGGTATATAATTACATGCCGATGTGGGTAGCTGTTGTAGCTATCTTCGCCAATGTAGTTACTTTTATCCTGGCAATGATTCTGGAAAAGGTAAAATCGTGGAAAGTCTACATGTATCTGCTGCTGTTCCCAATCTACGGATTGTCCTGGTGGCCGATTACGTTCTACGCTTTCTTTACACAAAACAACAAACAGTGGAGTCACACCGAACATACACGTGTGGTACGACTGGAAGAAGTACAGGGTAAACAAAGTTCTCTGTAAGCCGGAGATCATAATAGACAAACAGCCTGCATAATTAATTTGTGCAGGCTGTTGACTTGTGTGAGACCTCATGCTATAATATTCAAGTGTGTTAACGAGAACGTTAATGAAAAGCAGAAGCTCGTCTTCTCACCTGACCGATCTTTTATCGGCTGGTTCATTGATCTGTAATTTATCGACAAGTATTTGTCATGAATGTATACTGATCAAGGGATGCGGGTGATGAGACCTGCATCCCTTTTTATTTTGTAATAGTAGTGTCTATTATATCTTGGAGGTGGAAGGTTATTAGTAAAGAACATATGATCAATGACGAAATCCGGACAAAAGAAGTACGTCTGGTAGGTGCTGACGGTGAACAAATCGGAATTAAGCCGACTCGCGAAGCATTGCAAATGGCGATCGATCTGAATCTGGATCTGGTTAACGTTGCTCCGCAAGCGAAGCCTCCGGTATGTCGGATTATGGACTACGGTAAATTCCGCTACGAGCAGCAGAAGAAAGAAAAAGAAGCGCGTAAAAATCAGAAGATTGTTGAACTGAAAGAAGTGCGCTTCCACGCGAATACGGAGGAACATGATTACCAAACCAAACTCCGTAACGTAAACAAATTCTTGAATAATGGCGACAAGGTGAAATGCTCGGTCCGCTTCCGCGGTCGCGAGATTGCACATGCAAATATTGGACAAAGAGTCTTGGAACGCGTAAGAGATGAAGTTGCAGATATCTGTACTGTAGAGCGCCAGCCCAAACTGGAAGGCCGCAGCATGATTATGATCTTGGCGCCGAAAAATAACTAAGGGGGATATTCAAATGCCTAAAATGAAAACTCATAGCAGTTTAAAAGGACGCTTCAAAGTTACAGGAACTGGTAAAGTGAAACGTCACAAAGCTTTCAAAAACCACCTGCTTTCTCACAAATCCAAACGTCAAAAACGCGTACTGGGAACTAGCCCGCTGATGGCAGCTGGCGACGTAAGACGTTTGAAACAAGGCTTAGCTAATCTTAAATAATTTAATTTTCCGGGAGGGTTATCAATATGGCACGAGTTAAAGGCGGATTCGTCACACGTCGTAAACACAAGAAATATCTGAAACTGGCAAAAGGTTACTTCGGTTCCAAACACCGTATTTTCAAAACAGCAAAAGAACAGGTTAACAAATCCCTGCTTTATGCTTACCGTGACCGTCGTCAAACAAAACGTAACTTCCGCAGACTGTGGATCGTACGTATCAATGCAGCAGCTCGTCTGAACGGACTGTCTTACAACAAAATGATGCACGGCCTGAAACTGGCTGGCGTTAACATCAACCGTAAGATGCTGGCAGACCTGGCAGTTAACGATGTAACTGCGTTCAACTCCCTGGCTACTGTAGCAAAAGAAAAAATCAACGCGTAATTTAGGTTGCGTATTATAAAAGGCTATCTATTTATCTATTCATTGGATAATGGATAGCCTTTTATTATGTGTATAAATAAGAAAGATCAGCTTATTTTCCAGCAGCATAGGTTGAATTGATTATCCAATCGCGAAAGGAATATTCTAATGAAGCGAAAAAGACTTGTACTGTTTTTTAGCTGTATAGTTATTGCAATGCTAATCTTGCTGATAAGTCTGACAAATCATAAAGCAACGATGCCCGAGCCAACTGCGGCTGTTACCACTCAACCGGTTCAACCAGATAGCTATCCGAACAAACAAGAGAATAAGCAAATACATAAAACAATAAGAGAGATTACAGACGAGAGCACTGCCCGTTTCGATGGAGAGTACATGCATACATTTACACTGGATGCTGTAGAGGGAACAGTTTCGCAGATACTTCTTGTTCATATGAGAAATAAGGGCAGGACTTCTTTTACCTATCAATTGTTCGATCCTGCAGGAGATGAATGCAAGAGGGGCACCCTGGCTCCAGGCAAGCAGCAGACGGTTCAATATACATGGATTAACGAGCAGGCTGGAGACTGGACGATGAAGATTTCCAATATAAACGGATCGCCAGGTTCTTATAGCTACTCGGTACAAAACAGGTCATAAAATGAACAGCAAGAAGCTTATGTTGAACAGCGATCCAACCGATATAGTAAAAGGAAATCCCGAATTTATTTTCCTTTATATTTACAGTATTCCAGAGAGTGGGACTCGGTAAAGTATTGTACAAGAAATATGTTGCTGTCGGCAGGTAAATCACGTACACTGTCTGAAGGGCATAAAGCGGACGGGGATTTTGAGGTCTTCAGATGGTGCGGTGCAGCAATAAATATAGCCAGACCATGACTATGTAAAATAGTCTCTTTTATTGAAGAGTGATCTTTCTGATTGAGGAAAAGACAAAGAGATGTTAGATGTCAGGTCTAACGTTGTTATTATCAAATGTATATCTTTTTAGTGCATTAAAACAGTTACGTTGTAAAGTGTGCGGAGGTTATATGACATAGACATAACTTTGATTAGTAAAAATTTACAATATAAACCGCTTACATAGTTTAATGGATAAATTAATTGACCATTTGTTATTAAAATAGTAGATTTTCCTATCACATGATTGTATAATCTGTTCAGTGACTATTAAATCTGCTCCGAAAGCGAACAAAATAATGTTATTTTCAGAAAATGTTCGTGTTTTCATGAGAGAGACAGAAACATAGTTGATACTTTTAAGGGGGAAAAAGATACATGAAGAAGGTCTATTCACTTTCGCTGATTATGGTACTGGCACTGTCCGTTATTCTGGCAGCGTGCGGTAACAAGAGCGACAATGCAAGTGGCGGCAGCACATCTGGAAGCAAAGGTTCCAGCGACGTCAAAGTCGGTATGGTAACTGACGTAGGCGGCGTAAACGATAAATCCTTTAACCAATCTGCTTGGGAAGCTCTTGAAAAAGTACAATCCGCTGGCGGAGCAAATGTGAAATACCTGCAAAGTAAATCCGATCAGGATTATATCCCTAACCTTAACCAGTTCGTTAAAGACGGTTACAGCCTGACTTGGGGAATCGGATTCAACCTGGCAGACGCAATCAAAACCGTTGCAGGTCAAAATCCTGATGCCAAACTGGCAATCATCGATAGTGTAGTAGACGCTCCAAACGTTAAATCTGTAACGTTCTCCGAAAACGAAGGTTCCTTCCTCGTGGGTGTCGTTGCCGGTAAAATGACAAAAACGAATAAAATCGGTTTTGTAGGCGGCGAGAAAAGTCCTCTGATCCAACGCTTCGAAGCTGGTTTCCAAGCTGGTATCAAAGCGGTTAACCCTAAAGCTGAATTTATTGCCAACTATGCCGGTGCATTTGACAAGCCGGATGTAGGTAAAGCAGCTGCAGCAACAATGTACAATGAAGGTGTGGATATTATTTTCCACGCAGCTGGTGCAACAGGCACAGGCGTATTCAATGAAGCAGCATCCCGTAAGAAATCCGGACAGCAAGTATGGGTTATCGGTGTAGATAAAGACCAATCCCTGGAGTTCGGTGATGAAGTAACTTTGACTTCCATGATCAAACGTGTTGATACAGCAGTTGAGAAAGTATCCCAAGAAGTAATCGACGGTACTTTCAAAGGCGGTACAGAAACACTGGGTCTGAAAGATGACGGCGTAGGTATTGCGGAGACTTCCAGCAAAAACGTACCTGCTGACGTACTGAAGCTGGTTGATGAGTACAAAGCTAAAATCGTAGCCGGCGAAGTTAAAGTACCTGATACAGTGAAATAATTGCTTTTGACCATATAGTACAACAGACAAGGCTGGTTAATAACTAGCCTTGTTGTTACGTCTACAGGTAAGTTTATGAATGGCGGAAATGCCGGGTAACATATGAACTATTAATTTGCTTATAAGGGTGATCTAATGGATACAGCAACCCCTGTTGTAGAGTTAAAACAAATAACAAAGCGTTTTCCGGGTATCGTAGCCAATGACTCGATCAGTCTCAAGCTGCAAAAAGGCGAAATTCATGCCCTCCTCGGTGAGAATGGTGCCGGTAAATCGACGCTTATGAATATCGTATTCGGGCTGTATCAGCCGGATGAAGGCAGTATTGAAATTGATGGCAAACCGGTGATCATCGATGGTCCCAACAGAGCGATCGAACTGGGCATTGGTATGGTCCATCAGCACTTTAAGCTTGTTCAGCCATTCACCGTTACGGAGAACATTATTCTGGGTTCCGAACCGAGAAAGGGAGCCCGAATCAATTATAGAAAAGCAACAGAGGAAATCCGCAAGCTGTCCGAGCAGTACGGTCTGCGTGTAGATCCAAATGCCAAGATCCATGATATTTCTGTTGGTATGCAGCAGCGTGTCGAGATTCTCAAAACGCTGTATCGTGGCGCAGATATTCTGATCTTTGACGAGCCGACAGCTGTACTGACACCGCAGGAAATCTCCGAGCTGATGGAGATTATGCAGCGTCTGATCCAGGAAGGCAAGTCCATTATCCTGATTACCCATAAACTCAAAGAGATTATGCAAATCGCCGATACAGTGACCATTATTCGCCGTGGTAAAGTCATCGATACGGTCAAAAAGACAGAGACGACTCCACAGGAACTGGCCGAAAAAATGGTCGGCCGCAACGTCAGCTTCAAAGTAGACAAAAAAGCGGCAGAGCCTGGCGAAGTGGTTATGCAAATGCAGAATATTCTGTCCAAAAACAAAGATGGCATGGCTGTACTGAACAGTCTGAATCTGCAGGTGAGAGCGGGAGAGATTCTCGGTATCGCCGGAGTCGACGGCAACGGACAGACCGAGCTAATCGAAGCACTGACCGGTCTCCGGCATGTAGACGGCGGTAAAGTCACTTTGCACGGCAAGGACATCACCAACCTAACTCCGCGTAAAGTAACCGAATCGGGTGTTGCCCATATTCCGGAAGACCGTCACAAGCATGGTCTGGTTCTGGACTTTTCGGTTAGTGAGAATATGGTGCTGGAAACCTACTATAAAGCACCGTATAACAAAAATGGATTTTTGCAATATGATGAAGTGGATAAAAAAGCAACCCGTCTGGTCGAAGCCTTTGACGTGCGGACACCAAGCATTCATACGATGGCACGCTCACTGTCCGGTGGTAATCAGCAGAAAGCGATTATTGCCCGTGAGATCGATAAAAATCCGGAACTGCTCGTAGCGGCACAGCCGACACGTGGTCTGGATGTCGGTGCCATTGAATTTGTACAGAAACAGCTGATCGCCCAGCGTGACCAGGGCAAAGCGGTTCTGCTGATTTCCTTTGAACTGGATGAAATCATGAATGTATCTGACCGGATTGCGGTTATCTATGAAGGACAAATTGTGGGTGAAGTGCTGCCGGAACAAACCAATGATCAGGAATTGGGCTTAATGATGGCGGGAAGCACCGTAAAGAGAGGTGCAGCGCATGAGTAAATTGATGAAAATATTTACCGGAGATTCCTTTATCTTGTCCATTGTAGCGATTATCATGGGTCTGATCCTCGGCGCACTCGTGATGCTGATCGGCGGTTATGATCCGTTCGAAGCCTACAGTGCACTGATTACCCGTGTATATGGAGACTCCTATAACTTTGGTGAAGCGATTCGTGAGATGACACCGCTTATTATGACAGGTCTGGCTTTTGCTTTTGCAGCACGTACCGGTCTGTTCAATATCGGTGGCGAAGGACAGTTTCTGATCGGCATGACAGCTGCTTCGATCGTGGGTATCCACGTTCATGGACTGCCTGTATACATCCATGCGCCATTAGCTGTTATCGCCGGTGCCGTATTCGGTGGATTGTGGGCAGCGATTGCCGGCTATCTCAAGGCTGCACGAGGCGTAAACGAAGTTATTTCCTGTATTATGCTGAACTGGATCGGTCTGTACCTGTCCAATATGATCATTAATAACTATGCTCTGCTGGACGGCGAGAACCGCTCGGTGGATATTCAGCCAACAGCTTCTATCGCTATCGGCTGGTTGTCCGAGATGATGGGGAATGCTCGTGTTCACTGGGGAACGGTTATTGCACTGCTTGCTGCGGTATTCTTCTATATCTTTATGTGGAAAACCAAGCAGGGCTATGAGCTTCGTGCGGTAGGTTTTAACCAGGATGCTTCCAAGTATGCCGGTATGAACGTTAACCGTAATGTAGTCAAAGCCATGTTTATCAGCGGTGCGTTTGCCGGTCTGGGCGGCGCTTTTACCGTACTGGGCGTATTCGGTTACCAATCGGTTATGGCAAGTTCACCGGGAACCGGATTTGACGGTATCGCGGTTGCATTGATCGGGATGAATAATCCGTTTGGTATCATTCTTGGTTCTATCCTGTTCGGTACGTTGACCTATGGTTCGGCGGGTATGAGCTTCAGTGCGGATGTACCACCTGAAATCGTACGTATCGTTATCGGTGCCATTATATTCTTTATTGCTGCACAGGGTATTGTGCGCTGGGTACTGAAGCCATTCTATGCCAAGCGTAAGAAAGAGAAGGTGTTGTAAATGGACGTATTAACAATTATCGGGCAGCTCATTAATACGACGCTTGTATTTGCTACAGCTCTGATATTCACTTCCCTTGGCGGCATTTTCTCGGAAAAATCCGGTGTGACCAACCTGGGACTGGAAGGTCTGATGGTATTTGGTGCATTTGCAGCCGGTGTCGTAGGTCACTATGCACAGGATGCCGGTATGGATGCATTCTCTGCAGCAACGATGGGTCTGCTGGCAGCTATCGTGCTGGGAACGATTGTATCATTGATTCACGCCCTCGCTTCGATTACGTTCAAAGCGGATCAGGTTATCAGTGGTATCGTTATTAACTTCCTGGCAGCAGGAAGTACGCTGTATATGGTTAAACTGCTGTTCGATGGTGCCGGTGAGACGGAATTGATTGCAGGTTACAGCCGTATTGCTATTCCTTATCTGAGTCAGATTCCACTGCTGGGCGATGCGATCTTCAACGCTTATCCGACTACGTATCTGGCGATTATCCTGGTGTTTGTATCGTTCTATGTATTGTACAAAACGCCATTCGGTCTGCGCCTTCGCTCTGTCGGGGAACATCCGAGTGCGGCCGATACCGTAGGTATCAAAGTCAACCGTATGCGTTATATCGGCGTTATGCTGAGTGGTGCACTGGCGGGAATCGGTGGTGCCACAATTACACTGACAACGACAGGTACTTTCTCGCATAATACGATTTCCGGTCAGGGTTATATCGCGATTGCTGCGATGATCTTTGGTAAATGGAATCCGATTGGTGCGTTTGGTGCGGCAGTGTTCTTCGGTCTGGCACAGGCAGTGCGTAACTATGTTCAGCTGTTTGCCTGGACACAGAGCATTCCGCCTGAAGTGATCTACATGCTGCCATATGTACTGACGATTATTGTTCTGGTTGCTGCCGTGGGCCGCTCCAGTGCACCGTCAGCACTCGGTCAGCCGTACGATCCGAGTAAGCGATAGACAGGCAGCGTTTTTTATAATCTTGCCTGTCTGAATAGTACAGAATCTTTTGTACAAAAGCAGTATAATACAGAAAAGCCGGAATCCTGTTTGATGGATTCCGGCTTTTTTTTGTGGAAGCAAACAAGCATCTAGGTAGAGGCAATTCGAGAATATTGTAAACTGTAACAAAAATCAGCATATCCTGTAATCATTAAAAAATAAAATGATGTGTGGGCCATATACAAAATCATTACCGTATTCAGGTTCGTTATTTGTGCTCTATGCACAAACAAGAAAATCGTTATGTAAACAGCATATTAAAATAACACCCGAAAAACCTTGTGAATATAAGCTTTTTTGACCAATGGATAAATATAGCAATTTGAAACTGTCAATTTGATTGTTCAAAAAGACAAAAAAATTAGTGTTGACTCTGTATGGAATGAATCATATAATAATTCTAAATTAGCGGCCGACAATACAACATATTGTTCCGGTCCATATGAGAATACCAGATATCGGCTATGAAGAGGACGAAGTTTTAGGGGCTATTTTGTCCAGAGAGTGAAGCATCTGTTTGCTGCAAGCTTCATCAAAAACCCTTAGATACGAGCTCACCTCGGAGCTGTTTTCCTGAAAGGCATTGATAAAATTCAATGATTATTAGGGAAAATCGTACAGTCTACGTTACAGACTACAGGTAAGGTGCATAAGCACGTTACCTGGTGAGGTGTACATTGCTGTGAGGCTGTACACGAATATGGGTGGTACCACGGAAGCGATAGCCTTTCGTCCCTCTACAGAACACTTTTCTGTGCGAGGCGACGAAAGGCTTTTTTTGATACTCTGTTCGTCTCAGCTGCGAACCTGATGTTTTATCGGGACGCATCCGGATTGGGATGCAGCGGCTTTGCATATGCTGTTTATGTGAGATTGATGTAAATTTTGGGAGGAGGAATACTGATGAGCGCGCAAATACCCAATGTGCAATCGACAGATGAATTACGAGAGAAATGGATGAAGCCTGAAGTCATTACAGGTTCGGAAATGCTGCTGCGCAGTCTGCTGTTGGAAGGTGTGGAATGTGTATTCGGATATCCGGGTGGAGCAGTATTGTACATCTACGATGCCATGCACGGATTCGATGATTTCAAGCATTTGTTAACACGGCACGAGCAGGGAGCGATTCATGCAGCTGATGGATATGCCCGTGCAAGCGGCAAAGTCGGCGTCTGCATCGCAACATCCGGTCCGGGAGCGACCAACCTGGTTACCGGAATCGCGACCGCTTATATGGATTCCGTACCCCTTGTTGTAATTACAGGCAATGTGGCAACGACACTGATCGGAACCGATGCTTTTCAGGAAGCGGATATTACCGGGATTACAATGCCAATCACCAAACACAGTTACCTGGTTCGCGATGTAGAGGATCTGCCAAGAATTATTCATGAAGCTTTCCATATCGCCAATACAGGACGCAAAGGTCCGGTGCTGATCGATATTCCCAAGGATGTATCGGCAGCCAAGTCTTTGTTCAAGCCGCATACCGAGCCGGTTATGATGCGCGGTTACAATCCGAGAGTACTGCCAAACAAGCTGCAGCTGGATAAGCTGCATCAGGCGATTGCCGAAGCCAAGCGTCCGCTGATTCTGGCAGGCGGTGGTGTCGTCTACTCCGGTGGTCATGAAGAATTGCTCAAGTTTGTGGAGACGACAGGCATTCCAATTACGACAACACTGCTCGGATTGGGCGGTTTCCCAAGCGGTCATGATCTGTGGATCGGTATGCCGGGGATGCACGGTACGTATGCAGCGAACAACGCGATTCAGCAGTCGGATCTGCTGATCAGCATCGGAGCCCGTTTTGATGATCGGGTAACCGGCAAGTTGGATGGGTTTGCACCACATGCTCGTATCGCACATATCGATATCGATCCGGCCGAGATTGGCAAAAATGTCAAAACCGACATTCCAATCGTAGGCGATGTGAAGACCGTGCTGGAAATGCTCAATATCGAAGCTGGTCATTCCAGTTATGCCGATGAATGGCGCACCACTATCGCCGGTTGGAAAAAGGAAAAGCCTTTCCGTTACGACGACTCCGAAGAAGTACTGAAACCGCAGTGGGTCGTAGAAATGCTCAATGATACAACACGCGGCGAAGCTATTGTTACTACGGATGTAGGGCAGCATCAGATGTGGGCCGCCCAGTATTACCGGTTTAACAAACCGCGTTCATGGGTAACATCCGGCGGACTCGGTACGATGGGATTCGGATTCCCGTCTGCGATAGGCGCCCAGATGGCCAACCCGGAACGCCTGGTAATCTCGATCAACGGTGACGGCGGTATGCAGATGTGTGCACAGGAACTGGCAATCTGCGCGATCAATAATATCCCGGTCAAAGTTGTCGTGATGAATAATCAGGTGCTGGGTATGGTGAGACAGTGGCAGGAACTGATTTACGATAACCGGTACAGCCATATTGATCTCTCCGGTAGCCCGGACTTTGTCAAACTGGCTGAAGCTTATGGCGTCAAAGGATTGCGGGCAACGAACAAGCAGGAAGCTGCTGCAGCCTGGCAGGAAGCGATGGATACACCGGGTCCTGTTCTGGTAGAATTCGTAGTCAACAAGCATGAGAATGTGTATCCGATGGTTCCACAGGGAGCCACCATTGATCAAATGTTAATGGGGGATAAAGAATGATACCGACAACGCTGAAACATACCATCGCCGTATTAGTCAATGACCAGCCTGGCGTGCTGCAAAGAGTCTCCGGACTCTTTGGCCGCCGGGGATTCAATATCGAGAGCATCACTGTCGGTCAATCGGAAGAAGCAGGCTTGTCCCGGATGGTTATTGTTACAACCGGTGACGAAAATACACTGGAGCAGGTGGAAAAGCAGCTTTACAAAATTATCGACGTAATCAAGGTTATCGATCTCAGCTCGCGTCCGATGGTTGCACGCGAACTGGCTCTAATCAAAGTTAAAGCCGAGCCGGCAGAGCGTCCCGAGATTATGGGAGTTATCGAGACGTTTCGCGCCGCTGTCGTGGATATCGGGCCAAGCAGCCTGATGGTACAGGTGGTCGGCGATACCGAGAAAATAGATGCCATGATCGAACTGCTCAAGCCTTATGGCATTCGGGAACTTTCCCGCACAGGCGCGACAGCGATGATACGCGGTAACGTGTAAAAACATAGTCATACCCGCTGACCAGAGCGGGGATTTGAGAAGGACATTCAGTACTTACGAATTGGCAAGACTGTAATAAAAGAGATAACCGACAAGATCTCTTCATCAGGCTGCATGAATCGATTGGACAATACTGAATCCATAGATGCTATCTGATTGTCCTTTTGAAATACCCGCTCTTCTCAGAGGGTTAAAATAACCATCGGCAGTGCCGGTACTACGCTTCATACATTAAAGGAGGAAGAAAAAATGGCAGTAACTACTTATTACGAAAACGATGCAGACTTGAACGTATTGAAAGGTAAAACAATCGCAGTAATCGGTTATGGCAGCCAGGGACATGCCCATGCACAAAACCTGCGTGACAGCGGATTGTCTGTTGTTATCGGTCTGCGTGAAGGCAAATCGTTCGACAAAGCCAAAAATGACGGTTTTGAAGTATTGTCTGTTGCCGAAGCTACCAAAAAAGCGGATATCGTACAAATCCTGATGCCGGATGAGACACAAGCCAGCGTGTATAACAGCGAAATCGCGCCTAACCTCAAAGAAACAGCTGCACTGATGTTCGCTCATGGTTTCAATGTTCATTTCGGTCAAATCGTTGCTCCTAAAAATGATGTACTGCTCGTTGCTCCTAAATCTCCTGGTCACATGGTGCGTCGTACATATGAAGAAGGATTCGGCGTACCCGGCCTGATCGCTATTCATCAGGATGCAACAGGCAATGCTAAAGAAATCGGTCTGGCATATGCCAAAGGGATCGGCTGTACACGCGCAGGGGTTATCGAAACTTCCTTCCGTGAAGAGACCGAAACCGATCTGTTCGGTGAGCAGGCTGTTCTGTGTGGCGGCGTAAGTGCTCTGGTAAAAGCCGGATTTGAGACACTGACCGAAGCAGGTTATGCTCCGGAGATGGCTTACTTTGAATGTCTGCATGAACTGAAACTGATCGTTGACCTGATGTATGAAGGTGGTCTGGCAACGATGCGTGATTCGATCAGTAACACTGCGGAGTATGGTGACTATGTAACTGGACCTCGTATCGTTACAGAAGAGACCAAAAAAGCAATGAAAGAAGTACTGACCGATATCCAGCAAGGTAAATTCGCACGCGACTTTATCCTGGAAAATCAATCCGGTCGTGCATTCCTGACTGCGACACGTCGTAATGAAGCCGAGCATCCACTCGAAGTAGTAGGTTCACAGCTGCGCGATATGATGCATTGGATTAAAAAATAAGATTTGAACATTTGAGTTGAGGGAGGCGGGGTTGAGATACGGTCGCTCCGGGAAAAGATGGTTCGGTCGATCGCTGTTACGATCTGGTTTTTTGAACGACTGCTTCAGCAGTCAAAGTCAGATCCTAAAGGCGAACGCTTTGTTTCTTTCGAATCATTCTTTTCCTTCCGCTGGCACGTATCCAACCTGCCTGCCGCAAATCAATTTAACATCCTTATTGGTACATTCATGATTTGCAGCATATAGAATTATTTTCACCTATAAAAACAAGGAGGTGCGATAATGCGTAAAATTTATATTTTCGATACTACGCTGAGAGATGGAGAACAATCGCCAGGGGTTAATTTGAATACCCGTGAGAAAGTGGAGATTGCGCATCAGCTCGAGCGTCTGGGTGTCGATCGTATTGAAGCTGGTTTTCCTGCGGCATCGCCCGGAGATCTGGCAGCGGTTAATGCTGTGGCACGTGCAGTGAAGAATGCGAGCGTTATTGGTCTGTCGCGTTCCAGAGAGCAAGATATCGATGCGGTACGCGAGGCGCTGAAGGGGGCGCAAGATCCGTGCCTGCATCTGTTCCTGGCGACTTCACCGATTCACCGCCAGTACAAGCTGCGTATGGAAAAAGAACAGGTCAAGGATACGGCCCGTTCAGCGATCCGTTATGCGCGCAAATATTTTGATAAAGTGGAATTCTCCCTGGAAGATGCAGGACGTACCGAGCTGGAATTTATCGCGGAGATGACCAAAATGGCGATCGAAGAAGGCGCATACGTCGTCAATCTGCCGGATACAGTCGGCTACCTCTCTCCCTATGAATACGGCAATATTTTCAAATATGTCAAAGAAAACGTGCCTGGTGTGGAAAAAGTACAATTGAGCGCGCACTGTCATGATGATCTGGGGATGGCAACAGCCAATGCGCTGGCAGCGATTCTGAATGGTGCGGATCAGATCGAAGGCACGATTAACGGTATCGGCGAGCGTGCCGGGAATACAGCACTGGAAGAAGTAGCATTGGCTCTGGAAACCAGACAGGACTTTTACCAGGCGAAGACATCGTTTACCCTATCCGAGATCGCGCGTACGAGCCGTCTGGTCAGCAAACTGACCGGTATGGTCGTACCAGGGAACAAAGCGATTGTCGGAGCAAATGCGTTTGCTCATGAATCCGGTATTCACCAGGATGGCATGCTCAAGGAGAAATCCACGTACGAGATCATGACACCGGAGACCATCGGCTTCAAAGAGAGCAAGCTGGTCATGGGCAAGCACTCCGGCCGCCACGCGTTCCGCGAGCATCTGATCGAACTGGGCTTCGAGCTGGATGAAGAAGCGATTAATACCGCTTTTGCCAAATTCAAGATTCTGGCGGACAAAAAGAAAGAAATTACCGAGGATGATCTGTTTGCGCTGCTGGAAGAGCGCATGACCGATGCACCGGAATTTTTCCAACTGGATTCCCTGTTTGTTTCCTTTGACAGTGAATCTGCACCGGTTGCCAAAGTGCGCCTGACTACAGCCGATGGCGAAGTACGTCTGGAAGAGTCCAGCGGTAACGGTGCAGTAGACTCTATCTATAATGCGATCGACAAGGCTTCACAGGAAGATGTAACTCTGGCTGATTATTCGATCAAAGCGGTTACGCAGGGCAAGGATGCTCTTGGTGAGGTGCATGTCGCGCTGACCCAGGAAGGTATTACGGCCCAGGGACGCGGTGTCAGCACGGATATCCTCGAAGCGAGCGCCCGCGCCTATGTCGATTCACTGAACCGTCTGGTAGAAAAGCGCAAAACCTATGGCAGACGCGACAATATCAGCATGATCTAATCACAGCGCATTATCCTTGTGCATAAAAACAAAGAATATAAATAGGATCAGACCGTCCCCGCAGGATAGATCGGCATTCTCTTATTTCTGGTTGCAGAAACAGAATGCCGTATTCCCTGAGGGGATATTTGCCATGTCCGTTATAATATATTTCCATATCCTTTCTTTCAAAAAAATCCGAAATGAAGGTTGTAAAAGTCTCTGTATTTTTACCTTTATAGATGAACCCTCAAAAGCAGCCAGTCATGACAAACACATCACGGTTACACATCAGATGCTGACTATTTGAGGGTATACTCAATCAAGGGAGGAATTACTCATGAAGGACAGTGGACGTGATTTGACGATCGAAGCCGTGGATACGACAGGTGTGGCACAGTATGATATCGAGTCAGCAACGCGAGGAGGTACACACAGGCTGATGGTCAGCGATAATCCGGAGACACTGAGCGAATCGACTTTTCCGGTGCGTCAGGGAACGCTCTGGCATGATGTTGTACGCAGCAGCGGCAGTACAATTACCCACCGGGTATTTGGATGGCATTACAATGTGCTCACCACTCCGGTCAAAGTAGGGATCACCGTAGAGAACCGTGCCAATCATGGTGCGCTGCGCATCGAAGAAGTAACCCGCGAATATCGTATTGGTGGAGACGAAGTAAACTGGATTACAGATATTGGCGCCAGCATTTCCCGGGCAATTCTGGCACATACGACAGATGATCGTACACCGAATGCTGCTCTGATCAAGCAGCAGCAATCCGGGCTAATCGAGGAGTTTATTATTCCACCGGGCAAGCTGCTCGGATTCACCTATGATTTTACAGTGAAAAGTACAGATAGTGGGGAAATGCTGTATACCGTGCGGACAGCAGCTTCCCGCGATACAGCCTATGATCTGACACTGATCAAAAGCGCGCCGCTCCCGCCAGCTCCGCAGGCGCATCCGCGAGGCAATTGGACATTCTCGGAGACCAATGCTGTTACTCCGGTCTATACGGTAGGTACAGCGCGTGCAATCTATCCTACTGCTGCCAAAGTGAAAAAAGACGGTTCATTGCCAGCCGATCAGCTGTTCACGGCTGCAGCGAGCGAACTGCCGGAGCTGTCGCTGGATAACCGGGCGCAGTTTGGCGTCATCTATAACGTGACTGTACCGGTATACAATCCGGGTTCCCAGAAAAAGACGGTTCAGATCTCACTGAATCCGCGCGGCGGCAGCTACGGGGGAGCCGTACGGATGAACGATACGGTCTATGGAGTACCACTCATGCGTACCAACAAACAAAAGGCACCGGTCTATGTAGCTAGCGTCCCGCCGGGCAACAGCAAGTATACCTTTAGCCTGATGATTGCCGGAGCTTCATCCACACCGCTCGGTATTTTGCTGGAGACGCTGTAAGTATTTCTTTGGAGGACGCTGCAGGATTTCAGAGAACTTTATAAGAACTTCGCAAAACGTTGCAAGTACGGCTGGATAGAATGATATTGACAGAACGATAATAGTATTCGTTTGCAGTAATAAATATGGCCTATAAAAAAGCTCCGCTGGATAATATTCGCCAGCGGAGCTTTTGTTGCGTATTGCAGTGCTTTGATTGCTGATTGGCAGTAGATAGCACAACAGCTACTGTCTGGTTTTGCCCTGTATGAGGCAGGAGCAAGATGCAAATTACCAAGTACTTTTATTCAAGTAGTATATGAAATTCAGTATAATCATCCGCTATAGCAGACTAACTGCATCATTGCTAAACGTTTAACTGATAAAATGATGCTCTGCTTACCAGGCGTAAGCTTTTGGAGCCGCTCCACCCGGGCCAGGGAAAATCTCGTCCAGACGGTTCATAGTAGATTCATCCAGCTTCACATCCAGGATGCGCAGCGAACTCTCGAACTGTTCGGATGTACGAGGTCCAATAATCGGAGCGGTTACCGACGGATTAGCCAGTACCCATGCCAACGCAACCACATCCTGCGGTTCGCCCAGTTCTTCACACAGTGAAGCAAACTGTTCCAGCTGCTGCTTGTGTTTCTCTACGCGCTCGGTATTGCCGCCACTGCGGGAGCCTTCGATTTTTTTGAGTGCATTGCGTCCGAGTAATCCACCATCCAGCGGACTCCATGGGATTACGCCCAGTCCCAGCTCTTTGGCTGCAGGCAGTACTTCCAGCTCCGGCTCGCGGCAGAGCAGGCTGTATTTGTGCTGCTCGGATACGAGTCCGAGGAAATGGCGCTTTTCCGCTTCTTTCTGGGCAATAGCAATATGCCAGGCAGCAAAGTTACTGGAGCCTACATAGCCGATTTTACCCTGCTGAACCGCCACTTCAAAAGCACCCCACAGTTCATCCCAGCTGATCCGGGAATCTTCGTGATGCATTTGATACAGTTCCACATGATCCGTCTGCAGGCGCTTGAGTGAGCCTTCCAGATGTCTGCGGATTTTATAGGCTGACAGGCCACCTTCATCATTGGGACCGTCGGTTTCATCACCCATTTTGCCATATACTTTGGTAGCGAGCACGACCTTTTCGCGTCGTCCGCCACCCTGCTTGAACCAGCGTCCGATAATCTCTTCGGTAGCACCTGCTCCTATTTTGAATCCGTATACATTTGCAGTATCAAAAAAATTGACACCTGCGTCCAGAGCAGCATCCATAATGCGGAAAGATTCCTTCTCATCTGTGACTGGTCCAAAATTCATGGTGCCCAAACAGATCCGGCTGACTTTCAAACCTGACTTGCCAAGATATGAATATTCCATTATTGCCCACTCCTTTGGTTGATTGGATAAAGTAAACTGGCAGCGTTCCGGTACTATTCTATTCCTCCTGAGCAGCAAGTTCAAATTCGCCGACCCAATATATGGAATAAATGACTATGACTATACCTGGTATAACAATAAGGAAGTGCTAGAAAGTTAATTTGGCATTTGTTCTCATATAAATAAAGGACAGGCATAAGAAAATACGGTAAATACAATAATTAGAAGCCACCCAATACGAGAAGCTCATCCCAATTTGTATGTATAATCACTCTAAGTATCGATTTATTTATAGGTTATATCTATTAACGTGATAGTTTGTGTATCTTGGCGCATATCTGACATGTATGTTAAAACTGAGTATAAGTAATAAACGAAACGTTCGAATATTCAACTATCATGCAGATGCGGATCAGCCGCTAACCAAAGGAGAGTCATAGATATGGCAGACGTCAAAAAAATCGCAGTAATCGCCGGTGACGGAATCGGACCGGAAGTCGTAGCAGAAGCGGAAAAAGTATTGAGAAAAACCGAAGAGGTATTCGGCTATTCTTTCGAGACTGAACATGCCTTATTCGGCGGAATCGCTATCGATGAAAAGGGAACTCCCCTTCCGGAAGAAACGCTGCGCGTTTGTAAAAGTGCCGATGCCGTACTGCTTGGCGCGGTAGGCGGTCCCAAATGGGATAACAACTCCAAAGAGCTGCGTCCGGAGACCGGATTGCTCGGCATTCGCAAGGAACTGGGCCTGTTCTCCAATCTCCGTCCGGCAGTTGTATTTGACTGCCTCAAGGAAGCGTCCACACTCAAACCGGAAGTGCTTGAAGGTACCGACCTGATGGTAGTACGCGAGCTGACCGGCGGCATCTACTTTGGAGACAAGCTGAGAAGACAGGGAGCACATGGGGAAGAAGCAGTAGATACCTGCGTATACAATGTTACCGAGATCGAGCGTATTGCCAGACAGGCATTCGAAATCGCCCAGGGACGCCGCAAAAAGCTTGCTTCGGTAGACAAAGCGAACGTGCTGGAGACTTCCCGTCTGTGGCGCGAGACTGTAAACCGTATTGCGCCGGAATACCCGGATGTAGAGCTGGAGCATGTACTGGTAGATAACTGTGCGATGCAGCTGCTGCGTCGTCCATCGAGCTTTGACGTTATCGTTACCGAGAATATGTTTGGAGATATTCTGAGTGACGAAGCGGCGATGCTGACTGGGTCAATCGGTATGCTGGCCTCCGCTTCACTGGGGGAAGGCAGCTTTGGATTGTATGAGCCGGTACACGGTTCGGCGCCGGATATCGCAGGACAGGGACTGGCGAATCCGATTGCGACCATTCTCTCACTCGCGCTGATGTTCCGCACGACTTTTGGATACAGTGAAGCCGCAGATGCAATTGAGTCCGCGATAGCACGAGTGCTCGATGAAGGTCATCGTACAGCCGATATTGCGGTAGACAAGAGCAAAGCACTGTCTACGACGCAAATGGGCGATCTGATTGTAGCCGCTATCCAAAAAGTATAGTTCTACTCACTGCTGCACAAGCTTTTCGTAGCACACATTTCAGGCTGTCAGGCAGAACATCCCTGCCGATAGCAACTTAAAGTGCGATACGGATAACAAGCTGATTTGTATCTATTTTCACCTTCTCAAATGTACCCCTTTATCGGCGCTTTTTACGAATAAAGGGGTTTTGTCTTACCCGGAAAAGGTGTAAAATAGAGATAAGCTGGTTAATAATCTTTCACAAACATGGATTTAACATTGATGCGAAGTCGCTTTTTACGATTATAGAATCATGTCTGGAGGGAGAACTACGATGAGCTTTTGCTGTGGCGGCAGTATGATTGGAACGAAAGGGACCCTCAAACATTTTCGAACCCAGGTTCATAATGTTCCTCTGCTGGTGTGCCCGGTGTGTGAACGTATCGAAGTGCATTACAAAGTGGAGAATGAGTACGAGATTCTCGCGGAATATGCGCATGATGACGGTACACCGGAAATCGATTTCCAGGATTATGTGATGGAAGACGATAACACCATGTTCGAGAACTGCGTGAATGTGGAAGAGGATGACCCTGTAGATATGGTGCAGCGACAGATTGATATGAGTCTGGATCTGCTGGCAGTAGCCAAGGAAATCAAGGATGAAAAATGGGAACGTGATCTGAAAAGACGGCTTGCTGTTATGAGTATGCGTCGTTCGCGTCTTCAGCATAAATAATATATAGAAATGATCGTTTACAACAAATAGAAGTGCATTACGATTTATTTCTTCAAAGAGCAGCCTGTGAATGGCTGCTCTTTTTCATTTGGCGTAGAAACATTGTATGATAGAGGGGCAGTAGTATCTTCTGCTGCACCGAAGAATGGGCCTTCTCTACAACAACGAGAATAGTGGCTCAATAGCTGGATACATAGGGTTTGGATAGATTATGGTTTGATATGGAAAGGAAGTGACTGCATGATACCTGTCAATGAAGTTCAGAATATCGCCCGGCAGCTGCAGACGGAGATCGGCAGAAAAATAGTAGGCAAGCAGCACGAGATTCAGCTGCTGCTGACCGCTCTGTTTGCCTCTGGTCATGTGCTGATGGAAGATGTACCCGGTACCGGCAAAACAATGCTGGCCAAAACACTGGCGGCAGCGATGCAATGCCGTTTTCAGCGTGTACAGTTCACTCCCGATCTGCTGCCATCCGATCTGACCGGCGGCAACTTTTATAATCAAAAGGAATCCGAATTTATTTTTCGGCCGGGTCCTTTATTTGCCCATATTGTGCTAGCCGATGAGATCAACCGGGCAACACCACGTACCCAATCCAGTCTGCTGGAATGCATGGAAGAAAAGCAGATCAGTATCGACGGAACCAGCATGAAGCTGGAAGATCCCTTTATGGTGATTGCTACCCAGAATCCGGTAGATAACCAGGGGACTTTTCCATTGCCGGAAGCGCAAATGGATCGGTTTATGCTCAAGCTGTCACTCGGTTATCCTTCCTCGGCAGAAGGGGTGGAAATTCTGCGCCGATCGCTGGAAATGCCGGACGCTCCACCAGTATCCTCCCAACTGGATGAGAAGAATGAGGTACCTTCGTATCAGAAGCCGGCAGATAGCGAATCTGCGTCTGCAATTTATACTGAAGCAGTCCGGTCTGCAGACTATGCAGTCACACGGGATCAGATTATTCAGACCCGACAAATATGCCGCCAGATTCAGGTACATCCGGATCTGCTGGAATATATGGTTCGTATAGCCGAAGCCACAAGACAGCATGCCGATACGGCTCTCGGAGCCAGTCCGCGTGCTACACAGGCACTACTGCGCGCGTCACAGGCCTATGCTGCTATTCAGGGACGGAATTATGTACTGCCTGATGATATTCGTACATTAGCTGCTCCGGTGCTCGCTCACCGACTGATTTTCCGCAGTCGCCATCAGAATGGGGTCGTACAGGCACAGCAATTGATTCAGTCTATTCTGGATACGGAGCCGGTGCCGACCGAAGCAGGCATCGAAGGCAGTGTGAAGTAGATGGAACTGTTCTGGCTTATGTTGGTCGCTGCTGTCATGATCGTGATCCAAGCGCTGGTATTTGGCAGACCTTCCCTTGCACGGGTTCATTATGAACGCAAGCTTTCCCGCAACCGCTGTCATGCCGGTGAAGAGGTGGAGATGATCGAGGTGCTGGAAAATGGGCGTGCGCTGCCCCTGCCCTGGCTGCGATTGGAAGCTATGTTACCTATCGCTTTTCAATTTGCCGGTACGACTGATACGGTGATCAGTGAAGGAACCGTATATCAGAATCATAACAGTCTGTTCAGTCTGGGACGGCATACACGTATTGTTCGGCGCCATCATATGGTCTGTCGGCAGCGGGGCAGCTTCCGGATGGAGAGCGCGCTTATGACAACAGGCGATCTATTTGGGCTGGCTCGTGCCAGTCGTCCGGTTCAGGTACGCATTCAGATGATGGTTTATCCTGCCTATGTACCGGTACAATATATGCCCGAAGCTTATCATAGCTGGCAGGGCGATATTGAGACCCGCCGCTGGATCAATGAAGATCCTTTTCTGATTACAGGTGTACGTGAATATCGTACCGGTGATCCGATGAATCAGGTGCACTGGCGTGCTACGGCACGTACCGGTCAGCTGCAGGTATTCCAGCATGGATATAGCGCCGATCCTGAAGTGATGATTCTGCTCAATATCGAGCTCAGCGAGCAGATGTGGAGTATTGTTACCGAGCCTGTTGTAGCCGAATATGCGATTAGCTGCGCGGCTACAGCTGCCGCCGACCTTATCGGAAGAGGCATGAAAGCCGGATTTGGACATAATGCGATTATGCCTTCCGAAGATGAAGCAGATGCCCGGATATGGCCGGCGTACGGCAGTGAGCAGCTAACGGTCATCCTGCAATCGATGGCAGAGCTGCAGCTGAGAGTGAGACGGCCATTCCCGCAATTTTTGCATTCTTTGCTGGCAGATGAGCAGAAGCAAAAGCTGGATATTCTGATTATCACGCCGCATTATTCGGCAGCAATGCGAACTGAAGTCGGCAAGCTGGAACAGGCAGGCTCACGAGTCAGTATCCTCCCTGTTCCCGGTGTAGAGGAGTTAAAGCATGTGGTCAGCTAGGCTGCGATTATACAGGGAGGTGGAACAATGACTGTACATTCTCGCGTGCCGATACCGGTGCGCTATCCGATGTTATGGAATATAGTGCATATGCTAACTATCCTGGCAGCCCTTTATCCGCTGATTCTCCTGCTGGATGTGTATTGGCTCGGCACCCGTTATCCGGCTGGCTGGCTGCTTATTATACTATCTATGAGCAGTCTGGGCATGGTACTGCGCACTGCTGGAATAGCCAGACAGTCCGGCTGGAAATGGATAATGGGTCTGTTGTTCTGCGGCATCACAGCTACCGCTGCGTTTGGATGGCTTTATATGCAGACAGGGGGCGTATTACTGCTGTTTACTGCTCTGGTGTTGGGACTGGCAGGCGCGATCTGCGGCATTGCCTTAGCCGCAGGACAATGGGACCGAATATTCCCTCTGAAATGGCAGCTGATTTTGCTCGGTATTACCTGGATTGCCTACGTGGCGGCTGGGCGCAGCGGCGCACTGGATGAGATTCGTGGTTCGATTTATGCCGCTGGCGCTATTACGATTTTTGCCGTTTTATTTCGACTGGGTTCCCAGCAGATTGGCAGTATTGCGTTTGAAGAAGGATTCTCGCTTGCAGCATTGCGAGCCGTTGTGCGCCGCAGTCGCAGCTGGATCTGGCTCATTGTCGTACTGATTGCAATTATTGGTGGTAGTAATCAGCTGTCAGCGGCACTTCGCAGGCTCTGGTATTATTTGATGCAGCTGCTGACGCCGGATGCACCGCCACAGCTATCCCAGCCTACCACGATGGTCAATCCGCCTGTTCCGCCGCTTATCGATCTGCCACAGTCGGATACCGAGACGATGAATCCACTGATCCTGGAGAAAATCGCCCAGATTGCCATGCTGCTGGCTACAGCTGCATTTGCAGGTTGTCTGGGCTGGCTGCTGTATCGTCTGATTCGTAAATATGCTCCGCGGCTGTCCCGCTGGCTCGCCAGTTTGTGGGGAAGCGCGCTGTCCGAAGATTCTGCCGAACCCCGGGGATATACCGATCATACAGAGAAAATACAAAAACCACATGCTGCGCGGCTTCGCTGGAATCGGCGCAGTGATCCTATTCCTGCCGATCCATCGGGAAGGGTACGTTACCATTATCGGCAGCTGGTACGGCATTCCCGCCAAAAAGGAATAAACATCACCTCTGCCGATACACCTGCTGCTGTCGCTCGTAAATTGTCCGACTTGTCGAATCATAATAATTTGGAAGAGCAATCTGGACGGATATCTTCTGCTGACCCGGCAGGAAAAGCAGGTGTACACCGGCTGATTGACTGGTATAACGCGGTTCGTTACGGTAATCATCCGGTCAATCAGGAAGAGTTGCTGCAGTGGGAACAACAGCAAAAAAAATCAAAATAGTCGATTTATTCAATTGATGCGTTAAAGCATGTGAGAATTTTTCTTTACTTTTCAATTCCGCGTACAGTATCATGGAGAGAATGAAACGGCTGAAAGGAGATTAACAATGAAACTCAACCACTGCAAAATTGTTGACTGCACGATTCGCGATGGAGGTCTGGTGAATAACTGGGATTTCAGCGTGGAATTTGTACAGGATTTGTATAATAATCTGAATAAAGCAGGCATCGACTATATGGAGATCGGCTACAAAAACTCTCCAAAACTGCTCAAAGGTGCTGAATCTGCAGGCCCTTGGCGTTTCCTTGACGACGAATTCCTGCGCACCGTTATTCCGCACAAAGGTCATACCAAGCTGTCTGCTCTTGTAGATATCGGCCGTGTGGATGAAGATGATATTCTGCCGCGTGATGAAAGTATGCTGGATCTGATCCGTGTAGCCTGCTACATCAAGGATGTAGACAAAGCACTGCAGCTCGTTCAGACTTTCCACGATCGCGGTTATGAGACAACGATCAATATTATGGCATTGTCCAATGTTATGGAAAATGAACTGATCGAAGCGTTCGAGCTGATCAAGGAAAGCGTAGTGGATGTGGTCTACATCGTCGACAGCTACGGTAGCCTGGATTACAAAGACTTTATTTACCTGGTAGACAAGTTCAAAACACATCTGCCAAACAAACGCCTGGGTGTACATACCCATAACAATATGCAGCTGGCATTCTCCAACACACTGATTGCTGCAGACAATGGGGTAGAGCTGCTGGATGCTTCGGTATACGGTATGGGACGCGCGGCAGGTAACTGCCCGACCGAACTGCTCGTTACTCATCTGAAAAACACCAAGTATACGCTTCGTCCGGTACTGGAAGTGATCGACAAACACATGATTCCGCTGCGTGAAAAAGAAGAGTGGGGTTACCTCATTCCTTACATGATCACCGGAACACTGGATGAGCATCCACGTTCTGCGATGGCGCTGCGCGCTTCGGAAGACAAGGATAACTCGGTAGACTTTTACGACAAGCTGACTACACCGGAAGTAAGTTTCGAAAAGTCTCCAAAAGGCTGATTCGGTTTTTAATGACAATATACATCCGGCAGAAAAGTACATTTTCCGAGCCGACCAGTCGGTCTTTCCCAAACAGGGAGAGGCCGACTTTTTTTACAAAAAGGATAAGCTGATGAATAAACCATCTATATAACAATAGAACAATCCGTAATCAAGTCGGCTTTTGTAAGAATAAAAGCATATCAAGGTCTACTATAGGTAAAATGTGCTTGCCAAATAAATGAGAGTATGATACACTAGATCCTGTCGTTAAGAAAACACTTTTCTTATTGACTGACTTCGGGATGTAGCTCAGCTTGGTAGAGCACCTGGTTTGGGACCAGGGGGTCGCATGTTCAAATCGTGTCATCCCGATACTGATATTATGCGGGTGTAGTTCAATGGTAGAACTTCAGCCTTCCAAGCTGATAGCGTGGGTTCGATTCCCATCACCCGCTTTAATGCAAAGGTCCTTGCTCTGCAGGGGCCTTTTTTTTATATTATTCCTCTTGCTTACCGACTCCTCTATGGCTAAATATTTTTGAATAATGGCATTATTTAGCATACCTATGCCAACTCCTGTCCCTTATACTATATGTATATCTCTATCATCTAATCGTTTTAGAAATTCGAAGAAAACAAGGTGGATCATGATCCAGAAGCTATTTTTTGATAATGTAGTTGATGCAGCAAGACATATTACAGATATGCTCAGTAGCATGTTGAATGTAAGCACGATATTTGTAGCCAGCAATGACGGTACAACCAATCATATATTAAAAGCATTTAACAGGGACGAGGTTCTGGTAGAGGAAGGAGTGCGGCTTCCGCTAAAAGACACCTATTGCAGTTTTGTATCCCGCAAAGCCGTTTATATTTCTCATACATTGACTCACCCATATACCTGTGAGATGCCAGTAACAGCCAGTACAGGAGACCATTCGTTTATTGGATTTCCGGTGCTTTTGCAGAATGGGGAATCGTTTGGTACGGTGTGTGCGATGCATACGCCAGGCTATGTATTTTCCAAGTCTGAAGTCAAAACGATGCATTCGATGGCCATCTTTCTCTCTTACGTCGTAGAACTGGAAAGCCGGCTCGAACAGCAAATCGAGCTTAATGATGATCTGCTTCAGGATCATCAGCAGGTTACTGTGCAGCTGGATGATCTACAGCAGCAAAAAGAAGAAGTCGATCTGCAGCTCCAGTACAAATCCGATACGATGGCTATTCTGAGTCACGAAATCCGTAATCCACTTAATGGTATTATGAGCATGGTAGATATGCTGGAACCTACTCCCCTAAATCCCGAACAACGCTCCCATCTGGATATTATTCGCAAAAGCGGTCATACCCTGATCGAACTGCTGGATAATGTACTCGACTTCAGCAAGATGGAAGCGGGCAAAATGCAGGTGGATATGGAGCTGTTTGATTTGCCTGCCCTGGTAGAAGAATCCACCTATCTGTTTGCAGCCAAAGCGATGGAGCGCAATATCGAGATCATTATGGAGATTGAAGACAATATCCCTATCCTGTATGGAGATACCCGCAAGATTCGCCAGATTTTGATTAACCTGATCAGCAATGCTATCAAATTTACGCATGAAGGCGATGTACACGTTCAGGCCCGGCTGCTGCCGCAAGAGGCTTCTGATCAGGTATCTGTGAAGTTTTCAGTAACAGATACAGGTATCGGCATTGATGATCAGCAGCTGGACCAGCTGTTTGAACGATATACACGGGTTCATGATAGAGAAGGACAGTATAAAGGTACAGGTCTTGGACTGCTGATTTGCAGGCAGCTCGTAGAATTAATGGACGGCCAGATCGTGGTCTCCAGCGTCAAAGGGCAGGGATCGACATTTTCGTTTGTGCTGACACTGCCTCGCCATGAGTTCTCTGTCCCTACTTTCCGTCAGCCGATTTTGCAGGGCAAACGCATGCTTGTCGTAGATGATAATATCAAGTCTTTGCAGTGGATCGCCCGTCTTGCCGAAGATTGGGATATTCAGCTCACCTCTACAGACAGCCTGCAAGATATGCTGCAGCGGCTAACTGAAGGACAGAATTTTGATATGATTGTTATCGATCACGAATTGATTATTACCGGAGAATCGGCGGTATACCGCCAGCAGATTGAGAATCTTCAGAAAATATATAATATTCCGGTCATTCTGCTCACTTCTGTAGGTATGACAATGGATACTTCCTTGCGTGCATGGTCCAAAAGTGTCGTGTCCAAGCCGGTACGCCGATCGTATCTGCTGAATGCTTTGATCTTTGCTTTGACGGATACCAAAAGCAACACTGCCTTTTCTTCATAAAAAAGGTCGAACTTTATGGCGCAGAATATCGTAAGATATCACAAATAATCCGCCAACAGTTCTATCCGCATAAATACTAAGCCAAGCAAAAAGCCTGTCTATGCGCAATAGACAGGCTTTTTGTATATATGGATTAGCGTTGCCGAGCAGGGGAAGTCATAAGCTGCTGGAGAGGTACTGCTCCGGTGAGAGCAATATCCATAATAAGCGGCCATGGTCCGTGACCGGAAGCAGTATTGATATGCCCCATATTTGGCAGCAGCAATACAGGAACTTCGAGCTGCTGATAGACCAGTGACTGTGCGGGCGAGCAATACTCATCGCTGGAGGACATAATAATCAGTGTATGCTCGGCAGCAGCTGTGAGCTGCAGGTTTTGTGCCAATGGGAAAAAGCTGCTGATTTCCTCCAGTCCGGTATCAGCCGAAGGTGGGCAGACCAGTACAGCTTGGCGAACGCGCCGAACTGGATGCTCGGCTGCGTAATGAAGCCACAGGATACATCCCAGACTATGCGTCAGCACAATCAGTTCCTCTTCCTCCGGAATGCTATTCATCAATTCATGCAGTTCACGCAGCCATATCTCCCACGAAGGCGCATCCTGATCTGGAAAACGTGGATAATACACACGGTGTCCGCGTTCGATCAGCTGCTGACACAGCCAGGTCTGCCAGTGTTCCGGACCGCTGCCACCCAGACCATGCAGTAAAAGATAACTCGTACTCAAATGATTCGACTCCTCTGTATGTACTTAGTATGGAAATAACGTTTAACAACATGGCTCATTATAATAAATATGATGGCATCCCGTCTAATTTGTGTATTTGTGGTTGGCAGATGTACCTGAATTTGGTAGAATGGCCTTGTCAGCTGTATGACTATGAGCTGAACAACTCCGCAGAAAAGAGAGGTAACCAATTGTCTGATGAAGTAACAATACGAACGTCCCTATTAACTGCAGACGACAAGTGCAGGCAGACAGCTATAGCGGCTGATGCAACGGGATTCGTATGTCTTTCTTCATATTACTGTAATGACAATTGGGAAGTCTCTGTACGGAGAAATCCTGTATTCGGTGTGTAGGATCCTGCGAGGGATTAATGGAATGCTATATAAACACAGCATTCATATATACATGCAATATTTATCCATGCTTTGCAGCGGACAGCCAGATATCCGGTTTATTGGGCATCTGTATCTGGTCAGCGCAGGCGGTTCGCTATCCTAAGGGAACCGATGGATAATGGATTATACACCGAATTCTTGTTATTATCCGATATGAATTCAAAGTACATCTTCTCCTGTATATCAACCGCGTGGCTGCTGCCATCGCGGTTTTTTATTTGCTTCCGGGCAAGTACTCGGATATGGAGAGGATGATGACAAATGACAACAATAGCACGTGTACGCAATCTGGCCAAAGATTGGAAAGGCCGTATGATTTTTGAACAGGTAAATATGCAGGTAGAAAGTGGTGAACGGCTGGCGCTGATCGGCCTCAATGGAAGTGGCAAGACCACGCTGATCCGCATCTTGATGGGGGAAGAGTATCCGACAGAAGGAACCGTGGAACGGATGCTGCCGCTGGAGCACTGGGACTGGATGCGTCAGCAGGAGGATGAAGAAGACCTGCAGCAGGAACGAACCGTGCTGGAGGTGGCACGACAGGGCAAGCGTGAGCTGTGGTCACTGCGTGCTGTGCTGGATCATTATGAGCAGCAGTTGAACGATCCTGATATTCTGCAATCAACGGATCGGTATAATGAGATGCTGCAGCAGTATGGGACACGAATGGAACAGTATGAACAGCTGGATGGATTCCAGTGGGAAGTCGACGTCGAGAAACAGCTGACCCAGATCGGCATTGGCGAAGAATTATGGGCTATTCCATACAGCAGCCTGAGCGGCGGTCAGAAAACCAGGGTACGTCTGGCAGCAGTCCTCACTCGGGATACCCGGCTGCTAATTCTGGATGAACCGACCAACCATCTGGATATCGAGACGATGGAATGGCTGGAGCAGCGTCTACGGGAATATACGGGTGCCCTGCTGTTCGTTTCCCATGACAGGGAGTTTGTTGATCGTCTGGCTACCTCGGTCTGCGAATTGACACCTTCCGGTATGACTACCTACAAGGGAGGCTACCGTGAATATCGACAGCACAAGGAGCAGGAGCTGCGCACCCAGGAAGCGATGTACAAAAAGCAGGAGCAACAGCGCAAAGCACTGGAAGAATCGATCCGTCGTTACCATGAATGGTTTAATAAAGCCCATGACGCTGCCGGCAAACAAAATGAAGTCAAAATAACAGCCAGCTATTACAAAGCCAAAGCCAAAAAAAATATTTCCCGTTACCATGCCAAGGAAAAAGCGCTGGAACGATTGGAAGCAGAGCGGGTAGACAAACCGCGTGCAGGTGATCAGCTGCACTTCGAGCTGGAAGCGGGTGAATTCAAAGGTCGTACGCTGCTAGAGTTCAAAAACGTTCATTTTGATTATGATTTAAATAGGAATGCGGCTGACCGCCAACTTCCTTCCAAGCCTGTTGAACAAATGATGCTACCAAATAACAGTCAGCACAGGCATTCGCCGCATAGTTCTGCTGCAGCCGAATTATTCGCAGGCGTCAGCTTCCAGCTGGAAAGGGGAGACCGGCTAGCGGTTACAGGAGCCAATGGTACGGGGAAAACAACGTTGCTGCGTCTGATGCTCGGTCAACTGAAGCCTTCGCAGGGAGAGATTCATCGTCATCCTGCACTGCAGATTGGCTATTTTTCACAGGAGCTGGAAAGCTTGCCAACAGAGCTTACCCTGCTGGATAGTCTGCTGCTCCTGCCCGGTATGACACGTACGGAAGCGCAGACGATTCTTGGCTGTTTTCTGTTCCGGCGCGAAGATGTACACAAAGTCATCGGTACACTCAGTATGGGAGAAAAATGCCGCGCTGCTCTGATTCGCCTGTATTTTGGCGGAGCCAATCTGCTGGTATTGGATGAGCCGACCAATTATCTGGATATTGCTGCCCAGGAAGTGATTGAATCGGTATTGCAGAGCTATAGCGGAACGATCGTACTCGTGTCTCATGACCGAATGCTTGTACGCAGGCTGGCTACCCGTCTACTGATGCTGGACGGAAAAGGACAAGCTGCTATGTTTAATGGAAATATGGATGAATATGAACAGTCGGTACAGCGTAGACAGCAGGAAGAGCGTTCCGGTGGCAAGCAGGCGGACGATAAACGGCTGCTGCTGGAGCTCCGGCTGGCACAGTTAATGGCTGGATCAGCGGATTCTGCTACTGGCGGACTTTCAGCTGAATATCCGGTTTCCCAAACAGCCAAGGGTACGAACAAACAGGCGGGCCGGCAGGCTGAAAATGTCTCCGTATCCAATCCATCTCTATCGTTGGTGCAGGAAATCAGGCAGCTGCGCCGTGAACTGGAACGCTTTAACCGTTGACGGGAGAGAGTGAAGTTTGTACAATAATGAGTATCTATTAGCATCTGTACATGTACATGCATGCAACCATAACAACTGCAACGATGGAGACAAGTAGACCGTACTTCCCTACAGGGAGAAAATGCCATGGATTGAGAGCATTTTCCGGGAACAGGGCTGTTGAAATTCACTCCGGAGCAGCTACCTGAACAACCGGTGTAGAAACGAATTTCCTTTGTCCACGACAGAGCGAAGTTGAATCTACATACAGGATACAGTAGGGATAGCCGGTCTAACGATCCGTTATTATCGTTTTGAGCGAGAAATTATAATAATGCCACAGAGGCACAGGTTCAGCCCAATGATATTGATTTTGGCTGTTTTCCGGAATGCTGGCGATATTATATATTTCTAACAAGGGTGGTACCACGGTCTTTTCGTCCCTTACGGGAGAGAAGGCCTTTTTTTGTTGGTTACAGAGCATAGGATGGATATAACGAAAGGGGAAAATGGCAATGAGCGAAACGGTTCAAATGAAAGAGCATTTGCTGGCTTTGCAAAAGGAAGCGCTGGAGGTGCTGGAAAAGGTATCCACACCCAAAGAGCTGGACGAGCTGCGCGTCAAGTATTCCGGTAAAAAGGGAGCACTGACCGAAGTTCTGCGTGGTATGGGTAAACTGAGTGCGGAAGAGCGTCCGGTCGTTGGACAAATCGCCAACGAAGTGCGCGAATCGATTGAAGAAGTGATCAATCGCAAACAGGCAGAATTCGTCAGAGCAGAGACCAATCAGCGTCTGCAGGCAGAGAAAGTCGACGTTACCCTGCCGGGTCGTCCAATGACCCAGGGAAGTATTCACCCACTGAACAAAGTAATTGAAGAGCTGGAGGATATCTTTATCGGGATGGGCTACCGTGTAGCCGAAGGTCCGCAGGTCGAGACGGATTATTATAACTTTGAAGCACTGAATCTGCCGCAGAACCATCCGGCACGCGATATGCAGGATTCCTTTTACCTGACGGAAGATCTGCTGATGCGTACACAGACGTCACCGATTCAGATCCGCGCTATGGAAGCGGCCAAGGGTCAGGCACCGCTGAAAGTGATCTGTCCGGGTACCGTGTATCGCCGCGATGATGACGACGCGACCCACTCTTTCCAGTTTCATCAGATTGAAGGACTGGTGATTGATAAAGGTATTCGCATGAGTGATCTTAAAGGAACCCTGCTGCAATTTGCCCGTGAGATGTTCGGCGAGCAGACCGAGATTCGTCTGCGTCCAAGCTTCTTCCCGTTCACAGAGCCGAGTGTCGAGGTCGATGTAACCTTTACCAAAAAGAACGGCGAACGCATCTGGATCGAGATTCTCGGCTGCGGTATGGTGCATCCGAAAGTACTGGAAATGGGCGGATTTGATCCAGAAGTATATAGCGGCTTTGCCTTCGGTATGGGCGTAGAGCGTATCGCTATCCTGAAATACGGTATCGATGATATCCGTCATTTCTATAGCAATGATATGCGTTTCCTGAGCCAGTTCTCCCATCTGTAAGCTGCGGCTTGAGTAACAGAACAGCCTCGTATGGATGGCACATCCTGGAATTTGGTGTATGCCATATGGATTCAGTGGATTCCTCGAAGATGCCGCAGAGGGTAAATAAAAGAAGATCAAGCAGCACATGAATATAAATGAAGTAAAGCCTATAAACGCTAAAGGAGTGGACGGACTGTGAAAGTATCAACACAATGGCTGTCTCAGTATGTGTCTCTGGAAGGAGTACACGCAGAGGACCTTGCCGAGCAAATTACCCGTGCCGGGATTGAGATTGATAGTGTGGAACAGCGTAATCAGGGGATTACCGGCGTTGTTGTCGGTTATGTAAAAAGCAAGGAAAAACATCCGGATGCGGATAAACTGAATGTATGTATTATCGATGCCGGACAGGGAGAAGATCTGCAGATCGTCTGCGGCGCGAAGAACGTCGATGCCGGACAAAAAGTACCTGTAGCACTGATCGGCGCGAAATTGCCAGGCGATTTTCATATCAAAAAAGCCAAACTGCGCGGCGTACTCTCCCAGGGTATGATTTGTTCTGCCAAAGAACTGGGCATCAATGACAAGCTGCTGCCAAAAGAACAGCAGGAAGGCATTCTCGTGCTGCCTGAACAGACCGAAATCGGTACACCGGTCGTTGAACTGCTCGGACTGAATGATGAAGTGCTGGACTTTGATCTGACACCGAACCGCTCAGATTGTCTAAGCATGATCGGTGCTGCTTATGAAGTGGCGGCGATCCTCGGACGTGAAGTGAAACTGCCGGAAGTGAATCTGGTGGAAGGCGGCGACGCGGCTAACAGCCATATCTCCGTAAGTATCGAAGCCCAGCAGGAATGCAGTCATTTCTCGGCACGTTATATTAGCGGTATTCAGGTTGCGCCTTCACCACTGTGGATGCAGAACCGCCTGATCGCTGCCGGTGTTCGTCCGATCAATAACGTAGTCGATATTACCAACTTCGTGATGCTGGAATACGGTCAGCCGCTGCACGCCTATGATGCAGATACACTGAACGGTGGCGCGATCGAAGTACGTATGGGTCACGAGGGTGAAGTGCTCAAGACGCTGGACGACCAGGAGCGCAAGCTGGATGAGCGTATGCTTGTTATCGCAAGCGGTGGCAAAGCTGTAGGCCTGGCTGGCGTAATGGGTGGAGCCGATACCGAAGTAACACCGGGTACCGTGAATATTCTGCTGGAATCTGCACGCTTTGATGGAGGAACCGTACGCAAAACGTCCCGTCGTCTGGGACTACGTTCCGAAGCAAGCTTGCGTTTTGAAAAAGAAGTCGATCCTGCTGCAGTCGTGCCTGCGCTGAATCGTGCAGCTGAACTGATTGCCCGCTATGCACACGGTATGATCCATGAAGGTGTCGTGGAGCAAGTGGTACAGCAGCCAGAGGAAAAAGTACTGATTCTGTCCCTGAGCAAAGTGAATCGTTACCTTGGTACTCAATTGTCCATGCTGGAAGTTAAAACGATCTTTGGTCGTCTGCATTTCGCTTGCGGCGATTATGCCCAGGATCAACTGGAGATTCGTATTCCGACACGTCGCGGCGATATCGAACGCGATGTGGATCTGATTGAAGAAGTAGCCCGTCTGTATGGATATGACAATATCCCGACTACAGCGATCGAAGGGGCTACTACACCGGGTGCCTTGACTCGTCCGCAGCGTCTGCGTCGTACGATTCGCCGTCTGCTGGTACATGGTGGATATAATGAAGTAGTGAGTTATTCCTTTACCGACCCTGATAAAAACAAGTTATTCCCGCAGCTGCGCGGCAGCAACCACGATGTAGCGCTGGCAATGCCGATGAGCGAAGAGCGCAGCGTACTGCGTACCGGACTCGTCTCCAATATGCTGGAGATTGCTTCGTATAACCGCAACCGCAAGCAGGAGAATCTGGCATTGTTCGAAGTGGGCATGGCTTTCTTCACCGAAGAAGAAAAGCTGACCCGCCAGCCGCAGGAAGTACCTCTGCTTGGACTGCTGCTCACCGGACGCCGTCAGCAGGCACAGTGGAATACAGCCAACGATCACGTGGATTTCTTTGATATCAAGGGAGCGCTGGATGGACTGTTTGACTATCTGGGTCTGCAAGCTTCTATTTCCTATCGTGCCGATCAGCCGGAAGGCTATCATCCTGGACGTTCCGCATCGGTATATCTGCATGCAGGTACCCAGGAAGTGCGTATCGGAACTATCGGACAGATTCATCCGGATATCCAGCGTGAATCCGATCTGGAAGATACCTATGTCGCCGAGATCGAGCTGACTCCGCTGTATGAACATGTGAGCGAGCAGATCACATATCATGAACTGCCACGTTATCCTTCCGTACAGCGTGATATCGCTGTTGTAGTGAATGATGAAGTACCGGCAGGCGACCTGCTCAACGTTATTCGTGAGACTGCAGGAGAGTTGCTGGAATCGGTACAGGTGTTTGATATTTTCAAAGGCGAACGTCTCGGCGAAGGCAAAAAGAGCGTAGCGATTGCACTCGTATATCGTCATCAGGAGCATACACTGACCGATGAAGAAGTAACCGGTGTGCATCAGCAGGTTATTGCCCTGCTATCGGAGCAATTCGGAGCAGAGCTTCGCAAATAAGCAGATGATTCCATAATCCATTTATAAAATAAAGAATCATGCCTGTTATCAGGCAGCAGGAATAAGGGAAAGCCACATCGAATTACAGTCGATGTGGCTTTTTTGTTCATACACCTCTAGAATATACACAGGAGCATTTTGCAAATTTATAGATATTGCTTGTACTCATGAGTCTGCACAGCTAAAATGGATGTGCGCAGTAATCTGGTCTGCCGCACCGCATTATTCCCGGCAGGAGGACGCAGGCTGAGTATACAGCTGCAAAATGTTGACGAGAATGCTCCAGCATCGTCAGCCTTTTTGTGTTTATACAGGATATCCTCATAATTATGGATGCAAGATCTTTTGATGATACAATTAGCGCAAATACGTTAAAATAAATAATAAATGGAATGGACGATAAAGGTCCGGTAAGCAAAGGAGGGCACGACTGTGACAACAAACGATCGAATCCGAGTCACCGTTAATATCTATGGGACTTCATATAAATTGGTTGGCAGCAGTGCCGACTACATGAAAAGTGTAGCTCAGTATGTGGATGAGCACATGCACAGTATATCGCAAGCCCACAGTCATCTGGATACGACCAAGCTGGCGATTCTGTCAGCTGTACATATGGCGGAGGAAGCGATCCAATCCAGCACCGAGCGTGGTGAACTGGATACGGCTATTGCAGAGCAGCAGCGTCTGACTGCAGAGTTGGAGCGTCTCCAGGCTGTCCAGCAGCAGCAGGAGGAGATAATCCGGAAGCTGCAAACCGAAGCCAGCGAGCAGCAGACGGAACATCAGCAGCTGACCGCTCGTCTGACGACAGCCGAAAAGGAAGTATCCCAGACTCGCGAACAGCTGACCCAGGTACAAAAGCAGAATCAGCAGCTGAACGAGCAGAACAAGCAGCAGCAGCAATCCAGCCAGGAGCTGCGTCAGCAGCTGGACAATGCGCAGAAAGCGGCTGCAGCAGCGCAAGAGCAGTATCGTAATCTGGAACAGAGTACAAACAAAAAGCTGGAACAGCAGCAGCTGGATATTATGCAGTCTGCCGAGAATGAAGAGCAGCTGCGTCTGCGTAGCGGAGAGCTGGAAGAGCAGCTGTTTACGTTGCAGCAGGAGCATGATCAGGCTCAGCAGCGCAAAATTCAACTGGAGGAAGATAACGACTTTTTACATGCCCAGCTGGAAGAAGTACGCTCCAAACATACTCAGCTTGAGAAAGGCATGGCCGAAGTTCGTGAAGAATCCGAAACTTGGCGTGAACTGTCCCAGCAGCAGGAAGACGAGCTGAACCGTGTTCAAAGCGAATATACAGATCTTCGCCAGCAGCAGGAGCAGGCGGCTCAGCAGCTGACTACACTGACAGGACAGCTGGATACCGAGCGGCAGGAAAAGGAACAGCTGCAATCCGAAATCGAATCCACGCAGCAGCGTTATCAGGATCTGGAACAGCGTGCAGAACAGCTGCGTACCGAGTTGTCCGGTCAGTACGAGGAGCAGCTGGGTGAACTGCGTATGCAGCTTACCGAAGCGGAGCAGCGCCGTCAGGAACTGGAAGATCAACTGGCAGCTTATATGCAGCAGCTGGAAGAAGCACGTACTCTGTTGACAGATACGCAGGAGGAAGCTGCTACCTGGGAACAACTCTCCAATCAGCATGAACAGGAGATGCAGCAGCTGCAGCAGGAACTGTCTTCGATCCGTCAGGAGTATGCAGAGCTGCAGGATCAGCTGAGTGCCCGTGAGCAGCAGCTGGAACAGCTGAATACAACTACAGCAGAAGTTCGGGAAGAAGCTGCTGTATGGCAGCGTCTGTCGGAACAGCATGAAGATCAGCTTACCCAGCTGAAGCTGGAACTGGAATTGGCCCAGCAGCAACGGGATGAACAGATTGGTCAGTTGGAAAATCAGTTGTCCCAGCTGAACTTGCAGCGAGATGACCTTACCGGTCAGATCGAACTTCTGCAACTACAGGTAGAAGAACTGACAGCCTCTGCTACCCAATCGCGTGAAGAAGCCGATACCTGGCAGCAGAATTCAGTAGAGCTGGAAAAAGAAATGAACGAGCTGAGCTCACAGCGAGATAATCTTGCCGGACAGATCGAGCTTCTGCGGCAGCAGGTAGAGGAACTGACAGCCTCTGCTGCGCAGTCGCGTGAAGAAGCCGATACCTGGCAGCAGAATTCAGTAGAGCTGGAAAGAGAAATGAACCAGCTGAACTCACAGCGAGATGATCTTGCCGGACAGATCGAGCTTCTGCAGCAGCAGGCAGAGGAATTAACAGCCTCTGCTGCGCAGTCGCGTGAAGAAGCCGATACCTGGCAGCAGAGTTCGGCAGAGCTGGAAAAGGAAGTACAGCGTTTGAACGAGCAGGAGCAACAGCTGCAGCAGCAGTTTGCAGCGGCCGGGGAACAGGTTCGCCTGCTGGAAGATCAATTATCCGGATTGCAGGTCGAGTCTGCCGGATATCAGGAAGAAATGAATACATGGCGCGAGCTGTCTACCCAGCAGGAAGAGGAAGTTCGTCATTATCAGCGTGAACTGTCTATACAGCAGCAACGTCACACTACGCTGTCCGGTCAATTGACCGAACAGGAGAATCAGCTGCAGCAAACCCGTCAGGAAGCAGCGGACCAATTGGCTGCCATGCGTCAAGAAGCGGCCGAGCAGCTGGCCTCTGTCCGTCAGGAGAGCGAGCAGTATATGCAGGAGCTGGATACCTGGCGCAAGCTGTCCAGACAGCAAGAGCAGGAGACTCTGGAGGTACAGTCCCGTCTGGAGCAGCAGCAGCGAGAATCGGAAGAACGTATTGCTGCGTTGAACGCGCAGATCGCCGAACTGCAGCATCAGCATGAGCAGCAGGCTTCCCTGCTGGACGAGACGCTTCAGGATGTGGACAGCTGGAATCAGCGTTACGCCCGTCTGGAAGAAGATTACCGGGCAGTTGTACTGAATGAACAGGGCTATATGGAAGAGATCGGACGCCTGGAGCAGCAGAGCCAGCAGCTGCGGACCGAACTGCAGCAATGGCAGTCCCGCATGGAGCAGATCTCCGAGCAGCAGCGACAGCAGGAACAACAGCTGCAGGAGCTGGCGAGCAGTGAGCAGAGATGGCGTACAGAATATGAACAGCTGCAGAATTCTCGGGAAACGAGCAGTCAGGAAACCCGGGAAATTATGGATCAATACGAAATGATGTCCCACCAGCTACGTTTGATTCATGTGGAACGCGATACCCAGCTGGAAGAAAAAGAACGGATTCAGCGCGAGCTGGATGTTCTGCGCGAGCAGCATCTACAGCTGCAGGTCGAGCATAATGAATGGCTGGAGCTGATTGAGCAGGATCAGAACTAAAGCAGTGACGAGGATAACCATAAGCATAACAAAACCCCTTGCCTGATTACCGGTTACAATGATGATTGTATCGGATCAGACAAGGGGTTTTGGCATAACTACAGGTTCAAAATAGTATCTGGATCGCTGCCGATCGACAGACTTCTATCTTGTATCAGGCTTCGTCGACGATCAGCTTGGCGACCATGGTACTATGGCCGGAGCCGCACATGATCGAGCAGGCCATATCGAATGTACCGGCTTCCTGTGGGGTTACCGTAATGGAGGAATCACGCGCATTGAGATTTACATTCAATGCAGGAATCATCAGACCATGATTTCCCTGTACATTATCGAATACGATAGTAACAGGTTTTCCTTTTTTGACGTGATATTCCGGTTGGTCAAATTGGTAGTTGGTTGCTTTGACAACGAGCTGTTCTCCACTTTTGGCAGAGCCGGATGTATTATCGGATGAAGCTACTCCTGTATCGGTAACACCGCTTTGCTGGTGATTCGCATGTTCGGATGTCTCACCCTGACCGCCACAAGCGGATGTAAGCAGCAGCATGGCAATGGTCATACTGGCAACGATGTATTTTTTCATAAATAATCCCTCCTCATCCTTTCTATCATACCGTATTCTTCCATGATTTGTCATGCGATGATTTTGTGAAAATTACGTCACGGTGTATAATAGAATGGAAGCGAATTTTCCGGCAGATTCCTGTGGAAAAGCGCTTTAATGGAGCTGCCTGTGTCTGCGGCCACAAAGCAGTCCGCCATTCAAATATCCAACTCCTGTGAGGAAGACAGCATCGTTTGTTGCTGCATCCAGGAGAGAGATGGAACGATTATGTTTGTTATAGAGGAGTGTCACCACGTTGAATAATAAAATATTCCATACAATGCAGTATGGTCAAATTTTAGATATGCTGGCCGGGTATGCGGCTACATCGATCGGTAAGCAGACGGCCTTGTCGCTACAGCCCGATACCGATCTGGAATACGTCAAAAAACTGCTTCAAGCTACAGATGAAGCGGCGACCGTTGACCGTTTAAAAGGAACACCGCCTTTTGGTGGAATCGTGGATATCCGTCCGGCAGTCAGCCGTGCCCGGATCGCCGGAACACTGAATCCTTCCGAGCTGCTGGGCATCGCGAATACGATTATGGGCGGACGTCGTGCCGCACGTCATGTAGAAATGGTGCATGAAGAGAATCCAGTGCCATGGCTGGCGGATCTGATCGAACTGTTATCCGATCAGCGTCCACTGGAAAAAGCGATTCGTGCCTGTATCGATGATTCCGCTCATGTAATGGATTCGGCCAGTACCGAGCTGGCAGCTGTTCGTCGTGAACTACGTACCGGCGAAGTCCGGATTCGTGAAAAGCTGGATGGCATGATCCGTTCGCAGACAGTAGCCAAAATGCTGCAGGATCAGCTGGTTACGATTCGTGGCGACCGGTTTGTTATTCCGGTAAAAGCGGAATATCGCTCTTATTTTGGCGGTATTGTGCATGATCAGTCCGGTTCCGGCGCGACCCTGTTTATAGAACCGGAAGCAATCGTAGCGATGAACAACAAGCTGCGCGAAGCCCGTCTGCGCGAAGAGCGCGAAATAGAAGTGATCCTGCAGAAGCTAACCGCGCAGGTAGCGGATCAAGCCGAATTGCTGGGCTATGATGTAGAGACGCTGGCGCAGCTGGATTTTGTATTTGCCAAAGCGAGACTGGCTCATGCGATGAAATCCAGCCGTCCGATCATGAATGACCGCGGCTTCCTCAAGCTGAAAAAAGCACGTCATCCGCTGATTCCGATCGAGTATGTCGTGCCCACCGATCTGGAGCTGGGTAACACGTATTCCAGTATTATTGTTACCGGTCCGAATACGGGTGGTAAGACCGTCACACTCAAAACGGTCGGATTGCTCAGTCTGATGGCGATGTCCGGATTGTTTATTCCTGCCGATGAAGGCAGTCAGCTCTGCGTTTTTGATGCGATCTATGCGGATATTGGGGATGAGCAGAGTATTGAGCAGAATCTCAGTACCTTCTCCAGTCATATGACCAATATTATCTCGATCCTGAAGCAGATGACGCCGAAAAGCCTGGTTCTGTTCGATGAATTGGGTGCAGGTACCGACCCGGCAGAAGGATCGGCGCTTGCGATAGCTATTTTGGAGCATATTCATGCCCAGGGCTGCCGCATGATTGCCACTACCCACTACAGCGAACTCAAGGCATATGCCTATGATCGCAAAGGGGTCATCAATGCGAGCATGGAGTTTGACGTGAACACGTTAAGCCCTACCTACCGCCTGCTGATTGGCGTACCGGGACGCAGTAATGCGTTTGCAATTGCCGAGCGTCTGGGGCTGCCTGGAGTCATTTTGGATCGTGCGCGCGGCGAAGTAGGAGAAGAAGATCAGCGCGTGGAGCAGATGATTGCTTCACTCGAAACGAATCGTCTCAGCGCAGAAGCAGACCGCAATGAAGCTGCCAAACTCCGTCAGCAGATGGAAGAGCTGCGTACCCGTTATGAACGCGATCTTGCCCGTCTGGAAGAACAGCGCGACAAGCGTCTCGACAAGGCGGAAGAAGAAGCACGCGAGATTCTGGCGAAAGCACGCGCCGAAGCGGACGAAGTCATCAGCTCCCTGCGCAAAATGGCACAGGAAGAAGGAGCTGCGGTTAAAGAGCATCGCCTGATCGCAGCCCGTAGACAGCTCGATGAAGCTGCACCTGCACAGCGAGTCAAGAAAAAGGCTGCAGCCAAGCCGGACAAGAAAAATAAACCGATTGGCCCTGGTGATGAAGTAATGGTACACAGCTTCAATCAGCGCGGACATGTGGTGGAATTATCGGGCTCCAAGGAAGCAACAGTACAGATGGGGATTATGAAAATGAAAGTGGCACTCAGCGATCTGGAATTGATCGGGTCTGCCAAGCCTGCTGCGCCGCAGCGCAAACAGGTAACGACCGTTCAGCGTTCCCGCGATGATAATACCCATTCCGAGCTCGATCTGCGCGGTGCCAATGTGGAAGAAGCATTGATCGATGTAGACCGTTTCCTCGACGAAGCCTTCCTCGCGAATCTGGGTCAGGTCTATATTATTCACGGAAAAGGAACAGGTGTGCTGCGCACCGGGATTCAGGATTTCCTGCGTCGTCACAAGCATGTCAAAAGCTTCCGTACCGGTAACTACGGCGAAGGCGGCAACGGCGTGACTGTAGCCGAGCTGAAATAATCCCGTCTGAAACCATTCCGGATGACATACGTATTGACTACGATGATCTGTGGATGATTTCATAAGCGGAAGGAGTTACAAAGTGACGTGAAGGATTATATTGATCCCCTGCTGGCACATCCGGTCGGAATGATGATAGGTTATTTTTCTGTCGCCGTGCTGCAGCTAATCGTATTTTTGTGGTGCTTTGAATTAGTGACCAAATATAAATGCTGGGATGAGATCAAGCGCGGCAATATGGCCGTGGCGATGGCAACCGGCGGCAAAATATTCGGGATTTGCAATATTATGCGATTCTCTATTGAAGCGCACAGTTCGGTATACGGAAGCCTGGGGTGGTCACTGATCGGCTTCATGCTGCTGCTGGCCGCGTACTTTTTATTTGAATTCCTGACTCCGGTATTTAATATCGACCGGGAGATAGCCTCCAATAACCAGGCCATCGGATTTATTTCCATGGTAATATCGATTTCATTGTCGTATGTTATCGGAGCAGCTATTTTGTAAAAGATATCAAGAAACAAATATAAGGGAGTACAGGAACTCTCCCAAAGAACGACTATCTGGATGACGAAAGGAATAAAATAATGGATACAACAATATGCCCATGGTGTCACAGCGAGATCGTATGGGACCCCGAGTTTGGACCGGAAGAATCCTGTCCCCATTGCGGAAATGAATTGAACGGATACCGCACACTCAATATTGATCTGAATGAAGACGAGCAAGAACAATATGAAGCAGAGACACGCTCACCGGAAACGGCATCTGCTTCCGAAAATAATACCAACAACTCGATTGCCTCACGAGCAACGACCTTGCTTGATGAAGCAGAGCTGTTCCATCAGCCCAATCTTTCTTCCCTGAAAACGATCGAAAAATACGGGGATGAGAACTTCAAGATGGTCGATTATGAAGAGAATGTGGAGCAGCTGCTGGATACGCAGGAAGAGATTCCCCAGTGTCCGCATTGTCAGGAATACATGCTGCTGGCAGGTACCCAGGAACACGGAGCAAGCGGATTTGTACCGAACCAGTCTGCCGGCAAGGAGCTCGCTTTCCTGAAAGCGCCTTTCAAAGTAAACGTGTATGTATGCCCAAGCTGCTTCCATGTACACCAGAGCCTGGGCGAAGAAGAGCGTCTGCGCATGATAGACCATCTGACCCGCCATCAGGATAACAAGTAATCATTCCAATACGTATTGGAATATAACAACAAGACGCGTACAGCGACAGATCGTTAGGGATCGGTCTGCTGTACGCGTCTTTTGTTTGTACAACTATAGTTATACCAGTATATCCGGCGATTCAGACGGTGAAGGCTTGGAAGTACGGGTCAGGCTGAACAGTTCCAGTTCCGGACGGTGAATACCGACCAGTTCATCTGCGAGCAGCATAGCGGCAATCGTGCTATAGACTGTGCCGTTGCCACCATAACCTTCCACAAAGTAACAATTTGGATATTCCGGATGAGGTCCCATATAAGGCAGGCCGTCACGGCTGGAACCAAAAGAAGCAGCCCAAGCAGAATCAATAGATAACGGTCCCATATCCGGAAATAGCTCCTGAACCGATTTCAGCAGCTGATTGGCCTGGTGCACCAACCGTGTGTCCCGGTCTTCGACAGTAGTCACCGGTTCATCCAGTCCGCCTACGATAATCCGGTTGTCTACCGTAGTACGCATATATAAATAAGGACGTGCAGTTTCCCATAGCATACTTTGCTCATACCAGCCCGTAAGCTCTTGCACAGGGGTAGTAGCAATAGCATACGTATTCATCAGGAAAGCACCGCGTTCTTTTTTCTCCTCCTGTGTCTCGTATCCGGTCGAGAAAACGACACGGCGAGCACGGATCGATAGATTCCCAGCATGGCAGATTACGCCATCTTCGGTAAATTCATAGCTGTTAACAGTAGTCTGTTCATAGATGCGTGCGCCATGATTGACAGCATCCATCATCAGCGCATGGACCAATCGATAAGGATTCACTTCTGCATCGCCATGCGTATACAGACCAGCAGATTTACGGAAGGAAAAGTGCTCTGCAATCTGCTCCTCATCCCAATACTCCGCATCAAAACCATGCTGCTTCAGATTATGGTATTCTTCGCGCAGTCCCTCTACATCCTCTTCACTACTGGCAAAATAGAGACTGCTGCGAGGAATAAGCTGTGCATCCATAGGCAGGGTAGGAGCTGTCTGGAGTAAATACTCCATCGCCTGACGGCATAGTTCGTAGAAGAGCACGCCGTTTTTTTCACCAAAGGTATGAATACAGGAAGTCAGCGTCTTGTCGTTGGTATATTGCAGCAGACCGGTATTGGCAATCGAACTGCCCTGACCGATGTGGCGTTTGTCTACAACGACTGTTTTTAATCCCCGGCGGGCAAATTCGCGCGCGCACAACGCTCCGCCCATGCCGCCTCCAATGACCAGCACATCACATTCCTGATTTTCTTGCAGCTGCTCATAACGTGGCGGGTTGGTGAGGGTATGTCCCCACATCGTATTACCGGTGTGTAAATCCATTGTATTCGCTCCTTGGATAATTAAAGTAAATTGCAAACTGCCTGGTCGATACCGTTCATACTGCCTCTCAGTATCGAGTAAACAGCTAGTTACTACAATTAAGTAACCGGATTATGATAGGCATGAAGCAGTTGTATTTCCGTTTACAACGAATAGAGGTTCATATATCAGGCAAGTAGCGGGCTCAGGGGTTGCACAAGTATACGTTTCGTGTAATATTTAATATTAATCTTTAGCACTTGGAGGCTATACATTTATGAAGGAACTGAGCGAGCTTAAGCTGCAGGTACTTGATCTGTTAAAAGAAGATGCACGGCGTACGCCACAGCTGATTTCCACGTTGCTGGGTGTAGAGGAAGCCGAGATTAAACAAGCGATTCAGGAACTCGAAGATGATCATGTGATCGTCAAGTATGCCACTGTCGTAAACTGGAGCAAGGTCGATGAAGAGACGGTTACAGCCCTGATCGAAGTACAGATTACACCTGAACGCGGACGCGGATTTGAAGGAATTGCAGAGCGCATTTATTTGTATCCACAGGTGAAATCCGTCTATCTGATGTCCGGTGCCTATGATCTGCTGGTCGAAGTGGAAGGACATAATCTCAAAGAGGTAGCCAGCTTCGTATCCGAACGTCTGTCTCCTATTGAATCCGTATTATCAACCAAAACCCATTTTATTCTCAAAAAATACAAACAGGACGGTATTATTTTCGAAGAACACGAAGATGACCAGCGCCTGATTATTTCCCCGTAAAGGAAGAGGCCTACTATGATTGTCAACCGAGAACAGCCAGCCGGAGAGCCAAAGTCGATGGATTCGTATCTGTCACCGCTTGTACGCGGTATACAGCCTTCCGGCATCCGCAAGTTTTTTGATCTGGTGAGTGCCAGCAAGGATATTATTACACTGGGTGTCGGAGAGCCGGATTTTACGACACCATGGCATGTGCGTGAAGCTTGTGTCTATTCATTGGAACGGGGATACACTCGTTATACGTCCAATGCGGGGATGCCCGAACTGCGCGAAGCGATTGCCGGTTATCTGGAAAATGAATTCAAAACTTCCTATGATCCCAAGGACGAGATTCTAGTCACTGTTGGAGGCAGCGAAGCAATCGATCTGGCGCTGCGTGCACTGATTGCACCTGGAGACGAGATTCTGATTCCCGAGCCATGTTACATTTCCTATTCGCCGATTACAGCTATTGGCGGCGGTGTACCGGTCGGTATCGAGACGTTTGCCAGTGATAACTTCAAACTGACCGCCGAAGCACTGGAGAAAAGTATCACACCGCGCTCCAAAATTCTGATTCTTTGCTACCCGAGTAATCCGACAGGCGCCATTATGACGTATGAAGATTGGCTGCCGATTGCCAAAGTGGTGGAAAAGCATGATCTGATCGTTATTTCCGATGAAATCTATGCAGAGCTGACCTATGGAACCAAGCATGTGAGCTTTGCTTCTGTACCTGGTATGAAAGACCGTACGATTCTGGTAAGTGGATTCTCCAAAGCATTTGCAATGACCGGCTGGCGGATGGGGTATGCCTGCGGACATCCGGATCTGATCTCGGCGATGCTCAAAATTCACCAGTATACGGTGATGTGTGCACCGGTTATGGGACAGGTAGCTGCACTGGAAGCCTTGACCAATGGACTTGGTGAAAAGGACAAGATGGTGGAATCCTACAACCGTCGCCGACGTCTGATAGTCGAGGGATTCCGTCAGATCGGGCTGGACTGTCATGAACCCCAGGGCGCTTTTTATGCTTTCCCGAGTATTCAGTCTACCGGACTCAGCTCCGAAGAGTTTGCCCAGCAGCTGCTGGTCGAAGGACGGGTAGCCGCTGTACCAGGTACGGTATTTGGACTGGGTGGAGAAGGGTTTATCCGCTGTTCCTATGCAACCTCTGTTGCACAACTCAGTGAAGCACTGGAGCGGATCGGCTCCTTTGTTGCCAAGATTAAATAATTTCCATTAATGTAAATTGTCACAAAAAAATCTTATTATCTCCTCTATACCAAATTTCTGCTTCCATTTCAGATAACCTATGCTATAATAGGTCTTCGGAAGCAGGAATTTTATTTCGAAGGAGGTAATTATTTGTATTGTACGGAATATCCGGGTCCAATTTACCGTGGGCTGATGCTTTCGGAAAATCAGGCAGCCTGGCCACAGCAGCCGGAGTCGATCAGATCCAGACAATTACTTTCCCTGGAAAATGAGATTCGTGTACTTCGCAGCCGAATGGAACAATTGTTTATTGAGCAGCAATCCTTTATCGCTGATGACGTACTGGAAGTCAGCATGATGCTGGATCTCAAAATCAACGAATATATGCGACTTACGAATAAGAAACCGCCATTATAGAATTATGTAGAAAGCATAGAAACTGTATATATCCAATCATTGCTGATACATACGTAGTCATATTCGAACACATGCAGAAGATCCTGAGTCAGGGTCTTCTTTTTTTACGCCGGAAAGCTATGGTATGATGAGTTGTAGCTAAGTTGAAGGGGGAACACCCGTGAAGGCATGGACAAAGGGAATACTACTGGGAATCAGTCTGCTCATGGTCGGTCTGCTGGCCGGATGCGGCGGGCAACCAGCCAAAGATCCAAATCAGGTAAAAGTGTTCATTATGGGTAGTGAAGGTTTTCCGCAGGAAATGGCTGAACAGATTCAACAAAAGCTGCAGCAGAAACTGGGCAGCAGCCTGACGGTAAGTGTTAGTACGACCCCGGTCTATTCACCGGAAAAAATGGTGCTGGAATATGTAGACCGCATGGATGATATTATTATCCTGCCTGAAAATGATATGAAGTCGTACGCGACCAGCGGCGGACATCTGGTATTGGATCAGGATTTTGATGCCAAAACCTATGCCAAGGGAGTAACCAAAGGCGCTGCGAACGAAGAAGATACCGATCCTGCCAAGCAGAAAGAGCATTTGTTTGCTATTCCGGTGAATCAGATGGCAGTATTCAAGGAGATCGGTTATACCAAAGGAGATTTATATGCAACCGTACCGATTTTTGCCAATCATGACAAGGCAGTCAAGGTACTGAAAGCGATGATTGAATAAAGAAACAGGAGGGAGCTCTTTGGGCATTTATACACGCACAGGTGATGAAGGACAGACCTCGGTGATTGGCGGTAGAGTGAGCAAGGATGATATCCGCGTCGAAGCCTATGGCACGATCGACGAACTGAACAGCTTTGTCGGACAGGCAGCTGCGCTGGCAGAAGGTGCTACTTTTGAAGATTTGCGCGAGGATCTGCTGCTGATTCAGCAGGAGTTGTTTGATTGCGGATCGGATCTGGCTTTTGTCCAATTAAGCGAAAGTAAATACAAGGTGCACGAAGAAATGGCAGTGCGTCTGGAAGAATGGATCGACCGGTATGAAGTGGAGAATCCGCAGCTGGAACGCTTTATTTTGCCGGGAGGACATGCGCTGGCTGCTGCGCTGCATGTGTGCCGTACCGTCTGTCGCCGGGCCGAGCGCCGGACAGTTACGCTGGGTGCAGCGGAAGAGATCAATCCGGCTGTACGCAAGTATCTGAACCGGTTATCCGATTATTTCTTTGTCGTGGCCCGTACCGCCAATGTGCGTAACGGTGTTGACGATATCGAATATGTACGAAGCCAAAAAGTATTCCGCCGCAGCTGAGAGGAACGTGTCACAGGAATGAAGAGTGAACAGGAAATACAACAAAATTATTATGAGCCGATTGTATACCAGATCGAGCCGCAGGATGAAGGCATGCTGCTCAAAACGATTCTGAACCGGCGCATGGGCATCTCCCGCAAGCTGACGTCCCGGATCAAATTGACAGAACACGGCGTCAAGCTCAACGGTGAACGGGTCTATGTGGACTACAAGGTCAAGGCAGGCGATACGGTGGAAGTACGCATGGAGCGTGAATCTTCGGATGATATTCTGCCGCAGCCGCTGGACTTTGATATTATTTATGAAGATGAGCATCTGCTCATTATTAATAAAAAAGCAGGTATTATCGTACATCCGACACATGGTCATTATACGGATACACTTGCCAATGGAGTCGTCTATTACTGGCAGCAAAAGGGCGAGCAGTTCCGCTTCCGTCCGGTGCATCGTCTGGATCAGGACACATCCGGGGTACTGGCTGTCGCCAAAAATCCGTATGTACATCAGCATATTTCCGAGCAGATGATTCAGGATCAGGTGTTCAAATCGTATCTGGCGTATGTGCATCATCTGCCTCAGCCTGCATCCGGCCGAATCGCGGGAGCAATTGACCGTGATCCGGATCAACCACATGTGCGGATCGTGACGTCGGATGGTTATTATGCGGCTACCCGTTACAAGGTTGTAGAAGAATTTGCCGGACAGGATGCAGCACTGGTATCCCTGCAGCTGGAGACAGGACGAACCCACCAGATTCGTGTGCATATGAAGCATATCGGCTGTCCGCTGATCGGTGACCGGATGTATGGATATGCAGCTCCGGTATCTGCCTCATTGTCTGAATTCAAAGAGATAGCTGAATTCGAATCCGGAGAGACAGCTGATCAGGAGACGCATCATTTGCCTGTAACTGAAGTACTGCGGTCTGATCCAATATCGCCAATACCGGAGCCGGATGCGCCGTCCGAGGCTATTCGCAGACTGGACGAACTTGCAGGTCGACAGGCGCTGCATGCATACGAGCTTGGCTTTGTTCATCCGGCTACCGGAGAATATATGACCTTCCAGGCTCCGCTGCCGGAGGATTTGGCTCTGCTGGATGCCTCCCTGCGCGGGTTGCGGGACTAGGATATTTTGAATACACAGCGAAGGGCAATCCGCTATCCATGTGACGATCAAAGGAGAATCAACAAATATGAGTAAATTAACCGTTTATCAATACCCGCAGTGCAGTACCTGCCGCAATGCGATCAAATGGCTGCGTGAACAGGGCCATGAGCTGAATTTGGTGCATATTGTGGAATCGCCACCCAGCGCCGAGCATCTGCGTGAACTGGTCGAGCATAGCGAGCTGGAATTGAAAAAGTTTTTTAATACCAGCGGTGAAGTATACAAATCGATGAATCTGAAAGAGAAGCTGCCTTCCATGAGCCCCGAAGAACAGCTGCAGCTGTTGTCCGAAAATGGCAAGCTGATCAAACGACCGATCGTTACCGATGGCGACCGGGTTACGGTTGGATTCAAAGCCGATATGTATGAATCGGCCTGGAAAGCCTGATTGGCTTATCAATTGATGATGAATCTCATGCGAGTACCCGATTGACAGGTACGGCATGAGATTTTTTATTTACAAAATTCCTTTTCGATTCGGTAAATTGGTTGTTGTGAACAGTTGTACAGTCAGCTGCATATTCGGTATGATATAGTCAAACTGGTTTCATATGTATAGGAGAGAAGACACAATTGACAGAACTCAAAGAACGTAAAATGATGTTAGTCGACGGAATGGCTCTATTGTTCCGCGCGTATTATGCCACTGCCCAGACGGGCTATATTCGCCGTACCAAGTCGGGTATTCCGACCAATGCGGTATATGGATTTGTACGTTATCTATGGGATGCGGTACGTCTGTACGAACCGACCCATATTGCTTGCTGTTGGGATCTGGGTACCCAGACTTTCCGCCGCGAGGAGTTTGCTGCCTACAAGGGCAACCGGACCGCTGCGCCGGATGATCTGATTCCGCAGTTTGATCTGATTCTGGAAGTGACCGAGAGTATGGGCATTCCGAATCTGAGTGCGCCGGGCTATGAGGCGGATGACTGTATCGGTACGATTTCCCGTGAGCTGGAACAGAATATGGAAGTGCTTATTCTGACAGGTGATCATGATATGCTGCAGCTGGTCGATCATCGCACCAGTGTCATTATTATGAAAAAAGGTTATGGCAATTACCGAGTCTATACCCCGGAATTCCTAATGGAGGAAAAAGAACTCACACCCGAGCAGATCATCGATATGAAAGCACTGATGGGCGATGCCAGCGATAATTATCCGGGCGTCAAAGGCATCGGCGAGAAAACTGCTGTCAAACTCGTCAAGGAATACGGTTCGGTAGAAGGTATTCTGGAAAACCTGGAGCACCTGACTCCATCTGTTCGCAAAAAGATCGAGGCCGATCTGGACATGCTGCATCTGTCGCGCCGATTGGCAACGATCCATCGTCATGTGCCGGTTGTCTGCACCCTGGACGAATGTCTGCTGCTGCTGAATGACGAAGCGATTACGAGCAAATTTGAAGAGCTGGAGATCAAAAGTCTCTGCTCGATGCTGGGAGTGGGCGTGTTTTAAATGAAAAAAACAACCCTGCTTTTTGGCTTTGTACGTGGCACTGCAGTACTACTCTGCATGATGCTTCTTATCTCTATTGTGCCTGCAGCTTCTTCGAGTGCGATCGCTGCAGGTTCATCCACTTTCAAAGTCTCTACACAAAAGGTGAATGCTGCGGGTCGTACATTTACCGTACAGACGGTACGGATTCCCAAAGGTACACCTACCGCTGTCGGACTGGCAGATCGTCAGGTAGGACACACGGCATCGCTCGCTGTTATCGCTCGTTCCTATGGAGCAGGAGCAGCAATCAACGGGGCATTTTTTGAAGCCTATGGCGGGCCGCCTGATCCGTACGGTACATTGATCTCCGGCGGACGCCTGATGCACCTGGGCCGCTATGGCACGACGATCGGATTTACCAAAGATGGTACAGCTAAAATGGACAGTCTGCGTATCTCGGTTACCGGTACGGTCACTCCTGCACAGGGCAGGGGATCAAGCTGGTATGCGACCTGGTTCAACCGTACTCCGGGGACAGCTGCCGGTACGTCGATCGTCTACACACCCGATCGTGGTGCAACTACCGGATTCAGTGGAGGAATAGCTGTAACGGTAGTGCAGGGAAAAGTTACCCGCAAAGCGAATAATAAAAATACATCCATTCCCAAAAATGGATATGTGATTGTGTATACCGGCAGCGAAAAATCGACAGCAGACCGCTTTCAGCCAGGCGCACAGGTCAAGATGAATATCGGTTACCAGGATATGCACGGCAAGGATATCGCCTGGCAGGATGTGGTGACTGCTGTTGGAGCAGGACCGCGTCTGGTGGATCATGGCCAGGTCGCACTTGATGCAGCAGCCGAAGGATTTCAAGACCCCAAAATCCTGAATGCTTCGGGCGCGCGCAGTGGAATAGCCATTATGGCAGATGGTTCTGTCCTGATTGCTACGGTCCCGGGAGCCACGATGAAGCAGTGGGCTGCCGTAATGCAGAAGCTTGGTGCCCGGGATGCGATGAATCTGGATGGCGGAGCATCTTCCGGCATGTATGCGAACGGGAAAATGATTACTTCTGCCGGTCGTCTACTCAGTAATACGCTGGTATTCGGAGGCAATCGTTCCTGAGCAATATAGCGGCTGCAGATAGACCATAAGCGAGTACACCGCTCTATTGAACAGCAGCCGTAGACAGCATTTTTCACATTTTGCAGGAGTGACACCTATCATTTGGCAGTAATCCGCATCCATGTACAATCATAAGTCTGATAGATGAACAGGATTTGTGCAGTCTCTGAATCGTTCTTTATCCATGTCGACATCTGTCTGACACAGAAAAGGCGTAAGATCAGAGACTGGTGCAATCCGAATGACCGATAATCCACAAGCATATTGCAAAGGAGACGCATAAATTCATGAAAAAACTCGGAGCAATCGAAGCAGGCGGTACCAAATTTGTATGCGGCATTGGAACAGAGGACGGGCAAATTCTCGAACGTGCCAGCTTCCCTACAGAAACACCAGAGATCACAATGAAAAATGTGGTTTCATTTTTTGAAGGCAAAGGCATTGAAGCACTTGGGGTAGGCTCTTTCGGCCCTATTGACCCGATTCCGGGCAGCCCGACATATGGATACATAACAACAACGCCCAAGCCTCATTGGGGACAATACAATATCATTGGGCACCTGAAGCAGCATTTTGATGTGCCGATGAGCTTTGATACCGATGTGAATGGTGCAGCTCTCGGAGAGTATACCTGGGGAGCAGCCAAAGGCCTGGATAGTTGCCTGTATATTACAGTAGGAACTGGTATCGGCGCTGGCGCTGTCGTTGACGGCAAAATGCTGCACGGCTTGTCCCATCCCGAAATGGGCCATATTCTGGTTCGCCGTCATCTGGACGATACGTTCGAAGGATTCTGTCCGTATCATGGCGACTGCCTCGAAGGTATGGCTGCAGGCCCTGCTCTGGAGAAACGCTGGCAGGTTAAAGGTTCCGAACTAACACCGGATCATCCGGCCTGGGAAATGGAAGCCTATTATCTCGCACAGGCACTGATGAGCTATGTACTGATCCTGTCCCCACAGAAAATTATTATGGGCGGGGGCGTGATGAAGCAGGAGCAACTGTTCCCGCTGATCCGTGAAAAACTGCAGCAGCTGCTGAATGGCTATGTACAGCATCCAAGTCTGCAGGAAAATTTGGATCAGTATATTGTTTCCCCGGGTCTTGGCGATAATGCCGGACTATCCGGTGCAATTGCACTGGCGAAGCTGGCTCTTGAGGGAGAGGCAGGTGCAGACGTTGTCTAATTCCAAACCCGGCAAGAAAAAGATCAATCCGGAAATCAAACGGCAAAAAAATCAGGAACGTCTCGAAAAAGAACGTATACGTCAGCGGAAAACGATGCGTAATCTGATTATCGGCACCGTAGCGGTTATCGCAGTAGTCGTGCTGCTGATTGTATTTATTCCGAATAATAACAATACAGCAGGTACGGGTGCCGCACCGGCAACATTTGATTATACCCAGCTCCCTGTCAAAGGCAAAACGGATGCTCCGGTCAAAATTGTGGAATTTGGCGATTTTAAATGTCCGATCTGCAAGCAGTATAATGAACAGATCGTTCCGCAGATCGAAAAGGATTATATCAATACCGGTACAGCCGCATTGTATTTCTCCAACTTCCCGTTTATCGGTGAGGATTCCAAAACAGCTGCATTGGCTGTAGAATCAGTCTATCATCAGAAACAAGAAGCGTTCTGGCCTTATCTGGATGCGATCTATGCCAATCAACAGGATGAGAATAAGGAATGGGCGACGACCGACTATCTGGTTCAACTGGCGGAAAAAACCAATCTCGGTATAGATAGTGCCAAGCTTCGTCAGGATATCGAGAACAAAACCTATGCCAAGCAGGTAGAAGCCCAGTATGACAAAGGCGAAGCCCTGCAGATCCCGGGTACTCCATCAATCTTTATCAACGGTGTACAGTATACCGGCGATCTCGGCGACTACAATGCACTCAAAAAGGCGATTGAGCAGGCGAAGACCGCTGCGGGATCGGAGGGCTAATCCGGATGCAGACAAGTGGCTTCAAGTCCTTTCTGGCAAAGTATTATCTCTTTCTGGCCTGGATTGTAGCAATTGTCGCGACAGGAGGAAGTCTTTACCTGAGCGATGTACTGAAATTTGAACCGTGTAAACTATGCTGGTTCCAGCGGATTTTTATGTATCCGCAGGTCATCCTGCTCGGTATTGCTGCTTATCGGAGTGACCGCCGTATAGTAGGCTATGTGCTACCGCTCAGTATCGTAGGCGGACTCATTGCCCTGTATCATTATGCAGAGCAGCATATTCCGGCACTGGCACGTGTAACGCCATGTACCACCGGCGTCCCTTGCAACCAGGACTACTTTGAACTGCTGGGATTTATCACGATCCCATTTATGGCATTGGTCGCTTTTGCCCTGATCGCCCTGCTGCTGTGGCGTGGAGGCCGTGCCTATGATGAAGTAGCCGAGGCGGAATTGGCTTATGACGAAGAATAACCATAGAACCCTGTCACTCCATGATAGATGCAATAGATCATGAAGATGATCTGGTTCTGCCGCTTGTAAACAGCAAGATCCCTTTCTATAATCTTAGGTAGAAAGGGATCTTTTTTATATTTGAAAAGCTGTTGTAGTGCAGTTCCGGTCAACTCTTCCTTCGGGGTTATCCAAATTTATTTTGCTTTAAATTTTTTGTAAGAGCTTTCAAGGTTGAAATATGGTTAATTATTTTAAAGGTATGTTTATGCACTAAAAGGTTCACCAGTCTGTAGACAGCAATGGCAGTTATGACATCACTACTACAAAGCAGCATCATCTGAAGCAGCAGTTCAAATCAGAAAGGAGCCAGCGGAATGAGAGAAGGAACAACGATCTATGAAATAGAACCATGGACGATTCGAGAGACTTTATATAATCCGCAGTATAACCGCCGCAGCGAGACGGTCTTTACCGTAGCCAATGGCTATATCGGGATGAGAGGCCACTTTGAGGAAGGTATGGATGTACCGGAAGTGGATGCACTGAATGGTACATATCTGAATGGATTTTATGATTCGGCAGATATCACGTATGGTGAGGAAGCCTATGGTTATGCGCGCAAACGGCAGACGATGCTGAATGTAACCGACAGCAAAATTATTGAGCTGTGGATTGAAGGAGAACGCTTCAATCTGCTTGCCGGACGGTTGATCGACTATGAGCGTACACTGGATATGCAGACCGGTATACTTACCCGTCAGATCACATGGGAAAGTGGTACGGGTAAATGTATTTCGATCCGGATCGAGCGTCTGGTTTCTTTTGCCAACAAGCACGTAGCGATGATTCGTTATACTGTCAAACCGCTCAATTTTTCGGGAGAAATTACACTGGTGTCCGCACTGAATGGCGAGGTGCATAATGAAATCTCCGAAGGCGATCCGCGCGCCGGAGCAGCTTTTAAAGGACAGGTGCTGCATACGATTGGCAAGCACGAGACCGGTACCCATATGGCACTGGAGCAGCAAACATCGGAGACGGAATTCCACCTCTGGTGTGCTGCCGATCATCGGGCCAATCGTAAATACAAGCTCAAAAGCGAGCAGCAGGAACAGCGTCTGGAGAAACATTTTACCTTCACCCTCAAGCAGGATACCGAGGCTGTACTGGAAAAAGGAATCGTTTATTACACGTCCAAAGACTACGAGATTGAGCACCTGCCTATTCTGGCAGAATCCACGCTGAAAGACGTAATGAAAGACGGGTTCAAAGCGCTGGCTGATCTGCAAAAGCAGCGTCTGGATGAATTCTGGGAGACTGCGGATATTCAGGTGGAAGGAGACGAGAAGCTGCAGCAGGGACTGCGGTTCAATGCTTTCCATCTGTTCCAGTCTGTCGGTCGCGATGGACGTACGAATATCGGTGCCAAAGGGATTACCGGGGAAGGCTATGAAGGTCACTACTTCTGGGATACCGAGACGTATATCATGCCGTTCTTCCTGTATACCCAGCCGGATCTGGCGCACCAGCTGCTGGAATTCCGTTATCATACCCTGCCCAAGGCAAGAGAACGTGCGGTCGAGATGGCCGGATCTGGCGCTCTTTATCCATGGCGTACAATCGGTGGGGAAGAAGTGTCTGCCTATTACCCGGGCGGAACCGCGCAGTATCATATTAATGCCGATGTAGCCCATGCTGTTATTCAGTATACGGAAGCGCTGGATGATCAGGAATTCCTGCGTACCAAAGGGCTGGAGATGCTGGTGGAGACCTGCCGATTCTTTATGTCTGCGGGCGACTGGATTCCGGGCAAAGGCTTTTGTATTAATGGAGTAACCGGCCCTGATGAGTATACTGCGATGGTCAACAATAACACTTATACAAATATAATGGTCAAGGATCAGCTGGAATTTACCGCCCGTGAACTCAAAAAATGGTGTGATACCGATCCGGATTCTTATGAAGCAATGATCTGCAGTCCAATGGGACTGACCAATGAAGAGATTGATGTATGGGAACGTGCGGCAGAAGCCATGTACATTCACCGTCAGAGCGGTCTGATCGGACAGGATGATTCCTTCCTTGATAAAGGGATCTGGGATTTCGAAAATACCCCGGCAGAGAAATATCCTTTGCTGCTGCATTTTCATCCGCTCGTTATTTACCGTCATCAGGTGCTCAAGCAGGCTGACCTGATCCTGGCCATGTATCTGCTCGGACACCGATTTACCAAAATGGAAAAGGTGCGGAACTATGCGTATTACGAGCCACTGACGACGCATGACTCTTCCTTGTCTGCTGCGATTCATGCGATTATTGCTGCAGAGCTGGGAACAATGGACCCGGCATATGATTTCTTTATTCAATCGGCACGGATGGATCTGGATGATTTCCATAACAATGTCAAAGACGGTATTCATGCCGCTTCCATGGCAGGCAGCTGGCTGACGATCGTGGGCGGATTTGCCGGGATGCGTCAAAATGCAGGCAAGCTTCATTTCGAACCGAAGCTGCCGCCAGGCTGGACACGTTACAGTTTCCGCGTACAATTCCAGAAGCGTCTGCTGGAGATTACAATTGAGGACAATCTGACTACGTATCGACTGGTACGCGGTGAACCATTGATCGTAGCACATTACGGACATGAACGGCTCGTGGCTCTGACCCAGCCATTGATTATGAAAAATCGTGCATTGCAGGCTGTAATTTTCGGTCTGGAAGGTGTATTGATGCCGCTACCGGAGAAGCAGGATATTTACTTTGGTGGTACACCTGCACAACTGCCGCTCAACTATGTGCCTGAAGAGCCGCCTACCGTAGAAATGGATGAAAATGGAGTGCTGGGCAGCGCGGGAAGTCCTTCGTCCGAAGGAAACGGCAAGCCCGATCATTCCGTAACAGAACCGCCAGCTTCTTCTGTTGTAGATGGTGAAGCGGACAGCAGTACAGGTACCGAAGCCGCAGGTACTTCGGCAGGCGATGAAAAAGTATCGTCGGATGCACAAAAGAATACATCCAAGGACAACACATCTCCTGCCCAGTCAGAGCCTGCTCAGGAATCTTCAGCCGCTCAGGGCAATGATGGAGAAGACACGGTAATGGATACTCAGCCATCAGCGGAATGGGACCCTACGATACTCAGTAACCCATTGTCTCACGAATATATATATCGTGAATATCTGATGCCGGGTTCTATCGAACTGCTGCAGCAGCTCAAAGAGCAGGATGTAACGGTACTGCTCGCGACAGACCGTCCGGATGCCAAAGAGATCATGGAACGTCTCGGCATTATTGACTATTTTGCATCAATTATTCAGGCGCAGGATATCGAACATCCAAAGCCCGATCCAGAAGTGTTCGTCCTTGCGGCAGAATCCGTGAATGTACATCCGTATCACTGTATGGTAATCGAGGATTCGGCAGATTGCCTGCGTTCTGTGCGTGAAGTCGGTATGAAGACAATTGGTGTCAATATCCAGCACGTTGTCGATCATGCGCACTTTACCGTTGCCAGCCTGACTCACCTGAACGCAGAGACCATGAAAAGATGGATGGAAATTCCTTGATCAACGGTGTCTGACCAAATTAACGGCAGAACGACTACACACTGATCGAATTCAGGATATACCGTTCAATCTGAATAACTATGAAAATGTATTGAACAGATGATCTAGCTGGATCTGATCAACTGTGAAATGCAAAATATCGCAAGACACAAAAAAAGCTGTCCTTTCCCTGTTAACAAGCAGGGCAGGACAGCTTTATTCATTTCAGATCCAGTCTTTTTTGCGGAAAGTGAAGAACATCGTCAGACCGAGAATAATCATAATGCCGATCACCATTGGATAACCGAAATGCCATTTGAGTTCCGGCATGTATTCAAAGTTCATTCCGTAGATACCGGTAATAACGGTCAGCGGCATGAATATGGTCGTAATCGCTGTAAATACACGCATAATTTCATTCGCACGATTAGCGATACTGGACTGGTAGGCTTCACGTAAGTTACCCATCAGATCGCGGAACGTATCAAACATCTCGGAGACTTTGACCGCATTCTCGTACACGTCACTGAAGTATTTTTGGAGCTGGTCATCGATCAGACGCAGATCTTTTTTGTTCAGTGTATTGATGACTTCACGCTGTGGACCGAGTACACGCTTGAGCCATAGAATCTCGCCGCGCAGACCGATAATCTCGTTCAGATGCGACTTTTTGGTATTCATCAGGATATTTTCTTCCAGACGTTCAATCTGGTCTTCGATCCGGTCACCAACTGTAAAGTAGTTATCCACTACCAGATCGACGAGCAGGTACATGAATTTGTCGGGACGGCTCACTTCCTCTTCCCACAGAATCGGCTTGAGCGTCCGTAGTTCACTGATTTTCTGACGGGTCACTGTGATGATAAAATGACGTCCCAGGAAAATATTCAGTGCGCGCAGGAAAATTTCTTCATCGTCAAAACGAATACTGTTAACCACGATAAAGTAATGGCTCTCGTAGATTTCAATTTTTGGACGCTGCTCTTCATCGCCCATCATATCCTCAACTGCCAGATCATGCAGCATAAACAGCGGTTGAAGCAGGATCAGGTCATCAAGACCAGCGTCAATCCAGTAAAATCCCTCTTCAGGAGCCACCAGCGCTTCATTAATATCTTCAATGAGTGTAAAGTTACCAGCATTCACGTGCCGAATTTTCATATTCCTCTACTCCTTTTTTGGTTAAAGTGAGCAGGAAAATACACGGCAATCATACATACTTATTTAAAGCTTCGCTTTATATGAAAAAAGTACCTTTTCAAACATGGCGCGCTCCTCTGGTATCGTATTGTCGTTCATTTCCTGCAGTTGTGACTTCCTGTACTGCCAGCTGGGCCTCGGGTCGCCTTCCATCTTGAAATTCACCTCTTTGGATTCAATTACTTTTATGAAAAACATGAAAATACGTCAAATACTTGTTAAGTATACCGTGGGGACAGCAGGCTTTCAAGCTTTAAAAACAATCGTGCCTGATAACTTATTTATCGGCCCAACTTACCCTTGACGATAGATACAGAATTAGTATAAATTATGATATAAGTAATTCAGCGCTTGTCATACTAAGCGCAGCTGGCTTTTCATAAAAAGCAGTTTATATGCAGCAACCATCTTATACTTATACCAATAATTGAATAAAGCGAATCTTATCAAGAGCAGGTGGAGGGACTAGCCCTATGAAGCCCGGCAACCGGCGGTCATATACCGTACGGTGCTAATTCTAGCAGAGATACAGGTACATCCTACGATGAAGTATCTGGTATCTGCTGACAGATGAGAGAGGCGCTTATAGACGTGGACTCCGCGGATATGACCTTTCTCAGTGTGCAAAACAGAGAAAGGTCTTTTTTGTATATATAGCGCTGTTTTCTCCATCCTGCATGCACATCCATATCCACATAACTTTCATATACCCCAAGGAGTGAATTCACATGCCGATCAAAATCCCGGATAGCCTGCCTGCCAAAGAAGTACTGGCCGGAGAAAACATTTTCGTTATGGACGAATCCCATGCGTATCATCAGGACATTCGTCCTCTCAAAATAGCACTACTTAATCTGATGCCTACCAAAGAAACAACCGAGACCCAGCTACTGCGTCTGCTCGGGAACAGTCCGCTGCAGGTAGACATTTATCTGCTGCATACCGAATCGCATACTTCCAAAAATACTTCTGCCGAGTACCTGAACACCTTTTACAAAACGTTCCAGGAAGTGCGTCATCTGCGCTTTGACGGTCTGATCGTAACCGGTGCACCGGTAGAGACATTGGACTTTGAAGATGTGAACTACTGGGAAGAGATCCAGGAGATTTTTAACTGGAGCAAAACAAATGTTACGTCGACCATGCATATTTGTTGGGCCTCGCAGGCAGGTCTGTACCATCATTTCGGCATTCCCAAAGTCGATCTGCCGGAGAAATGTTTTGGTGTTTTCCCGCATACGCTCAACAAAACCAATGTCAAACTGCTGCGCGGCTTCGACGAATTGTATTATGCACCGCATTCGCGCCATACCGAAGTCCGGCACGAAGATATCGCCAAAGTGGAAGAACTGGAGATTCTGTCTGAATCCGAAGAAGCTGGTGTATACATCGTAGCGACCCGGGATGGTAAGCAGATCTTCGTCACCGGTCATTCCGAATATGACCCGCTATCCCTGAAATGGGAATATGACCGCGATATTGCCCGGGGCATGGATATTGCTGTTCCCAAAAATTATTATCCCAATGACGACCCGACCCGTACCCCGCCATCTACATGGCGCGCCCATGCAAACCTGCTGTTTGCCAATTGGCTCAATTATTATGTGTATCAGGAGACGCCATACGATTTGGGCAATGAGAAATCCGAAGTGGGGCAGTATTCCATTTAGATGCGAGCTTTTACCAGATTGGAAATGAAAAACGTACGATAGGTACCACCAAACTGGCAAATTATCATAACACTGTGCCCAGCAGTATAGTACTGTATCTGGCGCAACATTGATCATCCAGATCATCAACCTACAGCTCATAGATCCTAGAGGAGGAAATTACGAATGACGGAACACAACGCAAAAAACGAATCCCTTAATATTGAAAGCCGGCTGGCACAGATCGGCTCTGTGCAGGAACCGGTAACCGGAGCGATTAACTTTCCGATCTATCAATCTACCGCTTTCCGTCATCCGGCACTGGGCAAGAGCACAGGCTTTGACTATATCCGTACGACCAATCCGACAAGAGCCGTGCTGGAGCAGGCAGCCGCCGAGCTGGAATCCGGTGATGCCGGATTTGCCTGTAGCTCCGGTATGGCTGCGCTGCAGACTATTTTCTCTCTGTTTGGACAGGGCGATCATCTGATCGTGTCCCTGGATTTGTATGGAGGAACGTACCGTCTGTTGGAGCGGATTTTGTCCAAGTTTGGCATTACCGCTTCATACATCGATACGAATGATCTGGAAGCGATGGAGCAGATTCGCCAGGACAATACCCGTGCGGTATTTATCGAGACACCGACCAATCCGCTCATGATGATTACCGATATAGCGGCAGTAACAGGCTGGGCCAAGCAACACAATCTGCTGACCGTAGTGGATAATACGCTGCTGTCCCCATTTTTCCAGCGTCCGATCGAGCTGGGAGCAGATATCGTCATTCATAGTGCGACCAAATATCTCGGCGGACACAATGATGTGCTGGCAGGCCTGATTATTACCAAAGGCAAGGAATTATCCGAAGAAATGGCTTTTCTGCATAACTCAATCGGTGCCGTGCTGTCACCAACCGATTCCTACCAGCTGATGCGCGGCATGAAGACACTGGCTCTGCGTATGGAGCGTCATGAGTATAATGCGACAGCGATAGCGACTCATCTGCAGCAGCATCCGCAGATCGCCCAGGTTTATTACCCTGCACTGCCGGATCATCCGGGTCATGAAGTGCAGAATCGTCAATCAAGCGGTAATACCGGCATTTTCTCTTTTAAAGTCACCGATGCACGTTATGTAGAGCCGCTGCTGCGTCATATCAAGCTGATCGCGTTTGCCGAGAGTCTGGGTGGGGTGGAGTCGCTAATGACGTATCCGGCGATTCAGACACATGCTGATATTCCACTGGAAATTCGTGATGCGATTGGTGTAGATGATCGTCTGCTGCGTTTCTCGGTGGGGATTGAGCATGTGGATGATCTGATCGCCGATCTGGATCAAGCGCTGGAAGCTGCACGTCTCGAAGTGGAAGGGGCGTGAGCAGATGAGCGGGAATCAGGAGCATAACGATAATCGCTACCACTCTTCTGGCCGACAGACGGCTGTTCCGGTATCCCAGCAGACTCGTGGATTCGATACCAAATTGATCCATTTTGGCGGCGAGATTGACCGGGCGACCGGAGCTTCCAGTGTGCCGATTTACCAGGCATCGACTTTTCATCAGGAAGATATATTGAATCCGCCGCTGCATGATTACAGCCGCTCCGGCAATCCGACGCGTCAGGCGCTGGAAGATTATATTGCCCTGCTGGAAGGTGGAACGAATGGATTTGCTTTTGCTTCGGGGATGGCAGCGATCTCGACAGCCTTTTTCCTGTTATCGGCGGGTGAGCATGTCATTGTCACCGAAGATGTATATGGCGGTACGTATCGTCTGCTGACAACGATTCTGAACCGGATGAATATCGAGATTTCCTTTGTCGATATGACCAATCTGGAACAGGTCAAAGGAGCACTTCGTCCCAATACGCGTGCTGTGTATATGGAGACGCCTTCCAACCCGACACTGAAAATTACCGATATTCATGCAGTGACCGAATGGGCGAGAGAGCATCATCTGCTGACCCTGCTGGATAATACATTTATGACTCCTTATTATCAGCGGCCGATTGAGCTGGGCGTAGATATAGTACTGCACAGTGCGACCAAGTTCCTCGGCGGTCATAGTGATGTGCTCGCCGGTCTGGCAGTAACGCGTACCGAACAGCTGGGCAAGCAGCTCAAGCAGCTGCAAAATAGCTTTGGCAGCGTGCTGGGTCCGCAGGATTGCTGGTTGCTCATGCGCGGGATGAAGACACTGGGTGCGAGAATGACCCATTCGGAAAAGAGTACAGCCAAATTGGCAGAATGGCTGCGCGGACGCAGTGATATCGAGCGCATCTATTACCCGGGTCTGCCGGAGCATCCCGGACATGAAGTTCATGTCAACCAGTCGACAGGCTTTGGCTCGGTTATTTCTTTTGATGTGGGTTCCGGTGAACGTGCCAAGCAGGTACTGGATCGTGTTCAGCTGCCACTGGTAGCCGTAAGCCTGGGAGCAGTAGAAAGTATCCTTTCCTATCCGCCAACCATGTCCCATGCAGCGATGGGTGCCGGTGTCCGGGCAGAGCGGGGAATTACCGATGGACTGCTGCGTCTGTCGGTTGGCCTGGAAGACGTGGAAGATCTGATCGCCGATCTGGAGCAGGCGCTGGACAGTTAGAAAAGGTAGCGCTGGATCGACTGATTGGATATAAAGCAGACAGAGGCTCAGGGATATACTATTTAGTCATCTGCTGATACGATCTGTATCCTAACTTACTTAATAGAGGAGAACGTATATTTCAAAATCTGCTTCGAATTGAATTCCGGATCAATACTGTGAATGCCAGATTAATACTGAATATCGCCGAGTAAACACGGAATGAATGCAAGTGAACAAATATAAATGATGAAATACAAAATGAATACATGCGGATAAAAAGTACTCTTGCTATAAGGCAGGAGTACTTTTAGTGTTACTGATACTTTGTATCTCTATACCAATGTTTTGTATCTTTATATCGATGTTTTGTAGCTCTATATCAATGCTTTGTATCTTTATACCAATACTTGTCACCTCTATCTAGCACTGTATATTTCTATTCAATACCGTGTATCTCTGTTGGAATATGCATATTCTCTTTGTAACACTCACTAACTGTATATTTTCCCTTCACTAAATGTTCAAATTTCATGTATACGTTACCATCGTTTATATTCCATTTCAGCGGGTAATGACCATACGTGAGAACGTCGAATATATACACAGATCTGGAGGGACTGGCATATGACACAGAATAAATATCCTTTTGATGGCTCGATTGTATTGATTACAGGTGCAAGCACAGGGATTGGACGTGCTGTAGCAACTGCCTTTCTAAAAAATGGCGCCAATGTGGTACTCGCTGCGCGCAGTGAAGATAAGATGAAAGAAATTGTGGAAGGCTACAGCGATGATCGATATCTGATCGTACCTACCGATGTGCGCAAACGTACTGAAGTGGATGCGCTGGTGCAGCAGACCGTAGATCGTTTTGGCAAGCTGGATGTGGTGATCAGCAACGCCGGTGTATCCGTAGCAGGTCCGATTGAAGAATTAACTGATGAAGACTGGGAAAATATGCGCACAACGAACGTAGACTCCCAGGTATATCTGGCACGTGCAGTCGTACCTCATCTGGAAAAATCCAAAGGTTCGATTATTGCGACTTCTTCCGTATCAGGCCTTGCAGGCGACTGGCCGCACCCGGCATACAATGCCACCAAAGGAGCGATCAGTTTGTTCGTTCAGTCACTGGCATTGCAACTCGGAGAAAAAGGTATACGCGTCAATGCGATTGCACCTGCCTTTACCGTTACCGAGATGACCAAGCCGATGATGGAAGAGGGCGGACAGGAATTGGTTGAGAAATTCAAATCCCGTGTGCCGCTGCAGCGGATCGCCGACGCTGAAGATGTAGCACCTGCCTATCTGTTCCTGGCAAGTCCGGATGCACAGTACATTACAGGGGTCATTCTGCCGGTCGATGGCGGTACGATAGCGTCCAATGGACAAGGCAACTCGCCTCGTGAATTTGGCAATTAATCTGGAGTCTGCGATATGACGGTGTAAGGGCGAAGTTTCCTTTTGGCCGCAGCGCAGAGCATGTATGCTCGCTTGATTATCCAAATGATTCAATAAATCAAACAAGATAACAAATAAAATGATCGAATTACCGATTGGATACGTATCATAGGGAGACGCCTTTCATCATAGCAGGCGTTTCCCTTTTTATATGAACAGAGACAGCTCTGTAGTGCTGGGGTAGAGACATATTTCCACTGGAAAGGATATGGAAAAAGTTACCGGAACACTTCCAAAATGCTGTGCGGAAATTGTAATTTTATCGCAAAAAATCACCGTACTGTCATTTCCATGCCTGTTTTTCAAATGTGAAATATGTTACGATAATACATGTCGCTATTGAAATTATTTTAATTTTTAGATATGGCAGATATATGACATTACTGGAATATGAATTACACAACATCCAATTTACTTTTCGACATCATACCTTGATGCCTGAAATAGGTTATAGGGAGGCTATAATATGAATACAGTAGATCGTATCCTGGAAAAAGCCCTGCAAGGTGGACGTCTGGACCTGGAAGATACTATTGCACTATATGAATCCGATCAAATCGAAAAAATGGGCCATGTCGCGAATCAGATGATGATCCGCAAAAATCCGGACCCTATTACCACTTTCGTTATCGGACGCAACGTCAACTACACCAATGTATGCGACGTATTTTGCCGTTTCTGCGCATTTTACCGTCGTCCCGGTTCTGCCGAAGGCTATGTACTGCCTGACGAAGTCATCCTGCAAAAGATTCAGGAAACCGAAGATGTAGGCGGTACAGAGATTCTGATGCAGGGCGGGGTAAACCCTGAATTGCCTTTTGAATACTATCTGAATATTCTGCGTAAAATCAAGCAGCACTTCCCGAACATTACGATGCACTCGTTCTCCCCGGCGGAGATTATGAAAATGCAGCTGTTGTCCGGCATGTCCATGGAAGACACGATTCGTGCGATTCATGAAGCAGGTCTCGATTCCCTGCCAGGCGGTGGCGGCGAGATTCTGGATGACCGCACACGCCGTAAAATCAGCCGTCTCAAAGGCTCATGGCGCGACTGGATGGACGTTATGCAGACCGCCCACAAAGTGGGTATGAATACGACAGCAACTATGGTTATCGGATTCGGCGAGTCGATGGAAGAGCGTGCGCTGCATCTGCTGCGTGTTCGTGAAGCCCAGGATGAATGTATCCAGAATGGCTACGATTCCGAAGGCTTCCTGGCGTTTATCTCCTGGACGTTCCAGCCCGATAACACCAATATGAAAGCAGAGAAACAAACACCGGAGCAGTACCTCAAAAATGTAGCGATCAGCCGCATCGTGCTGGATAACATCAAGCACTTCCAGTCTTCTTGGGTAACGATGGGACCGGAAGTCGGCAAAATGTCCCTGCAATATGGTTGTGATGACTTCGGTAGTACGATGATGGAAGAGAATGTCGTATCTGCTGCAGGTACTACCCACAAGGTCAATATCGAGCAGACTCTGGATATTATCCGCGCCGCTGGCAAGATTCCTGCACAGCGTGATACCAAGTACAATATCCTCAAAGTATTTGATGATGAGAGCTACAAAATCCAGCGCGACTTTATCATGCAGAACTAATCATCGGATGGCTTGAAGTTCCTGCAATATGGCTAGCAGAAAAATATAACATAATAAAAAGCTCTGTCCTCCGCAATCGGGTGACAGAGCTTTTTATTATGTTGCTCAGATTTCAAAAGAATATTCGCGCTCAACTTTGCATACTTTGACAGAATATTCTGCATACCATTGTTGCTGGCCTTTTTGCTGGGCAATTTGATGAGCCGCATTACTTTTCCACTGTCGAATAGCATCGAGATCACGCCAGTAGGAGATGGTTACCCCTGTTCCGTCCAGGTTGCGATAGCTTTCTATACCGAGAAAGCCGGGTTGTGCCGAACCGAGCTGTTCCATCCGATCCGCCATCTGTCCATACCCCTGATCACCGGCAGTACGTGTACTTGTAAAAATAACAGCGTAATACGGTGTTTCCCTATTCATAGCATGTATTGTCAATGTGATCACTCCCTTATTCCATTTCATGATAATATGCTACATTTAATAAGACAGGAATATCAACCACCTTATCGTTATCACTGGGTTTACTTTTTCCTATAACAGGGTTCAGTACATTTTTTCCAGATGGGTCAATCCAAGGGGGGATAATAATGAAATTGCTATTCATATCCGATATTCATGGTTCTTTGTACTGGCTGAACCGTGCGATTGAAAAAGTCGAGCAGGAGCAGCCGGATCAGATTATACTGCTGGGTGACTATATGTATCATGGTCCCCGCAATCCGCTGCCTGATGATTATAATCCTGCAGAAGTAGCCAATATACTCAACCGCTATAAAAACCGAATTATCGCTGTTCGGGGCAATTGTGATGCTGAAGTCGATCAGATGCTGCTGGAATTTCCAATGATGGGCGATTATGCCGTTCTGTATCATGAATCCCGCAAAATTCATGTTACTCATGGACATGGGTACAGCATGGAGCATCTTCCGCCGCTCCAGCCGGGCGATATTTTTATCCAGGGGCATACGCATATTCCTGTTGCTGTGCAGCAGGAGGGTATCTATTTGCTGAATCCCGGCTCTATAGCTTTACCAAAAGGAGATTATCCTCATTCCTACGGTATTATGGAAAATGATATATTTACTATCCACAGCTTGGAGAATACGGTTATCAAGCAGATCATTTTCGAGGATTAGAGAGCATAATCTCTCCGAATCGGAGTATAGGGATAGCTGGGTCAAAAAGCAATTCGTATAGAATGCTTGACGCTGATTACGGACACTTTTATAATGGTTGAAGCACAAGTCATTAAATGAATATATGAGCAATGACGAAGACACGAGACTTGGAACCGTCCGGTTAAGAGAGAGGGAAATCTATTCGCTGCAATTTCCTCCCGTGACAGCCATGATCTTACCACTTCCGAGCTATGATGTTGAACCCGGCAATCCATGCTACATAGAGTCGGCAGTAAGCTCCATCGGTTCATCACCGTTACCCGATGCAATGAAGGATTCGGTACAGCAGTGGCTGCATTGTTCCTCCTGTTTCCTTTTTATATTTGATAAGGAACCGGAGTTGTTCAGATGCATACGGAGCTGTTATCAGAATCAAATCAGGGTGGAACCACGGGCATATATACTACAACGCTCGTCCCTTTACCGGGACGGGCGTTTTTTGTTGTTTTAATGAATTCAAAAAGTAACTTTCACAAGGAGGACATTTACCATGGCTATTGAAATTAAATTGCCCGACGGCTCGGTCCGTCAGTATGAAGAAGGAAACAATATCGGAGATGTCGCATCTTCTATCAGCAAAAGCCTGTTCAAAAACGCAGTAGCAGGCAAACTCGATGGTATTGTTGTAGACCTGAACACTCCACTGCATAACGGTGCATTGGTCGAGATTGTTACAGCTGACAGCGCAGACGGACTGGAAGTCATTCGTCATAGTACTGCGCATTTGACTGCACAGGCGGTTAAGCGTCTGTTTGGTGCCAAGGAAGTCAAGCTGGGTGTAGGTCCGGTTATCGAAGATGGCTTCTATTATGATATGGATCTGGAGCATCCGATCAATCCGGAAGATCTGCAAAAGATCGAAAAGGAAATGGAACGTATCGTTAACGAAAACCTGCCGATTACACGCCGCGAAGTAAGCCGCGCAGAAGCACTGAAAATCTTTGGCGAGTTGGAAGATCCATATAAAATTGAATTGATCGAAGCACTGCCGGAAGACAGCATCATTACCATCTATGATCAGGGTGAATTCTTCGATCTGTGCCGTGGTCCTCACGTACCGTCGACAGGTAAACTCAAAGTCTTCAAACTGCTGAGTGTAGCCGGTGCTTACTGGCGCGGCGACAGCAAAAACAAAATGCTGCAGCGTATCTACGGAACAGCATTTAACAAAAAGCCGGAACTGGAACAGCATCTTCATTTCCTGGAAGAGGCGAAAAAGCGTGATCACCGCAAGCTGGGTAAAGAGCTGGAAATGTTCACATTCTCTTCTCTGGTAGGACAGGGACTGCCAATCTGGCTGCCAAATGGTGCCAAGCTACGTCGTACACTGGAGCGCTATATCGTCGATCTGGAAGAAAAGCTGGGCTACAGCCACGTCTATACACCGGTATTGGGTAATGTCGAGCTATACAAAACATCCGGTCACTGGGAGCACTACCAGGAAGATATGTTCCCGGTTATGTCCATGGACAATGAAGAATTGGTACTGCGTCCGATGAACTGTCCGCACCATATGATGGTATACAAGAGCGATCTGCGCAGCTACCGCGATCTGCCGATCCGTATCGCCGAGCTGGGCATGATGCACCGTTATGAAATGTCCGGTGCACTGACAGGTCTGCATCGCGTACGTGCGATGACACTGAATGATGCGCATCTGTTCGTACGTCCGGATCAGATCAAAGACGAGTTTGCACGTGTTATCCAGCTGATCCAGCAGGTATACAAAGACTTTGGTATCGAAGAATACCGCTTCCGTCTGTCTTACCGCGATCCACAGGATACCGAGAAATATTTCCCGAATGACGAAATGTGGGAAATGTCCCAACGTATGCTGCGTGAAGTTGTAGAAGAACTAGATCTGCCATTCTTCGAAGCCGAAGGCGAAGCAGCATTCTATGGTCCGAAGCTGGATGTACAGATTCGTACAGCATTAGGTAAAGAAGAGACACTGTCTACTGTACAGCTGGACTTCCTGCTGCCAGAGCGCTTTGAGCTGGAATATATCGGTGATGATGGACAAAAACATCGTCCGGTCGTTATCCACCGCGGCGTAATCAGTACAATGGAGCGCTTTACTGCCTTCCTGCTGGAGAACTTTATCGGTGCATTGCCATTGTGGCTGTCCCCGGTACAGGCCAAAGTGATCCCGGTATCGACTGCTTTTGATGATTATGCACGTAAAGTTGAAGATCAGCTGCGTCTGAGCGGTGTTACCGTTGAATCCGATCTGCGCAACGAGAAGCTGGGTTACAAGATTCGCGAAGCCCAGCTGGAGAAAATCCCTTATATGTTCGTTATCGGTGAAAATGAGATGAACGCGAACAGTGTCTCGGTTCGCAAACGCGGTGAAGGCGATATCGGCACCATGCCATTGGAAGAAGCAGCCAAGCTGCTAAGCCAGCAAATTGCTGACCGCACTATTTTCTAATAAATACACAGTATGATTGTTTAGTAGTAGCTGTGTGCAGCAACTCAACAGCTGCTGTCACAGTCAATATATGATGTACTCAACCCCGATCCCTGTTATAGGAGATTGGGGTTTTTCTGTATTTTGCGTGTATTACCTGTACCCATGTAGATATACCATTCCTTTAGACATAGACATAGACATAGACATAGACATAGACATAGACATAGACATAGACATAGACAAGCAACAGCAACAGCAACAGCAACAGCAACAGCAACAGCAACAGCAACAGTCTTACTTGCGACTATAGGTTATTTTGAAGCTCCGGTTAGCGCCTCGGTCTCTAGACCGAGGACAGTTTCATCCTGATGCCGCTATGATGAAAGTAGATTAGACAGTACACTACCTATAAGAGCATAAAGGAAGCTGAAATAGAGGAAAGCGAGGAACGGATATGAACAGATATATGTTTCGCAAAACCTTCTGGGGATTGTCCCTGATCGGGGTTGGCATGGTATTCCTCCTCAACCGGATGAATATGATCGAGTGGGGAATCAGTGATGTACTGTTCCTGCTATGGCCATTGATTCTGCTGGAGATGGGTCTGAATGAACTTTTGTTCAAATGCAAAAAGGATATTGGCGGCTGGATTATGACCATTTTGGGCGGCTATTTTCTGGGACGCAATCTAGGATGGTTTGATTATTCTATCGGCGATATGATTCGTCTGCTGCTGCCGGTAATACTGGTAGTTGCCGGTGTGAACATATTGTTTGGCAAAAAGGAAAGACGCCGCCGGCGTCAGGGGATGGATCATACACCTGAAGCACCCGAGCCACCCACCTATGATGCTCCGCCGCCACCTCCTGTACCGTCTGCACTGGATGATCTGTTCAATGAAAAGCTTGGCCAACAGACACCACCGGAACCGAAGATAGGTCAGGAATTTGGGCAGCCATATCAAGAGCCGTCCGAACAGGCATACCGGAATGATCCGGCATTTCAGGAGAAAGAGCCCCATGCCCCACATACACCTCCACGTCATCCATATTATGACTATCCATCTTCAGGCAATTGGAAGCAGGATAAGCAGCAGTTCAAACGACAGCTCAAAGAGCATATCAGACAGCAAAAAAATGGAGGATGCCAAAATAAGCAGTGGCACCGGGAGCAGTGGAAGCAGTATTATAAGGGCAGAGGCTATGGCTCAGCATATCGTCATGCAGAGCAGCGCTCCGGATTTATCGGCGATGTGCATATCGGCAAAGAATATTTCGAGCTCAAACCGCTGAATATTTCCCACTTTATCGGGGATACGATGCTGGATCTGACGCGTGCGCAGATTTCCTATGGAATCACGCCAATTACAATCTCCGCTTTTATCGGCGATGTCAAAGTATTTATTCCAAGCGGTGTGGATGTAGCTTTCAAAGCAGAAGGCAATTCTTTTATCGGAGATATGAATATTCTCAGCGATACCAAAGAAGGATTCATGGGTCATATTAATAGTGAAACAGCGGATTTTGATTCGGTCGGTAAGCGCGTAGAGATTACAGTCAGCGTATTTATCGGAGATATTGCTATCAGTCGGGTGGGATGATAAACGATGGGCACAAAATGGTTTAAAAACCTGAAGTGGGAACTGATCGGATTTTTCGGAATGTTTGGGATCCTGATGACGAGTATGATTTATCTGACCCTTAATCAGGGTGCCAATATGCAGTATCCTTTTTACTATTTTGGCGGATTGATCGTTATCTCGCTGGTCGCCGGCTATGTGGCCGGTCAGCGGGTGCAGCGGCGTATTGATTATATGTACCTCAAAATGACCCAGGTCGCCAAAGGCAATTTCAATACCCGTATGGCGCCGACCGAAGATGAATCATTTAACCGGGTGCATCAGGAATTCAATGAAATGATGAGTACGGTTGAACGCAAAATGCATATTTTGCAGCAGCTGGGCGAGCAGGATGTTATGGAACGCACCCGTGAGACCGAGACAGCAGTACTGGAAGAAAGACGGCGGATGGCGCGTGACCTGCATGATTCGGTCAGCCAGCAGCTGTTTGCTATTCATATGTCCGCGTCTTCCCTGCCCAAAGTGCTGGAGCGCAATGAACAGCAGGCACGTGCTGTGATGGATCAGCTGATTCAGATGTCCCAGCTGGCACAAAAACAAATGCGTGCACTGATTACCCAACTGCGTCCAATGGAACTGGAAGGGCGTTCGCTGCCCGAAGCGCTGGACAGCTGGTTTCCCGATTACTGTCGTCATAACGGACTCAAGGGAATGCAGGATGTAGAGCTACATGGAGAATTGACTGAGGCCAAAGAGCGTCAGCTTTTTCTTATTATTCAGGAGGCGCTGGCCAATATAGTCAAACATGCGGATGCAACGATTGTCAGTCTGTCCCTGCAGGAAGAGCCTCATCATATTGCTCTTCATATCAGTGACGATGGCAAAGGATTCGATCTGGGTATTCACAAGCAGGGTTCTTACGGGCTAACGATTATGTCGGAGCGTGCCGAGAAGCTGGGCGGACAGGCCGAGGTGATCAGTACGCCTGGAGCAGGGACAACTATTCGTATCCATATTCCCAAGTTTGAACATAATTCAGGGGGAGTGAGCAAGCATGAACAAGATCAAAATATTGTTGGCTGACGATCATGATATGGTACGGATGGGTCTCAAAACATATCTGATGCTGGAAGAGCAATTTGAAGTGATCGCTGAAGCAGCGCATGGACAGCAAGTTATTGATTTGCTGGATCAAATGGATACGGATGATATGCCTGATCTGATCCTGATGGATATGATGATGCCGATCATGAATGGTGTAGAAGCGACGCGCTGCATCCTCAAAGACTATCCTCATCTCAAAATCGTGATTCTGACCAGCTTTTTGGAAGATGATATGGTCGTAGAGGCGATTGAAGCAGGAGCCGTCAGCTATATTCTGAAAACCGTTTCTGCCGAAGAACTGATCTATGCTCTTCAGGGAGCCAGCCGGGGAATGCCAGTGATGACAGGAGATATCTCTCAGGCACTTACCCGTGGTATCCGTCAGCGCAGTTCGGCGCAGGAGGAATCCTCCGATCTGACCGGCCGTGAACGGGAAGTACTTATGCTGATCGCAGAAGGACTCAGCAACAAGGAAATTGCAGAGGAATTACATATTAGTATCAAAACCGTCAAAACACATGTCAGCAATCTGCTGATGAAATGCGAACTGGAAGATCGTACCCAGCTGGCGATCTTTGCTCATCGCAAAGGCTGGGTTACTCAATATTGAGCTTGCGCCTGCATTATGGAGCATAAAGGCATCTGATGTAGCAAATCCATGATATCTTCTCTTTCCCATGAAATTTTAATTATTGACCTTGGATTTATTATCTTTTTAATTGTTTTTAATGTGCAATTAAGGTTAATAAGCGAATATAAGAATGTACCAAGCAAGACACACACACGGCATTCATATCATGGGAATTTGGGAGGTATCTTCATGGAAGACAAGAACAGAAATGAAATGAATAACGGCTCCGAGCTTAACGGCCAAAACCATAATACAACCAACTCCAACGAAGCGGGAACCGACAATGGACAATCACACTATTATTCCTACGGCCCTTTCCAATCGTTTAACAAAGACAAAGAACAACCGGCAGAAGTTCAACTGGATGCAGCCCCGGAAGCAAGAGATGTAGAGGTTACTCCTCCTCAGCCGGTACGGCCCGTCTACAGCTCCGCTCCGGGCAGCAATCCGGATCCACTCAATAATATCCACAATAACTATAATGGCAATGGCTACAACGGTAATGGCGGAGATGCCGGCAATCGCAAGCCAGCCCAATTTCAATACAGCAAACCTAAAAGTCCTGTTAAAACGGTAGTCGCTTCCGTACTGGCAGGGATGATCGTCATGACTGCAGGAATGTATGGAGCGGATCGTGCCAATCTGTTTACTCCGGATGCACCGGCAGCGAGCAGCAGCTCCACTACAACTACAGCAACTACCCCACCAAGCAGCGGTATTACACAGGCAGCTCTTCCGGCAGGTTCTGCCGATGTCGCCGACGTCGCCAAAAAAGCGAGCCCGGCTGTTGTCAAAATCGAGACCTACTCCAATTCACGCTCAAGCAGCAGTGGTAACGGCAGCAATCCGTACAGCGATCCTATGTTCCGTTTCTTCTTTGGTGACCAGGGTGACGGTCGCGGCGGTAATGGCGGCGGCTCCGGGGGCAGTGGAAACGGCGGCAGCGGCAACGGATCTTCCGGTTCGCTTACACCACTGGGTATTGGATCTGGCTTTATTTTCGACAAATCCGGTTATATCCTGACCAATGCTCACGTTGTTGGCGAAGCAGATGTCATCCAAGTCACGCTGGAAAATAACAAAACTCCTTATGAAGCCAAACTGATGGGTAAAAGTGATGATCTCGATCTGGCTGTGCTGAAAATCGAGCCAACCGAAGGCGAGACCGATTTCCCGTATATCTCTCTTGGCAATTCGGACGATATGACAATCGGCAGCTGGGTAGTAGCTATTGGTAACCCGCAAGGATTCGACCATACTGTTACTGCAGGTGTGCTGAGTGCAAGAGAACGTGAAATCACGGCATCGGATGCTTCCAATGGTCAGTCGACAAACTACCAGCATCTGCTGCAAACAGACGCGTCTATTAACCCTGGTAACTCCGGTGGACCACTGCTCAATATGAACGGTCAGGTGATCGGTATCAATACCGCGGTAAGTGAAGGCGCGCAGGGTATCGGTTTTGCGATTCCATCAAATGTAGTGTCTCAGGTTGTCGACAAACTGAAAAATGGCAAAGAAATTCCGGCTACCCCGGTTCCATTTATCGGTGCTTCGCTGATGACACTGACTCCGGAGATTTCCCAGCAGCTGGGTATCGATACAACCAGTGGTTCCGTGGTAACCGAAGTGCTGTACAGATCTCCTGCCTACCAGGCGGATCTGCGCTCTTATGATGTTATTACCGGCATCAATGGTACCAATTATTCCAACAGTCAGGATCTGATTGCAGCTATTCAGAAGCTGGCTGTAGGCGATACCGTGACATTGAATATTATTCGCGACGGTAAATCGTCCCAGGTTAAAGTGAAAATTGGCGACCGCAATAACTACGAGAATACCATGAACAATTCCGGCTCTGGCAGCGGACAATAAATAACTCCGCTGTGTTCATCAGACGGATACGGACGTAAAACTATATGATATGTTTGATATGATTCTTTACTCGGATCTATAACGATATCCGATAAATATAAATTGGAGGCGGAAGGGATATTCCTTTCCGCCTTTTGTGCGGCTATAGTGTATTTATCTATTCATTGATACAATAGAACTAACTATCTAATCACACAGGATATGCTGCTGCACTTCATAACCTGTCCGAAGGAGAACAAGCCATGAGACCGACTATTCTAATTATTGACGACGACGAGAAAATTATTTCCATGCTCCGCCGGGGCCTGGCTTTTGAAGGCTATGAAGTACTGACGGCATCCAATGGTGCCGAGGGATTAAATAAAATGCTGGAAAATGATCCGGCACTGATGGTACTGGACGTGATGATGCCGCAAGTAGATGGATTCGAAGTATGCCGCCGTGTCCGGGAAGCCGGCAGTTCGGTGCCTATTCTAATGCTGACAGCCAAGGATGAAGTAGAGAATCGGGTCAAAGGTCTGGATGCCGGAGCCGATGATTATCTGGTCAAACCATTTGCGCTGGAAGAATTGCTCGCACGGGTACGCGCACTGCTGCGCCGCAAACCAGATACCAATAATTCCGGCAACAGCCGTTTGACGTACGAAGATCTGAGTCTTGATCCGGATGCACGCGAAGTGATGCGTGATGGGCAGCGGCTGGAACTGACTGCCAAGGAGTTTGAACTGCTGCATCTGTTTATGCAGAATCCGAAGCGTGTATTATCGCGTGATCTGATTATGGATAAAATATGGGGCTATGACTACAGCGGCGAGTCCAATGTGCTGGAAGTCTATATTGCCATGCTGCGCCAGAAAACGGAAGAGTACGGCGGCAAGCGTCTGATTCAGACCATTCGGGGTGCCGGTTATATTCTGAGAAGCAACAGCTGAAGAAAGGACTAACAGTATGTCAATACGCTTACGACTGACAGTATGGTACTCCGGCATATTAGCGGTGACATTGATGCTGTTCAGTGTTGCTATATATACTTTTGTTTATTTCAATACGTATCAGGAACTGCGCAACCGACTAAATGATCAGATCAGCCGTATCCAGGTAGCGGTCAGTATGCCGGATAGTGAAGGGCATGTAGATATGGCGCCTTCACGAAAGGATTATAATCGTCTGCTGGAGTCCGGTTTCCGGATTAAACTCGGAAATTATACAGACAGCAGCAAGGATATTTCCTATAACGGTGGATTTCTGGAGATACCAGCGGCCAACAAGATTCCGGATGATCTGAGACAGATTGATTATAATGGACGCTCCTATCTGGTCGCCTATGCCGGTATACCCGGTGCTGTCGGTGATGACGGCAGTGCCCAGCTGCTGGGTGTGCTTATTATCGCTGCCGATATGACAGATGCCCATCAGCTATTTGATGATTTGCGCGTCACACTCATTGTCGGCTCTCTCGCGACGCTGTTTATAGCTTTTACACTGGGTCTGTTCCTGGCGCGCAAATCGATGGCACCGATTGGCAAAGTAATCAAAGCTGCCAATCAGATTCAAAATGGCAGGGATCTGAGCGTTCGCATCGATTATGATGGTCCCAATGACGAGATCGGCCAGCTGATCAGTACAGTCAATGGCATGCTTAGCCGGACAGAAACCTTTTACCGGGATCTGGCAGAAGCCTACACGGCGCAGCGCAGATTCGTATCGGACGCCTCCCATGAGCTGCGTACACCACTGACTACGATTCGTGGCAACGTGGATTTATTGCAAAAAGCATGGAATAAAAAGCCGCATGAAGCCCCTCATCTGGATGAAGAGAGCCTCAAGCAGCTGTCGATGGAAGCGATCAATGATATTGCGGATGAATCCAAGCGGATGAGCCGGCTGATCAATGATATGCTGTCGCTTGCCCGGGCCGATGCCGGACAGACGATCGTCAAGGAAAGCCTGCCTGCAGCTGAACTCGTAGAAGAAGTAGTGCGGCGTGCACAGTTTATTCCTCACCGGGCGGACTGGCAGCCTGCCGATACATCCAGTCTGCAGGAATATTTTATTTATGGTAACAAAGATTATTTGCAGCAGATGCTGTTTATCTTTATTGAAAATGCGTTTAAATACACACCTGAAGGCATCGTGTCCCTGGATACTGTGTTATACGAAGATCAGATTGGTATTCGGATTACCGACTCTGGCATCGGAATGGATCAGGAAGAAGTGCCGCATATTTTTGAACGGTTCTACCGGGCAGATGAATCGCGTGGTGTTACACCGGGAACCGGACTGGGATTATCGATCGCCAAGTGGATTATTGATGAGCATGAAGGTTCTGTCGAAGTCATTACAGCCAAAGGCAAAGGAACTACATTTGTAATCTGGCTCCCGCTTGCTGCTGTTCCTGTAGAATCACAGAGCGCTGCTTCTGTGCCAAAGCCGGAAGAAGCAATGGAAATTCCGGAAATGATCAAGGAAGAAAAGAAACCATTTATCAAGGACTTTAGACGCAAACCATCCAAATCGGATAAAACCGACAAATCGGAAAAGCTGGACTAAACGTTGGGCCCGGTCACAGGGAAGGGGCTTTTACCAAGCGCTTTGCCTTTCCTGTAGACCTTGTTATGAGGTATAATGGTAGTATTGCTTCGCTTAAGCAAACCCCAGAAAGCAGGTGTTAAGCCCATATGGAAATTGTGAAAATTGCGCCACGCGGATACTGTTACGGTGTCGTTGACGCTATGGTGATTGCACAGCAGGCTGCGCAGAATCTTGATCTGCCGCGACCGATTTATATACTGGGCATGATTGTACACAACAGTCATGTGACCAAAGCATTTGAAGACCAGGGTATTATTACACTGGATGGACCGAATCGTGTAGACATTCTGGAGCAGGTGGAGAGCGGTACCGTTATATTTACTGCTCATGGTGTATCTCCGGAAGTACGCCGTCTGGCACGCGAGAAAGGCTTGACGACAGTCGATGCGACCTGTCCGGACGTTACGCGTACCCATGACCTGATTCGTGACAAAACAGCTGAAGGCTATCAGGTGATCTATATCGGCAAAAAAGGCCATCCCGAGCCGGAAGGTGCGATTGGTGTAGCACCCGATCATGTATTCCTGATCGAAAAGGAAGAAGAAATCGAACAGCTGAATATTTCCGGTGAGCGTATTTTGATTACCAATCAGACTACGATGAGTCAGTGGGATATTCGTATTATTATGAAGAAACTGCTGGAGAAATTCCCGGGAGCCGAAGTGCATAACGAGATTTGTCTCGCTACCCAGGTTCGCCAGGAAGCAGTAGCCGAGCAAGCTGGACAAGCAGAGCTGGTTATTGTAGTCGGCGACCCGCGCAGCAATAACTCCAACCGTCTGGCTCAGGTGTCGGAGCAGATTGCGGGTGTAACAGCATACCGGATCTCCGATATTACCGAACTAAATCTGGAATGGCTCAAAGGCAAATCCCGTGTAGCGGTAACAGCCGGAGCATCCACACCGACGCCGATTACCAAAGAAGTCATCAGCTATCTTGAACAGTATGATAACAATGATCCATCGACCTGGGAGATTACACGTACAGTGAATCCGAATCGTCTGCTTCCACCAGTTCGTGAGAAAAAAGGCAGAACGACTAATCAACCTGTTCGTCATTCCTGATCTATTTGTAATTTGGTTCATCAAATTGTAAAAAAGAAGTGTCTGTTCTGCAAAAGAACAGGCACTTTTCTTTCATTTAAAGCTGCATTATGTTTAGATAATACGTATAAGTTTTTGCATTATATAACAAGACGCTTACACTGGGTAGAAGGATTTAACGGCTTGACATCAGATACCGTTTCTTGTATATTTACTTTAGTGATTAAAAGCTAAAAAGCTTAAAAGCGAACAAGTGTTAAAGTTAGATAATTATCCAATAAGGCTTGCATAAACAGCAAAGCAAAGACTGCACAATGCGGCCGATTATGTATCCAATCATGATACGCAAACAATACTTTTATGTATCACTTATTGGGATAATTATATTCATTTTCAGAAGGATCATTATTCCTTTAATTTAGATCATTCAGGTCATGACGGATCTCATAATGTCCGGCTGACTGGTATACCGGCTCAGGCTATCCGGCCATCATTTATTTCAAACGAGAAAGGAAGAATAAATATGATTACTATCGTATCCAAACAGGCTGCACGCGAGCAGCTCAATCACATTGTTGAAGTTATCGAGCAGGAGGGGGTACAGGCACATATTGCCCATGCGCCGGATCATACGGTCGTTGGCATGATCGGCAGCATCAAGCCGGCTCTGGTAGAACGTCTGCAGCAGCTGCCAGGTGTAGAAAAAGTAGAAAAAGTGTCCAAATCCTACAAACTGGCCAGCCGCGAATTCCATCCGGAAAACACAGTGATTCAGATCGGTGATGTCAAAATTGGCGGCGGAGAGCTGGTCGTAATGGGCGGTCCGTGTGCCGTGGAATCGGCAGAACAAATCGACGAAATCGCGCGGCTTGTCAAAGCAGCAGGCGGTCAGGTACTACGCGGCGGAGCATTCAAGCCACGTACCGGTCCATACAGCTTCCAGGGAGTTGGTGTCGAAGGATTGATCATGATGGCTGAAGCAGGCAAAAAGCATGGACTGCTCACCATTACAGAAGTCATGACACCGGAATACGTGGATATTTGTGCCGAATACGCAGATATTCTGCAGGTAGGCACACGCAATATGCAGAATTTTGATCTGCTGCGCAAACTGGGAGAAGTACGTAAACCGGTGTTGCTCAAACGTGGATTTAGCGCTACCTATGACGAATTGCTGAATGCAGCCGAATACATTCTTGCCGGCGGCAATCCGGACGTTATGCTGTGCGAGCGTGGCATACGCACGTTTGAGTCCTACACCCGCAATACGCTGGATCTGTCGGCTATTCCTGTGCTGCAGCATCTCAGTCATCTGCCTGTTATTTCCGATCCAAGCCATGGCACAGGACGGCGCGAGCTGGTCGAGCCAATGACCCGTGCTTCGGTAGCTGCCGGCGCAGACGGACTGATTATCGAAATGCATACCGACCCGGATAATTCGATGACCGGAGACGGTGTACAGTCCCTGTTCCCGGATCAGTTTGCCCGTCTGCTGCGCGAGCTGGAGCAGCTGTCTCCGATTATCGGCAAAAGCTTCGCCACGCCAAAAGCACCTGCAGAATCATTTATTCCACAGCTGCAGCAGTAATCAGTGTTTACATGGATTTGAGCTGAGTATATGATTTATTGAATTATTGTTTGGAAAGACCGGTATCTGCCAAAGAGCCGGTCTTTTTGTCATGCCCAGATTAGAAATACAGGCTAAAATCAGACAGAAATTTGCTGATTAAATTTATATTTTAAGCCAGTCTACAGAGCGATATATTGCCTATGCAGCCTGAATACGGAACGGGAGTTGACAAAAAAATATTCAAAAGCGGCACTTGTAGTTTCGATGCAGATGGAGTATGATGCGATTTAAACATTGATTCGACGCGTTAAAGCATGGTGGTAACAATGTATTTCTGAAGCAGAATTGACGAGCCGATTTCTTTTTTGGTAAGCTGTAATGTGTAAGCATATCTTACATTCCGATCAGAAATATATAACATGGCTATTGACGATGTCAGGTTTTAAGTTTTATAATGACGAAAGAAAAAAAACGAGAAAATGAACATTGTACATCAGAAAAAGTTGTAATGTTCGGAAATTTGGGGAGGAAAGTACAAATGCCGGTAGAAAATGTATTGAAACTCGCACAAGAAAACAATATTGAGTGGTTCGATTTCCGTTTTGTGGATTTGTCAGGTCGTGCACACCATATCTCTTTGCCAGCTACTGAAGTGGATGAGGATACGTTTGTAAATGGTGTAGCTTTTGATGGTTCTTCCATTCCGGGTTTCCGTGGAATCGAGGAATCGGATATGGTAATGATGCCAGATCCCGAGTCCGTATTCGTTGATCCGTTTACCGCTCACCCAACACTGAACGTTATGTGCAACATCTACACACCGGACGGAGAGCGCTATGAGCGTGACCCTCGCGGTATTGCCGAGAAAGCAGAAGAATATCTGCAATCCAGCGGTGTAGGTACGGCGGCGTTCTTTGCCCCTGAATCCGAATTTTTCATCTTTGACGATGTTCGTTATCATAGCGGAATGAATGAATCCACATACTCTGTGGACTCCAACGAAGCTTTCTGGAACAGCAACCGTGCTGAAGAAGGCGGCAATATGGGCTTCAAAATCCGTAAAAAAGGCGGATATGTACCGGTAGCTCCTGTAGATTCCCAGCAGGATATCCGCAGCGAAATGTGTCGCCTGCTTGAAGAAGCCGGCCTCAAAATCGAGCGTCATCACCACGAAGTAGCAACTGCCGGTCAGGCAGAAATCAACTTCCGTTTTGATACGCTGCGCTGCACAGCAGACAACCTGCTGAAATACAAATACATCGTGCACAACACTGCAAACCAATACGGCAAAACAGCAACATTCATGCCAAAACCGCTGTTTGGCGACAATGGTAGCGGAATGCACGTTCACCAATCGATCTTCGATGGTGACACACCGCTGTTCTACGAAAAAGGTGCCTATGCCAACCTAAGTGAAATGGCAATGCACTACCTGGGCGGTATTCTGTACCATGCTCCAGCGCTGATCGCTCTGACCAACCCGAGCACGAACTCTTTCAAACGTCTGGTTCCTGGTTACGAAGCACCGGTTAACCTGGTATTCTCCAAAGGTAACCGTTCTGCAGCAGTTCGTATTCCTATCGCATCCGTGACACCAAAAGGCTGTCGTATCGAGTTCCGTACACCGGACTCTACAGCTAACCCTTATCTGGCATTCTCCGCAATGCTGATGGCTGGTCTGGATGGAATCAAAAAGAAAATGGACCCTCGTGAACTGGGCTATGGACCTTTTGACAAAAACATCTATGAACTGTCTGACGAAGACAAAGCAGGCATCCGCAGTGTACCGGCTTCCCTCGAAGAAGCACTGGACGAGCTGGAGAAAAATCACGAATTCCTGACAGAAGGCGGCGTATTCTCCAAAGACTTTATCGCCAACTATATTGCATTCAAACGTGCTGAAGCCAAAGATGTAGCTATTCGCGTACATCCGCACGAGTTCAGCCTGTACTACGACTGCTAATCCGCTGTCTACCAGCGAAGCAGATCAATCCTGTAATCCCAAGATCCTCCGGAACTGCAACTCCGGAGGATTTTTTAAATGAAATTAATGGTGCTGATATAAAATAAAGACAACTGTCGACTAGATACCATAGTGACAAAAAGCACTTGCCCGTCCCGGCAATTGCTGATATCATATCGATAATTATCACAAACCTGACATCATCGAATTAACGGATTAAAGGTATACGCTGAATTGAAAGGGTGGAGAAAGAGATGACCAAGAGAGCTTATAATTTTAATGCCGGCCCGGCAGCATTGCCGCTGGAAGTGCTGGAGCGTGCCCAGAAGGAATTTGTAGACTATCAGGGTAACGGAATGTCTATTATGGAGATGTCGCACCGTGGTGCCGTCTACGAAGCTGTACATAATGAAGCACAGCAGCGTCTGTTATCCCTGTTGGGTAATCCGGAAGGATATAAGGTTCTGTTCCTGCAGGGTGGAGCAAGTACACAATTTGCTATGCTGCCCCTCAACCTGCTGGGTGAAGGCCAGGTAGCCAGTTATGTAGCGACTGGCAGCTGGGCAGATAAAGCGATCAGTGAAGCCAAGCTGATTGGTGAGGCGCACGTAGCAGCTTCCTCCGAAGCGCAGGACTTCATGCAGATTCCTGCGCTGGAAGATATCCAGATCCCTGACAATGCAGCATACCTGCACGTGACTTCCAACGAGACGATTGGTGGTATCCAGTACAAAGAATTCCCAGATACCGGTAATGTTCCACTCATTGTAGATATGTCTAGTGATATTCTGAGCCGTCCGCTGGATATGAGCCAGTTTGGCATGATCTATGCCGGCGCACAGAAAAATCTGGGTCCATCCGGAGTAACAGTAGTCGTAGCGCGTGAAGAGCTTCTTGCCAATTCGCCAAAAAGTATTCCGACCATTATGCGCTACAGCACCTATCTGAAAAATAATTCCCTCTATAATACACCGCCTTCATTTGCTATCTATATGGTGAATGAAGTGCTCAAATGGATCGAAGAGCAGGGTGGGCTCGAAGGTGTAGCCCGTAATAACGAACGCAAAGCTGCTTTGATCTATGATGCAATTGATCAAAGCGGAGGCTTCTATAAAGGTGCTGCCGAAGTATCCAGCCGCTCCAATATGAATATCACATTCCGATTGTCTTCCGAAGAACTGGACAAAGCATTTGCTAAAGCTTCCGAGCAGGCTGGATTTGTCGGTCTCAAAGGCCATCGAAGTGTTGGAGGATTGCGTGCATCCATTTATAATGCGGTTCCTTATGAGAGCTGTGAAGCACTGGTCGAATTTATGAAGGATTTCCAGGCGAAAAATAGCTAAACAGAGCAACTTTCACTGCTATATTTGCGTAAATAAGTAAAGCCTTCCCGCAAGGGAAGGCTTTTTTAAAAAAAATTCAACTATTTTTTGTCAAAAGCTGTCGCAATTTACCGAGATAGGTTATAATCAAAAAGTACTATAAAAAAGGTGGATACAGAACTATGGCACTACACATCGTATTGGTGGAACCAGAGATACCAGCTAACACCGGAAATATTGCCAGAACATGCGCAGCTACAGGAATTTACCTGCATCTTGTACGTCCTTTAGGCTTCAGAACAGACGATGCTACTCTAAAAAGAGCAGGACTCGATTACTGGCATGCTGTCAATATTGAGTATCATGACTCATTCGAAGAAGTACAAAAGTCCTATAAAGAACATCGCTTTTTCTATGCAACTACAAAAGCTAAAAACAGATATTCTGATTTTAAGTTTCAAGATGGTGACTTTTTCGTGTTTGGCAAAGAAACCAAGGGTTTACCGCCCGAGCTGATTGCAGCTAATCCCGAGACTGCCATGAAAATGCCGATGACTGATAATGTACGCTCGCTCAATCTTTCTAATTCAGCAGCTATTATCGTGTATGAGGCGCTTCGTCAACTGGATTTCCCAGGGATGAAATAATCAGAGCTTCCCGATGAGAAAAGCATGGTTTCTAAAAGAAGTAATAGAAATTAGTAAAAGTTAGCAGGATTCGAGAAGTAAGCAGAGAATATATAGAAAAGCAAAATTAAGTGAATATATAGCTGATATTCCAAATTTTGTACTTCTTTTATTTTCTCTTACTTCCACAACCAGCATTAGTGATAATGCCACAGAATGAATAACAGAGAGGTGTATATTAGTATGAAACCGGCAGGCGTTGTACGTAAAGTAGATCAATTGGGAAGAATCGTATTACCAAAATCGTTGCGCAAAAGATATCAAATGAATGAAGGAGATCCTGTAGAAATTCTCGTTCAGGGTGACCATATCATTTTGGAGAGATACCGTCCGAAATGTGTATTCTGTGGTTCGATGGAAGAAGTTAGTGAGTTCAAGGAACGTTATATCTGTGCACAATGCGTAACAGAAATGAATTTGATTCCCAAAAATGCCTAATTCATTTAATGAGTAACATTTATTGTCAGAATAGATGGTAAGGAGATCATGCTGCATCAGGCTGACAATAGATAAATAATTATAAGCATAATAGCAAAGCCCCTGCTTCCTCGATCTACTGGTACGGAACCGGTAGAGAGGAGGCAGGGGCTTTAGTATTTCTGTATTATTTAAAAAATAAAAAGTTGGTAGCTACCGGACGCAGATTGCCATCGGAAGGCCGGTTTACTACTCTTCCATTCAGGATCAGTGAAGTAGAGCCACCGCCATCCAGATTGTAGGCGTCGATCACGCCCATTTTGTACATTTTGTCCTGAAGCTCCTGCAGTGTAGCACCAGAGCTGCCATTTTCATTATAACCATCCGCAGTCATAATAATAATCTGATCATCCTTGTACTTGCCAATTACTGTACGCGGTGCGCGCAGCGGTGTTTTTTGCCATTTGGCCGGAATAGGGGTCTTTTTGCCGTTCTGAATCAGCACAGGCACAAAGGAAGCGCCAAAAGAAGGACGAAGTGCATCCAGCTTGGCCTGACTCGTAAATTTGCCTCCGATCAGTTTGCCCGAACGATTCAAGCCTACAAAGAAAAGATCCTTGAAGGTAGCTTCAAAGCCGTTCAGATACTGGCCATTCAAAACGGTCGTACTAAGCGGATAACGCTTGCCGCCTGCATCTGCAAATCCACCGGCGTTAATCCCGGCGATAGCTCCATATCGCTGTACAGCAGTCAGCGTAGTCTCTGCGCCGCCATAAGCATCTTTGCCAAGCGTCATTTTCATGGCATGCGGGTCTTTGAGCTTGATTTTCATAGCATAGGCTTTGTAGGTTCCGGGATTTAATCGATACAGTTCGATATGAATCTTGTCACTGTTGACCCGTTCACTGGCGGCCCCCAGTTTGGAGGTGATGCGCCGATTATAGATTTGCTCCGGTCTGGCCGCCTGAATAGAGGCGGCTTTTACGATCGAAGACATGGCTGTGGTGGTCTTGTTATACAGCCGGGTGGTCTTCTCGATCGAAGCGGATGTCTGAACAGCAATAGTTTCCGCCTTATCCAGTGTATGCAGGATCTCGCCGGATTGGGCATCCAGACTGGCAGAGGGTGTATATGCCTGCAGATGGAGTGGTACGGTCATTGATTTGGATTGCAGCAGCATCACTAGCAGCAGTCCGATAAAAGGAGCAGTCGCCAGCATAAAAAAGCGATTTATTCTTTTGACATTCCGGTTCATTTGAGCAGCTCCATTTTCTTTTGCAGAGTATTCAGCTGCTTTTGCACTTCGTTTAACTGGGTGTATAATTTATTGCTGTTGTCTGTTTTGCTGCTGGCATTATCCTTGGTAAAGGTCAGCAGCTCGTTAAAGGACTCTACTTTGCTCTGCAATGCGTTCATATCTTTGGACATATCCTGGAACCGGGCGTCATAATCCTGGTGCAGGGCAGCGATCTGACGCTGTGTATCTGCCTGGATTGCTGTGATCATCTGCTGCTTCATATGATTGCTGTATAGGTAAGCTACGGTAGCACCGAGCGCGATAATCAAAATCCAGAAGATCAAAAACCATTTCGCAGAAGACGGTTTGGGAGGCTGAAAGCGTGATCGTACACGCGGATTGTTCTCTGCGTTGGACTCCATTCAGAATCACCTCGATAATACGTTTATTTGTTGAACAGACTACATTCTAACATGTACATTCCGACCCGTCTAATTTGTAAAAGAACAGATTATTCTGCGCTTTCGTAGAACATATCGGCGGTACGGACTGCTTTTTTATAGCTGCAAGGAAAATAAAAAAAGTCGACCCAACTTGGACATTTCTGCTGCCAGGTATGCGCATACATGCAAAGCATATTCCGAAATAAATGCAAAATATGGCATAAAAAATTATCGGTTGTTCGCCGATATGTAACTATACGGTAATAAAAGAAACAAGCATGATGAACAGGAAGGAAGTGTCCAAGTGGAGAGTATTTGGAAGGTTATCATTATCGATAATCATCCAGCATTGATGCTGGGTACCAAACTAATACTGGAAGAAACGGCTGATCTGAGTGTCGTGGCAACTGCCAGTTCCGTCAAGGAAGGGGTTCAGCTCGCCGCACGTATCAAGCCGGATCTGATCCTGCTCGATGACTCGCTGCCCGAGGGCAATGCCGAACATTATTTGCGTCAGGTGAAACGCAGCAGTACAGAAAGTCATGTCATTGTACTGACAGGCGATAATAATTTATCCTTATTTGCCGGCCTGATGAGCATGGGAGCGAGCGGTGTGTTATCCAAGGAATCTTCGCCTGCCCAGCTGCTGCATCTTATTAATGGTCTGAGACAGGGACTGACCGTTATTCCATTGTCATGGCTGCATCAAGGTGTTGTACCGGTGCCTGCCGAAATTCCGACAGACGGTTATTTTGAGTTGTCCCAAATTGAGCACACCATCATGATTCAAATTACACAGGGGTTTACATACGACAAGATCGCTGATGTGATCCGTGTAAGCCGGCGTTCTGTCGACAATTATTTGCGTAAAATCTATGACAAGCTCGGCGTAAGCAGCCGTGCACAGGCAATTGAGAAATATACACTATACTCGCATACCGCTTCCTTCAAAGGAGCACTGGAGTCTCATCCAAGCATTGCAGCCGTTGAATCGGCTGTAACGATCGAACCGGTGATCAAAGTAGAACGCTCCGCTCCCGTAAAAAAGGTTGCCCTGGATTGAAGTTCGGGTGTATGATCTTGAAAAAGCATCGTACAGGAGGCTGGAACGGTGAAATTCTTATTTGCATCAAGGGTCAGCAATATGCCTGCATTCTCGGTTCGTTCGGAGGATCGTCGGCAGCGTCGTGAATCGTGGATTTCACTGGCGGAAGAACTGCCGGCCGAAGAGCTGTTTCCGCTCTCTCAGCTGGGAGAAGCTGCCGGAACGGTATTTTCTGCCGGTCCGCGTGTACTGCAATATGGAGAGGTAGCCGGGTCGCTGGCGCTGCGTGAGTGGCTTCATACCCGTTGGAAGCAGGATCAGCGATTATCGGTAGACCCTGCCAATATTCTGTTAACATCAGGCAGTCAGCAGACGATCGATCTGCTGGTACGCATCTATGTGAATAGTGGAGAGACTGTACTGGTAGAATCTCCAGCGCCGCCCGGCTGTCTGCAGGTACTTCATTTGCAGGGAGCGCGGGTTATTCATGTTGCCTGCGATGAGCAGGGCATGATCCCCGAAAGTCTCGACGAAATGATTCGTCTTCATCGTCCCAAGCTGCTGTTTGTTTCTCCCAATTTCGGGAATCCGACAGGGAGGGTATGGAGTCTGGAGCGCAGACAGGCTGTACTGGAACTATGTATGCAGCATGAGCTGTTGATCGCCGAAGATGACGCCTATGGTGATCTGCATTTCGGATCGGAACCGGTCAGTTCTTTTCGCCAGCGTTATCCGACCTTGTTCAAGCTGGATCGGGATCAGGGCGGCAATCATGTGCTGTATATCGGTTCATTCAGCAAAACAATTGTGCCGGCACTGCGAATCGGCTGGGCAGCTGGCGATGATCGTCTGATCCAGGTGATGTCTGCCGCCAAGCAGACGGCGGATTGGCAGTCCAGCACCATGAACCAGGCGATTCTGCTGCGTCTGCTGCAGTCCCAGCGGTTTGACTGGGGGAGCCATATCACCATGCTTAACCGTGAATATGATATCCGGCTCAAGCTGATGCTGGAGCTGCTCAAACGTCCCAACTGGCGAGGAACCGAAGTAGAGATTCCTATTGGCGGAATGTTCCTATGGGCTCAACTGCCGGATCAGCTGGATGGTGAAGCGCTGCTGAGCAGAGCACTGGAAAAAGGAGTATCGTTTTTGCCGGGGGCACGTTGTTATGCCAGCGGGGAAGGCAGCAGTGCGATCCGGCTGAACTTTACCCATCCTGGCCGTGATGAACTGCTGCTGGGGATGAATCTGATTTCCGAAGTGATTGCAGAGATGCGGCAGGAAAACAGCTAGATTAACAAGATAAGTCGACGCTCGGTAAAGCAAGGATAGGGTCTGATTGCAGAATATAGCGGCTATTCCTCTGTATATTCCGGCAGGTCTGCAAGTGATGCCAAGTTAGGCGGCTGGAGTACATGGGCATAATCGTGCAGAGCCTGTCTGCCTGCAGCAGTCAAATGATAGCGTCCGCGGGAGACGCGTTCGAACCACCGATAATGATTATCCTGCAAAATAGCTGCTGCTGTACCGATGCCGGTAGCGTCACGCAGCTGACGCGGTGACAACGTCTCTTCGTCGCCAAAGGCATTCGCAATGCGCAGTGCCTTTTCGCGGTAGGCGGTAATAAGAGGCACTCCCGTACTGCCGCCCAGATTGTAATCGCCGCTGCGCCCGGCCAGTTCCTTGAGCAGCCGTTCTTTTTTTCGGCTGTTTTTGCGAGGTGTGCGTGCAGGAGTAGCCGAATGGGCAGGCTCACACAGTATTTCAATAAATGGAGCTTTTGTTTTGTATAGCGTCACTGTCAGCAGGCCAAGGCCCAGACGGCGGCAAAGATCGGTTAGATCGCCCCAGCGCTGATTGTGTGCTCCTTTTTTGGCACGATTGCGCTCAACAGCTACATATACATTACTGCTCAATTTGAGACGTTCAACTCCCTGCAAAAGCAGCGGCAGATTGAACGTTTTTTTGATTTCGATAATCAGGGGCTCGGTATCGCCTTCGCGTAGACCGACCAGATCGCAGTGTCGGACTTCACTTTTGATATCATATCCCTGTCGGGCAAAAAAGTCTTTGATCGGTAAATATAATTCAGTCTCGTTCTTTACAGCCATGGTTCCAGTTCTCCTTCAATTATGCTGCTGAAAGTATATCATATTCGGACAGCTCTAAACTAAGATGGTTCCTTATCCGATGTAAATTACATGTTATCTGTTAGTAAATAGAAGATTAAACAATATTTATAGCAGAATCACTATATACCGCACAGGGGGATCAGTAATGATACAGGTTTCATCTCAGCGCCGGCGGCAGCTCGAATATATCCGTTTAACGGATAAGGACGTGCAGCTGCTGGCTTCATATCGCACAATTTTTGAAAAAGTGGTTGATGAAGTAGTCGACTATTTTTATGATCATATCGATAAGTATCCGGATCTGAAGCGTGTTATCCAGGGCAATGGATCATCGGTGCATCGTCTCAAGCAGACGCAGCGCGATTATTGGCTTTCGCTTGCCGGAGGCGTGATTAATGAGGAGTTTATTGAGCATCGTCTCAAAATCGGCAAAATTCATTCCCGGATCGGATTGAATCTGGATTATTATCTGGGTACGTACATGACTTACACCGATATCGCTGCACGGGTATTGGAACGGGAACTGCCGGATCAGTGGATGCCTGTACTGAACGCACTGACACGCATGTTCAATCTGGATTCCCAGCTGGTGCTGGAAGCCTACGGAGAACAGGAGCAGGAGCAGATTCGGGAAATGGCAGATCAGAAGCAGCATATGCTGTCATCGGTGACCGAAGTGGTCGACCGGATGAGCAGCATGATTGTACGGCTGAACGAGAATGCACGTGACATTTCCGATTCGGCAGGGCATATCGCCGCCTCCCAGGAATTATCCCTGCAGGAAATGAACAGTCTGGGCCATGAAGTCAAGCAGATCAGCACGGTAGGCTCCATTATGCGCGAGCTGTCGGATCAGACGCATCTGCTCGGTCTCAATGCTTCTATTGAAGCTGCCCATGCCGGGGAGTATGGACGTGGATTCAGTATTGTCGCTCAGGAGGTGCGCAAGCTGGCAGGTTCTTCCCAAAATGCATTGAAAGATATTAACGGTACGCTGCAAGTCATTATGTCGCGTCTGAATCAGGTCGAAGAAAGCTTCAAGCATAATGTGGAATTGTCGCGCCAGCAGGCTGGCAGTTCGCAGGAACTGGCTACTTTTGCCCAGATGATTGAACAGGTAGCACGCGAGCTGGAGGAACTTCAGCAGGCCGAATATAGCAGCTGATTGAGCTGTGAATCAGACAGAAATAAAAGGCAAAAAAAAGTTTGAGAAAAAAACAGAAGTTCTTTGACTTTTTGAGGTATGAGTGTATAATAGGAAGAGCGTGATTAATTTTATGAACGAAGGTGATTACTCATGAAAAAAGAAGGACATCCTAAATTCCAACAGGCTATTTTCTTGGATCCAAGCTGCGGATATAAGTTCCTGAGTGGAACAACTAAAACTTCCGGCGAAACAATGGAATGGGAAGACGGCAACACTTATCAAGTAATTCGTGTTGATACTAGCTCTGCTTCTCATCCGTTCTACACTGGTAAACAAAGAAACGCAGACGTTGGTGGCCGCGTAGACAAGTTCAACAAAAAATACGGCTTGAAAAACTAAGACGTATCTATTGTGAGCTTATCTTCACAACCATTTGCGTTGTGAACCGTCATAAAAAGCGTACCGAGTGCATAATCATTATGCATACCGGTACGCTTTTTTTGTGCTTTTAAGCAAATTCGTAAACCGGATGTACATAATCGTCTGCGTATGATTAAAACGAATACTGGTATGTGATGGAAAAGTTTATACTGCGTTTACATTAACCACACACTACATACAAATTCGACAGATATACTGTTCAAGAAACCATTATCTCATTCGATCGAACTGGCAAAGTAAATACAAATGAAATCTGCTTCTGCTGAAAAATGGTTAAAACAGGTGGAGTGAATATCATGATGGAGCTTACTATTCTAGGTGGAGCAGGCGAGCAGAGCCGTTCCAGTTATCTGCTCCGGCAGGAAGATCAGTATATGCTGCTGGATTGTGGAATGGATATAGCAGAGGAATCCGGGAATTCACCAGACAGGCTGACCTATATGATGTCCCGGCTGCAGGCTGTTTTTTTGTCACATGCGCATGAGGATCACAGCATCGGACTGCCGCTGTTGGAGCAGTATGGATATACCGGTGAGGTATGGACGACCAGAGCCACGATAAAACAGCTGCCCCTCTGTCTCAAAGCGCTGGAAGAACAGCAGTATGCTGTTGCTGATCGTGGACATGCTTCGCTGTCGGCTGGCGAAGAGACGATATCGAATATCCGTTTCCGCTATCTGGAGGATATCGCGCCGCGAGGAGAATGGACCTGGCTGCAGCCCAATCTGGAAATATGCTGGGGAAGAGCAGGACATCTCCCGGGTTCGATCTGGATTGCCATCCACTGGCATGGAAAAACAATACTCTATACCGGTGATTATAGTGCAGAATCGAGACTGCTGGAAGCGGATCGACCGCTGCATCATTCCCGAATCCTGTCGCGTGCCTATCCTGCTCCAGGACAAATCCGTGATCTGGATCTGGCTATTGTTGATGCGGCTTATGGAGTCGATACGGATCGGCAGGGCAACAAGCTGTCCCAGCTGAATCGCTATATAAAGGAAACGCTCAAGCAGGGTGGGGCTATTCTGCTGCCGGTGCCGGTATATGGAAGAGGTCAGGAGCTGATGATCTGGGCTAGTGAGCAGTATGGAGATATTCCGATTCTGGTAGAATCGGATCTATTGGATGCGCTGGAGTTGTTTGCAGCTGATTCACAATGGTTAAGGCCGGATGGGGCAGAACGGATTGAGCAGCTGCTGCGCCATCCGCGTCTTTACCGGATGAAGGACGATGATTCTAGAGAAGCATTGTTTCTGCGGTATCCACGCTGTATTGTATTTACCGATGATGGCATGATGCAATCGGTCAAAGCCCAGCAGCATTATACCCGTATGGCTGCAAGTCCAGCGAATCGGGTTATTTTTACCGGCGATCTGGCTTATGGTTCATTCGGTCGTTCACTGCTCATGGATATGGAGCGTCGTGGCTGCCAGATTCATCATGTTCGGTACAAGGTGCATCAGGGACTGCCGGATGTGCGCCAGATGCTGCTTGATCTCAAAAGTCCGCGTACCCTGCTCGTACATGCAACCCGGCCGCGTACAGACGGTCTGGCACTTCGGCTGCAGCAGGAAGGATTTCAGCAGGTACATGCTTTGCAGCCGGAAGACCAGCTTTATTTTTAGTGAATGTAGTTAAGGAATTGGGGAATCAGGAATCGGAAGTGTATGACAGACAGGACTGATAAAGACAGATAATGATAAAAGCGTACTGCAGAGAGGAAGTATTTCTGCGGTACGCTTTTATTTTGTGTTTTTGTATCATTGTGTTTTTTTTATAATTTTTGAAATCCTAAACTTTTGGAGTATGGAACATCTATACTTTTGAAACTTCAAACTTCAAACTTCAAACTTCAAACTTCAAACTTCAAACTTCAAACTTCAAACTCCAAACTCCAAACTCTAAAATCAAGATCCCAGATTCCAGATCCTAGATTCTAAATCCCTAAATCCCTAAATCCCTAAATCCCTAAATTCCCATCGTTCCACTTCTCTATAATATTCTGCTTCTTCGATTAATTATTATCTGTAAGGCCGGCAGCAAATCGGTGGATCAGGCCGGAATAATGGCGTTCTTTGTTGTAGGCATAATACAGATACCTTCGTTGATTCAAGCCAGGTAGTGCTCGCATTTGCAACCGATGCTGCCGTACTTCTTCCTCGACTGCCATTTTGGAGAGAAAAGCGACATAGCCGCCCAGCATCACCGAACGCTTGATAGCCTCGGCGGAATCCAGCTCTATATACTGATGGGGTTGCAGTCCGATATCATTCATCCAGCGATCGCTTAGCTGGCGTGTACTGGATTCACCGCTGTGCAGCACCAAACGGCTCTGCTGCAGTAGATCCAGACGCAGTTCGTCTGCTGCTGCCAACGGATGATCCGGAGAGAAAATGGCAACCAGCTGATCTTCACCGATCAGCCCTTTGACAAGTGCCGGGTGTTCAAATGGTTCAGTCAGCATAATACCGAGATCAATCTCATGATTGATCAGCATCTCCCGCGTTACCGGTGACGTCTGCACGACAATCGAGATACTTACGCCCGGATGCTGCAGACTGAACGGATGAATGATTTGCGGTAATAGATAGGTAGCTGGTACATAGCTGGCGCCAATACGTAGCTGCCCTCGCTCCAGTGCCCCGAATTCCTGTACGATTCGTCTGGATTCCGCTGCCAGCGCATTGATTTTGACAGCATAATGCAGCAGCGCTTTGCCTGGTTCACGCAGGATTACCTTGCCGCCACGCGATTCGAACAGACTAACGCCCATTTCTTTTTCCAGACTTTTCATGTGAAAGGTAACGGTCGGCTGCTTGAGTCCCAATTCATCTGCAACCGCAGTAATTTTCTGATGCCTGTTCAGCAGTTCTACAATTTGCAGCTTGATCAGATTCATGATTCATTTCCTCCATAACCCGCTCCACTACGGAAGAGGGCGTCATTTGTTATCTTCTGTTCAATCTAGCATAGATTTATTCGATGACTGTCAAAAGACAGCATAGTTAAAATTGATATTTCGTTTACATTATCCGCATATAACTCGTAAACTCGATGGCTATACTGAATTCAGAAAGCAGTTTTCTGATTTAACAGCAGACACTTATTACCTTTCCAGTCGAACGGAATAATCATGGAACAATGAGTTAAAAGGGGAATACACCAATGACAGAGATTACGCTTCAGGGAGTAAGCAAGAGCTATGGCAATGTACAGGCACTCAAGCCCGTAGACCTGACGATTCCCGCCGGCAAGTTCACTACACTGCTTGGGCCTTCCGGCTGCGGGAAAACAACGCTGCTGCGTCTGATTGCCGGACTGGAGACACCGGATACCGGTGAAGTACTTGCCGATGGCAAACCGGTCTTCTCTCAGCAAAAACGCATCAATATGCCGTCGCACCGCCGTGAATTCGGCATGGTCTTTCAGGAGTTCGCTTTGTGGCCGCATATGACTGTATATGAAAATGTCGCCTTTAGTCTGAAGGCTGCCGGCCAAAAAAAGCAGATCCAGGAGTCTGTGAAACGGGCGCTGGAGCAGGTACGGCTAACCGGTATGGAGCAGCGGCAGCCGCATCAGCTGTCAGGTGGTCAGCAGCAGCGGGTAGCCTTTGCCAGAGCGATAGTCATGCAGCCCGGACTGATTCTGTTTGATGAACCGCTCAGTGCACTGGATGCTCTGCTCCGAGAAGAGATGCGGCATGAGCTGATGAATCTGGTACGGGAGCTGGGCATTACAGCTCTGTATGTCACGCATGACCAGACAGAGGCGATGTCGATGTCGGATGAGATTATCGTGATGCAGGGAGGCCGCATTTTGCAGCGCGGTACACCGGAAAACATTTACCGAAGCCCTGCGGATTCGTTTGTTGCCCGGTTCATCGGGCGATCCAATTGGATCGAACCCGGACAGTCACTGTTCCGGCCGGAGCATGGATGCTGGGAGACGACCCGTGAAGCTGGCGAATATACATATCATGCGGTGATTCGCAGAGTCAGCTATATGGGCGACCGGTATGAAATAGAGCTGGATGCCGGACAGGATCGAATCTGGACTGCATATCATACCCGTCGGCTACAGCCGGGCGATGAAGTACGGCTCTATGTCGCTCCCCAGCATGTATGCAGAGTAGATAGCGAAGCAGCAGATACGCTGCATAGTGGTCGTCAGCATATTTCCTGAATAATAGATTGAATATGATCGAAACAGCGAAGTGATGAATGCTTGAATATCGAGATAGCCAAATGTTTGAAGGCAGCAGAAGAATCAATGGTTTATTGCTATCCGGTCATTTACCAAATAATACGTTTATACACAGGAGGAATTATCCAATGAAATGGAATAAGACATGGAAAAAGGCAAGCTTGCTCGCTATTACGGCAGTAATGGGAACTACTCTGGCAGGCTGCGGAACAACAGGCAGTAGCGTTAGTCAGGCAGCCAACGGCAAAGCAGAAAACAGCGGTAAACTGGTCGTGTACAGCGCCGGACCGGAAGGACTGGCCAAAAAGATCGAAGAAGGATTCGAAGCGAAGACCGGTATTCAGGTCGAAATGTTCCAGGGTACGACCGGCAAGATTCTGTCCCGAATGGAAGCGGAAAAAGCCAATCCGGTAGTCGATGTAGTGGTACTGGCATCCTTGCCTTCCATGCAGTCGATGGCCAAAGACGGCCTGACGCTTCCTTATGCGGATGCACCGAACAGCGACAAACTGGTCAAAGACTGGTCTGATCCAAACGGGAATTACTTCAGCTATAGTGCATCGGCGCTCGGTATCGTCTACAACACCAGTCAGGTGAAGACGCCGCCGACTTCATGGGCCGATCTGGCCAAGGCCGAATGGAAAGATAAAGTCAATATTCCCGATCCGTCTCTGTCCGGCTCGGCGCTGGACTTTATTACTGGCTATTTGAGTGCCAAGGGGGATAGTGGCTGGTCGTTGTTTGAGCAGTATCAACAAAACGGTGTGGCTATGGCAGGAGCCAATCAGGAAGCTCTTGATCCAGTGATTACCGGTGCCAAGGATGTAGTGGCTGCAGGTGTCGATTATATGGCCTACAAAGCCAAAGCAGATGGAGAGCCTGTCGATATCGTCTACCCTGCGGAAGGTACCGTAATCAGCCCGCGTCCGGCAGCCATTATCAAAACGACCCAGCATGAACAGCAGGCCAAGCAGTTTATCGACTATCTGCTGTCCGACGATGCCCAGAAGCTGGTAACCGGGGCGTATCTGCTGCCGGGACGGACCGATATTCAGGCGGAGAATCGTACCAATCTGGCAGATATTCCGGCTTATCCGGTCAAATGGGACTGGATGAATGAGCATGGGGAAGAAGTGGCAACCCGTTTTACCGGACTGTATCAGTAATACCTATCAATCCATCTGAGGGTGAATCCTATGATCCATTATCGTAAATGGAGTACGGCTGCAGCATTTCTGCTGCTGGCCGTACTCATTGTTTTTCCGCTGCTGCTGATTTTCTATACGGCGATCGAGCGTGACGGACATATTGATCTTGCTGCTCCGCTCGAGATCATCGCCGGCAGCCATCTGGCTTCGGTTCTATTCCATTCGCTCTGGCTCGGTGTACTGGTTATTCTCGTGACGACAATACTTGCTCTGCCTTTGGCATGGATTATGGCGAGATCGCCGCTGGGACGACAGCGCTGGCTGGATGTGGTGCTGCTGATTCCTTTTATGACACCGCCATATATCGGCTCGATGGGCTGGATGCTGTTTATGCAAAAAAATGGTTATATGGAACAGCTGCTGCCGAGTGCCGCTGTCTGGACACCGGCCTTTTTCAGTCTGGGCGGCATGGTTATGATTATGAGCCTACACCTGTTTCCTTTCCTGTACCTGATACTGCGCAATACCCTGCTGCAGATCAGCGGCAGTATGGAAGAAGCAGGTGCTGTACATGGCGGTTCGCCGGGCTATCGGTTTCGGCGGATCATTCTGCCGCTGCTGCTGTCCAGCTATGCGATGGGCGTGCTGCTTATTTTTGTCAAAACGATCGCCGAATTCGGTACACCGGCTACTTTTGGCCGGCGGATCGGTTATTCTGTGATGACATCCGAGATCCACAAATACATTTCCAGCTGGCCGATTGATTTTGGTAAAGCCACAGCACTCGCTTCCTTACTGCTGAGTGCCTGTCTGGTCATGTGGTACATACAGAGCATTCTAAGCAGCCGTTATTCCTACAGGCTGACCGGAGGCAAAGGTTCCCGCAAAAAAGGATATACATTGACAGGCTGGAAAGGTCTGCTAAGCGGGCTGTATATTGCTCTGCTGCTGCTCGTCTCGATCGGGATTCCCTATTTTTCCGTGATTACGGCTTCGCTGCTGAAGCTGCGTGGTGCAGGCATAGAAGCAGGCAACTGGACGTTCAAGCATTATACAGAGCTGCTGCAGCCCGGCTCGGATAGTCTGGAAGCACTGCTCAACAGCTTTACGCTGTCGCTGGCAGCTTCGACGATTGCGGTGATTATCGGTACATTTCTGGCTTTGAAAGTAAGCCGCGGGCAGCGTGCCTCGCAGAAATGGATCGATCTGTTCAGTCTTATGCCCAATACCGTACCGGGTATCGTAATTGTGGTAGGGCTGATCCTGTTCTGGAACTCTCCATGGATGCCGGTACCGCTATACAATTCCTACGGGATGGTTGTGCTAACTTATGTAATCCTGTTTCTCCCGTATACCGTTCAATATGTCAAAGCCAATTACGGGCAGATCGATTCCGTGCTGCTCCAGGCAGGAGCGATGGCTGGGGGCAGACCGCTGTACGTATTCCGGCGTATTCTGCTACCGCTGCTGATCCCTGGTATTATTGCCGGCTGGATGATGACATTTACTATTTCCAATCGTGAGCTGGTCGCTTCCCTGTTGATTCTTCCGCCGTCCATGCAGACATCAGCTACGTATATTTTTGCCCAGTTTGAGCAGGGAGCGGTATCGATGGGTATGGCGATGGCTGTCGTTTCTGTCGGCATCACGACGATCCTGCTGCTTATTCTGAATGTACTGCCTTCGGCACGCGGAGGACAGCAGGTCTGATGGAACTGACTATACTCGGCGGCGCGGGAGAACATGGACGATCCAGCTATCTGCTGACAGCAGAGCAGCAGCATATATTACTGGATTATGGTGTCAAAAAGGAGGACGGCGGTGTCTATCCGCTTATGGATCATATGCAGGAGTGGATCGGTGGATTGCAAGCGGTATTTCTGTCCCATGCGCATGAAGATCATTGCATAGCGCTACCGGTGCTGTATCGCAACGGATATCAAGGTGAAGTGTGGACGACAAGAGCGACAGTCCAGCAGCTGCCGGTTTATTTTGAAGCCTGGAAAAGGTATACGGATAAAAAAGCAGCCGCGCGTCCTTATGAAGATCATGATGTGCAGAGTATTCGCTATCGCTATCTGGAAGATGTCGTTCCGGCAGGTCAGTGGGGTATGCTGCTGCCTGAACTGGAAGTATGCTGGGGACGGTCCGGTCATCTGCCGGGCTCGATCTGGATCGCATTGTCCTGGAAAGGAAAGCGTGTTTTCTTTTCCGGTGATTATACGAGTGAATCGCAGCTACTGGATGCAGATCGTCCATTGCATCAGACACGCCATTTATATGATGCTCCGGCGTTACGGGGAATTTTACCGGATCTGGATCTGGCGATAATGGATGCTGCCTATGGAGCGGACCCGGAGCCGCAGCTGGATAAGCTTGCCCAATTAAAACAGTATATCGATGCGGCATTGCAGCGAGGCGGCTCGGCTCTGCTGCCTGTGCCCCTCTATGGACGGGGGCAGGAGCTGATCCTATGGGCAATCGAGCAGTATCCCGGAGTGCCTGTACGAGTAGAGTCGGCTCTGCTGACAGGCATGGAATTGTTCGCGGATTACAGCGGCTGGCTGCACCGCGATGCACTGACCCGGATGGAGCGAGCGCTTCATTATCCGTATCTGTACCGGATCAACAGCGATGAACCGGCTGCCCAGCTGTATGAGCGGTACGGTCAGGGAATCGTATTCCTAACGGATGGAATGATGCAGTCCTCTATCGCTCGGCAGCATTACGAACAGCTGGCTGGAAAGGGACAGCATGCGATTATTCTGACCGGTCATCTGGCTGCCGGATCATTGGGACGCAGGCTGCTGGAGCAATACAGGATAGAGCCGCAGGGCTGTGCTATACATCATGTGCGCTACAAAGTACATCAGGGACTGCCGGATGTGCGGCAGATGCTGAGTGATCTGAATGATCCGCCAACACTGCTTGTCCATGCACCCAAATCCAGAACAGATCGTCTGGCCCAGCGATTGCAGCAGGAAGGATTCAGACATATTCACTCCCTGATTCCATCGGCTAAGCTAAGTATCTGAGGATAAGGTAAGGCAGTAAACGGACATTAAGGTAAAATAGCAGCTATAGAGTAGATACGAATTTTACACCAAGCAGCAATAGGCTGCTTGCTCGGGAAGCGATAACCGCTTTCTACCCAACATACCGGAATGGTGCTTAGACATCATTCTGGTATTTTTATTTGACCGACTATCCATAACGAAAAGACAGTCTGCCAGTTCAATAATATCGGTTGAAGCTATCGAATTATTCATGGCTGGCATATAGAGATTATGTGGATAATTAATCATTTGCCATAGAAATAATGAATTCCCGCTAATCTGCAGTCGATACAATACAGGAGTAAGGACAGCTGCTATATCAATCCATGGACAAGGGGAGAATAACGTGAACAACAATGCGGTACAAGGCTGGAAAAAGACAGTTGCAGTATGGGTAAGCAGTACAGTGATGGCAGGATCATTCCTGATGGTACAGCCTTCGACTACGGTTGAAGCTGCTGCCAATATGACTCCGAGTTACGAAGTCAAATTCGTGCTGAATCAGGACGTGCTGGACCCGGATTCCACGCCGGATGCAGAATTGAGCAGTGCCTTTGCATTGCCAGGCAGCGGCCAAAAAATCGCTGTCGAGTATTTTGATACAAATAATCAAAATCTGGATGAGCAGGGCTGGAATGTACGTCTGCGCAAAAAAGAAGACAAAAAGAATTATGAAATCACATACAAAAAGCGTTATGCAGTCACCAATGGAGATATCAATGCTGCTCTGACCCAGGCGAACCGGGAAGGCTTTGATGCCGATGATACCAACTATGAAGCCGAGATTGACTGGGGATATGGCAAGCAGACACTGAGCCTGTCCAACGACAAGGATGTCAAAGCCCCTGACTCCAAAGCAACGCTGCCGTCGGATTCCAAAGCACTCTCCATGATCCTGGATAAACTTCCCGGCAAACTGGATGACTGGAACAACCAATCCCACTGGGGCAAGCAGCAGCTGGAAGATTCACGCGCCTATGGTCCTGTAATGGCGAGCAAATACAAAGGTACATGGAATGGTATCGAAGTGGATGTGGAAGTATGGCCGATCCGCAGTGCCGACGGTTCCGGTACCGAGCCGGTTATCGAAATTTCCTTCAAGGCAGATGAATATGCAGATGCTGCATCCAATCGCCAGAAGCTGATGGATTATCTGAACAAGGAAGGCTGGCTTGTACCCCAGGATTCCCTTAAAACACAGCTCGTACTGGATCGTTATTGATTGTGGGATGATAAGCAGGTTGTGCAAATCAAATAAGTACGTAACATGAATAAACAGGCAGGATACTCCTATGCGGAATTCCTGCCTGTTTATAGTTATTGTTCGGTATATAGTTTGCGGGAACCGATAGATTGAACCGGACGGTGATTATCGGGGAAAATAGTCGCAAAACGCTGAATCTGATCCTTGGATAGCTGAATGGGCTGCTGCAGGACGGTCCAGCTCACATGTTCGGTACAAGGCGGAGTAGTGAGCGAGCCGGTATAATGAACCGCATGATGATCAGCTGGCAGCAGATGGGACAGCTGCACTGGTTCTGTCAAAGGAATGGCCTGTTCACTCTCATGATCCGGCAAATGCTCCCAAAGCTGGCGGAAAGCACGGTTGGCATTGCCTGGCTGGATAAGTACACCCAGAACCGCACTCTGACCGTCTGCGCTTTTATGTACCAGATGCAGCTCCATCGCTGCGTTTTTGCCATCAATCTGATGCTCGCTCGGATGATGGAAATGGAACTGGACCAGCGTATATTTTTGTCCTTCGATCGTGATATAGTTATCGGTATTCTGTACATTGACCTGAACAGTATGCCCATTATTGATCACGGTCACCGGCGTAGTGCCATAATGAATATCGACCGGATGTACAGTGGCAGAAGGCACCAGCTGCGCATGTTCGATATCAATCGGGGATTGCTGCTGACCGGTACGACAGGTGGAGAAGGCGGTCTCAAGTTCTGCCCAGTGGGTAGGCCCGTGCTCCTGATCATAAGACCAGTGAGGAACTGTTGCAGCAGTATCAGCTGAATGTGCAGCCGAAGCAGCTACAGCGGGAGTATGTACGGATGACACCGCCTGGTTGGTCTGCCCACAGCCTGTAAGCAGCAGTATAGTTGCCGACAGTGCAGTATATTGCCATTTTCGATTCATGATAATCCTTCTTTCTGCTAAAATGATAATAGATTCACATTGTAAAATAATACATATTATGAATTAAATGAGAAATGAGAACCGTCACATTCCAACAGAAATCAAAAAGCAGAAGAAGGCGAAAAGAGCCGAAGACAGGAAAGCAGGAAAACACAGCAGAAATTAAAACAAGTTCGCTTTGCAGTGCAAGAACAGACTCTATATGAATGGGGACGGTAGGAATGTTAAACATGATAATAAGACCCGCACAATCCGGTGATTACGAGCAGGTACTGGATCTGATGATTCAGCTTCATCAGCTGCATTCCACAGCACGTCCGGATATTTACCGCTCGGTTGAAGTTCCTTCGTCTGCCGAACAGTATGACAAGCAGCTGCAGCAGCCGGATCATTATCTCTATATTGCAGAAGATCCGGATACCGGACAGACGGCCGGCTATCTGGCTGTGCAGCTTCAACAGAACCAGGGAAGTGATCATATGATGGATCGCCGTGTTTTATTTATTAATGAAATTGTAGTGAATCATGTGATCCGTGGCAGGGGAATTGGCAGACAGATGTTTGACTATGTCAAAGAATTGGCCGCTTCACTGGAAGTTCAGAGTATTGAACTGAATGCGGCGGTATTCAATGAGCAGGCTCTGGCTTTTTATGAAGGGCTGGGGATGAAGTCGCGTAGTATACGGATGGAGTATGAATTGGAGTAGCATCAAAGTACAACAGAAGATATGGGAGAAGATAGGAAAAAGAATAGATAGGCATAAAAAAGAAGCTCCTCTGCGAAAGGAGCTTCTTTTAATACGAATTAGTAGCTGGTACCTGTAGAATACTGGCTCAGACCTGCGATTGCTGCGCCGAACAGAACAGAAAATATAATCGACACGACGATACCGATAACCATCCAGATCAATGTTGCTTTGGCATAATTGGATTTGGAAAGTTTGGCATTGCCACCGAATGCCCATATAAACAGCATTACAAGGTTTACAACAGGAATAGCTACCAAAAGCATGGTAATCATCCATTCCTTGAAGCTTACTACTCCCGTGTTATATCCTGGCTGACCCGGTGGATAGTTGTCTTGTGGTAAATTGCTCATGAAAAATACCCCTCTCGATTATGTATATTAATAAATAAATCTAAGAACGTTTACCATTATACAAGGAGTTACCTAAAAATGACAAGTAAGTAAGTTTAAAATTCCAATGCTTATTTCATACAGTTTTGAAATCAACTCAGAAACAAAGCAAATATCAAAAATCGTCTGGTAGCAAACGGCACATACCTGCACAGTAATCACTTTCTTTATAATCTTGTACGAAATTATAATCTTTACAAAAAGAAAAGGGTAAGACATACTATAACTAAGTTTTTTGATCGGAATTAAAAGAAAAATCTTATTCATCCTTATATCCGTATAAAAACTATTGCAAGTTACTAAAAGTATCTTTATAATGAGACATATTGAAAGATTAACCTATGGAAATTTCAAAAAGGATTCTCAGGGTTAATAAGAAACGTATTCTACTAATCGAATAGAGATCTTCGGGGTAAGGTGAAATTCCTGACCGGCGGTGATTGCCGACAATAGTCAGCAGCAGCCCGCGACTCACTGCTTTGTTTATCAAGCAGATGACTGATCTGGTGCAAATCCAGAGCCGACGGTAAAGTCCGGATGGGAGAAGATCAATAAATAGGCTTATGCCGGTTTCTTCAATGATGCCGCATACGTTTATTTGATCAAGCCCCTGACTGTCGAATTTTCGATATCAGGGGCTTTCCGCATTAAGATCTCCTATTCAAATTCTAATCATACGAGGAGTTTGAATTATGGAAAATGCCAACGTACGTATCCAATCTGCATCATCTGCCAAACAACGTCATATCAAAAGTGGGTTCTGGCTCGTCTTTATCGGAGCAGCCTTGTGGGGCGTTGACCCACTGTTCCGGATCATCTTGCTCGAATCCTTTACATCTACCCAGATTGTTCTGCTGGAGCATCTGGTGGCATTGCTGTTCGCTGCACCTATTCTATGGATCAATCGGCATGAACTGCGCGGTCTGAAATGGCAGCATGTCGGTGCGCTGTTGTTCCTGTCCTGGGGCGGCTCGGCGCTGGCGACCGTCCTGTTCACGATGGGACTCGCGCATGGAGATCTGAACGCTGTTCTGCTGCTGCAAAAGCTGCAGCCGATCTTTGCGATCGTGCTCGCTCGTCTGCTGCTCAAGGAAATGCTGCCGCGCGGATTTGGCTGGCTGTTCGTACTGGCACTAGGCGGTACGTATCTGCTGACATTCGGCTTTACGATTCCAATCGGTCACATGGGTGATTTTGCACAGGTCGGTTCATTGCTGGCACTGGGTGCAGCAGCATTATGGGGTGGTTCTACTGTAATGGGCCGCCTGATGGTCGGTAAAATGAAATACGAGACTGTAACATCGCTGCGTTTTATTTTGGCGATTCCGCTGCTGCTGTTTATGACACTGAATGAAAATGCAGCCTGGAGCCTGCCAGCCGGCGCGCTGCCGGTTACCCTTGTTATTGTGAATCTGCTCGGTCAAGCGCTGCTGCCCGGTCTTCTCAGTCTGCTGATGTACTACAAAGGGTTGTCGACCACCAAAGCATCCGTAGCTACACTGGCTGAACTTAGCTTCCCGATGGTGGGTGTGCTGATCAACTGGATCGTATATCAACAGATCGTAACCTGGTCCCAGCTGCTCGGCTTCCTGCTGATCTGGGGTGTATTGTTTGTTATTTCCCGTCAGCAGCAACCTTCCGAAGCGAAAAATTCGGTGCCGATGACGTCTTGATCGGAACGGATCAATAGTCGATTTTCCTATAAAGTATGTTATAAACATCCAAAAAGCTCCTGTCTGTTCACCACCGTTATACGGAAGAGTGAATAGACAAGAGCTTTTTTTAAATGTACGGATAGTTCAATTAACCGGCTGCCTCATGACATACTGCGCGTTATAGAAATTTGATTTTACTGCGAGGGATATGGGTTTGCCATACATATATTCCGGTCGATGGCACAGTCGGTTAATGAGTGGGGCTGATTGTATTTTATCGGCGGATTCATCATCTTATCCATATAGCTGCATATTCCCGTATGGTAAAGCAAGTTAATAAAACGGATTATTTGCGACTGTTGACTGGCACGATATCAAAGAAATCAATCTCTCCGTAACCGTCCCCCTTGGAGAAACGAATCGTATGCTGCCCACGATCAAGTACCAACAGCTGAGTGGAGAGTCCCCAGTTTTCCCAGCCTTTATTGGTAATATAAAAAGGCGTCGGAGCCGCGCCATCTACCGACAGCATTAATGTGGACCAATCCATTCCTGTCGTACCATTGGCGGTGCGGGCAGAGAGAATATACTGACCATCTGCCGGGATTTTGATTGTATACTCTGCATAGCTGTCCGGTTGATCGATATGTCCGGCTTTGGAGCCGCGCGAGCCATTTTCACTGGAAGAAGCATAGGCACCACCACCGAATACGGCATGTTCTGCTTCATAGCGGGTATGCTTGGGTTCGCCGGAAGGCAAGCTGACCTGCTCATTGGCAGCTATCGGTTCATCCAGATCCGGTGTGCCATCTCGATTCCAGTCAAATTCCTGTGCACGGATCTCGCGATTCCATCCGGATCCGTCAAATTTGGCAGCATGGTAGATAATCCAGTCCTCACGTCCATCCGGGGAAGTGGTGAGAGAAGCATGACCCGGTCCATACACGCCATTGGCAGAGGCGAATACCGGCTTGTCCTTTTTGTTCCAGGAAGAAGGTTTGAGCAGATCGCTGCGAGTATCAGCGGTGATCAGACCGAGTGAATAGTCATTGGTCCAGCTGCCGCTGGCAGAGTAGAGCAGATTGATCGTGCGGCCTTTGACATAGACCTGTGGGCCTTCATTAACGTTGGGCTGATGATTGGTCTCCCAGGCATATTCCGGATGGGCAATCTCTACCCGTTCCGAACTGATCGTCCATGGATTGCTCATCCGGGCGATGTACAGACGCTGGCTGACATTTTCACTGCCTTCCCAGCCGGACCAGATATAGTACAGCTGACCTTTGACCTCGAATGCGGTACCGTCAATGCCCCAGCGGTTGGTAGCATCGGTGATCTGTCCTTTGTCTGTCCAGGTACCCTGCATGGGATTGGCAGAGGTATTTTCCATGACATACATGCGGTGATTGGCATTGTCGCCGTCATCCTTGGCGTAATAGATGTACCAGGCACCCTGCAGATAATGAATCTCCGGAGCCCATACATTTTGTCCACCGGTCGCAATCTCGCGCTTCTCGGCGGCATCGATACCTGTGATCGTGGAAGACTTCCAGATAGTCACGTTATTGCCGGTGGTTTTGGTAAAATAATAAAATCCGTCGCTGTGTTTGTACATCCATGGGTCTGCGCCATCCTGCATAATGACGGAATAGAATTTTTTGGTCGAATTGGACTTGCTCGTATGTGCTTTGTCAGCGGAGGCCATGCCTGTGTAACTGCTGCTAAGTATCAATACAGCCATTATAAATAGGAATCCCCCTTTAATAATAAGTCGATACGATTTCATTCAGCCAACCCCTTTCTTCAATTATTAAAACGCTTACATTTAGAACTTTACAGTAGACCTCTTCCAGCGAACAGGACAATATTTTGGAAGAATGGACATTCCATTGGAGATTGTACGGCAGCGCATTCCCAAAAAGAAAAGAAGCAGTTATACTTCCTTGCCAACAGGTAGATGTGGTTGGAAGACATCGACATTAGTCTAGCGATCATCTATAGAGTTGCCGCAGAATTATAATAATCGTTTTTTGGACAGAAGCAGTAAGTAGTAAGCAATAGGCAGGATATATATTTCATTTTATAAAGGAGGCAGCCGATGCGACAGCAACGGAAATATTATGGAACTCCCGGACGCAGGCTGTGGATACTGGCAGTGGCAGCAGTGCTGCTGTTGCTGCTGGCTTATAGTGTGTATGCGCTGGAATCCAACCGAAGGCAGGATACGGTCCATCCGTCATCCGGAGAGAAGGATGCCCAAATCATCCCGATTACATTCTGGACACCATTTAGTGGCGGGGATATTTCGTTTATGCAGGAGTTGGTCCAGCAGTATAACGATCAGAATCCTGATCATATCCGGGTAACGATGAAAAATAACAAACTGGACGATTATTATACCAAACTGTCTACAGCTATCGTGACCGAAGAGGCGCCGGATGTGGCAGTTGTACATGCCTCGATGTATGCGCAATATGTGCCAGCGCGTTTTATAACCGATATTAGCGCTGCTGCTGCATCTGCCGGTGTACAGTGGGATCGTTACAATCCATCGATTCTGCAGCGTACCGTCATACAGGGTGACCATTATGGTCTGCCGCTGGATACCCATTTCAGTGTGCTGTATTACAACAAGAAATGGCTGCAGCAGGCAGGTGTCTACAAGGATGGGCAGATCATTATGAAGCCCGGGGAAAAAGGGTTTATGGAATTCCTGCAGACGATACAGCGCAAGGTACCTGATACTGTAGCTCCACTGGCCGTACCCAATGTGCGAATTGATTCGCTCTGGCTGTGGTGGTCGCTCTATGCACAGATGCAAGATGGCGGTGTGCTGTATACTCCGGATAGCAGCCGTGCAGCTTTGAATATGCCAGCTGCCAGACAGTCGCTGGAGCTGGTCGCTTCCCTGTATGATCAGCATTTGATTCCGCCAGATATCAGCAATGCAACCAGCCAGTTTGCCCAGGGACAGGCAGCGCTGCTGTTTTTGGGCGTCTGGTCGATCGGTTCATTTGAGCAGGTAGAAGGACTGGATTTTGGCGTAATGCCTTTTCCGCAGATTTATGATCATCCAGGCTCCTGGGGAGATGCGCATACGCTGGCATTTCCGGCACATAGCGAACAGAATCCCGAGCGTCTGGCTGCCGCTCTGAAGTTTGCGCAGTGGCTCACCGAGCACGGTGCTGTATGGGGCAAAGCAGGGCATGTGCCTGCTGTACGGGATCAGGCGGCATCGGAGGAATATCTTTCGCTGCCTTATCGGCGGGAATATGCAGAAGCTGCGAATAGCGTGGAATATTTCCCGGAGCATCCCAAGCAAAGTGAAGTCAGCGATGCACTTGTCAATGAACTGGAGAAGCTCTGGTACCGCAAGCAGACAGTCGATCAGATGCTGAATCGGCTGGAGCCTCTGATCAATGGCATTTTAAAGGAGTAAATCATGAGAAAATGGCTGAAACGATGGAAAAATATGCGGCTGGTCAATCGCCTGATTCTGATGAATACCGTACTGATCTCCATACCACTCATCATCTCGTCCTGGATCAGCAGTATCGGATATTCCAATTCGATCCAAGCTAATGTCGGCAGATATCAGGCGGATGTGGTACGGGAATTTACAGCCAATACGGATGCTTTTATGAATGAACTGGTTCTGTTGTCGGTAACACCGTATCAGTCGCCGGAACTGCTGAATTATCTGGAGCAGAGCGGTACGAATCATCTGAACGGGGATATATATGATCAGAGACTGCTGCTGGAGAGCTTTGTCCGGCGGATTCTGGTGAATGGACGAGTCGATGTGGCCGGAGTCTCGCTGCTGTCGGCACATGCCCGCTCCTATGTGGAGCTGCCGGACAGCCCTGGTCGGTTTGCCGAAGCAGCGGATCAAGAACGTGTCGTTCCAGTGGGAGCCGAAGTAACAGGAAAAGGATATTTTGCCGCTCCTCATTCTCTCTTGTCGGATAATGGATCAACATATGAAGTGTTCTCGATTATTCGCCAGATTCGCAGTCTGGAGAATGGTCGTCCGCTCGGTACACTGGTGATTGATGTACCTCGTGAAGCGCTGATCCAGCGAATACGCAATCTGGAAAGTTCGCAGACTTCCGCCTTTGCCATGGTGGATCAGCAGGGACATTCTATTTACCGGAGCGATTCATTTGCACTGACCAATCAGGTGCTGACCAGCTACAGGGGAGAAGGAACGCTGACGCTGGATAATAACGGACAGCCTGTACTGCTAACCTATCAGACTTCGCCGGTTACCGGCTGGACCGTGCTGCAGGCCGTTCCTCTGTCGGTGCTGCTTCAGGATGCCAGCCGAATCAATCAGCAGATGATCTGGCTGGGGGGCCTGTGTCTGATCCTGTCGGTGCTGCTGTCCGTGATTCATTCGATGCGTATTACCCGCCCGCTCAGTCGGCTGCGCGATTCGATGAAACTGGTAGAGCGTGGGCAATTTGATATTGAGCTGCCTGCAAAAAACATGGATGAAATTGGTCATCTCAGTCGGGCGTTTAATATGATGGTTTCCCGGCTGGGACAGCTGACCTATCGACTATACGAAACCGAGATCCGGGAAAAAAATGCACAGATAGCTTCGCTGCAAAGTCAGATCAATCCGCATTTTCTATATAATACACTTGGTTCTATCAGCATGTACGCCGAACTGGAGGACAATCGGGAGATTGTACAGATGACCGGTCATCTGAGTGCACTGCTGCGCTACAGTATCGGCGGTGAGCACACAGATGTGACGATTGAGCAGGAACTGGACCATGTGCAGGGCTATCTGGCGATACAGCAGATTCGGTATGGAGAACGCCTATCCTATGAAGTCCATGCACCAGAAGAGTGGTTGAACTGTCCGATTATACGGCTGACTCTGCAGCCGGTCGTCGAAAATGCGATTGTTCATGGATTGGAGCGGGGACGCGGAGATGTGCATATGGTTATCACTGTCCGCCGGGAAACAGATACTATGCAGATTATCGTGCAGGATAACGGACCGGGAATGGAAGAACAGGAGCTTGCCGAGCAGTATGACAAAATGAACAAGGGCGTACTGCCAGAAGGGCCGGGCGGACATGGACTGGTCAATGTACATCGGCGAATTGTACTTCGTTATGGTCAAGCCTACGGCCTGCGTCTGGATAATCTGGAGCAGGGCGGTCTGCAAGTCGTTATACGCATACCTAATTCTGCCTAATCACGAATAATATAGCGACTATTGAAATAGTGGATTATCTGACAGATAGACAGGACGGGTTACACTCAGGAACAGATCAACAGAGAAAGATCATGAATCAACAAGAGAAAGGGGCACACAACATGCATAAAGTACTCGTTGTGGACGATGAGATGATTTTCCGCAAGGGACTGCGCCATCTGATCCAGGGATTTGATCTGAAATGGGAGGTATGCGGTGAAGCCAAAGATGGTATGGAAGCGCTGGAAATGATCCGGGCGCATCAGCCGGAATTGGTCATTACCGATATCCGTATGCCACGTATGGATGGGATACAGCTACAGGCAGCGGTAGCCGAGCAGTACCCGGATATCCGCTGTATCGTGCTCAGCGGGTATGATGATTTTGAGTATGCACGCAGCTCTATTCGCAGTGGAGCGCGTGATTATTTGCTGAAGCCGGTGCAAAAGGATGAGTTGTACGCAGCCATGACCCGTATCGATACAGAACTGGCTTCCCGCGAGGCTGTACGTTCCGTCAGCAAACCGGCAGAACAATTAATGCGGCAGCAGCTGCTGTCCGGTATTGTGCATGGACGGGTCGCTTATGATGCGGCAGAACTGCTGGAAGAAGCCGGATTGTCTTTTGACAGTAAAAAGGTATACTGCCTCATCGCCCAGCTGGATCGCAGTTCGGTCGCTGAACAGCGATACCATCAGAACGATCCGGAATTGTTTTTGCTGTATATTCAGCAGCTGGTAAGGGAGATTATTTTGACAGACTGGCACGGATATACTTTTATGGAGCAGCATCGGGTAGTGACATTGATCCAGACAGAGCATAGCGAGGATGCAGAAGTCCGTATCCGGCAGCAGGCCGGGCAGCTGGTTCGGACTATCAAGCGGCTGTCACAGCTCACGATTACGGTCGGTATCGGGCGGGAAGCGATAGATCTGGAGTCGGTGCCTCGCTCTTATCGGGAAGCAGAGGTTGCGCTGCTATACCGGCTCACTACCGGCGGTGACCGGGTGCTGGTCTATCCATCGTCAGCAGAGAGTTCGCAATCGGTACATCCGGTTCGACTGCCCGCAGCAGACAGGCATTTTCTGGAACAGCTACTGTCCCAGGCAGATGGAGGTCAGCTCAGTCGGCAGGTGCAGGAATTTATCGATCGGCTCTGCCGTCAGATCAGCCAGCCGCAGATTGTGCAGCAGCAGATCAGCAGAATCATGATGGAGTGTTACGAGATTGCGCTGGATTACGGTATTGTAGAGGATTGGCTGCAGGGAGGAGATATCGGACATACCCTGCAGGAAGTATGGATGATCAATGATCGTCAGGAACTCGCGGATTACTGCACCGCACAGCTATATGCGCTATACCAATTGATTCGGCATCGGGAAGGACATGTCACCCATGCAGTGGATCAGGTGGTGGAATACATGGAGGAGCATTATGCAGAGCCGATCACGCTGGGATTGATGGCAGAAAAAGTGTATCTGAATGCTTCTTATTTGAGCAGTCTGTTCAAAACCCGTCTGGGAAGGTCATTTATCGAAGTACTGACCGATATTCGTATCCGCGAAGCGATTCGCAGACTGGTGCATACGGATGAGAAAATATCCGGTATTGCGATAGAGACTGGATTTGTGAATATTCGGCACTTTAACCGTGTCTTCAAAGCCGAGACCCAAATGACACCCAAACAGTACCGTGAACACAGGCGCAGCCTTTCGAATCCAGTCTGAACGTTCAATCCGGTGCAATATTGTCGATGAGGGTGTTCATATCTGCTGCACGGCAAACATGGACAACTTGCCTACAGAACAGAACCCAAATATATGTCCATATTATCGAAAAAAGCGTCATGGTTCAGGACCTCCCTGTATTTTAAGATAGTAAATGTAAGCGCTAGCACTTAGAGGGCGGTGCATCACTTATCTTACAAACATACAGGGAGGTCTTGTAATGAGAAAAAATAAATTCATATCGACTGGCATCCTGCTGCTGGCTATTATGCTGGTATTATCTGCCTGTGCAGGAGGCAGTCAGCCTTCGCAGAGTACAGAAGGCGGAGAAAGCGGAGGCAAAACCAAGATCACATTCTGGACACCATTCAGTGGTGGCGATGGTGAATTCATGACTGCCATGATTGACAAGTTCAATCAGGAAAATAAAGATATTCAGGTCGAGCAGCTAAGTAACCGCTCGGAAGATTATTATACCAAGCTGCAGACGTCCCTGGCTTCGGACCAGGCGCCTGATCTGGCCGTGCTTCACTCTTCGCGTATGCCACAATTTGTTCCATCCGGCTATGTGACACCGCTTGACGATCTGGCATCTACTGCCGGCGTAAAATGGGAAGATTTCAACCCGACGATTCTGGAATCGACTATTTACGATAACAAGCATTATTCCATCCCGCTGGATACGCATGCGATTGTTATGTATTACAACAAAAAGTACCTGGAGCAAGCCGGTGTACTGAAAGACGGCAAGCCTTCTTTTGAACAATCTCCGGAAGGATTCACCGAATTTCTGACCAAGATCAAAAATGCGGTTCCAGCCGATGTGGCTCCGCTCGCACAGCCAAGTGTACGTATTGATGCTTACTGGATGTTCTGGGGATTCTACAACCAGCTGACCGGTGGAGGCAAGTTCTATGATGCCAACGGCAAAGCAGAACTGAATAACCCGGAAGCTCTCAAAGCACTGGAGTATGTAGACAGCCTGTACACCTCCAAGCTGATTCCGCCGAACGTGAATGATGCCGTCAAACTGTTCCAGGATCAAAAAGCCGCTGTAGTCATTACGGGGGTATGGAGCACTGGCGCATTTGAAAATATCAAAGGTCTGGACTTTGGCGTCGTGCCGATGCCGCAAATCTACGATCAGCCGGCGACATGGGGAGATTCCCACACACTGGCTCTTCCGAAACACAGCAAGGAAGATCCTGCCAAGCAGCAGGCAGCACTGACTTTCGCCAACTGGCTCGCCCAGCATGGTGAGATGTGGGCCAAAGCCGGTCATATTCCAAGCGTAACCAAAGTACTGGATTCGCAGGAATTCAAGGATCTGCCATACCGCAGTGACTATGCCAAATCTGCCGACTTTGTAAAATACTGGCCGCGTAACGAAAAACAAGGTCAGGTAAACGACAATGTAATCAAAGAATTCGAGAAAATGATGGCAGGCAAGCAGGACCCGGCGACGACGCTGGAAAAATCCAATGCCATCATTGACAAAACAACAGGCCAGTAAGACTGCAGGAGAAACAGAGCGGAAAAGGCGGCTGCCGATTCCGCTTTCTCTATCTGTGCAGCAATGTACTGGTTAACTTCAACCGGCTAGCTGTTGATATATCGGGGCAGTGCCGGATAACAACTAACGGAAAGGGGCATTAGGATGGCTGTCAAATCTATTGCACACAAAAAAAGCATGGCCATGGGCAGCAGAGGACTGGCTCGTCAGGGCTGGGTAACCGGTATCATGATGGTATTGCCCTATACCTTGTTCTTTCTGCTGTTCTCGTTGTTCCCTATATTGTACGGGCTGCGGGTCAGTTTTTATGATTGGTCTTTGCTGGGAGACAAAGAGTTTATTGGCTTCCTGAACTATACTACACTGCTTCAGGATGAAGAATTCCGCGATAATCTGCTTCACACTGTATTATTCACTATTGTGAGTGTCCCTTTGATTTGTGGTGTGGGACTGCTGCTGGCAGTACTGATCCATGGCATTCGGCGCGGACAAGCCTTTTTCCGGGCAGCCGTATTTATGCCGTATGTATTATCCGTCTCGGTAATCTCCAGTATCTGGGTCATTTTTCTGCAGCCGTACAGTGGATTATTCAACCAGATTCTGCGTACGCTCGGCATTATTAATAGCGAAATCTTCTGGCTGTCCGAGCCGATGCTGGCCTGGGCATCGATTATTATGTCCACGATCTGGTGGACAGTAGGTTTTGTATTTGTATTATTTCTGGCCGGATTGCAGGATATCCCTACCTCCTTTTATGAAGCTGGACAGATTGAGGGCGCCAATCGCTGGCAAACGTTCTGGCATATCACATTCCCGTCTCTGTCGCGCATTACCATTCTGGTCGTGGTGCTGCAGACGATTGCTTCGTTCAAGATTTTCGGGCAATCCAAACTGATCACCGGCGGCGGGCCGGCAGGCGCTACCAAAACGGTCGTGTTTTCCATTTATGAGAATGGATTTCAGACGTTCCAGATGGGTTATGCATCGGCGATTGCTTTTGTACTGATGATTGTAATTCTGGTCATCTCTGTACTGCAGACACTTATTCTGCGCAAATTTGAATCCTAAGGAGGGAATAAGCCAATGACAACAATGGACCGGGCGTATATGTATGTGAGCCGGATTGTAGCGCTGCTGCTGGCTGTATTTTTCCTGATCCCGATTGTCTGGATGCTGCTATTGTCATTCACACCCGAAGGACAGCCGATCTTAGGCGGCGGCTTTCATTTCTCGTTTGCCAATTATGCCAAAGTACTCAGTCAGGCACCGATCTTCGGCTGGATGGGTAACAGTCTGATCGTGTCTGTTATTACTACAGCGATGGTGTTGCTGCTGTCTTCTATGGCAGCCTATGCCTTTTCCCGGATTCGCTTTCCAGGCAGTAAAGTACTATTTCTCCTTTTTCTGTCCGCAATGATGATTCCGGCGGAGGCGACGCTGATTCCACTGTATCTGTTTATGCGGGATATTGGTTTGCTGGGTACGCGTACCTCGCTGATTCTGCCTGCTGTAGCAGGCCCGATGGGCATTTTCATCATGAAGCAGTTTTTTGACGGACTGCCCAAGGATCTGGAAGAAGCCGCCCGTATCGATGGCGCCGGTTTCTTCAAAATCTGGTATCGCATCTTCCTGCCGCTATCTCGTCCGGCACTGGCGGCCCTGGGCATTTTCACCTTTATCGGAGCATGGAATGATTATGTATGGCCGCTGATCTCGATCTCGGACAAAGCATTCATGACGATTACTCTGGGGCTGCCGATGTTCCAGAGCTCCTATGTGCAGCAGTATGCGCTGCCGATGACTGCCAATGCACTTGCTGCCATACCGGTATTGCTCATTTTCCTGCTGTTCCAGAAGCAGATTATCAAAGGGATCGCCTTCACTGGCGGCAAAGAAATGTAAAGGGGGTAGTCGGTGCGGGAGTGCAGCCTTGAGTGATGGAGATGAGGAGTCTGGAAGGGCCGCTGCGCAAAGAGATTTGGTCACGTCCTCCGGTGGAGCCTGGAAATCTACGAATAAGGAGAAGCAGTAGATTTCCAGGCTCCAATGTCGTCCTTTGACCAAATTCTCTTTGCTCCGCTCCGTGCATACGCCTCACTTGATCCCTGTCTGGAAAGGCGAATGCTGCACTTCCGCAGATAGGGGAAGAGGGAAAGGTAATGAAAGAGGGCGCTTACTTCTTCTGCCGAGGAAGGAAGACAGGATATTGGTTTTCCAAATTTAGAACTTGAGTACATGATTTCAGATTTGCTAATTTTTTGAAAAAAATCACGAAGACGATCTATGTGCGGAGCGGAGGAAAGGGAATTCTGCCAACGACCGACATTTAAGAATGGAGATTTACCGCTGGAAGCGGTAGTTCAAAATCTTCATTCTTAACCGGAGGGAGTGGCAGAAGCCCTTTCCGCAGCAAATGACCTATACACCACACCGTCTCGCTCTTGATCAGCTAACCAACACCACCCCATAATGATACAAATCAAAGGAGGCTGTATGTAATGAATATCTCTGCTGAACAATCTAGCACACATCACAATGAACCACCTATCATACCAAGACCGGAGTATCCAAGACCGCAGCTGGTTCGTGAGCAGTGGATGAATCTGAATGGAACCTGGGAGTTTGCTTTTGATGATGAACGCCGGGGAGACCGGGAGCGCTGGTACATGACTGGGCAGGGAGCCTTTGAGCGGCAGATTCAGGTGCCGTTTACATTTCAGAGTGAACTGAGCGGGATTGGAGATACCGGATTTCACGATCTGGTATGGTACCGCAAACAGCTGGATATTCCTGCAGCATGGAAAGACAAAAGGATACTGCTGCATTTTGGAGCGGTAGACTACAAGGCTTCGGTCTGGGTAAACGGGAAATGGGCGGTATCGCATGAAGGTGGACATACGCCATTTACAGCGGATATTACAGATCTGCTGGAAGATAGCAATGAAGTCGTCGTTCGCGTGGAGGATTACAGTCAGGATGTAACTTTGCCACGCGGCAAGCAGTACTGGAAAGAAGACTCGGCCAGCATTTTCTATACGCGGACGACAGGAATCTGGCAAACGGTATGGCTGGAGCCGGTAGAGGCTACACATCTCCAGCACGTAAAATTCACACCGGATATTGATACGAATGAAGTACGAATTCGCCTGTTTTATCCCGAGACGGCACTACAGCAGTCGGCTGGTTCGGCGCTCACAGCGCGTCTGACGATTTCCTTTGGTGAAGAGATCATTACCCAAGATGAATTCCGGGTGAGCCATCCCGAGCATTTTCGGTCGATTGGTCTGAATGATTTTAACGATCATGGATTGGGACGATGGTGGACGCCAGAATCGCCAAATCTGTATGATATCCGTCTGGAGCTGCTGCAGGATGGAGCGGTGGTGGATCGGGTAGACAGTTATTTTGGCATGCGCAAGATTTCTATAGAAAATGGCAAGCTGAATCTGAACAACCGTCCGTATTTCCTGCGTCTGGTGCTGGATCAAGGGTATTTCCCCGATGGTATTCTGACCGCACCAACTGACGAGGCATTGGTACGGGATATCGAGTTGACCCAGGCCATGGGCTTTAACGGAGTACGCAAGCATCAGAAGATGGAGGATCCGCGTTTTCTGTACTGGTGTGACCGCAAAGGACTGCTGGTGTGGGGAGAAGCGGCCAATGCCTACAGTTATTCCGAGCAGTATGTACGACGTTTCCTGAACGAGTGGCAGGAAATAATCGAGCGGGATTACAATCATCCCTCGATTATTGTCTGGGTGCCGATGAATGAGAGCTGGGGGATTCCCAATGTACAGGTGGATCAGCGACAACAGCAGCATGGATTGACCCTGTATCATCTGACCCGTTCCCTCGATCCGACACGTCCGGTTATTTATAACGATGGCTGGGAAATGATGGACACCGATCTGGTCGCGATCCACGATTATGAATGGCGGGAGGAAGTGCTGACCGAGCGGTATGCAGATGTAGCTACGGCTGTGAATGCGATGCCGGGCAGTCGCCGCATCTTCGTAGGTGGTGCCTCATATCAGGGTCAGCCGATACTGGTGACCGAGTTTGGCGGTATCGCCTACAAGAAAAGTGATTGGGAAGGCTGGGGGTATTCGGGTGCAGACAATGATGAGGATTATCTCGATCGTCTGCAAGCCGTGATTCGTCCGATGCACCTGTCACCGATTGTACAAGGATTCTGCTATACCCAACTGACCGATGTAGAGCAGGAAATTAACGGTCTGCTCACATACGACCGCGAGCCGAAAGTGCCGGTTGAGCAGATTCGAGCGATCGTGATGAATCAGCCTATGGAATCCTAAACCATGTAAAATAAAAAAGCCTGCGGTACCTGCATAATTAGGGTACTGCAGGCTTTTGTTTTGTCCAGTTCAACTGTTATTAGAGATCAGTGGGGAGCTATGCCATTAAAGTACAAAGAATATTTTTATTATATAAGCAGCTACTTTGGTGACAGTAATACGTTAGAGACCGGCATTATACATTCAGATGGAGGCTATAATCGCAGCGCATATGAGCAAACAGTAGGTAGATCGCTAACAAGCAAGGAGGGTAAAATCTCTTTTGTCATGCCAGAAGAAAAGCGTACAGACTGAATAGTATGGATACGATAAAAAATGTATAGGAAATTTTCGGGAAATAATCCATAAGTCTGAAGATCTGCAGAGCTATTAATTAGCGAGAGATTTTCAGACTTATTTTAATTTATTCATTAAAAGATACACCGACCAGCAGCGTAAGCAGGTGCAGCTCTCCTATACTCAAGGCAGCGTTGTGCAGAAAATACGCGGTTATTGGTGTCTGGATTTTTCTATTATAATTCCAGAATACTAAGTATATTTACTTTGAAAAAAGCCTGAATTGTGAGCTTCGTCCACATCCAGGCTTTTTTCTGTTACCCAAAATTTATTTTCGTGAAAAAAGGAAATTAAAGGGATATTTTGGTAAAATAGAAGTAGTCAGCTATTCACATGAATACTGTCACCATGCTGAAAATACATCCTCATCCCAACGCCCAAAAAGCTATTGCTCCGTCCGCGTAATCATCGCTGTTTGACCTGATTTGAACATGTCGAGACTACAACCAACTCATTCAAAGGAATGGTGTATAGATGAATATTAACGATCCGGATCATCCGGTAAATCGCCTGTCCGGCATAGAGATATCTGAGGAGACCCTGGAGCAGATGGGTTTAACCTTTTTCACGGTACGCAAGCAAAAAGAAGCAGACCATTATTACCGTGCCCGCGAGAGCGCTATATCGGCAGACGTGCAGTATTGGCTGAAAAAGCAGATCATTTATGGTTTACGTTCTTTTCAGCAGGAGAACAGTCAGGGCAAAAATGAATTTATGGTAAGCGATTATAATTTTGAGGTTCAGAAAAATGATACTTTGGCGATGCTGGAGCTGGATTCTTCCGAAGGTACTGTCTCCGAACGCAAGGAAGGCTTGATCTTTGCACTGGAGCATCCCGACAGCAGCCTGGAAGATGCCAGTACGCATTTCCAGATTATTCAGATCCAGCTGGATGGCGAGAATATCTACTGCTGCTTTTACCGCAAGCCCAAACGCAATATCGGCAAAAAGAAATTTGCATTCAAAAATTCCGGTGAGCTGCAGTTTGCCGATAGTGAGCTGCTGGAAATTGGCGGACCCATTGACTTTTTTATTGTCAAAAATACGATTTTTATTTCCAGTCTGCGCCCATTCGAGTATGCTTTTGATTATCAGGATCATATTAACGAGCTGCGCGATGAGAATCTGAAGCGGATTACGGCTTTGCCTTTTTTTGACGGAGAAGAATCGAACAGGGAAGAGTTTGAAGACAGCTGCCGCCAGTATTTTTATTCCCGCAGTCTGGCGCAGATTCAGCCAGAGACGATCGAGGTGCTGCAGCGCAATTTTGAAGACCGGTGCGAGGAACTCAAGCTGATCCGCCGCAAAATGCCGCGTAATGCCAAGCAGGCAGAAGTGTATCAGCGAAAATACCGTGCGCTGTGGGAGCTGTATGATTTTATCGATCTCGACAAGCGCAAAATTATTTTCCACAATGACCAGGAACCCAAGACGCTGATCCAGTTCTTTTCCGACAAGATCGTCCAGTCCTTCCTGACCGGAGAGTACGGAGTCGCTGTCAGTTATGAGAATCCGGCCAATGAGCCGACCGCATGATGGATGAGGAGGGAGCCCTATGATGTGGACCAAAAGAGAGCAAGTGCTGATGTGGATTACCGCATATATACCGCTCCTGATCGTCATGTTCAGCGGATTTATTTACCATAATGATCTGCTGCCTGCCGGACTGACCAAAGACAAGCTCGAAGATATGTTTACTCGCTGGTGGATTGTCGAACTGGTCTTTCTCGTGACGGTTCTGATCCTATCGCTCGGACTGTACCGGCTCGTGATCTGGTGGCTGCTGCGCGGACTGGAAGAACGTCTGGCTGCCCGCACGATCGGTCGGGAAGTGTCGATTCGCCAATATGAGAAAATCAGTGTGAACGATTACACCTTCTTTCTGTTGACCCTGTTGCTGCCCCAGATCGTAGTCGACTATTCTTCCGTAGTGAATCTGACCGTGTCGATGTTTATTATTATTTTCATCATTACCGTGTATGTAAAAACCGATAGTATCGCGACTTGCCCGTTATTTTTTGTATCCGGCAGGCAGGTATACCAGGGAGTCATCTCCAACCGAAGCCGCGATGAAGAAGAGGCCAATCCTGATGTGAGACTCAAAGCGGTGCTGATCGTCCGCGAAAAAGATATGAATCTGGATATCAAATACCGGGCGCAGGTGTTGGTTAGTAATGTATATATGATTCGGCCGGTAGATAAAGGGGAGCAGGAAGACGTATAATCTAATCTCCTGCTCTGCTCGATAGTAGAGCTAACGAATCTCGATAGCGAATACAGCAGAGGTATCACCATCAGAGTATTGCGTATTTTTCTCCCTCCAGTGAGCTTCTAGTAAGTAGTAATAGGTACCTGGAACAGTCGGAGCAGTGAATGTGCCATCTTGTAAAGGAATGCTTACAAGATCATTATAATTGGATTGATTCTTTTCATTATCCAGCTGGTGCAGTACAAGAATCGCAGGAGCAGGTTCATAATTATAGTTGGCTTGAATACGGGGTCCTGCTGGCACAACTGCAGGTACCTTTCCATCCATCATTTGCGTGCCGCCTATATAATCAGCGCAGCCTCTGGACCAGCAGTAACTACTCTGCACCCAGGGAATAACTGTATCCCCAGCCATAATCGTTGATGCCGGAGGCGTTCGGGTATTCCGATCAAGTGGAACACGTATCGGCAACGTCTGGCTGTCCGGCTCAAAAGGGATAGGGGCTGGCGACATCCATAATCGTGATACCAGCATCATACCGATAACCACAATTATCAAAAAACCTGCAAGGATCGGTATACGTCTTTTTTTCATTATGCCCACCTCATCATATCTGACGAATAAAATGGTAAAAAGTTACATAATTGAACATGACATCTTTTCGCTAGAATACGGCTTGGACAGTCAATCCCGGTTTTTTCCATCTATTGTAGCTTTCTGCCCATAGACATTATGTAAATGAATAAAATACATCCTGCACAGTATGCAGTACAGGACAGCATTTGCATAGAATATCATTCCTGCAATGTGAAAATAAATCGCACGGAACGCAGGAAAGGAAATAAGGGCAAAGGACGACATTGGAGCCGGGGAATCTACCGTTACTCTCATTTCGTAGATTCCCCGGCTCCACCGGAGGACGTGCCCTTATTCCTTTACGGAGTGGATGATGCCCACCCGCCTGACTATATAACACAATGCTGCATGTATATATACTACTTCCAACATTTTGCCGTTTAATCAACTCGGTGAGCTTCTCTATACCTCTGTCCATCCACACTGCTGATACAACTTCATTCCGTTTGAGCTTTGTTCCCTACCTGCTCCAGATAACGCTCCAGATCCGGCAGCTGATGCTCAATCATCTCCTCCAGAATCTCTACCTGTACCGCCTGATAATCATGCATCGCAATATTGCGGAAGCCGACCATGGCTTTGAGACTGCGGTTCAGCTCGCGATCGATCCAGCCGCTGCGATGCAGCAGATCAAAAGCATCCCGGCTGCTTTGCGGTACGCCCAGCTGCTGTTCGGCAATAATATGCATCGCCAGATCCAGACAGGCTTCGCAGGCACGCTGCAGATTCAGAATAATCGAATCCTGCCGGGTAAAATTGTACAGATTATCAGCATTGCCTCCATACTCCTCATGAATACGCTGACTGCAGCGCCGGATAGTGGCGCTTTTATTTAAAAAGATATCCTGGTTCATCGTACTTCCTCCTGATCGATCATAGTGAATAACAGGCTGCCGCTGCTCGTTCAGCAGGGCATATTCCGTATAGGCTCGCATCCAGGCCAGCTGCCTGTGCAATAAGTGTACATCATATATAATGTGACCGGTCGAAGTAATCTGCATCTGAAATACCGTACTTGCTTCCCTGAAATCGATCAGATCCACATCGCGTCCGAGCCGATCCGCCAGATCCTGAGCCAGCATAAATCGCTCATAGACCGATAGAGGCGTACCGGATAAGTACGCGATATCCACATCGCTGTCCGGTCGCATTTTTCCGCGTGCTGCCGATCCGAGCAGGATGACAGTATCTGCATCACAATATTCTGTTAGAAAATGAATAATATCCTTACGCTGCTCATCTGTCAGTCCGGTTAGCATTCGAGTCCTCCTTGCATCATTGATCAGACCCTGCATAGTCTGTGACAATATACCATGAAGGGTCTTCTGTTCACAAACCATTGCATAATACATCTATCCGAAAATACGATACCACCAGGTAATATCCACAGCCGCATACATCCAAAACAAGATCATGCCCGACTCCATAAAGATTGTCAGAAGCCGAATTCTAGCCTATACTACAAAGTTGTTGCTTTGTAACTCTTATGAAATTTTCAGAATATACAACTACGGATTTGGAATCACCGAATAATGTGTATACATTATTCAGCGCCCGAACAGTAAAGGAGGAATGGAGTTGCCTGATGAACAAAACCCATCGCCTTCCGGCAGGAGACGTGACAAAGGAAAACAGATGCGGGAACTCGCTTCACTTTTGGTGGAACGATCCGGCGGTCCTGATAATGTCCTGGATGTTGTTCACTGTACAACGCGCATCCGTTTTAAATTAAAAAATAATAGCCTGATTGATGAAGACGGACTTCATCAAATCAGGGAAGTGCAAAATATCAACCGTCAGGCCGGACAGCTCCAGATTATTGTTGGACCGGAGCTGGTCTACAAAGTACACCGTCAGATCACCCGGCTACTGCAAGAGCATCAGCAAAACGAGCAAAACGAGCCAATATCGTCTGTTACAGATCCATCTTCTATTCCCAATACAGTTGATCTGGCTGAGCAGTCCATATCGACAAAAGCGGTTCAACCGCCTGCCGGATCAGTGGCTGAAAAGGAATCCATACAGGCTTCATCCATGCAAAGGCAGTTGGCTGAGGAAGCTCTTCATACAGCCGGTACTTCCGAATCATCGGTTATGCAGCCACTGCATTCATGGAGCAGTCGACTTCTCCAGGCAGCGTCTATTTTCTCCGATATTCTGCTGCCTATTCTGCCGCTGTTTATTGCGGCCGGCATTCTGCTCGGAATCGTGAGTATTGTACAGTCTTCCGGTTCAGCCGCGCCGGATGCTGTCTGGCTGCGACTGTTGCAGCTGTTGACCAGTTCGGCTTTTCAGGTAATCAGTGTATTATTCGGATATCACGCTGCCAAGCGGTTTGGTGGTACTCCGGCTATCGGCGCTGTACTGGGGATTGCAATGTCTCGCCCCGACCTGGGATTGCTGGTCAGTTCCTATAGCAGCGTGATGCAGGCAACCGGTACACTTGCATCGCCGCAGTTCAGCTACCAGGGATCCATGATTCCGATTATCGTCGCTGCACTGGTCATGGCTTTTATCGAGAAAGGACTGCGCCGCATCCTCCCGGCAGCCGCAGCTACACTGCTGGCACCGGGGATCAGCCTGATTACCGGCGGTGCACTGGCGATTCTCGTGATCGGCCCGGCAGCGGTCTGGCTGGGCGAATGGGTCGGTCAGCTGCTGGAGTATCTCTTTATCTATGGAGGAACAGTGTTTGGCTTGATTCTTGGCGGGATATACAGCACGATTGTATTGACCGGCTTGCATCAGGGGATACAGGCGATAGAGGTAGGCTTGATCTCGGACCCGCATGTCGGCGTGAACTTTCTGCTGCCGATCTGGTCCATGGCCAATATGGCGCAGGGAGGAGCCGGTCTGGCTGTCTACCTGATGGCCCGCAGCAGCGATCTGAGGAAAATAGCCTTATCCGGTTCGATTACAGCCTTTCTCGGTATTACCGAGCCGATTGCATTGGGCGTCAATCTCAAGCTGGGCCGCCCTTTTCTGGGAGCCGCTATTGGAGGCGCTGTAGGAGGCGCCTATGTGGGATTCCATCATGTCGTCGCGAATTCATTTGGATTGACCGGAATCCCGATGCTGGCGTATATTATTCCTTTTGGCGAAGCCAACTTTGTTCATTATATGATCGGCTTTTTGCTGGCGGCAGGAACAGCCTTTGTCGCTGCGCTGCTGCTTGGTGTAGAGAAGCCGGCTTTCCGTTATCATATTTCACACTTCATTCGTAAAGTCACAGGAGGACCTTATGAAAATCAAAAAGATTCTCAACAATAATGCCGTGGTTGTCGATGACCAAGGGCAGGAGAAGATCGTAATGGGCGGCGGTATCTCCTTTGAAAAAGGGAAAAACGATATCGTGGACCCCCAGCGTATCGAGAAAGTATTTATACTGGAAGACCAGGAGCGCTACGGATATCTCCAGGAAATGCTGCAGAAGCTGCCTGAAGAAGAAATAGCCGTCTCCGAAAGTATTATTTCCTATGCGGAACAGGAGCTGCAAGTGTCCTTTAACGAGCATATTCATATTGCGCTGACCGATCATCTGTCTTTTGCCCTGGAGCGGCTGCGCAGCGGAATGGTTATCCATAACACACTGCTGGAAGAGATTCGCCTGTTGTATCCAGCCGAATTCCAGATTGGTCTGCATGCGAGACAGCTGATCTCACGTCGTCTGCAGATTGATATTCCCGAAGATGAGGTAGGCTATATCGCGATGCATATTCATACTGCCCGTATGAATGCAGGTGCACAAGCGACAGCAGCAGGCATGGCCGCCATTATGAAAGATATTGTGGAAGAGATCGAGGACGTTATCGATCAGCCGCTGGATCGCAGGTCGTCTGCTTATGAACGCTTGATGAGCCAGCTAAAAAGTATTCTGCAGGATCATCAGCAGGATCAACCGGGAAGTGAGCTGGACCCTGAGATTATTCGAATCGCCATAGAGCGGTACAGCCCTATTTATGAACAGGTCGAAGAAATGTCGGCACAGATCGAGGATGAGTATGGTTATGTGTTCACCGAGAGTCAGCGTGTATTGATCGCAATCGAAGTGAATCGTCTGTTGGAGCGTCTGGGTCATTCCACCCGTTAATTCATTCAGCAGCCAAAAGAATGATCGATAATCAGGGTGAATTCATAGTTTTATCGAAGATATCTGCTAATAAATGAATAGGTTGCAGGTCTATTGCCCCATGAGAATAGTTCAGGGTAGTTTTTGATATTCACCATAATATGGATAAAAAGTAGCGAGCAACCAAGCTTGATTACAAAAATGTAAACTTTGAAACAGTGAAAATAAGACCAATTCATGCGGAAAATCATGAAAATTTACAGAAATACCCTTTTTAGTCGAATTTCAAATTGGTTAATTCAGTCTATAGTCTCCTGAGGATCCGCCCGATAGAATAGGTGTCAGCAACAGAATATCCGGGTGTGTTACTGGTAAAGCAGGCAAGACCTAAAAACTCCGTGAGGAATCCGTGCGGCAATCGCCGTTCGTTCCTTATAGGGATTTTTAGGTCTTTTTTCTGTGCCATCACAACCATATCTTCGATTCAGAAAGGGAGAAGGAACATGAAAATCAAGAATTTTTCCAAAAAGGCAGCTGTCGTTACGATGGCAGCAGCTATGCTTACAGGGGGAACTTCCGCTTTTGCAAGTGGATCAGGCCAAGACTATAATGGCGGTAATGATGGCGTTCAGCCGACTCCACCGGCACCAGTCGTTCAACCGGTATCACCTGTTTTTGAAGATACTTATGGGTTTACGCATTTGACACGCTTTGATGCACTCAAAATCGCCGGACAGCAGGGTCAGTCCCGCTTCGAAGTACCGGGTTTTGACGCTTCCAGCATTCGTAATATCCCGTCTGCCAAAGGCAAAGATGCAAATGGCAATACAATTGATCTGGATGTATGGGATACCTGGCCACTGCAAAATGCAGACGGTACGGTAGCCAACTATAATGGCTATGAAGTAGTCTTCGGTCTGGCGGGCGATCCGAAAGTATCCTCGGATACATTCATTTATCTGTTCTACAAAAAAGCCGGCGACCAATCACTGGATGCCTGGAAAAATGCAGGCCGTGTTTTCAAGGATAACGACAAGCTAGTGCCGAATGATCTGATCCTGAACAATCAGTCCGAGGAATGGTCTGGTTCCGCGACCCTTACCAAAGAAGGCAAAGTTCGCCTGTTCTATACCAACCGTCACCCATGGATCGCCGATAAAGGATTCTTTGGCAAACAGACCCTGACAACTGCCCAGGTCAATGTATCCGAGCCTTCCAATGGAACACTGCAGGTAAATGGTGTAGAAGATTTCAAATCGATCTTCGATGGTGACGGCAAAATGTATCAGACTGTCGATCAGGCATTCCGTGCAGGCGACTATTCCGATAACCATACACTGAGAGATCCTCACTATGTCGAGGACAACGGTCATAAATATCTGGTGTTCGAAGCTAATACTGGTTCGGAGACAGGCTATCAAGGTCAATCCATGCTGTCCAACAAAGCTTACTATGGCGGCGATGACAAATTCTTCGAAAGTGAACGCGAAAAACTGCTGAACAGCCCGGATCGCAATTTCATTACTATTGCGAATGGTGCGCTTGGCATTATCGAGCTGAATGACGATTATTCCCTCAAAAAAGTCATGAAGCCGCTGATCGCTTCCAATACAGTAACCGATGAGATTGAACGTGCCAATATTTTCAAAATGAACGGTAAATGGTACCTGTTCACCGATACACGCGGCGCCAAAATGTTCGTGGATGGTGTGGATGCAGAAGATATCTACATGCTTGGTTATGTATCCAACTCTATCGATGGTCCTTACAAGCCGCTGAACGGTAGCGGACTGGTGCTGCATCAGGATCTGAACAAACGCGATATTACCTGGAACTATGCTCACTTTGCGATTCCACAGGTCAAAGGCAACAAAGTAGTCATCACCAGCTATATGACCAACAGAGGATTCTACATGGATCATCATTCGACATTTGCACCAAGCTTTGAAGTGTCGATCAATGGTACGCAGACCCGTGTCGTTCCGAATAGCACGCTGGAGCAGGGACAGGTCACATCAACCAAGTAAAATAGTCGTATTAATGATTAAATAGAGCGACCATAGTATACAGCAAGGCAGGAAATGCAGGTAGACAAGTAGTACAACAGGAAAAGAAAATGTCCGGGTAGGAGCGGCATTTTCTTTTCCTGTATTACTTTTATTCACAGCAAGTTAGCCGGCTTGGTAAGCGGCAGTAGGGGGAGATAACCAACACGAGGAGGTGCCCACTTGAACAACAGCAATCCGACATCCAGACGTCGCCGTACACTGGTTATTCTCAGTATCGTTGTGCTCATTATACTGGGCGCATTACTGTATTATTTTACACAGAATCATGCGGAAGGCAGCAGTCAGTCGAGTCCGCCCGGTACCGCGCAGCTAAACAATCAGCGGGCCAATTATCATTTTACCGTTCCGGACAAGTGGATGAACGATCCGCAGCGTCCTGTTTATTTCAAAGGCAAATATCATTACTATTATCTCTATAACAAAGACTATCCGAATGGTAATGGCACCGAATGGCGTCATGCTACCTCCACCGATCTGGTGCACTGGCAGGATCAGGGAGTAGCCATTCCCAAATATACAAATAAAAATGGAGATCCATGGTCAGGTTCTGTGGTCGTGGATACCCGGAATACCGCCGGTTTTGGCAAAAATGCGTTTATCGCTATTCTGACCCAGCCGTCTGCCAATGGCGGAGCACAGGAGCAATATCTCTGGTACTCCAAAAATGGAGGCAAAACATTCACCTCCTACAGCAAAAAGCCGGTTCTGGCGAATCCGGGTACTGCCGATTTCCGGGACCCCAAAATCATCTGGGATTCCCAGTCAAGACACTGGGTGATGTTAATGGCAGAAGGCAGCAAGATCGGCTTTTACACATCAACCAATCTCAAAAAGTGGACCTATACCAGCGGATTCCTGACCGATAATGTAGGAACGCTGGAATGCCCGGATCTATACCGGATGCAGGCAGCCAATGGCGCTTACAAATGGGTGCTGGGAGCCAGTGCGAACGGCCGGGGAGCAGGCAACCCGAATACGTACGCCTACTGGACAGGAAGCTTTAATGGCAAGAAATTTATAGCTGATCGGCAGGAGCCCAAGTGGCTGGATCATGGATTTGACTGGTACGCGGCGGTGACCTTTGATATCGCTGGGGCATCCAATCCGTATGAGCAGCGTTATGCGCTTGGCTGGATGAACAACTGGGAATATGCCAACAATACGCCGACTCTTCAGGAAGGATTCAATGGCATGAATTCGATTGTTCGCAAAATACGGCTTCGTTTTAATGGACAGTCTTATGTGCTGTCCTCGCAACCGATTGGCGCAATCAGCCAGCTGCCTGCATCGACCCAGACGTTCCAGAGGATCGAGGTAGACGGTTCTACTACGCTAAATGCTAGCGGAGCATCCTATCAGCTGGATACCGATATCTCCTGGTCTCAGCTGAAAAATGCAGGGCTTCGATTACGGGAATCGGCAGATCACAGCCGCCATGTCGACGTAGGTGTGTTTACCGATGGTGAAGGCTATACGTACGTGAATAGAGCCTACACCAATCAACCTGATACCAACGGCAACAGCCTGGAAAGCCGGGCACCATTTAATACCGCCAACCACAAAGTACACCTCAAGATTCTCGTCGACAAAAACAGTATCGAAGTATTTGTTGACGACGGTACAGTAGCTTATTCCAGTCTGATTTTCCCGAATAACAAAGATCAGGGAATTAGCCTGTTTTCCGAAGGTGGCAAAGCCATTTTCGAAAATGTAGTTATCCGGCATTTTGATCATTAAATACTAGATAATTGTACGGGTCACGATAAATGAACGGAGTACAATCAAGAAAGAAGATAGAGTACAACTACAGCAAGAAAATGAATTGCACCAACCGTACTTCTTATCATGTAAAAAAAGAATGGCCTGTTCACCTGTTATCGTAGGGTGAGAGGCCATTCTTTTATTTATAGAAGAAATTAGTTGTATTCGGCTGTAGGCAGGTTAGTTCAATTCCTTGATCATAAGCAGATGCGGAATACCGTCTTCGAGGAATTCTTCCGAATCGGCTGTGTATCCGAGCCGCTCATAAAAACCGCGCGCCTGGGTCTGTCCATGTAGCTTGGCCCGTGTCCGTCCATGACTTTTGGCCATTTGTTCAAGCTGCTGAACCAGCATCTGTCCGATTCCGTATTTGCGATGGGTATCGACAACACAAATTCGCTCCAGCTTGGCAACTCCATCGACTTCGCGCAACCGGGCGGTGCCTACGGGTTGTTCTCCATCGTAAGCGATAATATGCGGAATACCGGCATTATAGTTATCCCACTCGTCATACTCATCTGCGAGCGGTACACCCTGTTCATTTACGAATACTATTTTGCGGATAAATAGGCAGTGGTCCAGTTCGTATTCATTTTCAACCTGCTTGATTTGGATATTGGGCATGTGATCACCTGTCCTTGTTCATTTGAAATGGAATGTATAGTAGAGCTATCATTATATCTAACCCATATATACATATCCAAACAATAAATATGGTTATATCATTTCCGGGAAATTAAGAACCCGTTCAAAATGCGGATTCTTTTTTAAGCGGCTTTGCCGTATATTGAGTAGAGGTATATACATACGTCTTGGGAATCAACGGACAAACAGGAAAGGTGTGGAAAGATGGAATTTATGCTTCAGGAAGCGACGATTCGTCAGCTGCAGCAGGCGATGGAGGCAGGAGAGCAGACAGCAGTTTCAATGACAACAGCCTATCTGCAGCGTATCGCGGAGATTGATCAGGACGGACCCATGCTGCGTTCTGTTATAGAACTCAATCCCGATGCGATCTATATTGCCATGCAGATGGATCAGGAACGTGCAGCAGGAAGGATTCGCAGTGAGCTGCACGGGATTCCGGTGCTGATCAAGGATAATATCAATACCGGGGATCATATGCATACGACAGCGGGTTCACTGGCATTGTCGGATTCTTTTGCACCGGAAGATGCTTTTCTGGTGAAACGGCTGCGTGCAGCTGGAGCGGTGATTCTGGGCAAAACCAATCTGACGGAAATGGCCAACTTTATGGCAATAGATATGAAAAATGGCTATAGTTCGCGCGGAGGACAGACACTGAATCCTTATGGCCCTGGACAGCTGGATGTCGGCGGCTCCAGTTCGGGTTCCGGTGCGGCTGTGGCAGCGAATCTCTGTGTAGTTGCTGTGGGTACAGAAACAGATGGTTCGATTATGAGTCCGTCGGCGAACAACAGCCTGGTCGGTATCAAGCCTACACTTGGATTGATCAGTCGCACGGGTATTATTCCGATCACCTATACCCAGGATACCGCCGGCCCAATGGCGCGGACGGTGACCGATGCAGTCATTCTGCTCGGGATTCTGGCTGGACAGGACGAGCAGGACGCAGCGACTCTGGTTTCTCCTGCGGAACCGGTGGATTACACAGCCAGCCTGGATCCGGATGGTCTACGGGGAGCACGTATCGGCATTAACCGATATTATATGAAAGACCTGACCGAAGAAGAACGCACGATTATGGAAGCTTCGATCGAAGCGATGCGTCATGCGGGTGCTGTGATTGTAGAGGGAACCAATCTTCCCGAGAGTGCGCAAGAGCCGACTGTACTGCTGTATGAATTCAAGTCGGCGCTGAACCGTTATCTGTCTACACTGGGTCCCGGCGCACCGGTACGCACGCTCAAAGAAATGATCGATTATAATCACTTGCATCACCGGGAGACGCTGAAATACGGACAGCAGATCCTGCTGGCAGCGGAATATGAGACATCCGGCCGAATGACCGAGTCCAAATATATTCAGCACCGCCTGCAGTATCTGAAAAATGCGCGCGAAGATGGAATTGATCGACTGCTGCGCGAGCATCAGCTGGATGCTATTTTTAGTCCTCGTTTTACCGACACGCCTGCGGTTGCTGGCTATCCCTGCATTATCGTTCCGGCCGGTTACCGCCGCGACGGTCTGCCGTTTGGGATCAACTTTATGGGAACAGCATACAGCGAGCCCGAATTGATCCGTATAGCTTATGCTTTTGAACAGGTGGTACCTGCACGCCGCAGCCCTGTTTTATAAAAGGATTAGCCCAAATAACATCGTATACGTTTGTATAATCCGCATCGATATAATCTCAGGACCGACCTCAGGGCCGGTCTTTTTTGTGCTGGAAATGGATAATCGGCTACTGGGCAGCGATCGACGTATTGCTTACAAAAAAAAGCGGATTTCTCGCTTGTTTTTTATTAATAAATATAAAATATTTCCAGATAATAAACCGATATGTACAGTAGACAGATTCTTTGTCGGGACGGTTTGAAAAACTACATGTTAATCAGTCTCTGCGCATAACTATACAAATCAGGATAGCTATAACGATTTTACTGTATTAAACCGAAAAAGTAATATAGTTATTTAGCTAAAATTAAAGAGAACAGACATCAAGGAGGTACTATGAATCCATCTACAGTCACACCCGAAAAAATCCATGCCGATCCCTATGAGAAGCTGGCATCCAAGCTCCTCTTGTATACATTGCTCGGCATTTTAATTTCATGTATTCCGATTTTTGTCGGCATTTATTTAACCGGACTGGCTTCCCTTGGTATTATGCTGGGTATGCTCGTTATCGTTTTTGTAATGTGTCCTTCCCTTATTTTGCTTTACCGGAAACTTCATCATTTATCTGTCGGAAAATACTGGATTTCCGGATTTTCATTTATCGTTATTTTCTGTATTCTTTGGGTGATTCCTTCCGAAGTCGGTTGGGCAGCCATCTATATCTATATTGCACTGTCCCTGTTGTACCTGGATCGCAAAACCAGCATACTGAGCATTATTTATGCGATTGTGATTGAGATTATCCATGTTATTTTCAATCCATTTATCAGTTCTTCTTCTCCAATGGATCTGGTGGTCATGTTCGCTGTTACATTGATGGTGGGCGCAGTTGCCGTATCGATCTGTATTGTTGGTGAAAAGATGACGCATCATCTGGAAGAACAGCGCGGACAGCTGGACGAGCTGCTGCAGGAGATCGAACAATCCGCCGAGAAACTGACAGCTTTTGGTACGCAGCTGCAGCGCAATGTGGAAGACACCGACCGGATCGGCCGCGAGCTGACAACGGGATTTGGCGAAATTGCCAGCGGTATTGAATCCCAGGCAGGCAGCATTGGCGAAATCAACACATCGATTCAACAATCCGAGAATTTTATCAATAATATTGGCCAGACGGCAGGAGACATGACCGAGCTGGCAGAGCGGGCGGCTTCACTTACCCGTACAGGTAGTGATCAGGTGGAAAATCTACGCGGTAGTGTTGCCGAGGTCGGTCATGTGATCGATAATACGTACAGCGCGATGGGAACATTGCGGGCGTATGCAGAAGAAATCTCCAATGTATTGCAATCTATCGAGAATATTGCCAGACAGACCAATATGCTGTCCTTTAATGCAGGAATCGAAGCGGCTCGTGCCGGTGAGCATGGCAAAGGATTCGCAGTAGTGGCCGAGGAAATTCGTAAACTGGCGAGCGATTCCCAGCAGGCAACAGTAGATATCACCGATATTCTGACACGGATTCATCAGCAGACCGAGATTGTATCCGGCGGAATCGGACAAGGCAAAGACGCAATCGGCAGTATTCGTGTAGCAGCCGAGCAGACCGAGAAACTGTTCAGCAGCATTTTGGACGAGACCGTAGTCGTCTCCAGACGCTCGGTCGATATTGGATCATCTATCAAGGAATTGATCGAAACAACCCGTCACTCCGTGATGGAAATGGGTACGATCTCCGCAGTTACCGAACAGTCGAGTGCAGCAGCAAGACAGATTTCCTCCAGTCTGGAACAGCAGACCGGTCGTGTGACTACGATCGCAGGCAGCTTTGGTGAATTGCAGCGCCTGATTGATGCACTGAATGCATCACTGGAGAGAACCGTACAGATGGAACAGCATATGACAGTTGTGCCAGATGAAGCTTAATCAAACGTATAATAATTAAGAAATATGGTTAATGATTAGTTCACACCGCTATATCATCAGCTAAAAAAAGCAGTATGTGGAATGAAACAGACTTCGACAAAATTAGATTTTACCCTAATCCAAAATCTGTAAATCCAACATCAAACCATTGATCTATAACCTTATTTTCCAAGCACAAATCATTGTTATACCAAATGATTTGTGCTTTTTTGCTATTTAAAAAGTGGCTTTTTTCTTATTGGGTCTTTTGTCCGGTTTCTTATCTGGAGGATTGACTAAATACTAATCATGAATGAAGATGAATACATATCCACTTAATGCCATTATATGGTTATTATTTACATATGGTGGTTCTTCGCTTGATAGTTTAGCCAGATTAGAACGCTTGTCTGAACTGATTCTCTGCCGTATGGTCACCCAATCCAAAGGAGGAATTAGCATGCAGCAATCCGGTGTTTCTGTAGAGCAAATCATTGCCATGATCAGCGAAGTAAAGGAAGATCCCGCCTGCCTCACCCGTCTTGACAGCCATTCCGATATTATTCACGATGCCGGTCTCGACTCTCTCCAACTTATCCATTTTATCCTGCGCGTAGAAGAGCAATACGATGTAGAAATTGATTTTGAAGAGTTTGATATGGATCATCTCGGTTCGATCGCGATGTTCTGTGATTTTGTAAATAAAGCCCAGTCTGACGAAACGGTCCATTCGATGGAAGCTTGACCCTACATAGCTGTAGGGATGGGGATACAGCATAGAGCTGGTATCATAATGCACTACTAAAGATACCGTATAAAGCCGGTATCATATGTAAAAATTAAAACGCTATTACTTTGTCCGTTACATTTTGGAAGGCTAAAAATTTTTGCTTTATGTTTTGCAGCAGTATTTTTGAAGCAGTATGGAAGGTGATATTTGCTATTCTGCTGCGCACAGCTGTTGTTTTGTATACGCTAACAACCGAATAAAATTGTCTTGTGGCAGGTAACAACGAATCCGGAGGAAGAGGTGTTTTCCGTGCAACCAAGAAGTGAAGTAACTATTGACCGCGAAGCCTTTAAGCTGATCAAACGAACCGTCCGTAATGCCGCTGTATCCTACCGTAACAAGGTGAAGGACCCTACCTACAAGATGCCTATTCCCCAGTCGCTCGGTATTAAACTGACTAACCGCTGTAATCTGCGCTGTACGCACTGTTTTCAGTGGAATGAAGATGGCTATCACCACAATATGGAAAAAGCCGAGCAAAATATGGATCTGGACCCCGCCATTTTCAAGCAGCTATTGGATGATACGAAAAGCGCCAAATCACGCCTTTACTTATGGGGTGGAGAACCGATGTTCCACCGCCAATTCAGCCAGATTCTCGAACATATTCAAAATGACCGGCGTGAAATGACGATCTGTACCAACGGACTGCTGATCAGCAAGCATCTGGATCAGATTCTGGATCTCTCGGAAAATCTAGAATTGCTGATCGCTGTCGAAGGATTCGAGCGCGAGCACGATCTGATCCGCGGCAAAGGCACTTTCCAGAAAACGATGAAAGAAATCGATCGCCTCGTGGAGCTACGTGACCAAGGCATTTACAAAGGCCGGATATCGGTTCATGCCGTAATCAACGATAATATGATCGGACGTATGGCGGAGCTGCTGGAATTTTTCGAATCGAAAAAGCTGGATCTGGTTATGCTGTGCTTCCCATGGTATATCTCCAGGGAAACATCGGTTAAAATGGATCATTACTTTGCTGACAAATTCAGCTGGCTGCGTCAACTGGATGAGCGTCATATCAGCAGCTGGCATGCTTTTAAATACAAAATTAATCCGGATAAAATGGAGGCGCTGATGGATGATCTGCACCAGATCAATGAGCGTGTCTGGAAAATCCGTGTGCGTTATCAGCCGGGACTGGATTACGATGAGATCGACAAGTTTATCCATGGCGATGAAATGACAAGTCGTTGTTCCAACAACTGTCTGGCATTGACGTCACGGACAGATATTATTCCGGATGGCAGTGTAATGCCTTGCAAATTCTTTGCAGAGTTTACTGTCGGCAATCTCAAGGAGAAAAGTCTCAAGGAAATCTGGGATTCCGAAGAATATGAACAGATTCGCAAAACGATCAACGAAGGTGGTCTGACGCCGGCGTGTTCCAAATGCAGTGTGCTCTATCTGCATGGCGCAGGTGCCCAGCAATCGCTCAATTATATCTGACCGGACAGGAGGCGAGAGTATGAGCGTAAGTGACAAAACGATTCTGCCCCTGCTGAGTGAAGTTCACAATATGCAGCCGGAGCATCTGGAGCTGATGTTGGGTACCGAGCCCTCTATGGCAGGAGCGGCGACAACCGCCCGCATACTGACCCGGGCAGATGATCATTTTGTGATCAATCACTGTTACTACGGAGCCAAGCGGGCGATGCTGCAACAGTGCAATATTCATCTGGATGAGACGGATGTGTATTTCCTCAGTAACGGAATCTCGTTTAATTATAAGGGAGATATTCATACATTCGGTCTGCGGCCAATCCGTGAGATGCTGGAAGAATGGATTAGCCATACTGGCATCGAACTCGCCTACGTAGATACAGAGCAGAAGCAGCAGGAACAGACTGTTATGCTGCAGGAATGGCATGACGTACTGAGTCGGGGCAATACGCTGCTGCTGCATGTCAAAACCGAGAACCTGGTCTACAACCCACTGTATACCGAGAATCCGGGCAAGACGCATATGATTCAGCTGTATGGACTGCATCCACAGGAAAATATCGCGTATGTAGGCGACCATTTTCTGCTGGATTCGTCCGGAGCAGTACTGGGCTACAGCGGACCGAGCAGCCTGTCCGAGCTGCTGGAAGGAACGGTCGAATACGCCTATATGGATCATACCGGAGAGGCTGCCATGGATGAGCAGCAGATCCTGTCGATCTGCACGGCCCATCTGGACGAATTTTTGAATGGACAGGATCATGGATCTGCCGGAGCTTGGGGAATCGCTGCCTATCGCAGACTTGTTCACGATATGAAGATGATGAGTCTGCTTGAAGGTGAAGCGTTTGCCGAAGCCTGTGATACGGTTTATTATCACCTGCGGATCGAGAGTCTCAGTCATCTGATGCGCTATACCGATCATTTTATCCAAAAATATCAGCATAGACTGGGTGAACAGGCGGAGCAGCTTCAAAACGAAATTACAGCGCTGAATCAGGATACCAAGCGCCATCTGCTGCAGCTGTACAAAATGGGACTGCAAAACAGTCCTCATAAAATGGAATCCTATATCCAGCGCAGTACAGAGCTGCTGGATCGGATCGAGCAGCATCTGTCCAGTCTGCATCAGGCGCTTTCACGGGTCGCTGTCTGACCTTATCGAGATACAGTCGTTGGACTGAATACATCTTCCTATATGATTTCAGCAGCCTGCTTTCAGCGATTGTCCTTTGCCGCATAATGCGTCAAGGCAGCCGGAAGCAGGCTGTATATTACGATAGCCGGAAAGGAAGGGATAACGATGCCGGAATCACAAGCAGGTGCATCACGATCACCTGTACTACATATGGGCACTTTTGAAGCGGAGCTGCACTGGCGAGAGCACAATCTGGCGATCTTGCCTGCGCTGCCGGACAGGGAAGCAGAGAAGATCGTTACTGCGATGGATGAGCTGCTGTTCAGCTTTTGCCAGCCTGGCGATCTGCTGCTGACACGTTATGCGATAGACCCTGCACAGCGCGAGTATACACGCCGTCTGGGTTTTGATTTTACGAGCAATACGACACATCTACAGCCGGAGCAAACAGCAGTACGTACACCGATTGCTGCCGCTGCGGGATATGGACAGGCAGCGAGTCCGCAGCGTACAGCCAAAGAAAATGCACACCCGATCTCCGTGTTTCAGTTGCTTTATGATTATGGCAGTGCTTTGGCAGAGCAGTTACCGCTAGAAGGAGCCGAGTTATCGCCATTTGCCTGGGTGCCGTATATCAAGGAAGCCAGCCAGCGATTTGGAATTCGCAGTCAGCATCCACCGCTGGAAATTGTACGCAGCGTCAACACCAAGCGGTATTCCGCCGAGATCAAGCAGCGGCTCGGTCTGGATCATCCGGGAATCTATGTGACAGATACCGATCAACTGGAGACAGTAGGACGGGAATTGCTGGATCGCGGAACTTTTATGATCAAGGACAATTACGGTGTGTCCGGTAAAGGAAATATCCATATCGAATCGCCGGCTATGCTGACGCGTATCGCCAGCAGTATTCGCAAACAGGAAGACAAAGGACGCAATGTAGAGTTTGTGCTGGAGCGTTATCTGGATAAGGAACAGGACTTTTCCTGCCAGTTCTATATTACGAAGCAGGGAGATATCGAGATTATATCCGTGCAATGGCTGGCTAATTCGCAGTTTGCCTACCGGGAATCGCTGTCGCCGGATGCGGATTTTATGGACCTGCTGGAAAGACATCGCTATTTTGAGATCATGGAGCAGATCAGCCGGGAACTCTACCGGGATGGCTATTACGGACATGTATGTATCGACTCCATGGTGCTGCAGGATGGCTCGCTGGAACCAATGGTGGAGATCAATGCCCGCCAATCGATGAGCCTGATCAAAAACAATATCGACCAGTATTTGCGTCAGCATGGACTTCAGGGCAATATGACCAACTACACTGTAACCCATGACGGCTCACTGTCCCATGAACAGCTGCTGAGCGAGCTCCAGCGTAACCAGCTGCTTTTCCTGCCGGATACCGGACAGGGTATTCTGCCTCTGACCTCAGCTGCTCTGTCTGTTAACCACCCAACTGAACCCGATGGCAAAAAGCATAAAGGTCGTCTGTATCTGTCCGTCGTCACCGATCAGGAAGAGACCAAAAAACATCTGCTGAACCAGCTGGAACAACTGCTCACCGACAAAGGCCTGCACATTCTGAATTAATCAGCAGTTGGCATAATAAGCGCGAGTTGTTTCCAATATGAATAAAAAGGATGATTCCTATGACCGTCACTATTTTGTGTTCAGGTTTTGGACTGGGATTCTATACGCCGGGATTACTGGTAGAAGCCGGATTCCGGCGCCGGGGGATTCCGGCGGAAGTGCTTGTTTTTGAGAATGTTATGCATGATGACCAGCGGCACAAGGTCGATAACAGCCGCAGAGCCTATCATCAGGACTTCTCGGTCGCTCTGATGTCCCAGCGTATTCCGCAGGATATCCGCAAAAGCATGAATGAAGAGCAAATGGAGCAGCTGCTGCACAGCTGGGAAGCCGAAGGAAGACAGCATTTTATCGTTCTGTCCGGGCACTGGATTTATCTGCTGGATATGTACCGGGAGCGCGTCGGGACAGACCGTTTGCAGGTAGATCTGCTTTATCTGGATGTATCTGATTCGCCATCCTGGCGCAATGTCAAAAAGCGCCTCGGCCAGCTTCATGACCGTTACCGGGAAGTCTGGCTGTTTGGCGAACCGCAGCAGCCGATGCAGACCTATATTGATATTGCCGGCTCCGATCCTGTACTACCTTACGAGCAGCGTGAACGCAGGCTACTCGTGCATGGCGGCGGCTGGGGAATGGGGACTTACCGTGAGCATCTGCATCATCTGGAGCAGGCGGGCTATGGACTGGATATCGTGTTGTATGAAGACGATGAAGCAGGGAGCATAGACAGAGGGCAGAGGTATTACCGGATGGATCCGGCATGGCGTACATGGAATCGCAATGAACAGGGAAAACATACTTTCCCGCCTTTTGCCGAATATCGGCCTGGTGAAGACGCAGCGTACCGGATACATGAAGATTACCATCTGCTGTGCGAAGTAGAGCGGCGTGTACTGGCTATCGTAAGCAAGCCCGGCGGAGGCACACTGGCAGATTCTTTTGCTTCCGGTACACCTGTTATTTTCCTCGACCCGTTCGGCGAACACGAGCGTCATAATGCCGAGCAGTGGGAACAATATGGATATGGGATTACTTATCAGCGCTGGATGAGTGAGTATGGCGGAGATCCCGGTATTCTGGAACAGCTGCACCAGAACCTGCTGCAGGGTCGCAGCGAGCTGACCGGTTATATGGATCAATACATGGAACGTTATGCTGCCAAGCCGGATGCAATAAGGGGAACATTATGAACAACCACCACAATGTAATCCAGCTGCCGGTACGTACCGATGAATATCTGATGTCGCTTCAATCCGGCGTTCAGCCCGAAGCTCCTGTTCGACTGGGCATTCTGGGATGTTCGGGAATAGTACCTCGTGCTGTACTGGAGCCAGCTGCCCATGTATCTGCTATCGAGATCGCCGCAGCAGCCAATCGAACCTATGACAAAGCCAGGCAAATGGCAGACCAGTACGGGATTCCAACTGTATATGATAGTCTCGATGAACTGCTGGCCGATGAGCAGCTGGATGCGGTCTATATCGGTCTTAGCAATCGTCTGCATGCTCCATGGATTCGAAGGGCACTCGCTGCCGGTAAGCATGTGCTGGTCGAGAAGCCGCTTTGCCTGGACCCGGCAGAGCTGGATAGTCTGGAAGAAGCCGCCCGGCGATACGGTGTTCATCTGACCGAAGGCATTATGATTGCCCATCATCCATGGCAGCAGGCGCTGCGCAGCTGCATACAATCCAGTCAGTATGGAGCGCTGCAGCGTATCCAGACCCGTATTACGATTCCGGCCCGCGATGACCATGCCGGCAATTATCGCAGTCAGCCCGAACAGGGAGGAGGCTGCTTCTGGGATCTGGGCTGTTACTGGCTGCAATTTTTGCAGGCTGTGACAGGGATGGAGCAGGCACAATTTGACGGACAATCCGAATTTGACGGGCCCAATGGCTGTGATTGGACCTTCGAAGCACAGGCAAGACTGCAAAGCGGCGTTGTTGCAGAGGCTCTATTTTCCTTTGAGCAGCCTTATGCGTCCAGGCATATTCTCCATTTTGAACATGCGACGCTGACGATCAACGATTTTTTTCGCTGTAATCTGGGATTTTATAGAATCAAATTCAAGGTTGCTCTGCTGCAAAAGGGAAAAGAGACAGGAGAGGTGCACCAGCATGTATTCGATCCGGTCAATTATTATGTCAATCAGCTGCGCTTTTTCAGTGATGTGGTTCGCGGCCATCAGTCTAATTTGCCGTTTGCCGAATCTGCAGAGCGTATTCGCTTATTGTCCGGTATCCATACAGCAGCCCGCCATCGTATCATGATGCCCGAGCTGTAAAAGATCGAGTTCCCGCAGTCCAAAAACCGCCTGCCGACTTTCCAACTGGAAAACGGACAGGCGGTTTTTGGCATATACATTGTTAATCAGGCATCCGGCAGCAGTTCCTGCCAGTCCAGCATCACCAGCGGCTTGGGACCGAGCGCTTCGGCAGCACAGATCGCCAGCTGATAATTGGCATCTACCATGATTTTGCGGAAATAACAGATCTGCCCTGCGTGATCTTCCCAGCTGCCAGAAGAGTCTTCATCCGGACGCGGCGGACATAACTGCGCAGTTCCATTATCGGCAATATCTATTGCAAAAGAATCCAGTGGAACAGAAAGTCCTTTGCCTATATATTTGATGTAGCTTTCTTTCAATGTCCACAACGTGTAAAATAATTGAAGCTGTTGCTGTGGAGGAGCTTTTGTTAACAGCTGATATTCGGAAGCCGTAAAAAAACGCTCGGCAATCGCAAAATCAATCGGACGTACCTGCTCAATATCGATTCCGACAGGAACCGTACCATCCGCGCATACAATCCAGTCTCCAGCATGTGAAATATTAAAATAAATATCCGGATACTCATCCAGATAAGGCTTTCCATAAGCATTTTTGGCAAAAGACACCGAATCGGCAGATAGATGATAACGCTGGCGCAAAATCTGCAGCAGCAGGGCTTCGCCGATCAGACTGCGCTGGGCATCCTGCTGTCTGTAGAACTTCAAGGAAGCTTGCTTTCTTTCCTCGGATACCGCTTCGCGCAGACGTTCCATGCCATCTTCCGGAATCAGATCGGGCACATATACACCGGTAACAGTAATCAATAGGAGATCCTCACTTTCGGGCAAGCAGCTGCTTGTTCTGGTCTGCAAATCAGGGAAATGATTATAAGCAGACACGCTGCTGCAGAATACGCATAACCATATATTGACGAATAATCCAGTGAACGTCAATATACACCGAATCCGCAATGTGGGGAAGCAATCTACATACATCTGTTTTAATTAAAATTTAAATGTATTAATATGAAAAGGATGACTATACCGTCATCTGCCCATTTCGTAAAAAGAAGCTGAAGCGATTATGATAGAGACAGTTAAAATAGTATAGATGCAATCCGCAACGAGGAGGAAATACCGTGTCAGAGATCAAACATTTACCTTATCAGAGTGAAGACAATTATTTTGTGCAATTGATTCCCGATGTGCAGTTTACCCGTTTCCCGAACGGATCGTCCCTCAAAATGAATATTTTGCGTCCGGTATCCCATATTCCGTTGCCGCTAATCGTATGGATCGTTGGAGGTTCATGGGTCGACGTGGATAACTACAAGCATGTACCTGTATTGTCCGAGCTGGCTGCACAGGGCTATGTCATTGCCTGTATCGAATACCGGACTGTCAACAAAGCCCCTTTCCCGGCTCAGCTGGAAGATGTGAAAACCGCTATCCGTTTCCTGCGCACCCATGCCGGAGAGTATGGCATAGATGCAGAGCATGTCGGCGTATGGGGTCATTCGGCAGGAGGTCATCTGGCTGCACTGGCTGGTGTTACAGGCAGTCAGCCGGAATGGGATGCGCGTGGAGACTGGCAGGGAGTATCCAGCCAGGTGACGGCTGTCGTGGACTTCTGCGGGCCAATCGATGTACAGGCCGATTTTCAGACCGAGTATGAATTGCCGGTGATTTCTCTGTTGATGGGCGGACCGATTCGGCATATGGCTGACAATGCGGCACAGTCCAATCCGGTTAGTCATATTCAGGCAGGAGAAGCTGCGGGTATACCGCCATTTCTGATTATGCACGGCGATCAGGACGAGATGGTACCGCTGCGGCAAAGCCGTTTTCTGTATGATGCCCTGCTGGAAGCCGGTGCCGAAGCAGATATGTATATTCTGGAAGGCGCCAAGCACTCCTCGACCGGTCTGATGACCCGTCAGGATGTCATGGAGGCAGTCAGCCGCTTTTTTGCAGTCCATCTCAAAGGATCATAAATGAAATTACGCAAAAGTGTGATAAATGACGATATAAGACCATGGCATATGACAGATTGAGAGGGATCATTAATTGGATAATCACGAATATGACGTTCTCCAGAATTTAATTGCAGAAAATGGAGTCTACCGTCCTCTGTTTGAACATCATCCCGATGCTATCTATGTAATGGATCTGGACGGTAATTATATTTATACAAATCCTGCAGTGCTGCGAATGAGTGGATATTCGCTGGAAGAGCTGCGTTATATCGATAAAAGACTGATTTTCGGAGAAGCGCGTCTTCATTTTCGTTCCCCTTATTTTCAGCAGGTGCTGCAAGGTGGATCGGTTCAGTATGAGACGGAAATTTACCATAAGGACGGACATGCCATCTATCTTGATGTCACCTATGCGCCCGTCATGAAAGAAGAGCAGGTTATCGGCATTTTTGGTGCAGCCAAAGATATCACTTCCCGCAAGCAGGCGAACGAGCAGCTTATGGCGAGTGAAGAACGCCTTGCTCTGGCTCAGGATATTGCCGGCTTTGGCTGCTGGGAATGGAATCTGGATACGCAGGAGCTTACCTGTACAGACAAGTTTTTTGAGATTTTGCGTCTTGGCCATGATTCTCCGCAGATTATGTACCGGCGCTTTCTGTCACAGGTGCATCCGGAAGATCGCACTCTCGTCAGTGAATCTTTTCGAAAAGCACTGGATGAAGGGCATATTCATGTGGAATGCCGATTGACCGGGCAGCACCACGAAGTGCGTAATGTTTCTATTCGCGGGCGTATGGTAGAAGTAGTACCAGGTGAATCCCAGCGCGTACTTGGTACTATTCAGGATGTGACCGAGCAGCGGCTGATGGAGAATCTGATTCGCGAAAGCGAGCGGCAATACCGGATGCTCTCGGATACTACAATGGATCTGATCTCGACGCATACGGCAGATGCTGCGCTCAATTTTCTGTTTGCTTCTCCTTCCCTCAAAAAGCTGCTGGGCTATGAAGTGGAAGAGATACTGGGTACGAGTGCCAGCAGCTATTACCACCCCGAGGATTATGAAGTGGTACAGATCTATCTGCAGTCTATCCTGTATTCGCAGGAACAGCATACCGTATCTTTTCGCTTCCGGCATAAGCAGGGGCATTATGTATGGCTGGAGACGAGCGGTACCTATACGCCCAGCAAAATGGAAGGAATCAGCGGTACGGTAGTAGCTGTATCCAGGGATGTATCGGATCGCAAATTTGCGGAGCAACAGCTGCTGGAGAGCGAGCAGCGCTACAAATCGCTGGTCGAATACAATCCATCGGGTGTTTATTCTTTTGATCTGGAAGGCCGTTTGTTCAATCTGAATCCGGTAGCCGAGATTCAGAGTGGCTACACGACCGATCGATTGCAGCAGACTCATTTTACCAATCTGATTGACGAAGATTACCAGACTGCAGCCCAGGAGCATTTTAACAAAGCCCGTATGGGTATGCCGCAAAATTATGATACGGTACTGGTGCATTCGTCTGGTAACCGGATGGAAGTGAACTTTACCAATGTACCGATTATTGTCGGTGGTCAGGTGACCGGAGTATTCGGTATTGCTACCGATGTAACGGAGAATAAGCGATATCTGGAACAGATTCAGGCGATCAGCGAGGAATATAATCTGATTCTCAGCTCGGTATCGGAAGGGATCTTTGGCATGGATACCCATGGAAGAGGAATCTTTATCAATGCAGCGGCTGCGAGAATGCTGCAGCTTCCGAGAGAGCAGTTTATCGGTGTACCGGTGCAGCAATCGCTGGTGCAGGCACGGGCAGATGGAGAAGCCTATGCTGCCGGTCAGAATCCGGTAGCTCTTACAATGAGTGACGGAATCTCCAGAAGAGTAACCGAAGATGTGTTTTTCCGGCGGGATGGCTCCAGCTTCTTTGTCTCGTATCAGACGAATGCGCTGTATGACCGTGAGCAGATTATCGGAGTAGTGGTCGTGTTTAGCGACCGTACGAATGAAAAGGCCATTCTCGAAGCCAAGGAGTCTGCTGAACGAGCAGCTTATGCCAAATCACAGTTTATCTCGCTGATCAGTCATGAGCTGCGTACACCGATGAATGCAATTATCGGTATGTCCGAGCTGGTGCAGGATTCTCCGCTAAATGAAGATCAACAATTTTATATGGAGATTATTCGCCAGAACAGTGAAGAGCTAATGAGAATGATGGATGATGTGACCGATGTACATCGTCTGGAAAATGGAAATATCAAGCTGGAAGAGCGTACATTCGATCTACATGAACTGGTAGAATCGGTATATGAACTGTTTTTGCCGGTCGCACAGGAGAAACAGCTGGCGCTGGAGAAGCGGGTGGACCAGGAAGTGCCGCGTCAGGCCCGGGGCGATATGATGCGTATCAAGCAGGTGCTGGTCAATATTATTGGCAATGCGCTCAAATTCACCGACCGGGGGACTGTGGAGATTATAGTGGGAGTTTCCCATATTTCCAGAGAGCATGGCATGCTTATTCATTTCCGGATTATCGATACGGGAATCGGTATTCCGGCAGATCGTCTGGGCGAGCTGTTCCAGTCCTTTTCCCAGGTGCATCAGGTAATGAACCGTCAGTACGGCGGTACAGGACTGGGGCTATTTATCAGTAAAAATCTGATCGAGCTGATGAACGGTACGATTGGGGTCGAGAGCAGGGAGCATGTCGGTTCGACATTCTATTTTACGATTCCGCTCAAACTGGTAGACAATGAGCAATAAACAAAAAGCGCTGATACAAGTTCTGTAATGAACGGTATCAGCGCTTTTTGTATAATGTGCAGTCTGGCTGCGGAGAGCAGAAACGATGCTGCAGACGTAAAGACGAAAGACAGAACCGATACGATACAGCTATAACAGCTCTGCTCAAGCCTTCAAAGCAGCTGTAGCGGTCGTTTATGACCGGGTCGCATACATAATCGCGATCGTCTGCGGACCGCAGTGACTGGAGATAACGCAGCCGGCTTCGGTGATCATAACCTGACGTGCGTTGGTCTGTTCACGCAGTACAGCCTGCATAGTCTTCGCTTCTTCCTCGGCAAAGGAATGAACGACAAAGATAACTTCTTCGTCCAGACGGTCTGCATTGGCAATCGCATTACGCAGCAGCTGCTCGACTGCTTTTTCCCGTTTGCCGCGCACTTTGTAAGCCGGCACCAAGGTACCCTGCGGAGTAACTTCGATAACCGGCCGGATTTTGAGCAGGCTGCCGATCAGATTTTGCATACCGGAGCAGCGTCCGCCTTTATAGAGATATTCCAGTGAATCGATAGCAAATTCGGTCTCGATCCGTCCGCGTACATCTGTCAGCAGACGAATAATCTCGGATGCGGATGCACCGGATGCAGCAGCATGCACGGCTTTCATAACGAGCAGACCGATAGAGCTGGACAGGTTGAGTGAATCCAGTATATGGACACGTCCTTCTTCCCATTCCTCGGCAGCGATACGTGCATTGGCATACGTAGAGGATAGGGCAGAAGAAAGACTGATATAGATAATGTCCTGTCCGGCTTCGATTACAGGCGCAAAAGCTTGTATAAAATCAGCGGGGGAAGGTGCTGATGTTTTGGGCAGCTGTCCTTGCTGCTGAACACGTTGATACAAGTCGGCAGGCTTGATATCGACACCGTCCCGATAGACCTGCTCTCCGAAAGTAACATAGAGTGGTACGATACCCACCTGATGTTCATCCAGCCAGGAAGCTGGCAGATCGCAGGTACTGTCTGCAAAAATACGAATAGAATTCATAATATTCTCCTGTCTTTCTGGTTCATTATCATACGACATTTATACTGTGACATCACACAGTTGGGGTTATTATACCATGACTTGCAGTCTGCCAAAATACAAGGCGGTATTCGAACAGATCGTGATTTGGATGAGCTTTCATGATTTCCTCACAAAATAATAGCTGCAGATACGCTATAATAGAACAGATTATGTGTATCTACGGATGCACTCGCAATGATCTAACAGGAGGCTTAACATGCAGCGTACGTATATTATGATTGGCTCGATTCTGGGCATGATCGGTGTAGGGATTGGAGCATTTGGTTCGCATATTCTGGAACCTATTATCGGAGCAAGAATCGAAACTTTTCGTACCGGGGTTGAATATCATTTTGTCCATGCGATTGCAGTATTGATTGCCGCTATACTCGCCGGTTTATTCGGTGAATCAGCGCTGCTCCGCTGGGCAGCTCGGTTGTTTACCGCTGGAGTGGTTCTATTTTCAGGCAGTCTCTATGTATTGTGCATTACCGGTGTCAAAGTACTGGGAGCCATTACACCATTGGGCGGGTTATGCTTTATTGCAGGCTGGATTCTGCTGGCTGTCGCCGGTGCCAAATATGGCAAAAAAACAGCCTGACCAGGCATGGGTATGAATAAAAGGAACAGATACCAGACCGGATGGTCAAAGGCATTATTCTTTTATGCGCATTCGCACCATGTATCGATGCATATTCCTTGTTCTTTTTATGTTTACGCAAATATGCAATATGTTTACGCAAGTATGCAGCAGGATCATGCAATTAATATCAAAAAGCGCCTGAAGGCTGTGTGCCGCAGGCGCTTTTTGCTAGGTTCCGCTTGTTATACCGGTTTATACATGCTGGAAATCATCGATCTCGTTAAGCTTGAACGTATATACCTGCTTCTCGTCTACATGATATACGCTGATCGTCTGATCTTCATTATCGAATTTCAAAATACGGCAGGGAATCGAAAAGCGTTCTCCGCGGCGGTTGATTGTCAATCGAATCAGCTGATTTCCCTGAATATAGAGAGACAGCCAGCTGGACATGTCATTCTCGATTTTTTGCTGAAGCGCAGCGGCCGATTCGGCATCTGTACGTTCCTGTACAGGAGCAGGTGGTTCCTGCTGACGCAATGCTGCTTTTGCGCGTACTTTTTGCGCTATTGCTACATTAACAGAAGTACTCTGCTTGTCCGGGGATTGCTCCGCCGCCTTGATTTTTTGTCCCCATTTGATACCCGAGACAATTCGGAAGTCTGCCAGTTCCTCCTGATTATTAAGGATTTCCAGCAGCTTTTGAAGAGCAACCGCGTTGCTTGGTCCGGTAATCATGAGGTCGACATTGAATAAAAATTCGGTGTCATCATTAGTCTGCTGTTTCGTCATATTTCTCCCATCTCGCTTACTTTATCAGATTGGCAATCCCATTCCAAAATAAACTATATCATTTTAAGTAAAATATTCATAGGTCTTTAGAGATAGTTCTTAGGACTGGATGAATTGGGTGATCTGCCTGGATGTATGTTAGATTGTCCTGCCAACTACTCAATATATTTATCGGTCAGATGTCGAAAAATGTTAGATAAATAACAGGCGAAAAGGCAAAAATACCAGGGTCAGATCCGACCCCGGTACTTGTAAAAAAGATTATGGAATGCGCATAGCATTTACATAAAATTCGACTTAATCGACTGCTTCTAACAACGGTTTTTAGTCCTGAAAAAGCTTTGCAAGGTTTTCGTTGTAGGATGGATAGACCAGACCTTTTTCAGTAATGATAGCAGTTACGTATTCATTTGGTGTTACATCAAAAGCGGGATTGAATACTTTGATATCTTCGGGCGCTGTACGTTTGCCAAAGCCTTGGGTGACTTCTTCTGCTGAACGTTCTTCAATCGGAATCTCTGCTCCTGTAGCAGTAGATAGGTCAATCGTTGACAGCGGGCAGGCTACATAAAAAGGGATATTATGCGCTTTGGCAAGCACGGCTACGCTATAGGTACCAATTTTGTTGGCTACATCGCCATTGGCGGCTACACGGTCAGCACCGACAATAACAGCTTGAATCCAGCCTTTGGACATTACCATACCTGCCATATTGTCACAAAGCAGAGTTACATCAATACCAGCCTGTTGAAGTTCAAATGCGGTCAGGCGTGCTCCCTGCAGTACAGGACGCGTCTCATCGGCATATACTTTTAATTGGATACCCTGCTCGTGAGCCAGGTACATCGGTGCCAGCGCAGTACCGTACTTCGCTGTAGCAAGTCCGCCGGCATTACAGTGGGTGAGGACACCCATGCCATCTTTGAACAGTGGCAGGGCATGTTCTCCGATCAGACGGCATACCTCTTCATCTTCCTCATGAATAGCTACGGCTTCGGCGAGCAGTCCAGCATTGCGGGATTCGGTAGTACCTTCCTGCTCTGCAAGCTCATGAGCGCGCTTGTTCATGCGATCGAGTGCCCAGAACAGATTAACGGCAGTGGGACGTGATTCTGCGAGATAGGCAGCTGTTTTGAGTACATGCTTGAGCCAGGCTACTGCGTCTTCGCCTTTGTATTCCCATGCGCCCAGGACCACACCATACGCTGCGGAGATACCGATAGCCGGAGCCCCACGTACTTTCATGGAGCGGATGCCTTCGAATACCTGCTCTGCCGTGAACAGCTCCAGCATAACAATTTCATCCGGTAAAAGACGCTGATCCAGCATCAATAGTTTATCTTCAGCCCAGCGAAGAGAAAGAAGCGGTTCAAAAGGTGCTTTGACCGGAACCTCGTTGGATGGAATCTGATTATTCATAATAGAGAATCACTCCCTTGGATAATTATAAACATTAGAATATAGGATATCGGAAAACTATGTTTTTGCCCAGTCTTTTTTCTGTTTTATTTCCTGCAACAGTACTGGTTTTTTCGGGAGTTGAGCGTCTCTTATCAACTGCTTATTTCATGCGGTGATTGTTTCGTCAATTGCTCACACGGGTAAGATGTATGCAGATGAGCCTGACATGTTTATCAATTTCACCAAAATTTATAGAAGTGAGGGATAAGGACTATGTCTAACATTACAAACGAAAACTCTACTCAAACCAAACGCGTTGAAGAACTATTGAATCTGCAGGTGGCAAACCTGAATGTACTATATGTAAAAATTCACAACTTCCACTGGTATGTAAAAGGTGAGAACTTCTACACACTGCATATCAAATTCGAAGAACTATACAATGAAGTAACGCTGAAAATGGACGAAATCGCTGAGCGTCTGCTGACACTCAAAGGTTCTCCAGCAGCGACAATGAAAGAATACCTGGAAATGTCCAGTATTCAAGAAGCCAACGGCAGCGAAGATGCTCGTACAATGGTACAAACCATTATCGAAGACTTTGCCACAGTATGTGAGCAGTTCCAGGAAACAATCGAACTGGCTGACGAGTCCGGTGACCAACCGACAGCAGATATGCTGATCGCGTTCAAAGCGGATCTGGAAAAACACATGTGGATGCTGCGCTCTTTCCTGGGCTAAGCTCTCTGCACCTGATTATTGCATCATAAATAATAACTATGAACCGCAATCTGTCTTATGGACAGGTTGCGGTTTTTTATACGGAATTCCTTATAACCCAACTTCATAGTAGAAATATAATAATATCGAATACATAATAGTAAAAATATGGTAATATTAATGAGCAATATCTATTTACCAAAAAATAGAAGGAGGTAAATAAGGATCAAAATCCGGTTCTGATAGTAGGCACCATTTATTAAATTGGAATTCCTGAAACGGCAACACGAGAAAATCATCAGAAAAAGGAAGAAAACAAAAGAAGAGCAATAAGCCAAAAGAAAAGAAAAAGCTCAAAGAAATTGTAAGCGCAATCATTTATGGATCTGCTTGGTTGGTATTTATTCACAACGTAAAGGAGAAATGAAAATGAGAGTAGCTTCATGGTTGAAGGGCATTTCATTTATACTTTTGTTACCGCTGATTTTCAGTTGGGTATTGCCTGCTGGTTCGGCAAACGCCAAGCCGTCTGTTTCACCTCAAACCGAGCCACCACCGGAATATTTCCATCATAATTGGTTTGAACCGATTTATCTTGGAGGCAATGCACGGGATTCTTCTGCTGAATGGACAACAAATAACAAAACAGATGTATCGGTTTCTTTTAGTATGGAAGGAGAGGGCGAACTAACGGTTTCTTATGAAGTATATGGTTATTATAGTGGATGGACTCCTATGCACTCTGTAACCTTTACGGAATCCGGTAACTATGATTACAAAATGGGCTACTATCCTACGTTCCCGGATGATTTCTACCGATATCGTGTTGCCTACTATTTAAAAGAAACAAACGGACCATTTAGTGTATTTGGTGATGTGACGATTGATTATTATGACCGCTGGATTCCAACAGGTGGTGGCTGGTAATTCATATCGTCTATTTGGAGTGTCCTTGCATCCATCAAAGATGCTGCTCGGATTCTGATAGGGAACAGGACATTTTTGGATAGAATATAATGTAGTGTACTATTCTGCGGATCGCCGCTTATGTCTATTTTATTCAAGCCATGGTTTGCAGCGAGTGCAAATCATGGCTTCTATTCGTAAATTAGATGCACCCATTTGCTTAGCTTTCTTTTATAATAAAGAAAAATAGGGTAATGGCAAATCATGATGATCGGGAGGTTTGCAGAAGATGTATATGGATCATGGACGTTTTGTCGTAGAAGACAAAGACATTTCTGCAATCTGGTGTTACCGGGATCGGGATGGCATTCATTTTGAAGATGGATTTCGATTTGAAATGCAGCTGCAGGATATTGTCATCTATCCAGGCAGTATACATACTGTCGAACTGCCTGCCGAATTGGCTTTTTCTGCGGATAAAGGTATCGAGGATACGATTCGGGCCGCCATTTATCAAAATATCGGATTTGCAGAGGAGGAGAGCATCTAATGAACAAACAGGTTATCGCGCTCAAAGAATGGGCATCTGCTATTCGTGCACTGGAGCAGGGACAGCAGATTCTGTTAATGCGCAAAGGCGGAATCGTCGAAGAAACACGTGATTTTGAACTGAAAGTGAATGCTTTTTATCTGTATCCGACTTACGAGCATCAGCGCCGCGAGTTACTCAAACCGGAGTATCGGCATCTGGTGGACGAATCTATGCAGGACTGGTCCCCTGAGCAAAATACAGCCACGATCCGTCTCTATGCCGAGGTGACGGACGACCTGGAAATCTACGATCAGCAGCAGCTGGATCGGCTCCGTGATACTCACATCTGGACGGATACGTTTGCTGAGGAACGTCTGCGCTGGAAAAAGAAAAACCCGCTTCATGTACTTATCCTGCGGGTATATATAATTGAACGACCGGTGGATATCCCAATAGAGGAGCAGTATATCGGCTGCAAATCGTGGATATCCATACCAAGTGGTTCGGTGACGAGCGAATTGACGCCGGTGCTGGACGCTGCGGAGTTTGAGAGAATGAGGTCTGTTGTATTGCAATCGCTGCAGGAACAGAACATTCCGGACATAAAGCTTGACTGAGTCGATCGGTCAGGCTTTTTATTTTTAGTTTGGGGTTGGTGGAGGCGAGGGGTTGAGGTGGAGCAGGGGCCGCTGCGGCAAGGGATTGTCCGGCTGTCCTCTGGTTAAGAATGGATATTCTGAAAAGGGTACAGCGGGAATATCCATTCTTAAATGTCGTCCTGCCGGACAATTCCCTTCCCTCCGCTCCGTGCTGCTACCCTCAAACGTCGCCTCCCCCAACAAAGGGAGTGGGTAATGGGAGTGGCTAAACCTTTCTCCATTCGTTTGGTTTTCTTTTATATAGAAATATGAAAAAATAAAATGAAATTGCAAAAAGAGAATGAAATTGCAAAAAGAGAATGGATCATTAAGTTCCTAGCAGACATACAAATGATCACTATGCTCTTAGCGGAGCAATTGGAATTGGACTTCAGCAGCGGAGCGGCCTCATTTAAGAATGGATATCTTCCGCGGAAGCGGAAATTCAGGATATCCGATTCTTAACGGAGGGCAGAAGACCAATCCAATTGTGCAGTGGATTCCCTAGGCAACTCCTTAGGCAACCCCTGTTTAATTTCTATATCTCCTAATATAAATAATCTTGTAAGAGATCAATCAACAATGAATGATTAAGCATAGATAATCACAAAATCAATAACCACACAAAAGCAACCCCAAGCATCATAGGTTCTCCGCATTCTCCGTATTTCTCCGGAATTCATACTAAAGACATCCTGTGCACACCAACCGCCCGACAAATGATTTGAAACTGTAACGCCGCTTGCTCTGGCATGTTCCTGATATTCACGTTAAGATAAGGTGAAAGATATCCGTAGTTCATTGCGGCTATATTGAAATTATTATAAAATACTTGAGAATCGTTGAGAATCAGTTTAGAATAGTTCTAAGGAAGATTTATTCTTAGACTTTATCTAAAATGAAACCATGCCTGGTAATGAATAGGCATGGTTTCTGGAACAGGATATTTGCTTTGCAAAAGATCCGCTATTTGGACAATGAGGGATTTTTCCCTGTTGAGATAAATGGGTACAGATCAAGGCCGCGACTCGGCCGGGTGTCCACAGGAAAAGTCAATCACATGCAGCTTGTTGACCCTGATACCGGAAAAGAATGAATGCTAGAAAGTAAAAGGCAGCCTGGAATTATGCTGCTTATCTTTTTTTGCGGACAGCACGGTTTTACTGGTATGATTTAACAAGTGAAATGGTATTACGATCATTCTTATGAAGCAAGCTGATAGACGATATATTAAAATTGATCTATTTGGCTGCTTACTTACTTATTTGGAGGGACGACTATTATGGCAACAAATTTCGTCATTGAAGGTCTGAAAGCAACAATCGAGAACAAGGAAATCCTCAAAGGTGTTAACCTGTCGATGAAAGGCGGAGAAATCCACGCAATCATGGGACCTAACGGTACCGGTAAAAGTACGCTGGCATCCGCATTGATGGGACATCCCAAATATGAAGTAACCGAAGGTACTGTAACACTTGACGGTGAAGATGTACTGGATATGGAAGTGGATGAGCGCGCACGTGCAGGTCTGTTCCTGGCTATGCAATATCCAAGTGAAATCACAGGGGTAACCAACTCCGACTTCCTGCGCAGTGCAATCAATGCACGCCGCGAAGAAGGTAAAGAAATCTCCCTGATCAAGTTCATTCGCCAGATGGAAGGCACAATGAAAGAACTGGAAATGAACCCTGAATTCGCTCACCGTTACCTGAACGAAGGTTTCTCCGGTGGTGAGAAAAAACGTAATGAAATCTTGCAAATGATGATGCTGGATCCAAAAATCGTTATTCTTGATGAAATTGACTCCGGTCTGGATATCGATGCCCTGCGTATCGTAGCAGACGGTGTAAATAAAATGCGCAGTGAAGATCGCGGTTTCCTGATCATCACTCACTATCAGCGTCTCCTGAACTACATCACGCCTGACCATGTACACGTTATGATGCAAGGCCGTATCGTGAAATCCGGCGGTCCGGAACTGGCAGCCCGTCTGGAAGCAGAAGGTTATGACTGGGTGAAAGAAGAACTCGGCATCACTGACGAAACTGTAGGTCAAGAAGCGTAAATTACTGTACGGAAGGAGGAGCTACACAATGACATTGCAGACGATACTTCCGCTCAATACGGAAGCTCTCAAATCACTATCCCAGCAAAAAAACGAACCGGCCTGGCTGACTGACAGCCGCCTGGGCGCTCTGGAACTCGCTTCCCGACTTGAACTGCCCAAACCGGAAAAAACGAAAATCGATAAATGGAATCTTGCAGACTATGGTACGTACCAGCCTGTAAGTCCGGTTGCTTCTCTGCAGGAACTGCCTCCGGTAGTAAGCCAACTGGTCAAAGAAGAAGAATCGGCGAACCTGCTTGTGCAAAAAGATTCCGGTGTGATTTATGCAGGTCTATCGGATGAACTCAAAGCACAGGGCGTTATTTTCACCGATCTGGAGACAGCGGCTCGTGAGCATGGTGACCTGGTACAGGCGCATCTGTCCACAGTTGTCAAAAACGATGAAAATCAGCTGACTGCACTGAGTGCAGCACTGTGGAACGGTGGAGCATTCCTCTATGTTCCTAAAAACGTAGAAGTATCTATCCCGCTGCAGGCTGTATTTGTAACGGAAAATGCAGATGCGACATTCGCACCGCGTGTGCTCGTTGTAGCAGATACCAACAGCTCTGTAACGTATGTAGACAACTATGTATCGACTGGCGATGCCAGCCGTGTGCATAACGGTATCGTCGAGATCGTAGCCAAAGACGGTGCCAAAGTACGTTATGCAACGGTTCACCAGCTGGGTACCCATGTAACGGATATGAGCTATCGCCGCGCTGTAACCGGCAATGATGCATCGATCGAATGGATCATCGGTGAAATGAACGATGGTAATACGGTAACCGATACTTCGACTGTATTGCGAGGCAATGGTTCTACTTCCGATGCGAAAATTATCGCAGTAGGTTCCGGCGTACAGCGTCTGAACTATACAACCCGTGCGATTCACTTTGGTAAAGATTCCACCAGCCAAATGACAACACGTGCTGTTATGCGTGAAGAAGCGAATGCAATCATCAACGGTATTACCAAAATCGAACATGGTGCAACCCGTTCCAACGGTGAGCAGGCAGAGAAAGTGCTGATGCTCAGCCCGAAAGCACGCGGTGATGCCAACCCGATTCTGCTGATTGATGAAGATGATGTTATGGCAGGTCACGCAGCATCGGTAGGTCAGGTTAACCCTGAACAGGTTCATTACCTGATGTCTCGCGGTATCTCCCGTGCACAGGCAGAACGACTGATTATTTATGGCTTCCTGGCTCCGGTCGTGTCTGATATTCCACTGGAACAGCTGCGGGTTCGCCTGCAGGAACTGGTGGAAAGGAAAGTCGGACAGTGAACGAGCTCATCCGCGAGCAGTTTCCGATTTTACACCAGGAAGTAAACGGACATCCGCTTGTGTATCTGGATAATGCGGCGACTTCCCAGAAACCGCGTGTCGTTCTGGATGCGCTGCGTCACTATTATGAATACGACAATTCCAATGTGCACCGTGGTGTGCATACACTGGGAACACGCGCGACCGACGCTTACGAAGGCGCACGCGAGAAAATTGCTCGTTTTATTAATGCGTCACGCAGTGAAGAGATTGTCTTTACCCGTGGTACTACAACGGCGCTTAACCTGGTTGCTTCCTCTTACGGCGGCCCTCGTCTTCAACCCGGAGACGAGATCGTCGTTACACCGATGGAGCATCACAGCAACCTGATTCCGTGGCAGCAACTCGCGCTGCGGACAGGAGCGACGCTGAAATATATTCCGCTTCAGCCTGATGGTAATATCGATCTGGCCGATGTGGAAAAAGTGATTAACGATAATACCAAAATCGTCTCGGTTGTCTATGTATCCAACGTGCTCGGTGTCGTGAATCCGGTCAAGGAAATTGCCGAGATTGCCCATCGTCACGGTGCGATTATGGTCGTCGACGGCGCACAGAGCACTCCGCATATGAAAGTGGATGTGCAAGATCTGGATTGTGATTTCTATGCATTATCCAGTCACAAAATGTGTGGACCGACCGGATTTGGTGCCCTGTACGGCAAGCGCAAACTGCTGGCACAGATGGAACCGATTGAGTTCGGTGGCGAGATGATCAATGATGTAGGATTGTACGAATCCGACTGGAAAGACGCTCCATGGAGATTTGAAGGCGGTACGCCGATCATTTCCGGTGCAGTCGGTCTGGGTGCAGCGATCGATTTCCTGTCCGAGATTGGCATGGACAAGATCGAAGCGCATGAAGCTCACCTGGCCAACTATGCCATGGAGCGCATGTCCCAGATTGAGGGTATTAAAATATATGGTCCAGCCAAGCGCAAAGTGGGTATTGTTACTTTCAACCTCGAAGGTGTGCATCCTCATGATCTGGCGACGGTACTGGACACTTATGGGGTGGCTATTCGTGCCGGACATCACTGCTGTCAGCCATTAATGAGATGGCTTGAAGCAAGTTCTACGGCACGCGCAAGCTTTTACCTGTATAATAATGAACAAGACGTGGATAGACTCATTGAAGCGTTGGTTCTGACAAAGGAGTATTTTGGCGATGCAACTTGATGATCTTTACCGCCGCGTGATTATGGATCACTACAAAAATCAACGCAATCGCGGTACATTTGAAGACGGAGCGATGACGGTTGAACTGAACAACCCAACCTGTGGTGACCGCATATCCCTGCAGCTTCAGGTAGAAGACAACAAGGTAGTGGATGCCAAGTTCTCGGGAGATGGCTGCTCTATCAGCATGTCATCCGCCTCCATGATGACGGAAGCGATTAAAGGCAAGACGTATGCAGAAGCACTTGAGCTGGCAGACCGTTTCTCCTCCCTGATGAAGGGGGAAGAAGTGGAATTTGCAGAATACGAAGAGATCGAAGCCCTATCCGGAGTAAATAAATTCCCTGCTCGCATTAAGTGTGCCACTCTGGCCTGGAATGCCCTGCGCAAAGGAATCGGAGAAGATAGCTTGGACAATTAAGATAGGGAGGCTACAACAATGGCTAAAAAAGCACCAGAAATGGAAGAATATAAATATGGTTTCCGCGATGAGCACAAATCCATTTTCCAATCCGGTAAAGGTCTGAACAAGGAAATCGTAATGGAGATTTCCCGCATGAAGAACGAGCCGCAATGGATGCTGGATTTCCGTCTCAAATCACTGGAACAATTCGAGAAAATGCCTATGCCTGAATGGGGCGGCGATCTGAGCGAACTGGATTTCAACGATATCCAGTACTACGTGAAGCCCTCCGAAGGACAAGGTAAAACATGGGAAGAAGTACCGACAGAGATCAAAGAAACCTTTGATAAACTCGGTATCCCGGAAGCAGAACAAAAATTCCTGGCTGGTGTATCCGCTCAGTACGAATCTGAGGTTGTATACCACAGCATGCAAAAAGAACTGGAAGACCAGGGTGTAATCTTCATGGATACGGATACTGCACTGCGTGAGCATCCGGAGATCCTGAGAGAATATTTCTCTACCGTTATTCCTCCAGCAGACAACAAATTCGCAGCACTGAACAGTGCCGTATGGTCCGGCGGAAGCTTTATCTATGTGCCACCAGGCGTACAATGTGATGTACCTCTGCAGGCGTACTTCCGTATTAACTCCGAGAACATGGGTCAGTTCGAGCGTACACTGATCATTGCGGACGAAGGCAGCTTCGTACACTATGTAGAAGGCTGTACAGCGCCGATCTACAGCACTAACTCCCTGCACAGTGCAGTCGTTGAGATTATCTGTAAAAAAGATGCTCGTGTGCGTTATACAACGATCCAGAACTGGGCACCAAACATCTACAACCTCGTTACCAAACGTGCAGTTGCAGAAGAAAATGCCACTATGGAATGGGTCGATGGCAACATCGGTTCCAAGCTGACTATGAAATACCCAGCGGTTGTACTGAAAGGTCGCGGTGCCAAAGGTTCCGTACTGTCTATCGCTGTAGCCGGTAAAGGCCAGCTGCAGGATGCAGGCGCGAAAATGATTCACCTGGCTCCGGATACAACATCTACAATCGTATCCAAATCGATCAGTAAACACGGCGGTAAAGTAACGTACCGTGGTCTGGCATCGTTCGGACGCAACTCCGAAGGTTCCAAGTCCAACATCAAGTGCGATACGCTGATCCTGGACAACCAGTCCACTTCCGATACCATTCCGTACAACGAGATCAAGAACGATAACATCACACTTGAGCACGAAGCTACGGTATCCAAAGTATCCGAAGATCAACTGTTCTACCTGATGAGCCGCGGTCTGACCGAAGACGAAGCGACTCAAATGATCGTAATGGGCTTTATCGAGCCATTTACGAAAGAACTGCCGATGGAGTATGCGGTTGAGATGAATAGATTGATCAAGTTCGAAATGGAAGGCAGCATTGGTTAATATCGCTGTCTGAATATAAAAGACGTATCTGTAGTTTTATCTGCAGATACGTCTTTTTAATTTTTATACTATAAGATGTAAATCTGTTCAAGACAGCCACTTTATAAAAATCACAAATGCTGTCTGTGTAATTTTATTAATGTTTTAATCCTCCACTACACACTGAGAAAAATCTTTTTAATCAATACAGTTAAAACTATTTTGTTTCATCAACTTTCGATTTATTTAAAAGTTAACTACTTAATTAATCATTAGAACTGCCGACACTAAAAATCAATCCCAGGTTGTCATAATTTTTTATTCTATAGTTGACTCCATCGTAAATTGTGGAGGAATCAATCGTTGTAAAGTCAACATCTTTATCGAATACGCCCAGTTCTTTTCCTACCTTTTTCGCTGCGTCAGGATCTGATTTAGGGTTTGTTGCCAGAACTGTAGTTCCAAATGCCAATAAAAAGTCTATAGCCGAAGCTTTTGTTTTGGCCTGTGTCATAATCTTGATTTCGCTTAGAGACCCATCCTTTTTATTTACAAAACCAATAAGTGATAAATCATCAGAAAAATCATATTTGAATACATCACGGGCAGGCCCCTTCTCGATGTTCACTGTCCGTATGCTAAGATCAGATTCTATTTGAGCGGATTGTTTATTGAATAATTTTTTGAATTCATTTGGAGTCATTCCGATATTGCCAGTCTGCTTTAATTCTTTTGATTCAACCGATTCAGTAATTATCGATTGCTTTTCTTTAGGTGTTAATTTGGCTGTTTCTCCTGTAATGGCGGATTGAGAAGGCTGAACTGCACTACTTTTATCAGGATTGATAATGACCATGAGGATAACTAAAAAAAGGAAAATTGTTGCAGCATTAAACTGTTTCCGAGCTTTAGGTGATTTTTTCTTTTTGGACTGGATTGCCAAAATCAAAAACACTATACATGCGATTGTGGCGGTGATACTGATAAATGTAATCATTTTTATGATCCTCTTTTCTTTATGTATAAGATTTCTAATTCTTATATCGGTAAACTGTAGAGTCTATGTAAGAAAAAAAATCTGTCAATTTTCTTATACACCAGTACTGGTATTTTCAATACATACGTAATAAATCTTAATATCTACTATTCCTTTGCTTGTTGATAAATATGTTTCCTTTGATAGGCTATGGATTTTGTTGCAAATGCAATATAAATGAGTTAAATTTAAGCTATCTTATTTTTGTTGTATTTGCAATAAAATAATACTGAAAACTCAAAAGGAGTCCACAATGAAAGAGATTCTACGAGAAATCGGCATGATCGCGAGAGCGCTGGATTCGATCAGTAATATCGAATTCAAGGAATACGATCTGACCAAGGGACAATACCTGTACCTTGTACGCATCTGTGAGCAGCCTGGCATTATTCAGGAAAAACTGGCAGAGATGATCAAGGTGGATCGGACGACTGCCTCGCGCGCCATCCAGAAGCTGGAGACAAACGGATTTATCGAGAAAAGAGAAGATCTGCATAATAAAAAGGTCAAAAAGCTGTTCGCCACCACCAAAGGCGAGCAGGTCTATCCTTTTATCAAACGAGAAAATGATTATTCCAATTCTGTCGCTCTGGAAGGGCTATCCGAGCAGGAAACTGAGCTAATCCACGACCTGCTTCGCAAAGTCAGAAAAAACGTGGAGAAAGATTGGGAAACCGTGAAAAAAGGCCATAAACGGAGCTATTAAGAAGCAGGTTAGCCCGTGAGCCCATAAACCAATAAGTTAATATAGTATTAGTTAGAGGAGTGGAAAAAGCAATATGAATATCAGTATCAGGAAATGTACAATAGAAGATGCATCAGAGCTGCAGCAGATTGGTTATGAGACATTTGACGAGACATTCCGGGATCAGAACTCATCCGAGAATATGAACGCCTATCTGGAGCAAGCATTTGACCTGAATCGGGTTCGGCAGGAGTTATCCCATACACAGTCACAGTTCTTTTTTGTGTATGCGGACAATAATCTTGCCGGCTATCTCAAAGTGAATACCGGAGATGCGCAGTCCGAGCAGATGGGCGACGAAGCGCTGGAGATCGAGCGAATCTATGTACGCCGATCTTTTCAGAAGCAGGGGATTGGACAATATTTGTTTGACCAAACGCTGGCTATAGCAGTGCAAAGTGGGAAGCAGCAAGTATGGCTGGGGGTATGGGAGAAAAATGAAAATGCGATTGTCTTCTACCGCAAGCTGGGTTTTGTGCAGACAGGAGCGCATTCTTTTTATATGGGAGATGAGGAGCAGATCGACTTTTTAATGGTTAAAGATCTGTCTGCAGCTGATCTCCAAACGTAATCAACCAGAGAAACAAAGAGCAAAAAGGCGTAATAGACGAGGGAAAAGAATACCAAAAAGCCGTGCTTTGCGAGAACGACAGCAAAGCACGGCTTTTTATTTCATAATAAACAATCAAGTGTGAGTAAGGCAGAGGCGGAAAATTCCGAGTGTCTAATCTTTTTGTTCAAATCGTTCGATACTACAAACCTACATTGCATGCTCCGCTTGATACTATCTTATTCAGTCCCAGGTCAGAAATCAGGATTGTATGCTGCGGCTGTAAGTTTTCTTTTTCCAGCTGCCACCGGACTTTGTGGCCTTGGATGCAGAGAACGGCGTGTAGCCGCCTGTATACAGCGTACCGGGCTTGTATCCAAGCGCTGATGCGAGTTCAGCCGGAGTAGGTTGCTGCTTGTGCTCCAGCAGCTTGACGAGCAGTAGTGCAGCAGCACGGGCGTCTTCCAGGGCATCATGGTGATTCAGCTCGATGCCATAATAGGCTGCCAGATTATTCAGCCGATGGGAGGGCAGCTCGTTCAGAATCTTTTTGCTGAGCAGGTAGGTGCAGTAATATTGAAATGCCGGATAGCCTGCGCTGGCAGCATCCAGACTGTGACGCAATACACTCATATCAAAAGCCGCATTATGGGCGACTACATGCTTGTTATCCAGATAAGGCAGCAGCTCCGGCCACAGTTCGCCAAAGGTTGGCGCATCCTGTACCATGGATGGCGTAATCCGGTGAATACTGATATTCATCGGATCAAAATGCTGCTCCGGGTTGATCAGCCAGGAACGTTCCGCTGTAATCTCGCCGCCGCGAATCTCCACTACACCAACCGAGCAGGCACTGGCACGGCTGGAGTTGGCTGTCTCAAAATCGATCGTTACAAAATCCATTCTTTTATTCATCCTTTCGGAGTCGGTCACCCGATATCTATACAATCATTACAAAACCGTTGTTGACGGGAAGGTGTAAGCACCTGTACCCTTTGTTAGGGTGGGTAATGGATTTGCGCAGAGATGCAGTATTATTTTAATGATATTTCTGGCACAATCCGGTATATCCTGGCCGGCTTCATGTACTGGTATACAAACATAGTGGCATACAGACAGGTACAGTCGTTCCATGAACTATCTATTTTAGTACATAAGTATTCCATATACCAGTCAGTTACAGACAAATTAAATGCAAGGTGGTTAACAGCAATTGAAGAGCAGACGAAGTGAGACACATGGCAGAAGAAAACGCAAATCGATCGGGCGTCCGATCCTTGGGGTAGTTGTAGCATTGATTATTATCGCGGCAGGAACAATATGGTACATGCAGCATCAGACGGCTCAGACAGCTGGTTCAGGCTCGCCAGCCTCTAATCAGGGCAATAAGGCCAACAACGAACAGAATGGCAATCCAGGCACATCTGCTGCGAACGGACAGACAGGCAGCGCGGATCAAGCGAACATTCCTGCGCCGTCTGCAGACGAGCATTACGATCTGGTACTGATCGGTAGTGAAGTAGAAGGGGTTCTGATGGCCAAGGCCGCTCATGACGAAGGGCTGAATGTGCTGATTCTTGATCCGAGGGAAAAACCGGGCGGACAGCTGATTCAGGGACAGATGCTTGTACTGGATGAACCGAACAATAATAAAAAGATCAGCCTCGTCCAAGGCGAGATGAAAAAGCTGTACAATGCCTATAATGGCGGCGAGATTCGCAAGGAAGCCGACTTTATCAAATACTATAATGGTCTGATCGAAGGTATCCCGCTCAAAAGCGGTATTGGTATCAAACAGATTCAGCAAAAGGAAGAGAACGGAAAATATTCGGTCGCCAGTCTTACGTATACGGAAAAGAGTGGTACCGAGCATACAGTGGACGCACGTTATTTTGTAGAAAATACCGATTATGCAGCGTTGTCTTCCCGCCTCCATACTACCCGTATTCCAGGAGTGGAATCCATTTTTGGCGGTGGCGACAAGCCTGAATATATGGCAGCCACCTATATGCTGAAATTCAAAAATGTAGACTGGCTTGCTTTGCACAGTGCTACCCTGAGGGATTATCCACTGTCCAATCTGGAAGCCAAATACGGTACCAATACGTACGTGGATTATGATTTTGGCACGGGCTACAGCAAAGTAACCGACAAACTCAAAATCGCCGATTCCCAGCTCAAGCTGCGCGGTATCAACTCCACGTATCAAAAAGACGGCGAAGTGATTATCAATGCGCTGTTGATTTACGATGTGGATCCATCCGATCCCGAGTCAGTCCGAACCGCTATCGCCAAAGGCAAAGCCGAGGCACCACATGTGCTGGAATTTCTGCGCGAAAATATTCCCGGCTATAAAAACGCCGAGTTGAATGGTTATCCGGAATATCTGTACATCCGTGACTATAACCGATATGAGACCGATTATGTACTACAGTATGAAGATGTGATTAACAGCAAGATGTTCTGGGATAATGTCAGCATCGGCGGCTATCCGCTGGATATTCAGGGAACACGGGAAGTACCGACTGGCAAAGGCTACGGCAAGCCGGATGCCTACGGTATTCCACTGCGATCTTTTGAACTCAAAAATTATGACAATGTGCTTGTCGCGGGCAAAAATATCGGAGCCTCCATCAAAGCCTATGGCAGTGCCAGAATCACTCCGACTACCGCTCTGGCAGCAGAAGTTATGGGTATTATCCTGGGCCATGAAAAAGACGGAAAACGTCTGCAGGAACTGACCGAAGATGATTTCCATACGATTCATGAATATCTGAAAAAAGATTATCATATTGCATTAAACTAACACTAAATTAAACGAGACTACTCTGCTGGGGCATATGGGTACGCAGTTTTTTGGCTGCCAAACAGCCTCATCACAGCAATACAGCATGAATAGACATGCAGCCTAGCTAGCGAAATAAGGTATACACCAATAACTGCAGCGCAAAAACGGGTTCTCTGCCGAAGAGGACCCGTTTTTTGTGCTACTTCTTTTTCAATCAGATAAAGATTTCTTCGATCTCCAGTGCAGACTGGATAGACAGATCCTTGAACCCTTGCTCCGTCTCGATCAGCGGGCGGAAATAATCGGTTGGATTCGTCATGATAATCCGTCCGGTCTCGCCAGAGTTGAGGCGAACCTTTTTGCCAATCATATTGGGCAGCATATTACGGATAAAAGTCTGTGCAGCCTCGGCATACAATTGCCCAAAGCTCATCCGGTGGATTTCCTTGAGTACACGCAGCAGCTCCTGCTTGGATTGATAGACCCGGTGCGTCGTCATGGCACTGTATATATCCGCAACAGCGGTAATACGCGCGTACGGATGAATATCATCGAGTGTAATACCGTTCGGATAGCCTTTGCCGTCTGCCCGTTCATGGTGCTGAAGGGCGACAATGGCACTCAGTTCATCTCCGGTTGACTCCATAATAATGTCATGACCATACTGGGCATGCTTTTTCATGATTTCATATTCTTCAGGTGTCAATTTGCCCGGTTTGTTGAGAATCTCGGGAGGCACTTTGGCTTTGCCTACATCATGCAGATATCCAGCGCGGCCGGCAGCATAGGCTTCCTGCTCTGTATATCCCATCCAGATGGCCAGATAATAAGACAGCATGCCGACTTGAAGGGAGTGTGTGTACGTGTAGTTATTGGTATCATTGAGTACAAAAAGAACAGAGACAACGTCTTTTTGGGTATGAAGCTCATCCATCAAAGGTTCCAGTACGGCATCGACCTGACTTCCGTCAAATTCGCCACGAGAAGCTGCATTGAGGAACAAATTCTGAAATCCGACCAAAGCCGTATCAAATTGAACCTTTGCTTCTATAAGTGAATGATGGGGTTCATTATCATCGTTAATTACGGTTTCTTCAATATCAACATAATCCAGACCATGTTTAAGCAGCTTGCTAATATCATCGGGTTGGAGAATGTGGCCCTTTTGCATCATATGAATACCGAATGTATTGAACGTATCACTGGAAAGCGTATCTCCCGGCTTCAAATCTGTAACATGCACTCTCAATATGGGCACCTCCATAATCTAAAAATTTAAATTTATCATAACAGGAAAAAAACCGTACAACAATCCTGATACTGGGTAATTTTGCTCATGATTTGGGTTCTGTGGGGTTCCAGGGACCTGTTTGTGTACCTTTCCATTCGGATCCGTCTGCCCAGACTTCCTTTTTCCAGATCGGTACCGTTTCTTTGAGCCGCTCAATAGCAAAGCGGCTCGCTGCATAAGCATCATCGCGATGGGCAGAGGAGACAGCGATAATTACGCTTGTCTCTGCAATACCTACGCTGCCGATGCGATGGCTAATCGCGCAGCGCGCACCAGACCAGGTGTCTGCGATATGATTGCCTATTTTTTGCAGCTGGGATAACGCCATGGGAACATAGGCTTCGTATTCCAGATATACCGTTTGCATATCGCCGGTCATTTCGCGAGTCGTACCAATAAAGGCGATCGTTGCCCCATGATTATTATCGGTAACCTTGGCAATGATTTCTTCTGCCGTGAGAGGAGCGCTCGTAATAACATAGAGCCCATCAGGGGTCTGTTCGGATGTAATCGGTCCGGAGCCTCCGGACACGGGAGGGATCAGAGCCAGTTCATCGCTTTCCTTAATAATAGTATCGACAGTTGCGTACTCCTGATTAACAGCTGCGAACGAATGACGGATAGAAATTTCGGCATCCGGGTATAATGTAGATAAAATATCCTTGAGCTGCTGTACGGTAACAGGGCTGCTATCCTGTGCCAGGGAGGCATCCACGACGGGTGGTACCTCTACGGTAATCTGGGATTCACCGATTTTTTCGGCAAGCCCGGCAAATAATTTAATGGTATACTGCATAAAATAAGCCCTCCATATAGATATTATTAAAGCCCGATACAGGCAGGTAATCACAAATAGTCTGATTATTATGGACAATACAGGTCGCTGGAACCAGCTGCTGGTATCACGGCAAGACCTGCTATTTTTATCCTTTTAATATACCAGTATTTGAGTAAAATCCAAACGCTTTATTCAATTAGCACATCAGACAGCATATAGGTAGAACAGAAGGAGGAACAGAATCATGAATACAGAAGCAGCGCACGATGTGCTTACGATACTGCATACCAATGATATTCACAGTCATTTTGAAAACATGGGCATTCTCGCCGCTATCGCCGGAGATTACACGGACAGACTGGGACGCGATCATGTACTGCTCGTTGATATTGGAGATCATATGGACCGGATGTCTCCCGAGACCGAAGGGTCGGAAGGCGGCGCCAATATCGATATTATCAATATGACCGGATATGATGCTGTGACAATTGGTAACAATGAAGGACTTACCTACACATCGCCTATATTGAATCAGGCGTATGCAGGTATTATTTGTCCGGTCATATGCAGCAATGTGATTGAACATGAGAGTGGCATACCGCCTGTATGGATGAGAACCCATCAGATTATCGAAAAGGGCAGCTGGAAAATCGGCTTGATCGGTGCCACAGCTCCTTATGGAGATTTCTATGACTTGCTAGGATGGGATGTCAGTGATCCGGTCAGCAGTCTGCGTCCACTGGTCGATCAGTTGCGCGGGGAAGTGGATCTGCTCGTGATGCTTTCGCATCTGGGGCTGTCGGCGGATCAGCGGCTGGCAGAGCAGCTGCCGGAAATCGATGTGATTCTAGGTGGACATAGTCACCATGTACTGGATCGTCCGCTCTGGGTAGGATCTACAGTGCTCGGTGCAGCCGGCAAGTTTGGCCAGTATATGGGACAGATGACCTGGCAAAAGGATACGCTTGGCGGACGTGCGCATCTGCTGGACGGAGGTCTGATTGCTATCACGGAAAATATGCCGCGCGAAGAAGCGGTAGAAGCGGCTATCGTACTCCACAGGCAGCGGGCAGAAGAGCGGATGAGCCGTACAGTGGCGATACTGGAAGCTCCGCTGAAGATTGATTACGAACGGGAATCCTCGCTTGGCAATCTGCTGGCACAGGCGGTACGCCGCTATACAGGTGCCGAGTTGTCGATCGTAAATGCAGGACAGCTGCTGGATGAACTGCCTGCCGGCGAGATCACAGAGTCGCTTCTGCACCGACTGTGCCCGTCTCCAATTAATCCGTGCATTACCCTGCTGCGCGGTAGCAGTATTCGGCGTGCACTGGAGCAGTCCTTATTGTCCGAATTTACGAATAAGGCCATTATGGGCTATGGCTTCCGCGGCAAAATTCTTGGCTGTCTGTGTGTAGACGGACTGAAGATTACCTGTGATCTGTCCAGACCGGCGTATCAGCGTATTACCGGCCTGGAAATTAACGGCCAGCCGCTGCAGGATGATCAGGAATACAGCGTGGGATCACTCGATATGTTCACTTTCCGGATCGGTTATGATTCACTCAGCGAGAGTGCAGGCGTAACCTATATGCTGTCGGAATTTATCCGCGATCTGCTGCGCAGCGAGCTGCAGACACCGGGAGCGGTGCAGTCCTGTGCCGGAGCGCGCTGGTTTATGGTATGATAAACAGGACCTTGTATCCATAATCACAGCTTGCCTGTACGGCAGCGTTAGGATTATGCGAATTCAGGGTTAATACATGAGATAAGGTGAAGATACAAATGACAGTAATACACAGAAGTGAATGGCCGCTGAAAGAATTATCCCCGAGTTATGACCCGTGGGACCCGCTGCTGTCGCTTCGCCAGTATGGCAAACATACGCTTACCAGCGTAGAGATGACCGTCACCAATTTGTGCAATATGCGCTGTGAGCATTGCGCGGTAGGTGATTCGCTGGTGATGCGTGAGCCGGATATGATTCCGCTGCCGCTGATGCTGAAGCGGCTGGATGAAGTAGAGAACCTCCAGACGATCAGTATTACCGGAGGAGAGCCTACATTCCGCAAGCAAACTGTGGATGAAGTCATTGTGCCTTTACTTCGATATGCGCGTGAGCGTGGAATCCGTTCACAGATCAACTCCAATCTGACGCTGGATATTGGCCGGTATGAGAAATTGCTGCCATATCTGGATGTAATGCATATTTCGTTTAACTACACATCGCCCGATGACTTCCATGAGGTGGGATTTGCTAACAGCGGACATCCTGTTCCGCGCGAGGCAGCTGTGCGCATGTATGACAAAATGATGGAGAATACCCGTCGGCTGAGTGAAGCAGGCATGTTTATTTCTGCCGAATCTATGATTAACTACCGTACACACCGCAAGCTGCCCGAGATTCATCGTATTATTGGTGAAATGGGCTGCAAGCGCCATGAAGTGCATCCGATGTATGCGGCTGATTTTGCAGCAAGCCTGCCAGTATTATCGCTCGGCGACTTCCGCGCAGCGATTCATGATCTGCTGGATCACCGTGATCAGGAGATGTGGATGTTGTTCGGTACACTTCCATTCTTCAGCTGCAATCCGGATACGGCCGATCGTGAACTGGTATCTCGTCTGTATCGTGAAAAGAATGTAACGGTACGTAATGATCCGGACGGACGCAACCGGGTTAACGTGAATATGTTTACCGGTGATGTGTTTGTAACGGATTTTGCCGCGATTCCGGCTTTTGGCAATATTCACAATCGTAAGCTGGATGATGTGTTCGGCGAGTGGAGCAATAATCATCCACTGAATCAGCAGGTAAACTGCCACTGTGATGCGGCAGCTTGCTGTGGACCGAATCTGCTGGTAGCGGATATGTATTACAAAGACACGGATTTCAAATCACGCAAGGCACTGCTGTAAAACTGCCATATGCCGGTGATGTGAAACTGCTCTCTTAGGTTAGACGACCCGGCGAAGGTACCATATATCCGAGAAAAGGGGCGTTCCGGTTGGGGCATGAGTTTGACTTAGGCACTTTATTGCTTAATTTGGCACTGGTATTTGTGCTTGTATTTTTGAATGGATTTTTTGTGGCGGCGGAGTTCTCACTGGTCAAAGTGAGACATTCGCGTCTTACCCAGCTGCAAAGCGAAGGAAATCGTCTGGCAGGATATGCACTCAAGGTAAACAGCAAGCTGGATGCCTACCTGTCGGCGACCCAGTTCGGGATTACCCTGGCTTCTCTGGGTCTCGGCTGGATCGGGGAACCGGCGATTTCGGAGCTGCTGGTTGAACCGATTATGTACAAGCTTGGCTTTGGCGATCCCACGATCATTACAACCGTATCGGTTGTAATCGGATTTGCTGTAATTACGTTCCTGCATATCGTACTGGGCGAGCTGGCACCCAAATCACTGGCGATTCAGCGCACAGATGGTGTGTCACTGGCGCTTTCCGGACCGCTGCTGTTCTTTTATCGGGTATTTTTCCCGTTTATCTGGCTGCTCAATATGGCGGCCAATGCCGTACTGCGCCTGGTGGGTATCGAACCGGCCAGTGAAGCAGATGGAGCGCATTCGGAGGAAGAGATCCGTATTCTGATGAATCAGAGTGCCAAAAGCGGTGTGATGGACGAAGGCGAGATTGAGTTGGTTAACAATATTTTCGAGTTTTCCGACCGATTGGCTCGTGAAGTTATGCTGCCTCGTACGGATATGACCTGTCTCTACACCAATCTGTCCCGGGAAGAAAATCTGGCGATCATTAATGATACCAAGCATTCACGCTATCCGGTCGCGGTAGAAGACAAGGACAGAATTATCGGATTCGTACATATTACGGATGTTCTGCTGTCTCCGGTCAATCAGCCCTATGATCTGGCATCGCTTGCCCGTCCGATTCTGAATGTACCGGAATCGATGGAGATCAGTCATGTACTGCAGCTGATGCAAAAAAACCATGCCCAGCTTACACTGGTTGTGGATGAATACGGAGGAACCGCCGGACTGCTGACTGCAGAAGAGATTCTGGAAGAGATCGTCGGTGATCTATACGATGAATTCGAGGATGAGCGACCAGAGATGGAGATGCTGGGTGATATTATTTCCGTCGATGGCCGGATGTTGATCGAGGATGTCAACGAATTGGCCGGTGTAGAGATCGATGACGATGAAGTCGATTCGATTGGTGGCTGGATGTTCAAAGAACTCGAAGGCGTACCGGAAGTCGGGAAAACCGTTGAAGTGGATGGAGTCGTATTCGAAGTGGCAGAATCGGAGCGCCTGCGGATTATGCGAGTGCATGTACATCCTCTTCCCCAAGCAGAAGAAACCGATTCCGAGGATAATCGCGAGGATAAGGATTCCCATTCCTGATCTTGAATAACACACATAAGCAGTACCATAACGGCAGCCGCAGGGTAAACGTGCACGATTCAATCAGCATAATCCCATTTTGCGGCTGCCGTTAAATTTACATAAAGATGAGGAGTATGGAATCATGAAGGATGGATCTGCACTGAAAAAGCCGCAAGCGATGATGTTTGATATGGATGGAACGCTGTTTGAGACCGAGACGGTGCTGCTTCCTGCCTATCACAATACATTCGAGATTCTGCGTGAAGAAGGATTGTATCATGGAGATACGCCGCCGGACGAGATTATTCTAAGCTGTCTGGGCATGCTGCTGGAAGATATCTGGACCCGTGTTATTCCGGGGGCCGAGCCGCGTACTGTCGCAAGAGCGAACCAGCTGCTGCTGGATCTGCAGGTAGATGGCATGAAAGCCGGCACTTCCCGTCTGTACCCGCACGTGATGGAGACACTGACCTATTTGCATGATCAGGGCGTCCGTCTGTTTATTGCTAGTAATGGCCTAGAGGGTTATGTCAAAGGTGTAGTGGAAATACATCAGATGAGCTCGCTGCTGGAAGGGGTATACAGTGCAGGCGAATATCAGACTGCATCCAAAGTCGATCTGGTCCGGCTGCTGCTGGACAATCACGATATCACTTCTGCCTGGATGGTCGGTGATCGTTCATCGGATGTAGAGGCTGGCGTCAAAAACAGCCAGACGGTGATCGGATGCAACTATGCAGACTTCGGTGATACGAGTGAGCTGGATGGATCGGATGTTATTATTACTTCATTTGACCAGCTGCGCCGTCTATATGATGAGGCGCAGTAGAATCAGCAAAGCGATATATTTTACATCGGAGCTCAAATCAGTTACCCTGTATAGGACGTGTTAAAAATAGTGCTGCCCTGCAGGATATCTCCTGATAAGCAGACAGGCAAGACCATACTGATTTGGAAAGTGGGAATCTGACCATGAATATTTACGATAAGGCACATGAATTATCTGCAGCTATTCGCGACAGCAAAGAAGTAACCGATATTACAGCCGCTCTGAAATTGATCGAGAGCGACCCGGAAAGCCAGCGTATGCTGGACGACTTCCGTACGCGTCAGATGGAAGTACAGCAGCGCATGATGTCCGGCGATATGCCGAACCCGGAAGAGATGGAGCAAATGGAAAAACTGTTCGAGGTGCTGAACCTGAACCTGAATATCCGCCGTTTGTTCGATGCCGAGCAGCGTCTGAGCACCATCATCGAAGATATCAACAAAATTATCACGGACAGCCTGAGCCATCTGTATGGCGGAGCTGCTGAATAATCTGTTGTAATCTGTCGACACATAAAGGTATAACAGAAGTCTGGTGAATGCTTCCGTAGCTACAGTGAATATCTGCTGACCATAGACATTCAACAGACGGATAATCTGTAAAACAAAAGCAGCGAGCGTTATCTCCCACAAGTGCATGGTGAGATACGCTCGTTTTTTGTGCTATAATAAATGCACATTGATACAGATGCTGGAAGGTGGTGTTACAGTTGCAGGAACATGAGGAATCGATTACAAAGCATGAACAGCTTTTGCAGCATATCGAAAAGCTCAAAATCGGCTCCAAAATCTCTGTGCGCAAGCTGGCCCGGCAGATGGGCGTGAGTGAAGGAACAGCCTATCGTGCGGTCAAAGAAGCGGAAAACATGGGTATTGTGGTTACCCGCGAACGGATTGGTACCGTACGGATCGAGAAACGCCCGCGCGGAATCTCTGATCAGCTGACCTTTGCCGATGTGGCGGAGATTGTAGAGGGCAAAGTACTCGGCGGTGGCAGTGGTCTGGACAAAACGCTTGTTAAATATGCGATTGGTGCAATGAAGATGGACGCGATGATGCGTTATGTGGAAGCGGGCAGTCTGTTGATCGTAGGTAACCGTGAGGATGCTCATTCTCTTGCACTGGAACACGGAGCAGCCGTGCTGATTACAGGCGGCTTCGGTACGAGTCTGGAGGTCAAGGCACTCGCGGATGAGCGTGGACTGCCGATCATTTCTTCCCGTCATGATACCTTTACAGTTGCCTCGATGATCAACCGGGCGCTATTTGATCGGATGATCAAAAAGAAGATTATGCTGGTCGAGGATATTATCGCAGGCAAGCCCAAACCTGGTGTGCTCAAAGCTTCCAGTATGGCGGCGGATTTTTATGAAGTGGCGGAAAAGACCGGTTATCTGCGTCTGGCTGTCGTAGATGAATGGAACCGGGTGATCGGGATTGTCGGTCGCAAGGAAATCGAAGAGCTACAGGAAGATCAGCCGATCGAGAAAGTGCTGATTCGCAGACCGATAACGGCTACCTTGCAGACATCCCTGGCTTCGGCAGCCCAGACGATGATGTGGGAGGGTATTGATTTCCTGCCTATCGTCGATCGCAACCGCAAGCTGATCGGCACGGTGACCCGGCGTGAAGTGCTGCAGGCGATGCGAGATGCCCAGCAGGAGCCGCAGGCAGGCAACGTAGAGACGTTTGACCATCTGATCTGGAACGGATTTGCCGAGGAGCGGGATGAGGACGGAGGTATCGTCTACCATGGCTTTATAACGCCGCAGATGGCGACAGACCTCGGGAATATTTCCGAAGGTATTCTGATCTCGGTCATGATCCAGGCAGCGATTCGTACAGCGCGCCTGCTGAGTGGACATGATTACGTACTCGATAATATTTCAACGTACTTTTTGCGTCCGGTGCAGATCGAGGATGCGATTGTGATTCGTCCTATTGTGCTGGAATCCAGCCGTCGTACGTACAAGCTGGAGATCGAGATCATTTACGAAAATATGCCGGTCTCCAAGTCGGTACTGACTCTGCAATCGATCGACCACGGATAAAAAAGGCTGTGCGGAACATTCATCCGCACAGCCTTTTTTGAACTGAATATAGCAGTTATATCGATATGGAATATGGAAGTTACATGGGTATATACATTTGCATAAGGACAACCATATGACCGAAGTGAAATAAAAAGCGGAATGAAAATTTTTACAAGAAATCCACAGCTATAGCAGTTGTTATACTTTGAACTTCTCGACCATGACTTTAAGTTCCTGAGCAACATTCGATAATACCGCGGAGGAAGCAGCGATTTCTTCCATTGTCGCCAGCTGCTGTTCGGTAGCGGCTGACACCGATTCAATCTCACCTACAGACGTGCTGGTAATATCAGACATCTGATTGACCGACTGGATCACCTGCTGTGTACCGCTGGATAGATTGGAAGAAGCGGAGGAGACGCTCTGAATACTCTGTGCGACTTCCTGGACGTACTGGCGAATCAATCCAAAAGACTGTCCGGCGGTATGGACGGCATGGATACTTTGTTCCACTTCCTGAGAACCTGCTTCCGTCTTGTTGACTACGGTATGAATTTCTTTTTGGATACTGTCGATCAGACTGCTGATCTGATTGGCCGAAGAAGAAGCTTCATCTGCCAGATTGCTGATTTCTTTGGCGACTACGCTGAATCCTTTGCCATGTTCACCTGCGCGTGCCGCTTCAATACCGGCATTCAGGGATAACAGATTGGTCTGTTTGGCAATCTGGGCGATAACACTGACAATCTGATTAATCGTCTGCGAGTGATTATCCAAATTGTTCACAGAACCGGATAAATCGCCAAAAATGGATTTTAGTTTGGTGATTTCATTGCCGGCAGCGCGGAGAGCTTCGTCTCCTTCGGTGACTTTGGTCGAAGTCAGCACCGCGGTAGAAGCGACTTCCTGGGCACTGCCGGCGATATTCTGGATACCATCGGCCATCTGGTGAACAGTGGAGGATGTATGATGTACATGCTCTGCCTGGCGATCGGAACCGGCAGCCATTTCCTGTATAGACTCGGCAATATGCTGGGAGGCATAGGAAGTCTCGCCTGCGCTCGCTGTCAGCTCTTCGGAAGAGGATGCCAGATGAAGAGAAGTGTCTTTGAGATGGGAGACGATATTCCGCAGATTCCCGGTCATTTCTGCCAGTGCATCGGACAGGGCGCCTACTTCATTTTTGGATCGGATAGTCCAGGTGGAGGTCAGATCACCTTCTGCTACCGCACGGGTCACCTGAACCAGCTGCATAATCGGGCGTGTCAGACGGGTAGAGAAAATATATCCGGCAGCAATAGCAGCCAGCAGGGAAACTGCAAGAATAATCATACTGTTGTACAGCAGTGTGTAATAATCTTCCATAATGAGGTTGTAGGATTTCTCGCTGAATACGGTCCAGCCTGTTACCGGATCAGGTACAAAAGAAACCAGCTTTTTGTTAGCCCCTTCCCCATAGGTCACAGTGCCCGATTGACCGGCAGAACCTTGCTGGAAGGATGGAGTGGACTTGATATCCGTGTCCAGGGAAGCAGCAACAGGATGAGCGAGAATAACCCCTGTACGGTCAGCGATATAGGCGGTCTGACCGTTAATGGAGAACTCCTTGGCATAGGCGCTCATGCTATCGAGCGGCAGTGAACACTGGATCAGACCAGTCAATGTATTGGTATTATCAAAAACGGGATAAACGATATTGATGATTTTTTTGCCGGAGGATTTGCTGACGAGTACGTCGGATACAACCTGCTTCTGGGTGGAGATCAGCTGTTTGAAATAATCGCGGTCGCTGACATTATCGAGATCGGCATCGGTGTTTTTGGCGAGCTGCTGGCCGTCTTTGCTGCTGAATACGATCGTTTGCAGTTCCGGGTGTAGCTTGGAAGTCTGGACGAGCAGATTTTTGACCTGCGGTAATTGAGCGGGAGTAAATTGCTTGAGTTCGGGATTGGTGGCGAGCTGCTGCAGCATAGCGAGCTCTGTATTTACCAATGTTTGCGCTTTCTGTAGTACCAGTTCAACATTCTGCTCGTTCATGTTATAAGCGTCTTTTTGAATTTTGTGGGTGGTGCTGATCAGGCTGAATGCACCGAATACAACCATGGGAATGATTGTAATCAGACACATCATCAGGATTAACTGTTTTTTCATCACGCATATCCCCTGTCTCGTTTAATGAATATGAATCATTATTCTGAATGATTGATTTATCGGTGCTCTGATCGGGGAAGTTTAGAACAGAATAAGAGACCTTATTGGTCGTAGTCATTTTTTTGCAAATACTGCCGGTCTATAGGCTGAATATGATAAAATAGTATAGATGAGAGTACTGATTCATCAGTCATTTGATATTACACAAGGAAAGCAGGGAAGCGTATGACCCCATTTGTACATTTGCATGTGCATAGTGAATACAGTCTGCTGGACGGGGCTGCGCGTATCCAGGATCTGGTCGCGAGCGCGGCGGCGGCAGGGATGACTTCGCTGGCACTGACGGATCATGGCGTAATGTATGGTGCCATCCCGTTTTACAAAGCCTGCCTACAGCATGGCATCAAGCCGATTATTGGCTGTGAGGCGTATTATACGGCCGGATCACGCAAGGAAAAGGCAGCACGCAAAGACCAGCCTATTCACCACTTGTTATTACTGGCCAAAAATGAAACAGGCTACCGGAACCTGATGAAGCTCTGCTCTGTCGGTCATCTGGAAGGTTTTCATTATAAACCGCGTATCGATGCGGAAGCACTGCAGCAGTATCATGAAGGAATTATTTGTCTCAGCGCCTGTCTTGGCGGAGAAATTCCGCAGCATTTGCTGCATGGACAACTGGACGAAGCGAGAAAGGCAGCGCTGCGTTACCAGCAGATTTTTGGAGAAGACTTTTATATCGAGCTGCAGGATCACGGTCTGGCTGAACAGAAAAAGGTCACACCACTGCTGATCGAATTGGCACGTGAACTGAATATACCGCTTGTAGCAACCAATGATGTGCATTATCTGACCGAAGAGGATGCCAAAACGCAGGATGTACTGATCTGTATCGGTACCGGCAAAACGGTAGAGGATGAGAGCCGTCTGCGTATCCCGACCAATCAACTGTATCTCAAAAATGGCGAGCAAATGGCAGCACTGTTCCGCTATGTACCGGAAGCGATCGAAAATACGGCTACTATTGCAGATAAATGCCATTTGGAGCTTACTTTTGGCACTTCGCTGCTGCCTGCTTACCATCCGCTGCCGGAAGGCATGAATGCAGGTGCCTACCTGGCGCAGCTGTGTCAGGAGGGTCTAATCCGGCGCTACGAAAAGACTCCTTTATGGAATGATCCCGAAGAGCGTCAGGGACTGGAAGAGCGACTGGCTTACGAACTATCGGTAATCGGTAATATGGGATTTGACGATTACTTTCTGATCGTATGGGATTTTATGAATTATGCCCATCGCCAGGGAATCGCTACCGGACCGGGGCGGGGATCGTCTGCCGGTAGTCTGGTCGCTTATGTATTGCAGATTACCAATGTGGATCCGATCCGCTACAAGCTGCTGTTTGAGCGTTTCCTGAATCCGGCGCGGGTATCTATGCCCGATATCGATATCGACTTCAGCGACCTGCGCCGGGATGAAATGATCGATTATGTGGTGGAAAAATACGGACGTGACCGGGTTGCGCAGATTATTACTTTTGGTACGCTGGCTGCGCGCGCCGCGGTACGGGATGTGGGACGTGCGCTGAATGTACCTTATACCGATACCGACAAAGCAGCCAAGCTGATTCCGGCACAAATTGGTGTAACGATTCAGCGTTCACTTGACCAGGTACCGGAATTAAAAGAAAGATACGCCAAATCCGCGCCGGTACGCGAAATGATCGATACGGCACTCAAGGTCGAAGGCATGCCGCGTCATGCGTCTACCCATGCGGCAGGCGTTGTTATTTCCAGTGGTCCATTGACTGATGTCGTTCCTCTGCAGGAAGGCAGTGAGCATGCGGTGCTGACACAGTATACGATGGAGAATCTGGAAGCGATCGGTATACTTAAAATGGATTTCCTGGGTCTGCGTACATTGTCCATTATCGAGCGCTGTCTGGAATGGGTGAAGGAACAGACTGGAGAGAACATTGATTTTGACCGCATTCCGGTCGATGATCCGGAAACTTATCGAATGCTCAGCCAGGGTGATACCATGGGCGTGTTCCAGCTGGAGTCTCCGGGTATTCGCAGAGTGCTGCGTGATCTGAAGCCGAGCGAATTTGAAGATATCGTCTCGGTCAATGCGCTGTATCGTCCGGGTCCGATGGACTTTATTCCACGCTACATCGAAGCCAAGCATGGCCGCGCTGTACCGGAATATCCGCATAATGACCTGAAGCCGATTCTGGAAGATACGTATGGCATTATCGTCTACCAGGAACAGATTATGCAGATTGCTTCTACTATGGCAGGATTTTCACTAGGAGAAGCGGATCTACTGCGGCGAGCCGTATCCAAGAAAAAGCGGGAAGTGCTCGATCAGGAACGCGAACACTTTGTGCAGGGCAGTCTTCAGCAAGGGTATACCGAGCAGGATGCCAATGTCGTGTACGATATGATTGTGCGTTTTGCCGATTATGGATTCCCGCGTGCTCATGCGACGGCTTACGGTGTGCTGGCTTTCCAGACCGCCTATCTCAAAGCTCATTATCCGGTACAATTTATCGCCTCTATGCTGACTGCGGTAATGGGAACGCATCGCAAAGTGGCGGAGTATGTGCTGGAATGCCAGCGTGTCGGTGTCGAGGTACTGCCGCCGGATGTGAATACGAGCGGAATTACCTTTACCCCGGTTCTGGAAGATTTGGCTCTACCACATCAGCTAGGAGAGAATCCTGCTGAAGATGTAACGGAACATGCGCAGCTATCCCGGGAAAATTCGGATAGCAATCGGGATAGACTGGAAGCTAATTCTATTGGTGACCAGACAGTGGAATCAGCACAAATCACCGGGCATATCCGTTTTGGACTCGGTGCGGTCAAAAATGTCGGTACCCAGGCGATCAACAGCATTATCAAGGAACGCGCAGAGCGTCCATTTGATAGTCTGGTTGATTTCTGTCGCCGCGTAGACCCCAAAGCCTGCAACAAACGTGTTATCGAATCCCTGATCCAGGCCGGAGCATTTGACACGTTGCCAGGACATCGCGCCCAGCTGCTGCAGATGCTGGATGAGACGATCAAGGAAGCAGCCAAATGGCGCAAGGAACGCGAGGAGCTGCAGATCGAGATGTTCGATTTTGATCTTGGCGAGAAGCCCAACTGGGAAGTCTCGTATCCGGATATTCCGCCATTTACATCTGGCGAACAGCTGGAATTCGAGCGCGAGCTGCTGGGGCTATATTTATCGGGTCATCCGCTGGATGATTATGAACGGGCGATTGAAGAGTCTGGTTTGTCCAGGCTGATGAACCTGCATGAAGCCGAGGATGACAGTATGGTAGCCGTAGCAGGGATGGTCGTTTCGCTCAAAGCGATCACGACCAAGCAGGGCAAATCGATGGCCTTTATGGAAATGGAAGACCAGATCGAAAAATGCGAGGTTGTCATGTTCCCCGAGGTATGGCGTAAATATAATGAGCTTGTGGATAAAGGGGTACTGCTCGTAATTCGGGGAAGACTTCAAAAACAGGAAGAAGAAGGCTTCAAGCTGCTTGCCGAGGAAGCGGTGCCGCTCACCCCGGCATCCGCTGGCGAAATGGCCGAAAAAGCACGCCAGCGGCGCAGCAAAGCACCAGCCGGTGCTTCATCGGCATCCCGGCGCCCGGCAGCTAAAAGCAATACACAGCCTGCAGCAGCAGGTACAGGCAGAGCTTCTTCCGCTGGTGGCGCTTCGGCTTCTCCTGCGTCGTCTTCCTCCGGCAGCAAAGCTGCTGTCGAACAGAATAGTACAAGCAAACCAAGCCAGACCGTGTATATCAAAATTACCCGCGAAGCCCAGCAGGCAGGACGGCTGGAGCAGCTCAAACAGCTGCTTTCCAGTCATCCCGGTCAGCTCGGTACCGTCCTTTTTTACGAGGAAAGCCAGAAGCTGTTGGATCTGAGCGACAGCTACCGGATCAAGCCATCGCCTGCGCTGTTCCAGGAAATGGAACAAATGCTCGGCGAAGGCACTGTAAAAGTCAAGTGAAAAAGCACCCTGCGGTCCACCGGTTATGATCGACCGGTGGATTGATTTATTGTCTGTGCTCTTTGTTACGGCAAAAAAATGTGGTATGGTATCATTATCCCATGATGTGGGCTTAAGTATGCCTATTTTTTGTAATCACTAAGTCCAGCTTGTGTTCGTTATAAATAATGATGATTTATTCAATAAGCAGGGGAATAAGTATACGTCTGAAGAGGTGTAGTTGTGTTTAGAGATTTATTCCAGAAGAAGAAAAAATATGCGACCATTCCTTCACAGCGCTGGAGCAATGAGTCCGCATCAGATGAGCCGTCGCAGGAACGCCCAAAACGGGAAATTCCGGAAGGACTAATGAACAAGTGCAGCAAGTGCGGTACGATTCATTACAGCAAGGAACTGGAAAAGAACCTGAAAGTGTGCAGCAACTGCGGCTACCATATGCGCCTGAATGCGATCGAACGGATCGTCATGCTGGTGGATGAAGGCCAGTTTACGGAAATGGATGCCGGTATGGAATCTATTGATCCGCTGAACTTCCCGGGTTACGCCAAAAAGCTGGAGCAGCAAAAAATGAACTCCGGCCTGCGTGATGCTGTGATTACAGGTGAAGGCATGATCGAGGGGCATCGTGCGATGCTCGCGGTGATGAGCTTTGACTTTTTCAGCGGAAGCATGGGCTCGGTGGTCGGGGAGAAAATTACCCGTGCGATCGAAGCAGCAGATGAGCGCAATCTGCCGCTGATCATGTTCTCCACATCCGGCGGTGCCCGTATGCAGGAGAGTATTATCAGTCTGATGCAGATGGCCAAAACGAGTGCGGCATTGTCGCGCTTCCAGGATAACGGCGGTCTGTACATATCCGTCATCACGGATCCGACGATGGGCGGAGTATCTGCGAGCTTTGCGACACTTGGCGATGTGATTATCGCTGAACCGGGTGCGCTGTTTGGCTTCGCCGGACGAATCGTTATCGAGCAGACGATCCGTCAGAAGCTGCCTGATAATTTCCAGACAGCCGAGTTCAACCTGGAGCACGGACAGCTGGATATGGTTGTTCACCGCAAAGACATGAAGACTATGTTGTCCGATCTGTTGGGCTATCATAGCGGGAAAGGGGGATTTTAAGTGGCAGGAGAGATGCCTTTTGAAATGCCTCTCGTTGAATTGCGTAAAAAGATCGACGAGCTAAAGCAGTTCGGTCAGGAAAAAGGAATTGATTTCGCTGATGAAATCAATCGTCTGGAAGAGCGTTATCGCCAGATGGAAAGCGAAATCTATACACATATCAGCCCGGCGCAGAAAATGCATCTGGCCCGGAATCAGCAGCGTCCTACGACGCTGGATCTGATTCCGCTTATTTTTACGGATTTTATCGAACTGCATGGTGATCGCATGTTCGGTGACGATCTGGCGATCGTTGGTGGACTTGCACGTCTGGAAGGTCAGCCGGTAACGGTTATCGGTCATCAGCGCGGCAAGGATACCAAGGATAATATCGCACGTTTCTTTGGCAGTCCCCATCCCGAGGGCTACCGCAAATCGATCCGTCTCATGAAGCAGGCGGAGAAATTTGGCCGCCCAATCGTGACATTTATTGATACCAAGGGTGCGTATCCGGGTAATACAGCAGAAGAGCGCGGTCAGTCTGAAGCAATCGCCCGCAGCCTGTGGGAGATGGCCAGATTGCGTGTGCCTGTCATCTGTGTAGTCATTGGCGAAGGCGGAAGCGGTGGTGCGCTGGCGATAGGTGTAGGCAACCGTGTACTCATGATGGAAAATGCTATTTATTCGGCGATTTCACCGAATGGTGCAGCTTCTATCCTGTGGAAAGATGCTTCCAAAGCCGATCAGGCTGCCGAAGCGATGAAAATCACGGCAGATGATCTGTTGCAAATGGAGATTATCGAAGGGATTGTTCCCGAACCTCGCGGTGGCGCCCATAAAGATTACGAAGCAACTGGAGCCGCTCTGAAAGAACATCTGCTGATGCATTTGCAGGAATTGTCCGGTATGGACGGCGATGCACTGGTTGAGCAGCGTTATCAGAAATTCCGCAAGATCGGTGAATTTGCGGAACGACGGGTAAGCAGCAATTTCTTTGGAAGCTCAAGCGAGAGCGAGCAGACGAACGTCGAGAAGGCAGAGGATGAATCTATGCAGCCGATAGATCATACCATCAAGCACTTTTCTTCATTGACCGAACCGTCGGCAGATGAGGAAGCTCCGCGCACTCCGCCTCATTAATTCGTAAGGTTCACGGCGGAATTTATATGCAATTTACACGGGTATCGTATAATTTACTACAGAGTCTCGAAGATGGCTTATGAGGATTCCGGAGCGTCCGCCGACCGGCTTCTTCAACAAGCTGTATACAAAAGCGAGAATTTGTAGTAAATTTGTTTGTTGGGGCTTGTTGTTACCAAACGATAAGCTATGTTGGAAAAAGAAAAATAGAGAGACCTTGAAAACGGAGGAAATCGATTATGCGCAAAACGAAAATTGTATGTACGATTGGACCGGCAAGTGAGTCCTTGGAAAACACGAAAAAACTGATCATGGCAGGTATGAACGTATCCCGCCTGAACTTCTCCCATGGTGATTTTGAAGAACATGGCAACCGTATCAAAAACATCAAACAAGCCAGCAAAGAACTGGGTAAAACCGTAGCAATCCTGCTGGATACCAAAGGTCCGGAGATCCGTATCGGCAAACTAAAAGAAGAGCCGATTGATCTGGTTCAGGATGAGTACATCACGCTGACTACCGAAGAAATCCTCGGTGACCAGCATCGTCTGACTGTATCTTACCAAGATCTGCCGGGAGACGTGGAAGTAGGTTCCACAATTCTGATCGACGATGGTCTGATCGGTCTGAGCGTAGTACAGGTTCTGGGTACTGAAATCAAGTGCCGTATCGTTAACGGCGGACAAATCAAAGGCCGCAAAGGCGTTAACGTACCGGGCGTGAATATTTCCCTGCCAGGTATTACTGAAAAAGATGCGAACGATATTATCTTCGGTATTGAGCAGGGTGTAGATTTCATCGCTGCTTCCTTCGTACGTAAAGCAAGTGACGTACTGGAAATCCGTAAATTGCTTGAAGAAAAAGGTGCTCCGCACATTCAAATCATCTCCAAAATCGAGAACCAACAAGGCGTGGACAACCTGGATGAAATCCTGGAAGTATCCGATGGCCTGATGGTAGCCCGTGGCGACCTTGGTGTGGAAATCCCTGCCGAAGAAGTACCACTGGTACAAAAACGCATGATCGAAAAATGTAATCGTGCAGGCAAACCGGTTATCACAGCAACTCAAATGCTGGATTCCATGCAGCGTAACCCGCGTCCGACCCGTGCGGAAGCAAGTGACGTAGCCAACGCGATCTTCGATGGTACAGATGCAATCATGCTGTCCGGCGAAACAGCTGCTGGTAAATATCCGGTAGAATCCGTACTGACAATGTCCCGCATTGCAGAAAAAGCGGAATCCGCACTGAACTATCGTGAAATCTTCCTGAAGCAAAGCCATGCACAACAAACTACAGTAACTGAAGCAATCAGCCAATCTGTAGCGAGCTGCGCCATGGATCTGAATGCAACAGCGATCATTTCTTCTACAGAATCCGGTCATACTGCACGCGTGGTATCCAAATATCGTCCGCAAGCACCAATCATTGCGGTAACGACTAAGGAACAAACGATGCGTCGTCTGGCTCTGACTTGGGGCGTACTGCCAGTTAAAGGCACAGAAGCTCATTCTACAGATGAACTGTTCGATATCGCCCTGCAGGGTGGTAAAGATTCCGGTCTGCTCAAAGAAGGCGATCTGGTTGTTATCACAGCTGGTATCCCACTGGGTAAATCCGGTTCTACAAACCTGATCAAAGTAGCACAAATGTCCGCGAAATAATCCGGCATAGTGCTTATATAGTACGATGCAAAAAAAGCAGTGGAATCTTCCATTGCTTTTTTTGCTGATTTGCTGCGTACTTGTACAGGTAGCAGCATATAGAAAAATCCAATATAAAGAACTCAAAAAACAAAAAGAGAAGAGTGGAGGAAGAAAGCAATGGCTAGAGAAAAACTGCAGCTGCCAAGCGAATGGCATGGAATTTCATTTCGGGTGCGTTACCAGGAAAATGATCCGATGGGTGTTGTGTATCATACCAATTACTTGAACTGGTTCGAACTGGGGCGGACCGAGATGATCCGTGATCTGGGATTTCGTTACCGGGATATGGAAGCGGCAGGAGTGCTGCTCCCTCTGGTAGATGCTTCGCTGAGTTATGGTCGTCCGGCACGATATGATGATCGGGTGGCTGTCTATACACGGATCGTCAATTTCTCCAGATTGCGGATTGATTACGAATACAAAATTCACCTGCTTGCGGATGAGGATGATCATCTCGTAGGTGATGCTTCGGCTGTAGGACCGCGTATGACTTTTCCCGATGGCGCTGAGCTGCCTGGAGAGCCGCTGACAGGCGGTTTCACCAAGCATGTATGGGTGAGCAGGGAGTTTACTCCGGTGCGGCTTGATAAAGTTCTGCCGCAGCTGTATGATTCACTTGTACGGTCTTTGCAATAGGAGAGGAGAGGTACCGGTTGAAAAAATGGATCGCTGCATTAATTATTATTGTGCCGCTCCTGGAATGGTACATTTTTTTACAAATGATTGAATGGATCGGTGGTTGGAATACGCTGATTCTGCTCATATTGACCTCGCTGATCGGCATTGTCATGATGAGGTTCGAAGGACGAAAAGTACTCGAAGATACCAAAGCCCTGATCAATGCCAATCAGCCGCCCGGCCGCAAAATGCTGGATGGATTATGTGTGTTTATCGGCGGCATCATGCTCGTTTTGCCGGGCTTTGTACTGGATGTGATCGGCTTTACTATCGTATTTCCGCTGACTCGTCCGCTGTATCGCAATCTGCTGCTCAAATGGATTGAGAAGCGGATGAAAAAAGGTTCCATTACGATATACCGTCCCTAATCGGTCAGCACTGAAAAAGACTTCCCTTGGCATAAAGGAAGTCTTTTTTATTTGATTTATAAGATAATAGTAGATGTTGCGGGCAGAAGGATAGAAGACTAATAAGTGTATTTCTGCTTATAGCGTAGTGAAGCGCGGTGTATTACGGAGCAGCAACCGGAAGCCGTAAGGCTCGATTCCTGCCTACCGGACTCTTCCGTTGACAATATAATTGCGCAGATCGCGAAATACATTGGCCCGGTTCAGTGCCGATACGAATACCAAAGTGACCGGACCGATCAGCAGTCCGAGAGCACCGAATAACTTCAGACCGACGAACATGCTGATCAGGGTAGCCAGCGGGTCCAGACCTACATTGCTGGCGAGTATTTTGGGCTCCATCATCTGCCGTACAATCAGTACAATAACATACAGTACACTGAGACCGATTCCCAGCTTCAGATCTCCGCTCATAAAGTTATACAGTGCCCATGGGATCATGACGATACCTACCCCCAGATACGGCAGCAGGTCGACCATGCCGATCAACAGTCCGATCAGCAAAGCGGATTCCACGTTGAGAATAAACAGCCCGATAATCACAATAATGCCGGTAATGGAAATCAGGATAAATTGGGCTTTGACATAGCCGAACAGGGCTTTTTGCAAATCGCTCCAGATCGCGGTTGCCGGCTGGCGGATACTCGAAGGAAACCAGCCAGCGACAATACGCGTATGCCGCTCCCAACTATTACTGATAAAGAAAGCCGATAGCACCACCACGACAATAATCCAGGCAAAATTCGGCAGTGCCGTCAGGAAATCAAGTACCATATTGAGTATGCTGGTCACAATGCCACTCACCATACCCGATACGCTCTGGGTCGTCTGATTCAGATTGTTGTTGATCGTATCCTGATAAGGATTCTGCTGCAAAAAGGTACTGATTTCATCGGTAATAGATTGAATCTGGTCATTTTGCGTCCAGCCGATCAGCATCTGGCGCCAGCTGTCTACGTGCTCGTTGAATGTCTCTGTCAGATTAATCGTCTCCTGCACGAGCCGGGTCACGAGCAGCGACAATAATGTAATCAATCCGCCAAAGTACAGTAGCAGCGAGACCGATACCGCGAGCCAGCGTGGAAAACGCAGCCGGCGCTGCAGTATACGAATCAATGGATTCATCGCATACGCGAACAGCCAGGCCAACAGCAGTGGATAGAGCAGGGGAAACAAATAGCGTACCGCGATAGCCGTAATAATAATGGCTACCAGTACCCATAAGCCTCGAAGAATCCGGTTGCGGATAGTAATATTCAAGATGGTCAATCTCCTCACTGCATATGTAATCAGGTTTATACCATGATGTAAACGGTGTACCAAAGGTTTGAAACGAGTGTATCCGGATAAACAGCAGATATAAGGAACATTCTTTGTTTGCCCTTTGGCAAATGATATACTAAAAGGAAAAATGGAGGCTGCCGCATGAAAGCCAAACTGGAAGATGTTGCAAAATTAGCCGGCGTCTCGCCGACTACAGTGTCGCGCATGATGAACAACCGGGGATATGTCAGCGAAGCGACCAAAACAAAAGTACGCAGTGCGATGGAGGAACTGAATTACTTTCCCAATGATATCGCACGTTCATTGTTCAACAAACGTACCAACCTGATCGGGCTTATTCTGCCGACAACCGCTAATCCGTTTTTTGGAGAGCTGACTTTTCATATTGAAAATCTGTGTGCGGCACATGGACTCAAAGTGCTGCTGTGCAACAGCTTGAACCGGATCGACAAGGAAGAGCAGTATGCTGAGATGCTGATGCGCAATCAGGTAGACGGTATAATCGTCGGTACGCACAATCGCGGTATTCTCAATTATAAACGCGCTAATCTGGCTGTAGTGGCTATTGACCGTTATCTGTCCGAGACCATACCGGTTGTTAGCTCCGACAACTATGAAGGCGGCCGATTGGCAACGCAGCGACTGATTGACCGGGGCTGCCGGTATATTCTTCATTTCAATGGACCGGCTGAACTAGAGACGCCTGCTCAGCTGCGCCGGCAAGCATTCGAGGATATTATGCAGCAGCAGGGCTTGCCGCATGATACATACGAGATGGAGCTTCCGCTTGATCGGGAAGATCAGCTGGCTGTGATCCGGCGTGCCCTGGATGAGCATCCCGAGGTAGACGGCATATTTGCGAGTAATGATATGATTGCGGCCTCTGTGATCTACGAAGCAGGCAATCGCGGTATGTCTATTCCGGATGATCTGAAAGTAGTTGGCTATGATGGAACGGCTGTGACTTCCTCGCTTATGCCGCAGCTGACTACAATACGCCAGCCGATTGAAGCTATTGCCAATACAGCGATCACTATGCTATTGCGAGAAATCGAAGGGGAATTCGATGATACAGCACGCCAGATTGTACTGCCTGTCGAACTATATGAAGGCACTACAGCCTAAGAAATAGATCCTGTAATGGATGGACAATAACGTGGTAATACTGGAAGATTGCTATGACCATACGCCAATATAGCGTGTAACAGCAGAACAGGCAGAGAATTATAAATACCGGACAGAATCAAAGCGCCTTTTGACCGAGGCGCTTTTTTGGTGCAGTGATATCTTCTGCTTAATTTTCAAATGCTTGATTTATTTTTATGTCATCCGGTTGACATATGAAACCGGTTGACATACAATTCTTGCAAGAAAGCACTTACATGAATAAAGGAGCGAGCGATATGTCTGTATCAAAAAGCCTGTATTGGAAGCTGAGCCTTTACTTTTTCTTCTTTTTCGTTTGCTGGTCTTCCAGCTATTCCTTATTTTCGATCTGGCTTGGACAGGAGATGAAGCTGACAGGAGCGCAAAATGGTCTTATCTTCTCTGTAAACGCTATCTTTGCTCTTTGTGCCCAGCCGCTGTATGGCTATATTTCCGACAAGATTGGATTAAGACGGAATATCCTGCTGTTTATTAGTCTGCTGCTTGTATTTACAGGACCTTTTTTCGTTTATGTATATGGACCTTTGCTGCAGGTAAACGTATGGTTGGGAGCAATTGTAGGCGGTTTGTTTCTGAGTGTCGGCTTTTTGGCAGGGGTCGGCGCCATTGAGACCTATGTCGAAAAGGTCAGTCGCAAGTACGGATTTGAATACGGACGCTCCCGGATGTGGGGCTCGCTGGGTTGGGCGGCAGCGACCTTTTTTGCAGGACAATTGTTTAACCTGAACCCGAATATCAATTTCTGGATTTCATCGGTGTCAGCGGTTATTCTGGTCGGCATTATTTTGTCGGTACGGATTAATGTATCGGAAAGCGAACTGGAAAAGGCTGCTTCGGTTACGTTGAAGGATATCGGTACCCTGTTTACACTCCGTTCTTTCTGGTATTTTATGCTGTATGTTATCGGAGTGGCATGTGTATACGGTGTGTATGATCAGCAATTCCCGATTTATTATTCTTCCTTGTTCCCATCGCGTGAGGTAGGCAACCAGGTATACGGCTATTTGAATTCATTCCAGGTCTTTCTGGAAGCAGGCATGATGTTTATGGCACCCTTTGTCGTCAACAAACTGGGCGCCAAAAAATCGCTTATCCTCGCCGGTCTGCTGATGGCTGTACGTATTGTCGGCTCCGGACTCGTATTCGAACCGATCGGTATTTCAGCGGTCAAACTGATTCATGCGCTGGAGCTGCCGATTATGCTGATTGCTATCTTCAAGTATCTGGCCGCCCATTTTGATACCCGGCTATCGTCGATTCTGTATCTTGTCGGATTTCAGTTCGCGTCCCAGGTTGGACAGGCTGTACTGTCTCCGATTGCCGGTTCGCTGTACGATGATATAGGATTCCGTTCCACTTATCTGGTGATGGGAGCGCTCGTTCTATTATTTACTGTGATCTCGATCTTCACGCTGTTCAATGACAAACATTCCAAACCGCAACTCAAAGGAAAGCTGGAAACCCAGCAGCTCACCTAACATATTATCCAATCACTACTATGCCTGTGTTGTGCAGCTATCCATGCTCGCGATATTCAGGTAATACAGAGTACATCCAAGGAGGAACATCCATGTCTACTATTCAACAAGCTGCCGAAGCTCTTCAGCTCGCCGGCCAGAAAGTCAATCCACAGTATCGTCCCGGCTATCATATTGCTGCTCCTGCCAACTGGATCAATGATCCGAACGGCATGGTTCAGTTTAATGGAGAATATCATGTCTTTTACCAGCATCATCCGTATGATGAGCATTGGGGACCGATGCACTGGGGCCATGTAAAAAGCAAGGATCTGGTTCACTGGGAGCATTGTCCGATTGCGCTGGCACCAGGGGATGTATGCGACAGGGACGGCTGTTTCTCCGGCAGTGCCGTTGATGATAACGGTGTGCTGACGCTTATTTATACCGGGCATCATTATACGGATCGGGAAAAGGATCTGTTTACCCAGAACCAGAATATTGCAGTCAGCCGCGATGGTATCACTTTTGACAAATACGGTGCCAATCCTGTGATTGCAGAGCCGCCTGCAGATAGCGCTCATCATTTCCGTGATCCCAAGGTATGGAAGCATAACGATACATGGTATATGGTGCTGGGCAATGCTACACCGGATGGTCATGGACGCGTTATTTTGTATCATTCGCCGGATTTGCGGGAATGGACCTATGACGGTGTATTGGCCGCAAGCGATGGGACGCTTGGCTTTATGTGGGAATGTCCCGACTTTTTCGAGCTGGATGGCCGACATGTGCTGCTGTTCTCACCCCAGGGGATGGAGCGTGAGCAGGATCGTTATCTGAATTTGTTCCAGACAGGTTATCTGGTAGGAGACTACGATTATGCAACCAATAATTTCAGCCATGGCGAATTCCGGGAAATGGATCATGGACATGATTTTTATGCGGTGCAAACTCTGCTTGATGAACACGGCCGCCGGATTGCGATCGGTTGGATGGATATGTGGGAATCGGATATGCCGACCAAAGCACATGGCTGGGCAGGTGCACTGACACTGCCGCGTGTACTGAATCTGGATAACGAAGGACGCCTGCTGATGAATCCGGTCGAAGAAATGAAGCTGCTGCGCCGGGATCATTATTTATTGGGAGAAGGGTTTACTTTGACTGGACGCCGCCATGAGGCGATAACCGAATCGCTGCTGGAAATCCATGTTGTATTTGATCTGACCAACAGTCAGTCGGACAAAGTAGGCTTGACCGTGCACAGCGGTACTCATGATGAGACGGTAATTATGTACGATATAGCTGCCGGCCAACTTATCCTGGACGCATCCAAATCAGGCAAGCCGCAGGATGGAATCCGTATCGCTCCGCTGCAGCATAACGGAACACTTGCTTTGCGCATATTCCTTGATCGTTCATCCATAGAAGTGTTTGCCAACGACGGACTGGCGACATTGACCAGCCGTATTTATCCGACTGGAGGTACAACTGGACTGGAGCTGTGTGCAATTGGTAAGGAGACCCATGTGCAGGAATGGAACTGCTGGACATTGGAGGATATCTGGAACAATGCCGACAGTACAGATGAGGCAGCAAGTAGCGAACCGGAGACAACAAGCAGTAAATGATAAGTGAATAAATCACGAAATGGACAATAACAAACAATCAGCAAATTATAGGTAACAGTTCGTAATCACTATTTTATACAGCAGAGAGTGTATAGAGGTGAGTAGAATACCGAAATAGATCCTCTATGCTGATTGCTAATCATTACTGAATTTGATATATCCCAAGCGAGCCGGCAGGAATCTTACTGTCGGCTTTGGCAATCTGTGAACAAAAAAGAAAAATACACACAAACGTATAATCAATCATTGTAAATGCTTACAAAAAAATGTTATCTTTGCGATAAAACAATTTGATACCCTGTCAGAAGACTCCTTTTGTTCACAACTCCGTCAAAATAAAGTATGATGATATAAGGTTCTTGGAAGGTTAATGGCAGATGTTTCTATAACTTGTCGGCCAGGTGACCCTGTATCCCTGCATCTTATTGTTTTCATATTTTTTACATTTTTTAAAATGTAAATGTTTTCATTTTATCGAATGAACAAAAAAACTTCAAGAATCGTTCTGCAAAGGAGAGAGTAATATGACAGCTACCAAAGGTTTGGAAGGCGTTGTAGCAGCAAGTTCATCGATCAGCTCGATCGTTGATGGTGTTTTAACTTATCGCGGTTATGACATTGATGATCTGGCCGTTAACGCCAGCTTTGAGGAAGTCGCTTATTTGCTCTGGTTTGGTAAGCTGCCAAATCAGAACGAGCTTGACCAGTTGCAAAAGGATCTGGATAAATATGCAGTATTGCCGGATGCCTTGATTGAGCAAATGAAACTTTATCCTAAAGATATGAATCGTATGGCTGCTCTGCGCAGCGCGATATCCGCTCTGGCTCTGTATGATGAGCAGGCTGATGATATGAGCCGTGAGGCCAATGAATTGAAAGTGATCAAACTGCAGGCACAGCTGCCGTCTATCGTAGCTGCTCTGGGCCGTATTGCCGAAGGCCAGGAACCTGTAGCTCCGCTGCAAGGTGTATCGATTGCACATAATTTCCTGTACATGCTTACAGGCGAGCAGCCAGAAGATACAGCGATCAAAGCGCTGGATCAGGCACTTGTACTGCATGCCGACCACGAACTGAATGCTTCGACATTTGCTGCCCGTGTTACGGTAGCCACACTGTCCGATATGTATTCCGGTATCACTTCCGCAATTGGAGCGCTCAAAGGTCCACTGCACGGTGGAGCCAATGAAGCAGTTATGAAAATGCTGGAAGAGATCGGTTCGGAAGATCGCGTAGAAAGTTACATTCAGGAACAACTGAGCAACAAAGTCAAAATTATGGGCTTTGGTCACCGTGTATACAAAAACGGCGATCCACGCGCCAAGCATCTCCAAAAAATGTCCCGTGAACTGGGCGAAATGAACAATGATCTGAGCCTGTACAATATGTCTGTACAGATCGAAGAGATTGTTACCGGTAGCAAAGGACTGAAGCCCAATGTAGATTTCTATTCCGCTTCGGTATATACCATGCTGGGTATTCCGCGCAATCTGTTCACGCCGATTTTTGCAATCAGCCGTGTATCCGGATGGGCTGCCCATATTCTGGAGCAGTACGAAAACAACCGCATTATTCGTCCTCGCGCCGAGTATGTTGGACCGAACAACCAGGAATATCGTCCGGTTACAGAGCGTTAATCAACCCGCCGAATTCTGTCTGTTGAAACCGGGTTTCCAAATTCTTGTGGCGTCTGCTAAAATAAAGACAACCGTTCATAACTGCACGTCAAGGAAAACAATCACAGAAGCAGGATGAGGGTCCATACCATAACGTATCGGGACGTCTGTATATACAGATGACCGCTTATGGGTAGGTCCAGGTTGTTGAGCGATAGCTGCCAACAGCCTTACCGGAATGCGCTGTGAAACCGTATACTGTGCAGTACATAAACGGATGACGACAAAGGGCTGACGCCCGTATGTAGTACCGATTGAACGATGTGAATCAACCATAATACTGAGGAGGAGCTTAATCATGCCGAACTTTGAAAAATACGAACTGCCAACTGCCGGTGAGCAGATCAAGATTGAAGATGGAAAATTGCAGGTGCCTAACAACCCGATCATTCCTTTTATCGAGGGTGACGGTACAGGACGCGACATCTGGAAAGCTTCTGTACGTGTGCTGGATGCAGCCGTAGAAAAAGCATATGGCGGCTCCAAAAAAATCGCCTGGTATGAAGTATTTGCCGGTGAAAAAGCATTCAATACATACGGAGAATGGCTGCCAGCCGATACGCTGGAAGCAATCCGTGAATATACAGTAGCGATCAAAGGACCACTGACTACGCCAATCGGCGGCGGTATCCGTTCCCTGAACGTTGCTCTGCGTCAGGAACTGGATCTGTATGTATGTCTGCGTCCTGTACGTTACTTTGACGGTGTACCTTCTCCGGTAAAACGTCCTGAGCTGGTAGATATGGTTATCTTCCGTGAGAACACCGAGGATATCTACGCAGGTATCGAGTATCAAGAAGGTACAGAAGAAGTGAAAAAAGTACTGGAATTCCTGAAAAACGAAATGGGCGTTAACAAAATCCGCTTCCCGGAAACTTCCGGTATCGGTATCAAACCGGTATCCGAAGAAGGTTCCAAGCGTCTCGTTCGTGCCGCGGTACAATACGCAGTCGATCATGGCCGTAAGAGCGTAACGCTGGTACACAAAGGTAACATCATGAAATTTACCGAGGGTGCTTTCAAAAACTGGGGTTACGAAGTGGCTGAAGCTGAATTCGGCGACAAAGTATTCACATGGGCACAATACGATAAAATCAAAGACGAGCAAGGTACAGACGCTGCCAATGCTGCACAAAAAGCAGCAGAAGATGCTGGCAAAATCATCGTAAAAGATGCCATCGCCGATATCGCGCTGCAGCAAGTACTGACACGTCCGGCTGAATTTGATGTGATCGCTACACTGAACCTGAACGGTGACTATCTGTCCGATGCACTGGCTGCACAGGTTGGTGGTATCGGTATCGCTCCAGGCGCTAACATCAACTATGTAACAGGTCATGCAATCTTCGAAGCAACGCACGGTACAGCTCCGAAATATGCAGACAAAGACGTAGTAAACCCGGGTTCTGTTATTCTGTCCGGCGTTATGATGCTGGAGCATCTGGGCTGGCAAGAAGCGGCTGACCTGATCTACAAAGGTCTGGAAACGTCGATCAACAACAAAACCGTTACTTACGATTTCGCACGTCTGATGGATCAAGCGACCGAAGTGAAATGCTCCGAGTTTGCCGACAAAGTTATCGAAAACATGTAATTTGAAAACATGTAGGGAGATGAACCGATGACAGCGATTAAGCGCAAAAAAATTACCGTGGTAGGTGCCGGATTTACCGGCGCCACAACGGCTCTCATGCTCGCCCAAAAAGAGCTGGGAGACGTTGTACTGGTAGATATTCCACAGCTGGAAAATCCGACTAAGGGAAAAGCGCTTGACATGATGGAGGCCAGCCCTGTTCAAGGGTTTGACAGCCAGATCAAAGGGACTTCTGATTATAACGATACCAAAGACTCCGATGTGGTGATTATCACGGCAGGGGTAGCACGCAAGCCGGGCATGAGCCGCGACGATCTGGTCAATACCAACGCTGGTATTGTCCGTTCCGTCTGCGAGCAGGTCAAGCAGCAGGCTCCCGAGTCGATTGTGATTATTTTGAGCAATCCGGTGGATGCGATGACCCATGTGGCCTATCAGGCACTGGGCTTCCCGAAAACCCGGGTTATCGGTCAATCGGGTGTACTGGATACAGCACGTTATTGTACGTTTATCGCGGAGGAACTGAATGTATCGGTAGAGGATGTACGCGGCTTTGTGCTTGGGGGTCATGGGGACGATATGGTGCCGCTGGTGCGCTATTCCAGCGTAGGCGGTATTCCGATCGACACCCTTATTTCCAGCGAGCGGATCGAAGCGATTGTACAGCGTACCCGTGTAGGCGGCGGCGAGATCGTCAACTTGCTCGGTAACGGCAGCGCATATTATGCGCCTGCAGCTTCTCTTGTACAGATGACTGAAGCGGTACTCAAGGACAAAAAGCGTATTTTGCCAGTGATTGCCTATCTCGAAGGCGAGTACGGTTATGAGAATCTGTTCATGGGCATACCGGCTATTCTGGGCGGCGATGGTATTGAAAAGATTTTCGAACTGGAGCTTACTTCGGACGAAAAAGCGGCACTGGACAAATCTGCCGAATCCGTACGTAGTGTGATCAAAGTAATAACAGGCTGATAACCCGGAGAATGGAGAGCTGCAGCGGTTATTGTCCGCTCTATGCAGATAGAGAGGAACGGCGAGAGCTCCATATTGACTGGTTATCACACTGCCAGAATTATTTTGCTAGGTTCCTGTTAGTGTAATCCTTTTATAAAAGGCTGTTTCTTCGTCATAACGACGAGAAGCAGCCTTTTTGCTGGTGGAATAAAATGACATGTTCATCGTTTGGACACAACCTGAATCCAAAACAGTATATTTTTCACAGATCATTCGTTAAAATAATAATGCAGCAACAAGGAAATGAAATTATATCAACACAGATGGGGAGGATATGCAGTGATTCAAATTCTCGTATTTTTGCACATTTTGGGAGCTCTCTCAACAGGCTTCTATCTGGTACTGCCAATTGTGGCAGGCAAGCTGGGCAGCTGGGATGCCCAGGCACAGTCCGGTGCCATCTCGATCGTACGCACGCTTAATCGCGTCGCCCAATTCGGTCTGATCGTACAGCTGCTGACCGGTGGCTATCTGATGACTCAGGGTACATACAGTATTGCATGGATGACTGTTGTGGTAGTACTGCTGCTGGCAATTGCCGCTTTTGGTGGTATTATGGGCAAGCCGCTGCGACTCGCACTGGCAGATATTCAGCAAAAAAGAGATATCTCCGCTCACGCTGCCAAAATCCGTTCACTCAGTATCGGATTGGCTGTATGTGTGGCGATCATCAGCTTCTTTATGGTATACCGCGATATCATTTAATCCGATATCTGCAAATCATTTTATGAGTAACACAGAAAAGGTCTGCAGAGCTGCGGTAAAGCAAGCTGCTACAGAGCACATGTATACAATACTCTCCAGCAGCCGTATGGTGAGCAGTAGATTAATCATGATATCCGTATAAGTTTAACCAGCAAACAACCCCCGTCGATAAACCTGCGGGGGTTGTTTGCTGGTTAAAAAGGCAGAAAATGCAAAATTGATTGTTTAGACATTTAGAGTGTGTGGTAATAATGCAGCGTAGCGCAATGAAGAACAAAAGCAGGTTAAGCGAATATGAGTAACTATTACACATAAACGTCATTTTAGACCTATTCTTCATCTAACGCAGACGGTTCATAATGAACAACTAGACGATCAAATGATGAGAGGAGAATGAATAATGTCCAACAGACCCGAAAGTTTACCTCCACAACATCAGGAGAAACAACCTGGTATTGAATCCGAAATGACTCCACGTCCACAGTTTGATGCACCAGAATACAAGGCAGCAGGCAAACTGGAGGGCAAAGCAGCAATTATCACCGGCGGCGATAGTGGTATCGGTCGCGCGGTTGCTATTTATTTTGCCAAAGAAGGTGCAGACGTAGCCATCTTGTATAAAGATGAGCACGACGATGCTGAAGAAACTAAAACACTTGTCGAAAAAGAAGGACGTAAATGCGTGACAATCGCTGGTGATATCGGTGACGAATCCTTTGCGAAAAGTGCTGTCGAAAAAGCCGTCGCAGAACTCGGTAAACTCGATATCCTCGTAAATAATGCTGCTGAACAGCATGTACAGAAGACGATCGAAGATATCTCCGCAGAACAGCTGGAGCGTACATTCCGTACCAATATCTTCGGTATGTTCTTTATCACCAAAGCAGCCATGCCGCATCTGCATGCAGGCGCGTCCATTATCAATACAACCTCGATCACTGCCTATCGCGGTGAACCGGTACTGCTCGATTATTCATCCACCAAAGGAGCAATCCTGTCCTTTACCCGTGCACTGTCCATGAACCTGGCAGAGAAAGGTATCCGTGTGAATGGGGTAGCACCAGGTCCAATCTGGACACCACTAATCCCAGCTTCCTTTGATGAAGAAAAAGTCAAAGAGTTCGGTCAGACCCAGCCAATGAAGCGCCCAGGTCAACCGGAAGAACTTGCTCCAGCCTACGTCTATCTGGCAAGCAGCGATTCCTCTTACGTCAGTGGCCAGGTGATTCACGTCAATGGTGGCGAAATTATCAACGGTTGATACTTTGATTTACAACGAGCGCTTAGTGAAATGCATTTTGTAATGAGTGCAGATTACATTGTGTGTTAGCGTATATAAGTAATAGAAGACGAGAATTGTCCATGTGTGATGTGGACGGTTCTCGTCTTTTTTTTGCAGCTGATATGGTGGCATCATTCACTCCGGAAAGGCATAAGGGCATCTCCTCCGGTTAAGCCTGGAGATCCTGAATGGAATGAGAAGCAGAGGATCTCCACGCTTAATCGGAGGACGTACTCTTATTCCTTTCTGGAGTGCTTTACCATCAAACCCAAAGCAATCTGATATCTGCAAAACGTAAAACAATAACCGTTAGGCAACTAAAATGCACACGTTAAACTTTTTTCGCTGTCAGTTACCATTTTCACCCGTACACCGAGGATACGTATGTTATCATGGTACATACGACAATGTGAAAAGGCTGGAGATGAAGAGAGATGAGACAATGGTCGGCAGCATTTACCCGCAATTTTGAAAAGTACATGTTCGCGATTATTCCCTGCACTTTGCTGCTCGGATTTGTGTTATCCGATTACCTGATTGCTTTTACCGGATGGATTCCTTATTTATTTGCCTATGTAACGTTCGTGATGGGTATTGGTTGCGGGCGCAAGCATTTGCAGGGTGTGCTGCAAAAGCCGGCGCCTGTATTCGTGACACTGCTGTTTGCTCATGTGGCTGCTCCGCTGCTCGCTTATGGGCTGGGTGAGCTGATGTTTGGACATGGCTCGCCGTATACGATTGGTCTGGTATTGTTCACGGCTATTCCGCTGGGCGTATCCTCGGTGTTGTGGGTGAGCATGTCCACAGGCAATGTGGCGCTTGCGCTGGCGATGGTGATCGTGGATTCGGCGATCAGTCCGTTTGTGGTACCGGGAATTGTCGAATGGTTATTTGGTGCCAATATCCAATTTGATACGCTGGGCATGATTCAGGATCTGATGCTGATTATTGTGCTACCGACGCTGCTGGGCATGATTGTTTACGAAGCATCCAGGGGACGGTTCAAGGAATGGTCTGCTCCGGTGACATTACCTATTTCCAAACTCTGTTTTGCAGGTGTCGTCCTGCTCAATGCGGCTGCTATCGCTCCACAGCTTAGTGCACTGCGCGGCGATCTGCTGCTGGTCGTTCCGGCGGTGTTTATTATTGTGGCACTCTGCTATGGACTCGGTTACGTATGTTCTGGTATACTTCGCGCAAAAGGCAGAGAACTGCCGGTGACGCTGGCCTATACGTCGGGAATGCGCAATATTTCTGTCGGTATGGTCATAGCTATGTCCTATTTTAGTCCGCAGACCGCTGTACCGGTAGTGCTGGGTATTATGCTCCAGCAGCCTATGGCGACGCTGCAGTACTCGATATTTATGCGCATAGCCAGCTACCGGAGCAAGCACAAGCTGCAGGAAAGCAAAACATCGTAAAAGGAGAGAAGCATGAAACCGTTCCGTATCCGCCTGACCCTGATTATTATGCTGCTGCTGGGAGTGCTTGGTCTGGCAGCAGCCTTTACCATGGGGAAAATCTACAAGGATTCCCATGTGCAAACCCTGGAGGATAATATGCTGCGGGAGATCCGTCTGCTGGAAACTACGTTTGCCTTTCAAAAGGAAGGTACAACAGGCTCGCCTACCGAAGCTGTGCTGGATTATTACACCAGTCAGTCGGTACAGATCGGCAAGCTTACCGATTCAAGAGTGACCTTTATCGAACAGGATGGAACCGTTATCGGGGATTCGCAAAGTGATCCGCGCAGTATGAATAACCATAAGGACCGTGAAGAAATTATAGCTGCCCAGGCGAACGGGCTGGGGAGTGCAATCCGGTACAGCAACACCCTGCAGGAAAATATGCTGTATGTGGCTGCACCTGTACATAAGCAGGGACAATTTGACGGTTATATCCGTCTGTCCATGAGTCTGCAAGCGGTAGAAAATGGGGTCCGCAGCGCATGGACCGTAATGGGAATCAGTCTGGCAGTATTATTCCTCGTCGCTGCGCTCGTCAGCTACCGGGTCGCGTCCAGTCTAACCCGTCCACTGGAGCATATTACCCGTGTAGCCAACCGGATTTCGCGGCTGGATTATGGAGCGAGAGTGAAGCTGGAACGGCAGGATGAGATTGGCGAGCTGGGCAAAGCGATCGATAATATGGCCGACAGCCTGGAGATGCAGCTCAAAGTCATCCGTGACAATGAAGATTTGCTGCAAAGTGTACTCGCCAATATGACCGGCGGTATGGTCATGGTGGAATTCAATGGTAATGTGGCACTGGTGAACCGATTTGCAGAAGAGATGCTGGGAATCAGCTCCAAGCGCATTATCGGCAAATCCTATCAGGAGTTCAAGCAGCACTATGAGCTGAGCAAGCTGCTCGGCGAAGGGCTTCGCCGCAAGGAACGCATCCATGATGAACAGACACTATACAATCCCGAACCGAGATTGATCGAGATAGACGGTGTACCGATGTTTGAAGATGATGATACGTACCGGGGCATGCTGTTCCTGATTCAGGATGTCTCCAATATCCGCCGTCTGGAACGGATGCGCAGCGAATTTGTTGCCAATGTCTCTCACGAATTGAAGACACCGATTGCTGCAGTCAAAGGCTTCGCCGAGACGCTGTTAAGCGGAGGGGTACAGGATGAGCAGACTGCACGGTCTTTCCTGCAAATCATTTATGATGAGAGTGAGCGGCTCAATCGACTGATCGGTGATATTCTGGAATTGTCCAAAATCGAATCCAAGCGTTCGCCGCTGAATTTCTCACCGATTCATCTGCATCCGTTTTTTGATACGATTCGGGAAATGCTGAATTCTTCGGCAGCCAAGAAAAATATTACGATGAACTTGAATGTGCCGGAAGAATTGTTTATGGAAGCGGATGAGGATCGGCTGCGGCAGATTTTTGTGAATTTGATTTCCAATGCGATCAACTATACGCAGGATGGTGGCAAAGTCACGCTCGATGTCAAAGAGACCATGTCGCCAGAGGGCGAGGAGCGTATCCAGTTTGATGTAAGTGATACCGGTATGGGCATTCCGCGCAAGGATCTGCCGCGTATCTTTGAACGATTTTATCGGGTGGACAAGGCACGTTCACGCAGTTCAGGCGGTACCGGACTGGGATTGTCGATTGTAAAACATCTGGTGGAGCTGCATCATGGGATCGTAACGGTAGAGAGCGAAGTGAATATCGGTACGACCTTTACGGTGAATCTGCCGCTGCTGCAGGAGGATGAAGGCGACTTCTGAGCACAGGAAACCGGTGAATCGTATACAATGATGACAAAGACAAAAAATAAAAAGAATACTATCGACCAAAAAGATGTTATTTCAGTGCCACCGATTGGTATGCCGAACCGATAGATTACATGCTGGCAGCAGCGGATTTAATTTACCGCTAACTGCCGGCTAATCAAATTCTATATTTTTACACTGTGTTAACAAAATCGTGATATGCTGTTCAAGGTGGATGAAATGTGAACCCATATGGAGGTTATCATGACTAAACGATTGCTGGTCATTGAAGATGAATCAACGCTGTCCCGACTGTTGTCTTACAACCTGACACAGGAAGGGTATGAAGTTACGGTAGAAGACCATGGCAGTGCCGGTCTGGAACGCGCTCAGAACGAATCGTTTGAGCTGATTCTGCTGGATTTGATGTTACCGGGAATGTCGGGATTAGATATTTTACGCAAACTGCGCAGCTCCGGCATACGCACACCTGTCGTTATTTTGACAGCCAAGAACGCAGAGGAAGAAGTCGTCGAAGGTCTCAAAGCCGGTGCCGATGATTATATTACCAAGCCATTTGGCGTCTCCGAGCTGCTGGCACGTGTAGCCGCAGTACTGCGCCGGGCAACCGGTCGTGAAGATCAGCCGGTGGAAGAGAACTCGCATGAGAGCCGTATCGAGCTGGGCGATCTGATGATCTATCCGGACAAGTACGAGGTTGCACTGGGCACACAGCAGATTACACTGCGTCCCAAAGAGTTTGAAGTGCTGCTGTATCTGGCACGCAAGCCGGGTGTAGTTATGACGCGGGATGATCTGATGAATGCCGTATGGGGATTTGATTATATCGGCGGTCAGCGTACTGTTGATGTGCATGTCAGTTCCCTTCGCAAAAAGCTCGAACTGGATCCGGAATCGGTACATATCGATTCGATTCGTGGTGTAGGCTACAAACTCGTTGTACGCAAAAAAGCAGGTGCTCCTCATTCCGGTTAACGGAATGACGGGCATCTTTTTTTTATGGGAAAAGAACCCAAAATGTCAGCAGCAAGTTTTACTTTGGCGATTACATAATCATTCATTAATCCGCAAATTAAATTTACAATCATGAATTAGTCTGAGAGTAGAAGTAATACTAAAGAACTAAGGGAGACGATAGGTTTGTCTAATCTATTGCTGGAAAAACCAGAAGGCCAGGTAAAGAGCGAAGATCATAAAGTCTTACTAAAACAAGCAAATACAGCAGATACACATACAGAAATAACCGAGCTGCGGGAAGAAGTGAAGGCAACAAGCCAAATGCCGGATACAGCGGAAACGCATAGGATACAGAGGGACCAAAGTCCTGATGACAATCCGAGCCAAGAGATAACCACACATGATCCGCAGCGAACACTGCTGCATTACCGGATTATGATACCGGCTATAACAACAGACGAGACATGCGGCGTTACCTTGCAGCGCTTTCGCAGGGAGGAGCAGCTGCCCTGTATCGCGGTATGCAGTGAATCTGGCGAACCGATTGGCCTGATTATGCGGGAGCAGTTCTACCGCCGTATGGCGAGTCGATTCGCTACTGAGCTGTACGAGGGGCGGCCGACCAGTCAATTTACCCGGCCGGATATACTGGTGATGGATATTCATACCGATGCAGCTGCTGCTGTAGATGCGGCTCTGGCACGGGAGGGCGAAGCCTTTTATGAATGTATGCTGCTCACAGATCAGGGACAGCTGGTTGGTGCCATTACGATCCGGGATATGATGGAACTATCCCGCCACCTGCAGTCTTTGGCCGAGCAGCAGCGATTGCAGTCTCTTCGTGAGACCTGTGCATTCGTCATGCAGATCGAACAGGCTGTGCAGACCGTGACTGGTGCAGCTGTACACACATCCAGTCAGCTGGAAGCGATCAAGGTTCGCACAGTGTCCGGTCATACTGAACTGCACGAAGCAGAGGAGAGCTTCCGGCAGGCACAGCAGCTGGTCAACCGCCAGCGTCTGCAGGCTGAAGAGATGCAGCAGCATACGGTTCAGGCGCGCAAAGTATTGGACGATGTATCTCAGCTGGCCGGACAGAGTACTATGCTGGCGCTTAATGCTTCTATCGAAGCGGCACGGGCAGCGCAGGCAGGCAGCGGATTTGCAGTGGTAGCAGGGGAGATGCGGCATTTGTCGAGCCGGATTACTGGATTGTCTGCCAATGTGACCCGGCTGCTCAGTAGCCTGAATGAGATGATCGGACAATCAGCGGAATACAGTCAGACAGCCGAGCGGACGATGGAGCGAAGTCTGACGTCGATTGTCCAGGCGGACCGTCTGTTTACCGAAATGGCTGCAGGTGCGGATGAGGCTTCTGCCCATGCGAATCAGCTGCTGGATCGTGCAGCCGAAGCGGCGCGCCTGACTGCTCTGGTATCTGCCGGACTGCAGGGCTGACAGGCAGCAGGAAGTTTTACATTCCCTTTACAATACGGGAGCTCTCGGTTTACAAATATCACTTATGATGTATAGATGCCAGTCGGAATCATAACCCGGTTGTGATTGCCGTACAAGAGAATCAAGGGAGTGTGACTCTGTGTCAGACATTATTCGCATTGAAGAATTGAATTTATATTATGAGAAGCATCATGCTCTTAAAAATATCGGACTTACTATTCAGGAAAAGGCAGTGACCGCTTTTATCGGACCGTCCGGCTGCGGTAAATCCACATTGCTGCGTACATTGAACCGCATGAACGACATGATCCCCGGTACACGGATCGAGGGTAAAGTAGAGATCGCCGGTTCCGACATTTACGGAGATAATGTGGAAGTAGAGGATCTGCGCCAGCAGGTGGGCATGGTCTTCCAGCAGCCCAATCCATTTCCCAAATCCATTTATGAAAATGTAGCCTATGGACCTCGTCTGCAGGGAATTACGTCCAAAGCGCAGCTGAACGAGATTGTGGAACGCAGTCTGCGGCAGTCTGCGCTGTGGGAAGAAGTCAAGGACTACCTCAAAAAGTCGGCACTGAGCCTGTCCGGCGGTCAGCAGCAGCGTCTGTGTATCGCACGCGCGATTGCGAGTCAGCCGGATATTCTGCTGATGGATGAGGCGACTTCTGCCCTTGATCCTATCTCTACTCTCAAAATTGAAGAGTTGACGCAGGATCTCAAAAAGGATTACACCATCGTTATGGTTACCCATAACATGCACCAGGCAGCACGGATCTCCGACCAGACGGCCTTTTTCCTGAATGGAGAAGTGGTAGAGTCCACGGATACGACAGAGATGTTCTCGAATCCGACCGATTCCCGCACGGAAGATTATATCTCCGGCCGATTCGGCTGAGGGCAGCAGGTCTTTGCTTGTTGAATAGCTGACCGCTTCAAGCCAGCACCGGAAAGGATACACTGTCGTCCGGGCGCAGAAACCGACCAACTGTCATAAGTGGTGTAATCTGCATTATTCAACCAGCCCAGAGGAGGATTATGAATGCCTAACCGCAAAGGATTTGATGAAAGTCTCGATGAACTCCGGCATCTACTTACCGCCATGGGAGATCATGTGATCGAGGCACTGGAAGATGCGGTAAAGTCACTGCAGACCATGGACACGGCCAAAGCCAAAGCCGTCGTGGACAATGACTATCGCCTGAATGAAATGGAAGAGAAGATCATGGATATCGGTTCCCGCCTGATTGTGACCCAGCAGCCGGTTGCCAAGGATCTGCGCCGCATCATTGTCGCATTCAAGATTTCCAGCGATCTGGAACGTATGGGAGATCTGGCACGTGACGTCGCCAAAGTTACTTTGCGTATGCAGGGCTCCAGCCTAAACAAGCTCCTGGTAGATATCCCGCGCATGTCCGATATCGTTATTCAGATGACCCGGGATTCCATTCAGTCCTATCTGGACGAAAATACGGATCTGGCTCACAAAGTGGGCAACGATGATGATCAAGTGGATCATATGTACAGCGGCATGATTCGTGAACTGCACCAGCATATGCTGGAGAATGCGGCAGACGGCCCGCAGGTGATGCTGCTCAATCTGACAGGACGCTATATCGAGCGAATCGCCGATCATGCGACCAATATCGGCGAAAGTGTTGTCTATCTGGTTACCGGTAGACGCCCGGATCTGAACAACTGACCAATTTCATCGCAATACCACCCAAGCACCGGAACTTATCCGGTGCTTTTGTTTTGGAAAAGGGGGCCTTGTGGTATCATAGAATAAGCGATGTTATCACTGAAGAACCTCAAAATACGGACTTGTACATGCACGCTTTGACTATAGGAGGATCTATGGAAAAATTTATGTTAATAGATGGAAATAGTATTATTTACCGCGCCTTTTTTGCTATGCAGCAGCCGATGACTACATCAAGCGGTATGCATACCAATGCGGTGTACGGATTTACCAATATGCTGCTGCGTTTGCTGGAAGAAGAGAAGCCGACTCATGTCATGGTCGCTTTTGATGCCGGGAAAATCACATTCCGTCACAGCAATTATCAGGACTACAAGGGAGGTCGTCAAAAGACACCACCTGAGCTGTCCGAGCAATTCCCGCTGCTCAAGGATTTGCTGACAGCCTTCGGCATTTCGCATTATCAGCTGGAAGGCTATGAAGCGGATGACATTATCGGTACCCTTTCCCTGCATGCCGAGCAAAAAGGCTGCGAAGTGATCGTCATCAGTGGCGACAAGGATATGCTGCAGCTGGCTTCCGAGCATGTCAAAATCGGTCTGACCCGCAAAGGTGTGAGCGATATTGAAGCCTACGGACCGGCCGAAGTACAGGAACGCTATGGTCTCACGCCGGCGCAGATTATCGATCTCAAAGGACTGATGGGCGATGCGTCTGATAATATTCCCGGTATTCCGGGTGTTGGCGAGAAAACAGCACTGAAGCTGCTGCATCAGTATGGAACTGTCGAAGAAGTACTGGAGCATACAAGTGAACTCAAGGGCAAAATGAAAGAGAAAATCGAAACCCATGCCGACGATGCACGCATGAGCAAGGAACTGGCGACTATTTTCCGCGAGGTGCCATTCGAGGCGACATGGGACAGCATGAAATACGAAGGGATACAGGCAGCTACTGCTGTATCCGCATTGCAAAAGCTTGAATTCAAATCGATTCTGCAGCGGCTGGATCTGTCGTCAGCAGCACCAGATGGTGTACTGGATCATCTCGATCTGGATGAAGCCGCCGGACAACAGGCTGAAGAACTGGCTGTTACAGTAATCGGCGAGGAAGAAATAGCCCAGTTGGAAGCGGCGCTGCCGCAGATTGATGTGGTGCATATCGAGAGCCGCGGAGATAATCCGCATCATGCCAGTCTGGTCGGTATCGTACTGTCTGCACCGGATCAATATTTCTTCCTGACTCCCGAGACACTCAAAAGTGAAGCCGCTGCTCCAATTCGCAGCTGGCTGGCCGATGAATCGATCCCCAAAGATGGTCATGATCTGCATCGCGCTGATCTGGTGCTGTTCTGGGACGATATTCCTTTTGCCGGGGCGCGGTTTGATATCCAGATTGCCGCATACCTGCTGGACCCTACCGATTCCGGTCAGAGCCTGAGCGTACTCGCTGGCCGCAGCGGTCTGCCGCAGCTGCCGGAAGATGAGACTGTATTTGGTAAAGGTGCGCGTTACAAAGTGCCGGAAGCAGATGTACTGAGCCTGCACCTGGCTCGCAAAACAGCGACGATTCGTCAGCTGGTGCCTCTGCAGCGTGAACAATTGGAGCAAAACGAGATGACCAGCCTGTTCGTAGACCTGGAGATGCCACTATCCCGAATTCTGGCGGATATGGAAAAGCAGGGCGTTGCCGTAAATGCGGATGAACTGCGTGCTCTTGGTAAGGAGTTCGAAGGTCAAATTAATAAGCTGGTTACACAAATCTATGAGCTGGCGGGCACCGCATTCAATCTGAATTCACCCAAGCAGCTCGGCGAAATTCTGTTTGAACGGCTTGGATTACCGGTAGACAAGAAAACAAAAACAGGTTATTCCACCAGTGCCGATGTACTGGAAAAACTGGCACCCTATCATGAGGTTGTGCAGCTGATTTTGAATTATCGCCAGCTCGCCAAGCTGCAATCCACTTATGTAGAAGGACTGCTCAAGGAGATTCATCCGAAATCGGGCAAAGTGCATACGTACTTCCGCCAGACGATTACGGCAACCGGACGATTGTCCAGCCAGTTCCCGAACCTGCAAAATATTCCGATTCGTCTCGAAGAAGGGCGCAAGCTGCGCAAAGTATTTGTGCCTTCCGAGCAAGGCTGGTCGATGCTGGCCGCGGATTATTCGCAGATCGAGCTGCGTGTACTGGCCCATATTTCCGATGATCCGAGACTGAAGGATGCGTTCCTGCACGATATGGATATTCATACCAAGACGGCGATGGATGTATTTGGTGTCGACCGTGAGCAGGTGGACAGCAATATGCGCCGCTCTGCCAAAGCGGTCAACTTTGGTATCGTGTATGGGATCAGCGATTATGGACTGTCCCAGAATCTGGACATTACCCGCAAGGAAGCAGCCGAATTTATCGCCCAGTATTTTGACGTATTCCAGGGCGTACGCCGTTATATGGATGATATCGTTACCGAAGCCAAAAAGAACGGCTATGTGAAGACGATGCTGGAACGCCGCCGTTATTTGCCGGAGATTCGTTCCTCCAACTTCAATTTGCGTTCTTTTGCCGAGCGTACAGCGATGAATACGCCAATTCAGGGAACCGCCGCCGATATTATCAAGCTGGCGATGGTGCATATGGACAAGGCGCTCAAAGATCGCAAGCTTAACAGCCGTATGCTGCTGCAGGTACATGATGAATTGGTATTTGAAGTACCTGCCGATGAGATGGAAGAAATGAAAACACTGGTACCACAGGTCATGAAGGAAGCACTGCAGCTGGCTGTTCCGCTCAAAGCGGACGTGAGCTATGGCTCCAACTGGTACGAAGCGAAATAGCATAAATAAAGGATAGGTGAATCATATGCCGGAATTGCCGGAAGTAGAAACAGTCAGACGCACTCTTAACAGCCTGGTCACCGGCAAGCAAATTGAACGGGTTACCGTATCGCTGCCACGTATTATCCAGCGGCCGGATGACCCGCAGCAATTTGCACTGGAACTGCAGGGACATACTATAGAAACCGTTGAACGGCGCGGCAAATTTTTGCGAATTGTAATGGACGGACTGGTTATGGTCTCCCATCTGCGGATGGAAGGACGCTATGGTGTATATGAACAAAATGAACCGGTAGAAAAACATACCCATGTCATTTTCCATTTTACCGATGGCACGGAATTAAGATACAAGGATGTACGTCAGTTCGGCACGATGCATCTGTTCAAAACCGGTGAAGATCTGGAATCCAAACCGCTGATGCAGCTCGGTCAGGAGCCGCTCGATCCGGAATTTACAACCGAGCAATTTATCCGCGTGATTGGCAAGCGCAAAACGATGATCAAACCGGTACTGCTCAATCAGGCGTACGTGGTAGGAATCGGGAATATCTATGTGGATGAGGCACTGTTCCGTGCCGGTATTCACCCGGAGCGTATCGCCGGCGACCTCAGCGAAGAACAGCTGATTCGTCTGCATGAAGCGATCGTCTCGACACTGACCGATGCGGTGGCAGCCGGTGGATCTTCCATCAAATCCTATGTGAATGGTCAGGGCGAAATGGGAATGTTCCAGCACAGTCTGCGCATCTATGGACGCAAAGCACAGCCCTGCTATGAATGCGGCACGTTGATCGAGAAAACGGTAGTAGGCGGCAGGGGTACCCATTTCTGTCCGGTCTGCCAGCCTCTTCCGATACGACAGAAACATTGAGGTGACAGCATGAATATAGGATTAACCGGAGGAATCGCTACGGGGAAAAGTACAGTCTCCGCCTGGCTGGTGCAGCATGGAGCTGCACTGGTCGATGCGGATCTGATCGCACGGGAAATCATGATGCCTGGTCACCCGGTACTGCAGCAGGTCAGGGAGCGTTTTGGAGCCCATATGCTGAATGAAGACGGTACACTGAACCGCAAGCAGTTGGGCGAGCATATTTTCACACATCCCGAAGAACGCCAGGCGCTCGAAGGCATTACCCATCCGGCGATTCGCGCCCTGATTCACAGCCGCGTAGCCGAGCTGGAAGCAGCCGATCCACAGCGACTGGTTATAGCGGATATTCCCCTGCTGCTTGAAGCGAGGGATGCTTATCGCTTTGATGAAATTATGGTCGTATATGTACCGCGCGAGATTCAGTTGCAGCGACTGATGCAAAGAGATGGATTGACAGCGGAGCAAGCAGAGAAGCGGCTGGCTGCGCAGATGGATATCGAGGAGAAAAAGCGGATAGCGGATATTGTGATTGATAACAGCGGCACACCGGAACAGACACAGCAGCAGCTGCAGCAGTTCTGGGAGAGCAAGAGGTTAGTATGAATCAGCTCAAACGGAAACTGATCCGCAAACGGATTTTGCTGCCGCTGTTTCTGGTTGTGCTGGTGCTGGTCCTGTTTAATACGCGCTGGCTGGCCTGGATCTATCCCATCGAATTCAAAAATGAAATTCGTGCCCATGCTTCGGCATATCAGGTCGATCCGTTCCTGATTGCTTCCATTATCCGGGTGGAGACCAATTTCCAGCCCAGTATGGAATCGAAAAAGGGTGCGCTTGGCGTCATGCAGTTAATGCCGGATACCGCCCAGTGGGTAATGGACAAGGCTCATCTGAACAATGTATCGATGGAGACCGTCAAGCACGATGCTGATCCCAATATCGAGATCGGTACGTGGTATCTGGGCAACCTGATGCAGCAGTTCGGCGGCAATGAGATCGCGGTGATCGCAGCCTATAATGCCGGCCCGAGCAAGGTCAAAAGCTGGATCAGCAGTGGTCAGTGGGATGGTACGCTAGAGCATGCCAAAGATATTCCCTATGGCGAGACGAGACATTATGTGCAACGTGTATTATATTATTATAAGCAATATACCAAATTATATGACGCCTTCTGAATAGATGGAACAAACGGCATAAAGGGAAAGGAAGGTGACACTGGAAGTGAAATGCCCCTATTGTGGTCACAACGGAACAAAAGTGCTGGATTCCCGTCCAGCCAATGACAACAAGTCGATCCGCCGCAGGCGGGAATGCGAGAGCTGCAGCCGACGCTTTACTACATTCGAGATGGTCGAGGTTGCGCCGCTGATCGTAATCAAAAAAGACGGTAGCCGCGAGGAATTCAGCAGGGACAAGCTACTGCGCGGATTGATTCGTGCGTGCGAGAAACGTCCGGTATCGGTCGACCAGCTGGATGCAATTGTCTCGGAGGTTGAGAAAAGTCTGTATGCGACAGCACTGGCTGAGGTAGAGAGCCGGGCTGTAGGCGAGCTGGTGATGGAACAGCTATATCCGGTAGATGAAGTGGCTTATGTACGCTTTGCCTCGGTTTATCGTCAGTTCAAGGATATTAGCATGTTTATGAAAGAACTGGAAGGGCTGCTGAATGATGATTCCAAGCAGGACAAAAAGCCTTCCATCAAGCAGGATGCGATTCTGCCCCAGCATAATCGGGAACGTGAAGACCAATAATTCGAACCTGCTGCTTTCTGTATAAGAAAAAGCAACAAAGAAGCATCACCGCTTGGAGTTTCCGAATAAGGAAGCAGATAGCAGTGATGCTTTTTGCGTAGACAGCATGATTGGTGCCATAACAACAGAAGAATCAGATTAGATAACCTTTTGCCTATTGTCAAAATAAAGACCAAAGCATACAGGCAAAAAAAGACCGCATTCCTGCTTTACTTCTCTGGCGAAAGAGAGTAGACAGGAATGCGGTTTATTAATTTGCGGCTGGATTCGATAGATTCTAAAAGGAAAGGATGACTATGATTCCAGTCGCAGGTGGTATGGAAATTCCGATATTTCGGTATCTATCTTCGAATATTTAGTGGCTCAGAGAGATCTTGAATGAGTCACCAGCTTTACCGCCGAATACGATCATGCCGCTTTCCGGCAGCTTGGTACTGTGACCGCCATTCACGACGGAGGAGTAGACAGTTTGTCCTTTGTTATCATACACGACAAATCCTGCTCCTTTTGGAAGCGTTACATTGATTTTCTGACTGGCAGTCTTTTTGTCCAGCTTCATCCATTTGGCACGGTGATCGGCCGGAACTTTTACGGACGAAGAAGAAGCAGGCAGCGTAGACACTGCGTCTTTGCTAATAAAGGATTGTCCATTGATCTCCATATATTCAGTTTTGCCCTGACGGGAGAAATTCAGATCAAACGTATCGCGTCCGGACATAACCGGAATCTGCATGATATTAACACTTTTGTTCGCATTAACGATTTTGGTACCCAGCGCATAACCGAGGCTGGTGTCTGCCTGGATCGTTTTGCTGATTTCGGTCGGGATCAGATAAAAGCCCGAATTGATTTTTTCGTCGGTATTGTAATAGGTTTTGCCGTTACGCTGCTGCCATGTTTTTTTGACTGCAGCAGGCAGAGTCTGCTTGTCCAGTTTTTGACCGACATACAGAGCCATCTGGGATTGCTCCAGTTCAGGTATATTGAGATAAGCGTTTAGCTTCAGATAGGTATGGCCGTTTTTCTGGCGTTCAAAGCTGGCGAGAGCAGAACCGTCTTCACTGCGGAACTTACCTTTGCCTGCATAGATATACTGCTGTTCCGGAATCATGCCGGACATTTGCGTAGCCAGTTTGAATTTTCCATTGCGGATCTGAACATCAAAAGTCTCGCCGACTGTACCATAAGTGCCGTTATACTTTTTCATATCGGCTGGCATAGCGATCTTGCTGGCTGCCGGGAACTGCTGGTCTGGCAGAATACGTTTAATGGTGCCTTTGTCCTTCAGTACATGCAGCATTACTTCGCTGGCTACCGCTTCATTGTACATAGAGGAACCGCCGGATGTTAATACCGCCATACTGAGTCGCTGCTCCGGTACGCTGATCAGGCTCGCATGATACATGAGGGTATCGCCGCCTTTGGATACGGCTTTTAATCCATAACGGTCAAAGGGGGACAGCTGTACCGCATCCCAGCCCAGCCCATAGTTGAAAATATTGCTTGTCTCGGATACCCACATGCCGCTGCGATACTCTGGACGGGTCATCGCCTGGGTCGAAGCCGTGGAGAGGAGATCAGGACGCTGTCCAGTGAGTACTTCGGCAAATTTAACGACATCTTCTGCCGTGGAATATACGCCGCCGGTACCAATAATATTGGTATTTTCGACCGGCAAAGCCTTGTCAGTCAAGGTAGGAAAGTACGTCTTTACCAGGCGACTCCGGTCAAATTGATCCAGTGGTGTCAGTGTCGACTTCAGCTGTAGAGGCTTGCTGATGCGCTCCTGGATAAACTGCGGATAACTTTGGCCGCTGACTTTGGCAACCATAAGTTCAAGCAGCTGGAAGCTGTCATTGGAATAAACGGAGAAGGCACCCGGATCAGCTTTCAACGTCTCGTTTTGCAGCGCGGGCAGCAGATTGTCGCGATTAATTGTATTATTGTCATTGAACAGAATAGAGTTGCCGTAATGACTGCCGTACAGTCCGGAAGAGTGATTCATCAGAATACGTGGTGTAATCTGTTTGTACCGTTCATCCTTCATTTTGAATTCCGGCAAGTAATCGGTCAGTGGACGATCGATATCGATTTTGCCCTCTTCAGCCAGCATCATCGTTGCTGCTGTCACATACATTTTGCTTGTCGAACCGATACCGAACATATCCTCTTTGCCAATCTTGCTGTTACCCTTGCGCCCGGAGGTACCGGCGCTGCCGGAGAGAACGATTTTGCCATGATCCATTACGGCGTATTGCACACCGGTCACGCCGTATTTATCCAGCAGGATCTGGGCCAGCTGCTGCGCCCGGGATGAGGTGTTAGCTGTAACAGTCTGCGGCTGGGAAGCAGATGCTGCGTGGGCTTTGGTTTGTTCAGCAGCAGAGATACTGCCGGATGGCAGTAATGCCGAAGTAACGATAACGATACTTAGCAGACATTTGCTGACTGTATTGATTGTTTTCATTGTATTCATTCCTTTCGGTAGTTAGTCAGATGTATTCTCATCTGTGCATAACCGAAGCATACCGCAGATCCGAATCGATAAAGCGAAAATGGGCTGAAACGAATATCTTTGTCCCTGAATGGCAAAAAAAGAACCGGCATAAGCACCGGTTCATCGCAGGATGTATTATATTTTTTGCAGGAGATACCGTATCTATTACCTGGGAGCATGTCCTATCATTCTTGCTACTCTTCATAAAAAGGAAGCACAACCATGCTTTCGACCCGGTGATTATGGTTCTCGATCGTCATATGACCGCCGTATTTCTCGCACAGACGGGAGATATTGGTCAGTCCCAATCCATGGTAACCATCACCTGGTTTGCTGCTGCTCCAGTCTGTCTGGGGCGTACTGGAATGATTGGTAATATGGATATACAGCGTCGATTCGTTGGAATGGATATTGATAGAGATATACCGATCATCTGCCACCCGGATATGCTTGCTCGCTTCGATTGCATTATCCAGCAGATTGCCGAGTACTACGCACAGATCATAACGCTCGATGTGTACAGTCGGCGAGTGCAGTCGCAGCCGGGTATCGATCCGTATGCCATTGGATTGTCCAATACTAAGCGTATTGCTGACCAGAGCATCAATTACCAGATTACCGGTATTGACGCGATGGTACGCCTGATCAACCCGGTTCAGCGTCGTCTGAATATGCTCGATCGCCGCCTCCGGCTCCTGGCGGCGTATACATTCTTCTATATAAAGCAGATGCTGGTTCGTGTCGTGGATCACACGCTTGATATCCTTGAACGTATGCACTGTTTTCTCGTAATTGGCATCCTGATAATCCATTTGCTGCTGCAAATACACATTTTGATTGAGCAGCCGGAACCGTTCCATCAGCATATCAAACATATAAATAACAAACACATTCAAAAACAGCAACCCGAGTACCGAGATCACATAATAGCTGTTTCTCTGACTGTAGGCGAACAGCACATTAATTTGCCAGATCGAGATGAGTGGTACAATCAGAAACAGCAAATAATAGCGCGGCTGCAGTACGATACTGTGCCTCCGGCTGATCAGACGAATCAACTGGGAGATCATCAGCATAACGAGAAAACTGAACAACAGCAGCTTGATTGAGCGATTGTAATGGCTCTGCATCAGCCGATAGGGTGTATCCACCGAATAATCGACACCACCAAAAAACAAATAAACGCCCATTGAATTGATAATGGTCTGCAAGACTACATAGATAAAAGTAAACACGATTATCGTACCCAGCTGCGCCCTGTAGGACAGCGCCAGACAAAGAATCATCACTATAGCCAGCAGTGAAGAGAGGGTCGCAGGCATATCCACCAGATAATAGATCAGATGCAAAATCACAAATCCGATAATGTACCCCAAACGATTCGGTCTGCGGTTTACTTTGCCCAGTACAGCATCAAAGTAAAATTGACCCAATAGCAGCGTCGGCACTATAAACAGCAGCACAAGCAGCATATAGCCCATATTCGGCGGCATCTCAGTTCAGCTCCTTGATCATAAAGCGTGTACAGGCATCCTTGACTTCCTTTACCCGGGAGCGTCCAATCGGCAGCTCCAATCCGTTGGACATCAGCACCTGATTGCCGGCGAACTTTTTGGCATGGCGCATATTGATAATGACGGAGCGGTGAATTTGCAGGAAGTTCTGTTCTTTTAGAGCAGACGCATAGGTTGCCAGCACACCTTTACTTTCATAGGTATCCTGAGCAGTAATAAAATGCAGCTTGTTTTTGAAAGTCAGACTTTTGACCGCTTCGATCGCAATTAGATCATCATGCTTGATCACGAGCTCATCATAGCCGGACTTGATCACGAGCAGCTTATGCTCCTGAGACTCCCAGTAGCGATAAAGGGACAGGATTACTTCATCAAATCGCTCCGGCTGCACAGGCTTGATCAGATATTGAAATGTCATCACATCAAAGCTGTCGACCATATATTCCGGATAACTGGTAAGGAAAATAATCTGTTCATCCATATGTTGCCATTCCCGCAGCTTGCGCGCCGTCTCGATACCACTGCGACCGGGCATTTCCACATCCAGAATCCAGGCATGAAAAGAAGGTTGTGCCTGTTCGTAATGCTGCAGCAGCAGCTCCCCGGATGCAAATTCCTCCATTACAAATTCAACGCCTGTACGAACCGACAACGCAGTCAGCAGCTGACGAACCTGTGCACGCTGTTGACTGGAATCATCACAAATCGCCACTCTATACATGATGGATACCTCCGTTCCTATAAAAATGCTCCGGCTCCAGTGTAGCATGGGAAAAGAGCCGAATCCTGTCGATATTGCCGAACAGCAAAATTCGATCCCTGAATAGCAGGGCTGTATCAAAGGCGGATTTCAGCGATTAGTCAGCAATTAGATTGTATACTCATTTTTTATGTATCACTTATAGAAGCCAAGCGTTAATCATAAAACTGGAAAAATCCATCAAAAAAAGCCTGCTTCACCGAAGTGAAACAGACTTGATAGATAAGGTATGCGGTCGAGAGGACTCGAACCTCCACGGGGGTAAGCCCACACGGACCTGAACCGTGCGCGTCTGCCAATTCCGCCACGACCGCAAAAAAATATGTAACTTCCTGATCCTCATGTTGTGCGTTCTAAGATGTCAGACAGGAAGTGGTGAACGAATCACCGTAATTAAGAGTATACGCTTTTTGGAGGAGGAATGCAAGCGAATTTTGAAAATAAAAATAAGCAGGCTAATGTATATCCTCTGCTAACACTCCTAAGGCTATCCAGCAGTGTTCTATAGACTGTCTAAGAGTACTTCAAATGCTAATCCATAATGCTCCAAAAGTTGTCTAATAGTGCTCTAAAGTCTACCCAATCATGCTCCATATACTATCTAATAGCACTCCAAATCCTATGCAATGACATTCCAGAGGTTGTTTAATGTGAATTCAGATGCTACACAAAATAGTATTAGGCTGTAATCGTCTCTCAAAATAAAGACGCAAGTATGGAGAGCCGGCATACAAGCCGCTACATAGCCAATCTCCATCTTTGCGTCTCTTATTTTTTTTCGTTTGGGTTACTTGGCCGATAATTGTTTGACCATTGTGTCAATCGCATACGATTTGGCGAGTGGGGTATCATTGAAAAAACTGCTGTCTATAATATAGACATGTCCTGCCTGTACAGCAGCCAGTTGATTCCAGATCGCGCCATCTGGAGAAGCCGCCATGCGTTTGTTCAGTGCGGCTGTCGTATCATCCTTTATACCGGTAGAGATAAACAGATAGCCCGGATTCATCGTTTGCAGCTGCTGCAGGGTTACCGGCGAAGACTCGCTGCCAGTCGTCATGCCTTCCGGTGCTTTGAGTGCCAGATCCTGATACAGCACTTCGCCTACACCGTCTTTGACATTATTGTGCAGAGTCAGCTTATTATCCTGCATACTCAGCGCAGCCACGGTAGACGTTCCAATAATAGGCGACAGTTTGCTTTTGGCTCCGTTGAATTTTTGTTGGTAGGCATTCATAAACTGCTTGGCCGCTGTATCATGATCCAGGAAAGTGCTATACATGTACAGCTCGTTACGCCAGTCCAGTGCCGGATCGATATAGGCAGTAGGAGCAATTTTGGTGAGCGCATCGTAAGTGGCACGGTCGCCATTATTGGTAATGATCAGATCCGGTTTCTCGGCAGCGAGCGCATTAAGATCCAGCTCGCCGTTCTGCCCTTCAATTACAGTCAGTTTGTCGCGCTGCTCCTCGCTGGTGTAAGGAGGAAATACATAGTTGCCTGTCGCAGGCTTGGGTGCCAGCGAGACGTCTGCGCCAATCGCATTCATGTAGTCCATCGCGTACTGGCTGGTAACTGCGATGCGCTTGGCAGAGATTGGTACATTGACCGTACCATAGGAGTCTCTGACTGGCATTTCCTTAATACCGTTCGGGTTAAAAATATCCGCCCGCGTTTCTTTGGGCTGTCCGCAGGCTGTCAACAAAACGAGGATCAGGGAAAGCACCAGTCCTGCTCTGATATAAGCTGTTGAATATTTCAAAATCATCCGCCTCTTTTCCGAGTGTGCTTGGATATTGAAATCGTTATGGTAGCAGGCCGGTAATCGTACCTGTTATTATAAAATACCCAATAACTTTATTATACCAATAGCAGAGGAACGAAAGTCAACGCATTGACACAACTGTCACCGGCTTGTCACAGAGTATAGTTACCGATGTGAAAATATCGGTTGAATGACTTGAAATTCAAAGCAGGAGCCTAGCAATTCTCTATTTATATGGGAGTAAGCAGGGAAGCTCATAGATATACGAAGTTCAATACAAATGACAAAATTCGGATAAAAGTGTTGACTATTTTGCTGATTCATGATACATTAAAAAAGTTGTTGAACAATTACATATTATGGGGCCTTAGCTCAGCTGGGAGAGCGCATCGCTGGCAGCGATGAGGTCAGGGGTTCGATCCCCCTAGGCTCCATTACCAAAAAGTCCGTCAAACACAGGAATTCCCAAGTGTTTGGCGGACTTTTTCTATTCATATGCTTTTTATAATTTTTTATTCTTTTGTTATTTAAGTGAAAAATGTAAATCTAAATAAGTGTTGCACTGTAATTGTTTTATTCTGCAAATACTTATTTCTACGATACTTTACATCGTACACATTAAGATTACTGCTCCTTGCCGTAATTCAGACCCAACTGATAAGCATGCTCAAGCAGCTGATCATAATGTTCGGGCTGGGAACCCAGTGTCTCGTACAAAAGCTCCACTCTGGAGTTGTTCACTCCGCAATAATCGGCAATGCCAACATTAAGTAAATGCGAAATCATTTGATCATAATTCCGCTTTTTCATCTGTTGTTCCGTGATGCCTGATAACCCGATCCACAATACCTGTTGGTGATGAAGATGATTTGCGCCATAGGCGAAGCCGTTGTTCCATACGCGATCAATATAACCTTTAAGCATGGCTGGCAGACTCCACCACCAGACCGGGAAAATGAATGCCAATGCATCATGTTCCTTCATGCGTGCCATTTCCTTTTCAACCTCTGGGCTAAAAGATTGTTCCTCGAGGGATGGATTTGGTTCATCTATTCCCTGGAGTACAGGATCAAAACCGATTCGATGCAGGTCCAGTATCTCATATTCATGCCCGGCAGCAACCAGACCCTGTACAAAACGATCGGCAACCGCAAAGGTCAGGGAATCCTGTCTTGGATGTGAGACGACAGTCAATACTTTCATGTGATTCTTCACTACCTTTCTCCTGTTTGATCTTTTTCCTAATGGATGACTGATGCTATTATAAACAGGAACCCAAAAACCTGGAAGTACGCACTTTGATGTCCCATAGGATCGTTCAGGTGCCCTGGGAACATCAAAGTTCCCGGAATAACGATTGCTCCAAACTTGTCTGAATAATGAATGGAAGCCTGCCAAGCAAGAAGTTTCCAGTATCATAGCCTGTTTATGGAGGGATAACCAATGGAAGAAGAAAATAACAACAGCACCGACAAAAAGTACAGGGTAGGTGTAGAAGCCGCTCTGGAAGTAATGGGAGGCAAATGGAAGCCTCTAATCATCTATCATCTAATGACCGGACGCAAACGGCCTTCGGAGTTTCGGCGATTAATACCCGATATTACCCAGAAAATGCTGACCACACAGCTGCGCAGCCTGGAAAAGGATGAGATCATCACACGGCAGGCGTACACAGAGATCCCGCTGCGGGTAGAGTATGAGCTAACTCCGTACGGCTGGGGACTCAAGCCCGCACTGGATCTGCTATGCTACTGGGGTGAAGAGCATCTGGACAAAGTATACGGTGACAAATCTGCAGTGCTTGAAGAATTTTGAGACAGTATCTTGAATAATTTTAAGGCAGTATTATAAAAGAGTTATAATCATACAATTGAACAAGATCGGGTTGTACCAAAGAATGCAGCATCGAATAATAATCTTTTTATATTCAGATAACGTCTGGCTGCCACAGTTCATCTCCATCCTGTTAGTCCCGTTACCAGTATAAACACACTGTGGTTGCTCCTTGGCAGAACTCCTACAATAAGAATTGTTCACGATGTACAACAATTCATCCGCCTGGCGGAAAAGGAGCGAATAGATGAAAACACGTAAATTGGGTAATCAGGGATTGGAAGTATCGGCACTGGGACTGGGAACGATGATGATGCCGGATAACGAGGAATCCATACACACACTCCAGGGAGCGATCGACCTGGGAGTGACCATGCTGGATACCGCAGATATTTACGGTGGATTTGAGCACGGTCGTTACGGAGAAAATGAAAAGCTGGTAGGACGCGCACTGCGTGGACGACGCGATCAGGTTATCGTCGCGACTAAATTTGGCATTACATACAGCAGTGAAAAGCCAAAAGGCGATGCTGCCTATGTACGCAAATCGGTCGATGCCAGTCTCTATAGTTTGGGACTTGATTATATTGATCTGTATTACCAGCATCGTCCAGATGTGGAGGTACCGATTGAAGAAACGGTAGGCACTATGGCGGATCTGGTCAAAGAAGGCAAAATTCGCTATATCGGCCTGTCCGAAGCTTCACCGGAACGAATTCGCCGTGCGCATGCGGTTCATCCGCTGTCTGCAATCGAATCGGAATATTCCCTCTGGAGCCGCGAGACCGAAGATGAAGTACTGCCGCTGACCCAGGAGCTGGGTATTGGTTATGTGGCGTTCAGTCCGCTCGGACGCGGATTCCTGACCGGACAGATCAAAAGCTTTGACGATCTGCCAGCGGATGACTACCGCCGGATGTATCCACGCTTCCAAGGAGAGAACTTTAATAAAAACCTGGAAGTAGTTGCATTGATAGAAGAAATGGCTGCACGCAAGGAATGTACTCCGTCCCAACTGGCTCTCGCCTGGCTGCTGTCTCGGGGAGAACAGATTGTACCGATTCCGGGAACCAAGCATCTCGATCGGGTTCGCCAGAATCTGGGCGCACTGGATGTACAGCTGTCTGCAGACGATCTGGCAGAGATCGAGCGCATCTCTCCACAGGGAATAGCTTCGGGTCAGCGCTTTGCAGAGCTTGAATTGAACTGGGTGGAGTAGTGCTGTTCACGGAATCTGTTCATTTTGTAAGAAAAGTATAGGCATAGGTATAACAATCGGAATAGTTCTTTTTAGAGGTGCTGCGCCGGTAATAATTAGAGTCTGAATGTACTTGTGAGAATAGACCTTTCCCAACGGCTGTATGGGAAGGTCTATTCTCGTTGTAGGACTTTGCTGGAAAAGATAAAGCTGGATAGAATTAAAACGAATTCAAGATATAACAATAATGAATTTAGCATCAAAATCACTTTTTAAAAAAGATAAAAAGAAAGCGCTTGCCAAATTGCGAGGTAGGTGTTATTCTAACTTTGGGATTGTTACTGAAAAGGCAAAACCCAGTGCATGTACAGCTTGTTATGAGCTGTCCACATGTGTTGGGTTTTGCCTTTTTCTGTATCCTGTTGATGGTCTATCACTTGTATTCACTCTACATTGACAGCGAAGTATTCGCCAGCTGAACAGGCGGAGTGGTGACAGATTCATCCTGTACACACCTGTGGGATCAAAGGAGGGCAGACTGGATGATTATCCGGAAAATTTTTAACAATAATGCCATTATAGCCAGCGATCCCGGGAAACAGGAGTTTGTCGTAATGGGTCGTGGAATCGCTTTCAAAAAAAGTGCCGGCGAACCGGTAGATCGAAGTCTGATCGAGAAGATCTTTGTATTGCAGCAGACGGAAGCGTCGGAGAGATTCAAGGTGCTGCTCGAAGATATCCCACCCGAGTACGTATCGGTCTGCTACGATATTATCGAGTATGGCAAGAATAACCTGAATGTCACCTTGAGCGATTATATCTATGTCACGCTCACCGACCATCTGAACAATGCGTTCAAGCTGCATGATGAAGGGATTCGCAATCCGAACCCGCTCAGCTGGGAGATTCGCAAGTTTTATCCCAAGGAATACGGTATTGGTGTCAAAGCGCTGGAATTTATTGAATCCACACTGAAGCGCAAATTACCGGAGGATGAAGCGGCGAATATTGCACTTCATCTCGTTAATGCCGAGCTGAACGGCTCCAGTCATCGGATGGCGGATGTCTCGGCACAGGCGGAGAAGATTCAGGATATTCTGAATATTATCAAATACACGTACCGCCTGGAGCTGGATGAACAGTCGATCAGCTACGAACGCTTTATCACCCATCTCAAATTTTTCTTTCAACGATTGGTCCAGCCGCACAGGCAGGTGCTGGAAGATGATTTCCTGCTCCGGCAGGTCAGGACCAAGTACAAAAAAGCCTATAACTGTATGCTAAAAATCGAGAAGTATCTGAACACGGAACTGTCGGATGAAGAAAAGTTATACCTTACGATCCATGTCCATCGGGTCACAAGCGATACAACTTCATAAAAATATTGGATTGTTACTGGTAATGCAGGCGAAACCAAGATCAGATCGTGCAGGAGTTATACTGCTGCAGGCGGTCTGGCTGGTTTCGCCTTTTTTTGATAGATATGAGGCTCTATTCGGATACCCCACAAAGGAGGAAGCACGATGAAATACGAACAGCTGGCAAAGGATATTATTCAAAACGTTGGTGGCAGGGAAAATGTAAACAGTCTGGCGCACTGTGTAACACGCCTTCGTTTCAAATTAAAAGACGAGAGTAAAGCCAATACCGATGTACTGAAAAATATGGATGGTGTAGTTACGGTTATCCAGAGCGGTGGACAGTATCAGGTCGTCATCGGCAACCATGTATCCGAAGTCTATGCGGATGTAAATACAGTCGCCGGACTGGGTGGAGATTCGGCGACGGTCAGCGACGATTCAGGGCAAAAAGTAAGTCTGTTCAATCGTTTTATCGATATGATCTCCGGGGTATTCGCGCCTACTCTCGGCGTACTGGCAGCTACGGGTATGATCAAGGGTCTGACAGCATTATTCGTGTCGCTGGGCTGGCTGGTCAAAGAGTCAGGCACCTATATTATACTGAATGCAATTGGTGACTGTCTGTTCTACTTCTTCCCGATCTTCCTCGGCTATACGGCTGCCAAAAAGTTCAACGCCAATATATTTATCGGGATGGCGATTGGTGCAGCGCTGGTATATCCGACGCTGTCAGAGGTAGGAAAAGGTACACCGCTGTATACATTGTTCGGTGGCACACCGTTTGAATCACCGGTGCATATTACCTTCCTCGGTATTCCGGTTATTCTGATGACGTATTCATCGAGTGTTATTCCGATTATCGTATCGGCGTATGTAGGTTCCAAGTTCGAGAATTTCTTTAAACGAGTCATTCCAAGTGTAGTACGTACATTCATGGTGCCATTCTGTACGCTGTTAATCACGATTCCACTGGCGTTTCTGATCATCGGTCCGGTAGCGACATGGGCAGGTCAGCTTGTTGGTGCAGCGATTCTGGGCGTATTTAACCTGAGCCCGATTATTGCAGGCCTGCTGCTGGGTGCATTCTGGCAGGTATTCGTTATCTTTGGTCTTCACTGGGGCTTTGTACCAATCGCGATGAACAACCTGAGCAACCTGGGTTCCGATCCGATTCTGGCAGGTATGTTCGGCGCTTCTTTTGCACAGACAGGGGTCGTGCTGGCTATCCTGATCAAAGCGAAAAGCACCAAGCTCAAATCACTGTCTATTCCAGCTTTTATCTCCGGGATCTTCGGCGTTACCGAACCGGCTATTTACGGGATTACTCTTCCGCGTAAAAAACCATTTATTCTCAGCTGTATCGGTGGTGCTGTCGGCGGTGCCATTATCGGAGCGATGGGAACCAAAGCATATATTATCGGTGGACTGGGTGTATTCGGTATTCCGTCCTATATCGGTCCAAATGGAATCGATAGCGGATTCTACGGTGCGATTATCGGTATGATCGTCAGCTTTATCGTTGGTTTTGTCCTGATGTTCTTCACTCGTCTGCAGGAAGATGAAGCACCAGGTACAGGTACCAAAGAAACAACCAATGCCAATGCGCCAGTGAAGCAGGAGACCGTATTCAGCCCGCTGAAAGGCGAGGTAATCTCTCTGACACAGGTAAAAGACGAAGCTTTCTCTACTGGTGCACTGGGCAAAGGGATTGCGATCGAACCGATCGAAGGCAAAGTGTACTCGCCGGTAGATGGTGTACTGACTTCACTGTTCTCTTCCGGCCATGCGATCGGGATTACGAGCAATCACGGTGTGGATATTCTGATCCACGTCGGACAGGATACCGTCAAGCTGAAAGGCAAATATTTCACACCCAAAGTCAAACAGGGTGATACCGTCAAAAAAGGCGATCTGCTAATGGAATTTGATGTAGCCGCGATCAAGGAAGCCGGCTATGTGCTGACTACTCCAGTTATCATTTCCAACTCGGGCAACTATCTGGATGTCATTGAGACGGATAAGAAAAAGATCAGCTATCAGGAAGACCTGCTGACCGTTGTGATCTGATATCGTGATTTAAAATAAAGACTGGAATAACAGCTGGCCCTAAAATAACAACTAGCAAAAAGCTTCTACAGCGGACACCGGGGGGTAGCAGTAGAAGCTTTTTTTGTTTGTATAGAGTGGATAGAGACAGATTGCAGAAAAAGATGCAGACACAATAACCAGCTGTTTGTTGCAAGGGATAGAATCTATTATGTACCTACGAATGACTCGCTATTATCCAATGATCTGATTAAAAATCGATTATTCCACCCATAAGGCAATATACACAAATCCAATAATCGAAAAGACCGGAATGATAATAGCCAGTATATACAACTAGCGTATGAGCGGTATACTCAAATATTCTTGGAGACGTTGCCAGTCGCTTATGGTGTAATCCTCACGTTCTAAAGGGCATTGTTCTTGTTTTTGTAGATCGTCTATAAGATGAATCAGGATGCTTTTTTGCTCTTCAGGATCGCGTTTATGCAGCTCCTGCTGCAATTTCTCCTGCAGGTGGGTTAGATCGGAATGACTCATGTGTTCACCTCCTTGAATCTACATTTATCAGGTATTAACCATAAAATATTTCGCCAGAAAATTCCATTTATCTATAATGATTCTTTTCGACAATTCGTTATGAGATTCGTCAATTTTCCGAACAATTAACATCTGTTAAACAAACCATTGTGATCCCGTTAACAAATGATCTTTACCATGTAGTAGTACATACGGGTTGGTCTTGCTGCTGTCATGCACAAGCGCCCATTACAGATGATGTGCTGGCCGATGGCAGGTCTGCATATGATTTGGCATGTAACGCTATAGGAAATACGAGGAGGATTATCGGGAATATGAAGGGTCCGCAAAAGAAAATGATTGGGTTATCTCTATCTTTGTCTATACTGGCAGGTTCATTGGGCGGTGTGTATGCCCATGCGGCTGAACTGCCTTCGAATGTAACACCGCCAAAGCCGGAATGGGGCTATTTTGTCGATAATTACAAAAACAATACAAGTGATAATATGTCGGTCGCGTCCAATCCGGCGATTGGTGTGCTGTCCGAATTCAACAAAATGTGGAAACCGGGTACAACCTGGGATTCCGGTACCAAGCTGAACAGCAAACTGCTGGATATGAATATTCAGAAAGTGATTAATACGGCCAAGAAGCGTACGGCTGCACAGGTAGAAGCTGCCTATCTGGACGACCGTCGCAACCAGAGCTACAGTGTGATCGAAGGACTCGGTTCGCTGACAGACATTTACCGCAAGGAAGCGGGAGCGACGACGACCATTACAGAAGTTCAGGCCGATGCCACTACCAAAAAGTATGACGACGAAGGCACCAACTCCGGTGATCCGAAGTCTAGTCTCGGCAGCATCGTGACACTGGTCAATACGCTGCGCGGCAGCTATTCCTCGACCAATCCCGCGAAAAGTTTTTATAACTACAAGCGTCCGTTCCGCTGGAGTCCGGAAGCGACTGTACTACCTACTCTGGTACCGGCGATCAAAGCTGATCCGAGCACAGATGGCGGTTATCCGAGCGGTCACACCAATGCGGCGTATCTCACTGCTTTTGCCATGGCTTATGCTGTACCAGAACGTTATCAGGAACTGCTGACACGCGCGTCTGAGTTGGGTAACAACCGTGCAGTATCCGGCATGCACTCCTACTTTGACGTAATGGGTGGACGGGTAATGGCGACAGCACTGGCTGCATCGATCCTGAATGATCCGGCGAACAAAGAGATCAAGCAGGCTGCTTATGCGCAGGCTCAGTCCAAGCTGCTGACCCAGACAGGTACAGCCAAAGACCGCTTCAGCGATTACAAAGCCAACAAAAAAGAGTATACAGAGCGTCTGACTTACGGATTTCCGCAAGCCTATGCCAAAGACAAGCCGGTTGTCGTACCAAAGGGAGCCGAAGTACTGCTGGAGACACGCCAGCCGTATCTGGATGCCGATCAGCGCCGCTGGGTGCTGGCAACAACAGGCATTCCGTCCGGGTATCCGGTACTGGATGATGCCGAAGGCTGGGGTCGTCTGAATCTGTTTGCAGCTGCTGACGGTTATGGGGCATTCGTCAACAATGTAACGGTAAATATGGATGCTGCCAAAGGTGGATTCAACAAAGAAGATACCTGGCGTAATGATATCGCCGGTAAAGGTGGCCTGACCAAAAAAGGAACGGGTACCCTGAATCTGGACGGCAAAAATACGTATACCGGCAATACCCGTCTCGTACAGGGAACGCTGGAAGGTGGCAGCACAACAGCATTTGGCCGTGGTGATGTATCCAATGAAGGCGGTACGCTGGCAGAGAATACGGTCGGCAAAGTGAAGATCGGCGGCGACTACAAGCAGTCTTCCAAAGGTACACTGACGCTGACCATTGGCAGCAAAAAAGATGTACTGGATATCGGTGGAACAGCAGTATATAGAGGCAAGCTGGAGCTGAATTTTGTGGATAACTATGTACCGAAAAATAACAGTACGATCATCGTCAGCGACAAATCTCCAAAACACGGTAAATTTACTTCTGTTCAAGCGACAGGTTTGCCAGCAGGCTATACAGTGAAAGCTGTATATACCAATGACAGCGTGAAGCTGCAAGTGAAAAAGAAATAAGATCGTGCATAATATCATCATTTCTGTGTAACGGCAATTTTAATGGATCTGTAAGTATGAATCAAAAGCCGCTCTTTGTGTAAACACATAAAGAGCGGCTTTTATTCGCATTATTTTGTATTTGAAGCATACAAGGGAAAAATAAAAAGGAAGGAGTGGATCGATGAGGATGTCATCATAGAAATTCCTTTTTTTAAATAAACGTAACTATCCAAAATCATACGCACTATAAATCGAACGCATGTCTAACTGACCGTATAATCAGCCGTTGGATGCGTACCGGACACCGACATGGCAGCGATCAACGACCTACGACGATTGAGGCCCGAGGCCGGCAAGTGAAATACACCCGCCGGTCAGCTTTCTGCGGCAGTGAGCACGGAGGCAGCTCAGTCCTGCCGAGAATGAAAGGACTGAATCGCAGATCAGCTGGTGATATCTCGGTAGACCTGAACGCCACGGACCATATCCATTCCTGTCTCGGGATCGTATATCGCCTGAGCCCCTGCCATCCGATCATGGGCATGACGGGATCGATCAGCCCGGGCGAGTGCTGATCGCAGGGCGTCAGCGTCGAGATCCGTGCAATAGACCGGTGAGCCTGGCTCCATCCGCCACGACTCGGCAAGGTCGCCAGCGTCGACGGGTTCGAAGCCGGTGACGCTGACGAGCTGCATAACAATCTTTTTCGCTGCTGGGTCATCGCCAGCTACTGGCAGGGCAATCCGGTCAGGCGCGCCGGCGGTAGTGCCCTTCAGTGCCAGACTGCGGGAGAAGATGGTATTCCATGCCTTGACGATCGGACGTCCGATCTGCTCGCTGAGCCAGGAGCTATCGGAGGCTGTACCCTCGATTCCCTTAATGACGCCGGTAGCCTCTGGATAGTAGTTGGACATGTCTACGATGATGGTCGAGGCCGGTGCCTGACCCAGGGTTTCGACTAGCGAGGGAATCGCGACGAATGGGATCGAAAGCACGACGACGTCCGCGGCGGCGATAGCATCAGCAGTACTCATTGCTCGTGCACCAAGCTCGCTGGCCAGGTCCGTAATGGTCTCCGGGCCTCGCGAGTTGGCCAGAATAAGGTCCTCGCCTCCACGTGCGAGCACGCGTGCTAGCTCGCTTCCAATGTTTCCAGTTCCGATGACAGCAGTGGTCATGGTTCCCTTTTGAGTACTCCGGTGCGTGGTGCTGGCGGAACCGGGCTGATGTGCGGGATATGTGTTGTTATTCATGAGAACAACTCCTTATACGTGTTTGATGATCCATTTATAGAACTTTGTAGTTCCATAAATGGATCATAGCAGATAAAATTATAGAACGCAACAGTATCGAATTTATCTCGATGAAATGGTATCATTTAGATAGGAGATAAGAAGTTTACCTATTTAGAAAGGTGGCCAAGGTTCAATGTCCTATGATAAACAGTACCAAACAGAAGAAAAAAGAGGCCGGCCTCTGGATTTGTCACGTAACCAGATAATTCTTCAAACAACTCTGGAATTATTAGCGGAAAATGGTTATGACGCCTTAACAATGGATGCAGTTGCTATAAAAGCAAAGGTGGGGAAAGGTACAATATATAGACGTTGGTCTTCTAAAATGGAATTGGTTATTGATGCTTCCACGATGATGAGTCCTTTCGAGACATCGTTAGAGAAGTTGAATAAAGACCAAGATGTGCGAGGACAGCTGATTGACCTGCTTTCTCTACTCTTTATGAAAGAAAATGAACAGTATCAGAAAGCGATGAATGCAATTTGTAATGCTGTTAATAAGCAATTGGAGGAAGGTATGCGTGATGCTTTCTACAGGCGTTACAGAAACAGTATCGAGTCAATTCTCAAACCGTATATAGAGAAAAATCATATTACTGATGACGATTTAGAGATAATTACAGATATTGGCCCTGCTTTGGTTATGTATAGAAGCAACTATAGGAGTCAATCTGTTACTGTTCATTATTTGGAGCGAATCGTTGATCAAATAATGATGCCCATATTGTCAAAAAAAGTGTAGAGGATAAGTATTTTCCTTCTTCGATTTCTTAGCGACAAGCAAAGATAAAGTAGTAATTGAATATTGATGGTATTCTTTGCGGGAAGACGGGCACCCGGGGCTTATTTCTGATTGAATTCCAGATATTCAAGATTCCCATATATCTAAAACCTTCGGGGCGCATGCCGTTTTTGCCGGGAGATCTGCCCCTGATTAGGTAGACAGGCTGCGAGAATGAATCTTCACTTGCGCTCCTGCATCCCGTGCAAGTGGTCACGTACAATACGTTCCCCCCGAGTAATACCAAAATACCAGGCTTCGGTATGCCACAGGATTGGAGCAGGTATTTTATCGTGATCCCTGATCCCACCAAGCTGACGATGCTCCACTGTCTGGATTTCTTTTAACAGACGGCAGGAAACCAAGTTTTCGAAGGTAACCTTTTTAAAATGCCTTCGGACGTTTTTTATGTTGGTTGGAGCTGAAATTATGGGAGTTGTAAAAGAAAAAGGAGATGTATTCGAGAGGGAAAATAACCTCCTTCCTTTCGACCACCGCACACCCAAAAAGACAGAAGCACCGCTAATGGCAATAAACCAAGCAGCGGTGCTTTTACGTGAAAAAGGCAGTTCTAAGCAGAAAGTAAAGCGACCAGTATACCGGAAAAAGTGATCTATGCCGATATGGATATGATACAATAACAGTGTTTATAATCGAATGCCGATACCGAAAGGAAGAAAACGATGAGTCTTCATCAACTTACATATACTCTACAAAGTGGAGAAACGACCTATACGAACGAAGCGATCAATGCTTCGGTTATTGTGGACTTGATTACCGAATTGAATGATTATATTGTACTGAATCCGTCTGTGCCGCTGGAAAGCAGCATTTATTTGCAGGCTGCCCAGATCGGTGGAGATCAGGATCTGGTAATGGAAATCCGCCTACAGCATGAGGAAGGAAGGTTCAGTCATTACAGCCGTATCACCGGCGACCGGACCGAAATTATACAGGTATTCCTCGCCTACTGGGGACAGCAGCAGCTGCCCGATTTGAGCGGCTGGCAGGACATTACCGGCGAATTTTGATCCGGCTACGCCCTCTGTTTGTATTTTGTAATGGAGAAACAGAGGGCATACCTCTTTGCAGGCAGAGACCTGCCTTATACAAATCCCATCCCTTTTAAAGGAGGTACTCTGCTTGCTTCATCGGCATACAGATACTCATTTGCTAGTGTATTACCAGGACAGCCTGCTGATGGTGAAGAACCAATCTGTGGGGTATGATTCCTATGATGCACTGGGCCAGCATACAGAAGTATTTGCAGGCATTACACCAGAGAAGCTGCCATCTTTTGATCCGGCAGATGATCATAGCGGTCAGCAGGATCCGGATGGTCATTATGTTATTGCTTACGGATACCAGGATCGTCTGCTGGAACAGATCAATAGCCTGCTTCAGCAGGTACATACAGCTGCTGCGCTCACCCATCCTCGCGATCATCTGGTGAATACGCTGGTGAAGAACTATACGCGGATCACCTATGTTACCGGCCTGTCTCCGGCCGTGGCGAAAGCAGATACAGAAGAGGCAGTTCCTTTGCCCATCGGAGAGCTGCCATCAGAGATGACCGCGCTGGGTCAGTATTTTACCGCTCATGGCATGTGGCTTGGAGCCTTATCGCGTCTGCAGATCCAGGCAGGCAGCCCGCGCGCGCAGCAGCTGCTGGAAGCGGAAGTGCTTCCTCATTTTGAAAATAAAAAGCAATCGGCTATAGGCAACATGCAGATATTCTATATGTACCGGCTGCGTGCAAAGTCGCGTGAGCTGTTCGAACAAACACGTACCGGCGCACTGGCTATCATTCAGGATCTGTATCGTCATCATGATACCGAACAATGGTTTCATCCCGGAGTGCAGAATACCGAGGAATACCTCATACATACCGAGCATTTGGAGAGCTATATCGATCCTGATCTGGAGCAGTTGCGTGAATGGATAAAGGACAGCTATCTGGCGCATGGACAGCCTTATCTGGTGATGCCGCTGGGCTGGGTGCTGGATGAAGCGCTGATGCACTCGGTGGCTTTGCGCTTTTTGGCAGGTACGGCAGGAGCGATCCGTCTGCATGTGGAGACAGGGACAGGCAGGGTTATTCTGATAGAAGTGTGTACGGATGAGCCCGTACATAAAGTACAGCTTTCGATCAAATGATGAGAGAAGGGCGTATGTATGGTCATGGCAGGACAAGCATAGAACAATCCGATCTGCTCAAGGCGTTTATAACGTATTATAAAAAGGGCTATTTCTGATAAAGGAATAGCCTTTTTATAATATTGTTGCTTATTATTCTGGGGCAGAATTTGAAAGAGATATCGTTATATCTAGCATTATTTAAATTGTGCACAAAATTATTTATGGAAATAATATAAAAAGTAGCTGTAAGTTGTTGACATTAAACATGGATGCGGTATAATAGTCAAAGAAAGTCAAAGTCAAATCAATTGATCAAACATCAAACGAATTGACACTTAAATTGTAAGCTTTATTCAGCCAATCCTTATGTATAATCCCATTCTTTTGACCAATTCTAACATGAGTATGATTTAAGAAAGGGGCATTTGTATATGCGTTGTCAAAATTGTAATCAACACGAAGCTACTGTAGGACTGAGCTTCACTGTAAATCATAAATCCGAAAAAATGTATCTGTGTCAGGAATGTTATGCCAAAATGAACAGCGGCAATCCGCTCTCCGGTGGGTTCGGAGCATCCGGTATGTCGCCACTGGATCAACTATTCAAAGGCTTTATGCAGCAAGGTGGTCAGACAGGCGGCTCCAATAATCAGCGTGCAGCGACCCGCACAGTAGAACCGCAGCGCGGCAATGGACTGCTGGATCAGCTCGGACGCAATCTGAATGATGCTGCCAAAGACGGCAAGATCGATACAGTGATTGGCCGCGATGACGAGATCGAACGTGTTATCGAAATCCTGAACCGTCGCAACAAAAACAACCCGGTTCTGATCGGTGAACCAGGTGTCGGTAAAACAGCGATCGCTGAAGGTCTGGCACTGCGCATTACCGAAGGCAAAGTACCGGCCAAACTGCTGAACAAGGAAGTCTATTCTCTCGATGTGGCTTCACTCGTAGCGGGCACCGGTATCCGCGGTCAATTTGAAGAAAAAGTCAAACAGCTGATTGCCGAGCTGCAGCAGCGCGAAAATATCCTGCTGTTTATCGATGAGATTCACTTGCTCGTCGGTGCAGGTTCTGCGGAAGGCTCGATGGATGCAGGCAATATTCTGAAGCCGGTTCTGGCTCGTGGGGAATTGCAGGTTATCGGTGCAACTACACTGAAAGAATACCGCCAGATCGAGAAAGATGCTGCTCTGGAACGCCGCTTCCAGCCGGTTATGGTCGATGAACCAACTGTCGAAGAAGCAATCGAAATTCTGCAAGGTCTGCGTCCGAAATATGAGGAATACCATGGTGTACGTTATTCCGATGAGACGATTGCTGCTTGCGTTCAATTATCCAACCGTTATATCCAGGATCGTTTCCTGCCTGATAAAGCGATTGACCTGCTCGACGAATCCGGTGCCAAACTGAATCTGCGTGCTTCTGCAGGTGATCAGGGAGAACTGATGGCTCGTATCGAGAAGATCAAAGCTGCGAAAGAACAGGCGACTCGTGAAGAACATTACGAACGTGCAGCCCAGCTGCGTGATGAAGAGACCCAACTGCTGAACCAGTTGAACAGTGGAGCGAGCAGCACAGAGCCGGTCGAAGTACGCATCGAGGATATCCAGAATATTATCGAACGCAAAACCGGTATTCCTGTCGGCAAGCTGCAGCAGGATGAGCAGAACAAAATGAAAAATCTGTCTGCCCGTCTGGAGACCAAGGTTATCGGTCAGCATGAAGCGGTAGAGAAAGTCGCCAAAGCAATCCGCCGCAGCCGTGCCGGACTGAAACCGAAAAACAAACCGATTGCGTCCTTCTTGTTCGTCGGACCGACTGGTGTAGGTAAAACCGAGCTGTCCCGATCCCTGGCTGAAGAGTTGTTCGGTCAATCCGATGCGATGATCCGCCTGGATATGAGTGAGTACATGGAGAAACATTCCGTATCCAAACTGATCGGTTCGCCGCCAGGATATGTGGGTCATGATGAAGCTGGTCAGCTGACCGAACGTGTACGTCGTAATCCGTACAGCATCATCCTGCTCGACGAGATCGAGAAAGCACATCCCGATGTACAAAATATGTTCCTGCAGGTGATGGACGATGGCCGTCTGACAGACAGCCAGGGACGTACTGTCAGCTTCAAAGATACCGTTATCATTATGACTTCCAATGCCGGTATTACCGAGAAAAAAATTACTGTCGGCTTCTCTGCTGCCAAGTCGGCGCAGACCAGCTCGTTTCTGGAATCGCTGGGTTCTTACTTCCGTCCGGAATTCCTGAACCGGTTTGATGCGATTATTCCATTTGCTTCTCTCAAGGAAGAAGATTTGGTGCAGATCGTCGACAATATGCTGGAGGATATCCAGTCTACACTGGGCGAACAGGGTATTACGCTGAATGTCTCCGATGAAGCGAAGAAAAAACTGGCTGAGCTTGGTTACAATCCAGCCTTTGGTGCTCGTCCACTGCGCCGTGTGATTCAGCAACATATCGAAGACAGTATCACTGATCTGGTGCTGGATGACGAGAATGTAGAAAATATCCAGGTGGATGTACAGGAAGAAGCGATTCACGTAGCAAGAGTCTAAGAATTAAATAAAGACAGCACGCTGTACTATCCTATCAGATGTATCTCCAAATAGATCACCAAATAGATCACCAAATAGATCACCAAATAGATCTCCAAATAGATCAATCCCCTCTTATCGTAACTGGGCAGGAGGGGATTTTTTGTGTCTGGATAAGCTATAGTATTCAATCTATACTAGTTACAACGATTTCTAATTGTACAGCAATACAGCAATATAGCACGAAAGGGCGCAACTCCATGAACCTACTTTATCGCTGGAAAGTAGACAGGAAATGCTCCAGATCATCCAGATACGCTGGACTGTTAATCTGGCGTGGGAAAAATATCGCTGTCAGCATCATCTGCCACGAGGAATGAACCAGCCGGGAAGGCACCATGGAATGATCGACACCCGGCAGCACTGTCACCGATAACAATGAAGCAGGGATAGAGCGGCGGTAGATCTGTTCCGTTTCCTGGATATCTACGTTAATGTCTTCTGTTCCCAGCACCAGATGTACCGGATGATAAAAATTTCGAAGCTCCTGGCTGGCATCGGACTCGTAATTACGCATAATGAATACCCAGCGTTCAGACGAAACAGGATCATCCGGATGCGCTATTTTCAGATAGTCGGCGTAAGAGGCATGGCGTTGGAGCAGTTGCAGCTCCAGTCGATCCTGCTGTTCTACCTTCCGAATCTCCTCTTCGCTGGCCCCGGACTGGAGCATTTCCTGACGGGTATTATAGCGTCCCTGGCGAATCCAGTTTATCGCTGGTGAGACGAGAATGCTAAAAGCAAGAGAGGGTTCTTTCTCGACTACTTTGGGAATAACCCAACCTGCCTGACTGGATCCCCATAGTCCGATGCGCTTCGGATCGATAGCGGGCAATGTACGCGCCCAGCGAATCGCGGTGACAGTATCATCAGCCCGTTCCTGCATACTCTGCTGCAGCCAGCTGCCTGAAGGGCCGCCGATTCCGCGTTTGTCCAGCGAGAGAGAAGCATAACCGGCTCTGGCAAACCGCTCCCATACCGGACGGTAGAATCCATCGTAGCTAGCATTGATTGGACCATCGCCATGGACAAATACAATCAGTCCCACCGGATGCTCCACATCCCGGGGCATCGTCAGAATGCCTGTTAGCACACCATGGGGAGTAGGCACGGACACAGGCTGTTCGGTCATATCGTACGAATTTTGATATAGAAAAATAGTTAGTAGGACAATTAGAACAGAAGCGGTAATACTGACAGGTAAAATCCATTTCAGACGGCGCTTACGCAATGCTATTCACTCCTTGGATCAAATTAAATCTTGAACAGGAAATTAGCTATAAGATGACAGACTATCGGGTGTCCAGCTCATATAATGCCAGCCGGGTTCATGCAGAAGCAGCTGCTGCGCCCAGCTGGAGTAGGAAGAGAGATGCCGAAAGCCCACCTTTTTATATAATGAAATTGCTTGTTCGTTGTTATGCGATACATGAAGAGTCAATCGGTTCCAGCTCTGTTCGGCAGTGTACTGCTGTGCCCATTGAAGTAAAGATCCGGCAATACCGCGTCCACGATATACGGAAGCTGTAGCAATATGCTCAATATAGCCTTCCCCCGGAAGCGGTTTATGTTCTAGTGCAGACATACCCGCTACGAATCTGCACATATTCCAGAAGCCGTACTGTCTGCTTAACGAGCCAAAGTGAGGCAGTGATGAGCCAGCAGGCGAACTGCCTATAGACCACTGCAGACCAATGACTCCAATCATTTGTTGATTGATCCATGCAGCGACCTGTATGCGATCGGCAGCTAGAGCATTCGGTGCCCAGATCTGCATCAGCAGGGTGATCAGCTGCTGCTCGTCCAATCGAACGATAGAGCCGAATATATCGGCAAATGAATGAGCCAGCAGTGTACAGACAGCAGGCAGATCTTCGGGAAAGCAGGGACGGATCGTTATTTCCAGCGGGCTGGAAGGATTGGTATTTGTCATGGCTGCTCCTCCCGAGGGGGGTGTCAGTACTCAAAGGCATCTGCAATTCATAGTGAAGGCTGGCGTTATCGAATAGGGAGAGATACGATTTTTCGATCAGGATCAATGGGCCGGCAGGCAGTAATTGCTGCTGATCCATGTACTGCTCCAGCTGCTGAATCTGTAAATGAAGTTCGTCTTCTTCGGTAATCCGCACATAGGCGGATAAATACGATCCGGCTGCCAGCGATAAGTCTGATACAGCATCATGCTGATTATTCGCATATATTTCGCAGCTTATCGTGTTGGTCATTATGCCGGAATCACTGATGTTACCACCAACCTGATTTTCCTGCTGTTCATAACAGAGCAGCAGCTGATTGTCCTGCTCGATATAGTACAGATCTGTCTCGAACAGATCCTCGGGATAAGGATTCAGCTGCAGCATTTTACGGGCAGTAAGTACTTCTCCAGTCTGAAGTACCGTCCAGATCTGTAGCTTCCTGAGCGGACAGCTGACAATTTGATATGGGCTTTTATCCGGGACAGACGTATAATGCTGCTCATATTCATCGATCACGCTCGCTGTCAGGTGCTTCAATCGGGTGAGCTGTCGGATCTGCTGATCAAGCTGGTTCATAGAATCCTGCAGCAGCTGACTGTATTGATCGGCTGTAAAGGAATCCATACTTTTACGAATCTGCCGTACTGGAATCCCCAGCTTACGCAGCAGCAAAATATGGGAGAGGCGGTAGACTTCATCTGTTCCATACAGCCGGTACTGATTGTCGGCGACACAGGCAGGCAGCAGAACTCCCTGCTCTTCAAAATAACGAATCTGATGGGTAGATACATTCATCAGCCGGGCCAATTCGCTGATCGTAAGATAAGGATTCATAGGGCGAAGGCTCCTTTCCCTAAATAAATAAGATGCAAATACTCAAAAACAGATTGATTTTAGCGAAATATATTCAGCCAGCTGCAGCAGAACGTCTGAACGTGCTTGCCTGTATCCTTACTATAAAGCCTGGGTCTGACCCAAGGTCAAGCATAGAAATGAACAGAAATAAAAGTACTTAGATAGAATACTTAAATAGAGTAGTTAGATAAACAGCTAGATCAACAGACAAAAATATTTGCAGCAAAATGCCCGGCGCCATCGCTATAGCAGCAATAATCGCCGGGCATGATGAAACAGGATATGGAGTAGATAGAATAATAGTCTGCAATACGGGCAGAATCGTTAACTTTAAATATAAAAATGTAAAAGTATGCAGTACCCAATCACATACATAGATGATATCGAGATATAATTCGGCAGATACGGATTAACTGCCGAATTGTGCATGGTGGAGACGGCTGTAAATACCACCAGCAGCAATCAGTTCCTGATGATGCCCTTGTTCAGCGATACCATCCTGATTGACCACGATAATCCGGTCGGCATTTTTGATCGTTGCCAGTCGGTGGGCGATAACCAGGGTCGTCCGTCCGATAGCCAGTTCGGAGAGTGATTGCTGGATGGCCGCTTCGGTCTCGGTATCGAGTGCGGATGTCGCTTCATCGAGAATAAGGATTGGTGGATTTTTGAGGAACATGCGGGCGATAGATAGACGCTGCTTCTGTCCGCCGGACAGCTTGACGCCGCGTTCGCCGATCACTGTCTCGATACCGTCAGGCATTTTGCGAATGACGTCTGCCAGATGAGCACGCTCGGCTGCGAGCCAGATTTCATCGAGACTGGCATCCAGCTTGCCATAGGCGATATTTTCGCGGATGGTACCGGAGAACAGGAATACATCCTGCTGTACAATACCGATCTGACGACGCAGCGACTCCAGCTTCATGTCCCGTATATCGATACCATCGATCGTAATGCTGCCCTGATCCACTTCGTAAAAGCGCGGCAGCAGACTGCAGATCGTCGTCTTGCCGGCACCGGATGGACCGACAAAGGCTACAGTCTCACCGGGATGAATCTCCAGACTGATATCCTGAAGTATCGGGCGATTGGATTCGTAACCGAACGACACCTGGTTAAACCGGATATTGCCTTCCAGATGAGTCACTTCTACAGCATTGGGACGATCCGCGATATCCGGCTCGGTGTCCATAATTTCCAGATAACGCTTGAAACCGGCGATTCCTTTGGGATAGCTCTCGATCACGGCATTGATTTTCTCGATCGGACGGAAGAAAATATTGGCCAGCAGCTGGAAAGCGACAAATTCTCCGATCCTGATCTGACCGCTAATAAAGAACCATGCGCCAAAGATCAGCACAAGAATCGTAATCATGCGCATCATCATATAGTTGACTGCCAGACTGCGAGCCATCGTCTTGTAGGCGAGCAGCATGGTGCTGCGATAGCTCTGATTGTCGACCTCGAACAGCTTTTTCTCATGCTCTTCATTGGCAAAAGACTGCACGACCCGAATGCCGCCTACGTTATCCTCGATCCGGGAATTGAAATTACCCACATCTCCGAACAGTCTGCGGTACGCCGTCGTCATCCGGCCGCCAAAGTAAATAATCACCCAGGCCATAATCGGAATAATCACGAACGTGATGATCGCCAGCTGCGGATTGATATTGTACATCAGGATAAACGAACCGATCAGTGTCATAATGGCGATGAATACATCCTCCGGACCATGGTGGGCAACTTCGCCAATATTGTTGAGATCGTTTGTAATCCGGCCGATTAGATGACCGGTCTTGTGATTATCAAAAAAACGGAAAGATAATTTTTGTAATTGTCCAAACAACTTTCGACGCATATCGGTCTCGATATTTACCCCGAGCATATGTCCCCAGTAGGTCACGATATACTGCATAAATGTATTCAGTACATAAATGCCAAGCAATGCCAGACTGGCGAGCAGAATCAAATTCCAGTTCTGTCCGGGCAGCAGCTTGTCGATAAATGTATTAACCGCCAGCGGAAAAGACAATTCCAGCAGACCCGCTAGTACCGCACAGGTAAAGTCGAGAAAGAAAAGCCCTTTGTAAGGACGATAGTAGGCAAAAAAACGCTTCAGGATAATAACCACTCTTTTCTATGTAATATTCTTGGGCCACAGGCTGCGGCAGATCACGTCCCCATACTATTTTTCGGTACCAGTCAAATGGACCGGAGCCGATCCATTACGCGGCTACTTAACAGCGCTTATAGATATAGTAATATCTTACAGACAGTCAAGTCCATTGTTTTATCGATATCAGCGAAAAGGAAAAGCAAAAACTCCCTGACAGGCCGGAGAAAAGCATGCCAGGGAGTTTGTAAATAAGTATTCAGATGAGCGGAGTATCCTGTTATTCCGGTAAAGGCTGTTCTGCCCCTATGTATCAGCAGGGACAGTATGATCTGACCATGAATCGGCTGTTACAGACGTTGTTCGTCGTGCGTTTTGTGAATGACTTCATGTGCAGGATATGTGTACGCTTGCTCGATCTTGCTCGGATGCAGAAAGTATTGCATGGGACCGGTATGGATAAATACAGCCAACAGCACAGCCGCTGTTCCTACCATCAATCCATAAACAATCAAAAACAATCCTTTAAGCCAAATCATATATAATATATTCCCCTTTGCGTGTATAAGATGGTATTCCGTTATGATATATATCGGCAAAAGATTTCCATTTTATACAGTGAATACGAAATAGTTCGGGAGAATAGATTAATTATTTTTGCAGGATCAGCATTTGGCCCATTACAGCGAAGCGGGCTTCATCTGCGGCTGCACTTCTACAGGGATATGCGAGTTGGAGGCAAAATCAAACAGTCCCAGATCAGTCAGTTTGAGCGTCGGAATCACAGGCAGCGCGAGAAAGGACAACATCAGAAACGGATTGAAATGCTGGGCCGCACCAATATGCAGCAGCGCCTGATTGAGCTTTTTCATCTGACGATATACTTCTTCGTAAGGAAGCTCGGATAACAAGCCTGCGATCGACAGCGGCAGAGAAGCAAGTACTTCACTGCCCGAGACGACCGCCAGACCGCCATTTACACTGACAATATGCTCGATAGCCAGCAGGATCTCTTCATCCGAGGTGCCTGCTGCAATCAGATTATGCGAGTCGTGGGCGACAGTAGAGACGATAGCACCTTTTTGCAGATGGAAGCCTTTGACGATGCCAAGCCCTATATTGCCTGTAGCCTGATGACGTTCTACGACAGCCAGCTTGAGCAGATCCTGATCGGTAGAAGGTGTAAAATAACCATCTTTACGATCTACCTTGTATTGTGCATGAGTGGTCACGAGCGAATTGGGAATAATCTCAATTACGTTGCAGTGATCGTGAGTCAGCGGCAGTGCCAGATGATCCAGTGTAACAGAAGCCGTCTGACAGCGGGATAGTGCAGCCCCACTGCTGCCGAAAGAGCCTGTCTGGATAGAATGCACGTTGTTTTTAGTTGCACTGCTCTGTTCCTGTTCCAACAATCGGCCACCCTGTACTACGCATTTGCCGTTTTTGTATACTTCATGAATCGTGAGCTGCTCCAGATCATCCAGAATCACCAGATCCGCTATATAGCACGGAGCAACAGCGCCCCGATCCCGGAGTCCAAAGCATTCGGCTGTATTGAGCGTAGCCATCTGGATCGCTGTCACAGCGGGCAGACCATGACGGATCGCCAGCCGGATATTATGGTCGACACTGCCTTCATCGAGCAGATCATCGATTAGTTTGTCATCGGTGACAAATAGACAGCGGCGTGAATTATAGGGGGTAATAACCGGCAAAATAGCTTCCAGATCCTTAGCAGCTGTGCCTTCGCGGATCAGTACATACATGCCCAGTTCCAGACGCTGCCGTGCTTCCTCGGCATGAATACATTCATGGTCGGTACGAATGCCTGCAGTGGCGTAGATGCTCAATTGTTCCCCGGCAATACCGGCTGCATGACCATCGACATATTTATTTCGGGTATGAGCGGAAGCGATTTTACCGAGCATACCAGGAGCTGCGCTGGAGAGCGCGCCAAAGTCCATCACCTCCGCCAGACCCAGCACCCGGGGGTGATCGTAAAAAGGCTCCAGATCTTCTGCTTCCAGACAGGCGGCGCTGCTCTCAAAAGACGTTGCCGGAACACAGGAAGGCAGCATAATAAACTGGTCAACCGGCAGATTCTCTGACTGCTCCAGCATATAGCGTATGCCGTCGACTCCGGCGACACTGCCGATCTCGTGCGGATCGGTGATTACGCTGGTTACTCCATGCTGAATAACTACTTTGGCAAATTCCTGCGGTGACAGCATAGAGCTCTCGATATGTACATGTCCATCGATCAAGCCGGGAATAATCCATTTGCCTGCAGCATTGATAGTCTCCCTGCCCTGATACGAACCGATACCTGCAATAACCCCATCGACAATAGCGATATCCTGCTGCATCAGTTCACCGGTAAATACATTAACCACTTGCCCGCCCTGGATGACGGTATCTGCCGGAACTCTGTGACTGGCGACATCGATTCTCCGTTTTAGCGCTTCTGCTGTCCATTTCATAAGCTTGTTCACTCCTCTATATAAAATTAGATACAAAAATCCCGATCACAAAAAATGCATGACAAGGATATGGCAGCATTTTTCGTAATCAGGATTTTACGGCTCCTGGTAGAGACCCCCGGACCGTATTACCGGGGTTATACGAAAGAGAATGGTTACAAACTCCATTAAGAATGAAATTAGAATTTAGTTTAGAGGATGCAGAAGCATATAGCAAGTACGAGTTAGGTTATTTAACGTTAAAATTTATAGATACAGAATATGTAACATGTAATCTGTAGTAACCTGTAGTAACTTATATCCGTTGTTATACTCTTTTTGTTGACTGTTTATTAAAGAAATAGCTTTTAAATAAAGCATTATTAAAATAGTTTTTGATGAATGTGCAATGATAAACCTGTAATACGATAATTATTTTTGAATCTATAAGCTTACACGCTACGTGTAATGTTAGTTTATTTATACAAATTGATATGGATATATTATTTCATATGACAAAATAAATGACACGATATATCACATATACAATAATACCCGCTATAATGAGCCAAATGAACAGGATGAAAGGCGGGGGCTTATGAGTCTGGAAGCATTGAATGAGCGGGTACAACAGGATCTGGCTTATCTGGCATATGGCGGTGCAGATTGGGTGCGTCCGGTTCATCATCCGGAAGGGCATGTATATGATGTAATCATTATCGGCGGAGGACAGAGTGGACTTGGAGCGGCATTTGGACTGCTGCGTGAACGGATATCGAATATTCTGGTTCTAGACGAGAATCCGGCGGGATTCGAAGGACCCTGGCAGACTTATGCACGTATGGTTACCCTGCGTACGCCCAAGCATCTGACGTCTATCGATCTGGGTATTCCGTCTTTGACATTTCGTTCCTGGTGGGAGGCCCAGCATGGAGCAGAGGGCTGGGAACAGGTAGACAAGATTCCACGGGGAGAATGGATGAACTATCTGCGCTGGTATCGTCAGCTGCTTCGTCTGCCGGTAGCGAATGAAGTGCAGCTCGATCTGATCGAGCCGTTAACAGAAGGGCTGCATCGACTGCATATTCGTGGACCCGGAGCGCCGAGGGATACGGTACTGGCCCGTAAAGTTATTCTCGCGACAGGTATTCAGGGTGGCGGCGAATGGCATGTACCACCGATGATTGCCGAGCGGCTGCCGGATCATCTGTATGCACATACCTCGGCGCCAATCGATTTCCAGCGTCTCCGAGGCAAAAAAGTAGCTGTACTGGGCGGAGGAGCTTCGGCTTTTGACAATGCCAATCATGCACTGACCGAAGGCGCAGCTGAAGCTCATGTATTTGTGCGGCGTGAGGTCCTGCCGAGTGTCAACCCGATCCGGCAAATGGAAGTGTCGGGCATGATCGAACGTTTCCATACGCTGAGTGATGCCGAGAAGTATGCAGTGATCGCCCACTTTTTCAAATTCAATCAGCCTCCGACCAATGATACATTCGAGCGTGCGGCAGCATGGCCGGGATTCCAGCTGCATCTGGGTTCGCCGTGGCTGGATGTACAGCCATGGGGCGATGGAGCGAGGGTGACTACGCCGCATGGACATTACGATTTTGACTTTCTGGTGATCAGTACAGGACTGCTCAGTGATCCGGCCCTGCGTCCGGAGCTGCGATTGGTTGCGGATCATATTGCCCGCTGGGGAGATCGTTATCAGGCTGCACCGGAGATCAGAAATGCGCTGCTGGATGCCCATCCCTATCTGAGTTCGGGATTTGCCCTGCAGAGCAGACAGCCGTCGGGAGCAAGCGGTCTGCATGGATTATTCGTATTTAATTATTCGGCACTGGCGAGCTGCGGGCTGTCCGCGTCGGCTATTTCCGGTACCAAAAATGCCGTACCCCGGCTGGTAACCGCAGTAGCGGATCAGCTGTTCCTCGATGACAAGCAGCATATCCTGAATCAGTTCCTGGCTTATGATCAGGCAGAGTTTGTAGGCCGCTGGCCAAAAGTGGTCACCGGATCATAATGCACGAGACATCTGGATAATTCCGTTACCTATTTTATCCCATAGCAAAAAAGCAGGTCTGCAAAGAACAGGTCTGCTTTTTTGCTATGAGATGATCTTGATAAAAAAGAAACACTACTAGCCCATACAGACAGATGCAGAAAAGTAGAGCTGGTTGAAGCAAAAGGATACATTCACCTTCAGCTCTGCGCTTCCAGCAGATCCACATAGTCTTTGGCTTCCTTCAGTCCTAATCCACGGGCTTCGCGAAGTTCCTTGATCGCCTGGATTTTTTGACCAGCAGCAATCAGCTGCCGTAGACGATTTTCCAGCTCTGCGGAATCGGAGCCCGGCGGCAGAACAGAATTCGCGGGAAAAGAAGTCTGCCTGACAGGTGCAGAAGGCGGAGAAGGAATACGATTCATATCCATCCGTAGTTCATTCATCTGCCGCTGCAGGCTGATCACTCTGAACCAGAGCAGCAGAGCCAGAAGCAGAGCAATCACAGCAATCCATTCCATAGGTATTCAGCCTCCTTGTGAGCTATGCCAATTATTATGACAGTCTGTGCCGGATAAAGGATAATCCAGTACAGACTGTCTTTTCTGTTTATTTAGCATAGCACAGCCAGGCAAAATATTCGAAACAGAGCATGATCATACTGTATGCACAGGGCTGTGGCGTATGCAGCTATGCAGCGCAGTCAGTCCGGGATGCTGGAGAATCGCGGAGATAACCAGCTCGGCGATTGCCTGTGCACCTTGGACCGAGAAATGAGTGTCATCGGCAATGCCGTCAGGATAATTTGGATGCTGTCCAGACAGTATATGCATGAACAGCTCTCGTGAATCGACTTCTCCGAGCGTAGCGTACAGCTGCTGGGAAGCGGCGAATATATCGAGCAGTGGTATATCCAGTGCAGCAGCAGTCTGCCTCATCGCTTGCGGATAACGACCGACTGCTTGTGGATCGGGTATACCATTGGGCAGGAAGCGGCGCCGGCTGACTGGGGTAAGCAATACCGGAGCAGCACCGCGCTGCTTGATCATATCGATAAACTGCTGCAGATAACTGCGATAATCGGTATCCGGGTCGGTATAACGTGCCGGATCATCCGCTTTTTGATCATTATGTCCAAATTGAATCAATACATAATCGCCAGGCTGCAGCTTGCTGGATAGATGCTGCAATCGTCCTTCTGCGAGGAAAGAGCGTGTGCTGCGTCCATTGATTGCGTGATTTGCTACAGTTACGGCTTCGCCAAAATAGGGTTGCAGATATTCGCCCCAGCCGCTCATAGGCTTCTCGGAAGCACCTTTGATCGCGGCAGTAGAGTCCCCAGCGATAAATAAGGTGGGCCGGGAGGTAGAGGTAGTAGCGATTTTGCCGGATAAGACCTGATTTGGGCGAACCGGTACATTGTCTGCCTGTGAAGACGCAGCAACATTCGGCTGCGGGGAATCAGCTGGTACATCAGACGGCATATCGGACAATGTGCGAGCTTGCTGCCCATAGCCATGCCGACCCAGCCAGCTCGCTGCCAATTCGGTCCACTGCCGACAGTAAGGATGCTCCAGTGCCAGACCCAGCCCATGGCGTCCGCTCTCCATCAGGTGCAGTTCATGAGGAATATGATGAGCCACGAGCGCCTGACTGAACAAAAGGCTGTTGACTGCCGGTACGCTGGCATCATCGGCGGTAGTCCAGATAAATGTGGGCGGTGTAGATTCACTGACCTGCTGCTCGGCAGAGTACTGTTCAATAGCCTGCGGTTCAGGCGATGCACCGAGAAAATGAAGCCGACTGCCTGAATGCGTATAAGGCTCATGGAAGGTAATCACCGGGTAGGCGAGCAGCAGCAGATCAGGACGAATATGACCGATAGTCGCTGTGAGTGCTGCCAGATGACCACCGGCGGAAAAGCCGATTAACCCAATCTGCTGCGGCAAAATAGTCCATTCATCTGCATACTGTCTCAGCAGTCGTAATGCTTCTTCGGTTTCCTGCAACCGTTCAGAAGGATCAATGAGTAGAGATGCAGAAGACGCCGTTGCCTGTCTGGCATCTGTAGAGGTCTGATCTTTATTTACAGACAGATCAACAGGTGAGCGAGAAGGAGTAGTGATACTATCTTTCTCGGAAAAGGCAGCTGCGGATGATGGCATAGCAGGAGTATGCCCGGATGAAGTAGGGGCAATCCCATCTATACGGTCCGCAGCAGTCAGGGAGAGGTATGTACTGTATTCCAGCACAGCAGCATGAATACCAAGTGTATTCAGCCAGCGGGCAACCGGTTCTCCTTCATGATCTGCGAGATGATGATAACCGCCGCCGGGCAGAATCAGTATACAGGGTCGCGGATTATCCGAATCCAGCAGATACAAATGAAGCGTAGGAATAGAAGAAGGTTCATCAGGATTGCGCATAGTATTGTCGCGGGAATGATTTATAATGTGAAGCATATGGATTGGTTCCTTTCTGTACATCCAGTCAGCTGGGTAGGATGTGAAATAGGATCAAATTCGCTGTTAAGACGGCAAAGGCAGAAAGTTGAATCATATTTGCTAAAGAAATCCTTAACATCCAGATTATGATAGCGTTATAATAGAAGCTGATGACTGAACCGATGGAGGGGCATGATGAAAAAGGGAATTATGTTTTACAAAATTTTTATTCCTATTCTGGTATTGGGGATCGGTCTGTCTATTAGCTTTGGCATATATATCTACTTCAATACCGTGCAATCGGTGATTGATAGTGTAGCCAACAGCAAGCAGAGCTATATTACACAAATGAGAAATAATCTGGAACAAAAAATACGCACTATTGAATACGCTTTCAATACATACAGTACAACCAGCTCGTTTAGCGAGGTCGTCAATCATCCGATTACGGAAAAAGACTTTATCGCCTATCGGGATGTCAATACCCAGCTGAACTATATTGCCACGATGGGAATGGAAGGAGCAGAGTATTCCCTGATCAGCATCAATCAGAGCTGGCAGATTTCCAATGGTACCCTGTCACATCTCACATCCGAGGAGCGGCAGAAGCTGTACGATGAATATATTGCCGATCAGGATCAGGGACTATTCTGGGTGAAAACGGACTCCGGGCTGCGCTTTGTCAACACATTGCCTGTCTTCTCCAAGCAAAAGCAGGCGATTGCGCTATCTGATATTTCTCTGGAGACCCTAAATCGCAGTCTGAGTGCGGAAGATAATGCACCTGTCTTTATCCTGAACAAGCAGGGCAGTGTCATGTATAATACCGGCAAAACATCCGGGCTGCTCAGCACCAACCAGCTGGCCCAAATTCCATCCATGATCGGACAGGATCAGAGCGCCGGAATGCTTACTCTTGATCGGGATAAAGGATCCGAGCTGCAGCTGATCTACGCCAAATCGCCATATAACAACTGGATTTATGTGACGACCCTGGATCAAAAGGAAATTGCCAGTGCCTTGCAGACGACCAAGTATGGATTGATTCTGATCGAGCTGGTGCTGATTCTGCTGATTATTGTAGTCGCTTACGGCATTTCGGTGTACTTTACCAAGCCGATCCAGCAGATTACACGCAGCCTGCCAAGAGATGCCCAGCTGACAGCCAAAAACGAGATTGAATGGATATTGTCATCTATAGACCATATTCTGACCGAGAAGCAGAGTCTGGAGAGCCTGATCGAAGCGGAGCAGCCGCAGCTGGAGACCCAGCTGGTACTGAATCTGTTCCGCAACCGTGTATCTGCCGATGAACTGGAGCACCAGCTGAACCGTCTTGGTCATTCCAGTCTGGAGGATCAACAGTATGTTACGATGCTGGCGCAGCTGGACAATGTGGGCAAGCGCGATGCGGCTGACAAGGATGTACTGCTGCTGGCAATCAATAAAATCGCCGAGGAGCTGATTCCCCCGCAGCAGCGGCTGCTGCCGATTATTCTCAATGACGATACCCAGGCGACGATTCTGATCTTCTCGGGTGTGAATGAACAGGAGATGCGCAAGCAGATGCTGGCTTATGCCAAAGCGATGATTCGCACCGTGCGCGAATACCTCAAGCTGTCAATCAGCATCGGGATCAGCCAGTCTTATTCCACACTGTTGCGCAGCAAGGAAGCTTGTGAGATGAGCAAGCAGGCGCTGCACCAGCGTCTGAATCTGGGCAAGGAATCGATCATTTTCTACGAAGATATCTCCAATGTGATCTCCGGTCCGGTGCTGCTACATTATCCGACAGAACTGGAATCCAGGCTGTTCGATGCGATTCGCCTTGGGGATGAAGAGCAAGTCTCCCGGACGCTGTATCCGCTGATGGCCGAATTTATGAAAAAAAGCCGGAATTCTATGGATCTGGAAGTTATGCTGGTGCGTCTGGTAAACAATCTGATCCAGCTGGAGCAGCTGCTTGGACTGGAAGTGCTGTTAACGCACGATAACCGTGCTTTGTACCATCGCCTGCTTAGTATCCGTAATCCGGAGGAAATAGAACGTATTCTGATCGAACAGGTTATTTTCCCGATGGTGCGCAGCATGAAGAACAAGACCAATGAGCAGTTCCGCTGTCTATCCGAGACGATCGCCGAGATTGTACGCTCCGAATACGATCAGGAACTGTCGCTGGAGATTATCGGTGATCGTCTGCATTACAATCCCAATTACCTGAGCAGTATTTTCAAAAAGGAATACGGTATTACGTTCAGCGATTACCTGATGAGCTACCGACTGGAGATGGCCAAACGCTGGCTCACCGAGACGGATCAGACGATCAAGGAAATCGCCGAGCGTCTGCAGTATCATAATCCACAGAACTTTATCCGTTCGTTCCGTAAAAAGGAACAGGTAACACCCGGAACCTACCGCAAAATGAGACAAAGTATCTGATGGATTCCCGGTAAAGGGACAGTCTGCCACCTGAAAGTACTGCCTGCATTATGGAAATAAGTACATCGTACAGACCAGCAAAAGTCTTATGCTCTGCATTGCAGAAGATAAGACTTTTTCTATGAGCCTGTCTTTAGAATAAGAAGTTTGGAGAGGTAAAAGAGATCTAAAAGAAAATGATGAAATAAAGCCAGAGCTTGCTGCGAAGCTAACGAACCACTTTTTTATACCAACATCTACCAAAAGATAGGGATATAAATAAGCGCCTCACGAACAGGGCAACAAGCAAGCCGACATTTCCGTCGCTTCCGGTTTGCATTAGCCTTTGACAGCACCGAGCAGTGCCCCTTTGGTGAAATGTTTTTGTACAAATGGATAAGCAATCAGCATCGGTACGGTAGCGACTACGATAACGGCCATTTTGATCGTCTGTGCCGGTGGGATGACATCGACCGAACTGCCTTCCGCCTGCATACCGCTGGAGACGATAACGATCTGGCGCAGCAGTACCTGAATCGGCCATTTATTGGAATCGTTGAGATACAGAATCGCATTCATGTACGTATTCCAGTAGGTCACGCCATAGAACAGGGAGATCGTCGCAATAGAAGGCAGCGCCAGCGGCAGCATGATTTTGAAAAAGACACCAAAGTCATTGCAGCCATCAATCTTGGCGGATTCTTCCAGACTATCCGGCAGTGCCTGGAAAAAGTTGCGCATAATGATCAGGTTGAATGCATTGATCGCAACTGGCAGGATCAAGGACCAGTAGGAATCAATCAGACCGACCCCTTTGACAATCAGGAAGGTCGGAATCATTCCGCCACTGAACAGCATGGAGAATACGATAATAAAGTTGATTGCATTTCTTCCATACAAATAGGTACGTGATAATCCATAAGCCATAAAGGCGGTCAGTGCCATACTGACGAGCGTACCTACAATCGTCGTACCGACCGATACGCCCAGTCCTTTGAATATGGTAGGGGTGGACAATATATACCGGTAAGCATCCAGGGAGAATGTAGTAGGGAACAGGATGAATTTCTTGGAGACGACTTCCTGGGTAGAGGCGAACGAGCTGGCAATAACATTAACAAAGGGCAGCAGACACGCAAGTGCAATCAGGATCAACAAAGTGTTATTTACAATCGTAAAAATTTTGTTTCCTATTGTAGTATCTTTCCGTAGGGACTGTTCCATGCATAATAACCTCCTTAGTAATCGTGTACTCCCTAACTGTACCAATGACAGCTTGTTCCGTATATAATCCGGGGATGAGATCATGGCGTATTACCTGCCAAAATGCCTGATGATCATTAGCTCACAACATAATCATCAGCTGAGGTGAGGAATAGATAATCCCTTATACAATAGGTAATTGCAAACGCTATCAACTGATGATTATATACGGAATGCCTGACTTGCTTTAGTGTAAAGGGCGTAACGTGAATGTCCATTAAGGAGGCTGGTGATCCGGTGAAGATGTCTAATCCAATGAAAGTATCCGATGCTGCCGCACTAAAGATTGAAGGCACCCAAAAAGCCGTCAAACGCAAAGGTCAGCATGGCATACTTCGTAACAAATTTCTCTATTTAATGATTCTGCCGGGATTTCTTTATTTTGTTATTTTCAAGTATCTACCGATGGGCGGTCTGATTATTTCTTTTCAGGATTACCAGCCGTATCTCGGAATAGCAGACAGTCCGTGGGTAGGATTCAAGCATTTTATCCGCCTGTTTACAGAGCCGACCTTTTTTATGCTGCTGAGTAATACACTGATTTTGTTCGCGCTGAATATTGTTATCTTTTTTCCGATGCCGATTATTCTGGCGCTGATGCTCAATGAAGTCCGGCACCGTTATTTCAAAAATGCGATTCAGACGATTATCTATATTCCTCACTTTATGTCCTGGGTTATTATCGTATCCATTACCTATGTATTCCTGACCGTGGATGGCGGAGTGATCAATGAAATGCTCGCTGCCCTCGGTTTCCAAAAAATCAGCTTTCTGACCTCGCCGGAATGGCTGCGTACGATGTACATGGCGCAGATCATCTGGAAAGAGTTGGGCTGGTCTACCATTATCTATCTGGCAGCGATAACCGTTGTGGATACCCAGCTGTATGAAGCGGCAGAGATGGATGGTGCAGGCCGCCTGCGCAAAACATGGCATGTCACCCTGCCGGCGATTCGTCCGGTCATTATTACCCTGCTGATCCTCAAGATCGGTACGACACTGGATCTGGGATTTGAACATATGTATCTGCTGCTGAATTCACTTAACCGTGAAGTAGCCGAGATTTTTGATACTTATATTTATACAGCAGGTCTGAAAAATGGGCAGCTGAGCTTTAGTACCGCTGTCGGGTTGTTCAAAGGATTGGTAGGACTCGTTCTGATTATGATGGCCAACAAGCTCGCCAAGAAATTCGGGGAAGATGGCGTCTATTGATGTCGGTTACGACTTGCAATGATGTATCACATTAACGTGGGACCATAAGAGAGGGGAATAATGGAATGAGAAAAAGCCAAATGATCGCGATCAAAAAAGTAGCCGCAGTCGTGGTGAGCAGTGCGATTATACTGACTGCCTGCGGCGGGGAGAATGCTTCGTCCGGCGTATATGATGCCAATTCCAAAGCCGAAATCAGCTGGCTCAATATTCTGCATACCGCTTCACCGCCAACCGATACGGTACTAAACAAGCTGGAGGAGAAAACGAACAGCGATATTACGTTCTCCTGGATTCCCGATGCCTCCAAGGAAGAGCGGATCAATACCGCGCTGGCATCCGATTCATTGGCCGATATCGTAACGTTGACCTTGCTGGACAATTCCTCCGTACGTAATGCGCTCAAATCCGGCATGTTCTGGGAAGTAGAGCCTTATCTCAAGGATTATCCGAATCTGGCCAAAATTCCGCCGGAAACGATCAAATCGGCTTCGATTGGCGGCAAGCTGTACGGGGTTCCTTTCCAAAAAGATCTGGCACGTAACGGTGTTACCCTGCGCAAAGACTGGCTGGACAAGCTCGGTCTAGAAGTACCCAAAACCACAGATGAGCTGATGGAAGTTGCGAAAGCATTTACCGAAAAAGACCCGGATGGCAATGGTGTGGATGATACAACCGGATTTGTAGACCGGAATGATCTGGTATACGGTGCGTTCAAAACACTCAGTTCCTACTTTGGCACACCGAATAACTGGCAGGTGAGTGAAGACGGCAAGATGACACCGGAATTCATGACCGAAGGTTACATGAAAACCATGAATTATATGAAGGATCTGTATGACAAAGGCTATATCAACAAAGATTTTGCTGTTACTGCCAAAACGGATCAACAGCAAAAGTTCGCCCAGGGCAAGGCAGGTATCTATGTAGGCGCACTGTTTGACAGCAAAAACCTGCTCAACATGTCCAAAGGCGTACAGGACAAAATGGAACTGGTGATGGCTAACGATATTACCTCTACGGGCAACGAAAGCGACCGTGCGATCTGGGCAGCGAATAACGGTATTGGCGGTCTGTTATCCTTCCCACGCTCCGAAGTGAAGGATGAAGCCGAGCTGAAGCGTATCCTGAAATTTGTGAATGATCTGCTAGATGAAGACTCCTATGCACTGATGACCTACGGTATCAAAGGCACGCATTATACAGTAGATGACAAAGATGCAGCGACAATTACGAATACCGATCTGTGGCAGCAGGAAGTGCAGCCTTTTGCAGCCAGCCGTCCAAAAGAAAGCGGGTTCAAAATTCATGATGCCGACCCGCTCAAGCAAATGGCCGACAAAATGATTGCTGACAATGCCAACTATGCCGTATTGAATCCAGCCTATGCACTGGAATCCGAGACGTACAATACCCAGGGCTCCGAGCTGCAAAAAATGATTACCGATGCGACTTACAAATATATTCTCGGTGAAATCGATGCCAACGGATTCAATCAGGCGATCGAGAGCTGGAAAAGCGCCGGCGGCAGCAGCATTATTTCCGAATACGAAGCATCGTACAAAGCCACTCAATCCTAAACGACACACAAATTGATGGAGGTCAGGATGAATACTACTCAATGGGCGATACGCACTGCCAGCTCGATTATGGAGAGAACTCCCCGGCTGTATGAAGACCGGGGGCATCGTGAAAAGTGGTCTTATGATTATGGCGTTATTCTCAAAGGGTTCCAGCTGCTCTGGCAGCAGACCGGCGATTCAGTCTATCTGCAATTTATCCGCGACAATATGGATCATTTTATTCAGGAGGATGGCAGCATTATGGGCTACCGTCAGGATGAATACAATATCGATCATATCAATAACGGCAAGCTTCTGTTCCTGCTGTACCGGGAAACCGGAGAGGAAAAGTATCGTCTGGCAGCCGATCTGCTGCGCGAACAGCTGAACAATCATCCGCGTACATCGGAAGGGGTGTTCTGGCACAAGCAGATTTATCCGTACCAGATCTGGCTGGATGGATTGTATATGGGCTCGCCGTTCTATCTGGAATACCTACAGAACTTCGAAAACAGCCAGGGAATCGACGATGTGACCCGCCAGTTTATCCTGTGCGAACGTCATACTCGTGATGCGAAGACAGGACTACTCTATCATGCCTGGGATGAGCAAAAGGTACAGCCATGGTGTGATCCGGAGACCGGATTATCGCCGCACTTCTGGGGGCGTTCACTGGGCTGGTTCTGTATGGCGCTGGTGGATGTGCTGGAGCTTCTGCCTTCTTCCCATGCAGACTACTTAGAATTGAGCCGTATTTTGAACGATACGCTGACCGCGCTGCGACATCATCAGGACCCGGATAGTGGGGTCTGGTATCAGATCGTCGATAAGCCGGAGCGCAAAGGCAATTACCGGGAAGCCTCGGCTACCGCAATGATCGCGTATGCCATGGCTAAAGGAATCCGGCTCGGTGTACTAGCCGCTGAATGGCAGTCTACACTGGATACGGCCTATAGCGGCATGATCGACGAATTTGTACTGACGACCAAGGAAGGCTGGGTCAATCTGAACAAAAACTGTCAGGTAGCCGGTCTCGGTGGTGCCGATCAGCGGGATGGCAGCTTTGCCTACTATATTAGTGAACCGATTGTGACCAATGATCAAAAAGGCTTGGGCGCGTTCCTGCAAGCCTGCACTGAATATGAGCTGCTCGGGCAAAAGGAGAATCCTGCAGCACGTATTAGCGGAGGTACAGCCGATGTCCGTCTATAATATAGCAGACTATGGAGCTTCCCGGGATTCCGTGGAAATGTCGACAGGCGCTATTGCGGCTGCAATCGAAGCAGCCAGCCGGGATGGCGGCGGAACCGTGCATGTACCTGCAGGTGTTTATCGGACCGGAGCGATCCGGATGAAAAGCCATATTGAACTGCATATTAGTCCGGGAGCGGTGCTATCCTTTAGCACTGACCCGGCTGATTATCCGGTGGTACACTCCCGGTGGGAGGGAGCCAGCAGGGAAGTCTATAGCTCCTGCATCTATGGCGAACATCTGGAAAATGTATCGATTACCGGCAGCGGACTGCTGCTTGGTAACGGTCAGGTCTGGTGGGATCTATTCCGTCAGTCTCCCGAGCAACTGTACTATCCGCGTCCCAAGCTGATCAGCTTCGATCATTGCCAGCGGCTGACGATCCGGGATATACGGCTGCAGGATTCGCCCAGCTGGACAGTCAATCCGATCTGCTGTTCCAATGTAACGATTGATAATCTGTCTATCCATAATCCGGCGGATTCACCCAATACGGACGGCATTAACCCCGAATCCTGTTCCAATGTACGGATCAGCAACTGCCATATCGATGTAGGCGATGATTGTGTAACGATCAAGTCGGGCACAGAGGATGCGGCAGAGCGTATTCCCTGCGAGAATATTACGGTTACCAATTGTACAATGATGCACGGCCATGGCGGTGTCGTAATTGGCAGCGAGATGAGCGGTGATATCCGCAATGTGGTCATCAGCAACTGTATTTTCAAGCAGACCGACCGCGGTATTCGTCTCAAATCAAGACGCGGACGCGGTGGCACGGTCGAAGATATCCGGATTAGCAATATCGTGATGGAAGATGTAATCTGTCCATTTATTATGAATCTGTATTATTTCTGCGGTCCGCGCGGCAAGGACAAATATGTATGGGACAAAAATCCCTATCCTGTCACCGAAGAGACCCCGAGCTTCCGCCGTATTCATTTTGCCGATATTACTGCTCGCCGCGTACATGCAGCGGCTGGATTTTTATACGGACTCGCAGAGCAGTACATATCGGAGATTACTTTTTCCCATATAGATATCTCAATGGCCGAGAATGCTACACCGGGTCGTCCGGCCATGATGGCAGGCATCGAAGAAATGAACAACCGGGGCTTTTATCTGGATAATGTCCGCGATATCCGTTTTCAGCAGGTAACGATCGAGAATCACGAAGGGCCTGCCTTTTATATCGAAAATGGCGAAAAGGTAGAGATCAAAGACTGTTGTTCCCGCAATACGGCCAAGCCGGAGCAGCTGGTGCAGCAGGTGACGACCGAAGTGACGGCGGGAGGGCTGTAGCATGAAAAGCAAGGATCAGCTGTTAGCCCTGCTGGGCGATCTGCCAGAGCAGTATACGCTGGACAGCGAGCTGCTATGGCAGGAAGAACGGGATGGCTACCATCTGGAGACCCTGCTGCTGGATCTCAACGGAATGGAAAAGGTACCAGCGTACGTGGCGGTTCCTTCCTCAGGGGAGGGGCCTTTTCCATTGGTCGTGTTCAATCATTCGCATGGCGGCGATTATACCAATGGCAAACGCGAATTTCTGCGCAGCAGTCCGTATTTGCAGCAGCCTTCTTTTGCCGAAGTTCTGACCGGGATGGGCTATGCTGCCTGTTGTATTGATATGTGGTGCTTTAACGAACGCGGCGGCCGAACCGAGAGCGAGACGGTCAAGGAAATGCTCTGGAACGGGCAGGTGCTATGGGGCATGATGCTCCATGACAACCGTAGACTGCTGGATTATATGTGCAGTCGACCCGATATCGATGCTTCACGTATTGGCACGATAGGTATGTCGATGGGCGGATTAATGGCCTGGTGGCTGGCTGCGCTGGATGAACGTATCACGGTCACAGTCGATATTTGCGGTCAGGTGGATGCCCATACATTGATAGATCGGCGCGGACTCGACCATCATGGCTTTTACTCCTATGTACCCGGTCTGCTAAAGCACTATAGTACGCTTGATATACAGGAATGGATTGCACCGCGTCCACGCATCAGTCTGGTCGGCCGCAATGATCGCCTGTGTCCAATTGATGGAGTGAAGCATCTGGCGAGCGGACTGCAGCAGGTATATGAACAGGCTGGACACTCCGAACACTGGGTACCTTTTATTGGCAGCGGCGGTCATATGGAGACAGCCGAGATGCGGGCTGTCTGGATGACATTTCTGCAAAAGTATTTATAAAACAGTATCCATTTCAAAGTGCATATAGCAGGATCGCTAACTGCTAACTACCAACTACACAATATGGATTACCAATTACAGCCATACAGTCAAGCATGATCCCCCCTTGCTACCCATCTAATAATGCCAAAGCAAACAGCTATTAAATACATGTACAGTATCACTATTCACACCGGTACAGAAAGGAACAGCCATGGAAATTCTGGTCGGCCGATATCCATTTTGCGATTATTCTACGATCCAAGCGGCGGTAGATGCACTGGAGACCGGTGATAATCCGGAAAAGGATGTACAGCACCAGGCAGCAGAGTATCTTTTACAGGAAACCGGTCGTTCTGCTGCTATACCGGGGGTACCTGGTGCAGCTGATATGGAAAACCTTGCAGCAAAAAATGGAAAAAGCAGAAAGCCTGTATCTCAGCAAGACCCAACAATGATACCACCGATGGATACGATCCGTATTCTGGAAGGAATCTATGAGGAGTCGGTACGGATCTATCGCTCCAATCTGCGCATTGTCGGACTCGGCACGGTGGAGATTACAGCAGCCCGCCATGCTATGGAAAAAGATGAACAGGGAGCGCCGATCGGTACTTTTGCGACGCCGACCGTCTTTTTGGGTGGAAGCAATCTGCTGCTGGAGAATCTGACGATCATCAATTCTGCCGGACAGGGCGAAGGTATTGGACAGGCGGTAGCCGTTTATGCACATTGCGATCGCGCGGTATTTCGTGGATGTACGCTGCGCGGGCATCAGGATACATTATTCACCGGGCCGCTGCCACCCCGGCCTCGGGAGCGTGCGGTATTCGGTGGCATTCCGATCCGGGAGCATCACAGCCAGTATCGACAATTGTACGAGCATTGTTATATCGAAGGTACGGTCGATTTTATATTCGGCGGAGCGACAGCCTATTTTGATCAGTGCCAGATTCACAGTCTGCGTCATTATCGCAATCGATCTACCTATATTACGGCAGCTTCTACACCGCAGGGTCAGTCTTATGGATATGTTCTGTACCGCTGTTATCTAACAGGTGATCCTGATATTGCTTCTGTCTATCTGGGGCGTCCATGGCGTGAATATGCACGTACGATGCTGGTAGAGTGTCGTCTGGACGATCATATTCATCCGGCTGGCTGGCATAACTGGGACCAGCCAGCCAATGAAAAGACAGTAACCTATCAGGAATATGATCGACTGCATGCAGAGGAGCTGCGTAAGCATCGGGTACCATGGTCAGATTGTCTGGCGAGAGGATCAGCCGAGTGGACGAGGGAAAAGATATTCGCCGGAGATCATTTCTGGAATTTCTAGAATTTCTGAAATCTCTGGAATCAGAAAGGAAGTGCGTTATGAAAGCAGCAGACACGATGATTACGGAAACCGCTCAGCAGATGATTACCAACCCGATTCTGCGCGGATTCAATCCCGATCCATGTATTTTGCGGGTAGGGGAGATATATTATATTGTAGTTTCTTCCTTTGAATGGATGCCCGGGGTGAGAGTATATGAATCAAGTGACCTGGTGGAATGGGCATACTGTACGGATGTGCTGACTGACCAGGTGGATCTGAGAGGCAATCCTAAAAACTGCAGCATCTGGGCGCCCCAGCTCAGTTATCATGACGATCTGTTTTACCTGCTGTACACCGATGTGAAAAGCACCAAGCGTCCTTTTAAAGATGATCATAACTATCTGATTACAGCATCCGATATTCGTGGTCCCTGGTCCGAGCCGATATATCTCAACAGCAGCGGCTTTGACCCTTCCCTGTTCCATGATGAGGATGGACGGAAATGGCTGCTCAATGCGTTGTGGGATTACCGGATTACCGAGGGTAATAAATCCAGCGGTATCGTTATTCAGGAATACGATCATCAGCAGGGCATGCTGATCGGCGAGTCGTTCAAGCTGTTCGATTGTACTGCGCTCAAGAAAACAGAAGCTCCACATATCTATAAAAAAGACGGCTACTACTATCTGATCACTGCCGAAGGCGGGACCGGCAGCGGACATTCGGTGACGGTGGCGCGTTCACGGGAACTACTCGGTACGTACGAAGTAGACCCGCATAATCCGATGATGACTTCCAGCAGTCATCCTGACTGGCCGCTGCAGTGTGCCGGCCATGGCAGTCTGGTCGAAACGCCGGATGGGGAGTGGTATATGGCTCATCTGTGTACCCGGCCGCTGGAAGGGCAATATGCGATTCTGGGCAGGGAGACTGCACTCCAGCAGGTGTACTGGGATGAACAGGGCTGGCTGCGATTAGCCGGTGGTGGTCATTTGCCACATCTACAAGTTGCGGCTCCGCGCAGTTACCAGACGAAGCAATCAGCAGATGCCACCGCTCCGCTCCAACCAGATAGCGGCTTGGTATCATCTTTTGGCTCTGGTGACGATGCTGCAGAGCCATCGTATTGGACGTTTGAAGATTCCTTTGCTGCCGGACAGCTGCGGCCCGAATGGAACACCCTTCGTATTTTGGCAGATGAGAGCTGGTGCTCCCTAAAGGCAAGACCTGGCTATCTGCGGTTGACAGCCGGGGAATCGGTGCAGACTCTGTTCCATCATCATCTGCTTGCACTGCGCCAGCAGGACAAGCATTTCCGTGCAGAAACAGCGCTTGATTATAATCCACAGCAGTATTTGCAAATGGCCGGACTGCTATTGTATCTGAATGAAGATAATTATCTCTATGCTTATATCAGCCGTGAAGACAACCGCAGGGTAATTCGTCTGATGAAGTGCGCCGCCGATCAATTTAGCCTGATTCCCGGATATATTGATATCCCTGATCAGGGTCTGGTTCATTTGGCCGTAGAAGTCCATGAGACACAGGCGCAATTCTACTATTATACCGGTACGGCGAGCGACCATACGGACTGGCAGACCCTGTATGAACCAGAAAATATAAGTTTTCTGTCCGGCGGATTTACAGGCAATTTTGTAGGTATTGCTGCTCATGATATGTATCAATACCGGGGAAGCTATGCAGATTTCAGCCACTTCCGTTATCAGGGACAGGATCGATAATCTGGACATTATTCGGTTAAAATCAACCTGTTTACAAATTGAATCATGAGACTGGGAGTAACCCTATCTATCGAACATCAAGGCATATCTTCGGGTATGCCTTTTTGGTGTGAATATTATTTCTCTTGTCTGCTTATTATCAAAATAGTTCAAAAATTGTAAAAGAAGCAACATTTTACTGCCATAGACTGTCTTTCTTTATAAGCACCTGTCTGCATATGGATCCATCTATATTCAGGAATACCATACCAAGGAGGAAATGAATATGAACATGAATCATTTGTATACGATAGGACTATCTACGATTCTGCTGGGTACAGTACTCACTGGATGCAGTAACCAGGAGCCCGTGCCAACTCCTGTATCTCCGGCAGCCAATTCCGGAACAGCCAATCCTGCAGCTTCGGGAGAAGAAGCTGGTAACAGCAGCGGAGAAAAATCCGGGGAGGCCGGCATCGCTGTCCAGCAGGACAACAGTGAAGCCGCCTCTGCCGATCGTCCACCTACCCAGACCAATGAAATGTTGATCAATGGCGAATTGAGCAAGCATCGCGCGGTATTGACAGAAGGTGAAGGGTACTCGCTGTATGTCTATGAGGAATTGCAGCTGAAAAACAATCGACTATTTATGAAATCGAATCCCGAGTACTATGCCGAAATTGAGCCGCTACCAGCGGACTTTAATCTGGATGAACTGCGCCAACAAGGCAAAAAAGAGCTGGCTGCAACAAGTGAAGTGAAGGAATACAGCGGCGATACCATAGGGGAGCCGTTAACCGATGCACGTCTGTTCCTGCAAGCAGGAAACGAGAAGTTGCTGCAAAACTTTGTCGTATGGGAGCCAAAAGGAGAGCAGGGCTTTATTTTCCGTATGCATCAGCCGCTTGATCCAAGTGGGGAGCAAACGATAGGTGGATTATTCGGTCCACTCGTGTATGATTCTCTTGCCAGTGTGCATGAGAAATAGTCTAACCGGATCATTTTACGTTATAGAATCCAAAAGCTGACGGCTGCTGCCGTTGGCTTTTTTGGGGATATAAAGCTATATATTGCGGCAGAAAATGCCGATAAATAGATCGTAATGTGTAAGTTTTTTCCTCGTGTTCAAAATTGTGAACGAAAAACGTCGAAGTATGAAACTTTTTGAACTATTTTGAAGGAGAGTGATTGTTTTTTGTCAGGTTTATGGTAGTATTAAAAGCAGTTGGAGGAATGAATATGCTTACAGAGGAACGCTACAATCTGATTATAGAGCGCTTACAGGAACGTGGTATCGTCAAATTGCAGGAGCTTGTTGATGTACTTGGAGCTTCGGAATCAACGATACGACGCGATTTGATTGACCTGGAAGGACGCCAGCTGCTCAAGCGTATCCATGGGGGCGCCACACTGCTGAACCAAAAAACGCAGGAACCCGGCATGGAAGAAAAAACATTCACAAACGTTCACGAAAAGAGTATAATTGCCCGGTTGGCTGCTCGCGAGATTGAGGATGGCGAATGTGTCTATCTGGATGCAGGAACTACGACCCTGGCGATGATCCCTTATATTGAAGCCAAGGATGTGACAGTGGTAACTAACGGTCTGTCTCACGTCGAAGCGCTTGTCAGCAAGCGGATTCGCAGTTATCTGCTCGGCGGTATGATGAAGATTCATACCAAGGCAGTCATCGGCAGTATGGCTTTGCAAAATATAGATAACTTCCGGTTCGACAAATGTTTTCTGGGAGCGAACGGAGTAGACGCGGATATGGGCTACACAACGCCTGATCCGGAGGAAGCGATGATCAAGCGACGTGCTCATGAACTGGCCGCTCACACCTATGTGCTGGCCGACTCCAGCAAGATTGGCGAAGTTACATTTGCCAAGCTGCTGGATCTGGACGATGCCGTACTGATAACCGAATCGGTGCCGGAACATTCGCGTCCGACCATTATGAATAAAACTAAAATAATCGAGGGATGACTATGATATACACAGTGACACTTAACCCTTCTATCGATTACATCGTGGAAGTGGATGAACTCAAGCTCGGCGATTTGAACCGGATGAAGCGCGATCTGAAGCTTCCCGGCGGCAAAGGAATCAATGTATCCCGTATCCTGAACCAATTAGGTGCGGACAATACGGCAATCGGATTCCTGGGCGGATTCACCGGCCGTTATATTGAAGACAAGCTGCAGCAGGATTCTATCAAAACGGACTTCGTGACGATTGCCGATGATACACGGATCAATGTGAAGCTCAAGCACGGCGATGAAACCGAGATCAACGGTCTGGGTCCCGCTATTACAGCAGCAGAAGCTGATCAGCTGGTCAGCAAATTATCCAGTCTGACCAAAGGCGATGTACTCGTACTGTCCGGCAGCGTGCCGCCTTCACTTGGTAGCGATTTCTATGATCGACTGATCGAAGTGTGTCACCAGGCTGGCGCGGAATTTGTTATTGATACGACAGGCAAAGCGCTGCTGGAAGCTCTGCCACATGGTCCTTTGCTCGTAAAACCGAATCATCATGAGCTGGCCGAGCTGTTTGGCGTAACCATCAGCACACGCGAAGAGATCGTGACTTACGGACGCAAGCTGCTCGAAGCAGGCGCCAAAAACGTCCTGATTTCTATGGCAGGCGAGGGTGCTCTGTTTATCACAGCTGAGGAAGTCTACCATGCCAATGTTCCAAAAGGACAGGTGAAAAACTCGGTCGGTGCAGGAGATTCCATGATCGGCGGATTTGTTGGTACACTCGTGCTGAACGGTGATCCGCTGGAAGCTTTCCGTACGGGAGTAGCGTCGGGCAGTGCAACAGCATTCTCCGATGATCTGGCCGATCGTGCCAAGATTGATGAACTGCTGCCACAGGTAAGCATTAACAACGTCTAAAAGTATATCCAAATTAACATCTTCCGCCGCCTGTACAGCGGCAGAGGATGATTGACATTAAGGGAGTGCACACAATGAGAATTACAGACCTGATGATCAAAGAGGTCATGATCATGGACCTTCAGGCGGTAACGAAGGAAGCGGCAATTGACGAGCTGATCGCCAGCCTGACTTCCAGCGGTCGCATTAACGATCCGATCCTGTTCAAAGAAATGATCCTGAAACGTGAAGGCGAGTCCAGCACCGGTATCGGCGGCGGAATCGCAATGCCGCATGCAAAGACCAAAGCAGTAAACGAACCAACAGTTGTTTTTGCCAAAAGTCCACGAGGTGTTGATTACGAATCACTGGATGGCGAACCGGCTCATCTGTTCTTTATGATTGCAGCTCCGGAAGGTGCAGCGAATACCCATCTGCGTACACTCGCAGCATTGTCCAAGCTGCTCATTGATAGCGATTTCATAGCATTGTTGATGAACACCCAGACACCGGATGAAGTCGCTGCCCTGTTTGATCAAAAGCAGGCAGAAGCCGATGCCAAGGAAGAAGCGAAAAAGGCAGCCAAAGCAGCCAGGGAAGCAGAAGCAGCCAAGGCCAATGAACAGCAAAAAGAAAACACACGCGAACAGCAGGCTAATGAGATGCTGACAGGCAATGCAGCAAGCCAGCCGTTCGTCGTAGCGGTTACGGCATGTCCTACCGGTATTGCGCATACCTTTATGGCAGAAGATGCACTAATCAAAAAAGCCCAGGAAATGGGCGTGGAAATACGCGTCGAAACCAACGGTTCCGAAGGTGCACAAAATGTACTGACCGAAGACGAAATTCGCCGCGCGAGTGGTGTTATCGTGGCAGCCGACAAGAAGGTCGAGATGGACCGCTTTGACGGTAAACCGGTACTGCAAAGACCAGTAAGCGACGGTATTCGTAAAACCGAAGAACTGATTACCAAAGCGATGAAAGGAGATGCTCCAACATATCGTAGCTCGGGTGGCAAGTCGTCGGGTGAAGCAGGAGCATCCCAGGAGAAAACAAGTGTAGGCAGCAAAATCTACAAAGATCTGATGAATGGTATCTCCCACATGCTGCCGTTCGTTGTCGGTGGCGGTATTCTGCTGGCGATCTCGTTCCTGATCGAGCAGACAGCCGGTGAGAACAATCCTCTCTTCCAACTGCTGCAGACAATCGGTGGTGGAGAAGGTGCATTCTTCTTCCTGATTCCGATCCTGGCCGGTTTTATTGCAATGAGTATTGGTGATCGTCCGGCACTGATGCCTGGTATGGTTGGCGGTCTGATGGCTGTTCACTCCAACGCCGGTTTCCTTGGTGGTCTGGCAGCCGGTTTCCTGGCTGGTTATGTAGTTATTGGTCTGCGCAAGCTGCTGGCCGGTCTACCCAAAGCGATTGACGGATTAAAACCGATTCTTCTATATCCTGTACTCGGTCTGTTGATTACCGGTACAATTATGTTCTATCTATTCGATCCGATCTTCGGCGGGATTAACACATGGCTCGTAGATGTACTGAACAACCTGGGAACCGGTAATGCAATTATTCTCGGTCTGATCCTGGGCGGCATGATGTCGATCGATATGGGTGGTCCTTTCAATAAGGCAGCCTATGCGTTTGCGATCGGTGTATTTACTTCCAGTGGCAATACAAATGGTCTGATGATGGCTGCTGTTATGGCAGGTGGTATGGTACCTCCACTGGCAATCGCATTGTCGACTACTTTCTTCAAAAACAAATTTACTGAACAAGAACGCAAGTCCGGTGTAACCAACTATGTACTCGGTCTGTCCTTCATCACCGAAGGTGCGATTCCATTCGCAGCAGCTGATCCGCTGCGTGTACTGACTTCATGTATTATTGGTTCTGCTGTAGCAGGTGGTCTGACGCAGTTCTGGCACATCAATCTGCCAGCTCCACACGGCGGTATTTTTGTAGCTGCTCTCGCGAACAACGGAAGCGGCAGCAACCTCGTAGCTGCAATGCTATTCCTGCTGGCAGTTATTATCGGTGCTGTGATCTCTGCACTGGTGCTGGGTATCTGGAAAAAATCAGTACAGCAAAAAGTAGCTGAAACCAAAAAAACAGCTGCATAATAATCAAAAATGAAAATCTCCCGACACCTTTTATCCAACTGGATATCGGTGTACGGGAGATTTTTTTAATTCATTTTTAAAAAGGATGTTCCCGAACCAGTTCGATAAAATGGCGGGCTGCCGCAGAAAGCGGCTCCTGACTGCGTGTGCAGACAGCAATCGTATTATATAGTTGAACGTCATCTACATATACACGGCATAGTTCGCCGCGTTTGACTCTCTCCCGCACAATCACGGAAGAGACAAAATTGGCTCCATACCCGGCAATAACCGCTTCAATCGCTTCATGTAGTCCATTGAACTGCAGTGTAATACGTGGTGCTGGAAGATTATAGGTGCGGCACAGGGACAGCAGACGCTCACGTGTAGAGCTGCCCTGCTCCCGCATCACAAAAGACTGCTGCATCATCTCGGCCAGTGAAATATGCCGATCGGCAAACGGATGATCCGGTGCCACGACAAACCACAGCTCATCCCGAAAAAGCTCCTCCATATCAATCCATTCATTGACACGTTCCGGTACACCGCCGTAGATCGCCAGATCAACCTGCACATGGGTCAGCATATGCAGGGCATCGGCCGAGTTGGTCGTATGAATGGTCAATTCTACATCTTCATACTGCCGTTTGAAACGGGACAGCCAGCCCGGCAGCAGAAAGTGCGAGGGCAGATAAGTCGCTGCCAGAGTAATCTGTCCGGTGGTCCCCTGTTCGTACTGCTCGCAAAACTGCTCGATCTGCTGCTCCACTGCAAACAGCCGCGCCGCCATACTGGCAATATCTTTTCCGGCAGCTGTTAGAGTAATTCCGCGACCCATCGGCTGCAGCAGCTGAAGGCGGAGTTCTTTTTCCAGCTTTTTAATCTGAACGGTAATTGCAGGCTGACTAATATTGAGCTGCTCAGCAGCGCGGGTCACATTACCGGTAGCTGCGATAGTATGGAATAAACGAAGTGCATGCAGATTCATTGGAGATACTCCTTTCATTGGAAGACAATTATTGAGTACAACTACAGTCGGTGATCTATTAATCATAACCTATATGTATGAATAGTCGATAAAGATATATTATATTTATCATTTTACAAGCGTTATGCTGATAGTAGAGATCAGAAGCATGGCAGGAAAAATGATCGGAAGACTGTCCGGACTACTGATCTCGATCATAACAGTATAAGGGAGCGATTATTATGAGTATTGGATATTCGACAGATCATGAACAACAGTGGAGCGAAGTAGACCATTATGTAGAGCAGAAATTGATTCCCACCGATCCGGTGATGCAGGAGGTACTGGACAATAATCATCAGGCAGATTTGCCGCCATTTGATGTGTCTCCGGTTCAGGGTCAGTTTTTGCAGCTACTGATTCGCATGTCCGGCGCACGTCGTATACTGGAGATTGGCACACTGGGTGGGTACAGCACGATCTGGATGGCGCGTGCACTGCCGACAGACGGTAGAATTGTCACCCTGGAACTGGATCAGCATCATGCCGATACAGCGCGGGCCAATTTTGAGCTTGCCGGTGTTACCCCGCAGATCGAGCTGAGACAGGGAGATGCGCTGGAGCAGCTGGCCTGGCTGGAGGAGGAACAGGTAGAGCCGTTTGATTTTATTTTCATCGATGCGGACAAACCGAATAATCCCCATTATCTGAAATGGGCACTGCACTTTTCCCGGCGGGGTACAGTTATTTTTAGCGACAATGTGATTCGTGAAGGAGAAATTATCAACCGTCACAGCAGTGATCCGCGTATCAAAGGGGTACGGACATTTTATGATATGCTGGCAGACGAACCGCGTATTACCGCTACAGCTATACAGACGCTAGGCAGCAAGGGTTATGACGGATTTATGATTGGGATTGTTAATGAAGATGTGCAGACACCAGTAGCAGATCTTGAATAGAATATAAAATAAATCGTCTCGATTCTGTTATAGTGTATACCTTTCGATTCTGCCATAATGTATGCCTTATATGCTGCTGAACATACCGATGTACGACAAAAAAACAAGCACTTCCCGAATTCTCTTGTCAGACACGATAGAGAATAATGGGAGGTGCTTGTTTATGCAAAGCTGATTAGCAGATAGATAATCGCATTATGCCGTAGGCTCTTCGGTCGTTTCTTCAGTTGCCTGTACCTGTGGAGCTACACGAATCATAACGGCTGTAGGCTCAGATAGAACCTCCACGCCTTCATGAAGCTGCAGATCGGATACGAGCAAGCTATCACCAATCTCCATACCACTGATGTCCACTTCAAAGGCGCTAAGAAGTTTGTCGGGCATGCAACGCGTTTCGATTTCATACAATTCCGTTTGCAGACTTCCGCCGGCTTTGACGCCTGCTGGTTCGCCGACGAAATGAATAGTAACCATAGAATCCATGGCAGCATTCATATTCAACTGATGGAAGTCAATATGGATAATTTTATTAGTCAAAGCATCCCGCTGGATATTCTGAATGACAACTGGTTTGTTGCCAATCTCAGGAATACTGGCGTTCAGAATAGCATGTCCATTTTCCTTGATCGCAAGCAGCAGAGCTTTTTCGCCAACACTCACAGAACGACTGCCAAATTCTTTACCGTATACGATCGCCGGGATTTTTCCTTCTTTTCTCAGGTTTTTGTTCTGGGATTTCTGTTCATGTGTGCGTGTGCTTAGTTCGATTAGATTACTCAATAGGTTGCCTCCTGGCATATGTTGCAAAATGGTAGTCGGTTAATAAAATGCCCATAAAAAAAGACGGATTCAGAGATGTACATCATCGTTCCAATCCGCCGTATCTAATATATGAATAAATATGTTTGTACGTGTATGACTATTTTAAGCTTAACACAGGTTTCATTATTGTCAATTTTTATTACATAATAGGTTAATTTAAGCATCTTAATATGTTTATATAGCAAGGTGGAAATAGATTTTAAAGAAATAAATGTTACAGTCTAGAATAATATACGTTAATTTTGTTGCTATATCCCTGATATATCTTATATTAATTTCATGCTACTTATCTTTTAAAGGAAATAAAGTTTACTTTACTGCTCTTTTTATTTTGTATTAGTTATTAAATTAGCCTATAAGATGTAATACCATATACCATTCGGTCAGATAAAGAATTAATAATGAAAAGCACCATGATAAATTGAATGCAGGTTTGCTGGTTATAAGCCTTCTGAGAGAATACGGGTTAGCAATATTGTCGCATAATTATGATAAGCGAATTGAGCCAATTAAGAGACTTCAACCATCCGCGGGCAATACGGTATGCAGATGTTGGAGATGTTGAGGCTCACTGCATAGATATTGAAGATCCATTCACCGAGTATGAGGCTATGAATGTACAGGTAAGCGATAATTCATAGGCACTGCGCCAAAGCATGACTATTCCTGCAATCATCAAACAGCAGACCGTTTCCACCGGTATTCGGGGACACGGTCTGCTTTGATATGAATAAATGATGAAGCAGATTAAAGAGAATATTGCTTCAAAAATTGTACGATTTCAGTTGATTTTTTGCCGCTGGACTGTTCAATCAATTGCAGATATTTCTGTAAATAAGTCAGCACTTGGCTGTTTTGAATCTGGGTATTGGTTTTGCTGTCGAGGACTATTTGATAGGCTTTTTTTGCTTCGGGATCAATCGTGAGCGTACCATATTCGAACAGCGGAGTATTGTCTGTTCCATGAAATACATACATTTTCTCGCGGTCATACAATTCCTGCACAGGCGTTCTGCGGTTAGAGGAAGAATACGTATTTAGAAATGTCTCCATCGCCAGCGTCCGTTTCAGCAGTTCATCCCAGCCAATCACAATTCCGGCATCCTCGCTGGTCGGCTGTTCGGTTTCGGCAGCCATGATATTTATATAATCCCGAATGTCTGGTTGGATATAGTGATTAAATACCTGGAAGCTTTTGTAATCAACAACTGGATAATAGGTACCCTCGGTAGCCTCAAGCTTGTAGCCCATATGAGCAAGATCCTGAAGAACCATTTGATATTTCGGCTTTTTGACCTGACCAGAAGCAGTGAGCATGGTCATGCCCGGTTTGTAAATTTGGCCAATTGCCTGCTGAAGATTCGGCTTGATCATCTGATCCATGGCGGTTGTCCAATAGTTATTGTATGCGTTCTCCAATTGGAGAACAGCGAGTGTCGCCTGTGTGGGTGTGAACTCATCGATCCGGTTCACAAGTGTTGCCCGTGCCCATCCCAGAGTAGCCGGTTTTTGCAGACGTTGTATAAATAAATTATAGGATTTTTGCGCATGTTCGGCTTGCGAACTGCTTGCTGCTTCGGCATAGGATGCAGGCAGCAGGGAAGAAGGAGAAGTAATGATACTGGTGCCGAGCAAAGCGGAGGTTAACCCGATTATAGTCAAGGTGCGCGAAAATCGATGTTTATTCGAATAGGTAGCTGGTTGCTTTGAAGTACGTTTCATCAAAAGACCTCCTTGAACATGATAGCGTATACACTTATTTAGACGCTACTTACTCCTAAAAGTTCCAGCAGCTTTATTTCTGCACAGTCTATAAACAACTCAATTGAAGAAGTTGACGCAGATCAGCATCTCAATCTCAACTTTTTTATAAAAATTTTTGATGAAAATGAGCTCAATTCTATAAAAGTTATATAATCATGACCGTTTATGATTGAATGCTTCCGTTTGATGATTCAAACAGCTAAAAATAATCTTTTCGACAGCCGCAAATCCTATAAATATAAAGGCTTCTCCGGACGATATAGACTATACGAATAACAGTCTGAACACACGATTTGAAAAACAAAAATAATGTTATTGACAGGTAATGAGAGCGCTATTATAATCATAATCAATCAAGGATGATCACAAATAATCAAAAGTAGTCATCAAGTATTCATATCACGATCACCCTCGATACAACGGGTTATGATTATAGATGGAGCGAGCAGACAGGCGGTGATGTCCCGGTGCTTTTTGAAGAAGAACGAAAGCATAAAATAGTTGAATACTTGCGTCAAAATCATCGTGCATCCGTGCAGGAGCTGGGGGAAGCTTTTGAAGTATCCGATTCAACAGTCCGGCGCGATCTCAAGGAACTGGAAGATGCCAGACTGCTGAAAAGAACACATGGTGGAGCCGTTTCCTTGCAAAGTGTAAACTTTGAACCGAACATGATGGACAAGGAAGATTCCTATCGTGAAGAAAAAGAACGTATTGCTCGCAGAGCAGCCGAAATGGTGAACCAGGGAGACACCATTTTGCTGGATTCCGGTACAACTACGCTACCGCTGGCAAGAGAATTGCGGCACCGATCCGGGATTCGAGTAATTACCAATTCAGTCATCGTACTGGGGGAACTCAAAGACTGCCGCAATATCGAATTGTCGATTATCGGCGGGTTGCTGAGGCCGGATACACAGGCTTTTGTAGGACCCATGGCAGAACGTGCGCTGGATATGGTCAGGGTGGACAAAGCTTTTATGGCAACCAACGGTCTGAATCTTCGGGAAGGCATTACGACGCCGAATCTGATAGAAGCGGCCATCAAGCGTAAAATGATCCATATTGCCAAGCAGGTCATTCTGCTGGCTGATCACAGCAAACTGGGCGGTATCGCCTATGCCAAATTTGCAGATTTGACGGATATTGATTACTGCATTACCGATGAAGGCGCACCGGCACCTGTCGTGACTGAACTTCGCAAGCTGGGGATCAATATGATTGTTGTCTAAGTGATCGGGTAACAACTGCTTTGTAAGCGTTTAATTAATAAGTTCCACGTGTCCAGGATTGATATGAACAGAAGGGGATATGAACATGAAAAAATTACTGGCTGTTACCGCTTGTCCGACAGGTATTGCCCACACGTATATGGCCGCCGAATCACTGGCCAAAGCGGCTAGAGAACGGGATATCGAAATCAAAGTAGAAACTCGCGGTGCCGTAGGGGTAGAAAATGGACTGACTGCCCAGGAGATTGCCGAAGCTCATGCGATCATCGTGGCCGCAGACACCGATGTAGATGAAGAACGCTTCGCAGGCAAGCCAGTAGTACGTGTACCGGTCGCGCAGGGGATCAAGATTCCGGGCGAATTGATCACACGTGCACTGAATATGGAAGCTGCAAGTGGTAACGCGGCTCCTGCCCGTGCAGAAGAGGCGATTGGCGGCGGCAAGCAGCAGAACATGTTCTATAAGCACCTGATGAATGGCGTATCCAATATGCTGCCACTCGTTATCGCGGGTGGATTGATTATCGCATTTTCTTTCCTGTTCGCTTTTACCAAAGGCGGCGTGGACCAGGTAGAAGGTTCATTTGGAGCAGCATTGTCTACGATTGGCGGCGCTTCGATGGGACTTATGGTTGTTATCCTGTCCGGTTTTATTTCCTTCTCAATCGCCGGTAAGCCGGGTCTCGCTCCGGGTCTGGTCGGCGGGGTGCTTGCCAAAGACATGGGTGCAGGCTTTATCGGTGGTATTATCGCCGGTTTCATTGCCGGTTATGTAGCACACTGGCTGATCAAACACATCAAAATGCCCAAAAACTTTGAAGGTCTCAAACCGATTCTGATTGTTCCGGTATTGTCTGTTCTGATTATCGGCCTGCTGATGGTATATGTCATCGGTGAACCGATCCAGTGGATTCTGGCGCAACTGACAGCATGGCTGACTAACATGGGCGCAGGTAATGCTGTACTGTTGGGCGCAATTCTCGGAGCCATGATGGCGCTTGATATGGGTGGCCCTTTCAACAAAACAGCGTATACGTTTGCAGTAGGTCTGCTGGGTGCTTCGATCTTTACACCAATGGCAGCTGTAATGGCGGCAGGTATGACACCGCCGCTGGGAATCTGGCTGGCTACACTGATTGCCAGAAACCGCTTTACCAAAGAAGAGCGTGAAGCCGGCAAGGTTGCTTCTGTACTTGGTCTATCTTTTATTACCGAAGGTGCGATTCCATTTGGAGCGGCCGATCCGATCCGCATTATTCCTTCTTTTATGGTAGGTTCGGCAGTAGCAGGCGGTCTGTCCATGCTGTTCGGCTGCGGACTGCATGCACCGCATGGCGGCGTGTTCGTCCTGTTTATCCCCAATGCGATTGATAACCTGGGCTACTATGTACTGTCTATCGCTATTGGCACAATCGTAACTGCGCTGATGGTACTGCTGCTCAAACGCAAAGCAACAGCCTAAATTGTATAAAAGTGTAACACCGGCGGTCGGCCTAACAGCCGGCCGCTAACTATACACCGATTCATCTATTCGTATGATCGATCATGTCAGTCAAGCCGTATAACGGTTATCGCAAAGGAGTCTAACCCAATGAATATTCGTGAACTGTTAAGTCTGGATAGTATTTTTCTTCCTTCGAACGTGGCGACTCGTGAAGAAGCGATTCAGCAAATGGCTGAAGGGATGCATTCGGCCGGAGCCGTTACCGACACGGCTGTTTTTGTACAGGCTGTTACGGCACGCGAGCAGCAGAGTTCGACCGGTATCGGCTTTGGCGTAGCGATTCCTCACGGTAAATCGGCCGGAGTAAAGCGGGCTGCACTGGCATTCTCCCGTTTTGAACAGCCGCTTGAATGGGAATCGCTGGATGATCAGCCAGCAGCGATGGCTTTTATGATCGGTGTTCCGGAAGCCAATGCCGGCAATGAACATTTGCAGATTCTGGTTGCTCTATCACGCAAACTGATCCATGATGAATTTCGTGCAGAACTGCTGAACGCAGGCAGCAAGCAGGAAGTAATCGATATTTTGAGTCGTCATATCGGCTAAAATTATTGCTTTTCTTTCTTTTAAAAGGCAGCATCTAATGATGCTGTCTTTTGCTGTTTTTTTCTTGGAAGATTGTCTAGCGTTTATTCATTTAACAAGCTGTTTAATGATGCATGTAGCTGTATACCGATTCGTGTTATACATATCCAGGAAACAGCCCGTTTGCAAAGGATGACTACAGGATATGCAGCCACTGCGACAGTCTATTCTGTCAGGTAGTAGGCCAAGCATAATCAGAACAGAAAGGTGGAATATAATGAATAAATGGCAGGAATTTCGGCAGGCTTCAAGAATGCACTTTGTCCCGTTGATGGCGATCTGTATCGTACAGGGGACGCTCGCGGCCTGGGTCTGGAACGGAGAATTCAATATCTGGATTGCGCTGATTACAATGATCGGTGCCTGTGCAGCCCACATTTTTTCCATGATGATCAATGATTTGTGGGATTACCGCAGTGGAGCAGACAAAGCTGCTTTTGAATCGGATGAGGCGATTTCGACCGATTCAGGCTATCTTACTTCCGGCAAATGGAGTGAGCGCAATTATGAGATTGTCTCCTGGTGTGTACTGGGAGTTGCACTGATCTGTGCTGTCGTCCTTTATTTCCTCAGCGGATGGGGAGTATTGCTGCTGGGAGGTCTGGGCTGTTTTATGGCTCTGTTTTATGTAGTGCCGCCCGTGCGTTATGGATACGTCGGCAAAGGAATGAGCGAGATGGCGCATTTGCTGTCATTCGGTATTTTCCCGGTGATGGGTTCCTATTATGTGCAGACCGGTTATTTTGATCCTAGATTATGGATCTTGTCGCTGCCGATGGGCATTCTTACAACGCTGACCTTTTTTAATCACCACTTTTTACACTGGAAAACGGATAAGCAGGTGGGCAAGCGTACACTGGTCGTAAGATGGGGAGTAACCAAGTCTTTTTATTTCTCTATTGTGCTGCTGTCGCTCGCTTTGCTGAGTATCGTGATGTGTGTCGTTTTCGGCGTGATTCCGATCTATGGCATATTGGCACTGATCGTAGCATGGCCGTTGTGCCGGATGTACAGCGAGATGAAAGGGGAAAAGCGCAATCTGCAGAATCACCAGCGGTTATTGTGGCTGTCTCTGCGAACATCCCTGCAATTTGGCGGACTGCTGATTTTGCTGCAGCTGATCAGTCGTTGGCTCAATATCTGATGATCTGCTGTATTTGACTAGACTGCAGAGTAAGAATACGGACAAACGATTTATTAAATGAATTGAACACGAATGAGCGCATCTCTGCTTCAAGCAGGGTGCGCCTTTTTGTATGCAAGTGTATCAGGAAACAGCCTGCCTCATTAGCGGATCTAGCAGCAAAGTTAGGCATGGACATCCAATCAAAAGTTTCTTAAAATGTATGTACAACTATTTTTAAATGCAAGATATCCAAAAAGTCATACATACAAGTAGACGCTGTTTGGAAATGTAAGCGATATCTTGTCTGCTTGGTTCAGGGAACTCTCTATAAAAAATCATGTCTATGTTACACTGATAAAAATCCAAATTGATAAGTTCGGAGGAACCATGGCTGCAAAATACAGACAAGTAAGAGATGAAATATTATCCTGGATTCACTCTTCCCGATTGCTGCCCGGCAGCCGTCTGCCATCGGAGCACGAGATTGCTGATCAATTCAATGTCAGCAGGCAGACTGTGCGTCAAGCACTGGGAGAGCTGGTACGTGAAGGCTGGTTGAACCGGATGCAGGGCAAAGGAACTTTTGTAGCTGATCCAGCGGTTAAGCCCCAGGAAGATAACCGAATCGTAGGTGTGATTACGACATACATTTCCGATTATATTTTTCCGCAGATTGTGCAGGGGATTGAGACCAGACTGCGGTCGGAAGGGTATCGACTGCTGCTGGCAAGTACAGAGAACGATCCGGTCAAGGAACGGGAATGCCTGGAAATGATGCTCAACCATTGTCCGGCTGCATTGATTGTAGAGCCGACACGCAGTGGTGAGCGCAGTGCCAATCTTAATTATTTTCTGACGATGGAAAATCGCGAGATTCCTTATCTGATGATTAATGCCAGTTACGAGGAGATGGATTCTCCCTGTCTGCGTATGGATGATGAGCAGGGCGGATTTCTGGCAGCCGAGCATCTGATCGAGCTGGGTCATCGCAAAATTGCCGGCTTTTTCAAAACTGATGATATGCAGGGAGTGCGGCGGATGCGCGGATTTGTAGCTGCTCATCGCAAATATGGTATTCCGCTGCAGCCATCGCTGATTTTTACGTATACGACAGAGGACAAGCATATCGCACCGATGGAACAGACCCGTCAGCTCATTCGCCAGTCTGCTCCCAAACGGGCAACCGGCTGGGTACTGTATAACGATGAATTGGCGATTAATCTGCTGCAGATTATCCGAGAAGCCGGATTGTCGGTACCGGATGATCTGTCACTGGTTGGATTTGACGATTCCTTCTTGGCGACAGCAACCGAAGTCAAGCTTACTACATTAAGCCATCCCAAGCAGGCGCTTGGTACCGCTGCAGCTGATATGATCCTGCAAATGATGAACGGAAACAGCAGCTGGGAAGAAAAAATTCATACGCCTCAGCTGATTCAACGTGACTCTACCTCGTCGCCAGCTGTTATATCCGGCTGAATTGGATTTGCGATGAGATAGTCACTTTGAATGCCCCAAAATACTGGACAGTTGCTTCATTCTTAGTTAACTATTAAATGTCCAGACAAGTAAAGCCCCGTCTGCACCCAAAATGGTGTAAAGGACGGGGCTTTCTTTTTTATCCTAACAGCAGACTCTATAGACGTCTCTGCGTATTACTGTATTTCTGCAAATTCCGGTTCCGCTTCTTCTCCTAGGACGCAATCAGCAAACAAAACGGATTTGGGAATACGGAAAAACTGTTCCGTTTTCTCCTGAAAAGCAGGTGATGGCAGAGTAGCTTGATGCAGCCATTTGCGGAAGGTTCCGGGATGAACACCGATCCAGTGGCTCACGTCCGTAACGGACAAATCATGGACCATACATAAGCCGGTAAGAATATGATTACGCACTGGCGAGCGGGTAATAGTCCGTTTCATAAAACGGGAAGGGGCTTGCTGGCAAATCACCGGGCTGTTATTGATCACCTGTTGATTGAATAGGATATGATGTGGATATCCAAGTTCCCGGCACACTTTTTCAAGATTGGCTTTGCCCGGTAAACGGCCTTCGTAGACCCAGGCGCTAACACTGCGTGATGAGACCGATAACCGTTCCGCAAGCTCGGATAATTTAATATCCTTCACCATCAGTACAGCCAGTAAAACGCGATTGCGGACCTGGCAGCGTGTAGGTCTGCGGAATCTCTTGACGCGGACACCCTTGCCGAGGTATTTACGGTTGATCAGAGACCACGCCTCTATAAAATGTCGTTCTGGTTGATTAGGCATATTTCCTCCGATAAATAATTATTCATATTTGTGCAGGTGGTTTTATGGTCCTTTCAACATCCTACAACACCCGGACACTTGTTTCAAGCAGACTTTTACTAAAATAATTACTATTCTTAAAGGAAATTTAACACTTAATTTTGTCTTGGATACAAAATGACATAAACCTGAGTATTAATGTCCGACAATAAATTTTTATTGGCAGGGAAGGAGGAAAATGGATCTATTAATTGCCAGTGATTAGATTGTAAAAGGTTATTCTAATAAATATTAAATAATGATGTACAGTATTTTGAAGAATTCAAAAAAGTACGCCAGATAAGACCAGAAAATCACTAATCAAACACAGGCGTTGATTGGATTCGTACTACAAAGGGCAACAGTGGATAGGATATGTTTATTTATTCAGTTCCCGGCAAATTCATTCATCCCACGCCAAGCAAAAATGGGCAAAATCAGAGCGATAACATATCACATTCTACATCGTATATAACAACACGTTCTCCGTCCTATATAACATTATGTTTTATATGATTTTCTATGTAATGATAGCCAAAAAAATTCGGCAAGGTGTTGCAAATCTTGTCTATGCGGGTACATAAGAATAATGACCAGTAGCTCTATCGCTGGATCGATTGCACTATGTATGTAGCAAATATCGTTCATAATTTAGGGAGGTCAATACTTATGAGTACGAATACGAAAATTCAAGCCGAAAAACGTGAAGCAACAAAACATTCCGCCATCCGTGAGCTTCGTCAACAAGGACGCACACCTGGCGTAGTATATGGACCCGATCTGGGTAGCGTGCCAGTACATGTAGACAGCAAACAGCTGCAAGCACAAGCGCGCCGCGGCGGAGCGGACATCTTCTCGCTGACTCTGGAAGGCGGTAAAGATGTACAGGTACTGCTGAAAGATATTCAGCGTCAGGAAGGACGTATCCTGCACGTAGACTTTATGCAGGTATCTTCCAGCAAAGCGATCAGCATTAATGTACCACTGGATTTCCATGGTACAGCTGCCGGCACCAAAGCAGGCGGTGTATTCCAGCATCAGACAACAGAACTGGCATTATCCGGTCTGGCCAAAGATCTGCCAAGTCTTTTGACTGTAGACATCTCTAAACTGGAAATCGGTGATAGCATCACAGCAGGTGATGTTGAATTGCCATCTGGTGTTACACTGGATTCCAGTCCGGAAGAGATTATCGCTTCCGTAGCGGTACCGCGTGTAGCTGATGAAGATGTGGAAGCTTCCTCCGAGGAAGACGCACCAGCAACCGAAGGTAGCGAAAACGCCGAGTAATCGGTATTGACTACAGAACAATCTGTATTCGGATACGATTTACCGGAACTTTATATTTTTTCATCATAAACCAACCGAGGAACCTCTTTTTAGAGGTTCCTTTTGTTTTTTCGTAGCATTGATCTGGATATAAATCAATATGATTCTCCGGTTTTTCCGCTGGCTGTTCAGTATGGTTTGATCTGCAGAAGGATATAAAAGATTTCATATAATAAATCGCAGTAGAATGTGATACCATAATAAAGTACATATTCCGGTGAACCGCATGCTGGAATGGAATCCCATCAGCCAAAGGAGACATTCTTGTTATGATCAAGCATATTGTACTGTTCAAATTCAAAGAAGCTTCCCAGGACGTTATCGATACTGTCGTATCTCAATTGCGCAATCTGGAAGGCAAGGTAGAATCCCTTCGTTCGATCGAAGTAGGGGTCGATCTGATTCGCAGTGAACGTTCCTATGATGTCGCCCTGATTACTACATTTGATAATATGGATGGACTGCAGGCATACCAGGTTCACCCCGAGCACGTTAAAGTAAGTGATTATATCGGTACGGTCAAAGAATCAACGATCGCTGTCGACTACGAATATTAAGGTGGTGCTTCACCATGTATTATGTAAATCGTGAACAGATCGAACGCCGCATTCACGCGCTGGATGAGGTGCGTACAGCGCTGATGCAGGTCGCCTCTGCCTGGGACGGTAGTCTCACCTCCGGCATGGTACAGGAACGTGCGCTTCATCTGGCGGTAGAGTGTGTAACCGATATCGGCAGTTATCTGATCGATGGATTTATTATGCGCGATGCCAGCAGCTATGAGGATATTGTGGATATTATGCTTGATGAGAAAGTCGTCGATCCGGATACAGCAGCACAGCTGATGGAACTGGTGCGATTGCGTCGTCCGCTGGTTCAAGATTATTATGACTGGCCGCGTGGAGAACTGCATGCGCTGACACCGGTGATGCCGGAGGTTCTGCATACTTTTATTGAGCAGATCAGCAGCTATCTCGATCAAGAGCTGGGTACTTCCACATCTTCCTGATCCATGTACAAAATAGCGAAATCTGCCGCTTGCATACAGTTTTAAATTTACATCCCCAGCCGGATAAGCTACAATAACGGTATTATTAAAGGGATAATGTGACCCTTGTCGCTGACAATAGCGAACAGGGTCATTTTTTATTTTGATGCAAGGGGGTCAGGGAATGAAATCCAACCAGGAGCCGTCGACCCGGCGTACAATCATGATGATTTTAAAAACCCGGGGCCCGGCGAGCGTATCGGATCTGGCAGGGGAATTGAATATTACCGAAATGGCGGTCAGACGTCATATTCAGGGGTTGGAGCAGGAAGGATTGCTACTGGCAGAGACAGTGAAGATTCCGACAGGCCGGCCTTATCTGCGCTTTCGCCTTAGTGAGCGGGCGGAAGAACATTTTCCTCATAACTATCATCAGCTGGCGCTTGATTTGCTGGATGAACTGGATGAAGAGGATATTGCCAGAGTATTCGAAGGCCGTAAACGCAAGCTGCTGAACCGTTATCAGCCACTAATGGAACAGCAGACACTTGGTGAACGGGTAGCGACACTGACAGATATCCAGCAAAATAGCGGGTATATGGCGAGCTATGAGCAGAACCGTCCGGATGAATTTACGATATATGAATTTAACTGCCCGATCAACCGGGTAGCAGATCAATATAATGTCGCCTGTCACTGCGAGCAGGAGCTATTCGAGACCTTGCTCGGTGCCAAAGTAACACGTACCGAATGTATTGCCAAAGGTGGTCAATGCTGCGTCTATCGTATACAGAAATAACAATAGCCCTTTCTCCGTTTTTCGGAAAAGGGCTATTCGTTATAAAAGAATCGGATATGTATGGTTTGCTATAGGCGTAGTCGTGGAGAATCTGCGTCTGTAATCCCTGTATGGACTGTTTTTCTGCTCCGAAAGATACAAATATGTGTACGTTTTCACAAAAGTGGGATAATTGCTGTCTCTGTGGGTAATAGAAAGCAGAGTACACTATACGAGAATGGGAGAGATAATAATGGAACAGCAAACATCGAAATTGGTATACGGCATGATCGCAGGAGCACTGATTGGCGCAGGGGTAGCAGCACTGCTGTCTCCAAAAACAGGCAGAGAAATGCGTGCAAGTCTGGTCGAACTGGCTGAACTGGTGAAGGAAAAAGGTCCGGTAATGAACGAAAAAGGTCATGAAGTTACCGAAAAAGGCCGCGAAGTGGTCGAAGTAGTCAAAGAATCGATCGGCGTAGCCAAAGAGTGGAAAGAGCAAATCCAGACAGCTACAGAAGAAGTGAAAACTGAACTGGCTGAATTCAAGGAAAGTCAGGACGAAGACAGTAGCTCTGACAAATCTTCTAACTCCGGTTCTACGGCAGCTGCGGGTTCTTCTTCATCCAGCAGCACAACGACAGGTTCTTCCACATCAACAGGTGGTGCCAAAACAGGTACTACGCCTCCAGCTGGCAGCAACAAAAGCAGCAATTACAGCGTCTAAGCCGGCCATCGTCGGGAATAGACGAAATATACATGCAATATCCGAGCGCCTATCGATTCGATAAGGCGCTTTTTTTATCGGACACAGGAATAACCAGTATCTGGAATTGTCTAATTATCCGATGTCGAAGACCGTCATCATAATATCGAAAGCCGAATGCAACAGCTATTTGCTCATAACAATGGCATCATTACATAGTTAATAGCAGAATACTGGATATTTCGAAGCTTAAAAAGCTCAACAGCGTTTATACTATCAATGGCTATGGTTAATTATGTAAGTAATTAAAAGTAGCGGACTATACGATCGAAGGAGGTGCAATGCTGGATGAAATACAGGATTATCGCGTTGCTGATGGCTTTGTTCCTCTATGCGTTCGTTCGTATCAATGATGCCGGTAATACTCATCATTCGTATGTATATAAGCAGGCAGCGGCCAGTTCTTCGTACAGCAAGACTTCTTCTGTGGAGAGGGATGGGCCGCTTTATTATCCAATACGCTTGTGGAGACAATTGTTTGATTCAAATTAAATGTATTTGAATTTATAAATTAATGAAACTTTTTGGTATTCAAACGTATTATATGGAGGATGTCCCTGTATCGGCTGCGCTATTTGGTGTACAAGATAAGATGGACGTCTTTTTTGTAACTACACAATCTGTTTTCTATTTATATATAAGGGAGAGATTTACTTTGTCTAAATGGACCCGATTATTCTCAGCTAAACAATGGATAAATGTATTCAAAAAACTGCCTGGCTTACTGACCTCCAGACAGCTGCCGCTGCGGGAAAAGCTGCTGTTTGCCATCCCGGTACTGGTATACTGGGTTATGCCTGATGTGATGCCTTTTATGCCGATCGATGATATTGGTGTGACGCTGCTAATGATGAACTGGTTTGTGTCCAGAGCGGAAGGCAAGCTGTCTCTGGTCGACTATAATCCACAGCGCTAAGGTCCGGTTTGTCCTTGCGTAATGCAGATGCCAGTTATACAATAGTAGTATTGTTTCGTGCCTGCTGCAGGCAAGTTGATCCCAAGGAGCTGATCTCATGAAAGTCAAAATCACCCGTAATGCTGCCAAAGTTCTGAAAAAAGAAATAGACAAGCCTGAAAATGAAGGCCTGAAACTGCGCGTGTTTGTTACGCATTCTCACGGAGACCATGTACATTACGGTCTTGATCTGGGCGAGCCCCAGGCTAACGAAGAAATCGTAACGACCGATAAAGAGATTGATGTGGCTGTTGATCCTAACGAATCCTGGCTGGATGGCGTCAAAATCGACTATCTGTACACCGGAGAAGAAGGCTTTGTGATTACGAATCCTTCCAAAGGCGACCACGGTCATCATCATCACTAAGATGATCAAGAAGGGAAATTTTCATGGCTAACGATATACGCGTATGTGATGAATGCAATCATATCCGTCTGAAAACGATACTACCCAAACTCGAAAAGCTGGCACCGGATGCCGAGATCAAAATCGGCTGCAAATCCTACTGCGGGCCTTGCGCCAAGCGTGCTTTTGTTTTTATTAATGGCCGCTATGTCAGCGCTCCGACCGAAGATGAAGTACTCGAGAAAGTCGCCAAGTTTGTGAAAAAGCCTTCGGCTCAAGCCTGACGAAATGCGATGAATCCGGTACTGCCGAATTTTATAGGTTAAGGATAGATACAACAAAAGGATATAACAAAAGCCTCCATTTCTTACTCCTGCGGGAGTAACGAAATGGAGGCTTTTTGAATAGAATTCTTTTGGCAAAACTGTTGGTGAAAAATAAGATTCGTCGTGACACAACCGGAACTATGCATTAGCTGCGTATCCGCCTGCTTACTGTGCCGCTTTTTCCTTATGGAACTGGCGGATCAGATCATGCGTGATTAATTCGTCCGAGATATTCAGCCGCTTCTGGGCTTCGTCATAGCTGTCACGAGCGCGTTCTACATCAGTCTCTTCGCGGGTCTTCATATCATAGGCAGTACCATGTTCGAAGATCCCGTCTGCCGAAGGAATATAGAATACTTTGCCATCCGTAAAAGCACCGGTACGCAGTACTACCAGTTTCTTTTCCTTGGTATCGAACATATCGTTACCCATCAGGTAATACGGGCTTGCTTCTACGCCAAGCAGGTGAAGGATGGATGGAGTCATATCCAGTTGTCCGGCAGGAATATCATACGTACCGGCATGTTTGCCATCCGGTAGATGAATCAGCATGGGTACCTGGTTCATGAGCTGCTCCATATCCAGATCTGTCAGCGGTTTGCCGAGGAATTCTTCCATTGGAGCTTTATCCTTGAGCGAATCGTCGTGATCGCCGTAGAACAACAGGATCGTATTATCCCATAGTCCGGCTTTTTTCATATCCTGTTCCATCTCGCCAAGTGCAGCATCGACATAGTGCAGAGACTGGATATAGTCGCCGAAAGTCGTGCCTGTCAGATCACCCATATCCAGCTCCTGCACAGAAGCAGGCAGTGTAAACGGATGATGACTGGACAGTGTGATCAGGAAAGAGTAGAAAGGCTGCTTTTCGGCAGACATTTTCTCGACCGATTGACGGAAAAAGGACTTGTCACCAAGTGACCAACCGAGCGGCTCATCAATCGTAAAGTCGTCTTTGCTATAGAAATGATCATACCCCATATTCTGATACATGACCGAGCGATTCCAGAAGCTTGGCTCATAGGCATGGAAAACGTAGGAGCCATAGCCCTGCTTTTTGAGGATCTGCGGCAGTGTATCATATTCATGATCCGCATACCGCGTAAAAACAGAACCAGTAGGCAGCGGATGCAGGGACGCATTGGAAGCCATATCGGCATCGGATGTGCGGCCCTGCCCGGTCTGATGATAGTACTGGCTGTAATACATACTGCTTTTCATCAGACGATTGATATTGGGCGTAATCTCCTGACCGTTAAATTTTTTGCCGATCACAAAGTTCATAAATGCTTCGCCCTGAATAGCGATAACATTGCTGCCTTTGTAGGCACCGAACAAAGCATCATCGCCTTTTTGGGCACGGTTTTTCTGTTTTTCGTCAAACCAGTCTTTGACTTCATCGGTTGCCTGGGCTGACAGCTGATTGCCATTTCCCCAGTGATCCTGTGCATAACGGTATACATCGTATCCATGGAAACCGAGTAGTCCGGTCACATTGTACAGCGACATATTCCACCAGTTGCCGACGAATAAGCCAACTGCCCATGTGGAGGTTGCATACTTGATCGGAGCAAAGGTCAGTACCCAGCCCAGTGCGAAAATAACAGCTCCCTGAATCAAGCGCGTGATTACACGACGACCGCGGCTTGAAGAGTAGTTAGTCCCCCCGGCTGTATATGCCTGAGAACGATAGCTGTTGCGACGTTGGATACGGCGCACGAGCAGATAGATAGCGGCACCGAGCAGAACGATCCAGTCTGCGAACAACCAAATATCCGAAGTGTGAATAAGCTCACGGATGCTGCCGCCCAGCGACTCCACCTGACCTGCTTGCATCAGTACCGGAATCGTAATGAAATCCTGGAAATAGCGGAAATAAACAAGATCTGCGAACATCAGGAAGCTCAGTAATACGTCCAATATAATCAAAGCGGCGATGCGTCCGCGTCTTGGCAGCCAGAGCGTCCAGAAGGAAGCAAGCAGTACAGAGCCCAGCGCAGTGACTTTATCAAGTGTATTCATATCAATATTTTGTACATGTAGATTGCTGTGCAGGTAAATCAGTTTGCCCATAATAAGGATCAAAAAGAGTAGATAGTCTATTCTGATCAGGGCAAAGGGCCACAGGATACGCTGAATCCAGCTTTTTCGCTGCGGACGGGAAGATAGATATTCCAAAAATATAGCCCCCTTGCTGAAAAGCCAGATATTCTGCATATTCTTCTTAACCTGGCGTTTACATAATAAGATAAGTAAACACATAGCACAGCGGCGAACCGGGCTGCTGAATGCAGAATTCGCCGCTGTGCTATCATGTATAGGGAGGATGACCGGTAACCCGGAGTTAACCCCTGTTTTTCCAAATTAATCTGTCGTTTACAAATAATAGACGATAGCTGGATACAGACGGCAATAATACGGTCTGTATCCGGCTCAGGTAGATAAACTGCTATAATACGATGCAAATAACAGACGGTGTTGGATCCACTGATAAACAGTCTATTAGTGTGAAGTCGCTTCTCCCCGGTCAGTACGAGGCGGTAATGGGCCGAGATACTGGAGGAATTGACATTCGATCCGGCCGTTGTACAGCTTACGGCGCTTGTCCGCTTTGCGTCCAAAGAACTGTTCAAAATGACGTGTTGGCGTAATAACGAATACCGACCAGTCTGGCAGATAGATCGAAGATTTGCCAAGAGCGCGAATCATGGTTTCGACTTCTTTGCTCTCGCTCAGGCGCTCGCCATACGGCGGGTTGGTAACGATACAGCCGAATTTGCCCTGCGGCTGAATACGGGATACCGGCATAACCTTGAATTCAATCTCATTGCCCAGTCCGGCACTTTTGGCACAGGCTTTGGCAATTTCGATAGCTTCTGGATCAATATCACTGCCGGTAAGCTGCAGTGGAATATCATCTTTAACTGCATCAAAGGCTTCATCACGCGCTTGTTCCCACAGTTCGTCCGGAATAATGCTCCAGCCTTCGGAAGGGAAGGTACGGCGGAGTCCGGGAGCAATATTCCAGCCGATCATAGCAGCTTCGATCAGCAGAGTACCGGAACCGCAGAACGGATCGTACAGCGGACGATGCGGGCCCCAGCGGCTTAGCAGAATCAGTGCGGCAGCCATTGTTTCCTTGAGCGGGGCTTCGGTTGCATGCTTGCGGTAGCCGCGCTTGTGCAGCGAAGGACCGGTTGTATCAAGTGTAATCAGCGCTGTGTCTTCATACAGGGATACATCAATCGAATACAATGCGCCGTCTTCCTGGAACCACTCTGTACCATAGGTCTGTGTCAGCTTGTCCACGACAGCCTTTTTCACAATCCCCTGGGAAGCAGGAACACTGCTCAGCTGGGATTTCTGGGAACGTCCGGATACCGGGAATTCACCGTCTTCGGGGATAAAATCTGCCCATGGAATCGCTTTGACCCCTTCAAACAGTTCGTCAAAAGTCGTCGCCGGGAATTCTCCCATTTTGATAACGATCCGGTCTGCGGTACGCAGCCAGTAGTTGCATCGGCAAATATCGATAAAATCACCGGTAAACCGGACACGTCCGTTCTCGGTGCGCGTATCATCATAACCAAGCAATTTTAATTCACGTGCCACGACAGCCTCAATACCCATCGGGCAGGTCGCAATCAGTTCAAGCTGTTTCATTATATATGTTCAACTCCTATAGCTTTCACAATTCAACTTGTGAGTTCGGTCTCAAAACCATACAATCTAGTATAGGTGAATGCCGGTATACTTACAAACGTTTCTCCAAAATTTTGGGGAATTTATTTATTCATCGGCAAAATGAATTTTGACGGTCTGCAGACTCTGAATACAGTATCGGCAGACACGGGCGAAAGATTAGGATTGAAGGAGCTAGATAAGAGATGACAGACAAAAACGTAATAGGTGCAGAAGAATATATGGAGCAGCTGATCGAGGAAGACGAACTGCTGCTCCAGATCAAGCAGACGATCCGCGAGAAAGGCATGCCCGAGGTATCGGTTGTACCCGGTTATGGCAGACTGCTGACGATGCTGATCCAGTTATCCGGAGCCAAGCGGGTGCTGGAGATTGGTGCGCTTGGCGGATATAGCGGGGTCTGCATGGCTCGCGGACTCGGTGAAGATGGAAAGATTATTTCTCTTGAGCTGCAGCCTTCCTATGCCGAGCTGGCTCACGAGCATCTGCGTCTGGCCGGATATGGGGATCAGGTAGAGTACCGGGTAGGTGAAGCGATGAACAGTCTGCACCAACTGAAAGAAGAAGGGCAGCGCTTTGACTTTTTCTTTATCGATGCGGATAAACTGAATTACCTGAATTATCTGGAGTATGCGATTGAGCTTGCCAATCCCGGTGCGATTATTGCGGGAGATAACTTGCTGCTGCGGGGCAGAACGCTTAATCTGGACAGAAATGGTCCGGCTATACAGGCAGTACGCGAGTTCAATCGTCGTATCGTGTCCGATCCGCGTCTGACGGGTACGTTGTTGCCAGCTTTTGACGGGTTGGCTTTGGCACGTGTTAAAGGCTGACATTGGTTTTTGAGCAAAATGTAGTGTTTACTAAAAGAGGCTGTACCATCCTGATTATAGGATCGTACAGCCTCTTTTTGCGTTATGGAGATCAGGAATATGCCAAAAATAAAATTCTGGTATATCCACAATTTTAAGCAGAGCGATGATGCTTGTCTGCAGTTGGGCGGGTATACAGCTTGGTTCGTACCCATAACATATTGAGCAGCAGCATAATCCCCGACATGATGAACAATCCCTCGATACCGATAAATCCTGCCAGTACACCACCCATGACAGAGCCGGTCATATTGCCGAGGGCAGTCGTACTGCTATTAAAGCCAAAAGCACGGCTCTCCATCCCATCCGGCGTGTAATAGCGGATCAGCGAATTGACGCTTGGCAGCAGACCGCCCATACATAATCCCATCAGGAAACGCACGGCAATGAGCTGGCCGACATTCTGCACAAAGGCCTGCGGGATCAGCATCAACCCGGCACCAATCAGGGAAAAGGTGAGTACCCTGTGCGCTCCGTACTTGTCGCTGACCTTTCCGAGTATAGGTGCCATCAGCATATTGGACAGACCCGTAACCGCGCTGACGAGGCCTGACCAGAAAGCGAGATTCTCTATACTCCCCTGCAGCTTTTGCACATAAAGGGGGAGCAAGGTCATCGGGCTAATCATGGCGAACTGCAGCAGCAGGGTAACGGTGAATAGTGCCGGCAACTGCGGTGTAAGGCTCAGCTCACGCAGTCCGGATAATACGGATACTTTGGGCATCTGTGCGGCAGCAGAACGGTCGAACTTCTCCCGCACGAGGAACAGAGCCAGCAGACTCGCCATAAAAATACAGGCTCCTGTAATATAGAAAATATAACGGAAACCGACTGTGTCTGCCATAATACCGCCGATCAGTGGGCCCAGAATACTACCGGCTACAGTGCCGGATTGGCTGATTCCCATCGCAAAGCCCATTTTTTCCTTGGGCGTATTGCTGGAGATCAGGGAGGTGGAAGCCGGATTAAAGCCCGAGATCGTTCCGTTGATCAGACGCAGTACCAGCAGATGCCATGCCTGCGTAGCAAATCCCATAGCGGTAAATACAATCGCCATCCCGAACCCCGAGCGCAGCAGCATGACTTTACGTCCATACTGGTCGGACAGCTTGCCCCAGAGCGGCTGGAAAATAAACGAAGTAACAAAGTTGGCCGCGAAAATTACTCCGGACCAGATCGCAATTTGATGCTCTCCTTGTACACCGATGTCCTGTGACAGGTAGAGAGCAATAAAAGGAACGATCATTGTCGTCCCTGCGTTAACAAGAAATTGGCCGAACCATAGCACCATCAAATTGATCTGCCAGGACTCCAATTTTGATTTTGAAAAGCGCATCCTGTTTCACTTCCTTAAAAAAGTCCATTCTATTAGTATACCTTATGTTATACCCACTAGACTGTTATTGTAGCAGATAAATGATGAAAATAAAACCCGTTTTCATCTAGTGAAACAAAGATCGCTTTTTTATTTCCTCTTTGCTTATTCTCCGTCTGTCTATCCCCGTTCATAGGATTGTCATTGGATATTCATAGTAGGGAGGTTGTTACCTCTCTCGAAAAAGCGCATAATTAACTTGTGAATATTTTTATTGCGGAAAATAATTTTGAAGAATTCATCGTTTGGGAGATCGAACGCCAAACGGATTAACTACTGACGCGGAGGACTCATTCATGACTTATAACGACTCCTTCATACGCGCCTGTCGCAAGCAGGATATCGACCGTCTGCCGGTCTGGTATATGAGGCAGGCAGGGCGCTATGATCCGGATTATCAGAAAATCAAAGAAAATTACAGCCTGCTGGAAATTTGCCGGCAGCCTGAACTGGCGGCTGAAGTCACCCTCATGCCTGTTCGCAAGCTGGGTGTGGATGCAGCCATTTTATATTCGGATATTATGAATCCGGTTGCTTCTATTGGTATCGATTTTGATATCGTCAAAAATATCGGACCCGTGATCGATAACCCGATTCGTACAGCAGCCGATGTAGAACGTCTTCGTCCGATTGATGTAGAAGGCGATCTGTCCCATGTATTGGAGACGATTCGCATTCTGGATCGTGAGCTGGATGTACCGCTGATCACTTTTGCCGGTGCACCATTTACAATTGCCAGCTATCTGATTGAAGGACGTCCTTCCAAAAGCTATATTCGTACCAAAACGATGATGTACAGCGAACCGGAACTGTGGCATAGCCTGATGCGCAAGCTGGGCGATATGGTCGCGACCTATCTGCGCAAGCATATAGAGAACGGCGGCAAGGCATTTCAGCTGTTCGATAGCTGGGTTGGTGCGCTTTCTCCGGCTGACTTCCGTACTTATGTGCTGCCGACGATCCGCTATATTTTTGATGAACTGCGTGATCTGGACGTACCGAAGATCTATTTCCCGGGTGTGAGTTCAGGCGAACTGCTGCCTGAGCTAAACGGTCTGCCGGTTGATGTCATCGGACTGGACTGGCGGGTATCGATTAATGAAGGGCGCCGCAGACTGGGTGGCAATTATGCCGTACAGGGCAACATGGACCCTTATGTGCTGACAGGTCCATCCGAACTGATTCATCAGCATGCCAAGCGTATTATTGATGAAGGATTGCAGCAGCCCGGGTATATCTTTAACCTGGGTCATGGACTGTTCCCTGAAGCTTCTATTGATAAATTAAAAGAATTGACAGATTATGTGCATGAATATTCTGCACAGGTTCTGCAGCAGCGTACAACATCCAAATAATCGTTTATTACTTTGACTGAGGTGATTTGTAATGGCAAACAAGAAAATTGGTGTTCTCGTAATGTCCTATGGTACTCCGGCAAGTCTGGAAGACGTAGAAGCTTATTATACGCATATCCGTCGCGGCAATCCGCCTAGCCCGGAGCAGTTAAAAGAATTGAAAGATCGTTATGAAGCAATTGTCGGCGGGGTATTCCCGCTGCGTGAAAATACGGATAACCAGGTCGCCGGTATGCAGCGTGCACTGAATGAACTGGCCTCCGGTTCCGATGTGGAGTTTGTATGCTATCAAGGACTCAAGCATGCGTCTCCATTTATCGAAGACGGTGTAGAGCAGATGGTACAGGATGGTATTACAGAAGCTATCGGTATCGTACTGGCACCGCATTATTCCACGATGAGCGTAGGAACGTATATCAAGCGTGCCAAACAGACAGCCGAGGAGCATCATCTGAATATTTCGTTTATCGAGAGCTATCATATGCATCCGAAGCTGATCGAGACGCTGGCCAATCGCGTCAATGCCAAGTTGGAACTGTTTGAAGAAGCGGGAGCTACACGTGAGCAGGTACGTGTGCTGTTCAGTGCCCACAGTCTGCCCGAGCGTATCCTGAGCATGGGTGATCCGTATCGCGACCAGCTGCTGGAGACTTCTGCAGCGATTGCGGAACGTGCCAATGTGCCATCCTGGCAGTTCACCTGGCAAAGTGCCGGTCGTACAGCCGAGCCGTGGCTGGGACCGGATGTGCTGGATACGATGCAGGAACTGCGCGAACAGCAGGTCGAGTACGTACTCGTCGCTCCAATCGGATTCGTTTCCGACCATCTGGAGGTTCTGTATGATCTCGATATCGAAGCCCAGGAGTTGGCGCAAGAGATTGATATGCGCCTGATGCGTATTGATTCCCTGAATACAGACCCGTTATATATGGAGCTGCTGGCTGACGAAGTACTGCGTAAATACAAAGAGGTGCATGTCTAATGACTTCATCCAAACGTCGTATTGCAGTTATAGGCGGCGGGATTACGGGTCTGAGTGCCGCTTTTTACATGCGCAAATTCTTTGCCGAGCAAGGTTTGACGCCGCAAATTACAATTATAGAGAAATCCGGCTCGCTCGGCGGCAAGGTACACACGCTGCATCGTGACGGATTTGTGATTGAAAAAGGGCCGGATTCCTATCTGGCTCGTAAGACTGCCATGACCGAACTGGCTGAAGAGGTAGGCTTGGGAGACGAACTGGTAACGACCAATCCGAACGCCAAAAAAACCTATATCCTGCATGATGGCAAGCTGCATCCGATGCCATCGGGTCTGGTACTTGGGATTCCGACCGAACTTCGTCCCTTTATGGAAAGTGATCTGATCTCGATGGATGGCAAAATTCGCGCACTGGAAGATTTTCTGCTGCCGCCCAAAATGGATGGCGAAGATGAGTCACTGGGTGACTTTATCGAACGTCGTCTTGGCAAGGAAGTACTGGAAAATATAACCGAGCCGCTGCTGGCAGGCATTTATGCAGGGGATACGCGTAAGCTGAGTCTGCAGGCAACATTCCCGCAATTTGGCGCAGTAGAACGTGAATATGGCAGTCTGATCAAAGGGATGAATACCGGACGCAAACCGGTAGAAACGCATACAGGTACCAAGAAAAGTGCGTTTTATACGTTTCGCGGTGGTCTGCAGAGTCTGACCGAACGTCTGGAGCAGTCGCTCCGCGATTCGGTCCAGCTGAAGCTGAATACAGGTGCAGAATCCATAGATTATCAGGATGGACTGTATACAATCACTCTAAGCGATGGCAGTGTACTGGAAGCGGAACATGTAGTTATCACGGTACCGACCTTTGCAGCCTCGCCGCTGCTGAAATCCCATATGGATACAGCTGCACTGGACCGGATCAATTATGTATCGGTAGCCAATGTGGTTATGGCTTTTGACCGCAAGGATATCGAGACCGAGTATGACGGTTCTGGCTTCCTCGTACCGCGCAAGGAAGGACGCACGATTACAGCATGTACCTGGACATCGACCAAATGGCTGCATACCAGCCCGGATGATCGTGTGCTGATGCGCTTCTATGTAGGTCGTGCAGGTGATGAAGAGATCGTCGACGAAAGTGACGAAGAAATTACGCGTCGTGTACTGCATGATATGAAGGAACTGATGGGTATCGAAGCGACGCCGATATTTACCGAGATTACCCGTCTGCATCGCTCTATGCCGCAGTATCCTGTTGGACATATGAATCATATTGCACAGCTACGTGCAGAGCTGGCAGAGCAGCGCCCGGGATTGATTCTGCTGGGTGCTGGATACGATGGAGTTGGACTACCTGACTGTATCCGTACTGCTCGTGATGCAGCGTCTGCAGAAGCGCAGCGTGTAGCACAGCAGCCCAATAGCGTGCGTTAAACCGAATTCTATTTTGCCAAATAGATAAGCGGTATCGAATTGGATAGATGATGTATGAAAGGTATGCCGAATCTATTGTTATCGATAGACGACCTGCATATATGATCAAGCAAAAGCCCTTCGCATATGGTGAAGGGCTTTTGTATGTGTTCATGTAGGTTTGAATCAGCTATCAAGTGTGCATGATAGCTGTATGCGCTATTCTTTTCGCCTGTAAGTGTAACCTGCTATAATAGACAGGACGTATAATTAAAGGAGTATTTTATGTATACCACAAGATCAGAACAATCCCGTCAACACAGACTGGATGCCAAAAGGCGGCGCAGACGCCGGATTCGGCTATGGATTATGCTGAATACCGGAATCGCACTTGCGATTGTCCTGGTCGGAGCGTATTACTTGCATGTTGTACAACCACAGGAACAACAAACGGCTGCGATTGCTTCGGCAGCCGAGCAGTCTGCCCATTTACCGGAATCACCGGAGCCTTCAGACAGTCCGGCAGCGAAAGATGAACCATCTGCTACCGAAGATGAGAATAGTCAAAGCGGATCGGATTCTGTGAACAAGCAAGAAGTACCAGAGGCGTCACAAGATTCCACAGAGGAATCTCCGATACAATCCAAGGAGCAGTCCGGATCATCAGGAGAACATGCTACCGGAACGAAGAAAGTCCCTACCACAGAAACAGACCCGGTGCAGAACGATGCAGCCAAAGCACAGCCGGATCAGCTGTCCGCCGATCCTTCTGCTGACCTGCAGCCTGCAACGCCTGCTGGATCATCTGGACAGACGGTAACGATGAATTTTGGAGGAGACGTCATGTTTTCCGGCAAAGTCGGTGAACTGCTGGCTCAAAAAGGGTATGATTATCCTTATGAATATGTACGCAAGCTGTTCGCCTCCGATGATTTGTCCGTAGTGAATCTGGAGACGCCGGTGACGGATTCGGCGACGACAGCTGCCGACAAAACGTATGCGTTCAAATCGTCTCCAGAGGCACTTTCGCATATGGCAGCAGCAGGCATTGATGCCGTAAATCTGGCCAATAATCATATTTTGGATCAGGGAATTACGGGCCTGCAGGATACAATCAGACAGCTGGACAGCAGCGGCATCGCCTATGTAGGAGCCGGTAATGACAGCAAGCGTGCCTATGAACCGGTATATTTCCAGCGCAAAGGGATCCGGATTGCACTGCTCGGCTTTAGCCGCGTGATTCCGGAGGCCGGCTGGAATGCCGGAACCAATCAGCCTGGCGTGGCTACCGCTTATGATGCGACGGCAGCCGAAGCAGCTATTCGGGAAGCACACAGCCAGGCAGATATCGTTGTAGTCATTGCCCACTGGGGTATTGAACGCTCGGATACAACGATAGCGCATCAGAACGATCTGGCTCACCGCTTTGTTGATGCAGGTGCCGATCTGGTTATCGGTGGTCATCCGCATGTGCTGCAGGGGTTGGAGCAGTACAAGGGCAAATGGATTGCCTACAGTACTGGCAATTTTATTTTCACACACTCCCTGACAGAGAAGACCTGGGACACCGCTGTATTCCAGGCCAAATGCACAGTCCGGGGAGATTGCAGTATGCAGGTTATTCCTTATACCGCGAATCTGGGACAGCCGGTGCCGATGGCAGAAGAACAGGGGCAGGCGCTGCTGAGACGACTGCAGACGCTGTCCGGCACAATTCAGTTTGATATCAAAGGCAATGCCATTTCATAATCTGCGTGATCGAACCAATTCATATACAGAGGAGAATGTCCAAATGACCGCTATTCAAAACGTATACTGTGTAGGCCGCAATTATCGTCTTCATGCAGAGGAACTGGGCAATGAGGTTCCAACATCACCCATGATCTTTTTGAAGCCTTCCCATGCTGCCGTGAAGCTGGAGGACGCAGAACTGAAGCTTCCTTTTAATCAGGGCGGTATTCATTATGAAGCAGAGCTGGTTGTGCGAATCGGACGGGATTACGAGCCGGGAATGACAGCCGATCAGCTCGTGGATGGCCTGGCAATGGGTATCGACTTTACCCTGCGCGATGTACAGACAGTACTCAAGCAAAAGGGTCACCCCTGGACAGCAGCCAAAGGATTCAAAAACTCTGCGCCGGTAACATCGTTTATCCCGTTTCCCGATCAGGAGGCATGGCTTGGTCAGGAGTTTGCATTGTTAAAAAATGGCCAGCAGGTACAGCTGGGGTCAACGCGGAATATGATATTTTCGCTGGATACTATCATTGCCCATATCGGTGATACGTATGGTCTGGCCGCCGGCGATATTATTTTTACCGGTACGCCGGAAGGCGTGGGTCCTACCGCAGCTGGCGACACATTTGAACTGATCTATGCAGGTGATTCCATGGGAACCTGCCGGATCACGGAGTAATGATGGATTGGCTGATTGGTCTTGTATGCGCCGGGCTGCTTGCTGCGCTCGGTTATAATAAACACTGGCTGTCCGCTTCCGGTACAATAGCTGCGACTGTTATGGGAACCATCTATTACGGAGCTGGCAATTTGTTTTGGTTCGGATTGCTGATTTTATTTTTTATCAGCGGTAGTGTGTTATCCCGGATGAAGCGGGAGCGCAAACGCAGCATGGAGCAGGATTATGCCAAAGGTTCGCGCCGGGATGCGGGACAGGTATTTGCTAATGGGGGTCTGGGTATGCTGCTCTGTCTCGGCAATGCCCTCTGGCCGCATCCGGGCTGGACGCTTGCTTTTATCGGTATTATGGCTACAGTAACGGCGGATACGTGGGCGACCGAGATCGGCAGTCTCAGCCGCAAGCCACCGCGTTCGGTGCTGAATGGACGTGTGCTGGAGCCGGGAGCTTCCGGAGGAGTATCGCTTCGCGGAACGACAGCCGCTGCGCTGGCAGGGCTTATGATCGGTCTGGCTGCATGGCTGTTCACACTGGTATCGCCGCTGCCTGCTGCCAGCAGCCTGAATGCAGACACATCGTGGCTTGCGAGCGGGTGGTTGATGCTGGCCGCCGGTCTGGTGGGCGGTCTGGTAGGCTGTTTTGCGGATTCTTATTTGGGAGCGACCGTACAGCTGATGTATCGCTGCACCGTATGCGGCAAGCAGGTAGAGACTACCGTTCATTGCGGTCAGCCGACTGTACATGCGCGCGGCTGGCGCTGGATGAACAATGATATGGTCAACGCGGTCAGCTCCGTAATCGGTGGAGCTGCTGCGCTGTTATTTTTAATTTAGCTTAAGCGTGCACCGGATAGGGGTAAGCTGTAGATAGAGGAGGTGGGCGGATGAGCGGCACAACAGGAGACAAACTTGAATTGATATTGGACGCTGCCTATGAACTTTTCGGACTGGACGGTTTTTATGAGACGAAAATTTCAGACATCGCGCATCGGGCCGGAATTGCCAAGGGAACGGTATATTTATATTTTAAAAGCAAAGAAGAGTTGTGTCTGGCGGTAACCCGGCGTGATTGCGAGCAGTTTCTGGAGAAATTGGAGGAAGCGCTGCAGCACTGCCAGCAGCTGGCCGACAAACTGCATGTGATTGCAGCCCATCATACGACGTATCATTTTGAACGGCGCAAATATACCAAGCTGGTATTCCGCGCTCCCAACAATGATCCGGAGCTGATGGAATATATGCGTAATTTTATTTTCCGTTATATGGATATCGTGCAGCAGGTATTGATCGAAGCGAATGTGCAGCAACCACGCTGGTGTGCGGAATCGTATATCGGAATGCTGGACCGGGTCAAAATGGATATTATGTTTAATCCCGAATTTACAGAGCAGGAGCTCCATGAACGTACTTCATTTGTAGCCAGCCTGTTTCTGGAAGGGTGTACGCAGCAGATTAACAGGGAAGATCAATTAGCGGGACAACGTTCCCAAGAAGGTGAGTCCGAATGAATATATTGACTGTAGAAGCGCTAAGCAAAAGCTTTGGCGATAAAATATTATTTGATCAAGCATCTTTCGGGATGGAAGATCGGGACAAGATTGGTATTATCGGTGTAAATGGTACAGGGAAATCAACATTCCTCAAAATTATTGCCGGACTGGAAGAGCCGGACAGCGGCAAGGTAGTAGTTAATAACAGCGTACGTATCCGCTATCTCGCCCAGAATCCACCATATGATCCGAATGCAACAGTACTGCGCCAGGTATTCGAAGGCGGCGGAGAAGAGCTGCAGACGGTCAGCGCCTATATGAATGTAATGGAGCAGCTGGAGCTGCATCCCGAAGATACAGAAGTGCAGAATCGTCTGGTTCGCATCAGTCAGGATATGGATCGTCTGGATGCCTGGTCTCTGGAAAGCGAAGCCAAAAACGTTCTGTCCAAGCTGGGAATCAGTCGCTATGATGCCCTGATGGGTACATTGTCAGGTGGTCAGCGCAAGCGGGTCGCTCTCGCTTCCGCACTGATCCAGCCAGCCGAGCTGCTCATTCTCGATGAGCCGACCAACCATATCGATCATGATTCGGTGACCTGGTTAGAGCAATATCTCCAAAAGCGGCGTGGCGCGCTGCTAATGATCACGCATGATCGGTACTTCCTTGATCGTGTAGCAACTGTCATGCTGGAGCTGGATCACGGACAGCTGTACCGCTATGAAGCCAACTATTCCCGTTATCTGGAGCTCAAAGCAGATCGGGAAGAGCGCGAAGCAGCTGCCGAGGACAAGCGGCAGAATCTATTCCGACGCGAGCTGGCCTGGATTCGGCGCGGTGCCAAAGCACGTACAACCAAGCAAAAAGCGCGGATTGACCGCTTTGAACAGATCAAAAATGATGCACCCGGCCGCCGGGATGACAATATGCAGGTATCGACCGTCTCCTCCCGCCTGGGCAAGCAGATCGTCGAGCTGGATCATGTGTCCCTGACTCTGGGAGGACGCGAACTGATTCATGATCTGACCTATCATGCAGTGCCGGGTGACCGAATTGGTATTGTCGGTCCGAACGGACGCGGCAAATCGACATTGCTGAATCTGATTTCCGGCCGTCTGACACCGAGCAGCGGTAGTGTAATTGCCGGTCAGACCGTCAAGTTCGGTTACTTTACCCAGGAACATCAGGAAATGGATGAATCGATGCGCGTGATCGAATATATCAAGGAAGTGGCAGAGGTAGTGAGTACGTCGGATGGCAGTTCAGTGACGGCTTCCCAGATGCTGGAACGCTTCCTGTTTACCCCTTCCGCGCAGTGGACTCCCATTGCCAAGCTGTCCGGTGGCGAGAAGCGCAGACTGTATCTGCTGCGTGTATTGATGGGAGCACCGAATGTGCTGCTGCTGGATGAGCCGACCAATGATCTGGATATTACAACATTGACGGTATTGGAAGATTATCTGGATGATTTCCCAGGTGTCGTGCTGGTTGTATCCCATGATCGCTATTTCCTGGATCGTACCTGCGACAAAATCTTTGCTTTTGAAGGACAGGGTGTCGTCAGTATTCATGCGGGCAACTATAGCGAGTATGAAGAACGTACAGCCCATCTGGCCAAAACAGACGGCTGGAATGATCAAGCCAGTCCAGTGGCAGCGTCTCCGGGTAAAAACAACGTGTCTGCTCCAGCAGAGAATAGTGCCGAAACCAGCAAACGCACTTCTTCGCGTGACAAAATCAAATTCAGCTACAACGAACAGCGTGAATATGAACAGATCGATAGCATGATCGAAGCGGCCGAGCAAAATCTGAGCCGGATCACAACAGAAATGGAAGCTTCCTTTAGCGATTCGGTACGTCTGCAGGAATTGATGAGTGAACAGACCGCTGCCGAGCAGGAAATGGAGCGCCTGATGGAGCGCTGGACCTATCTAAATGAACTTGCCGAGAAAATCGAACAGCAGGGATAATTAGTCCGCATATGGCTAGATTAGATCCCCGATAAACAATAACCCTCTGATCTGCACATGATTCCTGTATGGAGAAGTGTCAAATCAGAGGGTTATTTATTGTATTATTCAATAAGGATCACTATATTCCTCGCATGATTCATTAGCGCTGGATAAGCAGCAGTACTACTCAGCTGTAATATAAGCTCCCAGCAGACGCGCCGTGTTGATAACCGCATCACTGTGTGTACGCTCCATGGAATGCGAAGCATGTACACCCGGACCGATCAATGCTGCACGAATATTATTGCCTGCACGTAGTGCCGCCGACGCATCCGATCCGTAATGAGGATACACATCCAGGGCAAATGGAATCTGTTCCGCACGCGCCAGTTCGGTCAATTTGCCGGTCATATGGTAATCGTAAGGACCCGTGGAGTCTTTGACACAGATCGAGACATCGGTTTCCTTGCAGCTGAGATCATCACCGATACAGCCCATATCTACAGCGATCATTTCATCAATGTCACCTGGAATATAAGCGGCTCCATGCCCGACTTCCTCATAATTGGAAATAAGGATTTGGACGCGGTGAACCGGCTTCCAGTTATGGGTATGTGCCGATTCCAGCAGTCCAAACAGTGCAGCTACACTGGCTTTGTCATCCAGATGACGGGACTTTACATATCCGCTTGATGTAATCACAGGACGCGCATCAAAAGAGATATAATCTCCTACCATAATGCCCAGTTTCTCTACGTCTTCCTTGGAAGATACCCGTTCATCGATACGAACTTCCATATTCTCTTCTGTACGTTTATGCTGATCGGCATTGTCATACACATGAACCGAAGGTTGGGTAGTCAAAATAGTGCCTGTATACGTCTTGCCACTGCGGGTATGGATCGTACAGTATTCATTCTCGATGCTGTTCATGGTGAAGCCGCCCACAATACTCAGACGAATGGTGCCATTGGATTTAATCGCGCGTACCATGGCACCCAGTGTATCGACATGACCGCTGAGAGCGATCGTCCGGGCACTGCTCTGGCCTTCCATGGTTATGATCAGACCGCCCTTGTGATTAAGGGAAGTAGAGGCTCCGAGCTTGTCCGCTTCTTGACGCAGACGTTCAATCAGATGATGGGTATAGCCTGTAGGACTTGGCGTAGACAGCAGTTCCTGCAGCAGAGAGAGTACATATTCGCGGTTAATCGTTATAGGCATGAGAAATCTCCTTTGGTCGAATTCATTATTCTATCAATATATGTGAAAAAATGGATAAAGTCATATTCATGAAAAATCCACTTGCTTCCCGGCAAAGATACAAACTGCCGGGGAACAAGTGGATTTTTCCGTACCGCGCATACAGCTGGATTACAATTTGCGCTGCGAGAAATCGGACGATGGAGCAGTGGCCGTCTTGTCATGCATCGCGTCAAAGTTTACATCGCTTGCCAGTGCACGATCATTCATTGAAGAAGTGCTGCTCAGCTCGGCTACTTGAGCCTGAAGCGACTTGATCTGACGCTGCAGGCGGTACTGACGATAGATACCGTAAAATCCTACGATCAGACCTCCTACCAGCGCACAGCCGAGAATCAACAGAATCAGCGGAACCTGCACCATGTCGAACAGCAGATTCACCTGTACCGGATCTACGTTAATTACGGCAAATACCGCAATAATCAGCGCAAAAATCAGTCCCAGAATTAACAGCCATTGAAATTTCATTGTAATAACCCCCTTGAAATCGTTCTAAGGTCAGCAAACACCTTATTCACTTATATAAAGTATTCGAACCTGACATAAACATTTCCTGCTTGTTTTATTTTGCATCACTAAAAGGGATACGAATAAAAAGCTGAAAATGGATTGTTCCCAAGGGGGAATGGCAAGAAAATTACTTCGCCAGCTGTTCCATTTCGCTGACGAGTTTCTCAAAGACGCTCATTGCTTCGCGAATCGGCTCCGGAGTGGACATATCCACGCCTGCTTTGGTCAGGATATTGATAGAATAGTCACTGCCGCCGCTTTTCAGGAAGCCCAGATAGCGATCGACAGCTGGCTGTCCTTCTTCCAGGATTTGCTTGGAGAAGCTGGTGGCAGCCGAGAATCCTGTAGCATATTTGTATACATAGAAACTGTTGTAGAAATGGGGGATACGAGCCCATTCCATTTCAATATCCTGATCCACTGTCATACCGTCACCATGATATTTCACGTTCAGGTCGTAGTAGATTTTGGACAATTCCTGTGGAGTGAGTGCATCTCCAGCTTCGGCACGAGCATGAACCAGCATCTCGAATTCCGCAAACATGGTCTGGCGGAATACGGTAGTCCGGAACTGATCGGCATAATAGGTCAGCAGATACATTTTTTCTTTTGGATCTGTGGATTTCTTCAGCAGATAATCCATCAGCAGCGCTTCATTGGTCGTCGAAGCCACTTCCGCGAGGAAAATCGTATACTGCGCATCACGATAGGAGAGCGCATTGTCCGAGTAATACGAGTGCAGCGCATGACCCATTTCGTGAGCCAGTGTGAACATGCTGTTCAGATTATCCTTATGGTTGAGCAGTACATACGGATGCGTACCATAAGCTCCCCAGCTGTAGGCACCGGTACGTTTGCCTTCATTTTCGTAGACATCAATCCAGCCTTCGTTATAGCCTTTGTTCAGGGAGGAGAGATAGTCTTCACCGAGTGGCTTGAGACCTTCGGCTACAATAGTTTTCGCTTCATCATAGGTAATATCCATTTTGAACTCTTCAACCAGGGGAGCGAACAGATCATACATATGCAGTTCATCTACGCCGAGCAGCTTTTTGCGCAGCTCCATATAGCGGTGCATGATCGGCAGTCCTTCATGAATGGTATCAATCAGGTTGGTGTATACATCCTTGGGAATATTGTCACCATACAGCGACATTTCCAGCACGGAAGGATATTTGCGTACCGTAGAGTAGAAGATGTTTTTGTTTACATTGGCACTCAGTGTAGCTGCAATTGTATTTTTCTGACTGGCGTATGTGGAATAGACAGCCTTGAAAGCACGTTCGCGCACTTCGCGATGCGGACTTTCGAGAAACTGGATATACCGGCCATGTGTCAGTTCTACTTCGTTACCATTTTCGTCAATGATATTCGGGAATTTCAGATCCGCATTGTTCAGCATGCCAAAAATAGTCTGCGGCGCCTGGGACAGATTGCCCACCTGGGCAAGCAGGGCTTCTTCGGCCTGCGTCAGTACGTGCGCTTTCTCACGCTTCATCTCCTGCAGGGTAAAGCGGTAAGGCTCCAGTTCGGGAGCATTCAGCAGCTCATCCAGCTTGTCATCAGACAGCCCCAGAATCTCCGGCGTTACAAAGGACAGCGCCTGACTGGCATCTACGCTCAGCTTTTTCGCTTTTTGAGTAAGCGCCTGATATGTAGGATTGGCTGTATCTTCATCCTGATGCATATGGGCATAGACATATAACCGTTCGACCTGAAGAGAGACCCGGTCTTCCAGTTCAAAAGCGGACTTGACCGCTTCGGCCGTGTTCAGCTTACCCTGCAGCTGCTCGGCTTCGGGCAGCATGGATTTTACTTCATCATAAGTCTGATCCCAGGCCTGCTGATCTGCGAACATATCGCTTAGATTCCAGCAATTTTCCGGTGAGACTTCAGAGCGTTTGAGTACTTCCTGCATACGTAATTCCTCCTCAGATCGTTGGTGTAATTATGGAATTGATTATTGTGTCATAACTTTATTATTACATTTATGCCTGCCAATAATAAAATACCCATATCCTTATTTACCCGGATTGGCAGCCATCAATAAGCCCCAGATCATCAGGAAAAAAGCCAGCAGCAGCATTACGATGGCGAAGATCGCCAGCCAGCGCTTGAACTGCGGCGGAATACTGTTCTTATAGGCAATCAATACAAATCCCTGCACAAAGGCAAGGATAATAAAAATAACGATAGCAGTATAATTCATCCGGCGAATCAGACCTCCCGGAAGGCGTTCATCAGTTCTTCCCATTCCGCTTCATTATCGAATTTTTCTTTGGGAAAACGATCGCTTGCCCACTGCATCATTTCCGGGCGGCTGATAAATTTATGTGTTTCCTCGCCCCACTCATCGGAAATTTCACGGAGGATCAGTTCACGTCCGTTTACCTCTACAGTCATCATGTTCCAGTTGTCTTTTTTGTAAATCTGATGTTTTTTGATCATTTCATTAGCTCCCTGTTCTTTTGCTAAAATCATACCCTCTGCCCCCGGGAATTGCAAATCAAAACGCTTTAACTTCGTTGCATTTTGAAATCGTTTGCGATATAATACAGACATGCGTCATAGATGGCGCTATTTCTAGGAGGTTGTTTACGTGAAAGGTACAGTTAAATGGTTCAACGCAGAAAAAGGTTTCGGTTTCATCGAAGTTGAAGGTAGCGAAGATGTATTCGTACACTTCTCTGCAATTCAAGGCGACGGTTTCAAAACTTTGGACGAAGGCCAAGCAGTAGAGTTCGATATTACTGAAGGTAACCGTGGTCCTCAAGCAGCTAACGTTGTAAAATTATAAGACTGATATCCGTTAGCGGATCACTTATACATTGAACATCTTAGATTAGTCATCCATATGTTAGTTACAGCACAAGACTCCTTGTTCGCAAGGAGCTTGTGCTTTTTTTGTAGTTAAAATCTTGTATACATATTATATTACCAACAAGTAACCTGAAATGTAATTTGCATTTATAATCTACTTTTATTATCCAAATACTGCTTCAAACAACTTATCAGCAACATATCTGTTTTTTATTTGATTTTTCCTTACTTATTAATTCACAAAACTTCCAAATAAATGATGCAAAAAGAAGGCTTGCGGGTCAGTACAAGTAAAGATAAGATGTGACATCACCTATCATCGCATCCATATCTTCATTTGCAAGCAGGGAGGAATACATGATGGATTCCAATTCGGAAGCTTCTGCAATGCTATCACCAAACATGATTGTTCCAGAAGGAGTTAAACAGGCCGGTTCTACATTTGCATGGTATGCCCGGATGCGTCAGGAGTCTCCGGTTCACTATGATGAACAGCGAGGCAGTTGGGATGTATTTCTGTACGATGATGTACACCGCGTTATGTCCGATTACAAATCGTTTAGCTCACAGACTCGTCGCGGCGTGGATGGCCAGCAGTCCGATATGCTACTTATGATGGACCCACCCAAGCACAAAAAATATCGTTCTATCGTCAATAAAGCATTTACCCCCAAAGCAGTAGAAGCTATGGGACCTCGAATCGTCGAGATTACCAATGAGCTTCTCAGCAAGGTAGAGGCAAAGCGAGAAATGGATATAATCGGCGATTTGTCTTTTCCGCTGCCTGTCATAGTCATCGCCGAGCTGCTCGGTGTAGCAGAAGAAGATCGTGCCCTGTTCAAGGGCTGGTCGGATACGCTGGTAGAAGGGTTCAGCGGTACAGAAGAGACTCCGCAGCAGCTCGCTGCCCGCAAAAATCAGGCTTCCCGCGAGCTGTACAGTTATTTTATGCAAGTTATTGAACGGCGGCGCCAAGAGCCGCAGCAGGATCTGGTATCCGCCCTGTTGGCAGCCGAGGTCGAGGGAGAAAAGCTGGATCTGCCTCATCTGCTCAGTTTTTGCCTGCTGCTGCTTGTCGCCGGTAATGAGACGACGACTAATCTGATCGGCAATGCGGTCATTTGTCTAACGGAGGAACCGGGACGCTGGCGCCAGCTCGCCGATCATCGTGAACTGCTCGATACAGCGATCGAAGAGTCGCTGCGCTATCGCTCGCCTGTACAGGGCATGGTGCGCAAAGCTATCGCCGACGTAGAACTGGGCGGTCAACTTATTCGCAAAGACCAGCTCATTACAGCCTGGATAGGTTCTGCCAACCGGGATGAACACAAGTTTGAAACAGCAGAGCAGTTCAGGATCGATCGTCATCCTAATCCGCATATGGCATTTGGAATGGGGGTTCATTTCTGTCTGGGTGCTCCGCTCGCACGTCTTGAAGCGCGAACAGCTTTGAATGTACTGCTGGATCGTTTTCCCGATCTCCATGCCCGGCAAGGACAGGAGCTGAAGCTGCTTCCGAGTCCGATGGTATACGGCGTACAACAGCTGCCTGTCCTGTTCTGAACGATTTGGTTGATACAAATCGAAGCATGATTTTATCAGAAAATGAAAGGAGACAGATAATGAACAGGAAGGTAGTTTACAGTCTGCGGCGGATTGTTCTCATGCCGCTGGCTGTCCTTATGCTTGTAACCGGCTGCGCGGAAAAAGAAAAATTACCGGATAATACCCAATTGATTGAGAAGGACAAATTTATCTTTACGGCGTCAGGCGAATTTCGTCCTTTCAGCTATTTAAATAATGATCTGACCATGTCGGGCTTTGATATTGAAGTGGGCAACGCTATTGCCAAGGAGCTGGGACTGCAGCCTGTACCCAAGCGCATGAAGTTTCTTGGTCTGGTGCAGGGTATCAAAACAGGCCGTGCAGATGCTGCTGTTGCCAGCCATACGATCAATGATCTGAGGAAAAAAGAAGTTCTTTTCTCTACGCCTTATTACTACTCCGGCCCACAGATTTTTACCCGTCCGGATAGTGATATCAAGACTACCGATGATTTGGACGGCAAGGAAGTTGCTGTAGCCAAAGGTTCGACTTATATGGATATCGCTCAGCGTTATACTCATAACGTAAATACATACGACAGCGATATCACAGCTCTGCAGGCGCTTAGCGACGGTCGCCACGATGCGGTCATTACCGATTTTGTAATCGGAAAAAGCGCGATCAAGGAAGGTTTCAAAATCAAGGAACAGCAGCTGATTGAACGCAGCGAACAGGCGGTAGTGGTCCCCATGGATAATCCGGTATTGCTCAAACGAATTAATGAAGCGCTCGAGCATATGCGTGAAGACGGCACTCTCAAGCAGATCAGCATCAAATACTTTGGACAGGATATTACCGTCAAGCCTGAATAAATTGAGCGAAGGAAAGGAAGTGAAGGGATGAATGAAATCGCCCACTTTTTTGAAGCATTTGGTAACAGCAGCAATCTGCTTGTCAAAGCCATGGTACTTACACTGGAGCTTACGGTTGTATCGATTCTGATCGGGATGGTGATCGGGCTGTTTTTTGCCCTGCTAAAACTTTCACGGTTTCGTATTCTATCCCTGATCTCGGATGTATATATTTATCTGATTCGAGGGACGCCGCTGATCGTGCAGATTTTTATTCTTTACTTTGGTCTGAGTGGATTATTCCTGATCCCGGACTTCTGGGCTGCCTCTCTGGCTCTTGCTTTTCATAATGGCGCGTATATTGCCGAGACGTTCCGCGGCTCGATCCAGTCGATTGACAAAGGACAAATGGAAGGAGCACGCTCACTGGGGATGAAGCCTTCCCTGGCAATGCGTCGTATTATTTTGCCCCAGGCATTACGGCGCGCGCTGCCGCCGCTCGGCAACCAGTTTATTATCGGACTCAAGGATTCTTCGCTGGCTGCGTTTATTTCCATGAATGAACTGTTCAATGTAGCGACTACACTCGGTTCGAATAATTTTGACGAGATGACCTATCTGTTGATCGCAGCTCTTTATTATCTGATTCTGGTCGGTATTCTTACACTACTCGTACGCATGTTTGAACGGAAAATGGCTGTCAGCGAACGATAATTATACGCAGATTTTAGATCACTTGCAGATTCAGCAAAGAAGGGAATGGATAGATCATGCCGGTAAAAGAAATGATCTCTATCGAGGGGTTAACCAAATCATTCGGAGAACTTCAGGTACTCAAAGGAGTCGATCTTACCATTGCCGAAAGCGAGGTTGTCTGTCTGGTCGGAGCGAGTGGCTCGGGCAAAAGTACGCTGCTGCGCTGCCTGAACTTTCTGGAGAAAAAAGACGGAGGCATTATCCGCTTTGAAGGCAAAGAGATTGATCCCAAAAAGGATGATCTGAACAAAGTACGTGAAAAAGTCGGTATGGTATTTCAGCATTTCAACCTGTTTCCCCACAAAACAGTGCTGGAAAATATTATTGAAGCACCTGTAATGGTCAAAAAAATCCCCAAGCAGCAAGCGATACAGGAAGCGCGTGAGCTGCTGCGCAAAGTTGATCTGGAAGACAAGGCAGATGTATATCCGAACAAGCTGTCCGGCGGACAAAAGCAGCGGGTTGCTATCGCTCGTGCTTTGGCAATGAAGCCGGATATCATGCTGTTTGATGAAGCGACTTCCGCCCTTGACCCGGAGCTGGTCGGCGAAGTGCTCAAAACCATGCGGGAACTCGCGGAAGAAGGCATGACTATGGTAGTCGTGACACATGAGATGCATTTTGCACGCGAAGTGGCGGATACGGTAGTGCTGCTGCATGACGGCAATATTATTGAAAAAGCGGAGGCCGAACAGTTTTTCACTGCTCCGCAGGAAGAACGTACACGGGAATTTTTGCAAAGGACGGTATTAAACGGATAATAACGTGAAAGGAGCATTACACGAGATATCCTGTTTTATGCCCATTATGAAATAACATGAGCACGAGGAAAGACTTAGTGCTTATGTTATTTTTGTGAATATAGAGAGATCCCGGCAAAATAAAGGGTAATAAACAGTATTTAACGTCAATTTCACATTTGGACTATATTGTTGCTTAATTCGATATTTGACTGAATACGCTTCGGAAAAGCAAGTAATCCGATTCAATATTGTTATCTTTTCCTGTGAAAAATGTGGGTTTGATTATCGTTCCCCACAACCCCTGTAAAAAGGAGGAAAATGACCGAAAAGACTGGTCTGATGCAGTGTGACGAAACGGGTTGCCACGTTGTGGGAGTAAATAATATGATGTATGATAATGGAGATAGGTTCAACAGACAACCATGTGGAGGCAGCCCATTGAATGATATGATGCAAAGTCGTTACCCGTTTCCCCGCAATGCCATCTCGCTGATGCAGCGGGTGTATAAGTATGGTTTGCCGGAGGTACGCCAGGAGCTTGATGTCTGGCGAAGTATGGCAGAACGCATGCCGGACGAGGAACTCAGGAAACAGGCGCTTGCAAGTATCGCTACCAAACAGTTTCACTGTGAAGGGGGAGCCATCTATGCGGTGGCTAACATATCCCAGCGTCATATTCTGCTTCCGTTGATTGTCGCGTTTCAGACGATTAGTGATTATTTAGATAATCTGTGTGATCGCAGTACATCAATGGACCCGGATGATTTTCGTCTGCTGCATCAATCGATGCTGGACGCGGTTACTCCGGATGCGCAGCCGGTGAATTATTACAGGCTGCGAACGGAACAGGAGGATGGAGGCTATCTGGAAGCGCTGGTGACAACCTGCCAGCAGAATGTAAGCAAGCTTCCTGATTATGATGCTGTATTTCCTTACGTACGTGATTTGGTAGGATTATATTGTGACTTGCAGGTGCACAAACATATTGCTCCTGAGCTAAGAGAATCTGCACTGCTTAACTGGTGGTCAGAGAACAAGTACCGTACTCCTCATTTGCAATGGAATGAATTTGCTGCTGCGACAGGATCGACTCTGGGTGTGTTTATGCTGTTTCTTGCCGCAAGCGGCTTCGGTCTGGATGATACAGGTGCCAAGCAGGTTTATTCCGCTTACTTCCCGCATGTATGCTGTCTGCATATTATGCTCGATTATGTGATTGACCAGGAAGAGGATCGCCGTGGTGGTGACCTGAACTTCTGCAATTATTATGATTCGCCGGATACGATGTATGAACGGATCGAACAGATTGTGGATTGGGCACGCCGGGATGTGAACACTATTCCGGGAACTTCTTTTCATCGCATGATTATCGAAGGATTGGTAGCCCTGTATTTATCGGATCCCAAAGTGAGTGAGCAGCAGGAAGTGCGAACCGTCTCCAGGCGTCTCATGCGTAAAGGCCCGTTAACACGTGTCTTTTTCATGGTGAACAGCCGCTGGATTCGTAAGTATATGTATGAACATTAACAAGGGGGACATCACAATGTCAGCAGTAGAATCAGCAGTTAAAAAAATCGCAGTATTAACAAGTGGAGGAGACTCCCAGGGTATGAACGCAGCCGTACGCGCCGTTGTGCGTAGCGGTCTGTATTATGGTCTTGAAGTATGCGGTATTCAGCGCGGCTATCAGGGTCTGCTGAATGAAGATATTTTCCCGATGGATCTGCGCAGCGTAGGTGACATCATCCAGCGCGGAGGTACTATTCTGCAGTCGGCACGATGTAAAGAGTTTATGACACTCGAAGGTCAGCAAAAAGGTGCAGATATCCTGCGCAAGCACGGTATTGACGGGCTGATCGTTATCGGTGGCGACGGTTCCTACCAGGGTGCCAACAAGCTGAGCAAGCAGGGCATCAATACGATGGGACTGCCGGGTACGATCGATAACGATATTTCGTTTACCGACTATACTATCGGTTTTGATACATCGGTTGGCGTTGTTGTCGATGCTATCAACAAACTTCGTGACACGATGTCTTCTCACGAGCGCGTATCTATCGTTGAAGTTATGGGACGTCATTGCGGCGATATCGCTTTGCATGCCGGACTGGCTTCTGGAGCGGAATCTATTCTGGTACCGGAAGTTCCGTTTGACCTCAAAGAAATCGCGGATCGTATGCATCACAACTTTGCTTGCGGTAAGCGTCACAGTATCATTATCGTAGCCGAAGGTGCCGGACGCGGCGAAGACGTAGCAGAGCAGCTGCATCTTCAATATCCGAACCTGGAGCCACGTGTAACGGTACTGGGCCATATTCAGCGCGGCGGAACACCAACACCACGTGACCGCAATCTGGCGAGTCTGCTGGGTGACTTTGCGGTGCGCAAACTGATTGAAGGCGAGTCCGACAAAGCCTGCGGCGTTATCAAAGGCGAACTTGTACTGACCGATATCGATAAAGTAGTCAACAGCAAAAAAGAATTCGATCATGCTACGTATGAGCTTGCTCTGCGTCTGTCCCAGTAATCAAGATAGCCGGTATTTGGCTTTATTGATTATAGAATAGACAGGGATCGATTATAGAAGATTAATACAGCCTGCACCGTTTTTCGGAAGCAGGCTGTATATATTTCTTCGCCTAACAATGATTATCATTACATAGAAGTTCATTTTAAGTATCGTTTCTGCAAGAAATTGTAATTTAACGGTAATTATTTTGCTTAAAAGTTAGAAGATAGCAGCAAATTATTGTACTATAAGATAGAAGGATGTATTACATCTTAACTTACTTACTCAGGATGAAGAGAAACCGTAAAGGGGGATACCACACATTGGCGAGAGAAAAAGGAGCGAAAGGAAAGGAGAGCCGTTTACGTCTTTTACATGCAGCGGCCAAACAATTTGCAACCCATGGATTTTACACGACAAAGGTCAGCTCAATTGTAGCAGAGGCTAAGTTATCTCAGCCTGCGTTTTACCTGTATTTCGAAAGCAAAGATGCCGTATTTGAAGAATTGGTAGAGATGTTCCGTTCCAGACTGCAGGCTGTGATCAACGACAGTCAGCTTCCGGAGCAGAATGGAGCCAAGCATAGTGCACTCGATCAACTGTGTCATACCCTGCAATCGATGTTTGAGTATTTTTACAGCCATCCCGATCTGACCCGTATCGGATTCTACCTGTCTCCGGATGCGAACGAGATCAAGCTGGAGCTGGTACAGGGAATCGAGAAAATGCTGCGGCATGAACAGCAGAATTCCAATTTCGCAAGTGATATCCCCATGAATCTGGTCTCCGAATGTCTGGTGGGTACGATTGAGCGTATTGTATTTACACAGCTGCTGCCGGGTCGCATTACGCCGGAAGAGCTTGCTGTCAATATCGTACGTCTGTATGTATCCGGTCTGGCCCGGAATCAGAGTAAAGTATAATCTGCAGGAGGAATTATTTTCATGATTACAGTCGGTTTGACAGGCTGGGGAGACCATGATTCGCTCTATTTGACGAAAGAGGCTTCCAAGAACAAACTGCCCACATACAGCAGCCTCTTCCCGGCCGTAGAAGTGGATAGCTCTTTTTATGCCATTCAATCCCGGCGTAATATGGAAAAGTGGACAGACGAGACTCCGGATAACTTTCGTTTTCTTGTCAAAGCGTATCAGGGAATGACAGGCCATACCCGTGGCAAAATTCCTTTTAATTCCGAAGAAGAGATGTTTGAGGCTTTTCGCTTGTCGATCAGTACCATGGCCAAGGCAAATAAACTGATGGCCGCATTATTTCAGTTTCCACCCTGGTTCGATTGCACAAAGGAAAATGTCAACACATTGCGCCGTATCCGTGAGCGCATGGGAGAATATCCGTGTGCTCTTGAATTTCGCCACCAGAGCTGGTTCACTTCCCAAATGCGTGACCGGACCCTGAATTTTATGCGTCAGGAGAAATGGATCCATAGTGTATGTGATGAACCGCAGGCGGGTACAGGCTCTGTGCCGATTGTCGAAGAAGCAACGGATCGTCGTCTGACGGTAGTACGTATGCATGGCCGCAATACAGCCGGCTGGAATTCAGCGGGTCAGCCTAACTGGCGCGAAGTCCGTTATCTGTACCGCTACAATGAGGATGAACTTGCAGAATGGGCAGCACGGCTGCAGCGTCTGGAGCAGTCCTCTGACGAAGTGTGTATTATTTTTAATAACAATTCGGCTGGAGATGCTGCGGATAATGCGAGACAGCTCATGCACATGTTGGGACAACATTTGCCCGAGATTCCTCAGGAAAAGCAGCCGGAAGCAGAGCAATTGGATTTGTTTGATATGTAGCAGTCTGATTATTTCGAATAAATATTCGTATATATGATTAATTATTCATTTATGATAACAGATTGCCATATCGCAAATTGTCAGGTGCTCTGTATAATGTAGCTATATACAAAGTGATAATATATAATGCTGCAACAAGCAACAAGCAACAAGCAACAAGCAATAAGCGCTCGTAATAGAGCTGTTCAGCAAAAAGAAGCCGTTCTTCACTCCAGAAGAACGGCTTCTTTTTTAATGCTTGGCAAGACGGTAAAATTGCCGCTGTACCCATAATAACCGGGACAGCAGAGTTACAGCTCCCACAGCCAGTCCAATACTCAGACCGACCCAGTAACCATAAGCAGCCAGGTCTGTATAATTGGCGATCCAGTAACCAACCGGCAGACCGATTATCCAGTACGACAGAAACGTCAGGAAAAAGGCAGGGTTCACATCTTTGTATCCCCGCAGCGCACCCTGTACTGGTGTGGCAATAGCATCGGATAGCTGATAAAAGCTGGCATAAATCATAAAGTGGGCGATCAACTCAATCAGCACGGGATCAGAAGAATATAATGCCGAGATCGGATAGCGAAAAGCGAGCAAAATTACTGCCGTGCATACCGACAGCAGCACCGCTGTACCGATTCCCAGCAGGCTGTACTGACGAGCGTCTTTTAGACGACCTGCTCCCACTTCGTAACCGACCAGAATGGTCAGAGCCGTACATATGCTCAGCGGAAGCATATACAAAGTAGACGCAAAATTTTGCGCTGCCTGGTGGGCGGCAATCGTCAGAGTATCATACCGACTCATAAGCAGGGTAACGCCGGCGAAGATGGCAGTTTCAAAAAAGATGGCAAATCCCATGGGAACACCCAGTCGCAGGATTTCCAGCCATTTTTGTCCCGATGGACGATGATACCGGCTAAATATACGATCATCGCGAAAAGGACTGGCCAACCATACCACCAGCACAGCAATCAGAAATACACACCAGTACGTAATAGCCGATGCGACCCCCGCGCCAACTCCACCCAATTGTGGGAAGCCGAATTTACCAAAAATCAGCAAATAATTCAGCCCCACATTAATCGGCAACGAACAAAGAGTAATCATCATGGAGAAGCGGGTCTGACCCAGCGCATCAATATAACTACGCAGCACAGTATAACCAAATAGCGGTACGATCCCGGCCGATAAGGCAATCAGGAAGTGCAGCGCTACATCATGAACACGAGCTTCCAGATTCATCGCATTCAGTATGGGCTGTACTGTCATCACACCGACAATCAGTATAACCAGAGAGACCAGCACCGATAACAACAGCGCCTGATACACACTGAAGCTGATTTTCTCTCGCTGATTGGAGCCGACCAGCTGCGAGACGATAGGAGTAACAGCAACGAGTATACCGCTGAGTCCTGCCTGAATCGGAACCCATAGACTGGATCCAATCGCTACACCTGCCAGATCCTGCGCACTGGCATGACCGGACATATTGGTATCAAAAAACGTTATCAAGGAAAGTGCAATCTGTGTGACCAGTACCGGAAACAGAATTTTGAGAAACTGGCCATATTTTTGTGACCATGTAGCAGTAGGTATCATTGTTATCAACCTCATTCAGTGAAAAAGATAAATTAAAGCATAAGAAATCCCCCTGCTGCGGGTCATCCTGTTCAGGAATGCTCTGCAGCAGGGGGAGAAGTATATGTTGTACGATTAGAAATTGGCGTTGGAAGTATAACGGTTGGTGGCGTTCCAGAGCAGATACTCCTCGACACCCATATCTTTCATGGCGCGGATCTGTTCATCCACTTCTTTTTTGCCATACTGGATATAGTGGCCACCGCCTAGCCAGCTGGCGGTGAAGTCCTGAATCCATGGACGAATGATCGGCTTTTGTTCACCGAGAGGGTCCAGTTTTTTCAGTGTATCTTTCATGGAGCCTTTGATCGTGACATATGGATTTTTATCCGGATCTTTGACACCGTACCAGCCGGTAGTATAGTGACTTGGATACACCATCGGACTGATAACATCTACATTTTCCGAGATTTTGGCAAAATCCTGTCCGATACCTTCAGCAGCAGGCACGGAAGCCGCATAACCAAAAATATCTACCGATACTCGAACGCCCAGAGGAGCGAGTTCCTTGCGTGCGTACTGAACGAATTCAGCGATCACATCTACACGGGACTTGTCATCTTTTTCAAACTTCAATTCATTTTCATGATTTTCGAAGCCCTCGGGGAAGCGCACATAGTCAAACTGGATTTCCTTAAATCCTTTGGCAGCAGCTTCTTTGGCAAGAGCGATATTGTAATCCCATACTTCTTTTTTGTATGGATTCACAAAATTGTCTCCCTTGCCGTTACTCCATACCTGGCCATTGCTTTTCACAAAGGACAGCTCCGGATGCTTTTTGGCAAGTACAGAATCCTTGAACACGACAATGCGTGCAATCGGATAGACATCATGTTTTTTGAGACGGGTCATCAGTTTGTCGATATCACCGATAAACTTTTGCGGACTGCCCATCTTTTTAAGCTCGGGATTTTCGGTTTTGTACGTTATGTATCCGGCATCATCCTTGAGGTCAATGACCATCGCATTCAGCTCTGTTTTGTCTAGCAGATCCAGCAGGGTAGTCATACGGGAACCACCAGCGCTATAGGCGGTAACATAGACGCCTTTGACTTTTGGAGCGTTGGTCTGCGGGTCGATTTTGGCAGGAGGATTATCCGCATCCACCTGTGTGCTGTGCATTTGGCCCTGAATAGCCACCCGGTTCATAATAGATTCCAGTGAAGCATGTTGATTGGTACCTTGTGTTTGAGCCGCCTGGTCGCCACCAAAAGTGGAGGAGGCAGCCAGCATAAGCGCCCAGAAAATGTTCATGTAATTAACCCTCATCTCTTATGTATAATCGTGACAGTATCCAAAAACACTTTAAGTATAACGCATCAAAACACCATGATAAAGACAACTTTGGAAATGACTTCCGGGTAACCTGCAAGCAGGCAAACAAACCGATTCCTTCTCCGTTGATGCGTTTTGCTTAAAGTATTCCATTCAACCTATTTAAACAGCACAGCAAAGAGTTAAACAGCTGCACCATGAATAAATGTATTTTTCCTGCAAACAGAAAAACCGCCTTTGCCCGGCGCATATAGCAGCATGGACAAAAGCGGCACTTTATTGTAAAAACTGTTGATCCTGGTTCTCGCAAATACTGTATTGAATAATCTCCATGGCATCATTGGGTTCCAGAATACGCAGCCCGTCACGCAGAACAATCAGTGAATTGAGTTCCTGCTGTTTCAGGGAAGGCATCATGTCTGGAAAACACTTCATGACAATTTGTGACAATTTAACTGTTTCCACTTCCACAATAATCATCCTTTCCTATCCTGGAATCATTTCGCTTCATACTCATGTACGAATTATTCGAACGGAAACTTAGGAAAAGCATGGTTGTTCATCAAGGATCAGGGACAGGACACAAACTTCGAAATAAGGTATGATGCGGCGGCGTGTACTGATTTTACTATATATAACGACAAAAAGCGACTTTCAGTGAATAGCAAACGGCAACTCTGCTGAAAATATTAACTTTTCCGGAATGAACCCATAATGCCCACAGTCTCGACCATATTTACAAATGCATCCGGGTCGGTCTCTTTGATAATACGGCGCAGCTCGGCCAGCTCATAGCGTGTAGTAACCGTCATCAGCATATCCTTGGGGGTATGCGAGAAGGCTCCTTCCGCTTTGATCATGGTTACGCCGCGCTGCAGAGGCATTAGCTTCTCCAGCAGCAGCTCGGTATGGTTGGATACGATGAATAAAGTAATCTTGATATGGTGGACATAAATAAGATCCAGTACCTTGCCTCCGATATAAATGGATACCATGGAAGCCAGCGCGATATTCCAGTCGTTGGCCAGATAACCCATCGCCAGAATAACGAGACCGTTCAAGCCGACGATAACATTACCTACCGGGAAATCACGATAGCGGGTAATAATGGAGCCCAGGATATCGAATCCGCCGGACGAACCGCCTACCCGGAAAGAAATACCTACCCCTATACCGATCAATACGCCGCCAAATACCGACGATATCAACAGATCGGTCGCAGCAGCCCGTATAGGGATAATAGTCATTAACCACGTTGTTGCGGCTACAGACACAATACTGAGAAAAATATATCTTTTTCCAAGCAGGAACCAGCCAGCTACCAACAGCGGTATATTATAGACAAAGTAGAGCATGCTGATATTAAAAGGTGTAAAATAACCGGTTAACATAGCAAGTCCTGATACCCCTCCGCTTAGCAGTTGGTGAGGAATCAGGAACAGGTTGAACGCAGCAGCTGTGAAAACGGAGCCAAGGATGACTACCAGCAGCGGCATTATTTTTTTCGACATTGAAGTTCACTCCTAGTGTTAGTTAGTTATGGAAAGTGTGCGTAACCATTTATGGGAAGTTTCTTTCATAAAAGTAATTATATTATGATTCAGCTAGGCATAACCCTGTATTTTGTGATATAATGAATTAGATATTCTTGAGTAGGGATGTTTTGCTGAATGAAGTTCAGAATATTTTATAAATGCAAGACGGGTTTATTTCATCATAGAGAGTATTGAATAACTCTTTATCTAAAAAATCATTACTCCAGATGCTCTGGCAGTGAACGGATTATTCAATATCAACACCAGATAACGGGATATGGTGGTCTGTGAGACCTCCTGATAAGCAGCTAATATGCTACTCAATTGCTACTTAAGAATACAAACAAGTTAGTGGATTGTCCACCATCATAGAAGGAGTTTGAATATTTTGACTAAATTTGTAGACTTTGGGTTAGGCGAAAATGTATTAAAAGCAATCATGGAACTGGGTTTTGAAGAAGCAACTCCAATTCAATCCCAAGCAATTCCGATTGCAATGGAAGGCAGCGACCTGATCGGTCAGGCTCAAACAGGTACGGGTAAAACAGCAGCATTCAGTATTCCTATTATTAACAAGATCGAACGTTCGGAAGAAAAAATCGTAGCACTGGTAATGGCTCCTACACGTGAGCTTGCTATCCAGGTAGCCGAAGAAATCGAAAAACTGGCACGTTTCAAAGGTATTCGTTCCCTGCCAATCTACGGCGGACAGGAAATTGGCCGTCAGATCCGTGCACTGAAAAAGAAACCACAAATCATTATCGGTACACCAGGTCGTTTGCTTGACCACATCAACCGTAAAACAATCAAGCTGGAAGATGTACAGCACGTTGTACTGGATGAAGCGGATGAAATGCTGGATATGGGCTTCATGGAAGATATCCAGTCTATCCTGAAGCAGGTTCCGGAAGTACGTCAAACAATGCTTTTCTCTGCGACAATGCCTCCTAACATTCAGCGTCTGGCAAGCCAGTTCCTGAAAGATCCAAAACACGTATCCGTTATTCCAAAACAGGTAAGTGCACCATTGATCGATCAATCGTATATCGAAGTCAATGAGCGCCAGAAATTTGATGCCCTGTCCCGCTTGCTGGATATGGAATCTCCTGAGCTGGCTATCGTATTCGGACGTACCAAGCGTCGTGTAGACGAACTGTCCGAAGCTTTGCAAAAACGCGGATATTCTGCAGATGGTCTGCATGGTGACCTATCCCAGAACCAGCGCGATAACGTTATGCGCAAATTCCGTGACGGCAGCATTGATGTACTGGTAGCTACAGACGTAGCAGCACGTGGTCTGGATGTATCCGGCGTTACTCACGTTGTTAACTTTGACCTGCCACAGGATCCAGAGAGCTATGTTCACCGTATCGGCCGTACCGGTCGTGCAGGTAAAGAAGGCGCAGCATATTCCTTCGTCACTCCTCGTGAGCTGGATCACCTGCACTTTATCGAGCGTGTAACGCGCCACAAAATCACTCGCAAACCACTGCCTTCTCTGGCAGAAGCGATTGAGGGTAAACAACGCATCACAGCTGAGCGTCTGCTGGAACTGGTTCAGGACGACACTGCTCCTCTGAACGAGTACAAAGGCATCGCGATCCAATTGCTGGAAAGCTATGATTCCGTTAACCTGCTGGCAGCAGCTATCAAGCTTCTGACAGGCGACAAAAAAGATGCGCAAATCGATCTGACACCAGAAGATCCAATTCGTGCAAAACGTCGTAAACCAGATGTTCGCTCCGGCGGACGCAAGCCATCCGGCAGCTACAACCGTAGCGGTGGTGGTTACAAAGGTAACAACAGCGGCGGAAGCCGTGGTGGATATGGCAGCGGCGGCGGTGGTTACAAAGGCGGAAGCCGTGACGGCGCTGGCAGCAGCAGTCGTGAAGGTGGACGCGATTACTCTCGTGACCGCAAGCCACGCAGCAACAATGGCGGAAGCAGCGAAGGACGTCGTCCTTCTACAACCAAACGCCCTGATTCTTTTGAATAATTAATTATCGATTTACCGGAATCATAAATATGAAAAGGAGCCGACTTTTACAGTGGGCTCCTTTTTGTATATGATAAGGGTATAAATGCTATACATAGTCCAGTTGCGTACGCAGGATAGGGAACCGACCAGCAGAACGAGAGTGATATCTATACTGGTATTTTTATGGAGTCTTGGGTTATATTTAATATAGTTACGACCAGAGATAGCGGCTTTTACAATGCCGGTACGCATAAGAGGGGGAAGATGACGTGGAATTTAGAGGGGTAATGGGTGGTCTTTACAGGTTGTCAGAATGGGTAATGCGTCTGGCAGGGAGCAACCTGTTATGGGTAATTTGTTCTTCACCGTTTTTGTTCTTTTTATTTTTTAGATTTCAGTTTATGCAAATGGGAGCCAGTCAGAATGACATCCTTCAGACGAATTGGCTTTTGGGAATAGTGACACCGTTTACATTGTTTCCGGCTACAGCAGCCTTGTTCACTGTCGTACGGAAATGGGTGATGGGTGAAGGGGATGTATCTGTATTCAAAACCTTTTTTAGAGGATACAAGGATAACTACAAGCAAAGCATGATCGGTGGTATTCTGTATACCTTGCTGTTCGTGATTATGTATGTAGATTATACCGTATATATGAATCAGTTCCCGAAGCTGCAGCTGCTGGGGATCATCATGCTGATTTTCCTGCTGGTACTGTTTGTATCCCTGTTTAACTTCTTTTCCATGATTGCTCATTATCATATGGGTCTCAAGGATATTATCAAAAATGCTGTACTGTTATCGATTGTTCGTCCATTCCGGTTATTCTCCACACTGATCGGTACAGTGGCCTTGCTGTTTATCGGAACCAAATATCCGGTATTATTCATTTTCTTCCTGTCTTCAGCAATTGCCTGGTTTGCTTTCTTTAACTTTTATGGCGTATTCCTCAAAATGCAGGAGCAATCCGAAAAGCAGGCAGCCGCCGAAAAAGAAAAAGAACTGCAGGCAGATGAGCAGCTGGCTATCGGAGATGAAGCTCCATCCGTACAGGCAGAACGCTTGAATATTGATGAGGTGTCACAGACTTCCATGGATGAAGATGTGAAGAAAAAACTGGTTGATGAAGCAGAGGTAACCGAAGACAAAACGAAAAAAGGAAGAATATAGAAATCGACTTTACAAACGTCGGCACGAAGTTTATAATAAATTTACATCCTGCAATGTACGCCTCGATTTCTCGTTGTTTTGAACCAATGATGATGTCTCGGGAGATTCATATCTAATTGTTGCTGACCGGCCCTATCCATTGGATGTGGGGACTTCAAATACAATTGTGCGATCACCCACCTGCTTAGCAGGTTCGAAGACAATGTTATCGGACGGCATATGCGGGACTTATCTTTATTTTTTTGCAAGAGGCAGGTGCCGACGTGATGTCGACAGATCTTTACAGAGAACGCTCTGAATAATGATTCATTCGAATCTATTAATCAGAGCGTTTTTCGTTTGCGCTTACATAATATTAGTTTTATTATTTCCGTACTAATGATACACTTAGATAAAGATAGGCCTGTATATGCAAAGGAGGAAAAGTCTTGTCATTAAAGAGAACGTTAGTGGGCATTATACGCAGTCAGGAAGGCACCGGTGATCGTGCCAAAGACCCTGAAATGAAAACAAGATATTATAATTTATCCCGCGAACGTGCATGGGAAGAAGTCTCTTCAACACTCAAAAAAATTCCCGGCTATAAAGTGCTGCATGAAGTAGCCAGCGTAGGCGAGATTACATTGGAGCGTCGGTCCGGTCTGGGACGGGTGATGGATATTACGGTGTCCATTATTTCTGTTAGCCCGGTACGTACCGCTATTGATATTCACTCGGCATCTCGCGGATCACTCGGAGATCTGGGAGCCAATTACCGGAATATTATCACACTGTTTAATTCATTGGAGAAAAAGCTATCCCAGTACCGGGTAGTAGAATAATTACACATAGACAATCTTGGCAGATACATGTATCAAAGCAGTCTGAATGCGGATACATAATCTTTGACGATAGGCTGGTGTATGATAGGGAAAGGTTCACTTGTAGGAGTTTTCTAACAGATGATATAAAGCTAGCAGCATACAGATAGGCATTATTACGCCAGGATAGTAAACTGTATCAAGCGAATAGCTGGTGTAAAATGGACTACGTGTAGGTGATCCTACCCTGTATACACACATATCTGAACACTAAAGAGCAGCTTCTCGGTGAGAGGCTGCTTTTTAGTATATAGATGGATAAGAGTTGATTTCGATATCGTATCAAACAGAAAAACAAAAGCTTGGGAATTAGCCAATCAGTTTTTTGACAGCGTCGATAGCCTGATCATAATCCGGATGATGACTCATTTCCGGCAGATATTCCACATATTGAATAATATCATTTTGATCCACTACAAAAATGGCGCGCATATCAATAACAAATTCTTTGATCAGTACGCCATAAGCTGTGCCAAACGAATTGTCACGATAGTCGGACAGTGTCACTACGCGGTCTACACCGGCAGCACCACACCAGCGTGCCTGTGCAAAAGGCAGATCGGCACTTATTGTAAGTACTACGACTTCTTCGCCCAGTTCGGAAGCTGCTTCATTGAAGCGGCGTGTCTGTGCATCACATACGCCTGTATCCAGGGAAGGCACTACGCTGATCAATTTGATTTTGCCGGCAAAGTCCGACAGACTTGCTTGTTCCAACAGATTTTTGCTAAGAGTAAAGGAAGGAGCAGAGTCGCCGACTTTTAGCTCGGGACCTATCAATGTAATCGGGTTGCCTTTGAAGGTGGCAATACCTGTACGTTCTTGAGTCATAATTGTATACCTCCTCATAAAATATAGATCAGCATAAATATGCTGTCTATTTTCGCAATCACAGTCAGAATTTATTATAATTGAGTATATCGTATAAATCAAAATAATAGCCTGCCAACCGGCATAAAGGAGAACTTATGTTATTCGTACGTTACGAAAACTGGAAAAGCTTTTTGCGGTTCTATCCGCTAACTACGCTGCTGCTAATTGCCAACGTGGTCGTATTCATTCTGATGACCATCAACGGCGGTTCACGCAACACCGTTACTCTGGTAGAATACGGTGCACTAACCAATATTGATGGTTATGATCAATGGTGGAGAACGATAACAGCGATGTTTGTGCATATCGGCTTTGACCATTTATTGTTCAATAGCTTTGCACTTATCGTGTTTGCTCCTCCCATGGAGCGTCTATTAGGTACCTGGCGGTATGGAATACTATACTTTGCCAGTGGGATTATTGGTAATGTGATTAGTCTCGAACTTTACCGTCAATCGATGGATAATCATCTGGCTGCAGGAGCTTCCGGAGCGATTTATGGTATTTATGGAGCATTCCTTTATATTGCTATATTCCAGCGTAACATGATTGATCGGGTTTCTCGCCAAACTATATATACCATTCTTGGTCTTGGGCTCGTATATACGTTTATTATGCCAGGTATTGGAATATGGGCCCATCTCGGCGGCCTGATTGCCGGATTTTTCGTCTATGGCCTGCTGCTCAGACTCAGCGGATTACGCCGAAGATGGGATCGAATTTTCGCTCGTCCTACACAGGAAGAACCTCAGAACAAAGATCTAGACGTCTAGAAAATCACGTGCAATCTATGACGATCCCGAACGGTCTCAAACGATTAATAACAATCCATCTATTGAACGAACGAAATAAAGAAATTCTCAATACCGCCCATGATGTACAAGTACGGAGCGCAAGAAAGGAAATAAGGGAAATGAACGACCTTTAAGCCTGGAGATCTTCATTCCCACTTTCAAAACAAAGATCTCCAGGCTTAACCGGAGGACATTCCCTTATTCCTTTCTGGAGCGGATAAAGCAAAACCATGAAAAAGCACAAACTACCAATGACAAGACAAAACCACTAATGTAAAGCAGGAACTACCGATAATAAAGCACAAATTACAAATGCTAAATAACAAACAACTATTATCAAATAAAAACAACAAGAAAAAAACTCACAGCTGTGTCGATTAAGCTTCATGGCTTTATCAACTACCCACAACATCAATCAAAGCATACAAAAAAGCCTTCCTGCGACTATGTCAGGAAGGCTTTTCGTATAGCTGTGTATAAACAATCATCCAATATGCTGCGAATGATTGCACTAACAGTCTTATTTAGCAAGATACAAGTATTACAGAATGCTGCAGGTTATCCATTAATCACGGTTACCGAAGAACAGAAACAGGAAACGCACAAGCTCCAATACGGATAGTAGAGCAGCAGCGACATAAGTCAGTGCAGCGGCGTTCAACACTTTACCTACATTGCGTTCTTCTTCATGGGTGACATATCCTTCGCTTACCATAATATCACGAGCCCGGTTACTGGCGTTAAACTCGACCGGCAGTGTCACGAGTTGGAATGCTACAGCGGCAGAGAAGAAGATAATACCCAGTCCAAGCAGATTCATTGAACTGAAAATCAAACCAGCCATCAACATAAATGGCGCAATGCCTGAAGCAAAGTTAACGACCGGGAACATCCGGTGGCGTAGCGCCAGCATTGGATAATGTTCTTTGTGCTGAATCGCATGACCGATCTCGTGACAGGCAACAGCTACAGAAGAGATGCTGTTACCGTAGTAGACAGGTTCGGACAGACGTACAACACGGTTAACCGGATCATAGTGGTCTGTGAGCGCGCCCTGTACAGGTTCGATCGGGATATCGTAGAGACCGTTGCTATCCAGCATATGCCGAGCAGCGTCATAACCGGTCATTCCGCGCATGCTGGGAACTTCAGAGTATTTATTAAATGTTCCTTTGACTCTAAACTGTGCCCAGATGGTCAAGCCGAAGGCGGCAAGTGTTAATACCAAAAATAATACAGACATATCTCATTCCTCCATATTAATGTAGAACGGATTACATCAAGCCTGAGCCCTGTCCAAGCAGGAACTTCAGTGCCTCGATGCAAGCAGCACTCTGAGGAATCAAATTAACGAAAGCACGTTTGGCCTGATTGGGTTTCATCTGTTGAAGCAATGGCTCCAGCTCACGCACCTCACGTTGCAGCTGCAGCATATGCAGCTCAAGCTCGGTTAGGCGCTGGGTAACCTGTTCTTCATCTGTCACCCGGTCCCAGGCGTTTAGTTTCTCCCTGATTTCCTCAAGGGTGTACTTGTCCTTCTTCAATTTTGTAATACGTTCCAAACGCGATAAGGTTTCAAAACCATAGAGCCTATAGTTTTTTAAGGAACGGCTTTCCGGTTCGATTAAGCCGAGCTTTGTATAATAATCTACGGTTCGTTCACTCAAGCCGGCGATCTTCGCCAGTTCTCCAATGCGGTACAATTTCATATTCCCAACGTATCCACCCCCGTTTGTGGTCATGTAAACGAGGATTCAACACTGCTGAATCCTAATGCCTATATTACAGGAAATTAAACCATACAGTCAAACGTAATACTTAGTGAAACATACCCTGTAGCTATAGGCTGGAAACAGCAATTTGCTCGTCTCAAGCGACATATAAAACTAATGATATAAAGAGATATTCAATAACTTATATATAAGATAACAGAGATGGCTTAAAACTATCTGAAACTTGAATAAATAAAAGGTGAAAATCATAGCAATAATTTCTTGAATAAGGTTTATATGGTATCTGATGGATATTATGAAGAATATAATTGAAGATGTTGTTTGCCTAGGGCATAAATAATAATGGAAGATTTACAAAAGTATTTTCATGATTTTGAAAATTACCTCTTGTCATTAATGTTTTAATCTGATTATAATGACATTAAGGATTTCACGATATGTGAAGTAACATTACATAAGGGAGTGGGTTAAATGAGAAAAAAATGGGCCGTTATGGGGTTAGCGGCATCAGCCCTTCTTGCATTTCCGTTTAGTGCTTTTGCAGCGGAGGAAGTTACAGCAGAGCAGGTATCCATGAATCTGGACACATTTTTCGTCTTTGTCGCTTTTGCTTTGGTAATGTTTATGCAGGCCGGATTCGCCTTACTTGAGGCCGGATCGGTTCGTATGAAAAATGCGGGGCATGTAGCTGGCAAGACGATCCTGACGCTTGGAATTGCTCTAATCGGTTTCTGGGCTTTTGGATTCGGACTGGGCTTTGGAGACGGTAACGGGTTTTTCGGGTATCAGGGATTTTTCCTGAGTGGCGAAGAGATGAAAAGCCTCTATAGCTCTCTATCCGGGCTGGATATTCCCATTTCCATGATGTTTTTGTTCCATTTGGCTTTTGCAGCGGTGTCGCTGTCCATCGCTTTTGGCGGATTTGCTGAACGTGCCAAGCTGAGTGTATATATCGTTTTCGGATTTTTATTTACTATTGTTATCTACCCTATTATTGCTCACTGGGTATGGGGCGGCGGCTGGTTGGCTACAATGGGTATGCAGGATTATGCAGGCTCGACAGTCGTTCATTTAACTGGTGCGACAGCAGGTCTGGCAGCAACCATTCTCCTCAAGCCACGTCTTGGTAAATACAATAAAGAAGGCAAACCGAATATTATTCCGGGTCATAACCAGGTATTGTCGGTGGTCGGCGTATTTATTCTCTGGTTCGGCTGGATGGGCTTCAACCCGGGTAGCGCGCTGTCACCAAATGGTGGATTCTTCACTTATGTAGCGCTAACCACGAATCTGGCGGCAGCAGCAGGCGGTATAGCAGCACTGCTCATCTCATGGGTCGTACTGGGCAAAGCAGATATCCCGAGTATGCTGAACGGTGTACTGGCAGCGTTGGTAGCAATCACCGGTTCCTGTGCGTTCGTGGATGTATGGGCTTCGGTCGTTATTGGTCTGGTCGCTGGCGTAGTTACTTTCTTCACCGCACAATGGTTTGAAAAAGCAGGTGTGGATGATCCGATCTATGCTTTCTCTGTACACGGTATTGCCGGTATGTGGGGAGCAATCTCGACAGGTCTGTTCGCTACTCCCGAGCTGGTTGAACAAACAGGCGTAGGAGCACCGGGTCTGTTCTACGGCGGTGGTTTCCATCAGCTGGGTGTACAGCTGCTTGGTATGGTCGGCACATTTGTATTCGTACTGGTACTGTCACTGGTTATTCTAGGTATTATGAAAGCACTCGGTGGTATTCGTGTAACAGAAGAAGAAGAAATGATGGGTCTGGATATCAGTGAGCATGGTTCTTATGGTTATCCTGAGCAAATGAAAGCACTGGGTGAAGTGGATCGCAGAAAAGCAGGCAATTGATCCTGTCCGCTTCATAACTAATGTGACTTCATAATAGAAGAATGGAACATCATAGAATACAGGTGCTGGGAGATGGAGCCGATGAAGGAATCATTTCTCGATCTTCCCCTGCCGGATCTGATGAACAGTGATTCGACAGAAACGTTAAGGAATAAGCGCATTGCGGTGCAGCGCCAGCTTTATCAGTCTTTACCACAGGTGGATATCCGCAGCTGGGTCAAGACGGTAAACGAGATGCATGATTGTGTGATGCAGCAGGCAGTCATCCTGTGTGAACAGCAACTCATCGAGGCGGGCTACGGTCCGCCTCCTGTTGCTTATTCTTTTATCGTTTTTGGCAGTGCAGGGAGATGCGAGCAGACGCTTTGGAGCGATCAGGATAACGGACTGATTATCAGCGATGAAGAGCATGAAAATAAAGAGTGCTATTTTGCGGAGTTCGGCAGTCGGCTCGCAGATATTCTGGAGCAGGTCGGCTATGAGAAATGTCGTGGTAAGGTCATGTGCTCCGAACCGATGTGGCGCAAGACATTGCAGGAATGGCGTATCCAACTGGACGACTGGCGGATAGATCTGAGCTGGGAGCCGGTCCGCAAATGGATCATTGCTTCGGATATGCGTCATATGTATGGAGACAAGCAGCTGGCACAGAGCTGGAAAGAATATTTTTATGAAGGAATCAAGGAGACACCGTCGCTGTCTGCAGCTGTACTGCGCAATACGGTCAGGCACAAGGCTACGCTGAATGTGCTCGGTCAGATTGTACCGGAGCGGTTTGGAGAACATGCAGGTGATTTTGATGTAAAGTATGGAATTTATATTCCGCTTGTTAATGCATCCCGCTGTTTATCGATCCAGCATGGCATATACGAATCCTCTACCCTGAAAAGACTGGAACGGCTAATTCAGCTGGAAGCGGCATCGCTGGCGCTGCTGGAGATGATGCAGGAAGCCTTTTTGACATCACTGCGTATGCGCAACTCGACACCGGTCCGCGAATGGGATGGATTATATGTAAGTAGTGGATTCATGCTGCAAAAGGATTGGAAGCAGCGGCCGTTTTTCCATGAATTAAGAGAAGGTCTGGGAACAGTCAAGAAAGCTCATCGTGTACTACAGCGACAATTACGCTTTCTGGAGAGGAGAGGCTTATGAAAGAACCTGCGAAAACCGGAAGTGGCTTTTGGCGGAGTCTGCGCAGCGGCGGAGTGCCGTCTGCGATTGCTTCGGTCTTTGGTGCACCTTCTGCCCAGCAGATGGCTTTTATACGTTCTCTGTCACGTGAGCAGCGTCGCACGGAAGTGCTGCATTTGCCGCTTAATCGCCTGGAGACCGTCGTGTTCGATCTGGAGACGACGGGATTTCATGCGCAGCATGGCGATGAGATTTTATCGTTTGGCGCAGTGAAGCTGGTCGGGGATGAGCAGGTGGATGAATTTTATACCCTGGTAAATCCCAAAATACCGGTACCCAATAATATTACGGAATTGACGGGCATTACGCAGGCAATGACCGATCAGGCGCCTGCACTCATCGATGGGCTGCATGATTTTATGGCTTTTGCCGGCAGATCGGTATTGATTGCGCATGGTACCGGACATGACAAAGCATTCCTGAATGCTGCTTTATGGAAAACCTCCAAAATTCAATTGACCCACCGTATTCTGGATACGATGATGATCGCCAGATGGCTCAAGCCTTCACTTGGTAGTTACGGATTAGATGAAGTTCTGGAGGAGGCTAATATCCCTGTAACGATGCGCCATCATGCGCTGGAGGATGCAAAAATGACAGCTTCCCTGTGGAAAGAGTATCTTCGTCTAATGCGTCACAAGCAGGTGGAGACGCTAGAGGATTTGTACGCTTATCTTTGTAATTTCTGATAGCGTTACGGGCGGATCTACAAGACTGGAATGCAGAATAGTTCTGAATAAGATGTAGTTTTGAATAGCGGCCAGCTTGGCATATTAGTAGATATGCAGAACAGCAGGTGCAAGTATGTAGGGCCTTTGTTGAGCATTCGTCATACTTGAGGATAAACACGATTGTTGCGCTACTTTATAAGAACCGATATACAGTGGTGTAGGTGAGCTTATATGACATATAGAATAGATAGCAGGACTTGCTGCCGCAGCGATTGGAATTGCGCCAGGAGGGAAACTGGAATCTGGCAGATACTCATTTACCATTCCTTTCTTCTTCTCAGATATTGAATCTATCTCTGATAAAGGTGCTGTTGAACCAATCAAATACACCGAGATCATGGATGCAAATTCCGGAAGCTGCTCTTTATCGGTAATAGAAGGTACCGGTGCTGTGACCGGGTGGGAGTGAAAGATGCCGATCAGCTCGCTGCTCTCGAAGCAGTACGGTATCCAATCCTCAGGTGCAAAAGAAAAATGATGCAGCGGGTCAGGTGCAACGTTGCGTAGTCCACGATAAGAGTGGATATGCATACCGCCCGCTGCTTTTTTACCGAGCAGTACTCCGCACACTTCGGCAGCGGGTGAAGAGGCCATATGCGCTGCAATCTGCTCCAGGGCAGAGGAAGCGAGACGAATGGTATTATGCTCTTCCCTGTTGGGCAAGTGTGCCATGCGTATTACCCTCTCTACTTGGACTCTCTGTATAACAGAGGGTCTCTTTTTTTGTGAATGTATTCTTCCAATTGTCGATCCCAGGAAGCATGCCGACAAGCATGCCAACAAGCCAAAGACCCTGATGCTGTCTTGCATGATTCTATAGCAGCGGTGTATACACTATTGTCCGCTATCTATAATTATCATGCAAACAAACAGGCAAAAGGGTTCTTTGGTCAATCAAGCTTTGGTTAATCAAAGTTGTTCAATAAAATAGTGAAGGACCATGATGTATCACTACACCACTATGAAGCGTTACAGTATATTGCTGACAAAATAGTCTGGTCAGTGATTAACAATACCCTGTGCAGTCGATTCCTGATGATCGCTCTGATCCGGCAGCTGCTGACCAAGCAGGGCATAACGGATACTGTCGACAAGCGCTTCCCAGCTGGCTTCGATAACGTTGGCGGAGACGCCTACCGTACTCCACGTAGTCTGCAGATTCTGGGATTCGATCAATACGCGAACCTTGGAAGCAGTAGCGTCGGCTTCATCCAGCACACGAACCTTGTAGTCGGACAGATGCATTTCACGCAGACTCGGGTAATATTCGACCAGTGCTTTGCGGAGTGCATTATCGAGTGCATTGACCGGTCCATTGCCTTCGGCCGCGGTATAGATACTTTCTCCACCGATTCGGACTTTGACAAAAGCTTCGGATACAACGGCGGAGCCAGCATTTTTCTCGACCAGCATTTTGAAGGATTCAAATACAAACAGTTCCTTGAACTCGCCATTCGCTTCGCGTAGCAGCAGTTCGAGAGAAGCATCAGCGCCTTCGAATTGATAGCCCTGATGTTCCAGATCCTTAATTTTGCCAATGATCTGACGGGTTTCTTCGTTCTCGGGGTTCAGCTCAAGATTCATTTCTTTGGCTTTGGACAGGATATTGCTCTGACCTGCCAGCTCGGAAACGAGAATCCGCTGCTTGTTACCGACCTGCTCGGGTTCGATATGCTCATACGTACGGGAATCACGCAAAATAGCAGATACGTGAATACCACCTTTATGGGCAAAAGCGGCGTTGCCGACGTATGGCTGATTTACTGGCATATGCACGTTGGCGATCTCGCTGATATACCGTGCCGTATTGGTCAGCTGACCGATCTGTTCGGAAGTAATACAGGCATAATCCATTTTGAGCTGCAGATTGGGGATGATAGAGCAGAGGTTGGCATTGCCGCAGCGTTCGCCATAACCGTTCATCGTGCCCTGTACCTGACGTGCACCTGCCTGTATGGCGCTGAGTGTATTGGCAACTGCAAGTTCACAGTCATTATGCGTGTGAATACCGAGTGAAGCCCCATCCAGCTCGGCGGTCAATCTGGAGACGATCTCGTACACTTCATGCGGTAATGTACCTCCATTGGTGTCGCAGAGAGTTAGCCAGTCTGCACCTGCCGCATGAGCCGCGCGCAGTACGGATACGGCATATTCGGGATTATTTTTATACCCGTCAAAAAAATGTTCGGCATCAAAAATCAGTTCCATGTGCTGCTGCTTGAGATAGGCGATTGAATCGGAGATCATCGCCAGATTTTCTTCCAGTGTCGTCTGAAGTGCTGTATGAACATGAAAGTCCCAGGACTTGCCGACCAGTGTAGCAGCCTGTGCGCCGGATTCCACCATACGCTGCAGGTTGGCATCTTCATGTGCCGAACTTCCTTTGCGGCGTGTGCTGCCAAAAGCAGTGATCTTGGCGTTCAGTCCCAGTGTCTGTACACGTTTGAAAAATTCAATATCTTTACCGTTGCTGCCCGGAATACCACCTTCGATGTAGTGTACACCGAGTTCATCAAGTTTTTTGGCGATCTTCAGCTTGTCGTCGGCAGAGAGGCTGATGCCTTCGCCCTGGGTGCCGTCGCGAAGCGTCGTATCGAAAATCGATATGGATGTGGACATGATATGGAATCCCCCTTGTATTGGACCAAGATTCAAAAACATTTTATTGCGGGTGTCAGAGATGCCTTATTTTTTAGTATAATTCGTTATTATAGCATTGGATATATGTCAGGTATACGATAATTTTGCTGAAAATACAGCTTATACACGGCGATCCAAAAGAATGGAGGAACAAATCATGGAAGTAAGAATAGAGAAGGTAGAACAGAACGGAAAAGAATATACGATAAGGTATCAGCTGGAAAAGCCGCTGCCATTTGATCTGCACGATATTGTCATGCTGCAGGCAGGCGATTATGTAGTAGGCAGTGTACGTCAGCTGGATGCGGAGCAGATTACGCTGTATATCAGTAAAGATGAATTAAACTGGGGAGACAAAACGATTATCCAGCTCGCGTTCTCACCAACTGTATCGATTCGCGGCAGCAAAGAAATTATTGCGGAGCTGGGACATTTCCCGGATTTTGAAGAGGGTATTATTACCGGATACGAAATAGGCAAGGATCAGGTGGAACTGACGATTCAACTGCCGGAACCCTTATCCGATCGTGAAGTAAAGCTGACTTTCCTGGAAGCTTTTGATATTGAGTTCTCTCCGCCGGATGCACGTCTTAATGTGATCGCCGAAGTAGACTTCCGTTACGATGGTACCGATATGGTCGTGGATATTGAAGCCGCGCAGGGATTGTCCGGCAGCTTTTTCTGTGGCGGTATTCAGGCGGAGCTGGTTCAGAACGAAAACTAAATGATCCGGGTACAGGCCGCTGCTGCCAAAAGTAATAATCCATAGAATAATGGTGGATAACAGCGGCGGATACCGGTTTTATCCGGATGGGGCATTAAATATCGTGTTGTGGTATGGAGGGATAAGAATAATCTATATTACCGGGGATGCGCATGGTACACACGGCATCGCTTCCAGATTGAATACTCGTAATTTCCCACAGCAGAGACAAATGAACAAACAGGATTACGTTATTATAGCAGCCTGGAATGGATTCGGCAGCATTATGGGACGGATGTAGAAGAAGACGAGATGCATCATTATTTGCAAATGATACAAGACAAGCTTCATTGTCGTCAGTGGTGGTTTGGCCATTTTCATCAGGATGCGGAACTGTCCGGCAGGCAGTGTCTGCTGTATCACTCTATGGTTCTTTTGAGTGAAAATTAACAATTCAAATTGAAAGTACAAAAGATATACCCGAAGTGAGGAGGTCGGCATAGTGCCCAGACCGAAAAGAGAGTTATCCCAGCAAGTTCAAGTATGTATCAACAAACTATACAAACAGCAAAGCAGCAATTGGATCAGACTTATCCGGCGTTCCGGAGAAATTGCTGCTATTCCGTATTTGACGCCTTTTCTGGAATCACCGGATCTGGAATTGCAGACAGCAGCGGAGAATACGATTAGCGATCTGCTGCAGCATTGTCCTCCATCGGATCTGGTATGGCTGAGTGAGAAGATGCGTGAATACCTTCCCTATGGCTTTACGGAAAATGCCAGTCAATGGGTTCATTTGACAGCAGAAAACGTAAAAAAATGGCCGGCCAGCGTTCATCCGATCAAAATCATTATGGCAAGTTTCCATTGGAACGGCTATGTACGGGAAGAAGCATTAAAACGGATTATCCAGTTTCATGACGGATCCGAGATTCCTTTTCTGTTAATACGAATGAATGATTGGGTATCTCCAATCCGTTTTCATACGTACAAAGCATTAAAGCAGCGTATACATACGCATAATGCAGGTGCTTTTATCCGTAATATTACGCTGGTGAAAAGACTGGAAAGCTGCGGAAGAGATCGCTATGAGACATTGACAGAGTCCGTTTATGATCTGCTGCGTCAGCCGGAATGTCTGCCGGAGCTGGAAAAGGGAACGTTATCGACAGACCGGGATACCCGGCGTTTTTGCCTTCAAATGGCTCTGGAATCGCGTGCAGCAGTACCGGCAGAAGTACTCGAAAAAGCACTGTATGACCGTGATGCTTCTATACGACTATGGGCAGCGAGACAAAGTGGTAAAACATTATCTGGTGCAGGTCTGCAACATATCCTTTTATTAATGATAAATGATTCCTTTCCATCAGTGCGACGGGAAGCATTGGAATTGATGGCACATCATTCTCCTGAACAGGCGATTCCTTTTCTCAAAGAAGGACTGCTGGATCGCAATGCGGTGATCCGCGAGATTGCTCGCAGGCACTTGTCACAAACGGAATCGGTATCTTATGCAGAACTCTATCTGGATACCATCTGGTCGAACAATGAACGATACCTGGCAGCAGCACTATATGGTCTGGGCGAAACAGGACAGAAGGAAGATGCCGAGGTTATAGCGGAATATGTGCATCATCCAGAGATTCATGTCAGAAAAGCGGTCGTTCATAGCCTGGCACGTCTGAATGCAGATGCATACCGGGAGCTGCTCTGGCAGTCGCTGCTGGATAGTCAGCCTGGAATATCCAGAGAAGCGGTACAAGCACTGAACAGGCATACCTATCTACTGAACAAGGAGAGATTGGTGCAGGGTATTATAGAAAGTCACTGTGTACATGTACAGCGTAATATGCTGCGTCTACTGCCGGCTGTAGGAGGATGGCAGCAGCTGGAGGGGCTACTGGATATTGTAGCTCGGACCAGATCAGGCTGGATACAGCGGACCAGTATTCATCAGCTCCATAACTGGATTCATGCCTCGGGTCGTTCGTATCGTAGCCAGCTTACCGATGAACAGGCACAGGCACTACTAGACAAACTGGACGCCTGCACGATACTTCTGGAACCCAAGCAGGTTCATCTGCTGCGATGGCTGATTACTTCATGACATGGTAAAGGAGAACAAATAGATGGGAGAATATTTTAATAAATACCGGCTGGAGCCTCAAAAGGGGGAGACACCTCGAACGATCGAGATTAACCATGCGGAAATCATGGCACTCAACAAGATGATCATGTTTCTCAAATTTGAATGCAGCGATCCGGAAGCCGGTCTGTATGCAGGCAGTACTTCGCTGAACAGCCTGCTCGGCAAGGTGCTGGAAGTGTATCCTTATCGCGAGAGCCAGCAGGACTTTCTGATGAAGCCGAATCCGCGTATCGCCGGTATTGTAATGGATCAGCTGGAACGTGCCGATCTGATAGAGCGGACTTCGTCTGCCCGGCGCAGTCCCGAGTTGAATCGTCTCATTATGGAAGCGATGGTATACCCGTATGCTTATGATGAACAATTGATGCAAAGGGAGTCGTACCCGCCGCTGCTGCCAGAAGATGAGGTGCAGACAGGTGAGCAGTGGACAGAGCAATTGGCTGGAATCATGTATAAAGAGCCGCATGCAGAACAGATTCGGAGCAGCTGGGACAGATTGTCACTCGGGATACGCAATCTGCTATTGTTGATCGACTATGATACCGAACTGCAAATGAATGGATTGCTGACAGCACTGCATAATTTTGATGCTCGTCATCAGCTCGATCAGCTGATCACTGCGCTGCAGGATGCGGGACTCGTACATGAGGCTATTTTGGTTCAAGATCTGCAGCAGCTCCGCAGCACTGAAGAAGACATAGATGCAGCAGGCAACCTGACGAGAGTATTTGCCGCCAAATTACAAATCGCCGAACAGATTATACAGTCGGATGAGCATTCTTTTCTGTATGATCGTATGTACGATTATGCGGATTGTGTTTTACAAAGCTGGAGTTAAGACATTTTGTGTCATATACATATGATGATGTTTTGTCTGTAGCATGTACCTTATTTATCTGGAATTGTCCTATCATTGATTGTCAGATGGCTATTCTTTTTTTATAATAAAAGAGAACATTTGTACGCATGAAATTGTCTATTCATCAGCAGGATGTCAGTCAGCAGGAGGAGGGAAGCGATGAGCGGCAACAAAGCCTATTATCCGGCACGTGGCCGGGTTATTCTGCATGTGGATATGAATGCTTTTTACTGCTCGGTTCATGCCGCCGAGGAGCCGGACAAGTACAAAGGAAAACCGACAGCGGTAGCCGGCAGTGTGGAGCAGCGTAAGGGCATCGTCGTCACCGCTTCCTACGAAGCCCGCAGACGCGGAGTGAAAACCGGTATGCTGGTCGGTCAGGCACAGCAAAAGTGTCCGAATATTATTGTGATTCGGCCGGATTTTCATCTTTATCGTAAATATTCGTCTGCTTTCATGAATATTGCCTATAGCTACACACCGCTGCTGCAGGCAACTTCTATTGATGAATGTTATCTGGATATTACAGGCTCCAGCCAGTTTGGTACTCCAATGGAGATAGCAGCGGATCTGCAGCGGCGTATCCAGGACGAACTGGGGCTTCCCTGCTCGGTGGGAATCGCACCGAACAAATTGCTGGCCAAAATGGCTTCGGATATGAAAAAGCCTAATGGCATCTCTATTCTCCGTATTCGGGATGTGCCTCATCTATTATGGGATCAGCCGTGTGGACAGTTATTCGGTATTGGTAGCAAAACAGCAGCCAAATTGCGGGAAATGGGCATTCGTACGATTGGACAGCTGGCTGCTGCAGATGAAGCCAGACTCAAAGCCAGATTTGGCATTCAGGGCAGCTGGCTCAAACAGGCTGCGAATGGAACCGATCATTCTCTTGTCGAGCCGGATCATGAACCCAACAAGTCGATTGGCCATACGACGACGCTGCCGGCGGATATTCAGGACCAGGAGGATATACGCCGGGTCATGCTGAATCTGAGCGATCAGGTATGCCGGCGGATGAGAAGGCAGAAGCTCATGTCACGCACCGTGCAGATTACGATCCGTACGCCGGATATGAAGACGATCACCCGTTCCAAGGCATTGTCAGCCCCGACAGAGACCGCCGAAGAAGTGTATCATGAAGCTTGTGCGCTGTATGACAGGCACTGGGCAGGTAAAGGACCGGTTCGTCTGCTCGGGGTCACTTTGCAAAATCTGCTACCCCGTGATGAAGCTGCGGTCCAACTCGATCTATTCGATTATGAACGCCAGCCGCAAAAAGAACAGCTCAATGAAGTGATTGACCGGCTGCGTGATAAATTTGGTGAAAGTGCCCTGCTGACAGCCGGGATGCTTGGCAATGATCCTTCCGTGCTGATTCGTAACCACAAGATCCGGGGAACTTCGCTGCAGCGGGATGGACAGCGTTTTACACAGGAAGAGGAACCTTTATAAAGCAATCGTTTGGGTGAGCGGCTTAAAGGGTAAAATTTAACATAACGGATTCCCGGTTTCAGAGTGATTGCACACTCGTAATTGGAAAAGGGCTGGCAATACATTTGAAATTCTTGAAGGTTTATATTATATTTTGTTTATATGTACAGACCGGGGTCCGATACAACGACTACTGGAAAGCATGGATAGGAGGAATACAGATGAGTAAATATACCTGGGTTGATAAGGATACATGCATTGCTTGCGGTGCTTGTGGAGCTACAGCACCTGACATTTATGATTACGATGATGAAGGTCTGGCTGAAGTTATCTTTGATGGAGACAACAATCGCGGCGTAATGGCTATCCCTGACGATATGTTCGAAGATATGCAGGATGCATGCGACGGTTGCCCTACCGATTCGATTCATATCGAAGATGCTCCATTCAACAAAGAAGCTTAATTTCCTTTGGAAAAAAGCTTTTGCCAAACGCTCTGTTCACCGTCCTGGTGGGCAGAGCGTTTTTTGTGCAAAATATGCTGTGCAAATTGATTCGCCAGCCCTATGCGGGATCAACGAAATTAGCCGATATAGAAGATAATAGGCATACTCTGTGCAGAGCCAAATACATAACCTGATATTCCAAAGAAGGGAGATTCGGAAGCCATTCCGGGGATGGATGAATGAAAAACTTACTGTATCTAAAACGCTATGTGAAAATGCATCCGAATAACCGCATGGGCTGGTACCTGCTGGGCAAAGAATACGAAGCGGATGGACAGGTAGGCAAAGCCAACTACTGTTATAACCGGGCTGGTGATATTTATGAGGCCTTTGAACACAGCAAAGTACCGGCAGATGTACTCAAAGATTACGAAGCCAAGGTCATGGAAATGGCTCATAAACGGGAGCAGAAAATACGTCGATGGCGTTATAGTTTATTGGGAGTAGCGCTGCTGTTCCTGATTATGATGCGTTCGGTAACTGCACCGAGTGACCAGGATCGGCTCATGGCACAGAACGATCGCAGCGAACCTGCTGCAACGACTAATAGTACAGATGCGGATAACTCGCCGCAGAAAAAGCCGCCTTTCCGTATGCCTCTTGCTTTTACAGCTATCGAATTGTCATATGGAAGTGACGAGACAGGCGATGCGGTTACCCGTTATATGCAGCAACAGACACAGGGGACAGCTCCTGACAAAGCAGTAGTACTGGGTATGCAAAAAGCGGATAAATGGCTGCTATGGGAGCCTGAGCTGCCGGTGATGTACACTCTGGCAGAGGGTGACAACCCCGGGCAGACACTTGTCCAGTCATATGATGCCAAGAACTGCCACTGCAAGCCTGGACAGCTGCAGCATTATCAAAAAGAAGCTGGAGAATGGATGCGGCAGCAGGAACAGCTAGCCGCGATGCAGACCGCGATCTCTCACTACCAGATGGCCAAAGGGACTTTGCCTGCTCAGCCCAATCAGTTGGAAGCACCTTTTCCAAGCAACTGGTTGTCTGGCAGCACCGAGACGATGAATCAAACCTTTACCGCTTTGAGAGCACTGCAAAGCAGCGGAAAGCTGCCTGCCGAAGCAGCAGCGGGCATGGATGGGGAGGCCGCGCAAATTATGGCTTCCACGCTGGGAGGACATCCCTATTTCAAACAGCCGCTTGAGATTATTGTGGACAAGAAAAAGCACCGTCTCGCTGTAGCCAGCGGATCGGTATTGCTGCGTAATTATGAAGTAGGACTCGGCGGGGCAAAAACACCAGAAGGTACATTTAATATCTCGATCAAGGTAATGAATCCGAACGGCAAGTCGGATGGTGATTTTGGCAGCCGTGGCATGCAGCTGTCGGATAGCCACTATGCGATTCACGGCACGAATGAACCGGATAGTATCGGAACAGACGAATCGCTCGGCTGTGTACGAATGGATCAGGCGGATGTGGAAGAATTGTTTGATATGATACCGCTCGGAACCAAAGTAACGATTGCGAACAATGTACTGCCCGGTAAGGTATGGGTACCGGAGAAGCGTTTTGAGACCAGCAAAAGTCAGAATCAGACAGATCCGAATACTGTCTACCACTGGCTGGATTAAATAAAACGCTATCAAACGGGTGCAGCGAATAAACATAAACGGCAATCCGGAAGCGGTCTTCTTAAAACGAGAAGATCGCTTTTCTTTTGACCCGGAACAGGATAAACTGTTATAGAGATCAAATCTGCAGGCTGGCCGGACAAGGCCTTGCAGGATACGCATCAAGGCGGTTTGCCAATGCCAGGAACGGAGTGAATGCAACTTGTTGTATCGTAACATTTTCAAACCTGTATTGTTCCGGATGGACCCGGAAAAAGCGCATCATCTTGTAATCGGCGGACTGGGCGCAGGCGTACGTATTCCCGGTACGCTGGCAGCTATGAATTCGATGTACGGCATTACCAGTACACCCGATATGACGACGGAGCTGTTCGGGATTACATTCCCGGGCCCTGTTGGTCTGGCAGCTGGTCTGGACAAAAATGCCCAGGCGGTGCCCGGGCTATCGGCCTCCGGGTTTGGATTTATGGAGGTAGGTACGGTTACACCGCAGCCCCAGCCGGGTAATGAACAGCCACGGCTATTCCGTCTGCCATCGGATCGCGCGTTGGTGAATCGAATGGGATTCAACAATGAAGGCGCAGACGCGATGGCGGCGAGGCTCAAGGAATGGAATGCCCGTCCAATCCCGATTGCCGTGAATATCGGCAAAAATAAAGTGACGCCGAATGAGCAGGCAGCATCCGATTATGAATCCTGTATCCGTACGCTGTATCCATATGCTGACTTCTTTGTAGTTAACATCAGCTCCCCGAATACACCGGATCTGCGCAACCTCCAGCATGGCAACGAGCTGAAGGAACTGCTTGCTGCCGTTATGGCAGAGATGAAGCGTCAGGAACAGCAGCATGGTTCGGCAAAGTCCGTGCTGGTAAAGATTGCACCGGATGTAAGCACTGCCGAGCTGGAATATATGGTCGATACCATTCAGTCCAGCGGAGCAGCAGGTCTGATTGCCACGAATACGACGCTGTCCAGAGAAGGACTAACCCACCCGGATGCCGGGCAGGCAGGCGGCCTCAGCGGACGTCCTTTAACCGAACGTTCCACCGAGATTATCGCCAGCGTATATCGCCAGACCGGTGGCAAACTGCCGATTATCGGCTGCGGAGGCATATTCTCCAGTCAGGATGCCTATGACAAGATCAAGGCAGGTTCCAGTCTGGTGGAAATTTACACTTCGTTTATTTATGAAGGTCCTCAGGTGACCCGTGAGCTGCATAACGGTATCCGTGAGCTTATGAAGCGTGACGGCTTCGCACATATCTCGGAAGCGGTCGGGGCAGACCACCGCTAATCCAACCCCTAATACATGTATATTCGAAAGAATGAGGTCATAGACTGAGGAGGCATGAAGATGGATGACAGAGACTGGGAATTATTCTTGCTTCCCTATGAACAAGCGGTTGAAGAATTAAAGGTGAAATTCAAAACGATGCGCGCCGAACTCAAAAAAAGGGAAGAATACGCGCCGATCGAGTTTGTCACCGGACGGGTCAAAAAAATATCCAGCATTCTGGATAAAGCCAAACGTCTGGACGTTCCGATGACGGAGCTTGAGACAGGAATTGAGGATATCGCAGGCATCCGGATTATGTGCCAGTTTGTGGAGGATATCCGCTGGGTCGCACAGTATATTCGTGCCCGCAAGGATCTGACTGTTCTTTATGAAAAAGACTATATTACCAACTTCAAGGATAGCGGCTATCGCAGCTTCCATATGATCGCCGAGTATCCGGTACAGACAGCCTTTGGCCAGAAAATTGTACTGGCCGAGATCCAGATTCGTACACTGGCGATGAATTTCTGGGCGACGATTGAGCATTCCCTGAATTATAAATACCGGCAGAGTCTGCCGACACCGATTCGCAACCGCCTGAAAACGGCAGCCGAAGCAGCGATGATCCTGGATAATGAAATGTCCAGTATCCGCGAAGATATTCTGGATGCCCAGAAGAGCTTTGAGGACGATGCCAGCATCGTGCAGAGGGTACTGACCGATATCCATCGTCTCTATTTCCACCATATGATTACAGAGGCGATCGAGAGCCAGGACAAGTTCAATGCGCTATGGCAAAATAAGGATTTTGATGGACTGCGCCAGCTGGCGGATGATGTCAAGCGTATGCGCAAGGCGGCTTCACGAACGATAGAAGAGGAAAATCATGAGCGCTGAATTTGAACCTCTGTATGTGGCGTATCTGGTATATTTTAACCGGGATCGTGATTATTTTGAGTGTCACGAGGTACTGGAAGAGCTGTGGTTGAATAAAGGCAGAGAGCCTGTGTATCAAGGGCTGCTGCAGGTGGCAGTCGGACTGTACCATTTCCGCAATGGTACGATCCATTCTACTTACAACAAGCTCAGCGGGGCCTTGAAAATGCTGCAAAGCAGCTACCGCAAGCTGGCTTCGTATCCTCTGCAGATGCTTGGTATTAATATGCAAAAGCTGCTGAATGATGTGGAACTATATATTCAGAAGCTGCAGCGTTACGATGAGGAGCCGTTTGCTTTTTATGATCTGGATATCGAGATTGTCGATCCGCTGCTGCGTCAGGCAGTCGAGGAGGCGTCACTTGTGATTCCGGTTAATACTCCCCAGCGTACCGGATATGAGCGCGGACCCAAAGCCAAGTAAGCCCTGAGCTGCCGTTGTCAGTATTCCCAGCAACAGCTTTGATGTAATCGCTAATGATACAGAGAAATAAGAAAAATGATAGATATTGCCTACTCATACAATCAAGCTTGCCCGTACAGGGCAGGCTTTTTGTTTTGTCGCCTCAGGCTCAAGGAAATATGCTAAAATATAGCTTGTTCCAAATAAGTACGTTATCTACCTCGAAGGAGCCTATAATCTTATGTCAGTACAATTACCGCCGCAATTTGTGCAGCGGATGCAGGATTTGCTTGGTGATGAATTCCAATCCTTTATGGATAGTTATGAGCAGTCTCCACGTGCGGGACTGCGTGTAAATACATTAAAAATCTCCAATGAGCAGTTTCAGAAGCAGTCTCCGTTCGAGCTGCGATCTATTCCTTGGTGCCCTACCGGTTACTATGTAGATGCTGCTGCGCGTCCAGGCAAGCATCCGTATTATTATGCAGGTCTCTATTATATACAGGAGCCGAGTGCGATGAGTCCGGTCGAAGCGCTGGAGGTGCAGCCTGGTGACCGGGTTCTGGATCTGTGCGCTGCACCCGGTGGCAAGTCGACACAGATCGCTGCCGCGCTGCAGGGCCAGGGTCTGCTGGTTACCAATGATCTGAGTGCGGAACGTACACGCGCACTGGCCAAAAATATGGAATTGTACGGTGTTCGCAATGCAGTGATTCTGAATGAATCGCCGGATGTAATCGCTACTAGATTTGCAGGTTTCTTTGATAAAATTCTGGTGGATGCTCCCTGCTCCGGCGAGGGGATGTTCCGCAAAGACGATGATGCTGCACGTCAGTGGCTGAATCATTCTGTCGAGCGCTGTTCCATTATGCAGCGCGATATTCTGCAGACGGTAGCGACGATGCTGGCACCTGGTGGACGAATTGTCTATTCGACCTGTACTTTTGCACCTGAGGAAAATGAACGCAGTATCGCTGTTTTTCTGGATCAGCATCCGGAATTCAGTGTGACTCTGCCTGCCTATGCAGAACATTTCCGTCCCGGACGCAGCGAATGGGCTTCCCAGGTAGAGCAGGAGATTCAGCAGGGAGCTACCGTATTGTCCGCTATTCCTACAGAAGGATATACACCAGTATCCGAAAAGTCTATTGCACAGACCGCACAAACGGTACGGCTGTGGCCGCATCTACTGGAAGGCGAAGGGCATTATATCGCTGTGCTGGATCATCAGGCAGTGCGTGATCGGAATTATGTGCCTGCCGAGCCGCCGGTCATAGCTCACTCACACAAGGAGCGTCCCCAGCGTCACACGGCTTCCAGACCCGACCAGCGGATAGACAAAAAAGCAGAACGACGTGCAGAACGTGATGCCCGCAAAGGACGGACAGAAGGCAGAGACAAGTCGGGACGTCAGCACTCCGTCAGTCGGATACCTGCTACAGAAGAGCTATCACCGCTGCAATTATGGCAGGAGTTCAGTGCCAAAGAACTCAATGGAGAATGGGGAACGCAAGGCATCATTACCTTTGGTCATAATCTGTATCGTTCGCCAATTGGCGAGAGCCGTCTGCAGGGACTCAAAGTGATTCGCCCTGGCTGGTATCTCGGCTCCTGCAAAAATGGACGATTTACTCCCGGACATGCATTGGCCGCTGCATTGATCCCTGCAGAAGCAAAACGAAGATTGAATCTGAGTGCTGATTCCCCCGAAGCCATATCATATCTAAAAGGCGAGACATTATCGGTGCCGGCCGAACGTATTCAGTGTGACGAGGATGTATCGTCGCGCGGCTATGTGCTCGTATGTATTGACGGTTGTTCGGCAGGCTGGGGCAAATGGCAGCAGGGAGACACACTCAAAAACGAATACCCGGCAGGATGGAGATGGATCTAAACAATGAGTACCCCCGTAAAAAAGCAGCGTCTCGATAAAATACTTGGCAATCTCGGCTATGGTACACGCAGCGAATTGAAGCGTGCAGCCAAACAGGGTCGTATGACCGTTAATGACAAGGTAATCAAAGACAGCGGTTTGCAGGTTGATCCGTATCAGGACCGCATCGAGTTTGACGGCGAACCAATCATGTACCGCGAATACGTATATCTGATGATGAACAAGCCGCAGGGCGTAATCTCGGCTACCGAAGATCGGCGTGATCGGACCGTAGTGGATCTGCTGGATGTGGAGTATCAGGTATTCCAGCCTTTCCCGGTGGGGCGTCTGGACAAGGACACCGAAGGACTGCTACTCATTACCAATGATGGGCAGCTCGCTCATGATCTGCTGTCTCCACGCAAGCATGTACCCAAAACCTATGAAGCCCATGTACTGGGAGAAGTGACAGACACCGATATCGAAGCTTTCCGGCAGGGAGTCACACTGGACGATGGATACGAGACGCTTCCGGCAGAACTGCGCATTCTGGAGCATACGCCTTCACCGGAAGGTACCGTATCCCTGATTCAGCTGACTATTTCCGAAGGCAAGTTTCATCAAGTCAAGCGGATGTTCGAATCGGTAGGGAAAAAGGTTATTTATCTCAAGCGCCTCTCTATGGGAGCATTGCAGCTTGATCCTGCACTGCCGCTTGGCGAATATCGTGAATTGACCGCCGCCGAGCTGGAATCGATCGGCCGGACAGCGGATACCGCGCAATAAGCAAGCTGTTATTCTTTTTTGACATTTAATAGATAGGCAGGTGGATCAATGAATTATCGATTAATTGCTCTGGATATGGATGGTACGCTGCTGGACAGCAACCACGAGATTTCTCCTCGGACTGCTGCAGCGCTCCAGGAAGTAGCTGCGCAGGGAACCGAAATTGTATTTTGCACCGGGCGTACTCCGGTTAACTCTATTCCTTATATGGAGCAGCTGGGACTGCATGAAGAAGGTTATGTAATTGTGCATAATGGTGCAGCCACGGTGCATACGGGTACCCGGGAAGTCATTCACCAATTCCCGCTAGATACGGCAGCACTGGATAATTATATGAATTACTGTCGCCAGTATCATATTCATTTTGATATCAATACCGCCTTTGAGATCTATGTGGATTCACCACAGAATATGCAGGCGGCGGCCCAGGAGATGTATGCCAAATTCCAGAGCTTCGAGCTACAACCGCAGCTGTTGCCGGCATGGACCGAACTTTCGGCACCTGTGCTGAAACTAAGCGCATTTGCGGCAGCAGAGCAGCTGGATAAAGCTTATGCACAGTGGAATCTCTGGACGCCCGAATTCAATATTTTGCGGAGCGGGGAATTTTTTATAGATCTGATGCATCCGGATGCTTCCAAAGGAGGCGCACTAAAGGCGCTGGCCGAGAGTCGCGGCATAGCACCGACAGAGATTATGGCTATAGGCAACTACTATAATGATCTGTCAATGATGCAATATGCCGGTCTGGGTATTGCAGTAGATAATTCACCGCTGGAAGTCAAAGCGGCTGCCGATGAAATTACACGTTCCAATGATGACGATGGCGTCTATCATATGCTTAAAAAGTATGCCGGAGTAACCTGCTGATCTAACGGACAGGATCAAAAAGGCGGATGATATACTTTGGCCAGCCCATCGTCTACTGGCGTAGAATCATAACCTTCTAGCGCTAGAAGCATAATCTTATAGTGATAAGACAGCAAACCGCTCATGAATTTGAGCGGTTTTATGATGTTGGTCTGTTCCGATACATGATACAATCTTGTAGTATAGAGTCAGACTTGATGATCAGCATGTATATGTTGATATAATGAAATGACGAATAAGGGAAAGGAGGAATATTTTTGAGATTGCTGCAGGCCCTGTTTTTTCCTCCTGAACAACCGGGAGGCGTCTCATCCATGATCCCCTATCTGCAGGAGCGTTTTAGCTCTGCGCGCTGGGAGATGGAGATTTTCTCTTTACCCAAGCGGATACGCAACAAAGGCAAGGATGACGTCGTTTTTGAGACGTTTGACTGGACACTGTACGGTGCAAGCCCTGTAGTCCAGAAATATATCCAGACTTACCGTGATTATCGCTGGTGGGCGCGTCTGCGACTGACCAAGCCCTATGATCTGATTCATTCCCATCATCCGCTGGTTGGACTGGTTATGCGGGAAGTATTCCCGGAGACACCGATTGTACAGACGGTACACTCCAGTTATGAACGCGAGCTGTTGTTAAACGGCAAGATTGCCGAAGGCAGTATGGAGCAGCAATTTCTGACTTCATTGTATCGGGAGCTGGAGCACCGGACAGATCGTCTGATGACCGTATCACATTCGTTTCGTACCTACATGTCTGCCTATGTAGACCAACCCGAGCGGATTGAGGTGCTGCCGAACGGATTCGATGAAAAACGCTTTAAGCCTGTGCCGCACGAAAATGAAGTGCCGCAGTTGATGACCGTCTGTCGTCTCGTGCCTGCCAAAGGACTGGATACCCTGCTCAAAGCCTGTGCGATTCTCAAGCAGCGTGGTCATAATTATGTACTTCATATTATCGGAGACGGACCAAGTCGTACCGAGCTGGAGCAGATGGCCCAGCAGCTGGGTATTTACGAAGATACCATTTTCTACGGATATACCCTGCATCCTGAGGAATTTATGCCGTTTTTCGATATTTTCGTACTACCTTCCCGCGCGGAAGCGTTTGGTTCCGTATTTGCCGAAGCTGCGCTCTGCTGGCTGGCACTGGTCGGAACGGATGTAGGCGGCATTGCCGAACAGATCGAAGATGGGGTTAATGGCCTGCTGGTACCACCTGATCAAGAACAGCTGTTGGCTGATGCGCTGGAGAAAGTGATCAATGATCCTTCGTATCGTTACGAGCTGGCCCGTACGGGCTGGGAAAAAGCCAAAAACCAGTATTCCCTTACCCATGTGGTCAATGAACTCAAAAGGCTGTATCTGGAGTATCTGACAGAGAATCCGTTTCATTCGGTATCGGATCTGACCATGCAGCCGTCGGATAGCGATTGAGCGTAGAGGTAAGAGTAAGAGTAAGAGTAAGAGTAAGAGTAAGAGTATCGGGAACAAAATGATAATTTTGACCATTTTGCAAATTCTGCTTCTCACAGGATAGGGTAGGATCAAATCCATACTACAGATTGTCAATGCGCATGATATAATCGGCTGTATGCGCAAGGCGAGGGCAGCCCAGGGCGACAACAGGAACATCGCACCAAACCGGCTGTCCAGTCTATAAATAGTCAATAATGATAACGGAATACTGAGGCAGCACAAGCCATCAGAATACCAGTGATGGAGGACAACTAATGGAAGAACTCAAACAACGAATTTTGGCAGAAGCTACTGTACTATCCCATGATGTACTAAAGCTGGATGCATTGCTGAATCAGCAGGTCGATCCGCAGCTTACGATGCGCATGGGGCAGGAATTTGCAGAATTATACCGCTCCGAGCAGATTACCCGTGTAGTGACCGTAGAATCATCAGGTATCCCGGTTGCTTTTGCGACGGCTTATGAGTTGGGCGTTCCGCTTGTATTTGCCCGTCGCAAAAAAACACTGCTTGCCGATCCGGATGCATTGGTCGAGCGTGTTCCTTCGTTCACCAAAGGTATTGTAACGGATATTGTATTATCTCAGCAGTTTATTACTGCCGAAGACCGTATTTTGTTTATCGATGATATTATCGCCAATGGAGATGCCGCCCGCGGACTGGTCAAAATTATTCAGCGATCCGGAGCGACGTTGGTCGGTGTAGGTATCGTCATCGAGAAAAGTTTCCAAAATGGAGCACAATCGATCCGTGAACAGGGCATTCGCCTGGATTCACTGGTCAAGATTGCTTCGCTGGATGAAGGGAAAATCACTTTCGCCTAATATAGGGAACTTATGTTTAAACCTTTTATTTTGGTTTATCTTATTTTATGGACATTGATAACCGATATTGTAAATATGGCCCCATGGTATAACATGAACTTGACAATTTGGGATATCCTTTGACTGAAAACTTGATATTCTCTTTTCAAATGGGGTATTAATGTCTTATAATAAAGATATGTTAGGGAGGGGAGGCAGACTAATGAGCAAAGAGCCGATCACTGAAGAGTTTTTTATCAATAAACTGGCCGCCGCAAAAGTACACTTCGAGCGTGCTTTGGATTGTAAGCACACTGAATTTGATGACCTGTATCCCTATATGATTGAACATCCGCAGTTTTTCTGGTACAAACGTTATGTAGCATGGTCTGAATTGCTGACCATTGTGAATCTGTGTCAGGAGCTGGACTTTAACTGGGAATCGCAATTCTCCGGTCACCAGGTAGAGTACGTGAACGAGCGTGTGATGTCCGCGAAAGTGCTTGATTATTGGTTCGAGAAAAACGATTCCAAAGAACACGCACAGCGCTAATCATAGCAGGAAGTCATTCAACAAGCATTCAGACCTAAATGATATCATTTAGGTCTTTTTTTGTAGAAGTTCAGATAGTACAGTGCTATTGCAGCAAAGAAGGTGAAAATAATGATGTCAGAAGAAGAACTGGATGGTTACCGTCAATCAGGAGAGAAGGTCCGGGTGGTACGCGATGGTATTCGGGAGAATGATGTACGTGGAATCGTCATCGCCTGGGATGACGAGCATGTATTGATTCGCCGGCCAAATCGCAATGTCGCCAAGCTGAGCCGCAGCTATATTATCCAGCCATCCAAAGATCCGCGTATCGATCCATTGGAGTCGTCGCAACCGCTAGAAAGCGATCAGGAATAACAGCAATATATCAATAAAGCCATCTGGATCGGACATAAAGTCCGGCAGATGGCTTTTGTGCATTTAGGGGAAGAACTGAAGCGAGGAAAATAGGTGCCGCAGCTCCTGATACCCGATACAGTAAAAGGGGAATGATATATAAAATAAAGGATAAACCCGATATGTGGAGATCAATGTGTATCTTCTATACTCAGGTCCCTGTACGATATGGCGTATACCCCGAGTAACGGGCAGGCTCGCGTACACGAGCGGGATTATAGGGTGCAGCGGGTCTGTCATCCGCTGGTGCTGAGGATGAATCAGCAGCCGGAATCAGTCCCAGATAAGCACGCATCCGCTCTGCAGCTTCCTGGCGGAACTCGGTCGCAGGGATCTGGAAAGTGCCATGATGGCCCTTGCAAAGGATCTGAGCTTCTACCATGCTCTCGGATTGATTAATTTCATACAGTCGCAGATTCTGTTTGCGCAGATCGCGTCGTACTTCGGACAGCAGCAGGTTAGCGCGGTCAGCCGCACTACGGATGACTTCCCGGTACAGACCGGGAGCGCTCAGTTGATCACTTTCTTCCAGAGCACGTGTATCATGATCAAATTTCTTTTGGATATAAACAAGCAGCAGATAGCTTTTTACCAGGGAACGTTCTTCTTCAGATAAAAAGACAGCCATTCATGTCACCACCTTAATAGGAACTTATGTTCTTATTGTAGCGAACATGGGGATATTTGGCAAGTGAAAATTGCGATAAAACGGCATTTTCTTCAGGAAATACACCGAAAAATCATTTTGACGGGCAAACACATCAAATATATGGAAAATTATCAATCGTTAAATATACGGTTGCTGGAGATCAAGCAGATTCGGAAAAGATAGCTGGCGAAATAAAGGGAATTAACTGAATCCTCAATCGTTATAATTGCCCTTGCAGCATTTCCATAATGTTATGCTTGCATGCCAAAGTGGAACTTATACCGCTTTTCTATTCCTGCAAAAAGCGTATTTGGTTTTGGATAAATAGGTATTTGAATTACGTTATCAAGATTCTGTTATTATTGCTAAAAATAGAGAGGATAAGCATTTGCATTTCTTGTAGAATCGGACAGTAAATTGCCAAATTTTATTGTGCAAACGTATGCGCAAAACCAGCTAGATTTCATATTTTATTTTTAATTCCATATTTTTACATAACAAAATTCGAAACCAGTCACTGTATAAAAAACCCGTAATCATACGGATTAGATTCATTTCCGGAATGACTACGGGTTATTTGTTTGTATAAGCAGCTTATTAGAAGTATGACTACGTAAATGAATATATGAATTAGCTAATAAAAACCAATCTTTTGGAATGGAATACATATTTTCACTTGATCGTTAAGTAAAACAGGGAGATCACATAATAATAAGGTTTTGTCTAAAATGTGAAATGGGGAAATGTGATTTCCGTATTATTCAATAAATTGCAATATATCGAGTGTAGCGCCAGTATCATATGTTGAAAATGTCACGCAAATTTTACATTGACCGTCATAATAAAAGTAACTATAGTTAATTATTGTAAACAGTTCAATTCCTATACATATATTTTGAACATCCTTCTCAGTTGGACGCTTTGTCTGTTCGCTCGATATGGAGAAATTCGAACTCGACCTGACAGCCATGTCCCTGAGGACTGCAAGCATATACCCCGCATTGGAAAGGAGTCTGATCACTTATATCATCGAATAGATGCGCGATTCGGATCTGATTCCATTCGGTGGATTCGGGAGTATCGCCTTGTTGTTCTGCATATTCGACGGTGTAATCACCGGCAACACGTGTGATTCTGAACAGCAGCTCGGTGAATCCGGCCTGGAAATTCTGGGTGGACCAGTCGGAGTATCCGTTATTGGTAACAACGACGCCGAGTTTGGCATGACCTTCGGTCTCGAATTCGACAGACGTTTTGAGCCAGCAGTGTTCGGAGAAGCGAATCATCAATCCAGCCTGATCATACTGGTGCACCGGATATGTACGAACCCGGGTAGTGACTGTCATATCACCGGATACTTCGGCAAATAAAAAGTGTCCATTATCGACTCGAAAACCATAATGGGTTTTCTGCCAGAAGTCTGTTTCGGCAAGAGGCTTGAGAGAGAGCACTTGCTTGTCCGAAGCTACTTCCCATTCCTGGGGAGGGCAATGCCACTGTAATCGTTCATCCATCGTCTGTCCTGTGAAATTTTCTATAACGTTTTTCATTATCATACCTGCTCCTTTACTGGATAAAATGGGGAACAGCTGCCTATCCGCTGTTCGCTAATTCATTATGTGTAAATAAAATGGAAATATCAAGTTCATCAAGATATTTTTGGAAGGGTGATGAGATTATGAAACGGATTTTCAGACTGAGCTGTGCCTTTTACTTTTTGATAGGTATTACCAGCGTTATGCTGGGGGCGCTGCTGCCGGTTATACTGCCCCATTATGGGCGGGATTACAGCGATGGAGGTACACTGCTGTTTCTGCAATTCATCGGGTTTCTGGCGGGGGTACTGATCTCGCCATCCCTGTCTGCCGGAATCGGACGCAAAAGGCTACTGCTGGTAGCACTCGCCGCGATCACCATCGCTTATGCAGTCATGGGAACAATGCCATCTTGGGCATTGATGGTGGTAATGACCATATTCGTGGGCTTTGGCTCGGGTATTATCGAATCCTCGATTGGCGCATTTACGATTGAATTCGCAGAAGAGCAAAAAGCTGTCGCCATGACCAAGCTGGATGTGTATTTTGGCGTCGGTTCCATGCTGCTGCCTGCACTGGCCAGTCTGTATATTTACCTGAATGTCTGGAACCTGTCCTTTTACACCGTGGCGCTGTCGACCTTTGTTCTGCTGCTGTTCTGGCTGCGTATGCCGGCGGACAGTTCGGCACATCTGCACCAGGATCAGCAAAAGGATGCAGCGACCGCATCTGCAGCCAAGCCTCGTTATACAGGTGCCCAGCTGAGACTGCTTTCTATCTTTGTACTATTCTTCTTTGTCTACATGGGGATCGAGCTGGGAATGATGAACTTCCTTCCATCTATTCTGATTGAAAGTATCTCGATCAGCGACTCGGCAGCTTCACTCAGCGTAACCTTTTTCTGGGGAGCGATTACGATCGGTCGATTATTTGTCGGACGTATGGCAGAGACTATGAGCTATGTTCCTTTCCTGATTGGAAGTGCGCTTGGCTCGATGATACTGATTAGCGCTCTGGCACTGTTTTCCAGCCCAATCATGATGTATCTGCTAATCTTTGGCGTCGGACTATTTATATCAGGACTATTCTCGATCGGACTGGTTTTTGCCAATACACTGATGCCCGGTATGGTCGAACGAACGACCAGTACACTGATTGCCGCTGGAGGAATTGGAGGTTCGGTTCTGCAATATGTGATCGGCTGGAGTATGGATCGCTGGTCATTTGGTCCAACCTTGTGGATCTTCGCTTTGTTCGCGCTGATTCTGCTGATCAGTATTATTCTTGTGCAGCAGCTCAAGTCGGCAGATTCCTCCCTCAGGGCAGGCGTGGAATCCAAATATTGATATTGGGTAGTCGTACCGATCGAGCAGGACTGCATACACTCTTATGTGAGGTTCTTTTTAGAGGATTACATATATCTGTATGTACGATTTTTTTGATGGGATTACATACATCTGTCTATATGTGATCCTCTCGATTGGTTGGTGTATCACATGATTCTGCATCTATTTCTGCAAAGGAGGTGATGCCTGCTTTTCCGGCATAATGGTATACAGTCCATATTACTGGAATAGATGGCGTCGTTGTCCTGACGGATCGGTCTACCGGATAGTATAGCTATCCCAAGATCCATCCATCAGAATAATATTCTTTTAACAACCAGTTAACAATTTCCTTGATCAAAGAATCGCATCGCTACCGTTGTCTTGATCCGATCGTAATTACATTCATCCGGAGGGATTATACATGTCAACAACTACTGAAAGCCGATTTTCGATTGGAAAAGGAATTCGTTTGATTGATGATGCAGGAAATGAATATCTGGACGGTGTGTCCGGTACGTTTAACCTGTCACTGGGTTACAATCACCCGTATGTTGTTGAGAAAATCCAGGAGCAGGTAGGGAATCTGACGCATATGTCTTCGTCATTTACCGAACCGTATGTAGATGAAGTACTGTCTCTGCTGCTGCAGGAAGCGCCTAATGGAATAGATGCAGGCTGGATGCGTGATATTACCGGTTCAACCGCCAATGAATGTGCAACCAAAATTGCACAGAAGTATACCGGCGATACCGATATCGTCAGCCTGTTCTATTCCCACCATGGACAAACCCAGTTTGCGACCGGTATCTCGGGAAATGCGTTCCGTCGTAAAGGATTCCCGAATTCCTCTGTGCCCAATTCGCTGCATGTGCCTGTTCCTTATTGCTACAGATGTCCTTTTCAGACAGATCCGGATCATTGCGCGATGCAGTGTATCGAAGCATTGTCCGATCAACTGGAATTTGGCGGCTCCGGCTCTACAGCTTGCATGATTATCGAGCCGATTCTGGGCAATGGCGGCAATATTATTCCTCCGATGGAATATTTCAAGCAGCTGCGCAAACTGTGTGATGAGCATGAGATGATTCTGATCGCTGATGAAGTGCAGACAGGTGTCGGCCGTACCGGCGAGATGTATGCGAGTACGCTGTTTGATATCAAACCGGATATTATTACACTGGCCAAAGGACTTGGCGGAATCGGTGTACCGGTCGCTGCTGTTCTGATGCAATCCCGTCTCAATGTGCTGGAAAAGCATGAGCATTCCTTTACCTCGGGCAGCAATATGATCTCGCTGACCGCTGCCAAATCAACAATGGAGGTCGTATCGGCTCCAGGATTCCTGGAAAGTGTACGCAGCAAAGGTGAACTGCTGGGCAATCTGCTGTCTCCGCTGGCAGAGCTGTATCCGGATACGATCGGAGAAGCTCGTGGTGTCGGTCTGATGTGGGGACTGGAAATCGTAGATGCGGACAATGCACCGGATTCGCGCAAAGCCAATGCCATTATTGATATGGCCTTCAAGGAAGAGAACCTGATTCTGCGCGGTTCCCGTTACGGATTCGGTAATGTAGTCAAAGTTCGTCCGTCACTCACCGTAACCGAAGATGAACTGGTGGAAATTGTCGGTCGTTTGGAACGTGTATTACAAAAAATGGGTTGATCAAGGAGGATAAATCATGTTATCACTTGTCTATCGCTCTGCGTGGGATGTTGCACTGGAAGAAAGACCTCGTCCATTAATTACCGGCGACCATGATGTACTGGTACGTATTCACGCGACTGGCGTCTGTGGTACCGATCTGGGTATTATCAGCGGTAAATACCATGCCAAATCTTCGATTATCCTCGGACATGAATCTGCCGGAGAAGTTATAGAGGTGGGAGCACGTGTAAGTACGCTGCAGCCTGGCGACCGTGTCGTTATTGATCCGACGTATTACTGTGGCCAATGTTCAATGTGCCGTACAGGCCGTCAAAATCACTGTCTTCACAAAAGCACGACCGAGACCGGCGTGAGCAGTGATGGTACGTTTACCGATTATTACGTAACGGAAGATCGCTTCCTTTACAAGCTCGCTGATCATGTCAGCTACGAAGAAGCAACTATGACCGAACCGCTGAGCTGCATGCTGACCGGGATCAACCAGATCAATCTGCTGCCCAACTTCCGTACGATTATCCTGGGTGCCGGTCCGATCGGAATGCTGTACAGCTATGCACTGGCTTCCAAAGGAATTACCGGCAGTATCGTTGATATTTCGGAAGAACGGATGCGTCTGGCCGCTTCGATTGCTCCGGAACGCTGGACTACATATTCTTCCTTTGAAGGAGCGCTTGCTGCGATTTCGCCGGAGGATCACCAGGTCGATCTGGTGGTGGATACAACCGGTGTGATAGGTACGCAGATATTGTCCAATCTGGCGCATGGCGGTTATCTGATGCTGGTCGGACTGCGTGACGGGGTGAGCAGCTTCAATCCCAAAGAAGTCGTGGACCGTAGTCTCAAAATTATCGGTTCGATCGACTCGCTCGGTACGTTTGCGACAGCTCATTATATGATCGAACAGGGATTGGTACCAGCGCGCAAGCTGATTACGCATACGTATCCGCTGCAATCGTACAAGGAAGCTTTCCAGACGCTGGGCTGTGACCTTAACGATGGTACGTTGACTTCATCCTCCAGTGCGATCAAAGTCGTATTGCAATCCTGCTAATCGCTGCCGGATAATGGTTAAAGGCTTGTAGAGAAGACTATTTTACATGCAATGGAGGAATTGACGATGACAACCAATCCAAGCGGAACTGCAGCGAATGCTGTGTCTTCTGTGACGGGCCTAGAGCCGGCAGACTGGAGAAGCGAGCCAATCGAAGGTTTTATTTTCGACATGGACGGGGTGCTGATTGACAGCGAACCGATTTATTTTGAAATCGAAAAAAGTACATTTGTTCACTTTGGTGCCAATGTAGAAGAAGAGGAGCATCATACGTATGTAGGTGTGACACTGGCATCCATGTTTGAACAGGTACAGCAGAAGCATCTGCTGGATTGCACGGTAGAGCAGATGCTGGAGTTTCATGTGAAGCATGTTATGGATGTGATCCGTGAACATCCGGAGCTGCAGCCTTTTAACGGTCTGACCGATTGGCTGGGTTGGCTGCAGCAATCCGGTATACCGATGGTGGTTGCTTCATCGTCTCCGCGTGCACTGATTGAGCTGATTCTGGAAAGGCTGGATATCCGCCGCTTTTTTGGTGGCATGATCAGTGGGGAAGAAGTCGCACATGGCAAGCCGGCACCGGATATTTTCCTGCGAGCAGCCGAGATTCTGGGTGTAGCGCCGGAACGCTGCATGGTTATCGAAGATTCCCGTAATGGTGTACGGGCAGCCAAGTCTGCCGGTATGCGCTGTATCGGACATCAGAATCCGGGCTCGGGTAATCAGAATCTGGGCGAAGCGGATGTGGTTATTCACAGTTATGCGGAGTTATGGGATCTGCGTAACCAGCTGACGGTTACTGCTGCCCAATAAACGATCCTTCAGTATTCGCTAATGATCCAAATCCTATAGTAAACAAATAGCAGTCTGCCGATTACGGAAGATCCGACACTTCCTGATTTGGCAGATTGCCTTTTTTATTCTCTACCGTCTCTGTTATCCAAAAGGCTGTTTTGAGCATAGGTGAGCATAGGTGAGCATAGGTAGGCTATGTAAGAATAGGTTGATCGTACAGTGAACATTTTCGATATTTTGTTATATTCTATATTGGCCTAGATGACAGCTATAGTCGTCATTATCAACTTCTCTTTTTCTGCCGGGCTTCTGCCATGTACCGTATGTCAGAACACATTATGGTCCTAGTATGCTCTACTACTATTCTCTAGAAGTATTATATTATATAGAAGGAAAAATAAAATTTGACGCTTGCTAACTAATATGGTATTCTATTTTTTGTGGCCAGGAAATAGAGATATGGAACGGTAACATTACATTATGCGGTCGTGGCGGAATTGGCAGACGCGCACGGTTCAGGTCCGTGTGGGCTTACCCCCGTGGAGGTTCGAGTCCTCTCGACCGCATTATTTTTATCGAAAAGGTCTCATTCCTAACGGAGTGGGGCTTTTTTTGTTAGGGTACAACTTCGTTCCTGCTTACTCGTAAACGGGATCGTTCTTATTTCTGACAAGGAAATGCTGTTATACCGCAGGTACTTCTGGTGAATAGATTAAGAAGCCTATTTATTCGCGAAAGCCAGCCATGTCAATATGGGCCAGCAAGCTGAGTATACAGGCTCAGAACACCTAAGAAACAACAGACAGCGGAAAGCAGGATCGATCATTCCTTTCCCGGCTCAGCAAATTGGCAGCACGATCAGGTACATAGCGGAGAAATGGACTTCATTCATGCGTTTTCTGTATCAGGCGCATGATCCATTACAGGTTGGAGAGGAGCAACAGATTATGACAGAACGCGTATTTATCAGTCCCGGCAAATATGTACAGGGCAGAGACGTCATCCAGAAAACAGGTGAGTATGTAAAAGGGATCAAGGGAGACAAATCGCTCGTTATCGCCGATGATATTGTGTGGGATATCGCAGGCAACCAGGTACTGGAAAGTCTGGATCAGTCATCTGTGAGCTACATCAAAGCAGTCTTCAACGGAGAAGCATCGACTAATGAAATTAACCGTCTGGTAGAGATTGGCCGAGAGAACAACGCTACGATTGTGATCGGAGTAGGCGGCGGCAAAACGCTAGATACAGCCAAAGCGGTCAGTGATACACTTGGCGGCTACACGGTGATTATCCCGACTACAGCCTCTACAGATGCACCAACCAGTGCATTATCCGTTATTTATTCGGATGAAGGTATATTCGAGAGCTACAAATTTTATAATAAAAATCCGGATCTGATTCTGGTAGATACCAAGATTATCGCGAGTGCACCGCCACGCTTCCTGTCTTCTGGTATAGCGGATGCCTTGGCAACCTGGGTAGAGGCACGCGCTGTAATCGAGGCACGTGCCACGACGATGGCTGGCGGACTGCCTACACTGGCTGCTGAAGCGATTGCGCGCAAATGTGAAGAGACGCTGTTTGACTTTGGTCTGCTGGCATACGAGTCGGTACAGCGCAAAGTGGTAACATCTGCCGTAGAAGCAGTCGTTGAAGCCAATACGCTGCTCAGCGGTCTGGGCTTTGAAAGTGGCGGTCTGGCAGGAGCACATGCGATCCATAACGGCTTCACTGTACTCGAAGGCGATATTCACCATATGACACATGGAGAAAAAGTTGCTTTTGGTACATTGACCCAGCTGGCATTGGAGAAGCGGCCTATTCAGGAAATCGAGCGTTATATTGAATTTTATATCAGTCTGGATCTGCCGGTAACGTTGGAAGATCTCAAAATTGCCAATGTATCCGATGAGGATCTGTACCGTGTAGCACAGGCAGCGACCAAGCCAGATGAGACATCGCATAATCTGCCGTTCAAAGTAACCGCCGATGATGTTAAGGATGCCATTATCGCAGCCGATCAATATTCCCACGCATACAAAACCAAAAAAGGTCACAAATAACAAATACTCATAGATATTCTAATACAGTCAGGCTGCTCCAGGAACCTGCCGGTGATCGTTAGCCGGCAGGTTCTTTTACCCTAACAACGAATAGATTACAGCTGCTTGGTCGGATCGTTATACTTCAGTAGAAATATTCTCATGCTGCTCTAGATTCTGCTTCCCAACTGGCTTGCTTTCTGGTAGGCTTGTACCTTGGAAGTGACTCTGTACATACTCGAAAAGAGACCGTAAAAGAATCAGAAGGACTCTTTTACTGCGGACTCTAGGTATACAGAATCTGGTGAGAGACGATCTGTAAAGCTTCCTGTAAAGACCTTATTACGAATTTTTACAAAAATCCGCTATAAATAAGGTTCTTTTACAAAAGGAATATGGTATAAAGTTAATGAGATAACTGAATAGCTGATAGGATGCACAGCGGTTGTCCGGATAATAATCCAGACCGGGCCAGCGTAGCAGACCATCAAGCCGCTTCAGATCTCCACAGTCGCTCAGACCCAGATCAAGAAGCCGGATACCAGGAGGCTTCCGAAAGTATAGGTTCACGTTAGGATGCCGACAGGAACATCAGCAATGGTATTGTAAATGTTGAACAAGGTAAGGTGTGGATAATGAGAGTGTATATGAAAACAGTAATTTTGAACGGTGAAGATTTCTCGACGATTGAAGAATTGCATCAGACGCTTCAACAGGTACTGGATTTGCCGGAGCATTATGGTGGCAATCTGGATGCACTGTGGGACAGTCTGACCGGCGCTGTAGAGCTGCCGCTTCAGATCGAATGGCTCAACTATGAACGCAGCCGTGAACTGCTTGGTCCATATGCCGAACAGGTATTGGATCTGATGGAAGAAGTGCAGGGAGAAGGCAATGGCTTCCGGGTATGGCTCCAGAGTGATGCGGTCATGCTGTAAGAACAGAGAGCGAATGATTATTCCTGGTGACCGGGAGAGATTAACCGGTAACCCGTATAAATAAGCTGCACACTGGCGATAGGCCGGGTGCAGCTTTTTGTTTTATTATGCAGGTGCAGGTAGTATTACTATTGAGGAATATTGCCGCCGGCTATACGATCTCCGGAATTGCCGGAAGGATCGCTTTTCTGGTCATCTTCATCGCCATGAATAATAAGCGATGTCCCCAGAATAGAATGCTCATCCCCTTTGCTCAGGCTGGCACCGGCAAGCTTCATTTCTACTTGGGCGGTACCGTCGGCTGCAACCTCCAGATTCTGGAAATCACCCAGATGAAGACCATTGGGATTAAGATGACCATGCTCTTTGCCGGTCGGATTAAGATGGGAACCAGCGGTAGCAAAGTCGTTATTTTTGATCGGAGACTGATGGACATGGAATCCGTGTTTGCCTGCTGGCAGCTTGGAGACATTAACCTGCGCCAGTACGCCGTCTTCCTGCTGGGTCAACGTAATCGTACCAATCGAATTTCCTTTCACGTCCATCATCTGTACAACAGGATGGCCTACCGATATGGTTGATGTAGGACCGTCCCAGTACATATTCTGTCCCATCAGCTCACTCATATGCCGGATCGGAACATACGTCGTGCCGCTGTATACAAATGACTGTGGTACCATAGTTCCCTGATTATTAAACGTAGCGGAAGTCTGACGTGCTTCACCGTTCATGTAGAAATTCAGTGGTTCGGTGTTAGGTGTAACTTGCATGTCCGCAGCATAAGTGATACCTGAGAAAAATACGGCGCCACCAAGAAAGGAGAACAACAGATGCTTTTTGCCAAACGATTTTGTCATATAAGGATAACCTCCTGAATGAATAAAATAGATAGCACTCTCCTCATGTTTACCCTCTAGTCGGCTACAGAAGCAGCATAATTGAAAACGTTTTATCATTTATTGTATATTTCTGAATGGATATGTATGGAAATTAATAAGACATATATCAAGAGATAAATATAGCGCTTTCTTATGCAGGAGGTTATATCTATAAAAATTTACAAATATAGTGATTAAAATTGAAGATTTCTACAAAAAGGTATGTTATAACTGGTAAGTGGATATTTTGGTACCTATAATCTGTACAAGGCGTTTAAGGTAACGAATGTTCCTAACCATTATGAGTTACATAGGAGGATGTACGTATGAAAAAGTTCTGGTCCACGGCACTACTCGCAATGATGCTAACGGTGATCTTCTTCACCGGCTCTCAGGCAGCACCTGCTCTGCAGGCACAAAAGGCTTCAGCTGCCAGCTGTACGATCATCAATACCTTTACCGGAGTAGCCAACTATCTGTCTGCTAACGGCAAACTGCCGTGCAACTTCATTACCAAATCCCAGGCAGGCGCTCTGGGCTGGGTATCTTCCAAAGGCAACCTCGCTGAAGTAGCTCCAGGCAAAAGCATCGGTGGCGATGTATTTAGCAACCGTGAAGGTCTGCTGCCTACCGCAAGCGGACGCACATGGCGCGAAGCGGATATCAATTACACTTCCGGGTTCCGCAATTCGGATCGTATCCTGTATTCTAGCGATGGTCTGATCTACAAAACGACAGATCACTACGCCAGCTTCACCCGCATGAAATAAGGAATTCTCAACACTGTACCGTCATCCTGCGATCCGGCGTTGCTGCCAGGATGCAGAATGACGGTACAGTAATGTTATAATCATATACATAAAAGAAGGATATCGATTACATAATAGATAAAAGGGAGGCATACAATATGAGAACAGTATGGATTAACGGAGAAGATTTTTCTACCATTCAGGATCTGCATGAACAGCTGAAGAGCAAACTGGAATTGCCCGAATTTTATGGAGGCAATCTTGATGCGCTGTGGGACTGCCTGACCGGAATGATTGAGCTGCCGCTGGAACTGCGCTGGGTGAATTATGGAATCAGCCATGACCGGATGGGTGACCAGGCAGAGCGGGTACGAAGTCTGCTGGAAGAGGCGCAAGAGGAAGGGATTGGGTTCAAAGTTGTAGTAGAGGATGATATGCAAGATTGATAAATCCTATCGATGTATTCGTGGACACAATAATAGTTAAACTTTGACTATACTTTATGAGTTACAAAGGAGCCTATAGTAGCGAATGATTTTGAAGAATAGTCAAATACAGATTCAATTGCAAATTACCGGCTATCAATATGAGGAAGCGGAAGGTTTTTATGATGATTGGCTGATGGTTTCACTGCATATTCAGACTAACAATGGAAAAGTATGGTCGCAGGAAGCTCCCTATTTAATGACAACAGAATTGCAGACCATGCGTAGGTGGTTTGCTTCTTTATTAATAGAAGGAAGTTCATATACTACTTTGTATTTTATAGAACCCGAGATGGAATGGAACTATACCGAGCAGCAGGTTCTCGAATTGAGATTAAGCCATGCTGCCTATCCTGTTTCTATTATGAATAATTCTGAAGCATATGGGGAGGCAACATTTGCTTTTAAACTTACATATGCAGATTTACATCCTATAGTCTCAAGTCTAGATCATATGTTACATCAATTTCCTCAGAGGGCAGCGAGATAGTGTGATATTAGAGCTTGTTTTTAAATAAATCTAGCTAGGAATATACAGGTGAAAAAGAGCGGTAATAGCGATAATAGCAGAAAAGCTCTTTTTCATCATAATTAAGTGAAAAAATTCACAAATGGTGATAAACATCACATCCATATACCTAAGGAATTTGTATAATCAAAAAAGAAACAGTTCATTTTTAATTTAAAAAGTGAAATATTTCAACGAGAACAAGCAATTTCAGGGGGAATGGATATGTTTACTGAAGGCGTACAGAATATCATAGAAGCTGCCGTGAAGAAAAAAGAAAAAATGAATGAAAGTATTGTACGGTATTTTGCATCTGCTATGCTGGCGGGTGCTTATGTAGGGATCGGGATTATCCTGATATTCTCGATCGGCGCACCGCTGGCAGCGATTCATTCGCCGCTTCAATCTATTGTTATGGGAATGTCATTTGGTATTGCCCTGACGCTCGTTATTTTCGCAGGTTCCGAGCTGTTTACAGGCAATAATATGTTTTTCACGATGAGTACACTGGCTCGCCGCACCACGATGGGGGATCTGGGCAAAAACTGGGTGCTCGTATTTATCGGTAATCTGGTCGGTGCGATCGTCCTGAGCCTGCTTGTCTATGGTACCGGATTGTTCCAGCAGATTGGCGCAGATCATCTGATTTTCAAAGCGGCTGCCGCCAAAATGTCTTTACCGGTCTCGATGTTGTTTTTCCGCGGTATTCTCTGTAACTGGCTGGTCTGTTTGGCGATCTGGATGGCTTCGCGTGCCAAAGATGATATTTCCAAACTGGTGCTGATCTGGTGGTGTTTGTATGCCTTTATCGCCAGCGGTTATGAACATAGTGTAGCGAATATGACGCTGCTTACGACTGCACTGCTGCTACCTGGTCATCCGGATACAATTACGGTAGCGGGCTGGATACACAATATGATTCCGGTAACGCTGGGTAATATTGTGGGTGGTGCTGTATTTGTGGGAATGGCATACTGGTTCATTTCGCCGGTTCGTCGTCAAAAACAGGCAAATGCTACTGCTGCAAAAGCACAGACACCAACACAAAAAAACGCTGTATAATTGATCCTCTATCGTTATAATCGTTGAGAACGAGAACGAGAACGAGAACGAGAACGAGAACGAGAACGAGAACGAGAACGAGAACGAGAACGAGAACGAGAACGAGAACGAGAACGAGAACGAGAACGAGAACGAGAGACAACTATGGATAAAACAAGCAGCGTACAGATATACACGCAATATAGCGTGGGTCTGTACGCTGCTTTTATTTCGGCGTATACCCATTCAGCATCTGGAAATCCAAGGCAGGAAGGATATAGAGATGCAACAAGTAAACATGAAGCGGGAGCTGCTTTGCCCTTATGATCGGCTTTTCTGGTAGGCTGATTCCAATTATTGAATAAACGTCCATAATACCCAGCCCAGACGCAGCCAGTTGATAGGTTCATCGTTGCCTATAGAACTGTAGCCCCAATCGCCTGCAGGATTACCAAAGGACAAAGAGTCTTTTTCCAGATTGTTTTGCCGGGAGAGATCCAGTCCGTACTGCTGCTCGATTCGTTCCTTTGTTGGTTGATCGATACCGCTGGCCGCTACTGTAGGCAGTAAGGAAGTAAACGCAGAAATAACCAATGAATAGACAATTAGCCACATGGCTATAGTGGATTTCTTCATTAAAAGTTTCCATTTCATAGAGAATTAGTCTCCTTTCACTAGAACAATGCGTTACCATTATAAATGATGGGTTATATTCACGGTAAGCTGGTCATACTAATCTGATTATGTATAATATCTACCGTGTATATCATAAAGTGAAAAATTCATGCTATCAACTGTCCTGTATGCTTAGTAAAGGATACAGAGCGATAAAAACTGGATCTGCAGGCTGTAAAATGTTGTAGACAGACAGCAGATTACGCTATGATAATGGGATGGGCAGCTGTCAAAGTGCACGATAACAGCTGCTTTTATTACAGCATGTCTACACAGGAGGAATTATGTCCAAGAAATTATCCAGTATTATTGTATTAGTAATCGCAGCTGTTCTGCTGCTGTTTGGAGCAGGTGACCGGCTTGGGTTGCATTTGACAGGTGAGAACAGTCAGCAGAGCGCTCCTACCGCCCAGAAGTCCGGTGATCGTTCGGAATCTGCTTCTACACCTGCTGCTTCATCCGATCAGGCAGGCTGCCAGATTATCAATACCTTTGATGGAGTCGCTGATTATTTGCGGGAGCATGGTGAATTGCCCTGCAATTATATAACCAAAAAAGAAGCTGAACAGCTGGGCTGGGATGCCGGTAAAGGCAATCTGAATAAAGTGGCACCAGGCAAAAGTATTGGCGGCGATACATTCAGCAACCGTGAGGGATTGTTGCCCCGGGCTTCGGGTCGCAAATGGCATGAAGCAGATATTAATTACACTTCCGGATTTCGCGGTGCTGACCGGATACTGTATTCGACCGACGGGCTGATCTACAAGACGACGAATCATTATAAGTCTTTTCAGCAAATGAAATAAAGCCAGTCTTAACCTATGCTGTATGCAATGTACGGGTTGCTAGGGCAGTCTATAGTCTATAACAAGGTCAGAATCGAACAGCCATGGAGCGCTATCCGCAGAGGATGATCTATGGCTGCTTTTGGTATTTGAAAATAAAAGGGGAATCAGGAAGAGAGTATTTACTTTACCCAGATCGCAACCAAGCTTCGGCATATTATGAACGAGGACGGATATAATTGAGTGTCGGCTCCTGAAGCGGCTTTTTCTCATATTGTATATCATAAAAATGATCCATCTGAATCAGTGCCATGATATCAGGTGTTGTCCGTATAGTATGTTCTTCGCTGCCACTCTGAATAATAATACCTTTGTTGGTGACACCCACGACCTGATAGATGCCTTCGATTCTCTGAATACCGCTATAATAAATAAAGGTCAAAGCAATTACGGCTACAATGCCCAAAACAGTGATTCGCAGTAATTTGGATTTCATGATTATCCACCTCTTTTGTTATCCAATTGGAGTTAGTGTAAACGGACACTTGCGCTTGCTTACAGGTACATTTAAAATAACAGACCTGAGCTACAAATTCCAACATTTCCCGGTTGGATCACGGGTAAAGGAGGCGTTAAACATGCGTCAGAATATTTACGATAACCCGGAGTTTTTCGAATATTATCAGCGATTACGCAGTACAGGAATTACATATAATGATTTTGTGGAGCAGCCTGCCCTAATGGCAATGCTGCCCGAGCTTCAGGGCAAAAATGTACTGGATCTGGGCTGTGGTGCCGGTCAGCTGGCTGCTTATATGGTTAGTCAGGGAGCAGCACATGTTACGGGTGCAGATATCTCGGCCAAAATGCTTAACCAGGCACCGGAACATCCACAGGTACGGTATATTCATGGGCCGATGGAAGAGCTGGATTTTGCTCCGGCATCCTTTGATCTGATTGTCAGCTCGCTCGCTTTTCACTATGTGGAAAATTATGATGCACTAATGAACCAGATTGCAGGCTGGTTGCGTCCAGGAGGGCATCTGGTATTTTCTACAGAGCATCCGGTAACGACTGCCAAGCTGGATATGGATGGCTGGATTGAGGATCATGAAGGCAAACGGCTGTATTATGCACTGGATAACTATGCAGAAGAAGGCATTCGTCATACCCACTGGGTAGTGGACAATGTGATTAAATATCATCGTACTTTGTCTACTCTGCTCAATGGTATGATACGCTATGGATTGCAGATTGAGCAGGTAAACGAGCCTGAACCGATACCGGGTGCGATCGAAAAGATGCCTACGCTTGTGAATGAGTGGCGTAAGCCGTCTTTTATTATTTTCAAAGCAGTCAAGCGGGGAGGATGACTGGATTGGCTAAGCCTAATTACTATGTAGCATCATTACCCCGACGACCCATTGCAGGAGCGTATAGAATAAATAATAATTCAGCATGAGTAATTTAAATGAACATGATAGAAATAGAAAAAGTAAAAAGGCTGCTTCTCCAAACCCATCAGGGAAGGGAAGCAGCCTTTTTACTGTATGCAATCTTTGATAAATCTGTCGAGGCGAAAAATGATCCGCCTACACAATGCGTTTACGAATCCAGCCGGAAATCAAATCTGTCAGTACTACCAGAATAATAATTCCCAGCAGAATCACACCTACACGATTCCAGTTGCGCATCTGCAGCGCAAACAGCAGCGGTGTACCGATTCCGCCTGCACCGACCAGACCGAGTGTAGTAGCCGAGCGCATATTAATTTCGAACCGATACAGCGAATAGGAGAGAAATTGCGGGATAACCTGCGGCAGTACAGCGAACCAGAGTACCTGCAGCTTGCTCGCTCCGGCAGCAGTCAGTGCTTCGGATGGACCCGGATCAATCGTCTCGATCGATTCAGAATACAGTTTGGCGAGCATCCCGACCGAATGGACTCCAAGAGCCAGTACACCGGCAAATGAACCGGGACCGACTGCCTTGATAAACAGAATGGCTACGATCATCTCGGGAAATACACGAATAACGCTCAATACTACTTTACCTGTGCCTGAAATGGCACGCAGGCGACTGATATTAGCAGCAGCCCAAAAGGCAAACGGAATACACAGAAAAGCAGAAACAAACGTACCAAGAATCGAAATAATCAGCGTATCCAGCAGACCGCGCAGCAGATCCTCGCCTTCAGGATCATAGACATAATCCCAGTCCGGATGGGCAAAGCCATCGATAATAGAAAGCGATACACTTTTGGCGGTAGACTGGACGCCTTCAAAATTCAGCCCATTAAATGCCCACAGATAAACGGCAATCAGCAGTATAATCCACACCCAGGGACGTAGACGATACCAGAGCGGTTTGGTGGTTAATGTATTCATAGCAATTTCCTCCGTAATATCGTACTGCCATAGTCAATCACAAGTACGATGACCAGAGTCAGTAAAATAATAATCGCTGCCCGGTCATACCGGAACAATCCGAGCGACCGGTCCAGCAGCAGACCGATTCCACCTGCGCCGACCAGACCGAGTACCGAAGCGGCACGGACATTTACTTCAAAAGCATACAGCAGATAGGACATATAATGAGGCATCGCCTGAGGAAGAACACCAAACATGATCAGCTGGATTTTGTTCGCGCCTACAGCGGTCATCGCTTCCAATGGACCAGGATCAATCGATTCAATAGCTTCAAAGGTCAGCTTGGCAATAAGTCCGAAGGAAAAGAACATAATAGCCAGCATCCCCGCAAAAGGCCCAATACCAAAGATCGCAACAAAAATAGCTGCAAACAACAAATCCGGCACAGTACGAACCAGATTCAAAATTAGACGAACCGGGACGGATACCGCCCGGTTGGGCATTACATTATACGCGCAGAGCAGGGCAAACGGAATCGCCAGGATACCGCCCAGCATCGTACCGACCAGTGCAATCTGGATTGTCTCGACCATAGGTTTCCAGATCGTCGGCAAATAGCTCCAGTCCGGCGGTACCATCTCGGCCAGCAGTGTACCCATTTGCGGCAGACCGACGATTAGCTGATAGGGAGTAACCTCTGTCTGGATCGCACATACGACAATCAATACCACAAAAAAGATCCAGGTCAGATAACGTTTGTAGCGCTGCGGAGCTTCAATAGCAGCGGCCTTCATGATTGAGCTCCACCGGTACGAACCGGAGCAGCATCCGGAATAACGGTAACAATATCTTCACCTGGCGGATGATCACCCAGTACCTCATCGCGGTGAATAGACCGTCCATAAATATGGGAGAACACTTCGTCGGTCGCTTCTTCCGGTGTACCGTCAAAAACCACTTCGCCTGCCCGCAGACCGATAATCCGGGTCGCATACTGACGTGCCAGATCAATAAAATGAAGATTGATGATCGTTGTAATATTCAGCTCCCGGTTAATACGCTGCAGATCATCCATAACCTGACGGGTCGTCAAAGGATCCAGTGAAGCGACTGGTTCATCCGCCAGAATAATCTGCGGCTGCTGTGCCAGCGCACGGGCGATAGAGACACGCTGCTGCTGACCGCCGGACAGCTGATCTGCGCGGCTGTAGGCTTTGTCGCGAATATTGACGCGCTCCAGTGCATCCATCGCCAGTTCGGTATCTTCGGCCGGGAACATGCCGAGTACCGTACGAAGTGTAGAATGGTGACCGACACGCCCGGACAATACATTGCGCAGTACAGTAGACCGTTTAACCAGGTTAAAGCTCTGGAAGATCATACCGATCCCCCGGCGAATCCGCCGCAGTCCACTGCCGGATGCATTGGTGATCGATTGACCATTAATCTGGATATCGCCTTCGGTAATATCGTGCAGTCGATTGATCGAACGTAGCAGCGTAGACTTCCCGGCGCCGGACAGACCGACGATGACGACCATTTCGCCTTGATGGATCGTCAGATTGATATTGTTCAGACCACGGGTACCGTTAGGGTAGACTTTGGAGACATTATGGAATTCAATCATGAAAAACCCACTTTCTATTAGGAAATTACAATAGACAGCACCGCCCGCAAAATAAGGACGGTGCTGCCTTAAAGTGTGAATGTACGGATCAGTAAAATGACTTGAACTTATAAGTAAATAACAGGATTTTAGCAGGAATCATCTAAGTGGGTTATTTGGTCGCCTGACCTACCGCTTCGGCATACTTGCGTACAGGTTCGAAGTTTTTGTCATCGCCTTTTTCGTAACCAACATGAGTATAGATTTCTTCGATGACTTTCTGACCTTCAGGATCGTTACCGATATCGATAAATGCCTGACTGATCTTGTCGCGCCACGCCTGATCCATGTCGGAGCGTACGCTGATCGTATCGTTCGGAATCGGAGCAGTGAAATGCAGGACACGTGTCTGTTCGAAAACGTCCGGTACATCTTTTTTTACATTATTGCGCGCATCCTGGAACACAGCGACAGCATCTACCTGACCGTTCAGCAGTGCCATAACAGCAGCATCATGACCTTTGATCGTTACCCCCTGTACATCCGTATCGGGATCAACACCTGCTGCCTTAAGCTCGGCGGCCGGGAAGACATAGCCTGCAGATGAGGTTACATCCTGCCAGCCTATTTTTTTACCTTTTAGATCCGCGAGGGATTTGATAGGTGAGTCTTTTTTAACAATAATCATGGATTTATAAAAGTTGACTTTGTCTGTTGTAGGTTGGCCGGTCTCGTCATTAACACCATAGCGCTGTGCCTGCAGCAGCAGATCTGCGGCTTTGCGATTATCATGCGCCAGTACATAGGCATTTGGAGGCAGGAATCCTACATCGATCTGCTTGGAAGCCATAGCTTCGACAATGGTATTGTAATCCGGCGAGACTGTTACTTTTACAGGGATGCCCAGTTTGTCACCAAGCAATTTCTCCAGCGGTTTGGCTTTTGCTTCGAGTGTCTCTGCATTCTGGGATGGAACGAATTGGACTCTCAGTTCTTTGGGTACAAAGCTGGTGCTGCCTGCAGCATTACCGGAACTGGCAGATGACGAACTATTGGTGCCACAGGCCGTCAGACCGGCAGCCAGGGCAATGGTCATGCCCAGCGCGAATACTTTTTTAAACAACTTGATTTCCCCCTAGGATGTAATTATGTACTTCATTTGTGTCTTTCCCGATGACTGCTGTCAGTTGGGTAATAAGGTCACAAACGAAATATTAACAGCCAAGGATCAAAATCAATATCGAGTTATGTTACTGTAAAGTAAAATGAATCTAGAGTGTTAAATGGAGAATTTACACTGTGCTAATGGTAGTGTGATAGAGTGAACCGGATATGCAGCCGGGAGCTTACGGCTAATGCAGTAGTGATATTCCGGCTGCTCCAATGAACAACCGACAGAAGGGAATTATTTCATTTATGACAGAATCCAGACTGCCCGGCGCTACTACCATAGCCGGATACAATCAACCCAAAACAACCGATGCTGTAGCAAATTATCAACTTCGGTTAATGGCAACGACCGATCTGCATGTAGCATTAACCGGTTACGATTATTACCGGAATATAGATACTGGAGACATGGGATTATCGCGTACCGCGTTGCTGATCCATCAGGCACGTGAAGAGGTGTACAATCACCTGCTGCTGGATAACGGTGATATTATCCAGGGAAATCCGGTTGGTGATTATGCAGCTTCCAGCCTGTTCTGGCAGCAGCCGATAAGTAGAGAAGACAGTCATCGTTCAAACGATTCAGTATTATCTACCGATCCAAATACTATGGCTAACGATGCTATAGGCGTACATCCGATGATCCATTTGATGAATTTATTGCAGTACGATGCTGCTACTGTAGGCAATCATGAATTCAATTATGGATTGGATTATCTGGAGCAATGCCTGGCTGGAGCAGAATTCCCATATACCAATGCCAATGTATATCGAACTCCAGCCGGACAGCCGCCTACACCGTTGCTGCAGCCATATTTGATCCTTTCACGGGAAATGCAGGGAGAACATGGTGAGTCGGCTCTACTGAATATTGGCATTATCGGCCTGGTCCCGCCGCAGATTCTGAACTGGGATAAAGGGCATCTGGAAGGGAATGTCAGTGTACAGGATATGGTGGAGACAGCAGAAGCGATGGTTCCTCATTTGCAGGCTGCAGGAGCCGATATTATTGTACTGCTCGCTCATACCGGATATATGGAAGACAGTGACCCATCCATTTCGGAAAATGCAGCACTGCCGCTCAGTCGGATTAGCGGCGTGGATGCTCTTATTTTTGGACATGCGCACAAGCGGTATCCGGGAGAGGAATTTGCCGGACGTCCCGGTGTCGATCTGGAAAAAGGAACGATCAATGGTGTGCCTGCAGTAGAACCGGGAGTATGGGGCAGTCATCTGGGTATTATCGATCTGGATCTGCAGTATATTGCCGGGCAGTGGAAGGTAGTGGATGGACATGCCATGCTGCGTTCTGTGTCGGATGATCTGACGGATACTGATGCCGACCAGCAACTGCAGGAGGCCGCAAGGACAGCACATAAGCGTACACTGGCTTATATCCGTACACCGGTAGGACGTACATCGGAGCCATTATACAGCTACTTTGCACTGGTGATGGATAATCCGGTTGTACAGATTATTAATGATGCCCAGCTCTGGTATGCCCATAAAATGTTGAAAGGAACGGAATATGCCGACATGCCGCTGCTATCGGCAGCGTCTGCTTTCAAAACAGGCGGGCGCTATGGAGCCGGACACTATACGGATATTCCTTCGGGTGAGCTGACATTGCAGCATATCTCGGATATTTACAGCTATGCCAATACACTGTGTGCTGTACGGCTGAATGGAGATGAACTGCGGGAATGGCTGGAATGGTCCGCCGGATTATTCAATAAAATAGACCCGCTGGGACAGGCAGAACAGGAATTGATTAATCCGGCTTTCTCGCCATTTAACTTTGATGTTATAGACGGAATCAGCTATCTGATCGATGTTTCCTCTCCGGCGCGTTACGATGCTTCCGGTCAGCTTGTGCAGCCGGATGGTCGTCGAATCCGGCATTTACGATATCAGGGTACTCCGGTTACCGAAGATATGGAATTTATTATTATTACCAATCAGTATCGCGCCTATACAACGGTGTTGGCCAATCCCGATGGACAACGCATCGTATTAGATGCCCAGATAGAAAATCGTGATGTAGTATCTGCATATGTTAGACAGCAGGGAATGGTCGCTCCACAGGCAGACTACAACTGGTCGATCACACTCGGAACGCGGGAACATCTTGCAGCAGATCGCGTATCTTTGCTATCAGAAGATCAGGATCAACAGACTGCGAACGATTCATCTATTACGGCTGTATTTTCTTCTTCGGCGGCTGCAGCGGTATGGGTAGATACATACCCGCAATTATCTGTCATATCGCCTGAAGCCGGTGGATTCACACGATATGGAATTCGATTGAATTCGTAGTCAGTCTGCAGCTATAGACTAGGTGTAGTGGACGGGGAAGGTATCCAGATCTTTTCTCCATTTCCCGGGTAATGATAAGCAGGGTAGGGCAATAAGGGTATTAAAGTAAAACAGATTCTGCTCATTGCTACTTACCATTTGTCAAAAAGGAGAGACGATCATGTCACAATTACCTACCTGGGATATAGCATTGCAGGACGGACAGCATCAGGCACTACGATTGCAGTTTGATACACAGAGAGAGCTGCAAAAGTTCATTATGACGCTGACCGTCGAACAGCTGATTAACGCAATTATTTATGATCCGGATCAACGCAGTATGGATGGCAAAACCTATCTGTATCATTTCCTGTGAGCAGCATAGCCGACAATATTTACAGCTGCTATTTTATTATTCCCTTTATAATGTATAAAAAAGTGCGTATAACAGGATAAAAGGAGGCACACTTATGGAAATGTTATTTCGCTACAACTGGCAGGTTCGGCAAGAATGGCTGGACTGGTGTAAGGAGCTGCCGACCGTAGAACTTGAGCGAGAGCGTACAGGCGGAGTAGGCAGTATTCTGAAGACGCTGAATCATATTGTCGACGTGGAATACAGCTGGATTTGTGATTTGCAGGGCAAGCCCGATCAAAGCGAGCTGTTCCAATCCGCAGATTCGCTCGAACAGATCGCTGCTTTATCCGAACACTTTCGCCCGGAAATTAGCGAGTATGTAAGTGCATGGAAGCCCGAGATGGAGCAGCAAATACTGCAAGCTGTTCGCGAAGACGGCAGCTCCGAGCAGTATACCTACGGTGAAGTCATGCGTCATGTAATCGCGCACGAGATTCACCATATGGGACAGATGTCGGTATGGTCGCGCGAGCTGGACAAAAAACCGGTATCCGCGAATCTGATCCGGCGGGGATTAGCCTGAGCTGTTCAAGTGAATTTGTCTATCATAAAATATCAGCAAAAAAGGCATAACCGTGCATTCCCCGGTATGCCTTTTTTCATATATATAGCAGTCCTAGATCACTGCTTTCTGTAAAATTTCAATCCACAAGCACAACTTTGTAGGCAAAAAGGAGTACATAATTACAGGGAAACAAATAGAAGCGGCTGATTGAACCCTATCAAAATTCAGCTTGAAAACAATCCGCAGATTGCAGCATTGCCTTGCTTCTGCCAAGCTTCGACCTCTATAATAGATAGTGCTGCATTTATCGGCTGCATGAGCATAAGAATAATGCTACTTTGGACTCGGGAGGATTTTATCATCATGTTATTCAAATCAAAAGGCAACAAGCTTGCGATGATCACCAAGCTGGCTGTTGTCAGCGCATTAACCGTATCGATCGGATCAGCTTCATATTCCATACCACAGGTACAGGCAGCAACGAGTGAAAAGCCTGCTGTTATCACTATTGCCGGCCAGGAAATCAACTGGTCAACGGCACCATTCGTAATGAACGGTACAACCATGGTACCGCTGCGTGAAGCAGCCAGTGCACTGGGAGCAAAAGCAACATGGGATGCACCTACCCGTTCGGTGGTTATGTACAGCAATGGAGATACCATTGTACATACACCGAATACATCGGTAATCACACTGGATGGATATACCATCCAAATGCCGGAACCATCGCGGAATGTGAGCGGAACGATGATGGTACCGGCACGTTTTCTGGCAGATGCTTTTAAAGCGAAGCTGACCCTGAATTCTACACCGGAGCTGGCCACAATCAATTTGACGCCGGATCAGGAAACGGTTATGAACAGTTCGGCGAAGACGGTAGATGACTATTTGCAAAAGCAGGGCTATTCCGGTCTGGCACTGGTAGCCTACAAAGGCAAAGTAGTACTGAAAAAAGGCTACGGTCTGTCCGGCGGACAAAGCACAACTGATCCGGACGGCGTCTCCCGGATCGCTTCACTGAGCAAATCTTTTACCGCATCTTCAATCATGAAGCTGGTGGAAGAAGGCAAAATCAGTCTCGATGATAAGCTGACCAAGTATATCCCGGATTTCCCACGCGGTGACGAGATGACGATCCATATGCTGCTTTCGCATACGGCTGGTTTCAACTCTAACTTTACCCGTGGTGAAGGAGTAACGTTGCAGGATACCGTCAACGAGATCAAGACCAAGCCGCTGCGTTTTGAACCAGGTACAACGTTCAACTACAGCAATCAGGGGTATGTGCTGCTTGCCTATATTGTAGAGCAGGTATCCGGCGAGACGTATGGACAATATATCCAGCATACGTTCCTCGATCCGCTGAATATGAAAGATACCGGCGAAGCTACACCGGAGTCCAAAACGATCAAAGGTTATGTCAAAGACAAAGCTACCGATGAGTGGTCCGAAGCGGGTTATTACGCGTCCCAGTCCGGTACAGGTACGTTCTACTCCAGTCTGGATGATATGATGAAATGGTATCGTTCCTTTGCCAATCATACGATTCTGAGTGAGCAGACGATTGACCGGATGTTCACACCGTATTCTGCACTCAAGCCATACGGTTATGCGTTCCTGATCAAGGATGTAGCCGGCAAACATACCATTTACCACAACGGCAGCGGTACAGGTTATGCGACCGGATTCACTTATAACCTGGACGATGATGTGCTTGTTATTCTGCTTGGTAATCATTATGGTATGGATATTGCTACGATGCTGACAGATACTCAGACACTGGCCAACAAAGCACTTGTCAAATAAATTGCACAGCTTTTGGAGTGTATTCGGCTGCTCTGCAGCTGCTCCTTCAAGATCGTTCTCCTTTATAGGAGGGCGATCTTTTTTGTTATATAAATACAGGTATCTATCCGGCAAGTCAGAAGCACAAACGTCAAAACACAGCTGTTCTGTCATATTTGACATTCCCCGAATATTGGAACATTATAATGGTCAAAGTACTTAGTATGTATACATGAGTTCTACTACTTATAGCGTCTGGCCGAAAGGAGCCTATACAATGAATACGATTGTAAACTATGCGCATCGTGGAGCTTCGAGATATTGTCCGGAGAATACGATGGCTGCTTTCAAAAAAAGCCTGGAGCTTGGAGCTACAGGTATTGAGACGGATGTACAGATGACCAAGGATGGACGCCTTGTACTGATTCACGACGAGAGCGTACAGCGTACGACCGGACAGCCCGGAGAGATCAAGGATTTGACCTATCGCCAGATCACCGAACTTGATGCAGGGTCATGGTACAGCAGTGAATTTGCCGGTGAGCGTATTCCTACACTTGGGCAGCTGCTGGACTGGATAGAGCCTACCGGAATGATGCTTAATGTAGAATTGAAAAATAATATGGAACCCTATGAAGGTATGGAGGAAAAAGTCATCGCTGCTATCCGCAAACGCGGACTGTCCCAGCGAGTGCTGATCTCCAGCTTTAACCATTATTCGCTCGTGATCTGCAAACGTATCGCGCCGGAGATTCGGACAGCGATTCTGTATGGAGAGAATCTGTTTGAACCGTGGAAATATGCGCGCAGTATCGGAGCCTCGGCCCTGCATCCGTATTACAAGTTTATGAATCATAGCATGGTGCAGCAGGCGGCTGACCAGGGGATCATTTATAATCCGTTTACTATAAATGATCCTGCCGAGATGCGTGAATTGATCCGAATGGGAGTGAGTGGCATTATAACGGATTATCCGGATCGTCTGCATGAATTGCTGCAGGGCTCTGCTGCAGGACGCTAATTGAAAGTAAAGAATCATAATCTAATGGACAACTGGATAATTTGAAACAAATAAATGATTATCAAGTAACTTATACTCTTCACAAAAAAGCGCTGTATACCGTTGATAACGTATAAGCGTTTTTTTGTGTTTTGGTGACAATATAGACACCAAGCTTTTCAAGCGTAATAGAACAAGTTACAATAAACTGTACTGGAATTAAAGGTCACACCATGGAGACCAGCAATGAGAAAAATACGTATTGGACGCTATCTTAAGTTAAACACGATCCGGCTCCTCCGTCTTCGAAAAGGAGCGCATCAGGTAGCGGTAGGCTTTGCAGTAGGACTTGTTCCCAGCTGGTACCCGCTGCTTGGTATCGGTCCGCTGCTATCACTCGGATTGAACAGGTTGTTTAAAGGTGCTTTGCCAGCAGCTATCTTTGCGGCATCACTCGATTCCTTTGTCTGGCCGCTTACCTTTTTTATGAATTATCATACCGGACACTTTCTTGTGACACTCTGGCGCTCTGCCAGTCTGCCTTCCCGAATGCCCAATGTGCGGATTCCGGACTGGCCTGAAGATTATATGCAGCCGATTCATCATGCTCATCGCTGGCGGGATGCGGGTATTGATTTTAGTGTAGGCGCTGCGGTAAACAGTCTGGTTTTTGGCATTATTATTTATGTCGTGATCAAATGGGTTATGCTTCGCTACCGTGAACATCTGCTGCGGATGCTGCGCGGCAAAAAATAAATCCTCCTGCATTATACAGGCACATATACGGGTAATATACTATATTCTGCATTTGCTATCCCAGAACCCAATCCTACTAACTGTAATAACAAAGGAGGAACATCCGTGAATTTTGGAGCCCGCATGCTGAAAACCGGAATTGCGGTTACGCTTGCTTTATACGCTAGCTCCTGGCTTAATCTGACGCCGCCTGTTATCGCGGCTATTGCTGCTATCTTTGCGATGCAGCCCTCGATTTATCGTTCATTTCGCTATTTTCTGGATCAGATTCAGACGAATACACTGGGAGCGATACTTGCCCTGCTCGGCGGGATGGTATTCTCGAATGAACCGATAGCCGTCGGACTGATGTGTATTGTAGTTATAATGATCTGTCTGCGGCTGAATATGGGCGATACGATCGGTCTTACCCTGGTTACGGTTATCTCGGTTATGGAGGTATCCGGTCAGGGACAATGGCAGTTCGCTGTCAATCGCTTTACCCTCAGTATTATCGGGATCGTCTCGGCTTTCCTGATTAATATACTCGTTGCTCCGCCCAAGCCGCTCGGACAGTTCAAGGCCCAGATTGAGACAACATTCAGCCGTTTATCCCTGCTGCTGCGTACAGCCGTATCGGATGAAATCAAAGAAACCGTCTTCCGCGAGGAAAAACGTGCACTCGAGGGGGCTATTCAATCTCTGTCCGACAAGTACAACCTGATGGAAGAAGAGTCCAAAAAGCTCAAAAAAGCTTCGCTCAGCCGTCAGCGGCATCTGGTCGTCAACAAGCAGATGGTCACTTCACTGCGTAAGGGAAATGATGTATTAACAGCGATTGAGCAGCATTATTTCCAGGCGGAACGAACACCGGAAATTGATGAATACTTTGATGCCCATCTGGAGCAGCTGATCAAATTCCATGAGCATATTCTGCTCAAACTGAACAACAAAATCAAAAATAACAACAGCGAAGCGGAAGAAGTCGAAGAAGCCAACGATAAATTCCTCGATACGATGATCGAACGTTACCAGGAGAATTTTGGCGGTGTGCTAAGATTGTCGATCGTAGCTGCAGTGATGTATGATTATGGTTACCAACTGGAACGGCTGAACCGTCTCGTTGATCATCTGGAGTCCACGAGCCATCGTGACACAGATGATGATCAGGACGGCGCCAAATCCAAAACTGCGCGACGTACTTTCCCAACCTGGCCCTGGAAGTGATCTTCCGGGACCAGCAATAATACGGATTCGGTTCAAAGGAGATAGACGGGAATGACAACAAATGTTCCTTACGCTTTAGAAAATTCAATCGGCTACAAATTGGCAATTGCTTCACGACTGACAAACAATCGGTTAAATCAGCGGTTCAGGGATGCTGGTTATCCGGTAACCCATGAGCAATGGATCCTGATTTCCTATCTATGGAAAAGAGACGGACAGACACAGAACCGCCTCGCCCGGTTATCCCGCAAAGATCAGCCCAGTGTATCCAGACTGATCGATAACATGATCCGTCGTGGTATGGTTACGCGTGTGCCCCATCCCGATGACCGCCGTACCAATCTGATTTATCTGACCGATTACTGCCGCAGTATTCTGGATGATCTCGCTGCTAAGGCGACCCAGACGATCGAGGAAGTATTTAGTGGATTCAGTCGTGAAGAACGCGAGATTACACTGCGTCTTGTAGATCGTATTATCAAAAATATGGATTAGTCTAGATATGAAATTACAGGTATATGACTTACAGGATACTGTTATTTTTATCTGTCACATGAAATAGAGAAAAAGGTTGCTTTGACTTCTATTAAAGCATATAACAACTGAAAAACACTTCTTTTATCCTAAAATGGTTATAGTCACCAGATACCTGCAGTTCGGGTAGTGATAAAAAGGATAGAACGTAGAGCGAGTATCCTGGATTCCCGGATCATAGACCATCACTTTGAACGAGAGTGGGTAGTCTGTGATCCGGGAATTTATTTTGAATGGGCGAAAAATGGATTTCTATTGCCCAGCGTATTGTTCTGTACAGACGCTGGGCAAACGGGTGGTTCACTGTGCAAATTTTTGAATAATAAGGTATAGTAGAAGATAGTGTGAGCTTGAACAGAATGAATATAGCAGCTGTTATGCTGCTTGATGTTGAGTACAAAGGAGATTAAACATGATTGCAAAAACAGAGCAAGATATTGAAGGTTTGAAAAAAGTAGGTAAAGTCGTGGCGATTATTCGTGACGAATTGAAAAATATGGCGAAGCCGGGAGTACGCACGATTGATCTGGATCTGCGCGCTGCCGAATTATTCGAACAGTACGGTGCAGTATCCGCACCAAAAGTAACGTATGATTTCCCTGGTTATACCTGTATTAGTATTAATGAAGAGGTAGCTCACGGTATCCCGGGAGAACGTGTAATCCAGGAAGGCGATCTGGTGAATGTAGACGTCTCGGGTTCACTGGATGGGTATTTTGCCGATACGGGTGTGTCTTTTGTCGTAGGGAAAGGCGATCCGCGACTGACTGCCCTGTGCGAAGCATCGATTCAAGCATTTGACGCGGCCGCCAAAAAGATCAAAGCAGGTTCCAAACGCAGCAATGCAGGCAAAGCCAGCCATAACACAGCCCGCAAATTGGGCTTTACTGTTATCACAAATCTGACCGGACACGGCATTGGCAAATCACTGCATGATGAGCCTGAGTACATTCTGAGCTATTATGATCCTACCGATAATGATCTGTGGAAAGAAGGATCTGTTATCGCTTTTGAACCGTTCGTTTCTACCAAGGCAGAAGAAGTATTCGAAGGAAGCGATGGCTGGACACTCAAAACGGATGATGGCAGCTTTGTTGCCCAGTATGAACACACCCTGATTATTACCAAGGGCGAACCGATTATTTTGACCAAATAACCGCGCCATGATAACTAAAAAAGCCGCATGACCGAATATATTCAGTCGTGCGGCTTTGCTATTTGCAATTTATAAAAGAAAGTCGTAAAATAAAAAATGCTCTGCAAAATGGCAGAGTGTTGTAAATGAGCATATTTTAATATGATATTATCACACATTCATATAAATGTCAAATATAAATTTGAACGCCTGATTTACACCTGATTCATAAATAGACATAGACAAGGGGATGGCGGCATGGCAATAGAAGATCAAGATTGGCAAGCAGAGCAGGATCGCGTCAATGATGTAACTGCCAAGATTAACAGTAAAATCCGTGTGCTGGAGCAGCAGGTCGGCGAAAGCCGGGGCGATGTAGTCGGAATGCGTAAAGATTTCTGGGACGAAGTATCCATTAATTTCAGTGAACAGGATGATGTGGGTGAGACATCGACGAGTTTGCGTCAGCAGTCTCAGGTACTGTCCGAGCTGGAGCTGAGCCACCGTCGTTCCAGTCTGACCCTGGACAAGCTGCGTCGTCTGTCCAGTTCGCCGTATTTCGGCCGGATCGATTTTAAGGAAAAAGATGGAGGACCTACAGATCGCATTTATCTGGGTATCGGCTCCTTTCTGGATGAGAATGAAGAGGATTTTCTGATTTATGACTGGCGTGCACCGGTATCCAGTCTGTATTATGATGGTGCACCGGGACCGGCTTCGTATCGTACGCCGGTAGGGTCTATTGAAGGCGATATGGAACTGAAGCGCCAATTTGTTATCCGTGATGCGAATATCAAGGTTCTGTTTGATACCGGGGTAACGATTGGGGATGAACTGCTGCAGCAGGTACTCAGTCATACCGCCGATAACCAGATGAAAAATATCGTAGCGACTATCCAAAAAGAACAAAATAGCGTTATTCGCAATGACCGCAGCCGTATGCTGATTGTACAGGGAGCAGCAGGCAGTGGTAAAACTTCGGCAGCCCTGCAGCGTGTCGCCTATCTGCTGTATCGCTATCGCGAAAGTCTGCGCGCCGATCAGATGGTTCTGTTTTCCCCGAACTCGATGTTTAACAGCTATGTCTCGACCGTTCTGCCGGAGTTGGGTGAAGAAAATATGCTGCAGACTACGTTTCAGGCGTATCTGGAAGTTCGGATCGGACATGAATTTGATCTGGAAGATATTTTCTCGCAGATGGAATATTTGCTGGCCTGGTCGGAGGATGACGGACATCCAGTCCGTGTGCAGGGAATCCGCTACAAATCATCCGCCGAATATTTTAAGGCGATCCGTCGCTATGCTGATTTGCTGCTGCATGAAGGCATGAGCTTCCGCGCGGTTCGTTTCCAGGGACGCGAGATTGTATCCAGGCAGCAGATGCTGGATCAGTTCTACAGCTACGATCCGGCTGTAAAGCTGGGCAATCGTATTGAACTGCTGCGCGAATGGCTGCTCAAGGAAGTGAATGATTTTGGCCGCCGCGAGCGCAAGGAACCATGGGTGGAGGAGCAGATTCAGACGCTGAGTACCGATGATTATCACCGGGCCTACACGATGATGCGCCGCAAGCAGAAGAACAAATCCGTTTCCTTTGATGATTTCCAGCTGGAAGCGGAAATGGCTGCACGCATGGTTGTGAATAACTGGCTCAAGCCGCTGCGCAAATGGGTCAAACGGCTGCGCTTTATCGATCTGAGTGGTCTGTATCGCCGTTTGTTTACCGATGAACAGCTGTTTACCCGGGTTAATGGCGATACGCTGCCAGCAGGCTGGCATGAATTCGGTCCGCAGACTGTCAGCCGTATGCAAAAGGGTGAATTGGCCTACGAAGATGCTACACCGTATCTGTATCTCAAAGAGCATCTGCAGGGGTTCCGCTCGAATACATCGATCAAGCATATGATTGTGGATGAAGTGCAGGATTATTCCCCGTTCCAACTGGAATTTATGAAGCGTCTGTTCCCGAGAGCACGTATGACTGCACTGGGCGATCTGAATCAGGCGATCTACAGTCATAACTCGGTCTTCGATGAAGAAGAACCACTGCTGGAGCTGTATGGCAAAGAGAACACCGAGCTAATCCGTCTCACTCGCAGCTACCGTTCCACTTACGAGATTGTTGATTTTACGCGCCAAATGATTCCGGGCGGCGAACATATTGTTCCTTTCAATCGCCGTGGGGACAAGCCTGTTGTATCGCTGTATAATGATCGCGAAGAAATGCATCAGGAAATTGTGCGCAATATTCATCATTTGCAGCAGCAGGGTTATCAGTATACTGCGATTATCTGCAAAACCGAGAGCGAATGTACAGAAGCCTATGAAGCACTCAAGGATCAGATTACAATGCGTAAAATGACCAAAAACACGCCGATATTCGAAAAAGGTACGATCATTATTCCTGCCTATCTGGCCAAAGGCGTAGAATTCGATGCCGTTATCCTGTACGATGCTTCCCGTGATCGTTATAACCGTGAAGCCGAGCGCAAGCTGTTCTATACGGCCTGCACACGGGCCATGCATCTGCTGTATCTGTATGCGATCGAGGAGCCTACACCGCTGATTCAAGATGTAAATCCAGAAAGCTATGTATTGCAGGATTATCGCGACTGACCTGGAGCGTGCAGATCTATGCGCTGTATAAGCAGCATTGTATTTATAATGCAGATCGATAGCTACTAATGATACACGATTATAAAAGGGAGAAGGATGATTATTCATCGTTCTCCCTTTTGCATAATATTATGATATTGTACAGGATAATCCCTGCTTATATCGATAGCAACGATCCCAAAGTATGTATAGCAAGCATAATAGATCTGCAGATTCGTTAACAGCTAAATGCAATAGACAAAAAGAAATTCGTAAAAAAGCAGGGATAGAAAAAGAAAGGAACCTATTCATATGAACCAAAGACAGCGTAAGAAAATTATCCTGCAGCAGTGGATTATTGTCGAACGTATAGAGATGGACGAAGAACGGTATACACTATACGCAATAGATTTTCAGCGTCAAGGGAGATACAGCTGGTCCTGCTGGCGCAGCCAAGAAGAAATGCTGCAATTCAGAATTCCTGTCCGCTGCAAAACAGGAGGGACCCGCATCCATTATCAACCTTGCGCCAAAATCGCCAGCAAAGCCATCTGGCTGGCTCTCGATGAAGAACAGTACGAACAGCTGGAACAGCTATTTTATCAACCTCTGTCACGTAACCGCTGGCAAGCTTTTTTGCAGCATTTGAATAAGGTTCTGCCCAAGAGCCCGAGCGAATAGCTGTTGATCAATAGCATGATTTAGCTGTTCACATCCATCAGCTCTGTAATCAGTGCAGGAGTAGCTGCAGTCACCTGCTTGCGATAGCGGGAAGGGGTGCATCCGCGATGTTGTTTGAATACCGATATGAAATAGCTAAGGCTGTCGAAACCTACTTCAAGCGAGATATCTACAATCTTGCGATCGGTAGTCTCTAGCAATCGGCATGCCTGCTGGGTACGATAGCGATTAATATAGTCGACCGGACTTTTCTGGGTCAGACTTTTGAAAAAGCGGCAGAAATGCCCTTCGCTCATATTAATCAGCTCTGCCAGATCGCGAAGCCGCAGCGGCTGCTGATATTGCTGGTGAATATGTCCTAATACCAGCTTGAGGCGCTCCATTTTGTCGCTGGCTGCTGTAAAAGGAACCGGCTGATGATCCATATGCTCCATCATTAGCGAGATCATCAGATACAGATACGCTTTGGTTTTTAATTCAAAAGCAGTAGTCCGTGTTTCATTCATACGAATAATCTGCTGCAGCAGTGTCAGAAGCTCTGTCTGCCATTCCTGATCGTGGGTTAGATGAACAGGCGGCTGGATTTTCCGGCCGAGCAGCGGGTCCAAATAGCTGGCCTGTACCGTATCATAGGATGGGCTGTTAAGCAGCGACATGCCAAATACTGTTGCCGCGAAGCTGCAGGATTCCTCACCAATCTGATAAGCGGTATGAATCTCGCCGCTGTTGACGAATACAGCCTCGCCTGCTTGGACTTCATAAGCCTGTGTGCCAATCTGGAACATGGCTCTGCCGCCAGTGACGAGTATAAACTCTGGCTCCTCATGCCAGTGACATTCCAGAATCGTCTCTTCTTGCAGATCATCCATAAAATACACACTTACCGGATACATGCGGCTGCCATGAATCCGGTTTTCTTTTAACTTATCCCGGATCGGTTCAAAGCTGTTCAATTGATCTGCCTCCTGACTTCGTCTGTTTCTGTATTTATATTTATGTCCAGGTGTGTGTCTATAGTTAGGTGAAGTTCTGTTTTTGTAATTACATCAGTTTTGGCATCTTATCCATATCTGTCTGTTGTGAACCTGAATAGGCGAAACAGGATTTCAAGTGGTATACAGATGGGATATCAAAATCCTGCTACTATTCATCAAAATAAAAGAAGAAAAGCGCTTTCTTAATCAATATTATTATACATAGATCAAGATTACACAAGTGTTCATCAGATAGGGATGACTAAATACAGGTTTTGATGGAGGGAATTATTCATGAAATTCACAGATGGTTACTGGCAAATCCGTAAAGGCTACCATATGCAGCATCCTGTCGATATCCGTGATATTGTACGCAAGGATAACGAAGTTACTCTGTATGCAGCAACCAAACGCATCGAACGCAAGGGGGATACCCTGAATGGCGCACTGATCAAAGCTACGCTGAGCTCGCCTATCCCCAATGTAATCAAAGTAACGTTCAATCACCATAAAGGCGGTCTGAATCTGGCACCACAGTTCGAACTGGCCCAGCAGGATCATAATCTGGTCATTCAGGACGACGAGCAGGCACTGACTTTGAAGAGCGGAGAACTGAAAGCTACCGTTACCAAAAATACAGGCTGGAATATCAGCTTTGATTATAATGAGCGTCATCTGACCGGCAGTGTACATAAAGGACCGGGTTATATCAATGGACCGGAAGACAGTATCTTTTTCCGTGAGCAGTTGGAGCTGGGTGTAGGCGAGTATATTTACGGACTTGGTGAGCGCTTTACTCCCTTTGTGAAAAATGGACAGACCGTGGATATCTGGAACGAGGATGGCGGTACGAGCAGTGAGCAAGCGTACAAAAATATTCCGTTCTATCTGTCGAGTAAAGGTTACGGTGTATTCGTAAATCATCCGGAAAAAGTATCCTACGAGATCGCTTCCGAGAATGTATCCAAAGTACAGTTCAGTGTAGAAGGCGAGACGCTGGAGTATTTTATTATCGGCGGCAGCAATCCTAAGGAAGTACTGGATAACTATACGACGCTGACCGGCAAACCGGCACTGCCTCCGGCATGGACATTCGGTCTGTGGCTGACGACTTCCTTTACGACCGATTATGATGAAGCGACTGTGAATCATTTTGTAGATGGTATGGCCGAGCGGGATCTTCCATTATCTGTTTTTCATTTTGACTGCTTCTGGATGCGTGAGTACCAGTGGTGTGATTTCAAATGGGATGAGCGCATGTTCCCCGATCCGGAAGGCATGCTAAAACGCCTCAAAGACAAAGGTCTCAAAATCTGCGCCTGGATCAATCCGTATATTGCCGAGAAATCCTATCTGTTCGATGAAGGTATGGAGAATGGCTATCTGGTCAAACGCAAAGATGGCAGCGTATGGCAGTGGGATCTGTGGCAGGCAGGCATGGGGCTGGTGGACTTTACCAACCCGGCAGCAGTGGACTGGTACAAAAGCAAGCTGAAAGTGCTGGTTGATCAAGGCGTGGATTCTTTTAAAACCGACTTTGGCGAGCGGATTCCGACCGATGTTGTCTATTACGATGGGTCTGATCCGGTGAAAATGCATAACTACTATACATTCTTGTATAACAAGGTGGTATTCGAACTGCTCGAAGAAAGCCTGGGTAAAAATGAAGCTGCACTGTTCGCTCGCTCGGCAACAGTAGGCGGACAACAATTCCCTGTTCACTGGGGTGGAGACTGTTCGTCCACATTCGAATCGATGGCAGAATCGCTGCGTGGTGGTCTGTCCCTCGGCGTGTCGGGATTTGGATTCTGGAGTCATGATATCTCCGGATTCGAAATGACCGCAGCACCTGCTGTCTACAAACGCTGGGTACAATTCGGTATGCTGTCTTCCCACAGTCGTCTGCATGGTAATGAATCCTATCGTGTGCCATGGCTGTTCGATGAGGAATCGGTCGATGTGCTGCGCAAATTTACCAAGCTAAAATGCCGTCTGATGCCGTATCTGTTCGATGCAGCGGTTACTGCTTCGGAACAGGGGACACCAATGATGCGTCCGATGGTACTGGATTATTATCAGGACCCTGCGACTCACATGCTAGATCGTCAGTACATGTTCGGTGATTCCCTGCTGGTCGCTCCGATCTTCAACGCTGAAGGTGCTGCATCCTACTATGTACCGGAAGGGCAATGGACCAATCTGCTGACTGGCGCTGTTGTGCAGGGCGGACGCTGGTACAATGAGACCTACGATTATATGAATATGCCGGTACTGGTGAAGCCGGGCAGCATTATTGCTATGGGCCTGGAAGACAGCAAGCCGGACTATGATTATACCGATGGTGTGGAACTGCATGTCTATGGACTGGAAGAAGGACAGAGCTCTGCGATTCGTCTGGTACGGATCAATGGAGAGCATGCTGCCGACGTTACAGCAGTTCGCCAGAATGGCACTATCGAAGTATCGGCTTCAGGTACATTGACCAACTGGTCTGTCGTACTGCACGGCATCGAGAATGCTGCTTCTGTACAGGGTGCATCCCAAGCTGCAGGCGAACAAGGCCCAGTCTTCAAAGCAGAAAGCGACAAAATCACGATCACACTGTAAATAAAGATAATAATCGCATAATGAATGCAGTAGTACATACTGCAGGATAGCAATAATACGATAGATCCCTAATAAGTAGTGAACCGACGGCTGTGGAGTATGTAACCTCTACAGCCGTTTTTTGATATCCATATATTCCAACGCAGTAGACTCAACATCTTATTTGGTAATATTTGAAATGAAAGAACATTCGTTCTATAATGATGACAGCATTATGAAATATAGACATACTACGTTATTTACATAATTTTCATCGGTCATAATGCCAGTTTATACACAAAGGAGAGTATAATGAGACTGCAAAAAATCCAAAGTACACGTACAAATAACTTCAAAGACGAACAAATGCTGGAGAAAATTCAGGGAGTATGGCAGGAGTCACAGCCGCATCTGACACAGCAGGGAGCGGTATATGGTGTCTACCATGAATATGAGAGCGATTATAAAGGGGATTACTCTTTGACGATCGCCATAGAGACTGCTCATGAAGATACTAATAATCTGGAAATATCCGCCTCAGCAGTGTATCAGGTATTTCCGGTAGATGCAGCGGATGAACAGGGCGTGATCAAAGCGTGGAAAAAGATCTGGCAGCTGGAGGAAGAAGGCAGTCTGCAGCGCGCGTATACGCTGGATTATGAGAAATACGATACCGATGGTACCAAAGCTATTCATATTGCCTTAAAATAACGAGCTGTTCTATTCCTATTATGTATAAAAAACACTCCTAACCGTATGGTAGGAGTGTTTTTTGAAATTCACTATTTGCCTATTTTATGTTGTATCCAGTATTGCCGGATATATCTTTTATAAAGGATACAAAATACATTACTTAATCTTGATATGCACACTCTGACTCTGGGCAGGCGTACCTTTTGCTTTTACCATATACAGAATACCCACAACGATATAAAGCACGATAAACAAAGCGGAGAATCGGTACATGGAGGTGTAGCTGGTCATACTGGCTACCGTACCCAGAATCATGGCTCCTAGTGCTACCCCGAGATCCAGGGAATTCAGGAACATGCCGTTAGCCATTCCGCGCTGATGCGGACTAACGACCTGAATCATCCAGGTCTGCATCGTTGGCTGCAGGGCGCCCCAGCCTATACCATAGCAGAGTGCTGCGCCGAATAGTCCAAGGGTAGAGTGGGCAAAGGATAATAACACCAGTCCCAGAATCAGCATAATCGCGCCCGGAACGACCAGTGCTTTCGGTCCTTTGCTATCATAGATTTTACCGGAGAAGGGACGAACAAGAATAACCGCCAGCGCATTAAACAGGAAAAAGTATCCCGGATTGGCGATACCCGCTTCTCCGCCGAACAGGGCGATAAAGCTGACCAGTCCACCATACGTAAGTGACATCAGGAAATTCAGTAGACTTGGCAGCAGCAGCTTTTTCTCGAACTTGGATATTGTTGGTTTGGATTCCACCGGTGAGGAGACAGTGTCACTCACCACTCGTGAATTTGCTGCGCTCGCTTCATTGATCCGGGCCTGCTTTTTCTGACCGGCAATCAGCTTGTAGGCCAGTGGGAAAAGAATGACGATAAACAGTGAGCCAATCGCCACCAGCGGGGTGAATCCGTATTGCTTCTCAATCCACATCCCAATCAGCGGTCCCATCGACATGGAGATTGTAGTGGATAGTCCAAAGTAGCCCATACCTTCACCCATCCGGTTGCGCGGAATAATATCCGATACCATCGTCGGGAAGGTGGTACTGTACATACCGAAGCCAAAGCCGAAAATAACACGCATCACAAGCAGGGCAATAATAGTCGCACTAAAATAATAACCGACTGTTCCGAACAGCGCGATAGCCAGACCGCCAAATAGAATAATATTGCGCTTGCCCAGCTCCAGCGCTTTGGCAGAGAAGAGGCGGGAAATAATCGCAGCCAGTGCCATCAGACTGGTACAGAGACTTACATAAAAATCTCCCGCATGAAAATGCTCGCGCATATACAGCGGAAGAGAAGACAGAATCATATGCAGATTCAGAAAAACAAGCAAATTACAAGCTGTCAGTATCAAAAATTCTTTGGTCCATAAACGAGCAACAGGAGAATCCTGCTGCTCGTTGGTAGATGAAGCCAGGTTGGTACGTTCCATTTGTTCCATAGTATTCATTTCTCTCCATTTCTCTATTCCAGATGACTCGAATGTTCTTCCAGGCGGGAGCGCAGTTCACGCAGCAGCTCATGCAGCTGGTCCATTTGCTCCGCAGTGACCAGGGAAGCGATCTTGTCATTATGTTCTTTCTCCAGTTCATGGGCTTTTTCCATTAGCTGGCGGCCTTCTGCATTGGGATATACGAGAAAAGCCCGGCGATCCTGCGGATCAATTTCTTTGCGGATCAGATTTTTGCGGTGAAGCACGTCCAGAATACGCGCAGTCGTCGGCTGATCCTTATACGCATGGGAAGCCAGTTCTTTCTGGTTCATTCCTTCACGTGCACAGATATAATAGAGGATGCTCCATTGCTCCGGTGTAATATCGTATTCTTTTAGACGACTTGCAAACATATTGCTTACTTTACGGTATGTGCTGCCAAGCAGAAATCCGATCGAATCCAATTCTTTCATACTGCAGCTCCTTTCAAGATTAAATTTCATATTTTAAATAGTAAGCAGCTTAAATAAAATAGATGTTAATGCAATTATAATTAAAGCAACTAAATTTTTCAATAGAAAAAGCGAGAATCATTACGATTCCCGCTTTTGGTGTGTGGTTTCATATATACTATATCGGAAGATAAGATCCAATAAGTTACATTTTTAAATAAAAATTTACTTATTTGGAGCCTGCTTCTTCTTTTACTGCTTCTTTTGCTTGTGGAACAGTTTCCCAGTCTTTCAGGAAGCGCTCGATACCGCTGTCTGTCAGTGGGTGTTTCCACAGTGTAGGTACCAGTGTACCAGGGATAGTAGAGATGTGTGCACCAGCCAGTGCTGCTTCTCTTACGTGCTCCAGGTTACGGATACTTGCTGCGATGATTTCGGATTCCAGACCATAAGTGTCCAGGATTTGACGCAGGTCACGGATGAGCTGCATGCCATCGATACCGATATCATCCAGCCGGCCTACGAATGGGCTGATGAATGTAGCGCCAGCTTTGGCAGCCATCAGACCTTGAGCCGGTGTGAAGATCAGAGTTACGTTTGTTTTGATGCCTTCTTTGGAAAGCTGGTTACAAGCGTACAGACCTTCTTCAGTCATAGGCAGTTTGATAACGATGTTTGGTGCCCATTTTGCAATCTCGTGAGCTTCTTTCAACATACCTTCAGCGTCAAGGCTAACAACCTCAGCACTTACCGGTCCGTCGATGATTGCACAGATCTCGTCGATTACATCTTTAAATACGCGACCTTCTTTGGCGATCAGGGAAGGGTTAGTGGTTACACCGTCTACGATTCCCAAGCGGGCAATACGTTTGATTTCCTCAATGTTACCTGTGTCCAAGAAAAATTTCATTTCTCTTTTCCTCCTCAGTGGATATATATAGTGTATAGCGCCTAAGCATAATTGCAACTTGCCAGCGACATCATCAACTGCGCTATCGGGAGATGCATATGTGTACATTACCCATTACCATACATATGTACACCCAATACCAGATGTTTATTTGTCCGTACAAATCGCTTAAAAATTATTACTATATTTAGTTTTTACCACAATTCCAAACTTCACACAATGGGTCCAACAGGTTTTGACCTTCGCTTTACAACCATTCAAAGATAAACCCAAATCGATATGTTGATTTATGATGTTTAAATAATCAACATATAGTAGCAAAAATCGATTATTAATGTCAAAATGAGACTTTCAAAAGAGGTAAAAAATATTTTTAAATTTTTTAGTTTATCGATATGTAAATGACTTTATTGTCTTCTAAATGGGATATGATAAAAAGTTCATATTCTTTTTTGACGAGCCTAAATATCATTTTGCAGAGACAGATCGAAATATAGTGACGCTATTTATCAACAGGATGACAGGTAAAGGAAAGATTACATACAAAGTCCTATACACTTTTAGACGGCCTCAGCCTTCCCAAGCAACATTGATCTTTGAAAACGCTATCTATAGTTACTTTTGCCTAGAATGTACAGGTGGGGTAATGACTTCAACCCTAAACTTTAATATCTTAGCTATTCATTTATGATCCTGTCTGGACGAAATTAAATTAAGGGCTATTTTATCGAATCCAAACAGCAGCCATATTGCCTGATTCCCTATTTACTGGCAGCAGCTGAACAGGATATAAGCATATATGATGGAGGAATGAATAACAGATGGCTATGAATTATAAGAACGAATCCCAGGAATTTGCTTCAGGAAATGAAATGAATATTGTGGATATGGTTGTAGAATGCATGAAATATTTTGAGCATGTCGTAGGCGATGACCTGATGCTCGGTGTAACGGATCTCAAAGAATTCAAGTATTACAAACCTGCCAAGGAACTGGATCTGAAGCTAAAAGGAACGCCAATTTCCTCAGACGATCCCAACCTCAATAATGCACTGCGCAATGGTAAAATCTCCGTTAGTCGTGTCCCGGCATCCGCCTACGGATTTGCACTGGATGCGACTTCTGTTCCACTGAAAGACAAACAAGGCAACATCGTAGGAGCGATCGCTTCTGCCTATACCCTGCAGCACAATGAATTTATGTCCAATGTAACCGTAGAAATCGAGAAAATCAGCAACCAGCTGAGTGATATGGTCCAGCTGATCGCCGCACAATCCCAGCAATTGTCTGCTACCACTGCCGAGATTCAGAGCAATACAAGCAAAGCGGTAGAGAACTCCAAGGAAGTCAATCAGGTAGCCGGTTTTATTCGCGAAATCTCGGAACAGACCAACCTGCTTGGACTGAACGCTGCTATCGAGGCTGCGCGTGTCGGCGAAGCTGGCGCCGGATTCGGCGTTGTTGCTTCCGAAGTGCGCAAGTTGTCTGTTGATACCAAAAATGCTACCCAGAATATCGAAAGTTCGCTGGGCGGCGTACAGCAGTCTATTTTGCAAATGGAAAAAGAAATCTCGGCTATTGCCGTTTCCTCCAATGAGCAGGCACAGCTAGTGAATGAATTCAGCGAAGTGGTCAGCAACCTGAACAGCGTCAGCCGCGATTTCAAAAAGTTCATGGATACCTTCCTCAAATCCCGTCTGTAATCGGATCGCAATACCGTAATATGTCAGTATGCCGAACAGCCCTTTCTTTGGTAGAAAGGGCTGTTTGTGTGTCTGCTTTTGGAAATTGGCTGGATATGTTTTAATAATACATAGAAGAATCTTGCCAAAAAGGACTTTGCCATATTGAATATGACCACTGGCAATCTGTACAGCAAAGGAGGCTGAAAATGAGCAAAACGATTTTTCGTAACGATTGGGCAGAAGTGCTGGAGTCGGAACTGAATCAGCCGTACTATCTGGAACTGCGACAATTTCTGGCTCAGGAGTACCGTACTCAGACGATCTATCCGGATATGTATGATATCTATAATGCGCTCCATTATACGTCTCTGGCTTCGACACGGGTCGTTATTCTTGGACAGGACCCGTATCATGGGCCGGGGCAGGCGCATGGACTCAGCTTCTCGGTCAAGCCGGGTGTAGCTGTACCGCCTTCTCTACATAATATCTACCAGGAGCTGCATGAGGATCTGGGTTGTCCGGTACCTGCACACGGCTCGTTGATTCACTGGGCGGAGCAGGGCGTACTGCTGCTGAATGCGGTGCTTACCGTACGCAGGGGGCAGGCCGCATCGCACCAGAACAAAGGCTGGGAGCCTTTTACCGATCGCGTAGTGGAGGCGGTGAATATGCGGGAGGAACCGGCGGTATTTATTCTCTGGGGCAGCCATGCGCAGCGTAAAGGCGCTAATATTGATCGCAATAAACATTTGGTGATTACTTCACCGCATCCGAGTCCGTTATCTGCGCATCGGGGATTTTTTGGTAGTCATCCTTTTTCCAAAGCCAATCATTTTCTGGAGTCGCATGGAATGCAGCCGATCGACTGGTGTATTCCCGATTAAAGAAAAACAAGCTCAAACTGCTATCCAAAACACTGGCAAACAAGATGCAGTGATTTTGCAGTGTGCCGGACAAGAATGGATAGTACCATTTATGTAAAATTGGTGGATTTTTAGAGCATGTAAGCGTTACAATTATAAAGGCTTATAAGCACAGCGATTACAACAATTACAGATGATTCGATCCAAAGGAGGATTCACTCAAGTGGAATACCGTGTGGAGAAGGATACAATTGGTGAAATTAATGTCCCTGCCGATAAATTGTGGGGAGCACAGACACAGCGCAGCAAAGAAAATTTCAAAATCGGTGGCGAACGTATGCCGATTCAGGTCATTTATGCTTTTGCTATTCTCAAGAAAAGTGCTGCTCTGGCGAATGAAAAGCTGGGCAAGCTGTCTGCCGACAAAGCAGATGCTATCGTGAAAGCGGCCGATGAGATTCTGACCGGACAATGGGACGAGCATTTCCCGCTCGTAGTATGGCAGACAGGTAGCGGTACCCAGTCCAATATGAACGTAAATGAAGTGATCGCTCACCGGGGCAATCAGCTGCTGGAGGAAGCGGGCAAAACCGATCGCCTTCATCCTAATGATGATGTAAACATGTCCCAGAGCTCCAATGATACATTCCCGACAGCTCTGCATGTAGCCGGTGTACTGGCTGTCGAGGATGTGCTGCTGCCGGCGATTGCCCGTCTGCAGGAGACATTGCAGCAAAAAGCGACCGAATTTATGGATCTGATCAAAATCGGACGTACCCATCTGCAGGATGCTACTCCATTGACATTGGGCCAGGAAATCAGCGGCTGGGAGACCATGCTGCACAAAAGCAGCCGTATGATCAATACCAGCACAGCAGAAATGAAAGAATTGGCGATTGGTGGTACAGCGGTAGGTACAGGCATCAATGCCCATCCGGATTTTGGCCGTCTGGTCGCAGCCAACATCTCTGAACTAACCGGTAAGCTGTTTGTCTCGGCGCCAAACAAGTTCCATGCACTGACCAGTCATGACGAAGTAGTATATGCTCATGGTGCACTGAAAGCACTGGCAGCCGATCTGATGAAAATTGCCAATGATGTGCGCTGGTTGGCAAGTGGTCCACGCAGCGGTCTGGGCGAACTGACGATTCCTGCCAATGAGCCGGGCAGTTCGATCATGCCGGGTAAAGTCAATCCGACCCAATCCGAGGCGATGACGATGGTGGTAACCCAGGTAATGGGTAATGATGCGACGATTGGTTTTGCAGCCAGCCAGGGTAACTTTGAGCTGAATGTATTCAAGCCGGTAATCATTTACAATTTCCTGCAATCAGTGCAACTGTTGGCTGATTCCATTGTATCGTTCAATGACCACTGTGCTGTCGGTATCGAAGCGAATACAGAGCAAATCCAGCACAATCTGGATAACTCCCTGATGCTGGTTACAGCACTGAATCCGCATATCGGTTATGAAAATGCAGCGAAAATTGCCAAGCATGCACATAAGGAAGGACTGTCACTCAAGGAAGCAACGCTGCAAAGTGGTTTGCTGACCGAAGAGCAGTTCAATGAGTATGTCGATCCATCCAAAATGATCCATCCCAAAGCGTAAATATACTTCTGGCAGGCAGAGACGATTTGCCGGTCAAGACAGGTATAATCCATTTGCATTTAAAGGTAGGTACAACAGGTCTTATCCACTGCGATAAGGCCTGTTTGTTGTGGGATAGACAGGACGCTGTCACAAAATATCAACAGATCCAGGCTGGAATCAGACACATTCTGCTCACAATCCCTTGCCAAAACACGTACTGTTCATATACAATGATTTTAATAATTAATAATGATAATCATTATCAATTAGAAGATGGATAGAAGGAGGTTCATAATGAGTATCTTTTCAGATAATCTATCGCAATGGAGTGAACATCTGCAGCAGCATCCTTCCGTACTGGGAGTTCTGCTGAGAGGCACTGAAATATACAGTATCAATAGTACAGCAGGATCTGAAGTCATGATTATAATCACGGATGAAGAGTTCGAACAGCGTCTGCAAAAAGGCTCTCTGCATTACCGGGAAAACGAGCAGGAAGGTGTTATTGTACAGGGGATAAACGGCCGGTATATTTCGCCCGGCTATATGGATAAAGTAGCGCGTTTTGGCAGTGAACCGGCTCGGGCAGCTTTTATGGAAGTCGTCATTGTATTCTCACGCCTGTCCGATTTGCGAAGCCGCATCAATGATATTACCGAATATCCCGTGCAGCAAAAGCAGGATAATATTAATCGTTTTTATGCCCAGTTTGAAGCCTGGTACCAGGAATGCTGTAAAGCCCTTATAACGGAGGAGGCTTATCTGCTCCGTCAGTCAGTTATGAATCTGGTTCTGTTTGGAGGCAGGCTTATTCTGGCTCATAATGAAATGTTGTATCCCGGTCACAAATGGCTTATACATACACTGGAATATGCTCGCAAAAAGCCGGATGGACTGCTGAAGACAATAGGTGAGCTAATGACAGAGCCGTCCAGAAGCTCGCTGGAGCTGTTATATCGGCAGGTCATGGAATATCATGATTGGGTATGTGAAGACCTGAATTGGACCGATTATGTGATTATGGACAATGAATTACAGTGGATGGGCAGAAATGTATCGGTCGGAGAAATCTAAAATGACTCTGGATCAGGACGAAATTTCTTGGATGATCACGGCAACTGGAGAGATCGCTAAGAGAAAAAGAAAGGTAACATAGAGCCCATCCTGATCAATATGCTGCTGCATAATAACGGTGAATATAAAAGAGCTGCTTTCCTTTGGTGGAAAGCAGCTCTTCTTATAGGATATGAAGCTATTATTTGGAAGCAGGAATAATCGATTGATCGAATAGATGGTTGAAGCTGATCATTCCATAGCCGTACAGATTATCCTTGCCTGGCTGACCAAGATCGATACTGCTTTTCTCAATAGCTGCACGCAGCTGCGCATTGGTCAGTTCGGGATGAGCCTGCTTGAGCACAGCAGCCATTCCGGTTACAAAAGGAGCTGCCACTGATGTACCGTTGCGAAGCTCGTACTTGCCGTTGCTGGCTGTACTTACGATGCTCACCCCAGGTGCTGCCACATCTGCTTCCGGACCGCTGGCAGAGAAGCTGGCACGCTGCAGTGTATCATCTACAGCAGTAACTGCGATAACCTGATCAGCAGCTTTGGCAGGGTATTCAATCGTATCCGTAGATGCATCAGCGGTGCCTTTATTGCCTGCAGCAGCAATCAGCAGAATGCCTTTGGCTTCAGCTGCATTAATCATCTGTTCTACAGCTGGAGAGTTTTGAGGGAAAGCGATCGACATATTCACGATATCCATACGATTCTGAATCGCCCAGTTAATACCTTTGGCAAGATCTTCGGTAGAGCCATTGCCTTTGCTGTCCAGAATCTTGACGCCATAGATTTGGGCATCCGGCGCTTCGCCGATCAGGCCGCTGCCGTTATCCTGTGCACCGATCACACCGGCAATAAATGTACCATGACCATTATCATCAGCATAAGAAGAAGTATAGTTCACTACAGAAGCACCACCGGCAATTTTTAGCTCGGGATGAGCGGAGATGCCTGTATCGAGGATAGCTACCTTGACCCCTTTACCGGTATAGCCTGCCTGAAGAGGAATCTGTGCGTCGATCATGCCGTATCCCCAGGAAGCCTGCTCATTGGGTTTGACAGTTACTGCTTTGACCGTTGGAGCAAATGCCTGAGCTGCAGAGGCATATACTTCATTCGGCTGGATCCTGGTAATTCCGCGTTGGCGGGATAATTGTTCCTTTTGTGCAGCAGTCAGATCGACAGCAGCCATTTGAAGCTGATCCATCATTGTTACATCTGCAGGGACAATTTGGTTAATCGCCTGTTTGCCAGTTTCGCCGGAATAGGCGACCAGGTAGCGTTGTGTAGATGCTGAAGCCGGAGTTGTTGTAGAATTGGAAATAAGGGAAGGCAGCAGCAAAGCTGAAAGCAGTGGAAGAACTGCTGCTGCAGTAATCGTCGATTTTTTAAATTGGCGCATCTTTTGAATCAGTTTCATGTGAGTCTATCTCCTCAATTAAATTAGGTATAAAGTCTTTATTTTTCATATATTACCCATATTTTTGCTAAGTGACTAACATAATAATAACATTTTTCGACAATATTTACAACTTATTATTATGAATGTATTATTTTGTCGTATTATGTAATATATCGGTAGGTAATAATGCAAAATGTACATAAAGCAGCTATTTTAAATTATTAATCTGCAATTTGATCCAAACGTATAGTATACAAAAACCCTGACAATCAAGCAGTCAGGGTTTTTGTATTTAATTTATATTAAACAAAAGAAAATATTTATACAACTTCGTTAATGTGAGCTACCTTGGTCTCTATCATAACCGGAGCAGGGAAGTAACCAATATTGGCTGCATAGCTCAGCATCGCCGCAATAAATTGACGATCCGGTGCTGCACAGTAAATGCCGGCTTGCTCCAGGATAGCTGCTGTTGCTGGATTGGCAAGACGATACGGAGAGTCTTTGGCGCCATCGCCTTCGAGCTGTGCCATGGCAAGCTGCATAGCTTCAGCCGGTTTGATCGTTGTTGGGTCCAGCAGCCATGCTTCATATTCTTCTGGACGTACAGTATCTACAATATAGCCGGATTCATTAATCAGGGCAATCAACTCCGCATACGGAATCTGCTGTGGATTACAGATATGGAAGATACGGCCAGCAGTATCCTCTTGCAGTGCCAGATGAATAACCGATTTGCCTGCATAATCAATTGGAGTAAAGTCCATCCATTGATTGACAGCTGGTGTTTTGCCCAGCAGCAGCATGGCTTTGATCATCCGGTACATCGCATTGCTGTCAATATTGCGCTGGAAGCTGCCGCTGATCGAATGGCTGGACAGATTACCTGCACGATAAATATTAACCGGAATCCCGCGCTCACCAGCTGCAATAACCAATTTCTCGGCTTCCAGCTTGCTGTTGGTATACAGATTAGTAGCCTGCAGATCCTCGGAAAGGTAGCCCTGCTCAATTACTTTATCCCATTTGCCTTCCAGTGACAGATCTTCCGGAATACCCATCGTCGAAATATGATGGAAGCGAACACCCGGACGTTTGCTGGCAATCTCCAGCAGTTCGGCTGTCGACAGAATATTGGATTTTTTGAATTGCTCGGCATCACCAAAATGTCGTACATCGGCTGCACTGTGGATAATAGCATCCGTGTTCTCGGTCAGCATCAGATAATCGGCATCGCTGAGACCGAGACGTGCTGCTTCAAGGTCGCCTTCTACGACAGTGACACGCTCTTCAAACCCATTCAGGATACTGCGTCCAAAATACAGTTCCATCGTGGATTTGAGGCGATCCATGCTGCTGGCATTGCCGGATTTGCGTACCAGGGCATATACATGTGCTTCACTTTGCTGCAGCAGTTCATACAGCAGGTAAGAGCCAAGGTAGCCGGTTGCACCGGTAATGAGTACATGAGAAGCTGTGCGAAGAGCCGGAAGAGTCTCGCCTTTGATCATCTCTGGATATTCCACCAGATCGGTCAATTCACGGATCGGCAGCAATTCTACATTTGCGGATTCATTGGCTTCCTGCTCTACAGCACAGACAGCCAGACCGGCAATCGTCTTGTGTTCAAAAAAGTCGGCAATTTTCAGTCCCGGATAATGCGGCTTCAGCAGAACGAGTACATGAATAACATGCAGGGAATCGCCACCGATCGAGAAGAAGTCGTCATGGATGCCAATCTCCTGCTTGTTCAGTACCTGTGCCCATGCATCGGCAATTCGCTGCTGGGTTTCATTTTGCGGTGCTACATAGCCGGCAGGTTGTTCCTGCACTTCGGTATTCGGATAGGCGATCAGCTTTTTGCGTTCAGCCTTGCCGGTAGGAGAAATAGGCATAACATCCAGCTGGCAGATAAACCGCGGTACAAAATACGAAGGCAGACGGTCGGACAGGAATTGCTTGATTGCTGCTGGAGATAGCAGGCTGCCATCCTGAGTAGTAAAGTAGGCGACCAGCATATTCTGATTGGAGCTGTCTTTTTTGGCGACAACTACAGCATCCTGGATATTTTCATATTTATTCAGATTATCTTCGATTTCTCCGATTTCAATACGGTGTCCACGGATTTTGATCTGGGAATCACTGCGGCCCACATATTCGATAGTACCATCTGGCAGAAGCTTCGCCAGATCACCGGAACGATATAACAGTTCATTCTCACGCTCGGGATGAGGCAGGAAAGCAGCTGCAGTTTTGTCCGGCTGGTTCAGGTACCCTCTGGCGATACCGATAGTGGAAATATACATTTCGCCCGGTACGCCTACTGGAGCGAGCTGCTGATGTTCATTCATGATATAGATCTGGTAATTGTGAATAGGACGTCCGATCGGCACATTCACTACATCCTCGGGCAGCAGTTCGCTGACTTTGTGCATAGTGGCACATACCGTACATTCGGTAGGACCATAGGCATTGACAACATGGACCGGACTGCCGAAGTTCTGCTGGAAAGCACGAACACGTTCGCCATACAATGCTTCTCCGGCTACAGCAAGCAGTCGAAGGCTAGCCAGATTACGGTATCCTTCTTCCGTAAGATAGGCAGAGAGTTGATTGAAAAATACAGTCGGCAATGCGGTCACAATAGTCGATTGGGTACGATGGATAGCAGCAGCGAATTCTTCGATAGATACCCGCTCATCTGCATCCAACATATACATATGCGCCCCGTGGAACAGTGGAGCAATCGTATCCCATACCGAGCCGTCAAAGCTATAGCTGGCAAACTGCGCCATTATATCTTCCGGCGTGATAGCAAATTGTTCTTTGAGAATCTGTCCAAGGTTTACTACACCGCGATGTGCGATCAGTGTGCCTTTGGGTTTGCCTGTCGATCCTGAAGTATAGATCACATAAGCCAGATCATCCGGCTGCACATCTACATTCGGATTGTTCACTGTCGTAGGACCTGTTGAAGAATTCACATATTCAATGCTGATAATTCCGCGCATAGCAGCAATACCGGCAGTCAGTTCATGGACTTTGTTATAGTGGCTATGCTGGGTTACTACAAATGCAGAGCGTGTATCCTGCATAATATAGTGGTTACGATCATCCGGATGGGACGGATCGACCGGTACATAGACACCGCCTGCTTTCATGATGCCGAGCAGACTGATTACACTGTAGATGCTGCGATCGAGGAACATGGTAACAAATTCCCCTTTTTGCAGTCCCTGATTAAGCAGAAGATTCGCTACCTGGTTAGCCCGTTCATTTAACTGGCGATAGGTATAAGTGGTATCTCTGAAGCTCACAGCTGAATGATCAGGATAAAGATGAGCCGCCTGTTCAAAGGAGCCATGATATGTCTGGGATTCATCATAAGGTGCGTTTGTGCTGTTCAATGCGTTATAAAGTACCTGATCTTCGGCGCTGAGTATATCGACCGCCCCGACAGGCAGTGAAGAATCGGCAATCAGCCCTTCCAGCAGACGTACATAATAAGCAGAGAAGCGGGCGATTGTCGCAGGTTTGAACAGGGAATCATTATATTCGATAACCACGGTCAGGGAAGAAGGACGTTCTTCGATCGCCCAGTTGATAAGCTGTCCCGGTTGAGCCGGAATGGTCAGACCGAAACTGAATACGGTCTCGCTCTGTACCGGAGCAGGTGATTTCTCGCCTGCCAGTTGATCATATACCTGCTTGACCATGTGCTGGAAGCCTGGTGATTCTTCAAAAGACAATGTGACAGGGAGGGTACCGCTGGCAGATGCAAATAAAGCGGAAGTCTCCTGTTCGGCAGACATGCGATGAATCCAGCCAAGATAGCCAGTTAGCAATACGGCTTCTTTTTCCATAGGATCATTCAGCTGGTGGATATAGTCAGCAATAGACTGACCCAGATCAAAGCGATGGATGGCAAATGTATCCTTTTGCCATTGTCTGGAGTTGTCCAGCGGAATCTGTAGGGCTGGCAGTTGGGTCGAAGTAGTTAGTAGATTCACAATTTCCGGTTGGGACATGATAATCTCTCCTTGGTTTGACAAATATGTGCAGTGATAAAGCACAGTTATTGTATTACAGCAATATGAATGCAAGATGGACAAAGGGTGAGCTATATATAGCTTATATAATTTATATAGCCAATAGGGCTTGAAAAGAAATGCCTTCCACAAAATATGGAGGGCATTCTTTTCAGGCTATGGCGGAATCAACAGTAATTAATCGACTTTGCGTACATGGAAGTGCGAGATCAGTTCTTGCAGCTGTTCTGCCATTGTAGACAACTGGTTGGCTGCGTCGGAAGTAGATACAACCGTCGCTTTTTGGCTTTCTACGTGCTCGGATACTTTGGCACTGTTGGCTGCTGCGGCTGCAGCTGTAGACTTCAGGTTCTCTGTTGTAGCGGTCATTTCTTCGGTACCTGCAGAGATTTCTTGTGTAGCACTGGAAATGTCCTGAATCTGTTCGGTTACTTTTTTGGTTGCATCATGGATATCGGCAAACAGTTTGGTTAGCAATAGACATACCGTGTTCCACTTCAAGTGTTCCTTTTTTCATGGAAGTTACGGCATTTTGGATCTCGGTCTGAATCTCGGCGATCAGGGAGCTGATCTGGTTGGCAGACTCGGAAGACTGTTCAGCCAGCTTACGAACTTCACCGGCAACGACTGCAAATCCTTTACCGTGTTCACCGACACGTGCCGCTTCGATCGATGCATTCAGTGCGAGCAGGTTGGTCTGACCGGAGATTCCGGTAATGATACCGAGAATATTGCCAATCTCCTGAGAGCGGCTTTCCAGCAGTTCAACAGCTTTGGCAGTCTCGTGTACCGACTCGGAGATCAGGGACATCTGGTTGGTTACTTCATTAACGACTTCATTACCTTTGGCAGACTTCTGTTCCATCGCATAAGCTTCATCCGATACATTGGAAGAGTTGCGTGCGATTGTATGAATAACAGTGGATACTTCAGTCATAGACTTAGCTGTATCTTCGGTAGCGGATTCCTGATATTTCATGCCATCTGCAATTTCCTGAATATTGGAAATCAGAGTCAGGGAACGGCTGCTGTGATCGGAAGCACTGTCCATCAGCATTTTCGCAGATTCGGTTACCTGCTTGGAAGCGGACTGTACATTGACGATAACGCCGTTCATTTTGGCTACCATTTCATTGAACTTATGATTGATAATACCGAGGTCATCGGTACCAGTCTTGATATGAATATCGAGATTTCCTTTGCTCACTTCTTCAATACCACGAATCAGTTCACGGATTGGAGACAGCGTTTTGCGTACGATAAAGAATTGTACCAGGAAGATCAGGATCAGGAAGATTACCATGATAGTAATACCACGTACCAGCAGCTGATGAAGGCCATCCGGTACTGCACTTGCATCGGCATCAACGCCAAAGTAAGCGAAGATTTCACCGTTGGAGTTTTTGATTGGATACAGAATCGTTGTCCAGAGTCCGAAATCATCGGAGTAGAAGCTTGTAAAAGTGGTCTGGCCGGTTGCCATCATTTCTTTTACACCATTTACAATCGTTTCTGGTTGCTCATACAGATCGCCGATATTCATTTTGCCTTCTTTGAGGGCTTCCATCAGCTTGGTTGGAACGGCTACGAGAGAAGTCTGGTTACCGTTAGCCAGTTCAGTACCGAATACATAGGCTTGAGCAATATTCGGATTGTATTTATTAACATTATCCAGATAGGAGCGAAGTTCGCTTTGAGTGGCGCCTTCGTAACTTTTTTCGGTCATGGCCTGTTGAACTTGTTGAGCGGTAATGCCCTGTGCAAATGTGTCGGTTACGGCCTGAATCTGTCCATGCAGCTGATCAATCAGAATCGTCTTCTGGGTAAAGTAACTGCTCACCAGCAAGATAACACCGATCAGTAAAATGTTAATTGCCGAGATTAATAGGTTTTTCGTGAAAAAGGATAAACTGCTTATCTTCTTCAATTCTCTCACTCCTGTTTGAGGTAATAAAATCAATATAACAAGGTCTTTGTGGACAAAGACTCCGTAAACATGGTGTGCGACGATACAGATCCAATACCAGCTAAGTTGTTTAGGTATTTTGAACCATTGATAATCAAGTAAATTTTTACAAGATTGCCTTCTATTGCAAGAATAGACCGGACGTGTAGCTAACGTGCACAAAATAATATGTCGGAAATTGTTGTCTAATATGTTATAGCACAAGGTAAATTTATTTTTGGATAAAATATAGTTCTAATAGCATGGTCTTTTTAGCCTACGTTTATATAACCCGTTTTGTTGATTTGAAACCAAAATATAAAAATAGATGACGGAATCAGCATTAAATTGATTTTGTAATTCTGATTTACTTGGGATAAAATGTAGCATAGAACAAATCAGGCGTGATATTTACCCTGGGGCTGATCCAGCACCCATTCAAGCATCATGGTCATATCATCAATTCTGGCCAATTGTTCATTCAGGGAAGTGTACGCCGCAGCTTCCGGCGTAAGTGTGGAGAGTCGGGCTTGCAGATTTCTTTTTTGCGTGTTCAATTCGCCTAGCTTGGATTTAATCTGATCTTCGGTTCGCATATGAGTGGCTCCTTTGAGTTGTGAATCGGCAGGATTGGACTGTGTGTATTCACCAGTCCCTAGTATAGTTCAAATGATCCATGAAATCCATGGATGAGCTGACTACATTTGCAGATAAATGCAGAATAGCTACAAAATAGGCGATTATACAAATTTGAGTGATGGAGTGAAACGTTAACATGAATATCAAGCAGCTGGCTGCAGAGAAAGCAGTCGATTGGGTAGAAGATGGCATGATGGTTGGGCTGGGTACCGGTTCAACAGCAGTGTACGCTATTCGCAAGCTCGGGGAACGCGTGCAACAGGGTTTACATATCAAAGCGGTTGCCACATCGGTCGAATCCGAGAAATTGGCAAAAGAGATGTCAATTCCTATTATTCCTTTCGCTGAAGTAGGACAGATTGATCTGACTATTGACGGTGCCGACGAAGTAGATCCGGACTTGAATCTGATCAAGGGTGGCGGCGGAGCGCTGCTGCGCGAGAAAATCGTTGCAGCTCGCAGTCGCCAGGTAATGATCGTAGCCGGAGACAATAAAGTGGTAAAACGTCTGGGTGCTTTCCCGTTGCCGGTGGAGGTCGTCACCTTTGCCCATGAGTGGACCATCGAAAAACTGGCAAGTATGGGCTGCACGCCGGTACTGCGCAAAACGGAATCCGGTGAAGTGTTTGTGACGGATAACGGCAACTACACGGTAGACTGTCATTTCAAGGAAATACTGAATCCGGCGCGTATGCACCGACAGCTGAATGATATTCCCGGCGTTGTCGATAATGGGCTGTTTATCGGCATGGCCAGTACGGCGGTCATTGCCTACAATAGTGGAACAATAGAAATTTTGCGTGCAGGCAAATAAGCAAGATGCCGAATATACACATTGTATATCGGACTCTGCTTCATTTTTTGTAATGAAAAGTAACCTAATGGTACAAACAATATTTCAAAATTAAAAATACCTTTGGGTACTGCAGCTGTATGGCAGCGTACCCACAAGGTATTTTTTAATTTATTTTTAGCATACTGGTCGATATCGAAATAAACATAGCGAGACAGCTCGTTTCTTTCCCAATTATTTTCCCAATAATACATAAACAGAAAAATATCTTAATGTGAAAATTAAGTATTGACAAAACTGCTTTTTTGCACTATCTTTAAATTAAGATTTACTAATTAATAATTTCCCGTGAAATTGAAGGAGAGATATCAATATGTCCAAAGTATTATTCGTCAAAGCAAATAACCGTCCTGCCGATCAGGCAGTCAGCGTTCAACTGTATGAAGCATTCCTGAACAGCTACAAAGCAGCTCATCCACAGGATGAAGTAGAAGAACTGGATCTGTTCGCAGAAAACCCTCCTTACTACGATGCATTTGTACTGGGTGCAAACTTCAAGGCTTCCCAGGGTATGGAAGTAACTTCCGAAGAGCAGGCTGCTGTAGATCGCATCAACCGCTACATGAACCAATTCCTGGCTGCTGAGAAAGTTGTTATTGCTTTCCCACTGTGGAACTTCACAGTTCCTGCTGTACTGCACACGTACTTTGACTACCTGTCCCAAGCAGGCAAAACATTCAAATACACTCCGGAAGGTCCTGTAGGACTGGCTGGCGGTAAAAAAGTAATGCTGCTGCATGCTAGCGGCGGTGTATATTCCGAAGGTCCTGGAGCAGACATCGAACTGGCTGTAAGATATGTACGCACACTGCTCGGATTCTGGGGCATTACAGATGTAGAGAAATTCATTATTGAAGGTCACAATGCATTCCCTGACCGTTCCCAACAGATCGTTGCTGAAGGTCTGGAACAAGCTGCTGAGACTGCAAAAGGCTTCTAAGCTGCAATAGAATAAATTTTAGTCAATAAGCAAGTGATATGTTAAAATAGGTAGCGTCTGTACAGTTGGTTCGTACTCTTTATTTCATTAATAAAGAAGAACACGTGCAGGCGCTCTTATATACTCGTAGGGAGGACGCAGGATGCATCCAACCGTTTTTAGCAGAGAGGAGGAAGTATGATGGAAGCCGAAATGAACATCAATAATCCAAACAGTGATGAGATGGAAGAGAAAGAATCTCTTCATTTATTAATAGTATTATCCCGTACGTATCAATCAATCATGACGCATATTCATCGTGATATTCAGAGTTATGGACTGAATCCTACCGAATTTGGGGTGCTGGATTTCCTTTATCACAGCGAGACATCCCAGCCGCTGCAAAAGATCGGCGAAAAAGTATTGATTTCCAGCGGAAATATTACGTATGTCGTCGACAAACTGGAAAAGAAAAATATGCTGTGCCGCAGAGCCTGTGAAGAAGATCGCCGCGTTATTTTTGCAGAGCTGACCCAGCAAGGCAAAGACTTTTTTGAAAGCATTTTTGCAGGACACAAAAAAGTAATTCAACATGCAATGGCTGGACTGGATCATGACGAGAAATTGCAGGTTATCCCGTTATTAAAAAAACTGGGCTTTGCAGCCGCCGGTAAAATAGTCTGATCGGTAGAACTCCTACCGGTTGGACTTTTTTTGTTGAAATAAGTGCAATATATAATAGAACATAAAAAGAATAGAACATAAAAAGAATGGTTTTTAACACACGAGCGGCTGATCTCTGTGTTTTTTTATTTCCGGTCGGCAGCCACTTATAAATCCCCTGTATACAGGGTGTTTTGACCTGTTTATATAGGACAGACAGTTAGCGGAAGCAGCTAAATTGGTTGTATCGGAACTTGCTTAATTACGCAATGTATGGGAAAATTTCACTAATGACTATTCAATAGCGGACAACGTTGTTGTAGGCGTTTAACTTGACGGGCTCATGGATATGATATAAGCTCGTAATTCATTTAGGGGGAAATAATTTCGTGTATATTGTACAATCCATTGTCCAGGTGCCGGAACACAAAGCCGAAGAGCTGGTGGAAGTTTACCGTAACCGCAGCAGGTCAGTGGATCGGCAGCCGGGATTTGTATCTTTTCAACTTCTTCAGAGTGAGACTACACCGGGTGAATTGATCGTTCACATGTCCTGGGATACCAAAGAAAGTTATATGGCCTGGGTACAGAGCTCCGATTTCAAACGTATACATGAACTGGAAAAAGCATATCCAGATCAGGAACTAACAGATATCAAGCCTGCTGTCAGACGTTATCTGGTACGTGCGGAGTAGTCCTCTTTACTGACAAGTCAGGAGGTGTCCGCAGATGGCCTTACAGGAAAAAGAAACAGCAGGACAACAATTAATTATAGAAGCAGACCGGCTTGCAGAACAGGTTACCCATATGCAGTACCTGAAACAGCCAGATCTGTACCAGCGTTTTGGAGCCAAGGGTAGAGAGCGAACGAAACAGGATTCTTTGTACAGCTTGAGTTATTTAGCTGAGAGCGTACTTATGAAAAGTCCTGCTTTGTTCATGAACTATATCTCTTGGCTCAAATTGCTTTTAAGCGGTTATCGTGTAACCGAAGAAGATCTGATTGTGAATCTAGTAGCGATCAAACGGGTACTGCTTGATCATTTCGAACATAATGACAAATCCAGTGTAGTGGATTATCTGGATATGGGCATTGACCATGTTCGCACAGTAGAGCTTCAGCAAACCTATATTACGGAAGATTCCGTACTGGGAGCAGAGGCCCGAGAATATCTGGAGTATCTGCTGCAGGCAGATCGCAAGCAAGCCTACACTCTTATTGTTACTCTACTCGATCAGGGAATCGCCATAAAAGATATTTATATTCATATTTTTCAGAAATCACAGTACGAAATCGGTAGGTTATGGCAGATTAGCCGGATAAATGTCGCACAGGAGCATTATTGTACAGCTGCGACACAGAGTATTATCTCTCGATTATATCCATACTGGCTGCAAGCAAGCAGTTCTGGCAGACCGCGCCGACTGGTATCCGCCTGTGTCGGTACAGAGCAGCATGAGATTGGTATTCGGATGCTGACCGACTTTTTTGAAATGGATGGCTGGGATACGTATTATCTGGGAGCCAATGTTCCCGACCACAGTCTGATTCAGTCTATTACAGATTACGAGGCGGATATTGTAGCCATTTCGGTAACTATGACCTTTCATGTTCATCTTGTTCATGAATTGATTGAGAAGATCAGGGCATCCGAGAAGACCGCACAGATCAAAATTATCGTCGGAGGGTTGCCTTTTAATATAGATCGGAGTCTCTGGAAACTGGTGGGAGCAGATGGTTATGCTCCGGATGCGAATGAAGCCATTCAATTGGCTGATACTCTGGTACCTGTGGCAGAACTCGGATAAACCGGATCAGCCGGATTATAGGGAAGGGAAGATGAATACAATGTCAAATGCAGAGCATGAAATCATGGTTTTGCGCAAAACGATTGAAGATCTTTCCCACCAGATTATCAATAGCAAACACCAGGAAGAACGAATTTTGTCCGAATTCTCTTCGATGAACAGCGAACTGGTCAATCTGCAGCGTCTGCTTGCCAAAAGCAATGCAGAGCTCAAGGCAGCACGGGAAGAAGCGGTCAATGCTAATCAGGCACGGGCCCGCTTTCTGGCGATTATGACCCACGAGATACGTACACCGATGAATGGTGTGATCGGCATGGCGGAGATTCTGCTATCCTCGGACCTCTCGGATGAACAGAAGCGCTCGGTACTGCTGATTCAGGAATCGGCCGAGCTGCTGCTCGGGATGATCAACAATATGCTGGATCTGTCCAAAATGGAAGCAGGCAAAATGCAGCTGCAGGAAAGTACGGTCAATATGCGCCTGCTGCTGGATCATATCATTCGTCTAATCGAACCAAAGGTACGCGAAAATGAAAATACCATTTCTGCATTTATTGATTATCGTGTAGAAAGTAACCTGATCGGCGACGGTGGACGAATTCGCCAGATCTTGCTGAATTTGCTCAGTAATGCGAATAAGTTTACCCAGAATGGTAAAATCGAGATCAGTATACAGCTGAAAGAAAATAGTGCAAATTTACAATCCCTCCACATTGAGGTGTCTGATACAGGCATCGGCATTGCGCCGGATCATCAAAAGAATCTATTCCAGCCCTATGCACAGGCAGACCGGCCGGAGCAGCAGGATGTGGAAGGAACCGGGCTGGGACTCTCCATCTGTAAGTCATTGGTAGAGTTAATGGAAGGAACAATTGATTTGAAAAGCGATAAAGGCAAAGGTTCTACGTTCTGGTTCGATATTCCACTCAAGAAAAGCCCGAAAGAATCGGAGCTGCTCGTTCAGACAAGAGCAAGCAGCAACGAGCAATCAGGCAGTCAGAACGAATCTTCAGTACCGCCTCTAGCTGTCAACCAGATGGAAAATCCGATTCTGATCGTAGAAGATAATCCGATCAACAGTCAGGTTATTCAGCTCCAATTAAAGAAAATGGGCATTACCAATGTGCATACAGCGATTAATGGACAAGAAGCGGTCTCTATCTATCTCAGTCATAATTATCTGATGGTACTGATGGATAATCGAATGCCGGTAATGGACGGTTTTCAGGCTACACGCAAAATTCGCGAACTGGAAGCCACCGAGATGCGTGTAGCTGTTCCGATTATTGCACTTACCGCGAATACCAGTCAGGAAGATCGGCAGCGTTGTCTGGATGTAGGTATGGACGATATTCTGACCAAGCCGGTGAATTTGGATAGTCTGACTCGCATTATGCATAAATGGCTACCAGTTACGATTACTGAAAAAATTCTGGATATGAGTGTGATTCAGGAGATTATAGAATTAAATGAAGCCGGAGATCCGGAAGTACTGCGCACGCTGATTGGCATGTATCAGAGCGAGACACCAAAGAAGCTGGAACGATTGCGCAGACTGGCTGCTGCAGGTGACGCGGAAGCACTCGCAGACGCAGCCCATGAATTGAAATCGGGCAGTCTCAGTATTGGGATCAATCACTTATCCCAGCTGCTATCCGAGATTGAGAAAAAATCGCGCCAGCAGGATATGCAGGACATATCACAAATGGTCGAAGCCTTGTTCCCTGCTTACGAAAAAGCCAAGAAAGAACTGGAACAGCTGGTAAATTAAAAGATCGGTTAGAGCCTGTTATGCGTAATGCATACAGGCTCTTTTTGCTATACAGGTGTGCAGGAGGGATTACAGGCTATAGAAATACATAAGGTACAAGGACAGTCATACAGGTAGAAGGATATCTTTTTGTATAAAAAAAATCGGACAGACAAGGAATACAGCAATAGAGAAAGTGAAAAATAGCTATAGGTCGTGAAAATATAAGTTGGATATGAATCAGCGGATATAGGAGAAGGTTAGCCTGGAATCCGCGATAGCGCATATTACTATCACTATGTAGGCAACCCCGCCGTTATGGGTAATGGTACTTAAGTAAATGGAGCGGCTGCTTAATGACAGAAGGAAATAGTTGGCGGCCCGTATACCTGCAGGATCAAATATAAGGAAACAGGAGTGATATATAATGTGTGCATCATTTGATACAGCAAGAGAATCTGAAGCTAAATACCATGAGCAATTTTACAAGGAAAATGAATTGTTTGAATCAGGCAGCTGGATATCCCAGCCTACTCCGCTCGTTATGGAACTGCTGCAGCGGCTGCTCAAATACACGCCTGCACCTCATGTGCTGGATCTGGCCTGCGGAGTAGGACGTCATGCGATACCGGTAGCCCAGCAGCTTACACAGGGCGGCCATGTGACCGGAGTAGATCTGCTGGAAGATGCGATTGATCAGCTGCAGAAGTATGCTGCCAAGTATGAAGTGGAAGACCGGATTCAGGCAATAACGCATGATGTGGAGAATTACCAGATTGAGCCGGACAGCTGCGATTATATTATTGCAACAGGCTGTCTGGAGCATTTGTCTTCCGAAGAATCCTTCCGTCAGGTATTGAAACAGATGCAGGCAGGAACACGAATGGGTGGAATTCACTTTATTTCGATGACGTCTTCGGTACAGCAGGTTGAGCAGGATACGGACAAGGTCGAAGAAGGCAATATTGAGCTGAATCTGAGTACGGAGCGTCTGCTGGAGATTCTGGATGAGAGCTATGCAGGCTGGAATGTACTGGCACGCAAAGCAGTAGCACAAGCCATAGAAGAAAACAAGGATGACAAGGATATTGAGCTTCGCGGGAACTGGGTCACCTATGCGGTCTGCAGGGAACCGGAAGAATCTCGTCCAGATAGGTTGCAGCAGATCAAGCCGGAGGAGTAAAATAGTGAGGATGTGGATATGAGCAAACAGGAGGAACTATTGTGCTGGAATTAATTAATGATCGTCTGGAAGAACCCGAACTGCGTGAACTGTTATCCTATGCTGTCTTCCCGGATGAGGATGTACTAAACGCTGTTATTGAACAATATCGTACCGAACCGGAGCTGCGGCTGTATGGATATCTGGAAGAAGGCGTGTGGATTGGCGTCATTGGCTGTGCACAGGATCAGGAAATGCCGGATGCGCTCCGTGTACGTCATATGGCTATCGCTCCCGATGAACGTGGACTGGGCTATGGACGCGGTATTATACTCAAGCTGCTGGCTATGGAAAAGCCGACTATGCTGATGGCAGATGCCGATGCCGAAGGCGCCGAATTTTACCGGAATATCGGTTTCTCGGTAGTAAGTACAGGAGCCAATGCTTTTGGTGCAGAAGGAACTTCCGAGCAATTCGTGTGTATTTTCCATGCTGAGGAAGAAGAAACAGAAGAGTAATCCAAGATTTGTTCTGCCTCGCATAATCGGGGAAAAGATGATTTATTTCTGCTGAATAAGCGGGCAGCGACCAAAATGCCTGTAATGGATAAAAAGCCTTTTGTAATGATAATCTGTGCTCTTTCGGGAGAACAGACTGTCATATGCAAAAGGCTTTTTGTATATAAGAATATTCTTCTAGCTTATAGGCAGAAACTACTTCACTTATAACTTATCCATATAGTACGCTTGCTGACTTCTATGTTATAATACTTGACAATATTCAAATATATAACCGGAAAACAGGTTCGGAAAGCGACAAAATGGAAAAAAGCAGCAGGATTTACCTATTCATCAACAAGTAATGTCAAGTAAATGGGAGGTACTCGTATGCAATTGACTGTTCAGGAAGCGTTGGCGGTGTACCCGCTATCAGAAGCGCGACTGGTTGCGGGTGCCGGCGGAACGTCACGGCTGATGAAGTCGGTGAACGTAATGGATGCACCGGATATTGCCGACTGGGTGAAAAGTGGTGAAATGCTCTTTACCACGGCTTTTCTGATGAAAGACAATCAGGAGGAAGCGATCAAGCTCATGCGCAAGCTGAATGAACGCGGATGTGCAGGCATGGGGGTCAAATTGGGACGCTTCTGGGATGTGATCCCGCAGGTCATTATCGAGGAAGCAGATCGACTGCAATTTCCGCTGCTGGAACTGCCGTTTGAATTTACGTTTTCGGATCAGATGAATGCCCTGTTCCAGGTAGAGCATGAGCGCAGCACCAAGCTATTGCAATCTGTACTGTCCAAGCAAAAGCAGCTAATGCAGTTTGCGCTTCATCAGGATTCGCATGTCAATGTATTTGCCGTGCTGGAGACTATTCTGAAATATCCTGTCGCTATTATCGGTTCACGCGGACACGTACTATATAACAGTGGCGAAGGTCGGGAAGATGGTCTGCTGCAGGGCTGGCCCTGGAAAATAGCACTGACACGGGTGAAATGGAATCAGGGCAGCTGCTACCGGGTACCGATTATGCAGCGCGATGAGCATTATGGGTTTCTGCTTGTATTTACCGATACTGCGATTCAGTTAAAGGAAGAAGAAGAGTTGTTCCAGCAGGCGGCTGAGGTACTGGCATTCCACATGGACACTACATACCGCGAACATATCAATCCGGGTATTCAGGACAAAATGCGTACACTCGTATCCGAGCATCTTGGCCGTCGTATTACGCTGACCGATCTGGTTCAGGGTGCTGAGCATTTGGGGATCAATCTGTTTCCGGGACCGTATCAGTGTGTGCTGACGACGCTGGAGCCGCAGGCTTTTTCCTCCGAGAAACGGCTGGCACAGATTCATCAGGAATTGCAGTACAATCCGCTGATGCAGTTGTTTCCGTCGCAGCACTTTCGGGTGGAAGAAGGTATTCTGTCGATCTATGCCTGTCCGTCAGAGCGGGATTATGGGGAAGAATTGTCTGCTTTCCTGATGAACCGGTTTGAAGATATGGCAGGGCTGGCCAGCAGTGGAGGCAGTCCGCGCTTTTGGATCAGCAATATCAAGCTCAAGCCGGATTCTTTTCGGGAAGCCTATCAGGAAGCGGCAGAGACGCGCAAGCTGGCCAAACGGTTTGGCATGGGACATATGGCGCTACAGTTTCATACGGTGGAGTTTGCCTATGTATTCCAGCATGTGCCGGAACAGATTATGGAAACTTACTGTCATAAAGTATTGGAGCCGCTGACGATCCGGGACGGCGATCCTAATCAGGTGCTGATGAATACGCTGGAAGCTTTCGTAGAAAATGATGGTCTGATCAACGAAGCTGCTCGGCAGCTGTATGTGCATCGGAATACCGTTACTTATCGGATGGACAAAATTGGCAGTATGCTGCAGATGGATTTCAAGAAAACAAATGATCTGTTAAAGCTGAAGATGGTCTTTACTTTTCGTAAATTTCTAAAGCACAAACCGTCCTGAATCGATAATCTCATAGTAAAGGCAATGCCTGGTCCTGTGATCAATAGATGTTGCTGCTTGTACCCTTATCTGTATGGAGTATCTCCCGGATAAGGGTTTTTGCTGTGCAGCAACCGAAAAGGATAAGGCATAGATCACAAAACGCTACTATTGTGTTATGTTATATGACAAAATAAAAATAAATAAGTTGATATGTTCGATTACCTTACGTAAAATGATAAAAATATCTGATTTTACCGACTATACCAAACAAAATGAGGTTGATATTGATGATATCTGTAGAGCAGCCATGGAATGCTTGGACAAAAGAAGAATTTATACAGCATTTTGGCGGATTGTATGAACATTCCGCCTGGGTAGCCGAGCAGGTATGGGAGTACAAGCCATTTGCCAGCTTACAGGAAATGCTGGATCGTATGAATGAAGTGGTTCTATCTTCCGGCAGGGACAAACAGCTGGAGCTGCTGAGACAGCATCCGGATCTGGGCAGCCGAATTCAGATGAGTGAACATTCACAATCCGAGCAGGCAGGCGCCGGGCTGACTGATTTATCCGCCGATCAGTATGAACGCTTATCACGCGGGAACAGTGAATACACGGCGACGTACTCTTTTCCTTTTATCCTGGCTGTCAAAGGTAAAACGGCAGATCAGATTCTGGCAGCACTGGAAGCGCGTCTTGGTCAACCGGAGGAGGAGGAATTTGTTACTGCCCTGCAGCAGGTGCAGATTATTGTTGGATTGCGGCTGAGAGAATGGGCGAGCCGCCATGGTATGACGGTATGAAAGGCAAAGTAACTACACATGTACTTGATCTGGGCAAAGGAGGCCCGGCAGTAGGAATGAAGGTGGCGCTATATGCCGAAGATTCTCTTGTAGCGCTGGCTAGCGGCGTGACCAATGAGGATGGCCGACTGGATGAGCCGCTGCTATCCGTAGAAGCCATGCAGCCGGGAATCTATCAATTGATCTTTTATGCGGGGGATTATCTTCGTTACCAGGCGGAACACAATCAGGTGACACAGACCTTATCACTGTGGGATCAGATTCCGATTCGGTTCACGATAACTGATGAACAGGGCAATTATCATATTCCACTGCTGCTGTCACCCGGTGGTTACAGCACTTATAGAGGCAGTTAGCAGCAACTGGTTTGTTTGCCGGAAACGAATAGTATGGGAGCCATGCAGCGTTAGATCGGCCAGATGCAGTAATCCTATATTTGCACAAAGGGGGAAGGGTTATGCAGCCAAATACCTGGAATTGTATTATCAAAGGAGGACTGGTTGTGCTGCCGGATCGAATCGAGCAGCTGGATATTGTTATCCAAGAAGGCAGGATACAATCGCTAATGCCGTATCAGACTGCATCAGAAGAACTGCCACTGCCGGTAATCGATGCAGCCGGACTGCATGTACTTCCTGGTGCGATAGATATTCATGTTCATTTTAACGAGCCGGGTCTGGGTGCCTGGGAAGGGTTCGAGACAGGTTCGGCAGCACTGGCGGCAGGAGGCATTACTACTTATGTTGATATGCCGCTCAATGGAGTACCGCCAACCGTCAAACCGGAATACCTGATATTGAAAAAACAGGCGGCCGAAGGACGTTCCTATGTGGATTATGCATTATGGGGTGGTCTGGTAGAAGGGAATATCGACCAGCTGGAGGGACTTGCAGCCGGCGGAGCAGCAGGATTCAAAGCGTTTATGTCAGAACCGGGAGGAGAAGGAGAAGAGATCTTCACCCGGGCAGATGATCAGACGCTGCTGGAAGGCATGAAGGAGATTGCCCGGCTCGGTGGGGTGCTGGCAGTGCACGCAGAAGATGAACAGCTCGTCTCGGTTCTGGCGGCGGAGGCCCGGCAGCAGGGGAGAATGGACGCGATAGATTATATCCATTCCCGTCCGGTGGAAGCAGAAATGCTGGCTGTACAGCAGGCACTGTCCTATGCTCGCGAGAGCGGCTGTGCACTGCACTTTGTACATATTAGCAGCCGGGAAGCCGTCGATATAATCATAGCAGCCAAAAAGGAAGGGCTGGATGTAACTGTAGAAACCTGTCCGCATTATCTGGTGCTGACAGAAGAATCGATGCTGACGCAGGGAAGCATTGTCAAATGTGCTCCGCCTCTGCGAAGCCGACAGCAGCAGGAACAGCTGTGGGAAGCAGTCCGTGAAGGATTAATCGATATTATCGCCTCGGATCATTCGCCGTGTCCTCCGGCTATGAAGCAATCAGATGACTTTTTTGCAGTCTGGGGAGGTATATCGGGTGGACAGAGTACACTGCTGCTTATGCTGGAACAGGGCTACCATCAGCGGGGTATTCCGCTGCCACAGCTGATGCAGATGCTGGCTGACCAGCCGGCCGAACGGCTGGGATTAAGCCATATCAAAGGCAAAATCGCTGAAGGCATGGATGCAGATCTGGTATTGGTCAATCTGACGGAGCCTTACGAACTGACTTATGAAGAATTGTATGACCGACATAAACAGAATCCGTACACTGGCTTTACTTTTTCTTCTACTATTGTACGCACACTGGTAAGGGGAAATACGGTGTATCAATCTGAACAGGGGCTTGTCTCCCAACCTGTAGGCCGATTCATCGCCCGGCAGCCAGGAGGTGTAGTTCATGGTTGAGCAGACAGCAGCAGTGCTGGATCAATACAGTATCCGAATGAATGATATGCTGGAATGGCTGTCCGGTTACGGGGCGGATGAGCAGGGAGGGGTAACCCGGCTGTTGTACAGTAGAGAATGGATAGCTGCGCAGGAAGCCTTGTCTTCTTATATGAAAGAACAGGGTCTGGAGACTTTCTATGATCAGGCGGGTAATCTGACTGGCCGGCTCGTAGGGAGCAATCCTGATCTGTTGCCGGTAGTCACCGGGTCACATATCGATACAGTGATCTGCGGCGGTAAATATGATGGGACCTATGGTGTAGTCGCTGGTATTCTGGCGCTTGCCTATTTGCAGCAGGTATATGGACCGCCGGTACGAACGATTGATGTAATCTCGCTCTGTGAAGAAGAGGGCAGCCGGTTTCCGCTAACCTACTGGGGTTCGGGCAATATAGCCGGAAATTATAGTATGGAACGGATTCCGGCAGTGTCGGATCGGGAAGGGATTACGTTGGAAGAGGCCATGTCAGCAGCCGGATTTGGTCCAGATTCACCCTACAGATCATGTTTGCGGAGCTGGGATGCATATATCGAACTGCATATTGAACAGGGCTTTGTACTGGAGCGCAGTCAGCAGCAGATTGGCATCGTGAATGGTATTGTCGGTCAGCGACGTATCCGTGTAAGTGTTGGCGGAGAAAGCAATCATGCCGGCACAACGCCAATGGGCTGGCGTCGTGATTCGCTGGCCTGTGCTGCTGAAATGATTACCTGTATCCGCCATTCGGCTCTGGAAATGGGCGATCCGCTGGTAGCTACCGTAGGATCAATCCAGCCTTCGCCTGGAGTATCCAATGTAATCGCCGGAGAAACGATATTTACTCTGGATATTCGCCATCTGGACCGGAAAGTACTGGATGAATATACAGATAAGCTTCAGCAGAAGCTGCGCAAGATCGCCAGCCAGGAAGGAATGGATATGTACTGGGAGGAGAATCTGAATATTGATCCGGTACTGATGCATCCGGATATTATTACGGATTTGCAGCACATATGCGAGTCGTCAGGGATCGCCTGCCGCACTATGCCAAGCGGTGCCGGACATGATGCACAGGTACTGGGCAGTCAGCGTCCGGCAGCTATGATTTTTGTACCGAGTCGGCAAGGGATCAGTCATAATCCACTGGAATATACTGCTGACGAAGATCTGATGCAGGGTTTCCGTGTACTCACAGAATGGTTATACCAATATGCTTATCGAGGTGAATGCCATGAAACGTTATAAAGATCTTGCACCACCACCGCGTACGATTATGACACCGGGTCCTGTAGAAGTCGATCCACGTGTGCTGCGAGCGATGTCCTATCCGATTCTGGGACAGTTCGATCCAGCTTTTACCGATCTGATGAATGAGACGATGGAAATGCTGCGTGAACTATTCGTTACCGGTAATCAGTGGTGTTATCCGGTTGACGGCACTTCCCGATCGGGACTGGAGGCTGTTCTGGTCAGCCTGATCGAACCGGGTGATCGTGTACTCGTACCGATCTATGGTCGATTCGGACATTTGCTCACCGAGATTGCCGAGCGCTGTGGTGCAGAGGTTATCACCATTGAAGCCGAATGGGGAACCGTATTCGATCCACAGCAGGTTATTGACGCTATTCGCCAGTATCGCCCTGCATTGGTAGCCATGGTACATGGGGAGACATCGACAGGATGCATGCAGCCGCTGCGCGAAATCGGTCATTATTGCCGGGAAATGGATGTGCTGTTTGTTGTGGATGCGGTCGCTACGATTGGAGGCGTCCCGGTATATGCGGATAAATGGCAGATCGATGCTGTGATGGGAGGAACCCAGAAGTGCCTTTCGGTACCTGCAGGCATGGCACCGCTCACCTACAATGACCGGGTCGAGCGCAAGTTGCTGGCTCGCAAAAGTATCGAGCGAGGACTGCGTACAGCTTCTGAATTCCAGCCAGCCGCTATATCGGGGCACAGTCGTATCGCCAGCAATTATCTGGATCTGGCCCAGCTGCAGGATTACTGGAGTCCGGCCCGGCTGAATCATCATACCGAGGCGACCTCTATGCTCTATGCCCTGCGGGAAGGGCTTCGTATTCTGCTGGAAGAAGGTCTGGAGGCACGCTTTGCCCGCCATGCGGAAAACGGAGCAGCGATTGTAGCCGGTGTGCGCGGGATGGGACTCCAGCTGTTCGGCAATGATCAGGCCCGTTTGCCGGTTGTGACCTGTATTGAGATTCCGCCAGGTATTGACGGCGAGAGTGTACGCTCCATGTTGCTGGAGGATTTTGGTATTGAAATCGCCAGTTCATTCGGTCCATTGAAGGGCAGAATCTGGCGAATCGGCAGCATGGGCTACAGCAGCAGCCGCAAAAATGTACTGCATGTACTGGGAGCGCTGGAAGCAACGCTGCTGCGGCATGGATTCAAGCTGCCGGCAGGGGAGGGAGTACAGGCTGCACTGGATGTCTATGCACGCAAGGAGGAAGTGACGTGCTGATGAATCTGATGCCGCGCTCGCGTAAAGGAATGGTCGCTGCGCCTCATTACCTGGCCAGTCAGACCGGCGCATTTATTTTGCAATCCGGCGGCAATGCAGTCGATGCAGCTGTCGCAGTCAGTGCGGTATTGGGTGTGGTCTATCCGCATATGACCGGGCCTGGCGGAGATGCCTTTTTCCTGATTCATGATGGAAAAACAGGAGAAATCACCGCCTATAATGGCAGTGGACGTTCAGCCGCAGGTGCTGTGCCAGAGTGGTATCTAAATAAAGGATACACGTCGATTCCACAGCGAGGGCCACTCGCTGCAGTAACAGTACCGGGAATGGTAGACGCCTGGGCAGCGGTCTGGAACCGATATGGGCGTCTGCCCTGGGCAGAGGTAATGGCGCCGGCTATCCGTTATGCCAAAGAAGGATTTCCAGCTTCACCGAGTCTGGCCCGCTGGACGGTGCGTGATCTGGAGTGGCTGCAAGCGGACCCGTATCTATACCAGACTTTTCTTAAAGCCGGACAACCGCTGGAGGAAGGGGATCTGGTTATACAGCCCAAGCTTGCTGAAGCTATGCAGGGAATTGCGGAGCATGGACGCGATTATATGTATACCGGTCTATTGGGACAACAGATAGGGCAAGCAGCAGCGCATGATGGCAGTCTGCTGACCGCCGAAGATTTTGCAGCGCATCGAGGAGAATGGGTAGAACCTATTTCTACCAGCTATCGGGATCATCAGGTATACCAGCTGCCGCCGAATACACAGGGATTTTCACTGCTGATGATGCTCAATATGCTGGAGCAGACAGAGTTGTCGTCAGTCGCCCGCTTTTCACCGGAATTCTATCATCTGATGACCGAGACGGTCAAAAAGGCTTTTCGCGATCGGGATCGTTATCTTACCGATCCGGGATTCCGGCATATTCCGCTGGAGCGACTGCTGTCCAAGCCGTATGCGCACAAGCTCTGGTATGAAATGCAGTATCAGCCGCAGGCGGCCGAACATCTGTCTGCAGCAATGGGACAGGATACAGCCTATGCCGCTGTAGCAGACGACGAAGGCAATGCCGTCTCGTTTATCCAGAGCCTGTATTTCGATTTTGGATCAGCTTATGTGCCGGGCGGTCAGGGTGTGATTTTGCAAAATCGGGGGTCCTTTTTCTCATTGGATGATCGGCTGCCCAATGTATTGGAGCCCCGCAAACGCACATTTCATACGCTCATGCCCGGCATGGTCACCAAAAATGGCAGACCTTATCTGCTGCTCGGTACCCAGGGCGGCGAAGGACAACCGCAGACCCAGCTGTCTATCCTGACCGGCATGATCGATTACAAGCTGAATATCCAGCAGGCTATTGCTCTTCCGCGCTGGCTGTACGGCCGGACCTGGGGAACGCTTAGCGATACGTTGAAGATTGAGAATCGCTCGTATGAGGATATCTATTCCAGACTGGAAGCTTACGGACATACCGTCGAGCCTGTAAGCGACTACGATGCACTCATGGGCGAAGCACAGGGGATTCATATCAGCGAGCAGGGCGTATTCAGCGGGGCTGCCGATCCACGCAGTGATGGCATGGCGATCGGGATATAATCGGAGGCTATGGACGGGCTTGGTTCCGGTACAGCTTCAACAGTAGATAAACACTCTAGACAGAGCAGATAACCATACTGCCGCAGACTCTATTCGTAAATAACGTCGCAGCAGCTACACATCAGAGGGGGAAGCAGAATGGGAAGCATACTGATCAGGCAGGCACAGATTGTAACCATGAATGACAAAGAAGAAGTGTTCATCGGGGATTTGCTGATTGAGAACAATATGATTGTCAAAATAGGCACCCATCTCGACGATCATGCCGATTGTGAGATAGATGCACGCGGCAAAACATTGCTGCCCGGCTTTATCCAGACCCATATTCATTTGTGTCAGACCATTTTCCGCGGACGTGCCGATGATATGGAACTGATGGACTGGCTGCGTAAACGGATCTGGCCGCTGGAAGCTGCCCATGACGAAGAATCCATTTTCTACTCGGCGCTTCTCGGTATAGGCGAACTTATTTCCAGCGGGACAACGACAATCTGCGATATGGAGACAGTGAATCATACGGATTCGGCTTTTCAAGCGATGGCACAAAGTGGTCTGCGTGTCATTTCCGGCAAGGTCATGATGGATCATGGCGATGATGTACCCGTTCCATTGCAGGAGAAAACAGAGGAATCTCTGCAGAAAAGTGTAGATTTGCTGGAAAAATGGAATGGATTTGGCGGCGGACGTATCCAGTATGCCTTCTGTCCGCGTTTTGTTGTCTCGTGTACCGAGAAGCTGCTGACCGAAGTGCGTGACCTGTCTGCCCAGTATCATGTACGAGTGCATACCCATGCTTCGGAGAACCGCGGAGAGATTGCACTGGTCGAGCAGGAACGGGGCATGCGTAATATTGTCTATCTGGATCATATCGGTCTGGCGAATCCGCGCTTGATCCTGGCACATTGTGTCTGGCTGAGCGAAGAGGAAAAGCAGATCCTGCACAAGCGCGGAGTCAAGGTGACTCATTGTCCGGGTTCCAATATGAAGCTGTCTTCCGGGATTGCGGAAATTCCCGACCTGATGAATCGGCATATTCATGTCGGTATAGGGGCAGATGGTGCTCCCTGCAATAATAATCTGGATATGTTCCAGGAAATGCGGATGACTGCACTGATACAAAAAGTACCGCATGGGCCGACAGTAATGGACGCGCGCACCGTTTTGCGCATGGCAACGATGGGGGGCGCGGAAGTGCTGGGATTGTCCAGGGAAATCGGCAGTCTGGAAGTAGGCAAAAAAGCCGATCTTGTACTGCTGGACCTCGAAGATTATCATACATTCCCGTCGCACGATGTCGATGTCTATTCACGAGTCGTGTACTCTTCTACACGCAGCAATGTGGATACGGTAATTATTGATGGACAGATTGTGTTCGAGAACCGCCAGGTCAAAACAATCGACCGCAGTATTGTGCTGCGTGAATCCGATCGTTCCATCAAACGTCTGCTTAGTCGTATCGGCTGATTTGCAGGTATGGTAACAGATTCTAGATTTTGCTGGGAAAAGGAGAGTTGGAGACGATGGATATGAAGGACCTGTGTACAATTGCCCGTCGTGAACGTCAACAACATATTCGAACCGTTCTTGCTACCGTGGTGCATGTGGAAGGTCATGCTTATCGCAAGGAAGGGGTCTCCATGATCCTGACAGAAGATGGACGTCATTATGGTACGATCAGCCCCGGTTGTCTGGAAGAGGATCTATGCGGACGGGTAGAATCGGCGTGGAACAGCAGTACGGTTCAGATAGTAGATTATGATATGCGACCAGCGGATGATCTGTCCTGGGGAGAAAATATCGGCTGCGGCGGCCGGCTACAGATTTTGCTGGAACCGGTACGTGGAGAGCTGGAAAAAATTCTGGATCTACTGGATGAGCGGCTTGAACAGGGAGAAGCTGTCAGGCTGACACGCTTTTTTTGTGCCAATGGACCACGGGTAGAATATATGCTGTCTGTGCTGGGTGGTACAGGTACAGACAGTCAGCCGACTTTTTCACTTGAGGAAAAGACGACTACAACTGCGGTAGCTCAGCCGCTGATCCTCGCTCATGATCACACGACCGAATATGCAAATGCTGATACTAATATCCAGTCGTATACTTTTATCCGTACCTATCGTGCCAAACCGCGTCTGATTCTTATCGGTGCAGGCGACGATAGTCAGCTGGTCAGTTCGCTTGCCCAGGCAGCCGGATTTCGCGTAATTGTGGGGGATTGGCGCGAATCACTCTGCACAGCAGATCGTTTTCCGGGTGCGACCTGTATAACCGGATTTCCGGCAGAACTGTATGATGCGATATCTCCACAGATCGGCGATTATATACTATTGATGAGTCATAATTTTCCCAGGGAACGAGAATGGATCGAGTATATACAGCATTGTCCCTATACCTATCTGGGCATTATGGGCTCTTCCGAACGAACCCGCCGATTGTTCGAGGGGCTGCCTTCCTATCCCCATGTGCATTCACCAGTAGGGTTATCGATTGGAGCGGATGGACCGGACGAGATTGCGATCAGTATCGCTGCAGAATTGATCGCTGTCAAAAGAGATCGCAAGCTATCGACAAAGGAGGAATCGGCTCATGTCTATCGCCGCACTGGTATTGGCAGCCGGTAAAAGTAGCCGGATGGGGAAAGACAAGCTCTCACTGCCGCTTCCAACTATATCCGGAACGTATACAGTTCCAGCTGCAGGCCAACCAGCAACTCCAGATAGGACAGGAATAGAGCAGCATCTATACACCTGTGCTGTTGTTGACCCCAATACGCAGATCAGCCATGAAAAAAGCATACCCGTCGTATCTAAACCGGTAACAAGTGTGGGCGGCCATGTACTGAAGGCCATACTTGCTGAGAAAAGGTTATCTCCGGTTGTGATTGTTCATGCTCCCTATTCTTCGCCAGTCTGGCGGCAGGAAGTGCTGGCATGGTGTGAAAGAAAAAACTGGCAGGAAACAGAATGTGCCGATGCGGATCGTGGAATGTCCTATTCTATTCGCTGCGGAATGGAAAGGATCAAGTCTTCTGCAGCCGAAGCTGTCATGATTTTGCTGGCGGATCAGCCGCTGGTAGATTCGCTTCTGCTGGGAGATATAATAGACAACTGGCAGCAGAGCGATTCGGCACTGGATTATATAGCCGCTTCGGATGGACGCAATGCCCAGCCGCCGGTTATTATGGCACGGCACATATGGGACAGACTGGATCAATTAACCGGTGATCAGGGAGCAAGGCAGCTGTTTCGACAGCCTGATCTACGGGGACGGATTATACCGTATGCCGAACATTATTTCTGGGATGCGGATACGCCGGATGCTTTGCAGCGTATACGTGATCATATTAGATGCACCTTGGATACAGGATAAGCCAGGGTGTTTTTTGTTTTATGCCAGAAGTCTTCAGTCAGGTTTATCGGGGATATGGTATACAACAGATACAACGCAAGTTATAGGCCATATAGAGACAAGCCAGCCAATTATATTACATATTATAAACTCTAAAGATAGATTGTTATTATATATGTTAATTTATATTACATAATAGAAGGCAGAAAGACTAGGTTATAGGTTTTAAATACTAAAAAAGAGTATTTCGTTTAATATATACACAAAATTAAGTTAGATTAGTTGACGTTAATAAGCGGATTCAGTACTATAATTGAAATTATACTGTTAATGCGGAGGTGACCTCATGAATATGCATCAAAAAGAATCTTCCTTTTCTACTCCGTTGGCTCCTACGGTATGGGAGCCGTCCAGTGCCGAAGAAGCTGTTCTTCTGAAGTATCAATATGGAGCCGATGCAGCTTATATAGCAGGCAGTACATTGCTGCGCACTCAATGGGAAGGCGGTCTGCTGAATATTCCGGGGCATATGATCCGTTTGGATACGATACCGGGATTAAAAGGCATCACAGACAGTGAGCAGCATATTCATATTGGAGCATTAACTTCACTGCACGAATGCGGAACAAATCGATTGATACGCAGTTATGCTGGCATCTGTTATACAGCGTGTCGTCATATCGCGGCTCCAGCTGTCCGTAATCAAGGTACGATAGGTGGCAATATCTCATCAGCCGTAGGAGACATGATTCCGGCACTGCTCGTACATGATGCCCGGCTCGTCTGGATGGATCGGGAGCATCCTGCATTCGAATACGAGCAGGAGCTGGTAGATTGGCTGGAACAGGTTCGGTTGGGCAGACGCAGTCTGGGTGCGGTCCTGCTGGGTATTACGATTGACAAAAGTAAAGCAAACACCGGTTTTCTTGATCATAACGAGGAGGAATATAATCGTCCTCCTGCTTCTTTTTCTGGATCATCGTCATGGCGTGAAGTTGGTTTCTACCGCAAAGTGGGACGCCGGGAAGCCTTTACTCCTTCGCTCGTTACGGTAGCATTCCGTGCGCTGATGAATCGGGAAGGAGTACTGGCAGATGTGAAAATAGCAGCAGGCGGAGGTGCTGGTCTGGCTATGCGACTGAATGGATGTGAACATCTGCTGGAAGGCAAAGTCTACGACCCGCAGTATACAGCCACGCTAGCAGCACTGGTGACAGAAGAATGGATAAGCTACAGCGATCCTTTTGCTTCGGAATCCTATCGTCGCCAAACAGCAGGCAATCTGCTTGCCGCTGGGTTATGGGAGACAATATATCAGGAATGGGAGAGGGGATGACTGTAGATGCTGCTGAATCGGCAAAATAGTGGAGAACGTTGGCGCAAGCGTCGGGACGGCAAAGAAAAGGTAACCGGCGAACTGCGTTATCTGACAGATATGACAGCTGAAGGCATGCTGTATGGACGTGTTCTACGCAGCAGTCATCCCCATGCTCGTATTCTGTCGCTGGATACGTCGGCCGCGGAGAATCATGAAGGCGTAGTAGCTGTAATTACGCACCGGGATGTGCCGGGACTGAATCGTTTTGGGATTGCTGTGCCGGATCAACCTGCCCTGTGTGAAGATACGGTTCGTTATATCGGCGATGCTATAGCAGCCGTAGCGGCTATCACTCCGGAAATTGCCGCTTACGCATTATCCCTGATCCGGGTGGAGTATGAGGTGATGGAGACGATTACCGATCCGATGCGGGCACTAGAGGATACTGCGCCTCGTTTGCATCCCCAGGGCAACGTACTGCACCGTACCCAGGTCAAGCATGGTGACGCAGCACGTGCGCTCCAGAATTGTGCCTATGTCGTCAAAGAAATCTACAGTACGCCACGTCAGATGCATGCCTATATGGAAACTGAAGGCGGACTGTTTATTCCCGAACCGGATGGACGTCTAACGGTATATGCACCTACCCAGCATGGTTACAAGGACCGGATGCAGATTGCCCGGATTCTGGATTGGGAAGAAGAGCGGATTCGCGTTATTTCCAGTCCTATCGGGGGTTCCTTTGGCGGCAAGGATGAACTGAATGTACAGCCTTATGGATCGCTGCTGGCGCTAAAAAGCGGTCGTCCGGTCAAAATGCACAACTCACGGATGGAATCGGTACGTGCAGGACTCAAGCGTCATCCGATGAAAATCGAGATGGAGACCGGTATGGATGAACACGGTCGGCTAAAAGCCCATCGGGTGCGCATCGTCGCAGATACCGGTGCCTATGCAACGCTGGGTGCGCCGGTGCTGAATTTTGCCACAGAGCATTGTATGGGGCCTTATCGATGGGAGCATATGGATGTAGAAGGGATATCGGTGTATACGAATAATGGCGTATCCGGAGAATTCCGCGGCTTTGGCGGCAATCAGGCGATCTTTGCCATGGAAGGCCAGATGGACAGGCTGGCAGAGCTTATCGGCATGGACCCATGGGAATTCCGGATGCTCAACCGCCGTTACCCGGACGACCCCGGACCATTGCAGCAGGAAATCTGGAGAACGAACGGATTGGAACAGGTTATGCAGGCGCTGGCTCAGTCCTCGCTCTGGCAGCGCAGGAGAGCAATGTCTGATCCATCTGCTTATGATTTTTTATCAGACGCTTCTTCACCTCCATGGATCAAGCGGGGAATTGGTGCAGCGCTGGCGATGCATGGAGCAGGACTTGGTTATGGCATCGACGATCCGGCAGGAGGGCGATTATCGCTAAATGCAGCCGGACAGATAGAAGCCGCTTTCAGTTATGAGGAATTCGGCCAAGGATTGATTACGACGCTGGAGATTATGCTGATGGATCTGTTTCATTGTACGAGTGAAGATATCAGTATCGTAATTGGCGATACGGATCGTGTACCTCATAGCGGTTCAAGTACCGCTTCACGTTCAACGACAATGGCATGGATGGGCTTGCAGCGGCTGAAAAATCCTTTTCTGCAGGCGATTTTGCAAAAGGCGCATGACATGACCGGTATTCCGCTTGAACAGCTGACAACCGGCGAGCAAGGGATCTGGCAGGTCACTTTGGAAGATGACACAGAAGTAAGTCGCGAGTGGGTGATATCCTACCGGGAAATCGCTGCAGAAGCGCAAGGAAATGAATTTACATTTGATACCAAATTCTCGTATCCAACGACCCCGGATGAGGTAGTTGGTGGACATTTCCTGTATACCTATGCAGCGGTGGCTGCCGAAGTAGAGGTCAATACGCTGAGTGGTCATGTCAGACTGCTTGACACATATCATACTGTAGCAGCAGGACCGGCGATTAACCCGATGGGATTTATTGGACAGATCGAAGGTGGCAGTGTGATGGCACTTGGATTTACATTGACCGAAGATGCTGTAATGGAAGAAGGGCACTATATGACCCGTAATATGGACACCTATATGATTCCGGGTATTCAGGATATGCATACCTCTCTGGAAGTTGAGGCGATCGAGGATTTGCCGGAAAATGATCCTTTTGGGCCGCGGGGGATTGGAGAAATCGGTTCGGTAGCGTTGGCACCGGCGATTACCGCAGCTATTCGCCAGGCAACAGGAACATGGGTTACGCAGCTTCCGGTAGCTCGAGATCAGCTTATTCGGCCAGCAGGCGTATGGCAGCAGGAAGGAGTGCGTCCATGACGAAGACGACAGGTATACAGTGGCAGGCGGTAGTCAATGGCAAGGCCCGGGAGATAGAAGTACCTCCATCCCGGCGGCTACTGGATATTTTGCGGGAGGATCTGGATCTGACCGGGACCAAAATTTCCTGCGAGATCGGAAGATGCGGTGCCTGTATGGTACTGATTGACGGGGAACCGATGAATTCCTGTCTAATGATGGCTTATCAGTGTGCTGGTAGCGAAATTACGACTATCGAAGGATTGCATGGTGAGACGGCAGAAGAGCTTCATCCGATTCAGGAAGCTTTTCTCGAAGAAGGCGGGTTTCAGTGCGGTTATTGTACGCCGGGGATGATCATCTCCACCAAAGCGCTGCTCGATCGTATTCCCCAGCCCGGGGAACAGGAGATCAAAGAAGGGCTATGCGGCAATTTGTGCCGATGTACCGGTTATGGCGGTATTATGCGTGCTGTCGAGAGCGCGGCAGACAAGTGTGCGTATCGCAGTTTACCGTCTCCGGTGGTCGGTCCCTGAACGAATGCTGACCTTTGCATCATAACAGAAATATCACAGCGGAAAAATGCAAGCCAAACAGCAGCCAATCTGATATCCCGGATGGCTGCTGTTTGGCTTGCACCATATTACTATTGCCAAACCCGCATAATCCGTCTGGATCGGTAGAGCCGGGGGAGCAGACTTGTGGAAAGACCGGCAGTTCTTTTATACTGACAGAGTTCTGCAAAATCACAAGTCGATATCAAGGTTGCCGATTTCTATAGTACATTTGCACAAAATGAAATAAAACATATAAAACGTGTAGCAAAAATCACCGATGATATAAAAGAGAACATGGGTTTGTAGACAGATCTCCCAGGCGATAAATAAACCAGTTTGCGATGAGCGGCCTTTACCCGTAAAAGAACAGCAGCAGAACATAAAATCCCTTTCTCCAACCGGGCTCCGGACGAAATAGTGTTCACTGGCTCCGGTTCGTGTTATCATATAGCTTTGGCGAATAATGCCGGGATGAGATTTGCCGTAAAAGGCAGGAAGCAGAGCTGCTGCTGTCGAATAGTACAGAATGAGCTCAGCCTGTTCAATAAAATGGATCACTGCCACCATTTTCAGATAAGAGAATGGAAGGCTTCAATAGGGAATAGATCGGACTGGAAGATGGCGGTCTGCTTAAATAGAATAACTGCAGTTTATAAAAACGGGCGTCGTGATCAGTGTCCAACCTCATTATAGTTGGACAATCTGCTGATCGACGGGCCGGTCTGCAAAACAAATTATCAAGGGTACAGCAGGATTACATCAACGGATAATCATCAGTCTGCCACATCAGCGTTGCCTGCATGGGAACTGGCAGTCGAAGGCCGTAATCGGCGTTCTCCCTTACCCGCACAGGATAAAAGGCAACAAGGAGGGGAATCATTGGAACGTGAATATATAGATTCCATGGAACAACTGGCAGATCATTATTTCCCGTCAGGGAATTGGCATATGGTAGAAGGCAAGGGTGGAATGAACAATACAACCATGTTCATTGACCATGCTTCCCGGCGTTATGTATTGCGCCGTTACGAGACACACCGCGAACCGGACAAGGTACGCTATGAACATGAAGTACTGTCAGTACTTCCCGAAGTACTGACAGGGCTTGAGATTCCTCAGCCGGTCAAAGACCCGGAAGGCAAGACCATATGCATGTCCGGCAGTGAAATGCCGACAGGCGAGCAGAGCAGCGGAAGACTCGCGGCTTTATTTCACTATGTAGACGGCAGCAACCCCGTTCTGGCAACTGAGGAGCAGATTTATCGTTTTGGACAGGCAGCAGGCAAGCTGTCGGCTGCTCTGGCACAGGTGCAGATTGATCTTCACCCGGTCTATCCGCCTTATTACCGGCTTGGACAATCCTATCCGCTCTGCAGTCCAGGACGGATGGAAGCTTTTTGTGCCAATCCACCGGAAGACTTTGCCGAAATCGCTGATACGCTGTACCGGATCGGTGAAGGTCTGGGCGAGCAGCTGGTTCGTATCACCCGACTGGCTTCACTGCCGCACCAGCTGATTCATGGGGATCTCAATGCTTCGAATATGCTGCAATCGGAGGATGGAGAGATTACTGCTATTCTGGATTTTGAATTTGTGACCCGTGACCTGCGGGCGATGGAGCCGGCTGTATGTCTGTCTGATATGCTGAGCAGCATGGAATGGACCGAACAGGACGAACTTCGCTGTACCGCCTTTCTCCAAGGATATGCTTCGGTAATTACATTGACAGAAGCGGAGTCTGTTAGACTGCCGCTACTTATTTTACTGCGTCGCATTGATGTATTTATGCATTTTTTGAGTCGTTATTTCGAAGGTATCGATCAAGCGGATGTAGTCATTATGCAGGCAAAGCGTCTGGATGAAGGACTGAACTGGTACAAAAAAAGCGGCCCCCTGCTCAAAGCAGTCAGCCGCCGTATTTTTGGATATGATGTCTGAGCCAATCTCAAGTTTGTCTGATCCACCCCTGAGGTATTGTAGAACACAAGTGAATTCATCAAGTTGAGAATATTCGACGCAGCCAGCTACGGAATGCCCATCCGCGCTCGCTGCGTTTTTTGTATTTGGGCAGGGAGCGATAGACGACAATCCCTTCGTCAAAAGCATTGCGGGCAGCTTCGGTGCGGCCGAGAGAACGATCCAGCATTCCCAGCATATAATAAGCCCGGCAGGAGGAAGACTGAATGTTGCGGAACTGCTCCAGATAATGCAGTGCCTTTGCCTGATCGGTACCGATATATTCGGAAGCCAGACGCAGATAGGGCTCCCCGTATTTGACACGAGGATTCATGTGCAGCGCCTGCAAAATATGCTTTTCGCCAGCTGGTTTCTGTCCTGTATGCAGTTGACAGGTTCCGAGATCATCCCAGTATTCCACAGAGTCTTCGTAGGCATGACCGATCTGTTCCAGCCATTCGAGAGCTTCACGGTAACGCTTGCGTTCAATCAGCAGCCGGGCGAGCTCATACCGGGAAGACATATCACTCGGACTGCCGGCAATCTGTCTACGCAGATAACGTATACGGCTTATTCGCCGTAAGGGACGTATCAGGCTGGGTGAGATACCGACAAACCGGCGATCCAGCATATAGACAATAACAAGAATAACGAGCAGAGCCAGAAATGGATTACCCAGCAGCCACCATAAAATAGAGAATAGAAAAATTTTGCTCATAACCGGAGGGCCTCCTGTAGGGATTAATATCAGGCTGCTGGCAAGCCAGTACCCGATAATCCAGAGATAGAATACAGAAATTTTTATTAAAAAAATGATATAATTCCTTCCAAATATTCACTATTTCAGTCTAAATGATGATACAATGATGTTCAAGAAACGCTTTTTATCACAAAATGTTAACGTGAACATTTATCGATATGGAGGAATATGATGACAATCAGCAGACTACAGCCCTTGTTACGACTGGGATTAACCGGCGAGGATGAACGCCGCAGACATGTACAGATTCAACAGCTGCCTATCAAGGTACTGCAGATTGGAGAAGGCAACTTTTTGCGTGGATTCGCTGACTGGATGCTGCAGGAAAGTATTGCTTCCGGCAAGTACCACGGCAGTGTGGTGCTGACTCCCCCTACACCGAGAGGAGCGTCCAAGCTGGAGCGAATAGCGCAGCAGGATGGGCTGTATACCCTGGTGGTACGTGGACTTCAGGATGGACAAAAAGTAGAAAAACGGCAGCTTATTTCAGTATTCAGGGATTATGTCGATCCGTATAGCGAGTGGGAGCGCTTTTTGCAGCTGGGGGAATTGGAGTCGCTGGATGTAGTCATTTCCAATACGACGGAAGCAGGACTTACCTATACACCAATAGACTACATTCCCGGAGAGCCGATTGTGAATTATCCGGCCCGGCTGACTGTGCTGCTGCAGCGGCGGTTTGTACATTTTAATGGCGATCCGCAGCGTGGTCTGATGATTCTGCCGTGTGAGTTGATCGAGAATAATGGAGATCGTCTCCGTGAGTATGTACTGCGATATGGACGCGAGTTTGGTTTTGGTGAGGCGTTCTGCAGCTGGGTAGAGCAATCACAGCTGTTTTTGAATAATCTGGTAGACCGCATCGTAACCGGCATGCCGGGGGATGAAGAATATGCGAGATTGACAGGCAGCTGGGGGTATGAAGATTCATTTCTGACGACAGCAGAGCCGTATCACCTCTGGGCGATCCAGGGAGATCCGTCACTGGATCGTCGTCTGCCGCTCGTGCGTGCCGGACTTAATGTACAATGGGTACCGGATCTTAAGCCATTTCGTCAGCGCAAAGTGCATATTCTGAACGGAGCACACACGCTGATGATGCCGGCCGGACTGCTGCAGGGCAAGACAACCGTTCGTGAAGTGATGGAGGATGAGGAGCTTGGCGAATGGGTGAGAGGGACAGTGGAGCAGGAGATTATTCCGGCACTGCCCATGCTGCCCGAGGAATTGAATCGTTATGCTGCCGAGACATTCGAGCGCTTTAATAATCCGTATCTGGAGCATCGTCTGCAGGATATTGCCATGAATAGTATCAGCAAATTCCAGTCCCGTCTGCTACCTGTATTGAAAGCGTATACAGAAAAAGAGAATCAACTGCCTACGCAGCTGGTATATGGTCTGGCTGCGCTGCTGCGACTGTACCGGGTAACAGCAGTCGAACAATCGGATAGGACGATCACCTTTACAACAAATCTGCCAAATGGAAGCAGTATGGATATTCGCGATAACACCGAGCAGCTGGGCCGACTGGCAGAACACTGGACCCATTTGCAGCAGAATGAACAGTCGTATCACCAGATCATCCATGCGATACTGGCCGATACAGTAATCTGGAATGAAGATCTAACCGCAATAAAGGGACTGGCAGAAGCAGTAGCATCCCAAATAATAAAGATGGAGGCGGATGGGGCATGAATACAATGATGAGAGATCATATTGCTATCCGGCAGCAGGACGATGTGGTGATTGCCCTGCATGATATGGCGCCAGGCGATACACTGGTACTCGATAACGGAGAGATATTGACGATTGTAAATGATATTCCTCGCGGTCACAAAATCGCCGTTCATCCGATTCAACCCGGACAGGATGTAATCAAATACGGCTTTTCTATTGGTAAAGCGACGGTGCCGATTACACCCGGTGAGTGGATTCACAGCCATAATCTGCATACCGGGCTGTCCGGTACACTGGATTATGAATATCAGCCAGAGCTGAACTGGCAGCCGCGTGTTATTCCGGCACATTTGCAGACATTTGATGGCTATGTACGACCTGGAGGAGAAGTAGGAATTCGTAACGAGATATGGATTATAAATACCGTGGGTTGTATTAACAAAACCTGTGAATTGCTCGCTCGTACCGCTCATTCAGAGATGGCAGGACGTGTAGACGGTGTGTATCATTTCCCTCATCCGTTCGGTTGTTCCCAGCTTGGAGATGATCTGGAATACACACGCCAGCTGCTGAGTTCGCTCGTGCTGCATCCCAATGCGGCTGGTGTACTGGTTATCGGTCTAGGATGTGAAAATAACCAGATTGAACAGTTCTCTGCAAGTATACCAGCAGAATATGCCTATAAAATCCGTTATCTCAAAGCCCAGGAAGAAGAAGATGAACTGGAAGCAGGCATGGCATATCTGGAAGAGCTGGTGTCGCTGGCCGAGCAGGAACAGCGTCAGCCGCTGCCGCTATCCAGACTCAAAATAGGTCTTAAATGCGGCGGTTCTGACGGTCTGTCGGGTATTACCGCCAATCCGCTGGTCGGTGAAATCGCAGACTGGATCGTCTCTGCAGGCGGCACGGCGATTCTGACGGAAGTACCGGAAATGTTCGGTGCGGAGACGATTCTGATGAACCGCTCCGCCAGTCCGCAGGTATTCGGTCAGCTGGTGGATCTGATCAACGGATTCAAGCAGTATTTTGTCAATCATGGCCAAAATATTTACGAGAATCCCTCACCTGGAAATAAGGCGGGAGGAATTACCACCCTGGAGGAAAAGTCGCTCGGCTGTACCCAAAAAGGCGGACATTCCCAGGTCGTGGATGTGCTGCGTTATGGACAGCGGGTACATCAACCCGGCCTTAATATTGTGGAAGCACCAGGAAATGATCTGGTATCCGTCACCGCCCTGTCGGCAGCCGGTGCTCATATCGTGTTATTTACAACTGGACGGGGCACTCCATTTGGCGGTCCGGTACCGACAGTAAAGATTGCTACCCAATCCGAACTGGCGAATCGCAAAAAACACTGGATCGACTACAATGCCGGTCAACTGCTGGAAGGGCAATCCATGGAGCAGGTATCTCTGGATCTGCTAGCCCGTATTGTGGATATTGCTTCCGGACGCTGTCAGACCAATAATGAACAGCGGGGATTCCGCGAAATAGCAATTTTCAAAGATGGTGTCATCCTGTAAACTGGGTATAGCCTGTGAGTATCCGGATAGCCGGTACGGGAAGGAGAAGTGCGATGCCAGTGAACGCGATGATAAATAGACGCAAGCTCGGAAATACAGGCTTGGAAGTATCCCCGCTCAGTCTGGGAGCAGCTCCGCTGGGACATGTATTTGGTCATATTGATGAGGATCAGGGTGTACGAGCTGTTCTGGAAGCTTTTGAACAGGGAGTTAATCTGGTGGATACTTCGCCGTATTATGGAGTCACTCGTTCGGAACAGGTGCTGGGCCGGGCGCTGCGTCAGCTGCCAAGAGAGCGCTATATCCTGTCGACCAAAGCGGGACGTTATAATGACAGGGAGTTTGATTTCTCCCGTCAACGGATTCTGGATAGTGTAGACGAGAGCCTGCAGCGTCTGGGGACGGATTATGCAGACATTCTGCTGCTGCACGATATCGAATTCGGTGACCTGAATATCGTTCTGGATGAAGCGATACCGGCGCTGCAGCAGTTGAAGCAGGAAGGCAAAATACGTTTTTATGGAGTATCCTGTCTGCCTCTGGAAGGATACCGGCGCGTTCTGGAGCATACCGATCTGGATGTGATTTTGTCTTATTGTCATTATACGCTGAATGATTCCACTCTTACTGATCTGCTGCCTTTGCTGGAAGCCAGAGGGATTGGGGTTATCAATGCTGCACCGGTTGCGATGGGGCTGCTGTCCGACAAAGGGCCTGCTGACTGGCATCCTGCTTCTCCCGAGATCAAGCAGCGCTGCCGCGAAGCGGCAGAATTCTGCCGACAGCAGGGGAGCAGCCTGACACAGCTGGCGATCCAGTATGCTGTCTCTAACGAACGTCTAACGACTACGATTGTAGGAACAGCGAGCACTGCAGAGATTACCGATAATATTCGTTGGGCAGGTGAGCCGATCGATTTGGATGTACTGCAGCAGGTATTGAACATTCTGGCACCTGTGCAGGGACAGACATGGCCAAGTGGACATTGGACCCGTGAAATATTGGAAGGAAGCAGAGAATTGAAGTGGCAAGGGAGCCCTTTCTAATATCAATCTATAGGCTATAGCCAGGATACGAATTGATCGGTTATAGTTAGATGACTATGATAAAACATAGTATAATGACGGAAAATAACGAACTTTCCCAAAAAGAATGTTGCCCATGACAAAAGATGAAATACGTCATGAATGTAAATAAATGGAGCAGATTCGACAAAAATAGCGATACGCAAATGTTGTAATAAACATTTTACGTATCGCTATTTTCATGTTACAATAAATTAGGTATCCGATGTAATTATTTTACAGATAAAAGAATGGAGCTGCGCGCTGGAACCTCAATAGAGGAAGCAACCTGATTATTACTTAACATATCCTCTGCGTTAAGGTTTCCGAGGTCTACAGAAGCAGCTTCGGCATTATGATTAAGCAGGAACAGGAACTTGCGTCCGTCTTTGACACGACATCCTGCTTCTACACCTACAGGTGTATCGAGAACCGGCTGAATCCTTTTTTGGTCGCAGAGATGCTTCATGAGTCCGGCAATAAATGTCTCTTCACCATCCGAAGCGATATACCATGCCTCGCCCTGACCAAATGTATTGCGAGTAAGCACTGGCATTCCCTGGTAAAAGTCTTCACCGTACCGGGCCAGCACTTCGGCACCCTCGGTATGCAGCAGATCGCATAGCATGCCGCATTTGTAGTCACCGCTCAGATCACCAAGGGTGTTATTCATCACGATCCGGTTACCCATCGAAGGCAGCAGGGCATCGATTTCTTCGACCCAGATGCCAAGCAGCTTGCGCAGTTCTCCCGGATATCCACCGAGCGTGACCAGATCGGACTCGCCGACGATTCCACTGAAAAAAGTGGTAACGAAAGTGCCACCGCTGCTGGTGAATTGTTCCAACTTCTCGGCTAACCCCGGTTTGACCATATACAGAACAGGGGCGAGGATCATATCGTAATGACTGAATTCCGAGTCGACACTGATAATATCGACCTGCACATTGCGATCGTAAAACGCTTTGTAATACTTATGGATCTGTTCGACATATTTGAGGGCAATTGTCGGTCCGCTGGATTTCTCGACGGCCCACCAGTTCTCCCAGTCGAACAAAATGGCTACCCGTGCTTCGATGCGTGAATCCAGTAGCTGGTCACCGAGCTGCTGCAGCTCATGGCCCAGTTCGCTGACTTCACGGAACACGCGGGTATCTGTATGACCGACATGTTCAATGACTGCGCCATGGAATTTCTCACAGGCGCCGGCTGAACGACGCAGCTGGAAAAACATAACTGTATCTGCACCATGAGCGACTGCCTGGTAACTCCAGAGGCGCATCACGCCCGGACGCTTCAGTGAATTATACGCCTGCCAGTTTTGCTGGCTCGGTGTCTGTTCCATCAGCATGAAGGGTTCGCCGTTTTTGATGCCGCGCATCAGATCATGAGCGAGCGCTGTGAAGCTCACCGGCGTATCCAGCCCCGGATAATTGTCCCAGGAGACGATATCCATATATTTGGCCCATTTAAAATAATCCAGCGGCTTGTAGAAGCCCATCAGGTTGGTGGTGATCAGAGCGTCCGGAATAACGGAGCGTACCGCATCGTACTCCAGACGATAGCATTCCAGCATACTGTCTGAATTGAAACGGGAGTAATCAAGCGAGATTCCCTGGAAGCTGGAGCTGTTTTCTCCCCATTCTTCACTGCGGTTGTCCGGGAGTACAATTTCATCCCAGTCGTAGAAAGTATGGCCCCAGAATCCGGTATTCCAGGCTGTATTGACAGCATCCAGTGTACCGTAGCGCTGTTTCAGCCAGACCCGGAATGCCTTTTCGCAGTTCTCGCAGTAACAGTCACCGCCGTATTCGTTGGAGATATGCCAGACCAGAATCGCAGGATGGTCCTTGTAGCGTTCGGCCAGTCGTCGGGCAATCTCAACCGAATATTTGCGGTACGTCGGGCTGTTCGGACAGGAGTTATGACGTCCGCCGAATTTGCGCTTGCGTCCGTCCTTGTCGGTGCGCAGAATATCGGGATAACGCGTCGCCATCCAGGCCGGATGGGCAGCCGTACTGGTTGCCAGACAGGTATAGATACCGCTTTCATAAAGGCTGTCGATCAATTCATCGAGCCATTCGAAATGATATGTAACTTCGTCCGGCTGATTGCGTGCCCAGGAGAAGACGTTGAGAGTAGTGATATCAATGCCGGCCTGCTTGAACATACCGAGGTCTTCCTGATGTGTCTGCTTATCCCATTGCTCAGGGTTATAATCTCCACCGTAGAAGATTTTTGGAAGTTTGCTGCTGATCAATGCTGTCACTCCTTATATAAGAATAACTCTATACTAAATGATAATAACACCTTGTAAAATATAAGATAAAACATGTATAGTATAAAAATATGGATATAGGATGTGAACGTATCATGTACGTAACCAACCCGCACCGCCGCTTTTTTACAGAGCTCAAAGACCTTCAGCTTCCTATTCATATGGAGAGTATCGGCGAGAATCCGGATCAGGAATATATTGAACGTCCGGATGGTTATCCATGTTATCACTGGCTTCAGACGGTGCATGGGGAAGGCGAATTTACATTTGGCGGTGCCCGTTATTTGCTCAAGCCCGGATCGGGTGTACTGCTGGCTCCACGGGATGCCCACAGCTATCGCCCGGTAAGCAGCGTCTGGGAGACGATTTATCTTACTTTTGGCGGACCGCAATCATTGGGGCTGTTGTCCACTTTTGGATTGTCGCATTCCGCTTATTATGAATGGGATCGGGATTGTGATCTGGATACGTTCTCCGGCAATATGCTGGGTAGTATCCGCAGCAACCGTGATTTGTCTGGACTGGATACGAGTGCCGATCTGTACCGTTTTCTAACCCTGCTCAAAAAGCATGGACGTATCAATAATCTGCCATCCTTATCCCATACGGTAGAGAGACTGGCGCCATTGATGAGCTTTATGGAAGCTCATTATGATGATCCGAATATCGGTCTGGAAGATATGGCGATTCAGGTAGGCGTAAGCGCACGTCATCTGAATACACTGTTCCGTCAGACATTCGGAATGACTGCCTATGCCTATTTTATTCTGCTGCGTCTGCGCAAAGCCAAAGAACTGATGACACTGTATCCGCGTATGACGATCAAGGAAGTATCCGGTCAGGTCGGTTTCCGCGATTCCAGTCATTTTGTGGCTACATTCCGTCGCCTGGAAGGGGTAACTCCTGAACAATTTCGCAATTTATATTAAAATGTGCGTTTGCTGATCATCAGTCATGCACATTTTGATTGAAAGTATTTTGTTAAGCGCTTACAATATTAACGCTTGAAAAGGAAAACGGGATAATGAACGATGCCTATACTGCTCATTATCCCTATACTGCATTCATGATACCCAAGCATACATATACAGAAGTGGAGGAAAGGGAAATGGATAAAATATGGATTGCTGATCCTGCGGTAATAGATGATCAGGGGGAGCGACCTTACCTGGTGCCTTATCTGTTGCCGGATACACGCAGTGCAGTCATCGTACTGCCGGGCGGAGGCTATGAATTTCGCGCAGATCATGAAGGAGCTCCTGTAGCAGAATGGCTGAATGAGAATGGAATCTCGGCATTTGTACTTCATTACCGCCTTTCGCCGCGGCAGCGCCGGACGCCGCTCGAAGATGGACAGACTGCGATTCGTCATGTGAGAGCCAATGCAGCGGAATACGGTATAGATCCTTCGCGAATCGGGATTCTGGGCTTTTCTGCCGGCGGACACCTGGCTGCTATGACAGGAACGGTATTTACAGAGCAGGAGACAGAACTATTAAATGGTCTCAAGCGCGATGTCAGTTCACGACCTGATGTGATGGTGCTTTGTTATCCGGTTATTACGATGGACAGTTTTGGACATGAAGGTTCCCGCCTATCCCTGCTTGGCGATCAGGCAGCGATCGAGCTGGTAACCGGCAGCAGCGCGGAGAAGCAGGTGACAGCCATGACACCACCAGCCTTTATCTGGCATACCACTGATGATGATGTCGTTCCGGTACAGAACAGCCTGCGCATGGCACTGGCACTGGAAGAACACAGGGTGCCTTTTGAACTGCGTGTATATGAGAGCGGAGGCCATGGGCAGGGACTTGCACTGGACCATCCTGTTATGGGAAACTGGACCAGAGATTGTATATCCTGGCTCAAACGTCAGGGCTGGTAATCATCCGCTTCACAGATGGAATTATGGATAAAGAGGAGATGGCAGAGATGAAAATGGATAAAAACAGTACCTTGCTAATGATTGGTGATTCGGTAACCGATTGCGGCCGGGGACGTCCTGTAGGTCAGAATGGTACGCTGGGAGACGGTTATGTATTGCTGGTAGATGCACTTTTGCAAACGGTTTACCCGGATTATGCTTTCCGCGTACTCAATACCGGTATTAGCGGCAATACCGTTCGCGATCTGGAAGCGCGCTGGGAGCAGGATGTGTTTGCCCACAAACCTGACTGGGTATCTATTATGATCGGAATCAATGATGTATGGCGTCAGTTTGACAATCCAACAGAACCTCATATTCATGTCTATCTGGAAGAGTATGAGCAGACGCTGCGTAAATTGGTAGAACAGACGCTGCCACGAGTAAAAGGAATCGTTCTGATGACGCCTTATTATATGAGCACCACACCGGAAGATCCGATGAGAGCAACAATGGATATATACGGTGCAGTCGTAAAACGCATTGCTGAAGAATACGGGACAACATTCGTAGATACACAGGCGGCGTTTGATCATATCAGTCAGTACATATATCCGGCTAGTCTGTCTTATGGCTGGGATCATGTGCATCCGAATACCAAAGGGCATATGGTGCTGGCGCGCACATTCCTGCAGGAAATCGGGTATGATTGGAGCCGCTCCCCGATACAGTCCTGAAACTACACTATTGGAGGATCTATCATGAAGCAGTACACGGCCGAATTAATTATTGATGCCAGAGCCAAGCTGGGCGAAGGACCAAGCTGGAATGCAGAGCAGCAGCGTTTGTTATGGGTAGATATTGAAGGCTACCAGCTGCATATCTATAATCCGGTTACCAAAGAAGATCGTACAGTAAATGTGGGCGAGCATATTGGAGCGGTTGTTCCTTATACCGATACCGAAGTGATTGGCGCGTTATTCAGCGGTCTCTACCGTATACAGTTATCTGACGGGAGCAAGACATTGATCCATGATCCGGAAGAAGGGCGTCCCGGCAACCGTTTTAATGATGGTAAGTGTGATCCGGTCGGCCGTTTTCTCGCTGGAACGATGAGCCTGAACGGTGAGGAAAAGCAGGGAGCACTATACAGCATGGATACCACAGGTCATGTGCGTCTGCTGCTCGGTGAAGTATCTACCTCCAACGGATTGGCTTGGAGCAGTGATCATCGTACACTGTATTATATCGATACGCCAACCTGCCAGATTACCGCTTTTGACTATGACCTAGAAGACGGATCGATAGCAAATGGACGTGCTGTAGCGGAGCTGGATGATAGTGATGGTTATCCGGATGGCATGACGATTGATGAAGAAGGAATGCTCTGGGTCGCCCGCTGGGGTGGCAGCCGTGTAACACGCATTGATCCGTCAACAGGTCAAGTAATTGGCGAGGTGCATGTACCTGCCAAATGTGTGACAGCCTGTACATTTGGCGGAGCAGATCTGGATGAATTATATATCACTACAGCCCGCGAAGACGATGAAGCAGCCGATTCTCCTGCCGGAGGCGTATTCGTTGTTCGTCCGGGAGTAAAGGGTATAGCTGCTTACACATTCAATCAGGGGAAAGCTGCGAATTGGCAGACGGCATGATATCATTTGATCGAAGCATATAGCTGCAGCAGAGACTGCAGTTACAAGGAATAACTGTATAACAGCACCGCAGATTCCGTTGATCGGGATACTGCGGTTTCTGTTTATCCAGTCATTATTTTATCGATGATTGGCTATTGCATATTAAAAGGAATATGGAGGAACAAGACATGAGACCTGTACTGGAATGCTGTGAACAGCCGCTTACGGAAAAGGATTTTCAGGAGCTGGAAAAACAAATGGGGCGTCCGTTCCCTCCAGCGTTCAAGCAGTATTATCTGCATTACAACGGAGGGTATTTGCCGGAAGATCGGGAAGGAAATGCTGTTATCGTAGGCGGATTTAATTCTATTCGTTATGGTAAGCTTCCAGCAGAAAAGCTGTATGCCGATTTGTTGGAAAATTTTGAACAGCTCGAAGGGTTGTTTCCTTTTGCTTATGATCAGGGTGGGAATAGTTTTCTTATATCTTTGCGAAGTGAGCCTGATTACAACAATATCTATGTCTGGTTAATGGATCTAAAGGAGTTGCGATTTATAACCGATTCTTTTGAAGACTTTCTGGTATTTCTGCTGGAGGAATAACAGGAGGCAGGGACTATTTATTTTACCTGCTATAGACTGGAATACGGATGAGCAGACAGAGCCCAATGTTTATCCGACTAAAAAGATTGATTTTATATAGTATGTCATTGGATAATATTTATAGTATCTGGAATAGAGCTGTAGAGAGGATGAGCTACATATGACAAGGAAGCGAATCGATCTGTTTATTCGCAATGAAAAAGAAGCAGAACTGGCGGCATGGGCTGATCGTCTGGCTGTAAAGTTTGCTGAGCGTTCAGCCAAGCATGACGAGGAAGGCTCGTTTCCTTTTGAAAACTTTCAGGAGTTAAAAGAAGCTGGTTACGCCAAATTGACAGTAGCCAAGAAATACGGTGGAGAAGAACTGGGGCTGTATGAGTGGCTGCTTGTGCAGGAGCGTATAGCCAGAGGAGATGGCTCTACAGCACTTAGTGCGGGCTGGCATGGCGGTATGATGCTTCATTTCCGTGAAGCCGACGGCTGGCCGGAGCCCACATTCTCGGAATTTTGCCGGGATGCGGTTGCCCATGGCAATATGATTAACAAATTTGCCAGTGAACGCGGCACGGGCAGTCCGACACGGGGCGGTCGTCCGCAGACAACCGCTGTACGTACGGAGGGAGGCTGGCTGCTGAGCGGACGGAAAACTTACAGTACTCTTAGCCCGTTGTTGACTGATTTTATTGTTAGTGCAGGTATTGAGAACCAGCCGGAAATCGGTGATTTTCTGGTGCGTTCACGGGATGGAGTGAGCATCGAGGAGACATGGAATACGCTCGGCATGAGAGCAACCGGCAGTCACGATGTAATTCTGGAGCAAGTATTTGTGCCGGATCGTCAGGTGCTGTCCATCCATCTGCCGGGGACTTCCAAATCGGAACGCGATGATGGTGATGGCTGGCTACTGCATATTCCGGCCTGTTATCTGGGTATTGCTTATGCGGCTCGTGATTTTGCATTGGAATTTGCCGCCCATTATACGCCCAACAGTCTGAATGAACCGATCGCCACACTGCCGCATATCCGCCAGTGGATCGGACAGATCGAGAGCGAACTGAGACTGGCACGAACACTAATGTACGATGTGGCAGACCGCTGGGATCGTGAACCGGAGCAGCGCAAGCATATGCGCCCCGACTTTGGATTGGTCAAGTACAATGCTGTGCATCTGGCTAATCAGGTTGTCGACAAAGCGATGAAGATTGTAGGAGGAGCAGCCTTGTCCAAAAATCTGCCGCTGGAACGCTTGTATCGTGATGTGCGCGCCGGTCTGCATAATCCGCCGATGGAAGATGCCGTACTGCAGACGCTGGCTCGTACAGCGCTGGAGGAGTTATCGTAATATCGGCAACTTTTATAAGTACATTTTGTTAATGGAGGTCCCATGCTGACTCTATCTGAAATCAAGCAAAAACTGGACGACAAATTTATTCCTCTGCAGGATATTGTTAACGGTCTACGGCTAATGGAACGCAAGCAAAATGTTACTGCGCAAGTACGGCAGCTGGAACAGCAGCTTGGCATGAGTCTGCCTGCCGATTTTGCGGACTTTGTTCATGCGTATGATCTGGATAACTTCGGCTTATGTAATGTTACTTTTGGTACAGAGAATGATTATGTAAAATGGGTTCTGGATATTAATACGACTAGCGGATTTGATCGCTGGTGGAGTGGGTCGGAACGTCCGGCAGCATTAATCTGCATTGCACTGTCTGATCCCTATACGCTGTTGTTGAATCTGCAGACGAACGAAGTGTATGCGATGACCAGTGAGACACAAGATGGAGAATGGCAGCGCGTCGCAAGTCATTTTTCCCTATTCATCCGGGGACTGGGCACCGCCTATCTGGAATCCGTATCACCTAAACAGCTGGCACAGGAGACAGAAGCAGAGACGCTGAATTTCTGGCAATGGGCGGTCAATCAGGGAACACCTGCATAGTAGTCCTGTGTATATAGAATGTGGGCATGCCGTACCTATTGCCAGTAGACAATCAGCACAAAAAGCCTTAATCCATTATGATTGAGGCTTTTTGTGACGTTCCCAAATTCGGATGTAAGCATGTCATACAGTCGGAATCACAGCCAAAGTAACCGTCTACCAAAAGGCTGTTACTCAGGCACGAATGTCCAGACTTTTACCCAGATTCGGATGCGGAGCTTGCTGGAGCATTTGAGCCATTTGTTGACCTTGCTGTTCCACCATATCTTTTGATAAAGCCATAACCTGGATTCCGGCAGCCTGAGCGACAGAAGCCTGACTCATTGCCATTGACAAAGCAGGGATATCCATGGATGCTTCCTCCTTTCCTGCCTAGGACAGGGCATAGGTTGTTTATCGGCAGATGCCTGTATAATAATTAATACGATCATTCGAATACGCTCTCGTTTTTGGAGGATTGTCCATTTTTAATCGATCTTTTAGGTGAATATAAGGTTACTTTCAGGTGTACGGGTTAAATTATAGATATACCCCTTTTGAAATATAGATTTGACGTAGACCCTGTCTCTGGAAGGCAGGGTTATTTTTTTTTGGACATAACCATACCAAAATTTACATATTTAATGGTATAAATTTACATAAAAAGATTTAAGTTTTAAATAGAATAATTTAAACTAAACTCGGTTTTGTTTTTACCAATAAAATGGAAGCGAGATGATGGAATGAAAAAAGTATGGATGACGGTAACAATGCTGGTGATGATGATGACATTGCCGGTAGTGCTTCAAGGCGAAGCACAAATACATAAGGTGTATGCGGCGGCAGCATACGATTATACACTGAATTTTCCGTCCGATCGTTATCCCGAGACTGCTGATCATATTCGTGATGCGATTGCAGACGGCCATTCAGATGTATGCACAATCGACCGGACAGGCGCAGACGAGCGTCGTGAAGATTCCCTGCGAGGCGTACCGACCAAATCCGGCTATGACCGTGACGAGTGGCCGATGGCGATGTGCCTGGAAGGTGGTACCGGTGCAGATATCCGCTATGTGATCCCTTCAGATAATCGCGGTGCCGGCTCTTGGGTAGGCAACCGACTTGAGAATTACCCGGACGGTACAAAAGTAAAATTTATCGTGAACTAATAAATAACAGATAAAATTAACGGCTGAAATGAAAACACCTCCAGCAAAAGCCTTTATAATGGCAGGGGACCTATTGCTGAAGGTGTTTTTTCTATTGGCAAGCTGCAATGGCAGTAGTCTTAATCTTTAACCGGAAGCCGGATAAGACTACTGTCATAAGATTCTTTGAAATTCATGCTGCTTACATAACCATAGCCATCCGCAAGGAATGAAATTGCCTCATCTCCATTACTATTGTCGATAGTTGTAAATTTTTGTGGTGTCAGAGGAAGCGTGTTCAGCTGTGCAGCAGCTGCTTTGTATATCTTAAATTCGTCTGCAATAACGTATAGATTCCCGTTTCTGCTAAACTCGATGTCATAGGTAGCTGCAGGGAACTCGGCAACCAGTATGGAACTCTGGAAGTAGGTTCCTTTCAGACGTACGACTTTACCTGTAGTCACATGCGTCTTTTTATTGGTAAAGGAAGCGGCTACATACAGATTGCCTCGTTTATCCCAGTCCAGACCGGTAATCTGCACAGAATATCCTTTGACTTCTGCATCGGTAAATGGTTTGAATGTCTGACTATAACCCATCAGCTCATTATGGGACAATACCGTTTCTTCTTTGACATAGCGGGCATCGAGCTTGTAGAACATATTCTCATAACCGGAGCGCGAGAAGAAAATGTCTCCATGATCATTGACGGTTACCGCTTTACCATTCGGAAGATCGGCAATTTTGGTTTTGAGCAGGGTAGAGGTAGAGATTCTGAGTAATCCGTAATTCGGATTCTGCTCACTGGCTTCACTGGTCAGATACAGATCTTTATCATTGCTTCCCATTCCTTTGATTGCGTCTACATCCCAGTCGGACAAAAAGCTCGGAAGCGGCTTGACGCGGACAAAGCGTACTTTTTCCAGCGCACTTATACCGCCAGGAGTAACGGCATTATAGTGCACCGTATATATTCCTGGTGTATGCACATCAATCTTTGGAATGATTTTACCCTGGAAAGAATACGTAATGGTTTTCTTGAAATCGGAATACGTATCATGGTCTACTATGAATCCCCGTTCATAATACAGATCATCCTGGAACTGGGAGACTTCTTCCTTGTCAATGACAATCACAGGTCTTGATGCCGGGAAAATACGTTGGATCGATGTACCATCGATAGTATAGGATTTGCCGTCGGGCAGGAACAAAAAGTCTTGTGCACCATTAGTCTGTGAATCACTGTGTTTATAAATATTTACTTTATCCGCAGTTATGGGCCATGTGCCATTCAGGCTGTCTGCAGTAACTTTATTGATTCCTTTTGTAAACATTGGATTCCAATCGTTCCTATTGTAAGTCATAAAATAAAGATTACCTTTGGTATCAAAAGCAATTCGTGACGTAGGTTCATTATCAGCGAGAAGGGGAATCCACTGTTTGGAACTCTCATTCCATTTGAAAATCGTCCTGCCTGCCTTTATCGGGACATCAGTAGAGATGTACAGCTCATCCTTCGGACTGATGGCAATATTCAAAGAGGGAACGTTGTAGAACCCTTCAGAAGAGAATATAGCATAATCTGTACTGATCCGGCTCAGTTCCGCTGCCGTTATAGGACGGGTTGGTATATCTGCCGCCGCTATCTTTTTGACGGATGCTTTATCCTGATTATAAAAGTCAGTAGTGTAATAGAGGTTGCCCGAGGAATCCAGAGCGACCGAATGAAAGGACGTATTGGGTCCGGTTACAATTGGTGTGATCTGGCGTGTGGCAAGAGAAACTTTGGATAATCCTTTCATCCCCTGTGCAAAATACACATATCCATCATGATACTCTACACCCCATGGATTGGTAATATTTAGATTTTCCAGTCGGTCATTATCCTCTTCAATTCCATCAGGAAGAGCAGGCTCGATGAAAGGTGTTTTTTGTATATTTGTAAATACATACGTACTATCAATGCTTCTATTGCTGGTATACACTTCACCATTTGGCAAAATGGCAATACCGTCACCAAAGAAGGTGGGATAATTGTCACTTAGTTTTTCGCTTCTGAGGTTTGGTTGGAAATCCAGCAATTGTGAGGCTGTAATCCGGTGAATATAGGACTCCATAAAAAGCAAATTACCGGAAGGACCGAATGATATATCCTTTATTGTATAAGGGATGGATACAACCGGTTCGGTAACTTTCAGATCTTTGGCATCTGTTCGTGCTAGTATGGAATCACGACCATAATTTTCTCCTCTTGATAGTGCAATATATAATTTACCATATTTGTCAAAATCAAGACCTGTTATTCTGCCATCCTCCCATACCTGTTTTTCTGTAAAGGGCATAAAATACTCAGCATGAGATAAGAATTGTTCCAATGTCAAAGGGACGGATGTGCTGAGATAGCGAGCATCCACTTTTCCGATCTGTTTGCTATCGGGGAGAACAAAGTACAGATTACCTGCTGTATCCACTGCCAGCGCATTGAACAGCTGATTTGTATCCACCAGCACGGAACGTTTGTAATCGGATAAGGAGAATTTATAAATGCCTGGTGGTTGGGACTGATCATAAATGGGACCATTGGCTACATAGAGATTTCCATTGGCAGCATCCATCGTTTTCGGATTTCTCAGATCAATCTCGGACAGATCGTTGGGCAGCGGCTTGACCGTAACTGTTTGTGTTTGGGTCTCTGCCACAAGACCATCGGCATTTATGGCATTGTAATAAACCTTGTACTCTCCCGCCAGAGAAGTATCCAGACGGGATACAGGTTGTCCGTCCAGCGTATAGGTGAGCTGCAGAGGGAGGTCGCTGTATTTTTCATCTTCTACGATAGCCCCTCTTTCAACATAAGGTTCGTTCTGGAACAGTTGGATGGGCGCAGCATTCTTCAAAATGATGCGCGGCTTGGAACCTGGAAAAGGTGCAAAAATAGATTGGCTGTCTGCCACGTATACCCTCCCATTGGGAAGGATAACCAATCCATAAATATGCAGGGCCTCATGAAAGTACGGTTTGGGCGTTTTTTTCGAAATGGGTAGATTCTTGAGCGCACTGCCCGGAATTCGGTTTAATTCATCCATTACATATGGAGACTCGTACTCATAGTAGCCAGCCAGCTGAACATGCAGATTGCCTTGAGGGTCAAAAGCAATAGCTTTGATACTCATGGACTGGTTTTCAATAACCCTATAGAATTTTTGCTTGGGATTATCCCATTTGAGCAATCCTGTCAGTTCGGGGCCGAAGTTGTTATAGTACTTGTGAAAAAGAGATATATACAGTTGATTATCCGGTCCCATAGCCAGGCCGCTGATTTCTGTACGTTCTGATTTATCGGAGGGAAGAGGAACTTCAGTATAGATGGTACTCTGACTTACGAATTTGTCGGCAGTTAGGGGAAGGGCTACAGATTTGTTAAATGTAAACTTGTAAACATACGGCTTGGAGCGCAGGGAGTAGTACAGGCTGCCGTATGTATCCACCGTCACGGACCGAAAGGCAATTTGGGAGCTTTTGCCTACCACAACATGAATTTTGCCTGTTGTAAGAGAGATTCGCGATAATCCGTTCTGACCTTGAGCAACATAAATGTATCCGTTGTAGTAACTCATGCCATTAGGAGTCGCGATTGCGAAGTTCTGCAATTGATCATATACATCTTGCTGTACGGAAGACTGCTCGTTTTGCAAAGTGGAGACAGCTGGCTGTTCCGGAAGAGTGTATACCTCATTATGTACGGTGGATTTGCTAGGATTATCAGCTATGGCGTTTTCCTGCACCATCCCGGTAACCGCTTCCTCAGGAATAGAGTTTGCCGCAAAAGTCCGGCTGTTCACCACCCCTGTCAAGATTAGACAGATCACCAATCCCCAAAGTAAACCTTTTTTCATAAAATCCCCCCTTTAATTGGTATAAATGTATTACTAAAACTAATATAGCATCTTATTCTTATAAATAGATATAGAGACTAAGCAGTGTTATTGATATAAATAAAACACCTCCAGTGCCATTTCCATATCTTGAGACATGGTTATGGACGACGGGAGGTGTATAGAATCTTGTTTTATAGCGAAAATTGCAATCGAACCAATCGGACTTTACGTTTGGAATATCAGACCGGATGGTTAGGGTTATCTCATATTATGCTTGGGTATCATTCCATCTTGGCGGTTTGACCCGCATAGCCAGCATAAAGCATACGCATAGTACGACAGCTGCCAGTACATAAGGATAGTTAATATCCAGATCGAACAACGCACCTGCGATCACCGGACCGGCAATATTGCCGAGACTCGTATAGGCCGAGTTCAGACCCGCAATATAACCCTGTTCATCTCCGGCATTCTGCGACAGCTGTGTCCCGATCGCTGGACGCAAAATGTCCATGGCCAGAAAGACGGCAAACGTAACGACAAAGATCAGGAAGTACGTGTGTACCATTAATGTCAGCATGATAAATACAGCCGAGGCAATCAGACAGATCACGATAAGTCGCTGTCCACCGAACCGGTTAATCATCCAGCCGAAGATCGTCGCCTGCACAACGGCGCCAGCGATAGAACCAAATGTAATAATAATGGCGATATCACGCGCAGTAAAGCCGAATTTGTGATCCACGAACAGCGAGAACACCGTCTCGTAATTTGCCAGTCCGAATGAAGCGACGAACACAATGACCAGACTCAGAAAATAAGGCTTGCGGTACGATTCCATCAGCTGGCGAACCAGACTGCTTCGAGGTCCTGCATCCTGCACTGTAGCCAGCTGCGCCCGGCGTTCCGGACTCAGTGACTCGGGCAGCAGAATAAGGGTCGCTACTGCAGCGATCAGACCCGCTATAGCCGCCGCATAAAACGGTACCCGGATACCATATTCAGCCAGCAGTCCACCAATTCCCGGTCCGATGATAAAGCCGGTCGTAATCGCCGCATTGATAAATCCCATCCCGGCACCACGTTCTTCATTGGAAGTAATATCGGCTGCATACGCCATAACCGACGGCATAATGAGTGCTGCGCCGAGTCCGCCGATCATGCGTGAGACGAATAGCAGACCCGGTGCATTAGCGATCGCAAATAGCCATTCCGAGACAGCAAATATGACCATCCCGGCAATAATCAGCTTTTTCCGTCCTACCCGGTCAGAGAGACGACCTGTAAAAGGAGAGAAGACCAGCTGGCTGATCGAGAAAGCCGCGACCATCAGGCCGAGTATACTGCCTCCGATATGCAGTTCATTCATATAGGTGGGCATGATCGGAATAACCAGACCAATCCCGGTAAAGACGAGGAAAATATTGAACATGAGCAGCAGCAAAGCTGCCCGATTACGAAATAAAAGTGCCATTGTATCCTCCATAATATCATGTATTAATTTTCATATACTGAACATTCGGTTTGTATTAATGCCTGACCATATCTTATGCAAAGACAGGCGGTTCAACCTGTCATTTCTTTTTGGCAATGCCATGCAAAAATGTCTGAATAGCAAATTGATAGCTGGTTAGCATCGTCTCGATTGAAGCGTTGCGGGACATCTGACTGAGTCCTACCAGAATACTTTCGAGCACCATCGCTTTTTCTTTCACATCGCCTGCAGCGAATTCGCCGGCATCAATGCCTTCCTGAATCAGCCGCTCGTTGAACTGCAGATGTTCTGTCATCATGCTGGTCATTTTTTCTTCCACTTCGCTTTTTTGCTCGTCATTACTGAAGAACTCATCAGCTGCGCGGGTAAGTGGATGATTCAGCTCCTCCTGAATGATCTGCTCCGCCAGACCGAATAATTTGTCGGTAACGGTAGCATAGGAAGACTGTTTTTCCTGCCATTTATCCAGCCAGTCACGATCCCATTCATTTAATAGGTAGAGGAAGAGCCCTTCCTTGCTTTTGAAATGATAATAAATATTGCCTTTGCTGCTGCCGGTAGCGGCAACAATATCTTCGATAGAAGTTGCCTTGTATCCCTTTTGCACGAACAGGCCACGTGCTGCTTCACTTATTTTTTTGCGGGTCAATTCACTCTGGGCCTGCTTTTTATTCATCATATCACCTCTACACTGAACGTTTGTTCAGTATTGTAGCAAATCTCGCTATAACAAAGCAAGAGGATTGATCGATGATTTTGAAAAAGGGTTATGATATGATACGATAGCGTCGTAATTTACAGGACAAATAGCTTGCAGACAGGGTATTCTTGCTGGTTATCATGTCCGATGCTAAATCAGAGAACGGGTGAATGAATAGATGAGAGTAATATCAGGCAGTGCCAAAGGCAGACCGCTCAAAGCAGTTCCCGGCAACGGGACCCGCCCTACAACCGATAAGGTCAAGGAATCCATGTTCAGTATTATCGGTCCTTATTTTGACGGAGGGATGGTACTGGATCTGTTCGCCGGTACAGGCGGACTTGGTATCGAAGCGCTGAGTCGCGGCATGGAGCATGGCATATTTATTGATATGGAGTACAAAAGTATCGAAGTGATCAAAAACAATCTGCAAGCGGCCGGACTCAGCGATCAGGCAGAGGTCTACCGCAATGATGCCGGGCGTGCACTCAAAGTACTGGCCAAAAAAGAATCTGCTTTTGATCTGGTCTTCCTTGATCCACCGTACCGGATGAAAAATGGTACAGAGCTGATGACCGAAATGCATGAACGTCATCTGCTGAACAGCGGAGCAACGATTGTACTGGAATTTGAATCCAAGCATCGTTATCCGCAGGAATTCGAGCATTTCCAGGGGCTGCGCCAGGCTGTATATGGCGAGACGACCATACAGGTATACCGGTACGAGCCGGAACAAGAACAGGGAGGCCCAAAGCATGAGTAATGAAACGTACAAAAAACGTGTAGCCGTGTATCCCGGAAGTTTTGACCCGGTGACCATGGGACATCTGGACATTATTCAGCGTGCTGCCCGGCAGTTTGATACATTGATCGTATCTGTATTGAATAATCTGAGCAAAAAGCCTCTGTTTACTGTAGAGGAACGTGTAGCCCAGCTAAAGGAAGTTACTGCTGATTTGCCCAATGTGGAGATTGACAGCTTCCGTGACCTGCTGGCTAATTATATTCGTGAACGCGAAGCCCAGGTAGTAGTACGCGGGATTCGTTCGGTAACGGATTTTGAATATGAACTGCAAATGGCTTCTATTAATCGCGAGCTTAATCCGGATGCAGAGACCATCTTTATGATGACTAATCCGCGCTATTCCTACCTGAGTTCGAGTATGGTCAAGGAGATTGCCCGTTTCAACGGCAATGTATCCGACTTTGTACCTCCGGTAATTGAACAGCAGCTTCAGCGCAAATTCCTGTCGGCTGATCTTCACTGAGGCAGTCACCTGAGTGGAATTGCATGGTTGGACATGGGATAATAAATACAAGCAGATAGCATACGCATATAGCTGCTGATCGTCAGTGTATCAGATATCAAAGGAGAGAAACCCATGTCCGGCTCCAAACTTCGCCAGCCGCTGTCTTCAAAGCGGTCATGGCTTTATTTATTATGCTTTATCCTTTTCGTATACGTGCTTGTCTATATGCCAACGCCCTATGTGATTAACGCGCCTGGCAGTGCAGACGAGCTCAAGCCGATGGTAACGGTAAGCGGCGGAGACCCAACAGAAAAAGGGACGTTTATGATGACGACCGTAGCTGTCAGCTATGCCAATATGGCTATGCTGATTGGCAGCGTATTTGATGATAACGAGGAGATTGGTCCCAAGCCAGCTCAATCCGACCGCAAGGAATACGAAGCCGAACAGCTCTATTATATGAACAGTTCCCAATCCAGTGCTGTCGCCGCTGCTTATCATCGGGCGGGCATCGCCTATTCTATCGAACCGCAGTATGTATTTGTAATTAATGTACCGGAAGACATCACGCAGATCCATGGCGGAGATCGTTTTGTCAAACTGGATGGTCAACCGGTCGATTCATTTGAACAACTGGAGAAATTGCTGAACAGTAAAAAAGCCGGCGATATAGTCAATGTTGTGTTTGATCGTGCTGGAGCAACAGTAGAGCAGCAGATTACCCTGCGAAGCTTTCAGGGTGCAGGCGGCAAGCCGCGTGTCGGCTTTGGCGTATCGATCGGTGAAGTGCAAAAGGTCGCTCCTACCAATCCCGCACATGAAGTACATTTCGCCAGTACGAGTATCGGTGGACCTTCGGCAGGGCTCATGTTTACACTGGAGATCTATAACCAGCTGACCAAGGGTGATTTGACCAAGGGATACCGGATAGCTGGAACAGGTGCTATTGATATCAAAGGAAATGTAGGCGTGATCGGAGGAGTCCAGCATAAAGTAGTCGCTGCCCAGGCCAAAGGCGCCGAGATGTTTTTTGTTCCTCAGGGTAATTATGCAGAAGCGAAAAAGCAGCTGCAAAAGATGCATTCCACCATGAAGCTGATTCCGGTTAGCACACTGGATGATGCACTGCAGGAACTGAACAAGCTGCCTGCCAAAGCCTGAATCGGTTGGAAGAAATGCTATTGCCGCTATTCACACTTATAATAAATTGATACATCATCGCAGCAATTGGACACAAGACGGCAGTCAACTGATTTATACCAATAAGAGTTTATGATCAAAATAAAAGCACCGTCACAAAAGGACGGTGCTTTTTGCTATACTTCTGCATGCTTTTTGCTATACTTTTGTATTCCTTTTACTATACCGCGCATTTCTTGCCCTATTTTTGTGTCCATCAGTCTGTACCTCTATTATCTATTACACAATGGAATGCGTATAGATATATCACACTCTCACCGGTGCGCGATAATAATCGGAATAAAGCTGCTTGATATCTTGTGAAGCAAAGGCGGAAGCCTGCATTACGGTTGCGCGGATATCAGCTTCCATATGGGGATGATCCGTATCGGCAGGACGTGTAATGACGGGAAGTGTGGATGTTTTCTTCATTAATTTAAGCAGCTGCCTGCCATTCTCGGTAAATCCCAGTACACGCAAATAACCAGGACCCTGCTGGAGTGACTCCTCTGTAAGCTCCGCGCGTCTGTGACCGAGCAGCAGATGGGCAATCAGCCGCTGTAGTCGCGCATAGGTATAGCGTTTCGTTTTCAGACTGGCGAGCAGCCCGGTTACCGAGCAGTCGTCCAGAGAAGTCAATTTGGACAGCAGCCGATATTCCAGTCCTTCATTCATATCATAGTATCCTGCCAGCTGGTCAGGTCTAGAGGTGGAGAGAATCTGCAGCAGTGGCTGCCAGAGTGCATTGACATGGACCGGACCACGTCCGGATTCGATCTCTCTGGCAATAATAAGCATGACTTCTTCCGGCATATAGGCGGCAGCCTGCTTGGGGTCCTCCATCAGCAGTTTGCGTATGGCTGTCGCACTGGCAATCTGTTCATGAACAGGCTGAAGATCATGGTAATGGGACTGCTCCCGCTGGATAGTCCCGGGTATAATGGAGCTGTTCAGACGCCGCAGGGCAATCAGATACTGAAGTCCCAGCGTATTGTTGGGCTCTTGCAGCAAAGCAGCAGTTTCAGGTGCGGTATATCCTGCGCTGCCCGCCGCCTGGCTAAGCGCTGCAGGGTAGCTCAGACCTTGCTGGAGATATGCCTGCAGCTGCAGCCTGAACTGAGGCGTCTCGTCAGTCAGAAGGTCAGCCAGCGCACTCAGATCAGACAGCGAACCGGCTTCGCTGCCAAAAACTAGCTGGTCGACGATTCCGGTTGCGTTCAGCAGTGAGACGGCTCCATAGGCGAACCACTCTGCCGGCTGCACTACATAGACCGACGGCAGCTCCACAACCAGATCGCAGCCGGAACGCAGCGCCATTTCGGCCCTTGCCCATTTGCTAAAAGCAGCCGGTTCGCCGCGCTGGGTAAATCCGCCGCTCATAACAGCAATAACCGCATTACAGCCTGTTTGCTCGCGTGTTTTATGTATATGAAGCAGATGTCCGTTATGCAGCGGATTATATTCTACAATAATGCCTGCAACTTTCATAAATACTCTCCTCATTTCGGTAAAATTATGGTAAAATAAACGGTATGTGCAATTTATAATTGTAAGTATAAACGATATGTTTACGATATCATTATACTGAATTAATAAATCATACGTTGACAAAAAGAGTCATTAATCGGTATAATAATTTTTGTTTGTTTGGAGTGATAATGATGCAATTCCAATTTAGAAAAATGGCGCAGAGCGATCAGCCTATAGAGTTTCATCAGACACTTGATTCCGGCTTTGTAAAAAGCGGACGTAATGATATCCTGTCAGCTTCACCTTTACATGCAGATGTAAAAGCGAAGTACAGAGTAGATCAGGCTGTTGATGTGAACGGAACGTTGAAGCTTGACTTACAGATGGCGTGTGCCCGCTGCCTGAGACCTGTAGATCTGCATCTTGATGTAGCGATACAGGAAGAGATCAGACACGGCGCAGAACCGGAGAACGTAGCCGAGGAAGACGATGCAGTATATGTGAATAGCGATACTGTTGACCTTCAACCTTATCTGGAAGAAGCTGCTTTAATGGATTTGCCGGCGTCAGTTCTATGCAAGGATGATTGCAAAGGACTGTGCCCGACATGTGGAGTCAACCTGAACGAACAGGATTGTGATTGCGATAACCGGCCGATTGATCCTAGGCTGGCAGGACTTAAGGATTTTTTCAAATGATTTGATAACTCTGTTTTCAGAGTGTTAAATGGCATTCAACTAGATTAAGGAGGTGGGAACGATGGCAGTACCTCAACGGAGAACTTCCAAAACACGTCGTGACAAACGTCGTACACACTTTAAATTGGCAGTACCAGGTATGGTAAAATGCGAAAACTGCGGAGAAATGAAATTATCTCACCGCGTGTGCAAAGTGTGCGGAACTTACAAACAAAGAGAGATTGTACAACAATAGTCTTTCACAAAAGTAGTGCTTCATCACTTGATGGAGCGCTACTTTTTTGTTTGTGTAGGCTTTTTTTGAGCTGTACAGATCTTTTGTTTGCCAAAGGCTAGTCTTGGCGTACATAGCGGATATTTTGAATAGCTGAGTCAGCCGATGAAGGAGCAAGGCTAAGCCTCCAACCCTTGCCAGATATAGATTTGGAGAAGAAGATTGCACTGCCTCTTTCTTTTTGCAGAAATATGCTTTATACTACATTCTTAGTACCAGGTTCTAAAACGAAACCAACAGGTTTACATATAGCTTTACAAATTGCTTTATAAAAGAAGTGCGACATTATTCGGATGTCACAGCATTCAAGTTACAGCGAACAAGGGAGGTGTGTGGCCATCGAACGTTTGCCCAAAAGGCAGCGGCAGCAGCGGCTTGTCAAAATTATTGATGATAACCCATTTGTTACGGATCAGGAACTGACCCGGCAGCTCAAAGTCAGTATTCAGACGATTCGTCTGGATCGGATGGAGCTGGGGATTCCCGAACTTCGCGAGCGGATGAAGCTGATGGCTGAGCGTTCCTACGATCAGGTCAAGTCACTGCCGCTGGATGAAGTCATTGGGGAAGTTGTTGATTTGCAGCTGGACAAAAGTGGTATTTCGATTTTTGAGATTCGTGAGGAGCATGTATTCTCGCGTAACCATATTGCCCGGGGCCACCACATTTTTGCCCAGGCCAACTCGCTGGCTGTCGCTGTCATCAACGATGCGATAGCTCTGACAGCTTCGGCGGATTTGCGTTTTGTACGTCCGGTGAATCTGGGAGAGAAATGTATAGCCAAAGCCTATGTACAGTCCGGCGCAGCTCGCAAAGGTAAAGCCAGAGTGGAAGTGCTGACTTATGTAGGTGAGGAAATGGTATTTCAGGGGAACTTTGTGATTTACCGGTCAGACGGGGAAGAACACGATGAAGGAGGACTTGATCATGCGAATCGCGATTGATGCGATGGGGGGAGATCATGCTCCAGACAGCAATGTCTTAGGCGGATTACAGGCAGCAAAAGAATGGACGGATGCAGAGATCATCCTGGTGGGTGATGAACAGCGGATACGACCACTGCTGTCCGAGATTCCTTCCAACTTACGGATTGTACATGCATCCGAAGTAATAGAACCGGATGACGAGCCGGTCAAATCGGTTCGGCGTAAAAAGGATGCTTCGATGGTAGTTGCGGGCCGCATGGTCAAGAACAACGAAGCCGATGCGATGATTTCTGCGGGGAATACCGGAGCACTCATGACGACAGGACTTCTCGTGGTCGGACGGATGCCGGGTATCGAACGTCCGGCACTTGCACCGATGATCCCGACAATCGATGGTCATGGTGTACTGGCTCTGGATCTAGGAGCGAATATGGATGCCAAGCCCGAGCATCTGGCACAGTATGCATTGATGGGCAGCATCTACCGGGAAAAGGTTCAGGGAGTAGCCAATCCGCGGATCGGACTGCTGAATGTCGGTACCGAAGCTCAAAAAGGCAATGAATTGACCAAAGAGGCTTTTCCGCTACTTGAAGCACTGCCGATCAACTTTGTAGGCAATGTGGAGGCGCGGGATATTCTGAATGGGGTATGTGATGTTCTTGTATGTGACGGATTTGCAGGCAATATTTTGCTCAAATCCATGGAGGGAACAGCTTCGGCGATTTTCTCCTTGCTCAAGGACAGCTTTACCCGGTCGCTCAAAAACAAGCTTGCAGCAGCCGTGCTGATGCCCGAGCTGCGCGGCCTCAAGGATACACTGGATTACAAGGAACATGGCGGTGCACCGCTGCTCGGACTTAACGGACTGGTTGTCAAAAGCCATGGATCTTCGGATGCAGGAGCGATCAAAAACGCTGTACGTCAGGCGAGAGTGGCTGTCAGCAGCGGGCTGGTTGCCAACATTTCCAAAGAAGTTATACAATAGGTTTTTGTTGAATTGTCATTTGCACGGTTTTGCAGATTCTATCCATCATGGAAATTAGCGAGAAAAGAGTGACATATATGAGCGTTTTGCCTATCGGAATTATCGGAACAGGAAAATATGTTCCTGAAAAAATATTAACAAATGCAGATCTGGAGAAAATGGTAGAAACCAACGACGAATGGATCGTCAGCCGTACAGGTATCCGTGAACGCCATATCGCTGCGCCGGATCAGGCGACTTCGGATCTGGCCTATGAAGCAGCTGTCAAAGCGATTGCTTCTGCCGGCATTACCGCTGAAGAACTGGATCTGATCGTTATCGCGACGATTACACCGGATATGTCTTTCCCTTCTACAGCCTGCATTTTGCAGGAAAAGCTGGGCGCCAAGAAAGCAGCAGCTTTTGACCTGTCTGCGGCCTGTTCCGGATTTGTCTATTCTCTCGCAGCTGCGACTAGCATGCTGCAGATGGGCATGTACAAAAATGCACTGATTATCGGTGCAGATACATTGTCCCGTATCACGGATTATACTGACCGCAACACATGCGTACTGTTCGGTGATGGAGCAGGTGCAGTAGTGATCGGTGAAGTTGGCGAAGGACGCGGTTTCAAATCGTTTGACCTGGGCGCAGAAGGTGCAGGCGGCGAATTGCTCAAACTGCCAGCTGGCGGTTCCAGAACACCGGCATCTGTAGATACGCTGGAAGCCAAACAGCACTTTATCCAGATGAGCGGACGCGAAGTATTCAAATTTGCCGTACGTGTTATGGGTACAGCAACCGAGGAAGTACTACGTAAAGCAGAACTGTCCAAAGATGATATTGATCTGTTTATTCCTCATCAGGCGAATGTGCGCATTATCCAGTCTGCTATGGAGCGCCTGAATCTGAGCGAAGACCGTGTTATGGTCAACGTACAGAATTACGCCAATACCTCTGCAGCCTCTATTCCGCTGGCACTGGTAGAAGCCGTAGAACAGGGTCGCATCAAAGAAGGCGACCGCGTTGTTATGGTCGGTTTTGGCGGCGGATTAACCTGGGGTGCATCCGTACTGGTATGGTAACGGGTGATCATGGTAGTATTAGAACTGCATGAGCATGACAGCAAATGAACGACCAAATATAATTAACGGATTTCAGGAGGTTATTCCGAATGGGTAAAATCGCATTTGTGTTTCCCGGACAGGGAGCACAAAAAGCAGGCATGGCCAAAGATGTATACGATGCAATGCCGGAAGCGGCAGTGTATTTCAACAAGGCTGATGAAGTGCTTGGTTTTCCTATCAGTACACTCGCTTTTGAAGGTCCGGAAGAAGAGCTCAAGCAGACAGCCAACACACAGCCTGCTTTGCTGACAGCCAGCATTACCCTGCTTGAAGCACTCAAGACTCGCAATATCCAGCCGGATTATGTGGCAGGGCACAGTCTTGGCGAATACAGCGCTCTCGTAGCAGCTGGTGCACTTTCCTTTGAAGATGCCGTGGCGATTGTACGTGCCCGCGGACAATTTATGGAACAGGCTGTTCCTGCTGGTCAGGGTGCGATGGCAGCTGTACTGGGTGCAGAGCGTGAAGCACTGACAGCGCTCTGTGCAGAGATTACAGCTGACGGCCATGCAGTAGAGCTGGCCAACGTCAACTGCCCGGGACAGATCGTCGTATCGGGTTCCCAGGAAGGCGTCGATGCTGTAGCCAGCCGGGTCAAAGAAATTGGCGGCAAGCGTGCGATTGCACTGGAAGTGAGTGGACCTTTCCATTCTTCCATGATGAAGCCTGCAGCCGAACGTCTCGGCGAGCGATTGCAGGAGGTACAGATTCAGGATGCAGCTATTCCGGTTGTAGCTAATGTAACGGCCAGTCAGGTGACTGCGGGAGATGATATCCGCTCCCTGCTGGTAGAACAGGTATACTCTCCTGTATTATGGGAAGATAGCGTGCGTTACCTGATTAACGAAGGTGTAGATACATTTATCGAGATTGGACCAGGCAATGTACTGACCGGCCTGATCAAGAAGACCGATAAAAATGTACGACTCATCAATATCAACAGCCTGGAAAGTCTGGAAGCTATTGAAGTTGACGCCTGATACAGGCTTGACTTGATAACCAATCAGCATCGATTATGAATGGTACCTGGAGAGGGAGGAATGGTTGGAAATGAGTAAACCGCTTCAAGGGCAGGTTGCACTGGTTACAGGAGCATCCCGTGGTATCGGACGCAGCATTGCGCTTGCGCTGGCTGCTGCTGGTGCCGATGTAGCCGTCAATTATGCAGGCAGTGAGTCTGCTGCCCAGGAAACTGTAAGTCAGATCGAAGCCATGGGTGTAAAGGCTATTGCTATTCAGGCCAATGTCGGCAAGACCGATGAGGCAGAAGCCATGGTCAAACAGGTCAATGACACATTTGGCCGACTGGATATTCTGATCAACAACGCAGGGATTACGCGTGATAATCTAATTATGCGTATGAAAGAAGAAGAATTTGATCAGGTCATCGAGACGAATCTCAAAGGCGTATTCAACTGCCTCAAAGCAGTAACACGCCCGATGATGAAGCAGCGTTATGGCCGAATCGTCAATATTTCTTCTGTTGTTGGTGTACAGGGTAATCCTGGACAAGCCAACTATGTGGCAGCCAAAGCAGGTGTAATTGGCCTGACCAAATCTTCGGCTCGTGAGCTCGCTTCGCGCGGAATCACTGTCAACTGTGTAGCACCTGGCTTTATCGCTACCGACATGACAGATGAACTGAACGAAGATCAGCGTGCCGGCATTCTGAATACCATTCCTCTGGGACGGCTCGGTCAGCCGGAAGAGATTGCTCAGGTAGTCTCCTTCCTGGTGTCACCAGCAGCCACCTATATGACGGGTCAGACCCTTCATGTAGACGGCGGAATGTACATGTAATATATAGGGCATTCTTACAGATGCTTATATAGATTTTTAACTGCAATTTCCGTATAATACTTGGAAGAGGAGGTGAACCGGATGTCTGATGTTATGGAGCGTGTAAAACGCATCGTTATCGACCGTTTAGGCGCTGACGAAGCTGATATCAAGCTTGAATCTTCTTTTAAAGATGACCTTGGCGCAGATTCCCTCGATGTGGTGGAACTCGTTATGGAATTGGAAGATGAATTCGACCTGGAAATTTCTGATGAAGACGCGGAGAAAATTACGACCGTAGGTGAAGTTGTGAACTACATACAATCTCATACCTAAGGATCATAAGTCCCGTTACCTGCGATATACTGCAGGTCGGGACTTCTCCACATTTTTGGCGTCTATCGGAGTGAATACAAAATATACACATGCAGTCGATATGAGGTGAATGTGTTTGAAGCATAGAGTGGTAATTACAGGTCTCGGAGTGATGACAGCTCTGGGCAAAGACAAAGATACATTTTGGAATAATCTGATGGCCGGCAAGTCCGGTATTACACCGATTGAAGGATTTGATGTGAGCGATTATCCTACGAAAATCGCCGCACAGGTTCATGATTTCAACCCGGAAGAATATATGGAACGCAAAGAGGCGCGCAAGCTCGATCGTTTCGTACAATTTGCGGTAGCTGCTACAGCCGAAGCGCTCAAAGACAGCAAGCTGAATGTACGTGAAGATGCAGATCCTGAACGTGTCGGCGTTATTATTGGTTCCGGTATTGGTGGTCTGGGAACGTTCGAAGACCAGCACAGCATTTTGTTGGAAAAAGGTCCAAAACGGATCAGTCCATTTTTCATTCCAATGATGATTGCGAATATGGCTTCCGGTCATGTATCGATCGTTCATGGAGCAAAAGGTCCTAACGTAGCGCCTGTCACCGCTTGTGCGAGCGGCAGTCACGCGATCGGGGATGCGTTCAAATTTATTCAAAGTGGCGAAGCAGACGTAATGATTACCGGCGGAGCGGAAGCGACGATTCGTCCTACCGGACTCGCGGGATTCTGTTCGATGCGCGCCATGTCTACACGCAATGATGATCCGGCCTCAGCCAGCCGACCGTTCGATACCGGACGTGACGGATTTGTAATGGGCGAAGGTTCGGGCATACTGATTCTGGAATCTCTGGAACATGCGCAAAAACGCGGTGCTCACATTTATGCAGAGGTTATTGGTTACGGCCTGAGTGCAGATGCTTTCCACATGACAGAACCCGATCCGGATGGACCGGCACGCTGCATGAAGATGGCGATCCGTACTGCAGGTATCCAGCCGGAAGATATTGATTATATCAATGCTCACGGCACATCTACACCGGTAGGCGACAAATCAGAGACTCGTGCGATCAAAATGGCACTGGGCGAGCATGCAGCGAAGATTGCTGTCAGCTCTACCAAATCCATGACCGGTCATCTGCTTGGAGCGGCGGGCGGCGTGGAAGCGCTGATCTGTGCATTGTCTCTGCAGAACCAGATTATTGCGCCAACGATCAATCTGCATGATCAAGATCCGGAATGTGATCTGGATTATGTACCGAATGAACCGCGTCAGGCCAATTTGAATGTAGTAATGTCCAACTCTTTTGGATTCGGGGGACATAATGCCTCGATCATCCTGAAGAAATTTGAAGCGTAAGGAGTCAGTTTCTTGAACGGAGATGTGAAACAGCTACAGCAACAAATTCAAATTCAGTTTCATAACCGCCAGCTGCTCAAACAGGCGTTCACACATGCGTCTTATGTGAACGAACATCGCTTCAGTCAGCATCAGGATAATGAACGTCTGGAGTTTTTGGGTGACGCGGTTTTGGAGTTGACAGTGTCGGAGTATCTCTATAATGAATATCCCGAACGTCCGGAAGGTGAGCTGACCAAGCTGCGTGCAGCTATTGTCTGCGAGCCTTCACTCGTGAAGTTTGCGGAATCGCTTGATTTTGGACGTTATGTTCTGCTCGGCAAAGGAGAAGAACTAACAGGCGGACGTCAGCGTCCGGCATTGCTCGCAGATGTATTTGAATCTTTTATCGGAGCGTTGTACCTGGATCAGGGCCTGGATGCCGTAAAAGCTTTCCTGGATAAGTATGTATTCTCAAGCATATCGCCCGGCGGCCAGTTCCAGATGATGGACTTCAAAACGGAACTGCAGGAACTTACCCAGCATCATAATATGGGCGTTTTGGAGTACCGTATCGTCGAGGAAAAAGGTCCTGCCCATGAGCGGGAGTTTGTCTCGGAAGTATATATGGGAGAAGAGAGCCTTGGCCAGGGATCAGGCCGCTCCAAAAAAGAAGCGGAACAACGCGCGGCATCTGCTGCACTGAACCGGTTGAAGCTGAAATAACATTCTCTTTTCTGACAATTACAGGACAAACAAAGAGCAAAGAGCAGTCATAGCCCCCTTGAGGAGTACAAGAGGCACGACCGCTTTTTGCTCTTTTTCCATTGATGGAACAGCAGGTAATTATGCTACAATAGCAGTAGAGGTGAACACGAACTATGTTCCTGAAAAGAATTGAATTATCCGGTTTTAAATCATTTGCCGACAAGACGGAAATGGAGTTTGTCAAAGGCATTACAGCCGTCGTTGGACCTAATGGCAGCGGTAAAAGCAATATCTCTGACGGGATTCGCTGGGTACTTGGTGAACAGAGTGCCAAATCCCTTCGGGGTGGCAAAATGGAAGATATTATTTTTGCAGGTAGCGACTCGCGCAAGGCAGTCAGCTATTCCGAAGTATCACTCACACTTGATAATGAAGATCAGGCACTACCGCTTGATTTCAACGAAGTAACAGTGACTCGCCGCGTCCATCGCAGTGGAGACAGCGAATACTTGATTAACAAGCAAACCTGCCGTCTCAAGGATATTACCGAGCTGTTTATGGATACCGGTATTGGTAAAGAAGCCTATTCCATTATTGGCCAAGGACGGATCGAGGAAATACTCAGTACCCGTTCGGAAGACCGGCGGGGGATTTTTGAGGAAGCTTCCGGTATTGTCAAATACAAGTCCCGCAAAAAGGATGCTGTTCGCAAGCTGGACGATACCGAACAGAATTTGCTGCGCATTTATGATCTGGTGCACGAGCTGGAAGATCAGATCGGTCCGCTCAAAGAGCAATCGGCCAAAGCGCTCCATTACAAAGAACTCAAAGAAGAATTGAAACATAAAGAAATCTCGCTCTATGTACACGAAATTGAACGTATTCATACCGCATGGAGTCTGGCCGGAGACAAGCTCAAGGAACTGGAAAAGGTTCAGGAAGCACTGGCAGCAGTAGTAGCCGGTCATGATGCCAAGCTGGAAAATGAACGCGGTGCCCTGCGTGAAGCGGAGCAGGCTGTCGAGCGGCTGCAGGAGCTGCTGCTGCAATACAGCGAGCAGGCCGAAAAAGCAGAAGGAATGGGCGAGCTGCTCAAGGAGCGCCGTCAGAATCTGGAGAACAATCGCAAACAATTGGGAACGGCACTGGAGCGCAGTGAAGAGCGTACCAGTCAGCGTACGGGTGAGACCGAGCAGCTGCAAGCCCGATTGGCTGAATTGAATGAACAGCTGTCTACTCTGCAGCAGACGCTCATACACGAAGAAGAGCGGCTGACCGGGATTAATGGAGGCATTCAGCAGAACCAGGAAGAAAGTCTGAAAGGCGATCTGTTGGAGCTCATGAATACGATGGCGCAGACGCGCAACGAAATCCGTTATGCCGATCAGCAGACTGAAGCGACCCAGCGTCGTATGGTACGAGCCGAGAGTGAATCCGGCAAATGGCGTGACGAGAAAAAGCGTCTGGAAGACAGCAAGACTTCATTAACTTCGGTTATGGAAAAGCTGGCCAAAGAAATTGCCAAAGTCAGAACAGATTATATCCAGCAGAGTGAGCAGCTGCATGCACTGCAGAAATCCGGCGAAGAGATGCAGACCTCGATCCGCAAATGGGAGCAGCGCCGGGAAGCACTTATTTCCCGCCGGGATACGATGCAGGAGATGCAGGAAGATTTTGAAGGGTTTATGCTGGGTGTCAAAGAAGTGCTCAAAGCATCCCGAAATAATCAGCTGCCCGGTGTACATGGTGCAGTAGCAGAGCTGATTCGGGTGCCGGAGCATCTGGAGCAGGCGATGGAGACGGCACTCGGTGCCTCTGTTCAGCATGTGGTTATGGAAAATGAAGAAACGTCCCGCCGCGCGATTGCTTTCCTGAAGCAGCGTCAGCTAGGACGTGCGACATTCCTGCCGCTGAATGTTATTCGTCCTCGTCGTATTCAGGACAGTGACAAGCGATTAGCGGAAAGCGCCGAGGGCTTTGTCGGTATTGGAGCGGAGCTGGTTGGCTATGATGATCAGTATGCATCAATCGTTGGCAGTCTGATCGGCAGTGTCGTCATTGCTGAGACGCTGGAACAGGCGAACCGTATAGCAGCCAAGCTCAGCTATCGTTACCGTGTAGTTACACTCGAAGGTGATGTAGTCAATGCCGGCGGTTCCATGACAGGCGGAAGTCAGCACAAGAAAAACAACAATCTGCTGGGACGCAAGCGTCAGCTGGATCAGCTGGGTGAACAGATTATCGAGAGCGAAGCACAGATCAAACGTCTGCAGCAGGAGATTCAGCAGATGCGTCAGCAACTGCAGGATACCGAGAGCCGACTGGATCAGCTGCGTTCTGCAGGTGACCGCAAACGTACAGAAGAACAGCAGGCAGCCGGTGAGCTCAAGCAGCTGGAGCATGAGTTCCGTCATGTGAACGAGCAGTATGAACTGTATGGTCAGGAGAAGACTACCTATAACGAAGAGCTTGCTGCTATTGCCAAATCGCGCAAGGAATCCGAGCAGAAATTGGCTGAACTACAGAAGCAGGAGCAGAAAATCCAGGCGGATATTCAGGCGGCCGAGCAGGCACGCAAATCGAATGAGTCGGTGAAAGAAGAGCTTCAGGAGAAAGTCACCGATCTCAAAATTCGTGAAGGCAAGTTCAGTCAGGAAATTTTCTCGCTGGAAGAGCAAATGTCACGTACCCAGGAAGAGTCCCAGGATTATGGACGTGAGCTGGAAAGCAACCGCGAACAGTTGTTAGCAATTGATAAAGATCTGGAAAAAAACAGTCGTGAGCAGCAGCGTCAGCAGGAAGAACTGATTCGTCTGCGACGCAAGCGTACCGAGACGAGCGAAGAACTGGAACTCAAACGTGCAGAACGAACACGACTGCAGCAAAAGCTAGATGAAGAAGAAAACAAAACCCGTGAGCAGCGTAATGAACTCAAGACTATAGAAGATGAGCTGCGCAAAACAGAAATCCAGGTCAATCGTCTTGACGTGGAACTGGAGAATATTTTGTCCAAGCTGCAAACAGATTATGAACTCACCTATGAAATGGCCAAGCAGCGCTACGAACTGCCGGAAGATGTGCAGAACACCGAGCAGGAAGTACGCGATTTGAAATCACGGATTACCGCGCTGGGTGATGTGAATCTGGGAGCGATCGAAGAATATCAACGCGTTAATGAACGCTATGAATTCCTGTCTGAACAGCAAAATGATCTGATAGAAGCCAAAACAGCTCTTTATCAGGTGATTAAGGAAATGGATGATGAAATGTCCAAGCGTTTCAAGCATACGTTTGAAGCGATTCGCGGACAATTCGGAACTGTATTTGCCAAGCTGTTTGGCGGAGGCCGTGCAGATCTGGTGCTGGCCGATCCGGAGCGTATGCTGGAGACGGGTATTGATATCGTCGCTCAGCCACCAGGCAAAAAGCTGCAAAATCTGCAGTTGCTCTCCGGCGGAGAACGTGCATTGACTGCTATGGCGCTGTTGTTTGCTATTTTGCAGGTTAAGCCGGTTCCATTCTGTGTACTCGATGAGGTGGAAGCGGCACTCGATGAAGCCAATGTGGTACGTTTTGCGCAGTATTTACGCGAATTTTCGGGGCAAACCCAGTTTATCGTTGTTACCCACCGCAAAGGTACCATGGAAGAAGCAGATGTATTATATGGTGTTACCATGGAAGAAGGCGGAGTGTCCAAGCTCGTCTCCGTTCGTCTTGATGATGTAGACGAGGCGGATATTGCCTGACAACCGGCTTGCCAGTATTCAGCCTGCGATACAGGCATAGGTAAGGCAAAAGTAAAATCAAGCGATACAGGGACAGATATAATGAAAGTGGCAGCATTACATGGAATCCAGTCTTTTCATCATATTCACTCCTATTTAATCAATCATAATTCGAACAAAGCATATACCAATGGAGGCATTCTATGAGCTTTTTCAAAAAACTAAAAGAAAGCATTTCCCAAAAAACAGAAACCGTCACTAAGCAGTTCCGTGACGGTCTGGAAAAAACACGCAAAGGATTCGTCGAAAAAGTATCCGATCTGGTTATTCGCCGCAAAAAAATCGATGAAGAGTTCTACGAAGAACTGGAAGAAATTCTGATCGGTGCAGATGTAGGTGTCAATACGGTTATGGCACTGATCGATGATCTTCGCGTCGAAGTCAAGAAAAGAAAGATCGAAGATGCGGCGGATCTGCAGCCGGTATTGTCCGAGAAACTGACCGAGCTGCTGCGCGGTGATGAGAATCCGGGACTTCAGATGAGTACTGATGGCATTACAGTTATCCTGTTTGTCGGCGTAAACGGTGTGGGTAAAACGACTACCATTGGTAAAATGGCACACCGCTTCAAGCAGGAAGGCAAAAAAGTTATGCTTGCTGCCGGGGATACGTTCCGTGCCGGTGCTATTGAGCAGCTGGAGGTATGGGGTCAGCGCGCAGGCGTTGAAGTGATCAAGCAACAGTCCGGTTCGGATCCGGCAGCTGTTATGTATGATGCGGTTCGCGCAGCTAAACAGCGCGGAGTGGATGTATTGCTGTGTGATACAGCCGGACGTTTGCAGAACAAAACCAATCTGATGGAAGAGTTGAACAAAATTTTCCGTGTTATTCAGCGTGAAATTCCGGATGCTCCTCATGAAGTGTTGATGGTACTGGATGCAACTACAGGTCAGAATGCGCTGAGTCAGGCGAAATTGTTCGGTGAGAAGAGCGGAGTAACAGGTCTGGTACTGACCAAGCTGGATGGTACAGCCAAAGGCGGTATCGTTATTGCAATCCGTCAGGAGCTGAATCTGCCGGTTAAATTTATTGGTTTGGGCGAGAAAATTGACGATCTGCAGCCATTTGACAGCGAGCAGTTTGTTCATGCTCTGTTTGCCGGACTGATCCAGGCAGAAGAAGAAGCCGAACAGGCAGATGCTGCCGAGTAATCACCCTGTATGGATGAAGATGAACTGCACGGGGATGTAGCCCGGGTGGAATGTCAGGGCAAATAGGTTTACAATGAATAGAGTATCTACAATTCGGATCAGCATCACAACATTTCTGGGGGAAGCCGTTAAAGGACTGAACACCAGATGATACAGGACTTGTATAGAGACAGATAAAGAGGATTGGATACGGAAACGAAGAGAGGAAGTGAACTATGGCGGATACGTACACTTATACGCGCAAGGAAGAAGTGGTCAATGCGGTCACTCATGGAATCGGTGCAGTTCTCAGCATCGCTGCGCTCGCCATACTGATTACATTTGCCAGTCTGAAGGGAACGCCATGGCATATCGTGAGCTTCACGATCTATGGAATTACCATGCTGCTGCTGTATATCAGTTCAACACTCGTGCACGGTTTCAAAGACGGAAAAGCCAAGGATTTATTCGAAATCTTCGACCATTCAGCCATTTATCTGTTTATAGCAGGAACCTATACACCATTTATGCTGCTTGCTGTTAAAGGTACGCTCGGTTGGAGCATTTTCGGAGTTGTGTGGGCGATTGCATTGTTTGGATGTGCATTCAAAGCCTATTTTGTTAAGCGATTCTTGTTTATGTCGACTATTTTTTATCTGTTGATGGGATGGCTTATTGTAATCGCATGGGGACCTCTTACGGCGTCACTTGCGCCAGGAGGCATGGCACTGCTGATTGCTGGTGGCCTGATGTATACGCTGGGTACCGTGTTTTATGTATGGCGCGGATTTCCTTTTCATCATGCGGTATGGCATCTGTTTGTATTGGCTGGCAGCATTCTTCATTTCTTTGCCGTACTTTTTTACCTGTTGCCGCTTCGTTAAAAAACAGTTTTAATAATGGTAACAAGCCGGTTTCCTAGGTATTTTCACCTTATCTTAGGAGCTTGTATCCCTTGATTTATATGACACAAAATCCCGCTAAAACAAGCGGGATTTTTTTATGAATAAATGTTAAGGTAAAATGCTTGACATCTTATTTTATTTTCGATATGATATAAAACGTTGATGTGCTGTAAAGTGTTTTTCCTTGACGGAGGGAGTGTCCCGGATGAGTCAGGAGAATCGGCTCGAAAAAACGAACCGGATTAATTTACTTTTTGATTTTTATGAACTGCTGCTGACCGAAAAGCAGCAAATGTTCCTTAAATATTATTTCCATGATGACTATTCCCTTGGCGAGATTGCAGCCGAGTTCAATATCAGCCGTCAGGCAGTATATGAGCACATTAAGCGTGCGGAACAGGTTCTGGAAATGTACGAACAAAAGCTTGGACTGATGGACAAGCATTATCAGCGGGCCAAAGAACTGGAGAAGCTCAAAGCAACGCTTCATCAGAGCGGACTGGATGAACATCATCAGGCAGAAGCGCTAGAGATTATGGATCATCTGGAAAGCATTGACCGACTGTAATCCGATCGACAATGATACACTCGCAGGACCGGATTAGTACTACATAACCGGATGCGGTATACTATATAAATGTACAACTGCAACAAAATACGGCAGACGACACTGATTCTGCTGTCGATACAGCTTATCGAAGAATGAAATGAAAGCGAGGTGAGGACACATGGCATTTGAAGGATTGACGACACGGCTGCAAAATGTATTCAGTAAACTTCGTGGTAAAGGTAAAGTATCCGATGAAGATGTAGCTGAAGCAATGCGTGAAGTACGACTGGCTCTTTTGGAAGCAGACGTTAACTTCAAAGTCGTTAAGGAATTCATTTCCAAAGTCAAAGAAAAAGCAGTCGGCAAAGAAGTCATGGAAAGCTTCACGCCGGGCATGGTCATCATCGATATCGTAAACAGAGAATTGACTGAACTGATGGGCGGTACGCAGTCCAAGCTGGCCAAGGCAACCAAGCCACCAACCGTGATCATGATGGTTGGTCTGCAGGGCGCGGGTAAAACAACCACTTCCGGCAAGCTGGCACGAATGCTGCAAAAGCAGAACCATCGTCCACTTCTGGTAGCAGGCGATATTTATCGCCCGGCTGCGATCAAGCAGCTGCAGGTACTCGGTGAACAGATCAAAGTTCCCGTCTTCTCGATGGGTGATCAGACCAGTCCAGTAGAGATCGCACGTCAGGCTCTTCAGGAAGCGAAGACTAACAACAATGATTATGTGATTATTGATACCGCTGGTCGTCTTCATATCGATGAAGCGCTGATGGATGAACTTCGCCAGATTCATGAATTAACCAATCCCGACGAAGTACTGCTCGTTGTTGATGCAATGACAGGTCAGGATGCTGTAAATGTAGCTGAGAACTTTAACAATCAGTTGCAGCTGACTGGTGTAGTACTGACTAAGCTGGACGGCGATACCCGTGGTGGTGCCGCATTGTCTGTCAAAGCAGTAACCGGCTGCCCAATCAAGTTCGCTACATTGGGTGAAAAGCTAGATGCACTGGAAGTGTTTCATCCGGAACGTATGGCATCCCGTATCCTCGGTATGGGTGATATGCTCTCCCTGATCGAGAAAGCCCAGCTGAATATCGACGAGGACAAGGCCAAGGAAATGGAGCGCAAAATGCGCAACGCCGAGTTCACGTTCGAGGATTTCCTGGAGCAGATGGATCAAGTCAAAAAGCTCGGTCCGCTGGATCAGATTATGGATATGCTGCCCGGTATGGGCAAAATGAAACAAACACAAAATCTGCAAGTCGATGACAAGCAGGTGGGCCGGATCGAAGCAATTGTTCATTCGATGACGGTGCAGGAGAAACAGCATCCGGAAGTGATTAATCACAGTCGACGCAAACGGATTGCAGCAGGCAGCGGAACCTCCGTAGCCGAAGTAAACCGTCTGATCAAGCAATTTGATGAGATGCGTCGCATGATGAAGCAATTCTCGGATATGATGGATCCGAAAAGCGCCAAAGGCGGCAAAAACAAAATGATGAAACAAATGCAGAAGCTGAGCAAAGGCGGCGGAGGCATGAAGTTCCCATTCCGTTAAGGAAATGGAACGGCAGCGCCGATTACAAAGCTCTGTGCACAATGGATTTTAACAGCTTAGCTGTAAAATAGAAGTGTGAATTATTTGAAGGAGGTGAATTCTCTTGGCAGTACGCATTCGTCTGAAACGTATCGGTGCTCACAAAGCGCCTTTCTACCGTATCGTTGTTTCCGATTCCCGTTCTCCTCGTGATGGACGTTTTATCGAAGAAATCGGTACTTACAACCCAGTTGCAGAACCATCTGTAACTAAAATTGATGAAGAAAAAGCTTTGAAATGGCTTCAAAACGGAGCGCAAGCTTCTGACACTGTTCGCAACTTGCTTAGCAAAGCGGGCGTGATGAAAAAATTTCACGAGCTTAAACACCAAAAATAATAGCTGACAGCGGCTGGGTTAACCAGCGGGGCACATGGAGGGTCAACGATGGAACAATTAGTAATGGTTATTGCTAAGGCTCTGGTAGATCATCCGGAAGATGTGTCGGTAAACGTGGTGGAGAAGGATAACTTGATCGTATATGAACTTAGCGTCCATCCGGACGATGCCGGTAAAGTTATCGGCAAGCAGGGACGTATCGCCAAGGCCCTTCGCACCGTTGTTACCTCTGCAGCAGTTAAGACACATAAACGGGTTACCGTTGATATAATGTCTTAAAAATATACGAAAAAGGGTTAGGAGGAATCCTAGCCTTTTTTCGTACATTTTTTGCAACAATAAAGACATTAGAAGACAACAGGTTATAGTCCCATCTGCGTCAGGCAGGTTATAATAACAATCATATCTTGGAGAAAGCAAAGGAGAACGAAATGTCAGAACAATGGTTAATGGTAGGCAAAATTGTTAATACTCACGGAATTCGTGGAGAACTCAAAATATATCCGAATACGGATTTTCCCGAAGTACGCTTTGCACCAGGCAACAAACTGCAAATGATCAATGAAGAAACAGGTGCCAGCCAGCAGGTTGAAGTGCAAACCTCCCGTCTGCAAAAAAATATGTATGTAATCCGCTTCAAAGGATTCGGAAATATCAATGAAGTGGAACAATATAAAGGCTGGGTGCTGAAAGTATCCAAAAACGATACGGTCGATCTGGAAGAAGATGAATATTATTTCCATGAGATCATCGGATGTGAAGTGGTTACCGACGAGGGACAGTCGTTGGGTGTAATTACCGAGATCCTGACTCCCGGTGCGAACGATGTATGGGTAGTAAAACCGGCAAAAGGCAAAGATATTTTAATTCCTTATATTCATGATGTGGTGCTGGACATCAATGTAGAGGACAAGAAGATCACTATTCATGTGATGGAAGGCCTGCTGGAATGATGAAGATTGATGTACTGACTTTATTTCCGGAAATGTTTGCTGGTGTGTTTGGTTCCAGCATTCTGGGTAAAGCGGCGGATAAAGGGATAGTAGAGCTGAATGCGGTCAACTTCCGTACTTATTCCACCAGCAAGCACGGTACGGTCGATGATACACCGTATGGTGGAGGCGGAGGGATGGTATTGAAGCCGGACCCGATTTTTGCTGCGGTAGAAGATTTGCTGGCGCAAAAGCAGCTGTCGTCTGACGTATCCGGGGAACAAGCATCTGTATCTTCTCCGGTTGATAGCAGCGTGTCATCGGATGCGAAGCCGCGCATTATCCTGATGTGTCCACAGGGTGAGACATTTACACAGCAAAAGGCAGAAGAGCTGTCACGTGAACAGCATCTGATCTTTATTTGCGGACATTATGAAGGCTATGATGAGCGGATCCGTGAGCATCTTGTTACGGATGAGCTATCGATTGGTGATTATGTGCTAACTGGCGGCGAAATCCCGGCTATGACGGTTGTAGACAGCGTTGTACGCTTGCTGCCTGGTGTACTGGGCAATGAGAGCAGCGCGGTAACCGATTCGTTCAGTACCGGTCTGCTCGAATATCCTCATTATACGCGCCCAGCCGAGTTCCGTGGTATGAAGGTGCCGGATGTATTACTGTCTGGGCATCATGCCAATGTAGAGAAATGGCGGCGCGAGCAGTCACTGCTGCGTACTCTGCAGCGTCGTCCCGATCTATTGGAGCAGGCAGAGCTGACAGCAGCGGAGCGCCGCTGGCTTGCCCTCCAGAATAATCAGTCCGAAACAGCGGAATAACGGACTTTATGTAATTATATGATTGGTAGCAGGGCAGGTGTAATCATGAACGAACTGCAAAAGATTGATTTTTCATGGAAAATTGAAAGCTGCAGTGATCCGCTTTTTTGTTACGATGAATATGGATTGAAAGTATCGTTTATGATCTTTATGGGAAAAGAAATCAGGCAGTCGGATATCAGTAAATGGCTTTCTTTATATAACGTAGAGGATGAACTGCAAATTCCTGATAAAGAATATAATCATTCGGGTTATCGCATAGCGAATTTCAGTTTTTCGGGTTTTCATTCTATGTATTGCACCGACAGGGAATCAGGGCTTGCTGCTTATATGGATGTCGCCAGTGATCCGCCCGCTGTCTACCGGGAAGTGAATAAAGAGAATAATACGCTGGGCTATGTCTTTGTAGGACATGACCTGTTTTTGTCGGTTAAAGCCCAGGCATACTGTATCGATATCCATTTTTTACAATAAATAAAATGCTTGTATAACATGTTTTTTTCTAGAGCAGTTCATACCGGAATTAACGCGGTAACCCTACTGGCAAGGTGATAAGATAGGAGTCTGGAAAATGTCGAATTCGAATGAAGTAACCGGTCATCCAACAGGATGGGTACAACAGCTGGGCAGTGATCTGCGCAGCCAGGGTTACGCGTCTGTATTGCACCAGGATTTTAACGATCAGGATGCAGATAAAATTATCGGTCAACTGCTGCCCGAGTTTAAATATTTATTGTATATTCATGCCGATGAACGCAGAAAGTATTTTATTGCCGATTATGCAGGCCGCAATACAGTGATCAAGCTGCTGGAGCGAATGGTAGATAACAAAAAAAGTGCCCGCCTGAATATACAAGAGTCTGATCGAGTCGGTTATAACCGCTATAGCGATGAGATTCAGCGGCTGAGTGAACTGAAAAAAATGCTGCTGCAGGAACGTTTTGGCTAAGTATAAAATAAAGCTGATGATCCTTCAAAAAAGTATTGTCAGCAGCTATCAATGTATGGTATGATTCGAATGTTGTGTGAATCTGGTGGTCCTCTGCAGACAATGATGAGAAGACAAAAGGTCTTCCTGAGTCGCAAGAACATCTGTGTGGAAGGAGGGAGTCATAGATGAATATCATTCAGGCGATTACTCAAGATCAACTGCGCAAGGATATTCCTAATTTCCGTGCTGGTGATACTTTGAAAGTACACGTTAAGGTAATTGAGGGAACCCGCGAACGCGTTCAGTTGTTCGAAGGTGTAGTAATTAAACGTCAAGGTGGAGGCATCAGTGAGACTTTTACAGTTCGTAAAATTTCTTACGGTGTAGGTGTGGAAAGAACTTTCCCAGTAAACTCTCCTAAAATTGATAAACTCGAAGTGGCTCGCCGTGGTAAAGTGCGTCGTGCGAAGCTGTACTATCTTCGTGAACTGCGCGGTAAAGCAGCGAGAATTAAAGAATTGCGCCGTTAATCCTTACAGAGAATACGGAAGAGAAGGGCTTGGTCATACAAGCCCTTTTCGTTGTTTTTACAGCATATTTACAGCTTGATTATAAGGAAGTTACCATTCCGCCAGACCGTCTTGAACAAGCGATTTGCAGAAATGCAGACCTCTTCCATGTTTCAACGATATTGCTTGCGTATTAGGATATTCGTTACTGCATTGGTAGTTGTACTGTTTTTATTTTGCAGATTGCAGGAAGACGGCAGACGGGATTTTTTGTATCATTTTCAAAGGCTGCCTGGCTAAAATGCAAAAACAGGAGTAATGCTTGACAAATAGCTTATTTCAAAATTTGGTTTTTGCAAAATTGTGTGTAAAATAGATAGAGGATATCGTATAGGTACTTGGTAACAACATCCGGGAATTTTCCTGCTTGTTACCGGATGGTACATATACAAAGCGCCAATTCAACCAGGAAAGAAGGCATATCTATGGAGCAAGACTCAAAACAAGCCAACAATCAAGCGGAAGCAGCGTCGTCTGCGGAAGTTCAGGAACCAACTAACGGAGGCAATATCTCCGAGACCACAGCCGTTCCTCCCAAAAAGAAGAGCGAAGCCAAAGAATGGATCAAAGCGATTGTTGTAGCTTTGCTGCTCGTGATCGTGATCCGCTGGTTCCTGTTTGAGCCTTTTATTGTGGATGGGCCTTCGATGCAGCCTAATTTCCATACTGGCGAACGGGTTATTGTAAACAAGATTTTGTATGACGTTCGTGATCCCAAGCCGGGTGAAGTCGTCGTACTCAAAGTTCCGTCCCAGCACCGCGACTTTATCAAACGGGTAATCGCTGTTGGTGGAGATACTGTCAAGGTCGAAGGAGATACATTGACAGTAAACGGGAAAGTGATGAGTGAGCCGTATATTCAGGCTGCCATCGATAATGCACATGCCCAGGGAAGCGATTATAATATCAACAACTTCCCGACAGAGCAGCTGCCGGACGGCAAAGTGCCACAGGGCTATGTATTTGTAATGGGAGACAACCGCTCTAACAGCCAGGACAGCCGCATGATCGGTTATGTACCGCTGGGAGACATTATTGGACGGGCTGACGTGATCTTCTGGCCGCTTAGCAATGCGGAATGGATCGATCAGGATGCACCAACTGCACAAAATTAATTTACGAAGTTAGGGGGAAAACCTGTGACCATTCAATGGTTTCCCGGACATATGACAAGAGCAAGACGCCAGATCGAGGACAAGCTAAAGCTGATCGATATGGTTATTGAGCTGGTGGATGCGCGTCTGCCGTTATCCAGCCGCAACCCGATGATTGACGAGATTTTGCAGGGCAAGCCAAGAATGATTATTTTGAATAAAGCAGATCTGGCTGATCCGGCAATCACCTCGTTATGGGTAGAATATTTCAAAAAACAAGGTCATGAGGTACTGCCTCTTGATGCAGCCAGCGGTTATGGAATTAAAGAAATTCCTGAACGCTCCAAGCTGCTGCTCAAAGAAAAGCGGGATAAACGTGCAGCCAAAGGGATGAATCAACGCCCTATGCGCGGATTGATCGTAGGTATTCCAAACGTAGGTAAATCGACGCTGATCAACCGGCTTGCCGGTAAAAGTATTGCTGCTACCGGTGACCGTCCAGGTGTAACCAAAGGCCAGCAATGGATCAAAATCGGTACGGAGATGGAACTTCTCGATACACCGGGGATTTTGTGGCCCAAGTTCGAAGACCAGACTGTTGGATATCGTCTTGCCGTAACCGGAGCTATCCGTGAAGAAATCCTCAATGTGGAAGATGTAGCCTATTACGGGATGAAGTATATTTGCGAATATTACTGGAAAAATATCGCGGAGCGCTTTGAACTGTCGGAAGCACCACAGGATCTGGATAATCCAAATGATATCGTCGAAATTATGGAAGAAATCGGCCGTAAACGCGGTTGTCTGATGAGCGGCGGACGTGTCGATCTGGAGAAAGCATCCAAAGTCATCCTGCGTGAATTCCGTGCCGGCAAAATGGGCCGTATCTCTATGGAGACTCCATAAATGACTGGAGGATCCTATCATGTCTGAACTGTTGAACTATGAACGTGAATGCTGGTCAGCAGGCTATGGACATATTGCCGGTGTCGATGAAGTAGGCCGAGGCTGCCTGTTCGGTGATGTTGTAGCTGCTGCTGTTATTATGCCGCAGGAGCTGATCATCGAAGGGGTAAATGACTCCAAAAAACTCACTGACAAAAAGAGAGAGCAGCTCTATACGCAGATTATGGAGCAGGCGCTTGCTGTAGGTGTAGGTCATGTGAGTGCTGCTGTTATTGACGAGATCAATATCCGGCAGGCTGCACGTCTGGCGATGAAGATAGCTTTGGAGCAACTGACGGTAACACCCGATTATATTCTGGTGGATGCCGAAACGGTAGATATGCCGATTCCCCAGCGGAGTATTATTAAAGGGGATGCGAATAGCCATAGTATTGCAGCTGCTTCCATCATTGCCAAGGTGACACGCGATCGACTGTGTGCCGGAGAATGGGAAGAACAGTATCCAGGCTATGGAATTGCAGGTCACAAAGGCTATGCGACCAAACTGCATCGGGAACGCATTCTGGAGCTTGGAGTAACACCGCTGCATCGCCGCAGCTTTTTGGGCAATTTGCTGCTGGAACAACCAACTCTTTTTTGATTATCCCAAAGCTGCAGCAGGAAATAGTTGATTTACCGTACTAAATCGGTTACGATTTGCATATACTATCGCAGACACGGTTAGGGAAGAACCCGAATCTTTTACAGAGATCGGGTTCTTTTTGTATATATCTTTATATGGCATAATGGCTTATCAGAATAAGGAATTGAACCGATAAATATAAAAAGAAGATAGATCCGGAGCGAATATACATAGCACCAGCGGATAATCTTCGTTCTTAAATTTAAAAATACAGACAGGAGGCCAGATAATGAATATCGGATCACTATTCCGTGGGATGATGGGTGATGTCAAGCCCGGGGAAGCCAAACAAATGGAATTAAAAGAAGGTCAGGTGGTCCGCGGAGTAGTCAGCAGTGTGTCGGATGATGGTCAGGAAGCTGTTATCCAGATTCAGGGTGTCAAAGTACGTGCCAAACTGGAGACACCGCTTCAACAGGGAGAAACGACCATGCTGCAGGTTCAGCCTCCGGGCAAAGATGGCATGCCTGTTCTCAAGCCGGTAGCCGGCAACCAGAATACGCCACTGCCTGCCGCTTCTATGGGCGAATTGCTGGAATCGTTCAGTCTTCCGGATACCAAGGATAATCGGGCGATGATTACTCAGATGCGTGCTTCCGGCATACCTTTGACAGCCGATAACGTAAAAAATATACAGACTTCACTCGCGCAAAAACCGGATTCGGTGCCGGTAGGAGAATGGGTAAAAGCCGCAGCAGTAGCTGTCCAAAAAGGATTGCCGGTTACCGGTCAGAGCGTTGCAGGACTGCATCAGGCCCTTTTTGGTCCTCCCTTGCATGAAACACTCGGTAATATGCTGCAATCTATAGAAAGCCAGCTCAAGGCAGGTGTTTCTCCGCAGACTTCCCCAGGAAGTGGAGCAACGGCCCATCCGGCAGCCAACCCGAACACTGCCACTTCTGCGTCTGCTCCTTCGTCTGCCATGTCTGATACTCCAGTTTCTGCCAATGCCAATGTATCAACATCTGCTGCGACGGCGGGCCAGACTTTGAATACACCAGCCAATGCAGGGAATACAACTACCGTACTGCTGAATAAGATTCAAAATGTACTGCAGCAGATCAATAGTCTGGTTCCGCAGAACGTAGAGCAGGATATTCCTTTGCAAAATAACGTTGCCACTGCGCAGACTGCTCCAGTAGCGCAAGAAGCGGATACAGTCGCTCAACCAGCTATGTCTAATCAGAACAAATCAGAGCCAGCAGCGCCTGGCGCAGGCAGTTCTGTACCTTCGCAATCAACTGCAGCACAGCCTAAGCCGACCTCTGCTCCATGGGTAGGACAAGTTCTGAAACTACTCGGAGCAGAATATGAACAGCAGACAGTACGGGCAGCACTTACTTTAACAGCGGCATCTGCTGGCGCAGCTACAGAAGCTCAGGGAGGGACAGCAGCATCTTCCGGTATGCCTGCTAATACTACTGCACCGCAACCAGGTGTCGACCCTCGCCAATCCATGCCTGTTAGTACAGGAGCACCTATTCCATCAGGGACTGCGAGCAGTGCAGCAGCTTCACTGTCGTCCGGCAATACGCCTGTTAATAATCAATCGCCGATTCCAGCAGTTCCGGACTTGCCCGATGCTCCAACGGCACCACAACCACCAGCTATAAATAGTCCTTCTGCAGCATCCATTCCAACTTCTACACAGCATCCTGGTCCTCTGCATGTACAGGATCGTACACTATTGACTGGTGATATTACTCAACCGGATGCTTCGCAGATTGCGCAGCCTGCTATCCAGTCTGCTGAAGATACACTTGCCAAGGCACAGGACACACTTAAAGGTCTGCTGCTTCAACTCACAGCGGCAGATGATGTACCTCCTGCTCTCAAAGATGCCGCTCAGCAGATGGTTCAGCAACTTACCGGTCAGCAGCTGCTGCTTAACACAGACCGCACCGCTCCTTTTGCCCAGGTGACCATGTTTGTGCCTTTTAACGGACCCGACGGACAGGAAACGGCTTCGGTGCAGATTCAATCTCGCAGAGGAGCCAAGGGTGAGCTGGATGCTTCCAATTGTCGTCTATGGTTTGATCTGGATATGAAAATGCTGGGACCTACACTGCTGGATGTCCATGTAGTGGACAAGATCGTCACGCTCAAAGTGCATAATGATCTGGAGCAGTTGGCTCCATTAATAGAAAGCAAAAAACAGGAAGTCGCTGATGCGATTGGTTCACTTGGATATCAGCTGCTGTCTCTGCAGTTTGCAGGGCTTCCTGTTCGTTCGGCTGGAGACGATACGGGTATGAACAGTTCAGGACTGCTGGATCAGTATGCGCCTCCCGAATATAAAGGGGTGGATATGAAAATATGAATAAGCCCAAAGACAATTCGTTTATAGGCAAGCGTGCTGTTGCCCTAAAGTATGATCCTTCCCAGAGTGAAGCGCCTATCGTTGTGGCCAAAGGACGCGGACGAGTCGCTGAGACCATTCTAGAAAAAGCTCAGGAAGCCGGTGTAGACATTCAGGAAGATGCAGCACTGGTTGAAGTATTATCCAAGCTGGATCTGGATCAGCAGATTCCTGGGGAGCTGTATGATCTGGTCGCCGAGATTCTGACTTTTATTTATCGGGCCGACAAGAATTTTACTTCGGGTCTGGATATTTGGTGAGAGCTATGAATAAATGGGATGTATCGGATACGGCTCCAAACATAGCTGCAGCTTGTACGGCTCGTGATGAGCAGCAGGAAGAACGACAGGATAATAGGAAGCTCAAAGGTAGGATTGCAGAAGATACGGCTGCTTATTATCTGGATCAGCAGGGATACGAGATTCTGACCAGAAATTGGCGCTGTCGCAGTGGTGAATTGGATATTATTGCTGCTGTAAATGGTGTGATTGTTATTGTGGAGGTACGTAGCCGAAGTGGCATAACACATGGTACTGCAGCGGAATCGGTCGACTGGCGCAAGCAGCGTCAGGTACGCGAGACAGCCGAAGTATATGCACATTGTATGAATCAACACCATCAACGATTTCGCTATGACGTGATCAGTATCCAGATGAATTCGGCTTATCAGGTAACCGAACTGGAACATATTATAGAAGCTTTTTAATAAAGCCAGGTGAATATTGTACTCACCAAATTTGGCATGCAGATACAGATAGACAATGAAATAGAGACAAAAAGAGAGATACAGATAGAACAGCCTATTAGATCATACAGTGATCGGGCTGGAATCATCATAAATTAAAAATTATAAATTTTGAATACAAAATGTGGAAGCACCCGTTTGTAATACATTTCTGCACATTGACAGAGAAACGTATACAGAAAGGGTGTTTTTGTTATGTATGGCAAATTGTTCAGTGCCTGTCTTCAAGGTATTCATGGTGTAAGAGTAGAAGTGGAGACAGACCTCTCCAATGGTCTGCCTATGGTATCCATTATTGGTCTGCCGGATTCAGCGATTAGGGAATCGGTCGAGCGGGTGAGGTCAGCGATCAAGAATTGCGGGTTTATTTTTCCTTCCCAGCGGGTTACTATCAATCTGGCTCCTGCTGATCTGAGAAAGGAAGGATCGGCTTTTGACCTGGCAATTGCGATGGGAATACTGGCTACCAGTGATCAGATTATTTTCCCGGATCAGGAGAATATGCTGCTTATCGGCGAGCTCGCTCTGGATGGTGCGCTTCGTCCTGTACCTGGCGTCCTGTCCATGGTGGACGCTGCCAAGCAGCATGGGTTGACCTCGGTGATTCTGCCCGCAGATAACGCTATGGAAGCCTCGCTTGTAGAGGGGATACGTGTATATGGGGTCAGACATATGAATGAGCTGTTTAGTGAGCTGAATCATCAGCCTGCAGACAAGCCGGATACACAGACAGGTATAGAAACTTTTAAAATGGGCGTACCGGGACAGCCCCCTATACTGGTCAAAAAGGTACAACACCAAACTACCGAAGTTACGCAATCAAAGACCAATTCAGATCCATGTTCTCCAGAGCAATCTTTTACAATCAAAAAATCCGATCCGCGCAAGCTGGTTGATCTGGAGCCTCTATTACGGAGTCGCTCTCATATTCAGCAGCATCGCCAATCGGTAACACCGACATATGAAGACTATGCCGATGTATTTGGTCAGCAGCATGTCAAACGGGCGCTTATGATTGCTGCTTCGGGGATGCATAATATTCTGCTGCTTGGTCCTCCCGGTACAGGCAAGACGATGCTGATCAAGCGTCTGCCTACTATTTTGCCTACACTAACCGAAGAGGAAGCTCTTGAAGTCACCAAAATATTAAGCGTGGCTGGCAAATTTAAAGATAGTACAGCTGGTCTGATTACTAGCCGTCCTTTTCGGTCACCGCATCATAGTATTACTGTTGCTGGCTTGATAGGCGGCAGCAGTATTCCCAAACCTGGTGAAGTGAGTCTGGCTCATCAGGGCATATTGTTTCTTGATGAACTGCCTGAATTTCCAAGAGCGGTGCTTGAAGTACTGCGACAGCCGCTGGAAGACCACGAAGTACAAATCAGCCGCGCCAGAGCCGTGTTTACTTTCCCGGCGAATTTCCTACTCGCTGGTTCGATGAATCCATGTCCATGCGGATATCTGGGGAGTCATCATCCAGTACATCAATGTACATGCAGCGATGCCCAGATTGCCCGCTATCGCGCCAAAATATCCGGGCCGTTGCTGGACCGGATCGATCTGCAGATTGAAGTTCCGCGTCCAAGCGAGCGTGATTGGCAGCAGTCCGAAGGATTTCAGCCGGATGGATATGATTCGGCTAGCATGAGAGAGATTGTACATCGCACCCACGAACGTCAGCTCAAACGGTATTCCGGTCTTGGTATTCGGTGGAATAGCCAGCTGTCCGGTCGCTGGTTGCGAGAGCATACGCATCTGGCAGCAGATGCGAACCTGCTGCTGGAAGCAGCTTTTGAACAGCTGGGAATGAGTATGCGTGCGAGAGATCGTGTACTCAAGCTGGCTCGCACGATTGCTGATCTGGAGGAGAAAGAACAGATCGAAGCCGTACATATTGCCGAAGCAATACAGTACCGCCAGCTGGATCGCAAAAAGTAGAATCTTTGCTGCGTATTGTTGTTATTCCAGTATATGCTGTTCCAAAAATTCCAGGAAATCTCCCTGCATCGAACCAAGCGGAAGAATAACCTTAGTAATTAAAAATCTCCAGTGCTGTCCACCCGCGTCAAATGACCATACCGAAGCAAGTGAGGGCCCGGAACGGTATTTCTGATTTAGCAGATCCGTTGTAGCAAATTCAAAGACAGCAGCAACTTTTGAAGTGAATAATGTAAGAAAAATAATAACAAATTTATCCTGGTTGAGAAGCAAAACAGCCTGATTGGTTACAGAAGCAAGACTTTGGGACTTGGCATAGCATATACGCATATCCGGTTGCAGATATGCTTCGGCGGATCTGGTCACCATTTTTTTGGTAATAAAAAGCATCATCAAAACCCTTTCTATTTGGTTATCGAATGTTTAATATAAAACATACTAGAAGAAAGGAGACAGTTCAATGCAGTCTAATAAAGCAGAACGTCTAAAAAATGCACGTGTTCCCAATAAACCCTTATTGGACGAGGAGCTTCAGCGCCGTCTGCCACCAGGACAGACACTGACCGACAGTTTTCCGATATTGCATGAAGGCATGGTCCCTGAATATGATCTGAGTCAATGGAATCTGCGGATTTTTGGTGAAGTCGAAGAGGAGCGTACTTTTACTTTTGAGCAGCTTCAGGATATGCCGATTACCCGTACAGTGAGCGATATTCACTGTGTGACACGCTGGTCTAAATTTGATACCCCCTGGGAAGGAGTCCGATTCTCTGATCTGGTTCAGCAGATGAAGATCAAATCGGAAGCTCGTTATGTCATGATTCATGCCGATCCTGATTATGAGACCAATGTAGCACTTGAAGAACTGATGAAAGACGATGTATTGCTGGCCTGGAATTATGATGGCAAGCCTCTAACTGCCAAACATGGTTGGCCACTACGTCTGATTGTTCCACAGTTTTATTTCTGGAAAAGTGCAAAATGGATTCGCGGGATTGAATTTATGAAAGAGGATCGAAGAGGGTTCTGGGAAAATCACGGATTCCATAATATAGCTGATCCTTTCAAGGAAGAACGTTTCTCTTCGGATGAATACGAGATGCCGGAAGATGAATGGAAATACTGTGAAGCAGATTGAATTTCCATTTTTATGAAACTAACCTGTGTTTGTTCCGTATAGGGTCATAACTCTTTCTTTTATCATTTTGGTGATTATCAGGAAAGGAATGATAGATATGGAATTATTTTGGCTTATTGTTTTTATGATAGCGATTGGTGGTCCTCTGATCTGGAACAAAATTGCTATTGGCAAACGGATTCATCATGAAGAACAAAAAGCAGGTCGTGACCTCACCCATGAGATTAACCCTTTTACAGGCGGACGAGATTAGCGGTAAAGGGGATTATACCGGATAATAAAAGCGACAAGTTTATTTAGAAATGCAGCATGAGGAGGAGAGCATAATGGAGATAGTTGTTCATATTCTGTCCGGCCTGGCCAAAGCAGCGAATGCGCTGTATATTATGGCTATCGGTAAACGTATTCATGCAGAAGAAAAAGAAGCCGGACGCGATTTGACTTATGAGATAAATCCGTTCACAGGCAGCCGAAAATCATAATGTTATTACACTCTAGCCGTATACAAAAAATAGCAATACACGTGAAATGATAGGGTATATGATTAGCATCATTTGTTCTATATCCATACATCGAAAAGACTGGCGCCAATCGCGCCAGTCTTTTTACCATTATATAAGCAGAATAGAGCAGCTATTACAAGCTCTCCACAGCTTTGGACAGTTTGGCATCCAAAGTCCCTTTGTCTACGTTACCATCATTCAGATCCGGATTAAACCAATAGATTACCAGTACATTACCTTTGGTATATTCCGTCTTTTTAAAAGGAATACCGTTTTGCTGGGTTTTCAGATCTTCCAGACCTTTTTTCAGGTCATCTTCAGATTTGAAAACATAGATGGATACAGGCTCGGTTTTTTTCGGATCTTTGGTAGTTACATAGCGATCCGGTTTCACACCATTCAATACCCATTTGCCAGCCGCATCCGGCTCAGCTACCAGATCGATACCCTGTTTTTTGATAACAGCAGCTACTTCTTTGGTAGTCATATCGGTAGCAGCAGCTTTGTTCGCGGAATCAGTCGAGCTATCAGATTCAGACGATTTGTTATCTGTTGCTGTAGTGTCGGTCGCATTGTTGGTAGCAGTTCCTTGCTCGTCAGCTGCCTTGTTATCCGTAGCGGTCGTGTCTGTGGTGCCCTGTTCGGTCGTAGTCGTCGACCCGGTAGCAGGTGCAGGCGTAGATTCATTTGCCTTGGAACAGCCGGTCGCTGCAACGACAGTAATTGCGAGTAAGAGTGTAGTCACTTTCAGTTTCATAATTGACCTCCTGTTGTTGTAATAATGGGCAGGGGTATTCATTCTCTGCAAATGAAAATGGAATAACCGCAAGCAATGAAAGGTGCAAAGCAATTTTCATTATAACCATACATACACCGTCAGACAACTTTTGACACGTAGCTTACATTAAGCATGGACTTGTTTGATTGTCCTTTCAAGATTGAAAAAGCTGATATAACAGTAATGTATACGATATCATAAACATCCAAAATTAATGTATTACAGAGATCATTTTATGCAGAGAGGCTAATCACGCGGTGTATAATCCAAAAAAAGAAGCAGCCGGGGGAAGCTGCTTCTTGCATCATTATATTTATATAAGCCGTTCAAATCAGAATTTTTTCCTTGGGGGAAGGAAAGAATCAAAAGGGGACAAGTTGAATTACAGAACGTTAATTTCGACAGCAATATTACCGCGTGTCGCACGGGAATAAGGACATACATTATGTGCTTCTTCAGCCAGTTTGGAAGCTGTATCGCGATCGATACCTTTAACAAGAACATCCAGACGTACTGCCAGTGCAAAGCCGCCATCTTCAGCTTTACCAAAGCTTACGGTTCCTGTAACTTGAGTTCCTTCATGTTTTACTTTTTGCATACGCGCTACCATATTCAGTGCACTATCAAAGCAAGCGGAGTAACCGGCTGCAAACAGCTGCTCGGGATTGGTACCGGCACCACCAGCGCCGCCCATTTCTTTTGGAGTGGCAATGTCAAGACGCAGGTCAGGACTGGAGGACTCAACATAACCTTGTCTTCCACCGATTGCTGTTACAGAAGTCTCGTACATTTTTTGTTGGATATTTAGCATATCAATTACCACCTTTTACGTTATTTTATTTTACAAAATTAAATTTATCACAATTAATATAAAAAGTAAAATGTTTTTCGTAATAATAATGTCAGGCAATTAAATTTGTGATAGAATAGAGTTTAAGCATTAAATAAAATCAAGTATTCATAGTGTGTCTGACGGGTTATTAGTATATAAAAATTCGGAACATATTTAAGAATACTCATTATATAAAAGCAGGTGATTATAGAATGGACACTCAATCTCAGGAATATCCGCACCCCCAGTTGAAGCTGGACAATCAGCTTTGCTTTGCCATTTATGCATCTTCCCGTGAGATGACCAAAATGTACCAGCCGCTGCTGGATCATCTCGGTCTTACGTATTCACAGTATCTTGTTATGCTCGTTCTGTGGGAGCAGCAGGAATGTACAGTGAAAGAATTGGGTAATGCGCTCTATCTCGATTCCGGTACACTGACACCACTACTCAAGCGTCTGGAAGCAGCAGGTCTTATTATCCGCAAACGCTCTACAGAAGATGAGCGCAAAGTGCATATTACATTGACAGAAGCCGGTTGGAGCTTGCAGCAACAAGCAGTCTCGATTCCGGACGATATCAAAGAAAGAACATGCATTAATACAGACAAGCTGGATGAGCTGTTGTCCGAGTTCAAACAGCTGCTGCAAAATATCCATCAAGCGAACGTGAATAGCGCAGCCAACAAAAAATAATCTTTTATTTATTGAAGGAAACCAAGTCTAGGATTGTGCAAATACAGAATCCCTTTTAGCAGAAATTGTTAAAAGGGATTTTTATTTTTTTACTTTGTTAACGCATACATGATATATTAAGCATAGGCAATTACTTCCTTATGATTTTCTCCATATCGTGGATTAAAATGGTAAAATTTTTAAGGAAAGCGTTTTAAAAACATGTTACAATAGCAAAGGTTATTGATTTGCCGGGCAATATGACCGGAATGCATTCATGTCGATAGGAGGATTTACCAGATGAATATCCATGAATATCAGGGAAAACAAGTACTTAAACAGTATGGAGTGGCAGTGCCCGAGGGCAAAGTAGCCTTTACGGTGGAAGAAGCTGTAGAAGCAGCACAATCTCTGGGCAGTGCGGTATGTGTAGTTAAAGCACAAATCCACGCTGGCGGTAGAGGTAAAGCCGGAGGCGTCAAAGTAGCCAAAAGCGTAGACGAAGTTCGTGCGTATGCGCAGGAATTGCTGGGCAAGGTACTCGTTACCCACCAGACAGGTCCGGAAGGCAAAGAAATCAAACGTCTGTTGATCGAAGAAGGCTGTGATATTCAAAAAGAATATTACATAGGGGTAGTTATCGACCGTGCTACTGGCAAAGTGGTCATAATGGCTTCTGAAGAAGGCGGCACAGAGATCGAAGAAGTAGCAGAGAAAACGCCGGAAAAAATCTTCCGCGAAGCTGTCGATCCTGCGGTCGGTCTGCAGGCTTTCCAGGCCCGCAAACTTGCTTATGCTATTAACATTCCTACCAAGCTGGTGAACAAAGCAGCTCAATTTATGTTGTCCTTGTACAAAGCATTTGTTGAGAAAGACTGCTCGATTGCCGAAATCAACCCATTGGTTGTAACAGGTGACGGTCAGGTTATGGCTTTGGATGCCAAGCTGAACTTTGATTCCAACGCATTGTTCCGTCATCCGGAAATTCTGGAACTGCGCGATCTGGAAGAAGAAGATGAAAAAGAGATTGAAGCTTCCAAATTCGACCTGAGTTACATCGCTCTGGATGGCAATATCGGCTGTATGGTTAACGGTGCCGGTCTGGCGATGGCAACAATGGATATTATTAAATACTACGGCGGCGAACCCGCCAACTTCCTGGACGTAGGGGGCGGTGCAACGACAGAGAAGGTTACTGAAGCCTTCAAAATCATCCTGTCCGATCCAAACGTAAAAGGAATCTTCATTAATATATTCGGCGGAATTATGCGCTGTGACGTTATTGCCAATGGTGTGGTTGAAGCCGCCAAGCAAATCGGGCTGGACCGTCCACTCGTAGTGAGACTGGAAGGTACGAACGTTGATCTCGGTAAGCAGATTCTGGCTGAATCGGGACTGAACATCGTAGCTGCTGACTCCATGGCAGATGGAGCGCAAAAGATCGTAGCGCTGGTATAAAACAACACCAGTACCTAAATTAAGTGATAGGAGCTGTGACTGGACAATGAGTATTCTTGTAGATAAGCACACAAAAGTGATCACTCAAGGTATCACCGGTTCAACGGGATTATTTCACACCAAAGGTGCCCTGGATTATGGTACTCAAATGGTTGGCGGAGTAACACCCGGTAAAGGCGGAACCAATGTGGATATTACACTGGAAGATGGTTCCACAGTGAGTCTGCCGGTATTTAATACCGTTGTTGAAGCCAAGGAAAAAACAGGCGCTACAGCGAGTGTTATCTACGTTCCACCGGCATTTGCAGCGGATTCCATTATGGAAGCCGTCGATGCAGACCTGGATCTCGTTATCTGTATTACAGAGGGCATTCCTGTGCTCGATATGGTTAAAGTTGCCCGTTATATGGAAGGCAAAAAGACTGTATTGATCGGGCCAAACTGTCCGGGTGTGATTACGCCGGGCGAGTGCAAAATCGGTATTATGCCAGGCTATATCCATAAGCCGGGTTATGTAGGTGTTGTATCACGCAGTGGTACTCTCACATACGAAGCCGTGCATCAACTGTCTACACGCGGTATTGGACAGTCTTCCGCGGTAGGTATCGGTGGCGATCCTGTCAAAGGCTCCGAATTTATTGATATCCTCAAAATGTTCAATGAAGATCCGGATACCCGTGCAGTTATCATGATCGGAGAAATTGGCGGTACGGCAGAAGAAGAAGCGGCAGAGTGGATTCAGGCAAATATGACCAAGCCTGTCGTTGGCTTTATTGGTGGTGCAACAGCGCCTCCAGGAAAACGTATGGGTCATGCAGGTGCTATTATTTCCGGCGGTAAAGGTACAGCGGCCGAGAAGATTGCCAAGCTGGAATCCTGCGGTGTCAAAGTTGCTCCAACGCCATCCGAAATGGGCTCTACACTGGTAGAAGTACTGGAAGAGCGTGGTTTGTTGAGCGAGTGCACAACTCACTAATCCAATGAATACTGTCTATTACAACGGCTATTGAACAGGGATAGACTTCTGTCTTTCTTTTCATTATAATAGCTGTAAATGGATATCGTTCGTGACAGGGTAAGCAACCTCTGATTCTCTTTAGAGAGACAGGGGTTGCTTCTTTGCGTTATCCGGCAAATATCAGGGTAAACGCTTGCAATATTAAATGACATACGATTAAATGGAGTAGATGGTCACGTCTGTCTCCTGACAGAGGAGAATGAACAATAGTGTTGGATGAACGTTCTGTACTGATAGGATTACACCAGGCAGCCGGTATTGGCTGGAAAAGAATCTATGATATACTACAACAACATGCGGATCTGCGCGAACTGCCGGAGTGGGATGCCGGACGCTGGCGGAGATTGGGCATGCCGGATAAAGTTGCTCAGTCATTGCCTGCCCAGCTGCAGGAAGAGTGTATACGCGAACGATTATCGCTTTATTATGATAAGGGCATAGAGATCATGACTATCATGGATGAAGCGTATCCCATATTAATGAAGGAAATCGCCCAACCTCCCTGGGTGTTGTATACAAAAGGCAGACAAGAATTACTTTCATCATTTTGTATCGGAATGGTAGGTACAAGAGTGCCAACTGCCTATGGACGTAAGGTAGCGGAGCTGCTGGCGGGCGATATGGCAGAGCGTGGAGTAACAGTAGTCAGCGGTATGGCGAGAGGCATCGATAGTGTCTGTCACGAAGCAGTGCTCCAAAAAAACGGGAATACGATTGCAGTACTGGGTACAGGTATCAATGTCATTTATCCGCCGGAGAATCGTTCCCTGTATCACACAATTGCCGAACGTGGACTGATTGTATCCGAATATCCGATAGGTACACGTTCTTCTCCTGGACTGTTTCCACAGCGCAATCGCATTATTGCCGGGCTGTCCCATGGCTCTATAGTGGTCGAAGCAGATGTACGGAGTGGTTCGCTGATTACAGCAGATTATGCAATGGACAGCAACCGGGACGTTTTTGCGGTACCAGGGCCTATAACTTCTCCCAAAAGTCAGGGTACGCTGGCGCTGCTAAAGCAAGGAGCTATTCTGGTTACCGAAGCTGCTGATATTACAAAGGAATATGATTCAATTCTTTTGAATTGGTGTGATAATCCATACAAAAAGGAAGAAAATGGACATCCTGATGCAGTTGTAGAGCTCTCATCAGCCATAATGTCAGATATTTCTTATTTGACAGAAGATGAAAAAACGATATACCTTATATTGGAGCAGGGAGATGCAAATATCGATGAACTTCAATTACAATCGAAGTTTGATTTTGGACTTTTGCATACGGTTCTGTTATCTTTAATCATAAAAAAACAGATCAGTCAACGCTCTGGTGCGATATACACCTTAATATAAGCAAACTATAGATAGAATAACAGAAAGGGGGACGAACCTGATGGCAGATTCACTCGTGATTGTAGAATCACCAGCAAAAGCGAAGACAATCGGTAAATACCTGGGCAGCAAATTTATTGTCAAAGCGTCAATGGGTCACGTCCGCGACCTGCCGAAAAGTCAGATCGGTGTAGATGTGGAGAACGATTTTGATCCCAAGTATATTACGATTCGTGGTAAAGGTTCCGTTCTAAAAGAATTAAAAGATGCACGAAAAAAAGTGAAAAAAGTTTATCTGGCGGCTGACCCGGATCGCGAAGGAGAAGCAATTGCCTGGCATCTGGCTCATGCCTTGGATGTTCAAGAAGGCGAAATGTGCCGCGTAGTATTTAATGAAATTACCAAACAGGCAGTCAAGGATGCTTTTAAAACACCGCGTCAGATTAACATGGATCTTGTTAATGCCCAGCAGGCAAGACGCATACTGGATCGTCTGGTAGGTTACAAAATCAGTCCACTATTATGGAAGAAAGTTAAAAAGGGACTGTCTGCAGGACGTGTACAATCCGTAGCTGTAAAGATTATTATTGACCGTGAGAATGAAATTTCGGAGTTTATACCGGAAGAGTACTGGAGCATTACCGCTCAGCTTACAATTAACGGTACTACTTTTGAAGCCAAATTCAACCAGTTAAACGGTGAGAAAAAAGAGCTTCACAGTGAAGATGATGTGAATGAAGTGCTAACGGCGATCGCCGATGCAGCATTTGAAGTAACCGATATCAAAGAACGCGAACGTTTGCGCCATCCGGCCGCTCCATTTACAACCTCATCCCTGCAGCAGGAAGCTGCACGCAAATTGAACTTCCGCGCAGCCAAGACGATGTCTGTAGCCCAGCAATTATATGAAGGAATTGACCTCGGCAAAGAAGGTACAGTTGGTCTGATTACCTATATGCGTACAGACTCCACGCGTATCGCTGTTTCCGCCCAGGAAGAGATTCGCGAGTATATTACCGGCCGCTACGGTGCCGACTTTATTCCAGAAGAACCTCGTCAATATACCAAAAAGAACGCGAATGCACAGGATGCTCACGAAGCGATCCGTCCTACCTCGGCAGTACGTGATCCCGAATCGGTGAAAGAATATATGAGTCGTGATCAATTCCGTCTGTACAAGCTGGTCTGGGAACGTTTTGCAGCGAGCCAGATGGCTTCAGCTGTACTGGATACATTATCTGTTGATATTGCGGCGGGTCCAGCCAATTTCCGTGCAGCCGGTTCCAAAGTGCGCTTCCCTGGATTTATGAAAGTCTATGTGGAAGGCAATGACGATGGCAAAGAAGAAGGCGAGAAATTCCTGCCACCGCTTGCCAAAGGCGACAAGCTGCAAAAAAATAATGTTGAACCCAAGCAGCATTTTACCCAGCCACCGCCACGTTATACAGAAGCACGTCTTGTAAAAACGCTGGAAGAACTCGGAATCGGACGTCCAAGTACGTATGCGCCTACATTGGAGACAATTCAAAAACGCGGATATGTAGCTATCGAAGAAAAGAAATTTATGCCGACCGAGCTGGGTGAGCTGATCATTGAACAAATGGAAGAGTTTTTCCCCGAGATTCTCGATCCCGAGTTCACAGCACATATGGAACAGGATCTTGACCATGTAGGAGAAGGACAGGAAGATTGGGTACATGTACTTCATGATTTTTATAAGTCCTTTGAGAAACGTCTGGAAGTAGCCGAAGAGGAAATGAAAGAAATTGAGATCGAAGACGAAGTATCGGATGAGATTTGTGACAAATGCGGTCGTCACATGGTATATAAACTGGGTCGTTTCGGCAAGTTTTTGGCTTGTTCGGGATTCCCGGATTGCCGGAATACCAAACCGATTATCAAGGATATCGGCGTACCGTGTCCAACCTGTCATGAAGGTCATGTCGTAGAGCGTCGCAGTAAAAAAGGCCGCGTGTTCTATGGATGTGATCGTTATCCGGAATGTGACTTTGTATCCTGGGATCGTCCTTCTCTCAAACCATGTCCGGTATGTACATCGATGATGGTGGAGAAACGAAACAAGCAGGGCGTCAAATTGCAATGTACAAAATGTGACCATACCGAAATGGTTGAAGAAAATGAGAACGAAGCGGTCGAACTCGATTAATGAGTCCGGTTGCTGCTTGATAGGAATATCGTATGCTGCTGCTAATTATGCTGTCTGCTCTGCAGGCATTAGAATTTGGCAGCAGTTTAGCGTATACTAATAGATAGTAAGCTTTGAATAAATGATTGGGAATAGTAGTCTTCTTTTCGTAATTTTCCGAATGAAGCGGTACTGTTTTTCGTTTGTTTACAGCAGTAATATGCAGGAGGTTTTGAATTGTGTCAGAATTTCAAAAGGTAACCGTGATTGGTGCAGGATTAGCAGGTAGCGAGGCGGCCTGGCAAATTGCCAGTCAGGGGATACCGGTAACATTATACGAAATGCGTCCGGTTGTAAAAACACCGGCGCACCATACAAACCAGTTTGCAGAATTGGTATGCAGTAACTCGCTGCGTTCCAATACCCTTGCGAATGCGGTTGGCGTTATGAAGGAAGAAATGCGTATGCTGAATTCACTGGTTATTGGATCGGCAGACCGTAATGCTGTACCCGCTGGTGGCGCATTGGCAGTAGACCGTGATGGATTCTCCGGAGAAATCACATCAACGCTGCATAATCATCCACTGGTAACGGTATTAAATGAAGAAGTACAGGAGATTCCAACTGACGGTATTGTTGTGATTGCAACAGGTCCATTGACTTCTCCAGCACTTTCCCAGCAGATTCAATCCCTTCTGGGTGAAGAATATTTCTATTTCTATGATGCAGCAGCACCAATTATCGAAAAAGATTCGATTGATATGAATAAAGTTTATCTGGCTTCCCGCTATGATAAAGGCGAAGCTGCTTACCTGAACTGCCCAATGAACGAAGAGGAATTCAATGCGTTTTATGAAGCTCTTGTAGGTGCAGAGACGGCGCAGCTAAAAGAGTTTGAAAAAGAGATTTATTTTGAAGGCTGCATGCCGATCGAAATCATGATGAAACGTGGCAAACAGACTGCTCTATTTGGTCCTATGAAGCCGGTAGGCCTGGTTAACCCGCATACCGGAGAGCTGCCTTATGCAGTTGTACAGCTGCGTCAGGATAATGCAGCAGGTACGCTTTACAACATGGTTGGCTTCCAGACTCACCTAAAATGGGGAGAGCAGCGCCGTGTATTCTCCATGATTCCTGGTCTGGAAAATGCAGAATTTGTTCGTTATGGTGTTATGCATCGTAATACCTTTATCAACTCTCCGCGTCTGCTGGAGCCAACATATCAGCTGAAGAGTCAGCCGCGTATTTTCTTTGCCGGTCAGATGACAGGTGTAGAAGGTTACGTAGAATCTGCAGCATCCGGTATGATCGCAGGGATGAATGCTGCTCGTCTGGCTAAAGGCGAAGAATTAATTCAACTGCCGCAAGAGAGCACATTGGGCAGTATGGCTTATTATATTACCCATGCTGATCCAGATCATTTCCAGCCGATGAATGCCAACTTTGGTCTTTTGCCAAAACCGGAAAAGAAAATCCGTAACAAAAAAGAGAAAAATGAGATGCTTGCACAGCAAGCGCTGGATAGCATTAGACAATTTTTCGAGCTGGAAGAGTCGGTACAAGAGCCTGCTCCTGCAGAGTAAACGTATTTATTATTGCGGGATCTAAATAAGGCTCTATAGGTAGTAGCCAACACTGTATCCGGCTACTGGATTCGTATCCTATAGGCGCAGTCCGCTGGATAACCCAACTATATGGACAAACAATGAACAGGAGGGAAAACAATGGATCTCTCATTTCACGCAACGACCATATGTGCTGTACGTCACAATGGAAAAGCTGCAATTGCCGGTGACGGACAGGTGACTTTTGGACAAAATGTAATTATGAAGCAGCATGCCAAAAAAATTCGTCGTCTTTATCGCGGACAGGTACTTGCCGGTTTCGCAGGCTCGGTTGCAGACGCAATCACCCTGTTTGAAAAGTTCGAAGCCAAGCTGGAGGAGCATCACGGCAATCTTCAGCGGGCAGCTGTCGAGCTGGCCAAGGAATGGCGTTCTGACAGGGTGCTCCGCAAACTGGAAGCTCTGCTGATCGTTATGGATAAAAGCGGAATTCTGCTTATTTCGGGCGGCGGTGAAATTATTGAGCCGGACGATGATGTTATTGCTATTGGTTCCGGTGGTAATTTCGCCCTGTCGGCAGCGCGTGCCCTAAAGCGTCATGGCAAAGATCTCGAAGCCAAGGATATCGTCGAAGCATCCCTGAATATTGCTGCCGAGATCTGTGTATATACCAACCACAATATCATCGTAGAAGAATTGTGAGCCTGGCCGGTGCGGTCCGTACTCTACTTGCAGGGGCGGGACGCGCCGGTTTTTGTTTATGAATTTATGGATACGGAGGGAACAAGATGAATAATGATCATAATGCATTGACACCGAGACAGATTGTGGCTGAATTGGATAAATATATTGTTGGACAGAAAAAGGCTAAAAAGTCGGTAGCTGTTGCACTTCGTAATCGTTATCGCCGCAGCCTGTTGGAGGAAGACGTACAGGATGAGATTGTACCCAAAAATATTCTGATGATTGGTCCTACAGGTGTAGGTAAAACAGAAATTGCCCGCAGACTCGCCAAACTCGTGCATGCGCCATTTATCAAAGTGGAGGCTACCAAGTTTACAGAAGTCGGTTATGTAGGCCGTGACGTGGAATCTATGGTTCGTGATCTGGTAGAGACTGCGATCCGTATGGTCAAGCTGGAACGTACCGAGCAGGTGAAGGATAAAGCTGAAGAAGCTGCCAATGAACGTATCGTACGTATTCTGGTACCATCGTCCAGCAAATCCAAAATGCAGCGCAATCCTTTTGAAATGCTGTTTGGAGGCAATAATAATCAGCCTGAAGAGCCGGTAGAACATACCACAGACGATTCTTCTATACAGGAAAAGCGCCGTCAAGTGCGGTTTGAACTTTTGTCCGGCAAGCTGGAAGATCAGATTATCGAAGTAGAAGTGGAAGACAGCACGCCGAATATGATGGATATGTTCATGGGTCAAGGGAATGACCAGATGGGCATGAATATGCAGGAAATGCTGGGAAGCTTTTTGCCGAAGCGGATGAAAAAGCGCAAGCTGACGATCAAGGAAGCACGCAAGGTACTCACCCAGCAGGAAGCCAACAAGTTGCTCGATATGGATGATGTAACCCAGGAATCACTGCGTCGTGCCGAACAGACCGGGATTATCTTTATTGACGAGATTGATAAAGTAGCCAGTGCCGGCCGTGGCTCGGGTCCTGATGTATCCAGAGAAGGCGTACAGCGTGATATTCTGCCGATCGTGGAAGGCTCTACGGTAATGACCAAGTATGGAGCCGTAAAAACCGATTATATCTTGTTTATGGCTGCCGGTGCTTTTCATACAGCCAAGCCATCTGATCTAATTCCTGAATTGCAGGGACGTTTCCCGATTCGGGTAGAGCTGGAAAGTCTGACATTGGAGGACTTTGTTAGTATTCTAAAAGAGCCCAAAAATGCGCTGACGCAGCAGTATACTCATCTGCTGCGCTCCGAGAATATCGAATTGGAATTCGCTGAAGGCACGATCGAAGAGATTGCAGGCATCGCTGCTAGCGTTAATCAGAATACCGAGAATATCGGAGCACGCCGTCTGCATACGATTATGGAGAAGCTCCTGGAGGATCTTTCATTTGAGGCTCCTGAATTGACGCTGGAACGGTTTGTGATTACACCGCAATATGTTCAGGAGAAACTCAAAGATATTGCCCAGGATCGTGATTTAAGCCAGTATATTCTCTAAATAATTAAAACCTTTCTCACAATAAGCCGAGAAAAGGAAGTCTAGGAATAGGATATAATCGAAATACCGTTTTTTAGGAAAAAGGTGGGGTGCTTGTTTTACAAGTTCCCCGCCTTTTTCCTATGTTTTCATAAGTGCGAAAATTGTATGATGAATATAACAAAAAGAGCTACACGATTACAAAAGGTAATCCGATATAACAATGAGTGCGTATCAACTGGTAATACAGAAATAGGGATAGCATTTTTCCAAGGTTTACGTTATGATAATTGCATTTGCGTAAATGCGCAAATGAGCTCATGAAAACCATAAATGATTGTCTCAAGATTGATAAAAGTCGAACTTTTTCCAGAAAATAGAAGTGTTCGCTACTTTGATCGCAATAAATTAACCGCCAGTAAGTAATCCGCACTAGGCTATAGGGTACATGAATTATTACTGATAATGGAAAAACCAAGGTTTTAAGCCATTTTTTCAGGACGAAACTACTGTCCTGGTTATATTCCTTCCTCCACCAATGCACTCAAAACTACTGATTACAATTACCAATTAAATGCATTAAAACCAACGAATTGATACTAATATCTGCTATATTTGTCATAAAAGTTATATTAAATGGAATAAATTATTTAAAAAATGACAAAAAGCGAGCGTATACGCTAAAAGATAGTCCTTTATTCTCATTGTGTTATAACCTGTTCTCTAGGAAACTTATGGTATTAAATCATTAGGAAATATGACGCAGAAACTTAGTAAACCAAACAATAAATCGCAATGTTTGTCGAATGAAGGCGTGAAATGAAAAAATATGAGATTATATCCCATATTTTAGAATATAATTACAGACTGAAAGAGGTGACGTGAGTGAATTTGCTGAATGATGTGGGATTTCGCAGATTGGAAGGTGCTATCAATGCTTCCAACCTGAGACAACAAGTAATCACCAACAACATTGCCAACGCAGATACACCTTACTTCAAACGTTCCGACGTTTCTTTTGAAAACATGCTTCAAACCCAAATGGATGGTACAGACGGATCTATCCATGGTACCACTACCAATCCTCGTCATTTCCAGATCGGCTCTACCGGTGATGTACCACAAGCCATGATCACCTCGGATAACAGCACAGTGATGAATAACAACCTTAACAACGTAGACATGGATTCCGAAATGACCAGCCTGGCTGAGAACCAGCTTCGCTATAATGCTTACATCGAGCAAGTGAACCACCAAATCAAAATGATGCGTACTGCAATTCAGGGCGGAGGAGCGTAATCATGAAAATTAGCAACAGCTTTGATATCAGTGCTTCGGCACTAACAGCCCAACGGCTGCGGATGGACGTCGTATCTTCTAACATTGCGAATGCGGAGACAACAAGAGCCAAGATCGAAAACGGAGAAGCGGTTCCTTATCGTCGCAAAGAAGTTGTACTTTCAACCAACAAACCGGCGTTTGCTGATGCACTGAATTCTGCAATGAATGGTAATAACGGAGTTAACGGTGTAAAAGCGGTAGCGATTCAGGAAGACAAGGAACCATTTAAACTCGTATTTAATCCTACACATCCGGATGCTGACAAAAACGGATATGTAAAAATGCCAAATGTCGATACTCTAAAAGAAATGGTGGACATGATATCAGCTTCGCGTTCATATGAAGCTAACGTAACTGCATTGAATGCCTCGAAGGCAATGATTACCAAGGCTTTACAAATTGGTAAATAATGAGTGAAAAAATGGAAGGTGGGGTAATTAATGATAGAAAACATGATGTTTAATGGAATGTCCGCTGCATCGCCGCTGCAAATGAATTCAGGAGCTGCACAGGTACAGGAAACACCAGGACAGGCTATGGAACAGTTTGGTTCTTACCTGCAGGACGCAATTAGCCAGGTAGGCGCTCAGGAACAACAGGTACACAAAATGAATGACCAGTTTCTGGTAGGTAAAGTCGATGTGGATCAACTGATGATCGCTTCGGAGAAATCTATGCTCGGTCTGCAGCTTACGGCTCAGGTTCGAAACAAAGCGATTGAAGCTTACCAAGAAATTATGCGCACACAGTTATAAGATGGTTGATATGTTTCATAGCAAAGTTTCGAATGGGGTGACGTTGTGAATGAGAGAGTTGCCCAGTATAGAGATAAAATTGTCCAATACTGGAGAAAATTCAACAAAAATCAGAAAATACTACTGATATCAACACTGGCCTTCATCATCATTGCAATTGTAGTACTGACCATACAATTTTCCAAAACAGAATACGAGGTTGCTTTCCAGGACCTTGATGCTGCAGATTCCGCGGCAGTTATGGAATACTTGACCGGACAAGGGATCCCTTACCAGTTAAGCCAGGATGGTAAAAGTATTTCAGTGCCGACAGAAAGTGCAGCCCAGGCAAAAGTTGCAGTAGGATCTCAGGGACTGATCGAGAACGGTTCGATCGGTTTTAGCGAATTTAACACAAGTTCTTCCGCTATCGGTATGACCGATAATGAATTCAACGTAAAATACAACAACGCCCTGAACGGCGAGGTATCTCAACTGCTTCGCAACATGAATGGTGTTGAAAATGCAAAAGTATTGATTAACCTTCCTGAAGAAAGCCTCTTTGCTGCTACAGAAGATCAGGATACAGCTACAGCCTCTGTAGTGATGCAGTTTAAACCGGGAGTCCGCCTTACACAGGAAGCGATTGACGGTTATTTTAACCTTGTAAGTACAGCAGTACCTCGCCTTCCGATTGAAAATATTACAATTACCAATGGTACAGATGGAAGTGAACTGGTCTCCACGGTCAAAGGTGGCAGAGCAGGAAATCTGATCGGTGCAGTACAGGACAATATGGCTTTACAAAAGAAATACGAGTCTGACGTAGAGAATAACATAAGACAATTCTTGGCCAGACTGGTAGGACCTGAACGGGTCAATGTTCTTGTAAATTCCACATTGAACTTCGATCAGAAAACATCCAAAGAAGACCTCGTAGAGCCTGTAGATGAAGAAAACATGAAGGGCATCGAGATCAGCGCCCAGGAAATTCAGGAATCCTACACAGGTACAAGCACTCCTGACAGCGGCGTAGCCGGAACAGGAAGCACAGACACTCCAACATATCCGGGTGGATCATCCTCCGGTAATAACGAATCCGAAAAATCGCAAAGCACGATCAACTACGAAGTCAACCGGATTCATAATGAAATTGCAGACAGCCCATATCATGTACAGGATCTGGCTGTTACTGTAGCCATTGAACCGAATCCAAATTTGACTGCTGATGCACAAACTGCTTTAAATCAACAAATCCAAGGTATGCTGCAAAGCATTGTAAGAGCTTCACTTGCAGAAAATGGAATTGATTATACAACTAATGCACAGGCACTTCAGGGCAAAGTCAATGTTATTTCACAAGCATTTGCTACTAATGAAACAACGGATGAAGGATTCTTCGCTTCCAACATGAACTGGATTATCGGTGCTGCAGCAGCTCTGGTACTGGGTATTATCGGATTTATCATTTATCGTCGTCGTAAACAGCAGCAGCTGGCTGAAGAAATGGGAGAAGATATTATGCTTCCTCCAGTTACAGAACTTCCTTCTATTAGTTTGGATAACTTGACCAACGATAGTCAGGTACGCAAACAGCTCGAATCACTGGCGAAAAAGAAACCGGACGAATTCGTAAATCTGCTGCGTACATGGCTCGCTGACGAATAAGAGGTGAACGGGATTGGCAAAGGGGACAGCTCCACTGAGCGGACGGCAAAAGGCAGCCATTTTACTGGTTGCCTTGGGTCCCGAAGTATCTGCTCAAATATTTAAACACCTACGTGATGAAGAAATTGAACAGCTTACACTGGAAATCGCCAACGTACGCAAAGTAGACAGCGGCGACAAAGACACCATTATTTCCGAGTTCCATCAGATTTGTCTGGCACAGGAATACATTTCCCAGGGCGGTATCAATTACGCCAAGGAAATCCTGGAAAAAGCACTCGGTGAAAATAAAGCACTTGAAGTAATCAATCGTCTGACAGCAACTCTTCAGGTTCGACCTTTCGACTTTGCTCGCAAAGCAGATCCAAGTCAAATTCTGAACTTTATCCAGAACGAGAATCCACAGACGATTGCATTGGTACTATCTTATCTGCAGTTTGAGCAGGCAGCTTCTATTCTGTCCTCGCTCCCCCAGGAGAAACAGGCTGAAGTTGCACGCAGAGTCGCTGTTATGGACAGTACTTCACCAGAGATCATAGCCCAGATCGAACGTGTACTGGAACAAAAGCTTTCTTCTACAGTGACACAGGATTATACAAATGCAGGCGGTATCGAATCGATCGTACAGATTCTGAATGGCGTCGATCGCGGTACAGAAAGAACCATTCTCGATTCCCTGGAAATTCAGGATCCGGAATTGGCAGAAGAAATCAAAAAACGGATGTTTGTTTTCGAAGATATTGTCAATGTCGACAACCGTTCGATTCAACGTATTATTCGCGATTTGGAAAACGCAGATTTGCAGCTGGCACTCAAAGTGGCCAGCGAAGATGTACGGGAAGCAGTATTCGGCAATATGTCCAAACGTATGGCCGATACTTTCAAAGAAGAAATGGAATTTATGGGTCCTGTACGTCTTAAAGATGTAGAGGAAGCGCAAAGTCGTATTGTAGGCATTATCCGTAGACTCGAAGAATCCGGAGAAATCATCATAGCTCGTGGCGGAGGAGATGATATCATTGTCTAATTTGATAAAATCATCCCAATATATTCCGGTTGAAATCCTCAAAAAACTGGATCTCAGCAAAGATCATTTTAGACCTACAGATCTGGCGGCGGGTGCGAATCAGCAGATTCCGCATATTGTATATGACCAGCCGCGGATTGATGAACAAACCGTTTTACTAAAAGAACAAATGCTTGCGGATGCTCGTGAATTCGCAGAACGTCAGGTACGTGAAGCTGCCGAAGAGGCAGAGCGTATCCTTCAAAATGCACAGGAAATGATTGCTTCCTGGTGGGATGAACGACGTGAACAAGACGAGCATCTGATCGAAGCAGTAAAAGCTCAAGCATTCCAGGAAGGCTATGAGGAAGGACAGCAACGTGCAGAGACTGAGATGCAGCAGCGCATTAATGAGATGATGCAAGAAGCTCAGACGGTACTGTCCCAAGCTTATGAAGCCAAGGAACAGATTATTCAGGAAGCGGAACCATTCCTTGTGAATCTCAGCTGTGGAATTGCAGAAAAAGTAATCGATCGGGAACTGGCTGATCAACAAGAGCTGGTCCTTTCCCTTATCAAAAAGACACTTGCCCGCAAACGGGAACAGGGACTGATCACATTATGTGTGAATCCTTCCCAATTTGATTTTATCCATGCGGCAAGAGAAGAATTGGTATTGGCTATTGATTCTCAAGCAGAACTCCAGATTCTCCCTGATGCTACAGTTCGTGATCGCGGCTGTGTAATCCGCTCTGCATTCGGTAGTGTGGATGCTCGTGTGGATACCCAGCTGGCAGAACTGAAAAAGGAACTTCTTCGTTTGGCACTTCACGATGAAGAGAGAGGTAATGCAAATGTCTGATCTCAATGCTGGTCGTTATCTGGAATATATAAAACAGCTTGATCCGGTTCGGATCAATGGTAAAGTAACACAGGTTATCGGTCTGATGGTAGAATCCGAAGGACCTGATACCAGCATCGGAGAATTGTGTTACATCTATCCTACCAAGGGAGCGGAGCCCCTGCGGGCCGAAGTCGTCGGTTTCCGGGATAACAAAGTTCTGTTAATGCCTTTAGGAGAGCTTCAATCTATTGGGCCAGGATGTGATGTAGTCGGTACAGGCAAGCCTTTGACCGTACAGGTCGGCTCTGAATTGCTGGGTAAAGTGTTGGACGGCCTGGGACAGCCTCTAGATGGTTCACTGCTTCCGGCACGTATGACTCACTATTCTACCTTTAATACTCCGCCTAACCCGATGACTCGTCCGAGAGTACAGGATCCAATGAGTGTGGGTGTACGTGCCATCGATGGATTGCTGACAATCGGCAAGGGACAGCGCGTAGGTATCTTCGCCGGTTCCGGTGTTGGTAAAAGTACCCTGATGGGCATGATTGCCCGTAACACCGAAGCCGATGTTAACGTTATCGCACTGATCGGAGAGCGTGGACGCGAAGTACGTGACTTTATCGAGCGGGATCTGGGGCCTGAGGGATTACAACGCTCCGTCGTTATTGTAGCTACCTCGGATCAACCGGCGCTTATCCGTCTCAAAGGGGCTCTGATTGCTACTACTATAGCGGAATATTTCCGTGACCGTGGCATGAATGTCATGTTTATGATGGACTCGGTTACCCGGTATGCCATGGCTCAGCGTGAGATTGGTCTTGCTGTTGGAGAGCCGCCTGCGATGCGTGGTTATACTCCTTCCGTATTTGCAGGGTTACCCAAATTGCTGGAACGGGCTGGTACAGGTCCTAATGGTTCCATTACTGCCTTTTATACTGTATTGGTAGACGGGGATGATATGAACGAGCCTATAGCGGATGCGGTACGTGGTATCCTCGATGGTCACATCGTATTGAACCGTGCAATCGCCAACAAAGGACAGTTTCCAGCGATTGATGTACTTGCCAGTATCAGCCGGGTCATGAAGGATATTGTAACCGAAGACCAGACAGATGCAGCCAATAATATGAAGCGTCTAATGTCTGTATATAAAGAATCCGAAGATTTAATTAATATTGGTGCCTACCAGAGGGGCTCCAGTCCGGATATCGATGAAGCTATCGAACGGATCAAGGATGTCTGGAATTTTACAAAACAAAAGGTGCATGAGAAAACGACATTGAATGAAGCGCAAGAGCAGATGATTTCCGAATTTGTGAGGAGCTGATGAGTAATGAATTTCCAGTATAACTTTCAAAAGGTTGTAGATATTAAATCAAGTGCTAAAAACCAGGCAGAGTGGATTTTGTCGACAGCATTGGGTGAGTTGCAGGCACAGGAACAATCACTGGATCAATTACTGGAAGATCAGAACCGCACACTGGAAGCGATCAATCAAGCGATCGAACAGTGTGCTCCTATATCGGAATTACAGGATATGCAGCGTTATATTGCGTACCTGGATCAGTGTATTGCCAAGAAAATATCGGATGTTCATCGTGCACAAGTCGATGTAGAACACAAAAAGCTTCATTTAACCGAGAAAATGGTCGATGAAAAGGTATGGCTTCAAGCCAAAGATAAAGCAAAAGCAAAATTCATGCAGGAACATATGCTGCGTGAGCAAAATGCACTGGATGAGATGGCGACTGTACGATTTGCAATGCAATCGAGATAGCACGCAATCTAAGCCATCCATGCAGCACCCGAATACTGAGAACGTAAATAACTTACTCTATCAGTAGCAGGGAATAATGAAGGATGTTTTTGCTCAAGGAGGATTACCGTGGCGAAGAAAAATCTGGATTTGGATGCCGATATGGAAAAGGAGTCCGGCGGACTCGGAAGATTACTTTTTATCGCTACTCCAATTCTGTTTACCCTTGTATTAGTAGGCGCAATCGTAATGTTGTTCAATACCAATTTGCGGGCCAGCATGTTTCAGACACTGGACAAAATTCCTATAGTGAAAAATTGGGTCCCATCTGCCGATAAAGGTAATAGCACAGATGTAGCATCCAATCAGAGTGAGAGTAATGCAGCTACTGTCGATCAATTGAAGCAGCAGCTGGACGAATCCAAAAAAGCACAGGCTACACAGGCAGCAGAGCTTAAAAAGCTTCAGGATCAGCTGAAAAGCCAGACGCCAGGAACAGCAGGGGCGACAACCGGTGCAGGAGCAACAGGCACTGGAGCGACTACAGGGACGGGTACAACGACTAACCCTGCAGCCGGGACAGCACCAACGGGTACGACCAATACGGTGACTACACCCACCGAGCAGGATAAGCAGCTGAAAAATCTGGCTAATGTCTATTCTGATATGAGTGCTTCCAAAGCAGCGGCCATTATGCAGAATATGACCACAGATGAACAGGTATTGATCTTCAGTAAAATGAATTCCCAGGATCAGGCAAGCATTTTGCAAAAGATGGACCCCAAAGTTGCAGCGGATACGTCACTTGCTTTGAAAAATGCAACCTCGGCAAGCCTGGCGGCCTTACAGACGACAACGGGCAGTACGCAGAAGGCAACACCAGCAGCCGGTTCCAAGCTGGATAATGAAGCATTGGCTCAGACATTTACCACTATGCCTCCCAACAGTGCAGCTTCATTGCTCCTGCAAACGGCAAAAGTCAGTCAGAGTAAAGTACTGCAGGTTCTGAATACAATGGATGATTCGACCAGAGCCAGCGTATTATCGGCTATGTCTACCGAAGATCCGGCAGGAACAGCCCAGATTCTCAATCGGTTAATGGCCAATTAACCTCACTAGGAGGTATCGGAATCATTTCCTATTCTAGCGAAAACAGTCATAAGCAGGAAGTCCTTCTTATTAAAATTTATGCTCCTGGAGGTGATAATATATGAGTATGATACTTCAAAACATGACAACCACAACAACAGCAGCAACAGCCAAAACACCAGGAGCAGCTTCGGCTGCCGGAACGACCAGTGCGGCAGGTGCAGGATTCAATCAAGCACTAACGTATGTAATGGGTTCCGCGGGTACAGCAGGCACAGCTGCAAATGTCACAACTGCCGGTCAGGTTTCTGCAGGAATTATTGGTTCTGCCGCTTCGCTGCTGGAGATGCTTCAACAAGCTATTTCCGGAGAGCAAGACAATACAGAAGGGACGCAGGGAGAGCAAGTAGAGAAAGTCGACAAGTTAATGGAAGATCTGCTCGGAAAGCTGGAAGATATGGATGCTTCCATTGTAAATGATCCTGCACTAATGCAGTCATTGCAAGCCTGGTTGGTTCAGGTACAGCAGGTGTTATCAGGAGATGGTGAAGCGCAACAGCAAGGAACAGACACTGCCCAGGCAGCGGCTGGACCACAAGCGGCGCAGCAGCCACTCACAGCTACACTGCCAGCAATCGCACAACAGCCGGAGACACTTCGGTTTGCAGTAGCGGATGCCGTATCACAGGTAGTTGATAAACTGCAGGCTGTTCAAAGCGGAACTCAGCAAGCTGATCCGAAGCTGGAACAACTGCTGAATAATCTTCAAAATGTATTGCAAAAATCCGGTGAATCCACAATGGGTCAATCGGGTGGACAAAACAGTAATCAGCAACAACAGTCCAACACACCATTTCAGGCGATTGCTGTACCGGATACGACAGCAGCAAGCACAACAGCCGTAACACCAACCGAAAATGCAGCTGAGAATGTAGAGCCGGTTACCGGTCAAACGCAGCATCAGGAACCTGTCATCGTAACAGCCGGTCAGCTGGCTATGAAAGCAGATGCCGCACCGCTGACGACAACTGCACCACCGCCTATGGTTAATGCTCAGAACTTTGCTCAGGATATGGGTAAATTTATCGTTAGCAAGTTTGATGTTCAGCAGCTGAACGGTGTATCTGAAGCCAAAATCATACTGAATCCCGAACATCTGGGACAGGTTGACGTCAAAATCACGATTCAGGATGGTCAGTTGATGGCTCAGTTTATTACCGAAAAGCATGGAGCCAAAGATATACTGGAGCAGCAAATGGCACAGCTTCGTTCAGCGCTTCAGGCACAGGGACTTCAGGTAGAAAAACTCGAAGTTACTCAAAGTTCTTCGCTACAATCCGATATATATAATGGAGGGCAAGGATTCCAGTCCGGTGCGGATCAACAACAGTCCGGTCGTCGTTCCAAGTCCAAGGAAGAACAAAACGGTGATGCTGTTATTGCAGCAGAGCTGGGTAATGAATTGAATGAATGGCGTGAAGAGCGAGTGAACTTGCGAGGTGCCAACAGAACTCCTTATGGCAGCACCTATGTAGCAAAAGCATAAAAAAGAAATAGAGGTGAATGCTTTGCCGAATTTGATTTCCACATCGAATACATGGCCCAACTATTCTGCGAATAACGTAAAAACAGCTGCATCGAAAGAAAAGTCCGAATTGGGACAAGATCAATTTATGGCTCTGTTGGTCGCTCAATTGAAAAACCAGGATCCGATGTCACCAATGGACAATTCACAGTTTATTGCTCAGATGGCTCAATTCTCCTCACTAACACAATTAACAAAAATCGGAGAAAAGCTTGATAATTTGAAAGGATCTGTCGATACATCATTAGGGGCTTCTTCAGAACTGATTGGCAAGAAGGTCACCTGGTTGAATGAAAAGACAGACAGCAAGACAGGCGAGAAGACATCCACTTACGAAACAGGCACTGTAGAAGGCATCGTAATGAAGGGTGGAGTACAGTACGCACAGGTAGGCGAAGATGCAGTTCCACTGACCTTGATTGCCAAAGTAGAGCCGGCAACAGCGAAGGGTACTGAAACCAAGCCTGCAGCAAGTGCAACCGACACGGCTGCGACTGCTCCGGCGGCAAGTACACCAGCATCTTCACCAGCCGAGAGCACAGCAACCGTACCGGCTACCGAGACACAGACAGATACACCAGCTTCAAGTAGTACAACTGCTCAACCGACAGCGACTGTGGAAGAAATAACTACTCCCGCTGCACCGGCGGCTGAATCAACCCAGACACCTGCTTCATCTACAGCTACTGAGGAGAACGATCAGAACGCTGAAGAAAGTACTACAGCAGCTCCAGAGGCTGCGGTGTCATGAGCGGCCCGATCCAGGTAGGCCAGCTATATCCGTCCAATGTTAATTCCGGATTGCTGGGACGCAGTAAAAATGCAACATCAGGTTCCAAACCGAATGAGTTTCAAAATATTCTGGATCAGAACCTGCTCAAGTTCAGCAATCATGCTTCCAAACGTTTGGAGCAAAGAGGAATACAATTCAGCAAGGAACAAATGAACAGCTTGAATCAGGCTATTGATAAAGCTGCTGCCAAAGGTTCCAAAGATTCTTTGATCTTGATGCAAAACAATGTCGCTCTGATCGTCAATGTGCCCAATAGGACCGTTGTTACCGCCATGGATGGCAACTCAATGAAAGATAATGTATTTACTCAAATTGATAGTGCTGTAATTATCTAATTCACTGGCAGGACCAGCAATGGAGAGCCAGGAGACTGCCGACCGACTGACGCAGTCTCAACCACCACATTATGTATTCATTAGGAGGAAATATTAATGTTAAGATCCATGTATTCCGGCGTATCAGGTATGAAAGGTTTTCAAACTAAACTGGACGTCATCGGTAACAACATCGCAAACGTAAATACAACTGGTTTCAAAAGCTCCCGTGTTATGTTCCAGGATATCCTGAGTCAAACAACCAAAGGGGTAACAGCTCCAACCGAAGGCGAGAGCGGCGGTGTGAATGCTCAGCAGGTAGGTCTGGGCGTAAAAACTTCTTCTATTGATACTCTTCACCTGGCAGGTAGCGCACAAACAACCAACAACCCGACAGACCTGCGTATTGATGGCGATGGATTCTTTGCAATCAAGCTCTCTGCGGATCAGGAAGTTCCTTATCTGACACGTGCCGGTGATTTCCATGTCGATGCTTCCCGCCAGCTGGTTACTTCCGACGGTGCATTTGTAGTCGATAATGGTGGAGCGCCAATTCAGATTGATGCGGATGCTGTTTCATTCAGTATTCAAAACAATGGTACGCTGCTGTATACCATGGCTGACGGTACGACTGCAGCCGGTCCTCAGCTGGGTATTGCAAAAGTAGTAAACCCGGGCGGTCTGGAGAAACTGGGTGGAAGCCTTTATCGTGTAACTCCGAATGCTAATCCAGATGGTACCGTTGAACTGCTGAACGGTGGAGATGCAGCGAGTGGCACAGGTGCTATCGTAGCCGGCCAACTGGAAATGTCCAACGTCGATCTGACAGGTGAATTTACCGAGATGATCGTTGCACAACGTGGTTTCCAGGCGAACTCCCGTATCATTACGACTTCTGATGAAATTCTGCAGGAAGTTGTTAACCTGAAACGATAATCTAGACAGCTAGAGGGAGGATAACATCTTCTCCCTCTTCTTAAATAGCAAGTAACCTTCAAGGAGGGGTAGTATGATCCCTGTCACGCGGCTTAATGGTTCTCCCATGTGGGTTAATGCCCTGCTGATTGAAATGGTAGAAGAAACGCCTGATACCTACATCACTCTAATTACAGGCAAGCGTATGATTGTATTGGAAAAGGCGGCACAAGTGACGAGTCTGGTTCAAGAATACAATAAAAGTATAGGCACACTTACTGGAACAATTAAGGTGCAGCATATGGAGGAATTGGAATGAAAAAGTTACTACCCTGGATAATCAGCGGGGTATTGGCACTGGGTTTGATTGGTGTTGTCGCTTATTTCCTAATGGGTAATGTATTTGGAGACAAGACACCAACAACTGCTGCCGAAGCCGCGGCGGCCGAGAAAGCCAAATTGGAGAGTATGACAGCAACCGAGATTGCCGCTGTATCATCAGACATCACAGACATGACAACCAATCTGGCAGACCCTTCCTACGTGGTGAAAATCAGCTTTTCGTTTCAACTGGCTGATGAAGATGCCAAAGCAAACTTTGATCTGATCAAAGATCTGAAAATCAAGCCGATTATCGTAAGAACCCTGGCAGATACCAATCCGGATGAGCTCAATAGTGCCAAAGGCATTGACCAACTGGATGCCAAATTGCTCAAATTGATCAACAGTGCATTACCTGCTGAAGGTGGCAAGCTGATAGACGTACAAGTATCCGACCGCATCGTAAGTTCCATTTAATAGAGAAAGCTGGAATCAACCTAATCTTAGCAACAAATCAATTTACAATCGTAAGGGGGTGAGATTATGGTAGATGTATTATCCCAAGGAGAGATTGATGCCCTTTTAGCGGCACTTTCTTCCGGGGAAATGGATGCGGAGGAACTTAAAAAGGAAGAAACCCAGAAAAAGGTCAGAGTATACGATTTTAAACGGGCAGTCCGTTTTTCCAAAGATCATATCCGTAGCTTGACACGGATTCATGAGAACTTTGCGCGTTATCTGACTACTTATTTCTCGGCACAGCTTCGTACTTTTGTACAGATCAGTGTAGTTCAGGTTGAACAGCTTCCTTATGACGAATTTATACGTTCTATTCCGAAAATGACGATCTTGAACATTTTTGAAGCAGAACCGCTTGAAGGGCGGATGGTACTGGAAGTTCATCCGAATATTGCGTTTGCCATGCTGGATCGCCTGCTTGGCGGTACAGGGACCGCACCTTCCAAAATTAATGCGTTGACTGAAATCGAGACAACGATCATTGAGCGTGTATTCAGCCGAACATTCGAAAGCCTGCAGGAAGCGTGGAAAACAGTTATCGATCTGTCTCCACGAATGGAAGCACTGGAGACGAACCCGCAGTTTATGTCACTGGTGTCTCCCAACGAGACGATTGCCCTGATCTCGCTGAGTACCAAAATCGGCGATACGACAGGGATGATCAACCTTTGTATTCCGCATGTTGTTATTGAACCGATCATGACCAAACTTTCTGCACACCACTGGTTTGTTTCCCAGAAGAAAGAGCCAGCAGCAGAAGAAGTGGAAGCACTTCAATATCGTGTAAACCGTGCCCAGCTGCCGATTATTGCAGAGCTTGGGGATTCCCGTTTATCTATTCAGGAGTTTTTGAGCTTATCGGTGGGCGATGTGATTTCACTTAATAAACCGGTACATGATTCATTATCCATAAAAGTAGGCAACCAGCTTAAATTTATAGGAAGCCCGGGTATGATCAAAGACCGGGTAGCCGTTCAGATTGACGAGATCGTCAGTGAAGGAGTGGAAGAAGTTGACGAGTAAAGATTATTTGTCACAGGAAGAGATTGACGCTTTGCTCAAGCAGTCATCCGGTGATGATGACAGCGCAGCATCAGGAACTTCGGGTAAGAGCGTAGATGATTTTCTGACTCCGCTGGAACAGGATGCCCTCGGAGAAATCGGAAATATTACATTTGGTAGTGCAGCGACTGCATTATCTACCCTGCTGGGACAAAAAGTCGATATTACGACTCCACAGGTAGGAATCATTACCCGTACCGAATTTGAAAATGAATTTCCCAAGCCGCATGTAGCGGTTCACGTAGAGTATGTGGATGGATTCCAGGGAATCAATTCCCTCGTTATCCAGACACGTGATGCTCAGGTGATCGCAGACTTGATGCTCGGAGGTGAAGGCCATCCCAAGGACGAAGAGTTGAATGAGATTCATGTCAGCGCCGTACAGGAAGCGATGAACCAGATGATGGGTTCATCTGCCACTTCGATGTCGACCATTTTCAACCGTTTCGTTAATATCTCACCACCAGGAATTGATATTCTGGATGTAAGCAATGATCAGGGTGTAAGCATGCTGCCGGCTGAAGAGACACTTATCAAAATCTCTTTCCGCCTGCTGATCGGTGATCTGATTGATTCCACCATCATGCAGCTGATCACTGTTGAATTTGCCAAATACATGGTAGATATTCTGATCAATGGCGGCGAAGAGGCAGTTGCAGAACAACCTGCTGCCAGTACGCCGGCACCAGCAGCTCCTCCACAGGCAGCAGCACCGCAGGCAGCAATGCCTCCACAGCAAGCTCCTGAGCAGCCTGCAGCGCCTCCTATGATGCCGCCGCAGGGTATGCCTCCTTATGGACAACAACCGCCATATGGCATGCCTGATCAGCCTTATCCGCAGTATCCTCCATATCCGTATCCTCCGGGTTACGGTATGCCGCCGCAGCCATATCCGCAGGCGCCACAGCATTACGGCGCACCGGCAGGCAGAGAGGTTAATGTTCAACCGGTTCAATTTGCTAACTTCGGCGCAGGAGCTGCTCCTAACCTGGATGAAAATAATTTGAACTTATTAATGGACATACCACTCAAAGTCACCGTAGAATTAGGAAGGACCCAACGGCAAATTAAAGATATACTCGAATTGTCCCAGGGAGCCATTATCGAACTGGACAAATTGGCAGGGGAACCGGTAGACATCCTGGTTAACAACAAACTGATCGCCAAAGGCGAAGTTGTCGTTATTGATGAAAACTTTGGTGTCCGTGTCACAGATATCGTAAGCCAGTGGGACCGAATTCAAAAAATACAATAATGATCACTCAGGGAGGATTTTAAATCAATGGCAAACCGAATTCTTATCGTGGATGATGCAGCTTTTATGAGAATGATGATCCGGGATATTTTAACTAAAAATGGATATGAAGTTGTAGGAGAAGCTCAAGACGGAGCACAGGCAGTAGAGAAATTCAAAGAACTTCGTCCAGACCTCGTTACCATGGATATCACGATGCCCGAGATGGATGGCATTGCTGCACTGAAAGAAATCAAAAAAATGGATGGCGGAGCTAAAGTAATCATGTGCTCAGCGATGGGTCAGCAGGCTATGGTTATCGACGCTATTCAAGCAGGAGCCAAAGATTTCATCGTAAAACCTTTCCAGGCTGATCGTGTTATTGAAGCGATTAGCAAAACGCTCGGAGTATAGGAGAATATTCCCATGTCAGGTTCAGCAGCCACAATGGGAGGAACAGGCGATTATATCCTAAACCTAGTTTGGGTTATAATCGTCTTGGCTGTAATAATAGGCCTAATTATTTTACTGCTCCGGTTCCTGGGCAGGAAAAATCAAACCTGGTTGTCCCGCCGTGCCATCCGCACTATAGGCGGGGTAGCTATGGGCCCAAACAAGTCGTTACAGGTGATTGAAATTGGCAACAGCGTCTATCTGATCGGTGTAGGAGAGGATATCAATCTTGTGGATAAAATCTCTGATCCTGAAGAGGCAGAACTGATTATAAGCTCTTTTCAATCCGAATCGGTGGACCAGAACAATATTCTGACTCCGCTAATCTCCAAACTCAGCAACCGTTTCCGTCCTAAGTCTTCCGTGCAGGAAGAAGAAATTGGTGATACGGATGCTTTCCAGGAAGTGTTTGAAAGCAAACTGCGCCAGATTCCGAATCGCCGGCAGAAGATGGAAAAGCTGCTGAAAGAGGAAGATTCTACAGATCGGTCGAGGGATTCATGAAAAAAAAGCTGATATTCACCTTTATGATGCTTTTTCTAGTTAGCTTCTTATCGGTTCACCCTATATTTGCTGCAACAGCTGATCCGATACCGAATATTGATATTCAGATCGGAAATAATGATAGTGCAGCAGATGGCCCGGCGACCAGCTCGCTGTCTATTTTGCTTTTGATTACACTCATCAGCATTGCGCCATCTTTTCTGGTATTAATGACCAGTTTTACACGTATTGTGATTGTGCTCAGCTTTGTCCGGACTTCACTAGGGACTAACCAGATGCCTCCCAATCAGGTACTGGTAGGGCTGGCTTTATTTTTAACCATCTTTATTATGTCGCCGACTTTATCCCAGATGAACCAGACGGCTTTGCAGCCTTATCTGCAGGGCGATATTAATCAGACGCAGGCTTTGAAGGCAGCGGAAAAGCCAATCAAGGAATTCATGTTCAAGCATACGAGAGAAAAGGATTTACTACTTTTTCTGGAATACACCGGTACAGCCAAACCCAAGAATGTACAGGATATTCCGCTGACGGTTATGGTCCCTTCTTATGCAATCAGTGAACTGAAAACTGCTTTTCAGATGGGCTTTATGGTCTTTATCCCCTTTCTTGTCATCGACATCGTAGTTGCGAGCGTTTTGATGGCCATGGGTATGATGATGCTACCACCTGTAATGATTTCACTTCCTTTCAAAATTTTACTATTCGTACTGGTCGATGGCTGGTATCTTATCGTCAAGTCGCTATTGATTAGTTTTAATTAGTGCAGCACCCAAACACCTGATTAAGGGAGGTAAATCATGAGTTCGGAGTTTATCATCGGTATGGCAGGACAAGCGGTATACACCGTCTTAAAAATCAGTGCACCGATGCTTATTCTGGGACTTGTAGTCGGTCTGGTTGTGAGTATTTTCCAGGCAACTACCCAGATCCAGGAGCAAACTCTTGCCTTTGTACCTAAAATCGTAGCTGTAATGCTCGCACTGCTGTTATTTGGTCCATGGATATTGACAGTAATGGTTGATTACACTGGCGATATCCTGGGCAATCTGTACAAATACATTGGTTAGGCTGATTGCTTATGGAGACACTGCTACAAAGTTTTCCTGTTTTTTTGCTTGTTTTTTGTCGAATGACCGCTTTTTTTGTAATATCACCTATTTTTTCATCGAGAAGCGTACCTAACACCTTTAAAATAGGCATCGCTTTTTTTATCTCTCTTTTGATTTACCTGATCAAGGGAACATCAGTCACTATACCGGAAGAAATCGGGCTGTATGTGCTGCTGGTGCTTCGTGAAGTAATGATAGGCCTTTTACTTGGGTATGTCGCTTATCTGATGTTCACAGTTATTCAGATGGCAGGCTCGTTTATCGATATTCAGACAGGTTTTGGTATCGCGAGTGTATTTGATCCTTTGACCGGAGCTTCGGCACCGATGATCGGTAACTTCAAATATATGTTCGCAATCCTGCTGTTCCTGAGTATGAATGGTCACCATTATCTAATCCAATCGGTATTATACAGTTATGATTGGATACCGCTTGATGCCGAGATCATGAGTAAAATGATGAATGGTTCGATCAGCGAATTCTTGATACGGACATTCAGCAACTCCTTTATGATTGCTTTTCAGATGGCTGCACCGATCGTAGTCGCCATGTTCCTGACGGATGTGGGACTGGGATTTCTGGCACGGAGTGCTCCCCAGTTTAATATTTTCGTAATCGGGGTACCGGTCAAAATCATTATAGGACTGTTCATGCTGATGCTGCTGACACCGAGTTTTGCTTTTATATTTGAACATTTGTTTGGACAGCTGTTTCAGGCCATGCAGTCTTTGCTCAAAGTAATGGGTACGACACCACAATCCAAGTAGACTTCGAAGAAAGGAGGCAGTCCATTGGCATTCAGGTTACGTATGAATCTGCAGTTGTTCTCCGGTGAGAAGACCGAGGAGGCAACACCCCAGAAGCGCAGGGAGACCCGTAAAAAAGGGCAGGTTGCCAAAAGTATGGATATACCAGGAGCAGCAATCATGCTGGGTGGGATATTCTGCTTGCTTATGTTTAATGATTTTTATATGAAACGTATTACCTGGCTATTCACGGATGCCTTCATTCATCGCATGTCTACAGACGTAACGATTGCCAACATTATGCAAATGCTGGGACAATATGCGATACAGATTTTACTGCTGCTTGCTCCCGTTTTCGGTATTGTGGTTGTACTGGCTCTGGCAGCCAGCTATGCGCAGGTAGGCTTCCTGCTTACAGGAGAGCCGATTATGCCCAAATTCAGCAAGCTGGACCCTATCAAAGGATTTAAAAATATTGTATCCATACGATCAGCGGTAGAGTTTGTTAAATCGGTACTGAAAATGAGTGTTATTGGATATCTGGTGTATACAACCCTAAATGGAGCACTGCACGAAATTTCCAAAACAGCGTATATGTCAGTGGAAGCTATTCTTCATTTTGCTGGCGGACTGACAGTTAATCTTGGAATCAAAGTAGGCGTTGCTTTATTCATACTCGCTATTTTTGACTATATGTATCAGCGTTATGAGCATAACAAAGGAATCCGGATGTCCAAGCAGGATATCAAGGACGAATACAAAAAATCGGAAGGGGATCCGTTGATAAAAGGTAAAATTCGTGAGCGGCAGCGCCGAATGGCGATGCAGCGCATGATGCAGGAAGTTCCTAATGCCGATGTTATTATTACCAATCCGACTCACTTTGCAGTTGCTTTGAAATATGACAATTCGCAAATGGCTGCACCGCAGGTAATCGCAAAAGGGCAGGATCACATGGCATTACGAATCAGAGAAGTAGCCAAACAGAACCGTGTAGTCATTATGGAAAATAAACCCTTGGCACGGGCACTGTTTGCCAGAACCGAAATTGGGGAGTCCATACCCGCAGATTTGTTCCAGGCTGTAGCGGAAGTACTCGCTTATGTATACAAAGTCAGAGGTAAAACAAAGTAAGGGATCGGAGGGCTGAATAACATTGAAGAAAAAAGACCTGGTTGTCCTTGTAGGCGTTATTGGAATTATTATGATGATGATTCTTCCGATCCCGGCATGGCTGCTCGACGTATTGCTCATCATCAATATCTCACTGGCAATGATTATTTTGCTGATTGCGATGAATACCAAGGAAGCGCTGGAATTTTCCATATTCCCGGCAATGCTGTTGATTACAACCTTATTCCGCCTGGCGCTTAACATATCGACAACCAAACTGATTCTTGGAGAAGGTGAAGCGGGATCGGTTGTTGCTACGTTCGGTAGCTGGGTAGCCGGTGGACAGATCGCAGTAGGCTTTATCGTTTTCCTGATTCTGGTTATTGTTCAGTTTATCGTTATTACCAAAGGTTCGGAACGGGTTGCAGAGGTAGGCGCTCGCTTTACACTCGACGCTATGCCCGGGAAGCAAATGAGTATCGATGCGGATTTGAATGCAGGTCTGATCAACGAACAACAAGCCAGAGAACGACGCAGCAAAATCGAACGTGAAGCCGATTTTTATGGTGCAATGGATGGTGCGAGTAAGTTCGTTAAAGGGGATGCTATTGCAGGTATTATTATCCTCCTGATCAACTTGATTGGTGGATTTATTATTGGGATAGCGATTCATGGAATGGCATTCGCTGATGCTCTTTCGACGTATTCCATTTTGACAATCGGTGATGGTCTGGTGAGTCAGATTCCGGCGCTGCTTATTTCTACAGCGGCAGGTCTGATTGTTACCCGTGCATCTTCCGAAGGCAATTTGGCTGATGATATTACCAAGCAGCTGTTTTCATATCCAACCCTGCTGTACATTGTAGCAGGTGTAATTACGATGCTGGGTCTGTTTACACCGATTCACTTTATCACGACTTTCCCGCTGGCGATTCTGCTGTTTATTGCGGCTCGCCGGATGCAGGCAAATCTGACCAAAAAAATGGTGGAAGCAGAACAACATGAAGAAGAACAACAGATCGAAGAAGTTCGCAGTCCGGAAAGTGTAATCAATTTGCTACAGATCGATCCAATCGAATTCGAATTTGGTTATGGATTGATCCCACTCGCAGATACACAGCAGGGCGGAGATTTGCTTGATCGTATTATTATGATTCGTCGTCAATGCGCACTGGAACTGGGTCTTGTGGTCCCTGTTATTCGTATTCGCGACAATATTCAGTTGAAACCAAATGAATATGTAATCAAAATTAAAGGAAATATTGTAGGCGGTGGTGAATTATTACTGAATCACTACCTGGCCATGAGTCCTGGTTTTGATGATGATTCTATTACAGGCATAGAGACTTTGGAACCAGCATTTGGTCTGCCTGCGCTGTGGATTGACGAATTAACCAAAGATCGTGCTGAATTGTCCGGCTATACGGTAGTCGATCCACCTTCGGTGGTAGCTACGCATCTGACCGAGCTGATCAAAAAGCATTCCCACGAACTGCTGGGACGTCAGGAGACGCGCTCTCTGGTCGACAATCTGCGTGAAAACTACCCTGTACTGGTAGATGAACTGATTCCTTCTGTATTGACCGTAGGTGATATCCAGAAAGTATTGGTTAAATTATTAAAAGAGAAAATATCCATTCGCGACATGGTAACCATTTTCGAAACACTGGCAGATTATGGAGCTTACACCAAAGATCCGGATGTGCTGACCGAATATGTGCGTCAATCCCTGTCACGCCAGATTACACAGCAGTTTACCAGCCAGGGCGAGACGCTGCGCGTTATTACGGTCGGTCCTAACCTGGAAAAGAAAATTGCAGAAAGTGTACAGCAGTCCGAGCAGGGTACCTATCTTGCGCTGGATCCTGTTTCGACACAGTCGATGTATCAGAAGATCAACGAGCAGGTGAATCGTCTGCTCCAAATGGGACAACAGCCTGTTGTATTGACTTCACCGGCAATTCGTATGTATCTGCGTCAGTTGATTGAACGTACCATGCAGGATATACCCGTTTTATCCTATAGCGAACTGGAACCGAATGTTGAAATTCAAAGTGTCGGGGTGGTGAACTTATGAGAGTAAAACGCTATATCGTGGATACGATGCCGGATGCCATGTTAAAGATCCGCACGGATCTGGGCAGTGATGCCGTCATATTGAGCACCAAGGAATTGAAAACCGGCGGATTTCTGGGCATGTTCCAAAAGAAAAAAATCGAAGTTATCGCTGCAGTGGAAAAAGAACAGGTCCAGGAAGCACCCAAAGCGAAGCCTGAGCCTGTAGCTGCAGCAGCGGCAACTCCTGTTCCCAAAAAAGCCGTTCCGGATGCTTATCGCAAATCCAGTCAGGCTTTTGCAGAATCCATGCGACAGGCACTTGCAGCAGATCAGCCTGAGCCTGTATCAGCGGCACCGGCAGCGGTATCTCCATTGCCGGAAGAGCAGCCTTTTGTACCCGAGGTAGCCAGTACGAGATTACAGCATATTCAGGCTGCAGCAGCTACCGTGGCCAGTCCAGCAGCAGATCTGACCGAGCAGATGTCCGAACAGCGTCTGTTTGAGGAGCTGCGCCAGATGAAGCAGATGATGGCTGATCTTACACGGGACAAGGAACGAGCCGAACTCCCGGAACCGCTGCATCAACTGATGAATCAGCTTAAATCGCAGGGAATTGAACAGACACTGCTCGATTTGTGGATGGATCGTATTGTAGAGCAATCTGCAGATCTGGAGTCTATGACTGCAATGGAGGCCAAATCGGCAGCCAAAGCACAGATTGAGCAGTTTACCGAATCACGAATTGGTGGAGGTATCGCTGCGGAGACCCGTATCGTATATATTGCCGGCCCAACAGGAGTAGGCAAAACCACCACCATCGCCAAACTTGCTGCCGAGCAGCTGTTTAAATACAAACGCAAAGTAGGATTTATTACGTCGGATACGTATCGCATATCGGCAGTAGAACAGCTGAGAACCTACGCTTCGATCCTTGGTGTGCCGCTGGAAGTGGCGCAGTCACCGGGAGATTTGCAGCGAGCTCTGCAGCGTCTAGCCGAGTGTGATCTGATCCTGATGGATACAGCAGGGCGCAATTACAGAAATGAGCTGCTTGTCTCTGAATTGCAGAGCTTGCTGGCTCCGCTGGAACAAAGTGAAACGTATCTGGTACTGGCATTAACTTCCAAAACCGAAGATATGCGCACAATCACTGACCATTTCAGCAAATATCCACTGGATAAAGTTATTTTTACCAAAGCTGATGAGACAGGAAGCTATGGTGCGCTGTTTAACTTGCTGCAGGATCATCCGCTGCGTCTGTCCTACATGACCAATGGACAGAATGTGCCGGATGATCTGCTTATGCCAAGTCCTGATTTTCTAGCAAATCTGTTATTGGGAGAAATCCTGCCATGATGGACCAGGCCCAATCGTTAAGAAACCTGATGTCTGCCAAAGCCAAAGCTCTTGAAGCTCCTGAACGCGGTGCGGGAAACGCCAAATTTGTTGCCGTAACAAGTGGGAAAGGTGGTGTAGGCAAGTCAAATTTCACATTGAATTTTGCACTTGCTCTGCAGCGTCTTGGACGCAAGGTTCTTGTATTCGATGCGGATATAGGAATGGCAAATATCGATGTTTTGATGGGTGTACGTTCAAAATACAATCTCTCGCATTTGTTGAGCGGGGAAAAACAGATTGATGAAATTATTGAAAAAGGCGCAGGTTCATTGCCATATATTGCCGGTGGATCGGGCTTAAATTCATTATTTTCTCTCTCTGAGAAAGATTTAGTTTACTTTACTACTCAAATTCAAAAAATTGCTGCCGATATGGATTATATCCTGTTTGATACAGGAGCGGGACTTTCGAAGGAAACTTTGCAGTTTATCATGTCGGCTGATGAATGTATTGTGGTCACAACTCCGGAGCCAACAGCGATCACCGATGCTTATGCTTTGATCAAAGTGGTCTACGGAATGGAAGAGAGCACAAACTTCAAACTGGTAGTCAATCGGGCAGAGAGTCAAAAGGAAGCGGTGCAAACCTCCGATAAAATCAGGCTGGTCACCAGCCGCTTTCTGAATCTCGAAATTCCGATGCTGGGATTTGTAAGCGATGATTCCCATGTCAGTCAGTCGGTAAAAAAGCAGGTCCCTTTTTCAATCCATGCTCCTGGATGTCACGCTTCAAGGGACATTCAAAACCTGGCGATGCAATATGTGGTTTCACCGGATGCACATCAGGAAGGAAGCTTAACAGGAATCAAAGGATTTATACAGAAATGGATGCGGCGTACTAAATGATTCTGTAGGGACAGAGGTGCTATCACTATGGCAACTTATAAAGTACTGGTTGTAGACGACTCCCCGTTCATGCGAAAAATTGTTTCTGACTTGATTGAGGCTGACGCTACTTTCCAGGTAATTGACACAGCAAATAACGGGCTCGAAGCGACCCAGAAAGTTATGGAGCTTAAACCCGATGTAGTTACAATGGATGTTGAGATGCCGGAGATGAACGGCCTGGAAGCGCTGAAAGTTATTATGGCCCAGCGTCCCGTTCCGGTAATTATGTTATCCGGTATTAACGAGCAGGGGATGCGAGAGACGATTATGGCGCTGGAGAATGGTGCCTTTGACTTTATCCGCAAGCCGTCTGTCAGTAATTCGCAGGATATCGAAGAAGTGGGACAGCAGCTGCTGAGACAGCTTAATACGGCTGTACACGTATTGGAAAGACGCCGCAAGCGGGCGGAACAGAAAACCATGGCGGCTGACGCTGCTCCGTCGCCATCCCTGCCGGAAGTTGAGAAGAAACGCGAAGCAAGCATTGCTCCTCCGCCTTCTCAGGCAGCGCCTCAAAAGAGCAAACCATCTATCGAAGATTCTTCCCGGCGTCCTCAGCCGGGCACTCTGAATCCGCCGCCTGCCGGCAGACCTGCACCACCGCTTAACAACCGTTTGGCCCGGCCTGGACGCAGTGAAGATCCAAACCCATCCAGACCGGCTGTACCTCCAAAAACTGTAGAGCCGCGGTCAGCTGCAGCGAGTCCTCTCAAACCAGCTGAGCCTAAAGTGCCAAAACCACCGTCTGCACCAGCAAACCCATTAACGCGTAAAGAGCCTGAGAAGCCTTCTGTGCCATCTTCGTCCTCTTCTGCGTCTTCTGGCCCTATTGTGGGTAAAACGTCCCATACAGACGTTACTGCAGCGTCTATTGGCAAACTGGTAGCTGTAGGCTGCTCAACAGGCGGCCCTAGAGCACTGAAAAGCTTTCTTGAAAAGATCCCAGCGAATTTCCCGGCGCCTATCGTGATCGTACAGCATATGCCGCCGAACTTTACCCGATCTCTTGCTCAGCGGCTGAACAGCCTGAGTCAGATTACGGTAGTGGAAGCCGAACAGGGAATGCCGCTTCAGCCAGGGACCGCTTATATTGCACCCGGAGGTTATCATATGACAGTCGTTCGCAGTCAGGGCGGCTATCGTATCCAGCTCACACAGGAGCCTCCACGCAACGGGCATCGTCCTTCTGTGGATACGCTTTTTGCCTCAATCCGTCCATTCTCCGATCTGCAGCGATACGCTGTCATCATGACGGGAATGGGAAGCGATGGCGCAAAGGAAATGAAAAATTTATATGACAGTGGGGTAATCCCTACCTTCGCAGAAAACGAAGATACCTGTGTTGTGTACGGAATGCCGCGATCGGCTGTAGAGCTTGGATGTGTAAACCACCTCCTGCCATTACCTGAAATTGCGCCTAAACTTGTACAAATCGTTAAATAGCTTATAACAAGCATCATGTTACTTTATGGAGGAGGTGTCTCACGATGGACATGAATCAATATTTATCCATGTTTATTGATGAGTCGAACGATCATCTGCAGTCATTAAATGAAAAAATGCTGGAATTAGAAAGCAATCCCACTGACCTGGGTATTGTACAGGTTATCTTCCGCTCAGCGCATACGCTGAAAGGGATGGCCGCTACAATGGGATTCGAGGATCTGGCGGCATTGACGCACCAGATGGAAAACGTACTGGATCTGGTACGTAATGAAAAGCTCGCTATGCAGGAATTTATTTTTGATACCCTGTTCAAAGGATTGGATGCCCTTGAATCGATGGTACAGGATATTACACAGGGCGGCGAAGGTAAAGCCGATGTGACTGCAATTGTAGAATCCCTGCAGGCCATCGTACGCGGTGACATTCCTGCAGCAGGTGCTCCGGCAGCCGCAGCGGCTCCGACAGCTGCCCCGGCGGCGGCATCAACGATCGCAGTTAAAGACAGTAAAGGCATTCAACTGGACGAATTCCAGCAATCCGTCATCGAACAATCCATGGCAGAAGGCCATCAGGCGCTGTACATGGAAGTTGCTATCCGTGAAGATTGTCAGCTCAAAGCAGTTCGTGCCTATATGGTATTCGACCTGCTGGAGCGTTACGGTGATGTTATCAAGTCCGAACCTTCTACTCAGGATATCGAGCAGGACAAGTTCGAGCGCAGCTTCTCGCTGTACTATGTTACACAAAAAGATCCAGCCGAGCTGGAGCCGATGGTAACGAGCATTTCCGAAATCGAGAGTGTTAATGTAACGCGTCTGGATGCACAATCCCTCAAGGAAATGTCCGCTGCACCGGCAGCAGAGCCGGAAGCGACAGAAGCACCTGCTCCTGTGGCATCAACGCCTGCACCGGTACCTGCAGCAGCACCAGCTGCGCCGAAACCGGCAGCCGCTGCAGCTCCAAAAGCAGCCAAAGCACCGGCACCGGCACCATCACGTACGATTCGTGTCGATATCGATCGTCTCGATGTACTGATGAACCTGTTCAGCGAACTCCTGATCGACCGTGTTCGTCTGGAGCAGCTGGCTAGCGAAGTTAAAGTTCCGGCTCTGACAGATACCGTAGAGCATATGGGACGTGTAAGTACAGATTTGCAAAATATCGTCCTCAAGCTGCGGATGGTACCAGTAGATACAGTATTCAACCGCTTCCCTCGTATGGTACGCGACCTTGCTAAATCGCTTGATAAAAAGCTGGATCTGATTATTATCGGCTCTGAAACTGAGCTGGATCGTACGGTTATCGACGAGATTGGCGATCCGCTTGTCCATTTGCTTCGCAACTCGGTAGACCATGGTGTAGAACCGGTCGCTGATCGTATTGCAGCCGGCAAAGAAGAGACAGGTACCGTCAAGCTGAGTGCTTTCCACAGCGGTAACCACGTATTTATCGAAATTGAGGATGATGGCCGCGGAATTAACCGTGAGAATGTTCTCAACAAAGCAATCAAAAATGGTATCGTGTCGCAGGATGTAGCCAACACGATGAAGGACGAGGAAGTGTACCAGCTTCTGTTTGCTCCGGGATTCAGTACGGCTGAGGTGATCTCTGACGTATCCGGACGCGGTGTTGGTCTGGATGTCGTTAAATCCAAAATCACTTCCCTAGGCGGCCATGTAATGGTCACTTCCGAACTTGGAAAAGGAACGAAGTTCTCCGTACAGCTGCCACTGACACTGTCCATTATTTCCGCAATGCTGATCCGCGTTGGATCGGAGAAATATGCGATTCCACTGACTTCAATTGTGGAAACCGGCATCATCAAAGCGAAGCAGGTACGTGATCTGCATGGCAGTCAGCTGATTCCTTATCGTGATACGCATATCCCGCTTCTGTCCCTTAGCCGCGTATTTGAAGTTCCTGACTTCGATGAGCGCGAAGAGGAAGAAACCGAGATTGTTGTTATCCGCAAAGGTGACAAACTGGCAGCCATTGCAGTAGAAAACTTCATCGGCCAGAACGAAATCGTTCTAAAAAGCCTGGGAAGTTACCTGCCGGAAACACGCGGCATCTCCGGTGCAACTATTTTGGGAGACGGCCAGGTTGCTTTGATTATTGATCCGAATGCATTTATCAAATAATGCAGCCCATTATTGAGGAGGATTTACCCATGGATGAATTAAAAGTTATTGTTTTCAAACTAGCAACAGAAGAATACGGTATCGAAGTAGATAAAGTACAGACGATCGAACGTATGATGCCGATCACCCGCGTTCCGAAAACACTTGGTTTTGTAAAAGGTGTAATCAATCTGCGCGGTGTGGTTATTCCGGTCATCGACCTGCGCGGCCGTTTCAACCTGCCAGCTCAGGAATATAATGACCAGACACGTATCATTATCGTGGAAGTCGAGAAAATGCAGGTCGGCTTTATCGTGGATTCCGCAAACGATGTGGTAGATATCAAACGCAGCAGCATTGAAAAACCGCCTGAAGTGGTAGGCGGCGTCAAAGCCAGATATCTGGATGGTGTAGCAAAGCTTGATGAAGAACGGCTGCTGGTTATGCTCAATCTTCCGGAAGTGCTGGACAAGACCGAAGTCGTCCAGCTGGAAAGCATCGAGGACTAATATATGGACCTGTTCAAAAGACTTGAAGGGTTCAAAATGGATGTGCTCAAAGAAGTGGGGAATATCGGGGCAGGCAATGCAGCCACTGCCCTCTCCCAGCTTCTGGACAAGCCCATCGATATGGCAGTACCCAAAGTGCAGATTCTTCCTTTCGAGCAGATCGCCGATAAAGTGGGCGGTCCGGAACAAATCGTTCTGGCTATCTTTTTCCGGGTGGAAGGGGAAGCGCCGGGTAATCTGTTTTTCGTACTGACCCCGGAGGCAGGCAAAGGCTTACTGCATCGTATGGCAGGTATTGAAGCCAGCGATGAAGAATTTTTTACGGAAATGGAGCAGTCAGCACTCGCAGAAATTGGTAATATATTAGCAGGGTCCTATTTATCGTCCCTCGCCGACTTTACCGGTTTGTCCATGAGCCCTACCGTTCCGGGACTGTCAATGGACATGGCAGGTGCTATTCTGAATTACGGACTTCTCCAGTTCGGTCAAATGGGTGATGATGCCCTGCTGATCGATACCACATTCCTGGAAGGGAATGAAGAAGTAGAGGGACAGTTTTTCCTGATTCCGGATCCCGAATCATTTGATAAAATATTTAAATCGTTAGGAGTTCCGCTCCAAGATGATTGAAGAACAAAATGTCGTCAAAGTAGGTATGGCCGATTTGAACGTCGTGAAGACATCCGGAATTATTCGAACGACGGGATTGGGGTCGTGTGTTGGCCTTACGCTGTATGACAAAAATGTTCAACTTGCCGGTATGGCCCATGTCATGTTGCCTTCTTCGGAGATCGCGCGCGAAGGACAGCTCAATATTGCAAAGTATGCAGATACGGCTCTACCGGAACTGCTGAAAAGAATGACGGATATGGGTGCCATACGCTCACGCCTGGTCGCCAAAATGGCTGGCGGCGCACAGATGTTTACTTTTTCGAGTGGCGGTGATCACATGCGGATTGGTCCTCGCAATGTGGAAGCCTGTAAATTATTTTTAAAAGAGTATAATATCCCCTTACTTGCCGAAGATACGGGCGCGAATTACGGACGTACCATTGAAATGAATTGTATTACTGGTATGTTGTCGATTCGAAGTGTACAAATGGGTAAGAAGGAAATATAGGGGATGGCAGGGAATACTAAACTTAACCTCTGGTTTGGGATAGTGGGGTTTGTAATTACCTTCCTTGTCTCTTTTGGAAATAATTTATGGACCACAAGTCTCTTTAGAGGAATATTAGGATTTGTAGTGTGGTTCCTGCTGGCATTTGTACTGCGCTTTATTCTGGGGATTCTTGCGAATCCCGCAGGCGCAGTACCGAAAATGCCGACCGGGGACGATGTACCAACTCAACAGGAGCTTTCTCAGGACGATCAGGACAGAGGAAGCCGTTTTGATGTTGTGACACCTGATCAGGACAACGAGTTACATGATTTGCTGACACCGAAGCCAGCAGATTCAGGGCCAAAGGACGAATTTGCTCCTCTCAACCCTCCCAAACTGGTTTCAACCAAGCAACAAGATCCAGAGGAATTGGCGAAGGCTGTACGCCATCTGACACAAAAGTAAGGAGGGTGAAAGCAATTGAGCGAGCAAAAAGGAAGTCATCTTAACCACATCGAATTATGGATCCAATGGAAAGAACACGGCGATGTAGAAGCCAAAAAAAGACTGATTGAAAACCATCTCGGTACCGTTGAATATGTCTCAAGCCGCCTTGCTATCGGTCTCCCCAAAAATGTATCCAAAGATGACCTGATGAGTAATGGGGTCATGGGATTAATCGATGCTATCGAAAAATTTGATTATAAACGCGGTCTGCAATTTGAAACGTATGCGTCTTGGCGCGTAAGAGGCGCGATTCTGGACGGATTAAGACAAGGGGACTGGGTTCCTCGTTCGGTACGTGAAAAAGCCCGCAAAATCGAAGATGCTTATCAACAGCTGGAACAAAAGTATATGCGCTCCGTTTCGGATGCAGAAATCAGCAACTTCCTTGATGTCAGTGAACGTGAATTCCAGACGATGCTGCAGGATGTCGCAGTAATGTCTATCACCTCGCTGGAAGATCCGATTCGTGAAGAGGAATCCGAAACACGGATGTCTCTGATCGTGGATGAAAAAGCCAAAAATCCGGATCGTTCCGTCAATGATTTCGTACTGAAAGATCTGCTGATGAAAGGGATCGAAAAGCTTACAGAAAAAGAAAGAACGGTTGTCTCACTACTTTATTATGAAGACCTATCACTTAGTGAAATCGCAGAAGTTATGTCATTATCTCCATCCCGGATTTCGCAATTGCATTCCAAGGCAATTCTTCGTCTCCGTGGAGCGCTTGACAAACAAAGAGGTCTGTTAATGCAGGATATGTGAACGCCGCTATAAGCAGGAAAGGGGAATATGGCGTGACCTCTCAACTATTGCTGGACGAATATCTAAAGCTTAGCTTTTCGAATGATAAGTCCGTAGCGTATCTGGAACTTACGAAACACAATGAACAGTTTGAATGTACTGCTGAACAACTGGAGGGATTTTTGCGTACACAGGGAGTAACCTACGGTATACGTATGGATGAACTGCAAAAGATTGCCCTTCAGCCGGAACAATATGCTTCAGAAGCTATCGCAGTAGCCTATGGAATCAAACCGGTTAATGGGATCGACGGCAAAATTCAATACAAGGTATCACTGGACTCCAATCCAAGAAGACCACTTGAGACAGAAGACGGAAAAGTGGACTACAAAGAAATTATACGTCTTAACAATGCAATGAAAGGGCAGCTGATTGCCGAGAAAGTCGATCCGCAGCCCGGCGAGCCTGGCGTAGATGTGAGTGGCGAGCCCATTCCGTACAAACCTGGCAAGGAAGCACGATTCAAGATCGGCAAAAATATTGTGCTGAATCCGGAACAGACGGCTATGTATGCAGCGATTGACGGAATGATTTCACGTACAGATAACGGCAAAATCAACGTATTTCCCGTTTATGAAGTAAATGGGGATATTGATTACCATACAGGCAATATCGATTTTGTGGGAACCGTTGTTATTCGCGGTAATGTACTTTCCAATTTCCGGGTAAAAGCATCCGGAGATATCCGGGTCGTGGGCGGAGTGGAAGGGGCCGAACTGGAAGCCGGTGGTTCCATCGAAATTACAGGTGGCATCATTGGCTACCATAAAGGTCTTATCAAAGCTGCAGTAGATGTAAAAACCGGCTTTATTCAGGATGGTTATGTACAGGCAGGCGAATCGGTTATTGTCTCCCAGAGTATTATGCATTCCCAGGTACAGGCGGGTAACAGCATATTCTGTAATGGCCCCAAAGGTCTCGTAGTAGGCGGGCATCTACAGGCAGGCGAGATTATTGTCGCACGCACGATTGGAAATACGGCCTATACCGTAACAGAATTGGAAGTAGGCGTACTACCAGAACTGCGCAACCAGCTCGTCACTCTGAGAAACGAGCTCAAAACGCATATGGAAAATCTCGATAAAACCGAAAAAGCACTGAATTTGCTGGATCAATTGGCTGCAGTCGGACAGCTTGGAGCTGATAAAATGGCGCTGCGTATCAAACTATCGGCGACCAAAAAAAGTCAGCTTCGCGAGCGCGACGATATCAAGGACAGCATACTCAATATCGAGAGAACGCTGGAGCAGTCCATTCATGCAAAAATTGAGGTTGTTCATACGATTTATGGAGGATCCAAGCTGGTCATTGGCCGTTATACCAAGTATATTAAAGATACGGCACAGCGCGTTCACTTCATTTTCGAAAATGGAGACATCGCAATGCTGTCCAATCACTAATTAAATTGTGAGGGCAGGTGTACGTTATGGGAATGAGAGCTGTAGAATTGCAGATTGCTGTACCTCGTACAAGTGAAGCAGGAAAGATTCAACAGGAGCATCTTATGCGTCCGGCGCTGGAACAGTCGATGCTTTCGGATCAGCTGAACGAGCAGGCAGACCGTATGCGTACACGAAGCGATGGAGTAAAGGAGTCTTCCTCCGCCTCTATTCACGACGGCCATCCCGGTGAGCAGCATGCTTCCGGTAGGCAGCACGAGCAGGAAGAGGGCGCTGTTCATGAGCCTGTTGCTGCGGAACATCCATACAAGGGTAAACATATCGACCTGTCCTTTTAAAGACAGGTTTTGTTTGCCATTCCAAGACATAATTATTAGGGTGAGTAAATATGGGCGAGTTTCCGCCGTGGGTATACATTGTAATTATTGGAGCCATTGCCGTAGTATACGGTATTATGATTCCCAAAAGAAGTAATGCCAAAACAGCAGATACAGCTGTATCCGCCACCGTGGAAAAAGTCGAAGATACGCTGGAACATTATATGACCGAAATCGAAAAAGAAAACGAAGAAATCATCGATCTGGTCTCCCAGATCAAACAGGAGTCGACAGCCAAGCAGCTTGCCCTTCAGGAACAGGTAAGCGAGATGAGGCAACGTCTGATGGAACTGGAACAGAAGGCGGCTGTCGCTCCCGTACAGCCGGTTTACCAGCCGATCCCTGTAGTGCCAGCCGGAATAGAGATAGCGGCCGCACCAGCGGAAATGAAAGGGTTTAACCAGCAGGGAGAAGCGCTGCGCCAATCGGCCGCACGCATGATGGAAGAGCAAGCTGCTGCATCTCCTGTACAGAAAGAAGTGGAAGAAACATCGGCCGAAAAAATTCAGAATCGTTATCCCGAATTATTCAAGCTGCATGAGAGCGGCAAGTCTGTTGACACTATTGCCAAAGCGGTCGGGTTGCAGCGCGGCGAAGTACTGCTGATTCTGCAGCTGGCCAAACAGGAGGAACAATCGTGATCAAAAACCGCTCTTTTATTATTGGAATAGGTATAGGTATGATTGTAGGAGCAATCCTGCTGCAAATCATGAATATCGGCAAGGGTCAGACGATGATGAACGGAAGCCAGCTTACACCCGAGCAGATTCAGGAAGCCGCACAGGCTCAAAATATGCAGGTGTTTGCTGCAAATCAAAAAGTATATACAAGCGAGCAGTGGAAGCAGCTTGAGGCGGAAGAGGCGGCCAAAAAAGCGGAAGCTCAAAAAGGAAGCAAATCTTCTTCAACCAAGGAACCTACAGCACCAACAAGCCCGGAGCAGCCAAAGGCATCGACTAATGAGTCTACTACTCAGCCCAAGCAGCCTTCGAGTACCAGTACTACCAAGACGCAGCAATCCAAAACACCTGCTTCTCCTCAATCTCCCAATGTGAGTTTTACGATTAATCCCGGCGAGAATCTGGATGATGTAGCCTTTTCACTCAAAAAAGAAGGACTGATCGGTAGTCAGAGTGAATTTATTAATAAGGCTACAGAACGCAAGGCAAATACCAAGCTGCAGGTAGGTACGTTCGAGATCGGAAACAAACAGGATTACGATGATATTATCAGTATTATTACAGGACAGCCATCTTCATGAGACGTTGCGAAAAGCAGCATGAAGGTGGCTGTTTTTCTGCTTGGAATACAATGAATCGATATTGGGTATTGCGCATTGTAAGAGCCTTATGATATATTAATTGGTGGTGTTAAAACACACGCTTTCTGATTTCAGGCAAAGGTGCTTTTCAACGAAAAGTCTTGCCGAAAGTGGACGAGAGCGGAGGCACACAAAAAAACCAAATCTTAGGAGGAAACACAAATGGCAGTTATTTCCATGAAACAGCTTTTGGAAGCTGGCGTACATTTCGGACACCAGACTCGTCGCTGGAACCCAAAAATGGATCGTTACATCTTTACAGAAAGAAACGGAATTTACATCATCGACCTGCAAAAAACAGTTAAAAAAGTTGATGAAGCTTACAACTTCGTAAAATCCGTAGCAGCTGACGGCGGTACTGTACTGTTCGTTGGTACTAAAAAACAAGCTCAAGATTCCGTTAAGGAAGAAGCTGAGCGCGCAGGTCAATTCTACATCAACCAACGTTGGTTGGGTGGTACACTGACTAACTTCGAAACGATCCAAAAACGTATCAACCGTCTGAAAGAACTGGAAAAATGGGAAGAAGACGGTACTTTCGAAGTACTGCCTAAAAAAGAAGTAATCCTGCTTCGCAAAGAGAAAGATCGTCTGGAGAAATTCCTGGGCGGTATCAAAAACATGAGAGGCCTGCCTAGCGCCCTGTTCATCATCGATCCTCGTAAAGAGCGTATTGCTGTAGCAGAAGCTCGCAAACTGGGTATCCCAATCGTAGGTATCGTTGATACTAACTGTGATCCGGACGAAATCGACTATGTAATTCCAGGTAACGATGACGCGATTCGCGCGGTTAAATTGCTGACTGGAAAAATGGCTGATGCGGTTATCGAAGCTAACCAAGGCGAGCAAACTACTGCATAATTAGCTGATCACGCATTAACATGGCAATGAAGATTGCGTAAAAATAAAAGGGTGGTTGGTAGGTGTATAGCCTTTCACTGCCCTTTTTTTAAGATATCAGAGGAATTGCAAATTCAATTTCCTGATGAAATATGGTAAGCTTCTACTGGGTGTATCCCGTTAAAGGATACCAGGGTGAAAAACGGTCGGCAGCATATCATGATGCAGATCGAATGGATGTTACTTAAATACTCAATTATATGGAGGTCACAATAATGGCAGTTAGTGCAAGCGCAGTAAAAGAGCTTCGTGAAAAAACAGGCGCAGGTATGCTGGATTGTAAGAAAGCACTGGAAGAAACAGGCGGCGACATCGCAAAAGCGGTAGACGTACTGCGTGAAAAAGGTCTGTCTGCAGCAGCAAACAAAGCTGGCCGTGCAGCAACTGAAGGTACTGTAGAATCCTACATCCACGCTGGCGGACGTATCGGCGTACTGGTAGAAATCAACTGCGAAACTGACTTCGTAGGTAAAACAGATCAATTCAAATCTTTCGCTCGCGACATCGCTATGCAAATCGCAGCAGCTAACCCGCTGTATGTTCGTCGTGAAGAAGTACCTGCTGAAGCGATCGAAAAAGAAAAAGAAATCCTGAAAGCACAAGCTCTGAACGAAGGCAAGCCTGAGAAAATCGTTGAAAAAATGGTTGAAGGCCGCATCAACAAGTACTATGAAGAGTACTGCCTGCTGGAGCAATCTTTCGTTAAAGATCCAGACAAAACAATTAGCCAGCTGCTGAACGAAAAAATCAGCACTATCGGTGAAAATATCTCTATCCGTCGTTTTGCCCGTTTCGAACTGGGTGAAGGCCTGGAGAAAAAAGAAGACAACTTTGTTGAAGAAGTTATGGCACAGGTTAACCGCTAATCCGAATTCATCTCGGGTTGCATCACCGGAAAACGATTCAGTAATAACAAACAAGGAGGGGACACAGACTGTGTTCCTTCTTTTGTAAGATCGTTTAATTACGGCAGCCTGGAAGTGGAACCGGAACAGATCAAAAGACATCCTATAGCCGGTTATACCGCTATCAGAACTAAATTCGCAAAGTGGAGGGTATGAATTTGAATAAGCCTGTATTTAAAAGAGTGGTCTTAAAGGTCAGTGGTGAGTCGCTGTCAGGTATGACGGGGTACGGCATTGAAGCAGATATGATTTCTTCGATCGCTAATCAGATCAAGGAAGTTGTTGCGCTAGGAGTAGAGGTAGCAGTAGTATGCGGCGGCGGTAACATCTGGCGCGGTATTGCAGGCAGTGCGAATGGAATCGACCGTGCAACGGCGGATTACATGGGCATGCTGGCTACTGTAATGAACTCGCTGGCTCTGCAGGATGCTTTGGAGCAAATTGATGTTCCAACACGTGTACAGACATCGATCGCAATGCAGCAGATCGCCGAGCCATATATCCGTAGAAGAGCTATCCGTCATCTGGAAAAGGGACGTGTTGTTATCTTCGCAGCCGGAACAGGTAATCCATTCTTCTCCACAGATACAACAGCAGCACTGCGTGCAGCTGAGATCGAAGCAGAAGTTATTTTGATGGCTAAAAACAAAGTCGATGGTGTGTATTCGGCAGATCCATTCAAGGACCCGACCGCCGTCAAATTTGAACAGCTTACATACATGGAAGTGCTTAATCAGAATCTGGGCGTTATGGATTCGACAGCGTCTTCTCTGTGTATGGATAATAATATCCCGCTAATTGTATTCGCCATTACGGAACAGGGAAATATTAAACGAGTCGTACTCGGTGAGAAGATCGGTACGGTTGTTAAAGGGAGTGTAGATTAATGCCTCAATCGGTTAAAAAAAGTGCAGAAGATCGTATGCAAAAAGCGATTCAAGCTCTGAGCCGTGACCTGGCTACACTGCGCGCCGGACGCGCAGCACCATCCATTCTGGATCGTGTACAGGTAGAATATTATGGCTCCATGACGCCTCTGAATCAATTGGCCAATATCAGTACACCGGATTCCCGTACACTGCTGATTCAGCCGTGGGACAAATCCTCTTTGTCCGATATTGAACGTGCTATCATGAAATCGGATCTCGGACTGACTCCAGCCAATGATGGTAACATCATTCGTCTGTCGATTCCGGCGCTGACTGAAGAGCGTCGTGCCGAGCTGGTCAAACTGACGAAAAAATTCGGTGAAGAGTCCAAAGTAGCTATCCGTAATATTCGCCGCGATGCGAATGATGATATCAAAAAGCTGGAAAAAACGGATATTTCGGAAGATGAATCCCGTGGTCATCAGGAAGATGTACAAAAGCTGACAGACCGCTTCATCAAAGAAGTTGACAACGTATTGGCTGCGAAAGAAAAAGAGATTATGGAAGTGTAAGAGACTGGCGACCCCTCCGAACTGGTGGGGTTTGTCTCTTTTCACTACTGCATGGAGGAAAAGTGATGTTCAAGCGTGTTCGCTCATGGTGGGAAAAAGAAGAGCAACAAAGTTCCGGCGAACTTTCGCAGGAGAATATTCCACAGCATATTGCCATTATTATGGATGGAAATGGACGCTGGGCGAAAAGTTTGGGTATGCCGCGCGTAATCGGGCATCAAAACGGAATGAAAGCTGTAAAGCGTGCCACCATTGCTGCAGATGAACTTGGAGTCAAATACTTGACCATGTATGCTTTCTCAACAGAAAACTGGAAAAGACCCAGAGAAGAAGTGGATTTTCTGATGAAACTTCCCGGGGAATTTGTAGCTACAGAGCTTGAAGAACTGGTTGAGAAAAATGTACAGGTCCGATTAATGGGCGATAAAAGTGTACTACCTTCCTTTACGCTGGAGCCTCTGGAAAAAGCAATTCGCGATACCGCACACAACACGGGACTCGTATTAACCTTTGCCATGAACTATGGCAGTCGGATTGAAATTACAGAAGGTGTAAAAAAGATGGTAGAGGCTGTTCAAAACGGTACGATGTCTATAGAAGATATCAACCCCGATACATTTGGTACCGTACTGCAATCGTCAAGTCTGCCCGATCCTGATCTGTTGATCCGTACCAGTGGAGAACTTCGGCTGAGCAATTTTATGCTCTGGCAGCTGGCTTACAGTGAATTATGGTTTACACCGATTTACTGGCCGGAATTTGGCAAAGAACATATGATTGAAGCAGTAGCAGAATATCAGCGCAGAATACGGAGGTATGGCGGTCTCTAGTAGTACCGGCGAACGTTCTGTATGTTGTTCGGATGGAGGATGGATTGTGAAAGAGCGGATAATCACTGGTATTATAGCTGCAGCCGTATATGTCAGCTTTTGCCTGCTTGGAGGCTACGCTTACCAGGGCTTGATACTGGCAATGGCTCTAATTGGATATTATGAATTTGTAACCATGACAAAGGCGGCTCCATTCGGAGCACCGGCGGTGATCGGCTACATTAGTGTCGCGTATATGCTCTTTCCCTGGACACTAATGAATCTGACACCGCCATTGTCCGTTGATCACAGTATTTGGATTTTGATGCTTTTATTGCTGTCCATTACTGTGATATCCAAGAATAATCTGGATATTAAACAAATGGCACTTCTGTTCATTGGAGCCTTTTATATAGGTACAGGTTTTGCTTATATTGCATACACACGTCAGGCACCGGATGGCCATGGCTTATATTGGACATTTGTTCTGCTGGCATCTATCTGGGCGAGTGATATTGGCGCATATTTTACAGGGAAAGCGCTGGGCAAACGCAAGCTCTGGCCTTCGATCAGCCCGAACAAAACGATTGAAGGTGCGATTGGAGGAATATGTTGGGCGATTGTAGTCGCAATTGTGTTCTCATTGATGTCGCCAACATTATTCCCGCTCTGGATTGCCGTCCTGATCGGTGTAGCAGCATCTATTGTAGGACAGATGGGTGATCTAATTCAGTCCGCATACAAGCGTATCTACGGAATCAAGGATTCGGGCAAAATACTGCCTGGACATGGAGGCATCCTGGATCGCTGTGATAGCTGGCTGATGGTATTTCCGTTTGTGCATATTTTGATGTTAATGCCTTATTGATACAGAAGGAGAACGGTTTACGCAGTTCTCCTTCTTTTCGCTGGAAAATAAACATTACCAGGCGTAGATACTGCCAGATTCGCGGACAATTTTATAAAATGATATGGTTTATGCTAAACAAGATGGTTGGGTCTGCGTGAAATATGCCAGTACTCAAGCAAATGAAAAGCAGATGGAGGACAGAATGAAAAAGATAGCAATTCTTGGTTCAACCGGTTCGATCGGTACCCAGACGCTGGATGTAGTACGTGCCCATCCGGAAGCCTTTCAGGTGGAAGGAATAGCGGCAGGTACCAATGTAGAGCTGGTTATACAGCAGGCGAATGAATTCCATCCTCGAATCGTCTCTGTAGGCACAAAAGAACTGGCAGAACAGATTCGGCATCAGCTGCCTGCAGGAACACAGGTATATTACGGTGAACAGGGACTGATCGAAGTTGCTGCAGGCACCGAAGCACATACTGTGGTTACAGCGGTAATGGGCAGCATGGGTCTGCCATCGACGCTGGCAGCGATCGAGGCAGGCAAGACGATTGGTCTGGCTAACAAAGAAACCCTCGTTACAGCAGGCCATCTGGTTACCGAACGTGCCCGTCAAAAAGGAGTGCAACTGCTGCCGATTGACAGTGAGCATTCGGCTCTTTTCCAGTCACTAAATGGAGAACCGCGTGAACGGATTGCCCAGCTGACATTAACAGCGTCAGGCGGTTCGTTTCGTGATCGTACCCGTGCAGAGTTACATGGCGTAACGGTCGCTGATGCGCTCAAGCATCCCAACTGGTCGATGGGAGCCAAAATCACTATCGATTCCGCCAGTATGGCCAACAAAGGGCTTGAAGTGATCGAGGCTCACTGGTTGTTTGATATGCCTTACGATCAGATTTCGGTGTTGCTGCATCCAGAGAGTATTATTCACTCGTTTGTGGAATTTGTGGATACGAGCATTATTGCACAGCTGGGCAATCCGGATATGAGAGTACCTATCCAGTATGCATTGACTTATCCGGATCGTCAGTCTTCCCCTTCTTCGCGATTATCGCTTGCACAGGTAGGCCAGTTGAATTTCAAGGAGATGGATTACGAGCGTTTCCCTTGTCTGCGAATGGCCTTTGAAGCAGGACGGCTGGGCGGAACAGCTCCTACCGTATTTAATGCAGCCAATGAAGTGGCTGTCGCACGATTCCTCAAAGGAGAGATTGCGTTCCTGACAATAGAGGATATTATTGCAGATGCACTGGAACGTCACCAGACAACAGCCAATCCAGAACTGGAAGTTATCCAGAGTGTCGATCAGGAGACGCGTGCACAAGCAATGGCTTTTTCCGAAAAGGTATAATTTCCAATTAAAGTAATTTGTCATGTTGTCTTCGCCAGCTATGCTTGTATATAGCCTTACAGAAATGATAATCTAATAGTAAGACCTTCGGTCGCAAGCATAAAAGGAGGATTTGGCAATTTGGAGACACTTCAACGAATTATTATGATTGTACTCATGTTTTTTACGATCGTGACTGTGCATGAGTGGGGACACTATTTCTTTGCCAAACGTGCCGGTGTACTGGTACGGGAATTTGCGATAGGATTTGGCCCCAAGCTTTTTTCATATAAAAGAAACGAGACGGTATTTACACTTCGTCTGCTGCCATTTGGTGGATATGCCCGTATGGCCGGTGAAGATCCGGAACTGGCAGAGATTCAGCCGGGTCAGACGATAGCGGTACGTACATCGGACAATGTCGTTAAGACTATTTTTGTAGACCAACTGGATAACCGTAAAAATGTAATCCGTGGTGAGGTACAGTCGATTGATCTGGTTGACGATCTAAAAATTGTGATGGATGTGGATGGCGAAGTTCAGACTTTTGCTGTTCATCCACAGGCCATGATGATGGCAAGAGGACAGGAAATTCAGATCGCACCGCGCAATCGCCACTTTAATAGTGCTTCGGTTGGACAGCGTGCATTGTCTATTTTTGCAGGCCCTGCCATGAACTTTATTCTGGCTATTGTGCTCTGTCTGGTTTATGTACGTATGGTTGGCGTACCGATGGAAAATCCCAGAGGTATCGAACTTACGCAGGTGATGGGCGACGGAGCAGCGGCAGAAGCCGGTCTGCAAAAAGGCGATCTGGTAGAGAAAATCAACGGATCACCGGTTGGAAGCGATCCACAGACTTTGGTCAAACTTGTTCAGGAATCACCAAACAAGCCAATGCAGTGGGTAGTTGAACGTGACGGTCAGGAACAGACGGTTACGGTTACGCCAAAACCGGATGCCAGCAATATTGGTAAAATCGGAGTTATACCCAACGTAGAAACACGTAGTGCAACGATCGGAGAGACATTTAAATATGCCGGTCAATCTTTTGTAGATATGAGTGGACTCATTCTGGAAGGTCTCAAGAGATTGATTTTTGGGCAATTTGAATTGGATCAGCTGGCTGGACCAGTAGGCACTATTCAAGCGACTAATGATGTGGCTAAAATGGGAATTGAACAGATGATCCGCTGGACAGCCATTATTAGTATCAACCTAGGGATTTTCAATCTGCTTCCTATTCCGGCACTGGATGGTAGTCGCCTGATCTTTATCTTTGTAGAATGGATTCGCCGTAAACCGCTGGATCCGGGCAAGGAAGGTCTTGTACATGTTATTGGATTCGCGATGCTGTTCCTGCTCATGATTGCAGTGACGTACAATGATATTCTGAGACTAATCCGCGGTTAACGGCAAAGAAGCAGTAAGCCGAACAATTTGTGAAATGACTTGTTAATTTAACAGGTTCAGGATACTATTTGTTTGATGGTTTATGAATCAGGCAAATGCAGCATCCATACAAGCAGCAGAGAGAAGCAGAAGAGTCGAACAGAAATGCAGCTGTACGCTTTGAAGCCCTTCAGGCGGATTGCATTTCATCACTCTTTTGCTTCTTTGTCTGAAAGGGTTCAACAAGTTCTGCCAATCGTGCTACAATAGATAAAAATACGTTGGTGAACACTGCCCATACAGTCTCTTTGGACTGTTATTTGGCAGCCGAACAGCCTGCTCATTTAAATATTGGTTACTTACAGGAGGATATCCATTTTTATGTCGAACGAAAAGCAGGATAAACAATTTGTAACAGAAATTACTCCACAGAGTGAAGATTTCTCGCGTTGGTATATCGACGTGATCAAAAAAGCGGATCTGATGGATTATTCCCCGGTTCGTGGATGTATCGTATTCCGTCCGGACGGTTACGAGATCTGGGAGCATATTCAGCAGGATCTGGATCGTCGTTTCAAAGAAACCGGTCACCGCAATGCTTACTTCCCGCTCTTTATTCCAGAGAGCTTTTTTGAAAAAGAAAAAGAACACGTAGAAGGATTTAACCCGGAGCTTCCATGGGTAACCGAAGCAGGTGGCGATCCGCTGGAAGAACGTTTGGCGATTCGTCCAACTTCGGAAACGATGTTCGGTCATATGTATTCCAAATGGATTCAGTCCTACCGCGATTTGCCAGTACTCATCAACCAGTGGGCAAACGTAGTACGTTGGGAAAAACGTACGCTGCCGTTCCTGCGTACAAGTGAATTCCTGTGGCAGGAAGGTCATACCGCTCACGAAACCCACGAAGAAGCCATGGAAGAAACAATGCGTATGCTGGATGTATACACCGAGTTTGTTCAGGATTTCCTGGCGATTCCGGTTATCAAAGGACAAAAGAGTCCTTCCGAGAAGTTTGCAGGTGCCAAAGCTACATACTCCATCGAAGCCATGATGAAAGATGGACGTGCAGTACAGGCAGGAACTTCCCACTATATGGGTACCAATTTTGCGGAGGCTTTTGATATTCAATTCCTGAGCCGCGAAAATACACAAGAATATGCGCATACTACTTCATGGGGCGTAAGTACTCGTCTAATCGGCGCATTGATCATGGTGCATGGAGACGACCGCGGTCTGGCATTGCCACCAAAAGTAGCACCAAAACAGGTAATGATCATTCCAATCGGACCTCCTAAAACCCGTGACATGGTAGTTGGCCGTGCCGATGAACTGTTTGCCGAATTGAAAAAAGCAGGCGTGCGCGTAGGTATCGACGATCGTGCCGATGTACGTCCAGGCTGGAAATTCAACGAATACGAAATGCGTGGTATTCCGGTACGTCTGGAAGTCGGTCCTCGCGATATCGAGAACGGCGTATGTGTACTCGTATCCCGTATTACAGGCGAGAAGAAACAGGTGCCGCTGGAAAATATCGTTGCTGAAGTACAAGCGATGCTGGAGCAGGTGCAGCAGGAAATGTACACTCGTGCATTGGCATTCCGTGAAGAGAACATGCATGTGATCGATACACTGGATGATATGAAAGCAATCATGGAAGAAAAACGCGGATTCTTTATCGCGGGCTGGGATGGCACAGAAGAAACGGAACGTAAAGTCAAAGAAGAAACAGGCGCAACGATCCGTAATATTCCATTCCAACTCGATGTGCAAAAAGACAAGTGTCTGGTAACCGGACAGCCGGCCAAACACACTGTTGTATTTGCACGTGCCTACTAATTTCGATTGATTCCAGATCAGATTAGTTTCATGTAGAATACGGATCATTATATTTATTACTGCATAGCTACCTCATAGTATCGTTTGTTCGGTAAGAGCAGTATATGAGATCAATACAGTAAACGATTGTAATATCAAATCCGAAATATATCGTATGCCTGGTGGTTATGCAAACCAGTTATACAGAAGCATTAAATCAAGCAGGCAAGCTTCCGGAGAGCGGAGTAGACGTCAGTCTGGCACCGACTTTAACGGGAGCTTGCCACTTTTTTGAAGGGGGACCTCATGAGCGTGAGCGCTAGCGGAGAGAAAAGACAACGTTTCGAGCTGTTGATGAAGCAGGCGCAGGTGCCTGCCGGATTGATGGAGCCCTATTTTGCAGATGGAGCAATTGAGCAGGTAGAGATCAGCCGCAGCAATAAGGAGTGGAAGCTGACTATTACCAAGGAGACGCTTATTCCTTCACCAACCTATCGTACCTTTTGCAAGCATATTCAGGACAAGATGAGCCATATTGCCAAAATTCGCTTCCTGTTCCGATACAGTGATCATATTGATCATGTACAGATTGTGGAAGAATATTGGAGCTTGTTCCTGGAGTGGGTACAGCGACAGATTCCATCGGTGAATGGCTGGATGACCCGTGCCAAATTTGCCTTGAATGAAGACGTACTGACACTGACGATGAGTGATCAGATGTCACTCGAACTGGCCAAGAAAAAACAAATCGACCAGGCGATTGCACGATTCTACGAGGATTATTTCGGTCTGCAGCTGCGTATCAAGATAGAAGTAGGCGAGAACACAACCGAAGCTGTACAAGCTTTCCATGAACAGCGCCGGCAGGAAGAACTGCAGGAGATTGAGCGTTTGATGACCAGCATGGAATCCGAGCTGGAAGAAGAAGTCGACGAAGATGGAGAGCCGGTACGTTTACAAGTCGGTTATGAGATCAAGGACCCGGCGGTTCCATTACAGGATCTGCAGGACGAAGAGAAAAAAATCACTGTACAGGGAACTATTTTTGGATTGGAAAGCAAAGAGCTGCGTAATGGAAGTACCCTCTTTACGTTCTTCCTGACCGACTTTACCGATTCTCTGCAGATGAAGATGTTTGCCAAAAACAAAGAAGATCTGAAAATCATGAGCCTGCTGGCAAATGGTAAATGGGTGAAAGCACGCGGCCGGGTTGAATATGACCGGTTTATGCAGATTCCCGAGCTGGCAATGATTCCATCTGACTTGAATGAGATCAAGGCGCCTCCGGGACGCAAAGATGATGCAGAAGAGAAGCGGGTAGAGTTTCATTTGCATACCACGATGAGTACGATGGATGCCGTAACACCGATTGATCAGTATGTAAAAACAGCTGCTGCCTGGGGACACGCGGCGATTGCTGTTACCGATCACGGCGGTGTACAGTGTTATCCCGAAGCAGCCAAAGCCGCCAAAAAGCATGGTATTAAAGTATTGTATGGACTGGAAGCGAATGTGATCAACGACTCGGTCGCTATTGTGCTGGAGCCGCAGCCGATAGAACTCAAAGATGCGACTTATATCGTATTCGATATCGAGACTACCGGTTTGTCGATTACACAGAACAAAATTATCGAGATTGCTGCTGTCAAAATGCAGGATGGCAAGGAACTGGATCGCTATGCGACATTTGTTGACCCGCATGAGCGTATTCCTTACAATATCCAGCAGCTGACCAATATTACCGATGAAATGGTCCGGGGAGCTCCGGAGATTGATCAGGTTATCCGTGAATTCGTCACTTTTGCGGGTGATGATATTCTGGTCGCGCACAACGCCCGATTTGATATAGGATTTATCCAGGCAACACTGAAAAATCATGGTCTGCCCGAAATGAAAAATCCGGTACTGGATACCCTCGAACTGGCAAGATTGATACATCCAAAAATGAAAAACCACCGTCTGAATACACTGGCGGATAAATATAAAGTGTCCCTGGAAAGTCATCACCGCGCGATCGATGATACGATTGCCCTGGGTGGCGTTTTGTTCGGGCTACTTAAGGATGCAGAACAGGAACGCCGTCTGACACGGCTGGATCGTCTGAATGAATTTGTCGGTCAGGATCTGTCCAATGCTCGTCCATTCCACTGCACCATCTATGCCCTTAATGAAAAAGGCAAAAAAAATCTGTTCAAGCTAATCTCGCTGTCCCATACCGAATATTTCAAACGTGTTCCCCGTATTCCGAAGTCTGTACTAACCGAGTATCGGGAAGGTATTCTGGTTATGTCCGGCTGCGAGAAAGGCGAGTTTTTTGAAGCGGTACTGAATAAAACCGTAGAAGAAGCAGAGGAAGTTGCCCAATTCTATGATGTGCTGGAAATTCAGCCAATGACCATGTATATGCATCTGGTAGATAAGGGACTGGTTGGTAGTCCAGCCGCTATTCAAACTGCATTAACCACCGTATGCGAAATTGGCGAGCGTCTTAACAAGCCGGTGGTAGCAACAGGGAATGTACATTATCTGGAACCGCGCCAGAAGCTGTTCCGCGATATTACTATTAACGGTATTACCGGCTTCAGCCCGCTCAAGGATCAGCGCAAGCCGGATGCTCATTTGCGCACAACCGGCGAGATGCTGGAAGAGTTTACTTTCCTCGGTGAAGACAAAGCGTACGAAGTGGTGGTAACGAATACGCAAGCGCTGGCCGAACGCTTCGAAGATTTCCCGTTGTTCCCGGATAAGCTGTTTACTCCGCTGCTTGATGGTGCGGATGAAGAGATACGCAATACCTGTTACGATACTGCAAAGTCCATATACGGTGAGGATTTGCCGGAAGTCGTAATCGCCCGTCTGGAAAAAGAACTGGAACCGATTATTAAATATGGTTTCTCTGCCAACTATCTGATCTCCGAGAAGCTGGTTAAAAAGTCTAACCAAGACGGTTATCTGGTAGGTTCGCGGGGATCGGTAGGTTCGTCGGTAGTTGCTACGTTCCTCGGAATTTCCGAGGTTAATCCGCTGCCTGCGCATTATATTTGTGTCAATTCGGAATGCCGGCATAGTGAATGGTTCCTTGACGGCAGCGTACCGAGTGGATTCGATCTTCCCGAGAAAGATTGTCCGCAATGCGGCGGCAAGCTCAAAGGGGAAGGTCAGGATATTCCGTTCGAGACATTCCTGGGCTTTAAAGGGGACAAGGTTCCCGATATTGACTTGAACTTCTCCGGTGATTATCAGCCCAAAGCGCATAATTACACCAAAATCCTGTTTGGAGAAGAAAATGTATTCCGTGCCGGAACGATCGGTACGGTCGCCGAGAAAACAGCCTACGGATTTGCCAAAAAATATGAAGAACTGCATCAGAAAAAATGGCGCGGCGCAGAGCTGAGCCGACTGGCCTCAGGCTGTACGGGCGTCAAGCGCAGTACCGGTCAGCATCCCGGCGGTATCGTGGTTGTTCCGGATTATATTGATGTAGAAGATGTAACACCAGTACAGTACCCTGCGGACGATGTGAATGCCGAGTGGAAGACTACTCACTTTGACTATCATGCGTTTGAAGCGAATCTGCTCAAACTCGATATTCTGGGACATGATGATCCGACGATGATGCGGATGCTGCAGGATCTGACCGGCGTAGACCCGACGACGATCCCGATGAATGATCCCAAGGTAATGAGTATGTTCAACTCTACAGAAGCACTGGGTATCTCGCCGCAGCAGCTGCGCAGTCCGGTAGCTACCTACGGTGTGCCGGAAATGGGTACCAAATTTGTACGTCAGATGCTCGTGGAATCACAGCCGTCTTCGTTTGCCGATTTACTGCAGATTTCCGGTCTGTCTCACGGAACCGGTGTATGGCTGGGTAATGCGCAGGAGCTGATCAAAAATAATACGTGTACGATTAAGACCGTTATTGGTTGTCGTGATGATATTATGCTGTTCCTGATTTACAAAGCAGGCATGGATGCCGGCCTGGCCTTTAAAATTACAGAGAGTGTGCGTAAAGGTAAAGGTCTGTCACCGGAATGGATCGAAGAGATGAAGAAATGCAAAGTGCCTCAGTGGTATATTGATTCCTGTCTCAAAATCCAGTACATGTTCCCGAAAGCCCATGCCTCTGCGTATGTTATCTCCGCAGTGCGTACGGCTTACTTTAAACTGTATTATCCGATTGAATACTATGCGACCTACTTTACGGTACGTGTAGAAGATTTTGATGTTGATCTCTGCTGTAAAGGATACGAAGCGATCTATCGCAAGATCGAAGAGATTGAGCAGATGGGCTTCCAGGCACCGCCAAAAGAAAAAAATATGCTGCCGGCACTGGAAATGGCGCTGGAGATGACCGCTCGCGGTTTCTCTTTCAAGCCAATCGATCTGTACCGTTCAGACGCAACTTCCTTTATTGTAGATGATAAAAGTCTGCTGCCTCCGTTCTCGGCTGTTCAGGGTATCGGTGAGAACGCAGCGCGCAATATTGCGGCATCCCGTGAACATGGCGAGTTCCTGTCGATTGAGGATTTCCAGCAGAAATCCAAAGCGACCAAAACGATTGTCGAGCTGATGACACAGATGGGCTGCTTCCGCGGTCTGCCTGAAAGCAACCAGCTGTCGCTTTTCTAAGAGCTGTATGTGTGCCAAATGTGGTCAAGGCGTTTCACTTGTCACTAATGCAGGATTATGATATAATTTTGGGGAGCTAAGAAAGAAATAACCGTCCTGTAAAGAGTGGGGAAACCCACTCTTTACTGTTTGGTATGAGGTTGTTGAATACAGGTATACGGTATAGCCTATGGAAAAGATCGAACCGAAAGATTTTTATTTGGTTCGATTTTCTTTAAGATGCAGCAGTTATACGCCATTCGGCAGCGCTCATTTGAATAAAGGATTCTGAGGCGATGGAGGGTTGGATTGTTTGAGTACACCAAAGATTAAAACGACCGTCGAGGAAATGGTACAGCCATTTTTGGAGGAACATGGGTTTGAGCTGGTCGATGTGGAATATGTAAAAGAAGGTAAGAACTGGTTTCTGCGCGTATTTGTGGACAAGGAAGGCGGCATCGATATCGATGATTGCGGCCGGGTTAGTGAGTATTTGAGTGAGAAGCTGGATGCCAATGATCCGATCAAAGATCCTTACTTTCTGGAAGTTTCCTCACCGGGAGCTGAACGTCCTCTCAAAAAAGAGTCGGATGTTCTTAAAGCAGTCGGAAAAGACGTATTTGTAACAACATATGAACCAGTAGATGGGTCTAAGGAATTTGAAGGACGGTTGCTCTCATTCGAGAATGATGACATGCTCATTGAAGCGGGCAAGAAACGTTACACTATTCCATATGAAAAAGTAGCCAGCGCCAGACTGGCAATCATTTTTTAAAACGGTAGTTTTTTGAAAGGGGGATCTTGAAAGCCATGAGTATGGATTTTATTGAAGCAATGAATGAGCTGGAACGCGAAAAGGGGATCAGCAAGGATATTTTATTCGAAGCGATCGAAGCAGCGCTTATTTCCAGTTACAAGCGCAATTTCAACACTGCGCAAAACGTGCGGGTCGATATGAACCGCAACACCGGGGCGATCAAAGTCTTTGCCCGTAAAATGGTTGTAGAAGAAGTACTGGATGAGCGTACAGAAATTTCGGTCGCTTCCGCTCGTGAGATTAACCCGCACTTCCAACTGGAAGACGTAGCCGAGATCGAAGTCACTCCACGTGATTTCGGACGTATTGCTGCGCAAACAGCGAAGCAGGTTGTTACACAGCGTATCCGTGAAGCTGAACGTGGGCTCATTTATAATGCTTTTATTGATAAAGAAGAAGATATTGTTACCGGTATCGTACAGCGCCAGGATGCACGCAACATCTATGTGGATCTGGGTAAAGTAGAAGCTGTACTGCCATTAACCGAATTGATGCCGAACGAGAAGTTCAACATGAACGAGCGCATCAAAGCCTACATCACCAAAGTGGAAAACACGACCAAAGGACCTCAGATCATACTTTCACGTACGCATCCTGGTCTGCTCAAACGTTTATTTGAGCTGGAAGTGCCTGAAATTTTTGATGGCGTAGTAGAGATCCGCTCGGTGGCTCGCGAAGCCGGCTTCCGTTCCAAAATCGCGGTTTACTCCCGTAACGCAGAAGTTGATCCGGTCGGTTCATGCGTAGGACCTCGCGGAATACGTGTACAGACTATCGTCGGTGAACTGCGCGGCGAGAAAATCGATATCGTTCGTTATTCGGAGAGCGTGGAAGAATATGTGGCCAATGCACTGAGTCCTTCCAAAGTACTCGAAGTTCAAGTGTTCGAGGAAGAGAAGATGGCTCGCGTGATTGTGCCGGATTACCAGCTGTCCCTGGCAATCGGTATCAAAGGTCAGAATGCGCGTCTTGCTGCCAAACTGACTGGCTGGAAAATCGACATCAAGAGCGAGACTCAGGCAGAAGAGGAATTCGGCCGTCCAAAAGAAATGGGCGAAGAAATGCATCAGGATTCCGTATCGGTGGACTAACCTTTCCCATTTACTTGCAGGATTGGACTCTTTTACAGGCCGCTGTTTGCCAGGGCCGTTCTGATGTGTGTGCATGATAGCAATCGGGAGAGTTCATAAGTTTGAAGGGGGATGGTATAATTGAAAACCAAAAAGATACCGCTGCGCAAATGTGTGGCTTGCCAGCAAATGATGCCCAAGAAAACACTGGTGCGCATTGTTCGTACACCGGAAGAAACGGTAGAGATTGATTTGACCGGTAAAAAATCAGGCCGTGGCGCTTATGTATGTGGCAATATGGCCTGCTTTCAGCTGGCACAGAAGAGTCGTGCGTTTGATCGCGCACTCAAAGTGCCGGTAAGTCCGGAAATATATGAACGGCTTGCCAGCGAATTTAGCAGCGTAGAAAGCAATTTTAGTTCAGTGCAGGAGAGAGACGCTAATGAATAACGAATTATCCCTACTCGGTCTTGCTATGCGGGCTGGTAAAGTATTATCCGGGGACGAACTCGTTCTCAAAGCGATTCGTTCCGGCGACGCTTCACTTGTTGTACTGGCGGGTGATGCCTCAGCTAACACGCAAAAGAAATTCCGTGATAAGTGCAGCAGTTACCATATCCCACTGCTGATCGGCTACAACCGTGATCTGTTGGGAACAAGCATCGGAAAGGATGGCCGTGTCGTGCTGGCATTAACCGACAACGGATTCGCCAAGCTTCTCCGCAAACGAATAGGGGATTCGTCGGAGGTGGAATATATTGAGCACACAGGAGCAGAAGAATAAACTGAGAGTTTATGAATATGCGAAATCTCTCAATATGAGCAGCAAAGAAATCATTACGATCTTGAAAAAGCTGAATGTACCGGTCAACAATCATATGAGCGTTATGGAAAATGACGCTGTTACCAAAGTCGAAGGTTTTTTTAAAAATATCAAGTCCACTGCTGCAGAGCAACAAGGCAATGGACAGTCAACCATAGCGGACGCTTCTTCGACGTCACGCGAAAAAAATAGACAGGAAAAGCAGGTAGGTATGGATATAAAAAATCAGAACAACTCAACCAACGGGACTACCAGATCCCAAAGCGGTACAAGCAGTAACCGCTCTAACTCGTCGTCCAGTCAACAAGGTAATCGCAGTGCACAGGGCGGATCTTCATCCGGCCAACAGGGCAACCGCAGCTCCCAGGGTGGATCTTCCACAGGACAGCAAGGTAACCGCAGCAATTCGCAAGGTGGCAATCGCCAGCCAAGCAGTGCAGCTTCACGCCCTCAATCCAGTTCACAAAACCGTCAGCCTTCCGGCCAGGTAAGAACCGCACAGAGCGGCGATACTTCCGGCAACCGTAACAGCGGTGGCACAGGTTCGAATTCCGGTGGTAACCGCGGCGGCAATAGCGGCGGTAACCGTAACAACAATAACCGCGGTGGAAGCGGCGGCGGTGGTGGCCGTTTCGATAACAATCGTGGTGGCGGCGGTAACCGTAATGGTCGCGGCGGCAAAGGCCGTGGCGGACGTAACCAGAACTATAACCAACCTCCACGCGAGAAAATCGACAACACGCCTAAGAAAATCATCGTTCGCGGTGAGATGACAGTTGGCGAGACAGCCAAACTGCTGCACAAAGACGCTTCCGAAGTTATCAAAAAGCTGATTAGCAGCGGCGTTATGGCTACAATCAACCAGGAGCTTGATCTGGATACGATCCAGTTGCTTGCTGATGATTATGGCGTAGAAGTAGAAGTGAAGATCGCAGTGGAAGATGATCGCTTCGAGACAGTAGAAGAAGTCGATGATGAAGCAGATCTGAAAGCACGTCCACCGGTCGTAACTATCATGGGTCACGTCGATCACGGTAAAACTACATTGCTGGATGCCATTCGTTCAACGAACGTAACAGGCGGCGAAGCAGGTGGTATTACTCAACATATCGGCGCATACCAGGTAGAAATTAACAAGAAAAAAATTACGTTCCTGGATACACCGGGTCACGAAGCGTTTACCGCTATGCGTGCTCGTGGTGCACAGGTAACCGATATTACAATTATCGTGGTTGCAGCAGATGATGGCGTTATGCCACAGACGGTAGAAGCAATCAACCATGCCAAAGCGGCAGGTCTGCCAATTATCGTTGCTGTCAACAAAATCGATAAGCCGGGTGCGAATCCGGATAAAGTAAAACAGGAGCTCACCGAGTATGAACTCGTACCGGAAGAGTGGGGTGGAGACACCATCTTCGTTAACTTGTCTGCGAAACAGCGCACAGGTCTCGAAGAACTGCTAGAAATGATCCTGCTGATCGCTGAAGTGAACGACTACAAAGCGAACCCGGACAAACGTGCCCGTGGTGCAGTTATCGAAGCCGAGCTGGATAAAGGACGCGGTCCGGTAGCTCGTATTCTGGTACAGAATGGTACTCTCAAAGTCGGAGACGCTTTTGTTGCAGGTAACTGTTTCGGACGTATCCGTGCGATGGTAAATGATAAAGGACGCCGTCTCAAAGAAGCTGGTCCTTCCACACCGGTCGAAATTACTGGTCTGACAGAGGTGCCACAAGCAGGCGATCCGTTCATGGTATTCGAAGACGAGCGCAAAGCACGTTCGATTGCCGACAAACGTGCAATTACACACCGTCAATCCGAGCTGGGCGCGAATACACGTGTTACACTGGATGATCTGTTCCAACATATCAAAGACGGTGAAATCAAAGACCTGAACGTTATCATCAAAGGTGACGTACAAGGTTCTGTAGAGGCTCTCAAAGGCTCTCTCGAAAAAATCGAGGTGGAAGGCGTTCGCGTCAAGATTATCCACCGCGGTGTAGGTGCAATTAACGAATCCGATATTATTCTGGCAGCAGCTTCCAATGCTATCGTTATCGGCTTTAACGTACGTCCTGATGTACAGGCCAAACAAACGGCTGATCAGGAACAGGTAGATATCCGTCTGCATCGCGTTATCTACAATGCAATCGAAGAGATTGAGCAAGCTATGAAAGGTATGCTCGATCCGGAGTATAAAGAAGTCGTTATCGGACATGCAGAAGTCCGCAGCACATTCAAAATCAGCAGAGTCGGCACGATTGCAGGTTGTATGGTTACTTCCGGCAAAATCACCCGTTCTGCAGAGACTCGCCTGATCCGCGCTGGCATCGTTGTCTTCGAGGGCAAGATCGATTCCCTCAAACGTTTCAAAGATGACGCCAAAGAAGTGGCACAGGGTTACGAATGTGGTATTACGCTGGACGGCTACAATGATCTCAAAGAAGGCGACGTAATTGAAGCCTTTATCATGGAAGCTGTAGAGCGCTAATCGCGAGGTGAAAAAGAATGGCTAAGATTAGAACAGGACGTGTAGGCGAGCAGATCAAAAAAGAGCTGAGCCTGCTGATCCAAAATGAACTCAAAGATCCGCGTATCGGTTTTGTGACCATTACCGGTGTAGATGTTACCAATGATCTCTCCCAGGCTGAGGTATACCTCAGCGTACTGGGTGATGATGAACAAAAACAAGGTTCTCTGAAAGGAATCGAAAAAGCATCCGGGTTCCTGCGCTCCGAAATCGGCAAGCGCATTCGGTTGCGTCATACACCGGAACTGATTTTCAAGTTTGATGAGTCCATTGCCTATGGCAACCGGATTGACCAGCTGATCAATCAGATCCATCGTGATGAAGATTCTTCCAAAGAGTAACTTCAAAGGAGACGGCAATGCAGACCTATGAACAAGCGCTTCTGGATGCGAAAGCATTCGTTGAGAAGCACGATGATTTTCTGGTGGTTTCGCATGTTCAGCCGGACGGAGACGCAGTCAGTTCCACTGTAGCAGTGGGCTGGCTTCTGTCTTGTCTGGGCAAAAAATTCACACTGGTTAACGAAGGTCCGATTCCGAAACGTATGAATTATCTTACATTGTCGGATCAGATCATCAATCAGCTGTCTGATGGCGGACAACGTGAATATCAGAACATAATTTGCGTCGACTGTGCAGACTTTAAGCGGGTAGGCATGGTTAAGGAATGGATGGCAGAATCTGCTAATATTCTGAACATAGATCATCATCCGACTAATGACGGATTTGGTACAGTCAATGTAATCAAAGCGGATGCTGCAGCTACAGCCGAAGTACTCTACGACTGGATTAACTGCTTTGATATAGAATGGACGACTGCAGCAGCAGAAGCTATCTATACAGGATTGCTGACCGATACAGGCGGATTCCGCTATTCCAGTACCTCTCCCAAAGTCATGGAGATCTCTTCCCGATTGCTGGAACTGGGAGTTAATGGTCCGGAACTGGCAGAGACGCTGCTAGAAGAAGTCACGTTGGCCCAGGTCAAAGTACTGGCACTAGCTTTATCTACCCTGGAGCTAACTGCTGACGGCAAAATTGCCTATGTGCATGTGACGCCGGAGCATATGGTTATTTCAGGAGCAGAAAACGAAGATCTGGAAGGTATCGTCAACTTCACCCGTAATATACAGGGCGTAGAGGTCGGGATCTTTTTCAAAGTGATCAACGATAATGCAGTAAAAGCAAGTATGCGTTCTGCCGGCAAAGTGGATGTGGCAGCAATAGCCCAGCATTTTGATGGTGGTGGACATATCAAGGCAGCAGGCTGCAGACTTGAAGGCAGTCTTGGTGAAGTTATAGAAAAAGTAGTGCAGCGGGTGAAGGAGTTCTTATGAATCAGTTTGACGGAGTACTGGCGGTACACAAACCGGCAGGGTTTACTTCCCATGATGTAGTTGCCAAAGTCCGCCGGCTGGTGAGCATGAAGCGTATCGGTCATACCGGTACACTCGATCCGGCTGTTACCGGCGTACTTCCGCTATGTCTGGGACGTTCTACACGTATAGTGGAATATTTGCAGGAAATGCCCAAGGAGTATGAAGCAACTTTGCGCTTTGGTATTGCTACCGATACCGAGGATCTCACCGGTGAGATTACCGAACAGGTAGATGAAGTGCAATTGACGGAGCAGCAAGTACATGAAGCGCTACAGAGTATGATCGGTACCATTTCCCAGGTGCCGCCGATGTATTCGGCTGTCAAAGTAGACGGCAAGCGTCTGTATGAGCTGGCACGCGAAGGCAAAACCGTGGAACGCAAAGCACGTGAAGTAACGATTTACAGTCTGGAAATGACAGGCTGGAAGCCAGGCGCTCATCCGGAGGTATCTTTCCGCGTACTTTGTTCCAAAGGAACGTATATCCGCACACTCTGTGTGGATGTGGGACGTGCACTTCATGTTCCTTCGACAATGGTACAGCTGGTACGTACGCAGTCGGCAGGCATCCAATTGGATCAATGTCTGACCTTTGAGCAAATCGAGGAACTGGTGCAGAGCGGCGAGTTGGAGCAGCACCTGATTCCAGCCGATCAGGCGATGTCCGGGCTGCCTTCTTTTGCAGTCGATCATGGAGTATACAAATCAACGCTGCAGGGCAAAAAAATCGATAAGCAGTATATTCATCCTGTAGAGGATTCTTCGGTATCCGGAACTTCTCTATCTGAAGAGCTGCAGCAAAATCATATGGGCTTGTTCAAGCTGTATGGTCCAGAGCAGATTTTTATCGGGATTTTCCGTGAAGATGAGCAAACAGGACAAATTGTTCCAGTGAAGGTATTTTTGCCTGCCTAGTCTGCCATGATCTTCATGAGTTACAATACAGACAGCAGAGCTGAAATGAACTAATTGCGGAAATGCAGGTGATATCATAGTGAATATCGTAAGGTTATCCTATCCCTGGGCAGAGGGCAGCAGACCTCATGCAGACCACAGCCAGATCATGGCTATCGGTCAGTTCGATGGACTGCATCTCGGACATACGAGTGTAATCGAACACGGAATTCGCTTGGCCAAAAGTCTGGGCATCGCAGCCTCGGTTATGACGTTTAATCCTAATCCCAAAGAAATATTGGGCAAGGGAGATTACGAGGGCTACCTGACGCCTCTGTCCATCAAGGAAGAGATTTTACGTAGCATGGGTGTAGATACACTGTATGTTGCTCAATTCAATCATGCTTTCTCGACGGTAACGCCGGAGCAATTCTACTATGAAATGCTGCGTCCTCTCAAAGTGCATACAGCAGTAGTGGGCTTTGATTTCCATTTCGGCCACAAAGGCGCAGGCACACCGGAGCTTCTGCGGGAGCTGGGACAGGAATCCCTGCAGGTAGATACGGTGCCTGCTTTTCAGCTGGAAGGAACCAAAGTTAGCAGTACAGCCATTCGTCGTGCTCTTCGTGAAGGGGATGCCGCCTTGGCAGCCCGTCTGCTGGGCCGTCCTTATCAGATTCGTGGAACCGTTATTGATGGCGACAAGCGCGGCCGGACAATCGGATTTCCGACAGCCAACCTGGACTTGAATGAAAAGTATGTCGTACCCAAATCGGGTGTATATGCTGTCCGTGTTATGGCAGAAGGCGCATGGCGCGCCGGTGTCATGAATATTGGCTATAAGCCTACATTCCAGAGCGGAGAGACACGCCCGAGCTTTGAAGCACATATTTTTGATTACCAGGGAGACCTGTACGGCCAGCAGCTGGCTGCAGAACTGATCGATTATATTCGTCCGGAGCAGAAATTCGGTTCGATTGACGAGCTTGTCACACAGATCCGATTGGATGCCGAAGAAGCGAGAAGACGACTGGTCTGATCTCATTGCAGCTGTCTCTAATAAATTTAGCGTACGACATTGATATTCCCGATCAGGTTGTGCTATACTGATTAACGTTGCTGTTTCAAGTAAACAGTCAATATAACCTTAGCTTGGTTACTCGAGTCTCACCGCCGATAACGAGGCTAATGGCGATTATTATGAAAATTCTAAGGAGGTGAATAGGATGGCATTAACTCAAGAACGTAAACAACAGCTGATCGAGGAGTACAGAACTCACGAGTCCGATACAGGATCTCCAGAGGTACAAGTCGCTATCCTGACTGAAAACATCGTAAACCTGCAGGATCATTTCCGCAGCCACAAAAAGGATCATCATTCCCGTCGTGGTCTTCTGAAAATGGTAGGTCAACGTCGTAAGCTTCTGGCTTACCTCAAGAAAACCGATGTTAGACGTTACAGTGCGCTGATCGAAAGACTCGGCCTGCGTCGCTAAAATTAAAGCAATTCCAAAGCAGCCTGGTTGTTCAGCCGTATGGTCTTTTCGGAGCCAACGGCAACGGCCGGGTTGCTTTTTGTAAGTACACATATTTTTGAAGTTATGGATTATCATTTCCGGCAGGGAATTGGGATTTGATTATAGAATAGTGATGATGACCTAAAAAGGAGGAATTTCATGGAACAGCGAGTTGAAATGCAGCTCGGAGGCAGAACTCTGATACTGGAAACCGGCCGTTTGGCTAAACAGGCTAACGCAGCCGTAATGGTACGCTATGGTGACACAGCGGTACTTTGTACAGTAACAGCCTCCTCTGAACCCAAAGATCTGGACTTTTTCCCGTTAACAGTCAACTACGAGGAAAAATTGTACGCTGTAGGTAAAATTCCAGGCGGATTTATCAAGCGTGAAGGCAGACCGAGCGAGAAAGCTATTCTGGCAAGCCGTCTGACGGACCGTCCGATTCGTCCATTGTTCCCGGAAGGCTTCCGTAATGATGTACAGGTAGCCAACTACGTAATGAGCGTAGAGCAGGATTGCGAGCCTCAGATCGCTGCAATGATCGGTACTTCCGCAGCACTCAGCATTTCGGATGTTCCGTTTGACGGACCGATTGGTGGCGTAGCTGTAGGTCGTGTAGATGGCGAATTCGTCGTTAACCCTACACTGGCGCAGCAGGAAGTTAGCGAAATGTATCTGGTCGTAGCCGGTACCAAAGACGCAATCATGATGGTAGAAGCGGAAGCGAACGAGCTGCCGGAAGATATCATGCTGGAAGCGATCATGTTTGGTCACAGTGAAATCCAGAATATCATTGCTACAATCGAAGAACTGGTGAAAGTTGCCGGTAAACCGAAAATGGCTGTAAAACTCCACACTGTAGACAGCAATGTCAATACAGCTGTTCGTGAATATGCATCTGCACGTCTGGTTGATGCGCTGAAAATTGCCGAAAAACAGGCACGTCAGGAAGCAATTGATGTAGTGAACGACGAAGCGGTAGCTCATTTTGAAGAGCTGTATGCCGAGACTCCGGATCTGATGGATGATGTGAAGGAAGTTCTTCATGATATCGTCAAGGAAGAAGTACGTCGTCTGATCACTCATGACAAAGTGCGTCCTGATGGACGTCGTCTGGAAGAGATCCGTCCGATCGAATGTGATGTAAAAATGCTGCCTAGAACACACGGTTCTGGTCTGTTTACACGTGGACAAACACAGGTACTGAGCATTTGTACGCTCGGCGCTCTGGGTGATGTACAGATTCTGGATGGTATTACACCGGAAGAATCCAAACGCTTTATGCATCATTACAATTTCCCGCCATTCAGCGTAGGGGAAGCACGTCCACTGCGTCCGCCAGGCCGCCGCGAAATCGGTCACGGTGCACTGGGTGAACGCGCATTGTCCAAAGTTATTCCTTCCGAAAAAGAATTCCCGTATACGATTCGTGTCGTATCCGAAGTTCTGGAATCCAACGGTTCCACTTCCCAGGCAAGTATCTGTGCCAGCACGCTGGCGATGATGGATGCGGGTGTACCGATTAAAGCTCCAGTAGCGGGTATTGCAATGGGTCTGATCAAAGATCAGGATCATGTATCTATTCTGAGCGATATTCAAGGTATGGAAGATCACCTCGGCGATATGGACTTCAAAGTAGCCGGTACAGCTGAAGGCGTTACTGCTATTCAGATGGATATCAAAATCAACGGTATCGACCGTGCGATTTTGTCCGAAGCATTGTCCCAGGCACGTGAAGGACGACTGCATATCCTCGGCAAAATGAACGAAATCATGGACAAGCCAAGAACAAGCCTGTCTGCATATGCTCCGAAAATCGTTATTATCAATATCAATCCGGATAAAATCCGTGACGTTATTGGACCCGGTGGTAAAATTATCAACAAAATCATCGATGAAACTGGCGTAAAAATTGATATCGAGCAGGATGGTCGCGTCTTTATCGGTTCGTCCGACGAAGAAATGATCCAGAAAGCACAAACGATGATCGAAAATCTGGTTCGTGAAGTGAAAGTAGGCGAGACGTACCTGGGTAAAGTAAAACGGATCGAGAAGTTTGGCGCATTCGTCGAAATCCTGCCGGGTAAAGATGGTCTGGTACACATTTCACAGCTCTCTACAGAGCGTGTAGCCAAAGTGGAAGACGTTATTGCTATTGGAGATATGATTACCGTTAAAGTTACGGAAATCGATAACCAGGGCCGTGTGAATCTGTCCCGCAAAGTATTGCTGACAGCAGAAACATCCGAAAAAGCGAATTCCTGATCCATTTTTATACACATCGCATCTTCATAGCATCAACCAAAAGAGTCAGAAATTTTTCTGTCTCTTTTTTTCATTCCTTCGTGTTGAGTCAATACTCATATTCTGTTAGGATAGGAATGCATTTATGAAACGGGAGGTCCGCCTATGGAACGGGTACAACTGAATAATGGTCTTCGAATAGTTATGGAAAAAATGCCTACTTTCCGTTCTGTCACATTCGGGATCTGGATCAAAACCGGATCACGCAATGAGAGTCTGGTGACAAACGGAATTTCGCATTTTATTGAACATATGTTGTTCAAAGGCACCAAGCGTTATGACGCCAAACGGATTGCCGAAATTTTCGATGGTATTGGCGGTAATGTAAATGCCTTTACCAGCAAGGAATATACTTGTTTTTATGCCAAGGTATTGGATGAGCATCTGGAGATTGCACTGGATATTTTATCCGATATGTTTTTCCATTCTCTGCTGGACCCCGATGAACTGGCCAAAGAAAAAAACGTTATTCTGGAGGAAATCTCCATGTATGAGGATGACCCGGATGATCTGGTACACGATCTGGTGACTATGGCTTCCTATGGCAAACATCCTCTGGCTTACCCGATTCTCGGTACAGAGGAACGTCTCAAGCCGATGGGTCCGGAACAACTTCGTCTGTTTATGAAAGATCGCTATACCATCGAGAATACAGTTATCAGTATTGCCGGCAATATCGACGACAGTGTCGTTTCGCTGCTGGAACAGTATTTTGGTCATTTCGATGTACATGGACCAGAACAGATTGTGACAGCTCCTGTATTTAAAGGAGAGGTTATTTTCCGGAAGAAAAAAACGGAGCAAAATCATATCTGTATGAACTTTCCGGGTGGTAAAATAGATGATCCAAGATATTACGCCATGGTGCTGCTCAATAATGCACTGGGTGGAGGAATGAGTTCCAGACTGTTCCAGGAAATTCGCGAAAAGCGCGGACTGGCTTACTCGGTATATTCCTATTATACAGCTCATGCAGATAGCGGACTGTTTACTATTTATGCGGGTACAGCACCGAAGCAGACCGGAGATGTATTTGAACTCACGCACGCGCTTCTGCACGATCTCAAGCAAAATGGTCTTACGGCTGAAGAACTGGAGCAGGGCAAACAGCAGCTCAAAGGCAGCCTGATTCTAAGTCTGGAAAGTACGAGCAGTATTATGAACCGTCTCGGCAAAAACGAAATTATGCTGCGTCAGCATAATACGGTAGATGAGACAATCCGCTATATCGAAGAAGTGACGATGGAAGATATCCGTTCAGTCATTGACGATATGTTCGCCGAACCTTATGCTCTGGCCATGGTTGGCGGATCGGATAAAAGCATTGCACATGTAAGGAGAGATGAACTTGTCCATTAAAGTAGAAATCAAAACCCTTCCTGGAAGCGAAGGGCTGGAACTTCCACGGAGAATGTCGGAACTTGCTTCCGGTTATGATCTGTATGCCTCGGTTACAGAACCGATGACTCTGGAACCGGGTAGCCGTGCTCTGGTACCTACCGGAATCGCACTGGCAATGCCGGCAGGACTGGAAGCGCAGATTCGCCCGCGCAGCGGACTGGCGTTCAAACATGGCATTACCTGCCTGAATACACCCGGCACGATCGATGCGGACTATCGCGGAGAGATCAAGGTGCTGCTGATCAATCTGGGGCAGGATCCATTTGTGATCAATCGTGGAGAGCGAATTGCCCAGATGGTATTCCAGACGGTGCCTGATACGGATCTGATCCAGGTAGAAGAATTGTCGGAGACAGTGCGCGGAGCAGGCGGTTTCGGACATACAGGAACGAAGTAGTACTTTATTGTATTAAATTCATTTTTGCGAAACAGTTGAAAGATATAACAGGGAATGATATCATTTCTACAATTATTGCAGGATACTGAAATTATATTCCGGTGCAAGCCGGCCAGGGTCTGCGGTGGTCTGTCAAAGGCCGCCGCTTGTGTCTTTGATCAAGTCTTGTTGTACATAGACCCTGGAATACCAAAGGGGAGAGAGATGCTAGATGTCTAATCAATTCTTTAATGTGGCTGTCGTTGGTGCGACAGGAGCAGTAGGACAACAAATCGTAAGATTGCTTGAAGAGCGGGATTTCCCGGTGAAGACACTGAAGCTGTTGTCTTCCGCACGTTCTGCCGGTAAAAAGGTTACTTTTAAAGGCCAGGAAGTGACAGTGGAAGAAGCTACCCCTGACAGCTTTGCAGGTGTGGATATCGCCCTGTTCAGTGCAGGCGGAGACATCAGCAAGGCACTGGCTCCGCATGCTGTACGTCATGGTGCAGTATGTATCGATAATACCAATGCCTATCGCATGGACCCGGATACGCCTCTGATCGTACCGGAAGTCAATGCGGATCGTATCGCCGACCACAAGGGAATTATCGCCAATCCGAACTGTTCTACTATTCAAATGGTAGCTGCACTGAAGCCGCTTTATGATCGCTATGGCATTGAACGCATTATCGCGTCGACTTACCAGGCCGTATCTGGAGCAGGTAGCCAGGCTATTGAAGAATTGAAGCGTCAAAGCAAATCCGTACTGGATAATGAGACAGTAGAGCCGGATATTCTGCCGGTTGGCTCATTGCCGGTTAAACACCAGATTGCTTTTAACGCTATCCCGCAAATTGATAAATTTCAGGACAACGGCTATACATTGGAAGAAATGAAGATGGTACGTGAAACCAAAAAAATCATGGAAGACGAATCGATCAAAGTAACAACCACCTGTGTGCGTATTCCTGTGGTATATGGTCATTCCGAATCCGTTTACGTAGAGCTTAAACAAGACTTTGATCTGGACGAAGTGAAGCAGCTGCTCCAGAATGCGCCAGGCGTTACTTTAGTGGACGATCCATCCAGTCAGGCTTATCCGCTGGCTACCGATGCCGCGGGCAAAAACGATGTGTTTGTCGGTCGCCTGCGCCGCGATCTGGGAGATTCACGCGGTCTGAACATGTGGATTGTATCCGATAACCTTCTCAAAGGCGCAGCATGGAATGCTGTACAAATCGCCGAGATCATTGCAGCAAAAACAGCGGCAGTCAGCAGCTAACGGAGGCATATTGTCATTATGGCAACTTTAATGCAAAAACAAAATATACTGGTACAAAAATTTGGCGGCACATCGCTCTCTACACCTGAGGCGAGAGAGCATGTGCTGCGGCATATCAGACGCGAGCTTGCCCGCCAGGTCAAGCTTGTCGTCGTGGTATCTGCTATGGGACGAAGTGGTGATCCCTATGCAACAGACACTCTGCTGGAGAGTACGGTGCTGAACGGCAGTATTCCGTCAGCCAGAGAACGCGATCTGCTGATGGGCTGCGGGGAAATCATATCTGCGGTTACCCTGAGCGGAATGCTGTCCAGCGAAGGTATACCTGCTGTCGCTCTTACAGGAGCCCAGGCAGGCTTTATTACAGATGATAATTTTGGCAATGCCCGTATTCTGGCTGTACGTCCGGAACGAGTGCTGCGTGAACTGGAAGCCGGTAAAGTGGTTATTGTAACCGGTTTTCAGGGACAGAGTGAACTGGGCGATATGACTACCCTCGGACGCGGCGGCAGTGATACTTCTGCGACAGCGCTTGGTGCAGCCCTGCATGCCGATATGGTAGATATTTATACAGACGTAAACGGTATTTTGACCGCTGATCCGCGTATTGTAGAAGATGCCAAGCCGCTTACCTATGTAAGTTATACGGAGATCTGCAATATGGCTCATCAAGGAGCCAAAGTCATTCACCCGCGTGCTGTGGAAATCGCGATGCAGGCACAGGTGCCTGTACGTGTACGTTCTACCTTTGCAGAAGGAGAAGGTACGCTGGTTACCCAGCCGGAACAGTTTGTTGATTCACCGGGTGGTGTAGTGGATCGTTTCGTAACCGGAATCACCTATGTAAATAATGTGACGCAGATTACTGTAGGCCAGCAGGAGGGTATTGATCAACTGCAGCTCAAAGTATTTCAGGCAATGGCCGAGAACAAAATCAGCGTAGACTTTATCAATGTGACCCCTTATGGGGCAGTATATACCGTATTTGACAATGAAGCACAGCGTGCGGAGGCTGTACTGGAAGAGATGAATCTTCGTCCGTCTATTCTGTCCGGCTGTGCCAAAGTATCTGTTGTCGGAGGCGGGATTAACGGAGTACCCGGTATTATGGCCCGGATTGTAGCAGCATTAAGCGAACAAAACATATCGATCCTGCAATCAGCAGACTCCAATACCACCATCTGGGTTTTGGTGAAAAAGGAAGATATGGTGCAGGCAGTAAGAGCCCTGCATAATCAGTTCCAGCTGCATGTCTGATGGGCTCCGGCGCTCTATTGAAGGAGGAAGTACAGTGGTAGACTTTGGAAGATTAATGACGGCAATGATCACTCCATTTAATGATCAGGATGAGATCGACTGGGAAGCAACAGGCCGTTTGATCGATTATTTGATTGATGAACAAAAGTCGGAATCGCTCATCGTATGTGGAACAACTGGTGAATCACCAACACTCAGCGAGGAAGAAAAGCTGCAAATGTTTGATTTTGCGGTCAAGCATGCAGCAGGTCGCTGCAAGATCATCGCGGGCACCGGTAGCAACAATACCAAACACTCGATTCAGTTGACACAGCAGGCAGCCAAGCTTGGTGTGGATGGTGCACTGCTTGTCGTACCTTATTACAACAAGCCGAGTCAGGCAGGGATGTATGCCCATTTCAAAGCAATCGCGGAAGCGACAGAATTGCCGATTATCCTTTATAATGTGCCAGGGCGAAGTGTAGTTAGTCTATCGGCAGCTACCACGCTGAAGCTGGCAGAAATCGATAATATTGTAGGAACCAAGGAATGTGCTTCGATTGAGCAGGTTACTCATATTGCCGGGCATGCTCCAGAAGGTTTCAGAGTATATTCCGGTGATGATGCGACATGCTTTGCTGCAATTGCGGTCGGTGCTTACGGTGTAATCAGCGTAGCCAGCCATGTGGCCGGTGACGAGATGGCTGGAATGATCCAGGCACATCTGCAGGGAGACTATCAACACGCTGCGCGCATGAATCAAAAGCTGCTGCCTCTTTTCCAGGGTCTGTTCGCTTGTCCGGATCCGCTGCCGAATCCTGCTGCGGTGAAATATGCGATGTCCCGCAGAGGATACGGGAATGGCAATGTACGTCTGCCTTTGCTGGCGCCGTCCGCTGCCGAACGTGCATTTATTGATGCATTGCTATAATTCGCAGTAACCAATTTACAATAATAAAAAGGTACGAATCCATGGTTGGCACTGTCTGCCGGAGGATCGATGTACCTGCTATGGCCGTCTGGAAACAGGCGGCTATTTTTATACTTATAAACGGATAGAATTTGTATAGACTCTTCTGAGACATCAGGAAGCGTGCGCTCAAGAACATGAAAATTCCTTGCTGTAAAAGGGTTTTACATACGCTGTAATCACATCCAATAAACATGACTTGTGTTTTTGTTTTTTAATCATGTATAATATTCTCAAGTGACTGGGTGCGGTATAAAGTAATAGAGTTTGCTGATAGAATTCTTTGTCAGGCAGAGCGTTCGGTAAAATCGGCAAACCATGCAAGAAAATGAAACTTTCGGATGCTGGTTTCTTGCATATTCAATTGGCTGAATAGCCAGTTTATATTGTCATAACCAACATTTTCGGTTAGTTTTGCCAATTAACATATGTATAAGTGTAGTATTTTTTGTTTATAAATATTAAAACGACGTCCAACATTCATAGGAGGTATAGATTACATTGTCCAAAAAAACAAACAACGAAAAACTGACGATCTTTGCGCTGGGCGGCGTCGGTGAAATTGGTAAAAACATGTATGTCGTCCAGTATGGAAATGATATTGTTGTCATAGACTCCGGACTCAAATTCCCTGAAGAAGATATGCTGGGTATTGATATCGTTATTCCGGATATCTCGTATCTGACAGAGAACCGTGACAAAGTTCGCGGAATCCTTTTAACACACGGTCACGAAGATCATATTGGCGGACTGCCATATGTACTGAAACATCTGAACGTACCTGTATACGGTACCAAATTGACAATCGGTCTGGTAGAAAACAAGCTGAAAGAAGCTAACCTTCTTGGCGAAACCAAACGGATTCTGATTAACGAAGATTCGGAAGTGAAGCTGGGCAGCACCCTGACCGCGACGTTCTTCCGTACCAATCACAGTATCCCGGATTCGGTAGGTATCTGCCTGGCTACCCCGGAAGGGAACGTTGTACACACAGGTGACTTCAAATTTGACCATACTCCGGTTAATGATGAGTTCGCTAATCTGCAGCGTATGGCTGAAATCGGAAGCAAAGGCGTTCTGGCTCTTCTGTCAGACAGTACCAATGCTGACAGACCAGGATATACTCCTTCCGAGAAAAACGTAGGTATTGTCATGGAAGATATCTTCCGCAAAGCTTCACAGCGTGTCGTTGTAGCAACATTTGCATCCAACGTACACCGGATTCAGCAGGTTATCAATGCAGCAGCAGCTACAGGCCGTAAAGTTACCGTTATCGGACGCAGTATGGTTAACGTGGTAGGCATCGCCGAAGATCTGGGTTATCTGGAGATTCCGGACGGAATGCTGATTGAGCCAGAAGAAGTAAATAAAATGGCAGCGGACCGTGTAGTTATCCTGTCCACTGGCAGTCAGGGCGAGCCGATGTCAGCGCTGACACGTATGGCCCGCTCCACACATCGCAAAGTAGATATCCTGCCTGGAGACACCGTTATTATCGCGGCTACACCAGTACCGGGTAATGAAAAATATATCGGCCGTACGATCGATGAACTGTTCCGTCTGGGAGCCAATGTATTCTACAGTGGCGCTAACCCGGGTGTTCACGTATCCGGTCACGGTTCCCAGGAAGAGCTCAAATTGATGCTTAACCTGATGAAACCAAAATTCTTCCTGCCGATCCACGGTGAATACCGTATGCAGCGCAGACATGCTCTGCTCGGAGAATCCGTTGGCGTAGATCCTAACAACATCTTTATCGTAGATATTGGTGATGTAGTGGAAATCCACGGCGGCTCTGCACGCAAAGCCGGTAAAGTCACTTCCGGTAACGTACTGATCGATGGTCTGGGCGTAGGTGATGTAGGTAACATCGTACTGCGTGACCGTAAACTGCTGTCCCAGGATGGTATCCTGGTCGTTGTAGTTACACTGAGCAAGCAGAACGGCCAGATCGTATCCGGTCCGGATATCATCTCCCGCGGATTTGTATATGTACGTGAATCCGAAGGATTGCTGGATGAAGCCAACCGCATCGTAACCAGCACCTTACAGCGTCTGATGAGTGAGAATGTAAATGAGTGGGCTTCCCTGAAAACTAGCGTTAAAGACGCACTGGGCCGCTTCCTGTATGAGCAAACGCGCCGTAGACCTATGATTCTGCCAATCATCATGGAAGTTTAATCGCATGTTAAATAAGCATAACGAGTAAGAGGCAACCAGTCGCCCCTGCTCCTCGCATGGTATATTGGACGGTCCCATGCGAGGACAGGGGTTTTGTCATGTCCAAAAGTACCTTTTATAGCTTCGACAGGATCGCAGTGAATAAAATCAGAGTACCATTTCACATAAATCAGGCAGTAAATATACCGGTACGAAGAAGACCTATACCGGACAGAGTATGATATAATAATGCATTGGAGGTGGTGACAGGTGGCTAAGACCAAAACGGCCGACAAACCCAAAACAACACAAAAATCAACTCGCAAATCGCCGCCATCCACTGCGCGCAAAACAACAAAAGCTACGCAGACGACAAGGCGCAAAACAACCAGCCGTAAACGTAAATCCAAGGCTCCAGCATTGAGCCTGTTAAAATATGAAATTTACGGAATTATTCTGATTACCATATCGGTTATCGCTTTATCCCGGCAGGCTGCTGTTGGACATTTTCTTTATTACATAACGTCATTTATTCTGGGCAAAATGTACTTTGTACTTCCTCTCGCAGGAGCCTATATTGGATTAATGACCATGCTGCGACAGCGCTGGGCACAAGGATGGAACAGTCGCTGGAGTGGTCTGGTTATGCTGGTATGTACATTGACACTGTGGAGTGTACTTATTTATGTTCCGGCCGATCAGCTGATCTCGCTGCCTGCCAGACAGGCGGCTGGAGGATATATTGGTGCAGTGCAAATGTGGCTGTTCATGATGCTGTTTGGCGTGATTGGTACCAAATTAATCGCAGGGGTTATGCTGGTAATCAGCCTCATGTTGATTACACAGCTGTCTGTGGTCGATTTGCTGGAACGAATCCGTATGTACGGAGCCAAAGCAGGAACAGCTGTACAATCGCAATGGAACGCTTCTCGTGAAGCCCTTGCCGAACAGCGACGTGAACGCGAGCTGGCTGCAGAAGAAGCAGAGCTGGATGTATATGATGAAACGGAAGAAGAATATGAAGAGGATGAAGGTCATTCTGCGAAAAGAAAAGGATTATTCACCTGGGGACGCAAACCAACTCCTGAATCCGAACCTGTCGAAACCGATGAATCGGTCTATGGAAATGTACCTGATCATCTAAAAGAAACCATTAAGGCATATACTACGGCTGAACGCAGGGATAAGACAGCAACAGCCTCCCCAATAAAAGAAGCACGACAGGCTACTTCTGTACAGGATGAAGAGGATTTGTGGGATAATGTGCAGACAGAGCCCGAATTGGAATCCGCTTCTCCCGAGCTGGAGAAGCCGCTGATTATCAGGGACTTCTTTGAGCAAATTCGTTCCGAGCGTTCTGGAGATCAGCCGGAAGATCATGGGACAGAATCTCTGTCTTCATCAAGCGAATTCAATCCAGATTATAGTCTTGATCATTCTGCAGCCTTGCCGGATTCGGCTGCACTGTCAGCAGATATGGGAGCAGCCAGTTTTCCGAACAGCAGGGTAGCTTCCGGGACAGATTTGAATGATCAGGGTACCGCTGAAGGACTCATGGCTGAAGCTAAGGAACAAACAGAAAATGGTACCGTGGAAAATAGGGATTCGGAAGCACAAGAAGTAATACCTGTTCCTGCACCGCCACCACCGAAACCTTATAAATTGCCGCCATTCCAGCTGCTTGCTATGCCCAAAAATATTGCCAGTGCCAGTGATCAGAATGATTATATGGTGATCGCTCGCAAGTTGGAGACTACACTGGAGAGCTTTGGCGTAAGGGCAAAAGTGCTGGAAGTTGTCCGTGGACCTGCGGTTACACGTTATGAGATTCAACCGGATGTAGGCGTCAAGGTAAGCCGGATTGTAGGTCTGACAGATGATATTGCACTGGCTCTGGCAGCCAAGGATATCCGTATGGAAGCGCCAATTCCGGGCAAATCCGCTATTGGTATTGAAGTGCCGAATAGCGAAGTCTCCATGGTCACCATGCGTGAAGTCATGGAGACCCAGATTTTCAAGGAATCCGAAGCCAAACTGTCGATTGCTTTTGGACGGGATATCGCTGGACAGACGATTGTCGGTAATCTGGCTAAAATGCCCCATCTACTGGTAGCTGGAGCGACAGGATCAGGTAAATCGGTATGTATTAACGGTATTATCACGAGCATTCTTTACAAAGCCAAGCCGGATGAAGTGAAGTTCCTGATGGTCGATCCCAAAATGGTCGAGCTGAATATCTACAACGGTATTCCACATCTGCTGGCGCCGGTAGTTACCGATCCACGCCGTGCCTCACTGGCTTTGAAAAAAATCGTAGTGGAAATGGAAAAACGGTACGATCTATTTTCCAAATCGGGCACGCGTAATATGGAAGGCTATAACAATCTGATGAAAGATAATCCGGATGCCATTCTTCCGTATATCGTTGTTATTGTCGATGAGCTTGCGGATTTGATGATGGTAGCGGCAGGCGATGTAGAAGATGCGATTGCCCGTCTGGCTCAGATGGCCCGAGCAGCAGGTATTCATCTGATCATCGCTACCCAGCGTCCTTCGGTAGATGTTATTACAGGGGTAATCAAGGCCAATATTCCGTCCCGGATTGCTTTTGGAGTTTCTTCACAGATTGACTCCCGGACGATTCTGGATATGGGCGGAGCGGAGAAACTGCTTGGTCGCGGAGATATGCTCTTTATGCCGGTAGGTTCTTCCAAGCCGGTACGTGTACAGGGAGCGTTCATGTCGGATCAGGAAGTCGAGACGATCGTGGAATACTGCCGCAGTCAGGGTGAAGCCCAGTATAATGATGATATCGTTCCGGAAATTGACGATACTGCTGCTGCAATGGATGAACAGAAGGATGAACTTTATGACCAGGCGATGCAGATTGTAATTGAGGCCAAGCAGGCTTCTGTATCGCTGCTGCAGCGCCGGATGCGTGTTGGTTATACTCGTGCGGCCCGTCTAATCGATTCGCTGGAAGCACATGGTGTAGTCGGCCCGTATGAAGGAAGCAAACCACGCGAAGTGCTGATTTCACCAGAACAGTACCATCAGATTAATACCGGAAGCTAATTACACCAATGAAATATAGCAGAAGTAATGAAGACTAATAAAAAGCCGCCTGTCCACAATTATTCATGGGCAGGCGGCTTTTTATTATTGAGTGTCTCATATATTGGATTAAATAGATAATGCATCAAACTGATTTAATACAGTTAGAGCAGCCTACTTATAAGAGCTGTACAACATAAAAATCCCCTCTTCTCAATGATAGAAGAGGGGATTGCAGTGGATCGGTTCATTTAATAACTCTACAGCCTGTTATTATTATGAATCTTACTCGTATCTTTGAATAACAGAACTGCGGTTGGAGCTGTCATATACAAAGCCGTAGATATCAAAACCCAGATTACCATAAGCTTTGTCGATATCGCTGGCAATGCTATTCAGTAGATTGCGTGTCTGATAGGAAGAAAGAGAGTTCCAATCCGATTTATTTACATAAACACGGAAAACAACGGACTCGTCATCGTCATTGGAGATCTCAATGCTTAGCTTGATACCTTGATAAGTGCCAAAGTTGTCATTCAGCTGCTTTTGCAGATCGGTGATATTGACAGTAGATCCGAGTACTACTGTACCGCTGCTGTTCGTTTTGAACGTAATCAGTGTTTTGGAGTTTTTGTTTATTACACTTCCTGTAATATCTGCTCTATCATAAGATCTGTTGTCTCTAATATCATCAGCAATACCCTGTAGAAGCTTATTGCGATTAGAAGTGGACGTATCGTTCCAGGAATTTTCATTCACTGTAATCGTAACTTTAACTTTGCTGGAACTACCGCTCAGGTCGATATCAGCGCCTGTACCTTTGTAATCGCCATATTCGCTATTTAGGTCTTTTTCCAGGCGGGTCATCGTTGTGCTGCTGGAACCACCCTTATCATCGATTTCGTCATTCAATTTTTCGTTTTCTTTTTTGAGCGTAGCGATCTGGTTGTTCAAATCGGTAATGGATGCATCTTTGGCAGTGATTTGGGAATTGGCAGTCGTCAGCTGGGTTTGCAGGCTCTGAATTTGTGTATTCAGGGCATCTACAGTCGTCTGAGGAATAGCCGGAGTATTATCTGTGACGCCTACAATTTTGTTGGTATTGTCCCAGGTTACTTTTTTGTCAAAGGCGTCTCCCATCATCCGCAGCGGGATGTATGTAGTTCCATTGACCATAAATGGTTCGTAAGCTGGATCAATCGCTACTTCCTTGCTGTTGTACATAACCTTGATATTGTTATAGGCAGCCTTCAGCTGTTGTGTAGCCTGCGAAGCATAAGTGCTATTGGCAAAAATGCTTCCGGAAATAGCAAGAGCAGACACGGTGGCAATAATAACGGGCTTTTTGTTAAGTTTCATGTTTGTTCATCTAACTCCTTTTTTTGTGAATTTGGATAGGCCTTCCCTCGTCTGGTTATCCTATGTATATAGACGCGGCAATTTCATAAATAGTTTCGTGCAATTTCCCCGGAGCACTAATTTTGTAATAACGAAGGCCTATGTACATTGAAGATTCGATTTTAACATATAAAACCGTATGTAACAAAATCGGCTAGCAGATATGCTGTCAAATTCGAACCGTAGTCATAGATAGAAAAGGCTTTTTCCGGTACGTAAGACTCAGGAGCGATAGCAGCAGGAGAAGGGATACGGTTTGCTTCTTGTAATAAGGGTAGTATAAAATAGTAAGTACGACAGTTTTACCAATTTCGCTCGATAAAGGGGTTTTGACGTTGAATACTACAGGATTTGAACGCGGTGAAGTGAATGGAATCCGTGTGCATGTCATGCCGACAACACGCTTTAAAACATTTGCGGTTTCCCTCTATATGGGCGTACCGCTTGCAGAAGATACTGTAACACCTACAGCGCTGATTCCGTTCATTTTGCGCAGAGGGACAGAGACCTATCCAGAGACAACCAGCTTCCGTGAAGCGCTGGAGAATATGTATGGAGCCGGCTTTGGATTTGATGTATATAAAAAAGGCGATTACCAGATGGTACAGCTGCGGATGGATACAATCAATGATTCGTTTGTTGCGTCGGACGAACCGCTGCTGGCGCGTTCACTTGCTTTCCTGGGAGAGACAGTTACACGTCCCGTACTGGAAAATAATCGTTTCCGCGACAAGTATGTACAGGCTGAACGCGAAAATGTACGCAAGCGTATGGAAGCGGTCATTGATGACAAAATCCGTTATGCAGCAGAGCGCTGTATTCAGGAGATGTGCAAGGACGAACCGTATCGTCTAAGCGCGCTCGGCAAAATGGACATACTGGCTCAGCTGGATGGTGCGAGCATTTATGAACAATACCAGCAATGGCTCTCCAACAGCAGCATGGATTTGTATATTGTAGGGGATACTACACTGGAAGAAGTGATGCAGCTGGTTAGTCGTCACTTCCAGGTGAACCGTTCTGCTCCGGTTATGTACACACCGGCAGTACCACGTCCCGCTGCTTCTGAAGTACGGCAGGTCGTAGAGGAAATGGCAGTAAGTCAGGGCAAACTGAATATGGGTCTGCGTACACCGATTACGTATAGTGATGAGCGTTATGCAGCTGCGCTCGTAGCAAATGGAGTACTCGGAGGATTTCCTCATTCCAAGCTGTTTATGAATGTACGTGAAAAGGAAAGTCTGGCTTATTATGTCGGTTCACGATTTGATCCGTACAAAGGCATTACGACTATTCAATCAGGCATCGAATTACAGAATTTTGATAAAGCGCTGGAAATTATTCGTCAGCAGCTTGCCAATCTGCAAGCCGGGGAAATTAGCGAATCCGAGATTTCGCAGACCAAGGCACTGATCCGCAATGATCTGCTGGAATCCAGAGACTCGGCATACCAGATGATCGCCTATGACTTTAATGGACTGTTTTCCGATAAAGAACGCAGCGTAGATGAATTGCTGACAGCGATTGAGCATATTACTGCAGACGAGATTCAGGCGGCTTCCAGCGTACTCCAGCTGGATACCATTTACTTTTTGACAGGGCAGAAGGAGGCGTGATCAAGATGGAAAGTATTCGCTATGATCGTTTACAGGAAACACTGTACCATGAGAAATTGGATAATGGACTTGAAATATATGTGCTTCCCAAAGAAGGTTTTCAAAAAACCTATGCTACTTTTGCAACCCGCTATGGTTCAGTAGATAACCATTTCCAGGTAGAAGGGCAGGAAGAAGTCAAGGTACCGGATGGAATTGCTCACTTTTTGGAACACAAAATGTTTGAGGAGCCGGATGGAGTCGATGTATTCTCCAAGTTCTCCGCTAAGGGCGCATCGGCCAATGCATTTACCAGCTTCGACCAGACGGTATATCTGTTTTCCGCTACCGAACAAATTGAAGACAACCTGGATACCCTGCTGAATTATGTGCAGAATCCGTATTTTACCAAAGAAAATGTGGATAAAGAAAAAGGGATTATCGGTCAGGAAATCCAGATGTATAACGATAACCCGGACTGGCGTGTGTATTATGGATTGATTGAAGCGATGTACCAGAAACACCCGGTTCGGATCGATATTGCCGGTACCATCGAATCTATTAGCGAGATCACCAAAGATACGCTGTATAGCTGTTACAATACGTTTTATCATCCGTCCAATATGATGCTGTTTGTAGTCGGAGGTGTAAATCCGGAACAGGTGATTGATCAGGTTCGTCGTAATCAGGCGTCCAAAAATTATGCACCTCAAGGCCAGATTCACCGTTATTTTGAAGAGGAGCCGACTGCAGTCGGCGAGAAATGGAAAGAGATCAAACTGCCGGTATCCCAGCCCAAATTCCTCATGGGATTCAAAGAGACGGCTACCGGACTTACCGGAGAAGCCCTGCAGCGCAAAAATCTGGTAACCAAGCTGATGCTGGATTTGCTGCTTGGCAACAGTACGGCGCTTTATCAGCAGTTGTATGATGAAGATTTGATTTCGGACGATTTTGGTTATGATTATACCGGGACATCGGAATACGCCTACTCCATGATTGGCGGCGATACACGCGATCCCAAATTGCTCGTTCAACGCCTCCAGGAAGAGATCGGCAAAGCAGTCGAAACCGGCTTCAGCCAGGAAGCATTTGATCGTTCGTTGCGCAAACGTATTGGTAATTATCTGCGCCTCCTGAACTCGCCGGAAAGTATTGCTCATGAATTTACACGCAACCGGTTCAAAGACAGTGATTTCTTTGCTATTCTGCCCATTTATGAATCTCTTACGCTGGAAGATGTCAACCAGCGCCTGCGTGATCATATGAATTGGGAGCAGCTGGCAGTATCGGTGGTTGTCAGTCCATGAGTGAAGAGCGCGCAGGAGATCGCAAGCTCTTTTCCGAAATGACGGTACTCGTAACTGGGGCCAGTCGGGGAATCGGTGCGGCAATTGCCAAAAGATTCGCTATGGCCGGCATGAATGTGGTCGTTCATTATCGCCATTCGCATGAGCAGGCTAACGAAGTGGCCCGGAGCTGTCTGGAATATGGTGTACGGGTGCTTACCCTGTCAGCAGATTTGCGCAGCCGGGACCATATTCACCGTATGCAGGAAAAGCTGGAGCAACATAATATGCAGCCGGATATTCTCGTTAATAACGCAGGTATATCCCATTACGGTATGCTGGCTGATATGAGTGAAGATGAATTTGATGAAGTAATTTCCACTAATCTCAAGGCGGTGTTCCTGTGCTCCCAGGTCTTCATGCCTTATATGATCCGCCAGCAGTATGGACGAATTATCAATGTATCCAGTATATGGGGGATGACCGGAGCATCTTGTGAAGTGCTGTACTCCGCGAGCAAAGGTGGCGTGAACGCATTTACCAAAGCCCTTGCCAAAGAGCTGGCTCCGTCGGGTGTGACTGTGAATGCTATCGCGCCTGGAGCAGTGCGCACAGAAATGATTGCCCATCTGCAGCAGGATGAATTGCAAATGCTGGAAGAAGACATTCCGGCTGGACGTATTGCAGAGCCGGACGAGATTGCTTCGATGGTGTACTTCCTGTCATTGCCTGAATCCGGTTATATGACTGGCCAGGTCGTTAGTCCCAATGGAGGTTGGTTGACCTGACGGGTCTTGTTGTTATTAACTTATTCATACCAGGGAAGCTTCTATCTATTGCATAGAGGCTTCTATGTGTTATCAACCGCAGTAAAGCGCCTGGGAACAGGCATTCGCATTCCAAAGTTGTTACCTTTCGCGGCTTGCCTTTCTATATCATTTTATATATCATTAACGTGTTAAGGACTTGAAGCTGACAGCAGTATGTGATTCGAAAGAATCAGCTGCTTTTCATGAATAAATAAACAATATCATCTTACATGCATGGATTTATCAATCTGATATACATTGCCCGCTGCTGTAATGAATAGATTCATTACAGCAGCGGGAAGAAAGGTTCGAGGTGAACGTGGAATTAAAACAATGGTATTTGGAGTACAGGATACATAAAAACCGTCCTGGATTGCTTGGGGATGTGGCGTCTTTGCTGGGTATGCTCAATGTGAATATTCGCACGATTAACGGGGTAGAAGGCAAAACCAGGGGAATGCTGCTGGAATCGGATGACGATGAAAAGATTGTACTGCTTGGTGATATGCTGGCCAAAGTAACCAATATTACAATAACTGCATTGCGTCAGCCCAAACTGGTCGATATTCTGGCGGTTCGTCATGGCCGTTATATCGAACGTGACTCCGATGACAAAAAGACATTCCGATTCACAAGAGAAGAACTTGGTTTACTTGTGGATTTTTTGGGTGAAATATTCAAGCGTGAAGGTAATCAGATTATCGGTCTGCGCGGAATGCCGCGTGTAGGCAAAACGGAGTCTATTATTGCAGGTAGTGTATGCGCCATGAAACGCTGGACATTCGTCTCCTCGACGCTGCTGAGACAGACAGTGCGCAGCCAGCTGTCCGAGGAAGAAATGAATGATGCCAATGTATTTATTATTGATGGTATTGTAAGTACCATCCGTTCCAATGAGCGTCATCATGAACTGCTGCAAAATATTATGCAGATGCAGAGCACCAAGGTTATTGAGCATCCGGATATTTTTGTCAGAGAGTCGGATTACGACTACAGTGATTTTGATATTATTATTGAACTGCGTAACAATCCGGATGAAGAGATCGTCTATGATAAATTCACCGAAAGTTATACGGACGATATTTAATAGCTACAAAACAATCTAATCAGGAGGTAATAGTATGTCAGATCTGGGTCGCCAATTAAGAGACGCCCGCCTTGCTAGAGGTTTATCGCTCGATGATGTACAGGAAATGACAAAAATACGCAAGCGCTATTTGGAAGCCATCGAAGCGGGTGATTTCAAGGTGCTCCCGGGCAGTTTCTATGTACGGGCTTTTATCAAGACTTATGCAGAGGCTGTAGGGTTAAATGCGGATGAATTATTACAGGAGCATCAGGATGCAGTGCCGGAAGCAGAACCGGAACCGGTTATGGAGCCTGTGGTGCAGCAGCGCCGATCGGCGAGACGTACTGCTTCAACAGGCCGCAGCGGTAAATGGCTGTCGACCGTATTGATGTGGGCATTTCCAATCCTGATTATCGTGCTTGTATGGATCTTTGTTATCAAGCAAAATGGAGCACCCGATATTGCCGATAATACGACTCCACCGAAACAGCAGCAACCAAGCACAACAACACCTAGTACCACTACACCGCCTTCGCAAAATACAGGTCAGCAGCAGCCTGGTGACACTACAGGTACTGAACAGCAGCCATCCGGTACAGGAACCGAGCAGACGCCTGGAGGTACCGAGTCGACTGAAGGTACAACGGAAAACGGAACAGAGACTCCGGAAGGTACCAGTACAGATACTTCTGCCAATCCAGTAATTACCGAAGCGGGCAAAGAAGGCCGTAATACCATTTTCAATGTCAACTATACAGGTACTACACCTTTAAAAGTAAATATCGAAGCAACGGGTCAAAGCTGGCTGGAGGTCTACAAATCGGCCGATACCAGTGGAGAGCGTCTTTTCTTCAACAATACGGAAAGTGGACAGAGTCTGTCGTATGATCTGACAGACAGCGGTCTGTTTATCAAATCTGGTAATTCACGGGCGACGAATATTACAATCAATGGACAGACGATTACCGATGGTAAAGCGACTTCCCGCCTGGTGTTGAAATGGGTCAAAGAAGATGCAGCTTCAGATACTTCAGGCACATCGACCGAAGGAACTGACAGCACAGGTACAACAGGAACTACCGAAGGAACAGATAGTACAGGTGCAGCTTCCACAAATACCACCGATACTACGGATTCTTCAACAGACGGCAACTGACTTTGTCAACAAAGGATATCCGCTGTTCTGTTACATGGACAGCGGATATCCTTTTCCCATGAAATTGTTCTACACGATACGAAAACTACAAAATTGGTTTAATATGAATCAGGTAATCATTTAAAAATGATTGCCATGACAAGAATTAGACTTGCTGCAGAATATCACCTATAATTTAATGGATAAAGAGGGGGAGATAGCATGGCTTCAGAAGCTTCATTTGATATTGTATCCAAACTGGATATGCAGGAGATGACCAATGCCATTAATCAGACGGAAAAGGAATTGGCAAGCCGTTATGATTTCAAGGGCAGCAAAAGCAAATTGACGCTGGAAAAGGATACATTGGTATTAATCTCCGATGACGAGTACAAACTCGGAGCACTGATCGAGATTTTGCAGGCCAAAATGATAAAGCGGGGATTACCTGTTAAAAATATTGAATACGGATCGATTGAATCCGCATCACTGGGAACTGTACGTCAGCGCTTGAAGCTAAAGCAGGGAATCGATCAAGAAAATGCGAAAAAAATCAATGTCCTGATTCGTGATTCCAAGCTGAAAGTCAAAAGCCAGATTCAGGGAGAACAGCTGCGTGTAACCGGCAAGAGCAGAGATGATTTGCAAGCTATTATCCAACTGCTGCGCAAAGCGGACCTGTCACTCGATCTGCAATTTACCAATATGAAATAAAGTGGCATGTAACTTAGGGTTACAGAGCTGATGGAGGCTGCAAGTTATATGAAAAACAAGACGGGATCAGGTGCAGTTACATATCAGCCGCTGAGTATTCAGGCTGTAATCAGTATAGGAGGTGCTCTGTGAATCTGCCGAATCGCATAACGCTTGCCCGAATCTGTCTGGTACCGGTCATGATGCTTTTTCTGCTTATTGATTTTCCGTTCGGTGAAAAAGTTCTCCGGATTGGAAGCACATTCCAGCTGAGCTATAATGATCTGATTGCCGCACTGATCTTTATTATCGCTGCGAGTACAGACGGCATTGACGGGCATATTGCGCGAAGCCGTAATCTGGTAACCAATCTCGGCAAACTGCTCGATCCTCTGGCAGATAAACTTCTTGTATCTGCTGCGCTTATATCGCTGGTCTCTCTGGATAAATGTGCAGCCTGGATGGCGATTATTATTATTTTTCGTGAATTTGCGATTACCGGCCTGCGTCAGATTGCCCTGCTTGAAGGAGCAGTTGTAGCAGCCAGCAATTGGGGCAAAGCCAAGACAATTACACAGATTATCGCTATTGTAGCTCTGATGATCAACAACTTCCCGTTTGCGCTGCTGGGCATTCCTTTTGACCAGATTGCGATCTGGGCAGCCACCCTGATTACCTTGTATTCAGGTATAGATTACTTCCTCAAAAATAAACATCTTATTCACCTATCCAACTCATAAAGAATGTTTCTTTATGTAAAAAATGGGTGATATATAAAGAGCGGCAATAGGGGATTCTCTATTGCCGTTTTCTATGGATACAGCAACTTGGCAAACTATATTTCGCAGTATAGATACATGATTACGCTGCATATGATAAACAAGGGGGAGACAAAACAATGAAATCAGTAAAAGCGGAAATTATAGCAGTAGGTACAGAACTGCTGCTTGGACAGATCACCAATACCAATGCACGCTACTTGTCACAGCAATTGTCTTACCTCGGCATTGATGTATATTATCAGACCGTTGTAGGCGACAATCTCAACCGTCTGAAACAGGCTATCGAGCTGGCGAGCAGTCGGGCTGATGTGATTTTGTTTTCGGGAGGAATTGGTCCGACGCAGGACGATCTTACCAAAGACGCTTTGGGAGAAGTACTTGGTCGCTCCCAGCATATTTATCCGGAAGCCATGAAAAAGGTAGAATCATTTTTTGAAGGACGCGACAAGCCGATGACAGAAAACAATCGTCGTCAGGCGATTATTCTGGAGGGCAGTGAGCCGCTTGATAATGAAGTAGGACTTGCTGTCGGTATTGCCGTATCCCAGGACGATAAGCATTATATCGTACTGCCAGGACCGCCAAAAGAATTACAGCCGATGTTTGAGAACCAGGCCAAACCATGGCTTGCCAAAAACGTGCTGTCCGATGAGCAGCCGATCTACTCCAAAATGCTCAAATTCGCAGGCATTGGAGAATCAGCACTGGAAGATGGATTGCTGGATCTGATCAGTGCCCAGACCGATCCAACGATTGCTCCGTATGCTAAAGAAGGCGAAGTTACTATCCGCCTCACGACCAAGGCTGATTCGGAAAAAGAAGCGAACGTAAAACTCAAAAATATGGAAGCGGAAATCCGCAAGCGGCTGCCCGATCACATGTATGCAGACCAGGATATTACGATCGAAGAACAGATCCTTTTAATGATGACCGGAATGGGATTGAGCCTGGCTGCTGCAGAGAGCTGTACAGGTGGTCTGATTATGGAGAATCTGACTCGTATTCCGGGTAGTGCACTGGTGTTTATGGGCGGTGTAGTCAGCTATTCCAATGAGATGAAGGAAAAGCTGCTGAACGTCCCTCATGATCTATTGGAAGGCGAGAACGCGCCGGGAGCAGTGAGTGAGGAAGTGGCGGAAGTCATGGCTGCAGAAGCCCGTAAATTACTGGATACGGATTTTGCCGTATCGGTAACCGGTGTAGCCGGACCAGGTTCCTCAGAGCGCAAGCCGGTAGGCCTTGTTTATATAGGGTTGGCCGAACGCAACCAGCCAACACAGGTATTCAAGCTGAATCTGAAGGGGAATCGCGAAGCGATCCGTATTCGTTCCGCCAAGAGCATCATGTATCGCCTGTGGCTGCGTCTGAAAGAGCTCCAGCAGGAACAAATTGTCCAGAATCAGAATGAATCGAAGTAATCATATATCTTCTGCCACGCATCCGTAATGGAGCGGATACGGCAGTTGCAGACCTATAATCGAATGTGTTATGATCAGGTCAGACGGAAGAACCGCAGCAATCTGATTGCTGCGGTTTTTTTCATTTTGTAGCAGGAAGAACCGCCAAAATAGGTAAATTTGTAGTGTGGATTTAATTTACAAAAATTGGTAATGTTCGATAGGAGGCGTATAAAAAGACGAATATATGTTCGAAAAAAGCTTGGCAAATGATAAAAAATGGAGTATAATTAGACTATAAACATTAGAAGGATGTGAGCTGATTGTCAGATCGTCGTGCTGCGCTGGATATGGCGCTTCGTCAAATAGAGAAACAATTCGGTAAGGGTTCTGTTATGAAACTTGGAGAATCCACGCATATGCAAGTTGAAGTTATACCAAGTGGATCGATTGCTCTTGATATTGCTCTGGGAACAGGCGGTATGCCAAGAGGTCGTATCGTTGAAATATATGGACCTGAATCTTCAGGTAAAACTACTGTAGCATTACACGCGATTGCGGAAGTTCAAAAAGCAGGCGGACAAGCAGCATTTATTGATGCCGAGCATGCTTTGGATCCTCAATATGCGAAAAATCTGGGCGTTAATATTGATGAACTGCTGCTGTCCCAACCGGACACAGGTGAACAAGGTCTGGAGATCGCTGAAGCCCTGGTACGTAGTGGTGCTGTTGATATTATCGTTATCGACTCCGTAGCGGCACTGGTACCAAAAGCAGAGATCGAAGGCGAGATGGGTGATTCCCACGTAGGTTTGCAAGCTCGTCTGATGTCTCAGGCATTGCGCAAACTGTCCGGTGCAATCAGCAAATCCAAAACCATCACAATCTTCATTAACCAGCTTCGTGAAAAAGTAGGCGTTATGTTCGGTAACCCGGAGACAACTCCTGGTGGACGCGCACTTAAATTCTATTCTACAGTACGTCTTGATGTGCGTCGTATTGAAGCTATCAAAAACGGTAACGATGTAGTCGGTAACCGTACACGTATCAAAGTAGTAAAAAATAAAGTAGCACCTCCTTTCAAACAAGCCGAGATTGATATCATGTACGGTGAAGGTATCTCCAGAGAAGGTAGCTTGATTGATATTGCTACTGAAAAAGATATCATTAACAAAAGCGGTGCGTGGTATTCTTACGAAGGCGAACGTATGGGTCAAGGTAGAGAGAATGCAAAACAATTTCTCAAAGAAAATACTCAAATCGCTTTGGTGATTGAAAATAAAATCCGTGAACTGAGCAACCTGACTACAGTTGTTGAAGAGCCGACTGCGGAAGATAAAAAGAAAGAAGAGCTGGAAGAACAAGAGTTGTTCACAGAAGCAACTGAATAATCCGGTTTTATATAGACCTTCAAAAAGCGCCTGGAACGTGAGAATACGTGCAGGCGCTTTTCTCTATGATTAAGCAGTCGATAATCGTCTTGAAAATAGATATGTATACCAGACCTATACCACACCCAAAGGAGAACTTATGAATCGATTTCGCTCTTATCGCAAGCCCAATAACAAAAACGCATCGTCACGGGAAGAAGATTTTGATATGGAAGAAGAATTGAAAGAAAAGTCCGGGCAACTGGATGATTTCCCTTCTGGGGAAGCATTGGAAATTAGCGAGGTAGAGCAGTTAACTCGTCCGCGTTATCATTACCGGCTATTTTTTGGTGATCTCAAACTGAGAGTTCATGAAGATGTAATGATTAAATACCGAATGCTAAAAGGTTCTTCATTTACGAGAGAAGAACTGGAAGAAATCATGGAAGCCAACGAGCGACAATCGGCTTATGCTTCTTCTATCAATCTGCTGAGCTTCCGCTCACGTACGCGTACCGAAATTATGCGAAAGCTTCGCGAAAAAGAGTTTCATCCGCATGTTATTGAAGTAACATTGGAACGATTGGAGCAAGAAAAGCTGATCGATGATGGTGTCTACGCGCAGCAGTGGGCCAATCAGCGTGTACGCAGTCAGAAGAAAGGTAAAGTATGGATTCGTCAGGAGCTTCGTCAGAAAGGCGTAGAGCCTCAGCATATTGAAGAAGCGCTGGGCAATATCGATGAAGATGAAGAACTATCCAGTGCTGTACAATTAGCGGAGAAAAAATGGAGAAGTACGCCCGGTGGGATGCTGGATAAAAAAAGAAAAACGATGGCTTTTCTGATGCGTCGCGGATATTCGTCAGATCTGGTGCGTAAAGCGCTGGCAGCTGTACAAAATAAAGATCAGGAAGAAGAAGATGTATAATAAAATGGTGGCCAAAACCATAAGCAATCATAAATGCGCAAAAGCCAAGCACTGAAAGGGATAAAAGCATCCTGCTGTTATCGGATTGTTACTTTTCCAAGCCTGGATATGTGCGTATTGGATTGCTTCTGCATCCGGCTGCCAAAGAGAGAGCTGTCAATTGCTTGACAATGTCTTTTGGCAAATAATAAAATGGATATATGCAGTTTGTCATTTTTACGTCATTTTTGGAATCGTTAGACGATGAATGAAGTAAAGCATGCTTACTGTGATCATGATTGTATGAATAATTAAGATGTTTTATCTCCCTTGAAGAGGGAATTGGCACATGTACCCGCATGGGCAATGGACGTATTTAAAGGGATGAAGCATTGCATTACCCATCAAGATGGTAATTCCCAAGGAATACCTTGGAGGAATCAGCGAGGAGGTGAACAGAATGGGTTATCTCTGGGTCATAATTCTCGTTGTTGCCGCATTATTCTTTGGGTTCGGGATCGGATATTTTATTCGCAAATCTCTTGCAGAAGCTAAAATTTCCAGTGCTGAGACTGCTGCTGCGCAGATCGTAGAGAATGCGAAGAAAGAAGCAGAAGCACTGAAAAAAGAAACAGTTCTGGAAGCAAAAGACGAAATACACAAATTCAGAGCTGAAGCTGAAAAAGACATTCGTGAGCGTCGGAATGAAAATCAACGCCTGGAACGACGATTGTTGCAAAAAGAAGAGTCGCTGGATAAAAAGCTGGAATCACTGGAACGCAAAGAAGAACAAGTGGCCAACAAAGAGAAACGTATCGAAGAGACACAGCAGCAAATCGAACAACTCTACACCAGTCAGGTATCGGAACTGGAACGTATCTCCAATCTGACTATGGAGGATGCACGCAGCATCATCCTGAGCAATGTAGAACAGGAAGTGCGCCATGAAACCGCGCAAATGATCAAAGATATCGAACAACAGGCAAAAAATGAAGCGGATAAACGCTCTCGTGAAATCATCACACTCGCTATTCAGCGTTGTGCAGCTGATCATGTAGCGGAGACTACCGTTTCTGTAGTCACCTTGCCTAATGAAGAAATGAAGGGTAGAATCATCGGACGTGAAGGACGTAATATTCGTGCGCTGGAGACGTTAACAGGTATCGACCTGATTATCGACGACACGCCGGAAGCGGTTATTCTGTCCGGTTTTGACCCGATTCGCCGTGAAATCGCTCGTACTGCACTGGAGAAATTGGTGGCTGACGGACGTATTCACCCGGCGCGTATCGAGGAAATGGTAGATAAAGCACGCCGTGAGGTAGACGAGCGCATTCGTGAATACGGAGAGCAGTCAACCTTTGAAGTAGGTGTACACGGATTGCATCCGGATCTGATCAAAATTCTGGGACGTCTCAAGTTCCGTACAAGTTATGGTCAGAATGTACTCAAACACTCTATGGAAGTTGCTTATCTCACCGGCCTTATGGCTGCCGAGCTTGGACAGGATATTACACTGGCCAAGCGTGCGGGTCTGCTGCATGATATCGGTAAAGCACTGGATCATGAAGTAGAAGGTTCTCACGTAGAAATTGGTGTGGAACTAGCCAAAAAATACAAAGAGCATCCTGTTGTTATCAACAGTATTGCTTCTCACCATGGTGATACGGAAGCTACTTCCATCATCGCAATGCTCGTTGGTGCAGCAGATGCATTGTCTGCCGCAAGACCTGGAGCACGCCGTGAGACACTGGAAACGTATATCCGTCGTCTGGAAAAACTCGAAGAAATCTCCGAGTCCTTCGACGGCGTCGAAAAATCCTATGCGATTCAGGCCGGACGCGAAATTCGCGTCATGGTACAACCGGATAAGATTGACGATGCAGAAAGTTTCCGCTTGGCGCGCGATATCACCAAAACGATTGAAAATGAACTGGACTATCCAGGGCATATCAAAGTCACTGTAATCCGTGAGACACGGGCGGTTGACTACGCAAAATAAAGAGTGATGCGAAAAGTGACCTGTCTGCAGGTCACTTTTTGCTTTAATGGACGGAGGAATTATCATTAAAGTTATTTTTATTGGAGATATTGTTGGCAGTACAGGACGTAAAGCGATTAAAGAGAGTCTTCCACGGTTAAAATCAAAGTATACCCCGGATATCATTATCGCGAACGCAGAGAACTCTGCTTCAGGACGCGGTCTGACCCGCAAAATTGCAAATGAATTATTTGCACTGGGAATTCATGGTATTACGATGGGAAATCATACATGGGATAATAGGGAAATCTTCGAATTCATCGATGATGAAGCGCGTATGGTTCGTCCGGCTAACTTTCCGCCGGATACACCTGGCCGTGGATATACCATTATCAAAGCCGGCGGCAAGCAACTGGCGATTGTGAATCTGCAGGGACGTACCTTTCTTCCGGCCATCGATTGTCCTTTTCGCAAGGCTGATGAGATCATGGATGAATTAAAAGGGAAAACCAATGCGATTCTGGTTGATTTTCATGCGGAAGCGACTTCCGAGAAAATTGCCATGGGCTGGCATCTGGAAGGCAGAGCCTCTATGGTGGTAGGAACCCATACGCATGTGCAGAGTAATGACGACACGATTCTGCCCGGCGGCACTGCCTATCAGACCGATGTGGGCATGGTAGGTTCATATCAGGGGGTACTCGGTATGGAGAAGGAAGCTGTTCTGTACAAATTCCAGACACAGCTGCCGGCACGCTTCCAGGTGTGTGAAGGAAAATGGCATTTCCATGCCGTGTTCGTCGAAATTGACGATCAAACAGGTCGTGCCAAAAAGATTGAAAAGATCCGTATGTATGAAGATGAATGGCATATGGATTAACCGCTTGAGCTGTTGAAAACTTCCTTTCTTTTCGGAAATGAGAGTTTGGAAAAGAAGGAATTTGAAACATATCCTCGAATACTAACTAGACGCAATCTCGATCATTTTGAAGCTAAGCCATCATTCATTCCTAGGGGAGGTACTTATCATGGAAGTATTAAAAGTGTCAGCAAAATCCAACCCCAACTCAGTCGCAGGAGCCCTGGCAGGAGTGTTGCGTGAACGCGGCGCCGCAGAGCTTCAAGCGATCGGAGCGGGTGCACTGAATCAAGCGATCAAAGCTGTAGCTATTGCCCGGGGATTTGTAGCACCAAGCGGAGTGGATCTGATTTGTATTCCAGCCTTTACCGATATTGTGATTGATGGAGAAGACAGAACAGCCATGAAATTGATTGTAGAGCCTAGATAATCGGAAAAAGTTATATTTACTGAATAGGAATACTATGATGTGATTCCAATGTTCGGCATGCTGTAGACCTGGTTGCTTTTCATGAAAGCACCAGGTCTTTTTGCTGGATTGGTTTTCATTTTCATATCAAAGATGTATAATGGATTCGTGTGCATTTTACAAATGCCAATGTACGTGTAATTTGTTACAAAGCACAAATGCAAATCAATATAAGGAGTGAATTGTAAATGAGTAAAATCGTAAATGTTGGTGTATCTGCGCGTCATATTCACCTGTCCCAAGAGCATGTAGAAATTCTGTTCGGTGCTGGTTATCAGCTGACTGAATTCAAACCTCTGTCCCAGCCAGGCCAGTTTGCTTCCAATGAAACGGTTGAAGTAGTGGGTTCCAAAGGTTCTTTCCCTAAAGTACGTATTCTGGGTCCTGCACGTTCGGCAACACAGCTGGAGATTTCCCTGACAGATTCTTTTGCGATTGGTGTTAAAGCGCCTGTACGCGAGTCCGGTAATATCGAAGGTACTCCAGGTATCCTGATCAAAGGACCAGCTGGTGAAGTGGAAATTCAGGAAGGTGTAATTGTGGCAGCGCGCCATATTCACTTCCACACTTCCGATGCTGAGAAATGGGGCATCAAAGACCAGCAAAAACTGAATGTTCGTCTGTCCGGTGAGCGCGGCATGGTACTGGAAAACGTAATTGCACGTGTATCCGATTCTTTTGCTCTGGATATGCATATTGATACGGATGAAGCTAATGCTGCAGGTGCACGCACCGGCGATACAGCTGAAATCATCGACTAAGCATTTTTTAACGAGCTATTCGCTTTAGTGTCTAGTTGCAAAATAGCAGATTCCTCAAAACAGCAGTTCGATTTATCGACTGCTGTTTTTTATGGAATTTACACTGCATAGGCTGGATCAAGTTAGTTCAAGTAGCCGGTTCTGAACTGTTCTGGCCAGATAAGTACGATTTCATTATTTTACAAACAGCCGTATCACCTTGCCTGCTATCAGGTGAAGTACATAAAACACCATTTCACCGCCAAGAAATATAAAAAATAAAGCAAAGATAATCAAACCTGAAGCGAGGATACTTGAACGATATCTGTTGGAGAAATACTGGCGAAGTTGATATCTTGGTAGAGAAGTGGATACATCACTATAGATGAAGCTGTTATAATACATATACATTATCGTGACATGCTGCCTAGTAGTTAGGAGGTTGAATAAATGAATTATCGTATCAAAGTTATCTTGCTGCTGTCTATTCTGATGAGTTATATACCGGTTCAGGGACAGGCAGAAGCAGCGGCATCTCTGAATGAAAACAGATTATTTCAAAAAATGGATCAATTGCACAGCGAACAGATGATCATCGTTACTGCGAACGGCAAGAAATCTACGACCGGCAGATTGTATCTATATAACAAGCAGTCTGATGGCTGGCAGCATCGATTAGGGCCGATTCCGGTTGTGTTGGGTCAAAAAGGACTGGGCAAAACAAAAGAAGGGGATGGCAAAACACCTATCGGTACCTATACACTGGGTACTGCTTTTGGCAGCAGCTCTACGCCGCCTGTCGGGCTGAAAACCGATTACCGGACAGCAGGTGCAGATGACTACTGGATAGATGCATCGCAGTCGCCGGATTACAATAGCTGGGTGGCTTATGAAGGTGATCCTGCTGATCGCTGGTCTTCTTTTGAACGGTTAAATAATCCATTATATAAATCTGCCATGGTAATCAATTACAATATTGATCCTGTGATACCGGGTAAAGGCAGTGCCATTTTTATGCATATCTGGCGTGCAGCAGACAAACCGACAGATGGCTGCATCGCCATGTCGGAATCCAATTTGCTTCAGGTACTTACAGCTATTGATCCCGATAAATCGCCGAAGATCCGTATAGCACCAGGCAACCAAATCTACTGAGATCCCTGCTGCCAATCTGTCGCAGATTCATTATCACGTGGCCGTATGCTCAACTTTCACAGACGATTCCTTGCTTTTTATAATGATACGGCCATGTTATAATTACAGTTAGTGCTTTTTTGTTTAGGTTTTGTTTATGTCTGCAACAATCAATTAACATCCTTGATATTAATCAGGCAGTGCCAAATGATAATATTACATTTGGCGACAGCTTGTATACTCAGGAAATGTTCATGGTGGGGGAGTGACAGCATAGCATGTCAAAGCAAACAAAAGACTATTCCAAATATTTCGACTTCTCGGATGCCAAAGTCATCTCCGAAGATGAACATGGCAAAAAAATCCGTATTCGTGGACGCGAGATTCATATCATTTCCGAGCCTAATCAGCGCGAAGAGAAAAAGCGCGGCAAGCAGGAAACCCAGGTGATGTATGAAAATGCAGTCCCTGAGGAACTGCGCCAGATTGGTCTGGGTAAGCATTATCTCGTCTATACATTCGGCTGCCAGATGAACGAGCATGATTCGGAGACGATCAAAGGCATGCTGGAGCAAATGGGCTATCAGGCGACCGAAAGTCGTGAAGAAGCGGATATTATCCTGCTGAATACCTGCGCAATTCGTGAAAATGCGGAAGATCGTGTATTTGGCGAACTGGGTCATCTGAAAACGCTCAAGCTGGAGCGTCCGGGCTTGCTGCTGGGAGTATGCGGATGCATGGCGCAGGAAGAAGGCGTAGTAAACCGGATTATGCAAAAGCATAATTTTGTGGATATGATTTTCGGTACCCATAATATCCATCGTCTACCGCAGCTGGTACAAGGTGCATTGTTCAGCAAGGAAATGGTCGTCGAAGTCTGGTCCAAAGAAGGCGACATCGTCGAGAATCTGCCGAAAAAACGTCAGGGGATGCGCGGCTGGGTAAATATTATGTACGGCTGTGACAAATTCTGTACGTACTGTATTGTTCCCTACACCCGGGGCAAAGAGCGCAGCCGTCTGCCGCAGGATGTTATTGCGGAAGTGCGTGAGCTCGCTCGTCAGGGATTCAAGGAAATCACACTGCTTGGCCAGAACGTCAATGCCTATGGCAAAGATCTGGAAGGCATGAATTATACGTTTGGCGATCTGATGGACGATATCTCCAAAATCGATATCCCGCGCGTGAGATTCACTACGTCACACCCGCGTGATTTTGATGATCGTCTGATCGAAGTGCTGGCCCAGGGCGGTAATCTGGTAGAGCATATTCACCTGCCGGTCCAATCGGGCAGTACGGAAGTGCTCAAACGAATGAGCCGCAAATATACGCGTGAGCGTTATCTGGAATTGGCTCATAAAATCTATACCTCTATTCCGAATGCGGTGTTGACAACCGATATTATTGTTGGATTCCCGGGAGAGACCGATGAACAGTTTGAAGAAACATTGTCTCTGGTACGCGAAGTAGGCTTTGATTCGGCTTACACATTTATCTATTCTCCTCGTGAAGGTACGCCAGCTGCCGGAATGGAAGACAATGTACCAATGGAAGTCAAAAAGCAACGTTTGCAGCGTCTTAACAGCACGATCAAGGAATACAGCCGTATCGGCAGTGAAAAGTTTCTTGGCCAGGTTGTGGAAGTGCTTGTCGAGGGCGCCAGCAAAAATAATGATCAGGTGCTGGCAGGACGCACCCGTACGAACAAACTTGTTCACTTTGAAGGTTCCGAGAACCTGATTGGCGAGTTTGTCCATGTGCAGATTACCGATTCCAAATCGTTTTATATCAAAGGCGAGCTAGTCGCCGAGCCTGCAGCTATCGGCTGATTCACAGGCAGGAAAGGAGACTTGAACCGATGGAACACGAACATCATCATGAACAGGATTCAGCGGTCTCAAATATACCGGGTATGGATACCTCCGGGCTCTATATTCGTGAAGATATTATCGCCAAAACCCGTGAATTGTCAGATCTGATTGGCGGAAGTGAAGAGGTTGTTCATTTTCGGAAAGCAGAACAAATGATTCAGTCCCATGAACGGGTGCAGAATCTGATCAAGACGATCAAGAAAAAGCAAAAAGAGATTGTAGCTTTTGAATCGCTCCGCAACGAAAAGATGGTTGCCAAGATCGATGCGGAAATAGCTGCTCTGCAGCAGGAGATGGATGATATTCCACTGGTATCCGATTTTCAGGAGAGTCAGGTGGAAATTAACGATCTGCTACAAATGGTAGTCTCCGCGATCTATGACACGGTATCCGAGAAAATCAATGTCGAGAGCGGCAAAGATTCACCTCCTTCGTCATGCGGCGATTAATACACTACCTGAGACGCGGAGCTTATGCCGCGTCTTTTTTATTCGTTCATCATAGCCAATAGCGAACAGCCTGTACATCTATATTGATAAGTTGTATATCCATTATATGGAAAGAAGTGACCTGGTTATGGAATCCTCTAATTATTGTAGTGGTGCATTATTGATTCGTCTCAGACAGACAGATGAGGCTTTGCCGCTGGCTCTTCTTTTGACAGGTGACCCGGATCATGCATCTGTAGAAAGGTATATCGATTACTGCCGCTGGTGGCTGGCAGAGTACGAAAACCGGACGGCTGGCATATGCGGCATCCTGCAGCGAAGTACAGAGGAATGGGAGATTATGAATATAGCAATCTCGCCATCTTATGCACGTCAGGGAATAGGCAGCCAGTTGCTTACAGAAGTACTGGACAGCTTGAGAGCGATGAATGCTGGCAAAGTGACTGCAGGCTTTCGCGGCTCTAGAGTGGATGTATTGGCTTTTTATCAGAAACACGGATTTCGCATAATGGCAGTGGAACATGATTATTTTGCAAAGTTCGATCAGCAGCAGGTAGAGAATGGTATTTGTAGTCGTGATCGATTAGTGATGGAGCATATATGGCCGGATGCCGTACAGCGGCGCCGTCCTGTGGCAATGTCTCAATTTCATGCGAGTGTATCGATACGCATCGCCCAGATTCGTGATGCCGGCCCGCTGTTGCGTATGAAGAAGCGCCTGGATGAACAAACGACTTATATGCTGCTGGAGCCGGGCGAACGGATGATGAATGAAGCGGAACAGAGAGACATGATCCGCTATGCTTTGCGAAGCGCCAACTCCAATATTTTTCTCGCTGAGCTGGATGGACAGATCATTGGCTATATGGAAGCTATGGGAGGCAAGGTATCCCGCAATCGTCATAGTGCTTATATTGTCATAGGCGTACTGCAGGACTATGCCAACCGTGGAATCGGAAGACGATTATTCCAGACGATGCTGCAGTGGGCAAAGGATCGCGAGCTGCATCGGATTGAACTAACCGTACAATCTGCCAATGAGCGTGGAATTCATCTTTACCGCTCTCTCGGTTTTCGCATGGAAGGGATTCAAAAAAATGCATTGTTGGTAGACAATAACTATGTAGATCTTATTCAAATGGGATTGTTGCTGTAAAACATCTTATTTGCGTATGGAATAATAAGAAATTGCTGCAAGGTAACAGAACAAATCAATATCAGCTTCAATAAATGGGGCGTTGATAAAATCATAATGGAACCAACAGGAGGAACGCCCGATGACACAGTGGGACGAAGTATTAAAAGCAAGTGAACAGATGTACTGGGGGCTGCTAGGCTGCCGCCTGATCAAAAGTGAACTGGATCATATTACAATTGGATTGACAGCTACTTCGCGCCACCTGAACCATATGCATATTGTGCATGGCGGCGTATTGATGTCTATGATGGATCAGGCAATGGGGATGATGTCCATGGCACTGCAGGATGGACAGCCCTGTGTAACCACCAATATGAATACGCATTTTGTACAGGCTATGACCGAAGGTGAACTGCTGGCGGAAGCCCGCGTTATTCACCATGCCGGACGCACGGTTACGCTGCAGGCTGAAGTGAAGGATGGCAATGGGGTGACCGGCGCTATTTCTACAGCTACTTTTATTGCAACCCGTCAGAAATAAAACAGGGCAGCAAATAAACGTTGACCTGCTTTCCGTAATGAGTCATAATGATATTATCAAAAAGATAAAATGAACAGTGGTGATGAAAATGACCGATAACAGCAAGCAGCATATGTACGATGTCAAAAAGTACCGTACGCCCGATGGAGCGCCTGCCGATATTGTTATGTTTACACTGACCAAAAAAGAACGGAAAACATTTACTAAGACGCTTCCACTGCGTGAATTGAAGGTCATGCTGATCCGCCGCCGTTCCTGGCCGTTTGCCGGAAAGTGGGCACTGCCTGGTGGATTCTCGCGGGATACCGAATCCCTATTTGAGACAGCACAGCGCGAGCTGAAGGAAGAGACAGGTGTTGATGCCGATGCACGTCATCTGGAATATCTGGGCGTATACAGCAAGCCCGGACGAGATCCTCGTGGCTGGATCATTTCCCATGCCTTTTTTGCACTGGTCGAAGAGGAGATCCTCGAAAAGCGTCAGGCTGCCGATGATGCGGAAGAAGTAGGACTGTTTACGATTGAAGAAGCACTGGAGCAGCTGGAGCTGGGCTTTGACCATCGCGATATTATTCAGGATGCCTATCACCGGATTCAGGAGCAGATGCTCAGTACGGTAATAGCCAAAAAGTTTCTGCCGCCTGAATTCACGCTTAGCGAACTGTATCAGGTGATCAAAGCAGTCGTGCCTGATTTTGAAGAACCCAACTTTATTCGCAAAATCACCTCTACACGAAGCCGTAAAGGCATCATTGAAGAAGTGCGTGATGAGCAGGGCAATCCGCTCAGTTCCAACCAGTATTCCCAGCGACCAGCCCAGTTGTACCGATTCACCGGTCTGATGCCGCGTCTATCCATTTATTCCTGAGCGCAGGTCTGTCAATAAGCCATTTGAATTCCAGAGGAGGCCTATCGGATGAAAGCCTTGATTGTAATTGATTACACCAATGATTTTGTGGATGGCAAGCTGCCTGTAGGGCAGCCGGGTATTGAGATTGAACCAAGGATCGTAGAGCTCACCGAGCAGTTTGTCCAGGCTGGAGAATGGGTAGTCATGGCAGTGGATCTGCATGACAAGAATGATCAATACCATCCTGAATCGTCCCTGTTTCCACCACATAATATACGCGGGACAACAGGGCGTGAACTGTATGGCCGTCTCAAGCAGGTCTATGAGCAGCATCAGCAGCAGATTTATTGGATGGATAAAACGCGTTATAGTGCATTTGCAGGTACCGATCTGGAGATGCAGCTGCGTCAGCGGAATATTACCGATTTGCATCTGATTGGGGTATGCACGGATATTTGCGTACTGCATACGGCAGTAGATGCTTACAATAAGGGATTCACCGTTACCGTGCATGAAGATGCGGTTGCGAGCTTCAATGCTGCGGGTCATGAATGGGCACTTAAACATTTTAAAGGTACGCTTGGTGCAAATGTGGTTAAAAGTTAATCATGCTGATTATCGCCTATTATGTGCAACTATTCACACATTAGGCGATAAGGCAGGTATAACAAAAACGAGGTGAATGAACTGATGAAACAGCTGGGACTTGCTTTACATACGGATAAATATCAGATCAATATGATGTATGCGCACTGGATTAATGGAACGCATCAGAAAAAGGCGGTATTCGAAGCCTATTTCCGCAAGCTTCCGTTTGGCAACGGCTATGCCGTATTTGCCGGTCTGGAGCGGATCGTTAACTATATCAACAATCTGACTTTCCACGAAGACGAAATTGCTTTTCTGGCGGAACAGGAAGAAGAATATGATTCCCGTTTTCTGGATGAATTGCGTCAGTTCCGTTTTTACGGCAGCATATCTGCAATGAAGGAAGGCGCTATTGTGTTTGCGGATGAGCCGCTTATCCGGGTGGAAGGCACTATTCTGGAAGCCCAGCTTGTCGAGACGGCACTGTTGAACTTTATGAATTATCAGACGTTAATCGCGACCAAGGCTTCCCGCATCAAGCAGGTGGCCGGAGATGATATCCTGCTGGAGTTTGGTACACGACGCGCGCAGGAAGCAGACGCGGCAATCTGGGGCGCGAGAGCAGCATATATCGCCGGGTTCCATGGTACATCCAATGTGCTGGCCGGTGCCAAGTTCGGTATTCCTGCCAAAGGCACACATGCACACTCCTGGGTACAGAGCTTTGGTAATGAGCAGGAAGCGTTTGACCGTTATGCGGCAGCGCTGCCGGATGGCGTAACGCTATTGGTGGATACATTTGATACACTGGGCAGCGGAGTACCTCATGCCATCAAAACAGCCAAAGAGCTGGAAGCGCGCGGCAAAAAAATGAGTGCGATTCGTCTGGACAGTGGTGACCTGTCCTATCTGTCGATCCAGGCGCGTAAAATGCTGGATGATGCAGGACTGTCCTATGTGAAAATCGTCGCTTCCAATGATCTCGACGAGAATACCATTCTCGATCTCAAGGCTCAGGGTGCCCAGATTGATACATGGGGCGTAGGTACCCAGCTGATTACCGCTTCGGATCAGCCGTCTCTTGGCGGCGTGTACAAGCTGGTAGAATGCGATATTGACGGTACCATGCAGCCAGTTATCAAAATCTCTGCCAATCCGGAGAAAGTAACGACTCCAGGCAGCAAAGATGTATACCGGATTATCAGTACCGGCAGCGGCAAGGCAATTGCCGATTATATCTGCTTCCCGAATGAGGACGAGCCGCGTGAAGGCAAACGACTCAAGCTGTTTAACCCGCTGCATCCGTATATCCGCAAATATGTGTCGGATTATCAGGCAATCGCTATGCTGGAGCCTGTGTTTGTCGAGGGTAAGCAAGTCTATGAACTGCCATCCCTGGATGAAATCAGAGCGTATCATCGCTCCCAGCTGGAGCAGTTCTGGCCAGAGTATCTGCGCAAGCTGAACCCGGAAATTTATCGTGTGAATATCAGTCCCAAAGCCTGGGAAATGAAGCAAAAACTGATCGCCGAACATCTGCCGCCGGAAGAAGCCTGAGCAGAACTCGCCTCGTTTCTTTGGCAGCATAGATGATAAAGTCTAGATATTTGCATGAATGGTATCGAAAAAGAATGCAGGATGGTCATCATTGTCCAGGCTATAAGCCAGTTCTTGCTTATAGCCAATTCTTGCCAGCGTTCCAATCAGGTATCATAGCTATTTACAAAACCTGTTTCTCGAAAGAGGAGCAGGTTTTTCTGATTGAATCACTGCCTTAATCAAAGGGAATAGAAATGAATCAAAGTGTATGTTCTGCTGGCATACTATTTTTGGTTAATGTAATAAAAGGGTTTGCCGATGAGCTGATTGGATAGGTGCAGTACAGCAGATAATTTACTACGGTGTATGAGAAAGATTATAGGCGTATAGTAGCAAATAGACTACACTGCTTGATAGACTCAAAGACAACAGAGAGGGTGGATCAGGATGGAACAGACATTTCGTGCATATGTATTGGAGAAACAAGGTGAAGAAGTCACAGGCTCGATCCAGCAGTTAAGCGCTGATCAACTGCCTGAAGGTACAGTAACTGTAAAAGTATCCTACTCGGATGTTAATTATAAAGATGGACTTGCCAGCCGGACAGATGGCAAAGTGGTGAATGAATATCCATTTGTACCGGGCATTGATCTATCCGGTGAAGTAGTAAAATCTGAAGACAGTGCATTTCAACCCGGAGACCAAGTACTCTGTACCGGCTACAAGCTGGGAGTAAGCCACTATGGCGGTTACAGTGAATACGCCAGGGTCCCTGCAGAATGGCTGGTGAAGCTGCCATCCGGTCTGAGTGCACAAGAAGCCATGATGATCGGTACAGCAGGCTTTACAGCTGCTTTATCTGTAGATGCACTCGTACAAGGAGGCGTACAGCCGCATGATGGTCCGGTACTCGTAACCGGCGCAACCGGTGGCGTGGGTACAATGGCTGTATCTATCTTGAGCCGGTTAGGCTATGAGGTACATGCTTCCAGCGGCAAGGCGGAGCAGAGCGAATGGCTGCAAGAGCTGGGTGCCAGTCAAGTAGTAGCCAGACAGGAGACTGAACAACCTGTTAAGGGAGCACTCGGCAAAACAGCGTGGGCAGGCATTATTGATCCTACTGGTGGAGCTGCGCTTGGTGAACGGCTCAAGACAGTCAAGTATCGCGGTGTTGTTGCGGTATCCGGCAATACAGCAGGAGTAAAGTTTGAGAGCAGTGTATTTCCTTTTATCCTGCGCGGCGTACAATTAATTGGAATTGATTCGGTATTTTGTCCGGTAGATATCCGTCAGCGTATCTGGAATCAGCTGGCAGCGGACTGGAAGCCCGAAACAGCGCTGCAGCAGGGAATCACGGTATACGACATGGAAGAGATTCCCCAGGCACTGGCAACCGTATTGGCAGGCCAGGCAGTAGGCAGACAGTTGATCCGTATCCATAGTCAGCCGGAAGCTTGATCGCGCAGGCTACAGAAAATACAGAATAATGATGAGAGCAAATCGTATTTATTGCTGATAAATAGCTGTATGAAGGGAAATCGGGTTTTGAAGATGCATGAGCATTCATGATTGGATAATTCCTATCCTATTGATACGGTGAATAAGCATAACAAAACAGATAGGTAGCTGTGCAGCTGCCCTGTCATCGGTATAAAGTGATTAATATTCCGACAACAGAGTAGCGAGTACATGCTTTCCTATCTGTTTTTATGATGGAGTCTTGTTGGTTGCTGGCAATACCCAATCTACTTTTTGTAAATTTCCCGCATCACATGACCCAGTTCCGGCAAAATGATTCGCTCCATAGCGAGCTTGACTGCACCGCGTGAACCTGGCATGGAAAAGACAGCCGTACGGCCCAGCGTTCCGGCAATCGCCCGACTCAGAATAGCAGCGGAGCCAATATCTTCGGCAAAACTCAAATAGCGGAAAATCTCGCCGAATCCCGGCAGCTCTTTGGTTAGCAGACTCTGTACCGCTTCGTAGGTAACATCGCGTGGCGCGATACCGGTACCTCCGGTCAGTAGAATGGCTTCCACGTCTTCACGCTCGGCATTATTGTGCAGCAGTTCGCGAATCTCCTGGTAATCGTCCTGGACGATCCGGTAATCGACAACCTGGTAACCATGTTCGGTCAGCAAAGTCTGGAGCAGCTGACCGCCTGTATCTGTCTCGGGAGTGCGTGTATCGGAGACGGTAATAACCATACATTTCACAGTATCAGGGGCTTCTGCCCGGTGTTCATCTACAGATCGCATAAGTGAATCAGCTCCTTTATTGGATCATATAACATATTTATGAGAAATGGATATGCGGATAGATAGGTACGGAACACAATCTGCAAAACAGTTCTTTTATTTTAGCACATCCAGCCTGTTGACTGCATGGTTGTAAAATTCACCGGACGGAGATAGACTTGTACAGTTTTGGCCAATATCCATAATGAATAGAGTTTTCCAGTCATCCTATTCTGGATATAAAATAGGGAGATGTATTCAATTACTGTCTGTTTGCTTTATACTATTTATCAGCTGTTTATAAATAAGTCTGTAGTACAGGATAATTTAAAAGATACTGTTATACAGTACGCAGTACGCGATAAAGAAAGTATCAACTGCCGTATACTTGCTGAACAAGGCATACGACAGATAATGATGATAGGCCTATTACAAAATTAATGGAGGTTGACAATGACAACGCCTGTATATATTTTATCCGGATTTCTGGGAAGCGGGAAAACAACACTACTGCAGCAAATGCTGCAAAGCTGGCGCGATGAAGGCAAAACACCAGCCGTTATTATGAATGAGATCGGTGATGTCAATCTGGATGGTATGATGCTGGATCAGGATGTAGCGATGGCTGAGCTGCTAAGTGGGTGCATTTGCTGTTCGAATCGGGTCGATCTGGGGCTTGAACTGTACAATCTGATGCAAAATGAACAACCCGACATGATCGTAATCGAAGCATCTGGCGTTGCCAATCCCATCGAAATTCTCGATGCGGTCACCGAGATTGCTCTGTATAATCCCCTCGAGCTGCGCAATTTGATTACGGTAGTGGATACTGCGCATCTATGGCAGCTGTATAAAGAACAGCAGGGCAAGACCTATCGGCTCATGCAGGAGCAGATTCGATCGGCATCCCTGCTTGTTCTTAACAAAAGTGATCTGGTCAGTCCCGAGCAGCTGGAGCAGGTGCAGAGTATTGTGCGTGGCTGGAATGCCTATGCTCCGGTTCATATTGCAGTGCGATGTAATGTGGATCGTTCGCAATACGAGCAGGAGGGCGCTTCGCTCAGTAGCGAACAAAATTCGAGCACCACGGCAGAACATGATGTACAAAGCTGCGCAATATGCAGTACTTCAGACTCGGCAGAACCGGTACATGATGAGACGATAGCAGAACATGCTGGACACCGGCATATGCACCATTCGCATGAACACGTGATGGTGTATACGCATTATTTTCAGCAGCCGGTTAACAGCGAAGAATTCGAAAAAATCATTGCCAAGCTGCCTGCAGAAGTGTACCGTGCCAAAGGTATCCTGACGTTCAGTGATACGTCAAGCCGCTTCCTGTTCCAGTATGCCTACCGGCAGATGGATTTTATGAAAACGATACCTCAAAAACCGGTTCCGGATGTCGCTGTATTTATTGGAGAATATTTTGATAAACGACAGATCCAGGAACAATTGCTGACACTGGAGCGTCAAGCGACAGAATCCTGATCACGTCTTCGTTTCAATTTTGCCTGTCCCGGGGTAATAGTTCAATAACCAAACGCTGAGGCCGGACAACGGCGCAGAAACAAACTGGCTGACACCAGATTGACCAAAATTGAACGACTCGGGAGGCTGTTATCATGTCAACACCACAACAATATCATTCGTATATCGAGGCATGTGTAGAAGCAATGAATGCCTGCAATATTTCTTATATTTCCAACCTCAAGGAATATGATCTGGAGAAGTTGTGCGATTGCATTCGTATCAACCGGGATTGTGCAGAGATTTGCTCCTTTACAGCACAGGCATTGAGCCAGGGAAGCATCTTCGCTGCCGAAATCGCCGAAGTGTGCGCCAAAGCCTGCGAAGCTTGTATTGATGAATGCCAGAAGCATCCGCAAACGCATTGCCAGGAATGTGTAGAGGCATGCCGCCGCTGCGCCCAAATGTGCAGAGAACTGATGGAAATGAAAGTTCCTGTATAAAAAAGCAGGGCTGTCTACATAGGAGTGTGCCTTTCCTGCGGGACAGCGCATTGATTATTGAAAGCTGCTATCTTTATTGATGGCAGCTTTTTTATATGACAAGAAAATCAATGTGAATAAAAAGGGAAAAGCGAATTTCAAAAAAAGGTTGCCTGTCTGCAGGTTGCCCGATATAATACTGCTAACTTGCATATGACTCTTCCAGATTGTTATTTTATCCAATTACATAAAAAATCTATGAACAGGAGAGTAGGTACAGTCTCCATTCTTCAAGCGAGCCGGGATGGTGGGAGCCGGTAGAATGCCTTCGCCGAAGCGCACCTGTGAGATGATTCGTCCAAAGCAGCAGTATGCCGTAGAGCAGCTAATGTGCATAGGCGAATCCGGTCCGACACCGTTATCGTATTCGAGTGACAATCCGGCAGCTCAAGGAACTTTATCCGTAAGATGCTGGTTGTACCAAGAGTGGTACCGCGGGAACAGTAATCGATGCTCTCGTCTCTTAAGCTTTGGCTTGAGGGACGGGAGTTTTTTGATATGTAAAAATAAAAGGAGCGTATACATGATGAGTACAGTAGGATTATTTGTTAAAGAAGCAGCAGAAATGCTGCAAAAAGTGACCGATATCGATACGGCTGAGCTGACCCGGCTGCTGGAGACACCGCCATCAGTAGCGATGGGGGATCTGGCTTTTCCATGCTTTACGCTGGCCAAATCCTGGCGCCGTGCTCCGCAGCAGATTGCTGCCGAGCTGTGCAGCCGGATCAGCGAGCAGCCGGACTATGCACATATTCAGGTATCTGCTGCCGGCGCATACGTAAATATGCACTGGGATCGGACAGCATGCAGTAAGTCTCTACTGGAACAGATTAGCCAAGAGCAGCATTATCAACTGCACACAGGTCAAGGACAACGTATTATTATCGATATGTCTTCGCCTAATATTGCCAAGCCGTTTGGAGTCGGACATCTGCGCTCTACTGTAATTGGCGCAGCATTGTATCGTTTATATCGTGCTGCTGGATATGACCCTGTACGTGTCAATCATATCGGTGATTGGGGTACCCAGTTTGGCAAGCAGATCACTGCACATCTGCGGTGGAGTGATCCTGTACAAATGGAGCAGAATCCGATCGGAGAAGCCCTTCGTGTATATATCAAATTTCATGATGAAGCAGCAGAGCATCCAGAGCTGGAGGATGAAGCACGTGACTGGTTTCGCAAGCTGGAAAATGGAGATGCCCAGGCACTGGAATTGTGGCGTTACTTTGTAGATGTGAGCATGGCGTCACTGGATCGGATGTATGAGCGCCTGGGTGTGGAATTCGATGCGGTACTGGGTGAGAGCTTTTATAATGATAAAATGCCTGCGGTTGTAGATCGTCTGCGTGAGCTGAATCTGCTGGAGGAAAGCGATGGAGCTCTGGTCGTTCGCCTGGATGAACAGGATATGCCTCCATGTCTGATTATCAAATCTGATGGTACCACCATCTATCCGACCCGCGATCTAGCAACAGCTATTTATCGCAAGGAAGTGATGGAGGGCGACCGTCTCGTCTATGTAGTGGGTGGTGAACAGACGCTACATTTCCGTCAGGTATTTGCCGTACTGCGCAAAATGGGTTTGGATTGGGCAGAAGATTGCATACATGTGCCTTTTGGTCTGATGAAAGTAAATGGCAAAAAAATGTCTACACGCAAAGGGAAAGTTGTATTTCTGGAAGAAGTACTGGATGAGGCAGTGCAGCAGGCAGCCCGCATTATCGAAGAAAAAAATCCGGAATTGCCAAACAAAGAAGAGGTGGCTCGGCAGGTCGGCGTAGGCGCCATCATTTTTAATGATCTCAAAAATAATCGTCAAAATGAGATCGATTTCTCGCTGGAGGAAGCGGTAAGCTTTGAAGGAGAGACCGGCCCTTATGTACAGTACGCTTATGCCCGGATTCAAAGTATTCTGCGGCGTGCTGCGCAGCATACGGCAGCTAATGAATTGCCGGCGGGTATTGAACAGCATTCCACGCAGGATCAGTCTGATCCTGCAGCTACAGTAGAAGAACCCTCAGGTTGGACGGATAGTGCCTGGGAGCTGCTCTGCCATCTGGCCGGCTATGACAGCGAACTGGAACGGGCGGTTCGGCTGCATGAGCCTTCGATTATGGCGAGATATGCACTGCAGACGGCCAGATTGTTCAATCAATTTTACAGTCATAATCGTATTCTGGACAGTTCGCCTGTCTGGCGTGAACAACGTCTGGAACTAAGCCGTCAGACGGGTGAATATCTGGCTCGTTTAATGGAACTGCTGGGTATGAAAGCACCACAGCAAATGTAACTCTACAGGATATCCGCAACCATTTGGCGTTGCCTTGCGTCTGTGATAGTGAAGGTTCACCGGGAAGTGTGATTTGCCGGTGTACAGAAAACTAACCTGATTATCTATATGATGGAGGGAATAATATGTGGAATTCGAAAAAGAAAACAGCAGCGCTGTTAGCATTATCCTGTGCACTTGCAGGCGGCGGAGTAGCTGCCGCAGCAGCATTCTCTGATGTGCAAGGTTCCAATAACCAGTCAATTGTCAGTTCTTTGCAGGAAAAAGGAATTATTAACGGGGTGACCGCTACTCAGTTCAAACCGAATCAGCAGTTGACCCAGCCACAGGCGATCCAGATGCTGGTTAACGCATTTGATATGAAAGGTCCCGAGACAGCTTCCGGACAAGCATGGTATACAGAAGCCGTAGCAGCTGCTCGTGCCAATGAGCTGTCTATTCCGGCCAATTTGAAGGCTTCCGCGCCGGTTACACGCGAGCAATTCGCGATCTGGCTGCATCAGGCGATTAATACAACCGGACAGTACCCAACTACCAAAATGATGATCATTTTCAAAGATCAGAGCAGCATCAGCAAAGAAGCTTCCAATGCGATCCAGGATCTGGCCAATATGAATGTAATCCCGCGCAGCTCGGTCGGTCAGGAATTTAAGCCTAAAGAGGCTATTACACGCTTGGATGCTGCTAAATGGGTCTACAGTGCAGTTGAAATGGTAGAACGCCATAACCAGCCGCAAGCAGGTGACGATACCAGCACTTCACCACAACCATCGGAAGGTGAGCAAATGGCCAATACTCCTGAAATGAGCATCAGCAGCACAGCAGACGGCAAGCAAAAAGTTACGCTGCATGTAGAACTGCCAAATCCCGGTTACAATCTAAAGATTGATAATGTGAAATTGACTGACGACAAGCGGGCGATTATCAGCTATTCCCTGCAGCAGCCAGAGCCGGGTATGATGTATCCGCAGGTGATTACCGAAGGTACGGCTGCAACGATTATTCCGGCAGGCTATACACCAGAGCTGGTTAAATAATTAAGCAGTCGACAGATACAAGAAATGATGAGCACGGTATATATCCTTTTACCTGTATCCTGAAATAATATCGATTACAAAGCACATTACAGGAAATACACCGTGTAATCATTAGAAGTACAACCAAAAAACCTTGAGGAGCGCAATAGCTCTTCAAGGTTTTTTTGGTCTGTTTACTTTGCCAATTGAAAGAGTAGTTCTTAAATATTGTTATTTCGGCTATTGATGGTGTTGTGACAAATGTAGTGACAGACGTAGTGAAAGTCACAACGATATAAAGCAATAAAAGGCTGCTGACGAACGAATATTACTTTTTCACATCAACTTCTACAGATGGCTCGGTCACTTTGTCCGTCTCGTACAGGTTGGAACTTACTTTGAGCCAATCGAACAGATGCGTAATCAGAACTTTAAGTATTGCATAGCCCGGTACAGCCAGCAGGATACCAATTACGCCAAACAGATTACCGGATGTCAGAATAACAAAAATGATCGTAATTGGATGGATTTTAAGTGATTTGCCCATAATTTGCGGAGAAATCAGTTTGCCTTCAACTAACTGTACAATCGTCCACACAGCGACCATTTTGAGCAGCATAACCGGTGAAGTGACCAGAGCAACAATCAATGCCGGTGTAATCGCGATCGCTGGACCAAGATAAGGAACAATACTGGTAAAGGAAGCAATCACTGCAAGGATCAATGCGTAATCCAGACCGATAATATTGTAGCCGATATACAGCAGAATACCGATACAGAAACTGACAATAATCTGTCCCCGAATATAGGAGCTGATCTGATGATTCATTTCCGACATGACTTTGGAAGTCTGATCACGCAGTCTTACCGGGATAAACTTTAAAATATAATGAGGCAGATTATGCCCGTCTTTGAGCAGGTAGAACAGGATAAACGGCACTGTTACGATAGAAACAATGACTTCTGTCAGTGTACCCAAGAAGCCGCCAATGCCCGAGAACGTGTGGATAAATCCGCTTACGCCACTGCCAGCAATAGCCGTCCAGCGTTCCGACAGGGACTGCGCCAGTTCAGCCGGATTAATATTGGTGGACTGCTGCAGCTGCTGGAATACATCTCCACCCAGCCAATACTGAATTTGATATACTGTTTTGTCGTAGAGCATTGGAATATTGATAATAAGTTCCTGGATCTGCTTCTGGATCACAGGGATTACAAGACTAACAATCAGCACCAGAATGCCGATAATAAGAATGTAAAGCATAATAATGGAATAAATGCGTTTTACTTTGTATTTTTCTAGCAGATTCACAATAGGATTCAGTAAATAAAACAAGATGCCGCTGAGAATAATAGGCAGAATGACTGTCTTCACCAGTACAATAAGCGGTGTAAACACATAAGGGATTTTGGACAGTACAAAAATATTCAGTGAAATAAGCAGTAGTACAAATAAAAAGATAACAAAGCGATTATTCAGAAAAAATAATTTGAATCGCTCGCTCCAGACTCTGGTGCGTTCCATGTACAATTTCATCCCCTTTAACTTGAATTCCTGTATAGATGATCTGGATTGGTACAATACTTAGCATAGCTTCCGTGAAGGAAGAGAGCAAGCAGGCATATGATGGATAGATCCGATTAGGGTATATACGGAGCAATAAAGAAGTAGATGCATAAAGAAAGTAGTTCTTTAGACCTTTATAAATGTATAAGTCTATAACTTTTATCATAACAACTAATTTATCTTTTTGCTAAAATTTGAATTAATAAGTATTTAATGAATATGGAAATAATTACAAAAAGGATACATTTCCGTTCCTTCAGCATGTATTCCAACCTATAATTACTCAAATTCTGAAGCTATGAGGTGCAGCATGAAATTATCACTGGGTTCCAAACTGGTCGCAAGCTTTATTGCAGTATCGATTATTACCTATGGTACAAGCGCTTTCTTTATTTTTTATCTGAAATCATTTTTGGCAGCAAGTATGAGCGACTGGCTCTATGTATCGATTGTTCTGCTGCTCGGGATTACCTGGAGCGGCATACTTGGTTATGTAATTTCTCGTCTGCTGACCCGTCCGATCGTCAATCTGTCGCGTGCTGCAGAGCGTGTGTCTGCAGGTGATCTAACCGTCGATATTCCAGAACGCCGCGAAGAAGACGAGATCAAAGTGCTCAACGATGCTTTCCGTATCATGGTAACGAATATCAAGGATATTATTAACGATATTGCTCATAGCACCAATACTACTTCACAAAATGCCGATTATCTGACAGGCTCGATCAATGAAGCCACCCAGCAAATCGAATCGTTATCGACAATCGCAGACGAAATTTACAAAGGCGTTCAGCAACAGCGCAAATCGACCGAGACTTCCATGCAGACCGCAGAGCAGATGCTCGGTTCTTTTCAGGAGATGCGCGATAAGTCTTCTCATATGATGAATCTGTCGGGAACAATGGAAAAGTCGGTGCATTCCACCCAGCATATTTTTGCCTCGCTTAAAGAAGGCATGAGCACATTGTCCGAATCCCAGGCCAAAGCAGAAAATACAATCCGCTTGCTCGATAACCAGGCTTCCGATATCGGAGCGGTTACTGGCACGGTCAAAGGATTGGCAGAACAGACGCATCTGCTGGCGCTTAATGCTTCAATTGAAGCTGCACATGCCGGAGAACATGGAGCAGGTTTTGCCGTTGTAGCTACCGAAATTCGCAAACTCGCCGAACAAAGTAATGATTCCGCTCAGCGTATTCACTCTCTGATCGGTGCTGTACAGACACAGATCCATGAAACCGTGCAGCTCATTCATAGTCAAAATGAGCTTGTACGCCGCGAATCTACGCATACGATGCAGGTAGAAGAAACGCTTCAGCAATTTGCAGGAGTGGTCGATGAGTTGATGTCCGAGGTTCAGCAGATGGAAGGTTCCATTTCCAAACAGACCGATCGGGTTGAATTAACCTACCAAAACGTCAATATGATCCGGGAAATGGCGGATCGTTTCTATGAAAGAGCCAAGCAGATCTCTACAGCTACTCATGAAGAAACAGCCATTATGGAGGAAATCTCTTCTTCCTCGGAAGAACTCAGTACAATGACAAATCGCTTACTGCAAAAGACCAAAGTATTTACAGCCTGATGCTCCCAATCAAGTCAGCCTGCTAATGTATACAATCCAATTTTTATGATAGATGGATCTATAGTAACATTTGGTTGGTGTTGGTGTTGGTGTTGGTGTTGGTGTTGGTGTTGGTATGCAGCAAAAAGACCTGAAATCCCTCAAAGGGACTCAGGTCTTTTTGATATATCTTTTCGTTTAAATCAAGTAAAGTATTGCCCGTCTGTTGCGTACAATAGAACTTGTATATCGGGGCTTTAATTGCTTTCTATCGTTGTCCTATAGTGTGTGAGATTAGATCGTACGACCGATCAATCCGGCAGGAACAGGAGCTTGGTCAGCAGTATCAGGATTTAATCCATTCTCCGGAAGAGCGCTTGAGCTGTTGCCAGTCTGCATACGATACATCTGGCGGTATCGTCCATCAATCTCCATTAGTTCATCATGCGAACCACGTTCCACAATTTCTCCGCGGTGCAGTACCAGAATCTGGTCGGCACTGCGAATCGTAGACAGGCGATGGGCGACGATAAAGGTGGTACGTCCTTTTTTGAGAACTTCCAGCGCGGACTGAATCAGCGCTTCGGTCTCGGTATCAATATTGGCGGTAGCTTCATCGAGAATCAGAATCGCCGGATCATATGCCAAGGCACGGGCAAAGGAAATCAACTGACGCTGTCCGGCAGACAATGTGCTTCCTTTTTCTACGACAGGCTCATCGAATCCTTTGGGCAGATCAGACAGAATCTTGTCGGCACCGACTTCCCGCAGTGCACGTTCTACACGTTCACGACTGATCTTCTCATTATCCAGACTGACGTTGGAAGCGATCGTACCGGTGAACAGATAAGGGTCCTGCAGAACGATACCCATATGCTGGCGTATCCACTGCTTGGGCAGCTCACGGACATTTTGTCCATCAATCGTAATCGTCCCTTGCTGGGGATCATAGAATCGGAACAGCAGATTGATAATCGAACTTTTACCCGAACCGGTATGACCGACAAGAGCAATCGTCTGACCCTGTTTGGCTTCAAAATTAATATCTTTCAGAACCGGATTCACCTTATAGGCAAAGGTTACATTTTTGAATTGTACATTTCCTTTGTAACGCGGCATGGAACCATCGGTTACCTGTTCGCCTTCCTCATCCATCAGTTCGAACACGCGTCCGGCAGATACCATGGACAGATCCAGAGAGGCCAGCTGATTAACGATACCGGTCATCGGTTGGAACAGGCGACCCAGTACATCGACAAAGGCATACAGTACGCCCAGCGAGATAGCACTGTCAAAGCCGCCAAGTGCTGCCGAGCCAAAATACCAAAGTACCAGAGCAAATGTCAGGTTACGGAGTACATTAACCAGATTGTGCGAAGTGAGCGAGTTGAGACGCAGCATTTTGTTCTGATACGATAGATAATCATTATTCAGCTGCTCAAACTCTTCCTGGGTCTGCTTTTGCTTGCGGAAAATACGAATAATCGACATTCCCTGAATTGATTCATTAATAATCGCGTTGATCTCGCTCAGTCTGGAGCGAATTACAGTATTATATTTGGTCGCTACCCGGCGATACAGATAGATCCAGCCGATCAGTAGCGGCACCAGGAACAGACAGATCAGACCGAGACGGAAGTCCAGAATGAACATGGCTACATAGACCCCTAACATATACACTGCACCTGAGCTGAAGTTGGATAGTACAGCTACAAACAGATCTTTGACTGCTTCCGTATCATTGGTTACACGAGAAACCACTTTACCCGCAGGCAGATTATCAAAAAAAGGTACAGGCAGTCGCTGAATATGTGCATACAGATCCAGACGCAGCTCCTGAATGACCTTATTGGCGGATGATTGCAGCCAGTACGTCTTGCCGAATTCTGTAATGATGGTAATCAGCAGGAAAATAAAGTACAGGCCGATCAATTTGTAAATACTCGGCAGCTCCGGCTGATAGAACCCGAAGAGCTCTGTGGGTGACAGCGGAACCGCCGGATAAAAGGCTTCCTGGCCCTGCGCATTACGTACGGTTAGTGTACCGTCGGCATAACTCTTTTCGCCAGCAGTATTGTCCATCGGACCTTGAATAAAGTAAAAGGTAGGTCCACTTTGTACGACATGAGCTTCAGTACCACGGGATTCTCCGACATTCCAGAAACCTTCGCGTTTGTAGTATTTTCCATTATATTCGGCGGTATGTTCACCGGCAGTCGTCTCATAAAAAGGCTGTTCAATTGCGAACATATGGTTATCAATAATATTTTTGGCGATAAACGGCCCGGCCAGTTCTGCGCCAACGCCGATTACCAGCATGATCAGTGCGATAACAAACGTCTTTTTGGCTCGCAGTGCATAGCGATACAGTCGTTTGGTAATCGTCTTGTTATCCAGCCTCGTCATGGGCTGTTCGTAATCCTGTGTCTCCAATTAAGACACCTCCCCATCGAGGGAATTCGCCACCTGCTGCCGTTCGTACTGTTCACGGTACCAGCCACCGGCTTCGAGAAGCTCGGCATGGGTTCCCTCTTCAATAATTTTGCCCCGATCCAGGACGACAATATGATCTGCATGCTCGATAGCAGACAGGCGATGTGTCGCGATCAGAGTCGTTTTGCCTGAACGTTTGGTACGGATATTTTCTATAATACGTGCTTCGGTACGTGCATCGACAGCAGAAAGTGCATCATCCAGAATCAGAATCTCTGGTTCGGCAATAAAGGCACGAGCAAGTGATACACGCTGCTTCTGACCACCGGACAGGGCTACACCACGTTCGCCGACAATAGTCTCCAAGCCGTCAGGGAACGTATGCAGATCCGTATCAAAAGCTGCAGTGTGAATAGCATTCATAATTTCTTCGTCATTTGCATCCGATTTACCAAAGCGAATATTATTGCGCACACTTCGGGAAAACAGAATCTGCTCCTGCGGCACATAACCAAGCCAGCTGTGCAGCTGATCCTTGGCAATATTTTGAATCGGTACACCACTGATTGTCAGCTCGCCGCTGCCAGCAGGATATTCATGTAGCAGCTGCTTGAGCAGGGTAGATTTGCCGCTGCCGGTACGTCCAACTACGCCAAGTGTCTCTCCGGCACGAATCTTGAGCGATACATGCTGAAGATTATCGACAGTGGAGGTAGGGTAGCGGAATGTAATATCATTGAATTCAATCATCTGCGGATAATCGACGACTACGGGGGAAGGAATATCCTGAACATCCGGCTGGACAGCCAGCGTCTCGTTCACCCGGTCGAGAGAAGCATTACCACGCTGCATAATATTAATCAATTCACCGATGGCAAACATCGGCCAGATCATCATTCCCAGGTAAATATTAAAGGAAACCAGATCACCCAGTGTCAGCTCATTGTGGAACACCAGATAGATACCGAAGCCAAGACCGATAATATAACTCAGCCCGACAAACAGACGAATCGTCGGCTCGAATAATCCATCCACCATCGCGACAGCAAGATTCTTGCGATACACATCATTGGTAATATGCTCAAATCGCTTCTCATCCTGGCGTTCCTGCACATAAGCACGGATAACACGCACACCGGCAATCGATTCCAGCACCTGATCATTCATATCGCCAAAAGCATCCTGCGCCAGTGTATAGCGGGCATGTACGACTTTACCGTAAATAGCCATGGCAATCGCAATAAATGGAAGTGGTAAAATAGCAGCAAGGGTCAGCTTCCAGCTAATCAAAAATCCCATCGCCAGCAGTACAGTCAGCAGATAAACGGTAGAGTCGGTCAATGTCAGCATACCAAAACCGACCGTCATCGCGACCGATCGTAGATCATTGGTCGCCCGAGCCATCAGGTCACCCGTACGGCTCCTTTCAAAAAAAGGCGGAGTCATGCGCAGCAGATGGGCCATAAAACGGGTACGCAGCAGTCGCTCGACCAGATTCGAGCCGCCGAACAAACTATGCATCCATACATAAGTGACTCCATAAATGACAATCAATGTAGCTACAATAGCCGATGAATAGTAAATCAATGACTGATAGGTAATCGAGCCACTGGAAATCCGATCAATAGCATCTCCCAGCAGTTTGGGAGGGACCAGTTCCAATACTCCGACGCCAGCAAGCATCAGAATACCGATAATATAACGCTTACGCTCCCGGTGGAAAAACCAGCCCAGATTTTTTAAAACAGCGAACATGCAATCACTACCTTTCCGATGCATAACTTGTATGCATAATAGGGTCAAGCCTGTATAAATAAAAATCTACAGCGAAATATAACGCTCATGTTGTCTGAATCAGAGAAGAAGCCACAAAAAAGAGACACGTATGTGCAAATGCACATAACATGTCTCCTTGTAAATGTCATATGACGCACGGCTGTGAACAACCGGTGCAGTAATGATAATTGTTATGGATACTTCTCAAGTGTAATGGATAGACATTCATTACCTTAAAAGGTGCCCACCTGCCGGGTTGTTCCACGTTTTCAGTTGTGTAGTCAGATCGCTTGCATAGCCCTGGTTATGTACAATCATGAGTTGACGCATGGAATTCACCCTTTCTTCATAATGTAATAGCAGATGGTAATAAATTCTAATTATCCTTCGCCTGTGTACGATTGTATCACTGCATTTTTGAGCATGTCAACGTAAAACTTGCAATTTGCTTAAAAATCTGCTGAATATGAATGTTTTCTTGTTGAATAAAGTCAACAAAGTTTACATAAGTATATAAAAAGAAAACAAAAGCCAGTAAAGAGACTCAAGTTCGCAATGATTTCTATTCAGCCGATAACCGCAATACGTGTAACATGTTATAATACGGAAAGAGTCAGGGTAATAATAATGAGGCAGCAGTCGGGCTGGAATATCGATTACTTTGAATAGGGTTTACAGGATAAAAGATTTATTTACGCTAACTTGAACGAAAGGTGGAATAAATAATGAGTATCGCCGTATCGGATGAAGCCGCACGCTGGTATAAAAAAGAATTGGATTTAAAAGAGGGAGACGCGCTGCGTTTTTATGCCCGCTATAGCAGTAACAGCGATATCCATCCCGGATTCTCGCTCGGCATTTCGGTGGAGCCTCCGATCAGTCCGGGACTAGAGCAAGAAGCTGAAGGAATCCAGTTTTACATGGAAGCCCAGGATCTATGGTACTTGAACGGATATAAGCTGAATGTGGAATATATGGATAATGAAGATGATATCCGATATGCCTATGTTCCGGAATCCTGAATATCCTTCATATCACAAAAAAGCATATGATAAAAAGCCCATGTTATCGTAGAGATAACATGGGCTTTTTGCCAGTTATACCGTAGAGGTACCTTCCAGTGCATAAGAGAAATCTTCGATATCATATACCTGAACAGGTACTTTGGCTTCGATCATCCGGTGAATCATCTCAAATTGATCGGTTAAAAGAGGAACTTCCTTGCGAAGTGCAGACAGGATCAGCTCAGTCTCAATCGGATCAAAGGATTCGCCGTAATAGGCATTATCCATGGCATTGACCACCGATAGCTGTACATGATCTGTAAACAGAATAGAAGAGCTGACCGCCCATGGCATCTGCAGACAGCGCTGGATCTTTTTCTTGTTCAGTGGTTCTTCCAAATAATCAATTAGCGCTTTGATGCGCTCGCGGACTTCTCGTTCTTCCACCGAATCATTCATCAGCGGTTCCTGACTCTCTGCAAATTCATACAGTTCCATAATGGATGTGTAGGGAACAATATAGTTGACCGGCTTATCCGGATGAAGTAATTGACCGTAGATTGCGATCATAATCGCTTCTATGACAAAAGCTTGGGGCATAGATATAATCCTCCTGGCGATGCATACGTGTACACATGGTTGTCAGCCTTGAATGTCAAAGCTGTATTGGCAGTATACCATATCCTGCCCGGTACAATAAATGCGAACTTACAAAAATCTCGCAACACTGCCAGCTGATCTTGATCATCAAATACAATTACGCAGACCCTGATGGTCAATAGACAGAATTCCGGATAAGCAATACAACAACAGCGATCACTCACAAGCGAGCAGCATATCCTGCAGATGATCCAGCTTGAATCGGGTCAATTCTGTCTGAATCGTATTAGTTATTTGTTCCCGATTCCACTGCGATCGTATATCGGCTTCCCATCTATCTGCGCCACCACAGCGTTTTTGGGCAGCCGCAGGCCAGCTGGCAATAATGGATCGATAGGATTGTATTTGCGCTTCAGCCTGTTCCTTTTTGTTACACCACAAGGATAATAGAACAGCATCGGTCATTGTCTGAACCGGATAATCGATAGCATTGGCAATTGTGCTGTTATACAGCTGTTCAACAATAGTGCAAGTCAGTGGCTGCGTAAAAGCAGCCGGACACTGTATACGAAAATTGGAGATAATCGTATTCAGCTCATTGGTATGCCGTACAAAACGGATCGAATCCTCAGCGCCTTTGGAATTGGTCAGAGCTACCGGAGCAGTCAGCGACACGACCGGGAAGGGAGTCATCAGGGAATGCGTATGAAATACCGGGACATACCCTTCTCCTCCATATACAGCCTTCAGATATATCCCTGACAAAATAGGGCCGTGGCGTTTAATAAAATGCAGCGAGCGGTACAGCTTATAGGTAGAAAGTACAGTCTGCCAATCGAGCTGGATCTTTTTTTGGCTGCAGCAGTCAGTTGTTTCATGGATACACCTCACGAGGAGAGTTTAGGATTTTCCGATTAATAAGGAGAGCAGACCAGCAGCAATTAACGGTCCAACCGGCACTCCTTTGAAAAAGGCAACCCCAATCAGCGTTCCGATCAAAAGACCGGCTACGATAGTCGGCTGGTTGGTCATAAGGATCGTGCCGCGTCCACCGAGATAGGCAACAAATAGCCCGATACCAATAGCCACAAGCGATTTCCAGCTTACAAAGGAAGCCAGAATCGTCTCCATCGAAATTTTACCGCTGGCAAGCGGAGTCATCACCCCGATAGTCAGAATAATAATACCAATCGTCAATCCGTATTTTTCCAGCCACGGAAAAGCCTGATTCCATCCAAGTACACGAATCAGCAGCAGCACGAGCATAGCGATCGTGACGGTGGTGTTTTTCCCGACAATTCCGAGTCCTGCCATCACGAGCAGAATCAGGGAAGGCATATCGATAGCGCCCATAATAATCACTCCTCTTTAGAAATATTTCTCAATGAAGCAAAAATGTCCGCCGGAATCCAGCGGACATATGCAAAACCGAGATATACAGCGCAAATGCAATTTAACAGATGCCATATACGTAAAAAATTATCCGGATATATGCGTGAAAGCATCAGCGATATGTCTGGCAATCATGGCACCATGACGGCGCCCGGTCTCGATAAAGACTTCGTTGGCATTACGCCCGGAAGCAATCACTCCGGCTACATACAATCCCGGGATATTGGTCTCCATTGTCTCGGGATCAAAGCGTGGCTTGTCCATATCTTCACTCATGGTCACACCCATAGAGGTAATAAGCTTACGGTCCGGGCGGAATCCGGTCATTGCGAGAACAAAGTCATTATCCAGCATCTCGGTATGGCCATCTTCGGTATTGGTGATCTGAACTTCGGTCTCGGTGATATGAGTGACGCAGGAATTCAGATGCAGATTGATTTTCCCTTTGGTCACGAGACTTTCGAAGATTGGACGAACCCATGATTTGATATTGGCCGACAGATCACTGCCGCGATATACCATATCGACCTTGGCACCAACACGTACAATTTCCAGGGCAGCATCCACAGCCGAATTGCTGCCGCCGATAATAGCTACCTGCATGCCGGTGTACGGATGAGCTTCACGGAAATAATGGGTGACTTTGTCCAGATCTTCTCCGGGAATCCCCAGATAGTTCGGATGATCAAAATAACCGGTAGCAATAATGACACGACGAGCCTGAGGGGTATGCTCTTCGCCCTGACGATTCACGGTTTGCAGAGTAAAGGTACCATCTTCATGTCTCTGAATGCCGGTAGCTTCTGTATACGGCTGTACTTTGATATTGTAATGCTCTGCTGCCCGGCGATAATAGGCTAGTGCCTCATGGCGAAACGGCTTTTCATTAGGAGAAGGGAAAGGCAGGTTACCAATTTCCAGCAGCTCGGCTGTACTAAAAAACTGCATATTGGTCGGATACAGATAGATCGAATGAACCACATTATATTTTTCGATAATAAGCGTGTTCAGACCGAGGCGTTCGCACTCAATAGCAGCGGATAGTCCGCAAGGTCCGGCACCTACAATAATGACATCTTGCATATTACGATCAGACTCCTTTCTGAATACATATCCTGCTCTGTATAGGATTAGAGCAATACATGTTTGTGCAATGAATGCACAATATGGGGAAATCAAAGATGCTGTACTGTCAGCATTCAACCGATAAAATAGGACCATATACCATCCTACTGCAAACTGCATCTAAATTCTAGCTTGCTGTGGGTGAGCAGAACTAATTTATCGTGAAATATCATTATTTTGTAAAAAAGTGAATCATTTTTTGTAAAATGCGGTATAGTTATAGTAAGAGGAAAAAAGTTAGCAGCTTTCTTCGGAGCTTCATTGTAAACGGTTTCTGACACTGTCCCTGATATCCCATTTGTAGGGAAGGAGAGACGATTATGTCTATTCTGGAAAGGTTCAAGACAAAAAGCAAGACATCGAACATGCCTTCGGTTCATGTAACAATGAACGAACTTCGTACAGCCGTCTTACAATATGAGAGAGAAATGAGCGGGATCAACCGCACTGCATTGATGCAGGAGGATAGAAGTCTGGATTTGTCAAGACTGACCCGTTACCTGGGAGGTCGAAGTGATCAGAAATTTTATCTGTCACGGGAGACTTTCGAGATCTTCGAAGAAGAAGAACGCCATATTCCATACCATCTGGATCAGGTGCAGGGAGCGATTGATGATTATGTTCAGGAAAACGGCAAACTGCCGGTAATCGAAGATTCAGTACATTTTGAAGTCGATTGCCGCAAGCTCTATCAGCAGCGTTATCTGCACGAGATTCCTGATTTCCCAATGTATATTACCGACCAGGAAATGATGGTAACCCATCGCGAGCCGGCTATACTGCCAGAGAGCAAAGAACATATGGACAAATCATACGTGCTGCTCTAGATCATCTGCCAAATACTCGATCCTGATCGATAGGAATAACGAAATAATATACACTTATAATGAACCCGTCTGCAGCCGCAGGCGGGTTTTTGATGTTCTATATAGATGATCATGAATGTATAAAGGAAAATACGAGTACAGATAAATATCCTTTCTGTGAAGAAAAAGCAAAAGCATGTACAATGAACAAGAAATATGAACGATACACGATGCAGGTACTCGGTATGTATACAGGTGATTCATACGATAGATAGATGGAACCCATACAGAAAGGCGGTGGATCAATGCATACTTCTCATCAGGTATTGGGGTTTGTACTGCTGGAAGATGTACCGTTTGAACAATTGCTGACCAGACTATCTGAAGCTTTTCAGATCAGCCTGCCTTATGAAGATTATAAAGGGCGCTATATCGCCAAAGCTTATTTGTCAGGCTATCATCTGGAAGTCGAAGACAGAGTGGATCGCCTGAGCGAACTTTTGTGCGATGAATACCACGTGTTGAATATCCGGATCGATTCGAATGAATATTTTAACTGTGCTTTTGAGCAGCATATCAAGCAGATTCTGAAAAAAGGCGAGATACGATGGCAACGATATGTATGGGCTCCTTATCCATTACCCGAACCGTGTCTGGAATCGGATGATGATACGGAGTCAAATAAGGATATCTTGTAGGCACAATACATATAAAAAGGGGTTTTTATGATGACAGAACAGTCTGTTAAAGCGGTTATTTTTGATTTGGATAATACATTAATGGATCGAGATTATACGTTTCGAGCCTTTTCACAATTATTGATAAAAGACTATTTGGGACATATTCAGGATCAGGAGAAGCTACGTGATATTCTTGGTTATTTGCGTATTGCGGATGCAGATGGTTACCGTGAAAAACATGGATTTTTCGAAGAACTTGTAGAACGTATTCCATGGTCACAAAAGCCTGATGTAGATGCATTATATAGTTATTACAAGGAACATTATATGAAAGAAGCTTCCTTGATGAAATATGCAATTGAAGCAATCGAATCCTGCCGTGCTCGGGGATACAAGCTTGGAATGCTGACTAATGGGCTGTACGAGATCCAGTATGGCAAAGTGCTGCATCTGAGGTTGGAGTCTTATTTTGACGTTATCCTGACATCCGGAGAAGTCGGTATCAAAAAGCCGGAGCGCCGCATCTATGAAATCATGCTGGAACGACTGGGAACGAGCGGCGAAGAGACTGTATTCGTCGGTGATCATCCGGTGAATGATATCTGGGGAGCTGCCCAGGTAGGCATGCGAGGCATTTTCCTGAGACGCAGCTTTGATTGGGACCAGGCACTGGGGATGAAGCCGTGGAGAACGATTGATGAGCTGAATCAGCTTGAAAGAATATGGGAAGAAGTATAGTTTGAAAAATACAGTGTGTAGAAAATAGTATCCATCTGCACTACATCAAGCTTTCTTCGTACTTATTACTTATCGTTTACAGAAATTCATTTATAAAGAAAGAGAATGATGATTATTCAATCGCAGAGCGATCCAGCATTCTGAATACATCCAAGCGATTGAAGATCCATTCTGCTATTGCAGTGACAGCAAAAAATAAATCAGGCCCAATAACCTGCTATTAAAAAGTGATGGGAATTCCGATATATATAACAGCTACATAATTATGAAGGCAAAAAGGAGAAGAGAAATATGGGGATTTTTGATGGTTGGCTTGGTAATGCATCGACAGTGAATTTGAGTGAGGCGCAGCAGGAATATGCTTCGATCATGGCACCGGGAGAGCAAGTTGAGCGGGCATACAAACTCGTGCGCGATATGTTTATTTTCACCAACAAACGGTTGATTCTGGTAGACAAGCAAGGGATTACAGGCAAAAAGACGGAATACCATTCTATCCCGTACAAGAGTATTTCCCATTATTCGGTGGAGACGGCTGGTCATTTCGATCTGGACGCCGAGCTGTGTATTTATATTTCCAGCAGCACTGTACCAATCAAGAAAACATTTAACAAGAGCGTAAATATCTATGAAGTTCAAAGTGTATTGTCCTATTATATTCTGGGGTAACCGTATATACAGGCTGTTTGTGATTCCTTGATAGGAGCAGTAACGGCATATTATTTACAAAGCGTCCCGATTCTCTGCATTCAAGAGGATCCGGACGCTTTATTTTTAAAATATAGCAGGCTGTATCTGTATTCATTTTTCCTCGGTTTGGCCGGTCAATTCCAAAGCATTGTACAGCATTACAGCTGCTTCTGCGCGTGTAATGGGGTCATTGGGCCGGAAGTTATTTTTTTCATCCAGCGAAGCAATCCCGCTATCGATAACCTGCTCCAGAATCTGTTGTTCGGCAGAAGAAAGATGGTTCGCATCATGGATAGTTATCGATTGACCCTGTAGAGCACCGGTACTGCCTCCCGATTCATGAATATCCGGATCTACCTGCTCCACACCCTGCCAGAGTAAAGTGGCAAACTGGCCGCGTGTCATGGTGGAAGAGGCATCCACGTCTGACTCTAGCTGCAGCCCATTCAGATGAGCAATTATCATATCTGTGCTATACCAGGCTTGATCATCTACAGAAGTGTAGTAATCGCTGGCTTTGGGCGCTTTGATAAAACGCATATTATCGATATTAAGATTCAGTCCCTTGACCAGTGCTGCCACGCCCTGCGCAGTTGTCAAAGCAGCATCCGGCTGGAACTCTGTGTCCGTCACTCCGCTAAGAATATTATGATTTTGCAAGTAATTGATCTCCTCTCTGCCTGTTGTGTGATCCAGATCGTCAAAAGCAAAAGCAGATATGGGTGCAGCGAGCAGCAGTGTACTAACCCATCCAAGCAGCCATTTACGATTGAACATCGAATTCACTCCATTCGGTCATAGATGGATAAAGAAGGCTCGAAAATGAAATTATCTATGTATTACCCGAAGCAATCAAATCTGAAAAGAAATCAGATTTTTTTGATTTTTGTGAACGTAGGGTATAAGTTATATAAGAGGGTATTTGATTTAATGCCTGCTGATAAAGGGGATAAACAGCTGTGAACATCCAGGCTGTCCTGTAATTCAGGCACTATAATTAAGGTAACATGAACTGGAGGAGATAATCGATGGAAAACCAAAATCAACGCCTGCTTGTATTTGCAGGTTCTTATGCAGAAGCAGCCAATCCAGGTGTATACGTATATACGTTTAATGAAGAGACTGGCGAATTGACACCAACCGATTCCTTTACCGGACTGCAAAATCCTACATTCTTGAATGTGGATGCCAAAGCCAAACGTCTCTATGCACTCGGCGAGACAGCATCCGAGACAGGTCCCAAAGGCAAGGGTGGCGAAGCTGCTTCTTTTGTAATTCAACCGGAACAGGGCAAGATTGAACTGCTGAATCGTGTGAATACTATCGATGGTCCACCTTGTCATATCCAGCGTTCAGAAGATAGCCGTTATCTGACCATGGTGAGTTATCATGGCGGTATGGTTGGTCTGATCGCTCTGGAACAGGATGGTAGTGTCGGTGAACTGCTGGATGTACATCAGCATGAAGGACACAGCGTTGATCCTCAAAACCAGGATCGTCCGCATCCACACTCTACATTTTTTGATCCAGCGGGCAAATATCTGATTGTACAGGATCTGGGACTCGACCGTGTGCGTACATATGCACTGAAAGCAGATTCGAATAAGCTGGAATTTGCTGTTGATACAGCATCTACACCAGGTGCGGGTCCTCGTCATCTGGTCTTCCATCCGAACGGGCAGTACGCATTTATTATCAATGAACTGAATTCTACGGTTACTTCCTATCAATATGAAGCAGCTACAGGTGCGCTGAATGAAGTACAGACGATCTCCACGCTGCCAGAAGGATATGAAGGTGCCAATGGCTGTGCAGAGATTGCCATTTCGGAAGATGGTAAATATCTGTATGGTTCCAATCGTGGACATGACAGTATCGTACAGTATGAAGTAGATGCTTCTACAGGTGTGCTCACACTGGTACAGCATGTATCTACAGAAGGTGGACATCCAAGACACTTTTCCATTCTGCCAGGCGGTAAATACTTGCTGGCAGCCAATCGCGACGGAAATAACATCGTCGTATTCGGTATCGACCAAACGACAGGCAAGTTGACCTACACAGGCAAAAGTGTCGAAGTATCCAAGCCAGTCTGCATCTGGGGCGCTTATTTCTAATATCCAGTCCTATTCAGATCATTATTCGATATCTATCAAATAACATGGTGGACTTCTGCAGCAGCTATACAGGATACATCAACTTGATTAATGATCACATTGTATATCAATCGGATACAATAACACGGGTAAAACCGGCAAGCGAAGTCATCTATATCATGGGTGGCTTCGCTTTTTTGTATAAACCCTTAACATGACAGAGATCCTATGCGGATTACCCTGGATAATAAAGTGAGAGTTTTTATTCCTAAAAGGAGTACAGATAATCCCTGGTTCATGGAACATATTATCAGAATAGTGCCGTCTGGGATCATCCGCCAACTGGGATAATTATTGTAGCTTGCAGGATACCTGTTTCAATTTGGCTCCTAGAGGTAAAATTACAGTAATACGGTTCACCGGTTATACCGGTATTTCACAGCAAGCCGAATCCGCGAAGGAGATGGAGATTATGACAGAACCGCGCAAAAATGATAAAGTACAGGAACAGGCAGGCAAACGCGATAATCCAGAGCAGTATCCGACAGAGAATGAAAGCCTGTTCGATCGATTTAAATCGGAACAAACTGTAGATTCCCTGCCTATTGAAGATATAAAGCTGGAACAGCAAGAAGAAAAGGACGGAGAGCATATCAAGCGTTCTTCTTCCAGCCAAAATGCTTTTCCGGAAGGCGAATCGGAAGATGATTCGGATATTGTCCGCTAAGCAGGAAACGATTACAATAACGTAAGCGTATATGAATGCGTTGGAACCGTAGTATTACTCGCAGCAATCAACCATGAACAGACGGTTACTTACAAACTGGGTCAGTCAGATGACAGCATCATAAAAAGGAGCAGCTCTGTATTTCATACAGCGGCTGGTCCTTTTTCAAGGTTTGGCAACGTCGGAAAGGTGCGAACAGATGGCATTTGGAATCAATAGAAAACAATTAATACAATGGAAACGCCGCGTAGAAGCCGGAGAGATTGCTTTTTTGACTCATTACTGGCTCGATGAACGTTTTCCCGGCATAAAGACAGTTACCAAAGTAGGATGTGCTGATCTTGGCAAATTGGAGCAATGGTGTATCTCTTATGGTCTTAATCCTGCCTACATTCATTATCGTGAGCAGTATCCGCATTTTGACCTGCTCGGACGTGAACAACTGCGTATACTGAAAGCCGAAGGACTGCAAAATCAAATCGATCAATTTGGATTGGAATAAGCATTTAAAGCAGAGAGCCAAAGGCGTTACCCAAAAGACAGATTCGACAAAATAACAAAAAAATTTTAAAAGTGGTTGAAATCGTTTACAAGCAGATATATAATAGCGTTGTAGAAACGTTTCGACAAAAGGGTGTAAATAACGCTGTAACATACAATCCATTTTAAAAATGTAAAATTATTGAATTATGGCTTTAAAATTCGGTTTTGAGCGATTTTTTATCGAAAAATCAAATGATATCATTGTAATTAAGCAAGGTATCCTGGATTTTCGTTTTTAAAATATGAATAGTTTTCGCTCTTTTATCGAAACGTTTCGATATTTCGCAAAACTACAGAGGTGAGCAGATGGGAGCAACGATCAAAGATGTAGCTGCGTTGGCAGGCGTTGCAGTATCGACTGCATCGTATGCACTAAATGGTATTGGCAGAGTCAGCAGCAAGACCCGTAACAAGGTCATCGAAGCTGCCAAACAACTGAACTATCAAAAAAATGGAATTGCGTCCGATCTGAAACGCTCCAAAACGAACACGATTGCCCTGCTGCTCAGTGACCTGTCAGGTCCATACTATTCCAGCCTGATCAAGGGTGTGCAGGAAGTCAGTCTGAACAATGGCTATGATCTGATTGCCTGCAGTTCGATCGGAGGCGATTCGTCTACAGCCGTCAAATTTATCAAGGAAAAACGTGTAGATGGAGCGATTATCCTCGCTCACAATATTCCTGATCGTACGATTCTGGATTCGGCACGCGAAGGATTTCCGATCGTTATGCTGGACCGGCGGCTGGAACATGAGAGTGTCTGTTATGTCGAGGCGGATCATGAGAAAGGCGGCACGCTGGCCACCAATTATCTGATTGAGTCAGGACATCGCCAGATCGCTTTTGTATCCGGGCCTGCCAGCAGCAAGCACAATAACGATCGATACAACGGATTTGTGCGAGCAATGAATCAGCATGGACTGACAATTGAACCACGCTGGAATCTGGTTGGCAATTTTACAGAAGAGGGTGGATATCGCGCTGTCAAGCTGATGCTGGCACAGGGCAATTTGCCGGAAGCTGTATTTTTCGCCAATGACGAGATGGCACTGGGAGGGATTACGGCACTTTATGAAGCAGGCCTGCGTGTACCTGAAGATATATCGGTCATAGGATTTGACGATATTGTTCAGGCACGATTTTTGAACCCCGCGCTGACCACGGTAAGACAGCCGGATTATGAAGTAGGCGCACTGGCAGTTCATCTGATTTTCCAGATTCTCAAAGGTGAATCGGTAGCGCAGCATTATACACTAGACACTGAACTCGTTATTCGTGGAACAGTCAGAACAAATCAAAAATGAGGTGTGCTTGATGAGAAAAATGTGGAAACCCCTGGTAGCATGCGTATTAATCTTTTCTTTTGTATTGGCAGGCTGTGGCGGCAAGGATGAAGCAGCTACTACTTCCGATGGCAAACGAATCCTGAAAGTATGGGGCATGGGCGCCGAAGGAACAGCACTTGCCAAAATGGTGCCTGATTTTGAAGCCAAAAACCCGGATATCAAAGTACAGGTGCAGGCGATCCCTTGGGGAAATGCCCATGACAAATTGCTGACAGCTGTTGCTTCCCAGAGTGGTCCAGATGTCGTGCAGATGGGAATGAGCTGGATACCGGAATTTGCGGAAGCTGGCGCGCTGCAGGATCTGTCCTCCTATACCGAAAAGTACCCGAATCTGAAAGCGGACAATTACTTTGAAGGCTCTCGTACCAAAATGACCTATAACGACAAACTGGTTGGCGTACCATGGTACATTGACACCCGCGTATTGTTCTACCGCAAAGATCTGCTCAAGCAGGTGGGCTACAACGAAGCACCAAAAACCTGGGCAGAGCTCAAGGATGCGGCAACCAAGCTGACTGCACGCGGTAAAGGCAATTATGGTATTTTGCTGGATAGCAAAGACCAACTGTTCACATTGCCATTTGCATGGGAGAACGGCAGCGAAGTGATCGACAGCAATAACCAGGCACAGCTCAATCAGAAACCTTATGTAGAAACGATTCAGTACCTGAGCAGTTTCTTCAAGGAAGGTATTGCTCCAACGCAAAGCGATATGCAGCTGATTCCTTCTTTTGGTGAAGGGATTCTGCCAATGTTTATCAGCGGTCCATGGTCTGTAAATCAGGTGAAAACCGAACTGCCTGAGCTGAAAAGCGACCAGTGGGGAACAGCAGTCATTCCTGCCAAGGAAGAAGGCGGAGAAAGCATGTCGGTACTCGGCGGATCGAATATGTCCGTATTCAGCAGTGCCAAAAATACAGAAGATGCTGTCAAATTTATCTCTTATCTGAACGAGCCGGATGTACAGGTGAAATGGTATGAACTGACACAGGATCTGCCATCCACTACCAAAGCATGGGAAAACAAAGTATTCCAAGATAACCCTAATATCCAGACTTTCCGTACCCAAATGGATACTTCCCGTTCTATTCCATCTGTAAAAGAGTGGGAGACGGTAGCCAAGCAGATCAGCGATGCATTTGACCAGATCGTTGTCGGCGGAACCGATATCCAGACGCAGCTGGATCAACTGAATGAGCAGGCGAACTCTACCCTGCAAAGTGGCAGCTAATTTTAAAAGCAGCCATTCTCTATATGTATTCAAATTAATACGTAACCATGAATCGGTTTACCCTGCAAAGACGCTGTTCGTTGCCCCTTATCCGTTATCCGGACTTGTCTTTGCTTCTCTTTTAAACAAAAAAAATTGAAGAGGTGCCAAATGGCTAAACTATGGAAATCCATGATTGCATGTATGCTTGTATTCTCGATTGTACTGGCTGGATGTAGTGGTCAGGACAAAACGACCACAGCGGATGGAAAACGGATTCTGAAAATATGGGGTATGGGCGGCGAAGGCGGATCTTTGCCAGATATGGTTGCGGCATTTGAAAAAGCAAATCCGGAGATTGATGTACAGGTTCAGCAGATTCCATGGGGATCGGCGCATGATAAACTGCTGACGGCTGTCGCTTCCAAAAGCGGACCCGATGTTATCCAGATGGGAATGACCTGGATTCCGGAGTTTGCCAATGCCGGTGCATTGATGGATCTAACTCCTTATATGGAGCAGTATCCGAATCTCAAGCCGGAGAATTTCTTCGAAGGTGCGAGAGAAACGATGAAATTCAACGATCAAATGATCAGCGTGCCATGGTACATGGAGACACGGGTACTCTATTATCGTACCGACCTGCTCAAGGAAGTCGGTTACAATGAACCGCCGAAAACATGGGCAGAGTTGAAAGACGCTGCCACCAAACTGGCTGCACGTGGCAATGGTAATTATGGTATTTTGCTGGATAACCAGGATGCAGCGTTTACGCTTCCGTTTGCCTGGGAAAATGGCAGTGAAGTCATCAGCAATAATCAAGCTCAGTTCAATCAGCCTCCTTATATAGAAGCCGTTAACTATTTGACCAGCTTCTACAAAGAAGGACTGGCACCCACACAGAGTGATATGCAGCTGCTGCCTGCATTTGGTCAGGGCATGGTTCCTATGTTCTTTAGTGGTCCATGGTCAATTAACCAGATTCATGAAACAGCACCGCAGATCGATGGTAAATGGTCGACTGCACTGATCCCTGCCAAAGAAGAAGGCGGCAAAAGTGCTTCTGTACTCGGCGGTTCGAACTGGAGCGTATTCAGCAGTGCTGTAAATAAAGATGATGCTGTGAAATTTATTTCCTTTATGAGTGATCCTGCCAACCAGGTGAAATACTATGAATTGTCCAAAGATCTGCCTTCTACCCTAAAAGCATGGGAAGACAAAGCGTTCAGCAGCAATGAGCAAGTCAAAACATTCCGTGAGCAAATGGAAACATCCCGCACATCACCATTCGTCAAGTCCTGGGAAGCGATCGGTACCCTGATCAAAGATTCGCTGCAGCAGATTAATCTGGGTGGTGCAGATGTGCAGAAACAAATGGAAGAACTGAATACACAGGCAAATGAATTGTTAAAAGACTAATGATGAAGTAGTAAAAATGCTTCCGTAAAGGAGGGAACAGAGATGCAGAAGGCCTGGCAATCGTTGGCCAAGCACAGATATCCTTATCTGTTTATTGCGCCAACACTAATCATTCTATTTATCTTTTCATTTATCCCGATTCTGGTCGCCGTATTTATCAGTTTTACGAATATGGATCTGGCCGGACTGGCGAACTGGTCCAATATCAAGTTTAACGGTGCAGATAACTTTGTTCAGCTATTTGGCGATGCGGTGTTCCGCAAGTCGATGTTCAATACGCTGATCTATGTTGTGGTCGGTGTACCTCTGGTTGTCCTCCTGTCGATGGCAATAGCCATCCTGATTAACCAGGGTACCAGCTGGCTGTTCAAAACATTCCGTGTTATTTACTACATGCCTTCTATTACGAATATCGTCGCTGTAGCCGTGATCTGGGGATATCTGTACAATTCCCAGTACGGCTTGATCAACCAGATGTTGGGATTCTTCGGCTTTGATCCGGTTCGCTGGCTTCAAGGACCGACAATCGCCAAGTTCTCCCTGATTATTATGGCAGTATGGAAAGCAATCGGTCTGAATATGATCATTTTCCTGGCTGCACTACAGGGTATTCCGCGTACGTATTATGAAGCAGCACAGATTGACGGAGCCAGCCGCTGGCAGCAGCTCACCAAAATTACGGTACCGCTGCTTGGATTTGCGACTTTCTTCGTCTCGATCACGACTTTGATTGGCTGGATTCAATTCTTCGAGGAACCGCTCGTTATGACCAAGGGCGATCCACTGAACGGAACAACATCCATGGCCCTGTTTATTTACAATACAGGCTTCCAGCGCAGTGACTTCGGTTATGCAGCAGCAGGCTCGATTGTATTGTTCGCGATCATCATTGTTGTAACGATTATTCAATTCAAAGTACGCAAAAAAGACAGCGATGTAGAGTATTAATGATCCGTACAGCCTGAGCTGACGCCGGATTGAACTGTGAAAGGAGGTTCCGCAATGGATATTCAAGTGAGACCCGTTTACAAAACTATAGTGATTGCACTGCTGGTTATTGGTGCAATAGCAATGTGTATACCATTCATATGGATGATTCTGTCGTCCTTTAAGCCGGAGAGCGAGGTTACTTCACTAACGCCTACGTTCTGGCCGCAGGAACCGACCATGCATAATTTCACCCGTTTGTTTACCGAGATGAACTTTCAGCAATACCTGATCAATACACTGATCATCGTCTTTTTCTCCTTTATTGGATTGTTCCTGAACGCAGCAGCCGGATATGCTTTTGCCAAGTTCAACTTTCCGGGGAAAAATGTGCTGTATTATCTGGTACTGGGAACCATGATGATTCCTTCCCAGGTAACGATGATTCCGGTTTATTTGATCCTGAATGAAATGCATCTGACCAACACAATGGCAGGGATTGTGCTGCCCGGTATGGTTAACGCCTTTGGTATTTTCCTGTTCCGTCAGTTTATGACTTCTATTCCGAATGACTTGATCGAAGCGGCAAGACTGGATGGTGCAGGGGAGATACGTACTTTCTTCCAGCTCGTTATTCCGATTGCCAAGCCGATCTTTGCCGTACAGGGGATTCTGACCTTTATCGGCGGCTGGAACAGCTTCCTGTGGCCACTGATTGTAGCCAATGACGAGAGTCTGTACACGCTGTCTGTCGGCCTGTCCCTGCTCAAAGGTCAATATGGCGGAGACTTTGCTATTCAGATGGCCGGAGCATCCTTTATGGTTATTCCAATTCTGATCATCTTTATTTTCGCACAGCGTCATATTATTGAAGGCTATACGATCTCTGGTATGAAATAAAAATAAGGATACCGAGTCGCAGCCAGCTGATCAAATGCGCTTCTGCATGACAGTATGGTGTGAGTTACAGAGAATGTCCGGTTATCCGGTAGTATTTATCTGATAAGGATAACCGGACAGAACTTTAGAGAAAAATATGATTACACTACGGAGGGATTCATCATGTCTACTGTACAAAATCAATCCACAACGCAGCAAAATCAGCTTTTCCAAAATGAATATGGATATTTCACCGAAAATGGCCGGGAGTATGTGATTACCAATCCACGTACACCGCGTCCCTGGAGCAATATTATTAGTAATGGCGATTACTCCTTTATGGTATCCCAGGCAGGTGGCGGCGCTTCTTGGCGAGGCAATGCCGGACAGAACCGGATTACGCGTCTGTTCCAGGATGTGATCAAGGATTCATGGGGCAAATTCATCTATCTGCGTGACCGCAGCTCCGGCAAGTTCTGGTCTGCTGCATGGAAGCCGGTAATGGCTGAATTTGAACATTATGAAGTACGTCATGGTATTGGATATAGCGTATTCACCCAGCAGGTCGACGGAATCCGCAGCGAATTGACCGTATTCGTGGCACCGGATGCTCCACTGGAAATTATGCAGTTAAAAATTACCAATAACAGCGGACAGACGCGTGAACTGGATGCAACTACTTATTTTGAATGGGCACCGGGGTTTGCACCGGACGAGCATCGTGAATTCCACAAAATCTTTATGAACTCGGAATATCGCGAAGATCTTAATGCTATTCAACTGGAAAAATACTTATGGGCATTCCCTGATGAAAAAGGACGCAGCAATAATGTAAGCTGGCCGTATACCGCTTTCCATGCTGCCAGTGAGCAGCCATCTTCCTATGATGCGGATAAGGAATCTTTTGTCGGTATGTACGGCGAAGAATCACGCCCACAGGCGATGCAGGATCAAGAGCTGGCAGGGCATACCGGACGTTTTGGCGATGCTGCAGCTTCTCTGCGTGTTGCTGTCAAGCTGGAACCGGGCGCTTCCCATACGGTCGTATTCACGATCGGAGCCGCCGAGCATGAGAAGGAAGACGCCGCAGCATTGATCCGCGAATATACGAGCGTGGAAGCCGCTGAGCGTACACTGGCACGGGTACACGAATTCTGGAGCGAATTGATCGATACCGAAGAGATTCAGACACCGGATCCGGCGATGAATATTATGACGAATGTATGGCTTAAGTATCAATCTATTTCCTGTCGCCTATGGGGTAAAACTGCTTATTATCAAGTGAGCGCAGGATACGGTTTCCGCGATCAGCTGCAGGATTCCCAGATTTTCCTGACCAATAAACCGGAATTGATGCGCAAGCAGATTCTGATGCATGCTTCCCAGCAGTTCCAGGAAGGCGACGTGCTGCACTGGTGGTTCACTATCCGCGGAGGCGGACCACGTACTCGTTGTTCCGATGATCTGTTATGGCTTCCGTTCATCATGGATTCCTATCTGAAAGAAACCCAGGATTATCAGATTCTGGACGAAATCACTCCATTCCTCGACGGCGGAGAGGCAACGGTATATGAGCATTGCAAGCGTGCTATCGAGAAATCATTCCTGCGTTTCAGCCCGCGCGGCGTACCATTGATGGGTGAGCATGACTGGAATGATGGTTTGAGTGCAATCGGTTATGACTGGAAAGGCGAGAGCTTCTGGGTGGGCGAGTTCCTGTATATGATTCTTGGCAGCTTTGCACCAGTGGCACAGCGCCGTGGTGATCAGGCTTTTGCAGACAAAATGATCGAAGTACAGGGCAGTCTCAAGCAGACGTTGAATGAATATGGCTGGGATGGCGAATGGTATCTGCAGGCGACAACCGATGATGGTCTCAAAGTAGGCTCCAAGGAAAATGAAGAAGGACAGATTTTCCTGAATCCGCAAATCTGGGCAGTTATTTCTGGCGTAGCTGACGAAGAACGTGGTCAGCAGGCGATGGCTAGTGTCAGCAAGCATCTGCTGCGTGATTACGGCTCCTTGCTGCTGTATCCGGCTTATACCAAAGTACGCCGTGATATCGGCTACATTACCCGCTATGCACCGGGTCTGCGCGAGAATGGCGGTGTCTATACTCACGCCGCTACATGGGCAGTATGGGCTTATACACTGGCCGGTCAACCGGAGAAAGCATATGAAGCTTACAGCAAAATCTGTCCGCCAAACCGTTCGGATGATCCAAATGGCTACGTAGGCGAGCCTTATGTAACGCCAGGTAACTCCGATGGTCCGATTTCGCCAAATTATGGCCGCGGCGGCTGGACGTGGTACACAGGCTCTTCCCAATGGCTGCAGCGTATGGCAACCAACTGGATTCTGGGTGTTCGCGCAGAGCACGAAGGGTTGCTGGTCGATCCGAGCATTCCATCCGAATGGCCGGAGTTCAGCTACCGTCGTAACTTCCGCGGGGCAACCTATCTGATTCATGTAGACAATGCAGCAGGCGTATCCCGTGGCGTGAAGTCCATTACAGTAGACGGCAAAGAAATTGAAGGCAATATTCTACCGGACTTCCAGGATGGCAAAAAGCATGAAGTGAAAGTTATCATGGGCTAAGTTATTTTACAAATTCCAATATAAAAGTATAAAAGAGCATCGCTGCATAAAACTATTGCAGCGATGCTTTTTGGGTTTACAGTTATTTTCTGAGGAAGGTTATATGTATACTGCTGGGTGCACAATACCGACTTGCTGATTCATCAGCTTGATTTGTTTAGCTTTCAAGCCGAATGAAGATGCTGGATCTGGTTCATTCATACAAAATTGTGACGAGCTATTAAACAAAATCGATTTTCAATTTATAATATTAAAATTATAACAAAATCCAAATACAGATGTCCTAAAGGAGAAGCAACCATGACCTGGCATATCAAGCATTTTAATGAGCTGAATACAAGGGAGTTATATCAGATTCTAAAAGAGCGTACCGATATTTTTGTGGTCGAACAAAATTGTCCTTATCCTGAAGTAGATGGCAGGGATGTGGACTGCTACCATCTGTTCAAGCTGGAGAACGAGCAGATCGCAGCCTACGCACGTCTGCTGCCGCCGGGAGTGGCTTATCCACAGGCTTCGATTGGCAGGGTCATCGTCCCAGCGATTCATCGTGGCAAAGGGTATGCCGGTGAGTTGTTTGCACGTGCCGTGGATTTTATCCAGCAGGAGTTGAACGAAGTGGAAATCAAAATTCAGGCGCAGGAGTATCTATGCCGCTTTTACGGTGCATATGGATTTGAGCCGATCTCCGAGTCCTATCTGGAAGACGGCATCCCGCATGTGGATATGCTGCTAAAAGAGCGCAGAGTACAGCAGCAGGTCTAAACATATCAATTCGCTTGTAGTGTACATGATAATTGCTTAGCTGGATCACTCTCTGTTATATCCAGCTAAGCGGTGTATCGTGCAGAAACAACATTTATTAATCCCACCAAAAATACCAGGTTGTTGAATGCTTCAAATGACTTGCTAGACTGCGGATAGTAGCTGTAGACTCCTCTGCCTGATAGACACGATCACTGCAAAAGGCAAAATGTTCTCTTGCCAGCAATTCAGCCACGTGGTTATCTGCAGGTGGACGAGTCAGCTTCAATTCCCAGGTATTATGAGAAACAATAGCAGGTACAGCTCCATAATGGTCATACCAGTATTTAAACACCGCCACCTGTTCTTCAGGAAGTGGACAATCATTAAATCCCCCCATAGGTACCCAGGCCGCCAGCTCCCAGGCTGCCGTAATTGGAATACACGCAATAATAATCTCGGGATACGGTACTGTTCCATTCAGATAACTATACAACTCATGCTCTGCTACTGCAGGAATGAAATCTCCATATAAATTAGAATGTTCATCATCAAACTCATCTTCGTCTGCAATACTGTCATTCCAGCGCTGTTCAAGTAACTGAGGCACATCGATCTGCATAGCATCTTTGATTACCTCTTGACGAAAATAATGGATACCATCAGGTGAAGGTCCATCTTCGATTTCTTCGAGAACATTTTCAATCACTTCTGCCAGAACATTACTAACTACAATAATAAGAGGAATAAATCCGTCCTGCTTACCCTGTTTACTCATCCGTTCATAAGCTTCCACAATAAATGCTCCATCGTTGATATCTTCAAATAATTCATATTCACAATCCAGATAATCCAATAGGTACTGACAATCATTCGTCATAGTTATTCTCCTTTGATCAATTCATCACTACTATAGATTGATCATTTTGGATGATATTTTCTTTATTGTAAACCTGAAGGCAAAAAGAACACGATTTTTGTATTTATGACAGCTCCAATAAGCAAAAGACACAAATTCTTCGTATCTGACACAAAGCAGTTAAAAGCAATACAATATTGTAAATAATCATCGGATCGTTTGCTGGTTAGATTTGGACAAAATAGATAAAAATTAAAATTGGAAATCTATACCTGACTATTGTAGAATGGGAATTGTAAAGCGGATCACAGTTCGAATAAGGGGGCATGAACAGCTAAGTATTACTTCAAATGATGCTCAATGTCATGGACAAACTCTTGCTAGACGATTTGCTAAAATCGCATTTTTTTGATTAGTAGTCATATTTCGCTTTAATCAGGCTAAAAAACCTGAATTATTCTTTACACATGACAAAGAAAACGTTTTCTTAACTCAGCATCGCTTATCCTCCCTGATAGTCCCATTTTAGACTATTTTGTGATTAATCAGATAGAGGTATAATTGAAAGTGTTGCAATTCCGTCACAAAAATATTCACAAAAAATTCAAGACGGAGGGAATCCTCGATGACAATCGACGAATCGAACAGACCATCATTATGGCAATCCTATTACGGGCCCAATCTGGGGTACGTACAGGAGCAGTATGAAAAGTACAAACAAGATCCTAATTCGGTTGATGAGGGATACCGTGCACTATTCGAACAACATGGGGAACCTGTAGCTCCTGCTGCGGCTTTGGGTCAGGCAGCAGACAATGGTACTAGTACCCCCGGCAAAGTAGACACCAATTTACTAAAGAAAGCGGTTGCAGCGGAACGATTAGTTTGGAATATCCGTACATACGGACATTTGGCAGCAGATATCGACCCGCTCGGACTGAGTACTCCGTCAGATGTGCGTCTGCTTGATCCACAGGAGTATGGATTGGGACAACGTGATCTGGCTCAGCTTCCTGCATCTCTCATCTGGGAAAATGCACCGGAAGAAGCTCGTGATGGATGGGAAGCCATTCAGATCCTCCGTCAAAAGTATACTGGTCCGATCGCTTACGAATTTTCTCATGTACATGATGAGAAAGAACGTAACTGGCTGAACCGCCAGGTAGAGACCAACTCTTCTTCGCAGGCACTGAGCAATGAAGAGAAGCTGGAGCTGCTGCATCGTCTTGTTGAAGTTGAGCAGTTTGAAGAGTTCCTGCACAAGACATTCGTAGGGCAGAAGCGTTTCTCGATCGAGGGTAACGATGCGCTCGTACCGATGCTGGATACGATAGTTCGTATTGCTGCACGCGGCGGAGCAAGACATGTATTGATGGGTATGGCTCACCGTGGCCGTCTGAATGTACTGGCACATGTACTGAACAAGCCATACGGCAAAATTTTCTCCGAGTTCCAGCATTCTCCGAATAAAGACATGATGCCGTCGGAAGGTTCTATGGGCATTAATTTTGGCTGGACCGGCGACGTAAAATATCATCTGGGTGCTCGTTATTCGATGACCGAAGAAGGACAGAGCTTTGAGACTCGTCTGACTCTGGCGAATAACCCGAGTCACCTGGAGTATGTGAATCCTGTTGTAGAAGGCTTCACACGCGCTGCACAGGATGACCGCAGTGAAAAAGGATACCCGCGTCAGGATAAAGACAAGGCGGCAGCAATCATTATGCACGGCGATGCTGCATTTGCCGGTGAAGGCATCGTAGCGGAGACGCTGAACTTCAACCAGCTGCCTGGCTTCCAGAACGGCGGTACAATCCATATTATCGTTAACAACCGTCTGGGCTTCACAACAGACAGCAAGGATTCCCGCTCCACCCATTACGCGAGTGATCTGGCCAAAGGCTATGAGATCCCGGTAGTGCATGTGAATGCGGATGATCCCGAGGCTTGTCTGCGTGCAGCAGAAATGGCGATGCAATATCGTAATCTGTTCAAAAAAGATTTCCTGATCGATCTGATCGGTTATCGCAGATACGGACACAATGAAGCGGATGATCCGGAAACGACCCAACCGCTGATGTATGGCAAAGTCAAAAATCATACGCGCGTTGCATCCCTCTACGGCCAAAAACTGGCAGAGCGCGGAGTGGCAGACAGCCAGCAGTATGAAAAATATAAAAATGAAGTACAGGATAGCCTGAAAGCGATCTATGAAGAAGTGAAAAACGACGACAGCCAGCAAGCATTCGGACCAATCAATCCTGCCGGCGAAGGCGCTGCCAAAGCATCTACCCAGACAGCGGTACCGGCTGACCTTCTCATGAAGATCAACCAGGGTCTGCTGACATGGCCGGAGAACTTCAGTGTGTATCCGAAGCTGCAGCGTATTCTAGAGCGTCGTACCAACGCACTTGCTCCGGATGGCAAAGTGGACTGGGGACATGCCGAGACACTGGCATTTGCGACCATTCTCGCCGAAGGCAAGCCAATTCGCATTACCGGACAGGATGCTGAACGTGCGACATTCGCTCATCGTAACCTGGTACTGCATGATGCCAAAACAGGCGAAGAATTCTGTCCGCTGCATCGTCTGCCGGAAGCCAAAGCTTCCTTTGCCGTGCATAACAGTCCATTGTCCGAAGCGGCCGTTATCGGCTTTGAATATGGATACAATGTACATGCACCGGAGACACTGGTAATCTGGGAAGCCCAGTACGGTGACTTCGTCAATGCCGGACAGGTACTGATCGACCAATTTATCTCTGCCGGACGCAGTAAATGGACACAAAAGTCCAGTCTGATGATGCTGCTGCCGCACGGTTATGAAGGTATGGGACCGGAGCACTCCAGTGCACGTCCGGAGCGTTTCCTGCAGCTGGCAGGTGAAAACAACTTCACTGTAGCCAATCTGACATCCGCTTCGCAGTATTTCCACCTGCTGCGTCGTCAGGCACTTAGCACAGAGACCGAAGAAGCTCGTCCGCTCGTTGTGATGGCACCGAAGAGTTTGATTCGTAACCCTCGTGTAGCTTCTGCAGCGACAGAACTGAGCGAAGGAAGCTTCAAGCTGATTGTTGAACAACAGGGTCTCGGCGACAAAAAAGAAGCAGTAGAGCGTGTTATTCTGTGTACGGGTAAAGTAGCAGTCGATCTGGAAGAAGCACTGGACAAAGAGAAGGATACCGACTTTTCCTGGCTGCATATTATCCGTGTCGAGCAGCTGTATCCATTCCCGAAAGAAGAAATTTCCAAGATCCTATCCGGTTTTACCAACCTGCAGGAAGTTATCTGGGTACAGGAAGAACCGAAAAATATGGGTTACTGGACATATATGGACTCCAGACTTCGTGAAGTGGCACCAGCAGGCAGTAATGTAAGCTATATCGGACGTCCGGAGCGTTCCAGCCCGGCAAGTGGTTATCAGCATGTTCACGCTATCGAACAACAGCGCATACTAACATCAGCACTCAAACCAAATTCGTTGAAAAACATATCCCTGGGGAGGTAACCAGCTGTGAGCGAAATTAAAGTACCTGAAATGGGCGAGTCTATTACCGAAGGAACCGTATCGAAATGGGTAGTCAAAGAAGGAGATACTGTTAGTCAGGGTGATGTTCTGCTGGAACTGGAAACCGATAAGGTCAATCTGGAAATCAGTGCCGAAGAAGATGGAGTCATCGAATCCATCACCAAACAGGAAGGCGAGACTGTTCAGGTCGGTGAATCTGTTGGTGTTATCAGCGCAGGCGGTGCCAAAGTACAGCCAAGCGCAGAAGCAGCTCCAGAAGCGCCAGCAGCCCAGGAGACGGCTCCATCGTCCCAGCCTGCACAGGCAAATGAACAGGCACGTGAATCCAAAACAGATCTGGCTGCTGCTGTAGCAGCGAGCAAGCCTGACAACGGAGATACTATCGCTACACCGGCTGCCCGCAAGCTGGCTCGTGAGCGCGGTATCGATCTGAATAGTGTACAAGGCAACGATCCGATGGGTCGTGTGAAGCATGACGACGTGCGCAAGCACGAAGACAAGCCGACTAACCTGGGTGCTGCACCGACCAAAACAAGTGGTTCCTCTGCACCGGCTTCCAAATCGTCTGCACCGGAAAGCAATCCATTAAAACCGGCTGATCGTGTACCGATGTCCCGTCGTCGTCGCACGATTGCGAACCGTCTGGTAGAAGCGCAGCACAATGCAGCGATGCTGACTACATTCAACGAAGTGGATATGACAGCGATCCTGGACGTGCGCAAACGCCGCAAAGACAAATTCAAAGAGAAGCATGATGTAGGTCTCGGCTTTATGTCCTTCTTTACCAAAGCGGTTGTCGGCGCGCTCAAAGCATATCCGATGGTTAATGCAGAGATCGATGGCGATGACGTAATCATGAAGCATTACTATGATATCGGTATTGCCGTATCTGCCAAAGAAGGTCTGGTTGTACCGGTCGTACGTGATGCAGATCGTCTGGGCTTTGCCGGTATTGAGAAAGAAATCGCCAGCCTCGCTTCCAAAGCACGCAGCAATACGCTGTCTCTGGCTGAGCTGCAAGGTGGTACGTTTACGATCACCAATGGTGGTGTATTCGGCTCCCTGCTGTCTACGCCGATTCTCAACGCACCACAGGTAGGTATCCTGGGTATGCACAAAATCCAGCTGCGTCCAGTCGCTATTGATGCAGAGCGTATGGAAAACCGCCCAATGATGTATATCGCGCTTTCCTACGATCATCGTATTATCGACGGTAGCGAAGCAGTTAGCTTCCTGGTAAAAGTCAAAGAACTGCTGGAAGATCCGGAAACGCTGCTGATCGAAGGCTAATTCCTGCGATCCAATTTATTTCAAATCATAAATTAGAGAGTCCTGCTAACACAGTAGGGCTCTTTATTTTTTCGGATTGCGGAAAGAAACTACCTATACAATCACTCATATCCAAAATAAATCAAAGACATAAAGCAAAAGAAGTATATCGAGAAAAGTAAATGGAAAGAAGTGAATTGAAAAGAAGTCAATTGAAATAAATAAAGCAAAAAAGCACCCATAAAAGGGTGCTTTATATATCTTCAAGCGAGAGTCGAACAAAATCAGGCTGTTAATCTAATCGATTATTTTTCATTCTTTGTATCACGGGTAGAAGGCTGGTTACGTTTGGTACGGGATAGCTCTCTAGCATCATTATTTAATACTTTTAACAAGCTTACTGCCATTAGTATAATCACCAGAGAGAAGGGAAGCGCAGCGATGATCATAGTGTTTTGCAAACCTTGCAGACCGCCGGAATAGAGCAGTACCAGAGCAATAGCAGTAAGCAGCAGTCCCCATATTATTTTTAAAGTATTATTGGGATTTTGCGAACCGTTGGTTGTCATCATCGCAAGTACAAATGTACCTGAATCTGCTGATGTGATAAAGAAGATGGCAATCAGGCCGATCGCTACTACCGAAATAATGGTGCTCCAAGGGAACGTGGACAACATTCCAAACAAGGATTCCTGAGTAGCCAGTGCTGATATGATCTTGGTACCACTGCGCTCGATCGCAATAGCCGAGCCACCAAAAACAGAGAACCACAAGAAACTGATTAGAGACGGTGCCAGCAATACATAAGTGACAAATTCACGGATCGTACGTCCTTTGGATACACGGGCAATAAATATGCCTACAAACGGAGACCAGGCAATCCACCATGCCCAGTAGAAGATCGTCCATACATTAATCCAATGCCGGTTTTCCGAATTCAATGGAGCCAGGCGGAAACTCATATTCACAAAGTTTTGCAGATATTTCCCCAATGTATCGGTAAATAGATTAAGCGTGAATAAAGTAGGGCCAAAAATAAATACAATTAAAAATACAACAGCGGCAAGCAGCATATTGGCGTTACTGAGAATTTTGATTCCTTTATCAAGTCCACTTAACGCGGATAGCATAAATAGTACAGTCACCGCCAGAATAATAATAAATTGACTCACGATAGTCGAAGGAATGCCGAATAGATACGACAATCCTCCATTAATCTGTACAGCGCCAAAACCGAGAGAGGTAGCGACACCCATGACGGTTGCCAGCACAGCTACAACATCAATCGCTTTGCCAACGGCGCCTGATGCATGACGACCAAGAACCGGCTTCAGTGTAGAGCTGATCAGCCCGGTTTCTCCGCGGCGGAACATAAAATAGGCGAGGCTCAAACCTACCAGACCATACACTGCCCACGCATGAATACCCCAGTGGAAAAAGGTATACTGCATGGCATCACGCACAGCCTGATCGCTGCCAGTTTCGCCAGTTGGGGAACTGATAGCAAAATGACTAATCGGCTCGGCCGTACCGTAAAATACCAATCCGATCCCTACGCCAGCACTGAATAGCATAGCTACCCAGGTTGGTCGGGAAAACTCAGGCTTGTCATCCGGCTTGCCCAGTTTGATTTTGCCTGCGGGACTAACCAGCAGATACAAACAGATAGCCACGAAGCCGGTCACAATAATCAGGTAATACCATCCGAATGTATCGGTGATAAATGATTCGGTACTACTGGTAACACTCTCAAAGGCCTTGGGAGCAATCACCCCTACCAAAACCAGCAGCAGCAGAATAGCCGCTGATATATAAAATACGCTCGATGCTTTTTTCATAAATTCATTAACAACTCCTATCTTTGATATACTCGCACAAGAGATTGATAGCTACGAGTGGGGATCAAGTAAAATCAATTTAAAATTATACCTCTTTACATTGACATATGAAATGTTCTGCAAAGAAATTATGTATTAACTATTCTTATCTTGAAGCAGTAAATCGAGCTTATGTAGAATTGCATCTTCTTTTTTTAATTGACGGCGTAGATTGATATCAATGCCTATAACGCTAATACACATTATTAGCAGAATTAGAGCAATAAAAAATATCATTATTTTCATTCCTTTCTGTCTCGCTTGAATTGGTCAATAGATACAGAACAGAATAAACTCCTGTCGTATACCCTGCTGAATCTGAAACTAATCTTCTAAATAATCTACCCACGATTGCAGACAAATTAAACAAACAAAAGTAAATAATAAGTAATATAGCGACATATCATTGTTATTTCGTTAAAGCGAAGAAAACAGGTATAATGTAAATAAAAGTATATTATTCGAGGAGGAGTACATAGTGATCATTGAAGAACGTGCTTATCATATCAAAGGACTGGATTATAGTATTCGCTCTGCAAAACCTGAAGACGCTACCACTCTGTCAGAAGTACGACTTCAGATCGATGGTGAGACCGAGAATCTGGATCGCAGAAGAGGGGAAGCTTTTCTGGAGCCGGCAGAATTTGAACAGCTGATCCGCAGTGACTCCGAGAAGGATACCAACCTTTTTTTGGTAGCGGAGACGGCCAATCAGATCGTAGGTTTCTCCAGATGCGAAGGCAGTCCGCTGAGCCGACTGGCACATAAGGTAGAGTTTGGCGTAGGTGTGCTGCGGGATTATTGGGGACATGGCATCGGCAAGCACCTGCTCGAACAATCTATAGCCTGGTCGGATGCGACAGGCATCCAAAAGATGACACTAAATGTATTGGAGACCAATGTCAATGCCATTGAGCTGTATAAAAAGGCAGGATTTGAAATTGAAGGTGTGCTAAAACGCGATCGCCTGCTGGCAGATGGGAATTATTATAATACCATAGTCATGGGCAGATTCAGAGTGTGATTAATTCTCACCTTATGATATTTGACTATATAATAGTATACATTCTGAAGCTTGTATCACAATGTTTGGGAGTGTGCTGGAGATGTGGGTATCCACGATGGTAATGTGCGCTATATTGGTTTTGCTGCTTATTGGTACAGTAGTACTCTGTATTCATGTATATCGGAGTAAACAGCATTACAAAGAAATGGAAACCGCCATTTACCGGCTAATCGAGATTACAAAACAGAAATAAATATACACCGGGCCAACCGTCGTCTAACAGTAAATGCGGTTGGCTTTTTGCTGCATATATCGATAGTTACGTATCCAAGCAAGACAGCAAGGAAGATTAAGTATTGAAAAGGATGGGTATATTGAATTTACAGAAGTACAACATAAAGATACAGAAACGGATAATCATCCGACGTACAGAACAGAAGAGTCATGGACCAGTTGCAAAAGAAGAGCTTGTTCATGAACGGACATGATCGGCATACAGACAGCTTTATATGTTGCAGCTGCATAGCCAGACTCCTTCTACATAGCGTACGGGAAATAAAAAGGAGTGGGTACTATGCAACAAGAGAATAACGATGCCGCGAGTCAAAAGGCATTTTTGCGCAAGATTGTTCTTATTTCTACATTGGGTGGATTGTTATTCGGTTATGATACTGGAGTAATCAATGGTGCATTGCCATTTATGTCTGCACCTGATCAATTGAACCTGACATCTTTTACACAAGGTTTGGTTACCAGTTCATTGCTGCTTGGTGCAGCCTTTGGTGCTGTGCTGGGTGGGCGATTGTCCGATGCGATTGGACGCCGCCGGAGTATTAAATATCTGGCAGTATTATTTTTCTTTGCTACGATTGGTTCTGCATTATCCCCAAGTGTACCGGTTATGGTCGCGTGTCGTTTTATTCTGGGGCTCGCTGTCGGCGGCGCTTCGGTTACTGTTCCTTCCTACCTGGCCGAGATTTCACCAGCCAATCAGCGCGGCGGTATTGTTACCCGCAATGAGTTGATGATTGTCAGCGGTCAGCTGCTTGCCTTTATCTTTAATGCTATTTTGGGTACGACGATGGGTGATAACACGCATATCTGGCGCTATATGTTATCTATCGCTTCAATTCCTGCCATTTTCCTGTTTATCGGTATGTTCCGTGTACCGGAAAGTCCACGCTGGCTCGTTACACAGGATGAGAACAAGCGTGCATTCCGTATTCTGAAAAGAATGCGCAGCGAAAAACAGGCGATTCGCGAGATCAAGGAGATTACGGCTAATACCGAAGTCGAAGAAGACACGGAAAGAGCCAGCTTCAAGGATATGGCAACGCCATGGATTCGCCGTATTGTACTGATCGGTATCGGTATCGGTGTAGTCCAGCAGATTACCGGGGTAAATTCGATCATGTACTATGGTACCGAGATTCTCAAGCAGTCCGGTTTTGGTACAAATGCAGCTCTGATTGGTAATATCGCGAATGGTGTGATTTCTGTAGCGGCTACCTTCTTTGGAATGTGGATAGTCGGTAAAGTAGGACGTCGTCCGATGCTGATCACCGGTCTTATCGGTACGACCAGTGCACTGCTGCTGATTGCGATTCTCTCCAATGTGCTAACAGGTACAGCTGCTCTGCCTTATGTTATTCTGGGGCTGACCGTTACCTTCCTGGCATTCCAGCAAGGTGCAGTATCCCCGGTTACCTGGCTGATGCTGTCCGAAGTGTTCCCGCTGAAATTACGCGGATTCGGTATGGGTGTAAGTGTATTTTGCAGCTGGATGGTTAACTTTGCGGTCGGACTGCTGTTCCCGGTATTGTCCGGAGCGTTTGGATTATCAGCTACTTTCTACATTTTCGTAGCACTGGGCATTTTGGCTATCACATTTGCTGCCAAATTCCTGCCGGAAACTCGCGGTCTTACGCTGGAGCAAGTAGAAGAGAAGATTCGCAGTTTTGGCAAAAAGCGCGTAAAAGCAACGCCGGGTGCCGCTGTTAAATAATATCATCTCTATCTGCACCAGTGCAGAATATATAGAAGCAAAAGAGACTCTGCCTATGCTGCGGAGTCTCTTTTGCTTGGGTACAGCCACGATTAAACAAAAAGTAAGAAGGGTATACACAATATAGGCTTCTACCAAGTAAATCGAAGTTTGCAGCAGTTTGCCAAGCCGGCCTATGCCGTTACCGCTACATAGGCATCAGTGCAGCAAATGACGATGTGGATAGAAGCAAGCCTGGAATCACGAAAGGAGCAGATCAACAGATGAGACAGCAGACACGAATTGGTACAACCGAACTGATGGTAACCCCTATTGGACTTGGTACGAACAAAGTCGGAGGACATAATCTGTTTTCGAACCTGAAGGATGAAGATGGCAAAAATATTGTACGACGTGCACTGGAGCTTGGTATCGACTTTCTGGATACTGCCTATATCTATGGCCCGGCACGATCGGAAGAATTGATCGGCGAAGTACTAAAAGAAAACGGACAGCGCGAAAATGTCGTTATCGCAACCAAAGGTGCTCACAAAATCGAAGGGAATGACACATTGATCGATAACTCGCCTGCTTTTCTGCGGCAATCGGTAGAAGACAGTCTAAAGCGTCTGCAGACCGATTATATTGATCTGTACTATATCCATTTCCCAGATAAAGATACGCCCAAAGACGAAGCAGTGGGCGAACTGAAAAAGCTCAAAGAAGAAGGCAAAATCCGTGCAATTGGTGTATCCAACTTCTCGATAGAACAGCTCAAGCAGGCGAACCGCCACGGCGATGTAGATGTATTACAATCCAACTATAATCTGCTGGAGCGTGAAGTGGAGCAGGAGTTTTTCCCGTATCTGGTAGAAAATAAAATCTCGTTTGTTCCTTATTTTCCATTGGCTTCGGGACTGCTTGGCGGCAAATATACCAAAGATACTCCGCTGACCGACAGCCAGAAGAAAAAGCCGCTGTTCCAGGAAGGCAATTATGAAAAAAATCTCGACAAAATCGATCAGCTACGCAGTATTGCAGAGGAAGTGAACGCTGCAGTAGCCAACGTGGCACTCGCCTGGTATCTGACCCGCGACTGCATTGATGTCGTTATTCCCGGAACCAAAAATCCACAGCAACTAGAAGATAATCTGAAAACGCTGGATGTTCATCTGTCCGAAGAACAGGTGAAGCGTATTGATCAAATTTTTGCTGTCTAATCCAGAATACGAAATCAGAGAAATGAATTGAAAAATAAGTGTAAGTAAAAGGCAGAGGAGAATAATCTCCCTGCCTTTTTTATGTTTTAAGTGCTGTTTATTTACAAGCAGTAAAAAATTAACATATGAAAAATTCAAAAAAAGAAAATCGATTTTGGCCTACTTATTTCGAATTGCATCATACAAAACGTTATAATGGAAGGAAGCACCGAGTATATTTACCAAATTCTATATCCAAGGAGCGACTATAACGATGATTCGAAAATATAATTCGCGTCTATCCCTAATTCAACGTTATGCTGCGAGTCGTCAGGGCACTCGTCTACTGTACCTGGTTGCGATTATCCTGACGATGCTACTGGGTCTGGCTTCCCGACGTTATGTATCTCTGCTGCCCCATTGGCTCGCTGTTCATGCGGGTGACGCATTGTGGGCAGCGATGATTTATTGGGGCATACGCTTGCTGAGTTGGCCACGATCTTGTTGGGTCGCAGGTATAGGCGCGGGAGTATTCAGTTATCTGATCGAATTCAGCCAGCTGTACCAGGCTGATTGGATCAACCATATTCGTCATACGACGCTGGGAGCATTGATTCTCGGAAAAGGATTTCTGGTCGCTGATCTGCTGCGCTATACAGCAGGTATAGGAATAGCTATGGCATTGGATGTGGTAATCAACTGGGTCTGCCAATCTGCCAACATCATACATAGACAGGAGAGATAGTATGTCTTCATTTCCACCTGATCACCCAAATAACAACTATTCTGCTCCAGATTCGTATAAGAACAGCAATGCAATCCATCATGCAGATGAACCGCCTGCACATCTCAAGCAGGAACTGGCAGGAGAATGGGATTCATTTATTCTGAAGCTGCGTGTAGATCTGCGCTGGGAACCTGATCACGCGCTGACTTTATTAACGGAGTTATATTCTTATATCTATTCCACTGTGGGAGCAGACGGCCTGAGTCGGCAGACAGCAGGGGAGATATGGCAGTTGATTCAATTTATCCAGAACTGGTCTTCCCATCCCAGCTTCCGTATCGCCAATCCGTATCCGGAACTATACTATAACAGCGTTTATGAAATCCTGTTGTTCCTGGGGGATTGGTATTTCACCGGTGAATGTCCATTTACCGAACCGGAAGCCATACTTGAAGAAATTCAGCGTTTGCAGCAGTTATTAATAGAGTAAACTTGTATTTGCACCTAATGTCTTCTCATCTAGCCACCTAACTTATATACTGCGGCAAGTATGATATAGGTGGAGGAAGGCAGAATACTTATTCAGCGACAAGGCTATAAGACGTGCAGTATATCCTGTATAGCTGTTGTATATAACATTCCTTCCGAATATATCAGTATCTGATCCCGACGGAAATCGCTGTAGGTCAGATCAAGCGGCTGCTGATTCGCTCCCTGCAGTTGTACAGTCTTTTTACCTGTGAGACGGCCGGGTTGATCCCTTTTTTTGAAGAAGAGCTGGTTACTGTTGTTATAACCGCCCTGGAACAGAAAATGATAGCCGTCTGTACAAAATCCCGAGGAGCCGGAAATCTGTGGATTTACCCATTCGATTTGCGGATCTGTTGTTCCGCCTGTAATATGACCCAGCATAAAGTCGGTATAATAGTAAAACCAGACCTCTTGGTCATTGATAACATTCAGCGCATAACAATCCATAATATCCGCCTGAGTATTGGTGTACAGTCGGTTTCCCTGCGCGTCCCAAGCGAGCAGCCCGGCTTCGCCAACAGGCGGGTTCCAGCCATAATTGCCAAAGACACCTTCATCAAAATAACCTGTCCAGATCGTACCTTCACGGGTTACCTGTACATACTCGATACCATCACCAAGTAGAAAATCGTGGAGAATATGCCCATCCATATCACAGACTCTGGCATTAAGATCATATTGATCAGGCCCATAATAATGACAGCGGGCACCAACAAGCAGCAAATGATCCTCTAAGGGTTGTACTGTATGATAATGAAACTTCTGATTAGCCAGTATCACTTCCTGAATCTGTCCGTCTTCTATAATCAATATTTTGTAGGTGCGTGGCTTGTCCAGGGAAGCCTGTACAAACATCCCCCGGATTCTGTCGGGGATCTGGTCGATAAGCAGCACAAATATGCGTTGATCCGGACCGAGAAGCACAGATTGTATCGTATATCCTGCTATGTAATCAGCAAGATCAATAGTTGGTTGCAGCTGCATTTTGATATCATTTTTGGACATGTTAAACCTCCTGTTTCACGCAGAATACAAATATAAGCACAATTAGCTTGTTTATTTAGTATGCTGCCAGCAGAACAGAACCACCAGGGTACAAGTATGGCGAAAGTACATTTTGTTTTGTAAGGTGGCAAGACTATGACTATGTAGAGTATCAGAAGGATAAAGCAATACATGCCAATATACATCATTTTATTCTTGATGGAGCAAGAAGATTTGCACTCTGTTGATATAGATTCATTATCAAATGGAATGAAAAAGGGAGGCAATATACAATGGATTCAATTCGATTAGAGCAAATTATCGAGGCAATCGAGAAAGGCAAAATGAGGGGATACGATGAGATTGTTACAGGTTCGCCAGCAGATAAAGACCTATCCAGTAAAGATCTATCCGGCGAACCCGCCAATCTAATTCAATACGCTTTGCAAAAAAAGGGTGATGTGTATGTTGCTTATTTTTTTATGATTGCTGTTGACCGGATGCATCTATATGAGGATGAAGCAATCGAACAATCGGTTTCTTTTCCCGAGCGGAATCAGGCTATTGATTTTCTGATTGCCCGGGGAGCGAAGATCGAGCGATTTGCTCCTTTTCGCGGGCAGCGCCCGTTCTCGTAGAGTCATCGTCTAGTGTGACTGAATATCCTGCCATAGCCGGCTGTTCAGATACTTCTCCTGCTCGGTTACATCTTCACCGAACCAGTCCGGTGCCTGATACGCACGAAATTCATCTTCGCTATCAAATTCGATCTCAATCGTCATCAATCCCTGCTGCACCGTGTTATGGTAAATATCCATATCATAGGTACGACCGTCGATCAGAACTTTGTGACGTGTTTTTTTGAGAGGAGTGACCTGCAGACGCTCAGTTAGCTGCTCATACATATCCGCGCCGATCTGGAATTCCGTCTCATCACGGGAAATGCCGCGTCCGGCTTTGTGGGTCATGGTAAAACTCTCTTCGCCATTACTGAGCAGTCGACGTACACGCAGGGATTCGCTTTCTGTAGAAGCAAGATACGTCTGGTCGATCTCCTGTGTACGTGTAATATTGAGATTGTCCGGATAGCCGGTAAGCAGATATTTGCGTTCGATTTCCTGTGCCATAATAAGCCTCCTGAGTGGGATGAGTGGGATAAGTAGTCATTTCATAAATAAGTAGGGAAAATTGGAAAAATGATGCCGGATTTGCAATAGGTCAAGATTTACTTTTATAATACTATACAATAGTTGTATTGCCGAATCTTGCTGCAGGTTGATCAAAGGTAATGCAGTATAGGCACAGAAGAAAGCAACAAGAGTTATTATTTTAATAGTACAGCGAGAAGCGGAGAGGATTTAATGGCCGCTATATTATACATATGATGAGGTGACGTTATGAAGCTGGCAGAAGCACTGATTTTGCGTTCCGATCTGCAAAAGCGTTTTGAACAGGTCAAATACCGTCTGAACAACAATGTCAAAATTCAAGAAGGCGAACAGCCAGCCGAGCAGCCGGCAGAACTGCTCAAGGAAATGGATAGTCTGCTGGGTCAATTGGGTCTGCTGATTCAGCAGATTAATCGGACTAATAATACGGTGATGCTGGATGATACCCGTACGCTCGCAGATGCGCTGGTGGACCGTGATATGTTGTCTATGCGGCGTACAGCACTGGCCGATCTTGCCCAGTCAGCGAGTATAAGACAGGATCGGTTTACCCGTTCCGAAGTTCGTTTTGTCTCTATAGTGAACGTAGCAGAGCTGCAGCGTGAAGCTGATCAGCTCGCCAAAACCTACCGTGAACTGGACACCCGTATCCAGGGAATGAACTGGCTGACCGATTTGCTGGTCTAATCGCTTTGTGTGGCTGGTGGCACAATAAGTATATGTATTATAGTTAAAATATAGTTCCTGCAAGCAGGTAGTTGCCCGGATAAAGTGAGCATACACCGCCAACTGGTTTAAGTTGGACGTGAGGTAGAGGTGAGGGGCCACCTCGGAGGTTCAAGTCCTCTTCTAACCAATATGCCTTGTACTGTTACATGTGTACCCTTTACACATACAATTTACTACCACATGCTGGTTATCCGGTTAATGAGGGCGGGTCAGGGGATTTGCAGGGACTGTAAGACGTATAGTATTACATTACATAAAAATTTTTTGGCGGAATTTAATAGTTACCAAAGAAATCTGCCGGATAGTCCTGGCTTATATAATGTTAAAATTAGAGATTTCCTCAGGATTGGTGTACAATAAGTAGGTAATCTATTGAGAATGATTATCAAGGAGGAATACTCATGTCTATATCCGAAAGTATCCGCAATCGCCGTTCTGTTGGTAAAGTTAAACCTGATCCTATCGCACGTGAGCAGATTGAGCAAATCCTGGAAGCCGGTATCTGGGCACCTAATCATCGCCTCACCGAGCCATGGAAATTTTTCGTCCTTGAAGGCGACGGACGCTACAAATTGGGCGATGCGCTCGTTAATGTGGCGCGCGCTGAAGGAGCAGACGAAGAAAAAGCGGCTTCTGCCCGCAACAAAGTAGAACGTGCACCGGTGATTATCGCAGTAGCTGTAGAGCCGGTAGATAATTCCAAAGTGATCGAGCTGGAAGAATACGGAGCTGTATTCGCAGCCATCCAGAATATGCTGCTGGTGATTCACGAGTTGGGTCTGGGCGCGGTATGGAGAAGCGGAGAACCGTGTTATCATGCCGAGATGAACAAAGCATTTGGCTTAAGCGAGAAAGGCAAAATGCTGGGCTTTATCTATCTGGGCGTACCGGAGCGCACCGATCTGACAAGCAAGCGGACGCCATTTGCCGAGAAAACCGAGTGGATCAGCGAATATAATCAATAATCAGATCGTGCATTTCAAGAGTTACAATAATTGCGGTACAGCCTAGTCGCAAATACAGGCATCAATAAACAGTCCTCCCATATCCGCTGCCGAGATCGGACAGACGTTATCATGGTACAGGACTGTTTTTGATTATTTGCTACTATTATTATATGAGCTTGGCTGCCTTGAATGGTCAATAAGGACATAGATAAAGTTCCACAGGAAGATCCAATAAACTCAGAATACACTACCTATACATAGAGAAACAAAAAAGATGTAAAGGAGGTTATTTCCTTGCTGCGTCTACCAGTATGTCCGAAGTGTGGTCATTCCTGCTCATGGAAAGAAGCATTTAAAATGACATTTATAGGGTCTCATGCCTTCTGCCCCAGTTGTAAAAGCGAAATATACACTACATGGGCCACAATTATTGTAAATGCAATTTTGGGTTCGGCTCTTCCACTGCTTATTATGTTTGGGATGAGCGGGGCAGGACAGCCGTTGGGCAGGATCATATGGTTTGCAGGTGTTTATTTTACTGTCTATCTACTGCTTACGCCTTATCTCAGCACGTATAAGCCGGACAAATAACTGTAATTTCAAAATGGCAAAAAATCCGGAGCTTCTTACCAGTAATAAAAATAAGGCAATATAAATAAACTTATGGAAAAGACGGAGCTTGGTTCCTTATAGGTTCACACAATTACATAGGTTTACAGAATGTAGACATTCTATTTGTTAACCTTCATCCTGCCTAATATTTTACCAACAGGAGATGATTCCAATATGAAATTACCGACTTGTCCTAACTGTCAGCATCGATTTACCTGGAGAGAAGCTTATCATGCTGCAGCCAAGACCAAGCGTTTTACCTATTGTCCGAACTGTCAGACTACCCTATATCCGACAGCCAATTCGCTTACCAAATCGGCGCTTATCCTTGCCATTTTGCAGCTTGTGCTGATTATCTTTTTACCCAGTCTGAATGTATCGATTGGTATAGCGATACTGATACTGGCAATCTATCTGGTTGTGTTTGTATTGTATCTGCCCTTTGGTTATCGGTATAAGGAATATGAAGATTCATTATTTAAACTATGAACTTTAAAACAGCTGAATTCTGGGAATTATGTCTATCCATATCGGCTGAAATGGAGATAACCTGCATAATTCCCCGAATAATAGTTAACCGGAGCTCTGGTTTGTGGTAAGATGGGACACGACCATAAATCAATGAAACGGAGAAATTCACAACATGACTGAAAAACCACGTTCCCAGAAGGGGAACTTTTCTTCTCAAAAGCTATCCAGGTCTTCACGCCCGGAGGCATCAAAACATCGTTCGGACCGTCCATCCTCCTCGGCAAACTCTGCCAATACCCGTTCATCCCGACCAAGCTCGCCATCCTTGCCAATCGACAGCAAGCCAAATTCCCGTCAGAACGGCAAACAAGGCGGATTCGGATCGTCGACTGCATCGCGTTCAGGCAGCACATCATCCAGCTTCAAAGGCAATAACAGCTCAAAGCCGCCGTATGCCAAAAAGCAGAATAATGCGCCTGTCAAAACGACAAGCCGGGATAATGCAGAAGAATTACGCAATGGGGACAGCATTATCGTAACGATCAAACGCCTTGGAATCAACGGTGAAGGTGTAGGTTATTATCGCCGCAAAGCGGTATTTGTCGACGGTGCACTGCCTAATGAAGTAGTCAAGGCACAGGTAACCGAGACCCAACCCAAATTTATTAAAGCAACTATTACCGAGATTGAGAAAAGATCTCCGCAGCGCGTAGAACCGCCATGCCCGGTGTTCCATATTTGCGGTGGCTGCCAGATCCAGCATATCTCCTACGAAGGACAGCTGCAGGCCAAAACAGATATCGTTCATGAAGCCTTCAATCGGTACGCCGGTCTGGAAAAAGTAAAAATCAAGCCAATGCTCGGTATGGAGCATCCATGGGCCTACCGCAACAAAGCCCAGCCTCAGCTGGGACGTGATCAGGATCAGAATGTAATCGCTGGTCTGTATGAGATTAACAGTCATGATATCGTCGATATTAGCGGCTGTCCGATTCAGCATCCGGCAATCAATAATGCGATCGAGATCGTCAAGTCTGCACTGGAAGATCTGCAGATTCCGCTGCACAAGGATAACGGTTCACGGGATGGCGTACGTACGATTGTCGTTCGTTATGGATTCCAATCCAATCATCTGCAGATTACGCTGGTAACGACCAGCCGTCAGCTGCCTCGTCAGGATGAGCTGATCCAGGCACTGCGCCTGTCGGTGCCGGATGTGACCAGTATCGCTATTAATGTGAATCCAAAGAAAACGTCGCTTGTCTTCGGTGAGCATACGGTAACCCTGTGGGGGCAGGATACCATGCTCGAATCACTGGGTGATCTGGAATTCGCCCTGTCACCAAGAGCGTTCTTCCAGCTGAATCCACAGCAGACCGTCAAGCTGTATGAATCGGTTCGTGCGGCTGCTGGACTCACTGGTAAAGAGTTGGTTGTCGATGCTTACTGCGGTACCGGTACAATCGGTCTGTGGCTCGCACCGTATGCCAGAGAAGTACGCGGTATCGAGATGATCGCCGAAGCCGTCGATGATGCGAATAAAAATGCTTATCACAACAACCGCGATAATGCCAGCTTCTACGTCGGCAAAGCCGAAGAGCTGCTGCCACGCTGGGTGAAAAAGGGCATGAGCCCGGATGTGATCATCGCCGATCCACCGCGTACCGGACTGGAGCAGCCATTCCTGGATACAGTGCTGAAGACCAAGCCGAAGCGGTTTGTCTATGTATCCTGTAATCCGTCCACACTGGCCAAAGACTGCAAAGTACTGCTGGATGGAGGATACGAGATTCAGTGGGTACAACCTATCGATATGTTCCCGCAAACCAGCCATGTCGAAGCGGTAACGCTGCTGGTACGTAAAGACGCTTAATTTCAATTCCGATAAAAAATAGCCAAAAGAGGATAATCCTTTTTTGGCTATTTCTATTTGTTTTTACAACAATACTGCATGCCTCGATTGAAGCTGCCATGCAACAAGAAGAATACAATGTATAAAGTTTACCATTTAACTTCCCAATGCAAGGTATTTGCAATCTTACGAGTATGGATAATAAGCAAAATACCGTTATGAATCGGTAAGGCTGATGAGTAAGCAAAAAAGAAACTATCCCCGCTGTTGCCCAATCTGTGGTACGCTTATCGAATACCCAAGAACGAAGGAGTTTACTATCTAATGAGCGAAAGCAACACATTGAATGATATACAGAACAACAGCAATATCTCCGTATCTACCGACCAACCCCGTTTTAGTGACTACAATCTGAGTGAAGAAATTACCCGTGCCCTGGACACCCTCGGCTATCATCAACCGACACCTGTACAACAGCAGGTTATTCCACAAGCATTGTCCCGCAGCGATATTACCGTCAAATCCCAGACCGGCAGCGGTAAAACGGCAGCTTACGGTATTCCGTTATGCGAAATGGTCGAATGGGAAGAGAGTCGTCCACAGGCGCTGATTCTGACACCAACACGCGAGCTTGCGGATCAGGTAAAAGAAGATATTATGAATATCGGCCGCTTCAAGCGGATCAAGGCAGCAGCGATCTATGGCAAGCAGCCCTTTGACCGCCAACGACGCGAACTGACCCAGCGTAACCATGTGATCGTCGGCACACCGGGCCGCGTGATGGATCATATCGAGAAAGATACGATCGATCTGGAACGTATTCAATATCTGGTTATCGACGAAGCGGACGAAATGCTCAGTATGGGCTTTATCGAGCAGCTGGAGAAAATTATTCGTGAGCTGCCGACCGAACGGATGACTATGCTATTCTCTGCCACACTGCCCAAAGATGTAGAAAAACTCTGTCACCGTTATATGAATCAGCCGGTGGATATCGAGATTGGATCGGCTTCGGACAAGCGCCAGACCCAGATCCAGCATAAATTATATACAGTCAGTGAGAAAGCAAAGCCCTCTCTCCTGCAAAAAGTCACGATCACCGAGAATCCGGACAGCTGCATTATTTTCTGCCGCACCCAGGTGAATGTGGATGCAGTAGCCACCCAGCTGGAAAGTCTCGGCTATCCGGCAAGCAAGATTCATGGTGGTATGGAGCAAGATGACCGCAATCGTGTTATGAATGAATTTCGCGCGGGTCAGTTCCGCTATCTGGTCGCCACCGATGTGGCGGCGAGAGGAATTGATATTGACCGGATTACCCATGTTATCAATTACGATCTGCCGATGGAAAAAGAAAGCTATGTTCATCGTACTGGACGTACAGGACGCGCGGGACAGAGTGGTACGGCTATTACCTTTGCAACGCCGTATGAAGATAAATTCCTGAATGCGATTCAGAATTATATTGGATTCGAAATTCCGCGCGCAGAGGAACCTTCTGCATTTGCCGTCTCGGAAGCAAAGGATGCTTTTGAACGCAAACTGCATGACCGCCCTGCACCGAAAAAGAGCAAAGGTGAAGAGCTGAATGCTAATATCCTCAAGCTATATTTTAACGGCGGCAAAAAGAAAAAGCTGCGTGCGGTCGATTTTGTCGGCACTATCGCCCGGATCGAAGGCGTAACTGCCGATGATATCGGAATTATCAGCATTCAGGAGACCGTTACTTATATAGATATCCTGAACGGCAAAGGTCCACTGGTAATGAAAGCAATGCAAAATACGACGATCAAAGGCAAGCAGCTAAAAGTACAAAAAGCCAGAACATAAACTATATAATTGAATGGTACGGATGAACTCAGAGTGAATCCAAGCAATAAGTATATTTTCAGAAGGCATGGGCTGTTGTCCATGTCTTTTTGGTTATGGAATAAAGCGTTTATTTCAGCTAGGCCAATTCATTATAATAAATAATAGATATATATAAATAAATTAAAGAGCTCTGCTTCTATAGCAGAACCCTTTAGCTGAAGATATATTTTCATTGATTGTTGTTGAACACATCTGAACCAATATTTTAAAAATAGCAGAAGTTGCGAATAGTTGGATGACAACCTATTGAGTTACTTTCCCGGTTGCTCAACTGGTTTCTGGTCTGTCGTCGCTCCCTGCTCGGCAGGCGATTCGCCGGGTGGTGTAGTGTTCGCAGGCGTGCCGCTGGAGCATGCAACAAGTGCAGCGAGAGAAGCAGTAGACAACAGAATTCCCATTGCTCTGAACATTTTCATAAAATCACCTTTTTCTGAATAGGATATTATATATTGGAGAGACAGCTAAACAGCATACAGTCTATACCTAAAGTTCCGTCAAATAAAATGTACCCTATTCAGAGGAGTATCTAATCATATATAACGACTACCGGATTACTGTATATCTATAAATTTTAAGGAAGGCAGGAAAGTAAGATATGGGACAACGAGCTAATTTGGTTATTGTACATAACAATGATTACGAACTGTATTACAATCACTGGTGTGCGAGCTCCATGCCTGAAAAGGTATTCTGGGGACCTGTGCATACCAGACAGTTTATCGAAAGTCAGGAAAAAGTAAGCAAGACAGAATGGCTGGATGATATCTGGGCAGAAGGCGGAGTCGTTATGGATCTGGATCGACAATACCTGCTTTTTTACGGTGGGGAAGATATGATGTACGATATTCAGCTTCGCCAGCTATTTATACAATTGATGCATAAGGTATGGACAGGATGGCAAGTAGAATGGGCAGAAGAAGGCATTTTGGATATGGCCAATTATGTGGGTGTTTCGCCGGAATGTGTATTAAGTTCCCGCCAAGCCACAGAGCTCCGCCTGCTCGAGCCAATTGCGTCTGGCAATTTTGTGGATGGTGTAGCCAGCATCCAATTTGGCGAGGACGAACTATTACTATTTCCTCTTGGTATGGATTTCAAAGAGTATTTGTATTCCGGTTCTGAGATAATTGAACATATTGATAAAACACAGGGTTACAGCAAGATAATATGGAAGGACTGGGCATACCAAGATGAGATTCCCAACAGCGGATTCCATGTTGATAAAGTCAGCCGAACTTTGCAATTCTGGCATGCAGAAGCGATTCCCAATATTCTTGCTATTGTGAAAGAGTGTTGGCCAGGCTGGAATATTTCGCGATTTGCCAATCACTATGATTCGCAGGTTGCTGCGGCAAAAGGCAGGCTTGTTATTTTAGAGAGAGACAATGCTACCCTGCTGGAAGAATTAAAAAAGAACTTACTGAGGGAACCCAACGATCCGGTTCAACATGCAATTTCTATTGCTGAACTATTGGGTGAAAGCAGAAAAGAAGTTCAGGTGAACCCGGATATCTTCAGTCATACCGAATATCACTTATCTTTGGAAGAGAAACGCACTATTCTTGCTTATGCTCTTAAAAGTTATAGTGATTGCCGGGACAGCAGTTGATCTCTCGGTATACTGACATGTCAGCGTCATGTTCTGTAGAGATTATTTATAAAAATGGGATCAAGACAATGATATGCAGATTTTGATTCTCGGTGATAAAGTTGTCTACGTAGGCGTGTTTGATGGATTGGATGCATGGCAGGACAATCTGGATGAGTGGGGTAATTATGTCACCGGCTATAAATTGTAGCCATGCATCTGCAATCGTTGGTTAAAATAGCTATTCCATGTGCTGAGGATTACCATCTTTAACCCAGAACTATTCCGTATCGTACTTCTTCATTCATGATCTGGAAGCCAGCCGACTCGTACAGGGACAGTGCCGAATGATTATCGGTCAGTACAGTCAGGCTGGCTTTTTTGAGTGAATGACTCTGTAGATACTTGAGTCCTTCCACCAGTAAATAGCGGGCAATGCCACGTCTGCGCCATGGTTCACGCACCCAGACATCCTCAATTATTCCTTCGTCTTCTTCCTGCCAGGCCATCAGTCCGCCGATCATGGTCTGATACTCTCTTACCACCATGGCGGTCCACAGAGGTTGCTTTTTATTCTCTGCGAGTTTGTTGTTGCCAATAGGAGCTTCCGGCCAGATCTCAGCATCTATGTTCAGATATTGCTGCTCTTCTGCAGTTGTTGCCATTTTCCAATAATCGAACTGTAATTCTGAAGGCAGTGTCAGCCTGGGGAGAGGCTGGAGCAGATTCCTTTCCATATGAAAGAGGCTTTGCAGATAGGAGTAGCCTTTATCTTTGAAAAAGGAACTATTGGCAGTCTCGGACGAATGATTGCCGATACACAGCATGGTCTCATGAGTCGTCGACAGTGTTTTTTGGAGTTCGATGGCTCTGCTCAGCAGGGGCTGGTAAAGAGCTTCCAATAGGGCTGTATCAACCTCCCGTTCCGGAATCGTTTTGATATTTATATAGATAGTATGTTTGTACTCTTCGGGCTGTTGCGGGTGGATCGTACTGGTTACTTCGATTTGGCCTTTGCCAATCATGCGATTATTCTCAAAAGCACAGTATACGTTGTGCCAGTTTGGCGGTTCACCAACCCACCAGAAAACAGCGTTATCTCTGGCTGTTACTGCCTGATATAGATCACCCAGTAAAGGCATGTCCGATTCTTCAAAGCTGCGTATAGTGTACTCGGGTGATATTGATTTCATATGAATACATCTTCCTTTCGAATGAGCTTAGAGAATGGTGTTACTGATAGTTCTCATAAAACCATTTTGATCGGCAGTATCTATTAATTTGCGAATCGCTTCATTAGCCGTTTCACTAAACAAATACCATTTATCTTGATTTGCATCATAAATCAGGGATGGTGGATAATCCTTTAGCATTTCCTGCGGAAAGTCACCGACCAGAGAGTAAGTATCGTAGCGAAGCTGACTGTCTCCCTTGTCGTCGAGGAATTGGTATTCGGAATTTTTGTAGTAGGCACCCAGCGTATCGATCATATATTGCCAGGAATAGTTGGCGGGTTCAGCTACCTCTTTGCCTTTGTATTTCAGCATAATATCATAAATAGCCTGGTTATAAGCATCGCCTTTGATCTGCTGTACGATACCACCCATAGTCATATGATATTCCTGCTGCAGTGCCTTGATTGGAACACCATTAATACGCAGGGAAGGAGAATCGATAGTAACTCTGACCTTATCGTAATTGACCTTACTGCCAAATGCTTCAGAGACAAAACGAAGAGGAACAAATATCAAATTATTTTTTATGTAAGGGCTGGTATCCATAGATATGACTTTCCCATTGTTCTGGGCTACTTTGCTATCTGGTTTCAAAGTGATTGTGCTATTGCGGTTAGTCAGTGTGACTCCATAGGTGGACCATTGTACCGTAGCCGCCAGATTTTCACTGATAGTCCGCAAGGGTACCATGACATGACCATTTTTAACTTCCGGATAGGCTGCGGTTCTGATGTTCACTCCATCAACTTGAATCTGTCTGGCAGCTGCGCAGGTTGTAGAAAACGAAAGTCCCAGACAAGCCGCGACCAGGATTCCACTTATTACTTTTTTCATTGTTTGAGCTCCTTAGGTAGGGTTTGAAATAAATATAGAGTAGCACCGCATATTTACCTTTTATTGAGTATCGTATACATCATACTGTGGGTGAAGATAACAAGCGATTGGGCAACTCATTATTAAGACGTGATTTACATAAATTTGTTGCTATGTATGGATATGTTATTACGAAATAGACGACGAATGAAAAATAATTGCAATTGTATTCCAAAGCACGATCCATATTCATCAATGTAATGGTCATAACTGGTTGTAGTGATCAAGCAAGCGGTGAATCCGGTCACGGATCATTTTCTTCAATGTATCGGGCTGGACAGACTGAATATGCTGACCATAGCGAATAAAATAATCAGCGATAAATTTTTCTTCACCCGGGTTATAGAATCCACGAATCACAGTCTCCTTACCTACCTGCAGACGCATCGACGGATAATGTTCCTTGTCAAAAATATCCCTGCCCTGGGCGGTAATCGTTACTTCAAACGGAACGCTGTGGTCGGATTGCTGTCTGTCACTATATTGCTGCAGCAGATCATCCAGCGGCAGAGCCGGCAAGGAAATGTTCTCCTCTACAGCATGAATACGATCACATCGGAATATTTTGTACTGCTGCTGCTCCAGATCGATTCCGGTCGCATACCATTGCCCGAATCGTGCAGATATGCGGGCAAACTGTACCGTATAGGTTTTACGTTGCTTTCCGCGAGTATAGCTGATTTCACAGCTGCGTTCATGCAAAATACTTTTGAGAATCCGATCCAGACAGAGACTGGTATTGGTATGCGGATACGTTTCCAGCTGCAGTACTTTTTGCATATTGTGAATCTGTTCGATCTGAGTCGGAGATAGGCAATTCTCGAACTTCTCATTCAACCGATTCCCACTTAGATGAAATGGGGTAGACTGATACGCTTCCAGCGTCAGCATGGCAAAATACAAAGCATACACTTCGTCCATTGTGAAGATCATGGGCGACAGCAGCCGGTTCTTGAGAATCCCGTATCTTCCATACCGTCCATGCTCTGCGTATAAAGGCATGCCCAGCTGTTCAAGAGAGTGGATATCGCGCAGGGCTGTACTTTTGGAGATACGGTATGTACTCATCAGGTCACTAAGATTAAAAAACTCCCGCCCATTCAAATAGCGGATCATATCATTGAGCCGTTCGGATTTTTTCATAAATTTCTCCTTTTCAAAGGTGTCATATATTGAATCCTTTTTACAGGATAATAAGTTCGAAAGCAGATATCAATGATCTGTCCGAATATTAAAATGGAGGCGGTATAAGATGAGTATGACACTGGAAATTGCCATTTTTCTGTCGATGAATGGAAAAGCCAAGGAAGCGATCGACTTTTACAAACAGCATTTGGGCGCAGAGGAGCTCATGCGGGTGACCTATCAGCAGATGGCCAAGCGTGACAGCTCGATCCGGCTAACAGAGACTAACAAGGATTATATCTCCCATTCCGTGCTGCGGATCGGCAGCGCCAAGCTGATGATTGCCGAGGAGACAATGGACCCTCGCGAGAAGTACCATGCAGGCAATCATATCTCGCTATGCATTCAGAGCGCTGATCTGGTAGAGATCCGGCATTTTTACAGCAATCTGATCAGTGATGAGCGAGTGAGAATTATTTTGCCTTTGTCGGATATTGTGTTCAGCGAAGCGTACGGTATTGTAGAAGATCCGTTCGGTGTACAGCTGCAGTTGATGTATGATAAGCGGCTGGGGTGACAGACACAAATAATGATATAGTGGTTAAAAAGGATAGGTAGCGGATCAGGTTGATAACGAAATAGAACATGTATATTCCGCGCTAATGAAAGGAGAGAAAGCTATGATACTCATCATCGCCTGGTTGATTATCGGGCTACTTGCATACTTTTTCATGTATACATTCATCAAGCTGCTAAATCCTAAAACCGATAATTTCAACACAGCAGGCTGTAGCCTGTTGTTTACGGCGTTGGTGATTGCTATCCTTATACTCAATTATATGTCCTGAAGAAGATAAAACACGGATGATCTATCCGTGTTTTTTATTTGCACATAAGCGCTGAACATAATAACAATAATCGAAATCAAAATAGTATCTTTCTAGCGATAAACCTATTCACCGGGGTGCAAGATTGTAATAGCAGAACGACATTAAAGATATAAATGTTGTAGAAAAGGTTTGACTATACGATCTAATTCGATTATTATCTAATTTAAATAATATCTAATTAGATGGATGTTAAATAATGTTGAAAGGAGAACATAATATGCAGCTGGATAAAGTAGTGGCCTATCACAAGGCATTAGCCGATTCTACACGGATCAAAATGCTCATCCTGCTGGCTGAAGGAGAACTCAATGGCCAGGCACTGGCAGAAAGATTACATGTGACACCGGCTACGATTACTCACCATGCGACCAAATTAAGGGAAGCCAGTTTGATTAACGAGCGGCGGGAAAAAAATACGATTTATTTCTCGTTGAATCATTATTTCATCAAAAATAATGCACTTGCAGCCGTCAGATTAATCTATCGAACAGTGGAAGGAGGACAACCCGTTATGGATGATAGCCAGAAACAGATCGCAGCCTCGGTGATCAGGAACTTTATCGGTAAGGATGGGCGACTGAAAAGTATTCCGGCACAGCTGAAGAAAAAGTTGATTGTACTGGAACATCTGGTATCGCAGCTGGAACCGGGACGCAAGTATGAGGAAAAAGAGATCAATGAATTTATCAAATCGTTCCATGAAGATTTTGCAACGATTCGCCGGGAATTTATTATGCATCAGTTCATGTCGAGAGAAGATCAGGTGTACGAGCTGAATCCACCGGAAATGTGGGCAAGATGGGAGCAGCTGGCATAGACGGTGGGTACAAAGGAAAAACCACATCTCAAGCAAATAGCGCATTTTAGAATGGTTTCAAACAAAATATATTTGTATCCGAGTTATCATCCTATGCAGGAATCGTTTCCATAAATATGGAACTCTGTATAGGATACATACCAGCTTGTACAAGCAGAAATTGCAGATAGATATACAGTACAAATTACAAATCATAAATTGCAAACGTAGAGGAGAATGTGTATGAAAAAAGTTATCCGTATCGCTTTCCGGCAAATGGATTGCGATCAAGACTCAGTTGGAAGGCGGCAGTCAGCTTCTGCTGGTGAACCTGAGGCAGCAAAAGCATAAAACTATTAATGATATTACCAGTCATATGAAATATGTAGAAAGTGTTAATACCTATAGCTGGTCGCCTGCTGGAGACCAGCTGGCATTTGCTTATGGAGATTCGTCGATGGGCCGGATTGCCATTTATTTATGAAGAGGAAACGTCAAAAAACCACCACTTATCCACACTCGGATAAATGGTGGTTTTTTTATACGATTCCGCATAATTGACTAATCGACTGCTGTCATCGAAGTGACTTGCTGCTATCTATCGAGTAAACAGCCGGCTAGGCATATCTGTTGGACTAATTAAGATTGATTCGGCGCCTGAGTGAGATCTACGGTCTCGTTCAGACCTGGCTCGGATCTGGGATCGGAGTTTTTGCCGACGGCTTTTTTGAGCAGATGGGTGACCATCTTGGCAGCGCTGCCGCTTTCCCAGTATTCGGCAGTTTCGGTATGAATCCGGATCAGTACCAGATTCGGATCATCGTAGGATACATCCAGAATCTTCTCGTACATTTTGTTCCACATTTCTTTTTTGCGTTCCAGATCGTTGACGAATTCAGCGGTACCGCTGATCGATACATAGGATTTGCCGGCATAGGCTACATTTACACGAGGGTCTGCGAGCAGCTCCGTATATTTGGAAGTATCCTTTTTGGTCAAAAACCACAGGTCTCCGTCAAATTCGATATCCTGGGTTTGCATCGGACGTGATACCAGACGATCCCCGGAAATGGTTGTAAGCATCGCTGTCTCGATATCCTTGATTAGTTCGCGGACCGTTTCGACGGCTTCAGCATGAGTAACAGGTTCGGACATAATAGATTCCACCTTTCATCAAGCGGTTAGTTTTCCAGCAGAACTGGAAATCAATAAAAACGTTAATGCTACCTATTAAACAGAGTGTCTGATCGGTAAACCGAAAGAGTGTTGCAGGATGTGTCGGCTTTTTTAATAATTTATTCATATTCACCATTTATAATACGGAAACAGATTGTATCTGCGAGAATATATATCCCATGCGGTATGTATAGCATCAGTATTTTAAATCCTTTTTCTTATATTCTTATTACAAGGCCGCAAAGGAGTTTTGACATGCAGAGAGTTATCCAAAATGCCATTTATGGTATTCTTGCCGCTTTTATGGCACTGTTTATCGGTTCATCCTTATTTTTGAGGGCGGAATATAATTACGTCGTGTACAGTGATAAGCCTGTTTTGCACCAGCAGCATCTGCTTATTCTGGCATTGCTGGTCATTTTGTTAGTGATCGCCAGTCTGGTAGTATACAGACTCTGTCTGAAACTGGATCGGTATCGTCCGCAGGTAGTCATTCCGTTCATCCTGGGAATTTCTTTGGCGATTCAGCTGGCGATTATTTTCCTGCTGCCGCGTCTGCCGACTGATGATTCACAGACGGTCGTATCGCTGGCTTTGCAGATGCTGAACAAGGGAGACTATTCCACCTTCCAGTCAGGTGGATATTTGTACATGTTTCCGTTTAACTTTTCTACGGTGCTGTATATCAAGTTACTTCTATGGATATTCCCGGATAACTATCTGGTTCTGAAAATATTCAATATCCTGTTTACTCTGGTAACGACGCTGATGATCTATTTGATCTACAAGCAGCTGAATAGCCGCTCCATGAGCAGGGATTACGGCGTACTGGTATTCGCAGCGACGTATATCCCTGCGCTGCTGATGAGCAACTTTATCTATAACGATGTGATTGCGACGACACTGCTGACAGCTGCATTGTATGCAGTTATCCGATTTGTAAAAACGCGGTCGATCCGTTATATCGTACTGGCAGCGATTCTGCTGGCACTTGGGAATTATTTTAGAAGTATCGGCATCATTTTCCTGATTGCTGTCATTATCTATATGCTGCTGAACAAGCGGGATATAGGCTGGAGACGGCTGCTAATCTCGCTTGGAATCATGGTGGCACTGTTCAATGTACCGGGCTGGACACAAAATGCAGCTCTGCAGGCATCCGGCGTAGTCAGTGAACCGACCAGTACCCATTCAGCACCAGTCTATATGTGGCTGAATATGGGGATGAATCAGAGTACATTCGGATTCTGGGACAATATGCTGAGCTATACTATTTACCAGCGTGAAGCAGGATATAACAAGGCAGAGAGCATTCCGCTATTCCAGCAGGCGATCCGGGACAAGCTGTCCAGTATGACACCGGGTGAACTGGCAGAGCTGTATTACAAAAAGCTGATCTGGACCTGGGCCGAAGGTACGTATCAGATTGAACGTTACGGAATCGGCAATGAACGATCTGCAGGTGGCGGGATGGGATTTGTTATGGGCGGATATAGCTATTCGACCGTAGCTACGCAGCTATTTGCCGGCAATTCGGTATATCGCAGCGGCCTGATGTGGGTGCTGTATGCAATGAATTTCCTGATGTATATTTTTGTACTGGTGCGCTTGATCGGAGCTATACGCACAAGACGGTATGATGAAGTAGCGCTGGTATTGGTGATTCTAGGATTTATAGGATTCTATCTGTTATGGGAGATCAAGTCCCGTTATATTTATCCGGTCTATCCGCTGCTTATCATCCTGTCCTATATAGGCTTCAAGGATGTCTATCAGGGTTTATCCCGGTATATCCCATTTCTCGGAAAGGGTGATTGATTGATGAGGCACAAAACATATGCATTATGCTGGTCTGCTGCACTGCTATCCGGGGCTATCCTGCTGAGTGGATGTGATGTAATCACCGCCCAGAATATTCCTGCCAACGGCGGTTCAGGAATGAATGGAGGCGGAATGGGCATGAACGGTGGCCCAGGCCGAAATGGCAGTTCCATGCGTGGCATGATGAACGCGGATATCATCGGTAAAGTCATATCGGTGAACGGAAATATGCTCAATATCGAGTTAATGGAACAAAGCCGCAACGGTACAAAATCGGAAGCATCCGCTGGTCAAACCCGTACAGACACAAAGGGTTCATCCACTGCCGATTCGTCTACTTCTGCTCCGAGGCCAGACCGTAATAGCTTGCCAGATAAAAATGGCAGTTCTGATGCAGAACGCAGCACAACCGGAACCCCTCAGCAGTCTCCAGGTAGAGATGGCGGAGGCCCAGAGCTGAACAGTACTGGTGAAAAGAAAACGCTCAAAGTCAGCGAAGAAGTACAGATCTCCGAGGGACCCGGTATGATGCCGCAGATGAGTACCAAGCCATCTACATCTGCAACCGATCCTACCAACCCTGCCAATCCGATCGCGGGTTCCGAACTCCAACTATCCGATCTGAAAGCTGGCGAGACAGTAATGATCTGGTATAAGCAGAACACCGAAACGGTAGAACGAATTACAGTGATGTAGAGCATTGAGTGTCTGCTCTAGTATGTCTATCATCCAGCGATGCAAACACATCTTGCTGGATTACCTGATAAACTACAAGCAAATAGGTTGTAAAACAAACAGGAACGTCTGATAGGGATCAGCGTTCCTGTTTGTTATTTTCATATATGGATCCTGTGATACAGTTTGGCATGGGGTGTTTGTTTAACCTGAAGCAGCCGCAGAAGAAGCAGCACCAGCTGTTATAGCTACAATCATTGCAGTTTGCTGCGCAATAATAATATTCGTAATATTGGTGGTCAGATTCGAGGTCAGTACATCTTGACGAGCTTCATTAATATAACGGGAAGCCACCAGTGCAGCTGTATAAAGCAGTCGCTGCTCTTTGTTAAGCGACCAGCGATTAAAGCCTTTTTGGTTATGTAAATAAGCATATATCTCGGCAATATCATTGACCACCACTTGGGTATCTACCGGCAGTAGAGCGAGTACGCCAAGAGAGGAGAGCGTGTACTGCTTATCCATACGCAAATCCCGATCTTTCAGTGATTCTCGCAGCAGCAACAGGCGATCCAGCGTATCACGGCTCTCACCGCCAAGCACCAATACCTGTGTCAGTGACTGCAGGCCATTACTGTTGCGGAATTCAGGTTTGAGCCACTGATGCAGCTGCTCCATACGCTCCACTCCAATAGCCGGATCAATATCCGACAAACCCAGCATCGCGGCAAAAATATAATCATCCCGATTGGTCAGGAACCGGTGATGCTGCTTCATTCCTTCGTAAAAATCTTTCATTCGTTCCATCGTATGTATATGCTGATTGGGCGTGGTATTGGCAGCTATCTCATAGGCAGCGATCACCAGATACTCGGATGCTTTGAATCCATTCTGCTTGAGCTGTTCGTAAATGGATAAAGTATGCTTCAGCTGCATTTCCTGATCTTCGCATAATGAAAGCATCGACGAAATAGCGATTGCAGCCAGATTGCGGAACATGGAGAACCGATTGGTATTTTCCTTGAGCATATTGTAGCTCTGTCGAATCGCTTTTGCCGGAGCTTCTTTACCTTCAAGTGCATACAATAGAGCAGCGAGTCGGCTAACATTAACATTCTGCCAGGGGAATTCTTTTTTGATATTTTGCATATTTACAGTTAATAATTCAAGCGTGATCTGATCCTGTGCATTCATAATTGGCACCCCTTTATGGTAAACTAAAGATCAATTGGAGCTTTATTATAATGTTACCATACTATGGAGTCAGAATCTTCCGCACCTGACAAAGAGTCGTTTTCATAAAGTTACCAGCAGTGCGTTGCATAACAAATCAAAAGTCCATGTCGCTATTCTATTGAAAAGGAGCTCTTTTATGAAAACCGAAAAATGCGATCAACAGCAGCTTGAGCAGACGGAAAGCCATGAAGTGACATCATTTAACAGTGTTACGGAGCATTATCATACTGTAGTCGGTGTTCCTCGTCACTCGGTAGAGATGTCTACTATCCCGGCACCGATTCGCTGGTTTGGCTACTTTGGATTTGGAGGAATTGTCGTAGGAGCGGTTACAATGATCATCGTTGCCTTTTTCCATTAAAACAGGAACGAAACAAACCAGAATAGATTAAAGCGCTTTATCTATAATGTCACAATTTGTTCACAATGTCCGTCTATAATGGACATTGTGTTTTTATTTGGTATTCTAATTATTTGGATATAAATAAAAAGCGGTTTATACGAGAACATGCCGGATTGGATTTACATATACATCCAGTAAAAGAAATCGATAAAGATACATCCTGTATAAAATTAAGTACATAAATAACAACATCGTTAGACAAATAACAGATAGACAAAATATTCGATTTGTCCACGTGACATAGACACTGTGTTCTGTAAAAGATCAAAATGCGCTTTCACCTGTGATCTGGCCTATTGAAATTACATCTTATGTTACATTACAATGTGGCAATGCGATTCTGTATTGCATTAACGCGTTTACAATTAGGGCTATTTTAAGCATGGTAAAGGGGCGTTTTTCGTTGGAAGCCAAACAATTGAACAGAGGACTAAAAGCAAGACATATTGAATTGATTGCACTCGGGGGAACAATTGGTGTAGGGCTGTTCATGGGGTCGGCGAGTACGATTCAATGGGCCGGACCTTCCGTTTTGCTGGCTTATCTGCTGGCAGGCATCATCATGTTATTTGTGATGCGGATGATGGGCGAAATGCTGATTATGGAGCCGGTAACCGGTTCATTTGCAACATTTGCCCATAAATATATCAGCCCGCTGGCCGGGTTTGTCACTGCGTGGAGCTACTGGTTCCTGTGGGTAACTGTCGGAATGGCAGAAGTCACTGCTATCGGTATCTATGTGGGATACTGGTTTCCTGATATTCCGCAATGGCTGCCGGCACTGGCAGGCGTAGGGATTATTGCAGCAGCCAATCTGGCCGCGGTCAAATTCTACGGTGAATTTGAATTCTGGTTTGCCATGATCAAGATTGTAGCTATTGTATTCATGCTGATTCTGGGCACCGGGATGATATTTTTTGGACTTGGTAATGGCGGCGAACCGATCGGATTGTCAAATTTATACAGTCATGGCGGTTTCTTTGCTGGCGGGCTCAAAGGATTTCTGTTTGCGCTCTGTATTGTCACGGCAGCTTATCAGGGGATAGAGATGATCGGAATTACTGCAGGTGAAGCCGAGAATCCAAAAGAAACCCTGCGTAAATCAATAAAAAATATTATCTGGCGTATCCTTATTTTCTATGCAGGTGCCATTTTTATTATCGTAACGATTTATCCATGGAATGAAGTAGGACAAAATGGCAGCCCATTTGTACTTACATTTGCCAAGGTAGGTATCGTGGCAGCAGCAGGGATTATTAACTTTGTAGTGCTGACGGCTGCGATGTCAGGCTGCAACAGCGGTATTTACAGTGCAGGACGGATGTTGTACACTCTCGCCCAGAATGGGCAGGCACCGAAGTTCTTTGGTAAAGTATCCAAAAGCGGCGTACCGCGCAACAGTATTCTGACGACTATTGCACTACTGCTGATTGGGGTATTGTTCAACTACCTGTTCCCGGATTCCAAACTATTCCTCTATATTTATAGCGCGAGTATTTTGCCGGGCATGGTGCCATGGTTTGCTATGGCATTCAGTCAATTCCGCTTCCGCAAGCAGTGGAAAGAGCAGATGCAGGAGCATCGTTTCAAATCGCTGTTTTTCCCGGTGAGTAACTATATCGTGATTATTTTCCTGGCATTGGTGCTGGTTGGCATGTGGTTCAATCCGGATACCAATATGTCGCTGATTGTAGGAGCAGTATTTATCGGCATCGTGATTATAGGATATTACGTATTTGGTATTGGCAAAAGGCAGATAGGCTGAACAGACAGCTTATGGTACAGTTAGAAGACAGGGGACAAGCAGGATTCTCCCTTTTTCTATAGTAGGCAGTACAGCCAATTTGCCATAAGGAGCCAATATGAATAACTACAAATTAACGATCCAATACGACGGTGACCGCTACAAAGGGTGGCAGCGTCTGGGTGATAGCGATAATACGATACAAGGCAAGATCGAGAAAGCGATCTCTGTACTGACCGGAGAAGAGATCGAAATTATCGGCTCTAGCCGTACAGATGCAGGTGTACATGCACTGATGCAGGTCGCCAACTTCAAGACCCGTCAGGAGCTGACCGAAGAGCGCATTATGAGCTTTTTGAATCATTATCTGCCGCCGGATATCAGCATTATCCGGGTAGAGCAGGTAGATGAGCAGTTTCATGCCCGTTTTCATGCGACAGACAAGACCTATTTGTACAAAGTATGGAACCGTGCGTACAGTCATCCTTTTATGCGCAAATACAGCATGCATGTGGTGAAGCCGCTGGATATTACGCGTATGCGTCAAGGAGCGGTCCATTTTATCGGTGAGCATGATTTTACTGCTTATGCGAATGCCAAGTCCAAGAAAAAGGATTCGGTCCGTACAATCCATGCGCTGGATATACAGGAAAAGGACGGGTTTATCGAATTTCGGGTGAGCGGTAACGGTTTCCTGTACAATATGGTTCGCAAAATGGTTGGTACGCTGATTGCAGTAGGTCTTGGAGAAAAGAAAGCAGAGGAAATCCCCGGCATCATTCTGTCCAAAGAACGCCTGCAGACCGGCGGCATGGCAGAAGCTGAAGGTTTGTACCTGGAAGAGATCCGTTTCAAACAGCAAAAATAATATGCAAAAAACCGCAGATCCGTATTCTGCGGTTTTTTTGTGTTATGAATCAGCGTGCAATATTATTCTGTCCAGTCCACCAGTTGGCTGAAATAATGCACACCATCCATATTCACATCATCTTTTCCATAAGCCTCCATGAATATATCATGATACTGCTCGGTGTCCAGATTGTACTTGAGTGTCCATAATCCCCAGTAAATATCATAATTGCGATCTCCGATACCACCGTAACCACTATCAATAAATCCGCGTAAATGATAATTCTCCATAATCACATTAGGCAGACAATAATCTCCATGAATAATTACATTATCGATAGGTACATAGTTTGGTTCTTCCAATAAAGAAGCTGGGATACCACTGTCTATTGCTTCCTGACGAATCTCTGCACTTCTGCCGGGATATGGACACCCGGTCAGAGGCAGCTCATGCAGCCTGCGCAGATGCCGGCCAAATGCAGCAGCCAGCTGCTCGGGATCGTTGATATGATGGCGATCGACACCGTCTGCTCCCTGAACCGCTGCCGTTAATAAATAATCATGAGTGTCATCACTTATATACTTTATTACGCGTGGAGCCATCTGATGAGCATGCAGAAATTCAGTCATGCGATATTCCCGTTCCAGTGTTCCTTTGGCACTGATTTTGAGGAATAAGGAAGGAGCGCCGTCAATAAAAAGCGTTCTGGCATTCTCGGAAGAACTGCTATCGTAAATAGGAGCGTCGTTCATATAGGATTGCAAGGATATAGGGAGCTGGCTGGTATCGTATGTAATCAGTGTTTTTCTCATTTATACATATCTCCTTTTTAATTGTTATAAGGTGTCGGTCTAAACTTAGGCTGCTGCATATAAATTGCTATTCTCGTTACTTTCAAGGTGATAAATAATCAACAATTTAGGCGAATATATTCAGTAATCAACATAATAAACAAAACTGACAATGGTCAACTCTGGTCAGCCTTCTATAATAATAAATATGTGTTGAGTAATACACGATAACAAGTAACTTTAAGAAGCGAGTGAGGAGTATAAAAATGACCAGCTCCAATCGATTACTACTCTTATTCTTACATTCGATCTTTCGGTGTTGTTAATACGGAGATGGGCGTGATTGGCATGTTGCCCTGCATTGCCGAACATTTACAGGTCAGTATCTCCAGAGCTGGATGGAGTTACGATAATGATTCAAAATGCCAAGGTCAATCCTGCTTTGGAAGCATCCAGATCAACAGTTATACAATGCGTTCCAGCAGCTCGCCTACTTTGTCGGCCATAATACGAGGGGGATAGGGCATACCGTTTTTAAGCCACCACTCGACGATCCCTACGTAACCATTAGCGACAAACTGCACAACGATTTCTTCGTTCTGACCATCGTTTTTGCCAGAAGTAATATCTACGTCATTTCGGAATTCCTCGATATTAAATTGGAGAAACCGACTGCGGAAATAGACAGCACCTTCACTGGCGAGCATTGTGGAAAAGAATTTGTAGTTGCTTTCAAAATATTCCATGCAATGAACTGTGGATTCGATAAAATCCATATCGGCAGCAGAATCGCAAAAGTCTCCCAAATTTTGAATATGCTCTTCCATGATCTTGTCGAGCAAGTCGAATTTATCCATATAATGCAAATAAATAGTGCCCCGATTCACATTGGCGCGATCAGCGATATCCTGAATACTGATATTATCGAAGCTTTTTTCACCCATTAGTTCAATTAGCGCATTTTTGATAGCGGTCTGGCTTTTGGTTATTCTTCGGTCTACTTTGTTCATCGTTTATTCACCCGGCCTTTCAAAAGATAATTAACAGTTTTGCGCAATTTGTTGATTATTCAACAAATTGATTCCATTTAACTATTGTGGATCAGGGTCTGTTATATATAATTATTAACAGATGTTGATTAATCAATCAATGATGATTATCAGCAGTATAATAAGCATAGAGGCATAGGAGGTTTTATTCATGGTTACAGCCAAAGTAAGAGCAGTCGATGGAGCGGACCAGCCGTTCCAGGCGATGACTATTGAACGTCGCGATCTGGATACCCAGGACGTACTGATTGAGATTAAATTTGCAGGCATTTGCCATTCCGATATTCATACTGCACGTGGAGAATGGGGACCGGTTAATTATCCGCTCGTTCCTGGACATGAGATTGCCGGTATCGTAACAGCTGTTGGTTCCGAAGTGACCAAGTACAAAATTGGTGACCGTGTTGGCGTCGGTTGTATGGTCGATTCCTGCCGCGAATGCGCGAACTGCAAAAAAGGCGAAGAACAATACTGTCATAAAGGCAATGTACCTACGTATGCGGGTGTAGATAAATATGGTCAACCTACCCAGGGCGGCTACGCTTCCCATATTGTCGTTACCGAAGACTTTGTACTGGGTATTCCGGACAATATCAGTCTGGAGCATGCAGCTCCTCTGCTATGTGCAGGTATTACTACGTATTCCCCACTGCGCACGTGGAATGCAGGTCCTGGCAAAAAGGTAGCGGTTGTTGGTCTGGGCGGTCTGGGCCATATGGCCGTCAAGATTGCTCATGCTATGGGTTCGGAAGTTACTGTACTTTCCCAATCCCTGAGCAAAAAAGACGATGGACTGAAATTTGGTGCAGATCACTATTATGCGACCAGCAATCCGGAGACTTTCCAGAATCTTGCCGGTACCTTTGACCTGATTATCAACACGGTCAGTGCCAAAATCGATATCGATGCCTATATCTCGCTGCTCGCGCTCGATGGCACGATTGTCAATGTGGGTGCGCCTGCCGAGCCGTTGTCACTCAACGTATTCTCGCTGATCAGTCAGCGTCGTTCCTTTGCTGGATCGATGATTGGCGGCATCCGGGAAACACAGGAAATGCTGGACTTCTGTGCCGAGCATAATATTGTTCCCGAGATCGAGATTATTTCTGCGGATCAGATTGATGAAGCATATGAGCGTGTACTGGCTTCCGATGTACGCTATCGCTTTGTTATTGATACCAGCACCCTGTAAGCTATAGCTGATTAAGTTACAGTTAATATCTTGTTTACCGGTGCAATTGAAATAAAGCAGCTAGACAGTATCCGATCAAGCAGGACTTCTATTTATAGGAGTCCTGCTTTTTTTGTGGAAATTTTAGATATTCATGATTACAAAGCGATTCACGAGTAACAAATGGGTGTAATAAATCTCAAATTTGATTTACCAACTAAGCTAAGGCCTCAGGCCCAAAAGGGAGCGAACCAATCATGAATGAAAATCGTAATGTGGATGTGGATAAAAGAGAGGTACGGGTAGAGCGCAGATCCGACTCCGGTATGGTAGCATCGACGTTTATCAAATATGCAGCCTATATTATTATTCTCGGTCTGGTACTGTGGTTCCTGATCAAATATATTCTGCCTATGTTCTGATCTACAGGAATCTGAAGAAGTATTCTGCTGACTATAAGCGAATAGATAATGATGTCGCTGACACTCTATAACTCTTTTATACTGTAAAAGCCTTTCGGACACGATACCGGAAGGCTTTTTTGAGTAGGCTGAATACACATGCTACAATAAAAGGATTGAAAGATAAAGGAGTGTATATATGTATATTTCCGAAGAATATATTCGTGCTTTTCCAGAATATGAAGAGGTATTCGCAGAAGATATCGAGCGGCATCGTCGACATTTTTTACCGCTTTGTTCGATTAATCTGAAATGTCTTTTTCCGGAAAAGGATCAGTGGGTTCATTTTGTATCGTTCAAAGAAATCTACGAAGGTAATGTGGGTCAGATGACTTCTTCATTCCATACGGAATGGCTGCGTGAAGATACGGTTGCTTTTGAGGTGATCGGCGGCAAATACAAATTTGCCGGGGACTGGAATTATTTTCTGATTGAACAGGAAGAGCAGGTCAATGCCGAGTACGACCAACTCAAAGCGGCTGGTGACAAGCAATATCTCAAGCTGAAAAAAGTCAAAAATCAGATAGATGCCCTGAAGACGGTCTATACCGAGAATGAGCAGGACTATGAAGCGAGAAAGCAATTTTATAAACAGCACCAAAAAGTTCATCCGTATTCATCCGATGAGCCGATGCAATCTGTGCAAGAAGTGGTGAACTCCATGCAATCCTATCGGGACAAGGGATGGGGAATCGATTATCCCGAAATTAACGGACTGCTAGACGATCTGGATCTGCGCTCCGAACATATGCAAAAGATGTTTCTGGAGCATAGTGATTCAGAGGAAGAATATCGTACTTTTGAGTCTACCAATCTGCTGTATGTGCCGCAACGTCCGGATGGTAGCGTCTTTCTGTATATTGGAGCACTCACCGGTTATTATTTTCAGGCTTATGGAGCGGATGGGCTGTATTTGTTTTATGAGGAATCTCTGCAAAAAGCAGTAATCTGTCTGGAGTATACCTGATTAATCACCCGCATAACAAAATGCAATTCAAATACCGGAGCCGAATTACCTGACTATACAGGCAATTCGGCTCCAGTATTTTTCATGGTGTGCTGCAATATTAACTCGTTCTAAATGACCTATGTAAAATACATATACTTGCTATACATATAACTGCTGCATACACATTTTAACTCTGCTCAAGTTTCTCGATCTTACGGTAATCGCGCCATAGCCGTCCGATGACCAGACATAAAGGGACCAGTAAAAAAAGCTGCAAAGGCGATTTCCACCAGAAAGACAGAAAAATCAGACAGGCAGCAATAGGAAGCCCGACACCCAATACAATATTCGAATGCCGGATACCACGTTTGTCCAGTTTGCCTATCAGATAACGTGCAGCAAAAATAGCAATTAGTGCATAAACAATAATAGCAATAGAGAATATAACAAAACCAGTAAGCAGGTACATAGCTGTGTTCTCCCATCATTTTTTTTCTGTTACGAGCAGGATGTTTATAGTATACCTTTCTAAATATCCAATAAATCCCATATTTCCTATCGTACCATAAACAAAATCACAATACATCCTTGTATTAACTTGATTGTATACGTTCTCATTAGATAGCCGATATACAGGCAAGTACACGTATTTGTACCAAAATGCACAACGCTCCGTTTAACGAAGTGCCATGACGGTTACATAAAAAGAGTTGAGAGATTTTATAAATGATGCTATTTAAAGTAACTTATTCACACCATTCAGAGGAGGAATTATATCATGGCCGATCAATACACAATGCAAGATCCAACTACACAGTATCCGAAAGCTGGACCGGAGTATCAACAACAGCAGCCGGAACCGGGACTGCAGAAAGACATGACACCTGTTCCTGATTCGGGAGAAACCAGTTACCGTGGTACAGGTCGTCTGACCGGACGCAAAGCCGTTGTAACCGGTGCAGACAGCGGTATCGGGCGCGCGGCAGCTATTGCGTATGCCCGCGAAGGAGCAGACGTGGTACTATCCTATCTGCCGGAAGAAGAAGCTGACGCACAGGAAGTAGTCAAGCTGATCGAAGAAGCAGGACGCAAAGCCGTTACTGTACCAGGAGATCTCAAAGACGAGCAGTACTGCGTACAACTCATCGAGACTGCTGTCAAAGAACTCGGCGGTATTGATATTCTGGCGAATGTAGCTGGTAAGCAGCAGTTCGTACCGGAAATCGCTGATCTGACAACCGAGCAATTTGATCATACGTTCAAAACCAATGTATATTCTCTGTTCTGGTTGTGCAAAGCAGCAATCAAGCATATGAAGCCAGGCAGCAGCATTATTAATACATCGTCGATTCAGGCTTATAATCCTTCACCAATCCTGCTGGATTATGCGACAACCAAGTCTGCAATCAACACATTCAGTAAAGCACTGGCTCAACAGGTTGCTGAAAAAGGTATCCGTGTCAACGTAGTGGCACCGGGTCCAATCTGGACACCACTGCAGGTAGTTGGCGGACAGCCGGAAGAAGCACTCAAAGACTTTGGTTCCCAAACGCCGCTGGCACGTCCGGGTCAACCGGTAGAGATGGCTCCAGCCTACGTATTCCTGGCCAGTCAGGAATCCAGCTACGTAAGTGGTGAGACACTCAATGCCAATGGCGGTACACCAACTCCATAAGCAGAGTATGGCGAATATCCGAATATATTGTGAAAATATTTTAAAAAAAGCCGGGAAGATCCTTTGGGATTTTCCCGGCTTTTGGCTGTTCTATACTAATCTGAACGATATCCAGCCTGCAAAATTCAGTTTGATAAAAGTATCAGTACAGTAGTATTTTCTGGTCGCTACACCAACCTTTCTTTATCATAATATGACAACTCTTTAATTTCGAACTAAGGGTCAGAGAGAGTACAGCATTTTATCAAAAATTGTAGTTTGCCTGAATAGAGGCTGCCTGCAGCACAATATGCTGCCGCAATTCTTCCGGCGACAGTACAATAGCCGAACCGCCACAGCCGAGCATCATGCTGCAAGCATGTTCCAGCGTGGCAAATTGAACATCGAGCTCATACCAGTCTGATTGGTCGGCACAGGGCTGAACAGCGTCAATTCGGATATAGCGTTCCTTTTCCAGTTGAGGCAGAATAGTTGTACATACCCGAATACGGGCAGGATACCGGGGTAGACTGTTTTTGAACTGGCGGGTAGATTGCTCCCAGTACTCCTGCAGATTAAAATCGGACGGGGGAGTGAAATGCTGCTCCAGCATGATCGCTTCCGCGATATTGGATACCCGGTAAGTTCGCATTTCCTGTCCGGGATCATCCACCCGAGCAATAACGTACCAGACCGAACGCTTGGCGACCAGTCCGAGCGGACACAGTATGCGCTCGGCCATTTCATTATTTCTCTGATAGCGGATCTTCAGCTTTTGTTCGGTAAATAATGCTTCCTGAATCGTCATCAGCTGTGACAGCGTATCGTTATGTTCATGCCAGCCCGCACCGTCGATATGGATTTTGGAACGGATCATTCGGGCAGTCTGTGCAGCATTGGCAGGCAGGGCAGCCAGCAGCTTTTGCAGGGCATCGTCAAAATATTGCTGGATACCCAGATCAGCGAGCAGCTGCGGATGGGAAGACAGCAGTAGGGAACCCAGTTCTTCCGGCTTGATACCGGTTAACCGGGTACGGTACCCCTCAGTCAGCTTCCAGCCTCCCTGACTGCCGCGTTCGGCATAGACCGGTATGCCCGAAGTGCTGAGAGCGTCCATATCCCGTACAATAGTACGAGCAGAGACTTCCAACGTTTTTGACAGCTGCCGGGTAGTCATTTGCCCTTCATTTTGCAAAAGTAACAGTATGCGCAGCAGACGATCGGCTCTCATCTTTTGTTTCTCCTTTCCAGGTACATAAATGGGTTGCCTGATCGGTTCGGCAAGTAGAGGGAAATCAGGCTATTCGCTACTATTATATAAGACACAAGATGACATATATAGCCGGTATGCTAAAAGCGTACGATCCCGTACCCACCAAACAAAGGAGTGAAAAGCATGAATTCAATAATCAAAGATCTGACTGGCAAAGTGGCACTGGTAGCCGGAGCGACGCGCGGAGCCGGGCGCGGAATTGCAGCGATGCTTGGAGAAGCAGGTGCGACCGTGTACTGCACTGGACGAAGTGTACGCGGTCAGCCTTCCGATCTAAACCGCAGCGAGACGATTGAAGATACCGCCGAATTGGTGACGGCACATGGTGGACAGGGTATTGCCATACAGGTCGATCATACGGACGAGCAGCAGGTAAAATATCTGATGAAGCGTATCACGGACGAGCAGAACGGCCAGCTGGATATTCTGGTAAATGATATCTGGGGCGGGGAGAAGCTGACAGAGTGGGAAACGCCGTTCTGGCAGCATTCACTGGCCAACGGACTGCTGATACAGGATCGTGTGCTGAAAACACATTTGATTACGAGTCATTATGCAGCGCCTTTGATGGTGGCGCGGAGGAGCGGTATAATCATCGAAGTGACGGACGGGATCGATTATGCCTATCGGGGCAGCTTGTATTACAGTCTGGCCAAAATTGCACCGATTCATATGGCAGCAGCGATGGCAGCCGATCTTCGTCCATATAATGTAGCGGCTGTATCGGTGACACCAGGATTTTTGCGCTCCGAGGAGATGCTGGATTACTTTGGGGTGACAGAGGAGCATTGGCAGGATGCTATGCGTAGTGGCAAGCTGCATGCCGAGCATTTTAGCGAATCGGAGACGCCTTATTTTGTCGGCAGGGCGATCGCTTCATTGGCAGCCGATCCATACGTGATAGCCAAATCGGGGCAGGCATTATCCAGCTGGGGATTGTCCGACGATTATGGATTCACGGATAGGGATGGACGGAAGCCGCACTGGGGCAATTATGCAGCAGCACATGGATTGGGGTAACAGGGACATATATCGTTTTCATTTCATCCATAGCCCATAAATACAAATAATATTAAAATCCAGCCTGCTAACAGACAGGCTGTACCATATCTGATTATATCTATACAAGACATCGGATCAGCCGGCTCTGCAACCATGAACAGGCCGGCTGACCAAAGGAGGATCATTGGGATGCCCGAAATCTATATTATTCGTCATTGTGAAGCAAAAGGACAGGCTCCGGATGCTTCGCTGACCGAGCGGGGATATCAGCAGGCACAGGCGCTAACCAGGCTGCCTGTGCTGCAGGATCTGGATAGTATTGTGACCAGCCCGTATGAACGTGCATATCGTACAGTTCAGCCTCTGGCCGAGCAGCTCGGATTGGAAATAAAAACGGACGAACGACTGATCGAGCGTGTGCTGTGCGGAGAAGATTCGTCGCAGTGGCGCGATAGGCTCCGCCGTACCTACGAAGATCATGAGCTATGCTATCCAGGCGGTGAATCGAGCCGAGCCGCTACAGAACGTGCAATCCGGGTTATTAACGAGCTGCAGGAGCAGGGATATCATCGTCCTGCGATTGTCTCGCACGGGAATCTGATTTCGCTGCTGCTGGGATCGTGGGATAGACAGTTCGGATTTACCGAATGGGAAGCCATGACCAACCCGGATCTGTATCATGTAACTCTGGATCATCCGGTACCGGTCATTCGACGTCTGCCGGTTTGATTTACATATTTCACTATGCTAAGGTATTGTTGTTACGAAAAATAATCTAGTAATCCATCATATGCAAGGAGGACGTTAACATGAACACAGAATCCTTATTCAAACCTTTCCAAAGCGAGAAGCTGGAACTAAGTAATCGGGTCGTTATGGCGCCGATGACACGCGGCTTCTCACCGGGTGGTGTACCTGGACCCGATGTTGCAGAATACTACCGTCTTCGTGCTGCAGGTGGTGTAGGTCTGATTATTACGGAAGGCACAGCCATCAATCATCCTTCAGCGGTAAGTGGAGCGAGTATTCCTCTTTTCCATGGCGAAGAAGCACTCGCTGGCTGGCAAAAGGTCGTTGAAGCCGTGCATGAAGCAGGCGGTAAAATAGCACCCCAGATCTGGCATGTTGGTATGGCGCGCAAACCGGGAGACGAACCGAATCCCGAAGCCGCTCCGGTAGGACCATCCGGACTGGATCTGTCAGGCAACAAAGTCAATGAACCGCTGTCCGAAGAAGAGATTCAGCAGCTTATTCAGGCATATGCACAGGCTGCTGCCGATGCGAAGCGTATCGGATTCGATGCGGTCGAATTGCATGGAGCACACGGTTACCTGCTGGATCAATTCCTTTGGGAGCGTACGAATCAGCGTACCGACCGCTATGGCGGTGATCTGGTAGGCCGCACAACATTCGCAGTTGAAGTGGTAAAAGCCTGCCGCGAAGCCGTAGGGCCGGATTACCCGATTATTTTCCGCTACTCCCAGTGGAAAATGTCCGATTATAAAGCACGCCTCGCCGAGACGCCTGAACAGCTGGAACAGCTGTTGCAGCCGCTCGTCGAAGCAGGTGTAGATATTTTCCATGCATCGACACGGCGCTTTTGGCTGCCGGAATTTGAGGGTTCCGAGCTGAACCTGGCAGGCTGGACACGCAAGTTGACTGGCAAACCGGCGATTTCTGTCGGATCTGTCGGTCTGAAATCCGAGTTTGCCAACCGTGCAGAACAGGTAGAGGAAGACGATCCGGCAGCACATATTGATCCGCTGCTGCGCAAGCTGGAAGATCAGGAGTTTGATCTGATTGCGGTAGGACGTGCACTGATCAGCGATCCGGCCTGGCCGAACAAAGTCCGCGAGAATCGTACGGATGAAATCGAAATGTTCAATCCAGAAGCACTGCAAAAGCTCGTTTAATAACAGAGAATATAGCCATAAATAATATATAGCCTTTTCCGGCAGTGGCCTGCATCTACAGGATCAGCTGCCGGAAAAGGCTTTTTGACATGGAATGTTTCGATTAAGGAGAAGAGAGGTAGTGGTAGATAAAGCATATGCAAGCGAAATCATAACATGGTCCGGTTCAGTACAACTGGGCGATCAAGGAGGTTACATAATGAATGAGCAACAGTCTGTTGTTACCCGCTCTGCATGGGTAGATCATATCCCTGTATTGTGGTCGGAACCGGAAATAAGCCCCTCGCGTCGACAACTGGTTATGCTGCTGCATCCATTTGGCGGTTCCAAGGAAACGATGAAACCGATGCTGGAAGAGCTGGCAGGACTAGGATTTGTTGCGGTCAGTCTGGATGCCTGGCAGCATGGTGAACGCCGTCCAGATAATGAAGAAGATTTATTCGAGAGAGTATTTGGCAATTTTCGGCGCTATATGTGGCCCATTCTGGGACAGACAACGGTAGATACCCTGCGTGTTATCGATTGGGCTATTCACGAGCTGAAGGTAGATCCTTATGTGCAAATAGGAGGATTATCGATGGGCGGCGATATCGCTGTCGCCGCTGCTGGCATTGATAGCCGAATTCATAAAGTGGCGGCAGTTGTCGCGACGCCGGACTGGCTGCGTCCTGACATGGAAGATATTCGTCAACCGGGTACGCCCGTTCCTGCTGGTGAGCCGGATGCCTATGCTGCTTACTGGTATAATCAGCTGAACCCGCTGACACATCTGCCTGCTTATAATCATCATCCCGCGATTCACTTTATATGCGGAGAAGAGGATACCCATGTACCGCCAGATGGCGCACTGCGCTTCCAGGCAGAAATGGCGGATATGTATCCGGATCATCGTAATACTGTAGCTGTGACGCTTATTCCGAATATGGGACACCGAGAATCGTCCCAATACGACCTCTGGTGGCCGGAGTGCCGGGAATGGCTGATCCAGAGCCAGATGCCCGAATAAAAATATATACCAAAGATTGCTGATGCCGGACTCCCTACAGAGGAGCCCGGCATTGCTATGCTGACAGATAGCCAATATATGCGATAATAGACAGAATACCTGCTGTTATCTCACCGGAACCATTGGGTCCGGAATCAGCAGATATAATGAACAGAACCAGGGAGACTATCTATGAATAAAACGATTGGCATGCTGGCTCATGTGGATGCAGGCAAAACCACATTCGCCGAGCAGCTTTTATATCATACCCGCAGTATTCGCAGCCGTGGCAGAGTGGATCATCAGGATACTTTTATGGATCATCATGAGATTGAGCGGGCACGCGGGATTACGGTATTTGCCGGACAGGCTGTAATGCAATATGGCGAATCGGTATATTATTTGCTGGATACGCCGGGTCATGCCGATTTCTCGGCTGAAATGGAGCGTGCACTGCGCATGATGGATTATGCGGTAGTGTTGATCAGCGCAGTCGAAGGGATCGAAGGGCATACAGAAACCATTTGGCAGCTGCTACGGGAATACCGTATACCTACATTCTTTTTTATTAACAAAATGGATCGGATCGGTGCAGATGCAGACAGAGTGATGCAGGAGATCAGGGATCTGCTGACACCGGATGCAGCAGATTTTACCCAATACCGACATCCCGATCAATATGAACCGGTAGATGAAGAATTGCAGAATTTTCTGGCAGAGCGTGACGAAACACTGCTGAGTGCCTATCTGGACGGTGAAGTGACGACAGAGCAGTGGGAAACGGCGATGATCCGTATGATTCGTGAATGCAGATTGTATCCTTGCATGTATGGGTCGGCTTTGCAAGATGAAGGGATTACACGTTTTCTGGAGCAGCTGGATCGACTGACGGTCACGAATTATGATGCCGGGCTCCCATTTGCCGGACAAGTCTACAAGATTGCTCATGATACGAACGGAACGAGGATTACATATATCAAAGCCTTGCAGGGGATACTTCGCGTACGAGATAGTCTCAGCTATACCTCACACCTGTCCAATCTGGTGCTGGAAGAAAAGATTACCGGCATACGTATGTATAATGGCGAGAAGCACCAACCGGCTGACCATGTATCGGCCGGGGAATTATTTGCAGTCACCGGACTGACCGAGGCCGGGCCGCTAAGCGGATTGGGCGAGTACGCAGGCAATCGGCCGTTTCGATTAATTCCTGCGCTGACTTCACGGGTCAGCTATCCATCTGAACTACCTATCCGGGAAGTGCTGCGTATTTTCCGCGAACTGGAAGCAGAAGACCCTTCGCTGGGCGTAAACTGGGAAGAACAGCTGCAGGAACTGCATATCCAGGTTATGGGAGCGATCCAGCTGGAGATTCTGGAAAAGCTGCTGCTGGATCGGTTTGGATTACAGGTTACGTTTGAGCCGCCAGAGATTCTTTATAAGGAAACGATCACTTGTTCAGTCATAGGGTATGGTCATTTTGAGCCGCTGCGTCATTATGCCGAAGTGCATCTGCAGCTGGAACCGGGGGAGAAAGGAAGCGGGATTGTATTTCGTAATGCCTGTCACCCGGATCAGCTGGCAGTCGGTTATCAGAATCTGGTGGGGCAGCATGTACTGGAACGTGAACATCATGGTCTGCTGACAGGAGCGGGATTGACGGATACCGTTATTACACTGCTTACCGGCCGGGCGCACAACAAGCATACGAGCGGCGGCGATTTCCGTGAAGCGACTTATCGTGCGATTCGTCAGGGATTGGAGCAGGCGGACAATATTGTGCTGGAGCCGTATTACCATTTCAGGATTCGGACCGAGCTGGAACATATGGGACGGATTATGTCGGATGTACAGCAGGCTCATGGAACGATCGAACCGCCCGAGATGACGACAACCCATTGTCTGCTGACTGGTAAAGTGCCGGTAGCGACATTTATGAACTATAGCGCAGAACTGGCTTCTTTTACCCATGGCAAAGGAATCATCAGTCTCGCCCTTGATGGATACTGGCCATGTCACAATCAGCAGGAAGTGATCGAGCGCAAGCAGTATCGCAAAGAAGCCGATCCGCTCTATTCCTCCTCTTCGATCTTTTGTGCCAAGGGACAGGGATATTCGGTACCATGGCAGGAAGCCAAAAATCATATGCATGCCTGACAGCAGCCTATTGGCAGCTCATTGAATAGAGTATTGATGATCCGTGTCTATTTTCTACTCAAATAGCAAGCAACGAAAACAGGCTGATGAGCAATGTGGATTAGCAGGGAATGTCCATTATTAAGCTGGTATTTTCAAATTAAGTTTTGGAAAATAAAATTGTGATACGTGATTAATGTAGTCTGCTGGTGGTAATACAAAGTTAGTAGGTGTTCACAAGTTATCATTTATATCTAACTATCATATGATTGCCAAAGGAGTGCTTATACATGACAGCCAAACTACATGGAACAGTTGCACTAATCACAGGAGCAAGCAGCGGAATTGGTGAAGCTACAGCGAAGATACTCGCTGCACAGGGAGCAGCAGTAGCCATAGTGGCACGCCGCAAAGATCGTCTGGAGCAGCTGGCCGAAGAGATTACAGCGAGCGGCGGCAAAGCGCTCGTTATCGAAGCCGATATTACAGATCAAAAGCAGGCCGAGCAGGCCGTTACCCGTACTGTCGAACAATATGGACGCCTGGATACCGTCGTCAACAATGCAGGCGTGATGCTGCTGGGTCCGGCATCGGAAGCACCGCTGGAAGAATGGGAACGCATGGTATCCATTAATGTAAATGGTCTGCTCTATGTATCTCATGCGGCTCTGCCTCATCTGGTACGGAGCGCATCTATCTCTGAGCGCAAAGTAACCGATCTAATCAATATCAGTTCGGTAGCCGGACGCAAAACGATGGCTGGTGGAGCAGTCTACAATCTGACCAAATTTGGCGTGGCTGCCTTTACAGATGCGCTGCGTCAGGAAGTAGCCGGTCAAAGCGTACGTGTATCTGCTGTAGAACCGGGTGCCGTGAAGACGGAATTAAGCTCCCATCTGCGCGATGAAGTTCGCGAGCAGAGCATGAAGAGCTTCAGCGATATCGAATTGCTGGAGGCTCAGGATATTGCCGAAGCGATCGAATATATCGTGACCCGTCCACGACATGTGGCAGTCAATGAAGTATTGATTCGTCCAACCGATCAGGTAGTATAATCACAGATTTTTAGATGAGACACGTGACAGATCAATATAGCATTTGCTTATAAAATACAAAAGGACAGCACATTACACTAGTGCTGTCCTTTTGCTGTCCAATAAGCTCGTATAGCTTCCGAAACGGCAAGATATGTTATGATAGGAGCTTATCCAACAGATTCCACAAGAAAGAAGATTGCCCATGAATATTACGATTCAGAACCAGACTATATCCTGCAATGTACAGTATTCCAAACGCAAAAAAGTATCGATCCAGCTCGATCCCAATGGCCTGCTAACTGTGAAAGCACCCAACGGTACACCGGAAGACGCTATTATCCGCCTCGTCGAGCAGCATGGCGAATGGGTGCTGGAGAATCTGCGACGGTTGGGCAGCAAGCAGCCTGCACCGGAAGCGAGAACCTATCAAGATTATGGTACCTTTATGTACCTGGGTCGCGAGCACCGGTTGGAGGAACTGATCGATACGACAGATGCCAATGAAGAAGCGCTGCGCACCCAGCTCAAAAAGTTCTACTTTTCCAGTTGCAAAAAAGTGATCAACCAGCGAATTGCCGCTTACCAGCAGCAACTGAAGGTCAAACCCAAAAGTATCGATATCGTCGAATCGACGACCAAATGGGGCAGTTGCAGCTTTGACAAAAAGCTCACTTTCAATTATCGGCTCGCTATGGCACCTGTGGAAGTTATCGATTATGTGATTGTCCATGAACTGTGCCACCTGCTGCATATGAATCATGATCGTTCTTTCTGGCGCAAGGTGGGCGGAATTATGCCCGACTACAAGGAAAAAGAAGAGTATCTGGCAAGATACGGCAAGTATATGACGCTTTAAATAAATATTTGGCTGCTGCAAGTGGAGCAGCTGTTACATATAATAGTTGTAAAGAAATGAATAGCCGTAATAAAATCATTTCCCATCATCAGGGGTAATAATGGTTCGACAAGATAACGCTTACTTCATAAAGAGTCTATTGCAATTATCATAACCGAGGAGCTGGATGATATAGAACGGATGAATGGGAAAGTAGCTATCGTAACCGGAGCAGGTTCCGGAATTGGACGCGCTGCAGCTATCCGCCTTGCTGCCGAAGGCGCACGGGTCGGGCTGATCAACAAAACAGAAAAAGATGTGCAGGAGACCAGACAGATGATAGAAGATGCTGGTGGAGAAGCGCTGGCATTTACAGCTGACATCTCGGTACCGGCAGAGTACAAACAGGCATTGGAGCAGATTACCAGGCAATGGGGCCAGATTGATGCATTGTTTGCCAATGCCGGTATCCTCGGCGTAGTCGGGCCGATCGAAGCTATTCCGGATGACGAGTGGGACACAACGATGACCAATAACGTCAAAGGTGCTTTTACCAGTGTGAAATATATTATTCCCTATCTGAAGCAACAGGGTAAAGGCAGTATCGCACTTACCAGTTCGATTAGCGGCACGCGCGTATTTTCCCAGCAGGGCTTTGCCGCTTACAGTACATCCAAGGCTTCGATTGCCGCTTTTGGGCAAATGGCTGCTTTTGAATTGGCGCCGTATAATATCCGGGTGAATATCGTTGCGCCGGGAACGATCGAGACCAAGATTCAGGGCACCGGCAACCAGATGCCGGAGATGAAAGACATGAAAGTTAAAAAGGTCGAATACCCGGACGGAACGGTTCCTTTGCCCGAAGGAAACGGTACCTCCGATCAGGTCGCGAGTGTCGTATTATTCCTGCTGTCGGATGATTCCGCGCATGTGAGCGGTTCGATCATCTATGTCGATGGTAGTGAGTCATTATTTGTAGGATAAGGAGCGTTACATGAAACTGGAACGTTTGATCTCGATCATTTACAAACTGCTGAATCACGAGGTGCTGTCTGCTGCCACACTCGCCGAGGAGTTTCAGGTATCGCCCAGAACCATTTACCGGGATATCGATGTGATCTGTGCTGCCGGATTCCCGGTCGTATCGCATCAAGGTATCCATGGCGGTTATGGCATGATGCAGGGCTACAAAATGGACAAAAGCCTGCTGGGCTCCTATGATGTGGCTTCCCTGATCACCGTGCTGCGCAGTCTGTCTTCTGTATTTGAAGACAAGCATGTGCAAAAGACTATTGAACGGCTGCAGACGATCGAAGCGGAGCATCATCCGCCAAGTCTGTCTGTTGATCTGGAGACAAGACGTACGGCGCCTCATGTGCTTGCTCATTTGCGTACAGCGATTACAGAGCGAAAGGTAGTTCGTTTTGGTTATATTAATGCGGATAACATACGTACTACCCGCGAGATGGAGCCGGTGCATCTTTATTTCAAATACAGCAATTGGTATGTGTACGGATACTGCCGGAATCGACAGGAATATCGGGAATTCCGTCTCTCACGTATGATGGATATGGAATTGACGGCGGAGCCTTTTCAGAGCAATCATGCCGTACCGGAAGGAAACGGGATAACCGGATGGAGCCGTACCGAATGGAGCGATGCCACTCGCGATACGGAAGAAGTGGTGATCCGGGTACAGCCGGAAGCGTTGGCGGAAGCACTGGATCAATTCCAGCAGTTGGACAGGGAATTTCATGAAGATGGCAGCATGACGATGCGGATTCAAGTGTACAAGCCGCTGGAAGCCCGCTGGCTCTGGTCGGTTCTGCTGAGTTTTGGCAGTGGAGCGGAAGTGCTGGCACCGACTGGACTGCGCAGTATTCTCAGAGAACAATTACAAAAAGCGCTACGGTTCTATGAAGAAGTATGACAGACTGCTGTCATACTTCTTTTTTTATAATGATAACAGTTTCCACCCCATTCATGCTTCACCAAAGGAGAATGTTATCCATGACCAACCACCCCGTAGAAATGTTCAATTATCACATCTGGGCTACTCGCACTATTCTGGATCGAATCGCCGAACTTCCGCCTACTGTACTGAATCAGGAGGTAAACAGTTCTTTTCCGACGATTGCGCATGCCCTCTCACATATGTATGCTGTCGACGAGATGTGGTACAGAGTAATGACAGGTGCCAATATGGCGCAAGCTTTGCAGGACTGTATGTCTTTTGCTACGCAGGTAATGGCAGACATAGGGACGTATAAAGAAGTGCTCCATCAATTGTCGGAGCAATATCATGCCTGCTTGCAGGAACAGACCGATCTGGAGCAGCGCATTCTGGTTGATAATCCCTATGCAGGTATTCGCGAAGTCAGCTTATCGGAGATTCTGCTGCATGTAGCCAATCACGGAACCTATCATCGCGGCAATATCTCAACCATGCTGCGTCAATTGGGCCATGCTTCCACCATGACAGATTATGTACTCTACTGGTATACGAACCAGCCGCATATTCCTTCTGCCTGATCCTGTATCTCAAGAATAGCCAAAACGTATTGGCGGGATACTATGCAAAAAGGAGACGGTAAATATCGAAATTGAAAATCTGATTATGGTCTGTACCCGGGCAGAATGGAGAAACTGGTTGGAAGAGAACAGTCAGACTGCCAGATGTTGCTGGGTGATGATCAGCATAACTCCTTCGGCGGATACAGTGCTATATCTGGATGCTGTCGAGGAAGCACTGTGTTTTGGCTGGATCGATGGAATCAAAAAGAAAATCTCCGATCATCGGCTCGCCCAGCGTTTTTCTCCACGAAGCTCGACAAGTTCATGGACCGAATTAAATAAAGAACGTGTGCGCCGTCTTGAAAAGCTCGGTTTGATGAAAGAGGAGGGAAGGAAAGTGCTACCGGATATGAATCCTGCTTCTTTTCACATTCATGAGCTGATCGGGCAGCGGCTGAGAGAGGAAGATCAAGTCTATGCGAACTTTATCGCGTTTCCCTCCCTTTACTGTCATATTCGTATCGATACAATCCAGAGGTATGTCCATCAACCGCTGGTTTTTCAAAAGCGCTTGAACAAATTTATTACTTGTACCAAAGATAATAAAATGTACGGACAATGGAATGATCAGGGACGGTTGCTTCATTACTGAAAGCGTCTAACGTATGGCATCTTGTACTTACTTATGCTTGTGATCAGGCTGCTTGCCGAACCTCTGCGGCAAACAACGAATGGAAGGGTAATATATACTGTTTGCATCTGTTGCTGTGCAGCAGCCTAATTGATAGCGATCTTACAGATCAGAGGAGGTACATTAATGAAAAAAGTAATGAACAAAGCGGAAGACATGGTATTGGAAATGGCCAAAGGCATGGTTCTGGCCCATCCCGAACTGGAACTGATCCCTAAATATAAAGTCATCAAGAAAAAGAACATTCCGCAAGACAAGGTAGTACTGATCAGCGGCGGCGGCAGCGGCCATGAACCGGCACATGCAGGATATATCGGTAAAGGGATGCTCGATGCTGCGGTATGCGGTGATATATTCGCTTCCCCATCCCAGATTCAGGTATATCAGGCGATCAAATCCACCGCTAGCAACAAAGGCGCGCTTCTTATTATCAAAAATTACAGCGGTGATATGATGAACTTCAAAAATGCCGCCTATCTGTGCGAAGAAGATGGCATCACTGTCGATTATGTCAAAGTGGACGACGATATTGCTGTCGAAGACAGTCTATACACAGTGGGACGCAGAGGTGTCGCCGGTACGGTGCTTGTACATAAAATTGCGGGTGCTGCGGCAGAAGAAGGGCGTGATCTGCAAGCTGTCAAAGCAGCTGCCGAGAAGGCTGCCGCTAATGTTCGCAGTATCGGATTTGCCCTGACTTCGTGTACCGTACCTGCCAAAGGTTCGCCGACCTTCGAGCTGGGCGAGAATGAAATCGAGTATGGCGTTGGTATTCATGGAGAGCCGGGGATCGAGCGAGACGAGATGGCTTCGGCCGATACATTGGCCCAGCGCATGGTGCATGATCTACTGAAAGATATGCAGCTGAACGAAGGCTATGATGGCGAAATCGCTGTTCTGGTAAATGGATTTGGTGCCACGCCGCTGCAGGAATTGTATTTGTTCAACCATGCAGTTACCCGTGAACTGGCAGAGAAAAAGATTTCGATCAACCGCGCTTTTGTCGGAAATTATATGACCAGTATTGATATGGCAGGTATATCGCTGACCTTTATGAAACTGGATGATGAGCTGAAAACATTGTTGTCCAGGGAAAGCGATACTCCGGCATTCAAAGTATCCGGCCCGGTTGAGCCTGTATCCTATACGGAAGCTGCCCAAGAACCGGTATCCGATCATCCCTCTTACAAGGTCGAGACTCCTGCAGAAGATGCAGTAATCCAGGGAGATACGCTGAAGCTGAACAATCTTATTTATCTAATAGATAAGATGAGCGAAGTTATTATCGATAATGAAGTGCCGTTCTGTGATCTGGATTCCCATGCAGGAGATGGGGATTTTGGAATGAGTGTCGCCAAAGGATTCCGCCAGCTTAAACGGGAATGGAAAGAGGTTCTGGAGCAGGATCATCTGACTATAGGCAGCTTTCTGAATGCATCATCGCTGATTATTATGGAAGCCTGCGGCGGAGCATCTGGTCCGATCTGGGGTTCTGCTTTCCGGGCAGCTGGCAAAGCGGCGGGGGACAAACAGGAAGTGACGGTTGCCGAATTTGCGGAAATGATGCAGGCTGCTGTAGAAGGAATCCAGTCGACCGGCGAACGTTCATTTGGCCGGGGAGCGGTCGTGGGTGATAAGACACTGATCGATGCGCTTGTTCCTTGCGCAGATGCCTGGTCCGAGAGCGCGCAGTCCGGGACCGATCTCAAGACGGCTTTTGCCCGGGGAGCGCAAGCAGCTGTAAAAGGTGCCGAGCAGACCAAAGACATTGTAGCCCGCATGGGCCGTGCAGGTACGGTTGGCGAACGCAGTATCGGTTATCCGGATGCCGGTGCGCACGCGCTGGGCGTTATTTTCACTGCATTGTCCGATAGCCTGCGTTGATATAGATCGGCAGCAAGCAGCATATAATCCTAACAAGCAGACATGGGTTGGATACAGATGGCAGTCAATAATGATTGCCGTCTGCTATCCGTCCGGGGGTCTGCTTTTTTCCTCGTTCTGGGACATTATCCAGACAGATGCAGCAGAGAATAATAAATTTACATTTTGAGACGATTTTTGTTGTCAAACGCCTTTTAATTCCTTACGATATTTGTAATAGAAACTTATACTGTTGCGACAAACATTAAAGACCATGTAAATCGGAAAGTAGTATAGGCTTTATTCGGGATATCCACATTGAGAGGACCATGTTGAATGAACGATCTGTTCATGGATTTTTTGACGATTCAGCTACCCACCTACTTTTTTCTTTATATGGCAATTACACTGATTTATCGCAACCGCAAAAGTAGCATCAATCGTGTAGCCGCCCTGATGATGATGGCGCTGGTCATGTACTTTTTATTTGAATATTTAAAAACGTCTTTGCTGCCGCAGCATCAGATGCAGCTGGTATTGTACGGCAGTGCGCCTGCGCTGCTAATGTTCGTCTGTACGCTGATACATCTCAGTATTTTGCTGGGCGACGCTGTCACGCACAGATTTCGGAAATGGTTGCCGCTTGTATACGCGTCTCCTTATGGATTATGGTTCTACTTTCTGGTTGCCTGGGATCATCATGTACTGTATAACGAGCATGTAACCGATGGCCGCAGTCCGCTGCATCCAACGTATCTGCTGGTATCGATCACGTTTATTATCGGGTATATTTTGCTGTCTGTGCTGCTGCTGGCCTTCAGCTGGCTACGTACTGCAGAGCCGCGGCGCAAAATCATCTATCGCTGGCTGCTGCTTAATGATTTTCAGCTGTTCGGTACATTTGCACTTATTACGACACTGCTGCAAAGCGGAGTAATCGTAACTCGGGTATCGATGATTTTTTATTTTATCGGTTATCTGGTATGGGCGATGCGGCTGCGTCATCTGATTGGCAAATACAATATTATGCCGGATTATCACAAGCGGTTTCAGATTCTGTTCGAGTCTGCGCCCAATCCTATTTTGATGCTGGATCTAAAAGGCGACGTGAAGGAAATCAATCCCTGTGCACGGCGCTGGTTTGCCGATATGCCGGTGGAGCAGATTCCGCAGCATTTTGAATTTGCCCATGGGCAGTCGCTTCAGCAAATACTGTCTTCCTGTCTGGAGCAGCAGGGCAGTGTACATCATCTGGAGATGCATGTGTCCAAGCAGGGGCAAAGTGGTCTCGATCTGGTCGCCGGTATTGATCTGCTCACCGGAGCAAATGAAGATTTGTTCGTGCTGCACCTGACAGATGTGACCCCGCTCAAGGAAACGGAGCGTCGTCTGATCCAGTCCGAGCAAAATTACAAATACAATGCGCATCATGATACGTTGACCGGACTGTACAATCGGGCAGCAGTAGAAGAGCAACTGCAGCTAAAAATGGCGGGCAGCGAGCGTTTTGCACTGGTAATGATCGATCTGAATCATTTCAAACCTATTAACGATACCCATGGACATACAGCCGGTGATCAGTATCTGCAGTATATTGCCCGTCTACTGCGCACGTTGGCGCAAAAGCCAGGTGATATCATCGGCCGCATCGGTGGTGACGAGTTTGTATTACTGCTCGGCTGTCCGGAGCATAGTGATGCTGCCCAGATGGTACATACCCGACTCTCGCTGCTGAATGACAAGGTGTTCCGGCAGGATCATATCGAAATTCCCGTTTCTTTTGCTGCCGGATTGGGGATTTATCCGGACGATGCTGCCGATATGATCGGTCTGCTGCGTTACGCTGATCAGCAGATGTACCATCTCAAGCGGCAGCAGCACCGCGGTGTCCATTTTCGTGTTCACGAGTTATAGATTTGGACAGCGGTAGCTCAGGTGGGAGTATACAGCAAACAGCTGTTTGATATCATATGCTGACCGGTCATCGTGCGACAACTATGTATTCCTATGTAGCCTGTCGATTTAAAACTATATATCTTACCCAATATGCCAATTGTTATCAGTCTGCTGCTCGCAGATATGAGAATGATTGGCTTTTTATTGTATCAAGGTTTTGTTTTTATCAGCCCACCTAGAGATTATCTTCCTGTCTTCATTCGACAAAAAACGTCAATAATCTATAAAAGTGTATAAAAAAGGATGTATATAACAACAATCTGTCACTTTATATGTATTAATTTCAATAACAACATTGACACATGACACCGTGTCACATATAATTCTTTATGTAACTTTTTACAACAAATTATGCCTGCCTACATCTGATGGAATATTCTGCGTATAGCAGCAAGCTCTGATCGGCATCATCAACCGGAGGTTGCAGGAGGCAGTGGAGTGAATGTATGCCAACAAAAACCTTTTTTAATCTGCCGGATGAAAAACGGCAAAATTTGATGAATGCAGCGATGCGCGAATTTTCAAGAGCTTCGCTGGCGGATGCGTCGATTGCCAATATTATCAAGGACGCCTGTATTCCGCGCGGCAGTTTTTATCAGTACTTTGAAGACAAGGCAGATTTGTTTTTTTACATTCTGGAGGAACATAGCGCCAGCAACCGCGAGCTGATGATGTCTATGGCGGTCAAGCACAAAGGCGATTTGTTTGCCTCGTCGGCAGAGTTTTTTGAATCGACATTGCACCGGTTTATGCATCATGAACATCGTGATTTTGCACGTAATATTTTCCTCAACATGAATTACAAGATAGAATACAAGCTGATTCTGGATGTGAAAAATCCCACGACCACCGAACGGATTCGCGATTTTTACCGGAGCTATATGAGTCTGATCAACCGTACAGGACTGAATATCAGGGATGAGAAAGAGCTTTTTCATCTAATCAAAATTTTGCGGGCGATTATTATCCAGAACTTTATCCAGTTTTTTGCAGGAGAAGCGGATGACAAAGAAGTGCTTCGCAATTTTGCTTTGGAACTGGATCTGTTGAAACGGGGTCTGTATACATCATCAGAGGGTACGCCAGAATAACAGCTTGAAAGTATGGATGCAGGTACATATTCTTGTAGGCAAGCGTAGTAAGCCGGAGATGATAGGATACTGGTGTTAGCTATCTTAAATTCAAGAATTAGCATTTGGGCATGTTGCGTTGACAATTGGATATATCAGCCAATCCTATACAGCATGTCTGTAGAATGACCAAATTTATCTGAACAGCAGAGGTGGAGTAAGTGAGTAGAAAGATTGTTTTATCCATTCTAGTCGTGTTACTGGTTATTAGCGGCGGCACGCTGGTGTATTACTACTGGTATCAAGGCGCACATTATGTAAAAAGCGATGATGCCCGCATTACGGCGGATCAATACAAAGTTATGCCGCAAATCACGGCAGAGATCGATCATATCGATGTAGAAGAAGGCGACGTACTGACACGCAACGAACCGATCGCCGAGCAAAATGTATCCGGACTCGATTCCAGCGTAATCAGCAAATCGGTACTGCGCGCACCGATCGACGGCACAGTAATCAAAGTCTATTCCAAAGAACATGAGATTGCTTCCCCAAGCTCCGCTGTTGCCATTATGGCGGATATGAAAAATCTGTACGTAGCAACCAATATTGAAGAAACCGATATCGACCGTATCAAACCGGGCGAACTCGTGGATATTACACTTGATGCTGCGGGCGACCAGGTGATTCAGGGTAAAGTACGCAAAGTAGGACAAGCATCCAACTCGGTATTCGCCTCGATTGCGGCAACCAATACAAGCGGTAACTTTAACAAAGTCACCCAGCGTATCCCGGTAGAAATCGCACTCAGCGTACCGAAAGATCTGAAGCTGATTCCGGGCAGTAACGTTGAAGTAAAAATTCACACATCCTAAGAAGGAGGGGTATCTAGTGGCTACTAATGAAATCGCCGCTTCTCCTCCCAGTGATTCACCCAGAGAACGCTGGTTAGCCTTTTTTGCCATTGTACTGGGGGGTTCGTCGCCATTCTGAATAACAGTCTGATCAACGTGGCGATTCCTCAGCTGACGACAGACCTGGGTTCAACCACGACGAAAATTCAATGGGTTATTACGGGCTATACACTGGCTTCGGGGATCATTGTTCCGATTACGGGATTCATGGAGCAGCGGATCGGATATAAAAAGTTTCTGATCGCAGCGCTCAGTCTCTTCACACTGGGAACTGTATTCTGCATATTTGCCTGGAGCGATACGTCGCTGATTGCGGCGCGTATTATCGCCGGTCTGGGCGGCGGCGTTATTATGCCGCTGAGTATGACTATCGTCTACAAAATTATTCCGCGTGAACAGATTGGTATGGCGCTCGGGATCTGGGGGATTGCCGCAATGGCAGCTCCTGCAATTGGCCCGACGCTGAGTGGTTATCTGATTGAATGGTTCGACTGGCGCTTCCTGTTTATCGTGTGTGTGCCTGTCGCATTATTTGCTATTCTGATGGTCATTTTGCTGATTAAGGAACCACCCAAAGGGGCTATCGTCAAGTTCGACTTGCTGGGATTTTTGCTGGCAGCAACCTGTGCAGGTACACTGCTATACGCACTGTCCAGCGGTTCCACCGATGGCTGGGATTCCTTCAAAATTGTCGGCCTGTTCTTTATCGCTTTCTGGGCACTGGTGTTCCTGATCTTCGTTGAGAGCGGTCAGGAGAATCCGGTTATCGACATTTCATTGTTCAAGAATTATAAATTTGCTATTAGTGTTATTACATCGAGCTTTGTCATGATGGGTCTGTATGGCGGTACTTTCCTGTCCCCGCTGTTCCTGCAAAATATTCAGTCGGTATCTCCGGTACACACCGGTATTATCCTACTGCCGCAGGCGATAGCGATGGCGGTTATGATGCCATTTGCAGGGAAGTTGTTCGACAAAATCGGTATCGTACCGATCGGTCTGGTCGGTCTGACATTGACCAGTATCATGACGTACCATCTGCACACCCTGACTCCGCAGACTCCGCATCTGTGGCTGCAGATTGTGCTGATGTTCCGCGGGATGGGAATCGGAATCTGTATGATGCCATTGTCTACGGTTGGTATGAACGCTGTACCACGGGACAAAGTCGGTAAAGCATCGACAGCATCCAATCTGGTGCGTACGATTGCCGGCTCGATGGCGATTGCTATCCTGACCTTCCTGATGCAGAACCGTACAGCGCTGCACAGCCAGCAGATCTCCGAATCGATTACGCCGGATGCGGCGCAGTCCTTCCAGGCGATGCTGGGTAGCTCCTGGACATCGACCGTATCAGGTCTGATTTCACTGGATGCCTATTCAAGAGGAATCGCGGATACCTTCCTGGTATCGTCGATCCCGCTGTTCTGTTCTATACCGTTTGTGTTCCTGTTCATCAGCAGACGCAAAGCGGCCAAAGAAACACTTCAGGAAAGCAAAGTATAATCGGTGTCTCTGCCGGTTCATATTCTAGATAGAAAGAAAGGGAATAACCAATGAAGATTAGAAAATGGGAAGTAACTGCAGGGGCACTGTTGCTCAGTACGGTTGTCCTGTCCGGCTGCGGCAATGCCAGCACTCAGGCAGCCCAGGACATGAACGTGAATGTAAAAGTAGCCCAGGCACAGCAGGGTGTTATCGGACAGGGTGAAATCTATACCGGTACCGTAACACCATCAGCCACCGTCAATATTATGCCTAAAATCTCCGGCAAAGTATCTGCTGTCGCTGTAGATGTAGGTGCCGAAGTCAAAAAAGGACAGGTACTGCTCAAACTCGAAGACGATGATCTGCGCAATAATCTGGAGATTGCCAAATCCAATGTATCAGCAGCTGCAGCAGGCGTAAATACAGCCAAGGATTCTCGCGAGACCGGTATGGTCTCGGCGAGCTCCGGAGTTGTAAGTTCCAAAAACGGTATTATTTCATCCAAAAGCTCTATTAATCAGGCTCAGGGCAGCATCAATCAGGCAGAGGGTGCTGTAAACCAGGCACAGACAGCTCTCAAGCAAGCACAGACAGCTGTCTCCACAGCAGGTAATACAATCAAACAATCCCAGGAAGCTCTGACTAATGCCAAATCTACACTGACACGTACCCAGTCGCTCGCAAGTAACGGACTGGCTACACAGGCAGAGCTGGAGCAGGCTGAGGCTGCAGCAGTCAGCGCACAGACTGCTTATGATAATGCTGTAAATGGCAAAGCCAATGCAGAAGAGCAGCTGTCTGCTGCCCAGAAAGCAGTGTCTACTGCTCAAAAAGGATTGTCTACAGCCAAATCGGCTTATGAAAATGCAACCAGCAGTTTTGAAAATGCCAATTCCGGATATAGCAACGCCCAGCGTCAACTGGAAGTCTCCCAGAGCACGGCTGGTATCGAAGCCAGCCAGCAAAAACTGGATCAGGCACAGCTAAACGTACAGATCGCTCAGGATTCCCTGGACGATACCGTAGTCAAATCGCCAATCAATGGTATTGTTACGACCAAAAATGCCGAAGTAGGCGAGATGGCTGCTCCTTCGGCAGCTTCGCTGGTTATTGCGAATCTGAGTACCGTTAATATGCTGATCTATGTTCCTGCCAATGAGATCAACAATATCAAAGCAGGTGATCAGGTACAGGTACGTGTCGCTTCCTCCAATATCGTAACCAACGGTAAAGTGAAAAATATCAACCCGATGGATGCGAGCGGTAACGGTTATCCGGTTAAAATCACAGTATCAAACACAGACGGCAAACTAAAATCGGGTATGCTGGCAGATGTGAGCTTTGTCGGTAAAAATGCCAAACAGGGTATTATTGTACCAAGCAAAGCCATCCAGAAAGACGGCAAAAAAGCTTATGTATATGTAATCAACAAAGACCACGCCGTACGTAAGGAAGTAACTATAGGCAGCGAGTCCGGTTCCCAGACACTGATCACCAGCGGTCTGAAAGACGGCGAGCAGGTAGTAGAGAATAATCTCGCTCTGTTGGGCGACAATACGGCAGTAACGGTATCACAATACTAAGCCATATTGCGTGTACTATTGAATATTCATTTGCAAGCAGTTCCCCGATTCAGGGGAGCTGCTTTTTCTGTGTATGGCTATACAAAACCGGAAAAGACGACCGTATGCCTATAATCAGAAAAAAGCCTGTGTTCTGATCTGACAACTGGTATACAAAACAGCACAAAAATTAAACAGGCCAGCAATTTGGTTACTGGCCCACGATAGATACGCTATGCGATTGGAATAAATTATATAATACTGCATTAAACACAAGACCAGTAAGGGAAAGAAAATAAATGATAAAAGAAATAGAAGAGTAAGAGACAAGGCATTGGTTACAAAATGCGTCAAAGAAGAGTGGATGGATTACTATATAGACGAACTATACAATAAATCGGGGGAACAGCTAAAAGGCCGAATTTTAATTCGACTCCATCACCTAAGAAGGAGGATTATGTTATATCAATGCTGGAGCTGGGTATCAGGCTTTACACGTTTGATTGTCCAATACGGAAAAGTCAGTGCTCCATGATTAGTATGAATAATAAAAAAATTAGGATTATGATGAGCTTCACATGTACCGATATATGTTTCACCACTGATCAGATGAATGTTCAGAGGTTCCTGGTTATGAATGGCTTCCTGGATAAATACGTTCACTTTCACATTCTCCTTAGTCTTGAAGTATGGTTGCAATCTGTGGGTTATCACATTTTACTACAAAAACATCCATGAATATCGTTTGTTACCTTGTTTATTACCCCTTAAAAGATAGAATAAACAGGGTTTATTAACTTTTTACATACAATTTTAAGAATCAATTAAAATTTGGATGATGGAGATTATTTGATTCCAATTTTGACTATACAATTTTAGATATTTGATTGTACGATTCTGGCTGTAAATGAAGTGCGAATTGGTAATCTTTGCTTTCTGGCTCCGGGAACTGTGGTCATCCAAAATGTGCCGGATAATGTGATTGTTGATGGCAATCGGGCATGCATTATCAGAGAGATTGAACTTTGATTCCTATCCAAAATAGAAAAGTACGTATTCCTTTTTTATACACCGATTATACTTATTATAGAGCCGTGGCGAACCGATAATAGTCTTAATTGAAGGTATCAAAGGGGCTTTGCCATGAAGAAAATAACACAACCCGAGGTGCGCGGAATCCGGCTATCAACATTTATGTGCGGTCTGGCTTTTCTGACCTCTTTTTTAATTTTATTTTCCTGTCTTTTTATCGGCTATACTCAGGAACGGCAGTCGATTGAACAGCAGGTGCTGGAGTTAAATGAGATTCACGCCAAAGAACTCAGTCATATCACGGAATCCTTGGTCTCTGCCATGCAGCACTCCCTGGATGAAAGTGCGAAGTATATTGTTAACCACCCCACGCAGAATAAGCAGTTGGCTCAAAACAATCTGGATTATTTCCGTAATTCGAGCAGTTTTTTTAATGCTGTTTTTCTGATCCGGCCCAATCGGACGATTGAGCTGAATTCACCGGCAAGCTTGAATCAGGCCGGAACGAAACTTACTTCAAAAATCAGTATTGATGCTCTGGAAGCCAAGCGTCCTACCATTTCCAGTCCGTACATTGGCAAAATCAACCGGACGATTATATTGATGACCCATCCGTTGTTTGACCATTCGGGTCAGTACCAGGGAATGCTCGCGGGTGCGCTGTATTTGCAAAAGAAAAATGAGTTAAAAGAACTACTTGGAACGAACAGCAGGAAAACGGATGGCTCTTATTTTTATGTAGTCGATCGCAAGGGGAATATTATATATCATCCGGACTCGTCCATGATCAATACCAATGTACAGCAAAATAAAGTCGTACAGGCGCTGATGCAGGGCAAAAGCGGCAAACAAGTCGTCGAAAACTCCAAAAATCGTACGTATCTGGCGGGGTATTCCGTTATTTCCAATGTAGGCTGGGGAGTGGTTTTCCAGACACCGATTGAGAACACGAATATCTATTCCAGCAATCTGATTCGCTCCACACTGGTCTATCTGGTGCCGGTTATTATCCTATTTATGCTACTTATATTCTGGCTGTCCCGCTGGCTGGGCAAGCCGCTTTATTTGCTTGCTGCCTATGCACAGAATCTGGCTGCCGGACATCATGGCAAAAACCGTCCTCAGCTCGCCCGCTGGAATTATGAAGCCAGACAGCTGCATCATGCCATTATGATGCTGGAAGAAGAAACAAGGGAAAAGGAAAAACGCCTACAAAGCGAAGCCAATCAAGACCCGCTTACCGGCCTGCTGAACCGCCGTGCATTACAGTCTATTACAGACAACTGGGTGAGTAATCAGTATTCTTTTGCGGTGATTATTCTGGATATCGACCATTTCAAATTGGTAAATGATACGTATGGTCATCCGGCCGGTGATGAAGTGCTGAAAATGCTGGCCAGTGTGCTGCGCAGTCAGGTACGAACCGAAGATCTTTGCTTCCGCTATGGCGGAGAGGAATTTGTGATTCTGCTGTATGAAGTTACAGAGCAGGAAGTTATGGAGGTTGCAGAGCGGATTCGCCAGACGACGGCGATTTTCCCTACACCGATGGGACATAAAATTACGATTTCGCTCGGTGTTACCCTTTCGCTGGAAGGAACTGCCGAAGCGCAGCAGCTGTTCAAGCATGCAGATACTGCTCTTTATCAGGCCAAGGAAAATGGTCGTAATCAGACTGTTTTTTATCAGGTATAATGCAGAGAATATGGATTTGTTTTTGAAGAAGCCTCCGGAATATAGGGAGGCTTCTTTTGTGTGTTATATAAAAGAAGCGACTAATCGTAATATTTACAAATTAATAACTCTCTCTTATAATAAGCAGGCATTGCAAGTATAACAAGTACAGATTGCTGCTGGAGGTTACTGGAAATGAGTCGTTTATCTACTGCTATACATAAAGGTCCATCACACAAAGAATATTTACTGCTCAGTCTGCCGCTAATTGTATCGACGATTACAACCCCTTTGCTGGGGCTGGTGGATACAGCCGTAGTCGGACATTTATTTGATCCCGCTTATCTGGGAGGCACAGCGATCGGTACATTGATTTTTAATACGATGTACTGGCTGTTTGGCTTTTTGCGGGTAAGTACATCCGGTTTTGCTGCTCAGGCGAGAGGAGGGAATGATCTCCAGGAAGGTGTCGCTGCTTTGCTGCGGCCGCTGATGATCGCACTGGTCATTGGACTGATTTTTGTGGCGCTGCAAATCCCTATTTTGCAAGCATCGCTGCTGCTTATGCAGCCGGACGCAGATATCGCTCACTGGGCAGGTGTTTATTTTCATATTCGTATCTGGGGAGCTCCGCTTACGCTGCTGAATTATGTACTAATCGGCTGGCTGATGGGCATGTCACATATTCGGCAAACACTTATCACCCAGATTTCCATGAACGTAGTGAATATGCTGCTAGCGATCTGGTTTACCCAGGGGCTGGGCTGGGGCGTAGCCGGAGTAGCAGCAGCGACTCTGTTCGCGGAAGCACTGGCACTGGTAGCAGGATTGTATTTTGTCTGGCGGTCTCCTTATATGGATCGTCAGGCGATTCGCCTAAAAGGCATGTTCGCCTGGAATCAGCTGCAGCCAATGTTCCGGGCGAATAGCGATCTGCTTGTGCGAACGATTTGTCTGCTTACCATGTTTAATATTTTTACAGCCCGCAGCACATCATTCGGTCCGGAAGTGCTGGCAGCCAATTCCATACTGCTGCAAATCCATTATATGATGGCTTATTTCTTTGATGGATTGGCAAATGCGAGTTCGATCTATGCAGGACAGGCCAGAGGAGCCCGCAGCGGTCTATTGCTGCGACGCAGTCTGACCCTGTCGTGGATATGGACAACTGTCACGGCTATACTGCTAACACTTATTTATCTGATCGGACGAGAACAGTTGGTAGCCCTGTTTACCGATAATGGAGCGGTAGTAAATATTGCGCTTCAGTACAATGCCTGGCTGCTGCTGTTCCCGCTGACGACAGGTTTTGGACTTGTATTTTATGGCATCTTCACAGGGACGACGATGACTGCACCAGTCCGTAACTCGATGCTGCTGTCAGTCATACTGTTTATTATCGGTTGCCTGGTACTGGTGCCGATGTATGGCAACCATGGTTTATGGGCCTGCTTTATATTATTCGGGATCGGGCGTTCGGTATTTTTGCTGCTCTATGTACCCGGATTGGAGAAACGGCTGGCTGTCGACTGACAGAGGAAAGTCGCACGGATAATTATTTTTTCGGAAAATAAGATTTTGGAAAATACAATGTGATATCTGTAATCGAATTTATTTATTTATTTATTTATTTATTTTGGGCAAAAACTCCTTTATCTTCGGATCAAAGGAGTTTTTGTCTATAATGATAATTGGAAGTCGGACTCTATTCCGCGTAAAATAGATCTTGAATCATGCGGTAATATTACTGGTTCGTAGGTACGAAGCTTTGGCCTGTAACAGTAAGCTGGCTGTATACTGTTGCCAGTGACGTTCTGACTATTTTGGATGAGGGATTCGCATTATAAGGTGCAATTATGATAAAATGGGAACATATGATCTTATATGGAGAGGGGAATACACAACAATGGAAATGATGAAGCCGCCTGCCGAGGTACTGTATGCCCGGGAATTGCAGGCTTTGCAGCAGGAAGATACCGGCAAGCGTCCACCCAATTGGCTGCTGTCACCTGTATACATACGTGATTTTATTATCGGACGCGAGCAGCCAGCCCGGCTGGATGGAGAAGAGGTAACTATTACCCGCAAATTTTATGGCAATGATATTTTAATCGAACGGGCTATTGTGACACTTGCCGGCAACCGCGGACTGATGCTGGTCGGCGAACCGGGTACCGCCAAAACCATGCTAAGCGAGCTGCTATCCGCTGCTATTTCAGGCACAAGCACCAATACGATCCAGGGTACGGCAGGCACCACGGAAGATATGATCAAATATTCATGGAATTATGCCATGCTGCTGGATAAAGGTCCTTCTGAGCAAGCACTGGTTCCTTCGCCGTTATACCATGGAATGAAAAAGGGCATAGTCACTCGATTCGAGGAGATTACCCGCTGCCCATCCGAGGCGCAGGACAGTCTGATCAGTATCATGAGCGATAAAGTAATGAATATTCCCGAGCTGGAAAGCGGTGTGTTGTTTGCCAAGCCGGGCTTTAATATTATCGGTACAGCCAATATTCGGGACAAAGGGGTCAATGAGATGAGCAGTGCCCTCAAGCGCCGCTTCAACTTCGAGACGATTCGTCCGATCAGCAATGTCAAATTGGAAGCGCGTATTATTGAGAGTCAGGCACATAATTTGCTGGTTCACAGCGGGATTGATATGCCGATCGATCTGGAGATCGTGGAGCTGCTGGCAACGACCTTTATGGAGCTGCGTACCGGCATGACAAGGGAAGGCTACAAAATTGATGTACCACAGGCTGTTATGAGTACAGCCGAAGCCGTATCTGTCTATGTGCAGAGTGCTATGACTTCCTATTATTATGAAGACAAAAATGTAACGCTGGATCGGTTGGTGCAGAATATGCTCGGTACTGTCGCCAAGGAGAATGAAAAAGATCTGGCTGCGCTCAAAACCTACTTTTCCCGTGTGATCAAGGAACGTGCCCGGGAAGATCAGCTGTGGGCTGCCTATTATGAGGAAAAGAAATGGATCGGCTGATTCCGCAGGAGGCAGCAGAGCAGGCGGAACTACAGCAGCTGTTTGCGCAGCAGGTATATAACAAGCAGAAGCAGGTTGTACATTTTCCGATTCGTCATCACAGTCCGGCATGTTCGTATCATCTGCTCCAGGTTATTAATGACTATCAGCCGCAGATCATTCTGATTGAAGGACCAATCAGTGGAAATGCGCTGATCCCGATACTGGCGGATGAGCGTACCGAAGCTCCGGTCAGCCTGTACTATACATATGAGACCAACGAAGAAAAGGCTGCTTTTTATTTTCCCCTGCTGGATTATTCGCCCGAATATGCAGCGATCCGACAGGCAGCCAAACTGGGGATTCCGGCACAGTTTATTGATCTGAATGATCGACCGCTGCCGAGGGAAAAGGTGACTGAACGACCGGCAGAAGAATCTGCGGAGCAAGTGTCCTATCAGGACGAGAAGCTGCTCACCGGTTCTTCCTTTATCAGCAGACTCTGTCGCAGACTGAACTGCCGCAGCTTTGATGAACTATGGGAAAAGATGTTTGAACTTGGAGTGGCGCAGCAGCGTACCGAGGATTTTATGCGCAGTGTGTTTGTATACTGCTCTCTGTCCCGCTTTTGCTATTCGCGGGACGAGCTGGAACAGGAAGGTACACTTGCCCGGGAACAGCATATGAGAGAGCGAATATTAGTAGCAAAAGCACAGTATGAACGCATTCTGGTAATTACAGGCGGATTCCATACGTATGGACTGCTGGAGATACCGGCGAACAACCTGCCTAGCGATGTGCCGCATATTGTAAAGCCAGCTGAATACCGGGAACAAATCTATCCGATGGTGTATACATTTGAAGAAGCTGATCGATTAAATGGCTATGCAAGCGGAATGCCCTATGTAGGCTATTATGCCGAGATCTGGAAAAGGCTGCAGCAGAACAGCAAAGCATCTGCTTACGAGCAGACTGCAATTCACATGCTCTCTCGTCTGATGCGTGTACTGCGCAAGCAGCAGGAAGAAATCTCTACCAGTGATGCGATTGAAGCCTACGGGATGGTTCAGGGATTGGCAATACTGCGCGGTAAACCGGAAGGCGGCGTTTACGAACTAGTAGATAGTGTAGTCTCTACCTTTATCAAAGGTGAGCATACCCTGGCTTCGGGACAGTCGCTGGAGGAATTATCCCGTATGCTGACAGGCAACCGGATCGGAACAGTAGCTCCTAATACATTTACCGTGCCCATTGTTGAAGACTTCAGACGACTTGCCGCCGAATGCAAATTGCAGATTAGCACTACCGGTAGGCACAGGAAAGTGCTTGAACTATACTCCAAACCGTTACACCGACAGACCAGCCGATTGCTGCACTGCATGGTATTTCTGGAAACGGAATTTGGCGCATTGGAATCCGGACCCGACTGGGTGGCCTATCGGGACGTGAATCTAATGCGGGAGACATGGAGCTATACGTACTCTTCGTATACCGAAGCACGTCTGATCGAGAATTCTATTCATGGCGGAACGATTCGCGAAGCGGCAGCTCACCGGGCAGAAGAACGAATCAGGCAGCTGCCAGCCCATCATAGCGAAGAAGCGGCGAGTTGGCTGCTGCGTGTACTGCTTATGGGACTGGAGGACAGCGCTGATCGATTATTTGAGCAGGTGGGCAGAGCACTCCGGCAGGATGGCAGCTTTTTGTCGCTATCCCGCACCGTAGCTATTCTGGAACGCATTTATGAGCATCGGCGACTACTGGGACTTCATCGGGAGAGCGTCCTGCTGGAATTGCTGCAGGAAGCCTATCATAATACTCTTGCCAAAATTACAGGATTGCAGCATATACACCAGGATGAGCAGTCGCAGGTAATACAGGCACTCAAACAACTATATATGCTCGCCGAATCCGCCGATGGTACATTTGCCTCGGAACCGCTGGTGGATCGCCTGTCCGAGCTGTTATCCGTGTCTGATCTGCCACCGGGACTAGAAGGGGTATGTATGGCCATCCTGTCACGGATCGACGGGCGGGACCCTGCCGAGATTACCCGGCGAGCCCGTGCATATATGCAGGGAACACCAGAGCAAATGCTGCATACGGCATCCTATCTGCAGGGCGTATTTGCTGCTGCACGGGATGTTCTGTTGTATGATAATGCACTGGTTGACGATCTCAATACGCTGCTTTCCCGGCTGCCGCATGAAGATTTTCTGCGCATGATTCCGGAATTGAGACTGGCCTTTACCTTTTTCACACCGGCAGAGATCGACCGGATCGCCGATCGTGTCGGCAGTCTGTTTGAAAAAGGATCAGGGTCATTAGCCGGGTCTGCAGTAGACGAAACCATATTGCAGCAGTCGGCGGCACTGGATCGTGCTATTCGAGAGGAGCTGAGTCGATGGAGACTGATTTGAACAGACAGCCGGACAAGCCGCTCGAAGACCGGCAGGTGCTGAATCGCTGGCGGTTGCTGCTCGGACCTTCTGCCGAACCATCACTGAATGAGAGCGAATGCTACGATTCGGCACAATTTGAATATCAGGAAATGGATGAAGTACTGGGTTATCTGTATGATCGCGAATATGGCGCGGATCAGGGATACCGGGAGCGCAACAGCGGAGGCAGAGGCCCTTCACAGCTGACTGTGCCCCGCTGGCTAAGCCAGGTACGCAAGCTATTTCCGCATGAAACGGTAGAGATTCTGGAAAAGCAGGCGCTGGATCGTTATGGACTCAATGAACTGCTGCGTGACAAAAAAGTACTGGAATCCATGGAACCCAATATGAATCTGCTGCGGAATATTATGCAGTTCAAAGGCAAAATGAAAGGCGAAGTGCTGCAGAGTGCCAAGGAAATTGTCCGGCAGGTCGTAGAAGATCTGCGTCGTCAGCTGGAAAATGATGCAAAAGCCAGCATTATGGGCAGACGGAGCCGCTACACCAGCAGTCGTTCACGTTCACTGCGTAATCTGAATTTCAAAAAAACAATTGCAAAAAATCTCAAAAATTACGATAAGCGCAATAACCGCTTTGTTGTCGACCGGTTGTATTTTGATGGGAATATTCAGCCGCATAATCGCTGGAATATTATTATTGCTGTCGATGAGAGTGGCAGTATGATGAACTCGGTGATTTACAGTTCGGTGATGGCCAGTATTTTTTATCGTCTCAATGCACTCAAGACACATCTGTTTATTTTTGATACCGAAGTAGTGGATCTGACAGACCGACTGGAAGATCCGGTTGATCTGCTGATGAGTGTTCAGCTGGGCGGCGGTACACATATTGCCAAAGCTCTGCGTTACGGCGAGAGCCTGATCGAGAATCCGGCACGGACTATTTTTATTCTTGTGAGTGATCTGGAAGAAGGTTATGCAGCAGAACCGATGTACCGGGCCAGCCGCGATATTATCGATGCAGGCTGCCGGATGCTGGTGCTGACTGCGCTTGATTTTGAAGGAGGAGCTGTCTATGATCAGCGAGCAGCACGGCGGCTTGCGGATATGGGCGCACATGTAGCCGCGATTACACCGAATCAGCTGGCGGAGTGGATCGGGAAAATCATTACCTGACCGATCTGATCCGTTCATATCAATAGGCCTATCCCTATATAAACGAAGGAGGAATTACCATGTTAATCAATCAATCGACAGATCCTTTGCTGGCTCGTTTTGCTGAGGCATGCTCGGCAGAGTATTCTCTTTCCGTAGATCGGAAGCAGTCTATTCTGGATTATATCAGTGGACAGACAGACGAATTCCCGGCGATGATGCATAATTCCAACAGTTATGGTTACCGCACTATGGAACTGCTGCAGAAAATAGGTCAAAAGGAACGGGGAGATTCTTTTTACCGAGCAGCAGCGGTAGTTATTCTGACGAGTAGCCAGTGGCAGCAGCGATATTATATGGACCCGTTCAGTCTGTGTATGGAAGAATATATCAAGCCGACCAGTCTGAGTGCCAAAGGCAGCAATGCTGTACATAGAAGAGAAAAAGGACTGGAAGCGCTTCGTATGCTGCATAAATATGCAGGCAGCGAAATTATCGAAGGCGTTATCCAGCGGCAAATGAAACAGGCAGCCCTAAACAGAAAGTCGCCTGCCAAAGGGGAAAATATGATTGGCAGACTCGATACGATTGTGGAGCTGCTGGAACTGATGAAGCTGTATGGCGAATTGGAACCCGAGTTCGTAAATACAGTGACAGAGGAGTTGCCGCCGCTGCTGCAGGCAGTACTGACCGGCAATGAAGAGCAGTTGAGACTGGAATTGAAACAGATTGTGGAACCGATAGTACTGGGAAAAATGCCGATGAATGATTATTTGTCCGCTCTGGATCTGGAACCGGCCTTTCTGGAAAGCCAGCAGACAAAAATACGCGAGAACGCTTTTGGCGGTATGGTTATACCCGAGGAAAAAAATATTAGCCGGGAACAATTTTATCAGGGAATGATGCAGGTACATGCTGCCTTTTTCTATGTATTGAACAGCCATGGAGACAAGACGCAGCTGCTGGAACAGCCTGGAGCCGAAGGCACATCGCTGCTAGAAGCCATTCGTCATCTGTATACCGTGCTGCCAATCGAGGTAAGTTATTATCTCACCTCACTGGAGAGACGTTCTACCGATATGCAGATGTTTGAAGGCATTGTGCCGCTGGAAGAACCATACGATCTGATTACAATGGTACAGCGTGAATTGAATTATTATATGCCCTCCTGGAATACGATCCGAGCCGAGCTGCTCGCCCAGCCGGATCGTACACGTCGTGGTATAGAGATTGCCAGACAGCCTATAGTCAAAGCAATCATGTACAAAGTGCTGGCTGAACAGAATATTATCGCAGCCGAAGATCACTATCTGGAACAGCTGGTTCTGGATGTACTGACGAATAAAATCTACAGTTATACCGCAGGACGCAAGCTGGGTCGCTATCTGACCGGTGAATTCGAACTGGAGACTGTACTCAAGGATCAACAGGTAAGCTCTATCTGGAATGGAACCGGCCATAATCCCAAAGGCCGTGTATTGCTGACAGCGGTCACCATGCTGCCGATAGAGTCTGATTTGTTCCGCCGGTTTATTATAATTGCCTGCCAGCCGGAATGGATGCTGGGTTCATTATCCCTGCTGTATCGTTCTCCGTTTTTCGATGGACAGCGTGTGCTAGAAGTATATGAGAATGATCCGCAGATAGATACCGAGAATATGCTGAAAAACATGCTGATGCTAAATGGACACAGCAATTATTATTATATTTCTATCCCGGATCCGGTCTATGCAGATCTTGTCCGAAGCCATATCACGGAGAGTCTGGCTTATTATAACGAGCTGCCTACCGATGGCAGAGCCGCTGTACTGGACACTTTATTTGCAGAGCGTGAGCAATTGAGTCCGGATCAGTTGTCCGAAGCTATTCGTCTGGGACTGGGCGACTCGTCCAAACGGATCAATGCGCTCTCCCGTGTACAATTTTCCCGTACAGCAGATCATGAACTGTATATGAATATTTACCAAAAAGAGAAAAAAGCCGATGTGAAGGAAATGATACTGAATGCGCTACGCAGTAGCGATCACGCGGAGCAAGCGTATACCACACTGCTAAAACAGGAAAAATCCGATACTTTCCGTACGCTGATTCAGGTATTTATGGATACACTCGGACAAAGCCCCGAGCAGGCGCATGCTGCACTGGCTGCCGCGAGCGATACCAAAAAGCGCAGCCGTCTGGACTGGTTGCCTATCGAACGTCTACCGCAGCTGCAGCATCAGGACGGGCATCCGCTCAATGATGAAATCAAGCGCTATATGCTGCTTCAGTCGCTTGATTACACAACAGCTCCTAATGAACGACTTCAGGAAATCAAGCAGTACGCTACTGCCGCATCATTGGCAGATTTTGCTCTGGAGCTGGTGCAGATATGGATTCAGCATGGAGCAGCAGCCAAGGAAAAATGGGTATTGTATCTCGCCTCCCTGTATGGTGATCGCCGTCTAATGGATCTGCTGGGTCACCAGATCAAAGAGTGGACCGAAAGCAGCCGTGGGGCTATTGCAGCCGAGACGGTCAAAGTACTGGCTTATCTGAACGATGTCTCGGCACTGATGCTGATCGACCGTTTGTCCCGTACAATCAAAAATCGCCAGGTGAAGACTGCTGCTACCGAGGCGCTGCAGCTGGCTGCAGAAAATATGAATCTTACAGCGGAGCAGCTGGCCGACCGCTTGATCACGACGCTCGGATTTGATAGAAAGGGTCAGCAGCAGCTTAGCTACGGGGAACGTTCTTTTACCGTCAAAGTAAACAGTGATCTGCAGCTGACAGTAATCAATGAAGAAAATGGTAAAACAGTCAAAAGTATGCCTGCACCTTCCCAAAAAGATGATCCCGAGCTGGCCAAGCAATCCAAAGCACGATTTACACAAATTAAAAAAGATCTCAAAACCATGGTTACTCTGCAAGCGCAGCGTCTGGAAGAGTCACTTTCCAAACGTCGTTTGTGGACACAAAATGAATGGTCGGATCTATTTGTAGATAATGTGATTATGCGCCAGTTTGCTGTCGGATTGATCTGGGGCATTTATAAGGATGGACAGCTGACCGAGACATTCCGTTATATGGATGATGGTACATTCAATACCGTAGAGGAAGAAGAGTACGAACCCCAGCCGGATGCCGCTATTGGTCTGGTTCATCCACTGGAAATGACTACACAGCAGATTGCAGACTGGAAAAGTCAGCTGGAAGATTATGAGATCAGTCAGCCATTTACCCAGCTGGAGCGTCAAATCTATGTCGTAGAAGAAGAACAGCGGCAACTCAAGGAGTGGACAGGACTGCCGCAGGATGAATTTTCTCCAACCGCTTTTCCAAAAGCACTGGAAAAGTACGGCTGGTACAAAGGTATGGCCGAAGATGGAGGCGTATACTATGATCTGTACAAAGATTACGGTGATCTGGTAGCACAGCTGCATTTTAATGGTACCAGCATTTCTTATTATGAAGGCATGGAAGATATTATGCTGGAGACACTCAGTTTCTACAAACAAAATAGTTCGAGCCGCTATCATTATTATGATCCGACCCAGGCGAGACCGCTGGGCAATATCCCAAGCAGGGTATTTAGTGAAACGGTATACGATATTTTGCGCGCTGCTGGACAAGTGGACTGAGCTGGCCCAGCAATCTATGAACAGTCTATATCATTGGCTACCAAGACCGGCAAGCTGGGAAAAGGAGGAACGGCATGCAGCCATTTCCCATACGATTTCGTCAATTTATCGCTGAATGCACCGAGGATTATCTGATTCGGTATACCAATAAAGGCCTGTATAACCGTGCGCTCAAAGATATGGACAAAGGCATTACTGCCGACTACACATGGACAGAGCAGGAACGGGTACAGTGCACACTGAGTGATGGCACAATATGTACACTGGCTGATACGATAGAGCAGTCTGTATGCAGCTGTCCTTCCGATAAGATCTGTCGCCATATTTTGCTGGCGATTCTATATGAACAGCATTATTCAATATTGGGAACACAGCAAGAAGATAGCGAACAAACGGCAGAACAGGAACAGAAGCTGTCTCCTGAGCATTCCAACCATTCCGAACAACCGGAGCAGGGATTTGAATGGATGATGGACATTCCTTTGTCTGTTCTGCTTCATTCTTATACGACGGCACAGATAGCCGAAGTCGATTTCAGGCTCAGCATCAAAGAAAAGATTCATGTTACGCAAGATACACTGCTGACCGTGAGAATGGAACTCCAGCAGATCGAGGTATCCTTTACCCGTGATCCCGATCTGACCAAAGCACTCTGCAATGTACGCGATAACCGTGTATCGCTATACAAGTTGGAAGCGATCCTGCGTTATCGTGCACTGCATGGTCTCGAAGAACAGCAGCTGCTGGAAGAATCGAGTTATCCGGCACCGACATCCTCCAGCGCTGTGGCAGAATGCCGCAAGCTGCTGACCGATATTAGTCAGATCGGCTTGGCACGGCTGCCGCAGACAGTAATGGCACGACTGGAGGCACTCGCGATTACTGCGCGAAGCGAAGAGTTACCGAATCTGGAGCGGGCGCTGCGCAGTATCCGGGGAGAGCTGGAGCTTTTCTTTGCCCGTCATGTTCGTTTTAATATGAACAAATTAATGAATAGATTAACCGAGACTTATCTGATGCTGGAAGCCTGGGAACAGGATCTAACCGCCAGTCAGCGAGCACAGCTGGTCGGCAGCTTCCGCAGCCGTTATTATGAACGGGCACAGCTTCAATTATATGCGTTGGGTGCCGAGCCGTGGGAGACCCGATCGGGTTACAGAGGTATCACGTATTACCTGTACTGCCCTGATGATGAAGAGATGTACACGTATACAGATGCCAGACCCATCTATTACGAAAGCAATACTTTTCATTATGATGCCCAGTATAACGGGCGTTCTCCATGGCGAGCGAGCCTGTCCATGAAGCAGCTGGCTGCAGGACAGTGGAATTTCCGGAATATCAAAATCAATCGGGATCGCCGAATATCTTCAGCAGAAGGAACCCGGATCGAGAGGCTAGACCGAGTACCGGTCGAACAGATAAATTTTGGCCATTATCAAGTGGAAGATCCGGAATGTATTCAGCAGCACACCGGGGTGGCTTTATTTGGCTATAAAAAGCCTCGTATCCTGCTGCTGACACTGGATTCGATTCAACATACTGTATTCGATCCTTCTTTACAGCATTTGCTGATTCATGCCACACTGCAAGGCGGCAGCCTGGTCACGCTGGTTATTCCGTACCATCAGGAATGGAAGCAGACGATTCGCAAGCTGGAAAAGACTGCCCCTGAGCAAATGTCCAGTAAGATGAAAGTGCTCGTACGTGCCGATGGACAGCATCTGTATCCGATCAGCTTCCTCAAAGACACATCTATACAACATCTGAAGCTGGATGAATAACAGAATGATTGGAAAGGATAGGTATAGATGCAGGAAATTCAACAGATAACCGATACTATTCAGGATTGGCTGAATGGAATGCTGCTGCGTGGTCTGACCCAGCTGACTTCTGGAGATCTGGAACAGCTTGGTACCTACACTGAACGTGCAAAGCAGCTGCATATGGATGAACTGTGCCGTCTGCTGAATCAGCTGAGTAGTACAGGTCAGGCGATACTGCTCGGACAGGAAGATAGAGCGATCACTCCGGACTATTTCCGACTATCTGCTTATATTCAGATGGCAAATGCTTCACTGAGTGAATAATCGAATATCGATATAGAAGACAGCGAAGACATGAAACGCACTCTTAAAAGGAACATTGGACAATCCCTCGGTAAACGCGTGGATAAATCAATGTTCCTTTCAAGGAGTGCGTTTTTTGTTTTGGCTATACTGCAGAACAGTAAACATGGATTTTATATCCAGCAGGGAAAAGGCAGCCGACTGATTCACACACTTTTAACTATTCAATCTATATCATGCCTATCCGCATTCTGACCATACCGTGCCAAGGCTCGCGTCGCAGTGTCATGCATCCGTCGTTTTAGATGGTCGCCCTCGATTACACGAACGCGCTTGCCGAGGAAACGGAGGCGATTTAGTACATATTCACTTTCATTGCCGGCAAAGTTCAGATAGATATAATACGTTTGCTCTTGCTCCACAAATTCGACCCGTTTGTCAAAGCAGGAAAAAGCATGCAAAATGCGTGTCAATTCCATATTGTACATCGGTAGCAGTTGGATCACCGCTTCCTGCCGTTCTACACTGCAGATGTCCTGCATACGCTGACAGATTGGCTCATATTGGTCTGGGGGTAGCGGTATTTCGGTGATCGATTGAATATGAACTAGTCTCGTCGTCATCGCCGCTCGGGTGCGCATATTGTACCAGAGCAGATACCATTCACGCCGTGCCATAGAAAATTCCAGCTTCCATGGTACTCCATACTGGGAGAGGATAAGCTGTCCATGTTTGTTCAGCCGCCGGATCTCCATCGATTGACGACGGCGCATAATAAGACGAAGTGGACGCAGCAGGGGAGAATAGGTCTGACCAGCAGCAGAGCCTGCCTTTTCTGTCAGGGCTTGCTGCAGTTGGGGAATCTCTTCTTCAAGCAGACAATCTCCAATTTTATGTAAAGTCTGCAGATCCAGTGCGTGGGCAGCAGCAGGCTGCTCCAGCATCATTTTCAGCCAAGCTCTTTCCTGGGAGGTGAGTGTATAGGTAGCCGTTTCTTCTAGCCTGGAAGCCAGCTGGTAGCTGAATATTTTCTCAAAAAGATTCATAGTCGTTCATCAGTTCCTTCCATTCCTCGATCAGGGATTCCCGCAATGCAGCAGGCTCCAGCACTTCACAGCTCGAACCAAAGCTTCGCAGCCACGGGCGAATTTCGGTATACCCGTTTACCTTGATTTCATAAATAAAGCTGTGTGCATCTTCTTCTACAATCTGCCCCCATTGTCCCTGCATACGTACCCGTTCCTGGATAAAGTCATTTTGTGGCGGCGCCGGTTTGAAAAAGCGTGCCCGTACCGTAACTGTTCTGCCGGTATCGACCAGCCAGCTGTAGCGGGTATGCTCATCCAGCTTGGCTGCATACTGTTCACATAACCGTGCATCGATCTCTTGTTCAGCTGTAATATCCACGATGCCATCCATCCGGTATTTAACAATGCGTCCGCCCGGTGTAGTACCCAGCAGATACCAACGACCATACTGATGATCATACACTACCCGCAGCGGCAGCATATGCTGACGACGGGGCTCATTGTCCCGGCTGAACAGTGGATTCGTATTCTGTGCCGTATAACTGCGCTTGCGGCTGGGAGAGTAGTACTGAAAAGAAATAAACCGATGCTCACGAATCAGGCGCAGCAGCGTATACAGATGCGCTTCATCGAGAATACGCGCGTCATAATGATAACGGTAGCTGAATGGCTCCAGCCACTCTTCCTGCCAGCTGTCATCCGGAGATTCGGAGACCGTTGCCTTGATCGCCTTTTTGAGATTATCGCGCAGCAGATAGCCCTGAACAGATGGAATCTGTGTATTTGCCATAATATCCACGAATTCATATAGTTCAATCAATTCTTCCCTGGTCAGACAATCGGTTAGGTCATTATTCAGCCGGTAGCGATAAGGACGACCGCTCGGTTCCCGGCGAATCACACCGATTTCCTCCAGATAACGCAGATCGGAACGAATCGTTTTCTCATCCGGCGGAGCAGCAGCACTGTCTATCAGCTGCTCATCGCATACATCCAGCAAAGCGGCTGCAGTCATCGGCTCCTGCTTGAGTGCAGTGAGGATAATCGGCAGTCGGCGGCTCTCGGATTCTTTCATCGATTTGGCCCGATACAGAAACAGCAGCACCGGTTCAGCCGTATCCGCATAGTTATACCGGAACAGGTCGGCAAAGTCGGCATCTCCATTCACTTCTTTCAGTCGGCGGATCGTTTTATCAAATGTATGTACAGAGATACCGAGTCGGCCAGCAAACTGCTGCCGATCATAATTGCCCCCGGTCAGCGCCAGCAGGCGCAGGAACTGGATTTCTTTGTCAAAGCTTTCTTTAGCCATAATAGGGTCAACCTCCATCAATCTACAGTCAATCTATATCGTCTCTATCTCCAGACGTAATTATTCGCAAAATGTTTTCTTATTGTATCAAAACGATTCCTTTTTACAAACCGGTCGGCAAAAGGAAAAGAGGCTATCGTTTCTTTTTTTCTATAAAGTCGCCATACTTTTACCCTGTTCGCTGGTACCCAAAAATGAGAAGATAAGCACATCAAAGGGAACATGACAGCTAACATCAACCGGCCTATCACTGCAATCCAAAGCCACAAGCTACAGAAAAAACAGTGTGTCGCCAGCCGATGATCAAGCTGCTGTCCCTCATACCCGAGGCGCCTGAAAGGGTTACTTCGACTGTTAATCGACAGGTCGCCGGTTCGAGTCCGGCTTCCGCCGTTCATGGCGGAATAGCTCAGTAGGTAGAGCGGTATAAAACCTTTTCACCTTAATTTCCTCGGGTATGTTTATTTATTATCGATCCGCGTCATAATTTGAGAAGTAGAAGTAGAAGTAGAAGTAGAAGTAGAAGTAGAAGTAGAAGTAGAAGTAGAAGTAGAAGTAGAAGTAGAAGTAGAACTTGCAAAATAAACTTAAACCAAAAGACATTCCAAACTAAAAGCTACACATGTATACAAAAGATCGTTTCCCAAGTAAACACGTACTATTGAAACGCAAAAATCACACAACACAATAGACAATTAGAACAAACAAGCAAATAAAATAGCACAAAACCAAACACTCTTAATCAGCAACTAACCCAGTAAAATACCATAATAAACACTGCACTCTAATAGCTTTACTATATTCATAAACAATCAGATAAGCTTTATTAACTCCACCAAGTAACAAAAATGGATCCCGTCCCGAACTACTACACAACTACAAGGTTGTGCAGATCAGCAGTAAAGAAGCAACCTGCACGGAGCGGAGGAAAGAGAATTCTACCAACGACCGACATTTAAGAAGGGAGATCGACCGCTGAAGGCGGTGGTTCAAGATCTCCTTTCTTAACCGGAGGGAGTGGTAGAATCTCTTTTCGAAGCGGTGCTTCCAAAAGCACACGTACAACCACCCAACGTCAATTCCCGATCCGAGGCGCCCAAAAAGGTTCCTTCGCCTGTCGCCGGTTCGACTCCAGCTTCCGCTATGTGTGTGCTGCGGAATAGCTCAGTGGTAGAGCAGCCCTTTTTTCTTTTTTTCCTCGGATCGTACATATAAGCAGCATAGGAAACATCTTTCTGATTCTGCCTTTAAAATACATACCAAGCACAAGGAGGACCTCATTATGAGTCATGCCAAAAAATTATTCGGTAGCGGAATCGCCGCCACCACCAACAAAGAAGGATTTGTCGCTTATAACCGCAGCATTGAAGAGGAGTACCTCCAGCTGCTGCTAACCAATACATTTAGCAACACCTTTTATGCGAACAGTCAGGAACTGCTATCCGAAGCACAATCGATTCATCAGGGCATGGTGGAGTTGAACCCTGAATTTATGGCCAAAGCACTGGTATTCGCACGCAACGAAGGTTTTATGCGATTGCAGCCGCTGTATGGACTGGCTGTGCTATCAGGAGCCTGGCCGGATCTTTTTGCTTCTGTTTTTCAGCAGGTGGTTCGTATTCCTTCCGATCTGGCCGATTTTCTGACTATTCTGCGAGGAATGCGCCGGGGTCAGGGAGGCCGGGCAGTCAAGCGTCAGGTGGCGCTGTTCCTCGGCCGAACTACCGAGTACTGGGCAATGAAATATAACGGTCGTGGACGCGGATTCAGTCTGGGCGATGCGATCGCTACGGCACATCCCAAGCCTACTACTCTTCGGCAGCAGGCGCTTTACCGCTATTTGCGTGGTCAGGAGACTAATCTGGCGCTGCTTCCGCAGATTAAAGCTCTGGAAAATCTCAAAAAAGCTACCGATGATAACGAGCGTATTCGCTTGATTCAAGAAGGCAAGCTGCCTTATGAAGTCGTGACAAGTACCATCACGCCAACACGAGGCATCTGGCAAACCCTGATGAAGGAAATGCCTGCTTTTGCGCTGCTGCGTCATCTGAATACGCTTAGTCGGCATGATGTATTCAGCCGGAAAAAGAATCTGAAATATGTACAGGAACGTCTGACAGACGCCGAAGCACTGCGCAAAGCCAAAATTCTGCCGTTTCGTTTTGCAAAAGCTTTTGCAGAAGTAGACCATCCGGATCTGCGGGATACACTTCGCGAAGCGGTAGATTTAAGCTTTGACAATCTGCCGGATGTGCCGGGTCGTACCGCTATTTTTCTCGATATCTCCGGATCGATGACAGGTGAATATTTGCAGACCGGATCGATTTTTGCGCTGGCTTTATATAAAAAGACAGATGGTAACTCACTGTTCTGGCTGTTCGATACACTGGTAGAGGACGCCAAACCTTCGCGCCGGGACAGCATTATGAGTCAGGCAGAGCGTATTCATGCACGTGGTGGAACTGATACGGGTGCGCCGGTACGTCGCCTAATCGAGCTAGGAGAAAAAGTGGATCAGATCATTATGATTACCGACGAACAGCAGAATACCGGTAGCCCTTTTTACCGGGAACTTGGAGAATACCGCCGCAAAATCAATCCCCAGGCCAAAGCTTTTATCGTGGATATCGCACCGTATCAGAGCAGTATGGTACCGCCTGAGGACAACAATACGTTTTATATTTATGGCTGGAGCGATACGGTGTTGTCTTTTATCGCCCAATCGGTACAGGGGTATCAGGGAATGGTACAGCATGTCGAGGCAACAGTACTGGAGGATTAAGGGTGCACGAAGACAAAAGTGAGCGCAAAAAGTATGCAGCATCCAATACCCAAAGTAATATAAAGCAACTTGAGGTCAATTCTGCTGATGTGAAATAATGCAAAAAGACTGCCGGTGAAAAAGCAGTCTTTTTGCATTTTATACCTTTGTTATTTACAGATTATTATTGCGCAGCTGTACCTGTTACTGTACTGCCGCTTTTAGTAATCGTATAATTGATGATCGCGCCGCTCCAGAAATGGAATTTCAGATTGACTTGACCATCCTGGGTTTCATTAAAGAAAGCAGGCTGCAGCTTGATCGTATTGCTGCTGTATACTGGTGTGAAAGCTGTCTCGAATTCTTTGAAAGATGTCCAGTTCTGCGGACCTGCGTTACCGCCGGAAGCATAGGTTGCTTCCATGGTCGCCAGCTGATCGCCGTTAAAGGCAGTCGGGATACTGAAAGCGCTGGTTGTTCCCTGGGCATTGCTCAGTTTTGGCGTATCATATACGATAACGTTGAATTTCCAGTTGGCACCTTTGCTGAATTTGGCTGTAATCGTAGCATTTACTCCGAATTTACCGGAAGTGGTCAGTTTGGTCAGCTGGCTGGCTTTGATCGTCAGGATATTGCCGCTGAGCGTATAGTCCGTACCGGCTTGCAGCGTAGTGCTGCCAACACTCAGGGAAGACAATTGATTGCCATTCAGATTGAGGGTGATTTTTTTATCCTGTACAGTCGTTCCTTTTTTGATATAAATGAGATCGCTGTCCGCATTGGAAGAACGTCCGGTCCAGCTCGCCTTGATCACATTGAACAGATCCGGATCGGACCAGGTGTAGTTGGTACGGCTGAAATGCTGACCGTTATCCCACAGCATGGTAGCGATCTTTTTCTGCTTCAGATAATAACCAAGGAATTCGAAAAACTTGAGTTTTTCGCCCTGCTCGATTACGCCTGTATTTTTATCAAATCCGAGCAGACCGTATTCACCGAGAATAACCGGAATGCCTTTGGCTGTGAACGTATTGTAAACGTTATCAAAAGTAGTCGTAATATCTTTTTGTACTTCTTCATTGAACTTGGTATAACCGGCGATATTTACACTGAACGGCCAGTACCCATAATAGTGAACTGTTGCAATCAGGTTGGCATCGTTCAGCTTGCTCATGGTATTGGACAGTGCAGTCATACGTTCCTGAGAAGGAGAAGCTTCCAGCGTAGACAGTACCAGTGGACGTGTCGCGTTCTGACTACCGGATGCTCGCAGAATTTTGTGGAAAGAGACATTCAGTTCATCCAGCAGCTGCTGCTGTTTGGCTTCGTCTTTGGTACCGCCATCGGTAAAGCGCGGCTCATTGACACTCTCGAACATCAGCTTATTGGAGGTGTTTTTGAAACGATCGGCGATTTGTTTCCATGCGGCATTGTAGCGTGCCAGTACGGTATCATGCTGGGTTTCCATTTTGCTGATCCAGAGCCAGGAATCATGGTGTACATTGACCATTACGTACAGATTCTCGTTCAGCGCCCAGTTGACGACTTCTTCTACACGACTCAGATAAGCTGGATCGATCGTATAATTCGGCGCTGCACCAATATGTGTATCCCAGGTCACAGGTATCCGGATACTTTTATAGCCCTGCGCAGCAATTTGTTTGATCAGTGCTTGGGTAACGCGGGGATTGCCCCAGGAAGTCTCGTCCGCACCGGTAGCATCAAAGGTATTGCCCAAATTCCAGCCTGGCTGCATCGCATCAACATAAGATTGCATATTCGTCGCAGCAGCAGCTTTGGGTTGTACCGCTTCTTCCGCACTTGCTGCTGAAGCAGCCGAAGGAATCAGCGAGAGGAGCAGAGCAGCAGCCATCGTCAAAGACAGCAGCGATTTGTACTTTCTTTTGATCATTACATTCTTCCTTTCCGTACAGGATTAGGTGGAAATTTTATTTTGAAAGCGCTTTCTGATTTATAAATTATCATAGTGCTTCTTTAAATAACACCAGCATAATTGCAGATAAATTCATATGAAAATTAGTGATTTTCTAATAAAAAGATAATTATATAATATATGGGAAATGGATGGTGGTATTTAAAGGAACGAAATGTGTTCATTACAGTAAATCTTCATAGTAGATCTTCGAATGCGAAAAACCCGGAACATCATTCCGGGTCTTTTTTATATCCAATACAAAGCGATCCCGCTTGGAAAAATGCTCTTCAGCAGGTCACTTCGCAGAGTCGAAATCTCGGCAAAAAAATAGTTATGCTTTTGGAGTACCGGTACGTCCCATTAACAGCGTGTAAAGCAGCAGGGCAGCTAGAGATACCGCACCCAGGATGACAAGCACTTGCTGAAAGGGAAGAGCTTCGGTCATTGCAGCAGTATACGTGATACCGATCGAAGCCGCTACATTGATCATTAGGTTATAGAATCCGATAGCAGTGCCGACCTTTTCGACAGGAATTGAACTGACACAGGAGTCGAGCAGTGGCGCATACATAAGTGCAAATGATCCGGCGAATATCATCATCGATAATACGTAGATAAGAGGCGAACTTTGCGGCAGCAGACCAGGCAGAGCAACACTGACAGCGATCAGCAGCAGCGCCAGGGATACGGCTTGTCGATTGGATAGTTTTTTGGCGATACCGCCTGACAGGGCGCCGACGATAACGGCTGTGATATAACCCGGCACCAGCAGCAGGGAGATCTTGTCGAGCTTCAGTCCGTACACTTTTTCCATCAGGAACGGAAACAAGAAAATATAGCCGAGCTGGACCGAGTACATAATAAACACGATAACCAGAATAGAAATAAATCGACGATTACGGAAAAATTCGATACCGATAAATGCCTGTTGGCTGCGGCTGATATAAGTCAGGAACAGCGCAGCAGCGGCAGCGAATAGGATTAGATACAGCCAGTTGAAGTCCGAGATATAGAGCATCACTGCTGTTGCGATCGAAGCGATCAGGATCAGTCCGGCAAAGTCAATACGGCTGCGGCTGGACTGTTCATCCGGCAGAAACTTCAGAATAAAAGGCAGTAGAATAAGCGAAAGCAGAGGTACAAGGAACAGCGCTGACCAGCTGAGATATGTCGAGATATAGCCGCCGGCAAGTGCACCGATAACGAGTGAAAGCGAATAACTGCTTGTACTCAGCCCGAGGAACATTTTCTGTTCGCTACGCGGCAGATATTTGGTGACATAAATAACGTACAGCGTCTCGGCTGAAGCCAGTCCTGCTGTCTGAATAACGCGTGCAAGCAGAATCATCGGAAAGGAATGCCGAAAAGCAAAGCCAATAACCGAGCCAACGCAGATCAGCACAATACCGGTCACCAGCAGCTTTTTGATACTGACTGTATCGGCCAGCGTTGCATACACAACCGCTCCGATTCCGATGATCAGCCCGGCCAGTGTCGCCTGCCAGCTGACGGTAGTCATTGATAGGTTCAAGTCTTGTGCAATCGCAACCGAGACCAGTTTGAATGAATTATCGATCACCAGTGCAAAAAGAAAGAAGAGTAGAATAACAGGTATAGCCTGCTTGAGACGGCGCGTTTCTGCTGCTGACTGCATATCCGTCTCAGGTTGTACAGAAGACCCGGATGCTGAGAGATCCGATCGAACAGAACCATCCTTTTTATTGACCACGCTTTCATTTGTGCCTGCTTGTATAGTCTGGGTTTTATTCATCGACGTGTGCTCCTTTGTGTATAAATAGCCGTGTTAAGCCAGCTCCAGCGCAATCTCCATCATCTGTGTAAAAGAGGTCTGGCGTTCTTCCGGTGTTGTAGCTTCTTCACGGAAAATATGATCGCTAATCGTCAGAATCGAGAGCGCATTCACTCCGGCTCGCGCTGCATTCATGTACAAACCCGCCGTCTCCATCTCTGCACACAAGATGCCCATTTCACTCCATTTGTTCAGAGCCGTCGAATCTTCGTTATAAAAAATATCACTCGACAGCACATTGCCAATATGTACAGCCTGTCCTTGACGATCTGCGGTCTGCTTGGCTTTTTCGAGCAGATCAAAGGAAGCAGTTATCGAATAATAGCCTGGCAAGTGGTACTGTTTGGCATAATTGGAATCTGTAGAGGCCCCAATAGCGAACACGATATCATACAAGTTCAGCTTATCCTGGATAGCACCAGCCGAACCGATGCGAATCAGATTCTTCACGCCAAAGACGTGGATCAACTCCCACGAATACAGGCTCATACTCGGAATACCCATTCCTGTACCCATGACCGAGATACGATTCCCGTTATAAGTACCGGTATAGCCGAGCATACCGCGGACCCGGTTAAACTCAACAACATCCTCCAGATAGGTTTCCGCGATGAATTGTGCACGTAATGGATCGCCTGGCAGCAAAATTGTTTCTGCGATCTCGGCACCCTTTGGTTTGATATGTGGCGTCTCCGTAAAAAAGTTACGTCCGTTATCTGTATAATTCAATGTGCTCACTCCTGCGTTTTATTTTTATACAAATACTATACTTGTATATATATTTGTATAATTTGTATAGACATAAAATATCATACTTCTCTGAATGCAACAACTTCTTTTTTTGGCAAAGGCTATGTTACACTTTGTTGTTGATAATTAAGAATAAGTGGTCTATAAGAAGAATATAATTTGAGGAACGAGGAGGCAGACAACTCATGGGAGGAACGAATATATGGGATGCGGAGTGGAGGGTTAACGAAGAGCTGGCGCGTACACTGATCGGCAGACAATTTCCTCAGTTGTCATCAAAGCAAGTCAAGCGATTAGGCTGGGGTTGGGACAATACTGTTTTTCTCATCGGCGACGAGTACGTATTCCGGTTTCCAAGAAGGGCGATTGCAATGGGTTCGATTCGTATGGAAGGCCAGCTGCTGCCGAAGCTGGAGACATATATAACTATCCCCTATCCGAAGCCGTTGTTTTATGGCGAAGCAAGTGACGAATACCCGGTACCATTTCTTGGCTATGACTACGTGCCGGGAGATTTCCCTATCGGTTTGACGGAAGAGCAACGGGCTTTATCGGCGAAGACGTTGGCGAAATTTTTGCGGAGATTGCATGAGTTTCCGGTGCAGGAAGCGCTGAAGTACGGCATTCAGCAAGATCATCGAAACTTGACGGATATAGCTTCGCGTAAAGTGAAATTGGAGGGCTTTCTAACGAAGGTGGTTAAACACTTATCGCCGGAGGAGTTTGATGTGATCGAAGCGTATATGAGCAGCCTGCAAAAGGACCGTGTCGAAGCGGTAAATGTACTGTTACATGGCGATCTTCATTTCAAAAATATGCTTGTGAATGAGAACGGGACCGTTTCCGGTATTATAGATTGGGGCGATCTGAGCGTAGGTCATCCGGCTTGCGATTTGAGCGTTGCGTATAGCTTTTTACCACCTTACGCTCGCAGTGTGTTTTTCGAAATATACGGAGGAGCGGATGAGGAAACGAAAATGTTGGCGCGGCTAATCGCAGTATACATCCCTATACTGATCTTGATGCAAGCAATCGATGATGGGAATGAAGCAATTGCAGCAGAGGCGAAATCCAATATTATGCGGGCGTTGTCGGATTAGGTTCATTAATTCGCTACATGTATGGGGCTATGCGTATCAGCACTATTTTGTCGTTTAAAGTCCGCCATAGATACAATTGGCCTTTTCTGATGCTGCTGTATATTGAGGAACACAAAATTCAACAGAGTAAGTTGCTGCGCTAACGGGACACAATAGCAATAAACCGCCTTTTCAACGAAGGCAGTTTTCTTGTGATCCAATATCAGCACTGGAATTTAGCATAGCTTTTTGTAAAAGGATATAGAAATAACAAAAAGGCGCTTTCCGTTAATGGAAAACGCTCTTTGTCGCTCAATCGTTCTCGATGATACTGCTTTATTTGCTGGCGCGAATCCGGATAGAACTGTATTGCCGCGGAATATAATACTTGTTATACAAGACAGGATACTGCTCGTTAATGTGTACGCTTTCCAGCAGCAGATCACAACCTTCGCCAATATCCATTTTGTATTTGTGTACAGACACTGGCGCAGCGCTTGCACGCTTGACTTCTATCAGTGAGGAACTAGCCAGGTCGTAGACACCATGCTCCAGCGTATCAAGCAGCAGCGGCTCATTTTGTAGATCCATGCCAAGTTCGGAGACGGCCTCGATCGCCAAAAAGGTAAACGCATAAGCAACGATCTGCTCGTCACTCCAATACCAGCGTTCAGCTGCAACTACAGCAGCTGCACGGCGGCCAAGTACTTCCTGGGTATAATCGCTTTCCAGATCCAGCCGGAATTTGAGTTCAACCCGATCGATTGTTTCGGTATGGCATTTATAAAGCGGGTTACCGAGCTTCTCCAACCCCAGACTGGCATCCCGATGCGTAGCTCCGGTTACAAAGTTTCCTTTGCCATGATAACTTTTGACAAGTCCATCATCCTGCAACAGTGCGAGTGCCTGACGCAGTGTCATCCGGCTCACCTCAAAGCGTTTGGCAAGTTCCGGCTCAGAAGGCAGTCGGCTGCCCGCCGGCAGCGTACCGTTCATGATCTGCTTAAACAACTCGTCGTATACTGAAATATACAGCGGCCGCTTACCTCTTGAGAGATTGTCCGTATTTGAACCCATTATTTCCTCCATCTGCATCTTCGTACCAAAGTCTGCTGCACTGCCAACGTGGAAGCTGCCAAGTATAACAGTCCCGTTCATTACAGCACCCAAACGTTCTGCACGTACTGATCACGTCTTATTGTATACGCTCATTATAGCATGAAGATTACGATCCTCACGAGTCATGATCTCTTGCTGTATAGACTTTGAGGGTATGGAAGAAGCGGAGAAAGCTGCCATGAAAATAATCGACTGGCAAAAAAACAATTATTTTAAATTTGCTTTATGACAGTCTTCACAGCGTGTGCTAAACTATCGGAAATACATATTGGGAGGAATAGATCATGATTACCTGTTATCTCAAATATATTATCGATCCTTATAAAGTTCCCGAATTTGAACACTATGCCAAGCTGTGGATTCCACTGGTAAATCGACTGGGAGGAATGCATCATGGCTATTTTCTGCCTCATGAAGGCGCTAATAATATAGCTTATGCACTGTTCAGTTTTCCCAGTCTGGCAGAGTATGAGCTGTACCGCCGCAGAATGGAGATCGATGAAGGATGTCAGGCCGCTTATGCCTATGCCAATGAGACACGCTGTATTATCAGCTACGAGCGCAGCTTTATGCGGCCGGTATTGGAATAGCAGCGCAGTAATTTACTACATGTACGGGAGTTGTAGTATCTAGCGTACAACCATATACACGGTAGAGGAGGTATAGGGATGAGTATTATTAATGTGGAAGGAGCGATCTATCGCGCAGATCAGTGGCTGTTGATTCGCCGTAGTGTGCAGGAAGAGCATGCTGGTGGTACGCTGGCGCTGGTTGGTGGCAAGCTGGATGCACATGAGCAGGGAACCGATCAGCTGGAAGAAGCTTTGTATCGCGAGGTGGATGAAGAGGTGGGCATCCGGATTGCACCGAATCCGCAGTATTTGTACAATTCGGTATTCAGAACGGATGCCGGTCAAACAGTGCTTAATATTGTATTTCTGTGCGAATATGCAGAGGGGCAGGCGCACAGCAAAAGCGCCGCAGAAGTGGATGATGTCTACTGGATGACAAGTGAACAACTGCTTGGGGATCCGTCTGCGCCGCCATGGACAAAGGAAAGTATACGCCGGGCCGAGGCAGCGCGCCAGCAGTTGCTGTTGAATCAATCGCTGTAGACAAAAGACACCGGAAATTACAGGAAGAGGGCCATCAATTCTTCATCGTAATAGGTCTGTCCGATTTTGAGGGCACGCCAGTCCTTGCCATAGGCTTCAAAACCGAGTGCCTGATACAGCCGTTTGGCAGGCTCGTTATGTGCCATGACAGACAGATAGATTTGCTCGATAGTTCCTGCGCTGCGAGCTGTCCGAATCGCCTGCTGCATCAGCTCCTTGCCAATTCCTGAGCCCCGATAGGACGGTTTTACATACATGGCCATAATATTGGCACGATGTTGCAGCTTGGGCTTGCGTTCATAGACCAGTGTTACCGAACCGATCAATTCGGATTCATGCCAGGCTCCTATTGTCGTGGAATCTGTTCCTGTAAGCCTTTTGTGAAAACGCTCCACCGGAAAATCTTTTTCTTCTTCATAACTGGAAGCAAAGGCTTCAGGGTACTGCTCCAGTGCCTCCAACCGCAGCTGTCTGTAAGCTTCGGCATGACGGGCATCCAGAATTTCAATATTCATTATTGGCCTCCTGACGGGTAGGTAAATATGTAATATGATCTATTATATCCGTCAACGGTACATGTAACAAATACTTATACTGCAATATTCTGTTAAAAATCAGTGAACCTGGCATAGATCTGCAAAAAAAATGCTAATTAGGATCTGCAAAGATAATCAAGGAGGAAGCCCATGTTCTCTCTAGAAAGACGCAACCAGATTCTGGAGCTGCTGCGGCGCGATGGCAGAGTGCTCGCCAAGGATCTGGCAGAAATATTCGGTGTTTCAATCGATTCTATACGGCGCGATTTAACTGCAATGGAAGAGGAACGTCTGCTCAAACGTACCCATGGCGGTGCTATTCCACTGTCCCAGATGCGGACGATCTCCCAGCCGCTGCAGCGGGTATATCAGGATGAGAGCAGCCGTCAGCACGCTATTGCCCGTCTTGCCGCATCCTGTATTCAGGAAGGCCAGACGATCTTTCTGGGCGGTTCTTCCCTGCACCAGCTTATGCTGTCGTATCTTCCGTTTCGGCTGCCTTTTACCGTGGTGACCAATTCTCTGCAGATCGCAGAGGGATTGCGGGAAATGAACCGGACCGGTACTTATCTGCTGGGAGGACGGATGAATACATCCGGTACCATGACCGATACGCTTGCTGCCGAATGGATTAGGCAGTTTTCGCCGGATCTGAATTTTGCTGCTGTGGAGGGAGTATCTGTCAATGGACTAAGTATGTCGGCTCCGGAAGATGCTGTTTTTGAACGGGCCGTTATAGAGCAGTCTCGCCGAACCATCTGTATGGTAGAACATCCCGGTATCGGTAAAGATTGTTTTGCGCGAATTGCTTCTCTTCACCGGGTCGACCTGCTGATTACCGATGAACAAGTATCGCGGGAAGAGATTAGCCGTTTGCAGACCAGATCTTCAATCCAGATCCGGCTGGCGGAAGAGCGATCCGGTACAGGCTGATGAATACTTAAATAATCAACAAAGGATCAGTTGAACAAAAAGCCCCTGCGCGATTGCACAGGGGCTTTTTGTTGTCACAGGAGAATAGAACAAGAAGAGAATTTAGAAGATGCCAGCTTTCTGGGAAGTCGCCTTGATTCCGCTTGGATCATTGACTACCGTGTTACCAAAGCTGGTCAGGCTGCCATTGGGACCCGTTGCCAGATCCAGATAGTTCAGATTGCTGCTGTTGCCATACCAGGACCAGGCGAGCCAGCCGATACCTTTTTCCTGCCCATATCTCATGATCGCGTACTCATCCACATCACCATTCGTATGGTAGCCGCCAAATTCACCGATGATTACAGGAAGTCCTTTGTTTAGTACACCATCAATATTGGCTTTGACAGTAGCTGCGTCTTTGCCCGCGTATTCGTACATATGAATCGAGAATATGGTATTTCGCTGTGAATCGGCTGCGAATACACTTTGTCCATAATCTACGATCGATTGTGGGTATTGTCCCCAGCCGGCGGCATCCACAATCAGGGTATTTTTGATGCCTGCATTTCTGAGCTTGGGAATCGCCTGCTTGTAACCGTCTGCCCAGGCGCTTCCATTCCATGTGCCATACCACTCATTGGCAATATTCACGATAACACGATCTTCTTTGCCGATCAGGGCATCTTTGATGCTAATCCAATAGTTTACGGCAGCATCCAGCGAGTTATAATCGTCTTTGCCTGTAGCATCATGTACTTCAAGCACAGCGATCATTTTATTCTGGTTGACGAGGGAAATAATATTTTTAACCGAATTCACATCATCTTTGGTGTACTGCATCCCATTGGACAGGACGATGCGAACCGTATTGGCTCCAGTACGCGCAATAGCAGGAATAGCTGTAGACAGATCGTTTTTGTACCAGGTATGTGCATGGTTGATACCCCGCATGGCAAAAGGCTTACCGGTAGAATCGTACAATTTGGTACCGCTTACATAAAACCCTGTTGCAGCAGACGCTTTGGGTGCAAAACTGTTCATTCCATAGATAGCCAGAACCATGACAAGCGTAGACAGTAACCCTTTGCACAACAGCTTTTTCATACAACAACCTCCAGATTTTTTTATTTTAACCAGCGATTCCGGCGCAATTGCTTGAACAGGCTGGCCAGCCAGCCGGAACCACATGGGCTAAAATTGTACAGATGATTCGGTAATCCGTGAGCTGCCGCTAGGTACGTGGCAGGATAGCGAAAAGGAATCGCCGGATCGGATCAACGTGTATCCTTGTAGGTTACGTCATATCTTTTACGGAATCCCGGTATATGATATTGCCCGGTACAAGTACTCTTCCAAAACTTGTATGCGGGTCACGTATCTTTTTGAGAATGGAATCGACGGCGGTATAGGCCATCTTGTTAATATTCACTTCAATCGTCGTCAGATGCGGTTCGGACAGGGTCGCGTAGATATCATTATCAAAGCCAACAACCGAACAATCCTGCGGTACCTGATATCCCTCGGCGCGCAGCTGCTGCAGGAGCAGATGGGCGACTTGATCACAGTTGCATACAAAAGCCGTAGGCAGGGAAGAAGGAAGCTCCAGATCAACAAATGTACCCTGTTCATCACGGTCACTCAGTATCCATTCCTGGCGCAAAGGCAGATGATGCTCCAGCAGTGATTTGTAATAGCCGAGAAACCGGTCCTGGATACTGCTCGTTGAATAGAGATTGCCCACATAGGCGATATCGCGATGCCCCTGGCGAATCAGATAATTGGTCAGTTCATAAGCGCCGTAAAAGTTGTCCGTGATGATGGAATCAATCTCGGCATGCTCATCATAAAAGTCGAGAAACATCTTGGGCTGCTCGATCTGCTCGATGACCTCGATATATTCCTTGCTCACCTGTCCCAGCAAAATAAAACCGTCGACTTTTTGTTCATGATAGATACGCGGCAAATGCAGCTGTTCCTCATCTTCGCGGCTCAGAATATGCAGAATGCCATAATAATTATGCTGCTGAAGCGCAACCGCAATTTCCTGGTACAGGCGCAGGTAAAAGGTCTGGGAGGTGCCGGTGAATCGCTCGGGAATGATAACACCCAGATTATACGTAAGTCCTTCACGCATCGACTTGGCTACCGTATTCATGCGATAACCCATTTCCCAGGCCGCCAGCTTGATCTTTTCCTTGAGTTCATCGCTGACACCATCTTTGTCATTCAGCGCTTTGGAGACGGTAACACTGCTGACGCCCATTTTGAGTGCAATGTCACGCATCGTAATATTTTTATTCATCATTTCTCTCCCGGCCTCTCTTGTAAATGAATACTGTTTGTCTCAACAAAAGTCGTTATTGTAAACACAGTATACAGTTTTACTGTAGAGTAATAAAGAAATCGAGGACGGGAAATGAAAAGACCCATGAATTAACGGGATGCCAGCAGGCGTTCATTCTCTTCGATCAGCGCGGAACGCTGGATCGCACAATCCAGGGAACGCAGCGGATCGGCAGGCGTGTTGAATGCGTAATCGGTGAGTTTCTCCAGATTGGTGACCGCTACATGAACACGTGTATCACTGGAAGCATAATAGATGTACACTTCGCCTTGTTCGTTCACGACTGCACCATTGCAGAAAATAACATTGGATACATCACCTACGCGCTCATCATCATAAGGAGCAATAAACAGGCCGCCCGGCTTGGCAATAACAATGGACGGATCTTCCAGACTGGTTACAAACACATACAGTACATACCGTAGACCGGCTGCTGTGTTGCGCACACCATGAGCGATATGTACCCAGCCGCGCTCCGTCTTGATCGGGGCAGGCCCCTGTCCATTTTTGGCTTCATAGACCGTGTGGTAGCGGCGTTCATCCATGACTGTCTCGGTCTTGATCACAGGATTCAGAATATCATCGCACCATCCAAAAGCGATACCACCGCCGGAACCGGTAGAGATAAATCCATCCTGTGGACGTGTATAAAATCCGTATTTCCCATTTACAAATTCCGGATGCAGCACCACATTGCGCTGCTGTGGAGAGGAGGTACGGATATTCGGCAGACGCTCCCAGGTTTTGAGATCACGAGTACGAACAAGTCCTGCCTGTGCTACCGCACTGGATGTATCATTGGCAGGTGCATCGGGATCTTTTTGCTCGGAGCAGTAGATACCATAGATCCAGCCATCTTCGTGCTTGACCAGACGCATATCATACATATTGGTCTCGGCAGGGTCCACATCATCCCAGGTTAGCGGCTTGCCTGTAAACCGGAATCCATCCACTCCGTTGTCGCTTTCGGCAAGGGCAAAAAAGGATTTACGATCCAGTCCTTCGGTACGAACAACCAGGATATATTTGCCTTCATGATAGATCGCTCCCGGGTTAAGAGCTGCGTTAATCCCCAGTCGCTCCATAAAATGCGGATTGCGCTGTGCGTCCAGATCATATCTCCAGTGAACAGGGATATGATGACGTGTGACGACCGGATAGCGGTAACGATCATAGATACCGTTATAGAACTCTGTATTTTTCTCATTGCGTCGGTTCAGCAATTGTTCCTGCTTGGCTGCGAGTACTGCGTATTGTTCATGGATCATCGCTTAATTCATCCTCTCGGTAATTTCGATACAAAAACGGCTGTTATGATACGGACATTTCCACATGCCTGCGACTTCGCGCTGTCCGGGCTCTCCCTGATCGTCAGCGGACCAGAACCATTCCCCGCCTGGACGCGGATCAATAATATGGACTTTGATATACGCCCACAATTTATCAATCAATTGAAGAAATTGATTATCACCGGTACGCTGATACGCATTGTAAAATCCAACCACGGCCTCGGCCTGTACCCACCAGATCCGCGAAGTATCGATATGATCATTTTCCTGCTCATTCATCAGTGATCCATCCGGCTGTATAGCTACTTCGGCAACACGGTAAGCCATATCAATAACCATCTGCTGATAGACAGGATCGGTATTGCCGATCACTTGCATAGCATCGTCAATCAGCCAGCTGGCTTCGATATCATGTCCAAATGAAGTGAGGTCCAGCAGGGAATTCCACTGGTTATCAAAAAATACATTCAGCCTCCGCAGCTGTGGATCATACATGCGATCATGCAAAATCAGCAGCAGATTATCGAGCGCCTGGTGGACTTGTTCATCCGGCCAAACCCGGTACAGATTCGTATACGCTTCCAATATGTGGATGTGTGTATTCATCGTAATGTCGGCGATGACACCATTTTCACTCAGCATCTCGTTGGGCTGCTCCTGCCAGAAACGATCGAATTCTTCGCGATAGGCTCCGGTTTGATGATTGTAGCCGGTTTGTTCCAACCACCGAAACAGCCGGATAGATAGCTGCAGCGCTTCTTCCTCGCCGGTTGCCCGGTAATATTCACTGAACGCGTAAATAGCAAAAGCCTGATTATACACATGCTTGCGCGTATCCAGCGGATTACCCTGATAATCGACAGCCCAGTAAATGCCTTCATGTTCTTGATCATACAGCGGACCAGACAGAAACTGGTATGCATGTCTGGCATGTTGGGCATACTGGGAATCACCGGTTATCCGGTAAGCAGCAGCAAAAGACCAGAGAAGACGTGCTGTTGCAATACCGCCCTTGGGTGGGTTGGAAGAGATATTCAGATCATAGCCGACCTCACCATAATACCCTCCATACTGTTCATCTTTGAGCTTCATCCAGAAAGGGAGGATATGCTCCAGCCATTCCTGCCGAATCTCTTTTTGTAATATTGTCACATCGGCACCATCCTAATATAACTTTATCGATAACCTTATGTGAACACTATAATGACTAACAAAAGCAAATGTCAATTGAAAAATATAGAAATAGAAGCCAGTTATTTAGAATAACGTATTAAAATAACGATTGACTAGAAAGCGCTCACAATATAGAATGCGTATGTAACCTAATCGATAAGGTTAAATAAAGTTATGGAATAAGGAAGGGGATTGGAATGAAGAAGCGCAAATGGTTTTCCAGCTTCGTAGCGTCATTGCTGGTAGTTTCACTGTTGGGAGGCTGTTCCAAAGGCAGCTCGGACAATAGCGATCCAAATAAAATCGAAGGCGACATTACAGTAATTACGCAGCGTACAGATATCGTGGATACCGTATTTCAGGATTACGCCAAGGAATTTAACAAGATTTATCCTGACGTTAAAGTAAATTTCGAAGCACTGTCCGACTACGAAGGACAGATCAAAGTACGGATGAGTACAGAAGATTATGGAGATGTACTGCTCATTCCAACCAGTATTCCGATCAAGGATATTCCCGATTTCTTTGAACCGCTCGGTTCTTATGATGAAATGAAACAAAAATATACCGGGATCGAAGAGCGAATGGTAGATAACCAGATCTATGGTATTCCGGTGGCAATCACTTATTCCGGCATCATCTATAACAAACAGGTATTCAAACAGGCGGGAGTTGCCAAAGTTCCGCAGACTACCGAGCAGTTCCAGCAGGCACTGCAGCAGATCAAGGACAAAACGCAAGCGGTTCCTCTTTATACCAACTATGCTGCCGGTTGGCCGCTTACCCAGTGGGAATCCGATCTGATAACAGTGGCAGGCGATCCGAATTACGTCAATATTACCCAGCCCAACTCGGATGATAATTTTGTACCGGGACAGCCGCATTATGAACTGTACAAGGTTCTGTATGATGCAGCCAAAAGCGGTCTGATTGAGAAAGATCCGACAACAACCGATTGGGAAAGCTCCAAAGCCGATCTGGCCAATGGCAAAATCGGTGCAATGGTACTGGGCTCCTGGGCGATCGATCAGATCAAGAGTGTAGCTTCCAATCCTGACGATATCGGCTTTATGCCGTTCCCGACCAATGCAGCCAAAGTCGTTGTACCTCTGGCAGCAGACTACAATATCGGCGTCAATGTGAACAGCGAAAACAAACCGGCTGCCAAAGCATGGGTAGACTGGTTTATCAATAAATCCAATTATTCTGTAGAACAAGCCGGAAGCATCAGTGCAGTCAAAGGTTCCGAATTGCCACCTATTCTCAAGGAGTACGAAAAAGAGGGCGTTAGCTTTGAGACGCTGACTCCGGGCAAAGCCGGTCAGGAAGGATTGGTAGACAAGATCGATAAGGAAGCGGAAATCGGACTATGGCAGCCAGATTTCAAAAAGCGGATTATCGAAGCGGCAATCGGCAACAAAAATGAATCCTATGATGAGATTATGAAGCAATTGAATGACGCATGGATCAAAGCGAGAGCAGCTGTCACAGAGCAATAATCTGTTAGGCGGACGGGAGAGCAGGCGATAATCCTGCTTTCTTCCCGGGACTGCTGCAGCGGGACAGCAAGGTTTTGGTATCTGAGCGAAGCTGGAGGTAAAGGATGTTCAAACTTTCCAATTACAATTATTCGACCCAACGAAAAATAATTATAGCTGCTTTTTCGGCTATTCCGATGATTCTGCTAATTACATTTTCCTATCTGCCTGTGTTCAATATGTTCAAGTATAGCTTTACCGACTGGAATGGCTATAGCAAGCATATGGATTATGTAGGCTTTGCAAATTACAAACGGATTTTTAGCGAACCCGAATATTTTGCTGTATTCAAAGTCAGTCTGTATTACTTTTTTGCCACATTTGTGCAGATGGGACTGGCGCTTTATTTTGCGACTATTCTCAGTTTTAGCACCCGTTTCAAGAACTTCTTTAAAGGAGTCCTGTTTTTCCCCTATATGCTGAACGGAGTAGCAATCGGTTTTATTTTTCTGTTTTTCTTCCGTCCAGACGGCACGCTGGATACGCTGTTGAATGCACTTGGACTCGGTCATTACATACAGCTATGGCTGGGCAATCCGAATATTATTAACTACTCGCTCGCCGGTGCTTCCGTATGGCGGTATATGGGCTTCAACTTTATTATTTTCCTCGGTGCGATCTCGTCGATTGACCGTGATGTGTATGAAGCAGCCGATATTGATGGTGCCAACCGCTGGCATCAATTCCGGCATATTATTTTGCCGAGTATTGGCAAGATCGTACAGCTGAATATTATTCTCGCTGTAAGTGGAGCTATCAGTGCTTTTGATATTCCTTATATTATGGTGGGTGGCTCGAACGGTAGTGAGACCTTTGTTATTCAGACAATTGATTTGGCCTTTAAATACAGCAAGCTGGGGCTGGCATCCGCTATGGCGGTTATCCTGCTATTTATTGTTGTGATCGTTACTGCTGCACAGCGTATGCTGGTGAAGGAGGAGAAATAAGCTGTGTATAGACTCAAATATTCGGCCATGTCCACATTCAAATACGCCACTCTGATCATTGGTGCAATCATTGCACTGCTGCCGATCCTGGTTGTCTTTTTTGCATCATTCAAAACCAAGCAAGAATACGCTTCTACCAGTCCGCTGCTGCCTCCGGACAACTGGCTGAACTTTGCCAATTACACCAAAGCTTTTGTAGATGGCAAAATGCTGCTCGGTTTTGCCAATACGACCTTTATCCTGGTGATCTCGATTGTCGGCGCCACGCTAACCGGTTCGATGATCGCTTTTGTACTCAATCGATTCCAGTTTAGAGGCAGCAAGCTAATCATGGGTGCTTTCCTGCTGGCGACGCTTATTCCGAGTGTAACGACCCAGGTAGCTACCTTCCAGATCGTTAATGCGCTTGATCTGGTCAATACACACTGGGCTGCCATTATCCTGTATCTCGGTACGGATATTATCGCCGTGTACATTTTCCTGCAGTTTCTGGAATCGATCGCTCCGGCGCTGGATGAATCGGCGATGCTGGATGGAGCCTCATACTTTACGATTTACTGGAAAATTATTTTGCCGCTGCTGAAGCCGGCGATTGTCACGGTCATTATTGTCAAAGGAATCAATATTTACAATGACTTTTATATTCCATTTCTGTATATGCCCAAATCGGGATTGCAGGTCATATCAACCGCTTTGTTCAAATTCAAGGGACCGTATGGCTCCCAGTGGGAAGTGATCTGTGCAGGCATTATGATCGCTATTATTCCTACGCTAATTATTTTCCTGATCCTGCAAAAGTACATTTATAACGGATTCACCAATGGTTCCGTGAAATAAAAATCGTTTTGTGAGTATACAGCAGTTTTACTGGTTTACTTGCTATTTCTTATTCTCAGCATAACTTTTCCCAAACCCAAAATGCAAAACCCAAAAAGAGAACATGGAGGAGATTAATCATGACTGATATTCAAAACAAGACTGTAACTACGGTGAAAATTATTGGCGAGCCGCTGGCTGCAATGCCATGGCAGGATAAGCCCGAAGGTTACGAATTTCCGGTATGGCGCCATACGGCGAATCCAGTGATCGGCCGTAATCCGGTCAAAGGAATCGCGCGCATTTTTACAGTGCGGTTGTTCCCTATGAGGGACGGTTCGTAGGCATATTCCGTGCGGAAACGGTGAATGGACGTCCACATCTGCATCTGGGCTGGAGTGACAATGGGCTGGACTGGCAGATTGAAGAAGAGCGCATTGAATTCCACGATGAAGCAGGAGAGCCGTTTCAACCGAACTATGCCTATGATCCGCGCCTCGTCAAAGTAGAAGATACCTATTATATTATCTGGTGCACCGATTTTTATGGAGCGGCGATAGGATTTGCCAGCACCCAGGATTTCAAATCATTTACCCGTCTGGAAAATCCATTCCTGCCCTTCAACCGCAATGGTGTATTGTTCCCCGCAAAGTAAACGGCAACTTCCTGATGTTGTCCCGTCCAAGTGACAGCGGACATACTCCATTTGGTGATGTATTTGTCAGTGAAAGTCCCGATCTGGTCTACTGGGGCAAGCATCGTCATGTGATGGCCAAAGGCGGACAGGGCTGGTGGCAGGCTGTCAAAATCGGTGGAGGGCCTGCACCGATCGAGACCAGCGAAGGCTGGCTGATGTTCTACCATGGTGTAACCGGTACCTGCAATGGTCTCGTGTACAGTATGGGTGCAGTAATTCTCGACAAGGACGAGCCGTCCCGTGTGAAATATCGCGCGTCCACCTTTGTGCTGACACCGGAAGAATGGTATGAAGAACGCGGATTTGTCGCCAATGTTATTTTCCCTTGTGCGACTCTGCATGATGCAAATACCGGACGAATTGCTATTTATTACGGAGCAGCGGATACGTATGTGGGCGTTGCTTATACCACGGTCGAAGAGATTGTAGGCTATGTGATCGAGCATCATGAAGAGATCGCGGATGATCAGGAGATTGGCCGCATGTAATGGGTCTCTGGCGCAATATGGACAAAGCAGCACAATGAACCCAACAGCAGGAGCAGAGAGGAATGGATTCATGGACTACATCAAAGGATTTACCTATGGCTGGATGAGTGGACGTGGCAGCTTCCGCGCACCTGAAGCTAGAGAATCGCTGCGGCTTATGCAAGAACGCACCGGTAGTACTACTGTTATTTTTGCCTTGGCCGCATTGCAGGATACGCCTCATTCCACACAGGTGGATTACCGCGGAGAACACATGGTGGAAGATGATGAGCTGATTGCCATGCTGGAGTATGCCCGTTCTCTGGGACTCAAACTGATTATGAAACCGACCGTGAACTGCCGCAATGGTACCTGGCGGGCGCATATCAACTTTTTTGATCAGAACGTACCCTGTGAGCCCAAATGGCATGAATGGTTTGCTAGCTATACCGATTATCAGCGGCATTATGCCCGGATTGCCGAGCAGACAGGCTGCGAGATGATGATTGTCGGCTGTGAAATGGTGCAGACCGAACGGCGAGCAGCAGAGTGGGTCAGCTGATAGCGGATGTACGTCAGGACTATTCCGGTCTGATTACGTACAATACGGATAAATATCAGGAGGATAATGTGAAATGGTGGGACGCGGTCGATGTGATCTCGTCCAGCGGTTATTATCCGATCCATGATTGGGACGATCAGCTGAACCGGATTGAATCGATTATCCGTCCATATAAGAAGCCGTTTTTCTTTGCGGAAGCTGGCTGTCCCAGCCGTACCGGTTCGGCAATGATCCCGAATGATTGGGAGTGGGCAGGCGCAGTGAATCCGGGAGAACAGGCTGACTATTATACAGCGATGTTCAACGCTAGTAGAACCCTCCGTGGTGAATGGATTTGGATTATGGGCTGGAGCGCCGCACTGTACAATGAACAGGAAGCCTTGAATCATGATGGATACAGCGTATACGGCAAGCCGGCCGAGCAGGTGATCCGGAGTTTTATACTTCACTGCCGGAGCGTCTGCAGACCGTAGAGTAAGACAGCAGGACAAGTGGAAAAGGGGAGAACCGATGGCGGTAGACATGTCTTTGGAGCAATTAAAAAGTACATGGGCAGCAGTCCGAGACCTGTGGATTTTGATGAATACTGGGAAGGGACTCGCCGAGCTGGATCAACAATCTCTGGAGTATGAGCTGGTTCCGGCGACTACGATTCACCGGTGGCACAGTGTTATCATTTGTATTTTACAGGAATCGGCGGCGCGAGAATCCATTGCAAACTGGTACAGCCTGCCGAAGCCCTTCGCGTCCTGTGGGTCCCGGATTGGTCATGTTCCATGGATATGCGTGTGACAGCGGAGACTGGTTTGACAAAATCGGCTATGCGGCTCATGGATTTACCGTTCTGGCGATGGATTGCCGGGGCAGGGTGGCTGGTCGGAGGATGCACTGACAGTAAAGGGACGACGATTCGTGGACATTTTATCCGTGGTATTGATGATCCGGATCCGGACAAGCTGTATTTTCGCAATGTGTTTTGGATACCGTACAGGCTGCCCGTATTCTGATGTCGCTGGAGGGAGTCGATCCCGAACGGATCGCTGCTCATGGTCTGTCCCAGGGTGGAGCGCTTACGGTTGCATGTGCTGCACTGGAGCCTCGTATCAAGGTTGCTGTGCCGGTCTATCCGTTTCTATCGGATTATAAGCAGGCGAGTCAGCTGAACCAACGACTTCCGCTTATGAAGAACTGGTCTATTATTTCCGTTTTTTGATCCGCATCATTATCGAGAAGACGAGATTTTTGAAAACTGGGCTATATTGATATCCAGAATCTGGCGCCGCGTATCCAGGGGATGTGCTATGGGTAACCGGATTGGCAGATATCATCTGTCCGCCATCTACCCAGTTTGCAGCCTACAACAAAATTACGTCACCCAAGGAAATGCTGCTGTATCATGAATACGGACATGAGTATTTGCCTGCTCTGGCTGATCGGACTTTACAGAAGCTGATGCAGCTGCATGCATAATTTCTTGCCTGTAGCCTTGCATGTAATGATATTTCATTGTATAAAAATGTAACGGATTATAATAACCGGACCTTCTCGGAGGCTCCGGTTATTATTGCATTTCAGGCTGCAAGACAGGAGAAAATAGTGCAGCCGATATCGACAGACGGTTACGGACAGAGCAAGAAGCTCCTGTCCGATTGTGAAGGAGTAACGAATAACAATGATATTGCTAAATGCCAGACAGCAGGATATTTTACAGCTTCTCCTGCATCATTCCGGACAGTTTATCCAGATTCAGAATGTTGCGGATCAGCTGCACTGCTCGGAAAAGACAGTTCGTAACGATTGCAAAATGATTGAACAGTATATAGCGGCTATCCATCGGCAGCGCTGATTCGAAGACCCGGTGCAGGTATCAGTCTGAGCGCATCCGGCGAAGCGATCCATGCGATGCTTGCGCGGCTGCAGACGATACAGCCATCCGCCATTATCGTCCCGGACAAAGAGCGGATTGTGCAGATTGCCTACCGGCTGCTGATGAGCACGGAACCGTTGACTGCACAGGAACTGGCGGATGCTTTTTATGTGAGCCGCAATACGATTCGCAGTGATCTGGATCTGATTACCGACTGGCTGGCGCCGTTTCATTTGCGGATGGTCACCCGGCAGCGAATCGGTATGGTCATTGAGGGGGAGAGCGTCACAAACGACTGCGCTGGTACGGCTGAACCGCTGGCCGATACCGGAGAGCCTGCAGGCAAATGGCTCAAAAGCCAGTTTGCCGCTCACGAGGTGGATACGGTCTATCACGAGCTGGAAGCGTTATGCCGGCGGCATCAGCTTGATTTTACAGATGAGACATTCGATAGTCTGGTGATCCATATTTTGCTGATCAGCCGCCGAATCAAACTGGGACAGCCGATCATGGTAACCGGCAGCGAAATGGAAGAGATCCGTCAAAAGCGTGAATATGAATGGGCCAGCGAACTGGCAGCTGATCTGGGAAAATCATTTGCGATGTCTTTCCCCGAAATGGAGAAGTGTTATCTGGCACTGCATCTGCTGGGCGGCAAGCTGCGCTACAAACCGGATCGAAATGATACTCAACCGGCAGAGAAAGGCAGTGAAGGGCTGTCTGTTATTCTGGTGGATCAGCTGGTACGAACGATGTGCAGTCTGAATTTGATTGATTTTACAAGAGACGAAACATTGATCAGCGGACTGCACGTACATCTGCGCACGACGCTTAACCGGCTCCAGTATGGACTGCCAGTCACCAACCCGATGCTGCACGAGATCAAGAAAATGTATCCCTATATGTTCGATATGATGGTATCGGCTGTAGATGAGATTAACCAGGAATACGGATTGACTATTCCGGAAGAGGAAATGGCTTATCTGACACTGCATTTTCAGGCAGCTGTAGAGCGGCTCAATCATAGCAGCCGCAAGCACAAGCAGGTTGTGATTGTATGTCATATGGGAGTCGGAATGTCCCAACTGCTTTCTTCCCGGATCGAGCGCAAATTCTACGCAGTGCATGTGGCAGGCTGTATTGGACTGGCCGAGCTGGATGAGTTTCTGCGTCGGCATCAGGTAGATATGATCATCTCGACGATTGAGCTGCCACCTGTATCGGTGCCTTATATTGTTATTTCCCCGCTGCTGGAGGCAGGAGAAGAGAAAAAGCTGGAGCTGTTTATCCAAAAGTCGGAACATACCCAGACCGAGAAGCCGCAGGAATCGATCCTGCTCAAATATACAACCCCTTTTCTTGTTCTGCTTCAGCAGCAGGCCGACCATCCCTATGAGATTATTGAACGACTCGGTCAGCTGCTGCATCAAAAAGGATTTGTTACCGCGGAATATATTCACAGCGCTATTATCCGTGAGAAAATGTCTGCGACAACAATAGGCATGGGCGTAGCTATTCCGCACGGCAGCCCGCAGCATATCGTCCAGTCGGCAATTGCTATTGCGACATTACAACAGCCGCTGCGCTGGGGCAATGAGTATGTCTCACTCGTATTTATGCTGGCTGTACAAAATGAAGATCAACAGGAGACGCGGCTGCTTTTCCGCGAATTATCCGGGATCAGCGAGAATCCGCTGCTGGTTCAGCGTCTGCGTGAACAGCAGGATGTGATGACATTTCTGAGCGGATTTTAGCGATAATATCCGTGTTCCGGAAATAAAACTGCTTTTACCGCATCTTGCTGCGTCTTCCGGTAAAAGGTTGAACATTTGATAGGCATTCTCCTGTTTATAATACATGTAAGCGTTACAACAATGGAGGATGATAAGCATGAAATTACTGGCAATTACCTCATGTCCCAATGGAATTGCACATACGTATATGGCAGCGGAAAATCTGCAAAAAGCAGCTGATCAGCTCGGTATTCAGATGAAAGTGGAAACACAGGGTTCGATTGGTGTCGAGAATGAATTTACCGAGCAGGATATACGTGAAGCGGATGGAATCATTATCGCAGCGGACAAAACGGTCAATACCTCCAGATTCGGTGGCAAGCGCCTGCTCGTAGTCGGTGTACAGGATGGTATCCGTAAGCCGCAGGAATTGATCAAGCGATTTAGCGAAGGTGAAGTACCTGTTCATCAGGCAGCCAAAAGCTCTTCGGCAACAGGAAAGCAGGAACGCCAGGATAAGCAGAATCCAATCTATCGCCATCTGATGAGCGGAGTTTCTTATATGATTCCTTTTATCGTGGTAGGAGGTTTGCTGATTGCGATTGCACTTACACTGGGTGGACAGAAAACACCAGGCGGACTGGTTATTCCCGACGGATCATTCTGGAAAACGATTGAGCAGATTGGTGCTGCATCCTTTACCTTTATGGTACCTATACTGGCAGGCTTTATCGCTTATAGTATTGCGGACCGGCCAGGTATTGCACCCGGTGTGATTGGCGGTTATATCGCAGCTACAGGAAGCTTTTATCATAGCGAATCGGGAGCCGGATTTATCGGCGGGATTGTAGCCGGTTTTCTGGCAGGTTATGTAGCACTGGGGATCAAGAAGCTCAAAGTACCGCGGGCGCTTCAGCCGATCATGCCTATCATTATTATTCCGATCCTGTCGTCGCTTGTAGTGGGGCTGGTATTCGTATTCTTGATCGGTGCGCCGATTGCCCATGTTTTTGAAGTATTAACTGTATGGCTGGCAAGTATGCAGGGAACGAGTTCCGTACTGCTCGCGCTGATTTTGGGAGCGATGATTTCTTTTGATATGGGTGGGCCGGTGAACAAGGTAGCCTTTTTGTTCGGTTCGGCTATGATCGGAGAAGGGAACTACGAGATTATGGGCCCGATTGCTGTAGCGATCTGTATTCCGCCGATCAGTATGGGACTGGCTACCTTTATCGCCAAGCATAAGTTCCGCCCGGCAGAACGCGAAGCTGGCAAGGCGGCATTTACAATGGGATTGTTTGGAATTACCGAAGGCGCGATTCCATTTGCCGCTCAGGACCCGCTGCGTGTTATTCCAAGTATCATGGTGGGTTCAATGACCGGATCGGTGATTGCTATGCTCGGTCATGTGGGAGACCGCGTAGCCCATGGCGGTCCGATTGTAGGCGTACTGGGCGCAGTCGATCATATTATTATGTTCTTTATTGCTATTATTGTCGGTGTAGTCGTAGCAGCCCTGCTCATTACATTGCTCAAAAAAACCCTGCCGCTTGAAGAACAGCTGCAGCCCGAGGGCATGTTCAACGATCAGGATACATCTGCAGCACCAGCAGATCATCAGGCAGTATCCGGCAATAGCCATGTATCGTCTTCTGCGGTTCATACTGGAGCATCGACTGGACAACAGGATGCGGCACAATCTGCCAGCCCCGCTGAAGAAACTAGAATCGAACAGCTGACCGATATTATGGATCTGGATCTGATCGAGCTGAATCTCCAGGGAGAAAGCCGCGATCAGGTGATCGATGAGATGATTGATATTTTGGATCAGCAGGGGAGACTGACTTCTGCTACCGATTTCAAGCAGGCTATTCTGGATCGTGAACATGAGAGTACTACCGGTATCGGCATGAATATAGCAATTCCGCATGGCAAATCACAGGCGGTTCAACGTCCAGCAGTCGTATTCGGTCTAAAGCAAGATGGAGTAGACTGGCACAGTATGGATGGTACAGACGCACGGTTGATTTTCATGATTGCCGTACCGCGCAGCAGCCAGGGCAATGCCCATCTCAAAGTACTGCAAATGCTGTCCCGTAAACTGATGGATGAACAGTATCGCAATCAGCTACTGCAGGTAAGCAGCCGTGAAGAAGCTTATCAATTACTCGAACAAATCCGTTAATTTCAAAAGTGGTCACCACAAAAGCAGTCACTACCAAAGCAAAGCAGCACAGAGTCTATTCTGCGCTGCTTTGCTTTTTGTAATTATATTTACTTTTCATAAAAAGTCTATAATCTCATCCAATACTCCATAATGCTCAGCTAGCCAGCTCATCTCCCGCACAAATCGAACTGGTGGTCCGCTGTCCTTATCCATGCCGGTTCGAATCCACCAGACGCTTTCCATATACCACAGCGCCTGCAAAGACACACTCAGCCGCTCGTTATAATGAGGATGTACTTCACGATATCCTTGCATAAAAGCTGCAGCCCGGGTCAAATCAAACTCTCCATCCCAGACGCAGGATAGAATAGCCCGCGCAATATCCAGCTGCGGATAATCATAGTTCAATCGGTCATAATCCAGTACAGCAGTAACTTTATCCGGGTAGAACAAAAGATTATCGGTCCATAGATCACGATGAGCCCAGCCTGGACGAAGAGTTTGCAAGATATCCATATTCATCGTAATAGTCGTCTGGCGCTGCTGCTCCACTATTGGCAAATAGATTTGATGTCCTTCTTCCTGGAATTGGATATATAATTGCTCCCAATATTGTAGTCGCTGATCACGCGTCGGTGGCTGGAACAGTGGCGGCGCTTGTACTGGTAAAGAGTTATCATTCAGCAGACGATGCATCTGTCCGGTAATTCGTCCCAGATCATATAGCTGAGCTTCATTTACCATGCCCGGCATTATAATCTCACCTTCACAATAGTCCATGACAAGAAAGCGCTCCCCGAGTGCCGAGGTATGCCAGACGGTATGACCATCCGTAATTAGCTGCGGTGCAGGAATGCCACTGGCCCGCAAACGAATCTGCTGCGCAAAAGCCTGTTCCAGTACAGCAGGATCATAAGCCTGAAAACGTTCGCGATTATACTGCTTGATCAGATATATTCCGCTATCGGTATGTATTTTCCATTTTAGATTCAGCCAGCCGCGGCGTATGGGTGTGATAGATTGTATCTGCCATCCCATTCTCTGTACGCAGGCATCGATAATATCATTCAAAATCATATCTTCCTGATAGGCTATATCCATGGCAGGTTTATCCTCCCGGGTTCATGTCTTTCCATTGCTGGGCATTATTCATAATAGATTGGCAGTGGTCTGCTTTGGCTTGCTGGTAGGCAGCTGGATCAGATGGATAAAGGGCAGCCAGCTGCCGCTTGAGTTCTCCATACTGCCGCGCATTCAGTGGATGATGAATCAGATAATCCCGAAACAATAAATGCTGTACAGCCTGTAAATGAGAAGGCTCATAAACATGCAGATGATGAGTCCTCTGATCGTGACCTTTGACAAAGTATTCCCGGCCAGCAATCCCGTTCTCCCCGCGAGGCTCATAGCCAGCCAATCTTAATGATTCATAGTAGAGCGGAACATCCTGAATCTGCCGGACCAACAGCAGAATATCAATAATAGGCTTGGCATAACCTATTGCAGATACCGAAGTACTGCCGATATGATGGATACCGAGCAATTGATCTGTAAAAATAGACCGTAACATAGCTGCTTCTGCTTCGTATTTCATCACCCACTCCGTTGTCCATGGCTCTACATCAACTTTGCGCATAATTGTACTCCTTTCCTCGTGCGTTTACAGACCTATGACCAAAAATGCTCACTGGAACAGTAGAATAGATGCAGTAAATGCAGCTATATCAGCTTATCCATGCGAACGGATTTCTTTATGTACACTTCTTCCATATATTGTATCAGTACGCCAGGATAGATCAAAGAACAGAATCTGTCGTATAGGCAGTCTGCTGTACTACTATTCCAAATCGTTGCAATAGCAGGTTCGAATGGGGTTCAATTCACCTAAGAATCGGTAGATTTATTTTGCATGTCGTCCATAAATCAGCTATTCTTTTTATATCGACAAATTTGTATGTCTATAAAAGGAGGCATTGGCGTTCATGTGTCCTCGCACCAAGGAACAAAATGAGTCTATACGTATGCAGCGCAAAGAACAGATTTTGGATGTAGCGGCACGGTCTTATTTTCGGACGGGGGGCAGTTTTGATATCCGGGATGTAGCTCGTGAGGCGCAGCTGGGCTATGGCACAGTTTACCATTATTATCCCAACCGTCATTTACTGATAAAGGATGTACTGGACAGTGGATTTGAGAGATGCGAGCACGTCCTGACAGAGTGGTCCCATACTATAGGTAGTTACACAGGGCAAGAACAGCTGTTATCCTACTGCAAATCACTGCTTCAGCTCTGGCAGTCGGATGCCCGCGCTTATCTTGTCTATAAAATGGCATCGGAATATTATACAGGTCTGCCGGATCGAGAACAGCATGCCGCCCGGCAGCGATTTATGGAACAGTTGTATATCCCTCTCCAGACAATGACACAATGCAGCAGCGACAGTATCCGCTATATGCTGGCTGTACTGGTTGGATGCTGCGGATTGAACTATTATGCGGAACATTCCGTTCCTGATATTGATCGAATCGCCCAACTGGCTATGCAAGCTATTACAAAGGAGCCCTGAACCCACATGATCATTTTAAAAAGCAAACACGAAATCGAATCTATCCGCAAAGCCTGTCAGGTGGTAGCTGAATGTCATCGCACTATCGCTCCCATGATCCAGCCAGGCATCACTACCAATGAGATTGAACGAATATTCGAAGAGATTATGCTAAAGCATGGTGCCAGACCGTATCAGAAAGGCTATAAAGGATATCAGTATGCCACCTGCGCTTCGGTAAATGACGTAATCGCACATGGCTTCCCGGATAACAAGCCGCTGGAAGAAGGAGATATCGTAACGATCGATACCGTGGCGGAACTGGATGGCTGGCTGGGTGATTCGGCCTGGAGTTATGCAGTTGGACAAATATCACCAACCGCCGAGAAGCTGATGCGTGTTACCAGAGAATGTCTTGATCTGGGAATTGAGCAGGCCAAGTCCGGTAATCGGTTAGGCGATATAACGAGTACGGTTCAGCAGCATGCGGAATCGAACGGTTTAGGTGTAGTTCGCGATCTTCTCGCGCATGGTATTGGTCAGAATCTGCATGAGGAGCCAACTTATATGCATGTTGGCAAGCCCGGCAAAGGCGTGCGTCTCAAAGAAGGCATGGTATTCACAATCGAGCCGATGATCACGGAAGGTACCTATCATATGACTATCGATCCCGATGGCTGGACAGCGCGAACCCTGGATCATAAACTGGCTGCCCAATATGAGCATACGATTGCTATTACAGCGGAAGGCCCACAAGTTCTGACTGCCCAATAACAGAAGTACTTGAAAAGAATTGCTTGGATTTATGGAGGCAAGTAATACGTTATGGGCTGGTTTGATTTTGACATACGCATTGTTGGTCAGGCAGACGGCGGGATAGAGCAAATTAGCGATCGTAAGGAATACCATGCCATTCCCGCAGACTGTCTGCATTATTGTAATCGCTGGCGACTTTCCAGCTGCCATTTTCATTTTGCATAATCAGCTTGCCGCCGAGTGGAATCGACTCATTCTGCTTATTCAGATGAAAATCGAGCCGATACGATAGACGGATGATCTGATCGGTATTGGACACGGTACGGGAGCGAATCGTAATTTCTTTGGGAGTGATAGAGGTTTTTTCCTGGATAGCAATCTGCAAAGGAAAACCGACAGATCGTTCTGTGCGAATCCATTCGTAATATTCGGTAGTCAGCAGGGGCTTGAGCTTTTGCTGAACCCGTTTTAGCTGTTTGGACTCGTCTTTTTTGTCATAAATAGTATCAACGGTATACTGGGTTTTCAAGTATTTGACGGCTGCTTTCATGGCATCCTGCATCTGAACATTATCCAGTCCCAGGACGGGATCGGCAGAAGGACCGGGTTTATCGGTACGGGCTGCCTGGGCAGAGCTAGCTTTGGACGAGGAACTATTGTCTGTACAGCCGATCAGCATGGTTGTCAGCAGAGAGAAGCTCAGCAAGACAGGAATAAATTTGGACATGGCGTTCTCCTTTCATTATGAAGAGAGATCCGGCCGGAACAGCCGGTTGTCAGGTAGTTGCATACTTGAGCCACCAGCCTCTTTGTAGCAGAAAATACAACTGGATACGGGGTGGATATGTTTTGGGATCGGGAGGAAGATGTAGCCCGGAAGGAAGTAAAATAGTTGTTGCTCATTACATACCCCATCCACCGATTAAGAAAAGGGAAGAATCCGATAAACATGAAAAAAATGTAACTATTTTAAAAGGAATTTAACTCACGTACAAAATACAGATGCAGCACCTTCTATCCGGTAAAATCTATGATCCATATTCTGCGAATCATTCGCATCAACTAGCAAGTGAACGATTGGATTAATTAGATGTACAAACCGGTTAATAGATGAAGGTAATAGTGGAGAGTCATTGCAGCGATTGTTAGAATCAAGCAGTGAATACCCGGTTGCCGGAAAGCGAGGTTCATCTATTATGAAATATGTGCTATTACTCGTCTGGATCGGATTTATTGGATATGCACTGCTGCTATCGCCGGATATGCCGGGACCTGATCCTTATTTGAAATCATTGATCACTCTACAATCGGATGAGCCTTCGCTGCTGGCGATGTTCACCTTGCTGGGATTGTTCCCTTTATTCTATGCCGGTCTGCTGCTCTATTTATGGCAGACACGCCGACCGGTCGAGACAGTATAACAATAAAGCAGTCCATAGAGTGGTCAGTGTATCTATGCATGACCGAAAAGGCGAAACGGACTCAACCAAAAGAGCGGGTAGATAAAAAATACTACTCGATCATCAAAGGAGAATATAATTGTGCAGGTGCTATTTCATAAGGCAACTTCCTATGCGGATATAACCATCTATGAGACGGATCGGCTGTACGGGGAAAAAGGACATTTTCGTGTTCTGCAGTTTGCCAATGCCGATATACAGGGAGCGCTTGATCTGAACAATCCACAGCGAATTGTTTTTGAATATCCGCGTGCTATTATTCATTTGCTCGAACACCATCTGGGTGATCCGCAACATATTTTTATGATCGGACAGGGGATTGGTACACTGAGTCGTTATTTTGCCGATCAACAGATTCAGGTGGCAGAGCTGAATCCTACCGTAGCAGAACTGAGTATCGAGTATTTTGGCTGTGCAAGCGATCCACTGTGGATTGGGGATGGCAGGCAGCTGCTGGAGAAGCAGCCTAACGATCAATATGATAGTGTAATTGTCGATGCATTCGATGAATCGGGTACTCCGGATCAGCTGGTATCGCTGGAGTTTTTCACAGAGGTACAGCACAAGCTGCATGAAAAGGGAGCGCTAATCATGAATCTGATCGGCAGAGGTACCCATGATACACGTATTCATGCGATTTACACGACGATGTGTGAAGTGTTTTCTCATGTACGCTGCTTTCAGCTGCCGGTAGAGAAGAACAGTGATGTACGCAATATTATTATGATGGGCAGTCAGGCCTCTATACGTTATCAATCCCGCTATCTCGCTGGATTTACGGAGGAGCAGCCTGAGTATGCTTATGTGATTCGGGATGGAATGTGATAGTCGTTGGGAAAAGTATAAATTATCCGGCTGCCAGCTATTTCGGTATCCGTCTCGATTACATCTCTGTCCTTATAAATAAACTACTTGTCTATAGCCCATTTCATGTTTCTGACAAACCCAAAAGCACTCTGCACAGCCCTTTTATATAGGACTGCAGCAGAATGCTTTTGTATTGCGGATATAATAACCGGGATCATTATCTATGCCTATACATCATCCGTTAACTGTATGGATCTAGTACTAACATTAGCTTTATTAGACATCACGTATAACTATTTAGCAATACCTGTTAATGTCCGGATTTCACCGATTCATTCTGATTACACGCCGACCTTGGTCTCCTGACCGAGTTGACGGCGGATATCCTGAGCGGCTTCGACCATTAATTTCAAGGCAGCGACTGTCTCTGGATGAGCACGTGTTTTTAGACCGCAATCCGGATTAATCCAGAACAGCTTCGGATCCAGTACGCGCAGGGCACGTTCGATCAGCTGTACCATTTCCTCTTTGCCAGGTACACGAGGGCTGTGGATATCGTAGACGCCCAAGCCAATCCCTTTGTCATAACCGTGTACTTCAAAGGAAGAGATCAGTTCGCCATGACTGCGTGAAGTCTCGATGGAGATAACATCGGCATCCATCGCTTTGATCGCGTCGATAATATCATGGAATTCCGAATAGCACATATGTGTATGGATTTGCGTTGTTTCCTTGACCGCAGCAGTAGAGAGGCGGAACGAACCCACTGCCCAATCCAGATATTCTTGCCATTTGGAGCGTTTGAGCGGCAGACCTTCACGCAGTGCCGGCTCATCGACCTGAATCATCTCGATACCAGCCGCTTCCAGTGCCAAAATTTCGTCGGAAATGGCACGGGCAATCTGATACGATACCTGGCTGCGAGGGATATCATCACGAACAAATGACCAATTGAGGATTGTAACCGGGCCTGTCAGCATGCCTTTGACCGGCTTGGAGGTAAGAGACTGCGCATATTTGGTTTCTTTGACCGTCATTGGCTCGACGAAGTTCACATTGCCATAGATAATCGGTGGTTTGACGCAGCGTGATCCATAGGACTGTACCCATCCATTTTTGGTAAAAGCAAATCCATCCAGCTGTTCCCCGAAAAATTCCACCATATCCGTACGTTCGAATTCACCATGCACCAGTACATCCAATCCCAGTTCTTCCTGAATCTGAATCCATTCACGAATCTCCTGCTGGATAAATTGCTCGTACTGCTCCGGCGTCCATTCACCGGTACGCCACAGGCGGCGGGCACGACGAACTTCCACCGTTTGCGGGAAGCTGCCGATTGTTGTGGTTGGCAGAACAGGCAGTTTCCATTTCTCGTCATGCAGGCTGCGACGCTCTTCGAAAGGAACATTCCGCGTATCGTTCTCATTGGCTACCTGATCCGGATGCTGCGGAGAACGCCAGTCCGAACCTGCCAGTTGGGATACCGCTTTGCGGCTCTGATCCAGCTCTGTCTGTACCGCAGCGCCGCCGATATTCGCTGCACGGGTCAGCAGTGCCAGCTCAGCCAGCTTCTCATCTGCAAAAGCAAGCGCACTTTGCAGGACAGGCTCCAGTGCCGTCTCATGACGGGAAGTAACCGGTACAAATTGCAGACTGCAAGAAGGCTGCAGCAGAATACGGTCACGAGAAACGGTCTGGGCGATCACATTAATCAGTCCAAGCTTTTCTTCCAGATTGGAGCGCCATACATTGCGTCCATCGATCAGGCCGACACCAATCACTTTGTCTTCCGGGAAGCCCCAGTCATCAAGAGCATTGAGATTCTGCTCCAGACCGTATACAAAGTCCAGACCGATACCCTGCACTGGCAGATCGATCAGCTTGCCGAATCCATCGACACCTTCAAAGTAGGTTTGCAGCAGCAAATTGCTGTTGCCGGAAGCTTCGTTGAGTCGGGTATAGGCTTCCTGCACAAGCGTCCATTCATCAGCAGATACGTCCAGTGCCAGTGAAGGCTCGTCAATCTGTATCCAGTTAGCGCCAGCCTGGTTCAACTCGCTAAGCACCTGGGCATACAGCAGAACCAGTTTGTTCAGCCAGCCAGCAAACTCACTGCTATCATAGCCTTTGGATAATTTGAGGAACGTATACGGTCCGAGCAGCACCGGTTTGCCTTCCAGTCCCAATTCCTGTTTGGCTTCCAGATAAAGCTTCAACACACGATTCTCGGTCAGCTGGGGAGTCAGATTATTTAGCTCGGGTACGATGTAATGATAGTTGGTATTGAACCATTTGGTCATTTCGCCGGCAGCGGCATCCTTGGTACCACGAGCGATGCCAAAGTACTGTTCCAGCGATACTTCGCCGCCGGTGTAACCAAAACGGGAAGGTACCAGACCGAATGTGACAGCTGTGTCGAGCACATGATCATAATAAGAGAAGTCGCCGACTGGAATCAGATCGACACCTGCCTGCTGCTGCTTGCGCAGATGATCCAGACGCAGACTTTTCATTGTATCCAAAAAAGTCGCCTTGTCACTTTTGCCACTCCAGTAGCTTTCCAGTGTTTTTTTCCATTCACGTTGTTCACCGAGACGCGGGTAACCGAGGTTGCTGCTAAGTACTCTTGGCATATTCATTTCCTCCCAGATATGGATTGCGATACTATCGCTTAAGTTGTTTCTCATATTACAGCATTATATAGCAGCGTGGTTATACGTTTTGGCTATACCATACAATGGCATAGAGCTATACCGGGCGAATCGAGAAAGCGCTATTGCTTTGGAAAACGACGGGTTCAATGATAAGATAAAGAACAGTGGCAGGCAGTCTGATACATAGTATTCAATAGGATCTATTATTATTTTCTGCTGTTTCTGTGCAGTACTCATTCTGTAATAAAACCGGATATGCAGGCTGAAATGAATACTAAAAGAAATCCGTTTCACCCTTTTACGGCCGGGAGATTGATGCACATGTATAGACATATAGAAGTGAAAGGGGATTGTTATGAGTTTTTTGTATTTTTTCTGGGGGTTTCTTGTCCAGTGGTTGCTACGCATGGTGACTGGAGGACTGCGTAGTGCCGAACTGGTCAGCGGATGGGTAGATACCATACCTTTGATTATCGGTTATATCATCATGATTATCGGATTTGTACGTATACAACGATTCCATCCGGTTATGGGCAAAGGAAAATGGGGAGCTGCCGTGCTGATTCTGTTGTCTTTGATCCAGATAGTGCTTCCGGTTACGCCGGCAACAGCATTCTGGGGAAGTCTGTTGACACTGCCTGTTGCTGCCGCACAGTTGTATATGGTGTATTATCTGTGCCTTGGTATCCGGCAGATGGCGGAGCAGCAGCTGCAGCCCAATTTGCAGCAATCTGCTTACCGGCGCTGGAGACTGTACTTTTACTGTGAAGTGACACTGGTGCTGTCGTTCATATGCAGCCTGCTTACAGATACCGAACAGACCAACCTCTGGGCTACCGTCTCTGCCATACTCGCTATCATCTATGTTGTTCTTAATCTGGTGGTTTATCTTCTGATGCTCTTCCTGACCTGGAAAGCACACAAGCAGCTGGAGCTTCCTTCAGCGCAGTCACAACAGTAAGAGAACCTCACAAAAAGTGAAACAAAAGCAACTATGCAGAGCATATGTACCATATCACGATTGTTATCTAGGAGTATAAACATAACAATTAAGGGAGGATGCAAAAGATGAATCCCATGATGCAGGCGATCGCAGACAGACTGTACCCATTGTCCCGTACGGAAGTGGAAAATGATAAAGCATTGAGCGAGATTCTCCACCAATCCTGTCAATTAATTCCTTATCACAATAATGGTACCGTGTTTTACGAGGAACTGTATGATCTATCACTGGAAAAAGAACATCTTATTATTTTTGGTCATGATATGGGAGGATATTTTTTTACAGATTTGCAGCTGATGTATATAGGTTACCTGCATCTTGAGGATGATCAGTACAAACAGACTTTTTGTAACTCGCGCATCGAACATTTTGTGCATTTTCATAATTCGTTTATAAATATGGTTCTGAAAAGGATTCAATTCCCGAATGCGGCAAATAGCGGCGATATGCTGGAAGAACTTGAAAAGACGTATTATACGCTCGATCGGCAAGCTATGGAGAATGAAGAGCATTTCTGGCCAATACGATTATACGAAGTTTCCGAAGGATTTTTCCCACTGGATACTGCACGCCTGGAGTTTTACAGATCCCTTTATGAGCAGTCCTGATAGGTAGGGGATAAATAACAATCATTCAGAATCTGCTGCTTCGTACATTTCAGCCAAGTTTGTAATCTGGTGAGGCAGTCTGCGTATCTTATTCGTTAGGTAACTCGTTTTCATAATAAAGGATATAGCAGCACTGATACTGGACCAGAATGAGTATCCAGGGGCTACTTCTGCCTGCTGTGTATTGCAGCTGAATTTGGTCCTTACCACTAATTATCATAGGAGGTTACGCATAATGAAGAATGTACTTGTTATTGGAGGCACGCGGTTTTTCGGCAAGGATCTGGTGGAATTTTTGTTGGATAAAGGGGTGCAGGTAACTCTTCTCACACGTGGCCAAACCGAGGATTCCTTTGGAGATCGTGTACAGCGTCTGACAGCTGACCGGACTGATGTTCATGCACTGAAGCAGGCAATAGGCAGTCGCACATTCGATGTGGTATACGATAATATATGTTATCAGGCGCGCGAAGCGATAGAAGCCTGCTCTGTATTCAGCGGCCACGTAGGACGCTATATTGTTACTTCGTCGCTGTCTGTATATGAGTTTGGAGAACAGGCCTTGCTGGAGGAGCAGGTGGATACCTTCCATCATCCGATTAATTCCAATCCGGAAGCCAAGCTGGATTACGCAGAAGGCAAGCGGCAGGTAGAAGCTGTTTTTTTCCAGCAAGCTGATTTTCCGGTGGCAGCTGTGCGGTTTCCGATTGTGCTGGGGCCTCATGACTATACCAAACGTCTTCATTTCCATGTTGGCCGGGTACAGCGTAGTGAAGTCATTGGCCTATCCAATCTGTCAGCCCGCATGAACTTTATCCATGAGCAGGAAGCAGCAGAATTTCTGTACTGGCTGGGATTATCGTCCGAACTGACAGGTCCGGTCAATGCACGGTCGGATGGAGAAATCACGCTACTGGAGCTTATCACCCTGATCGAGCAGGAGACCGGCTGCAAAGCTATCGTACGCAGCCAGACCGAAGAGAGCGAACAATCTCCATTTGGTGTACCTTCTTCGTGGATAATGGATACATCCAAAGCCTACCGTGCCGGATTCCGTTTCCGCGAGCTGTCCGAATGGCTGCCGGTTCTGATCAGCCGGATTGCCGCAGAGGAGAGAGGCGATCGGTAAGGAGGGAAAAGGAGTAGCCTTTTGCCGATTACTCCTGCTGCTCGCTGTCAGGCTATACCTGGCACCGCAGCGGCAGAATAGCATACCGTTTTCAAAAGTAAAGGAGAACAACCCTAATGAGAAAATCAAAGCCAAATCTTGAACTGTTTGCAGCAGATATACCGCTAGTCGATGGAATAATAGAATCGATTACCCTGCTGCCAGATCAAGCCAAAATCTATTTTAGAACAGAAAATGGCGCTTCTGCTGCATTCACATTTGAACAAACAGCAGGCGTATGGGAAAAGCGTGCTGCAGGTCAGGAGATCGGTGGTATGACAACGCAGCCGATTCACCTTGCGCCATCCTATATTCGTGATTCGCTGCTGGCAGATCTAGAGACTGGCGAGCTGGATCAGGAGACACTGGATAGTCTATCAGTCTATTCTTTTCTGAACAGCTGGAGCGAGCAGCCACTGCTGGAGATTGCCGCAGTAGAGATGAAGATCGATAAATAAGCGGGTATCAATACAAGATATAACACGATGTAAATAAAAGATGGCCGAATAATATGGAATTCTGCTTTGTATAAAACGGGGAAAGGTAGTGGGATTGTGAATAAGGAACTCGTAGTGTCATATGAAGAAAGACTGCGTAAAGCGATGATGCAAGGGGATGTTGATGGATTAGATCAGCTGATCGATCATCAGCTGGTATTTGTAAACCATTTCGGACAGGCACTGTCCAAGCAAGACGATTTGGAAGCACATCGTTCCGGAATAGTGAATTTTAGCAATATTACTTTTTTGGAACAAAGAATTATCCTCCTGCAGGATTCTGCTGTTACGGTCACACGAGCAGCTTTGGCAGGGATGGCAGCCGGAAATCCTATTGACGAAGAAATGTACTATACCCGTGTCTGGCAAATGAATAACGACGAATTGAAAGTGGTATCAGGACATTGCAGTTTGGTTCAATAACAGACAGGTGGAACCATGAGCAGACTTTTTGAAATGCGACATTTTTAGGGTCGATCAACACTAACTAGGTAAACACGCTATAGCGGTAGGGAGACGGGCTATAGCAAAAGATGCATAAACTTTAGGAACAAAAGTGAAATAAAATAAAACGGACAAAAATAGGGCATCTTTATCCGGGGGAAGATCATCATGATATAGTCAGCTGCTTAGACACCCTATTTTTGTCCGATTTTATCGGAATGTAATGATTATACTTATAAAATAACGATATCAATTCGTGAACATCACATTCCACATGAAATCGACGCCGCAGATCAACTTATAGATCCACATCAAAACAGCGTATTCTTTTTATAGAAATACGCTGTTTGCCATGCCGATTTTTATTCATTTTAGATCTTTATTCACTTTTTCATAACAAGAACAGACTATCACTAATCTTGTTTACTATAAAAAGGAAACGGCAACGAGTCGATGAACCTCCGATACCACTTGTATTCTCGCCAAAATGATTATTAATAATTTTCGGAGCGTTATCTGGCAGCCTGCTGCAGCAATGGGCAGCTTTCAATTTGTATTTTTCAGTTTGTATCTATTTGATTACAGCTGTTCAATGATCTGCTGCTTGTTATGTTTGTTCTCCGCGATAGACCTCGATCGTATAATCCGCAAAAAACTTTTTCTGAATAAACTGCTGGAAATAGGCGCCGGTCATCCGGTGCGGATCGGTAGCATCTGCATCGATAATATCGATATCCTTGTCTTTTACGCTTGCCTTGAGTTTGGCCAGCTCAGTTTCCAGCTCGTCCGCTGATAGCTGCTGAATAAAGTCGCTCACTTTGCCGGAGAGTGCTTTATAGTAATTCTCCGCTTCTATCGCTTTTTGCTTTTGTAGCGATTTTTCTTCCTGCAATCGTTCCTGTTCCGCCTGGAGCCCGGTTTTGGGCGTACGATAATCATGCTTCAAAGCAGCCATCGTATAAGCGGGAATATCTTTAACCTTGCCGCGCAGTACATCCTGCCGGACTTTATCCAGATTCTCCATAATATAGTCTCTGCTATATTCAGCCAGAATAGGCTGTATCGCCGGCTGCTTGAGGCCGAATTCGTATTTCAGCAAGCTGCTCAGCTGCTGCGAGGTATTGGGCTGGGCAATCGCCGCCGTCTCTCTGTTCGGGAGCAGGGTGGCTTTTTTATCAGGCGTTTTGGAAGTGATAATGAATTTGACCTCACTGACTTTGCGTCCGGATTTGATCTCGGTATAGTCGATTTTGATATCCGTGTGCTTGTTGATTTCTTCCTGCGCTTTGACAATTACCCGCTTTTTGAAATCGGAATAGACTGGATACTGTTCTTCGACACCGAGCAGTTCTTTGAGCCGCTGGATAGTAAATGTTCTTGTTCCAATACGCTCATACTGTTTGAGCAGTTCATAGATCCGCATCGCATAGGCACTTTTTAGCTTGATAATGTCCTGTAGCCGGTAGGTGGTGAACTTCTCTTTGAGTTGCAGCAGATAGGGTTTGAGCTTGGGCGAAAATTCAACCTCGATCATGCCTTCACCGGGAAAATATTCTGCCGAAGCCAGCCAGGTGACCTGCAGATTGTCATGCACATAAAAAGGCTGGGACATCAGGCTGTATGTATAATCTTTGATCTGTTGATATACATTTTTATTTTTCACGCCAATCAATTTGGCAAAGTCGCTGATTTTGAAGCGATAAGGTTTGAATTCTTCATCACTGGGAGAGATGGTACTGATCAGTACAAAAATAATCCGCAGCTCCACAACACCCAGATTAAGCGGGGTTTCAATTAAATTATTGGATTTGGTAACCAGACTGTTTTTCCGCATATAAGCCTCCGTATCTGAATCATAGGCTCATTATAAAGCAAGCCGAAGGATAAAAACAGGGAAGAGCTTCGCTACAGCCCTTTGTGATGTTTTCTCTTGTTTTATAAACATGGTTTTAATATATTTTAAATCTTTTGCTTGTTTTCCGCAGGCTCTATTCCTTGTGTTGTAAGGGATTACAGACTCTTTAACGGACAAAAATAGGGTATACTGCGACGTTTTTAGGGTCAATTATGGACATTTAAAGGGTGAAATGTGGACAGAAAAAGGGTTATTAATCAGACAAAAATAGGGCGAATCAGGACAAAATCAGGGTGAAGAAAGACATTTCTAGGGTAAAAGAGACCAAAATAGGGTGTGCTTTTGTAGCTCCTGTCGTTCTGCCCTATTTTTGTCTGATTAATAGTCATAAACAGTCTGAATGAGGAGTAAATATGGCTAAAATCACGAACAGATGAACTGAAACCACAATTTTTATAATTGAAACAGCTCATGACCCTATTTTTGTCCGATTTCATATGCACATAGCTTGTTGCTGCTTTATCCGCATATAGCGGAATTCCCATATGATAAATATTGAATATAAAATTTATGTTTGCCATTAGTAACATACGGGTAACAATACAAAGGCACCACTAAACGGTAATATACTAACTTATTGTTATCTTCATTTTATTATCTTTATTGTATGAATAATAATCTACTCGCACGCTTACTACTAAGGAGGAACAACATATGACACTCGTACAATCCAAATTTGCTAAATGGAACAAACAATTTATTGCTGGTGAATGGACCGAAGGTACCTCTGATAAAACAATCAAAAATATAAATCCATACAATGGCGAGCTGCTCGTCGAAATGAAAGCTTCCAGCCAGGACGATCTGGACCGTGCTTATGAGACAGCCTACAAAGCAGGCAAAGAATGGGCCAAAGTACCACTCGGTGTCCGTGCACAGGTGATCTACAAAGCACTGGCGCAAATGGATGAACGAAAAGAAGAAATCATCGAACTGCTGATTGCCGAGGCAGGCAGCACCCGAATCAAGGCAGAGCGCGAATGGACAGCTGCGCGCCGTATTATGGAAGAATCGGCTTCTTTCCCATACCGGATGAAAGGCGATATTATGGGCTCCGATATTCCGGGCAAAGAAAACCGTGTCGTTCGTGAAGCCAAAGGCGTGGTTGGCATGATCGGCCCGTGGAACTTCCCGCTGCATCTGTGTATGCGTACGGTAGCTCCTGCACTGGCGCTTGGTAATGGCGTGGTAATCAAGCCAGCTTCCGATACGCCTATTACAGCCGGTCTGTTGATCGCTGATATTTTTGACCAGGCAGGACTTCCCAAAGGTGTACTCAGCGTCGTAAGCGGTAGCGGCAGCGAGATCGGCGATGCTTTTGTCGCACATCCTATTCCCAAAATCATTTCCTTTACCGGTTCTACAGAAGTAGGCAAAGGAATCGGCAAATTGGCTGGCGAACATCTGAAGGAAGTAGCACTTGAGCTAGGTGGAGACAATGCGATGATCGTACTGGATGATGCAGATATTGACCGCGCTGTCGAAGCAGCCGTATTCGGCAAGTTTTTCCACCAGGGCCAAATCTGTATGGCGTTGAACCGGATTATCGTGGATGACTCTATCTATGATACGTTTACGGACAAATTCGTGGCCAAAGTCAAAACACTTCAATTCGGCGATCCTTCCGATCCGAAAACGATTGTTGGGCCGTTGATCCATGAAAAAGAAGCCGAGCGTCTGCTGGACGTTGTAGAACAGGCACAAAAAGCCGGAGCCAAGCTGCTATACGGCGGCAAAGCGAACGGCAGTGTGCTGGAGCCTACGGTACTGAGTGAAGTGGCGGCTGATAATCCGGCTGCCCAAAAAGAGCTGTTCGGTCCGGTAGCCTTGCTGATTCGTGCCAAAGGGGAAGAGGATGCTTTGCGTATTATGAACAGCAGTGAATATGGACTAAGCGGTTCAGTATTTACTACCAATCTGGAACGTGGCTACCAGGTCGCACAGCAGATGGAGACAGGTATGATCCATGTCAATGATCAATCTGTTAACGATGAAGCCCATGTTATGTTCGGGGGCGAGAAAGCTTCCGGCGTAGGTCGTTTTGGTGGTGAATGGGCGATCGAGAAATTCACACGTACCCGCTGGATCAGTATTCAGCATCAATACCGCGATTTCTTCTAAGTCTGTATACAGCTGCTTCACAGTACTTGTAAATGATCTTATAGTTGTCGGTTCGCCGGCTACCTGCTAACGTTCATTATTCTGTTCAAGGCCTATCCTTTATAACAAGGGATAGGCCTTTTATGGGTAAATAAATATGACAAATAGTTACAAAAGATTCATCAGGTAAATACTCCCAAAACACTTCAATTGCAGTTTAGAAGCCGCGCGAAAAGGTTATTAATGGATACCGGAACATTTACGACGATGAAATACAGTATACCTTTCCGGCGAATTGAGAGGGAGTGAGCAGGCATGTCAATAGACCGTTTTATATTGGAAAAGCTGGGCCGGAATGCCGACGAACATACGCGTACGAATCTGCTGCGTCTGTTCATTATTCGCATTCGTAGAGCGGAAAAGATGGAAGCCGGTAAAAACAGACAATATGTCAGCTAGTGACCATGTACCTGCTGCACGAATAAGCATCTGAATATTAGACTTACTATACATTTCTATTATAGCGATACATGACTGGCGCCCATAAATACATTTGACCCCTAAAAAACCGTATTCCATGCAAAAAACATCCGGCTCCTCTAAATGAGGAAAACCGGATGTTTTTGTTATACTATGGGTTGTTTACTTGGCAGCTTGAGTATATTCGCACTCTGCCTGCTGTTCCCCGGGTTGTACCCAGGCTTGAGACCAATCCTGAATACCACGGATAACAGTTTCCAATGCCAATCCTTTTTGGGTCAGTTCATATTCGATACGTACAGGAGTCTCCGGATAGACATGACGAACAACCATTCCTTCATGCTCCAGATCTTTGAGACGTTCGGATAAAAGACGACCGCTTACAGGAAGTGATGATTGAATTGAGCAAAAGCGCTGGGGACCATTCAGCAATTGATAAATAATAAGACCATTCCAACGTTTACTTAAAATCTGCATCCCTTTTTCAAATCGGGGACAAAGCATTGATGTATCCATCTATATCACCTCTTTTATTTAACTTATTATAACACATAATATATATTTGATACAGACTAACCTTTTGGTAATATAATAACTTTATAGATCTTTATTATGAAAAGCTACTAAATTACTTAAAGTTAATTTGTTATCAATTGATTGCTATACAATACAGTAACATTACTTTATTTGCTTCTATTATAGCATTGAATAGGAAAAGACCGGATTCCTGCTGGAATTTATAACAATCAGCAGAAATCCGGTCTATGTATTTTATCCCGTTAAAAACAGAAAGGGCCGTTCGGAAAATCAATTTCCGGTTCCCAGGCCCGTCCAAGCTTCTGTTTATGATCGCGTAATTAGTGATCATCTTCATTATGTCTGTAGTTGGTTTTAGTAAAGTGATAATGCTAACGTATCACTTTCACGATAAGTATGCAAAATGGCTTCCGATCCGATAACTTCGATACTAATTACAGTATCCAGACAGTTTTTAATCATTTTTTTGCCGTTAATCACTTTATTTTCAATGGTTCTGCGTAATAGTCTTAGAAGTTTGGATACTGGCTGTGTATTATCGGCGTTAAAGTAAACCGGAACGATTTTGCTTTCTAACAGAATTGTCGTTTTCACTATTAATCACCTCATCTATTTATAAATCATTCATAGTTAACGGCAAGTGATCATAAGTCTATCATTCAGGAAAATAGATATAGTGTTCCGTTAACTTGAGTTTATTGTAATCGGCTTTCCTTAAAGAAAACTTAAAGGAACCTGATATTCACCTAAAACCTCTGTCAAAATAAGCTTCCAGGACATATATTTATCAAATCATCGATAGATTCCATACAAGCCAGTAATCATTTGTTCATAATGTAATGATAAAGTGCAAAAAATAAGAATAATTGTTTAAACTATAATTGACAAATTTAAGTCTATAGTGCTACATTTAAATGGGTACAAAGAACCTTTGAATACTATTATATAAACATGATTACCCTTTTATATAGATATAAAAGCTTACATGTCAATATTGAAGGGAGAAGACCTGCCATATGTTTGCTTTTAACTCGTTCAATGAGAGAACGTTGACGCTGACAGATAAAGAGATGTTTTTTCTGGCTGGCATTATGGGTTTTGACCGGATTCTGGGTACAGATAACCCGTTTTCGATGCAGAATACCGGAGCACTGACTATGAACTGGAAGCAGGTAGCTGTATCGCTGCTGCAAAAAGGATGCCTGAGTGCAGAGCAGTTTGAAGCTCTGGTGACTCAGACAGCGCCTGACACACATCCGTTTACCGGTATTTACAAGCGGGGATGCTGTCTCCGGTACCAGTATAAGACAGAGTCAGGCAAGCAGCTCTATGATAGTCATACTTATTTTAGCAGTGATGGAGTAATCGAGATCCGACAGGCGGAGGATTTGCCTGGTTATTATACACTCAGACCTATGGGCACATTAACAGAGGCATGCAGCGTAGTTATGGAACAGATGAATCTGAATACGTATCCGGCCAATGAGATGCCGGCACTGACTTTTTCCGGTCAATGGTTTGATGAGTATATACGGAACAAGCAGAGTCATCGTAATCGCCAATTAACTAAACAGCTGAGTGAAATGACTGGTGATCTGGAAGGGTCCAGATTATTTGCCGGTGTATTAGCAGAGAACCGATTGTATGCAGAGGTTCAATTTTCCTACTGGGATGAAGAAAGCTGGCAGCGCAAAGGCGCAATTCTGCTGGCGGATGATGATACCAACTGGATCGTACGGCGCAGCAATCAAGATCAGGAAGACTGGATGATTGCAGTACCAGCAGATAAAGTTCATTTTCGTCAAATGCTGCTGGATTGGGTACAGCAGCCTGAATCCGTCTAAAAGCTGTATTGATATGCAAAATCGACGAATTGAAACAGATAGTTATCAAAAAAAGTTTGTTTATTGGTCATTGACTATCTTTACGATTGTCAGAACGTTCATATCAGAAGCCAAATAAAAACCGGACAGTATTTTACGCTGTCCGGTTTTGTCATTTCTCTCCTACGTCTGTATATAAATATATATTAAGGTGATTCCTTATTACCTGTATGTGGGTAATTGTTGTGGCAAGCTAATTAGCAAGTGGCCAACAACACATGTGAGGGAGTGAATAATATGGAATCCACAGTTCAATCTAACCGTTTTGAGGGCAAGACGGCACTGGTTACCGGTGGCGGCTCCGGTATTGGTAAGGCTACAGCATTAAAGTTTGCTGCGCAGGGGGCTAACGTCATTATCTGTGACCTGTCGCCAGAACGAATCCGGGAGACTGAAGAAGAAATTAAGGCGATCCGTGCCGATGCCGTGCTCGCTCTTGAGATAGATATTGCAAACGAAGAACAGGTTAAACATGCTATTGAAAAAGGTGCAGAACATTTTGGCGGATTGCATGTTGTATTTGCCAATGCCGGAATTAACGGTACACTGGCTCCGATCGACGAGATCAGCTATGAAGACTGGCAGCGTACGATCAATACCAATCTGGGCGGTACATTTTTGACTGTAAAGTATGCGCTTCCTTTTTTGAAAAAAGAAGGTGGCAGTATTGTGATTACCAGTTCCATTAATGGTAATACTACATTTGCAAGCTTCGGTATGTCGGCATACAGTTCCTCCAAAGCAGCACAGGTGGCCTTTACCAAGATGGCAGCGCTTGAGCTCGCTCAGTTCAAAGTACGGGTCAATGTTATTTGTCCCGGAGCTATCTCGACCAATATCGACCAGAGTACGGAACGCAACGAAACGGTGGAAAAAATTGCGATTCCGATCGAATTCCCGAACGGTCGACAGCCGCTGGCTGGTCAATCCGGTTCGGCAGACAATGTAGCGGATCTGGTTACTTTCCTGTCTTCCGCTGAAGCTTCTCATATTACAGGTGCCCAGATTGTTATTGATGGTGCGGAATCCCTGCTCTGCTAAATATCTGCCCGGCGAATCTTTATCGGAATAATTTATACATTTAAATATTTGCAAAAGGAAGCTCTCCCATTAGAGCTTCCTTTTTTGGCTTTGCAGGTTCAAACTTTTATAAAGGATCATGTATAATTAAAAATGAAAATAAGCTAAGTTCACTATAAAAAGTTATAAGTAATTACTATAAATCGTTTGCCAAGGTTAATCTGACGCAGACAGTAGCAAGTGAATAATGTAGAACGTTTGAGCGATAAGTGAACAATGCAGTGCATTTGGATAGAATAGAGTATGGTGAGCAGATAACGATCAATATTTTGTATATTAGATCAATATTTTGTATATTAATCGTGACGTTACTATCAAGAACGTATAAATTGAGAACGTATAAAAACGTATAAAAACGTATAAAAACGTACTTAATTTGAGAAAATTTAATTTGATCGATACATTGAACTGCCGAGAGGAGAGAGTACTATGTTATCCTGGCTAGCGGATCAGATGATTGAGGAAGCTATGCAAAAAGGAGAATTTGATGATCTGCCCGGCAAAGGCAAGCCGCTGGAGTTGGAAGATCTGTCTCATGTGCCCGAGGAATTGCGTGCAGCTTATAAAATTATGAAAAATGCAAATATTATGCCGGAGGAGCTGACACTCCGGCAGGAGATGCTGACATTGACTGATCTGATTACAGCCTGTCAGCATGACGGAGAGCGCCAGGAACTGCGCAAAAGGCTGGATGAAAAGACTCTGCGGCTGAATATGCTCACTGCTCAAAACGGATGGGCAAATAATCCATCCTATGGACGATATGAGAACAAGATTCGCAAGCGTCTCACCGGCTTCTAAGTATGCAGCTCTGCATAGCGGGATAGGCGATAAATCCATTTTTTCTAAATTGTTGACCGGAAAGGAAATACTATGCTTAATGAATCTGTATCATTACCGGTGGATGATCTGATCACCGATCTGAAAAACGCGCTGGCACAATCAGGCTCTGCTGTATTGACTGCGGAGCCTGGTGCCGGAAAAACGACACGGCTGCCACTCGCACTGCGGCATGAATCCTGGCTGAACGGTCGGCGCATTATTATGCTGGAACCGAGAAGACTCGCAGCTATATCGGCTGCCCGTTATATGGCAGCTGCTCTGGGAGAACGTGTAGGTGAAACGGTTGGATATCGGGTTGCCATGGATACTCGCGTTGGCCCGCGAACAATAATAGAAGTAGTAACCGAAGGCGTGCTTACACGGATGCTTCAGCATGATCCTTCACTGGAACAGGCGGGTTTGATTATTCTGGATGAATTTCATGAACGGAATCTGCATGCGGATCTTGGACTTGCTTTCACGCTGGAGAGCAAGTCCCTTTTGCGTGAAGATCTGAGAATACTGGTTATGTCTGCCACAATGGATCCTGAACCTGTAGCCGCATTACTCGGCGGTGCGCCTGTATTATCCAGTGCCGGCAGAAGCTATCCTGTAGAGACCTATTATGAAGAAGGAGAGTCGGCGTATACACTATATCGCCGTTCTTCGGGACGAATAGAGCAGAAGCTGGCTGCTACCATAATTAAAGCTCTGCACCGGCATGAAGGACATGCGCTTGTTTTTCTTCCAGGTGTACGGGAGATCAGGCGCGTACAGGATGAACTGCTGGCGAGTAGTGAGCCACTGCTGCGTCAGACGGATATTGTAATGCTGCACGGTGGATTGAAGCCGGAGCAACAGGATCTGGCTGTTCGGCCGGGCCCGGCTGATCGCCGCAAGGTGGTATTGGCTACATCGCTGGCCGAGTCCAGTGTGACGGTGGATGGGGTTAATATCGTAATTGACAGCGGATTGATGCGTACGCGTCTGTTCTCTGCCCGCACAGGCATGGAGCGAATGGAGACGCTACAGGTATCTGTCGATGCTGCCGACCAGCGCCGGGGCAGGGCTGGGCGACAGCGGCCGGGTGTCTGCTACAGAATGTGGAGCAGTGAAGAACATCGGCATCTGGCAGAAGCGCGTACGCCAGAGATTCTGCAAAGCGATCTGGCTCCGCTCGCACTGGAAGTAGCTTCCTGGGGAACATCGGTACAAGAATTGTACTGGCTGGATCAGCCACCTGCAGCTTCTTATAATCAGGCAGTAGAACTGCTGAAGCAACTGGAAGGTCTTGAACATGATGGACGCATTACCGAACATGGACGCCGTCTGGCGCAAATGGGTACACATCCGCGTCTTGGTCATATGATGCTAAAGGCTGTCCATTGGAATATGGAACGTGAAGCCTGTGATATAGCGGCCCTGCTGCAGGAAAGGGATATCCTGTCTTCGACTGCAGCCGGTATTGATCTGGCTCACCGGCTCGAAACGCTTCAGGGAAAAGGCTGTTATACGGCTGATCGTCATATTATAGAGCGAATCAAGGAGTGGTCAGCACGCTTTTACAAACAGCTGAGCCACGTTCAGCATCAAGATTCGCTCCATGAATCTTCAAAGGAGAAAACAGACTCAAAACATAATACCTCTACCCATACACAGTATGCGCAGGTTCATGCAGAATATGCGCCGGGCGATGACTGGCTGGGTATGCTGGTCTCTCTGGCATATCCAGATCGAATCGCCAAAAACCGGGGAGATGGCAAATTTTTGCTGCGGCTAGGACGTGGAGCACATATCCCTGTCTATCGCGGACAAGCCGAATACGTATCCACTTCCTCTTATCTGGTCGCTGCGGAACTGGATGATAACGGCAGTGAGAGCCGCATCCTGTTGGCAGCGGGTATCCACGAACAGAGTATTCGTCAGATTCATGCCGATCAGATACAGACTGTTCGAGCAGTGGCTTATGATGCAGAGCGGGAATCGGTATCTGCCCGGAAAATAACGCGGCTCGGTGCAATTGAGCTGAGCTCGGTTAATGATCCATTGCCTTCCGCAGAGGATATCCAGCAGGCACTGCTGGCTGCTATTCGTGAGAGAGGACTTGGCATGCTTCAGTGGTCGCGAGCAGCGCTGCAATTGCGTCAGCGAATAGACTGTATGCACCGGCTGGATCCAGATTATCCATCGGTTGACGAACAGCAGCTGCTGAATGAAGCGGAGGAATGGCTGCTGCCTTATTTGCAGGGGATGCGTCGTCTCTCCGAAGTGAAAAAGCTGAATCCGGCAGAACTGCTTGCTAACAGGCTCTCCTGGGAGCAAAAGCAGCGAATGGATCAGCAGGTTCCTACCCATATCCAAGTGCCTAGCGGAAGTCGTATCCCTATAGATTACACCGACCCGGAGCGTCCTTCGATCGCTGTGCGTCTGCAAGAGATGTTCGGCTGTACGTCTACACCGCTGATCGGCGGGAGAGTGCCACTTACCATTCAGCTGCTGTCTCCGGCAAGTCGTCCGGTTCAGGTGACCAATGACCTGGAGAGCTTTTGGAAAGAAGCTTATTTTGAAGTGAAAAAGGATCTAAAAGGCCGTTATCCAAAACATTACTGGCCGGATCAGCCGCTGGAAGCGCAAGCGACCAATCGGTTCAAACCGCGCCAGTAGATGCTTACATGATGAGTCGACGTTTGAATGAATCCCTGCACGGGTAAGTATAAGCAGGACCACATGTACAACAATGTACCAAATCTTGAAAGTTACAACATCTTCACGACGGCTTGTACAAAGCCAACCATAGGGAGGTAACAATCATGGACAAGAAAATTGTGGGTGTATTCGAAACGGAACGCGAAGCATCTAAAGCGATAGAAGAGCTGAAAGCACAGGGATTCACTACAGATGAAATCTCGGTTATTACCAAGGATAAAGAAGATATGCGTGCCATCACGGACGAGACCGATACCAAAGCACCCGAAGGTGTAGCTGCAGGCGCAACTACAGGCGGTATTCTCGGTGGTACGGCAGGTTTGCTCGCCGGACTGGGCGCATTGGCTATTCCGGGTATCGGACCGATTCTGGCAGCCGGACCTATCGCAGCGACAATTACGGGAGCTGCTGTAGGCGCAGGTGCAGGCGGATTGGTAGGTGGTCTGGTAGGCATGGGTATTCCTGAAGACGAAGCCAACGAGTATGAAGGCTACGTAAATGAAGGTAAAATTCTGGTGCTGGTAGATGAAGATGATCGCTATGATCATGCTTACGGAGTATTCCGGAACAACCGCTCACTGAACGAATCCAGATACCGTACACGTGACGACGGACAAGCAATTGATTCGACTACGACTGGCACAACAATGAATGCTTCAGCAACAAGTCAAAGAGAGACTCGTACCGAAGATGATCCGAATGAGTCGGAAGTTCGCAGCGATGTTACTCCAAAAGATACCAATAATGATAGTCAGGGCTCGGATAACAAACTGACTTCTTACTCTAATGGTGGATACGGCGTCTAAAAGCAGCCGTATGACCCATGCAGATCTTACCAGTAAATACACCAGCATATACAGCAAATCGGATAGATGAATAATCTGTCTCCTGCAAACATGACGCTTTAAACAGGCTCATCTTCGGTAGAATACTGCCGGAGATGGGCTTTTCGTCATATTTCAGCAGGTTTCGCTATAATCTCAGAGCTAATTTTACGGATTAGGTTATAAATGCCCTATCCGATTTGCAGGATTGACGTTATACTGGCAGTGGAAGGTACTATACTTTCCAAAACTATGAATGGGGAGGTAATACTGATGCAAGCTCAGCTAATGTTTAATCATCAGACGTCAGGGTCGGTCAAAGAAAAGAAAAAGACGCGTCGTCAATGGATTAAAAAATTGCGCAATGAACTGCGGATGCCTGGTTCACCAGCGCAGACTCCAAAACAAGGCGCGTATATTCCAGCTCCGCCAGCAATGTCCAATGCAGGTACGTGGAATGATGAAATGATGATATGTAAATAATCATGCAGTTGTTATGATGATCGGGAGAGCAGTATGATACAAAAACAAAGACTTGGAGAAATTGAGATTTTGCGTGGCATGGCTTTTGCCGCCGTTGTGCTGCAGCACTCGATCGCTCATTACTCCGTCGTGCCTGAAGTGACGGCGGGAGATGGTGTCAGACTTACACTGATGCTATTAGCGGCCAAATTTGCGGTACCGGCCTTTATCTTTATCACTGGGCTGGTGCTTTTTTATAACTATGACGGGGTGATATCCTACAGCTCTTTTATCCGCAAACGGTTTAAAGATATTATTGTGCCCTATTTATTGTGGTCACTGCTTTATGCCGGGCTGAATGGAACTTATGCCAGACCGGTTATAGAATGGCTGCCGGATGTTACCCGGTACTGGTATACTGGCAAGTCCAGCTACCATCTCTGGTATATTGTCATGATTATACCTATGTATCTGCTGTTTCCTTTTCTGCGTACGATGGTACGAAAAGCGGTACAGTGGACGAGTCAACGGCAATATGCGTTATGGCTACTGCCCTTGATCCTGTTTGCGGGTTATGAGCTGATTTTGTTTCTACGGCCTTGGCTATCGGACTTGGCGGAAGCTTGGCAAATCCCGGTATTGACTCCGTACTTTACTACGTATGCAGACCGGAATATTGTATACTATCTGTATTATTTCTTTCTAGGAGCGTTAGCCGGTCTACATATTAATAGTTTCCTGGGTATGCTGCAACGGGTCAAATTCCCGATATTGCTGCTATGCGGGTTATTTGTACTGTATTACACAGGGCTGGTCACTGGGGGATTTCCGGCAGATGCCTCTTATGGCAGACGATTTATTGGACTTGCGCTGCTGCAGCCGTTGATGGCTGTGTTTCTGACGGCATCTGTGCTGCTGGTCTATCAGCTGGCTCTCGGCATTACCCGATCAGAGAACAGCAGACATCGTCAATGGTGGATCACAATCAGCAGGTATTCCTATGGCGGTTATCTGGCTCATGCCCTGATGCTGAGAATTACGTATGAATTCGATGATTGGATCATGGCAGGATGGGATATCACGATACGTACAATAATTACAGCCCTTATTACTCTGGGCTTATCCATTTTGCTGACCTATCTGCTATCCCGTGTTCCTTACGGTGCCTGGCTCACTGGAATTCCATACCGTAAAATTCCCAAATCAACTTAGACTGATCAAAGACCTGTTCGCCGATGAACAGGTCTTTTTGTTACCTTTGCTTAACTTTTCAAAGTAGTGAAAGTTTCATATAATAGAACAAGTGGAATAATTTGTTCCACTGCGATAAATGTACGGGCAACTATGGAAAGGAGCAGAGTGATATGGCATTTATGATCGCCCAGCGCGCCTTTATCAAATTATATCTGATTACGATGGTCGAAGAGCACCGCGGCTACGGATACGAAATGCTGGAGAACATGAAAGAACGTTTTAAATCATTCGGCTATTCTCCACCACAGAGCGAGATTTATCGTGCACTACATGAACTGGTGCATGAAGGTGTTTTTTATCGGACCAAGCAGTTAAAAGGTAACGATCCCAAGGTTGATTTTCAGGAGATTGTTATTTATCATTTTACAGACGATGGCCGTGAAAAAGCCAAGCTCTACAAAAAACAGGTTAAAACCGATCTCGATCGTTGTATAGGGATGCTGACTAAGGCGGAAGCGGATAATTATAACTGACAAGCTGCATAATGATCGTATTCTGCAGCTGATAGGCTGCTCATCAATCCTGTAGATATTGCATCGACGATTCACAGAAACGAGGCGGTAACTGCGGGATCTGAGGGCACCAAATAAATAAATATAGGCTTGTGGAGAGTCAAGTGATGCAGACAGGTGTACTGCTCTATATTATAGAAGAAATCTAATCTTCAGCAGGAATCGGAGATCGGGTTCCGTTCAGGATGGACGTATATCCGGCAAGCAGGCAGACCGAATCTGAAGCGAAGGGAAGGAATACAGCCATGACTGAACGTAAATTAAAGTGGGGAATCATCAGCACTGCGGAAATTGCTGTAAGCGCTATTATACCTGCCCTCAAAGAATCACTTCGTAATGAAGTACTGGCGATCTCCAGTCGTGACGCAGAAGTAGCCAAACATGTAGCGGCACACTGCGAGATTCCCAGATCATACGGCAGCTACGAGGCACTGCTGACAGATCCTGATATTGATGCGGTATATATTCCGCTACCGAATCATCTGCATAAAGAATGGACAATCAGAGCAGCAGAAGCAGGCAAGCATGTATTATGCGAAAAGCCTGCTGCGCTTGATGCAGCAGATGCTGCCGAGATGGTTGACCGCTGTCGCAAGGCAGGTGTTACTTTTGCCGAGGGATTTATGTACCGTTATCATCCCAAGCATGACCGGGTAAGAGAAATTATTCAATCAGGAGAAATTGGTGTACTGCGCAGTATGCATGGACGCTTTACTTCAAGTAATGCAGATGATCTGGATAATGTGCGGTACCGGAGGGCTATGGGTGGAGGCTCGTTATATGATCTGGGAGTCTATCCTGTATCTGCAGCCCGAATGTACTTTGGAGCCGAGCCTACCGCGGTGACCGTACATGCCATGTTCTCGGCCAAGCATGATCATGTGGATATGATGGCTTCGGGATTAATGGAATTCCCGGATGCCCGGTCTGCTACCTTTGAATGCGGCATGTGGGCATATTCGAGCTGTGCGCTGGAGATTATCGGCACTAAGGGAAGAATCAAGCTGCCGTATGCGTTTCGCCGTGATGATATTCATGGAGAGCCGCAGATTACTATTTATACTGATGAAGGTAAACGTGAAGAGTATATTGAGCCAGCCAATCATTTTGCACTTCAGATGGATGCTTTTGCTGCATCGGTATTAGACGGCACTCCATTACCCTACAGTCCCGAAGATGCAGTACGCAATACGAGAGTGATTGCTGCCTGTCTGGAATCGGCCCGTAAAGGTGAAAAAGTTCGTATTGTCTAAGTTATTTTTTTGATAAAGTTGGCGATAGCGGGTAATCGATCAGGTATTGGTTCAGCTGCTGCTTTGCCTTTGGCGAATAAGTGAAAATATGCTACACTCATTAATGGTTGTTTATTTATTAATATATAAATAAAAATATTAACGTTATTGGTTATCCGCATAGACGGAGTATGCATTACATAACAAATCCTCTGCCTATGTCATTTTGATTTGACCACAAAGGAGACTTTTATTATGTCCAATCATTCCAGTGCTTATGAACAACCCTATCAGGGAGAACCCGCAGTTTGGCTAAAATATGGCCCTTATGAAGCGGCTGTGCTGCCTGGAGTAGGAGCCAATCTGATCGCTTATCGCGATACGGTCAAAGGATACAATTTCCTGCGCGAACCTCAAGAGGCTGAAATGGAAGAATTCCGCTCAAGTCCCGGCACACACGGTATTCCGGTACTGTTCCCGCCAAACCGTTATGAAGATGGTACATTTACATGGAACGGACGAAGATACAGCTTCCCTATTAATGAAGAAGCAACCAATAATCATCTGCATGGTTTCCTGCATACGATTGTATGGGATGTGGTGTCTTATGATGCCAATGAATATTACAGCACAGTCTGCCTGAGCGTAAGTATTGATGATTCCCATCCAGTCTATCAATACTGGCCGCACCAGTTTACAGTGAAGCTGCAGTACACGCTGTCGGAAGACGGACTGCAGCAGCAGGTCATGGTACGTAATGAAGGCAATGATCCGATGCCGATGATGCTGGCGTTCCATACAGCTATCAATGCACCGTTTGCACCGGAAAGTATTGCCGATGACGTTACATTCCGTGCAACATACGGACAGCGCCGCCAGATGACCGAGCGTATGCTGCCTACAGGTGAATTCCAGCCTTTATCTTCCTGGGAAGAACAGCTCAAAGCAGACGGAGCCAATCCGTATGGCGAAGTGATGGACAATCACTATACAGCTGCTCCGCAAAATGGACGCAATTATGCCGAGATTATCGATAACCGTCTTGGAGAGAAGCTCGTTTATGATGTGGGTACCGGCTATAAACACTGGATGATCTGGAACAGCGAAGCTTCCGGTGCGTTCCTCTGTCCTGAACCACAGACCAACCTGGTTAATGCGCCGAATGTAGATCTGCCAGACGAAGAAAAAGGATTTTTCAGCCTCAAACAGGGAGAAATCTGGGAAGAGACATCCAGACTGTATCTGATTCAGAAATAAACGAATAGTTATTTTTGTATATAATAATTAAGGCAGGTATCCAGCAATAAATTAGCAGTATAACAGGCACGGTGCGTACTACGGGTTAATAATCTGTAGAGGCATCGTGTCTGTTTGTTTTGTCCAAGGCAGGATCATTTATAGAAGGAAGCTCAACCAGCCAGATCGTAATTATTTTGGATAAACATATTGACAATGCTGACATACGAGGAGTAAAGTAAATCAGGTGGTATTCGTAACGGTTACGATAAGAACGAAAGGAGGGCTAATCTTGTTATTGGCTTCCATGCAGGATATAGTGTTTGGTTATGACCGGGAACCGGTAGTGAACCGGTTGTCGATGGAAATATACAGCAATGAATTTATGGCGCTTAGCGGACCCAATGGTGCTGCAAAGACGACATCGCTGAAGCTGCTGCTCGGTATATTGAAGCCCTGGAGTGGACGGGTACAGATTAATCGTAATGAAAAAGGAAAGCGTCCGGTGATCGGCTATGTGCCCCAGCAGGTAGCATCCTTTAATAGCGGGTTTCCCAGTACGGTCTTTGAACTGGTACGTTCCGGCTGTTATATGAGACTGGGCTTGTTCAAGCGTTTTGGCGACAAGCAGGAAGCTCTGGTGCGTTCCTCACTGGAAGCGGTAGGCATGTGGGAACTTCGCGACCGCAAGATTGGTGAACTGTCCGGTGGACAGAAGCAGCGCGTATGTATTGCACGTGCGCTGGCACAGGAGCCCGATGTACTGATTCTGGATGAACCGACAACCGGGATGGATCTGGAAAGCCGCAAAGGATTTTACGAATTGATGCGTCACCATGTGAAGCAGCATGGACGTACGGTAGTAATGGTAACCCATGGACTGGAAGAAGCGGAACCGTATCTCGACCGCATGATCCGTCTGGAACGAGAGGAGGGTGGAGGATGGGCATGTTTGACTACGAGTTCATGCAGCGCGCGTTTTGGGCCGGAGGAATGATTGCTGTCATCGCTCCGCTGCTCGGTATTTATCTGGTTCTGCGCAGGCAGATTCTGATGGCGGATACGCTATCTCATGTATCGCTGGCCGGTGTAGCGATCGGAGCTATTATGGGCATCAATCCTTCGGTTGGAGGATTTGTAATTGCGGTTGCCGGGGCGCTGGTTATAGAGCGGCTGCGGCAGAATTTCCGCGGTTATGGTGAAGTATCCATTGCTGTTATTATGACCGGTGGTCTGGCATTGGCACTGGTGCTGATGAGTATGGATTCCGGACTGAATCGCAGCTTCAGCTCCTATCTGTTTGGCTCGATTGTAGCGGTGAGCACGACCCAGCTATGGATTATCGGTACGGTATTCCTGCTGGTGCTGATTTACTGGGCAGCGATGAGACGGCCGCTCTACAATATTACTTTTGATGAAGAAACCGCGCAGATTGGCGGGACTCATGTACGCTGGTTATCCCAGACGTTCTCGGTGCTGACCGGGATGACGGTAGCAGCAGCGATGCCGATCGTCGGTGTACTGCTCGTATCAGCGCTGATGGCTCTGCCTGCTGCACTGGCGCTTCGCTTTGCCAGAGGATTCACTTCGGCGCTGATCATGGCTGTCAGTATCGGTCTGATCGGCATGTTCGGCGGACTGACGACTTCTTATTATGTCAATACGCCGCCGGGAGCGACAGTAGCATTGCTGCTGCTGGCTTTCCTGCTGATCGGTATGGGGATTCAGCGCATGGTCTATCGTATTCGCCGGGACAAAGATCCCGGTTATGTCGTTGATATGGACAGCCGCCGTTTCTGGCAGCGCCAGAGTCGCAGTTCACAGAAAAGCAATGTCAAAACCGAAGTACTGAACAAAAACTAATATAACCACTTAATAAGGGATATCCATTGTACTGAATATCATTAAGCATACAGTCATCAGCGAATATGATTACACTGCCAAGCGCGGATAAAGAACATATTTCTGTACAGTAGATGGAGTGGGGAGGAGAAGTATTGAAATGAAATGGAACAAACGTAATTGGTTGTCACTGCCTGCAGTAGTTGTACTGAGTATGAGCACGATGTTGGCAGGCTGCGGAAATAGCACACCAGCTGCAACAGGTACAACTGCCGGCGAGGGCAGCACAGACAAACTGCATATTGTAACCAGTTTCTATCCAATGCAGGAATTCACCTCCAAGGTTGCCGGCGATCTGGCCGACGTACAGGTACTGATTCCGCCGGGAACCGAACCGCATGACTGGGAGCCTACTCCACAGGATATTGCCAAAATCACCGAAGCCGATATGCTCGTTTACAATGGTGCAGGTCTCGAATCCTGGATGAACCAGGTACAGGATGCTATAGGTACCGATGGACCCAAAATGGTAGAAGCCAGCAAAGGTGTACAGGTTATGGATGGCTACCATGAAGAGGAAGAACATGAGGGTGAAGAAGCTCATGCCGGTGAAGAGGATCATGCTGCAGAAGAAGGCCATGATCACGATCATGGCGGCATGGACCCGCATGTATGGTTATCCCCGAAGCAGGCACAGACTGAAGTGCGCAATATTGAGGCTTCACTGAGTGAACTGGCACCTGATCATGCCGCAGATTTCAAAAAAAATGCAGATGCTTATCTGGCAGAACTGCAAAAGCTGGACACCGATTACAAAACGGATTTGTCCAATACCAAACGCAAAGACTTTATTACCCAGCATACGGCATTTGGCTATCTGGCACGTGATTACGGTCTGACTCAAGTAGGTATTAGCGGACTGTCTCCCGAGGAAGAACCGACAGCTGCCAAAATGGCAGAAGTTATTGATTTTGCCAAAAAAAATAATGTAAAAACAATCTTTTTCGAAACGCTGGTGTCTTCCAAAGTGGCTGATACGATTGCCAATGAAGTAGGTGCACAGACAGCAGTACTGAATCCGCTGGAAGGATTGACCAGCGAGCAGGCAACGGCTGGAGAGAACTATATCTCCGTAATGCGCGAAAACCTGGCTGCTCTTACCAAAGCACTCAACGAGTAATCTAACGTATATTGAAGCACCCTTGCCTTTTCAGGTACAGGGTGCTTTTTGTCTTGTCATGTAAATAGACGGATTGCGAATAAAGAATATAGTATCCATTTTATTACATCGTATACATACTTTTGTCATGACAACGATTGACTTTGTAAATAAGTTCATATAAAATAGTAAGTAAGAACTGACGGGTTTTGTGAGTACCGTCAGGTTTTACGGGGTATATTAGAAAATAGGAGATGCTCTATTATGATAGAGGACCGGAAGAAAACGATCCTACATGCAGGAAGCCAGTTATTCGCAGAAAAGGGCTATTTTGCAACGACTGTTCAGGATATTGCCGAGCAGTGTAACATGTCCAAGGCTTCCATCTATAAATTATTTCAGTCCAAAGAGGACATACTGCTGCAGATCATAAGCACGCTGCATGAGGAGATCGTACAGGCGAGCAGTGCGCTTCATTTTGAAGATAACGTGCCGCCACGGGATCAGCTTGTGCAAAAGCTGATTGTTCAGTTGCATGAATTTATAGTCAGACATAACTTTTTTATTAACCTGAACCAGAATGTACCGATGGAGCTGGGCAGCCAGATTCGTACGGTTATGCTAAATTTCAAGCGTACGATGATCAGCTGGCAGAAAGAAGCTCTGATACAGGCATTTGGAACCGAAATCGAGCCGATTGTATGGGATATGGCTGTCTGTATGCAGGGGATGCTGAGAGAATTTGTTTTCCTGTCGCATGTGGATCGCAAAACCAAACTGGATCTGGAAGCGCTGGCCGCTTTTATCGTAGACAGTATAGAAACGATGATCCATCAGCGTATGGGCAAAACGCCTGTAGTGGATGCAGAGCTGGCCGCCCATCTGAATCTGTATGATCCCGAAGTCGGACGCAAGTACTTTGGCGAAAGTGAGTGGCGCAAGTCTGTACGGGAGCTGACGCTGGCTGTACACCAACGATCACCGGAACCTATCCGTGCCGATTTGCTGGCTGCAGTAGAGCGGCTGGATATCGAGCGTCGTAAAAAGGTGCCACAGGCATTTATGATCGATGCACTGATCGCCTATCTCCGGCAGCGTGAGGAATTAACTGAAGAGGTCTCCTATCTTCAACATGTCTATTTTGCAAATTGGGAGGAAGAGAAACATGGGTAATGCTGTAGCACAACAGCCACAACCAAAAGTGAATATCAAGCTCATTGTCGGCATTATGCTGGCCGGTGCGTTTGTGGCGATACTGAACCAGACATTGCTGGTGACTGCGCTGCCGCATATTATGAGTGATTTGAATATTGATGCCACGGCTGCACAATGGCTGACGACGATTTTTATGCTGGTGAACGGGATCATGATTCCTGTTACGGCTTATTTGATTGATAAGTTTAATACAAGAGCTTTATTTATTACTTCGATCGGATTGTTTGCATTGGGTACGCTAATTGCCGCTATATCGCCGAATTTTGGCATATTGCTCGTTGGGCGGGTCGTACAGGCTGCCGGAGCAGGAATTATTATGCCGCTGATGCAGACCGTATTTCTGGTTATTTTCCCCAAAGAAAGCCGCGGGGCAGCGATGGGGATGATCGGTCTGGTTATATCTTTTGCACCGGCGATCGGTCCGACATTATCCGGCTGGATCGTCGATACCTTCTCCTGGCGCGATCTGTTTTATATTATTTTGCCGATTGCCCTGATCGATCTGGTCATCGCTATATTTGCTCTCAAAAATGTAGGGCAGCTGCGTGATCCCAAATTGGATATACCTTCTGTTATCCTGTCGACTCTGGGATTCGGCGGTTTGCTGTATGGATTCAGTACAGCTTCCAAAGGCTGGGCGGATCCGGTAGTCATTGTGACGATCGCTGTCGGCGTAGTCAGTCTGATTCTGTTTGTAACACGCCAGTTCAAGCTGAAGCAGCCGCTATTGGAGTTCCGTGTGTTCCAGAATCGTCTGTTCACCATCTCGATGATTATTACGGTTATTGTATTTACAGCGATGATCGGTGCATCGACACTGCTGCCGTTGTATATTCAAAATGCACGTCATCTGACAGCTATGCAGTCCGGTCTGATCGTTCTGCCCGGTGCTATACTGATGGGGATTATGTCACCGATTACCGGACGTATTTTTGATAAATTCGGTGCAAAGCGGATCGGTATTATCGGTCTGCTGATGCTGACGATTGGCACGATTCCGTTTTCTTTCCTGACAGATCAGACGCCGGTTCCATTTATCGTAATCATGTTCGCATTGCGTATGTTCGGTCTGTCGATGGTCATGATGCCGGTAACGACAGCAGGTCTTAATCAGCTGCCGGTACATCTGCTATCTCATGCGTCGGCGATGAATAATACACTGCGTCAGGTAGGGGGATCGATCGGTACCGCTGTATTGATCACTATTTTCACCAATGCTTCGATCTCGGCGACGTCTTCCGGGCAGGGAGCCGATATGTCGCTGATACACGGTACCAATATGGCTTTTCTGGTCGCTTCGGCGCTGTCGGTACTAGCACTGATTATGATGTTTTTCCTCAAAGAACCTCCACGTGTCGATGTACAGAAAAAAGAACAGTCTGCCGAGTCTTCAGGCAAACATGCCAAACCGGCTTCCCAGTCCTGATCAGCATCGCAGCGATCAAGGCTAAGGACATCAATAGCACAATGGCAAAAGTCACCAAGAAGCTAGTATCACTATAGTAACAGGAATAGAAAGTATTTCGGCATAGCTATACAGCGACAAGGTATAGCGATATGCCGGAATGAAATGACAGCAGGCTCTAAGGGTTAAAAGGAGATGGGTTCCTTTACTCTGGAGCCTGTTGCTGCATAAAAATGAGTAGAATTCCGGATAAAATATACTCTGGAAAGTACAAATTTCAAAAAAATAAAGATCATTTCTTAAATAACTTGTGAAAAATATAATTGTTTACTATAATATATATTGTTACTTTTAATAATAGCTTTTGAGCAGTAGAAAAGCTTCATTTACTAAACACATATTAGATAGGAGAGAGAAACCTTGAATCCAAAATATAACGCTTTGTTTGAACCATTCACACTGAACGATGGTATTCAGCTGAAAAACCGTCTGGTGCTTGCACCGATGACTCACTCTTCTTCCAATCCGGATGAGACTGTATCCGATGCAGAGCTGGAATACTATGCCAGCCGTACAACCGGTGTAGGTCTGGCCATTACTGCTGTTGCACACGTAACTCCGGGTGGTAAAGGATTTGCCAACCAGTTCCGTGCTGTAGGCGAAGAGTTCACTCCAGGACTGACTCGTCTGGCCGAAACACTGAAAAAGAATGGTGCCAAAGCAGTACTGCAGATTTTCCATGCCGGTCGTCTGGCTCCTCCCGAACTGGTAGATGGCGATGTAACTGCTCCAAGTGCTGTACCAAGCGAACGCGGCGACGGTGGTCAAGGTCCTACTCCACGCGAACTGACTGGTCAGGAAATCGAAGATATTATCAAAGATTTTGGTAAAGCAACAGCCAATGCGATTGCAGCAGGCTTTGACGGCGTAGAAATCCATGGTGCCAACGGTTATCTGATTCAGCAATTCTTCTCCCCGCACTCCAATCGTCGTGAAGACAAATGGGGCGGCGATGTGCATCAGCGTCTGGCTTTCCCACTGGCTGTTGTGGATGAAGTGCAACGTGTTGTCAAAGAACAAGCGAAAGGTCCATTCATCGTCGGCTATCGCTTTTCTCCGGAAGAACCGGAAACGCCGGGAATCACTATGGCAGACACTCTGGTGCTGATCGATGCACTGGCTGACAAAAACCTCAGCTATCTGCATACTTCCCTGATGGAATATACATCCGTACCACGTCGCGGTGTTGAAGATACACGCTCCCGTCTGGTTATTATCCAGGAACGTGTTGGTGCCAAAGTTCCGGTCATCGGTGTGGGCTCCGTGAAAACACCTGATGATGCAGCAGCTGTACTGGAGACAGGCGCTCCACTGGTAGCACTGGGTCGTCAGCTGATTGTAGATCCAACATGGGTGGAGAAAGTACAATCCGGTCGCGAAGACGAGATCCTGTACACCATTAGCAAAAATGATCAAAAAGCGCTGACACTGCCGGATCCGCTCTGGAACATGGTTATTAATATTCCTGGCTGGTTCCCGATTGTAGAAGCGGAAGAATCTGCGAAATAATATGCTTTGAATTCAATACCCCGGCATGTACGCAGACGCGGAAGCCGGGGTGTTTTACATATTGCTTTTATACAGCAGGTTGCGTGTTCAAAAAAGCATCCTGTCAGCATGTCGAAATAGATATAAAGAGGGATATGATGCAATTGTCCAATAATGAACGAATAAAGCAAAAGCTGGCTTACAGCCAAATAAAAAGATATGCAGATCAGCTGGAGGGGGTATCAGGCGTAGTTATTATGGATCGTCAGTCTGTGGATACGGTCTGGCATGAACAGATACTGCGCAGTGTTCAAAGCTATAACCGTCGACTTGCGCCTACAGCAGTGCTTCCTTATCCGGCAGATACGGATTTTGCCCATATCTGGGTAAAGAGCCAGCTGCAGGAGGCAGGTATACAAAAAGTGATTCAGGCGGTAGACCCGGCGTTCTGGCTGAGCATGACCATTATCGACAAGGATCTTTTTCTAAAAAGTCTGTGGGAATATCAGGGTAACCGGGATCTGACACTGATTCTTTTTCGGCCGGATCGGTTGATCGTATTCAGTGACAATGAGTATGAGCTGGAGTATTATCATATTACTGCGGATCAGCTTTTTACTGATGCAGAGAGAAAAGAAACGGATTCTTCGTCTATTAGTGAGTAAGTATCATAAAAGTAATCTTCGTGTATGCCTTGCCGGTGTTGGCATATAAAATAGCTGCGATAAAACATTGCACTTATAAAATAACCACGATAAAGCAGACAGTGTAAAAACAGCCTGTACATGCCGGATTGGCACATGTACAGGCTGTTCATATTTGCTGCTGTTGTCATTTAAGGGTATAGATTAGAGCATATTCCGGGAAACCGATTAATTCTGCTGGGAATACGTATGACCTGCTGCATCCACGTAGACCGATTGGATCAGTGTCCGTTTATAAGGCGCACCAGCAGCTGTTTTGCCTTCTACATCGGTAGTGATCACATAATTGGAAGCTTGACCGGAGGAAGGTACAGGGACACTTTCCTGCACGCTGCTCGCAGACAGGGAACGCTGGCTTTCAGTGGCAGGAGCGATGCGTTTGCCCTGCGCATCATAGTATTCGATTTTGGACGTGAGGGTAGTCTGCTCGGTATCCAGTCCGTGAGTATTGATAGTCATATCGAGAGATTCACCGGAGAAAGAAGTATTCATGCGCGCCTTCTCTGCTCCCGGTGCATAGACAGCAGTCATCAGATAGGCACCGGCTTGGTGGCTGATTGCTTGAACCTGCCATTCCCCGACTTCCGGTTTTTTCAGTTCGGTCACTTGATGGTAGGCACCTTTGAAGATTTCTTCATCCCGATCTGTGCTGACTTGGACATGGCGTACTTTGCCCTGAGGGGAGATCAGACGAAGTTCATCTATCGGCTGGTTGGTGATCCAATCCAGAGTAACAGATTTTACATTGTTTTCTACAGTTAGCGTCTCAGTAGCGGTACCGTTATATTCACCGCCGCGCACATAATATTGTCCATAGTTTGTTGAGGCTGTGGATGCTGCTGCTGTCGATTGCAGGGAAGGCTGGGTAAAGGCATTCATACCCGAGCCGGACATATCCACAGCAGGAAGACTGGAAGATGGTGAAGTATATACATCGCCGTATACGCTGGAGCTTACCGAAGCAGCGGATAAAGCAGCTGCACGTACACCGGCATTGCCGATATAGGATTTGAACAGGTCAAATGTGTATGAACCAGTGCGGACAGTCGCATGATTCCACGGGCCCATCTGAATAAGCGTACTGTTCGGACGCAGCGCGCTCTCGGTCGTGACGACGCCATCATTGCTGCCGAACATTGCCAGATAAGCGCCGCCAAATGTATAAGAGGATTTGCCGGAGCCGGACCATTTGTTACCGCTAAGAGTATAAAAAGGCACTTTATTCACATCAGGATCTTTGGCCATTTCCGAGCGGAAATAGTCCATATTGGAGGTCTGCAAAGAGCTGGTACCCGGACTCTGGGAGCCGACCAGATCGGCCAGCCATCCGGCCCAGCTGCTGTAAGCCAGATCAGCCAGTTGGGAGCCATGATGTGGCGTACTGAGTGTAATTACGCGGTTGACATACGGATAGGCGTTATAGCGGACGAGTGCGGATTCGGTATCCACGCCGCCTTTGCTGTGAGCAACGATAACGATCTTTTTGCCAAAGTATTGGCTGATTTCCTTGATCTTGGCAGCGAGCAGTTCGCCGTCTTTCCACATGTCTTGCGGAGTGCCGGAAATATCATACATATTGATAAAAGCAGTCTGATAACCATTATTATAGGCGTATTCATACATATCATTATTATCGTACCAGACTTTGGCCTGACTGGTCAGACCATGTACAAACAAAATAACAGGCTTGTCGGCAGACACATTGGCAGGCGTCTGGCCTGCTGCCCAGGCTCCGGGTGAAGCAGCTACAGCCGGAGTAGAAGGAGCCATAAAAGCCTGTGATGGAAAAGCGGATAGTGCCAGTCCGGCAGCGAGTGTGCAAACCAGCAGTTTACTTTGGATCGACATGATATTCCTCCTTGATATGTAATAATTGGAAATATTTTTTCCTTTTCTAATGTAGTGGGCTAATATTAAAGCTGTTACTTATTTATGTATTTGTTTTGTTTAGCTATACAGCATCAATAAATTAAATTTTAACAATTTGAAAATAATGTGAGGTAAATTTCCACGATTTGAGTATAATAAAAATCGTGACTACAATTATGCAGCTGACTGTACCTCAGCGTGAAAAATACAAAGGGGAACTGCTATCGATAACGGATCTGGCTAATGCGCAGCAGAGATGGGTACTCGGTTAGCAAACGTAAGCAGCTAAAAGTATGTTCAAAAAAGTACAAGCGAATCAGAAAGAAGGGGTTAATCACATGAGCAAGATGGAATTACTCCAGAATCCCAAACAGCGCAAATTGCTGTTCAGTGCAGGATTCAGCTGGATGTTCGATGCGATGGAAGTCGGTATGATTTCCTTTATCGCGGCGGCACTGGCAAAAAGCTGGAGTCTCAGTCCACAGGAAATCGGATATCTCACCAGTATTAACTCGGTCGGGATGGCAGTCGGCGCAGTGGCTGCCGGTTATCTTGCAGATCGTTATGGCCGCAAATCGATTCTGCTGTGGACGCTGCTGATTTTCTCGATCGCCAGTGGCTTATCCGCGCTGGCTACCGGATTTGGAGTTTTATTGCTGCTTCGGTTTATAGCCGGATTCGGTCTGGGCGGGGAACTGCCTGTAGCCTCGACACTTGTATCGGAATCGGTCGCTGTCAAGGATCGTGGACGCGCAGTGGTACTGTTGGAGAGCTTCTGGGCATTTGGCTGGATCATCTCGGCGGTAGTCGCTTATTTTGTTATCGCGCGTTATGGCTGGCAGTGGGGCTTCGTAATTGGAGCGGTACCGGCACTTTATGCCTTGTATCTTCGTCGTGCGATCGATGATTCCCCCCGGTTTATAAAAGGTGGCGCTGGCAAACAGGCTTCCTTTGGCAAAGGTCTGAAGGAAATATGGAGCAGTCCGCATCGTCGTACAACGCTGATGGCCTGGATTCTCTGGTTTACAGTGGTCTTCTCGTATTATGGCATGTTCCTCTGGTTGCCATCCGTTATGGGACTCAAAGGATTTACACTGATCAAAAGTTTTGAGTACGTACTGATCATGACGCTGGCACAGCTGCCGGGTTATTTTACTGCAGCATACTTTATCGAGAAATTCGGCCGCAAATTCGTGCTGGTCGTCTATCTGGTACTGACAGCAGTCAGTGCGATCTGGTTCGGCTATGCTACCAGCGAGCTGTCGCTGATTCTCGCAGGAGTCTGTCTGTCATTCTTCAACCTGGGAGCATGGGGTGGATTGTATGCCTATACACCGGAGCTGTATCCGACACGGGTACGTTCGACGGGTACGGGAATGGCTGCCGGATTTGGACGGATCGGCGGCGTTATTGCACCATTCCTGGTCGGAATGCTCGTAGGAGACGGTATACCGGTGAGTACGATTTTTACTATTTTCTTCGTGGCGATTCTGATTGGAGCTGCGGCTGTGCTGTTCCTGGGCAAAGAAACCAAAGGGCTGGAGCTGGAATAACTGGCTGATTCGATTGCGGATGACTTATAATGGAGATTCAGGTAACTGGATAGTAACCTAATCATCATGATGGAGGAATCAAGCAATGAATCATTCATTTTTATCAGGTATAGATCTGCTGCTCGCCTATGAAGAGATCCGCATGGTCAAATCCCGTTACTGCAGGCTGATCGATACCAAGCAGTGGGAAGCGCTCAAGGATGTATTTGCTCCGGATGCGGTCGCGGACTTCAGTACGGAAGGCAATCCGATTCCGGTACTGGAAGGACGGGATACTATTGTAAAAGTATTCGAGGATCTGGTAGACCCGGCGGTTACAGTGCATCAGGTACATAGTGCAGATATCGAATTGATATCGCCAATAGAAGCCAGAGTACTGTCTCCAATGGAAGATTATGTGACGTTCCCGGAAGGCAGCGAACACAAATCGTTTCACGGATATGGATATTATCACGAGACTTTTGTACAGCTGGATGGACGCTGGTATATCAAGCATACCCGGTTGGAGCGTCTGCGTCTGGATATTTTGTAGAACAGTATGATGAAGTAGAATAGTAGGGTGAAAAGGTATACAATATTCCGGCTGTAGAGCTGAATATGGAGTAGGCTTGATTCAGTCGAGAATTATGCTATGTCGAGCGGATTCACTTATCTATTCAGAAATCATTCATCTATCTCTTCAAAAGCAATTTTTCTATCTATTCCGACACAGCAACTCATCTATATGCACCAAAAAACGCTGCGGCTTATAAGCTGCAGCGTTTTTAATATTTTCAGAAAATAAGAATTTTACAAACGGTAGGGCGAACCTTCTGCGAAGCAAGAACCCGATCGGTGTTAGTAGGAATCTAATCATTGAATAGCTCACGCAGCAGCGGAGCCGGATTTTCCAGAAAGCGTCTGGTAATCTGGTAATGCTCGGTGTCCCTGTAATCGATTCGCTGCAGCCTGTCCTCGTCAAAGCTAATAATATCCGCTTCCGGATAGCCCATCAGAATCGGAGAATGCGTGGCAATAATAAACTGGCAGCGTGGCGTCAGATCGTGAATAATCCGCATCAGGGAAAGCTGACGGGCGGGAGAAAGTGCCGCCTCCGGCTCATCCAGCAGATAAATCGCCGATTCCCGGATACTCGTGAACTTATGTCTGAACAAGTTGAGAAAAGACTCCCCATGCGACTGTTGATGCAGGGATTTGCCACCATAGTACTTGTAGTTGGTCATATCGGTCTCGTCGATATGATTGGCAAAATGATAAAAAGATTCCGCCCGCAGAAAAAATCCTTCGGTCAGCTTGGGCAGCCAGGAGAGGCGTATATGATCACCCAGCGCAGCCTCGGCAGACTTGACCTCATACGTATTCTGGCGTGAACCTCCGGCAGTATGGAATCCACACTGATAAGCCACCGCTTCCAGTAGTGTAGACTTGCCCGATCCGTTCTCGCCGACGAAGAAAGTTACCGGGCTCCGCACCTCAAGCATATCCATTCGCTGGATCAGTGGCAGGGAGAACGGATAGATGCTGTAATCGTTTATTTTTTCTTTGAGTAATGTAATCCTCCGCAAGTACATAATACTCCACCTCTCTATATCAAAATACAATTATATGGTAAGACAGCATATTGTCCATTATTGTTACAGATCCACATTACAGATTATCCATATAGTAGCTCATTCTTGGAATAAGCCCAGTATAAAGGAGGGCAAAATCAAAAGTAAAATCATACTTCACTTTATCTTCATTCACAAATTGGACAAATTTATGAAATCGGTTCACTTTTTGGTTGAAAAGTGTTTTATAATGAGTAGGAGCAGGTAAAAAAAGGTAATATGTCCTTATGCCGGGCGTATGTTTTGTTTTCCTGTGTCATGAAGAATACAGATTCAGCAAACTTATACTTTCTTGAAAGGCGGAAGATCTTATGGCAGATGAGAACAAGAAGCAACCGCAATCGAATGATCAAGAAGAAAATGTAACGCTGACTAACCGGCAGGGACATCCTGTCACTGACAACCAAAATGTAAGAACTGTAGGGAACCGGGGTCCTGTTACGCTGGAGAACTACAACTTTCTAGAGAAAATAACACACTTCGACCGTGAGCGTGTGCCTGAACGTGTCGTTCATGCCCGTGGAGCGGGAGCGCATGGCGTATTCGAAGCGTATGGAACAGTAGGCGATGAGCCTGTGTCCAAATATACCCGCGCCAAACTATTCCAGGAAAAAGGCAAACAAACTCCTGTATTCGTACGTTTCTCCAGTGTTATCCATGGAGGTCATTCTCCCGAGACACTGCGTGATCCACGCGGATTCGCGACCAAATTCTATACCGAAGACGGCAACTGGGATCTGGTCGGCAACAACCTGAAAATATTCTTTATCCGTGATCCGCTCAAATTCCCGGATATGGTACATGCCTTCAAACCGGATCCGATCACCAATGTACAGGATATGGAACGTTTTCTGGACTTTGTCGCGAACAGTCCGGAGTCTACACATATGATTACTTTCCTGTTCTCTCCATGGGGCATCCCGGCGAATTACCGGATGATGCAGGGATCGGGCGTTAATACGTATAAATGGGTGAATGCCGAAGGCGAGGCGGTATTGGTCAAATACCACTGGGAACCGCTGCAAGGCATCCGCAATCTCAAGCAGGAGGAAGCCAATCAGATTCAGGGGCTCGACTTTAACCATGCGACCGTCGATCTGTATGATGCGATTGAGCGCGGAGAATATCCGGAGTGGGAGCTGTGTGTACAGATCATGAGCGATGACTATCATCCGGAGCTGGATTTTGATCCGCTGGATGATACCAAGCTGTGGCCGGAAGATCAATTCCCGTTCCTCAAAGTAGGCAAAATGACGCTCAACCGCAATCCGGAAGATTACTTTAACGAAGTGGAGCAGGCAGCTTTCGGTACAGGTGTACTGGTAGACGGACTGGACTTCTCGGATGATAAAATGCTGCAGGGTCGTACATTCTCCTATTCGGATACCCAGCGTCACCGTATCGGTGCGAACTATCAGCAGCTGCCGATCAACGCACCGAAGTCTCGTGTAGCAACCAATCATTCCGGTGGCCAGATGCGTTATCAGACCGATCGTGCGCCGGGTCAGAACCCGCATGTGAATTATGAGCCGTCTTCACTGGGTGGTCTTCAGGAAGCGCCAAAAGCAGGAAAAGATCATGAACCGGAATATTACAATACCCGTCTGATGCGTCAGAAGATTGACCGTCCGAATGACTTTGCGCAGGCTGGCGAGACCTACCGCAACTTTGAAGATTGGGAGCGCGATGAACTGATCAGCAACCTGGGCAGCAATCTGGCCCAGTGTAATGAAGTGATTCAGGAAAAAGTGCTTGCCAATATTACAGAAGCTGATGCCGATTATGGCAAACGGGTCAGAGAAATGATGGAAAAAGTAATGGCTGATCCGGAAAAAGGCAAGCCGCTGCATCGTGCCCACATGGCTGCCAAAAAAGCCGAAGAAAAAGGACACGAAGCCGATCCGTATTAATCGGATTTATAATTTATCACATAGCCCCATCTCGAAACCGGGATGAGGGCTATTTTTTGCGTGATGGTTGTATCGGATATCAGGCAGACAGGAACTTGGCCGCACCTATACTTTTGTACGTTTGATACAGACTGTATTTTGTTTAAATAACACCATAACCTACAGATCAGCGCATACAGCAATATACTTTACAATAAAGGCGGCGATGAGGATGAAAATTATTATTACTCAGGAAGAAGCGGTACAAAAAGGCATCTGGAATGAAGTGATGCAGATGTTTGGTGTACAGAGCGAGGATGAGACATATCCGCAGGAGCAGTATATCCTCACGGAAGAACAGGCGCGCAAGCTTCAGATCATTTAGTAGAATATAGCAGGTTATAGAGATAGAGCAGATAGAGTTTGCGATAGCTATAGATTATATTGCTGCAAGGCATGCAAGCCTATAGCGTGCGAACCTGTCTTTTTACTCGGAAACCTGTCTCTTTATTTATACGGCTTGATATACTTTTACTAATATGGCTATCCTGCTTGTCATGAGCATCTACAAATTGCATAAAATAACAAGGGAGATCATCTTTCTAAGTCCGGTTTATGGTTACAGGGCATTGGTACAGATGATCTCTCTTTTTTGCATGTTGTCGACAGCAATCGTCATACAATCTACACTTTCTTTTTGAAACCAAAATCATTTTCAGGGGTAAAAGGTAGTATATACAACCAGTTGTTAGCTGATATAAAAGGATATACATAATGACTGGTAAAGACCTGCGTATGACCGTATCTGCTGTAAACGGGAGACCAGACAGAAATTGTTTTTTACATTTTGAGGACTGGAGTGGTGTGAATGGAATTTTACCGGACAAGTGTAGAAGAAGCGCTGGATAAGGCGGACACAACAGAGAAGGGATTAACTTCACAGCAAGCACAGCAGCGTCTGGAACGCGATGGATACAATGAACTCAAAGGCAAAGAACGTACGCCTACCTGGAAGCTGATTGTAGAAAATCTGCGGGACCCGATGGTGGTTGTTTTGTTGATCGCCTCGATTGTACAGATTATCCTGGGGCATGTGGTGGAAGCAGGCATTATTATTTTCGTACTGATCCTGAATGCGATTATAAGCGTGGTACAGACACGCAAAGCAGAAAGCTCCATCGAAGCGCTGCGGCAGATGTCTGCGCCCGAAGCCAAAGTGCTGCGTGATGGAGCGCGCAAATCGCTGCCTGCCCGCGAGCTGGTAGTCGGTGATATTATTCAGCTGGATGCCGGGGATTTTGTACCGGCAGATGCGCGGCTGCTGACATCAGAAAGTCTCAAAGCAGATGAAGGCATGCTGACCGGTGAATCGGAAGCGGTGGAAAAGCATATTCGTGTGATCGATGAAGATTCGCCTATTGGAGATCGCAAAAATATGGTATTCAGCGGTGCACTCATTGTGTACGGTCGTGGTACAGCTGTTATTACCGGAACCGGACTGAATACCGAAATCGGCAAGATTGCCGGTCTGATCGAGAGTGCCGAATCCAAGCAGACCCCACTGCAGCGCAAACTGGAGAGTTTCAGCAAAAAGCTCGGGGTGTTTATTTTACTGCTCTGTATTCTGATTTTTGCAGTAGAAGCTGCACGTATCTGGTTCTCTGCGGATACAGTAGATACGACCGCTGCGATCCTGGAAGCGCTGATGTTCGCAGTGGCTGTAGCAGTAGCTGCTATACCGGAAGCCTTGTCTTCGATTGTGACTATCGTATTATCTGCCGGAACGAACAAGATGGCCCGGCAGCATGCGATTATTCGCAGATTGCCTGCGGTAGAATCGCTTGGTTCCACCAGCGTCATTTGTACAGACAAAACCGGTACGTTAACCCAGAATAAGATGACTGTCGTGGATTATTACTTGCCGGATGGCAGCCGCGATGACTTCCCGGATAATCCGGCAGAATGGTCGGAGGGAGAACGCAAGCTGGTTCATATTGCCGTACTCTGCAACGACTCCAATATCGATGAAGAAGGCAAAGAAATGGGTGATCCGACCGAGGTTGCACTGATCGCTTTCAGTAACAAAAAGAATAAAAACTATACCGAAATCCGGGACAGCTTTCCGCGGGAAGCAGAGATTCCGTTTGATTCGGATCGCAAGCTGATGTCTACCGTGCATACCTTTGATCGTCAGAAAATGCTGCTGACCAAGGGTGGACCGGATGTACTCATCAGCCGCTGTACCCAGGTACTGCTGGGTGAACAGGTGGTACCGCTTGATGAAGAAATCCGTCAGCGATTGTATGAGGCCAACGAGGACTTTTCCAGCCGGGCACTGCGCGTACTCGCTTATGGCTACAAAATAATCCCTGATCATCAGACAACCGTCGGTATAGAAGATGAGCAGGAGCTGATTCTGGTCGGATTGACAGCGATGATTGATCCGCCGCGCGAGGCAGTCTATGGCTCGATCGAGCAATCCAAGCGGGCCGGTATCCGCACGATTATGATTACCGGTGACCACAAAACGACCGCTCAGGCAATCGGTCGTGATATCGGACTAATGGATGAGAATGATATTGCCGTAACCGGTCAGGAACTGGACAAAATGTCGGATGAAGAGCTGGATCGCAATCTGGAGAATATCTCCGTCTACGCCCGGGTATCGCCGGAAAACAAGATTCGGATTGTACGTGCCTGGCAGAAAAAAGGCAAAATCACCGCAATGACCGGAGATGGTGTAAACGATGCACCTGCGCTCAAGCAGGCCGATATCGGAGTAGCCATGGGTAGCGGAACCGATGTAGCCAAGGATTCGGCAGCGATGATTCTGACCGATGATAACTTTGTCTCGATCGTCAATGCAGTCAGTGTCGGCCGGACCGTATTCGATAATATCAAAAAGTCGATTGCCTATCTGTTTGCAGGCAATCTGGGTGCGATTATCGCGATTATTTTCGCACTTATTATGGATTGGGTAAATCCGTTCACAGCGATTCAACTGCTATTTATCAATCTGGCCAATGATTCGCTGCCGGCCATCTCGCTGGGTATGGAAAAAGAAGAGCCGGGCGTTATGGATCGCAAGCCGCGTGATATCAATGAAGGATTGTTTGCCGGTGGTACGCTGAGAGCCGTTATTACGCGCGGAATTATGATTGGGGCAGCAGTCATACTGTCCCAGTATATCGGATTGCAGCATTCGCCGGAGATGAGTGTAGCGATGGCCTTTACAACGCTGATCCTGGCGCGTACCCTGCAGACTTTTGCTGCTCGTTCCAATGTACAGAGCGCTATAGAAGCAGGATTGTTCAGCAATAAATATGTAATCGGTTCAGTTGTATTATGCTTTGGTCTATATGGTATTACTCTGCTGCCGGGTGTGCGCGGAATCTTCTCGATTCCCGATAGTTTTGGCGTACAGGAGTGGGCGATTGCTACCGGCCTTGCAGCAGCAGCGCTGGTATTGATGGAATTGGAAAAACTAATCCGTCGTGCCGCATCGGGAGACAGCCGTGCACAACCGCACAGATCAGCTTAAATGCAAACTGCGTTACCGCCTGAAGCGTAACTATCAATATTGCAAGTATAGCCAAAAAGCGTGTATGACGAAGGATAAACGTTATACACGCTTTTGCATATGTTTTATCGACTATGCCCAAATTGAACGCTCTGCATAATATAAGCTGATCGTAATGATGTAAAGAATAGATTTGTTGATAGGTAGAATATCCGCACAATAAAAAGGCAGTACCGATGATTAGGATCGGTACTGCCTGCTTGTATGCATGTATCAGGTTCCTTGAGTGATCCCATACCAATATGGATTACTTGTCGGAATCTTTTTTGTCTTTATCATCGTCGCCCGAGGCAACTGGAGACGGTTTGGATGCCCAATCGTCTGCCTGAGTTTCAGGATTTGCACCTTGTTCCTTCTTGTGCTTCTCCATCAGTGTATCTTCTGAATTTGGATTTTCCATTTTGTTGTCTTCTGTCATGATGCTCTCCTCCTCAGTGAATAATTCACTTTATTTTATTTAGTATGCTCTGTTCTTCATTACCCGATTGGAGAAAAGGGAAACAGGCTGATATCGAAAAGGTCATATAAACGAATGTAAAGAATAGATGCAAATGAGCTACAAATGAATACGAAAATAAGGGGTTGACATTATTTTGAATTGAATTTATTATTATCTCATGATTAATAATCTTTAAATTAAGATTTATTATTTAAGGACAAAGGGGCGGATAAATAATGAACAGATCAACAGCAGGTATTCACCACATTACGGCAATTGTAGGGCATCCTCAGGAGAATGTTGATTTTTACGCAGGTGTGCTTGGTTTGCGAATGGTAAAACAAACGGTAAATTTTGACGATCCGGGAACATATCACTTTTACTTTGGCGATGAAGCCGGTCATCCAGGCACGATTATTACTTTTTTCCCATGGGCAGGCGCACAGCGTGGTGTAATCGGTGATGGCCAAGTAGGTGTGACCACTTATGTTGTACCGGAGCAGGCACTGCCTTTCTGGAAAGCACGTTTGGAGCAATTTCATATCTCGTATCGTGAAGTGGAACGCTTTGGCGAGCAATATTTGGCATTTGACGATCCGCACGGTCTGCATCTGGAGATTGTAGAACGCAGCGCCGGTGCAAATAGTCAATGGAGCTTTGGCGGCGTAACGACTGAGGTGGCGATCAAAGGATTTGGTGGCGCGACGCTATTTTCCTCTCATCCTGCCCAGACAGCACAGCTGCTGGAACAGGTGATGGGATTGGAACTGATTGCACAGGAAGGCGATTATACGCGTTATCGTTCGACGGCCGATATCGGCAATATTATTGATTTGAAAATGACGAGCGGTGTACGCGGCGAAATGGGTGTCGGTACGGTTCACCATATTGCCTGGCGCGCAGTGGATGACAGCGATCAAGTGAATTGGCAAAATGAGTTGCATGATCTCGGATACGGCGTAACGGCGGTACGTGACCGCAATTATTTTAACGCAATTTATTTCCGGGAGCATGGCGAGATTCTGTTCGAGATTGCTACCGATCCACCTGGCTTTGTGCATGACGAATCGCCAGAAACACTGGGTACCGAATTGAAGCTGCCGGAACAATATGAACAGCATCGTGCCAAACTGGAACAGATTTTGCTGCCTTTTGAAGTACGGGAGCTGGATCATCATGAATGATCAGGTGCAGCCGATAAATGAATAGCATCCAGGCATTTTATAAAGACAGTCGTCACTTATTATGAGACGGCTGTTTTTTGTATGCTATGAGTTATTTTTGAGGTGAATTAAAGAAAATATATTTATTTAGTATTGGTTAAGCGTTATCAATTTTAAATATATTTTTGTTTATTTTTGTTTTATGTGTTTTCAAATAAAAACAGAAGTGATATACTGCAAACAAAGAAACTGCTTTTGGCATCATATTCCAGAAATACAGTTGGATTCAGTGTAATACATTCAAACGATTTTTTGACGGGCAGTGAATCGCAGCAAGATATAGCGGGACTGTCACGATTACGCAGATCAATGGAGGATGAAGCATGATACCTAATCAATGGAATGCACAGCAGGCGGATACTATTCAGGAAGGTGTGGACAAGCTCGTATACCGTTCCAATCTGATCGGTTCAGATCGTCGTGTATGCAACTGGGGCGGCGGAAATACTTCTACCAAAGGAATGGTACGCGATTTTCGCGGCCGTGAGATTGAAGTTATGTATGTCAAAGGCAGCGGTTCCGATCTTGCTTCTATGAAAGCACAGCATTTTACCGGACTGCGTATGGAAGATATTCGTCCTCTGTTCGAACGTGATGAAATGCCGGATGAAGAAATGGTAGCATATCTGGCAAACTGTATGCTTGATGCCAAAGCGCCACGTCCTTCTATTGAGACACTGCTTCATGCCTTTCTGCCGTTCAAGCATGTGGATCATACCCACCCTGATGCGATTATCAGTCTGTGCTGCGCGGATAACGGCAAGCAGATCGCAAGTGAAATTTTCGGTGACAAATTCGTATGGGTGCCATATATTCGTCCGGGATTTACCCTTTCCAAAATGATTGCCCAGGGTGTACTGGATCATCCGGGTGCCGAACTTGTACTGATGGAAAAGCATGGTCTGGTCACATGGGGAGAGACGCAGGAAGAATGTTACAACAAAACGATCGAGATTATTAATCAGGCGGCCGAATATATTGCCCGCAAAGCGGAAGAAAAACCTTCATTTGGCGGTACCAAAGTAGAATCTATTCAGCCCGAGGAGCGCAGACAGCTGATTGCAGGTATTATGCCGGCAGTACGCGGTGCGGTCAGCGACAGCAAACGGATGATTCTGACGTTTGACGATGCGGACGATGTACTGGAGTTTGTAAATGGACAGGATTCTGCACGGTTATCCCAGGTGGGAGCTGCCTGCCCGGATCATCTGGTACATACCAAAATGACGCCGCTGTTCATCGACTGGACACCATCGGCAGGAGATGCGGAAGGTCTCAAGCAGGCGGTTATACAGGGTATACACGCATACAAGGAACAGTATCAAGCCTATTTTGAACGCAATCGTAATGAAGGCGATATTATGTTCGAATCCGCTCCGCGCGTGATTCTAATCCCGGGCATCGGGATGATCAACACCGGCAAGAGTCACGCGATGTCGCTCGTGAGCGGTGCGCTGTATCACCGGGCAATTGCTGTGATGGGCGGCGCGACTGCACTGGGACAATTCGTATCACTGAGCGAATCGGAATCGTATAATGTGGAATACTGGCCGCTGGAATTGTATAAGCTGACGCTTGCTCCTGCTGAAGCAGAATTCTCCCGTCAGGTGGCACTCATCACCGGTGGAGCCGGAGGAATCGGCAGCGCAACAGCACGTCGTCTGGTGGGCGAAGGCGCTCATGTTGTACTGGCCGATCTGAATCTGGAAGGTGCGCAGAAGGTAGCGGATGAGATCAATGAACAATATGGAGCCAATCGGGCACTGGCTGTCCAAATGGATGTGACCAAAGAAACAATGGTCAAGGATGCGTATTCCGAAGTGGCACTGGCTTACGGCGGCGTTGATATTATTGTAAATAATGCCGGTCTGGCGACTTCCAGTCCATTTGACGAGACATCGCTCAAAGAATGGGAATTGAACATGAATGTACTGGGAACCGGTTATTTCCTCGTCGCCCGCGAAGCTTTTAAAATTATGAAAGATCAGGAACTCGGCGGCAGTATGGTGTTTATCGGCTCCAAAAACTCCGTCTATGCCGGCAAAAATGTAACCGCCTACAGTTCTGCCAAAGCACTCGAAGCCCATCTGGCTCGCTGTATTGCAACCGAAGGCGGTGAATTTGGTATTCGTGTCAATACGATTCTGCCGGATGCCATCCTGCAGGGGTCGGCGATCTGGAATTCCAACTGGCGCAATGAACGTGCAGCTGCCTATGGTATCGAACCGGATCAACTGGAAGAGCATTACCGCAAACGGACAACACTGCTCGTCAATATTTACCCGGATGATATCGCTGAAGGAGTAGCCTATTTTGCTTCTTCCAAAGCAGCCAAAACAACCGGCTGTATGCTGACAATCGATGGCGGTGTTCCGGCAGCATTTACCAGATAATGTTAGAATGAATAGATAGTGTGATGAGGAGAACCTTATGGAGGAGGATACAGGATGACAGACAAAGCCTATGCTTTATTCGAGGAACAGCAGCAGAGCAGGGGAATAGATCTGGAAGTTATCAAATCGCGTTTGAAAGCGCTACAAATCGAGACGCCATCATGGGGATACGGTGATTCCGGTACCCGTTTCAAAGTATTTCAAAAAGAAGGCGTACCGCGCGATCCATTCGAGAAATTGGAAGATGCTGCGCAGGTGCACAAAGTTACCGGTCTGTGTCCATCGGTAGCGATTCATATTCCATGGGACAAAGTCGAAGATTACGGCAAGCTGCGCAGCCACGCGGAAAGCCTGAACCTGAAGATCGGTGCCATCAATCCGAATATGTTCCAGGAAGAAGAATATATGCTTGGCGGCGTAACCAATAGCGATCCCGCTATTCGCCGCAAAACAACGGATCATCTGCTGGAATGTGTGGATGTAGCCAAAGAGACCGGTTCGCGCGATCTGAGTCTCTGGTTCGCCGATGGTACCAATTATCCCGGACAGGGCAGTATTCGCAAGCGCAAAAACTGGATGCTGGAAGCACTTGGCGAGATGTATCGGGCGATGACGCCGGAGATGCGTATGCTGATCGAATACAAGGCGTTTGAGCCGGCCTTTTACCATACGGATATTGCCGACTGGGGCATGGCTTACAATTATGCGGTGAAGCTGGGAGAACAGGCACATGTGCTGGTGGATACCGGGCACCATCTGCCGGGAGCGAACGTGGAGCATATCGTCTCCTATCTGATCGATGAAGGCCGCCTGGGCGGGTTCCACTTTAATAGTTATAAATATGCGGATGATGATCTGATCGTCGGCTCGATCAATCCGTATGAGCTGTTCCTGATCTTTTATCAGATTCTGGATGCAGCAGAGAGCGGAGAAGAGCGGCTCGTGCAGGCGGTGAACAATATCGCCTATATGATCGACCAGTCCCATAATATTGAAATGAAGATTCCGGCAATGATCCGCTCGGTACTGAATGTACAGACTCAGTATGCCAAAGCGCTGCTAATCGATCATAAGGAAGTCGCAGAAGCACAGGCGAACAATGATGTATTGGGTGCAGAAGACGCGGTACGTCGCGCTTTTGAATTCGATGTGACTCCACTGCTGCATGCCGTGCGCGAAGAGCAGGGATTACCGCTTGATCCGATGAAAGCCTATTTGTCCGGCAGCTACGGACAATCGATTCTGGCGAGAGGCAAAGGTGGTGCCAGCTGGTGACCATCCTGGCCTATGATCTTGGAGCAGGCAGCGGCAGAGCGATTATCGGCAGACTCAGTGATAACCGGATCGTGACACAGGAGATTCACCGGTTCAGCAATGATCCGGTAAAGGTAGGAGATCGCCTATACTGGGATATACTGCGCCTGTATCACGAGATTCAGCAGGGGCTGGTTATTGCCAAGCAGGAGCGGATGCTGCCGGAAAGTATCGGCATCGACTCCTGGGCTGTTGATTTTGGATTGATCGGACGTACCGGTGAGCTGCTCGCCAATCCCTCGCATTACCGGGATTGGCACACTCACGGCGTGATGGAACAGATGCAGAATGAACTGGGGACAGAGCAGATTTTTGAATCCACCGGTATTCAGTTTTTGGGCTTTAATACCCTGTATCAGCTGGCAGCGATGCGCCGAAATGGTTCGCCGGTGCTCAAGGAAGCGGAGCGCTTTTTGATGATTCCGGATCTGCTGCGGTATTTTATGACCGGTGAGATGATTAATGAGTTCACCAATGCCACCACAACCCAGATGTACAATTCACGGCAGCAGGATTGGGATCGCAAGCTGCTGTCGCATATCGGGATTCCCTCTTCATGGTTTGGCAGACCGGTACAGCCTGGAGCTCCGGCAGGACATCTGCGTTCTTCCCTGATGGTCGATCTGGGGCTGCCTGCGATTCCAGTGACAGCGGTAGCGGAGCATGATACGGCTTCGGCGGTCGTGGCTGTTCCGGCATTGTCGGATTCTTTTGCCTACTTAAGCTGCGGTACCTGGTCGCTGATGGGTACGGAAGTATCCGAACCGGTTATTACGGAGCAGGCGAGAGAGCTGAACTTTACCAATGAGGGCGGCGCCTATGGTACCTATCGGCTGCTCAAAAATATTATGGGATTATGGATTTTCCAGGAATACAAGCGGGAGTGCGAGCGTGATGGTCATCACGCATCATACAGTGAATGGATTCAGCATACGGCAGGTTCGGCGCCTTTTCTTTCCTTTATCGATCCGGATGATACGCTGTTCCTGCATGCAGGTGATATGCGCTCCCGGGTACGGCAGTACTGCCGTCAGACCGGACAACAGCTACCGGATACGTATGGTGCGGTAGCACGCTGCATTTTTGAGAGTCTCGTATTAAAATATCGTTATGTGCTGGAGCAGACCGAGCAGCTATCAGGCAAGCGGTTCGATGGACTGCATATGGTCGGCGGAGGGATTCAGAACCGTCTGTTATGCCAATGGACAGCCAATGCACTCGGACGCCCGGTATGGGCGGGGCCGGCGGAGGGAAGCGCGATTGGCAATTTAGCGGTACAATGGATAGCACAGGGGACATTTAGCGATATCCGGGAAGCGCGTGCTGTTATCCGGGATTCCTTTCCGATGGATATCTATGAACCGCAGGAAAGCGAAGCCTGGGAAGATGCTTATGGACGCTTCCTGAGATTGACGGCGATTCCCGTACAATAACGATTCGGAGTTGAGGACATTATGTTAGTCGCGGAACGGTATGACATGATTGTAAAGCTGGTGAATGAGAAAGGCAGTATGCGGGTAACGGAGCTGAGCGAGCGCTGCCAGGTCACCGAGGAGACGATTCGCCGCGATCTGGACCGGCTGGAGCGGCAGGGTCTGCTGAAGCGGTCACACGGCGGCGCCGTCAGCGTCAAGGATGAACAGCCGGAGACCCCGTTTTCGGAGCGGGAGATTATGCATACCGAGGAGAAGCGGCGCATTGCCGAAGAAGCGGTCCGGCTGATTCAGCCGCAGGACCGGATTCTGCTGGATGCGAGTACGACCGCTTGGTATATGGCAGCGAGTCTGCCGGATATTCCGCTGACCGTGCTAACCAATTCGATTCGTGTAGCGACCCAGCTCAGTAATAGAGAGAAGATCGAAGTCATCTCGACCGGCGGCCAGCTGGTTTCTCGCTCACTATCCTTTGTCGGACCGCTGGCAGAGCGCTCACTGGAGACGTACTATGTGAACAAGCTGTTCCTGTCCTGCAAAGGTCTTCATCTGGAACGCGGTATTAGCGAATCCAATGAACTGCAGGCACGGGTGAAGCAAAAAATGGTTGGCATGGCCGATCAGGTTATCCTGCTGGCCGATGCCAGCAAATTCGGTGTACAGGCTTTTGCCCATGTCATGGATCTTGGCGAGGTTGACCATCTGATTACCGATACCCGTCTTCCCCAGGAGACGATTCGCCAGCTGGAAGAGCGTGAACTTCATATGACCATCGTCTAAGCCAGTATATTCAAATTCTCATTATCCAATAACTACTAGTATGGAGCAATGGAAAAGGAAGAAGGACAACGGATGACATTGAAATCTGGAAATCCTCTGTCTCTGCAACCTATTCAGGATCCCCAGACCTAATCGGAGGACGCCTTCTGACCCTTTACGTAGCCGATGTTCCTGGATCGAAGTTTTTAATTACGTATCACGCAACCGGAATAAATGTACCGTATCAGCATCACGACCGAAGCACAAAAGGAAAAGATGGCAGCCGGGCTCCCTGCAACCTGCCATCTTTTGTGTATTATGGAGCGAAAAGAGGTGCAGCATGAAAGTGTCATTATTCATCACCTGTCTGAGCGATGCCATTTACCCCCGTGTAGGAGAAGCCATGGTTCGTCTGCTGGCTGCACATGGTGTACAGCTGGATTTCCCGCCGGTACAGACCTGCTGCGGACAGCCTTCGTATAATAGTGGATACTGGGAAGAGACGCGAACCGCTGCCAAAACGATTTTGAAAGCGTTTGAATCGAGTGATTTTGTCGTCTCACCATCCGGTTCCTGTACCTATATGGTGCATCATTATCCAGAGCTATTCAAAGATGATCCCTACTGGCTGCAGCTGGCTCACGAATTGGAAGCCAAAACGTATGAATTTACCCAGTTTCTCGTGCAGGTGCTGGGAATTACCGATGTTGGCGCGCATTTTCCATATAAAGTCACTTATCATCCGTCCTGTCACGGCAGTCGGCTGCTTGGCGTCAAGGAAGAGCCGATCGCCCTGCTGTCCCATGTACGGGGACTGGAACTGGTGCCGTTGCCTTTTGCCGAGGACTGCTGCGGGTTCGGCGGGACATTTGCCGTGAAAATGTCGGACATCTCGGGTGCCATGGTATCGGAGAAGGTCGATCATATCAAGGAAACGGAAGCACAGGTACTCGTCGGACTGGATATGGCCTGCCTGATGAATATTGCCGGTAATCTGCGTCACCGGGGTGAGCAGGTGCGGGTGATGCATCTGGCAGAGCTGCTGTATGAAGGGGGGGGGTATCATGAATCCGGCACAATCCACGCAGGGCACAGTGAAAGAAAGAGCAGGTGTCGCGCTGAATAATGATTTTCTGCGCAATGCCGTCAAGTTCACGACCGAGCGGCTGCGCAGTGGCAAGCAGGCTGCTTCTGCCGAACATGGCAATTGGGAGGAGTGGCGGGAGCGCGGCCGGCAGATCCGTCTGCATACGATCGCTCATCTGGATTATTACCTGAATCTGTTTGTAGAAAATGCCCGCAGTAACGGTGTACATGTACATTTTGCCCCCGATACAGCGGCTGCAACGGATATTGTGATGACCATCGCGCGGAACAAGCAGGCTGAATCGGTCGTCAAATCCAAATCCATGGTATCCGAAGAGCTGCATATTAACCGAGCACTCGAGCTCGCCGGAATCGAGACGATCGAGAGTGATCTGGGCGAATATATTATCCAGCTGGCTGGTGAAGGCCCTTCGCATATCGTGATTCCCGCTATTCACAAAAACCGCTATCAGATTGCTGAGCTCTTGTCCGAGGATGCGGGAGAAGAGCTGCCGCCGGATACGACTATTCTGGCCGGTTATGTGCGGCGCAAGCTGCGCGAGAAATTTCTTGGAGCGGATATCGGTATGACCGGATGTAACTTTGCTATTGCAGAGACCGGATCGATGGTGTTGTTTGAAAATGAAGGCAATGCCCGGATGGTGACCACGCTGCCGAAAACACAGATTACCCTTATGGGGATGGAGCGCATCATCCCATCCTGGGAAGATCTGGAGGTGATGGCGACGCTGCTGCCAAGGTCAGCGACCGGTCAGCGCCTGACCATGTATATGTCCGGTATCACCGGTCCGAAACGTACTGGCGATGGCGATGGGCCGGAAGAAATGCATATTATTATCGTGGATAATGGGCGTTCGGAGCAGCTGGGTGATCCTGAATTTCAAGAGCTGCTCAACTGTATCCGCTGTGGTGCCTGTCTCAATGTATGTCCGGTCTACCGGCATATTGGCGGTCACTCGTACGGTGGAACGTACAGTGGCCCGATCGGCGCGGTGCTGACGCCGGCTCTGAACCGCAATGTTGCAGAATGGGACGATATCGCCAATGCATCCAGTCTGTGCGGTGCCTGCTCGGAAGCCTGTCCGGTCAAGATTCCACTGCATGATATGCTGGTCTATCTGCGGCGCCGCAAAGTAGAACGGGGACACGGTAATCGCTGGGAAACACTCGGCATGAAAGGTTTTGCTGTACTGATGGCCAATTCCAAACGGCTGAATCTGGCACTCAAAATGGGACGTATCGCCCAGAAACCGGTCGTGCATAACAAAGGAATCACGCTGAAAATAGGGCCGCTAAAAGGCTGGAATACGTACCGGGTCGCCCCATCGATGGCGGATCATTCTTTCCGCGAGAACTGGCAGGAACTATCAAAAGATACACGCCGGACAGCTCCGCCGATGAATGCAGAAACAAGAGACCGGATGGAGCAAATTCTGCGCCAACGCCGTGCCAGCGGCATACAGGGAGGTCATCATGAATAATTCGCAATCTACGCCTGATTGGCTGCATAAGCTGGAGGAGCAGTCCCGTATTAGCCAACAGGCGTTTATGGATAATATCTCGAATCGGCTTGGTCGTCCGCGTATGACGGAAGCACCGGATCATCCGTACCGCGGAACACCGGCGTTTTGGAGTGAATTCCAGTGGGAGGAACCGCAGCGGATTGATAAATTCACCACCCATTTCCGGGAAGTGGGCGGTCATGTGGTTCGTCTGCAGACAATGGAAGAAGCGGCACAATTTATTGCCGATCATGCAGTGCAGATGAATGCCCGTTATCTGGTTCGTCAGCAGCAGCCGGAACTAGCGCAGCTGCGCTTGGAAGAGCGTCTGCCCGATGTACAGATTTCCAGCTGGAACAGTGATGTGGAGGAAGTCTGGACAGCCCGTGCAGCCGAGGCGGATATCGGTGTTGTGATGGCAGATGGAGCAGCTGCCTATACCGGTACAGTGATGGTTACGTCGGCTCCGCACCAGGGAAGGTCGGTCAGTCTGCTGCCTACCGTATGTATCGTGATTCTGCCGGTGGATCGTCTATATACCCGACTCGGTGAACTGCTGATTCCGATGGATGAGATCGGACGCGAGAATCTGCCTGCCGGTATGCATTTTATCTCCGGTCCCAGTCGTTCATCGGATATTGAGAATGATCTGACTATAGGTGTGCATGGCCCCGGTATTATTTATACACTGTTGGTTGGATAGGGAATATCCGGTAGGATCTTAATTATGCTCTGGTAACAATAAAAGCGCTGCTCTGCGAATCGAAATTCCGCAGGGTAGCGCTTTTATTTATTTAGCTTGTCATCCAGTCGCTTATCATCCAGTCATCTATTGTTCAGCTGTATCCTGATCATTATTTTCGTCTTCATTATTGTTTGACAGCTTGTCCTGGATATACCTGCGCAGCTGGGTTTCATCTACGCCGAGTACTGCTGCGCCGTGGATCGTTTCTTCTTTTAGCAGCGGGGTAGGCGGAATTTGCAGTTTCTCGATATTGCCCACATTGACATCCATACCGAGTCCGGCCAGTTTGAGCATGGTAGAAGGGGACATATTGGTCTGGATATATGGAGCAGTAGCCTTGAGAATGCCTGGCAAATTGACGATAGAGGCAGAGCTTTGCATTTTGGCAGCCAGAGCAGTGAGGAATTTGCGCTGACGCTCGGTCCGGGTAAAGTCCGAGGTGGCATCATGCCGGAATCTTACGTATTGCAGGGCATGCGTACCGTCCAGGGTCTGATAACCTTTTTTGAGATCAATATCATAGCGGTGGCCATCGCCGCCATCGGTATAATGCATATCTTTCTCCACATCCATATCGACGCCGTCCACTTGATCGACCAATGCTTTGAAGCCTTCAAAGTCGATTTTGACATAGCTGTTTACCGGAACACCGAGCAGCTGGCTTACCGTCTCCATAGCGAGTGGAGCACCTCCGTAGGAATAGGCAGCATTAATCCGGCTGCGGCCATGTCCCGGAATATTGACATAGGTATCCCGCATAATAGACATTAGATAGGCTTTTTTACTGACCGGATCAACCGTGGCGACCATCATGGAATCCGAGCGTCCATTGCTGCCTTCATCCCGCGAATCGGTACCGAGCAGCAGAATATGAACAGGATCTTGGCCATCCCATTCAGGCAGTTGGAAAGTCGTCTCCTGGGCGTCTGCGCCAGCCGGATCAACAGGTTCTACCGAAATCGTACTCGCAAATTGAACGACAGAATATGTATAGTAGCCAACAATACCACCGCCGGTGAGCAACAGCAGCAGCAGTATCCATTTCCATTGTCGAAGCAGATTGTATAACAATTGATCAACTCCCTGATAATAAATAATCACATGTTTGTTCATCCTGTATAGTGATTCAATCACCGTTATTGCCTGCGCTTCGTAGAGCATTTGCATGCAATACAGGCCTTATAAATCATAATTATTTAAAATCAATTTGTCAATTTATAAGCATATTATCTTAATATACGAATGGTAAATGAGATTAATATTTTCTTTAAGTTGGTCAATATATGGTTTTGATTACATAATGAAAATGAACTATGCTGGAATAAACAGCAGAACACAACCAATAAGCAATAATCAAGCAACAATCGATGAGAATCGAACAGGAATCTGGCAAAGTCTGATGAGAACCAACCCAATATCTCCTTGCACCATGTTGTACTGGATAGGACGGCATCCATCGAAAAAAGACATAAAATGCGAACAGCCGCTTCTTTCGGTTACGAAGAAGCGGCTGCTGGAGCATATGTGATTCGGGATGTTGATTATTTGAGCGGCTGATGGATAGCAGCCGGTATAGACTGCTTGGACTGTCTGATATCAATCCACTTTTTGATACATAAAATAGCCAGACTCATAACGACGAGTGAAGCACCGGTCAGCACAAATGCCGGTATAACGCCGGAAGCAGTGACGAGAATACCACCGAGCAGGGGCCCGGCTACTGAACTGGCAGAAGTCAGGCTGTTTACCGTACCGAATACACGACCGGTCATATGTACAGGGGTCTGTTCCTGTAGCATAACCTGGAATGGAATAAAGGTAAATCCGGCTCCTACTCCTGCCAGCAGGAAGGAAGCTGTCAGTATAAACGTCGTATGCCATCCGGCATGCAGCATACCGGCAAACGGCCCAACCAGTCCAAACACAATGCCCATTAATGCAGCACCCAGACTCATCTGCAGCAGATGGGAGGTTTTGATCTTTGCACATAGCAGGGCAGCCAGCAGTGTTCCTATACCGCTCGCTGTAATACACCAGCCCAGCAGATCTTCGTTAATATCCGGAATCTGTCGCAGCAGGATAATAGTCTGTGAATCGGCCAACTGAAGAACAAGCAGCACCAGACAGAGCAGCAATGTTCCGTAGGCGATAACAGGGATGCGAACCAGATAGCGAAGGCCGGCTGCTGTATCCGAGAGAAACGAGCGCTGGCGTTCCTGCGTTTTTGCCGCATCTTCTTCATCCACTGTATCGAACAGAGCGTGACCAGGAAGTGCCAGCAGGATAATTCCCGACAACAAGAACGTAAACGCATCGATCACAAAACACCAGTGAATCCCAACGGCGGCAAGCAGCAGTCCTCCGAGAGCGGGACCGGCGATTTTGCTGCCCTGTTCAATAAAGGAACTGATCGAGACTGCCTGCTGTAGATGCTCCTGCGGTACGACTTCCTTGATCTTGCCACTTTTGGCCGGCGAGAACAGTACATCGAATAACCCTTTGAGTACGAGAATGATATACACCTGCCACAGCTGATCGGCGAAAATAAGACCGAATACAAGTACTGCGCGCAGTACATCCGAGATAATCATCAGCCATTTACGATTCAGCCGATCCGCAAGTGCTCCGGCAAAAGGCCCGCCGAGCAGCATTGGCACAACAGCGCACAGGGTAACCCAGGTAATCTGCATGGGGGTAGCCTGCCATTTGATACCGACCAGTGTCAGCAGAGCAAGCAGATGCAGCCAATCGCCCAGATTGGAAATTAATTGTGCGGTAATAAGTGTCCGGTAAGCCCGGTTGCGCAGCAGTGAAGCTACCGTCGGATCATTGCCGGGAGATAGATTGGTTGCCACAAAACATCCTCCCTTTCCTCAAATGAAATAAAATATGTATATATGTATCATAAGGAGAGAAAAGTCTAACTTCCTCCGTCTACAGGATGATTTACAAAACGTCCCAGGTATGGAAAACGGATATGTGAATTTATTGTAAGCTGCGTTGCTGTGTACAGTTGTCAGCAGATGAAAAATACGTTATACTGCTAAATAGTAATAATTACGATTAAACAAAAGGAAGTGTACAATATGGCCAAAAAGTCCAAAGTGATTCGCCAGCAGCAGCGTGAAGCGCTGGTAGCCAAATATGCAGAGAAACGTCGTCAGCTCAAAGAAGCAGGAAATTATGAAGCACTAAGCAAACTGCCGCGAGATTCATCGCCGACACGTCTGCACAGCCGCTGTCAGATTACCGGTCGCCCGAGAGGATACTTGAGCAAATTCAAAATGTCACGGATCATGTTCCGCGAGCTGGCCCATAAAGGACAAATCCCGGGCGTAACCAAATCCAGCTGGTAAATAGCCACAAATAGTGCTTATCCAAAACTTATATACTCATACAGTTAGGGAAAGAATAACTTTCCCTAACTGGGTTTGGGAAGTGAGTGATCGGTACTTTTTAACTATTGTAAGCGCTCTATAAAATGCTATACTGGCTATTAGAAGAAGGGTTGTTACTGGTTATGCAGGCGAAACCTGATTCGGCAGTGAACGTGCAGCGTTGCACCGTTTACTGCTGGATCAGGTTTTTTTATGGGCAAAATGACTTCCTGCAACAGGAAATGTTTTTCGCATACAGTCTATAACCGTATAACTTTTACGATTATCGCAGTGACAGGAGGAAGGTTTATAATGAAGAAAAGCAGCTGGTTTACAGGTATCGTCGTACTCATACTGCTGTTTAGTATGACAGGAACAGCAGGGGCAGCTACGTCATCCCGTAGTACAGGAGGTGATTCGGATATGTATTCCTATTCGTCCAGTACGAAGCAGCATACGCTACAAGGATGGTATAACGGAATCCAGTCGGGTAATGGTAATGTACTGTCATGGCTTGGTATTCCTTATGCTCAGGCGCCGGTGGATGAATTACGATGGCGCGCGCCACAACCGCTAGCAGCTTCGCCGGAACAATCCCATGATGCGAACCGGCTGCCACCAGTGTGTCTCCAGCTCGCTAATGGTCAGGTAACTGGCAGCGAAGACTGCCTGTATCTGAATATATATCGTCCTCATCAGCAGACAGACAATCTGCCTGTACTGGTCTTCCTGCATGGTGGAGGCAATGTTACAGGCAGCGGAGCTTCACTGGAAGCCAAGTCGCTGGCAACAAGCACCAACTCGGTTGTTGTGACAGTCAATTACCGGTTGGGTCTGCTGGGATGGATGAATAATCCGGCAATTCATACCGGTCGTGCTGCTGAAGACTCGGGTAACTTTGCCCTGCTGGATCAGATTCAGGCTCTTCAATGGGTGCAGCAGAATATTCACAGCTTTGGCGGCGATGCGGACAATGTAACACTGGCCGGTCAATCAGCAGGCGCCCGTGATGTGCTGGTACTGACGATCTCGCCGCTTGCCAAAGGATTGTTTGCCAAAGTTATGCCGCTGAGTGGAGGAATGACCACTTCGACCCCGGCACAAGGCCAAGCGTATTCCAATCGCAAACTGGCCGCTGTACTCGTATCTGCTGGCAAAGTATCTACCGAAAAGGAAGGCTTGCAGTATTTACAGCAGACCGATTCCAGAGAACTTCAGCAGACACTGCGCGCTCTGGATGGCAAGCTGCTCGTTCAGGCCGTTGGCAGTGTCATGATCCGTATGTCCGAATTCCCGCATTTGTTCGCAGACGGCAAAGTGCTGCCGGCAGAAGGATTCGATGTGATCGGCAAAGGCAGCTATAATCGTGTACCGATGCTGATCGGCAGTATGGAGAATGAATTTAATGGATTTGCAGCTTATGATCCTGTGTTTATGAACAGCTTTACCAAGAATACATGGGATAAGGCTACCGAAAAGCAGTTCTGGCAGGCGACCGCTTATGGCAGCCGGCTGTATTCATCTTTTAATGCCGACCAGGTGGCGGACAAATACAGTCAGGATAAGAGCGCACGCCCTATTTATGCCTACCGTTTTGCCTGGGGCAACAGTGTGAATGATCTGAAGGCACCAGCCAAATATGTAGCTGCCACACATGGAGTTGATTTGGATTTCCTGAGTGGTAACTTTGCCGGCAGCAGCTTTGCCGCGATGTTCCCGAATCAATTTTACAAATCAGATAATGAAGCTGGACGTATCCAGTTAATGCATCAATATCGCGCTTATATCAAGAGTTTCCTTCATAATGGCACTACCAATAGTAGGGAACAGATGAAATGGCCAACCTGGCAGCAATCCGGTCAGCTGTTCTGGTTTGATGCTAGCAATACCAAAGCACAGTTGCGCTTGATCAAAGGTACACCGGATTATAATGTGCTGCAAAAGCAGATCCGTTCCTCGCTGACAGCAGAAGCTTCTGCAACCGTATGGGACAAAGTACTGAAAGGACGCTTTTTCATTCAGCCGCAGTACTGATTTGATCATTCACCAGAAGATAGAGATCCATAGCAGCCGTTTATGCGTGGCTACGGTTCATGTCTGGCTTCTATAATGATGTGCTCGAAGAACGCAATGACAATCAGAACACCAATAATTGCAATCGACCAATAAAAGTACAGTAAATTATTATAGGACAAACGTAAAAAGCCGCTGTATCTCCGGGTAGCTAACACCGGAGATACAGCGGCTTTATTTTATTTTTTGTAGGCTTTGTAGTATTTGTTCATATGGCTGACGACAATACACTCCCGTGAGCTGTGCTTGCGCATCTTGTAGATCGGGGCTTCTACTTTCAGCACATTGCTGTCGCCGTTTTGATAGCTCGTATCAATTAGTGTATTACCTTCTTCCACTTCGTCAAAACTGCTGATATTCCGTTGTACCCGGCCCAACCGCGGCCCAACCTTGGCGCTGCTGACAGGCTGCTGCATAATAATACGGTACGTATTATCACGGAAGTGAACAATCGGATATTCCCATGAAGAAGAGGAACCTGTCTGCTCCTGGGCTTCTGCCGGAGTAGGTACGTCGGCTTCGATCACAGGCTCCGCATACGCGGACGGAATACCTGAAGAGCCAGCCAGAAGAGTGATAATTAGCAAAATATACGCTTTCATGATGACTCCTTTCGCTTGATGCTGCAAATCATTTATAATAGTCGCTCTATCCCTGGAAATTGAGAATCCATCCTCTATCATAATACAGAACAGCTATCGGTTTCAAAAGTAGACACCCATTTAGTAATATTATACACCAAAAAATGTATATATGCAGTTCATAATTTGGATGAACGAGTGAAAGATAGTAGCGAACGGATATATATATCACTATATAAATGCGCAGCAATGTACGAAAAAGGAGCATCAGCTAGTCACGGTTGGCAGCCATTTGATAATCTACAGTGCTATTCAATCCTGAATAGATTTATCAGATCACTTATCTGCGTCTATTCTGCTGAATCCCCAGTACTCTAATTATAATTAAAATAAAAGCGGCCAGCGCAAATAGAATGCCACACCAGAATAGATGATCCATCCCCAGATGAGTAATAAACAGACCACTGATTGCCGTACCCACAGTAATACCAAGATTGGAAAAGGATACAAACAGACTATTCCCCAGCTCAGGCGCGTCGCCTGATTCCATCATAAGCCAGGTCTGGCTGACGACCAATCCACCGGAATGAATAATGCCCCAGACCAGAATGAGTATAATCATCATTTTCCAATCGTATCCCCAATTATGTATTAGCAAAAAGATCAGAATCAGCAATACAGGAAAGACAAGCACCGTTCGTAATCTGTTTCTTTGCAAAAGCTCGCCGAATCCAAAATTACCTGCGATCATAACCACTCCGAACACCATCAGCATTACACTGATCCATACATGGCTCATATGAGTAACCTGTGTCAGATATTCGGAAAAATAGCTATATACCGAGAACATTGCTGCGAAAATAAAGACAACAGCCAGGATATTCAGCCATAACCGGGCACTTCGCAAAATGCGTAATTGTGCGCCGTAAGAGATCTTTTGACTCACGGGAAGGGAAGGCAGTCCAATCAGCATCCCTACCAGCGCAATCAAGCTAACCAGTGCAGCAAACCCAAAAGCCGCTTCAAGGGATAGTTTGGCAGCCAGATAAGAGGTTAGAGGCACGCCAAAAGCAAAACCTGCAGTAATACCGGCAAATACCTGTGTTACAGCACGTGTACTCTTTTCGGGCAGAACCAGCTGTGCTGCAGTTACAAGGGCAATAGAGAAAAAAACAGGATGAAAAAGAGCCGGCAAAATTCGGAAAACAAGCATCATTTCAAAATGTTCGGTATAGGCATAAACCAGATTGGACAGAGCAAACATCAATACAGTAAAAAGCAGAACCTTTTTGCGGTTCAGGCCTGAAGCAAGCAGGGTAAGAAAAGGCCCTGAAATAGCAACGACCAGCGCAAATATACTAACAAGCCCTCCAGCCTGTGCGGTAGAGATCTGGAACTTCTCGGTGATTTGAGGAAGCACACCTACAATCCCCATTTCGGTAGTGATAATGCCAAATACCCCAAGCGCCAGCAACAAAATAGAAAAAGAATTAGTTTTAGTCATCGGTATCTCGACTCCATTTTCAGATTTATTCTACGTACAAAACGATAACTATAATTGAATACACATACATATCTATATAAGTAGATGTATTCGGTTAAAATTTATTCATATCTAGATATGTAGATGTATCAGGTCGAAAACCTCCTTTTTTAAAGTTCATCACGAATGTATTTGTAAAACTCCTGAATCGTCTGTTCATTACGACGGTAATATGTCCATTTGCCGATTCGTTCAGATTCAAGCAGCCGGGCTTGCTGCATCGAAGCCAGATAGCTGGAGATTACAGATTGCGCCAGACCGGATTTCTTCTGAATATCGGCTACACATACACCGGTTTTCAGGCTGATTCCCTCACGTGCGTAAGCACTGGGATCAAAATATTCTTCGGGATGTTTGAGCCATACCATGATTTGCCGACGGGTGTCATTTGCCAGAGCTTTGTAAATAAGTGCAGGTTCCATATTCATCATTATATCTATTTTTATAGATTTGTAAAACAAATAGATAGCAGCTCGCCAACTGGACAAGAGCCGAAATAGCTAATACCTGTGCCTATCCACTATAATAAAAGGATCCCACTCATTTCATTCATGAGATTGCATAACACAGAATATGGGGTAATCCATAAAGAATGAACAAGACAGGAGTGATGCAGCGTGAATCAAAGTATGACGACAGTCAATCGCAAAGACAAAACGGAGCAGTGGAGAAGCGTACTAAATGATTTATACGATAAATTCCAGGATCATGGACAGCAGGCAGTCAAGGATTATGACGATGAAGCGATCCATCAGGCCCGGGTCAATTGCCGCAAATTAATGACCCTGATGCGCATTCTGGACCCCGAACAGCAGACCGGTCTGCTACCGGTATTCAAAAAAGCCCAGAAGCGTCTTGGCAAAGTACGTGATGCGGATGTGCTGATCGATGCCTTCAAAGATCGGCGCAAGCAGTCCAAGGAAGAAGGTCACGGTGACGAAGCCGATCTGCTCAAAGCGGCCATCGAAGAACACAAGGAACAGCGGCAATTTTACCGGAAAAAGCTGGTCAAAAAATTGCCCAAGCTGCAGGGCAAAAAGCTCAAACGGCAGTGGAAAGACTTTATGGACAACCAGCTGCCTACTCTGGCTATCCAGGCCGATGTGAACCGGATGATGAGAGAACTTGAGATCGCTTACGATCAGAAAAAGCAGGTATACCGCCAGACTGCCAAAGCGGAAGGTATCGAAGCCGCCGAGACACTGGATAGCCTGCACAAAGTGCGGATCGCAGCCAAAGAGCTGCGTTATACAGCGGAGGCTGCAGAATTTGCTTTGAACTCCAAATTCCGCGATCATGAAGAAACGTACAAAAAGATCCAAAAAGAGCTGGGTACAATCAATGATACCCATGTATGGATCGAATCGCTGGAAGAACTGGATGCCAAGGAAATGGGCGTAGATGAAGAAGTACGCACTCGTTTTGTGGACAAGCTGCGTGCCGAGATGATTGCTGCGATTCAGGAGCAGCAGCGTGCTATTTAATATAGTGGATATAACGAATCTGACAAGGATCGCTTTATCAAATAAGTGATAGCTGCTAAAGAGAGACAGGAACTGGGTAATATGTAGAATATGACGTATTAACCTGTAGATGCAGTAATGTACTTTCTACAAAAGGAGCGATTACGATGTCCAAATCATCCAAAAACTGGTTTCTGGCCAAAGGCGATTCTATCGATCTAAAAGATATTGATCCAGGCTACACCGGAGATTACCACTCCAAAGAAGATACCGAATCGGAAAAAGCCGAGCTGACTGAAATATTCGAAAAGCTGCAGCCCAAGCTGTTCGCAAGCGGCAAAAAGTCGGTCTTGTTTGTTTTTCAGGGAATGGATTGCAGTGGTAAAGATGGCGTGATCAACAAAGTATTCTCTATTTCCAATCCGGCAGGGATTCATATTCACAGCTTCAAGGCACCGACAACAGAGGAGCGGAATCATGATTATCTGTGGCGGGCGCATCAGCATGTAGCTGGTTATGGATATATCAGTGCCTTTAACCGCTCCTATTATGAAGATGTGCTGATCACGAGAGTGCATGGACAGATCGATGATCCTACCGCCAAGCAGCGGTTCAAGCAGATCAACCATTTCGAAAAGATGCTGGAAGAAAATGGAGTGCGTGTCGTCAAAATTTTCCTGCACATCTCCAAGGAATTCCAACTCAAAAAGCTGATTGATCGTGTAGAAAAGCCGCACAAGAACTGGAAGTTCGATAAAGGTGATCTGCAGGAGCGCAAGTATTGGGATGATTACCAGAAATGTTATGAAGATGTATTCAAGCACTGTGCATCCGATGATCATCCATGGCATATTATTCCGGCAGACAATCGCTGGTATCGTGATCTGGCTGTCCTGCAGATTGTCGTACGTACCCTGCAAGAGATGGATTTGTCCTACCCGGACCCGATTCCCGAACTTCAGGAGCATCTGCCGGATATGTACGCCGAACTGGAAAAGCTCAAAAAGAAATAAGGTAATATCAGATATAATGGCGATCCCTGCAATATCGCAAAAGCGGCGGATCGCCATTTATCATTTTCTCAACCACTTCTACATAAACAAGATAATCGCTGTACAGTAGGTCTGTACAGCAAGCAGATACAGCGAGGAGGCTAATTATGGCCAGTAAAAGAAAAATTATCGTAACCGGCGGAGCGATTATTCGTGACGAGTACAACCGGATTCTATGGCAAAAGCGTGGTGACTCCCATGACTGGGGATTGCCGGGAGGCGGGATGAAACCGGGGGAGGCGATTGAAGAGACGATGATTCGGGAGGTCAAGGAAGAGACCGGGCTGGAAGTCATCGCCAGCCAGCTCTATGCGGTATATACCGGTGAACGGCTTGAGTATACTTATCCCAGCGGAGATGATGTGGTATTTGTCATGTTTATTTTCGATATCCAGGCCGACCTGGCAGGCAAGCTGGAGGACGATGGTGTGACACTGAAATATAATGATCCCGATGGTGAATCGACTACATTGCTCTTTTGCAGCATAGATGAGATGAAGCTGGAGCAGGTCAACCGTGCGCAGCGTCCATTGGTAGAAGATCTGCGTAACGATCGCCAGGGTGATATTTTGCGAAGCTGACACACAGGCAGCAGTGAACAGTAAATGGCCAAACAGTACAGACAAATGAATAGTAGAACAGGCTGATATCAATAGATAGAGCAGGGAAGGTGAAATCAATATTTGCCAAATGGATTAACCGTATACCAAGAGACTGGCTCGTATGGATGTACCGTCATATGCCGCTGAACCGCTTCAAAAATTGGGCGGTTCGTCGTTCTCAGCACCATTTTCTGGTTGCGGTGCTGGGCGTATTTACCAATGAAAAAGGCGAAGTGCTGCTGCTGCGCCATTCGTATCGTGAGCAGGAGCCATGGGGAATCCCTGGTGGGTGGATGGAGCTGGAGCAGCCCGAACATGGACTAAAGCGCGAGATACGGGAAGAGACAGGACTGGAAGTACATATTGATCGATTGGAAAAAGCGATTCAGCGCAGCGATCCCAATTGTGTGGATCTGATTTTTAGTGGAGAAGTGCGGGCAGGAACCTTTGTGGCCAGCAGCGAAATTACAGATATTATGTACTGCCGGGCTGGGGATTGGCCCAAAGGATTGCCCCGGTCGCAGCAGCTGATTATTCAGGGGATTCTGGATCGCCGTCTATTACGGGCACAGACTGCCAAAGAAATGGAGAAAATCTAATATGAGTGTATATCAAGTACAGATCGGACGCTTGCTTGCAGGACTACGTCAACCGGAAGGGCAGGGACAGTATTATGTGTCTGCGCCGGAAGGTTTATTTACAACGGATCATCTGGAAGGAATCCAGGGTACGTATTGGAGTATGCAGGCTGTAGAGGATCTGCTGTATCAGGCATGTAAGGAGATCATTGGGTCCTTTGCACAATCCGATTCCAATCAGCAGGTCTATACATGTATCATCGAAGCGGATAATGTGAACGGAAACTATCTGATGTATCTGAATACCATCAATGATCTGGAACAGACTACTGCTTATTATGATCAGTACTATCAGGAAAAGTATGCGGAGAACCATAACGAATCGTATAACCGTTCTGCAGAGCAGATTCGCCAATCGATCAAGTATGCAACCGGCGATTATCCGGAGATGATTGATGATTTTGGAGAAGCGCTGGAAAAACCGCTCCATCTGTATCGGGAAATCAACGAGCGGTTGTGGGAAGAAGATGAAGAAGGTTCTCTGCCGGTACTCGATGCGGCTGTCCGTGAACAGATTATGCAGGCAGATGCCGATTCTATTCAGATTATGGACCAGTCGATCCATGATAGTGGATTAACCATGATCGCCCTGAACGTCATGGCACGTCTGCACACGGAAACGGTATTTGAACAGTTGGATCGTACCGCTGACTTTATCGCTTATGTACAGTCGCCGGATGGAGAAGGAGGCGACTATCTGACATTCAGTACACTGATTCGCAAAACGGTTTCTCTGGAGCAATTGTATCTGGCTATGCCACAGGAACAAGAGAGTGACGAACAATTCGATGCACTATTCCAGCAGTATGCTGTCCAACCGGTAGAGGAACAGTTTCAGTATTGGACAGAGCAGATTCGCCGGAATCGCTGGAATACGGACAAAAGTGTAATCAGCAAATACGGCAAAACCGATTTCCATGCTTATGCTGCTTTGCTGGCAGCCGGCTCGGCGATTCGTCCTTTGATTCAGCAGGCACTGGATACGGTAACTGACCAGGACGAAGATCTTGCTCAAATGTACCGGATGCTGCTGCAGGATCTGGCTTAGTATTTGGTTATAAAATGCATTCGTGTATTCAGCCACCAGCTTTATTGCAGCTGGTGGTTTTTAACTATGGACGCATGAGCCGGAATTTGAATAGAGGGTAGAAGATAAGTACACTTTTAGCAGTTAGCAGTTAGCAGTTAGCAGTTAGCAGTTAGCAGTTAGCAGTTAGCAGTTAGCAGTTAGCAGTTAGCAGTTAGCAGTTAGCAGTTAGCAGTTAGCAGTTAGCAGTTAGGTTAGCAGTTAGCAGTTAGCAGTTAGCAGTTAGCAGTTAGCAGTTAGCAGTTAGCAGTTAGCAGTTAGCAGTTAGCAGTTAGCAGTTAGCAGTTACGGTCTTAGTATGTGTCAGTGAGGTTAGCTGCCGAAGACAATCCTGTTCGAACCGCTGAGTCAACAGTTATACCCGCCCGATCATAGGCATCCTGTAAAATAGTCAGCGCCGATCGCACACCGATGCCGAACCGATCGCAGCCTGCTTCCTTCATCAGCAGCAGGGTATCCAGATCACGAATCCCTCCGGCTGCTTTGATCAAAGCGGCATCACCGATTACAGATTTAATCAGCCGGATCGTATCTACTGTTGTCGGACGTGGTCCCCAACCGGTTCCTGTTTTTACAAAAGCAGCACCTGCCTGAACAATCCATTCGCTACCCCGGCGAATCTCGTCATCGGTTAGATAGGCAATCTCCAGAATCGCTTTGACCGGTACCTGTTCAGCGGCTTCGACCACGGCTGCAATATCCTGTATGACCAGTTCGCCATTCCCGGACTTTAGGGCTCCTACATTAATAACCATATCCAGCTCTTTACAGCCAATATCCAGCATTTCCCTGGCCGTGTGTATTTTCATAGAAGTAGTATCTGCACCCGAAGGAAATCCCACTACACCGGTAACTACCGTATCCGGCACATTTGCCAGCTGCTTAATCACATATTCCGTCATATAAGGCATCGGACTAGCGCATATACAATGATATTGTTTTACGATATCAATCAGCTGGTCCACTTCATCTACCGTCACATCTGTACGTACTGCACTCACATCCAGCATGCGTCCGATATGGGCATAATCGATTTCGGATTGTCTCATTAAATGTACCTCCCGCTCACAAAGATAATTACCTTTTATTGATGTCACTTACTATAACTCTCTAATCAATGAAATTCAAGAAGTAAGTATAACTTATTTTCTATGTTTTATATTTCTGCAGAAAGTCTGATACATATAGAAATATAAATAGAATTTAATCATAGAATATAACTAGCTGTATTATTATGAAAGCGCTTGACAAAAGATAATTATCTTTATATATTCGAAACAATATAAATGATTACGAATTATGGTGAAGACAGCAGATGATAACCAAAAATGATCTGTGGAAGGTGACGATCATGCCGAATATTATTGCCTACGATTTGGGTACCGGAGGAGTCAAAGCTTCGCTGTATAACGAGAGACTGCAGACGATTGCACGGTCGTTTGTGGAATACGAGACATTTTATCCGCAGCCGGATTGGCATGAGCAGCGGCCAGACGACTGGTGGAAAGGAATTCGGGAAACTACGAAACAGCTGCTAGCGTCCTCAAGGATTGCTGCATCAGCGATTGATTGTATTAGTCTGTCAGGACATAGTCTGGTGAGTGTGCCGGTGAGCAGACAGGCTGGATGTTTGCAAGAATATGTACCGATCTGGTCAGACCGCCGCGCAGACAAAGAAGCGGAGCACTTTTTCCGCCTTATCGATGAGCGGGAATGGTATATGAAGACAGGTAATGGGTTTCCGGCAGGCTGTTATCCACTGTTCAAATTAATGTGGCTAAACAGGCATCATCCCGACCTGTTTGCCCGTATTGATAAGGTGCTCGGTTCCAAAGACTATATCAATTATCGGCTTACCGGCCAGCTGGCTACAGATCATTCCTATGCTTCCGGTATTGGGGCTTATGATCTGAACAAGGGACAGCTAATGGAGGAGATGCTGGAGGCAGCCGGGTTATCCAGTGAGCTGTTTCCGGATATTGTTCCTTCACATCAGATAATTGGACAGGTAACTGCGGAAGCCTCAGCCTATACAGGACTGCAGCAAGGAACACCTGTCGCCTGCGGAGGAGTGGACAATGCCTGTATGGCACTCGGAGCAGTAGGCGCAAAGGAAGGACAGGTGTACATGTCACTGGGATCATCCAGCTGGATTCCGGTCAATTCCAGTCAGCCGGTGCTGGATGCACAGACGCGGCCCTATGTATTCGCTCATATTGCCGAAGGCATGTATACGAGTGCGTATTCTATTTTTGCCGGTGGCAGCTCGCTGCGCTGGGTGAGAGACACCTTATGCATGGAGCTGGCAGACCGGGCAGATGCCTATGAGCAGATGAATCAGTGGGCGGCCGATGTTCCGATTGGTTCCAACGGAATTATATTCAATCCCAGTCTGGCAGGCGGTAGTTCCCAGGATCGCAGTGTGCATATTCGTGGAGGTTATGTGGGACTGCATCTGGGAACAACGCGAGCGGATATGATCCGGGCAGCCATGGAAGGAATTGCAATGAATTTGCGGATATCGCTGGATCAGCTGCAGCAGCATACAAGGATAGAAAATCGTATGCTGATCTGCGGTGGCGGCAGTCAAAGTCCGCTGTGGATGCAGATATTTGCCGATATTTTTGGTATGGATACAGTCAAAACCAATATCGATCAGGACGCGGCTTCGCTGGGTGCGGCTGCTATTGCTGCCCGGACAGCAGGCTGGTGGAACGATTACCGTATGATCGATACGCTTCATACGGTCGAAAATACATTTGTGCCAGATCCTGTTTGTCGTGAGCAGTATCGTCAGTTAATGCCGGTATTCCGGCATGTTAATCAGATTGCTGCGCAGCTGGGTGATTATATGCATCAGCATTCTATCTCACTGGAAATGAATACAGCCGGCAAAGCTGGCAAGATCGAAAAGACGGACAGCGCATCATACCCTATTGGATCAGTCAAAGGAGTGAGCGGATATGAATGGTAATCTGTACGATACAACGTTTCGGCTGGATGGAAAGACCGCTGTGATTACAGGAGCAGCGTCGGGAATTGGTCTGGCAACAGCGCAGCTATTTGCAGAAAAGGGAGCATCGGTCGCACTGCTGGATCTTCACCTGGAACAAGCACAGCGAGCAGCAGAAGGAATAGAATACAGCGCTGCTTTTGAAGTGAATGTGGCAGACAGTGAATCGGTACGAAAAGCAATAACGCAGGTTCAGGAGAAACTTGGCCATATTGATATTCTGGTGAACAGTGCAGGCATTGGACCGGTAGAATGGGCAGAAGATTATCCCGAAGCAGATTGGCACCGGACGATGGAAGTCAATATGAATGGCATGTTTTTCATGTCCCAGCAGGTGGGCAGGGAGATGATTGCAGCGCAGCAGGGCGGCAAAATTATCAGTCTGGCTTCACAGGCAGGGATAGTAGCTATTGATCGGCATGTAGCTTATAGCGCGAGCAAAGCAGCGGTTATTTCTATTACCCGATCACTCGCTCACGAATGGGGCAAACATAATATTCAGGTCAATGCGATCTCGCCGACAGCTACCTATACACCACTGATTACCGGTTATTGGGAAGGCGAGATCAAGGAAGAAGCCATTCGCAATACACCAGTCGGACGCTTTGCCGAGCCAGGGGAGATTGCTGCAGCTGCATTGTTCCTGGCCAGCGGCTCCGCGAATATGATTACCGGAGCGAATCTGGTAGTGGATGGAGGATATACGATTCATTGATAGCAGTGAATAGGGAATAAAGCTGGAGGAGTAAAAAGCATGCTGGATACAGAGCAGGCATAACCGGCGGTAAAAGAAGTGTGTATGTCATCCAGATCCGGTATAAACTCCATACCAATCTGTATCGATTTCCTAGAGACGGATGATAGAGTTCGTATAAATAAGGATCAGCCGAGACTGGTTTAGACCCGGCCTTCCAGATAGACGCTGTACTCGTATTTGTCGGCGACCAGCTTGATTATACTGTATTCAAATGGCCCCTGCTCTACATGGCTGATCCGTTTGCTGCATAGCAGAGGAGATCCCAGCGGAACCTGAAGAATCTGGGATTCGGTAAAATCAGCTGCTACAGCTGATAAGCGCTCCCATGCATGCAGCAGAATAATATGATACGTCTGTTCGAGGAATGTATAGAGACTGTTAAACCGGTTTACATGCTGTTCCAGACCAGGCACATAATTGGCGCGCAGGTAATTGTTCATGAGTGCAATCGGCCGATCATCAGCATATTGAACCCGCTGAACCAGATAGACCTTGCTGCCGGGTGACAGCTTAAGCGCATCGGCGACATGCTCTGGTGGCGTGATCAATTCGATCGACATTCCGCGTGTTGTTACAGTGTAGCCTTTGGAAGTTAATGTCTCGGTAATAGAGGTCAGATGATTCAGCCGCTGGGTCGTAGAGGTATCGAGAATCTCGGTACCTTTTCCCTGTGTCTTTTTCAGGAACCCTTCACTGCCGAGCAGTTCAATAGCTTTGCGGATCGTTGTTCGGCTGACCGAGAAGCGCTGCTCCAATTCCGATTCGGTAGGCAAAAGCGTGCCGGGTGCATAACGTCCTTCTTTGATATCTTGTTTGAGTTGAGTATATACTGTGCGATAAGCCGGAATATCATTCATAAGTAAACTCCTCTGATTGTGCTGGCATGGTGATAAGACGGCAGCCAGGAGTACAAGGCAGCAACCATCTTTGTCTATAAGTGATCATGCCATAAAAAAGATAAGGCTTCAACCAAAGATCATTATGTTTGCTGAAAAATAGTCAGAAAATAAAAGCGATAAAAAGAGATATATAGATTATAAAACAAATGATGTATTTATTTTAACAATATACTGTCTTGACGAGTATATTGTTACCATAATATTCCTTGTATATTTCAATAATAAAAATATATAATTTCCCTTATTTAGATGTGATATTAATTAGGGGGAGAATATGAAAAAGAAATGGATTTGCATAATTATTGTTCTGCTATTTATTGGTCTGTCGGCTGATCTTCAAAAAGTAGAGGCTGCATCTTCAGTTACTACAAAGATTCTTACTTATAAAGGACAAGAATATGTTCAATTAAGTGGAGCAGATCAGACTGTCACTAATAAGCTCAACAAGTCACTTAAAAGAAGAGCAGTTAATGCAGCTATTTCTAATAGCGAGTTAAAAAGAGAAAATAAAAGTTACTATTACAGATTAAAAGCAAATACCAAATATAATGACAATAAGAAAATTTCTGTAATGTATACTGAAACTATGTATTCAGGAGGAGCCCATGAATTATATGGCGCTACTGTTTATAATTATGATCTGCAAACTGGAAAGCCCTTTGTATTAATGGATTATATTCGAACGCAGGCACAACGTATAAATCTTAAAAATGCGATTTCTAACCAGTTGCAAGCGAGATACGATGCAGGAGCAGGCATATTCGAAGATAATATTTATAATTTTTCATTAAATTCTAGTACTCCATTTTATTTTTATCAAAATGGTATAGCCATATTATTTAATCCGTACGAAGTAGCTGCTTTTTCTGAAGGAGTAGTTATTGTTAAAGTTCCCTTCGATGAAATAAATAAAGGAATAGATTCATAATAAAAACCAAACTAAATTTTTTTGTGAAAATGGCTCTATTTCCAGCATGACCGTTTGAATTAAGCGGTTGAGCTTGGAAATAGAGCCAATTTATATTTTACAATGAGTTTGAGACTATATGGGTACTGCACACTAGATGTTTCTTACAAATAGACGTTGTGTACTCTTAATTGTTACCATTTAAGGCTGACTACCGATTTGCCGGGAACTGTGTAATTCAATGCTTGTCCATTCCACTGGATTTTGGCTGTTTTCGCAGTATTTTGGGAGTTATACAGTACGATAACTTTGGAACCGTCCGGATTTTTGAAAGCGACGCTTTGCATATCGGCGAATGTGTTGGAGTCGATTCGGTAAGCACCGGAGCTTACAAATTTACTGAAATGTCCGAGCAGATAGTATTGCTTGGTGTAAGTTACTTTGTCTTCCGGATTGCTGGAGCTATTATCGGAATTCTGCACCGTCACCATACCTTTGTTGGTATTATTGTCTCCGATCACGCTCGGTCCATCTTTTTGATCCAGAGCTGCATTCCAGAGAATGATAGATTTGGACCAGTTGCGGGTCATCCCGATAAACTCATTGATCATATTATCGAATCCCTGAGTCGTTCCGTTGACCGGATCATTCCAAGTACCAAATCCGCCTTCGGTAAACCAGATATCTTTGTCCGGATGGGCATTATGCATATTAGTCATAGCTGTAAAGTCACCACCATAATGGTGGAAAGCACTACCGGCGACATATTGGGACTTGCCGTTATTTTTGAGTGCCTGGATCACGGTATTCGGGAAATTCCAATTATCATAGTTGTGATCGTAGGCAATGATTTTGGTGTTCAGGCCCGCATTTTTCAGAGCAGGTCCCAGATAGTCGCCGATCATACCGATCTGATCCTGTTCGTTCATGAGCATACCCGGATAGCGGCCTGGCTCGAACAGTGGTTCATTTTGCGGAGTTACCGCATAGATCGGAATACCCTGAGCCTGATAAGCCTGTATAAATTTGATGAAATAATTGGCATATACCGGGTAATTTTCTGCTTTCAATTTGCCGGTACCGTTTTTGTCATTGGTGGTGTACTTCATCCAGGCTGGAGCACTCCAGGGGGAAGCGATAAATTTGATATTCGGATTTTTGGACAGCGCCGACTTGATCATGGGGATGATATAAGGTTGGTCTCTGGAAATACTGAACTGGTTCAATGCCATATCGCCAGCAGTATCGTCATACGTATACGTACTCCAGGCAAAATCGCTCGCACCCATCGGTTGGCGCAGCATGCTCATATGAATACCGGATGTGCCAAACAGATGATCCATCACTTCATTGCGCTTGCTACTGCTTAATTTGTAATTGAGCAGCCAGGCGGCAGAATCGGTCATCGATACGCCAAATCCATCCATCTGCTGATAGGTTTTGCCTTCGTTGACAGTAAAGGTATAATCGGCATTATCACCAGTGGCACCGAAGGCACGGTCATTTTGCCGGGTTAGCCTGGTATCCGTACGCAGACCTACAGCGGGTTCGCTACTGGGATCGGCTGTGGTAAGCCATACTTGGGTTTTTTCGTTGGCAGCATAAGCGGAAGGGGCAAGGGAGACGAGCGGAGTCATTACAAGAGAGCTTAGCAGGGCAAACTGGATGCCTTTTTTGAACATGGACATAATACAACACCTCTCCTTCATTTCTGTAAGCGTTATCAATAACAGGGAATAAAGTATCAATACGAGAGGTGTTTTACAATGCCTTATAACAGAGCAGATAGAAACACACCGAGGATACGTAGAAATGCCTACATACTGCAGTTCGAAATTCGTATACAAAAAAACAGGCAGAGCTTAGTACTCTGCCTGTTCCGGTTTATTTTGTGGTTAGTGTGTAGGCAGCCCGCTCGGTGTTCAGTTGGACACGCGAGTCGCTGATTTCATCAATACGCAGATCATGAGTGATAATCTCGTAGGTGTCACGAGGTACCTGTACTTCTTCACCATCGGCGTTCTGCGTTACTCCTTCGCCGCGCAGCAGCAGGGCGCTTTCCAGATAATCATCGATTTCATTGTCTTCATTTCTTTCGTCAATATCCGACAGCGTAAAGTGTACAATATCGGTATCATCCAGCTCTTTTTTCTCGATAATAATCGTATTGTCCTTGTGCTTGTTCAGCCAATCTTTGAGGGTTTGAATATCGTTGGTTTCTGTCATGGGTATCATTCCTTTACTGGTTTGTAGGTAAGTGTGATGAACAGCAAGTTCTATTCGCTGCATCTATCAACGTATTGGAGCATGTATAAATAATAATGTATCCATAAACCATGATTTTCCGGCGCAAAGATGTCTAGAATATATGCAGGCAGCTGTGCTGGAATATCTCTATAAATAGTCAATTACCCTGCCTGACGAGTTCATAATCGCTGCAGCATATGAAAATGCGTGAACAGGCAAAATTGTGGGTCTTTTACCGCATTTACAGTGGGCAGAGGATCATCCATACTTTAGTTAGCTGTGCCGGGCCAGACTCTCAAAAGTCTTCTGCGCAGGGTTGTTATCATCCAATAACTTCATTTTCAAATACAAAAGCTCATACACATAAATAAGAGCGGGTCCGGAAGCCCCGGACGGATAAGGAGGAGAATGAATGAATGATGGACACAACAAGCAAACACGTGAACTAAATTACCAGATTGTAGCCTTGCATATGATGCAGTGGAATCCGATGAATCTGCGGGAATGGTGTCTTCCTGACGAGTACAGCATCGAAATCGAGCATATTATCAAAGTGCTGCCGCATGTTGAGTCATCCGATGAACTGGGAGAGCAGTTATACTGGATTATGCAGAAATACTTTGGTGTCTATGCCGGCTGCACCGTACAGGAATGTGTAAAAGTGGCGGTTGGAATCTATACGGACATTCAGAAGCAGCAGAAATCTCCACAGCCTATTGCAGCATTCCAATTTTATGACAATCAATTCATCTTTGGTACATACACCAATCGATTATATAAAAAGTAAAAGGGTGATCTCTGCACTCCCGATAACGGCATATCCAAAATTATGGATAAAGTAAGCCTCTCGGATCATGGGTAATATACATCCTTTTTAGGCGTCAGCTAGCGGTATGCTTCTACTTGTAAAAGAGGAGTATTCGGTTAGTGGACGTCTTTTTGGTTTATACATATTTTGGAATTGATTATCTCCTGAAATGAGGTGCGTATAATGAGAATCTCGTATAATACAGAGACGCTTTTTGAAGGCAGAGATATTCTGGATGTGATGCAGGTACTGCATGCCCATGATCTGAATATCATTGAGTTCTGGTCCTGGGAAGACAAGGATCTGCAGGCGATTAACCGTCTTCGACAGGAGCTGGGTATGGAAGTGGCTTCGATCGTTGTGAAGCTGGCTACCATGCTGGAGCCGGATCAACGTGACGAAGCGGTAGAGGGTATTCGCCGTTCGGCAGAAGCGGCACGTTCGCTGGATTGTTCACGGATGGTGCATACGGTTGGATTTGTCAAAGAAGGGATGAGCCGGGAAGAGATGCGGCAGAGTCTGATTGATGGACTGCGGGCGGCTATTCCGGCACTGGAGGAATTTGGCGTTACTACATGTATTGAACCGCTCAACACCATAACCGACAAAGAGCTGAGCGGCTATTATCTTAATACCTCACAGGAAGCATTTGATATTGTAACCGAAGTGAATCATCCACTGGTCAAAGTCTGCTACGATATGTACCATGTACAGGTGATGGAAGGTAATGTACTGCCACGCCTGCAAAATAATATTCGTCATGTCGGCCATATTCAGGGCGCAGGCGCACCGAGACGTCATGAGCTATTTATCAGCGAACTCAATTATGACTATGTATTCGATGCAATCAAGCAGATGGATTATGACGGGTATGTGGGCATTGAGTATTTTCCGATTCATGATCCGATTGATGACCTGGTGCGCATCAAGGAAAAGTTTCATACCGGCTGAGAATAAATTACGTATGTGTTGATGCTGTAGTATTTCAAGAGTAAAAGTATAACTTGATCAGGAACAAAACAAACAAGATATTATTCGCTTTATTATATTATATAATAAAAATAACTATTTGAGAGTTAAGTTGAAACAATGTTCGTATAAATAGCTTCTGCAAGAATTATTTTGCTTATACCTTATATTTAAATGCGAAAAATACGAACAATAAACAAAATAAAAACTTGACCATACGGATATTTTTCGGTAATATACCACTGTACCCCGGCAAAACAGCCTGGGAATACAGTGGTTTTTGCTTTATAAGCGTACATTAAAGATAAAATCATAATTTATTATTCGTATATCCCCGAAAATAGGGTTTGGGGGTCTCTACAAGGAACCGCAAATTCCTGGCTACGAATAGGATGCTTTGGCATACCTGTTCGCAAGCCAGGATTTTTTGTGCGCTCAAGTAATTAAGCTCATCAATAAACATACTTCATATGTAATAAAAAGGAATATTTTACTTAATAATCTATCTGCTGGGATCACGCAGTATAATACAAGTATAAGACTTGGCATACATGATCCTATAGCGGTTTATCAGGAGGATATTATGACGACAAAATATGATTGTATCGTAGTAGGCGCAGGACCAGCAGGAATCTTTGCATGTTATGAATTGACGCGGATTGCTCCGGACTGGAAAGTTCTTTTGATTGATAAAGGACATGACATTTATCGCCGTAACTGCCCGATCATGCAGGAGAAAATCCAGTTTTGTCCGCCGCCAGCAGGTAAAAAAGATTTCGCGGGATGTCTGCCTGCCTGTTCGGTAACAGCCGGGTTCGGTGGAGCCGGCGCCTACAGCGATGGCAAATTTAATATCACGACAGAGTTTGGCGGCTGGCTGACCGATTATCTGTCTCCATCCAAAGTGGAAGATCTGATCCGTTATGTAGACTCTATCAATCTGGAGCACGGAGCTACCGAATCGATTACCGACCCGACAACAGACGTTATTCGCGATATCGAACAGCGCGGCTATGCTTCGGGATTAAAGCTGCTGCGTGCACAGGTACGCCACCTCGGTACCGAGCAGAATCTGGAGATTCTGAAGTCTATTTATGAATATTTGAATACACGGATTGATATGGTGTATAAAGCGGAAGTGGAAGATATTCTGACGATCAAGGAAGAAGGTAAGCACCGGATCACCGGTATCGTTACCAAAAAAGGCGAGACTTATGAATCGGCAAATGTAATGATCGCCCCGGGGCGTGACGGTTCTGCCTGGCTCACTGAGATTCTCAAAAAGCGCCGCCTGAAAATGTACAATAACCAGGTAGACGTAGGGGTACGGGTAGAGACCTCGGATGTGGTTATGCAGGAGATCAACAAGCATTTGTACGAAGGCAAATTTATCTATAACACCTCTGTCGGTACACGGGTTCGCACATTCTGCAGCAATCCGTCCGGTCATGTGGTTGTTGAGAATCATAGTGGTGTGATGGCAGCCAATGGTCATTCGTTCAAAGATCCTGCGCTGGGTTCCCGTAATACCAACTTTGCTCTGCTCGTATCGCATAAATTCACCGAGCCATTCGACAAGCCCAATGAATATGCCCGTGAGATCTGCCGTCGTGCCAATGATCTGTCCAGTGGAGGCGTGATTGTGCAAAAGTTCGGCGATATTCTGCGCGGCCGCCGCTCTACAACCGACCGGATCAAAGAAGGTTTCCTCGAACCCACGCTCAAAGAAGCAGTACCGGGTGATCTGGGGCTGGTTCTTCCCTATAATACAATGAAGAGTCTGATTGAAATGGTACAGGCACTAGAAGGAGTAACACCGGGTATTGCTTCGGAACACACCCTGTTCTATGGTGTGGAAGCCAAATTCTATTCTGCTCGTCCCAAGCTGGGTGAGAACCTGGAGACCGAGATCGATGGATTGTACTGCGGTGGAGATGGTGCAGGAGTAACTCGCGGATTGGCCCAGGCCGGAGCAGCCGGCGTCTGGATCGCCCGCAGCATGTTCACCAAGACAGGGAATAGCAGCCGGGTGCCTGCGACAGTAGTTTGAGTGTAGCAATGAATATTGTAAACGCAGTACGCTAGGTTGCTATGATAGGGGCTGAAACGTAAACTTTACTTGTTTGAATTGCATATTAGTAAGCTGCATCATTGTAAATGAACTGGAAATCATAATAACGAAAGTAGATATGAAAAAAGCTGTCGTAGGCGTTCCGGCAGCTTTTTTGTATATCCCAATCATCCGGTTACGGCTACGTCTATCTATTCTCAATTCGCTCGTATCCAGTCAAACATCGCTGCTATCGCCTGTTTATGCACATCTTCCGGCATGTGATGACCATACTCTTCGTAAATTTGTACATCGTACTCTTTATCCAGTTCCTGTAGCCGCTGGATCATATTCTCGGCATGGCTGTAGTCTACCTGCATATCCTGCCGCCCATGAATAATGAGTACCGGACAATGAATTTGCTCTGCCAGAGCAACAGGCGAGCGTGCTTCATATCGCTCGGGATATTTGCCGGTCGATCCGCCGATTACCCGCTTGAGCATTCTGCGCAGATCGATCCGCTCCTCATAAGTACGAGCAAGATCAGATACACCACCCCACAGAATCAGCTGGCTCAAAGGCGGTTCAGTGGATCGTACTGCTGCCTGAGCTGCATTGACCGATCCGCGAGAGAAGCCCATGATTGCTATCCGCTGTTCATCCACAAAGGAAAGCTGACTCAGCCAGCGAATACCCGAGAGCACATCTTCTACATCTGCACCACCGAACTCATCCCGCCCTTCGCCGCCCTCGGCTCCGCGGTAACAGGGAGCAAAAACAATATGACCGTGCTGGGCAAACCGCTCCAGCCAATCCATACGAACACTGCCAACCCGTCCAATCCCTCCACGGCAGTAGACAAATACCGGATATTGTCCATCTACGACAGGTATGGTGGGAGGAAGCAGAGGACAGGCGATTGGCAGAACCTCTAGAGTAGACGTCTGGTAAAAAGAGTTCAACCAACCTTTCAGTTGTTCAGTAGAGACTGTTACGCCATAAGGCAGCGCCAGATAGCCTTTTACCTGATAATCATTAGAGAGATAACTGATTTGGTAGATCATGAAATTGCACCGCCTTAAATAATGATTGAATTAGTATTAAAGAAATTGATTATTTTATTATTTGGAATTGAAGATATTTATAATATTCCTAAATTCGGATGTACAGAAGTAATATGACCGCATAATCAGGCTGTATAATGAACTGAAATAGGAAGCGGATACTTAATGTACACGGAACTCTTCATAACGTGATCTGCTCGACAGGCTGAACATGAATCGATAAAATGTCTTATAAAGTGTACCATATTCAGCTTCGGACGGAAGGAATGAGTGCGATGGAATGGACGATACACCCGCTTGGTGATTCAGCTTTGCTTATCGAATTTGGACAGGAGATTCACAGCGATACACTTGGCCGAATTCAGACAGCGGCACAGCAGATCGAACAGAACCCTTTTCCCGGCTGGATCGAATGTGTTCCTTCGTATACAACGCTGGCAGTGTATTATGATCTGGCAGTGCTATCGTTAATGAATCATCCAGGCAGTCCCGGTATATATGAACAAGTCTGCCAGCTGGTAGAACAGCGGCTCCTGACAGCCTTGGTACAGGAGAAAAAGCAGGCAAGCAGAATAGTGGAGATTCCGGTCTGCTATGGTGGTGAATATGGGCCGGATTTGCAGGTGGTGGCCGATCATAATAGACTAACCACCGATCAGGTGGTGCAGATTCATACAAGCGGCGATTATACAGTGTATGCGATCGGATTTGCTCCCGGATTCCCGTATATGGGCGGCATGTCTCCGCAGATTGCTGCACTGCGCAAGCAGACCCCGCGGCTAACGATTCCAGCAGGATCGGTAGGCATCGCTGGTGGACAGACCGGTATCTATCCGCTGGAGACACCGGGTGGTTGGCAACTGATTGGACGGACGCCTGTACGTATATTTGATCCTGCACAATCGCCGCCTGCGCTCCTGCAGAGTGGAGATCGGGTACGATTCCTGTCCATTACAGCGGAGGAATACGTTCGCTGGGAACAGCAAGCATCTGCTGCAATACCAAGAGCAGGCGAGGAGGGAGACTGCCGATGAGTATAATCGTGGAGAAACTCGGATTACTAACGACGATACAGGATATCGGACGAACCGGCTATGGCAGGGATGGAGTCAGTATAACAGGTGCGATGGATCGTCCGGCACATGTCATTGCGAACTGGCTGGTCGGTAATACCGGACATGAGCCTGCTCTGGAAATAACCCTGGCCGGCTTTGTCGCTGAATTTACAGCGGACTGCTGGATTGCGGTGACAGGAGGTCAGCTGACTCCCATGATCGACGGACAACTACTGCCTATGTGGCGACCTGTATATGTACGCCAGGGAAGCCGTTTATCTTTTAAAAAAGTAGAATCCGGCTGTCGCGCCTATCTGGCGGTTGCTGGTGGATGGGATGTTCCATCTGTAATGGGCAGTGCCAGTACGTATCTACGCGCAGGTATCGGCGGCTACAGGGGAAGAGCACTGCGTGAGGGAGACCTACTCGGTACGTCTACAGAACATTGTATGCTGCCAGAATTATCCGATGAATTGGACAGGGACTCTTCTCTATATGCCGTGCCCTGGCAGGTAAGTCCGCTGTTATTGCCTTCACAGACGGGCAAGCCGGTTATTCGAATTCTTCCGGGACGTCAATGGGAAGATTTTACGGCGGCGAGTCGGCATTCGCTGCTGGAAGAAAGCTACAGGGTTACCCCGCAATCCGACCGGATGGGCTACCGATTATCGGGCAGCGCCCTGGAGCTGGAGTCTTCACAGGAGTATCTCTCGGAAGCAGTCACTCATGGAACTATTCAGGTTCCGGCAGATGGGCAGCCTATTGTGCTGATGTCTGATCGGCAGACACTAGGCGGTTATGCCAAAATAGCGCAGGTGATCTCGTTGGATCTTCCGGTCATGGCGCAGCTGGCTCCAGGTGACTATATTCGTTTTGAAAAGGTATCGATTGCAGAAGCCCAGCAGTGGTATGGAACCTGGGTAAGAGAGCTGCGCGTTCTGCGGAAAATGATTGAACAAAAATTAAAAGAATTGCATTGATCATATAAACAGGAGGATAGAACATGCGCCAGGTAGATCTGAACTGTGATATGGGCGAGAGTTATGGCGTGTATACCCTGGGAGCAGATGAGCTTATGTACGGCAGTATTACATCTGCCAATATTGCCTGCGGTTTCCATGCAGGCGACCCTTCGGTAATGCGTTCAGCGGTACGTCAGGCGATAGCCCATAGAGTGAAAATTGGTGCTCATCCCGGATTGCCTGATCTGATTGGCTTTGGCCGCCGCAAAATGGAGGTTATTCCGGATGAAGTCTATGATATGATCACCTATCAGGTAGGTGCGCTGCAGGCTTTTGCCATGCAGGAGGGCAGTCAGCTGCATCACGTCAAGCCGCACGGAGCGCTGTACAATATGGCAGCGGTCTCTCCGGCACTGGCCGATGCGATTGCACAGGCGGTACATACTATCGATTCCCGGCTGATTCTGTACGGGCTGGCGGGAAGCGAATTGATTGCTGCCGGTCAGCGGGCAGGTCTATCGGTGGCGAATGAAGTATTTGCGGACCGGACATATACGCCGGATGGCACACTTACACCGCGCTCTGCTGCCGGAGCACTTATTACTGATTCCGCGCTGGCTGTAAAGCAGGTGCTGCAGATGGTGATGGAGCAGCAGGTAATATCGGTGGCGGGAACTGTTGTCCCGATTCAGGCAGACACCATTTGCCTTCATGGGGATAATGCCCATGCTGTAACATTTGCCCGCGAACTGCGTGAGCAGCTGGAGCAGCAGCACATTGTCATACAGGCGGTATCCGCCAATTCATAAATCGGAGAATACATCATGACGACATTACATAAAAGCGCTTTGATCCAGCTGATTCTGTCGATGGCCATTTTTGGCTCGGTCGGCTTTTTCTCGGGATTATCAGGACTGTCAGCAGTAGAGCTTGTGTTTATCCGATGCGTCTGCGCTATGATTCTGATCGGCTGTGTATGGTGGTTTGGCGGCATGTATCGCACGGAAATATGGAAGCGCCGGGAAATCGTAATAGTGCTGCTCTGCGGGACGACACTGCTGCTCAACTGGGTATTTTTGTTCAAATCTTTTGAGCTGACTTCGGTAACCGTAGCAATCTCGCTGTATCATCTGGCTCCGGTTATTGCGATGATTCTGGGCAGCGTTATTTTTCGGGAAAAGCTGACCTGGCTGGGTCTGGGCGCGATCCTGTTGTGTTTTGCCGGGACGCTGTTGATCGTAGGAGTAGGTCAGAGCGGTGGAGGTTTTCAGCTGACCGGTGCGATTTATGCGATTATTGCTGCCTTTTTCTATGCAGCTACCATGCTGCTTGGCAAAAGTATTCATACGCTGAGCGTCTATGCGACTACTTTTATCCAGATGCTGCTCAGTATGATTCTGCTGCTACCGTTCGTATCCTGGACTGCTTATACAGGATTGGATGAAATGAACTGGACCTATTCCATCATTACCGGTGTTGTCCATACCGGAATCGTATATTTGCTGTTTTATAACAGTGTGCGCTATTTGCCGACCCGGATGATCTCGGCACTCGTTTTTGTCGATCCGGCGGTAGCTATTTTGCTCGATGTACTGCTGACCGGGTTTCGACCCAATGTCTGGCAGTGGGGCGGGATTCTGCTAATATTTGCCGGAATGTACTATATTGTACGACCGCAAACGCAAAAGTGACGTTGAGATCATTTACCGGTTCCGCTTTATGTATTTCGTATAATTCTGGCAATCGACTAGCAGAACAGATGACTGAATGTACAGAACATAGCTGCCGGTTTGGGCCTGTTACTCGTATAGACCCAATATCACCATAGATCAGTTAACAATATAGACCAGAAGGTCGGGAAAAGAGGAACATCGTTGTCACAACTGCAATCCAATACAGATTCTATTATCCTATCCAATCCACATTTTACTGACGATTCTTCTTTTGGCAAGGAGCCGTCAGGTTATATATACATCTATGCCTGTCATGAAGATGAACAGGAGCTATGTAGTCTGGAACTTCGCTGTCTGCTGAACCAGGAACCCGAATCCCTGTATTTAGAAAGTAGAATAGCTATCCCTCCGGAGCGCAGTCCGTTTATTCATTACCGTCTAGATATCCAGTGCGAGGCAGCCAGTCTGGAACAGCTGGAGCAGATGGTGGTGCAGCTGGATACGAACGCTCAGACATTCAAGCTGATCTGTCTGGACGCGGCACAGACATTTACTTATGAAGAGAAAAGGCAGCTGGAACGAAGAATCGGTATGCATATTGTGGGCAAAGCGCAGATGAAGCAGCCGCAGCAGGTATTTGGTATGGCCTATGCAGGTGGTCGTTGGGTAGCGGGGCGCTGCTATTCTTCAGAGCCTGTCTGGCTGCATCACAATAACAAGCCGCGTCATTATTCTACTGCTCTCAGTACTCGTGTCGCCCGGGCAGCAGTGAATATTGCGGTACCTGATCCGTCTGCTTCACTTATCGATCCCTGCTGCGGTATCGGCACTGTGGTAATCGAGGCACTGTCCATGGGCATTACGGTGACTGGATATGATCTTAATCCACTGGCTGTACAGGGAGCGAGAGAGAATCTGACTTTTTATGAGATGCCTGACAGGGTGAAGCTGGCAGATATGCGAGAGCTGGAAGGTCATTATGATGCGCTCATACTCGATCTGCCGTATAATCTGTGTTCGGTGCTGAATGAACAGGAGCGCCTGGATATGCTGTTATCTGCTGCTAGACTGGCTGGACGAGTACTGATTATTTCTACCGAAGCGATCGATGCATCGATCCGGTCGGCAGGTATGCAGATTCATGAAGTTTGTCATATTCGCAAAAGCCATTTTACACGCTATCTCTGGCTGTGCGAATCTGTTGGATAATGATTGACTTGACCAACCATGATCTATAATTGGGTTGCAAATGTCAGGATAAAATAGTGCAAGGCAGTCTGTCCTCTCTATAGAGGCCTATATATCCAGGCATCGGACGACGGATTGCGTAATTTATTCAACCATTGGATAAAAAATCTATTCATCTGTTGTGAAATTTAGTAACATAGATGTAGCCGGGGATTCCGAGACTATCGATAGAGAGGTGCACTATATGAAATTTAGCGAATTTAAGTACGAACGTCCCAATCTGGATGTTTTGAAAAAAGATTTTGACCAGCTTCTGGAGCAATTCAACCAGGCTTCCAGCTTTGAAGAGCAGGATCAGGCGATGGCACAGATCAACAAAATGTTCAACAGCTTTTCCACACAGGCACAGCTCGTCTCGGTACGTCATTCCATTAATACCAATGATGAGTTCTACAAAGCCGAACAGGAGTATATGGATGAGATTGGACCGGTATTCCAGGAATACATAGACAGCTATTACAAGGCTCTGGTGAATTCCAGCTTCCGCAGCGAACTGGAGACCAAATGGGGACATCAGCTGTTCGCTTCTGCCGAACTGACACTGAAAACATTCCATCCCGACATCATTGCTGATCTGCAGCAGGAAAATAAACTGACTACAGCATACAGTCAACTGATTGCTTCTGCCAAAATCATGTTCGAGGGCGAAGAGCGTACGCTGACCCAGCTGACTCCTTTCGAGCAATCCAAAGACCGCGATATGCGTCAGCGTGCAGGAGAAGCGCGTTATGGGTTTATGGCCGAGAACAGTGAAGAGCTGGACCGCATCTATGATGAACTGGTCAAAGTTCGTACGACAATTGCCCGCAAACTGGGTTATAGCAACTTTACCGAGCTGGCGTATGCACGCATGGGGCGTACCGATTATGGTCCCGAACAGGTCGAAGCGTTCCGTAAGCAGGTACAGGAGTATATCGTACCGGCAGCATCCCGTCTCAAAGATCGTCAGCGTGCCCGTCTCGGTGTAGATCGGCTGTCCTATTTTGACCAGAGCTACAGCTTCCCGACCGGTAACCCGACACCCAAAGGCGATGCCGACTTTATTATCAATAACGGTGCCAAAATGTACTCCGAGCTGTCTCCGGAGATCGATCAATTCTATAAATTCCTGCAGGATAATGAATTGATGGATCTGCTTAGCAAAAAAGGTAAAATGGGCGGAGGGTACTGTACTTTCCTCAATGATTACCAGAGCCCGTTTATTTTTGCGAACTTCAACGGAACTTCCGGCGATATTGATGTGCTGACCCATGAAATGGGACACGCGTTCCAGGTGTATCAGAGCCGTCACTTTGAAGTGCCGGAATATATCTGGCCAACGTATGAAGCGGCAGAGATTCATTCCATGAGCATGGAGTTCTTTACCTGGCCGTGGATGGAGCTGTTCTTCCAGGAAGACACCGACAAATACAAATTCGATCATCTGTCCGGCGGACTGCTGTTTATTCCTTATGGCGTAGCGGTGGATGAGTTCCAGCATGTGATTTACAATAATCCGGAATTGACTCCAGCCGAGCGCAAAGCTGCCTGGAAAGCAGTCGAAGAGAAATACCTGCCATTCTGGGATCAGAGCGATAATCTTTATCTGCAAAGCGGTGGTTACTGGCAAAAGCAGGGCCATATCTATGAAGCGCCGTTCTACTATATCGATTACACGCTGGCGCAAATCTGTGCGTTCCAGTTCTGGAAACGAATGAACGAAGACCAGCCGGCTGCATGGGCAGACTATGTGAACCTGTGCCGTCAGGGCGGAAGCAAGTCCTTTACCGGACTGGTAGAAGTGGCCGGTCTGATTTCTCCTTTCCAGGAAGGCTGTGTAGCCTCCGTAATCGGGGATATCGAGAACTGGCTCAACAGCATCGACGATAGCAAACTGTAATTCATTTCTCCCAGCTATACGCAATCCATAACAGCCTGTCACCCGAACCCCGAATTCTGATATAATTCGGATACATCCGGCGGCAGGCTGTTTGCTGTGTATTTTAATAATCCAGTACACATGCCAATCGAGCCGCGTATTTTATAAGTCTGATGCTGGATCTGATGGTATCGAATATTTTGCAACGGATACTTCATTTTTGAAGGAGGAACTGCATATTATGGAACGATTATTTCAGACGCACCAGATCAGAAAGACGATAAACCTGGAAGGTATTTGGGAATTTACCAAATTGGAAGCGCAATCAGAGCTGGATATATCCACGATACAATATAATTATTTGCTGCCTGTACCGGGCTGCTGGGAGAATCATCCGGAGCTGCTCACCTACCGAGGACGTGGATTATATCGTCGCAGGGTGAATCTGCCACAATCCCAACCAGCAAGGCTGGTATGTAAAGGAGTTAGTCATACAGCGCGTATCTACTGGGATGGTACGCTGATTGCAGAGCATTATAACGCCTATACGGCATTCTCGGTTATTATTCCGGATGCACAGGCGGGAGAGCATGAACTGGCTGTCGAGGTGGACAATTCATTTGGCAATCACTCGGCACTGCATTTGCCGAATGATTATTATACATATGGCGGTCTGATTCGTCCGGTGATACTGGAGCTGCTGCCTGCCGACAGCTGCTGGATCGAGCAGGTACATATTACCCCTTACAAATCCTCATGGGAACCCGAATATGACGGACAATGGGAAGCACGCATTCAGGTGCGTCTGCATTCGCTGTCGGACAATCCTGTCAGTGGCCGATTACAGCTGAAATGGAGCAGTTTACAGGACCCGGATCTCTCCGCTTCTTCGGTATGGATAGATACCCATTCGACAGCGTTCGGGCAACACACTGATACCGATGCCGTCAATAACACAAGTAATAGTTGTCTATCGGATATATTGACGCTGCTACCGGGTGAAGTATTGGAGTGGGAAACGATCTGTCGATGGAGTGGAATCCGTGCCTGGAATCCTCATAATCCGGATCTGTATGAGCTGCATACAGAGTGGCACGAATCCCGATGGGATGATGCTGAATCAACTGCGTATACGACTGCATCTGTCGGTCATTCAGAGAACACTGTACTTTCTATTACCGGACAAACTATCGAACCTGTCGATGATTTGATTGAACGTTTTGGTTTCCGTACGATTCTTGCAGAAGCCGGGGATCTTTTACTGAATAATGAGCGCATTGTGTTGCGAGGATTTAATCGTCATGAAGATCATCCGCTGGCAGGGTCTGCTTTGCCTTTATCCCTGATGGTTCAGGATATGGAATTAATGGTTCAGACCGGAGCCAATGCAGTCCGCACCAGTCATTATCCAAATGATGAGCGTTTCCTGGATCTGTGCGATCAATACGGGATGCTGGTCTGGGAGGAGAATCATGCGCGCGGACTGTCTATCGAGGATATGAGGCATCCGCTGTTCGTGAGTCAGTGTGAACAGGTGAACCGGGAAATGGTAGAGCAGCATTATAATCATCCATCGATTATTATCTGGGCCATTCTGAACGAATGCGCCAGCAATCTGCCAGAAGGACGCGTTCATTATGAACGCCAGCTGAATCAGATTCGGGCACTGGATCAGAGCCGGCTGCTGAGCTTTGCTTCACATCATCGCGAGCAGGAGCTTTGTTTTGATTTGGCTGATATTGTATCCTTTAATCTGTATCCGGGTTGGTATGGAGAGGAAGATCCGGGAGAACTTTGTGACCAAGCAAGAGGCTGGGCAGATGCGACTGGAGGTGCGGGCAAGCCGATGATGATGAGCGAATTCGGTGCAGACGGATTTTATGGCTATCGTTCGCCCTCCCGGGTCAAAGGAACCGAAGAACGCCAGCTTGATATTATCGAAGATAATCTGCGCGCTTACACAAGCAGGGATTATCTATCCGGGATGTTTATCTGGCAGTTCTGTGATTGCCGGGTGACTGAGGAAGGTATCTGGCCCATGCTGCGAGCCCGAACCCAGAATAATAAAGGCGTTGTCGATGGCTATCGTCGTCCCAAACTTGCATATGACATGGTCAAAAGTTATTTTAAACATAAGGTGTAGACCTATTTGGTAGATAAAACCTTGCTATAATACCTGTTAAATGATCGTTATTTGAAAATACAGAGAGAAGGTCGATTGTGGACTACGAGATGGAAGCATATACACTTCACAAGATTCATATTCCTGCCGAACTGGACATTTATTTTCCGCTTCCACAAGAAGGTGAAGGTCTGCCAGGGTATCTGGAGCGATTTTTTTTGCATAATCAAGAGCCGAATACCTGGATACACTGTCGTAAAGTAGCTGAGCAGGCTGTACAGCTGGCTGAGCGCTATCAGCTGGATTCCCGGATTGCTTGTCTGGGCGGCTGGCTGCATGATATATCAACAGTAATTCCAGATCAGCATAAATTGGTACTGGCTGCTCATTATGGTATTCCTATTTTACCGGAAGAAAAACAGATTCCCTTTTTGCTGCATCAGCAGCTGTCCAGCCGGATCGCCGAAATGGTATTTGGACTGCATGAACCGCAGCTGCACAGTGCGATTAGCTGTCATACCACACTAAAAGAAGATATGGAGCCTATGGATCAGCTATTATTCGTAGCAGACAAGCTATCCTGGCAAGCGAGCGATGCCGCGCTCTATATTGATCATATGAGAGAGGCTGCACGATATTCACTGGAAGAAGCGGTGCAGGTGTATGTGGATTATGTGTGGGCAGAGAAGAATCGTGTCCCTGTCCTTCATCCATGGCTGATCGCAGCCCGGGCAACGGTACAGAACCGGCAGTATCTGCGCACACTTGCTGCATTGTCGGCGGATATTCATTGGGGGCCGGTCACAGCACGCTTTCAGGTGTGGAGTGATGTGGTATGGCTGAACCCTGAGCTGATCAGTAATGTGTCTATTGTACCTATGGTCGGCGATCAGTTGGTCATGATTCAGCTGACGGATGGCCGCTGGGAACTGCCTGGAGGAACACTGGAAAAGGATGAGCCTTATCTGGATGCATTACAGCGCGAAGTGGAAGAAGAAATGGGTGGTACTCTGCTGGATTATCGTGTGTTCGGATATTTTGACTGCGAATCTGCTGCGGAAAAGCCGTATCGTCCCTATATTTCGCATCCGCGGTTTATTCGTCTTGCCGGATATGGACAGGTGCAGCTGGGAGGCGCACCGCTTAATCCACCGGATGGAGAACAGATAGCCAGGGTCGATGTGGTCGGGATCGAAGAAGCGGTAGATCGTTTCGAGCGCACCGGGCGCAGTGATCTGGCTGACTTTTACCGGATGGGATATTATTGCTGGCAGCAAAGCGGGGGTATGGATGAGCGATGATAAAGAGGATAATAGAATCACAATTCGGCAGGCACGTCTGGGCGACGAAGCCGGCATAGCCAGTGTACATGTACGCAGCTGGCAGACTACGTACGCTGGTATGATGGCAACGGAATTTTTGCAAAATCTGTCTGTGACACAGCGGCAAGAAGCCTGGGCAGCTAACCTCAATGCGGCTGAAGATGGTCGTTATGTGCTGGTGCTGGAGCAGGCAGAGACGATTATCGGCTTTGTAAGCGGAGGGGCGAACCGGCAGCCTTCGATGTATTCGCGATATGATGCGGAAATTTATGCTTTGTATTTACTGCAATTAGCGCAAGGAAGAGGATACGGCCGTGAGCTAATTCGGCAGATGGCAGCATGCTTGCATGAGGACGGATATCGTTCGGCTATTGTCGAAGCATTAAAAGAAAATCCGGCTATTCAATTTTATTACCATCTCGGAGCAGAGCGCCTCGGAGAACGAACGATCAAGGTCGGCGGCACATTGCATAAGGAAGTGACGCTGGGCTGGCAGGATCTACGCATGTTATTGGAGTAAGTGTCCATAGTGTAATAAGCAATTTTATTCAAGAAGAGCAATCAAACGCGAAAGGATATTATTTTGAACATAGAACGAGATCATATTACAGAGAAAAGAAAATCGCCTACCAGCAGCACACCTGTTTTTTGGAAAATGGTGCTGCTGGTAGGGTATACCCTGCTGCTGCTCTATTGGATGTTTTTTGCATTTGGACGCAGCTATCATCCGGAAGCCCCTTATCGCTATAACTGGATTCCTTTTCAAACCATTATGGACTTTGCCTTATTAAAAGTAGGGAGCCCGCTGGATATGCTGATTAATCTGCTTGGCAATATAGGTGTATTCGTGCCTTTTGGTTTGTTGATTCCGTGGATTTGGTCTGTGAAAATGCGGCATTTTCTGGTGGGATTTATAGGCTGCATTTTTGTGGTAGAAGTAATTCAGATGCTGTCCCATCGAGGTACGTTTGATGTCGACGATATTTGGCTGAATACGCTGGGTGCCTGGATCGGCTATATGCTATGGAGCGGGATAAAACGGATTCGTTATCGCCGATAGTCGGCACAATAGTATATACAATAAAACCCCTGTTTTTCTCGTATCCATCTTGGCGGAGAAAAAGCAGGGGTTTGCTACTTTTATAGTTATGGATAGGCTGAAATACAAAGCAAGATACAAAAAAACGTACAGAAACAATTAGAGATACGATGAGCAACTCTATTCCATACAACTGGAAAGAGTTTTTATGGTGTTATACCGATGTATTCACAATTGGATGCTACACGGTCGCTTCTGCCATTTTTGGAGCAGGTGGTTTCCGGAACATAAAGTAATACAGCATCGAAGAAGCTATATACAACACACCCGTAATACTAAATGTAATCGCATATCCCCAATACGTTCCATAGCTGGTGACCAGGTACGATTGCACCGGTCCCATCGTTGCCCAGCCTAGCATAAATACAGTCTGCATCAGCGAGTTGGCGATACTGCGGCGTTTATCAGAGACACGGTCTACCATAATCGATGATTGCAGTGGATTGGCCGCATTCATCAAAGCCTGTCGGAACAGGAAGCTGATCGAAGCTACAAGCAGTACATTAGTAAATCCGGTCAGCAGCAGAAACGGAAGCGACAGCATCTGAAAAGCAACCACAGCGCGTACGGTGCCGATGCGAGCCGCCAGTGCCGGACCGAGCAGCATAGAGACAATCGTCATCAACTGACCAAGTGAGATTAGGATGCTCATGGATGTGAGTGATACATCAAACCGGTTGGTAAAATACAGATTCAGATAAGGGACGACCAATCCCGATCCCAAGCCGGTCAGCAGCTGTGCGAGCATGAAGCGGCTGATAAACTTCATATCGGAAGAGCGTTCCTGCTTTGCAGTATGGGGTACACTTTGGGCAGGAGATTGCTGAAAAGTAGCTGCTGAATCCGAAGTGGCTGGAGCCGTTATAGCTGTTGGTGCGGTAGGGATTGCAGCAGTTGGCGTTGTGGAAGCCGGTACATCAGCAGCCACAGAAACGAGCGGTGCCGGAGAAGAAGCGTCAGCAGCTCCAGCGTTATTATCTTTATTGCTAGGAGACGCATGATCTGCTGCCGGCTGTCTGTCTGTGAATACTGCTGGATGAACAGGCTGTACTTCCTGCGATATTTTCGACTTTTCCATAACAAAGATCATTGGTATAAAAGCCAGCAATGTCGCTGCGCTGCCTGTCACAAGCACCAGCTGCAGACTGGATACATAGCTCATACCTGCAGCATGAAGCGTATCTGCCAGTATCCCGCCGCCAGTGTTACCGATTACCTGCGCAGCCAGCACGAGTGAAGAATAGAAGCTGAACATGCGCAGTCTCTGGGAACGGGATACATTTTCGGCGAGAAAAGGAATCGCCATTACCTGAAAAATGGCAGCAAAAATCCCCGAACAGACAGCAAGGATCAGCAGCGCATCCGTCTGCATAGCAAACGAACGTCCGATAAAAAAGATCCCGCTGAGCAAAGCGCCCAGTGTCAGCAGCTTTTTGCGGCTAAACCGATCTCCTAGCAGACCGACGGGAATAAACAAGATAGCGGTTGCAAGCGACTGGATACTAATAATGCGTCCATTCATTGCATCGGGATAACCTAATCCCTGTATGTATAGATTATAGAGAACACTGAACATGCCATTACCAATCTGGTAAAGCAGATTCGCCCAGAAAAAAAGCCGCACATTCCGCGGCCAGTCCCGTACTTCTGTCAGAAATGATAAGATCGCGCGCAAACGGAACTCCTCCTGTCCTGTAAGAAACCAACCAGCTTATTGTATCATCAATATCCGGCATTATGAAATGAAATGCACCTTTTGTTTTTTTTAGCTGTTCCGAATAAACATTTATCATAAAACAACAGCCAGCATGTATTAGTGCTGACTGTTGCTGCATGGATTGAAGCTGGTTATATCCAGCGCCAAACAAGCTGTTCTCGTAATTCTAGTCCAGGGTCTGCACGATGCTACCCTGCCCGGACTTCACGCTCACAATGGCTGAAGCACCATTAATCAGCGTCAGTTGAGGAGGAATATGTCCAATATCTACGCCATACACGACTGGAATATTCCGATCCCCGAATACCTGCTGCAATGCATCGGTCAGTTCGAAATTGCCCAGCGCGGAATAACCAGCAGGTCTGCCGATCAGTATACCTTTGGCGTGACGGAACCACCCTGCCTGATCCATCTGCCAGAGATGGCGATAAATGTCCCCGGCATTCATTTCGCAGCTCTCCAGATACCAGATTACACTATCCGATGCTGCATAATGTTCGATAAATTCATTTACCGGAGCCCACTTCGTACCGATCAGCACCGTAATAACATCCATACAACCGCCAATCAGGCGACCGGAGAACTGGAGCGAGGCCTCTGGCTGATCTTCTTGGCCCAGAATGCGCCATTCGGTGGATGTATCGAGATTATAACCGGGCTGGCTATGGTCACTGACCGTCTGATAGTGGGTAGAAGAATATTGCTCCACACTCTGGCCGTCCGCTGCAGTCAGCATTTGCAGCCAGATGGATGTTGTCGGATCATCAGAGCCGGAAATATCGATAGCTCCTGGGCCATGAGCCGAAGCGTACCCGGTCTGCAGGGTATAGGCAAATGTGAGCGTACTGATATCGGAGAAGCCAAGTATCCATTTGGGTGGCTGCTCACGAATCCGATCCCAGTCCAGCAGCGGCAGCAGCTCCATCAGAAATTCTCCGCCCCACGGCGGAATAATCGCCTGCACCTGCTCATCCAGCAGAAATTGCTGCAGTTCGGCAGCACGTTCGGCTTTGGGCAGACTGACGCATTTATCATTGGTCCATACGCTGTCACCGAGTGTAACCATATAACCCAATTGTTCCAGGTACTCGCGTGTCCGGTGCAACAGATGATGAGCTTCGGGATTAACGCCGCTGGACGGAGCGATAATCGCAATCCGGTCTCCTTTGCGTAATGGAGCAGGATAGATAATCTGGGATGATGGGTAGCTGAAGCCGTTATCGGCAGATGAATAACGATCCGGGATATATTCCATATGATGTGGAGCCTCCTCAAGGGCAATATATTTTATAACAGACGATAGGTTGCAAAAGGCTCACTGTAGCGGAAAGGCTTGCTTAAACGCTCCAGCTCTGCCATGACATCATCGCTCAGTACCAGTTCAATGCTGTTCAGATTATTATTCAGCTGTTCTACCGATGTGGCTCCGGCAATAATACTGGAGACGGCAGGCTGTCTCATCAGCCAGGCCAGGGATAGTACAGCCGGATCGATGGACAGCGAACGGGCACACCAGCTGATCCCGTCAGCAAGTCCGATTCGTTCTCCGGTCAACAGTCGATTAAAGGAAGGGTCTTTGTCCGCGCGCGAACCTGCGGGCGCTTCGTCTTCCTGCGAATATTTGCCGGTCAGTATTCCTCCAGCCAGTGGGAAGTAAGGGATAATCCCGACGCCCTGATCCTGACAGAGAGGCATTAATTCCTGTTCCGGTGTACGATCAGCCAGCGAGTAGGACGTCTGGATCGATACAAATCGCTCCAGCTTGAGCTGATCACTGATTCCGAGCGCTTTCATAAGTTCCCAGGCTGCATAATTGGAAGCGCCGATATAGCGCACTTTACCGGACTGCACCATATGTTCGAGTGTACGAAGTGTCTCGTCGAGCGGTGTATAGGGATCAAATGTATGAATCTGATACAGATCCACGTAGTCGGTCTGCAGACGTTTGAGACTGTCTTCCAGTTCGCGCTGCAGATGGTAGCGTGAAGAGCCGCGTTGATTCGGTTCATCTCCGCGTGGCAAGCCGGCTTTGGTCGCAAGAATCACCTCATGCCGTTTACCGTTTTTGAGTCCTTCGCCGATAATCCGCTCGGAAGCGGTACCTGCATAGATATTTGCAGTATCGATAAAATTAATACCGCTGTCCATCGCTGCATGCAGAATTTGAATCGATGTTTTTTTGTCGGCGCGCTTACCAAACGAGTTGGTGCCCAATCCGAGCAGGGACACCTGCAATCCGCTTCGTCCCAGATATTGATATTTCATCATATTTATTAAGTGCTCCCTTCACATTGAAGTCGATAGATGTTATTCTGCTGCCTCTGCAGGCATGGTGGTGAAAGGACCGGTGAGACGGATCGAGTACCGATCGCCCGGTTCGGGACGTACTTCGACACTGGTATTGAAAAAATCACTGAGTCGCTGCGAATCCAGCATATCGGCAGTAGAACCGGCAGCGAATATCTGACCGTCACGCAGCAGCATCGTTTTGTTAAAGCAGGGCATAATCTCTTCAATATGATGTGTCACATACAGCAGTGTAGGAGCATTTTGTCCGTTTGCGATAGTTTGTACCCGCTGAAGCAGCTGATCTCTCGCAAAAATATCCAGACCCGTGCACGGCTCATCCAGAATCAATAGATCAGGTGAAGCCATTAGTGCACGGGCAATCAGTATGCGCTGACGTTCTCCCTGCGATAGCGTATCGTAAGTGCGGCCTACCAGCCGCTCGGCATCCAACTGCTGCATCAGCTGCAAAGCCTGTTCGCGATCATGATCCTCAATCTGGGTATAAATGCCGATCGAGGCAAATTTGCCACTCAGCACAATATTCTCTGCCGTATCGCGTCCGTGCAGCCGCTGCTGCAGCGAAGTACTCACCCAGCCGATCCGCTTGCGATGTTCACGCAGATCCACTTCACCGAATTTCTCGCCGAGTACACTGATAGAGCCGGTAGTGGGCCATATGTAGCCGTTGATCATATTGAGCAGGGTAGTCTTACCGGAGCCGTTGAGTCCAAGCAGACACCAGTGTTCACCCGGCTGCACCTGCCAGGAAATATTGTTAATAATCGTACTCTGTTCGCGCCGCCAGCTGGCATGATGGATATCAATAATCAAGATGTTCACTCCTTTGAATCAATAAAAGGTTAAGCGGCTTATTGAAAGCGCTGCTGTGGATATTATGGAAATTATAGCATTATTATAGGCTTCTCTAGTAGGAGGAAGACTGTTTTTGGTAGCACAATCTCTGCAAATCCTTTCTGGACATTCTTCATTACCACAAGGAAATGCTGAAAATGGGAGATATAGCAAAATAATTTCCTGTTTCGTGAAATGCAGACTGTCAGATACAGTCCGTTTGACATCAAGTGGTCATAAAATGTAAATTATACATAAGTATCTAATATTTAGTCGAACATAATGAAAGGAGAAGCATACCACTACATAGATTCAAGAAACCAAGCAAAGCTATTGTTTATTGATAAGCAGAAAGTAGGAGTATTAATCATGGAAAAAACCAGACCTCATCATCAAAGTCCTAAAAAGAACAAAAAAGCAGTTATTTATACCGGTGTGACGCTGGCAGTGGTCATGGTACTGCTTCTGAGTCTCGCTGTGTATTTTAAAGTGGAGAGTCATTCTGTACCTCCAGCGCCGTCAGTAGCTGCGATGGTGCCGGAGCAGCAGGTCCAGGAAAAGCCAAGGATTTTGGCTTCTTCTGTTGGACGATCAGAAGGAGTCAACGATATGACTTTTCGACATGAAATGTCTGTGCCTCTGTTGAAAAAGGATAAACCAAATGCCCCACCTCAATCTACCAAAACGATATTTGCAGAGTCGTTGTCCGGCACTCAGATGTCACAGCCTTTTCATATGCCAGAAGGCTATGGATTTGTGAAAATATGGGTGAAAAATGCAGGGAAGCAGCGTATGACTATATCCCTCTCCAAAGATTCACCGACGGGTGAGCTGATTCCCGACAGTATTGTCAGTATCGGCGGTGGCAGTAGCTGGTCTATTTATAAAACCACGCCGTGGGCTTCCGGCAATTATTATGTGAATTTCACCTCAGGAGGATCACCACTCCGAGGAATCACTGTGGCACGCGTAGGTGCAAGACTGGCTGAGTTGAACTCCTGATTATTGACCGGCCGGCAGAGGAGTGTTCTCGCCTGATATGACTTTACGCCAAATCGATAATTTGGAAATGCAGTCTACAAATCGGAAATACCGGATCAATCTTATAGAAAAAGGCTGTCTTTTCGAGTCGGAAAAGGCAGCCTTTTTATTTTGATCATCTAATAAAAATGAAGGATTCCATTGTATTTTACTTTAACTACAATAAAACAGAGTATTAATTACGAGCAGAAGTGCACTGGTAATAGAGCAGATTTGTGAATAATGAAGCAACTTTTCACACTGCTCAAAATAAGCTATGCTTAAAAGAATTGGAGAAAAGTGTTGAATGCTGGAGGAATGCTTAATTATGATGACACCCGAAGAAGTGATTGCCTGTAATTACAAAGGAATTGAAGGCAGCTTTATCCATGCTCTGCATGAAGAGAATTATTTTAACCCGTCCAGTTTCAAAGCCTATGTGCAAGCGATTACCGACCTGACACCGGCATCGGAAGATGTTGCGCTGGATCGGACACTAATGGAGCAGGTGTTTTTTACATACAGTTATATTCTCAAAAGTATCATGTGGCATTTTGATATGAATGATCGGTCGATGATAGAGAATCTGCCTGAGGAGCAGCTGGTAGAGTACGTAGATCGTCTGGAAGAAGTTGTGCGCCGTTTTATTCGCGGAGGAAGTGCTGGATAGAGCGACAGCATATCGGCAGGACAGGCTGGCAGGACATTCTGAGTTAAAGAATAATGTTGTAATGATGCATGTACCCTGAAATAACGAAAGGAAGAATACACCTATGAATAATCAACAATTTCCAATACCTGTACCATCCGTCAAAGGAGGCATTATCGGACTATTTATAGCAGATGCGGTTGGCGTCCCTTATGAATTCATGAGTCGAAAGGAAATCGCAGCTCATCCGGCAGTCGATATGATCGGGTATGGAACCCACAATCAGCCGCCCGGTACATGGTCGGACGACAGCACCATGACGCTTTGTCTGCTGTACAGCCTCGTGATGCATCCGCAGCTGGATACGGATGATCTAGGACGACGTTTTATCCAGTGGTATCGTCAGGGATTATGGACAGCACATGATGAACTGTTTGATATCGGGATTGCTACCCGGCAGGCTATTACACGCATGGAGAGCGGAGATACTCCTTATGAACAATGCGGTGGCAAAGATGAATACAGCAATGGCAATGGCTCACTGATGCGCATTTTGCCGCTAATTTACCGGTTGGCAAATACGAGCAGAACAGAGCGGTATGAGTGGGTCAGACGGGTATCTTCGCTGACGCATCGGCATCCGGTATCTATTCTGGCAGGAGTTATTTATGTGGAGCTTGGCATGCAGATACTATCCGCTTCATCTGGACAGAGTCTGCGTGATAGCTATTTGGCGATGTGCGAGATTATTCGGACGCATTATAGCGACCATGCGGAATACAGCCGATTTGCACGTATTGTACAGGGAGGTCTGGATCAGCTATCCAGAGACGATATTGCCTCCAGCGGTTATGTAGTGCATACACTGGAAGCCAGTATCTGGACACTGCTGCATACAGACAGTTACAGGGAAGCGGTATTGATGGCGGTAAACCTTGGAGAGGATACTGACACGACAGCTGCTGTGACAGGTGGATTGGCAGGCATGTACTATGATTATGAGTCCATACCTGCAGAGTGGTGTAGCCAGCTGGCCCGATTGGAAGATATCGAAGCGATATGCGAGCGCTTTGACCGGATGATCGAGAGCCTGTCCGCAGCGACGAAAGGGACAGACGATGAGGAATGAAAATATATGGGGTAGTCGTACATGGATCGGCAAAGTGGTCGTGCTGGCTGCTTTGCTTATAGGGACTATTTTTTGTGTCTGGATGGGGCAGCATATCCGGGATTACACCGGTCGATCACTGTACCGTTTTTTGAACTGGGATATTTTTCTGGCATGGGTTCCTGTGATGCTGGCATTGCTGCTGGATGGAGTATTTTCCTTTTACAGACAGCGCCGGATATCCTGGCCGCTCCGGATTGTTAGTGGGGTGCTGGTCGTCAGCTGGCTGTTGTTTTATCCGAACTCGGCTTATCTGGTGACAGATATGATTCATCCGTTTGTCCATTACAAACCCAATGGACGTTTTGTGCATGATCTGGAATTCTGGTATCACCTGTTTCTGTTCGTTACGGCTGCTGTGGTAGGGCTGGGGCTGGGAACGTATTCGCTGTCTTCCCTGCAGCTGCTTGTTGCGGAGCGTTACGGTGCTGTGCGTTCGTGGGTGTTTGCATGTATTGTGCTTGTACTCAGCAGTATCGGCATTTATATTGGACGCTTTGTACGCTGGAACAGCTGGGATGTATTTACCGATCCGCATAAGATCTGGAGTGATGTAGTGCATATTGTTGGCGATCCGGCAGAACTACATTTTATGCTTGTATTTAGCAGCATGATGCTAGTGATTAGTCTGGTAGGCTATCTGGTTATGCGCGGCGGTATGTTTAGGTTACAGGGGAGAAGTTCCCGCTGGTGAGATGAAGGAGTGCGATGAACGTGTACCGCTATAATTTATTTACCAAAATGATTATTCTGCTTGTTGTGATGCTGGTACCTATTATTATTCTCTATACGTATTCCAATCAGACGACTACGCATGTACTCCGGCAGGAGCTGAATCAGTCCAATATGAATCAGCTTAGCTTTTTTCAAAATCAGGTGAATACGAATATTGAGCTGCTGTCGTCCTGGCCGAATCTGCTGATTCACGACCCGGATGTAGTCAGCTTTAACGATATGTATTTGCAAAATGGATATCTGAATCTGGATTCCATTAATCTGGTCAAGCGGATTCAGAGCAAGCTGGCTATCCAGGAAAGTTCGTCCAACTGGAGAGCGCATCTGTCTATTTATTCGCCATCGCTGAAGCGGCTGGTTACGGACAGTGATGCCGCTTCGGTAGATCCGTCGTCTGCCTCCCGGGATTTCCGCTCGGGCTGGCAGGTGACTCGTGTGCCGGATACGTTATCTTCCGCGCCGGCACAATTTGTATTTTCCTGGACATCGATTTCGCCGTATAATGCATCGGTGGACTCAGCCGATATCAGCACGGTTATCAAAGTCGAATTTGATAGCGGTAACATTCAGGATATGCTGGATAAATTCAAAAGTGACGGACGCCGTGATCCGTTTTATTACAATCCCGGATTGGGTACGATCTATAACCGATCTGCAGATCATCGGTTAACGGATGCGCTGATCACTGCGATGCATGAACAGCCGCTTAAAGAGATTGAGAGCCGGACGGTTAATGTGAACGGTCAATCCTATATGGTCAATGCGGTACGTTCGGAAGTAACCGGCTGGTACATGATTGACTATATTCCGCTCAATGATATTTTGCAGCCGATTCAGGATTCCAACCGACTGTTTTACCTGTCGGTGATTATACTGCTGCTGATGAGCTTTATTGCTGCGTATCTGCTGTACGCACAGGTGCAGGTGCCCATGCGCCAGCTGATTGTAGGGTTTACAAGGCTTAAGCAGGAGGATTATTCGGTGCGGATTACGCCCAGGGGACGCAACGAGTTTGCTTACCTGTCGGATCGGTTTAACTCGATGGTCTCCCAGATCCAGACACTGTTTGAACATGTGTATCTGGAGAAGATTCATGTACGGGAAGCACGGCTCAAGCAGCTGCAGTCTCAGATTAATCCGCATTTCTTTTATAACTGCTTTTCCTTTATTACGAGTATGGCCAAGCTGAACAATCAGCAGGCGGTCATCGCCATGTCCCAAAATCTATCGCAGTATTATCGATACACGACCCGTCAGGAGCGTGATCTAGTACCGCTAGCGGAGGAGATGGACTTTGTATCCAATTATCTGGCGATTCAGCAGATGCGGATGGCACGGCTCAACTATAATATTGAACTCCAAGAAGCTCTGCAGAGCGTACTGATTCCACCGCTGATGATTCAGCCACTCGTAGAGAATGCTGTGATTCACGGAATCGAACGTTACTCCTCGGCTGGACAGATTCGGATTAGCGGATACAGGGATGGAGAGCAGTGGGTACTTTCTGTCGAAGATGACGGCAAAGGCATGGAGCCGGAACCGATGCAGCAGCTGCAGGCTAGCCTGCAAGAGCCGCTTGGAGAAGAGATGGGCTGCGGATTATGGAATGTACATCAGCGGATGCAACTGCGTTTTGGCGAAGGAGCTGGTGTCACATTATCCGCTTCTCCACTGGGTGGTCTGCAGGTAACCCTGCGCTGGCAGAGTGAACCGGTTGACATAACCTCCTGACCTGAAATTGCTCGCTGCGAATGATCATAACAAACAGGTTATTACTGAAATCAGGGAAGTGAACAGAATGGTCAATATTTTACTGGTAGATGACGAATCATATGTAACAGAAAGTCTGGCGCTCACTATTCCTTGGGAACAGCTGCGTATTCAGCAGGTCTATCGTGCCGACTCGGTCGATCAGGCACTGGAACTTATGCATCAGCATGAGATCGATATTGTAGTAACCGATATCCGTATGCCGGATCGTGACGGTCTGGAGCTGCTGAGTGAGATATCACGCCAGTGGCCGGAGGTGCGCACTATGGTGCTAACCGGACATTCGGATTTTGAATATGCGCAAAAAGCAATCCGGCTCAAAGCAAGTGATTATATCCTCAAGCCGGTAGATGACGAGCAGTTTATCAAAAGCGTCCATACTGCTGTTCAGGCATTGGAGGAAGAATGGGATCAGCTTGATCGTTATAATCAGCTTTCCTATCGCCGTCAGTCCGAGCTGGAGCTGCTGCGTGAAGGGCTACTGAGTGACCTGATGCTTGGCCGTGAACCGGGTGAACGAGAGCTGCTGAACCGTCTGGAAAGCTATGAAGTTACACTGCGTCCCGGAGATATCGTCCGCATGCTATTTGTTCCTGCCAGTCCATCGCTGCGCGGGATGGAAGAGAGCGAAGCCCGTCTGCTGGAATATGCAGCCGCCAATATTGCAGCCGAAGTATTGGGTCAGCAGCGTCCGTTATGGTCCGGCAGAGCGCCGCATAACGGACTGGTAATGCTGTGGAAAAGGGATGAGCAGGGGATACCACAGCAGGATGAGCAGCTGCTGGAGGCGTTTGTGGATAATGCCAACCGCTATCTGAAGCTCCAACTGAATGTGTATGTTAGCGAATGGATCATTTTCCCGGATGGGCTGGCTTCTGCTTATCGGCAGCTACTGCGTTTTGCACAGGGTTCAGCGGTCTCCGGGGACTCCCGTGTTCATTCCGTACAGCCACAGCACCATACACTGGAACGTCCGGCAATCAACAAATATATGGAGCCGCTGTATCGTCCGCCTACCTTGATCCATCTGCTGGAATCAGGCCAATGGGATACCGCACGAGAAAAGCTGACGGGTGTACTGGATTCGCTGGAATCCCTGCCGCTGACTCATGAGCAGCTGTACGAAGTATATCTGGCAGTGAGCAATGCGCTGGTCTATATGGCGCATCATCATGGGCATGTACTGCCAGCCAATGATTCGGGCGGACTGGATCCTTTTGCTGCCCAGCATATCACAGGGTCCCTGGATCGGCTGCGCAGCTGGTGCATGGATGTACTGACCCGGATGGAAGGACAGCGCAGCTCATCTGTAGAGCCGAGTCGCAGCCGGATCGTCAAGCAGGTACAGGAGATTGTCGCCGGTCATCTGGGACAGGATGTATCTGTCAAAAATATTGCCGATCGCGTATTTCTGCATCCGGTCTATCTGTCCAAAATTTACAAGGCAGAGACCGGTGAGGGATTGGGCGATTATATTATCCGTATCCGTATGGAAAAAGCATTGTATCTGCTTAAGCATACGAATCATAAAATCTATGAAATTACGGCTGAACTGGGCTATCAGAATCCGCAGTATTTCAGCAAATTATTCAAAAAGCACTATGGCATGACCCCGAATGAATTCAGGGACAAGTAATTGCTTGCAAAAGGTGCAGGAATGTTAATTTCGTGACATAGGATATGTGCGCTCTCCCACTTATAATAAAAATATGAACAGCAAGCCAACATAAACATCACCATCCAAATAAGCACGGTCCAAGTTAAAGGGGGAGCAACATGGGAATCAAAAAAACCGCTGCGGTTTTGCTGACAACAGTACTTACCGCAGCCACACTTGCCGCATGTGGAGGCGGTACCGGAAGCAGCAATTCCGCATCGGCCACTACTGAAAACGCATACAAGGAAAAATACGATCCGCCGGTAACGATCAGCACCGTATGGGGTATTGATCCATCACTCAAATTCAAAAACGGCGAATCGGCTGAAAATAATGTGGCGACCAAATGGGCGAAAGACAAATTCGGGATCGATATCAAATCGCTCTGGTCCGTAACGGATACCAATGGAGCATTTGCTACCAAAATGCGTCTGTCCATGTCATCCGGTCAAGATATGCCGGATGTGGTGACTATCGGCGACACCGATGCACAATTGGCACAGGATCTGATCGATTCAGGAATTTACAGCGAAGTAGGTCCGCTGTTTGACAAATATGCGTCAGACACTTGGAAAGCGGCTATGGCTGAAGATCCAAATGTCTGGAACCCTTATATCCGTGAAGGCAAAAAAATGGGTATTCCGGTTCTCGATTACGCCTACAATCATGATTATGTACTGTGGATCCGCCAGGACTGGCTGGACAAGCTGAACATGAAAGCACCAACGACTATGGATGAGCTGGAAAAAGTCATGGACGCTTTCAAAACCAAAAACCCGGATGGACTGTCTCCGGATAAAGTCATTCCGCTGAGTATCGGTTTCAAAAATTCCATGAATACATGGATGGGCGATCCGTCCTGGATCTTCGGCGCTTACGGCACACTGCCACAGCAGTGGAACAAAGCCGCTGACGGTACACTGCAATACGGCTCGATTCAGCCGGGCATGAAGCAGGGGCTGAGCAAAATCAAGGAATGGTTCGACAAAGGCTATATTCCAAAAGAAGCTGCCCTGTGGGATGAAAACAAAACATCCGAACCAGCGGTAGCAGGTACAGCAGGTATCCTGCCGGGACCTTACTGGATGAGTGGCTGGCCGCTGCAGGATACAGTGAAAAATGCACCGGGCGCTGTCTGGAAGCCAATCGCAATCCCAGCCGGGCCGGATGGCAAAGCAATGCGTCACGGTACAGCAACCACCAACGGTGTTACCCTGATCAACAAAAACATGAAAAATCCGGAAGCTTTCTTTACCTACCAGAATTATATGTTTGATCATCTGGCGAATCCGAAGGCAGACAGCGAGTTCGACAACGGTCTGTTCAAAGGCTATGACTATGATCTGGATGCATCCGGCAAAGTAATGCCGATCGACAAAATTCCGGGCGGTTATGTGAACAGCGTACGTTATCTGCTGGTTCGTGATGGAGCACGTATTCCGAATGCACAGATGGATGCCCTGCTCAAACTGGCAGATGGTGCCAAGCCGGAGACCCGTCTGGAACGCGATATTGCCAATAACTATGGTCCATTAACACCGGAAGCAGCCAAAGTGCTGATGTCCCAAAAAGATATTTCCTATCCGAATATGTTTACCGGTCCAACGACACAAAGCATGAAAACCAAAATGGATTATCTGAACAAAATCGAAAGCCAGGCTTTCAATGAAATTATCTATGGCAAGTCTCCAGTCGATTCCTTTGATACGTTCGTTCAGACCTGGAAATCTTCCGGCGGTGACGATGTAACCAAAGAAGTCAACGACTGGTACAGCAGTATCCAAAAATAAACCAGCTGTCAGGCGGACACATCAATATACGAGAGGATAACGACCTGGCTTATCGGGTCGTTATTTTCTTGGCTGATTACAAGCCGCCAGACCTGTCATAGGAGGAAAGTAATGAAAACACTTCGCAAAACATGGCCTTTCCACGTGATGCTGCTGCCATCCATGATCTTTTTGCTGTTATTCAGCTATGTGCCGATGGCCGGTATCGTTATGGCTTTTCAAGATTACAAACCATGGCTTGGCTTTACCGGATCGGAATGGGTAGGGCTGCAAAATTTCCGTTATCTGTTCGAACGTCAGGATAGTATACAAGTCATCTGGAATACACTCATTATTGCTGTACTGAAACTGATTTTTAACCTATTTGTTCCTTTTGTATTCGCTCTGCTGCTCAATGAAATCCGCAAAGTACGACTGCAGCGCACCATTCAGACGATGGTTTATCTGCCGCATTTTTTGTCCTGGGTTATCCTGGGCGGAATTTTGATTGATCTGCTGGCAACAGACGGATTTGTGAACCGTATCCTGTCTAGCTTCGGCGTACAGCCGATTTTCTTCCTCGGAGATAATGACTGGTTCCGCTTTACCGTTATCGTATCGGATGTATGGAAAGAGTTTGGATATAACACAATTATTTTCCTCGCTGCCCTGGCAGGTATTAATCCTGCACTGTATGAGGCTGCCGAGATGGATGGAGCTTCCCGTTTCCGCCAGACCCTGCATATTACGATTCCATCGATCGTTCCGATCGCTGCAGTTGTCGGTACACTGGCGCTGGGTAACGTACTGAATGCCGGCTTCGACCAGATCTTCAACCTGTACAATCCGCTGGTCTATGAAAAAGGCGACATCATCGATACCTTTGTCTATCGTACAGCTATCCTGAACGGCGAAATGGGCTTTGGTACAGCAATCGGATTGTTCAAATCCGTAATCAGTATGGTGCTGATTCTGCTGTCTTACCGTGCTGCCTACAAATGGGCCAACTATCGCATTTTCTAATGACAGGCCAGGGAAAAGAGGGGAACTATGTATTATAAAACAACCGGTTACCGTATATTCAATGTATTCAATATCGCACTGCTGATTTTTCTGTCTATCGCCTGTGTGATACCGCTCGTACACGTACTGGCTGTATCGTTCAGTGCCAAAGCGGCAGCCGACGCGAATCTGGTCGGTCTCTGGCCGGTCCAGTTCTCACTGGAAGCTTACAAAAAAACAATGTTCAATCCGATATTCCTGCACTCCATCTGGATCTCGGTACTTCGTACGATCATTGGTACTGCGATTACACTGATGCTGACCTTCCTGGCGGCTTATCCACTGTCCAAGGAAGAATCCGCTTTTAAAGGACGGACGATCTACTCCTGGCTGTTTGTATTCAGCATGGTATTCACGGGCGGTCTGGTACCGTTTTACATCGTGATCCAAAAGCTGGGTCTGATCGATTCCTTCTGGGTGCTGGTACTGCCGGGTGCGGTCAACACGTTTCTGGTCATCCTGATGATGAACTTCTTCCGTGGCATTCCCAAAGAACTGGAAGAAGCTGCTTTTATCGACGGAGCCGGTCCATTCCGCACTTTGTTCACAATGTATCTGCCGATCTCGATGCCATCGATCGCGACCATTACGCTGTTCAGTATGGTATTCCACTGGAACTCCTGGTTTGACGGATTGCTCTACCTGAACAATTCCAGCCAGTTCCCGCTTGCGACGTTCCTGCAGACGGTTATTATCCAGCAGGATATGAGTTCCATGAGCGCAAGTCCGCAGGAGATGGAACTAATCTCGCAGACAACTGTCAAAGCCGCCCAGATCTTTATTGGCGCAGCACCTATTCTGATCGTGTATCCATTCCTGCAGAAGTTCTTTGTTAAAGGCATGACACTCGGTTCGGTAAAAGAATAGTTGCATTTGAATAAAGTGGGTAGTGCATAATTTAAGCAAGAGCAAGAGCAAGAGCAAGAGCAAGAGCAAGAGCAAGAGCAAGAGCAAGAGCAAGAGCAAGAGCAAGAGCAAGAGCAAGAGCAAGAGCAAGAGCAAGAGCAAGAGCGGCGGTGTTGGACAAACAGCGCTCCGGAAAGGGATCATCCTTCTGGCCTCCGGTTAAGAATGGATTTTTTGAACGACCGCTTGCAGCAGTCAAAATCCATTCTTAAAGGTCGGCTTGAAGGATGATTCCCTTCCCTCCGCTGTGTGCTTATTGCTTCAAAACACTTGCTTAGTTCATGTTTGTTAAGACGCTTATGATATTGATCGTATTGCATGGTATAGATGAGCAGTATTGACAAGTTTTTATCAACTTCATCGTATCGTTCTTACAGAATGTCTTGTACTCTTGCTAGTATTTACACAATTTATGTACTGCTCGATTTGCATTAATTTGAATTAGCTTGTGCAAATGATTTACCGCAGGCTGCTAGGTCCATTCGATGTAGCTTCTGCATCAAGCGGAGGAATTGGAATGATACTTCAGCAGCGAAGCGGCCTCATTTAAGATCGGATATCCTCCGCTGCAAGCGGACATTCAGGATATCTGATCTTAACGGAGGGCAGAAGAATCATCCAATTTTGGAGCGCCTGACCTATACACAGACAGCAAATAGCAAACAGCAAACAGTATGCATTTGTCGTGCGACTCTCGGTTGAGTACATGTTGCAAATGAACTATATACTGCCATTAAACCAGACTGCATAATTGTCTCAACAATCGCAAGCACACGCATATGTACATTGAACATCAAGTAGAATATACAATTCTGAACGACAAAGGAGACTGCTATGAACCCGATCAATACGACTACCGTTACTCCATCCTGGACGCAGATGCTGCATGGAGCTGATTATAATCCCGAGCAATGGAGACACCGTCCGGATATTCTGGAAGAGGATATTCGACTGATGAAGCTGGCAAAATGTAATGTGATGTCTGTCGGCATTTTCTCCTGGGTATCCCTGGAGCCGGAAGAAGGCGTATATACTTTTGAATGGCTGGATGAAGTGCTGGATCGTTTTGCGGCAAATGGCATATCGGCATTGCTGGCCACACCGAGTGGAGCACGTCCGGCATGGATGTCTGCCAAATATCCAGAGGTATTGCGGGTAGAAGCGAATCGTGTGCGCAATCTTCATGGATTCCGCCATAATCACTGCTTTACTTCACCGGTTTATCGGGAAAAAGTAACCGGCATGAATACGCTGCTGGCCGAGCGTTACAGTAATCATCCGGCAGTCATTGGCTGGCATATCTCCAATGAGTATGGTGGTGAATGTCACTGTGATTACTGTCAGGAAGCTTTCCGTAATTGGGTGAAGCAAAAGTATGGTACGCTGGAGCAGCTGAATCTGGCCTGGTGGACGACGTTCTGGAGTCATACGTATACAGACTGGTCCCAGGTAGAATCTCCGGCTCCGCATGGAGAGACGCAGGTTCATGGTATGAATCTGGATTGGCGCCGGTTTGTCACAGATCAGACGGTGGATTTCTGTCGTCACGAGATTGAGCCGCTGCGTCACGCCGAGCGTCTGCTGCCGGTAACGACGAACTTTATGGAATTTTTCGAAGGACTGAACTATTGGAAATTCGCTGATATCCTGGATATTCTCTCCTGGGACAGTTATCCGACATGGCATGATCATGAAGGGGATACGATGCAGGCCGCCAAAATTGCCATGATGCATGATATTGTCCGCTCGATCAAACAGCAGCCGTTCCTGTTGATGGAGAGTACACCAAGTCTGACCAACTGGCAGCCGATCAGCAAAAATAAACGTCCGGGTATGCATCTGCTGTCTTCACTGCAAGCTGTAGCACACGGATCGGATTCGGTACAGTACTTCCAGTGGCGTAAAAGTCAGGGCTCCAGTGAAAAGCTGCACGGTGCGGTCGTAGACCATGCCGGCCATGAGCACACCCGTGTATTCCGTGACGTACAGGATGTGGGTACAGCACTGGAACAGCTGCAGCGTATCCGCGGCAGCCAGGTACAGGCAGAAGTTGCTGTTATTTTCGACTGGGAAAATCGCTGGGCGGTCAAAGACAGCCAGGGACCGCGCAATACAGGTATTGGCTATGAAGAGACCGTGCTGAACTTTTATCGTGCATTCTGGGAGCGCGGTATTGCTGTCGATGTTATCGATATGGAGCAGGATCTGTCCAAATATAAAGTCGTCGCTGCACCAATGCTGTACATGGTTCGTGAAGGTGTAGGCGAACGTTTCGAGAAGTTTGTAGAAGCAGGCGGCACGCTGATCAGCACTTACTGGTCAGGTATTGTAAATGAAAATGATCTCTGTTTCCTGGGTGGTTTCCCTGGTCCGCTGCGCAGTGTACTGGGAATCTGGTCGGAAGAAATTGACGGTCTGCATATCAATGACCGCAACCGTATTATTGCAGATGATACGAATGAGCTGGGCTTGCAGGGAACGTATGAAGTACAGGATCTGTGTGATCTGATCCATCTGGAGAGTGCCAAATCACTGGCTGTGTATGGAGATGATTTCTATGCAGGTCGTCCGGCAGTGACGGTCAATCACTATGGTAGCGGTGAAGCCTATTACGTGGCCGCCCGTACCAAAGATCATTTCCTGAGTGATCTGATCGAAAGTATTACAACCCGTGCAGGGGTGAAGCGTACAATCGCTGCCAAGCTGCCGCAACATGTAACCGCCCATGCGCGTGTACAGGGTGAAGAGGAGTTTGTATTTGTGCAGAACTACAGTGATGAAGTAAAATCGCTGCAGCTGGATGACAATGATTATGAGGATCTGCTGAATGCAGAAACGATGGCTCCGAGCAGTACACTGGAACTTCAGCCATTTGGTATCCGTATTCTCAAAAGACAGCTGTAATAGCAAGTATCGTAGTTCATGGCAGAACTGGGAAAATAGTATACCGTATGATATTTCATGATAGGACTGACAAATAAGTATACTGTATAGCAGTTCAGACAGCTGCTTCCGAATCGATAAAGGTTCGGAAGCAGCTTTTTTATTATAATGAGTCTGAAATTTGTTGGAGTGCTCTGGATTTTGTGGTAAGCAATCTGGAGTTTCTTGTTAAGAAGGCAGTCCAGGCAGCAGCATACAATTCATAGCAATCCACTCAAAAGCAGCGTATCACCCTGACTAAAAGGTGATACGCTGCTTGGTTACAAGAGTATTTTAATAATATCATTCATTGATGATTTACCATTAATTAATGATTTATCGTTTGCTATTTGTCAATTGTCATTCATTATTCGCTACTCGTTATAAACGGGATTGAACATCCGAAAATTGATTTAATTCAAAAATGCATCCAGTGCAATCGTGACTTTACCTTTGGAATCAAAGGCTCCTTTGGTATAGGCGTACCAGGTACCATAGGATTCGGGTTCCCAGTAAAATACACCCAGTCCCTTGCCGCCGGATACGGATCGTGTTTTCGCCAGGATATCTGTCAGGAATGCTTTGGATGTAGCCGGATCAGAGGCATCCATACCTACTTCGCAGACCATTACTTCTTTGCCATAACGGGCGACCATATCATTCATATTGGTCAGTGTCTGTTGGTTACGTGTCTGCCAGTTGCTTTTGTCCGGATAGAGGGACATACCGATCACATCATATTTGGCGCCATTTGCTTTGAGTCCATCGAACATCCAGCGGAACAAGGAATTGTCGTAACCATTGGACAGATGAATAATAACTTTGGTACCGGCATTTACTTTTTTCACAGCATCATAGCCGGAGTTGATTAGGTCGGCAAAGTTTTTCATGTTTTTGGAGGCGCGACCTTCTTCCCACAGCATACCATCATTGGTCTCATTGCCTACCTGTACCCATTCCGGTGTAACGCCCTGCGCTTTGAGTGCAGTCAATACATCATAGGTATGATCATAGACCGATTTTTTGAGGCCATTAATATCCTGGTTGTTCCAGGCAACTGGTTTGGACTGCTGACCGGGATCGGCCCATTTATCACTGTAATGGAAATCAATCATAATACGGAACCCCATATTTTTGGCGCGTACCGCCTGCTTGATCACATCAGCTTTGTTGGAGAAATTAATTGAAGGATTCACCCATACCCGCAGGCGGATCGAGTTGATGCCATGATCTTTCAGAATTTGCAGTGCATCCTGTTTGTTGCCAGCATCATTGTAAAAAGCCCAGTTGTAATTTTCCATTTCCGATAACCAGCCTACATCGGCACCTTTGGCAAACGCAGAGGCTGCTTCGGCAGCAGGAGTAATTTTGGCATAGCCACTGCCCAGACCACTTATTAAGGTCAAACCAAGTACCAGTGCAGAAGCACGCTTTATTATTGTTTTGACAGACATCATAAATTGAACCCTCTCCCTATCATGAATGTATGCGTTTACAAAATAATCGGTTCTTCGCGAAGGAACATGATTCATTGTAGCCTGAATCATGAATAGGAGGTACCTGCAAAAAATCAACATTTAAGCACTTTTGATAACTTTGTACAAAGAACATACCCATCTATCATCAGTGCATCAGGATACTGCCCACATGGGCATAAAAAGCATTTATCCAACTGACTGCAGTTGTCAGTGAACTGCCGATCAGTGCATCTGTAGAAAGACTAGACCGACTATTCGACAATATGTCTAACAACGCGGCAAAACGCGCGAAAGTTTACAAGCTCCAACAATCTGATTATCATAATAAAAGATATACATAATGTATGATAATGTCCGCTTCATGCCTTTTGGACATTAATGCAATGCAGGAAGACAGCCTATTTATGATATGAGCGGAAAGGAGAGGGTGGGGTTTCTGTCGAAACAGTAGAGCATACGATTCAGGCTGATCAGCGAATAATTGCTGCTGGAACTGCACAGGTTCAATAATCCAGCACAATTTTCCGATAAAGAAAGTGAACTGCATTGTAGCTGTATATCACCGGCCCAGCCGGTATTCACATATAGTCGGAAGACAAGTACACACAATTACTACTTACTGACACAGGCATTGAGGGGATAATCAATACCGGTCAGGGAATGGCAGGGGATCTATGAAAAGAGCAAATGTATGGATGTTGGGAATGTTCATGCTGCTGTTGATGCTGATTGCACCTTCGATAGGTCATGCTGCAGAACAGACGCATATTAACTTTAACGGCCAGGAGCTGACACTGCCTGCAGACGGACAGGTTACGACGGTCAAAGGATCGGTTATGGTACCGCTGCGTGTAGTAGTAGAGCAGCTCGGTTACAAAGTAACCTGGTCCAACGCAACGCAGACAGCGACCATCAAGCAAGGAAGCAATACGCTGCAACTGACAGCCAACAGCTATTCGGCGCTCGTTAATGACAAGTCGGTAGATCTGGAAGCGGCACCTTCCGTGCACAATGGCACTACATTGGTACCACTGCGATTTATCAGCGAAAATACCGGTACTAGCGTGAAGTGGGATAATGCGGTCAAAACAGTCTATCTGACCACTACGCCTGCAGCAACAGCTTCGACCGGCAAGGATACAGCTGCACCAGAGCAGGAAAATGTAGCCAAGGTCAATGCTATCAGCTTCAGTGATGACCGATTGACGATTACGGTAGATGGAAGTGTATCACCCAAGTACAGCTCATTGAACAACCCGGACCGCATAGTGCTGGATCTGCCGAAAACTTCCTTTTCCAGTACGTTCCTCAAAGGACAGCAGCCAAGTGTAGGCGCGATCGGTAAAGTAGATGTTACCGGCTATCCGGATGTAGCGGGAATACGGTACTCGCTGTTCAGCAGTTCTCCATCTTCGGTACGTATTGTACTCGATCTGAACAGTGCCCAACAGTACAAGGTGATCAATAACCAAAAAGGAATTGTTATGGTGGAGCTGGATGGAGCACTAAATCCATCGACACCGGCTGCAGGAACAAATACGACTCCGACAGGCACGGATAATGGAACGGTGTCCGCAGATCCGGCAGACAATGAACCATCCCAGTCTGTACCGGCTACGCCAACCTCCGGACCGGGCAAAGACGGCAAAATGCTCGTTGTTATTGATGCGGGACATGGAGGCAAAGACCCGGGTGCTCCGAGTATCCAGCAGCGCAAGGAAAAAGATTTTACGCTGGCAGTGGTATTGAAAATCCAGACACTGCTGCAGCAGGAACCTAATATCGACTTCGTGCTGACACGCAGCGATGATACGTATCCGACTCTGCAGGGACGGGTCAAAACAGCAAATGACCTGAATGCAAATTTATTTGTATCTATTCATGGTAACAGTACTTCTTCGGCAGTATCACCAAGCGGAACAGAAATTTATTACACCCGCAGTGACAGCTCAGCTTTTGCGAAGGTTATTCATGATCATGTGATCAATGCACTGGGACTGCCGGATCGTGGTATTCATACCAAGAGCCTGCATGTTACCAGAGAGACCAAAATGCCGGCTGTCTTAATCGAAGCAGGATATTTGAGCAATAGAATCGACGAGTCGCTGATGTATACAGACGAGTTCCAGCAGAAGCTGGCTCAAGCGGTTGTAGATGGTATTAAAGAATATCTGGGTGTTTAATAATTAGTACAAAAGTTACTTGAATATAATTTTTATGGTCGACAGAACCTGATTCAGTATGGTATAAATGTGGTAAGCAACTATGATGAAAATATGACGAGGCTGTCATTTTGTTCATTCCATCATAGGCTTGCCACATTTTTTTGTTACTATTTCCTTATACTTATACATAACTCCACGAGTATACAACATAGAGAGAATTTCCCGAGGAGGACATCCATGAAACGAAATATCATCACTCTACTGACTGCCGCCGTATTACTGACTTCAACACCCCAAGTGACGAGCGCAGCAGTGACACCTGTACCGATCGGCAAAATCAACCTTCCCGTCAACTTCCGTTCCGGTCCTACTACAGACAGCGATGTTTACAGTACGCTGCAGCCGGGGACCAGCATCAAGATTCTGCGTGAGGTCAACAGCCACTGGTTACGTGTCAAAGTAGGTGTGAAAACAGGCTATGTATCTGCCGGTTATGTGGATTATAAACCTAGTTCCAATTCCGTAAATAATAGCAAAGATACGACTAATAGTAGTACAACTACGATCGTAACAGCTTCATCGGCATATACGAATACGAAAAGTTCAGATAGCGCTTCCACGTCTAATGTGACGGTCTCTGCAGAGACTACCTCTACTCCAGCAGCGGTATCGCCTTCGTCGGTACCGAACGAGCCGGGTACAGGCATCGTCGAAAAGGGAGTTAATTTCCGTGCACAGCCAACAACTGGCAGTCCGGTACTGCGCACACTGCTGGTTGGAGAAAGTTTTACTGCTTTGGAGCAGCCGACTGCAGCATGGGTCAAAATCAAGGATAAGGACGGAGTCACCGGATATGTATCCACAGACTACGTATCCTATACACTGCCTCCTTCCGAGACAGCAGTACTGAATGAAGTGCCTGCTCAAACGATTGATGAAGTGGAGGATCTTCCTTATAATCCGCCCCAGCCTGCTGTAACGATGCCTTCACTGGCAACAGGTTCACCGCTGGATGAAGCCTCTGCAGATCGTGTTATAGCGAGCGCACTGGCTTTGCAGGGAGTTACCCATTACGGATTCGGCAAAAATGAAGCTCCTACCTTATTCGACTGTTCTTCCTTTACCCGTTATATTTACGGGCTGGAAGGTATTGATCTGGCATGGGGTACAAGATACCAAAAAGATGTAGGTATCGAAGTGGAACGCGGTCAATGGCAAAAAGGAGATCTGCTCTTCTTTTCAGGTGGAGATCCGAGCGTGATTACGCACGTAGGTATCTATGCAGGAGATAACAAGCTGATTCATAATAGCCCAAGTCTGGATGGAATTGCTATTTCCAATCTGGACCTTAATTACTGGGTCGATCACTATGTAACGGCGCGTCGTATTCTTCGTTAATTATTGCAACTTCCATTACTCAAAGCTTGTCTGATGCCGGTAGAATACCGGCACGACGGGCTTTTTTTGATCTATAGGGAATTTGATTGAAGTTTGATTGAAGGCAGAATATCTTTTATAGTAGAGGTGTCTCGGAGATAGAGGAAATTTTCTCGGCTATCCCCTGTCAAACATTGCGAATAAACGTTAAAAAACATATGTTTGTATGGTATGCTAGATTTAATTACAATAATATAGCTTACTGGGTCACTAATCGGCTGTGACTCATCTGCATTTAACTTATGATACCCACTTCAGGGAGGCAGCATGAATATAGATCCTAAAGCACCAGCGATTGACTGGGAATATGTAGTACAAAATCTGAAATCTTCAGTGACCATTGCAGATGCAAGAAAACCCGATTTTCCGCTTGTATTTGTTAATGGTCATTTTACGGATTTGACAGGGTATACCCGTGAAGAAGCGATAGGCTATAACTGTCGTTTTTTACAGGGTCCTGATACAGACCCGAAGGCTGTGCAGGAATTCCGCGATGCACTCGCCCAAAAAGAATCGGTTACCATCGAGATTCTGAATTACACCAAGCTGGGTGTACCGTTCTGGAATGAAGTAAATCTGGACCCGATTTTTGATCAGAATGGGGAATGCCATTACTTTGTAGGTATCCAGTTTGATATTACCAAACGCAAACAGGCGGAGGAGCAGGTCATCCGCGCCAAGGAACAGGCCGAGATTGCCAATCTCGCCAAAAGTCGCTTCCTGGCCAATATGAGTCACGAGATTCGTACGCCGCTGAATGGCATTATCGGCATGACCGAGCTGATCCTGCTCAACGAAGTGGAACAGGATTTGCGTGATAATATGAAAATTGTTCAGAACAGTGCAGAGACGCTGCTGATGCTGATCAATGATATTCTTGATTTTTCCAAAGCGGAAGCAGGAAAAATGAACCTGGAAAATATCGAATATAATCTGCATGAATTGATGGATATGACGATCAAGGCTCATCGCCCATTAACTATTGAAAAGCAGATTAATCTGAATCTGCATATCGGTTATACGGTTCCCCAAAAGGTATACGGTGATCCACACAGGCTAAAACAGGTGCTCAATAACCTGATTGGCAACGCCGTGAAATTCACACGTGAAGGTTCGGTAGATGTATCGGTCAATGGAATCGAGATTGATGAGAATACGATGAAGCTGCATTTCAAAGTAAAAGACAGCGGAATCGGTATTGCAGAGAAAGACCGGGACAAGCTGTTCAAAAGCTTTAGTCAGGTCGATGATTCCCAGAGCCGCGAATTCGGCGGTACCGGTCTGGGTCTGGTGATCAGTCAGCAGATTGTGGAACTGATGAATGGTGAGATTACGGTAAAAAGTGAACAGGGCAAAGGAAGTACGTTTGAGTTTATGATTCCGGTAACTGTTCCGGAAATCCGTTCCGAACAAATGGAAGAACCGGAAATTTCCGAAGCGATTGAAGAAACGGAGCAACAAAAGGCAGAAGCTGCTTATACACTGGCGCAGTCCAAGCAGAACCTGAATACAGAAGCAGGCACATTGCGTATTTTGCTGGCAGATGATGACCGAATCAGCTGTCTGATTACTGCCCGTATGCTGAACAAGCTCGGATACTATGTAGATACGGTGGATAATGGTCTGGAAGCAATCCATATGCTGGAATCAGATAATTCCTACGATATGGTACTAATGGATATTCAGATGCCCGTAATGGACGGATTGGAATCTACATATGCCATTCGTCATTCTGGCAAGATTCAGAATCGGAATATTCCGATTATCGCTATTACAGCCAATGCTTTTAAAGATGATCAGGCGCAGGTTATTGCTGCAGGTATGAATGGTGCATTGTCCAAGCCGGTTCAGATGGAACGACTGGCTGACTTATGCCGCCAACTGGAAGAACAGAAAAAGCAGAACAAAGCCTGATTGCAGGCTATACAGGTATGTCAGGATACAAATACCGGTAGACCATTCGAATTAAATATGCCAAATAAGCCGTCACGCTAACAGGTGACGGCTTATTTTTATTGGGAATATACAATCAATCGTGCAATTTTCGGTACTTGTTAGGCCAATACATGTTTGTAACAGTAAAGAGGAAGCAGCTGTATCTGTTTGTGTATAAATAGCTATTTTTGTTGTTTGTTCATAGAAAACAGATTAATCCTCCATGGTAGACAGGTCGCCTGTCGGCAGTTCCAATTCCCATGCTTTGAGCACCCGGCGCATGATTTTACCACTGCGGGTTTTGGGCAATTTATCTTTGAACTCGATTTCGCGTGGAGCTGCATGAGCGGACAATCCTTCTTTGACGAAGCGGGTAATTTCCTGCTTGAGCTCATCCGAAGCTGTGAATCCTTCACGCAGGGAAATAAAGGCTTTGATAACTTCGCCGCGTACCGGGTCTGGTTTGCCAATAACGCCAGCTTCAGCAACTGCAGGATGCTCGACCAGTTTGCTTTCCACTTCAAAAGGACCCACCCGTTCACCGGAGGTGTTGATTACATCATCGATACGTCCTTGGAACCAGAAATAGCCGTCTTCATCCATATAGGCAGAATCGCCGGAAATATACCAGCCGGGAATACGTACATATTCTTCGTATTTGGCCGGATTGTTCCAGATTTTGCGCATCATCGACGGCCAAGGCGTCTTGATCGCCAGATTACCCATTCGCAGCGGCGGCAGTTCATTTCCCTGGTCATCGACAATAGCCGCTTCAATACCCGGCAGAGGGCGTCCCATGGAGCCTGGACGAACATCCATTCTCGGATAATTGCAGATCAGCTGGGCGCCTGTTTCTGTCATCCACCAGGTGTCATGAATACGCTGCTGATACACCCGGTAGCCCCAGCGGATTACTTCGGGATTCAGTGGCTCGCCTACGCTGAGTACATGACGCAGGGAAGATAGATCATATTGCTCGACCGCTTCATCTCCCGCACCCATCAGCATCCGGAAGGCAGTTGGCGCGCTGTACCACACAGTGACCTTGTAGCGCTGAATCGTCTCATACCAATCCTGAGGACTAAAGCGTCCACCGCGAATAACATTGGTGGCGCCATTCAGCCAGGGAGCAAAGATACCGTAGGAGGTACCGGTAACCCAGCCCGGATCGGCAGTACACCAGTAGATATCATCCGGCTGCAGATCGAGCACGACCCGTCCGGTATACTCATGCTGTAGCATCGCCTGATGTACATGATAGACACCTTTTGGTTTGCCGGTTGAACCGGAAGTGTAGTGAAGAATCAATCCGTCTTCGGGTTCAACCCATTCGATTTCCGTTTCATCGGAGGCTGCATCCATGGCTGTAGAGAAATGGATCTGGCCATTTTCCAGCTCTGATTCCTCGCCATACACAATAATATGCTTCAGCTCGGGCAGTTCGGCAGCAGGCACACGTCCGACCAGTTTCGGCGTGGTTACAATTGCTACAGCGCCGCTGTCCAGCAGGCGATCACGTACAGCTGTCTCCATAAAGGCTTCAAATAAAGGACCGGCAATTGCTCCTATTTTGATAATGCCGAGCAGCGTAAAATACAATTCCGGTGTACGCGGCATAAAAATAAACACCCGATCGCCTTTGCCGATGCCCAGTTCGCGCAGCATATTCGCCGCTTTGTTGGACTGTTGGCGCAGTTGCTCAAAGGTATAGGACTCGTCGCGCTGCGGATCACTGTAATGAAGAGCGATTTTGTCTTTCAGTTCCGAGGCAGCATGGCGGTCAATCGCTTCGTGAGCCAGATTGACTTTACCACTTTCATACCAGCTGAATCTTTTCTCTACATCTGCCCAGTCAAACTGTCTACGGGCTTCTTCATAATCCATCATATTGGCCTGAGTAGCTTCTACAGCAATGACTTCCAGCGTATCTTTTCCCATTAGTACCCTCCAAGTGAATAAGATATAGAGTTTCATTTACCATATATAGCGCTTACAAAATAAGATACTACCTTTTCACAAAATGTTCAAATTTATCTTTCCTTATCAAAAAAGGAATCATATTCCAAACTAATATCTTTTACATGCATTTATTGGAAAATTATATATAATCTAAGAAAGCGTTATCAACCTGTTTGGGAAAGGAACCGGTATGAATCATTTGAAAATTAGGCAAAAGGAAATACTTCATACGGAGAACGGCTCCCTGGTATTGGAAGGTCCTGTGCCGCCGGAGCAGATTCAGACCTGCCGGATGCATGCCGAACTGGATGCTTTCCGGCGGCCAGCAGAGCAAAAGGAAGCATTGATCGAGATTGCCGGTTTGCCGGAAGGGCGCATTATTATGGCGACCGATCAGGATCAGATTATAGGCTACGTTACTTTTCATTATCCTGATGAATACGAACGCTGGTCAGAAGGCAATATGGAGGATCTGGTCGAACTGGGTGCTGTGGAGATTGCCAATGAATATCGCGGCCTCGGCCTTGCGAAAAAGCTGATTCAGCTCGCTTTTCGGGAGCAGCAGCTCGATAATATGATCGTATTCACAACTGAATATTACTGGCACTGGGATCTGGAGAATACAGGTCTTAGCGTATGGGATTATCGCAAAATGATGGAGAAGCTGATGAAGAATGTAGATATGGTCTGGTTTGCTACCGATGATCCGGAGATTTGTTCCCATCCGGCAAATTGTCTGATGGTTCGGGTCGGCAAAAAAGTTCCCCAGTCCTCGGTGGAAGCTTTTGACCGGATTCGCTTTCATCAGCGGTTTATGTATTGAGATTTAATAAACATACGAGAGAGGAGTGAAGGTGATGAATGATGCTGTCTATGTACACCATCCCGATAGTCTAAAATATATATTTCATCAGGGACATCCGTTTGATCAGCGCAGGCTGGTATTAACCATGGATCTGCTACAGCAGGCTGACGCGCTGCCAGCTTCGAGCATCCTGACACCGGATCAGCCTCTCGATGAGCATTTACTGCAACAGATTCATATTCCGGGCTATATTGAAGCGGTCAAGCAGTTGAGTATTCCTTCACCTTCTGCCGAAGCCCTGCAAAATGCAGCTCAATATGGTCTGGATCATGGAGACAATCCGTATTTTCCCGGTATGCATGAGAGTGCTGCAGCTATCGCAGCAGGCTCTGTGTATGCCGCGGATCTGGTGATGAGCGGCCAATATCGCCATGCCTTGCATCTGGGCGGAGGACTTCACCATGCCATGCCACAGAAGAGTGCCGGATTTTGCGTCTATAATGATGCAGCGTTGGCGATTACTCATCTGCGTCAGCAGTATGGTGCACGAGTGCTGTATATTGATACCGACGTGCATCATGGAGATGGCGTGGAAATGTGCTTTTATACCGATCCGCATGTGTTTACGTATTCGATTCATGAGACAGGTAAATATCTGTTTCCGGGTACAGGACTTGTAGAAGAACGTGGAGCAGGAGAAGGATTTGGCTTTACACTCAATGTACCCGTCGAGCCCTATACGGAAGATGCTTCCTGGCTGGAATGTTTTGAGATGACGCTGGCTCGGGTGATGGAGCGGGCGCGACCGGATATTATTATCAGCCAGCATGGCTGTGATGCCCATGCATTTGATCCCCTGTCCCATATTCACTGCTCCATGGAGATCTACCGGCAAATGCCGCGTATGATCCATGAGGCGGCCCATACATGGTGTGAAGGACGCTGGGTGGCATTGGGCGGAGGCGGATATGATATTTGGCGCGTTGTACCGAGGGCATGGTCGCTCGTATGGCTGGAAATGAGCGGACATCCACTGATGAAGGAAATGGCAACAAGAAAGCTGCTTTCTCTGCCAGCCACATGGCTCGAACGATGGCAAAAAGAGAGTCCGGTGGAACTGCCAACTACCTGGCTGGACGATGTGCAGCGCTGGCAAGAAATGCCGCGCAGAGAGGAAATAACCCGCCAAAATCGGTATATCAGCGAACTGGCGGCTTCCTATTTAAGATAGAAAATATAAAAATGGTGAACGTCCTGCCGAAAATCCTTTTGTAAAAAAGTGGCGATAACGGTTTTTTCGGGTATATAAGCAGTGCCGGGAAGACAGGCAGCAACAAATAAGGAAAATAGATGAAGAAATGTACAAATGCGTTTTGAATTTGAAGGTTAATGCTGCCTCGATGTAGAAATATACCATAGCATCATTATTATTAGGGCTATTGAATCATTTCTTTATATCTATGATTTACCTGCCGTTCTCGAAAGGAAGAGATGCCTATGTGTTATATCCTGCTACCGGCAGAGATTTACCCGGACCGTTATTGGTTCAAGTACAGCTTTCACGATTCACCGGATCATCTGAACTTTAAAAAGGGTACGGTGCAAAAAGATTGGGCCAAATCCCCGAAGTTTCATCTTCAGGGAGAGGTTGATCTTGGCCGTCTGCTCCATTTTGATTGGTTCATGACGGATGGACCGGATCTGATTGGTCCGCGTCTGGCATCTTTGATCCGCAAATACGCTCCCAGGGATGTACAGTTGATTGATGCCGAGGTAACGGTCAATGGCGAACCGCTCAAAGGATTTCAGGTTCCCAACATCACGAGTGTGATCAATTGTCTGGATATGGAAGAATCGGTGTATGTACCGCTGCTTCCGGGCGTACACGGCAGTCCGCCACACTTTATTTCGGTGGCTTTCCGGCCTGACGCACTGCAAGGACACGGTCTGGTTCGCTCTAATGAGGATATCAGCCTGATCGTGGCTTCGGCAGAATTTGTGGAAGCCTGCCATGCCGAGAGTATTACAGGCATTCGTTTTCAAGAGAATCTGTAAGCTCTACCATCTTACGATGGACGGCGGTTACAATCCGATGCGTCACGAGGAAGTCTCCCCTTTTTAAGCGGTAATGATCTGGCTCAAATGTAATTCAGTATTAGTCTCTCAGCGTTATCGTATTTCAGGTAAAGAATATGACAACTCACACCAAGGAGGCTTTCCCATGAGTAAAAAAGAAGTAGTTGCTATGCTACTTGCCGGCGGACAGGGCAAGAGACTGAAAGATTTGACCAGAACACTGGCAAAGCCAGCCGTCTATTTTGGCGGAACGTATCGGATTATTGACTTCCCGCTCAGTAACTGCGCGAACTCCTGCATTGATACTGTAGGTGTTCTGACACAATATGAGCCGACACTCCTGCATGCGTACATAGGAGTCGGTAACGATTGGGATATGGATCGCAAAAACGGCGGCGTATTCGTATTGCCACCGCATGAACGCCAGGAAGGCAGCAGCTGGTATCAGGGTACGGCAGATGCGATCTACCGCAACCTCAAGTTCGTGGAGAGCTTCGATCCCGAGCATGTGCTGATCCTGTCGGGTGACCATATCTACAAAATGGATTACCAGAAAATGATTGATTACCATAAAGCCAAAAATGCAGACTGCACGATCTCTGTCGTGAATGTCACGCTGGAAGAAGCCAGCCGTTTCGGTATGCTGAATACCCACGATGACCTCAAAATCTATGAATTCGATGAAAAACCAAAGAACCCGAAAAGTACACTGGCCTCTATGGGTGTCTATCTGTTTAAATGGGATGTGCTCAAATCCTATCTGATCAAGGATGAGCAAGATCCCGCTTCCTCTTATGACTTTGGTAAAGACCTGATTCCATTACTGCTTGGCGATAACAAAACCTTATACGCTTATCCATTCGAAGGATACTGGCGCGATGTAGGTACAATCGAGAGCCTGTGGGAAGCGAACATGGACATGCTGTCCGAAGAGCCGGAGCTGGATCTGAATGATCCGAACTGGAGAATCTTCACACGCAGTCCAAATCAGCCTGCAGCGTATATTGCACCTTCGGCGGTTGTACAGGACAGTATTGTCAACGAAGGCTGCGTCGTTCACGGTGAAGTGAAGCACTCCGTTCTCTTCTTCAATGTGGAAGTCGGTGAAGGTAGTGTTATCACGGATTCCGTAATTATGCCTGGCGTCAAGATTGGCAAAAATGTACGTATCCACAAAGCGATTGTCAACGAAGATATGGTGCTGGAAGATGGAGCACAGATCGGCGTGGAACGTACGGATGAAAAGGAAATCATGCTCGTAACCAACGAATCATAATATAGAGGACGGTGACTGCAATGAAAGGATTTGTAGGCGTTATTAATCTCGATCATGAACTGGATCAATTGAAGGAATTAACCTATTTCCGCTGCGGCGCGGCAGTTCCGTTTGCTGGCCGTTATCGTTTGATTGACTTTGCATTGTCCAACATGATGTATGCAGGCGCACAGGACATCTCGCTGTTTGTCCGCCGCAAATACCGTTCTCTGATGGATCATCTGGGGGAAGGCAGACCATGGGATCTGGATCGCAAGCGCGGCGGATTGTTCATCCTGCCTCCGGACTGGCATGATCCGACCGATACATCGACAGGAGATCTGCAGCATATCCATAATAATATGGATTTCTTCCATCGCAGTACCGGCGATATTATTATCCACACCGGTACCCAGCATGTGAACAAAATTGATTACAAGGACGTCTATGCCTATCATCTGGAAAAAGGCGCGGATGTAACGGTTATTTACAAAAAAGCTGACGAGCTGATGCCTGAGCATGCAGCCTGCCGCCGGGTTGAAGTAGATGAAAGTGGATTTGTTACCGATATCCACCAGGAACTGGATCATCCGAATATTTATCTGGAAGCATTTATCATGAGCAAGGATCTGTACCTGGAGCAGGTGAATTACTGCATCGCCCATGGTAAAAGCTATTTCTTCCGTGATGCGATCCAGAACAATCCGAATCATCTGAAAATCGCTGGTTATGAATATAAAGGCTACAATGCGGTCATTAACTCCGTAGAAAGCTATTACAAAAACAGCATGGACCTGCTTTGCCCGGATAATTACCATCAGCTGTTCCGCGAGAATCCGGTTCAGACCAAGATCAAATACGAAGCTCCGGCCAAGTATCTGGAGTCTGCGCAGGTGCATAATTCCCTGGTAGCCAATGGCTGTGTCATTGGCGGCGAAGTGGATAACAGTATTCTGTTCCGCGGTGTCAAAGTCGAGAAGGGTGCCAAAGTGGTTAACTCGATCATTTTGCAGAAATGCACGATTGAGTCGGGAGCCGTACTGGAAAATGTAATTCTCGACAAAGATGTACAGATCACCCACGATCGTACATTGATCGGTGATGTGAAACATCCTTATGTAACTGCCAAAAGTACTTCTCTGTAAACGCTGATGCTAATCTGACTGCAGGAGGAATACACTTTTGTTTAAAAATAAAGAAGAATTCAAACAGATCTTTCAGAACAACGTTGTCTCCAAGCTGGGTAAGCCGCTGGATGAAGTATCCAATGAAGATGTCTATACGATTCTGAGCCGGATGCTGCGCGAGTTTGCCGGCCGGGAGTGGGCAGCTACCAATCGTGAGCTGCGTCAGGATCAGGAGAAGCAGGTATATTACCTGTCGCTTGAATTTCTGATTGGTCGTCTACTTGGTAACAACCTGCTGAATATGGGCATGCTGAAGACGGTCAAGGAAGGTCTGGAAGATCTGGGTATATCACTCGGGGAGATAGAAGAGGAAGAAGCAGATGCAGGTCTGGGTAACGGCGGTCTCGGCCGCCTGGCTGCCTGCTTCCTTGATTCCCTGGCTTCGCTCGGTTATGCCGGCCATGGCTGCGGAATACGCTATCAGTATGGACTATTTGAACAGAAAATTGTCGACGGCAATCAGGTAGAACTGCCGGATGATTGGCTTCAAAAAGGATTTGAATGGGAAGTTCGCCGCGCCGATCGCAAAGTAGAAGTTCGCTTTGGCGGTCAGGTGGAGACACGTGAAGAAGATGGCGAACTGTACTTCTCCACTCGCGATTATGAAGCGGTCTGGGCGGTACCGTATGATGTGCCGGTCATTGGCTACAAAGGCAGCAATCCCGACTATCATATCAACACGCTGCGATTGTGGAGTGCAGAGCCGGTACGTGAGATGGCCAATCGTAATATGGCAAGCGGCGGTAACTACTATAATTACCTGAATTATAACCGCTCGGTCGAATCGATCTCTGAATTCCTGTATCCGGATGACAGTCATTACGAAGGTCGTCTGCTTCGTCTAAAGCAGCAGTACTTCCTCTGTTCTGCCGGGCTGCAGAGCATTCTGCGTACGTATGACAAGCTCAACTTGAGCTATGATCATCTGCCGGATCAGATCGCGATCCATATCAATGATACGCACCCGACTCTGGTAATTCCGGAGCTGATGCGTATTCTAATGGATGAAAAGGGTTATGGATGGGATGCGGCCTGGGATATTACCTGCCGTACGGTTTCCTATACGAACCATACGATTCTAAGCGAAGCGCTAGAGAGATGGCCAGCACAGATGATCCGTGAGCTGATGCCGCGTGTGTATATGATTATCGACGAGATCAATACCCGCTTCTGCAAAATGCTGATGGACAAGTATCCGGATGATCCGGACCGTGTGGCGCATATGGCTATCGTTTATGATGATCAGGTCAAAATGGCGCATCTGGCAATTGCCGGTAGCCACAGTATTAACGGTGTAGCAGCACTGCATACAGATATTCTCAAAGAGCGGGAAATGCGCAATTTCTATGAGCTGTATCCACAGCGTTTTAACAATAAAACAAACGGGATTACCCATCGCCGCTGGCTGATGCATGCCAATCCCGAACTGTGCGATCTGATCAGCGATTCGATCGGTAGCCGCTGGATCACGCATCCGCAGGAACTGGTCGGTATTCTCAAGTACAGTGAAGATGCGGCTTTCCAGGAAAAGGCGGCTGCGATCAAGCAGCATAACAAGCAACATCTGGCTTCCTATATCGAGCAGAAGTATGGAACAGTCGTAAATACCGAATCGATCTTCGATGTACAGGTGAAGCGTCTGCATGCGTACAAGCGTCAATTCCTGAATATTTTGCATGTCATGTATCTGTATAATCAGCTCAAATCGATGCCATCCCACGATATGGTGCCACGTACCTTTATATTTGGAGCCAAAGCGGCACCAGGCTATTATCTGGCAAAAAGCACGATCAAGCTGATTAATACGGTAGCCAATGTAGTGAATAATGATCCGGATGTAAAGGATAAGCTGAATGTCTTTTTCCTGGAAAACTATTCAGTGTCCCTGGCAGAGAAAATTATTCCTGCTGCGGATGTCAGTGAACAAATCTCTACAGCGAGCAAGGAAGCTTCCGGTACCGGTAATATGAAGCTGATGATGAACGGAGCACTGACGATCGGTACGATGGACGGCGCAAATGTGGAGATGTACGAGATGCTGGGAGACGCGAATATGTTCATGTTCGGTCTGACGGCAGATCAGGTGATGAACTATTATCAGCATGGAGGCTACAATGCACGGGATATCTACAACAGCGATCCACGAATCAAGGAAGTGGTCGATCAGCTGGTCACTCCGGGCGCTTTTGCCCAGAATTCCTATGAGTTTGATTCCCTGTATCGGTCATTGCTGGATGGCAATGATGAGTACTTTATGCTCAAGGACTTTGATTCCTACGCTGAATCCCATGTACAGATCGAAGCAGCCTATCGCAATCAGAAAGACTGGCTGAAACGATCGATTCATAATATTGCCCATTCCGGCAAATTCTCCAGTGATCGCACGATTGGACAATATGCATCCGAAATCTGGAAAATTCATCCGGTGAACAAGTAAAACAACAACCCTCTCACACTGCACACAGATAGCAGGAGAGAGGGTTGTTTTATGCAAAAGACAGCTATTCAATTATTCAGCATAAAAGCATAGTTGTCAGCATAAAGCATAGTACACGCAAATCATGCAGCCTACACAGTCTGCAGTCCCAAAAAATTATATCCAAAAAGGTGGCTGTTTTTTTTGAATAATTCCCGTACAACCATACTACTGACCGGAGCTACCGGTGATCTCGGTGAACGTATTACCAAAGCCCTTATTGCGCAAGGAGCAACAGTCAAAGCTATTGTCCGTCCCGGTACCTCAGCGAACAAACTGGAACACCTGCACCAGTTGGGAGTCATGACGGTTCCGATCGATTACACGGATAGTACAGCGCTGCGGAATGCATGTGAGGATGTATCCTGTGTCGTCTCGGTTTTGAATGGATTACGTGATGTGATGATAGGCACTCAGACACTGCTGCTGAATGCTGCTGTAGAGGCAGGAGTTCCCCGTTTTATCCCGTCGGATTATTCAATGGATTACCGGAATTTGCCGGAAGGGTCCAATCGTAATCTGAATCTGCGCCGTGAATTTATGAAGCAGCTGGATAAGACACCGATCAAGACGACCTCTATTTTGAACGGAGCATTTGGCGAACTGTTGACCGGTATGGCACCGATTGTGTTATTTCGTTACAAGCGTATATTATACTGGGAAAATGCAGACCAGCTGATGGACTTTACAACCAAGGATAATGTAGCGGCCTATACTGCACGGGCTGCTCTGGATCCGGATACACCACGCTTTTTGCAGATAGCCGGTGATCAGGTGAGTGCCAGCCAGCTGGTAACCATTATGAATGAACTCAGTGGTCAGCAGTATCGTCTGCTGCGCGCAGGCGGACACAAGCGTCTGGAAAGATTGACCGCATTAGCGCGCCTGTTTGATAGAAAGCAACAGGATGCGTTCCCAGCCTGGCAGGGTATGCAGTATATGAACGGCATGTTTACCGGCGCAGGCAAACTTCATCAGATTGACAACGATCGTTATCCAGATATCCAATGGACTTCGGCAAAACAGATTTTATCCAATCATATTCGTAATGAATAGCTGTTTATGATCTTGTTCAGATCAAGCCAGCTGATGTGCATTTAATGCTGCACGTTCACCACCTGTCGGGTTTTTGCGATACTGTTTCGGTGTGATACCGACGTATTTTTTGAATATTTTCGTAAAATAGCTCTGGTCATGAAACTGCAGCATAGCTGCAATCTCTGCCAGGGAGTGAACGGACAGTCCGATCAGCCGCTTGGCTTCCTCGATGCGTGCTTGCTGAATGTACATAACCGGTGATACGCCGGTCTCACGCTTGAATACCTGCGAGAGATAGTCGGCATTGAGCTGGGCAGCATCTGCCAGCTGATGCAGATGGATCGGTTCATACAGATGATTGAAAATATAATTCCGGCAAATATTAATCTCTTCCGAATAGCGCTGCCGCTGGCACTCCAGTACACGATCGACAAAGTCGGTATGGCATTTTTGCAGAGCGATTTTTACTTCGGCAGGAGTCTGACATTCTTCAATCGCCTGAATATGCAGATCGCTCAGGGTATAGGCAATCTCGGCATTGACTCCACCATCCATTGCAGCCCTGGTAGCGAGTGTAATGGAGCAGATCGCCAAGTTTTTCTCACTGCGCAGCAGACTTTTTTTGGATAGTACGCCCAGTTTTTCGGTAGGAAATCCCAGTTCCCATTTCACCAGGTCTTCCTTGCGTCCCTCGCGGATGTACTGCAGGAAGACCTTTTCCATTTCCGGATTCTGGTGGTAAGACGTCTGGGAATGCTGTTCATAATTATCATAGGGCGAAGGCGGCTCATCGGGAACGGCAGGCAGCTCGCCAGGTACAATATCGATATATAGCGTATGCTGGATTACCTCTGCGATATCAAGCTGAATCTGATACAGCATATAATGAATCATCACGGCTGCATTATAAATTCGTTCCTTGGAAATCAGCGGTACCCGCCGGTAAAATTCCAGCACATTGTCCTGCTGGCGAAAAGTCAGATGGTAATCCCGGATAATACCTTTTACCAGTTCTTCCGGTACAATCGCATGGAAAAAGGGACCGGCAACAAGTGTGCCCTGTCGCATGCCGTCCTGGTGAAGCGGGATCATCAGATACTGTTCCAGAAAATTGGTCGCTTTTACTGCCGGATAATCGTCGGGTATTTGGGCTGTGAGCAGGGCAAGCCCTTGCAGCTTATCGGCATACAAGGGGTTAAAAGGCTGAATCGGATATTCATCAATCATTTCCCCGTTCATATCCAGAATATACATAGGCATATGGTATTCCACATACAGCATTTTCATCATAAAACGAAGCAAACCGAGAAACTCGGTATTCATTGTTGATCCCCTCCATCACTCGCTTGAACAAGCAGCTCTCTATGTATTTGTGGTTATTTTACTAAAAATCGAAGAATAATACCATAAATGTACTACGAATAAGCCTACATTAGAGATGAGCTTATTGCCTTATCCAGACAATACGGACATCACCATAATGATACACAAGCGGATTAACTCAATCATAATCCAATCGTTCCGTATAGTTACAACGTCTGGTCCAACTTATCATTACACAGGAGATGGGATACGATGATGAATAGTCAAAAAACAAACATACATGCAGAGCTATCTGAACTGGTTGCTCCATATCGCAAGCAGAATGTAACTCCCCGCAGTGATGAAAATATCCGCGAATCTGTCGAGCAGCTGCTTGGCAAGATGACGTTGGCCGAGAAAATTGGCCAAATGAGTCAATGTGCCGATTCCGAATTTGCTTTTGGTGGAGAGATCGAAGCGGATCCGACCGAACTGCTTGTCCGTGAAGGACGCGTAGGATCTATTCTGGGCGCATTTAACAGCCGCCGTACCTTTGATTTGCAAAAGCTGGCGGTAGAGCAGTCCCGGCTGCGGATTCCACTGATGTTTAATGCTGACGTTATCCATGGTTATCAGACCATATTCCCGATTCCGCTCGCCTGGGCGTGCAGCTGGGATCTGGAGGAGATCAAGCGTGCCTGTATGATCGCAGCCAAAGAAGCAACAGCATCCGGTATTACGTACAATCATGCACCCATGGTAGATATTAGCCGCGATGCCCGCTGGGGCCGTGTGATGGAGGGAGCAGGCGAAGATCCGTATCTGGGTGCGCTGATCGCACGTGCTCAGGTCGAGGGATTCCAGGGAGATACGCTGTTTAGCGAAGAGACACTGATTGCCTGTCTGAAGCATTTTATCGGTTATGGTGCTTCTGAGGCAGGACGTGATTATAATACGGTTGATATGTCGGAATGGACGCTGCGCAATGTGTATCTGCCACCATTCAAGGCAGGTCTGGAAGCAGGCTCCGCTTCGGTTATGAATGCTTTTAACTTTTATAATGGCATTCCTGTTGCGGGTAACAAGTTTATCCTGCATGATCTGCTGCGCGAAGAACTCGGATTCGATGGCATGCTGATCTCGGATTATGGTGCAGTGGATGAGATTTATATTCACGGCGCTGCTCGTGACCGCAAAGATGCGGCTCGCCAGTCTCTGGAAGCCACGATGGATATCGAGATGGTCACACAGCTGTATGAGAACTATCTGCCACAATTAATTGAAGAAGGCAAAGTCCAGGAAGCGCAGATTGATGCAGCGGTACGCCGGATCCTGATTTACAAATACAAAATCGGTATCATGGACGATCCATTCCGTTATATCCGTCCTGAAAAAGAAGAAGAATATCACTTCCATGCCGATCATTTGCAGGCCAGCCGCGAGCTTGCCCGTAAATCAATCGTACTGCTCAAAAACGAAAATCAGACACTGCCTCTTCAGACAGAAGCGGTTATAGCCGGTACACAGAAAATTGCAGTCATTGGTCCTTTTGCCGATAGCAAGGATATGCTAGGTACATGGCAGTTCTCCCGCTACAAAGAAGAAACCGTAACCCTGCTGGAAGGATTAACCGCCAAAGGAATCGCAGAAGATCAACTGCTGTATGCCGAAGGCAGCGGCGTGAATGATCCGATAGAAGGCGGCATTGAACAGGCTGTTCGCGCAGCAGAAGCCGCAGATATCGTACTGCTGGCACTGGGCGAGCATAGCGAAATGTCCGGAGAAGCAGCATCCCGTATGGATATTTCTATTCCTGCCGTTCAACAGCAGTTGGCCGAAGCGGTCATTGCTGTCGGCAAACCGGTCGTACTCGTACTCACCAATGGTCGTCCACTGGTACTCGACTGGTATGAGCAAAATGTGGATGCAATTGTAGAGACATGGTTCCTCGGCTCTCAGGCAGGACATGCGATTGCAGATGTATTGACAGGAGATTACAATCCAACCGGTAAGCTGACGATGAGCTTTCCCAAACATCTCGGTCAGTCTCCCATTTACTATAACCGGTTCAATACAGGCCGTCCATTAACCGCCGAGAATCAGGATGAAAAGTACATCTCCAAATATCTGGATGGTCCCAATGATCCGCTGTATCCATTTGGTTATGGACTGAGCTATACAGAGTTCAGTTATTCCGATCTGCAGCTGGATCGTCAGCAGATGAAGAGTGGAGAGCAGATTACCGTGACTGTTACAGTGACCAATACAGGCAGCATGGCTGGCGAAGAGATCGCCCAGCTGTATATTCAGGATCTGTACGGCACGACAGTACGTCCGGTAAAAGAATTAAAAGGATACCGCAAAGTCCAGCTGGCTCCACAGCAATCCATACAAATCGAGTTTGTGATCACCGAGCAGGATCTGGAATACTGCAATGCCAGACTGGAATGGACAGCCGAAGAAGGCGAGTTTAAAGTATACGTAGGGACACACTCCGGCAATACACTGGAGCAGACTTTCGAACTACTCAAATAATTTTTTTCGACAATATGGTGTAAAAATACGCATCACCGGGTAATTAATCCCTATACAAACTGCTTGATATCCAGCAGTAGAAAAGGCTTACAAAGGTGGTTGTCATTTTTTGTCGCCTATGTTAGTATAAATGTATAGAAACCAAAACACGGATTGTTACTGAGTAATCAGGCAAAACCGAAACTGACATGCATGTCATTTTTGGTTTTGCCTTTTTAAGTATTTTTATAAAAAAAGGTGATGAGAATGAAGATATCGCAGGTTCTGAATAACAATGTCGTCACCGTTGTAGATCCTGGCAAACAGGAACTGGTCGTCATGGGCCGGGGGATCGGATTCAAGAAACATCCGGATGACCTTGTCGATGAAGCGAAAATTGAAAAGGTATTCAAGCTGGAGAGCCAGGAAGTGTCGGACAAGTTGATGACCCTGTTATCGGATATTCCGATTGAATACATGGAATGCTCGGATGAGATTATCCAGTATGCGCAGACTGTATTGGGCAGTAAGCTGCATGACAGCATTTATATTTCGCTGACAGACCATATCCATTTTGCTATTGAACGGCATCGGCAGGGACTGGAAATCAAAAATGCTCTACTATGGGAAATCAAAAAGCTGTATCGCAAAGAATACTTTATCGGTACCAAAGCTTTGCAGATGATCGAAGACAAACTGGGCGTATCGCTTCCCGAAGATGAAGGCGGATTCATCGCTTTGCATTTTGTGAATTCCCAGTTGAACGGCCAAATGAGCGAGACGGTAAGCATGACCAATATTGTCAAGGATGTGCTTCGTATTGTCACCCGGCATTTTGTAATCGAGCTGGATGAGGAATCGCTCAACTATTTTCGTTTCCTGACTCATCTCAAATTTTTTGCCCAGCGTGTAGTGAGCGGTGCTGCGAGTGATCAGGGGGATAGCCCACTGCATGATATGGTAAAATCGCAGTATCCTCAGGCATATGCCTGTGCATTGAAAATTCAGGATTACACTCGCAAGATTCATCAGCGGGACCTGTCCAATGAAGAGCTGCTTTATCTGACTATTCATATTGAGAGAGTTACCAAAAAAGAAAATGCAGAGCAGGTATAACAAGCAGAGCAGAGCGGTTATAGCAAATAGAAAGCAGATAAGCAGCAATAACCATAATCATCGATACGATGATATTCAGCAAGATGAAAGCGCGTAATTCGCCAGGACAACATAATACCCGGCAGGGATTGTTACTTTTGGTAGGCAAAACCTAAATGTCGTTGAATGATACATACCACCAGCTTACAGGCTGCCGCGGTTCATTCATCCTCATTTAGGTTTTTTTATATGCACAAAAAATACAATAAATAACGTTTGTTCCATTAAAAGGAGTGTCTGACATGGATAAAGCAAAAGTAGCAAAAGACGTATTGCAGCTGGTCGGTGGGGAAGAGAATATCGATCAGGTTACACACTGTATGACACGGCTGCGGTTCAATCTGCATGATGACAACAAGGCAGACAAAGCCAAACTGGAGAAAACACCGGGTGTTATGGGTGTTATGAAAAATGGAGGACAGTTCCAGGTGATTATCGGCAACGATGTAGCCGCTGTCTACAAAGAATTATCCGGCGCGATGTCCGGTGGCAAACGTATGGAAACCAGCAGTGACCGGCCGAAAAAGAAACGTAATCCCGTAAGCGCATTATTTGACTTCATTTCCGGTATGTTTACACCGATTCTGCCAGCGATTACCGGTGCAGGCATGATCAAAGGGATTATCGCGATTCTCGTCGCTGTTGGCTGGATGTCCGATCAGAGTTCCACCTATATTATTCTGTCTGCAATTGGTGACGGGGCCTTTTACTTCCTGCCGATTATCCTGGCAGTGAGTGCGGCACGCAAGCTTGGCAGTAATATGTATATCGGAGCAGCACTTGGCGCCGCTATTATGCACCCGACGATTACAGCATTGCTCGCACCAGGGGATACCGTATCCTTTGCGGGTCTGCCTGTTCTGGCAGCTACGTATTCTTCGACCGTTATTCCGATTGTTATCGCAATCTGGATCGCTTCATATGTAGAAAAAGCAGTAGACCGTATTACTCACGCCTCCGTCAAATTACTGATCGTACCGACGGTAACTCTGTTAATTATGGTACCGCTCACATTGATCGCAGTAGGGCCGCTTGGTTCCCTGATCGGTAGCGGATTATCCGGTGGTATTACATGGTTGTTCGATAATATGTCTGTGGTAGCAAGTATTCTGATTGGTGGAACAATGTCGCTGCTGATTATTACCGGTATGCACTACGCACTAACACCAATCGTTATCGGTTCTATTACAGCACTTGGGTATGATTTTATTATTCCGCTTATGTTCGCAGCCAATCTGGGGCAAGCGGGTGCAGCACTGGGAGTAGGTCTGCGCGGGAAGAATAAACAACTAAAATCGCTTGGCTACTCAACAGGATTGACAGCTGCTATGGGGATTACCGAGCCAGCAATGTACGGGGTCAACATGAAATTCAAAAAGCCATTTATTGCTGCACTGATCGGTGGTGCTGCAGGTGGTGCATTTATGGGTATTATGCACGTTAAATCGTACGTAATTACCGGTCTGGTCGGTTTGCCGAGTATCGCAGCGTTTATCAGTCCGCAGATTAGTACACTGGTCTATGCATTGATCGGTGGCGTAATCGCTCTGGTAGTTGCAGCTGTAGTGACTTACTTTATGGGCATCCAGGAAGACAGTGAACAGGATGCTGAAGCGGAAGCCGTGACTGAAGAGATCACAGCTCCTGCAGTCGCAGATACAAGCGCTGTAGCCGCAACGCTGATTGACCACGAATCCCAGCAGTCTGCTGTGGTTCCGGCACAGATTATGAGCCCGCTGAGTGGTGAAGTGAAGCCGCTTAGTGAAGTTCCCGATCCGGCATTTGCCCAGGAGATTATGGGTAAAGGTGTCGCCATTGAACCTTCCGAAGGTCGTGTGGTTTCTCCGGTGAATGGTACCGTATTCTCCGTCTCCAAAAGCGGTCATGCCATCGGTCTGGTCAGCGAGGAAGGTACCGAGATGCTGATCCATATCGGGATCGATACCGTGAAACTAAAAGGCAAGCATTTCACTCCTCATGCCCAGGCAGGCCAGGAAGTAAAAATCGGCGATCTGCTGATGGAATTCGATCTGGAAGCTGTTCGTGCCGATGGTTATGAGACGATTACACCAGTTATCGTAACGAATATTCAGAACTACAATAATCTGGAACCGGCAGGTCACGCTACCACTCAGGTAGGCCAGCCGCTCTACAAACTGAACTAAATCAAATTTCCTTAAAAAGCCGGGAGAATTACAGGATAACTGTAGTCTCACGGCTTTTTATTTTGTATATAGACAACAGCCAGGCGATACACCATAATCCTTGAGACAGAGACAGAGACAGAGACAGAGACAGAGACAGAGACAGAGACAGAGACAGAGACAGAGACAGAGACAGAGACAGAGACAGAGACAGAGACAGAGACAGAGACAGAGACAGAGACAGAGACAGAGACAGAGACAGAGACAGAGACAGAGACAGAGACAGAGACAGAGACAGAGACAGAGACAGAGACAGCTTGTATTTCTATACATAGTTAGTTGCAATTTAGGATGAACGTTACTAGACATATGCACCACCAACTGGATGACAAGCAGAAAAAGCCTAATCAGCGCGAATGCCGTATCCAAGGACAGCAGCCATGCTGGTCAAGCTTTAGATTTGTAGCTGATAAAAAAGTAATAGCAGGCTTTATTCATCCTGCCGCTGCTAGAACATAGAAACAGAGCGACTGCTTATGCTTACAGATCCCCGCTGAATGCTTTGATAAGAACAACGCCGCCCCAGACAATGGCAATGCCCAGTACCGTATAAATTCGGTCTTTTACAGATGAATTCAAGGTTAGTAACTCCTTTGTACAAATAAAATAAGACCTGGCGAATTGCGCAGGATACTACCACATTGTACCAGATTGCATAAATGATTCAAGTGAATTCCAGTAAAAAAACAAACCCCTTCACCATAAATGGGAAAGGGTTTGTTTCAACTTTGAATCGCTTACAAAGAACGCTTACAAATAGCGTTTACATTTTAGGAGAAGCGACCATATTGGGCTTGCTGTTTGGCTGGACTGTACCCACTGGACTACGATGCTTCTTGTCATTGGAGAGACCGAAGATCGAGATGATCGTAATCACCAGTACAATCGCGCTCAGGAAGTAATACGTATTTTGGAATCCAATATTGGTGTACATATTACCTGCAATACTGGAGAAGATTACGATAGCAGCCTGCTTGGCAAAGTTAAAGGCCAACAGATAAATGGTAGCGGATAGTCTGACATCGAATACACCAGTAATATACTTAAAGATGGATACGAGCAGCAGCGGCATTTCCACAGCAGCGATCAGACGCAGTAGAGACAGGGAAATGGTATCGGTTGCAACAGCGCTTCCAAAGATACGTACAAAGGTGAGAATACCGAATAGAATCAGACCATTTTTGGCACCAATCTTGTTAATGATCCATGGCATAAAGATCATCAGTACAGCCTCGATGGCTGTCTGCAGGGAGACCAGCTCACTGAAACGCTGTGTACCAATCGCTGTGGTCGGGAAGAATTGGTTGTAATAGTTCGGGAACTGTTGGTCAAATACATCATAGACACTCGCTGTACCTACAATCAGCAGGGACAGGAACCAGAAATTACGCAGTTTGAAGATTGAGAAGACCCGTTCTTTGGTAATCTCGCCACCATCACTTGCCGGATCAGCAGCTGCAGCGGCCGAAGAAGATGTATCCACTTTGGCTGTACGCAGCAGAATACCCAGCACAGCCGCCGAAGCGGATGCAAACCAGAAAATACTGATCGGATTGGCCAGATACATCATACCGCCAATCAATGTAGCTGTAGCACCTGCGATAGAACCGAACAAACGCACACGTCCATACTCAATCGAGCTGGCACGGCTCGCACGTTCGATATAGGCTTCTACAACACCTACACCACCCTGGAACACGGCACTGAGGTAAATACCACCAATAATAGCGCCTACCCAGATGTTGAATTGCAGGATCGGAATAAATACCCAGGTGAAGAAAGGACCCATCAACAGGGCTGCACAAACAACGAACCAGAACAGATTTTTCCGGAAGCCCAGCTTATCGGAGATAACCCCGAAAAACGGCTGGTAACAAAGTGCGATCAGTGAGATCGCGGAGAAGACCAGACCAGTCTGACCTGCATCAAGACCTGCCTGTTCTTTGAGCCAGATCGGCAGGAAGGCCAGTACAACTGCCCAGATCAAGAAGTAGAAGAAGAAAAGACCGCCAAAATTCCAGAAATTCCATTTAGGTAATTTCATGATGTAAACCTCCTATCCAATATGAAGCATTGTCTCTATTTGTATACAATATTCAGGCGAGTGAGCAAATCACAGTATAGTTTCTGTTTATTGAATCAGGAGTGAACGAATCCTTCGTCCGGTACCGGTTTGCCAAAGTTTGGCGTACCATCTTCATTCCATTCGATCAGTTGGGCACGAGTATGACGGTTAGGGTCATGCAGCGGATCGCCTACAATCTCTGTGTAGTTACGAGCATGATAGATCAGTACATCGTGCTGGTCATCCTCGGAACGAGTAAAGCTGTTGTGACCGGGACCATATTGTCCGTTTTCCGGTGCGCTGCGGAATACAGGCTGATCGGCTTTGTGCCAGGAATTGATATCGAGCAGATCGCTGTTTTCATCTGCACTCAGCAGACCCATGCAGTAGTTGATGTCGGTAGCGCTTGCAGAGTAAGTAATAAAGATTTTGCCGTTCTTTTTAAGTACAGCCGGTCCTTCATTCACGAGGAATCCGATAACTTCCCATTCCAGTTCCGGTTTGGTCAGCATAATTTGTGGACCTTTCAGTGTCCATGGGTTTTCCATTTCGGACAGGTACAGGTTGGAGTTACCCGGGATATCATAATCACGCTGTGCCCATACATAGTACAGCTTGTCATTGTGCTGGAACGTAGTAGCATCCAGTGCAAAAGATTCCCATTCGGTGATAACCTGACCTTTTTCTACCCATTCGCCTTCCAGCGGATTAATCGCATCCGTTTCGATGACATACATGCGGTGGTTGAATGTATCATTGACCGGATGGTCTACATCTGCAGCAGCAAAGTAGATGTACCATTTACCGTGGATATAGTGAATTTCCGGTGCCCAGATCAGCTGACTCATTGGACCATGGTCATGCTTGCGCCATACGGTTACAGCTTCTGCATCTCCCAGACCCTGGATCGTAGTAGAGCGACGAATCTCCAGACGATCATAGGTAGGTACAGATGCTGTAAAGTAATAGTAGCCATCCGTATGTTTGTACACCCATGGATCAGCACGCTGCTCGACAATCGGATTTTTAAATGTTTGAGATGAATTCATAGTTTCCCCACTCCTTTTTCAAATTGAACCATTCTACAATATTCAGGTAACGCTTACATGAATATTATAAAAATAATGTACGTACAAGTTTAATTAATAAAAATGTTAATAATAAATAAGTACATACATAACTTGATTAAATCCTAGCACTTTTTTTTCAAGAAAGCAATATTGAATCCATAATGTTGTAGGACAAGCTTTATAAAAAAGCAATATTATATTAATGTTGTACGTACAATTGAGATAAAAAATAAATAATTAAACAAATATGATGATTTGGTCGATATAAGTTATAAATGCATATGCATAAGCCAGAAATACATTCAAGGAGCCAATTAAATATGAAAATCGAACTTATTGTCTTTTATGTGGCGGGTCAGCCTTATGCGATTAACTTTAATGAAATTGATGAGATTCAACCGGCCAAAAAAGGAACACCATTGCCGTTTGCAGAAGACTGGCATGAAGGATTGATCACGGTTCGTGGTTCCCTTTATCCACTCGTAAATCTGCGGAAGCTGCTCGCCGTGTCTTATGACAGTCCCAAAGAAACCGATAAAATGATTCTGCTGCGTCGCTCCCGTGTTGCCCTGCTGGTCGATGAACTTGATAATACTGCTATTATTGATGAATCTGATCTGCGCGAGAATCCGGAAGTGAACAGCCGTGATATTCTGCCAAATGCTTTTGAATCGAATGGCAACATCGTGCCTATCGTAAACGTTGAAATTCTGCTGTCTTACACACGCAATTCCTACGTATAATCCTTTGTTATCCGATAATTGTCATTTACAAAAGCTCTGTCTGATTTTAGGCAGGGCTTTTTGTGATAGATGAACAAAGGTGGACTAACCAATTGAATATCGTCACAAATAGATATGTATAAGGCAGCGTAATATTATTGTTTCTGATAAATAGAAAAAACGAGAGCTGCTCATTAAATCGCAAATATATATACCATCCGCTGATTTGTGCGATATGTGTGTTATCTATAGATATAAGAATAGATAGAAGACATATTGGATTAGAAAGAAGCCTTGGCATGACAAAATCCTGTCATATAACGTATACTAAAAGAATTGTCTCATAGATAGTACAGTAACTAAGCTTATGCCACTATAGTCCGAATACAATGACATGCTGCAGAAAAAACGTTCAGCATAGCACTGAAACGATAGAAAGGATTATTAATTATGAAATGGTATCACCTGTTTACAAGCCGGAACGTACGATTCTGGCGAATCAATAAATTGGCTGTACTGGTATTGGGTAGCGCCCTGGTGCTCAGTGCCTGTTCGTCCGATCTGTCTTCTACTGAGAAGAGTACTAACGCAGCTGCTGCACAGGAAAATACAGCATCCGAAGCGAACGAAAACAACGTGTCCGCAACAGCTGGATCGAGTCCATCCGTGTCTGCTGCTGTAAATGCAGCGAATATTGATTATATATTTACTTCACAGGGACAAGATGGAGAACAAATGGTACTGAAGACGATCAATAATGCCCAGCAGTCTATTGATCTGGCAATGTATAATTTATCGCGTGGTTCTATTGTCAAAGCGCTTGCCAAAGCAGCAGAGCGCGGCGTGCAGGTACGAATTATCAGCGATCAGTCCAAAGTCAATCTGGACGATTTGCAGCGATTGGTGGATGCAGGGGTACCGATTAGAATCAATACGTTTGAAGGCAAAATGCATGAGAAACTAATGCTGGTAGATGGAGAAACAGCGCTTGTAGGTTCCTTCAATTATACCCGTGCTTCCAGCGAAGAGAATGATGAAGTACTGCTGGCTATTCATGATGCAGCGTTGACCGGTCAATGGAATACGATTTTCACAAAAATGTGGGACGATCAGGAGCGTTATCGGGAATGGAAAGGAAATTGACCTGCAGCTTGTTGCGATTGACTAGAATAAAATAATCTGTAAAATCATAACAAAAGTCAGCAAAATAGCATGGATTCCAAGACTGTCCCGTCCGGGGCAGTCTTGTTCATTTTATCCGCAAATATAAGAGAGCAATGCAAGCTTTATTTGTGATAAAATACGAAATAATCTTTAGCGAACACACTGTATTTTGGAAAAGGTTCACAGTCGGTACATAATAGCGAAGGAGTGTGGAATATGCGCGTGGAAGATGTATTCGGATATTTGCCGGTATTGGAGACGGAGCGGCTACTGCTGCGTCCGGTAACAAAGGAAGATCGGGAAGATATGTACCAATATGGATCAGACTCGGAACTCACGCGTTATGTGACCTGGCATACGCATCAGACAATTGACGATGCGGATAATTTTATTGAATATTTGCTGAGTACGTATGCCGAAGGACAAGTTGCGCCCTGGGCTATTCAGGATAAAGAGTCCGGACGAATGATTGGAACCGCAGGTTATATCGACTGGAATATCAGGCAGTTTCGCGCAGAAGTAGGTTATGTACTGGCACGTCCGTATTGGAATCGGGGCTATATGACCGAAGCCATGGAAGCTATTCTGCAATTTGGCCGGGAGCAGATGAAGCTGATGCGAATCGAAGCACGCTGTATGCCGGAAAATATCGGTTCCGGCCGGGTGCTGGAGAAACTGGGTATGCAGTACGAGGGTCTTTTGCGCAAACATCTGTATGCCAAAGGCAGATTTCATGATGTTAAGCTCTATGCCGGGATAACACATGAATAAGCATCATTGGATAGATCAACCAGTTCTTATCTGTGCGGTATATTTAAGGCTAGATCATGGCTGACGGACCATTAATCCTTCTGCACAAAGGCGATTATGAGGAGACTGTTCTACAGCTATTGGGTCTATCTATGGGGAATCCGTATCGTACAGAACAGGTCTATGCACAATATAGATTGGGTGATCCTTTTCATTTATATGGATGGGTGCAGGCAGAGCGGCTTGCCGGAATGATGGGTATCCATGTTCACAGTTCGGTTGTGCACGAGATTGCTCACTTGTCAGTAATGCCTGATGAACAGCATGTAGGAATCGGCAGGCAAATGATACAGGCTTACCACAGGGATTATCCTCATATTCAGCTGTTTGCAGAGACGGACAAGGAAGCTGTTGGGTTTTATCGACGTAGTGGATTTGTTATAAGCAGTCTGGGAGAAAAGTATCCTGGTGTCGAGAGATTTCATTGTAGCCGATCTGTCGAGTATTGATTGTTGGCATGTACTTTTTTGAAGACAGGAGTGTCAAATATGTTACCTGATCCATCTGCTTCATCTCAGCCTCCATCTTCGACCTCGTCTGTACCGGAGGTCAAGATGGAGTTCTATCATCCGGGGCATCTGGAAGCATTGAAGAAATTTGAACTGCCGGCAGAACAGCATCGTTTTACAGCTCTGCCGGTAGAAGTGCTTGAACGGGCTTTGACCGATCCTGATCGCTATCCGGTAGTCATTACTGCTGCCGGGCAAGCGGTGGGGTTCTTTATTTTACATATCGGCAGCGGTATTGGATCTTACCGATCTTACACCAGTACCTCCTTACCGGAACTTATGCTTATTCGGGCATTGTTGATCGATTATCACCAGCAGAGACGTGGATATGCGGGACAGGCAATGCGCCAGCTACCGGATTGGGTAAGGCAGCATTTTCCGAAGATCCGAGAACTCATTTTGGCTGTTAACGTAAAAAATGAACCGGCCCAGCAGCTGTATATTCATAGCGGATTTGTCGATCATGGAATGCGCCGACAAGGAATTGTCGGACTGCAATGGATTATGCATTATAGTTTATAATTTGATAGGACGGGGAGATATTGATCATGACGATGACGATCCAATTTGAGCCGATACAGGAACAGCATGTACCGGAAGTTTTAGCCATTTACAATTATTATGTGCTGAATACAACAGTATCTTTTCATACTGAACCGTTATCCCTGGAACAGATGCGGGCGCAGCTGATGAATGTACCGGCTCATTACAAATCCTATATTATTCGCAGTGGAGAAGCTTCTGCTGATATTGCCGGTTATATACTGGTGACTCCGCACAAAAACAAGCAGGCCTATGATACAACGGCAGAAGTCACCGTTTATCTTCATCCGGACCAGACCGGTCAGGGTCTGGGCAGTCAGGCGCTTTGCTTTCTGGAAGAAGCCGCTGCCGAGAGTGGATTCCATGTGCTGGTTGCTACCGTATGTACAGAGAACATAAACAGTATCCGTTTGTTTGAACGTCATGGGTATGAGAAATGCGCCCATTTTCGGCAGATCGGACGTAAATTTGATCGCTGGCTCGATATTGCCAGCTACCAGAAAATCATGAAAGAATAAAAGGATGGACGATAGAGGAGGCTTCATATGTCAGGCATTTTGATCGTAGAAGACGAACATAAAATATCCCGGCTGCTGCAGATCGAGCTAGAGGCAGAAGGGTATGAAGTGTCTCAGGCTTATAACGGTGCCCAGGCCTGGGATATGTATCGCGAGGACAGTTGGGATCTCATCCTGCTGGATGTTATGCTGCCGGAGATGAGTGGTATCGAGATTCTGCGTCGTATACGCACCAATGATCCGTCAACCATGGTCATTTTATTGACAGCCAAGGATTCTGTAGAAGACAAAGTATCCGGGCTGGATCTCGGAGCCAATGATTATGTGACCAAGCCATTTCAGATTGAAGAACTGCTGGCACGTATTCGCGCCGCACTTCGTTTGCGTGAACAACAGCAGGCAGCAGCTATACCGGAAGATGCCGGGTGGCTCTCGGCCGGGGAACTTCGCCTGAATGAAGGTACTCGTGAAGTGGAGCGAAATGGTCATTCTATCGAGCTGACCCCCAGAGAATTCGATCTGCTGGCTTATTTGCTGCGTAATCAGCGTCAGGTACTGAACCGGGACCAGATTCTGGCTGGAGTCTGGGGCTATGATTACTATGGGGATACCAATGTAGTGGATGTGTACATACGCTATGTCCGCAAAAAGGTGGACGAAGGATATGATCGTGAATTGATTCATACGGTTCGCGGTGTAGGATATGTACTTCGTGATAACACATGAAGCTGCGTACCAAGATTCATCTGTACTCATCCGTATTATTTGCCCTGTTGTTTCTGACCACCAATCTGATTGTCTATATTGTATTCAGTACAATGACGCTTCAACAGCAGCAGAGCCGGATCGAGTCGCAGACAAACAAAACTGCGGATAACATGCGCCAGTCATCGGTAGATACGCCTGCTGCCGATTTGCTACGAGCTTATGTTCCGGTAGAAGGGATGATTTGGATCGTACGCGAGACAGGCAGCAATACACTGCTCGTGACATCAGCCGATCAACAGCAGCTAGCTAAGCGCCCTGTACAATATCTGCAAGAACGTACAGCAGAGATTATTACCTATGAGCAGCAGCGTTATGTATTTGTATCGGTACCTGTAATCTGGAATGACGGACAGGTTATCAATATTCAGATCACCGAGAGTCTACGCCAGACCGGTGAATACCTGCGTGCTCTGCGGATTGTACTGTTGATCGTAACCGGGCTGGCGATGATTCCGGTATTTCTGTCTGGTCATGTGCTTGGGCGGATTATTATTCGTCCGATAGCTGCGATTACGGCTACAATGCGGGATATTCGTCGAAGCGGACAGTTTCAACGGTTAACCATGCCGTCAGCTTCCAGCGATGAACTTTATGAGATGAGCGCCACGTTTAATAGCATGATGGATCTGCTGGAAAGTAATTATGATAAGCAAAAGCAATTTGTCTCCAATGCTTCGCATGAACTGCGTACACCGCTGACGATTATCGAGAGCTATGCCAGTTTGTTAAAACGCCGTGGCATGGATCGTCCTGAACTATTTGCGGAATCAGTAGAAGCTATCCATTCCGAAGCCGTTCGTATGAAGGAAATGACCGAGCAGCTGCTGATGCTGGCAAGACACGAAGAACAGTGGAATCTGACAGTAGAGCCAGTTGATCTGCTGGAACAGGCACAGCAGCTTGCCAGAGAGTTTGATACAGCCTACCATCGCCGGATCGAGATTCGGGTAGATCCACAGCTGGAGCAGCAGCCGGACCTGCTTTCTGTCCAGACCGATGCAGGCAAGCTGCGTCAGATGATGTTTATTTTGCTGGATAATGCACGCAAGTACAGCGTGGATGATATCACTATCGAACTGTCTCTTGATCATACGCCGCGTCAGCAAGGCACCTCAGGCAAGCGTCAGCATACGGCAGCCGTCACTTCCAACCGATGTATCAAAATTATCGATTATGGAATCGGTATACCGACAGCCGAGCTGGATAAAGTGTTCGACCGGTTCTACCGGGTGGACGAAGCGAGGGTTCGTCAGGACACGGGTGGTTCAGGCCTCGGCCTGACTCTTGCCCGGCGAATCGCCGAAGCATTGGGTGCTTCGATTCGTCTGGAAAGTGTTGCTGGACAAGGAACGAGTGCTATTTTGACTTTGCCGGAAGCGCCGACCTCGATGCCTTCTTTCTCAGCGAATTCTAATTGAACCTCTGTATACTGGAAAGAAATATATACGATTGGACCAGCTGTGGATTCATGATAGCAAAGTTACAGCATACGTATTGAATTCATAGAGTCGTCAAACGATATACAAGGGACAATTATGCAGGGAGGAACAGACATGATCAAACGTCGCTGGTGGCTCACAGGAGGAGTAGCCGCAAGTATTATTATATTGTGTGTAGGTGTCCTGATCTGGAGAACATGGCTGCAGACATCGCCGGCACTCACGGTGGAAGAAGTCAACCAACGGGTATTGGCAGAATATCCGGGAGAAATTACTCGCTTAATCCAGCAGGGAAATACGTACAGCATCCGGCTGCAGTCGGAACAGGGTATCTATGATATGGTGCTGGGGGCACAAAATGGAGATATCCAGTCTATTAAGCGTGTGGATAGTGCATCGTCAGCGAACAATACTTCCACGAGCCAGCATTCAACGGGCACGGCTGCGACCGATAAAAATAACAATAACCACAACAATCCGTCTTCGTCATCACCGAATCCGGAGCCTTCTGACCAGCAGCAAAATCCATCCACTTCATCGTCTGCGGTTTCATCAGACCATCATTCATCTGGCAATGAACCCAATCCAGCCGATACATCCCAAAGTAATCAATCTTCCCAATCTGGAAACGTATCCCCATCAGGGGTGATCAGCGCAGAAAAAGCCGAGCAAATCGCGCTGCGACAGGTACAGGGAACAGTCGATGATACCGACTATGAACATGGGGACAAGCAGGGGCAGCGCTATTATCTGGTAGAGATTGATACAGCCGATGATCGCGAAGCTACGGTACAGATCAACGCTATTTCTGGTGAAGTCATGTCGGTTACCTGGGATGATGCTGACGAACCGGAGTCATAATTTGAGTATCTATTTGATCAGAAGGGCTTCTCATCAAATTCTAATGTTGCTGTAATCTTCGTCTCATTCGGGAACTTTATAGTATAAGCATACCCGATAAACAGCACACCATATGAGGAGGAGTTACTTATGATGAACAAAAAAGTTGGAATTAGCGTACTTACTGCAGCCATTACCCTGGGAACAGCAGGCAGCGTATTTGCTGCTACAAGCGGTGGCACATCGAATAATCAGAACAATCTAAATAATGTCATCGGTATACAAAAAGCAGAAACGATTGCTCTGCAAAAAGTACCAGGCGGTACAGTGGAAAGTATCGAACTGGATCGTGAGCGCGGTCAGCTGTATTATGAAGTCGATGTCGATCGTCCGCAAGCAGCTGATGTGGACGTGCATATTAACGCACTGAATGGCAGTGTTATTCGTACCGTTACCGATGATAATGACGACAACGAAGCGACCATCCGTGAACGTCAAAATGTGAATAATGCCAATCTGAAAGTGAAAACCAACGAACAGGCTGCACAAATCGCCAAAGTTCAGGTGAGCGGTACCGTTACCGGTATTGAGCGCGATGAAGAGGATGGACGAATTCAGTATGAGGTTGACCTGCGCATCACGGGCGGCGAAGCTACTGTAGAGATTGATGCGGCTACCGGCAAAGTAACTACAGTCGACAAGGATTTTGATAATGATGAGGATGACAACGATAACGATTAATACGAAGTCAGAGTATAGTACGAAGTAGTACTGTCTGCTATTATAGCAAAAATTGCTTGTATAAATAGAGACCGGCCTAAAATGGTAGAATACTATCATTTCAGGCCGGTCTTTTTGCTGCTTTCTCCTCTGTATTTAGAAGGGCTGCCGGGCTATAATCAATTCCACCATTTGAATCTTCATCCACATTATGTGAAAATAAATGATTAAGAAGGTAAGAAATTAATTAATAGATAGATAAAGCAATATCAAAAAAGGCGTTTTCGCAGGACGTACCAAAAGGAGAAGAAAAAAATGCATAAAATTAGCAGACAAAAAACTATTGAAGGCACTACGATCCCCGGTTTTATCAGTAATGGAGAATACATGTATATCAATGTGCATATTTTTGAAGATGGTATGGTCAACTGCTGGGAATTGGTCGATATGCAAGGATTATCCCAGAAGATCGAACTGGGCTGGCTTACGGCATCTGTACCGGAACGCGAATCTATTCTAGTGTTTGATCTGGGAAGCTTCCGTGTACTGGGAGGAAAATGGAATTATGACCAGGATGGCTATTATGAGCGTATCGTTAATATCCTGCATGATCTGAATCCTTCCATGACCAATATTTATAAAATGACGCTGGAGGAAAAGATGAAAATGGAACAGCGCCGGATTATTCCATTGGCTGAACCGGAAGATTTTTATGTACCGTCGGAGGAAGATTATACACCGGTACGTGGAGATGGCAGCTTTATCTTTATGCGACGGGAACAGCAGAATTATCTTGTTTATCTGACGGTCTATCAAGATGGACGGATCAAGTGTGAAAGTACAGTGTTCGAGGAGATATTTCATATTCATGAACTGCATGATCTGTTTATGGAAGGCGTCTTTTTTACGGAAATTCATACTCCGCTGCGAGTTGTATTTGATCATCTGGGAGAAGCAGATATAGTAAGTCATGGATATGCGGTTAATATCGAGCAGAAATATGACCAGCTCCAGGCTATTTATAGACGTCTTAATCAAAAACAAGACAGCAAAGAATAGGGTGCTGGATCTGTATATGGGTGTGATTCCTATGTGCAGATATCCTGCTGTACCATAATCTTCATATAGCAAATACCCCCATCTGCTAAGCAAATGAGGGAATAGGACGAGATTCGATTATTTCAGTGAATGATGTTCTAGCAGATCGTGACGATTGCGCAGTTCCAGGTGAAAGCGGATGCTCTCCAGCAGTAGCGGGTTATGTTCCTGCTCGGCTTCTTCCATACGTACTTCTTTGATGGAATCGGAACTGCATAGAAATTGGGTCATCCACAGGGATAGATCAGTATCCTTTTTCATGATGTAACCCTCCTCAATATAGAGTAAAAGCATTAACCAGATAGTTCAATACAATATAATAAAAAGGTAAGCGGCAGATGTGGGCTGGACGTGTTTGCCTGATCTGTATACCTATTGTATCGTCCTTTGTTTAATAAAATGTGATGTTCACCTTAAAATTACATTAAATTCAGAAATTTATACATACGCTTGGATACAAAGCGTACTTGTAGCAACAATCAATAATCGACTGTAAAGTACAATTCAAAAAGCCGGGCGATTACGCTGTCCAGAGGTTGGAGAGCATAACGACACGGCTTTGTTGTGTGCTTACTAATACAGTCGACTTACCTTACGCACAGAAAGGGCACTGAAGATAAAGAGACCGAATCAATTGCGCGAAGGAGCGAACATTGAAGATTGACGCAGAATCAGACGATGCGGCACAATATGACGCTGATGCACCAGTTTGTCAGGGTCCTTTTCCTGAATCGCCTGAATCAATGCCTGGGAAGCGGTATATCCCAGATGATAAATGCCGATATCCACACTGCTCAGCGGGGGAGTCGACAGCTCGGAGAGAGCGATATTATTAAAGCTCACGATTGCGATATCCTCAGGTACCTTATATCCTAGCTCATGCAGTCCACGCAGGATACCAAAGCTAACGATATCATCGACAACGACCAATGCGGTAGGACGCTCCGGCAGATTCATGAAAAAGGACATCGCCCGGTAGCCGCTCTCCTGCAAAAATTCGCCTTCGACAATCCAGTCTTTGTGAAACTCCAGATTGGCTTCATTGAGCGCCATCTTGAATCCTTCCATTCGGTCAAGCGAGACGACGAGTTCGGGAGGACCACTCACAAAACCGATACGCTGATGGCCCATCTGGATGAGATGACGCGTTGCATCGGCAGCAGCCTGCACATTATCCGTATCTACAGAAATAATATTTTTATGCTGCTCACTGCGTCCGACGAGAACAGCAGGAAAATGATTTCGGCTGAGAAAATCGACAACCGGATCATTTTTACGGGAATAGAGCAGGATAGCTCCATCGATCCGTCCACCGTATACGAGACGCGATACCGCCTCGACCTCTTCCTGCTCACTGGAACCGGAGCTGAGGACCACATCGTAGCCACTGCGATTGGCCTGAGCGACAATACCGCGAATTAGCTCCATAAAAAAGGTATTCAGAAATAATTCTTCCGCAGGCTTGGGCAGAATCACGCCCAGACTGTGAGTCGTTTTGGATACGAGGCTCTTGGCCATAATATTGGGATGATAGCCCATTTCCAGCATAATGGCTTTTACTTTTTCGGAAGTGGCGTGACTGATTCGCGGATGATTGGATAATACACGCGAAACGGTAGAAGGAGATACGCCCGCCTTTTTGGCGACATCTTTGATCGTAACTGACATATGTACCTCCAGGATTAAAATGTATGATCAGACAGAATCATTCTGTCCAACAAAGCAAAACAACAAGCAGAATCCCTGTTATGCAGCGGCAAGTACAAAAGGATGCCGTTCAGGGTAATGAATCCGCCAGGCGGAAATACAGGAGCGAACAAGCATGAATCCATGATGTATATTTCGTCTAACCGATGTGTATCTATGGTAATCGAAATCGCGCTATCATGTAAACTGTAAAATTAACAGATCAGGCAGCAGCTGTAAAATTCCAATAAAATGCATGAGAAGAAGAAATATTAAGCATACTCTATATAATGTACCATAAATGACGGAAAATAGCCCAAAATCATCTGTGCAAACGTTTTAACTAATAAAAGATTTGAGTTATGATGAATTTGCTTAATAAAGCGCTTTCTAAAAGCAATATGTAGTAAATTACAGATTGCAGTACATAGGTACAGCTAAATAAGAGGAGAAACGCTGTAACTTGAACAAACGTTTGCACATACATAGTATTATTATGCACACCGGCAGGCACTTTCCTGAACTGCACATAGACAAGCAGGGAGGGAACCGTATTATCATTTGCATAATCCTCTTATGAACCGTGCATGGAAAGCGCTCACAAGCTAATACGGAGCGGAAGGATGAAGAAGATATGTCACGTAAACGGAACTGGGGAATATTGAGCTCTATTCTGATCATGATGCTGCTGGTATCGGCGTGTGGAGGACCAAGTGGTACAGGAGCAGGGCAAACAGCCGATCCTGCCGCTGGTGCTGGAGAAGAAATGCAGGAGATGAAACCGGAAGATGGTGCCAAGCTGACGGTATGGGATAGTGGCGATCAAAAAGCATTTATCGAAGAAGCAGCCAAAGCATTCAAGGAAAAATATAATGTGGATGTTACTTTTGCCGAGTTGGGACCGGATAAATCGATGGTGCAAATGGTGACCGATGGTCCGGCAGGTGTAGGTGCCGACGTGTTCGCAGGTGTACACGACCAGATCGGTCAGGGTGTATCTGCAGGCGTACTGATGCCTAACGACTGGTTCGAGGAAGATACACGTGGTCGTAACAGTGAGCTGGCTGTGAAGGCGCTTACCTATGAGAATATTCTGTACGGATATCCCAAATCGGTAGAGACAACAGCTGTTTTTTATAATAAGGATCTGATCAAGGAAGTACCGCAGGACTGGAAAGGCGTAGTGGACTTTGCCAATACATTCAATGATACCAAAGCCAACAAGTTCGCGATTATGTGGGAAGTCGGCAATGGCTATTATGTATTCCCGTTCCTGGGTGGATATGGAGCTTACCTGTTTGGTAAAGAAGGTACGGATGCAACCGATATCGGTATGAACAATGAGCAAGCGGTAGAAGGTGCCAAGTTTATCCAGAGCCTCAACAAAATCCTGCCGCTCAAAACATCCGATATCAATGCGGATATCAAGAAATCCCTGTTTACCTCAAACAAACTGGCTATGAATATCAGCGGACCATGGGATACCGGCTCACTCAAGGAATCGGTGAAAAACCTGGGTGTAGGTATGTATCCGAACCTGCCTAATGGCAAGCCAATGACGCCATTCTCTGGTGTCAAAGCTTACTTTGTTAATGCATATACCAAATATCCAAATGCATCCAAAATGTTCGCGGACTTTATCACTTCGGAAGAGTGGCAGGTCAAGAACTTTGAGATGAACGGTGCGCTTCCAGCCAATACCAAGGCTGCTGCGAGCGAAACGGTACAGAGCGATCCGATCGCATCCGTATTCCTGAAGCAGTTCGAGAATTCTGTACCAATGCCATCAATCCCTGCTACAGCACAATTCTGGTCACCGATGGAAGCAGCGATGTCTTCGATCTGGAATGACAACAAAGATCCAAAAGCAGCTCTGGATAATATGGTTAAGCAAATGAAGAGTAATATCCAGACAGGACAATAAGAATGAATAAAGCTATCGCCGATCATAATCGAGCTGCAGGTATGGGGAATGCCGGCATAGCGGCTCTGCTGTCCGCTATATTCATGGGTCTGGGTCAGATGTACAACCGTCAATGGACAAAAGGCATTATCTTTTTAGTTGCCGAGCTGGTCAGTCTGTATCTGATTGTTACCAGTCTGGCATATAATCTGTGGGGGCTGGTCACACTGGGTGAACAGCCTGCCCATATGGAGAAAATCGGTCGTTTGTACCGCAATGTACCTGGAGATCATTCCATTTTCATGATGATCTATGGTCTGGTAGCATTGCTGTATATCGGACTGCTGGTATGTTTTTATATTGCCAATATCAAGGATGCTTATCGTATTGGCAAGCGCCGTGAACGCAGGGAAAAAGTGAATAGTTTCCGTGAAACCTGGCGTTTGCTTGGTAATCAGGGATTTCCGTATGTACTGCTGACGCTGCCTGCAATTGGTGTGCTCGTATTTACGATTTTGCCGATTATCTTTATGGTGTTAATGGCATTTACCAACTATTCGGCACCGGATCATATCCCGCCGAAAAGTCTGGTGGATTGGGTAGGGCTGCGTACCTTTACCAATCTGGTTACGCTGGAAGCCTGGAGTCATACCTTTGTAGGAGTATTTACATGGACGATTATCTGGGCCGTTGTAGCGACGGTAACGACTTATTTTGGCGGGATTCTGGTAGCGCTGCTAATAGAACAGCGCGGTATCAAATTCAAAGGATTCTGGCGTACGCTGTTTATTCTGCCTTATGCAATTCCGCAGTTTATCTCGCTGCTCGTTATGCGTAATCTGCTGAATTACCAGTTTGGACCGGTAAACCAGTATTTGCGTATGATGGGGTTTGGCGGGGTACCTTGGCTAAATGATCCGTTCTGGGCCAAAGTAACCGTTATTCTGGTCAATATGTGGATTGGTATTCCGGTATCGATGATTCTGGTACTGGGCGTACTGACCGCCATTCCGCGTGATCTGTATGAAGCAGCAGAAGTAGATGGAGCGACCGGATTCCAGAAGTTCCGCAATATCACGATGCCGTTTGTCCTGTTCCAGACTGCACCGATTCTGATTATGCAGTTTGCCGGGAATATCAATAACTTTAACGTGATCTTCCTGCTCACGAATGGTCTTCCAGCTAATGGAGACTATGCGTATGCAGGCAGTACCGATCTGCTCGTCACCTGGCTGTACAAGCTGACACTGGATAATCAGCGTTATAACTTTGCCTCGGCGATCGGAATTATTATTTTCATCATTATTGCGGCATTCTCGCTGTACAATTACCGCCGAAGCCGTTCCTTCAAAGAGGAGGATATGATCCAATGAAGCAAAAAAGACGCCTCAATCTGGCGCTTAGCTATGTACTGCTCGTGCTGATCGCGCTGGTCTGTATCTATCCCGCGCTGTGGATTATTCTGTCTTCGTTCAAAGTCGGTGACTCCCTGTACAGCGAGACGCTGATTCCGACCCAACTGACACTTGAGCATTATATGGATCTGTTCCGTTCACAATCGGACAAAGATCTGCCTTATCTAAAATGGTATTGGAACACGCTCAAAATCGCTGTAACCAGTATGGTGCTGGGTACACTACTGCAGGTTCTGACAGCTTATGCGATGTCCCGTTTCCGGTTCAAAGGCAGACAGACCATGATGTCGATCATTCTGATTCTGGGGTGTTTCCGGGGTTCATGAGTATGATCGCTGTCTATGTAATTCTGCTGCAGATGAATCTGCTGAACTCGCCATGGGCGCTTATACTGGTGTATACATCTGGCGCTGCACTGGGGATGTTCGTAGCCAAAGGTTTCTTTGATACGATTCCACGGGCGCTTGAAGAATCAGCTCTGCTCGATGGTGCGAGTCATTCACAGATTTTCCGGCTGATTATTTTGCCACTGTCGACACCGATTATGACGTACATCGCCATAACGACTTTTACCGCTGCTTGGGTTGATTTTATTTTCGCCCGGCTGATCCTGCGCTCCCGTGAAAACTGGACACTGGCGGTAGGACTGTACGAACTGGTGAGCAGTTATTCCAGTACGGAATTTACACTGTTTGCAGCTGGTTCGGTGCTGGTCGCTCTGCCGATTACACTGCTGTACATGTTCCTGCAGCGCTTCCTGGTACATGGACTGACAGCTGGTGCAACAAAAGGATAATCGTAAAACATCGAAATAAGAAGAATATGCCCAAATAATGCTGCTTCGTATAAAAGTATAATAGGATGCAGCAAACAAAGAAGAGACCGTTACGTACAGGTCTCTTCTTTGTTTGTACAGATTTAAATAGTAAAAAAGAAATCGAGATTGGTATTCTTCTCGGTATGTTTTTAATTATTTTCTAAAATCAGGCAGACACTAGCATACATGTTCTGCTGCCGTTCAGCTTATTGTTATAAGGTATTGATTGTACAGATTTTGTCTGCCGCAGTGTATAGCGAGCCTGCCGGATGATCTGCGGAGCAATCGAGATTGGATCTACAGCAGGATCGAGGAGCAGTCGCACCATATCTTCGGCCTGTCCATTACGAAAAGCAGACAGATAGCTGCGCAATAATTTCTGATCCTGTTTATCAGGCAACGGGAGAGCAACATCATCGTCTGATTCGATTTGCTCGCGCATAGATCGCACAACAGCACGCGCACGATGAAGTGCGGCCTTGACCGCACCTTCGGTGGTATCCAGTATACGGGCAGTCTCTGCTGCCGGGTACCCAAACAAATCGCGGAGTACAAAAACAGCATGCTGCCACGGAGATAGCTGATGCAGCAGAAGGGCGGCGGCCCACTCGGATTCCAGCCGCTGATAGCCTGCATCGCTATGGCAATCCAGTTGATCTGCAGAATTTTGCAGCAAAATCTGCTTGTGTTGCCAGGTCGTACGTCGTCGTAAAATATCGATCCATAGATTGCGTGCGGTACGCAGCATATAGGCTTCCCGGTTTATGTGCTGTATCGCTGTTGATTCTGTGAGCAGTGAGATCGTTTTCAGACAGGTCTCCTGTACCAGATCTTCTGCATCCCAGGCAGAACGGGTAAGATGCAGACAGTATTTGTACAGACTGTGCATCAGTGATTGTAGTTCCTGCTGATCGGAAAAAGAAGTGATCGTATCATCCATACCAGCATAAGGTATGTCAGAGCGGGGATTAGGCAGGACAGATGCTTCTATTTTGCCATTTGTATCAGAATAAGCCGAAGACATATTCCATGAGGTGCTGCTGTGGACAGGCTGTATGGAAATGCTGGCGGATTCCGAATCAGAATATGTATTGCCTGAAGTAGTATCCGAATAACAGGAATGCTGTGAATGACTTGCTGCCGCAGGAGCAGTGGAGTGTACAAAGGCCATAATGGGGCCCTCCTTTGTTTGTTCCAAGTAAAATAAAACGAAATTATCCAGTAATCCGGTACTGGAAAGGATGCATAACGTCGTGTTCAGCAGATCATGCAGTACAATAGACAGATACATTTTGCGTAATCCGTACCGTTGTTTCCAAAGATCACATAGGCGTACCGTACCTCTCTATCTATTCCAGTGCTTCTGCTGATATGATGTAAACGAATAAAACCGGTCAAAGGATACGCTCTTCTACCAGCCATACCGGAAAATGTGGATCCAGCCGAGGACGGCGATGATTAGCAATACCAACGGTATAATACTTATGCGCAGGATACGCGGGATCTTTAACCAATAACGAAAAAGCTTCCAGCTGATTTGGTTATCATCTTTTTTATGGTTTTTTCCCTCCCTGTGGAAATTCTGTTACTATTATAACATCGATTTCCAGATCTGTTTGAAAGCTGATTTCAAAAATTGACTGCCTATACAAGAGCAACTGCAACACAGGAACAGCTATAAAAATGTATGTGAAACAGCAATATAGGTACGCCTGATGTATTGGTGCATGTTCATTTACTTCTGGTTAATAATTGAAATAGAGGGTAGACGATATCTACTGCCCATAGGAAAAAGGAAACAACAAAATGGTGAAGATAGTACGTAGAGCCTTTGGCTGAACGATTATTCACCGGCGCGGGGTAATCTTGGGGAGGTAGTGACTATGTCGTTGGCCAAAAGAATACATATTGTGGGAGCACCCGGCAGCGGCAAAACCGAGCTGGCTGCGAGGCTGTCTGAGCGATTGGATATACCCAACTATTCGCTGGAATCCGTCCTTTGGAACAATGAAGGCAAAAAAAGACGTCGCAACACACCGGTTGTACGGCAGCGTATGCTGCTGGATATTATCGGCAGGGATGAATGGATCGTGGAAGGGAATTTGATGGAATGGCTTATTCCGAGCTTTGCGCTGGCAGACCAGATCATTTTCCTGACACCTCATCCATTTGTACGGGATGGCAGAATGCTGCAGCGTTTTCTAAGGCAGAAAATTGGCACAGACCCGGATCGGGATCGCTTGAATGTAATAGGGCTGATTGACCGGTTATATTGGAATCACCGGTTTGAATATGAGTCTAAGCCTGCTATTCTTAAGGTCGCCGAACCCTACAAACATAAACTGATTGTAACCCGTCAGGTAGACTGAATATTTGCGCAGCTATATTCTGCCTGTCCAGCAATCACCACAGCTCCGGCATCTGCCGGTGCTTTTTCACATGTATCGACAGAAAAAAGCCGGGTGAATGCCCCCGGCTGATTTTTTGTATTCTTCGATTATTCCTCGTATCGCTTCAGTACAATTACAGCATTATGACCACCAAATCCAAAGGAGTTCGACAAACCGATCTGCATATTGGCTTTGCGTGCCGTATGAGGCACGTAGTCCAGGTCACAAGCAGGATCGGGATGTTCCAGATTGATAGTAGGCGGAATCAGGCCATGGCGCAGCGTCTGTACAAGCGCGATTGCTTCTGCACCGCCTGCTGCGCCGAGCATATGGCCGGTGATTGACTTATTTGCAGTGACAGGCAGTTTGTAGGCATGTTCGCCAAATAGCTGCCGGATAGCCAATGTCTCCGAGATATCACCGATCACAGTACTTGTAGCATGTGCACTGATGACATCTACCTGCTCCGGTGTAATGCGCGCATTAGCCAGTGCTGTTTTCATCGCCAGCAGTGCACCTCGACCTTCGGGGTGGGTAGCGACCATATGATAGGCATCCGAGCTGGCGCCGTAGCCGATTACTTCTGCATAGATGGGAGCCTGGCGGCTCAAAGCATGACTGAGAGATTCCAGCACGACAATACCGGCCCCCTCGGACATTACAAATCCGTCACGGTCTTGGTCAAAAGGACGACTGGCAGCCTCCGGTGCATCATTGCGGGTGGATACCGCTGTTGCATTGCCAAAGCTGGCAAGAGAAACTTCATTGGTCGCCGATTCGGTGCCCCCTGCAATAATCACATCGGCATCTCCAGCGCGAATCATACGCATCGCTTCTCCAATCGCGGTATTGCCGATTGAACAGGCTGTAACCGGTGCGAGCGTTGGTCCCCAGCTACCAATTCGTATACTGATCATGGCTGCAGCACTATTGGCAATCATCGAAGGTACAAGTGTCGGACTGACTCGCTCCGGCCCGCGCTGCAGCAGAGTCTGATGCTGATCCAACAGCGATTGAATTCCACCAATGCCTGAACCGACATAGACACCGACACGCTCCCGGTTAACCTGATTCATATCAAGACCGGCATCCTGTATCGCCTGATCCGCTGCCGCTATAGCAAACTGGGTAAAGCGATCCATCCGGCGTGCTTCTTTGCGGCCGAACAGAGCATCCGCATCAAAGTCCTGCACTACACCTGCAATAGTACTTTTATATCGTTGGGTATCAAAAGCATCAATAGAACGTATGCCTGATTGGCCACTGCTCAATTGCTGCCAGAACGTATCTACATTATTTCCGATGGGGGAAACAATACCCATCCCTGTAATCACTACTCGTTCCATACGGCTTCCTCCTTGTAGCTGTATTGATTGCTATATGTATTTTTGCATGTAAATTATCCTATTACAAGTTAGCATTTATCCTAGTATAATAAGTAACAGGTTTATTCAAATGTATTCACCGAGGAGGAGTTATGAACCATCAGGCCCGTTTACTAGCCTTGTCGGCTTTTCTTAAATCCCAGCGTTCCAAAATTCTGCCTACATCGGTAGGACTTACCGCAGGTACAAGGCGTCGTACACCCGGTCTGCGGCGGGAAGAGGTAGCTCAGCTCGCGGGAGTAAGTACTACCTGGTACACCTGGTTGGAGCAGGGAAGAGATATCCAGGTGTCTGCTTCGGTACTGGAGAATGTAGCTGCTGCCCTGCAATTGAACTCGGATGAACGGCGTTACCTGTTCTCGCTGGCACTCGATAAAGGGCATGGTGTAACGCCTATTGCCGAAGAGCTGCCGCATATCTCCCCGTCATTGACCAAAATACTGGAGCAGCTCAAATATTGCCCAACTATCGTCTCCGACAGACATTGCCAGATCGTCGGCTGGAATGAGGCAGCACAGCATGTATTTCTGGATTTCGAGCAAATTCCCGAATCGCAGCGCAATATGATCAGTCTGCTGTTTGCCCGCAAGGAATTTCGCAGACTCGCTGTGAACTGGGATGATTTTGCCGGTGATTTTCTGTCTATTTTCCGTGCTTACTATGGGCAGTATGTAGAGGATGAATGGTATGAGCAGTTTTTAAATGAAATGATGAGTCTGTATCCGGATTTTCGCTCATTATGGCAGCACAGCAAAGTCAGCTCGGCGCCGCAGGTCGTGATTGAATTCCGTCATGCCCGTGGAGGCAAGATGCTGTTCGAATTGACGTCGCTGGTCGTACAGGGAAGTGGGGATCTGCGCTGCAGCATTTATACGCCTGTACAGGATTCGGCGACAGAGGTGAAGCTGATGGCATTAATGGAACGAAGCAGGGAAGCGGATATGCAGTAATCTGTCTGCCGTTGGGTACAGCTATCAGATGTAGTACAATAGGGAAATATAGAAATAGTCCGTATGCCAAATAGTCTGGATCAATATAGAGCCGGACTGTCCCATGAATACGCTATCCATCTATGGAATTTATCATAAGATGCGCCTTACCATTGTGCAGGTGCATGTAATCAGAACAGGAGCTGCCGTCTATGCAGATTATGCAGAATTTATCTTCCCATATTAATTATCTTACTCCCTACCAGGAAACGGATCGTCCTATTTTGGCGGCTGTTACAGGTACCCGTTCAACCTTGTTGATCGATGCAGGGAACTCCGCGAGTCATATCCAGCTGTTTATCGATCAGTTGGTGAAGCTCGATATTTCTCCCCGCTGGCTGGTGCTGACCCATTGGCATTGGGATCATGTATTTGGCATGAATCAGGCGAATACCACCATTATTGCCCAGACTCTGACAACGCAGCATATCAAGGAAATGCAGCAGCTGTCTTGGACAGACGAAGAGTTGGACCGGCGTGTGGAGGAAGGTACCGAAATTGCTTTTTGCGCTGATGCTATCAAAAAGGAATTTGGCGAAGAACGCGATATTCTGCTGCCCACACCGGATATTACCTTTGACCGCAAGCTGGAGCTGGATCTTGGACGTGTGCATTGTATTATCGAGCATGTAGGTGGAGATCATTCTGCCGATTCCTCGATTATCTATATCCAGGAAGACAAAGTACTGTTCCTCGGGGATGCATTATATCCGAATATTCATGTAACGCCCAACTGCTATACGCCAGCAACTACGCTGAAGTTGATTCAGTCGCTGCGTAAGTATGATGCCGATACGGTAGTATTGTCTCATCACGCAGAGATCTGGGATGCCGAGCGATTCGAACAGGAACTGGTACTGCTGGAGCGTACAGCACTGCTGGTACAGAATGCAGAGAATGACCGGGACAGCACAGCCAGACTGCTGCAAGAACAATATGGCAGAGAGCTCAGTGAATATGAGCAAGAGACTATTGATCTGTTTATCAGCGGTCGGGCTATGGAAGCGCATATCTAATTGATTCACGAAAAACACCCTGTCCGGTTAATCGGTACAGGGTGTTTGAGTATTCGTAGAGTAGCAGCGATAAGACATTTTGAGCAGGCACAGCAAGCGGATTCACTGTTCAGGGATAAGATTGCATCCGATTAACGTGGCATCCGGCGTAAAGCAGCCTGAGCTTCGGCATCCCGGAAAATATGCAGTTTGCCATTCTCCACCATTCGCATCCGCGGTCCGGTGAATCCACGCTTGATCAGCTGCTTGCGCATATATAGCATCAGCGCCCAGTGACTGACTACCAGCACATGCTCGGCATCCGAAGACAGGATAACATCCAGCGCACGGTCGATTCGTGCTTCCGTCTCGGCGACCATGCGTTTATAGCGCCGACTCAGTAGAGGAGCGATCCGGGCAAACACAGCCCAGCCAATAAACGGAAAACGCAGCTCGGTCTGAAAGGTAGGCGGTGTAATCTCTCGCAGTTCGGGCATAATAATAATTTCTCCGGGGTAAATATACTGAGCTGTTTTGAGCGCTCTGGGCAGATCACTGGCAAAACATTTCTCCCAATTCAGGCCCAGCAGATCCGTCTGACCTTCCTCGATGTCGGCAACATCATACTCTTCCAGCCAGGTGACCAGCTCGCGAACCGTCACCATCTGCCGAATGGGGAATTCCTTATTCACTTTGAAATGGCGGACAAGCCCTATAGTCTTCATCACGAGTCTGGTGTAACTCCTTATCGTTATTATGTTACAATATAGCTTGTTGGATCGGTTCAAATAAGTCAAGATTCCGATTCATGACTACAAAGTTAATAATCGGCAGTTACTATGGTATACATGCTATTCCTATACATTGTATACCCTTTTTGGCAAATGCCGAATTGTTTTGGAGAAAGGAAGATCATACCATGAGTCAGTGGGAATATAAAACATTAAAATTACCGGCAGCCGGTTTTGTAAATGGACGGGTCGATGACCGTCTTCTTCAGGAAGAGTTGAATAATCTCGGCTTTGACGGTTGGGAGCTGGTATCGTCCTTTGATACGAGCACAAGTCAGGGCGATCTCGGAGAAGTCGTTCTTATTTTCAAACGCAGCGCTCTTCTGGATTAATCGGAATTACATAGTCAGCGATACCGGCAGTCTACATATCGCCATGGATAGAAAACGGAGAGATTGGTTTAAGTTAGGAAGAAGGAGGCTTGCATATGATAGGAACATGGATCGAGGAAATCAAGTCCATTTTGAGACCGGAACTGAACAGTCTGGAAGACTTTCTGCTGCCACCTGCCGGAGATGTGGAGATTGCTCAGGCAGAACAGGCAATAGGAGTGACATTTCCGGATGAATTAAAGCAGCTCTATCATATTCACAACGGGGAATCCCGCAACGGTCCCGGCCTTTTCTTTGGACTTCAGTTTTTGAGTCTGGATGATATGGTGAGCGAATGGAAAATCTGGTCGGATCTGCAGCCGGAGTATCAGGAGCTTGGCGATCATTATTCGATTCCATCGGGCTGGATCAAAGAGCAGTATATCAACAAAGGCTGGCTGCCTTTCTGTCACGATGGCGGAGGCAATCATCTCGGGATCGATCTGGACCCGGCTGAAAAAGGCATAGCAGGGCAAATTATCAACTTTGGCCGGGATGAGGAAATGAAGCATGTGATTGCGCCAAGTCTCGGCGAGTTTATCCATTTCATGCGGGATACGGTGCGTGAAGGGAATTATACGGTTGTGGAAGAAGAGGGCATGGGATACTGGATGTATGGACGGAATGAACAATCCCGTCTGCTCAGGGATGCACAGATGTATGCCATGGGTCACATTATGCAGCAGTCCGAAGGGCAGGAGAGCGAACAGCTGGATACCTGGTTTGCGAGTCTGGACCCAATCTGGCGCAATCTGATAACAGAAGGTTATGGAGATGCAGCGTCGTTTGTTTCAGCCCATCAGATTTATTTGCCTGATGCGCAGTTGAGTGATATTCGTCCGCTGTCTCGCTGCACCCAGGTGCGTGAGCTGCTGCTGAACCGTAATGAGATCGAGGATATTACGCCGCTAGCCCACTGCCGAGAACTGAAAAAGCTGCATCTGTTCCGTAATCCGGTACGTGATCTGTCGCCGCTGCAGAATTTGCCTTATCTGCAGATTTTGAATATTGAGGACACCCAGGTGCAAGACCTGAAGCCGCTGACCAATCTGTCACGTCTATCTGAGCTGGATTGCCGTGGTACAGCCGTGCAGGATTATTCCTCACTTGCTCAATTGACGACGCTGCACAAGCTGGCAATCTCGGCACCGACCCGTCAGGCAGCTGCATTTATCGCCAGCCTGCCGAAGCTATGCGAACTGACTATTCTCGGAGCTGATGAATGGGAGGAAGAAGACTGGGAGCAGCTGGGGCGTATGCTACCGCTGCGCAAGCTGTATATCGGCGCGCTGCACAAGCCACATATCCACTATCTGAGCAGTTACAGTCAATTGGAGTGTCTTACTCTGTATGATTCCCAGATCGAGGATATTTCCGCTCTGGCCGATCTGCCAGCACTCAAAGAGCTCAAGCTAATGGAAGGCTGCAGTATCGGTAATCTGGAATCGATAGGCGGCTCGGTGACACTGGAAAAGTTCACCGGAACATTTGCCCAATTTGAATTACTCAAGGATGCTTTTGCTCAATACGTGAATTTCTCGCAAATGATCGGAGAAATGACCGATGAGCAGCAGGATATATGGATACGTCATACCCGCTGATCTTACAGATTGGATTGCAGGGCAGGCCATTTTGTGCGGATCTCTATTCAGCCTGCTTATTTAGTGGACATCAGGCTATAAGCAACAGTTGCCGGAGCATTGTAGATGCTTCGGCTTTTTGTGATATATACAAGCTATGATTTCGAGAAGGAGAGCAGAACGTGACACTCATGAAAAGAATGACATATTCATTTTCATTATTTTGCAAAAATCCATGTTAACAAGAATGAAAATAAAGTCGAATTCAAGCAAATGAAAGTAAAACGGAGCAAAATAGAGGTTCGGATAGATAAAAAATTAATAATTGTTGTACAGGAACATCTGTGAACCATCAAGGTTCATTTTGCCTTTTCTTTCACCTTTACAGTTAGCAAGGACAGGCGTAATATACATTTCAGGATTTAGAGATTCACAGATTTGGACAACCAATCTGGGATCGGCGGCTGCTGTAAATGGCAGTCATTATAATTGGGTTTTATATTCTGTAATTGCTGAGTTTCCGGGATAACCGGAAAACGGGGGAACCAATCAAGCGGGAGTACTGGCGGTGTGAGAGCCACCATATGTACCGCAAGGGGTGAATCCTTTTGGCCGATCACCATGGTATCGGTCTGAAGGTAGGGCGACTCTCACCGCCCGAATCCGACAGCTAACCTCGTAAGCGCAGATGGAGAGGGAGTGTAGGACTTGTGCCATTCATGACACAGGGTATAGAAACTCTGTGTTTTATTATGCTCCGAGCAGCATACAGGAAAACGTCACAACGCTTAGTTTCCATTGAACATGGAAAGCGGGGGAACCAAACGTCATAGTAATCTGCGAACTGAGTACAGTTCATACTGCCTATGACACGGGGTGAATTCCGGAACCTTCCGGAACGGGCAATCTTCCAGCCCGAACCCGACAGCTAACCTCGTCAGCGTATCAGGGAGAACTTATATCCGGCTTATAACAGATTGCGAAGCTTGTTTGGTGCTGCATGAATTGGATGCACCGACAGGACGGGCAGCTGTCAGGAAGCCTGGAGAAAAGTTCTGCTTTTCTCCAGGCTTCTTTTTTTGCGCCAATTTTGGCTGTTAGTACAGGATCAACTATTTATAATACGCATAACAACGTGTTGGTAATATTATATTTATAGCGTAATAAACGGCTGGCAGGCGAAGAAAATAAACGTTACAGACAAATGATGCCTGCTGCAGGCCGTGGATAGGGATCCGAACTTATTATGAAGGAGCAACGAAACTATGCTGGACATTATGATGATTGTATTGGTAATACTCATCGCATTCGCACTTGGAGGACTGGCAGAATGGTCATCCCGAGTCATTGGAGAAAGAGGGAATGACAAGTGACCTGGTTATTATGGATCATTATTGCTGGTTTGCTGGTGTATCTGTGTTATGCCTTGATTTATCCGGAAAAATTTTAAATAGGCAGGAGAGAGCGTTGTGAGTATTCTTCCATATATCGGCATTGTAGTAACCCTGATTATTGTTATTTTATTGGCTCGTCCGATGGGCGGCTATATTGCACGGGCATTTGATTATACGCCTGGACGACTGGATCGCTGGTTCGGTCCGCTGGAAAAAGGAATTTACCGTATTGGTGGTATCCGTCAGGAGAATCAGACATGGAAGCAGTATGCAGCGGCCGTATTGATTAGCAACACGGTGTTATTGCTGGTGGTTTATCTGATTTTCCGTGTACAGGACAAGCTGCCGCTGAATCCGGCAGGTATCGGAGCGATGAGCCCGGATCTAGCTTTCAACACAGCTGTGAGTTTTATGACCAATACGAACCTTCAGCATTATAGCGGGGAAAGCGGATTATCGTTATTCTCGCAGATGACAGCTATCGTGTTTATGATGTTTGTCTCACCAGCTACAGGTATTGCCGTAGCGATTGCCTTTATTCGTGGACTGGCAGGCAAGCCACTGGGGAATTTCTTCGTCGATCTGACACGGGCATTGACTCGTATTCTGCTCCCGCTGGCATGTGTCGCAGCCATAATCTTGATCGGTCTTGGCGTACCACAGACGTTCCAGACCGGAGTGACAGCACAGACACTGGAAGGAGCACAGCAGCAGATTGCTACAGGACCAATGGGGACTTTCCTGGCAATCAAGGAGCTTGGTAACAATGGTGGGGGCTTTATGGGAGCCAACTCCGCACATCCGTTTGAAAACCCGGGCGGCATCAGTAATATGCTGCAAATTATTCTGATGATGCTGGTGCCGGTATCACTGCCATTTACATATGGCAAAATGGTTGGCAACAACAAACAGGGCCGTGTATTGTTCGTATCCATGATGATGATGTTCATTGTTATGTTGAGCGTCTCGCTGGTCAGTGAGCACCAGGGTAACCCGTTGATTCAACAGGCAGGTATCCAGCAGGGCACCGGATCGATGGAAGGCAAGGAAGTACGGATTGGTGTGGAGCAATCTTCTTTCTATTCGGTTGTAACGACCGCATCGGAGACAGGTGCTGTCAATACAATGCATGATACATTGACACCAATCGCAGGCATGGTCGCTATAGGCAATATGATGCTAAATACCGTCTTTGGCGGTTCAGGAGTCGGTGTGCTCAATGTACTGATGTACGCCATTATCGCGGTCTTCCTGTCCGGACTGATGGTTGGACGAACACCGGAGTTCCTGGGGCGCAAAATTGAAGGCAGAGAGATGAAGCTGATTGCAGTGACGCTGCTGATCCAGCCGCTGCTGATTCTGGCACCAACCGCTATTGCACTCATGGCGTATCCGGATACCATTTCGAATCCGGGCTATCATGGGTTGACCCAGGTGCTGTACGAATTTACTTCCTCGGCAGCCAACAATGGTTCGGGCTTTGAAGGATTGGGCGATAATACGATATTCTGGAATGTATCGACAGGTGCCGTTATGTTTATTGCACGCTATTTTTCAATGGTAACTTTGCTGGCAGTAGCCGGATCGCTGCTGATGAAAAAGCCTGTACCCGAGACGAGCGGAACATTGCGTACCGATCAGCCGCTGTTTGGTCTGGTATTTGTCGTGGCTGTAGTTATCGTAGGTGCATTAACCTTTTTCCCGGCACTGGTACTGGGACCGATTGCGGAACAGCTAACTTTGTAAAAAGATGGAGAGGCTGCAGCCAGGAGAATAACCGACGTGATCACTTGGCCGCAATTCTTCATTATAGGACAGCAGTTTATCTGCGCTAATAAAATAAAGCATCGCGAAAATAGAGACATTTCAAGTGGAGGAATCAGCAATGAAAAATCAAGCTTCCGTGATGAACCGGGAACTGATTAGTAAAGCTTTACAGCAATCGGTCATAAAGTTAAATCCCAGATTAATGATGAAAAATCCGGTCATGTTTGTAGTTGAAGTAGGTCTGATCATCAGTATTTTACTGATTTTTGTTCCCAATGCGTTTGGAGAATCGGTATCGACCGGCTTCAATATAGCAGTAGCTGTTATTTTACTGTTCACCATACTGTTTGCCAACTTTGCCGAAGCACTGGCAGAAGGACGGGGCAAAGCCCAGGCAGATTCTCTCAAAAAGACCAAAAAGGAAATTATGGCTCATCGGGTCGATGGCGACAAAGTAATGGAAGTGCCTTCTACCGATCTGCGCAAAGGCGATATTGTACGAGTATCCCAGGGAGAGATGATTCCTGGAGACGGTGAAGTTATTAAGGGACTGGCATCAGTAGACGAATCTGCTATTACCGGTGAATCGGCTCCAGTCATCAAGGAAGCAGGGGGAGACTTCAGCTCGGTGACCGGAGGGACAATGGTCATCAGTGACGAGATTATGATACGTATTACAAGTGACCCCGGCGAATCCTTTATGGATCGGATGATCAGTCTGGTCGAGGGTGCCGAGCGCCAGAAGACACCTAATGAAATTGCGTTAAACACAGTATTGATAAGCCTAACTATTATCTTTTTGATGGTAGTTGTCACTTTGCCTTTTATGGCCAATTATCTGGAGATTGATCTGGCGGTTCCGGTGCTGATTGCTCTGCTGGTTTGTCTGATCCCAACAACAATCGGTGGTCTGCTGTCTGCTATCGGGATTGCCGGTATGGACAGGGTTACACGATTTAATGTACTGGCTATGTCAGGGAAAGCTGTCGAAGCTTCCGGTGATATCAACACGATTATTCTGGACAAAACAGGTACGATCACCTACGGTAACCGGATGGCGAGCGAATTTGTACCGACAGATGAACATACTGCACAGGAGGTAGGATACTGGGCAGCGATCAGCTCAACCTACGATGAGACACCAGAGGGACGATCCGTACTGGAACTTATGAAAAAGCAGGCCTGGACTTACGATCAGGAATTGGGGATGGGTGCGGAAATTATCGAGTTCCGGGCAGAGACGCGCATGAGCGGTCTGAATCTGCCGGATGGCCGCAAAGTGCGTAAGGGAGCTGTTGATGCAGTCAAAAACTGGGTAACCGAGCAAGGAGGAACGATTCCTCCTTCCCTGCAGGCTAATAGCGATGCTATCGCTTCGGCAGGAGGTACACCATTGGCAGTAGCGGTGGATCATACGATCTATGGATTGATCTATCTCAAGGATACGGTCAAAGCAGGCATGAAAGAACGTTTTGAACAGATGCGCAGCATGGGTATCAAGACGATTATGTGTACCGGTGATAATCCGCTGACTGCTGCAACGATAGCACGGGAAGCAGGGGTCGATGATTATATCGCCGAAAGTACCCCTGAGGACAAAATTGCTGTGATTCGCCGTGAACAGGCAGAAGGCAAGCTGGTCGCTATGACCGGAGACGGTACAAATGATGCTCCGGCATTGGCGCAGGCCGATGTAGGGATTGCAATGAACAGCGGTACGGTAGCAGCCAAGGAAGCTGCCAATATGATCGATCTGGACTCTGATCCTTCCAAAATTATCGAAGTAGTAGCGATCGGAAAACAGCTGCTTATGACACGCGGCAGTCTGACCACATTCAGTATTGCCAATGATATTGCCAAATATTTTGCGATTATTCCGGCTATGTTCATGGTGGCTATTCCGCAGATGCAGCTGCTAAATGTAATGAATCTGCATTCACCCACTTCGGCGATTCTGTCGGCACTGATTTTCAATGCGGTCATTATTCCGATTCTGATTCCGCTGGCGATGAAAGGGGTCGCCTACAAGCCGATGAGTTCCAGCCGGCTGCTGCAGCGTAACTTGTTTATTTATGGATTTGGCGGTGTAGTCGTACCTTTTATCGGGATCAAGGTTATTGATTTGCTGATCCAGTGGTTTGTCTAGGATGGATCTGAGCTTTTTCATATCGCTTTCGTATATACATGAGCAAGATTAACCGCCTATTCGGAAAGGAAAGAATAAACGTGAAAAATGTATGGATTACATTACGTACGAGTGCAATACTTTTTGTTCTGTGCTGTGTACTGTACCAGCTTGCTATTACCGGAATTGCCAAAGTTGCCATGCCGCATCAAGCGGCAGGCAGCCTCGTATATAACAGCAACCAGGATGTGGTTGGTTCAGAGCTGATTGGGCAATCTTTTACCGATCCGCACTATTTTCAGGGACGGGTATCCAGCATCGACTACAATGCCAATGGCTCGGGCTCCCCGAACTATGCACCGTCCAATCCGGATCTGATCAAACGGATCGAAGAATCGGTAACTACCTGGCAGAAGCAAAATCCGGATGTGCCTGTATCTGCCCTACCTGTTGATCTGGTTACCAATTCCGGTTCCGGTCTTGACCCGGATATTACTCCGCAGGCAGCAGCAGCCCAGATTCCGCGTATCAGCCAGCTGACCGGTCTGAAAACCGAACAGCTGCAATCGCTGGTACAGGAAAATACAACGTCTGCGCAGCTGGGTATTTTCGGTGAACCCGCTGTTAACGTACTCAAGCTGAATCTGGCTGTTCAGCAGCTGCGTACCCAATCATGAGCACCTTTCGGCGCAAGACACCGGAAGAGCTGCTGCAAATGATCGCCAAGCTGCATCATGGCAAACTCAAAGTCTATATCGGAGCCGTCAGCGGCTCCGGTAAGACTTATCATATGCTGCGGGACGGTCAACTGCTCAAGCAGGAAGGAATCGATGTGGCAATGTGTGCCGTATCTACACTTCGCCGACCCGAGACCGTGCAGCAGCTGGGAGACCTGGAGCGAATCGCGAGTATTCACTGGAGCAGGACAGAGGATGATGGACAGCAGACCGAGCAAAAGGATCTGAATATTGAACAAATCGTCAGCCGCAATCCGGAAGTGCTGCTGGTGGATCATCTTGCCCATCGCAATCGGCCGGAAGCCAAATATGCTACGCGGTGGGAAGATATTCAGTATTTACTGCAGCATGGTATCAGTATCATGGTTACGGTCAATGTGTATGAGCTGGAGGGAGTAGCAGAGCTGGCACGGCAGTATATTGGTCGTGAAGTCAAATGTACGGTCCCTGCCAATGTACTGGAGCAGGCGGATGAAGTTCGTCTGATTGATGTAACGCCGGAGGTAATCCTCCAGCGTTATTTTGCCGGTCATTTGAATAACAGTGCTGACCGCGATTATTTTGAGCGTGGTAATCTGGCTGTCCTGCGTGAACTGGCACTGCGTACGGTAGCCGAAGGGGTAGGCGGTACCCTGGAAAAGCATCGTGCCGAGCAGGGATTGACCGGGCCGACCGGTATTGCAGAACGAATCATGGTTTCGGCCCAATATCATTGGAACGGATCGATCTATATCCGGCGGGGACAGCAGATTGCCAGACGACTTAGCGGCGATCTGCTTGTCGTTTCCTTTCGTAATTCCAACCGCAAGCTGACGAGAGAAGAGCAGACATTCAAAAGTGCATTTCAGGAGCTTACCCGGCAGATCGGCGGCGTTTTCGAGGAAGTTCCGATTCGTTCGCGGCGGATGCTGCCCAGACAGATGGTGCACTATGCCCGCGAACATCAGGTTACCCGTATCGTGCTGGGACATTCACGTCAGAACCGCTGGCAGGAAATAATAAACCGGTCTGTAATTAACGGTCTGCTGCTGTATACACGGGATATCGATATTTTCCTAATGGCAGATCGTGCCGAGCAGGAGGGAGAGCGTATTCTGCCAGCCCGTACCGGCGCAGTCAAAAGAAACGAGGTCTACCGGCGTCTACCTTCCGAAGAAATCGAACGGAAAATCGATCAGATCAAACGAGGAACATTCAAAGTTTATGTAGGTGCAGCCCCAGGTGTAGGCAAAACGTATACGATGCTGCGAGAAGGCAATGAGCTGCTGAGACAGGGGATTGATGTAGTCATTGGATTGCTGGAGACGCATGGACGACAGGAGACGGCTGCCCAATCAGCTACACTGCCGATGATTCCCAAATGCAAAATCGCCTATGGCGATCGACAGCTGGAAGAAATGGATCTTGATGCGGTACTTGCACGTAATCCCGAAGTGGCACTGATTGATGAACTTGCCCATACAAATGTACCGGGAAGCCGTAACAGCAAGCGGTATGAGGATATCAGGGAATTGCTGGAAGCAGGAATCTCGGTTATTTCCACTGTAAATATTCAGCATCTGGAAAGTCTCAATGATGCTGTTGAACAGATCACCGGAATCCGCGTCCGTGAGACCGTTCCCGATTCGATTCTGCATCTGGCAGACGAAGTTGAGTTGATTGATGTGACGCCGCAGACCTTGCAGCAGCGGCTGGAAGAAGGCAAAATCTATGCAGCTGCCAAAGTAGAGCAGGCGATGAATCATTTTTTCAAACTGGGCAATCTGATTGCACTACGCGAGCTGGCACTGCGTGAAGTTGCCGATGATGTAGATGATCGTCTCGAATCCTGGGAACGCATAGACTCCTTGCGCGGGCCATGGCATCGTGAGGAAATTATATTCGTCGGAGTCAAGCTGGATCATGAAGCGGAACGACTGATCCGAAGAGGATTCCGTATTGCCTATCGGCTAAAAGCCCGGCTGATCGTTACGTACATTCATATGGGAAGCCCGCAGTCATTGACCGGAGAGTCTGCTCTCAAAGCAGACAAGTTCGACAAGCTGACTACACGGCTCGGCGGTGAATTCAATATTCAGTACGAACCTGGTTGTAAAGGGCTGACGCATCTGGCGCGCGTTATTAACGAAGAGGCCCAAAAGCATCAGGCTACGCAAATGCTTCTGGGCCAATCCAGTACCCCCCGCTGGAAACGATGGGGTAAAGAGTCTATTTTACGAAAAGTGCTTCGTTATGCGCGTAATATGGATATTTTGGTCGTAGCCGACAGAGATTAAACATCTGATGGCTGCGACTTTTTTGAATCAGGAATTCAGGGAGTCCGGGCCGTGCTGTCCGTAATGGTTCTCATACCTGCGCAGTACCTCGGCGATTTGGTCAGCAGACAATGGTTCAGTCAGGTATTCATTCAGACTGGTCTGCAGCAGCTGATATTGCTCATTTTTGCGCTCTTTATCGACGATTCCGATCCAATACGGCTGCACGCCATCCGGAAGAGGATGAACCGATCGATTATCCTGCAGCAGCTGATCGAATTCTTTGCCAGCTACCGGAAGATCTATAAATATAATGTGATACGCAGATTTTTTTATACTTTCGGCAAGCTGCTGGTTGCTCGTTACATCAGCTGTATATCCTAGATTAAGCAATAATTTTTGCAGCTGATTCCCGCTGGCGATAGATTCTCTGGCAATCAGAATATTAAGTGGCGAACGAAGTTGAATACGTTTATTCTGTGCAACCGTCTCTGTCAGCGCCACCGCCGATTCTTCAGGGCGAAAACTAGCTGTAAAGCAGAAACATGTTCCACGAGTCGGTAATGATTCGATCCAGATATGCCCATTCATCAGTTCGACCAGACTTTTACTGATAGCTAGTCCCAGACCGGTACCCTCTGTAGTCCGGGTAATATGATTATCCAGTTGGTGAAAAGGCTGGAATAAATAATCCATTTTGTCGGCCGGTATACCTATACCGCTGTCTGTTACACTAAATTGGATAAGTAGCGGATCGATACTGTTATCCAGCAGCCGAGCGGCAATCTTGATACTGCCGTCTATCGTGAATTTAATAGCATTACTGATCAGATTGAGCAGCACTTGACGCAGACGTTTGGGATCACCAAGCAGCCATTCCGGAATACGAGGATGAATGGATAGACTGACTTCTAGATTTTTTTCTTTAGCCCGTACCAGCATGAGATCCAGTGTCTCCGCCATCAGATGATAAATATTAAAAGGCTCTTCCACCAATGTAGTTTTGCCCGCTTCGATTTTGGAGAAATCAAGAATATCATTGATAATAGCCAGCAGAGATTGACCGCTTTTGGCAATGATCTGTACGTATTCACGATGCTGTTCGCTCAGATCCGGCGAATCTAGCAGCAATTGGGTCATTCCGATCACGCCATTCATCGGCGTACGAATTTCATGGCTCATCATTGCCAGAAATTCGCTTTTAGCCCGTACGGTCTGCTCCACAATCTGCTGCTCTACCAGCCCTTCCGGAGTCTTGTCCTGCTGACTAGAATTCAAAGTAGCAAGGGATTGATCGGGTTCTCCTTTGTCAGAAGCCGATGGAGCAGTGTAGAGAGGAGAAGGGACAAGCTCCTGATCCGTCATAAGATACGGATAATTCCGCATAAGCTGAAGCTGGGCTGCCGCCGACACTTGATTGGCGTCCCGCGCGCATATACATACTTTTTTGGCAAAAGTCTCTATTGTGCCTGACCATTCATCACATGATGAATAAGAATCATAGGCAGTTGCTGTGTCTGCTTGTTCCTGCCGCACCCACATATACACAGGCAGCAGCTGATCGTCCTCGGATGAACAAAGATGATTTGTAAAATAATCAAAAAGCGGATCAAAAGGAGCATCCGGAGAAAATGTTCTGCAGGATGCTTGATCAATATGATAGACAAGGCCATGTCGAGTGCTCATCCATTCCGGCTGTAACCTGTCGATCGCCTGGCTGTAGATAGCATGATCTTCAGCGATCAGTACATAGCTACGCTGCTCCAGTCCGGCTTTTATAAAAGAAACCAGACGGTCAAGGTAAGAAGACCAATCATTATACATATAAAGGATATGACTGCTGCGGTTAGCATTTAACAATTCATGTAATTGTTGGGGTTCGGTAGTCATGTCACACTCCAGATTGTCGTTCGTAATTTCATCTCGTCTATTAGTTATAACATATTTTGTATAATTACAGATGGGAAAATGGTTATTATTTACATAATAATCATAAATAAAGCCTATTAACAAAATATTCGGAGTATCGTGTCACGTTTTGAAGAGAGAAAATAGCTACAGTTCATGAAGTTATTAAGCAGATATAGTTATGTTACAGACTGCTGGTTGGGTTGCTTTTATCAACCGTTATATTACCAGTAGTAGTACGTATATGCATATAGTGCTGACCGGAGGAAGGTGAAGAAGGGAGCTTGATCTTGCCTGTATCTGACTGAATATCGTATTTCCCTGCAGTCGGCAGACTATCATGTACCTGTACGTTGCCGGAACGTGTCTTGATATTCAGTATATCCGCATGGATCGGTGTAATCTCCACATCACCGGATTTTGATTCGATTTGCCCTTCACCATCCAGACGCTCGATATGCAGCTGGCCCGAACCAGTAAAGGAGCGAGTCCGGCCAATCGCCTGATTGACACGTATATTGCCGGAGCTGGATTCCATATTCAGCTGGCTGCCATGCCACTGCTGAACCAGAATATCACCGGACGAAGTATACAGCTGGGTCTGTCCTTTCAGCTGCTGGGCTTTGATACGCCCCGAACCACTATGGACAATAATACGATCAGCCGTTACGTCGGTAAGATTGGTCTGAGAGGAAGATAATTGAAATTCGGCCGATTCCATATGACGTGGATCAGCGAGATATACCGTAATATATTGAACATGGGCAGGAGAACTGCTGCTCCATATATTTCCGAGATAATGAGGCTGCTTCAACTGTAGATGAAGCGTCTGCTGATATATATTCAATTGTTGCAGCTGACTGATCGTATAGGGGGACAGATCGCCGTGCAGTTGCACACTATCCTTGCCATCTGTACTGGGTTCAAATTCCACCGCAATCTCATAATCAGAGTCAATCTGCAGGTGTTTAAGCTCCCCTGGCTGTGCAGACCATCTCTGTGTATGAGCTGTTCCCGGTCTGGATATATAATTCATATACAATAGCCAACTGATAGCGCCGATCACAATAAGTACAATGATCAAGCTGCCCATAACTATTTTGCGGTTAAGTCGAATAGTCGTCATAGTGTACATTCCTCCTCGCAGCCGATAGTGGATAATAAAATTATAACCTATGTATCGTTACATTATTGAACGCGGACTAGTATAGCACTCGTTATTATGGATCACAAGTTGCAGAAAAAAAGCATATAAAAAGCCTTTTCCCCATACAAGGAAAAGGCTGATATTTAAAATGTATGAAAAGGTGCTTAAATTGTTATATTACAGGCCAGAGCGCAGTCCCAGATTATTCATCATGGCATCTGTCCATTGACCGGTTGCATAATAATTAATGCTGGTTACTTGCGGCTGGTTAGCACGGAGTCCATTATACAGATTGGTAGCAGTATTGGTATCAATAATGATATCAACAGCAGGAATCAGTGTTTTGTCAGTTGCTTTGGCTTTGGTGCTGGCAAGAATACCCGTAGAATTATAAATCCAGTCTACCGAATGACCCAGACCACTATAGTTTGCTTTCGGCAGCAGGAAGTCTACATATTGACTGAACAGGGCAATATCCTGACCGGAATTGGCTTGGTCCGGCGAAGCAGTGAAAACACCCACAGCAAGCTCTGGCTTGATCGTTTTTACATCAGTACTGATCGACTGGATGTAGGAAGCCATTTGTTGGGCTTTCCAATTGTTCCATTGTGCAATTTTGCCGCTGCTGCTGCTTTTCGTAAAGTCGATATCTCTAGGATCAAAACTGTTCGATTGACGGAAAGCATTAATGGTAGAAGTATTCATATCTACGCGTTCGTTATCAAAATCCAGACCGCTGATTACGATACCGTCAATATTATAGTTCTGTACGACTTCTTTGATTATAGAGCGTTCGTACTGCTGAACGGCTGGCTCAAACACGTTAATATGATTTTCTGTACCGATGTAACCATTATAGGAAGAAATTTTGCCGTTATCGTCAATTGTACGCATTTGCCAGGATGAGTTAAGATCGATAGCAGCTTTGTCCTGAGCTTGTGGTACCCATGCACGTACTTTGATACCATATTCGTGAGCTTTGTCGATCACAGCAGATAGAGCATCAAAGCTGTCGTAACCAATAGCTTCGGGCACGATCTCACTATTGTAAAAAGCAAAACCGGAATTACCATTAACATCACTGTCCTGTTTGACACTCATGTTAATCACTGATACATGATTACGGGCAGCTTTTATAATGAAGGAATTTACATCATCTGCATTACGGAAATTAGCTTCAGTCTGCACGGTGATTTCGTTGGTTAATGGTGTAACAGGAGCAGCTGTCTCAGCCGCATTGACAGTAGAAGCCTGCCAAGGCATGATAGTCAGCGCCAGCAAAGCAGCGGAGAGGGAATAAGCTAGTTTTTTCATTTCGGGTCGGTCCTTTCGTGAATCCGTTGTGTTTTGGTGTATTATTGCTATGCCGATTCTTTATTACTTTTTGTAACTATACCATTATAATATGAATAATTAATGAACGGTAACGACGTTACTATAAGATAGAAGAAGCTGCAGCTTGCAAAAGCGATCATACTTTGTAAAAAGTCGACTTGTATCCAACAGGAAGACAAATTTCGCAAAATATACCCTGCTTTGATTAGGTATACTATATATTACGTATCCTAATCATAAAATGTTTCACTTTTTTGACTGTAAATTAAAATTATTTTTCGGAATAGACATGAAATTTTCACAAATTCATCGTAACAAAACAAATTTCAAGCAGAAAATGCACAAGAAGATTGTTATCTGCATATCAGAATTCGTCAAATTTTAACTTGCTGCGAAAACATGGTAATGTATATATAGGTTTTATACCCAATATCAAAGGGTATTCTAGCTAACCGGATTACAGATACAGATAGATGTACCACTATACTTAAGGAATTGAAAGGAAATACTTATGAAAACAGCTAAAATGGTATTATCGATTGGAATGACAGCATTATTAAGCCTGCCTTTGGCGACCGCTTATGCGGAGAGTGCTACTGCAGCAAATCAGGAATCATCGTCTTCAACTGCTGCATCGCAGGGGATAAACGCTGCTTTTTTCCAGCAGCAAAAACAGGCGGTTATTCGTGATATGGCGGGCAGTTCTGTAAATGGATCGACAGAATCGAATACTGCCGGTTCAACAGCCCAGGCAAGCGAAGCGAAACAGCTGCTGAATGCGGATTATACGTATATGACCGTAACGGGTGAAGTATACAGCTCCAAACGAGGCTATCTGGGTGCTGCCAAACGTGATGATGAAATCAACAATTCTACTACTGTTACCCAGTTTAACCCGAATAATACGTTCCCGGTGAATCAGATTAATGGTGGAACAACAGGAGCATTTGAACGTCGTCAGCTCGACTTTGAAGGTTTTGACAGTATTACTTCCGATATTACACTGCCTGCTGTAAGCGGTCTGGGTGAAGGGGAGCAGCCGTGGGTTTATTATGGCTTTGATTCCGAGCGAGGCCCTTCGATTGAAGGAGGTTATTCCTACCAGACCGGTACACACCGCTGGCTGCCTTATATCCGCTCTAATGGATTCTACTATGGAGACTCTTCTGTGCAAAAGTATGATGGCAACCAGATTAAAAGCGTCAAGTTCTATCTGGCCAAAACAGTCAGTACCGATACGTATTATAATGCCTACTTTGTCGTCGATAATTCCCAGATCCTGATCGCGCCAACCAAATGGATGGATAGCGACACTGATTCGACTTCTGTCAAAAGAGTGACATCTATTGCCAAAAAAGCATTTGATGGCAACAATATACAGGGAACAACCATGAATCAGCGTTACGAGAATGTACAGGTATCACGCTTTAATGAAGAGCAGGCTTATCCATGGAGTCAATATACCGAATATACAGAGCAGCGTAATGGTAAATGGTATGGCACGCTCGATAACTCACCTGCTTATGTACATCGCAACTGGATCAACAGCTCGATTTTCAAATCAAGCAATTAAGGAAAAGAACAGGCTGATTATACAGTTTGCCATATAATTGTAAGCCATAAGCGCAAGTACAAGATAATAGTCACCAAAAAGGACAGACTGGCATAAATGCTGCCATGTCTGTCCTTTTTGGTATAGATTTTGAAATTTGCTTCTTTTAATAAAGTTTTCTGCTATCCATTGCTAGGAATTGTCTCGATCAACTCCAGATGAACATCCACCGTATCGCTGTCCTTCTCCAGCCGGGGAACCGAAGTGAAATAGTTGTGAACAGCTGCCTGGAATTGCAGCTGACGATCAGGCACCTGAACTTCTACCGTTGGATGGTATAGAAGAGTTGTTACATCATGATATTCCTGCCCGCCGGTAATTACAAAATCAAATGAAATCCATTTACGTTCCGGCTCACTGGAATTCCCGGAAGGAGAAAAAAGTTTGTCCTCGTACTGAGTCGCCTGAATCTCCAGATCGCCCAGCCGGATTAACACAGGGGTATCGGAATGAGTCATAAGAAGGTTACCTCCTCGGCAAATTTTTGTTCTCATCTATGTTACCCGTCTGTTGCTGTTTATCAATCAGCGATGATGCAATTCGGATTTTTGATCAATTTGCGCTTGCAGATGTACAATAATTTCATCTATAGCAATCATTTGCTGGGCATCTTCGTTGTATTTGCGTACATTCACACTGCCAGACTGCTGTTCCTTTTCTCCAACGACCAGGATATAGGGAATCTTCTCCTGTTGGGCTTCACGCATTTTGTAACCCAGCTTGTTGTTGCTACTATCGGCATCGATTCGAAAACCGGCATCCGCTAGGATTTTTTTTACTTGCAAAGCGTAATCCAGATAATGATCGGATACAGGCAGGATTCGGGCCTGCACGGGAGCGAGCCAGAGAGGGAAAGCACCTGCATAATGTTCAGTGAGAATACCCAGGAAGCGGTCTACCGATCCATAGATTGCCCGGTGAATTACTACAGGACGATGTCGCTGGCTGTCTTCTCCAATATAGGAGAGATCAAATTTTTCCGGCATCTGAAAATCCAGCTGAATAGTACCGCACTGCCAACTGCGCTTGAGCGCATCGAGAATATGAAAATCGATTTTTGGACCATAAAAGGCTCCATCGCCTTCATTCAGACGATATTCCACGCCGCGCGCGTCCAATACATTGCGCAGCGCCTGCTCTGCCTGATCCCACAGTTCCTCGGATCCCATAGAATCTTCCGGGCGAGTAGAGAGCTCGATCTCGTACTGGAAACCAAAAACAGCATACATATCATCGATAAGCTCTATCGCTTGGTGAATCTCGGATTCGATCTGCTCAGGCAGCACATAGATATGAGCATCATCCTGACAGAATGTACGTACTCGCATCATTCCGTTTAAAGCACCCGAGAATTCATGACGATGCACCTGCCCGAATTCCATCATACGAATCGGCAGATCACGATAAGAGTGCAATTCGTTTTTGTAAATGAGCATATGCCCCGGGCAATTCATTGGCTTGAGCGCAAAACTTTCCTGATCAACCTGGGAAAAATACATATTGTCCTTGTAATGATCCCAGTGACCGGATTGTTCCCACAGCTGCTGATTCATCATGATCGGTGTGCGAACTTCCTGATAACCGCGGCTTAACTGCTGTTTGCGTGAGAAATTTTCCAGCTCCGTACGCAGCGCCATGCCGCGTGGCAGATAAAATGGCATGCCGGGTGCTTCTTCCGAGAACATAAACAATTTGAGCTCCCGACCCAGTTTGCGATGATCCCGCTTGCGTGCTTCTTCCAGTAGCTGCAGATGAGCTTGCAGCTGCGCTTTATTGGCAAAAGCAGTCCCATAAATACGCTGTAATACTGGCTTCGATGCATCGCCGCGCCAGTAAGCTCCCGCTACACTCATTAGCTTGAATGCCTGCAATTTGCCTGTAGAAGGTAAATGAGGACCACGATCCAGATCAATAAATTCACCCTGCTCATAGACGGAGAAGGATAGCTCTTCGGCCTGATCCGCGATCATCTCTAGCTTGTAATGCTCGCCCTGAGCAGTGAATAACGAAATGGCCTCTTCCCGATTCAGTTCCTTGCGGTGAATAGGGAGATTCTCGGCAATAATTCGCTGCATTTCCTGTTCAATCTCCTGAAAATCAGCAGAAGAGAGAGGACGATCCAGCTCGAAATCATAATAAAACCCATCAGCTACTGCAAGGCCGATTCCGAGTCTAACCTGCTCTGCACCATACAGCCGCTTAATCGCCTGGGCCAGAATATGAGCAGCACTGAGTCGGTAAATAGGCAGGCTCAATTCATTATCTGCTGTAATAATCTCAAGTTCACTAGGAGCATGCAAAGGTGTATGAAGATCTACGAGCTGTCCGTTCACTTTGGCTGCAATGGCACTTTTGCCAAGGCTGCTGCTGATAGAAGCAGCGACTTCTCCAGCTGAACTACCGAAAGGAATCTCGCGGACAGAACCGTTAGGGAGTTGAATATGGATTGACTGTAAATTAGACATAATGTGTACCTCCAATGATTATAGTAGTGATCAAGGCTCGCTGCGGACAGATGCAAGATATACCAACAGCCAACCGGATCAAGTGGAAAAACAAGCGCAAAAAAACACTCTATCCCAGAAGGGACGAGTGCGCTTGGCTCGTGGTTCCACCCTAATTCGATCTGCCTGTAGACAATATATGTCATCACAGCGCAGAATCCTCATTGGAATCCGTTAACGGGGATTAGACGGTTGTATTTACTAAGTACCTGGACAGCGACGAAGGCAGTTTGCGTATCTGCATAAGCAGATTCGGCAAAAGTACCCAAACGATCCGGTAACCGTTCAATACTACAGCTGCAAAGGGGTAATTCCTCAACCGTCGACTGGAGAAGCTCGCAGCAAATGCCTCTCTCTCTGAACAGCGCATGAAGGGAATCATGTCTTTGGTCATTGCTAAAATGTGTTGTTGGTTTCCGATTATAGGAGTGGATTGAAAAAAGGTCAAGTCTATTTTTTGAATTTACAAAATAAGTGAGGGTTATCTTGATGTGTTTAATAACACGTAAATAAGTTATTCTAAACAAGTTTTTATCTTGGTTTATTAAATAAAAAAGCCTCAAATGCTATAGTTTGAATTTTTTAAAAATAAATAACATAAAGTGCAAAAGCCAAGAATAAATCAGAATAAAATGATCTTCAAACCATTTTTTTGTTATTTCAATACATGAAAAATTCATAATAGAAAAAAATTACTTCGATTTCTCGCATCATCCAGCAATAACCTGAATCATACCAGCTTCTCACATTATTAAATACAGAAAAAAGAAAGCTTCTTTTCAAAACTATATACAAAAAACATGTAAGATATAAATCCATATAAGATACAAATCGCAGAATCTCTATATTCAAGTACGGTTGATCCATTAAACAACTATACAAATGGCTGATCTATTAAACAAACGATGCAACAACTGGATGCAGCAGCTGAATAAAAAAGCACAATTCCGCATCGCAACATGCTGGATTGTGCTTTGATACATATTTTTATTTATGCCTGCAAAACTTTGTTTTTCTAGTACCTTAATATCTACATTATCTACGAAATACGCAATATTTACAGAATCGGTGATAACAGGCGTGCAAAGGATTCGACCGTTTTCTGATAGAGTGGACGATTATTATAATCATCCAGCGTCAATACTTCGCTGTCGAGTATATCCTTGAGGAATAGATCTTCCAGCTTTTTGGCAGTTTGACTATCGTAAACGACCGCATTAATCTCAAAATTCAGCTTATAGCTGCGGATATCCATGTTTGCTGTTCCAACTGAAGCGATCTTGCCGTCAATAACCATTGTTTTGGCATGAAGAAAGCCTTTTTCATAGAGATAACAATGTACATCAAGCTCCAGCAGTTCACGTAAATACGAGTAGGAAGCCCAGTAGACCATCTGGTGATCCGGTTTTTTGGGGATCATCAGATGCACTTGTACACCTGAGAGAATCGCCGATTTCATCGCTGTTACCATACTCTCATCCGGAATAAAATAAGGTGTCTGAATCATGATGCTTTCCTTGGCTTCATACATCATTTTGATATAAGAGTATTTGATCGTCTCCAGACTGCTATCGGGTCCACTGGATACAATCTGCATACCAATATTGCCGGTAAAAGGCTTGGATACTGCAAACAATGAGAAATCGCCAGACATATGTGTATTCAGGGCAAGATGCCAGTCGCGCAAGAAATGTGTCTGCATCTGCAGAATAGAAGAACCTTCTACACGCAGATGGGTATCGCGCCAGTAACCGAATTTCTTTACCAGACCCAGATATTCATCTCCTACATTAAAGCCGCCAATATAACCGATCAGTCCGTCAATAATAACAACCTTGCGATGATTGCGGTAATTGACTTTGAAATTGATCAGCGGAATACTCGGCGGGAAAAAGGCTGCTGCATGTCCGCCTGCTGCTACAAAGTCCTTGAGAAACGCTTTGTTCACTTTGGAGCTGCCCCAGGCATCATAGATCAGACGAACCGTAACTCCTTCCAGAGCTTTTGCTGTCAGCAGATCCAGCAGTCTGCGGCCGAGATCATCCTTTTGAATAATATAATATTGAATATGAATATAATCCTGTGCCTTGGCGATATCTTCAAACAGTGCATCGAATTTCTCACGTCCATCTGCAAATATGCGTACAGCATTATCCTGCGTATACAGCGAATAATTGCTGATGAGATGAAGATGTACCAGCTCATGATACCGACTGATAGAGTGGTCATTGAATTTGAACTTTTTTTCTTTAAATTCAATCCGCTGATCTTCTACGACAGATTCGATAATAGAGCGGAATTCCTTACGGAGGCGAAAACGTTTGACACGGCTAAGATTTTGTCCCAAAAACAGGTAGACAAGGAAGCCTGCAATCGGAATAAAAAGCAGTACCATAAGCCAGGCCCAGGTTGCTCCTACATTGCGGCGTTCGAGAAATACGATAAACAGCGCAAGAAAAAGGTTGATCACAAGCAAAATCCAGGAGAAATGCGCATAAAAATCGGCCATTCCCAGCTTCCCACCTTAATAAAATAGTAGATTACAAATAAACAGTTCACCAATCAGCATACCAAAAAAATGTATATTACACACTAAGAAATATAAAGAAGAGAACTACCCTACTTAAAATAAGGCAGCGAAAAACAAAAGGGGATAGCCGTAATCATTTTATATTGCATCTTGCCGTTTACTAATCTATAATGATAATCATTATCAATTGAAAAAAATCTCATTACATAACTTATGATGAGTAGAAATACGGGCATTTGTCATTCTGAAATCTTGGTATCTCTATTGTGTGTAAATTAAGGAGGATTACGTACCCATGCAGCAGCTTGAATTATATGATGTGACGATAATCGGAGGCGGACCGGCCGGTTTGTATAGTGCTTTTTATAGTGGAATGCGTGATCTGAAAACAAAAATTATAGAATATAATCCAACACTGGGCGGCAAAATCCTGATGTATCCTGAAAAGATTATCTGGGATGTAGGCGGTGTACCTCCGATTAGTGGAGAAGGACTGATTCGCAATCTGACGGAACAGGCTATGGTATTTGAGCCAACAGTTGTACTCGATCAGCAGATTACCCGATTAGAGCGTCAGCCGGATGGCACGATCGTACTGCTCTCCAATACAGGAGAAGTTCATTATACACGTACAGTGATTCTGGCTATGGGGCATGGTATTCCCAAAATGCGCAAGCTGGAACTCGCTGGAGCCGATCGATATGAAGTTACCAATCTGCATTATACCGTACAGGAATTGAATATTTTTGCCGGCAAACATGTAGTCATTTCCGGTGGTGGCAATTCTGCGGTGGACTGGGCCAATGCTCTGCAGCCGCTGGCAGCGAGTATTACTGTAGTACATCGGAGAGAAGAGTTCGGTGGACACGAGCGCAATGTACTGCAGATGAAGCAAAATTGTTCACGGGTACTCACTTCCTATGAACTGACTGGACTTCAGGGCAAAGGAAGCCTGGTGGAACAAGTAACAATTAAGCATATTGAGACGGGAGAAGAGGAGACGCTGTCTGTTGATGCGGTTATCGTCAATCACGGGCTGACGACGGATCTCAGTCCGCTGCTAAGTTGGGGAATACAAATGGATGAGCATGGCAAACCTATAGTCGATGAAAAGCGTCAGACCAATCTTCCTGGCGTATTCGCAGCCGGTGATTTGATTCACTATGATGGCAAGCTGCACCTGATCAGCGGAGCATTGGTTGATGGAGCCACCGCAGTGAACAGTGTCAAAAAATACCTGGAGCCCGAAGCGTATGATCAGGCTTATGTATCTTCCCATAACAAGAAATTTGCAGAGAAAAACCGTCAGCTTGAACAGCAGCCGGTATCATCAGGATTATAGAATTATCTAAGTGAATAATAGACAAGTAATTGTTACAGTTGCTTCATAGCGGAAATAAAAAAGTCTGGCCTGCAAAGGGTCAGACTTTTTTACGTATAGCTAAAGTGATACCTAAAAGCATAACTTAAATATTTACCATATTAAAGCGCTTAAACTTCTGTTATATTAAGGCTAGTATAAATGTAATACTATGGAATTAATGCATCTATCTTACATCACGGGAGGTTGCACTGTGTATAACATTCTGATAGTGGATGAAGAACCGATGATGATCCAGCTTTTAATGAAATTAATGATGTCCTCCGGTCTGAATATAGGGCATATCTATACAACCCCCAGCGGTAAGGAAGCGCTTACTTATGCTCGCGAATGCCATATAGATCTGCTGATCTGTGATGTACATACCCGGGATTTATCCGGTATTGAGCTTATGCAGCAGCTGCGTATGCTGCAGCCCCATATTCAATTGATTGTAATATCGGCGCATGAACAGTTTGAGTATGCTCAGACAGCTATTCGGCTTGGGGTACGCAGTTATCTGATCAAACCGCTGGATTCCGAGCAGTTCCTTGATTGTATTCGCGAAGTACTTATTCATTTGGATAAGCCTGCTGTATCGGAGGGCAGGATCGAACAGCCGGTATACAATATGCCTGACCATTCAGCCCGTTTCAAAATGGAACGACTGCCCGAGCGTCATTATGAACTGCTCAATAGACTGCTGACTGGTTCGATCCATATCGATGAACAGCAGCTGCTGCAGCAGTATTTGCCATTGAAAGGGCCCTACTATGCGATGCTCAAAATGAATTTTGCCGGCGTTCCTTTTGCGGGTCAGCCGGATGATTATCGGTGGCTGTGTTATGCGATATGGAATGTAACGGAAGAGCTGCTGGAAGTGGAGGATCAGGAAAATACACTTATTTTTGAGTCGGGTGATCAGGAACTGAGTGTTATTTTTCAGTGGAGAGAAACAGATGCGGCAGACCGCATGTCCCATATTATTCGCCAGCTCGAAGCGCTCGGTCAGAGTCTGCATTTTCATATTCACAAGTTTTTGCGTATTCCCTGTGTGATAGGGATTAGCCAGATTCTCAGAGGAATTCATTTTTTGGGGCAACTGAATACACAGACCGACCGAGCTATTGATCTGCATCAGGAATATCAGGATCATTATGTGTTTTATTATGGCAAGTACCACTGGAAAACGATACGACCGGTAGAAGAAGCCGAGACAGAATGTCTGCGCAATAATATGATTGTATCCCAGGTCAAAGCCTATATTGATCAATGTTACAACCAGAAAGGGCTGACTATTCATGAAGTTGCCCGCAAAAATCATGTCAGTCCCAATTATCTCAGTTATCTATTCAAAAAATACACCGGATTCAAGCTATGGGAATATGTAATCAAGCTGCGAATGGAAGAAAGCCGCCAACTGCTGACCCGTACCGATCTGCGCCGTTATGAAGTAGCAGATAAAGTGGGCTATGAATCGCCGGAGCATTTTAGCAAAATATTCAAAAAATATTATGGTATTAGTCCGAGCGAATTCAAGCAGCTCCAGGTCTGATCTATAGATAGAATATTTATATCCGTGTGAACAGATCAGAATAATTGGCAAAAGGCATCTGAACTGGTATGATTTCTGATAGTGCAACTTATACCACTACAGGAAGCAGGAATCCAAAGATGCCATACAGCTATGCTTCACATCTAAAATGCCCAGTCTGCGGCAATGAATACGATTTGCATGAGATTCATCAATTATGCGAGTGCGGTTCGCCGCTGCTGGTGGAATATGATCTGGAACGTCTGCAGCAGGAGGTCGATATCCAGCTGCTCCAGGAACGCAAGCCTGATCTGTGGAGATATCATGAACTGCTGCCTGTTGCTTCAGAGGATAATGTAGTGACACTGGGCGAAGGGATGACTCCGCTGCTGAATATGCCTGCTCTCGGAGCCCATTACGGAATAGATCATCTGTATATGAAGGATGAGAGTCTGATACCGACCGGAAGCTTCAAAGCACGTGGAGCAGCAGTAGGAATCTCGCGAGCCAAAGAGCTTGGTGTAGAGGAATTTGCGATGCCGACCAATGGCAATGCCGGTGCAGCCTGGGCATTGTATGCGGCAAGAGCCGGTATGCGGGCGACGATCGTCATGCCGCAGGATGCGCCGATGATTACCCGCAGTGAAGTGGCATTGGCAGGTGCTTCGCTGTATCTGGTCAACGGGTTGATCAGTGATGCCGGGAAAATGGTCGCCGAAAAGGTACAGCGGCAGGGAGTCTACGATGCGTCTACGCTCAAGGAGCCTTACCGGATTGAAGGCAAAAAAACGATGGGACTGGAAATTGCAGAGCAGTTGGGCTGGACGATGCCGGATGTTATTCTTTATCCAACCGGTGGTGGTGTAGGTCTGATCGGTATTCATAAGGCAATGCAGGAACTGAAAGCGATAGGATGGATCACCGGCAGCTTGCCTCGTCTTGTTGCGGTGCAGGCTGAAGGATGTGCGCCAATCGTCAAAGCCTGGCAGGAGAAAAAAGAACGATCCGAATTCTGGGAAGAATCGACGACCGTTGCTTTTGGCATCAATGTACCCAAAGCGCTGGGCGATTTTCTTGTTCTGCGAGCCCTGTATGAGACCGATGGAGTAGCCATCGCGGTATCGGATCAGGAACTGCTCCAGGTGCAGCAGGAAGTGGCAGCTATGGAAGGTGCTTTTGTATGCCCGGAAGGAGCAGCCACCTTTGCAGCAGCCAAGCGACTTGCTGTCGAGGGCTGGATTCATCCCGGCGAATCCGTGGTCGTATTGAATACAGGAGCAGGAATCAAATACCCGGACACGGTTCAGACAGAAGCGCCGATACTGGAAATAGGAGATTCCATATTGTAAAGATCCGACTGAATAACAGTAATCATTGGTACTAACAGACGATCTGATGGAACAACAGGATACATCGATATCACTTAATATAGAGGCACTGTCAATCAGGCATCTGCACCTCTCAAATAATCGTTGACCTTGACGCTGCGTCAAGGTCTATTCTTCGTGTAGGACATCTACATGTCTGATCCTTACTAGACAAACGGAGGAGATTAAAATGAGCATCCAAATTCGTAATGCGACTATTGTAACGATGTGCAGTGCTTATCCAGAGCCTTTTCAAGGAGACGTCATACTGAAAGGGGACCGGATTGAGGCAATTATCCCTGCGACAAGTACAGAATATAATTCCCCTTATCCTGCCGCGCCAGAAGCAGAGATAGAAGTACAGGTCATTGACGGAACTGGTATGGCGGTAATGCCCGGACTGATTAATGCTCATCAGCATACTCCAATGAATCTGCTCAAAGGATTCTCGGATGATCTGAAACTGATGGACTGGCTGGAGCAGAAAATGTTCCCGGCGGAAGCAAGAATGACTGCAGAGGATATCTACTGGGGCAGTAAATTGTCTATGGCCGAAATGATTCGCTCCGGTACTACAACATTTGCCGATATGTATATTCATATGGATGAGATTGCGAATGCGGTGACAGAGACTGGTATGCGAGCCTCCCTGACACGCGGACTTGTTTTTGGAGATGATCGTTCGAATGAGCGTATCCGGGAAGCGATTGATCTGGTAGAGCGCTGGCAGGGAGGGGCAGATGGCCGAATTACGACTATGTTCGGCCCACATGCTCCATATACTTGTCCGCCGGAAAAACTGCGTGAAGTGATTACCCTGGCCGAACAGTATGAGCGTCCTATTCATATCCACTTGGCGGAGACGACCGAGGAAGTATCCATAATCCGGGAAAAATACGGGCAGACGCCAACAGAATATTTGTATCAGCTGGGTTTGTTCGAGCATCTCCATGTTATGCTGGCACATGGCGTACATCTGAATCAACGGGATATTGGTTATCTGCGAGGAATGAGAGGAGGCGTTGTCCATAATCCGGTCAGTAATCTAAAGCTGGGCTGTGGTATCGCTCCAATCGTAGCCTTGCAGCTGCAGGGGATTACGGTAGGTCTGGGCACCGATGGTGCCGGCAGTGCGACTACTCTCGATATGTTCGCCGAGATCAAAGCGGCAGCTTGGCTGCAAAAATTGGATTATGGCGATCCTACCCGGATGTCTGCCTACGATACGTTGCAGTTGGCTACAACCGGAAGTGCACGGCTGCTCGGTCTGGATCATGAGGTGGGTACTCTGGAAGCAGGCAAAAAGGCAGATTTAATCCTGATTAATCTGAATCAGCCTCACCTGCAGCCTGTGCATCATCTCTATTCGATACTTGCTTATGCAGCTGTTGGAGGAGATGTGCATACGACTATTGTAAATGGACAGGTGCTCATGCATAATCGTCAGCTGCTGACTATGGATGAGCCTACTGTATTGCATGAAGCCCATACAAGAGCAAAGCGGATTGTAGAAGGTATTTGAGCACGCGAACCATCTATTGATAGAATCTATACAGCTGAAGCCAGATTGCCCCGGAATAGGGAGTCTGGCTTCAGCTGTTTTTTGCAAATTTTACACTGGGTTAACAAAAGTGTTAAACTGACTAACGGTAAAGGGGTCTTATTTCATAGATTCCTGAAATACATAGACACATTGGACATTCGACAGAGGAGGTAATCACAGTATATGTCAGAGCTGGACTATGAGATTTTTCACTGGATTAATGGAGGAGCAGGTTACGCGACCTTCTGGAATCCGTTAATGATTTTTCTTTCAAAATACGCGGTATTGCTATTTATGATTGGAGCTGTGGTCTATTGGTTTACACGTGCGCGAGCGAATCGGCGCATGATTACCGAAGCATTGGTATCGGCTGCGATCGGTGTGACGGTAAACTGGGTGCTGGGCGAACTATTTTACAGGGATCGACCTTTTGTAAATCATGAAGTGATCCAGTTGGTTCATCATGAAGCCAATGCTTCTTTTCCCAGCACACATTCCCTTGGATCTTTTGTGATTGCTATGACCATCTGGCAGTTCCGTCGCCGTGACGGATGGATGTGGCTGGTACTGGCAGCGGGTATTGCGCTCAGTCGGGTATGGACCGGAGTACATTATCCGGGAGACGTACTGGCAGGAGCCTGTATTGGTATACTTGTATCGGTGCTGGTACATCGCTTGTTTACTCGCATATCGCTGGCTAACAGCCTGATGGAGCTTGGTATTTATGGATATGAACGTCTGGAAATGAAAATATGGCCCCGTTCCCGAAGACGAAGCCGTCATCATTCTATGCATAGATAAGTAGTTCCAATTATCATTCAATACAAGCATGTTCTTGTAAAACACATAATGAGAAACAACCAAAAACAAACCCGGATCTGTATGACTGGTAATACACCAGGGACAGATTCGGGTTTGTTTTGTATCATTTATGAATCCTGAGATTTGTAAATTATAGAATATAGAAAGAAATACTAGATAGAATACTGAAGAAAAAGATTGTAAAATCCTTGTTATCTGACGATTAACAGGATAAATTACGCTTTATCTGCCTGTACCATACGTACCAGCATATGTGCCAGTTTGTGACGCTGATCTTCATCGCCGACTTTCCAAAGTTCATACAGCAGTTTTTCTTCGCTGTTTTGTGGTTCTTCATGCTTGGCCAGATAATCAGCGATCTTTTGCGCGACTTTGGCCATGCTTTCTTCACTCAATCCGATACTTTCCGCCATACGAATACGTTTGCCGAGGTAGGATTTGAAATTCTCGAAGTCGTCCAGAATCTGCTTTTTGCGATCATCGCTGATTCGGTCCATTACCGGTTCTACCTGATCAGTGGAAACTTGTCCAGCTTTGTTCACTACATGTGGTTGTTCTGACATGATGTATTTCCTCCTCAAAAATTGTGTTTTGGCTTCCCTCATATATATAACCATCACCTCAATAACGAATCGGTGGCCGCATAAAATTCCTGTATAACAAGGTTTTAGGACTAGGTATTAATTTTGTAAATCAGTATTAACATTATTGCAACTTTTTCGCTGCGATATCCGTATATAGTATGGTTAGGAAGCAAGCAATACACAGCAATCATTCAGGCGCCATTCACTCTTGATATTACCGTCAAAAGTGAAACTGGAAAAAATTGAATGGTTCTTGAAAAAGGCAATCTGGTTAATAAGAGTTACACACCGCTTGAAGCAAAGCGGTAAATAAATGCCGATAGAAGTCCATATTTATGAACAAGCAGGTTATTGTCAGCCGATATTGCTGACTGACCAATTAGAAGGGGAGATGCAGCGATGATTAAAACAATGATGGGAATTTTTGGAGCGGGTGCTGCTTCTTTAATCTTTTTGACTTCGGGCAGCTTGAGTCAGACCGGAGCGGTCAGTACAGCTGAGGCATCAACAGTAACACAAAGTGTATATCAGAACACATATACCGAGGATACAACTCCAGCAGATGGAACCTATACTGTTTTTATTAACGAAATCAAACGTGACAGTAATGGTGGATTCAATCTTACTATTGATCCTATCAACTGGTATATTGGCGAAGCTGCCAACAAGGTGTTCGCCAAAGAAAATCCGGATAGCGGAATCGATGGTGCGCCGGATGGCTACTACATTACCAATACAGATACAACTACCTTTAACTATACAGCTCCAGCAAACGCACAGGTATTGATGCAAATCTACGATCATACAGGCAGCTGGAAAGATATTGATACCAAATGGAATGAACCGGTGAGCATGTCCAAACTGAATGCCATTTTCCAAAAGCCGGATCTGCTTGATCCGACAGTATTCCCGTATCACATTACTGTCAAAGATGGTGAAGTTGTAAAAATCGTTCAGCAATATATTCCTTAAGTCGCATCATAGCGATACTGGATACAATCAATAGTCATATCGGGATACAGAGCAATAAACAGTTTTGTTACAAGTGATAGGTATGTTTTTTATCTCAAGGAATCGTTACTCTGGCGCCCTGTTGTGTAGCCGGCTCTGGCGATTCCTTTTGTTATGATATAGCCATCAGGCAGCATCGCAGCAGATAAAGAGTATATGTAAATTTTATTACCACGCCAGAATCTGGTATGCTTTTGGTATAAGGCTCTCTTGCTTTGTAGCTGTTTGCTGCAACTTTTGGCTTGAAGATGCGTTACACTATTGAGGAGGTGCATTTACGATGCAACTAAATAAGCAATCATTATTCAAACGGATTCCCTTTGCATTTATCCTGCTTGCAGGAGTGCTGCTTCTGGCAGCTTGTGGCAATAAGGCGGAACAGCAACCAGCGGCAGCTCCCGCTCCGAACAGCAGTACTGAAACGGAAGTGACCGAGCAGACCCCTTCTACACCAGCAACTACGCCGGAAGATAACACTGAAGCTACTAACGGTAATGGCGCAGAGGCTTCTTCTCCAAAAACGGATGATGGTACAAAAAGCGAAGGTACTACCAAAGGTACAACAGATACGGCAGCAGCTGATGATACAACTGCCAATGCCGAGACCCAAGTCGCTAAAGGTACATTTTCCGGACTGGCAGATGAGCATTCTGCCGAAATCATGGTAGATGGCAGCCCGGTTGTATATCAGCTGAATGACAGCGTACAGAATGCAATGAGCAAATTAAAAGAAGGTTCCGAAATTACGTTCAAGTATACGGAAAAACCGATTCCTGGTGATGCTTCTACCAAGCTGAAAACGATTGTAGAAGTAGAACAATCCAAATAATAATCGATTAAAGGTCTATGAGCTCGCGATACCCTGGAGTATAAGCAGTGTATCCGGATAGAGTAGGCAAGCAGTACAAATGAAAAAACAAAAGCCCCTGAACTGCTCTTAGCAGGTCAGGGGGCTTTTTGTTTTATATAGAAACGGGAAAGGACTAGAAGTTTACTCGGAACAGCCTGCCGGGAAGCCTACGTCGCTTCAACCGGGCGAGGTCTGCGGGAGACGAGTCGTACCAAATCAATCGTCAGAATAGGCAATGGAATGCCTGCTGGATAAGCGAGATAACGTGCTTCCCATTCGGGCGAGAATTTCTCTTTGTAGCGTCGCAATCCTTCGAATCCGTACCAGTGACCACCATACTGGAAAACAAGACGTGCCAGCTTTTCTTCGCGGTGAGCATTCATATTTTCTCCGACACTGGAAAGAGGGGACATTCCCAGATTAAAGTAGGTATATCCGTTTTCTTTGGCCCATTCGATCAGACGGACAAATAATACATCCATTGTTCCGTTAGGCGTATCATTCAGATGGCGCATCAGATCAATAGAAATAACTTGATGATTATCGTAAGCCGGTGCCAACGTGGCAAAAGCCAGAATACGGTGTTCTGCATCGCGCAACAGAGCAATAGGAGACTGCTGGATATACTGTTCATTGAACCAGCCAAGAGAGTAGGCTTTTTCTTTGCGGTCGCCTAGCCACTCGTCAGAGATCACGCGCAGTTCTGCCATAAGCTCGGAAGAGAATGGAGGCTGCAGCACTTCGAACTGCTGGCCTTCACGCTCGGATTTGTTTTTGGCTGTACGCAGCCCCTGGTTACTTTTGCCGGACAAAGTAAATTTCTCAAGCGGTACCAATGCTTCTTCACCAAGCTTGAAGAAATTGTAGCCATTCTCGTGATAGATCGATAGATATTCAGGAGCGGCCTGGTAAAAGACCACTGTTAACGCATAATGATCCGCATAACGCTGGAATTCCTGAATAGCAGCACCGACCAGGTTTTTCTCGCCAATCGGATCTCCCAGTACTACCAGCTTGTCTCTGACACGGGAATACGGGATCAGAATTTTATCATTTTGCGCCCAGTAAAAGGATTTGTCACCCAGATACAGCAAATGGGTAAGCAGATTACCCTGCTCATTCTGCAGGAAGTTCGCAAACTTATCCATGTCCTCTGCAGTCGGACGATCTTCAATATGACGGTTCGGACGAAGTGCGAATATAGCAGCCAGCAGTATAATAGCTCCGATAAATCCAACAGCAGCCGTAATAGCGTACTCATGCGGGTCAAGGAACCATTGCTGCGCACGCAGCGGCAGATGACGCAGCAGTGCAGGATGGATCTGTGTACCGACTACGTAATAGGATAAGGAAGAAACAAAAGCCAAAATGATCCAGATCAGAATATTACGCGGTGCTATGCTAACACTTTCCCGATTAAATCGTGCACGGGATACCCATAGAATCACAGCAACAATTAATAGAATAATCGCTTCTTCATAATCGAATCCTTTGGCAAAGGTAAATATGGCTCCTGCCAGCAGTAGTCCGGCTGTCCAAAGGAATGCCCGCCGGATTCGCATCGAAATGGCCCGGGATACAATAATCAGCATAATCCCGATCACAACCGACAACTGTTCGGAAAAACGCATAATCGGCAGCGACAGGATATGCTCCATAAAGCGCAGCCGCTCAATCAGGCCCGGTGTAGCAGCAGATAGCAGCAGGATGATACCACTCGCCAATACCAGTTTACCAAGCGCCCATGCACCCAGATCACCCAGGAAGCCAAACTGTGATGGCCAGCCCCAGAATTTGAGCCAGGCACTGCGCGATGCGTCATAACCGGTCGTTACCATTTCCTTCATTTGCTTGCGGCTTGGGGTAATCTCAAAAGCAGCCAGTACAAGACCAATCAGCCAGGGAATCAGGAAATAAAAAATACGGAACAGCAGCAGGGCAGTAATCGCGCGGGTGGAATCGACACCCAGCGATTGCAGACCGAGCAGCGCAGTCAGGTCAAAGGCTCCGATACCACCCGGTGCCATACTGATAATACCTGCAATTGCCGCTACGATATATACACCCAGCGTATCCTGCAAAGGCAGATGCGCCAGATCATGGTAAATGACAATCCAGAACAGCAGTCCTGCACACGCCCATTCCAGAAAAGAAGAACCTACCGAAGCAATAACTACTTTCCATGGAAGCTTGCCTTCTCCCTTATGAAACCACTTGGCGAACAAAGATGAACGCTGCATCAACAAGAAGAATGGCAGATATAGCGAAATTCCCCATACGGCAAATCGCAGCCATGGATGAGCGTTAAACAGCGGCTCTGCCGGGAAAACACCGATAATCGTCAACCAACCCAGCAGGGACAGGCCTACCAGCATGATTGGAGACAGGAAAAGAACGGCTGCCCCCATCGTTTTCATCGGTATTCCGCTTTTTTTGTATAGGATTGTACGCAGACCGACACCGGTAAGTCCGGCAAATCCGATCATATTGTTAAACGTATTGGCAATCCATGCATACCGGAAGGTTGCTTTCCAGTTTACATCCAACTTGAACTGGCGTCGCAGCAAATAATCATACGTACTCATTACCGATACCGCTACAAAGGAAGCAATCAGAATCTGGATAATAGCCGAAGGAGGCATATGCCGCAGTTCGAAAAAGACTCTTGCCAGATTAATATGTTCAATTTCTTTTCGTCCCTGCATATAGATAACCGCAAGGATAATCAGGGGAATAAGTATTTTGATGATTCTGGCCCTGAATAAGGCAGTCAGCAACTGCAGGATCTTGAGTTTGCGTAAAGACTCTCTCATGGGGTTTTTAACTCCACCTTTATAGATATAATTAGGGTTCATCTTCAATAGAGCATATTCATGTAACAATAGATATATTGTATATCTGCAATCTGGATATTTCAGATACTTACTATCATACTACATCGGTATCCGAAAAACATTTTGTGATGTTTTCATTCTATTTCTCACTATGTATTACACAGAAAACCTGGTTTTGTTGCACGATGATCACAAAAGCGTCCTGTTCTATGATGGAGACTTTCTCTATCATAGAACAGGACGCTTGCTTTTTTGATACATAAATGTCATAAATACCAGACGATCGACAAGGCCGGTTACTCGGAAATGTTATTGACCCCAGGATCAGGCTTATAGGTAGATACATAGTCCTCATAGACCAGATCAATCATCATCCCCATTGTAGCATGATGTAGCTCATGGCAATGGAACATCCAGATTCCCGGATTAGCGGCTTTGAGGGCCACTACATAAGTTTCGCCAGGACGCACATTCAGTGTATCTTTCCAGAGCGGAGAACCGGAAAGCGGTTTGCCGTTTTTGGATAATACCTGGAAAATGTGACCGTGTAAATGCATCGGATGGTCTTCATTGACCGATTCATTAGTCATGGTAATCTTCACGGTGTCGCCCGTTTTGACAGTCATATTGTCAGCTTTGGGATAAGCCTGTCCATTAATCGTATAGGCAGTCTGACCATTGCTGACTCCCATATTCAGGGTCATCCGGTAATCCCGGTCATAAGACTGCTGCAGATTGAACTGTGATGGAGCAGCTTTGCCATAACGGGTCAGATCAAGCTCAGGCCATTTGGCGACCATCTGGGTAGTTAGCTTGTTCTGCTGACTATTTACCTGGTCATTCACTTGGGTATCGCTGAGCGTCGTATCAGCGGTCTCCGTAACGACAGGAATACGCATAGAGCGGGCAAAATCCGAATCACCGACAGCTCCGATGAGCTGTACGCCAGGCTCGGCAGCTATGAATTCTACATCATATCGTTCGCCAGGCGCAATGCGCAGCAGTCCACGTTGAAGTGTCTGTGGTCTATTGATATCTTCGCCATCTGTAGACACTACGCGATAAGCTGCATGATTGATATAGAGCAGCTGAGTCATATTGCCTGCATTTACAAATCTTAGACGCACCCGATCGCCCTGCTGGACACGCACAGGTTCTATATAACTGCCGCTACGCCCATTAATCGTATAGATATTGTACATTCCCATATTGCTGCTGAGGGCTGCTGTGTTGGCTTCCCGATCAGGTGCATGGGTATTGGGATCATTCCATTCATCCAGCACAAGTGTACGGTCTGTCTCGACCGGTTCGGCATTTTTCTTTTTGACAATAAAGGTACCATATAATCCTTTGCCGATCTGATTGAGACTGTCCTGATGTGAATGATACCAGTAGGTTCCGGCATGAAGTGTCTTGAATGTATACGTAAATGTTCCTCCAGGCTGAACTGCATCCTGGGTGACACCGGGAACTCCATCCATAGCTACAGGCAATACTACACCATGAAAATGAATAGAGACTGGAACATCGAGTTCATTTTTGAGATGAACAGTAACCGTATCTCCTTGTGTTACTTCAATCTGGGGACCGGGTACAGAGCCATTGAATGTCCAGACTGGCAAATATTTGCCTTTCTCGATCTCCAGATGAGCTTTGCGCGCGGTAAGGGTGATTTCTTTGCCGGTAAGTATTTGCTGCTGGGTGGTTATATCGGCAGGCTTGGTAGTAATACTGCCTTCCGGTGCAACAGCAGTCGTACCCATATGGGCACTGTGATCCATATTCATGGAGTGAGCGGACATCGAGGTGTCTGGGGCCGGCGAGCTGGTCGCAGGCTGCTGCCCGTTGTCTGCTGATTCACTGCAGCCTCCAAGCAGCAGCAAAGCAGCCATCAGCATTATAAAAAGGCTAACGGTTTTATAGGAAAATGGGTGTGTAGATTGAAAAGGCGCAAAATCGGACTTCGAATGCAACATTATCTCTCCCTTGGTATATAAATATGTCATTCGGATGGTTGAATTAAATCAATAATTGCATAGAACAAAGTAAAAGCAATATATAGTACAAAATACACAGGCTGGGTACAGACAAAAAACAAAGTCAGAGTACTTACCTTATATATTATGCCTTAAATTACCAAAGAGTAGGACTTATGGAATTGTCGTTTTATTGACGATTAGAACTTGCTGTCTATCTTCAACTGGTAACAAAAATGTTATAATTTGAGCTTGCTAGGTGTTTTGTTTGCTATATTACTGTTTAATAATCTCTCACCGGGCTCAATATTCGGGCTGGCATCCTACACATAAGCCGCTCGATTCTGAAGGTAGAGGACAAGTAAAGGAGGAGAGAAGCAGGTTCCAATATATCCAACATAGAGGTACTGAGCCAAATACTTAACAGCATGATCTGCATAATACCAAACTTATACAATATGGAGGTAGATTACGAAATGTTCAATTATTCCAAAAAGGCTTCTATTCTGGTGGCCGCTTCTATTTTTGCTGCAGGAGGAGGTTTTATGGCAGCGCCAAGCGCGCATGCTGCTATCGAAAGCAATGTGGTAGCCAACGATATTGCATGGACTAACACATCTGCACCGGCTGCACCAAGCAATGTACAGGCACGTTCCGGTTCCAAGCAGGTTGTATTGACATGGGCACCTGTACAGGGAGCATCTAGCTATGATGTACGTCGTTATAATGTTGTAAATAACACATACGACAGCGTAGCAGCCAATACGTACACTGTTCATACTACAGGTGTAACCGATGCTGTATACGTGGATACGTCCGTGATGAACGGCAGTGTATACGGATATGTGGTAAACGCAGTTTATGGAGATGGCCAGGTTAGTCAGATGTCTACTCCGGTAGTTGCTGCTCCAATGGCTCAAACAGGCAGTGTAGCACAATCACTGGTGGTACAATCCAGTTCTTCAGCTGGCGGCAGCACTTCCGGTGCAATCCGTCCAATGGTCAACATCATGAACACAGGTAGCGAAGATATCAATCTGAGCGATATCCGTGTTCGTTATTACTTTACAGGTGGTAAAGATCTGACAACCAAGAGCGTTTCCATCGGGAATGTAAGCTTTGGTGCGAAGAACGTAGAGCCATATATCGTAAATATGGAAGACCCTCAAACAGGTGCTGACAGCTATCTGGAGCTGCGCTTTAATGCCGAAGCAGGTATTATCCCGGCTGGTGGCGAGACAGGCGATATGAGCTTTACTATTCAGCGTTCCAGTGGTTCCGGTACAGCTGACTACTCTTACAATGACAGCACAACAATGAGCGACAATAACCACATCGTACTGTACTATCAAGGTGCACCGGTATGGGGACAAGATCCAGGCGTAACTGAAGAATAATCGACAGATACATTACAAAACAGACAGTCTCAACAAGAGGCTGTCTGTTTTTGTGCTGGATAGGAGAAGAGGAAATTCATGCACTCGTATCCATTAATCAATATAATTTCTGCTGCATGATCCAAATAAAAATGAATATATATCATCACACAAGATATAACCGTATCCATAATCGTACTTGATTAGTAACTTACAAAATGTTAATATACTTATAAAAAATAAGTAAGTATAGAGAAGAGGAAAAGTTATGGATACGCACGTTATCAGTCCTGCTCTGGAAATCGGTCTGGTCAAAATCAAAGTAAGCCAACTGGAGCGTTCTATTGTTTACTATACCGAAGTAATCGGCCTGCAGGTATTGCAGCAGGACGATACGACTGCTCATTTGTCTGCAGATGGTATTCATCCTATCGTAATCATCAAGGAAATTGCCAATGCGGTGATTTTGCCTCCGCAATCGGCAGCAGGATTATATCATTTTGCTATTTTGCTACCAGATCGTGTTAGTCTGGGGCTGGCGCTTCGCAATTTGCTGCAGCATCGGCAGAATATTGGACAAGGGGATCATCTGGTCAGTGAAGCATTGTATCTTAATGATCCGGATAATAACGGGATCGAGATCTATGCAGATCGACCAAAAGAAACCTGGCAGAAGGATGAGCATGGCTATATTATAATGGGCACAGAACCTGTAGATGTAGAAGGGCTGCTAGAACTGGCCGAAGGCAAAACATGGACTGGACTGCCTGCAGGCACAAAAATAGGCCATGTCCATTTTCATGTCTCTGACCTGTCTGAAGCGCGTAGATTTTATGTAGATGTGCTTGGGTTTGAAATGATGCTGACCGATAATCGCTCGGTAGCTTTTATAGCTGCAGGCGGTTACCATCATCACCTGGGGCTCAATACCTGGGCAGGCGTTGGGGTAAAAAAAGCACCTGCCAACGCTGCCGGTATTGATTACTATTCATTGCAGCTGCCTGATCGTCAAGCACTGGATGAGGTAAAAGCACGGGTACGGTCTGCCGGCATCCCTGCCGATGAAGAAGAACAGTTTCTCTGGGTTACCGATCCCAGTCATATCCGGATTCTTTTTTATACGGCAGCTGTTTAATAGAAGTCTGCATCACTGTTCTGTTCAATGGTCGGTTCCCATTCATCCGAGCCGACCGGCGAATAGCTGGCCAGAGAGGCACCAATGATAACTACAATAAACAGAACGAGCAGCACATGGATTATGAATCCGATAATGCCGCATACCAGACCTCCTATTGCCAGTCCGCGTCCTTGCTGATGTCGATGCTGTAATTCTTTCATTGCTATAACAGCGAAAATAATAGCCAGAATCCCCAGGATAATTCCGATTCCCGGAAAAATCATTATGGATACAATCGACGAGATTCCGAGCACGAGCGCAGCGATAGCCTTGCCGTTATTTGGCACGGGTCCGTATGGCTGCTGATAAGGGTCATACTGGTTATAAGGTGGTACACCGTTGCCCGGCGGGCGTGAATATGGATCTTCGGGTCCCATTGTAATTCCTCCTTGTATAGGGTATGTATGAGAGTTATGAATAAGATTGTTACTATCTATTCAACCATCTTTTACATAATAACAACATTTCTTTATAAAAGCATTTCAAATTACTCTATTTTGTCCGAACCGTCATCCCTGCACCGGGGTGGTTATCTGATGGCTGGCATGAAATATATAAATGAGAGCAATCATAGGATTTATTTTTACATTAAGGTGTTACACTTGGAATAGAGAATACAAATACGGGACTTTCCGTTATGGAAAGTCCCGTATCGGTTATATGCAATTACAGTGAGCTTGGCAGGGAACGGTTCATCATCAGATAGCTGGCTGTGAGTTCATCAAACCATTGTTTGTCTTTAACGACAAGTGCCAGATCGATCAGGCTTTTGAGTTGTTCGGATTCAAGAACAACTTGATCCTGGAAAGAAATTTCAGCAGTAGCAGATACTTTGCCGTCTGTATCCTGCTCCATGAATACACGGATCGTGCTGTCCATATACTCTTGTCTGAGGAAGTAGATGATTTCACTCATCAGGATCGGACGGGCATGTGTTGGATAGATGCAATCCATTACTTTTACCCAGTAGTGTTTATTGGTAAGGGAGACGCTGCCGGTTTCATTGATCAGGCGTGCATCGGCTTCGATATGATATTGCAGTTCCATTGTTTGTACAGGGAAGTTTCTGTTCAGTTGTTTATGAAGGACAGCATAAATTTGCTCTTCGTTTAATTTAATCATGCTAATCATTCCTTTTCGATATAGTAATTTTTAATTTAAATGTTAATGTTCATATTCAGCGGGAAGGTCATTTCGACTTGGTAATTATTGCTTGTTGAATAAATATATCGGTCAATAGTCTTATATATTGTATAGTAGTTTTGTCGAAAAAGAGAAAAAAATGATGAAAATATATATGAGGTGACATTATGCCAGCAATCGCAGATCATATCAAGCACAATCTTTCTGTCCTGTTTATTGGCTTCAATCCAAGTCTTCGTTCTGGAGAAGTGGGGCATCATTATGCCAATCCACGCAACCGATTCTGGCAGATTCTGTATCAGGCAGGAATCACGCCGCGACTGTATCATCCGGAAGAGGATGGAGATCTGCTGGAACTGGGATACGGATTCACGAATATTGTCTCCCGGCCTACTCGTGGAGCCGAAGATATTCTGCCCGAGGAGTATCGTGAAGGAAGACAGGAACTTCGTCGTAAACTTGCTTTGTATCAACCGTCTATTGCCTGTTTTGTCGGCAAGGGCGTGTATACCCAGTATAGTCAGCGCAAGCAGGCACCTTGGGGATTTCAGAAAGAACCGGTTACATCGGGTGTACATGAATTTGTAGCGCCATCTTCAAGCGGATTGGTCCGTATCCCGATGGATGATATCGTGCATATCTATAAGCAGCTGAGAAACAGAATACCTGGAGACCAATAGATCGTCTATTTGCATTCTCCGATTCATCCGGGTTGCTTTCTAATGAAAGGAGTTGCGGTATGAATATCTGTAAGGAAGTGAAACAGCTGTTAAGGTATCATCGGAGAAAATCAATTACCATTTTATAGTTATTGACAATCTGTTTTGAAAAAGCTTTAATTATATAGACCGATCGTTATAATTAATGTGAAGGATGTGATTCTTGTGAGCGAAAAGTCGAATGCCAGACAGCTGATTCTTGATACAGCAGCCAGACTTTTCTTTTCCCAGGGATATCATGCCACCGGTCTTAGCCAGATTATTAAAGAAAGTGAAACGCCGAAAGGTTCGCTATATCATTATTTTCCGCATGGCAAAGAAGAACTTGCTTATGAATGTATTCAGAAAACCAATGAGTATATTCTGGGTAAATTCAAAGACACGTTTGACATGCATGATAATACAGGAGATGCGATTCGCTATTTTATTCATCAAACGGCTGAGGATGCGGAGAAGGCCGGGTATACCGGATTTTTGCCATTTAGCTTTTGGGCGGCAGTAGAGACATCATGTATCAGTGAGAAGCTGCGTCAGGCCTGCCAGAGCGTATTTGCCGATTGGCAGCAGATTATCGCTGAACGACTGGAGCAGGAGGGAGCCTCCAAGCAAAAAGCCAAAGAGGCTGCGCTGCTGATGATCTCCATGATGGAAGGGGCTCTGATTATCGGTCTGACCAACCAGAGCAAAGAACCAATGCTCACGGCAGCCGATTATTTGTCTGTCGTTATGAAGAGCGCAAGCATGAATCACTAAATGAAATACAACAGAGAGAGATCAAAGGAGGATGGGATCGTGGACGTATCCATGAAGACAGGTCCTGCAGAGGACCAGCAAGAAACTAAGCAATACAAGGTAATGCCGATCTTGTTCGCCATGCTGTTAAGCGGGTTTATCGGACTATTTGGAGAAACGGCACTGAATGTAGCCATCACCCCACTAATGGGCAAGCTGCAGGTAGGACCGACAACTATTCAATGGCTGACTACCGGCTATCTGCTGGTAATGGGAATCCTGGTACCTATTTCAGGATTGCTGCTGCAGTGGTTTACGACAAGGCAGTTATTTACGACTTCGCTTGTTTTTTCAATTGCAGGAACAATTGTTGCTGCGCTATCACCGAGTTTTGAAATATTGATGGTAGCACGCGTACTGCAGGCGGTAGGTACAGCACTGCTGCTGCCGCTGATGTTTAATACGATTCTGGTTATTTTCCCGATAGAGAAGCGTGGTTCGGCGATGGGACTGATCGGGCTTGTTATTATGTTTGCCCCGGCGAGCGGCCCGGCGATTTCGGGTCTGATTCTAGCTAATCTGACATGGCACTGGATTTTCTGGATTTCACTGCCGTTCTTTATTATTTCACTGGTATGTGGTCTGTTGTTCCTGCCGAATATCTCCAAATTGACCAAACCGAAGATTGATATCCTGTCGATCGTTCTGTCTACACTGGGATTCGGTGGTATCGTGTACGGATTCAGTAGTGCTGGCGGTCATGGAGAAGGCGGCGGCTGGACCAGTCCGGTTGTTATTGCTGCACTGCTGATCGGTGGTATATCTCTCGTTATCTTCTGTATCCGCCAGCTGCGGATGGAGCAGCCGGTAATGAACCTGCGGGCATTCCGTTATCCAATGTTCACGATCGGTCTGATCCTAGTGTTCATCTGTATGATGATTATTCTGTCATCCATGTTGATCCTGCCAATGTATCTGCAGCAGGGTATGGCGCTGACAGCTCTGGCTGCAGGTCTTGTACTGCTGCCGGGTAGTCTGTTGAATGGTCTGCTGTCACCGATTATGGGAAGACTGTTTGACAAATTCGGACCGAAATGGCTGGTTATTATCGGTCTGGCAGTCGTAGCTATTATTCTGTTCATGTATACAGGTATTAATGCGAATACACCTGTAGGTATGATTGTCGCTATGCATTTGTTCATGATGGTAGGTATCTCCATGATCATGATGCCGGCACAGACGAATGGTCTGAATCAGCTGCCAAGCGAATACTACCCGCATGGTACAGCTATCATGAACACGCTGCAGCAGGTAGCAGGTGCGATTGGTACTGCACTGGCTGTTAGTATTCTGAGTGCCGGACAAACCGGTTATCTGAGCCGTGTAACCGATCCGCAAAGTCCGGCGAATCAGCTGGCCGGATTTACGACAGGTATCCAGCATGCCTTTATTTTCGCACTGGTACTGTCAGTGATCGGTCTGGTATGTTCCTTCTTTGTCCGTCGCGTACAGGTAGGCAAGCAGGCTGGTCAAGGTCCAATGCATTAAAAAGCCGAACTCCGGTTAAGTTGATCATCTGTTTGGCTTCATATAAATTATGAAGCTGAACCAGCAAATAGACTCATTGATCTGTTCTGACAGATAATAAATGCCCCGTTATCCCTTAACAGGAATGGCGGGGCATTTCATTTTATCTTCAATGAATGAGTTGCGCGACCAAGTAAGCTGCTGCTTTGCGGCTGTCTCTTGCCGAATACAGATAAGATCAGGCACTGTATATATGTCGTATATAATGTGTAAATAATAGGAGTGATGCCAAATCTGCATGCTCCATCATGTCTATCCATCGTTTTTGCGTATAATTTAAGATATAGTAAAGAAAATACACCCCACTATCCGAGGAGGAAGAAATATGATAACCATACACGCTGAATCTATCTCTACTATTGAAAATTACAAGCTGCTCACCGGCTCGGTAGTGCCAAGACCGATTGCGATGGTCACCAGCCTTTCCGAAACCAGGGTTCTTAATATTGCCCCGTTCAGTTATTTCAATATTGTTGCTTCCGATCCTCCCATCCTGTCGGTTTCTATCGCGCGCAAGCAGGGACAGATGAAAGATACAGCGCGCAATATTCTGGACAGCAAGGAGCTCGTTATTCATATCGTGCACGAGGAGATGACCGAGCAGATGAACCATACGGCGGCCAGTCTGCCGCCGGATCAGAGTGAACTGGATCTGACGGATCTACATACGATACCGAGTGAAAAAGTGAATGTACCGGGAATCCGTGAAGCGCTGGTACGTTATGAATGCCAGCTGGATCAGCATGTGGCCATCACCAACGGTGAAGGTATCATTGTACAGGATCTGCTGCTTGTGCGCGTGCTGTGTTACCATTTTGACGAAACGGTAATCGATCATGAGCATATGTATATTCTCACCGAACAGCTGAAGCCTGTAGCACGTCTTGCCGGCAATAATTATGCGGGTCTGGCCCAGCAATTTAGTGTTGACCGTCCGAGTTAACCGATTTATCTGTTTCCAGTTCAAAGGTTAAATGATAACTCCATATACAGAAATACAGAATAATGGGGATACAGGGGGATATACATGACAAAGGCAATGGATGGCAAAAAAGTAATTATTGCAGGCTCACGCAAACTGGAAGAAATGTCTGTACTGATCGAACGTCAGGGCGGACAAGCCGAAGTGCGTTCTCTTCAAGGCATTACATTGTTCAAAGAGCAGGAAATGGAGCAGGAACTGCGGCGTTTTATTAAAGAACAACCAGAATGGGTAATCTTCACCACAGGTATTGGAGCATCTGCGTTATTCGAAGCGGCAGAGCGTCTGGGGATAGGCGAGGATTTTACAGCGGCAGTTCGTCAGGCGAATATCGCTATTCGAGGCTACAAAACCTATAATACGCTCAAATCAAAAGATCTGGCTCCGGATGTACGGGATTCCGATGGTACGGTAAAAGGGCTGGAGGAACAGCTGCAGCAGATCCGCCTGGAAGGCATGAATATCTGGGTACAGCTGCATGGTGATCCTGCGCCCGAGCTGGTTCGCTTTTTGCAGGAGAAAGGGGCGGCATCCGTGCATACGATGCTTCCCTATCAGAATCTGGGACCTGAACCGGATACGCTGGCGCAGCTCAGACAGGAGATTGCGGCTGGCGAGATCGATGCGATTTGCTTTACAACAGCAGTGCAGGTGCGCAATCTATTCGCAGATGCGGCTGAGCATGGATATGCCGATCTGCTGAGAAAAGAAATGGGATCGCGTATACTGGCTGTATCGGTAGGCAAAGTAACATCCGAAGCATTGAAACAGGAAGGTGTAGAGCGTATTATAGCTCCAGAGAATGAGCGAATGGGTGCAATGATTATTGAAATGAGCAAATATTACGAGCAGCAGTGATCAGATCACGAAATGGAGTGAACAGGGATGGGTCAGCAGTGGACAGCGAGTCGTATACCGGATCAGACAGGCAAGCGCATTATTATAACAGGAGGCAGTGGAGGACTGGGGCTGGAGACAGCCATGGAACTGGCTGCCAAAGGGGCAGCATTGGTGCTGGCTGTACGCAATGCAAATAAAGGCAAGCAGGCAGCCGTTCAGATCAATCAGCGCTATCCACAAGCACAGGTCGAGATCATGCCGCTCGATCTGGCCGATCTGAACAGTGTCAGGGAATTTGCCGAGCTGTATCGGAGCCGTTATACCTCTCTTGATATTCTGATAAATAATGCAGGAGTAATGATTCCGCCTTACCAGAAAACCAAGCAGGGCTTTGAACTGCAGTTCGGCAGCAATCATCTGGGACATTTTGCGCTGACTGGCCATCTATTGCCGCTGCTGATGGCTACTCCACATTCACGAATCGTAACGCTCAGCAGTATTGCGGCACGAACAGGATATATTTATTTTAACAATCTGGATGGACGAATTGGTTATCGTGCCGGCAAGTTCTATTGTCAGAGCAAGCTGGCGAATCTGTTATTTGCCAAAGAACTGCAAAAAAGGCTGAACGAAGCAGGTGCTGATACAATCAGTGTAGGCTGCCATCCGGGGATTGCCAATACGAATCTGGTCTCGCGCGGTTCAGGCAAGCAGGCGATCTGGCCGGTTCGTTTTGTCTGGGGATTATTCAGCCAGACAGCGGCATTTGGCGCACTGCCTACCCTGTATGCAGCGACCGAACCCTCTCTGATCGGCGGTGAATTTATCGGTCCCGATGGTCCGGGCAGCCGCAAAGGATATCCACAGCATGATATTTCGTTTGAACACAAAGTGAATTATGGGACAGCAGCCAAGCTGTGGAAGGTATCCGAAGAACTGACAAATGTACATTATGATTTTACATCAGCTCACCAGACAGAAGAATGAATAAGCTGAAACTTACATATCCTTTTCATGAAAAGGATGTATTCTCATGTCAGGTTGTGCTAAAATAAAGGGACTCTATGCGAAGGAGAATTACACACATGACGATACCAAAAACCTTAACGATAGCCGGCTCGGACACAAGCGGCGGAGCAGGAATTCAAGCGGATTTGAAAACCTTTCAGGAATTAGGCGTTTATGGTATGACGGTGCTGACTACTATCGTAGCTATGGAACCGGAGACTTGGAATCATCAGGTATTCCCGGTCGAACTGAACGTAGTGGAAGCGCAGATGCGTACCGTACTGGAAGGCATCGGATTTGATGCGATGAAAACAGGAATGCTCGGCTCGGTTGAGATTATCGAATTGGTAGCCAGCTATCTGAAGCGTTACCCGCTGAACCGCATCGTAATTGATCCGGTGATGGTCTGCAAAGGTACGGATGAAGTTCTTCAGCCGGAAAATACAGAAGCGATGCTGGAACTGCTCATTCCAGGCGCCGATCTGGTTACACCGAATCTGTTTGAAGCTTCCCAGCTGGCGAAGACCGGTCCAATTACGACGGAAGATCAGATGAAAGAAGCAGCCGTACGTATCTATGAGCGCGGTGCCAAGCATGTACTGATCAAAACCCGCGGTAAAGTCAAAGAAGGCAAAGCGCTGGATCTGCTGTATGACGGTCAAAGCTTTGACTGGTTTGAAGTGGATGCAATCGCTACGGAGTATACGCATGGTGCAGGATGTACCACGTCTGCAGCAGTTACGGCAGGTCTGGCAAAAGGTCTGGCTGTGAAGGATGCTTACAGCGATGCCAAAAACTTCATTACACAGGCGATATCCAATGGATTCCCGCTGAACCGTTATGTAGGTCCTACACTGCATGCGGCTCACCGTCTGCAACTGAAATAACAGCCTGTAGAGTGGAGGAATTGCTATGAATCGCTTATCCAAATGGATACTAGGTACAGGACTTGTACTAATGCTTATGCTGGTCAGTGCCTGTTCATCGGACAAAGATCAGCCTGTTCAGCCACCAGCAGCGAGTGAGACTGGGGCCGATAGCGGAACAGAGGCGCAGCCGGGAGGTACCGGCTCAACAGCACCAGAAACTGGCACCAGTAACGGTTCGGATACCGGCTCTACCGGATCAACAGAAGGTACGACCGGTAATGGAACTACCGCTCCGGACAGCTCTAACGGATCAGCTGCTGGTTCAGGGAATAACGGTACAGGAGCAGGCAGCACAGATGCAGGTACGGATAAAGGAACCAGCAACAATGCCAATCCCGAATTGACCCCGGAGACCAAAGAACTGAAAATCAGTACTGTTCAACAAGGCCCGGGTCAGCTGTTCCTGCGTGTAGAATCTTTGCCGCAGGGCTACAAAGTAAGCAATATGGAATGGCAAGCTGCCAATTCCAATGAGACAGCTACGTTTGATCAGGCTGTACAAAATGGCAAGAATGGCAAAGACGGATTTTTTGCAAGTAGTGACCAGCGTAATTTTGGTTTTATTTATAATCAGAGCCACAGTGGAGAACAAGGAAAAGTAACACTTACGCTTCGTAATGAAGCGGGAGATGAATTGACCTGGTATGAAGATGTGACCTTGCAGTAAATAGAATCATACGGTACCTCGCACGATCCAAAAGCCTCTGCCTATCGTTATGGCAGGGGTATTTTGGTGCCAGAATACCCTTTTATTTATTTTGTAACAAATAGAATTTTCATGAAAATGATCATGGCATATTTACTTGAGATAATTTGTGAATGTTGGCTATCATTTGCCGTCAAAACAGGTAAATGTAAACTATATATAGCTTGTTGAATTGTTAAAGCGGTTATATTTTTTCTACAACTTTCCAGGCACGGAACAGATTTTACGTTCCTGCTGCCTATTCGCTACAATAGACGTTTCCTAATCGTTCAACAGGCAGCTCACAAATGGATCAATTCCCATTATGCCAATACGAGAGAGGATATGAGAACATGAGAGTACATCAATTTACCGTTCAAAGTAATCTGGATCGCGCACATCTGCTGCGCATCGCCAACGAAGCATCACGCTTTGCTTCCGATATTCGCGTATCCTTTGGTCCTGACACGAACCGCAGAGAGGTGGATGTGAAAAGTCTGCTCGGTATGATGCTGACCATCATTCCAGCCAACACCGAAATCTGCCTGACTACACGCGGCAAGGATGAGCTGGAAGCACTGGAATATGTGCAGTCGCTGTTTGAACAAATTATTATTGCACCATCGATGTAGGTTGCAGCTGAATATCATAAAATCCCCGTTACCGCAGCAGGATCGTTATCGACCTGCTCACGGCAGCGGGGATTTTTGTATTTTATAATGGACGGATATAGCATTCTATGACAAGCGGGAGAGTGTTGATCTTATTGAAGTTTGTAGAATAATATCTGTTTCTGTTTTGCGAGCATCGAAGGATGGTGATTTTCAAAAAATGCGAAGCAGATCAGCGTGTGCTTCGACAGTGAGGCGATATCAACCATCAAAATTTGTGCACCCGGTATCGCTTGGGAGTAAATCCACTATGCTTTTTGAATGCTTTGGAAAAAGAAAAGACGTCCGGATAACCTACCGCAAAAGCGATTTCGGCCAAAGAATCATTGGTGTCTGATAGCAGGCGACGTGCTTTTTCCATTTTGAGACTGCGAATATATTCAGCAGGAGGAGTTCTGTATTTCTCGTGGAACTGTTTGCTAAAATGGGTGCGGTGAATACCGACATAATTCGCAACCTGGGTCACAGTCAGCCCTTTATCAAAATAGGCATGAATATATTCAATCGCCTGTTCCATCCAGGGCAGGGGATCTTTGGTCGGGGTATAATCGGTACGTGCTGCCTGATTGGCGGACAGCATGGCGAACATACCGAATAATAGCTCCAGACGACGTAGTTCAGCGCTAAAGGTATCAGAACGCTGATTCGTGTTTAATATAAGATTATAATAGTCAATCATCTGTTCAAAAAGCTCGGTACTGAGTTCGCTGTAACCGTCCTTCATGTTGCTTTCCTGGATCAGCAGATCAGCCTGGGGACCGGTAAAGCCTACAAAATACGTATCGAGAGGTTCATCGGTATTATTGATATATTCAATGGTAGCCATAGAAGGCATACACCATATATTATTTGTGCCGAGTACATAATTATGACCGTTTTTGATAATCATACCACCCTGCCGGTTAGCTACCCAGAAACAAGTGGGATTGCTGGCGAATAATCTCCGACAGCCCGGTTCTATAGAATAACGGCCTGCCTGTGTAATCCACAGTCCGCCGGTTTGTATGAATGAAGAAGGAGAAAGCATAAAACGTTCCAGACTTTCTCTTTCGGCCTGAATAATAATATCACTTGCCATCCGTTCGTATTCATCCTTTCTGTTTTAATAGGTACCCTACCATTATACAACACATATTGACAAATAAAAACAGCACAAAATGACATTGTTTGATAATCTTTGTTTTTGCTATGATTTAAATCACGGTATTCCTACTAAATTAATGGGGATATTTTAACTTTAGTTAATTTACATACATGATCCCGTGATGTTAATTGACGATATAAAAATGGAGGATGGTTAATGAAAACTCAACGAACAAGATTGGCTTTACTGCTTGTTATGGTACTTGCACTTACTGGAGTGCTATCTGCATGCGGAGGTGGATCGAAGCAGGCAGATGATGGCAAAGTAACAATCAGTTTCCTCCATTGGCGCGGGGAAGATACACAGACGTTCCAGAAGATTATTGATGCTTTTGAGCAAAAGAACCCGAATATTGTCGTCGATATGCAAACGCTCACTTCTGATCAATATCAGACGACAGCTCAGGCGAAGCTGACAGATGGGTCGGTAGGCGATGTATTTGCTTCTTTCCCAGGTGCACAATTTGCCGCGCTGGCCAAAGCCGGATTATTCACCGATCTGACTGGTGAATCATTTCTCAAAAATTACAATGCCAATCTGATTGAAGCGGGCAGCCAGGACGGCAAACAATGGGCTGTACCTTATCAGCTCGTCTACAATATGCCGATTTACAATAAAGCCCTGTTCGAGAAATATGGTCTGACTCCACCCAAAGACTGGGAAGGGTTCCTCAAAGTCTGCCAGACGCTCAAGGATAACGGAATTATCCCGATTGCTTTTGCCGGTGGGGATATTGGACCGGGACAATTTATGAATACCATGGTGATGAATAACGAGCCAAGCGAAGATATTTTTACCAAGGTGGAAGCAGGACAGGCCAAGCTGACAGACGAATTCTGGGTGAAGACGCTGACTCAATTCAAAGAACTGAATGACAAAGGATTCTTCCAGCCAAATTCACTGGGTACCAAAGATCCTGCTGCAGGTGCGCTGTTTATCCAGGGCAAAGCTGCAATGCTGGCGAGTGGTTCCTACCAGCTGAGCCAAAATGTCAAGCAGAATCCGGAGCTGCAGCAAGGACTGCTCGCGCCGATTACTGTATCTGCCGATCAGGCCAAATATGAAGGTGTGCATACAAGCACATTTATGCTGGCAGTCAACAGCCGCTCCAAGCATCCGGAAGAAGCGAAGAAATTCGTCGAATTCCTGAGTCAACCGGATATCGCTGCCCAGTATGCCAATGAGACCGGACAAAACGTAACGCTCAAGGATATCAAGTATGATAGCAAAGAGCTGAATATAGCTCAGGAATGGGCAGACAAGAAAACAGTATTCCAGCCTCGGTATACAATTGTAAATGCCGAGAATCAAAAGGCTGTGACCAACTCGATCCAGGCTGTTCTGGGTGGTGCTACACCGGAACAGGCAGCTCAGGACGCACAGGCTATTATCGATCAGCAGATCGGACGCTAATTTCTGCTGATATACAGCTCTATGTACCACAGCGTCAAAAGATAAAGTAAAGGGATACGGTAACGCTTATGATTAATCGTAAATTACTATGGCTGTTTATGCTCCCAGGAATATTGCTGTACACCGGCCTGTTCGTATACCCGGCTTTATCGGGATTGTTTTACTCATTTACCAACTGGGACGGTGTATCACCGTCCTATGATTTTGTAGGGATTGCCAACTACAAGGATAGCTTTGACAGTATTACGTTCCGTAAAGCATTTGTGAATAATATCAAATTCATGGTCGTTGTGGTGGTACTGCAGACTGTAATCTCGCTAGTACTGGCACTCGTACTCGCCAAAAATAGCCGTACGCATGTGGTTTTCCGCGCGCTGTACTTTTTCCCGGCTATTCTGTCATCGGTATCTGTTGGACTGATCTGGTCGTTTATTTATGACCCTTCGATCGGTTTGCTGAATATGTCGCTGCAAAGTGCGGGACTGGATAGTCTGATGGGTAGCTGGACAGGGGATGCCAAGATTGCCCTGTATGCTATTGCCTTTGTACAGATCTGGGCGCATGCCGGACAGATGATGATTATCTTTATTGCCGGATTGCATGCGATTCCGGGAGAATTGATGGAAGCTGCCCGTATTGACGGTGCCAGCCGTTTGCAGATTTTTGGCAAAATTACCTGGCCGCTGCTCGCGCCATCGGCAGCAATCGTAATCTCGTATACAACGATTCAGTCGTTCAAAGCGTTCGATCTGATCTTTGTGATGACGGATGGCGGACCGAACTATGCGACCGAGATTTTGACGACGTATATTTATCATCTGGCATTCTCCAACTATTCCTTTGGGCTGGCATCTGCCGGATCGATGATCTTCCTGGTGCTGCTGGGCATTCTGACCTTCTTCCAGTTCAGAGCGCTGCGTCAGGAAGGGGCGAGAGGATGATAACGTATTTTACAGGAAAACGGGGTGAGCTGCTGCAATGAAATGGGTTGGACGTATTATCATGATCCTGTACGGGCTGCTGGTTGCAGCGCCACTGTACTTTGTAGTTGTATCTTCGTTCAAAACCAGCCAGGCCTTTTACGCGAATCCGCTGGGCTGGCCGGATACATGGAGTCTGCAGAACTTTATTCATATTTTTGATGCGCAGCCGATGCTGCAGTATTTCTGGAATAGCGCAAGGGTAACCTTATTTACAGTCGTTATTGTATTGTTCCTGGGAAGTCTGATTTCCTACGCAATTGTGCGACTGGGTGGCAGACTGGGCAAGTTCGCTTTTGCCTACTTTGTAGCCGGATTGATTATTCCTTCACAGGTTATTATGCTGCCGCTATATTCACTGGTGCGTCAGCTCGGATGGTCGGACAGTCTGACCGCATTGACGGTCGTAACTGCTGCTGGGCTACTACCGCTGACAGTATTCACGCTAACTGGGTTTATGGAGATGCTAAGCAAGGAAATGATGGAAGCGGGAAGTATGGACGGAGCCGGAGAGTGGAAAATTTACTGGCGTCTGGTATTGCCTTTATCCGGTCCATCCCTGTCGGCTACAGCAGCGTTCCTGTTCGTTATGGTATGGAATGATCTGCTGATTCCACTCATGCTGCTGAACAGCACGGAAAAGCTAACGCTACCGCTGGCACTGATGCAGTTCCGAGGCGAATATGTCACAGATTATACAATGCTGCTGACAGGAGTCGTGATTACGGCACTGCCGATGGTCATCTTGTTTGTATTCCTGCAGCGTTTCTTTGTAACCGGTCTGACAGCAGGTTCGGTCAAAGGATAAAAAGCATGGATATATGAAAGGAACTGCAAGTTGTAAGTTTGAAATGATTTTGTTATTTATAGGGATAGTCTTAATAGAATCAAAGAAAAGCCAGATGGATATCGGGAAAAGTAATTCCCGGGTCCAACCTGGCTTTTTGCATATTTTTTGGATTGTGATAGATATAGATATGCAGAAATAGAATCGCTGTATCCTAGCAGTGTATAAAGTGCAAGGCAACGCAAAGTAACACCAGCAGACCCCGGTTAAACTGCATAAAGATTCTAACGGTTCAACTCCGTGAAATTGGCGGAAGTTAGCTGACAATGCCTTGCCGGATAGCGACTACGGCTGCCTGGGTACGGTCTTTGACACCTAGCTTCTGGATAATATTATGCACATGGGTTTTGACTGTACTTTCGGATACATACAGATCGGCAGCTATCTCAAAATTGCGTTTGCCATAGGCGACCGCCTGCAGCACCTCCAGCTCTCGCTCGGTCAGCGGCTCCGCCAGCGGGATGGAGGCGACAGAGGAGTCGTCGCCATTTTGCACCGAGAGAGGACGGCCGAGCAGCTCGACCAGCGCACTACCGGCTGTTGTTGTATTGTAAATGGCGCCGCCTGCACAGACGGAGCGAATACCCTGAATCATTTCATTCATATCAATATCCTTGAGCAGATAACCGGAGGCTCCTGCACGGATACCATCAATAACATATTCCTGTACATCAAAGGTAGTCAGCAGCACAATCTTGATCTCCGGCTGATGCTGCAAAATAGCACGGGTTGCTTCAATACCGGTCATACCGGGCATCTGGATGTCCATCAGAATCAGGTCCGGCTGGTATTCACTGGTAAGTGCCACCGCTTCATCGCCGGTGGATGCCTCGGTAACAACCTGCATATCGGGCTGTAGATCCAGAATATAACGGATACCTTGACGGATCAGGGACTGGTCATCAGCCAGCATAATACGAATAGGACGGTCAGGCTGGTTCATGGCATACTCCTTTGTTATTCATGATGTATTGCAAATGATAGCGGCAGGCGGGCTTCGACGATCAGGCCGCCGCCTTCGCGTGCGCGGAAAATACATTGACCCTGCAGCTGCTCGCAGCGCCGGATCATATTTTGCAGACCAAAGCCGTGGGTTAAAGGTGTCTCCTCGCGGTATATTCCATTATCCGCAATACGCATAATCACCTGATCACCCAGTTGATTAATGGTCACGTCTACGACCGAAGCCTCGGCATGGCGAACAATATTGGTTAGCGATTCCTGCAGGATGCGGTACAGAATGCCATCGACCGCTTCGCCCCACTGGGAATCGGCGGCATCCGCCTGGAAATTCAGTGTAATCCCCGAACGCTCGGCGACCTGGGAAGCAAGTGTATGCAGTTCATTGACCCCGCGTTCACTGACCGACCAGTCTCTTACGACACTACGCACTTCAGCGAGTCCCTGCCGGGAAACGTCCAGCAGCTGGTTGACAGTATGCTCGGCCTGATCTGGATTCTGGCGGATCATCCACTTCAGTGCCTGCAACTGCACGATCAGGGAAGTAAAATGATGACCCAACCCATCATGGATCTCGCCGGCAATCCGGGTACGTTCGGCCAGTGCAGCGTAGCGGATCGACTGCAGCGCATTTTCCTGCAGTTCATTATGGGCATGCTTCAGCTCGTTGTGCACGGTCTCCAGCTCCTGCAGCTGTTCACTGTTAATGCGAAGTACCGAGATATACCGGTAAATGCTATGTACGCCAAAATAAATACTTACCAGCGAGATCAGCATGGAATACGGAAACCCGCGATCATAATCCGCAATCAGCATCAATACACCGGTTAACAGGGCAAAAAAGGAAGCAATACTTTTCTCGCGTACCGATATGGTACAAAGAATAGCAAACCATACCCAGAGCAGCGCCAAAAAGTTGGCAGGAGCATTAGCCATGCGTTCATTAACGAACATCATGACATACAAAAACAAACTGAATGCAATAATAAAAAGCGTATGAAGCTTGAGGGGAGCCCATGTCAGAATGACAAAAATCAGCATGGTCACTGTATAGATCGACCAGATAAAAAAGGACTCCCGGAAATAGATGGTAAAGCAGCTGTACAGCATAATGATGGTGACAGAAAGACGGAATACCAGCGAGTGGTTGCCCATCAGCCTGTTCAGATTGTCCATACGATTAATTCCTTCCCGCAGTGTTACTCTTTGCTGAAGCTGACGGTATCAGATTCCATGAATCAGCCGGTTATAATCAAGATAAATCATAATGCGGGTAGTAACGACATTGGCCAGGGCTACAATCAGCAGGCTGTTGGATATCAATGTGGCCGCATCGCTGTGATGGGGCAGCAGATACCCTGAATCAATCAAATAACCGATGAATACGCGTACAGCAATCAGCACGAGTACAATAATCATGCTGGTAATAGAAGATTGCGTTACAATTTTACCATTTATAGGGTCCTGATGAACAGTATGGGATCGGGAACGAAGCCAGCCTATCATAGCGCCGATACTTATACTGACAAATAATATAATTTCCATGATCAGGCCGCCTGACAGCATAGGCTGAATCTGGGGAGACACAGCATACAGCAGAATTGCCGGCAGCAGGAATAGTTGAATCGGACGTACTTCCTTGACTCTGGCCATAGGATCACTCGCTTTCTGTAGATGGAGAGATAGGAATTATCAGCAGTAGGAGCGGATAAATATCCCGCCAATCATGAAGTTAATTCCAGTATAATCCGTAATGATCTGTGCTTCATCGGTGGTTGGATGGATTTCGTCCCAGCTGTTCTCCACCTCCAGATGGAGCGAAGAATCCGCGGATGAATAGAACCTTTTGATAAGTGTATAGAATTTATTGATTAGCAGATGCATTGCGCTCCGGCGTAACGGATGCTAGACTTTATTCAAGTTTTAACCAACTTAAATGGTCGGAATTATCGGATATAGTCTGGATGGCATGTTGCCAAGGATTGCAGGGATGACCGCTGCTCATCTACTATCCGGTATGCAATGTCCAACTGGGGGAATCTGTAAAGCTCAACAGTATTAATTTTCAATGCTGCGTTATTCTCGCTGCATGATTATTCAAAATCAAAGGGGTGCTGTACATGATCACTGTAAAAGCTCCATCGGTCTATCTGAACGAGTCGAATTTGCTGGCTGCAAGCGGCTCACATATACGAGCGTTAGGCAGTAGTGCTCTTATTATCGGCGGCTATACGGCACTCGAGAAAGTTACACCTGCTCTGCTGCCGGCACTGGACGAGGCAGGAGTGAGCTATCATCTGCAGCCTTTTCAGGGACAATGCACCCGTGAAGAAATTCAGGCATATGCGGGGATAGCGCGCAAGGTTCAGGTTCAGCTGATTATTGGTGCGGGTGGAGGCAAAGTACTGGATCTGGCAAAAGGAGTAGCCGAACAGGCAGGACTGCCAGTGGTGACGATTCCGACGATCCCGGCTACCTGCGCAGCATGGTCGGCGCTCACTGTACTGTATAACGAGCGTGGTAATGCCGCCGGATATTGGCCGCTGCGTCGCTCACCGGATCTGGTACTGACAGATACAGCGCTGCTGGCGGCGGCACCTGCCCGGTATCTGGCAGCAGGGATCGGGGATACGCTGGTTAAATGGCACGAATTTGCTGTCAATCTAAATGGCAACTATTCCAGTCTGGCCCTGCGCAGCAGCGTCGCTACCGCTCGTCTGGCACTGGAGATTCTGGAAGAGCACGCACTCGATGTATATGAGCAGGCTCCTCTACAGCAGGTGACTCCAGCTTTTATACAGGTAACAGATGCCATTATTGTACTGGCAGGTCTGGTAGGGAGTATCCAGGATGGATCGGTGCATGCAGCAATCGCGCATGGACTGCATGACAGCCTGACCCGATTGGAAGATACCCATCGTAGTCTGCATGGGGAAAAGGTAGCTTTTGGACTGCTTACCCAGTGGCAGCTGGAACAAAAGGAATACAAGGAACTGCATCGACTGGCTTCGCTGCTGCATCAGCTGGATCTGCCTGTGACATTGAGGCAGCTGGGTATTGAAAGCGAACGGGAGCAGGCAGCCAGACAAATTGCCGAAGGATTAACGCTGCGGGAAGGTGCTGAACGTCATCTGGCTTTTGCAGTTCATATCGATGCAGTCACCCGTGCTATTCTGGAGGCGGATGAGCTCGGAACGCAGCTGATTGCCTCGACAGCCGATCGGCAGCAAAAGTTATCAGGGAGTGTGATTGTTCGATAAACGATTCTACTGTCCCATTTATATCTAGACCGATTGATTTTAAACAAGAAAAGGTGATGATTCTTGAAACAACGTATAAACCATCTTTTGTTGCCAATGGTATTGCTGGCTCTGCTGATCCTGATGTCAGGCTGCTCGGATACATCCAATGAGTCCTCTTCCGGTGAAGCAGCGGCTGCCGGCGAAGTAACGATCCGTGTCGGTCAGACGGGCTGGGGCAATCTGGAGGAAGGCTTGAAAGCGGCCGGATTGGACGATACACCTTACCATGTAGAATACAGCGTTTTCCAGGGAGGTAATCTGATTCTGGAAGCGATGGCCGCCGGACAGGTCGATTTTGGTATTACAAGCGAGATTCCGCCTATTTTTGCTTCCCAGGCAGCTGGTGGTGGCGGCTTCAAAGTCGTTGCAGTACAGGAAGGAAATACGCTTAATCAGGAGCTGGTAGTCGCGCAGGGGTCACCGATTCATAGCGTTGCAGATCTCAAAGGTAAAAAGGTTGCTTTTGTCAAAAATACTACAGCTCATTACTTCTTGCTCAAAATGCTGGAAGAAGCAGGGCTCAAATGGCAGGATATCGATGCAGTGGAACTGTCCACAGCAGATGGTCTGAGTGCACTGATCAGCGGTAAAGTCGATGCTCTCGCAAGTTATGGCAATGCGATTATCTCTGCGCATCAGAAGCAGGCCGTCACAATTGCCAGTGCCAAAGATATTCTGTCCGGCAGTTTTCTCGTGAATGTATCGGACAGTGCAATCGCAGATAGTGCTAGGCAAAAAGCGATTGCCGATTATCTAAAACGAATCAACCAATTCCATGAGTGGTCCCGCAGTCATGTACAGAAATGGGCGCAGATTACAGCAGATGCAACTCATCAGCCGGTAGAGCAGGCGCTGCAAACCCTGCAGGAAGGAGAAGCCCAGCGTCCCAGTCGTATTATTGCAGCTTCGGCAGAGACTATCCGGTCAGAGCAGGATGTGGCTGATACATTCAGCAAGGCAGGGGTATTGTCCAAGCCGGTCACCGTATCTACTTTCTGGAGTGATGCGTTCAGCTCCGGTCTATCCACAGCTCCAAAATCATAACAGCGATATTACAAGACGATAAAGGAGGTCATTGCGTGTCCTCAAAAAGTATAACTTCTCCGGCACCGGCACTTCAGGAACAGCCTGCTATTCAGACAGCTGCAGAAAATAACGTCAATCGTGAATCTCGATCTTCTGCGGCAGCATCCCCAAAGCAGCGCTATGAAAATGGTGGCACATCACTGGGAAAAAGATGGTTCAACCGGCTGCTGCCATTTGGTCTGCCATTGCTGCTGCTTATTGCCTGGCAGCTGCTGACCACTACCGGATGGATTGCCGGAAATATACTACCGACACCAGCAGAAGTAGTCCGTGCACTGATCCGGCTGCTCGGTACAGGAGAACTGGTAGAAAATATTGCTGTCAGCACAAGCCGCGCCCTGAGTGGATTTGCCATCGGAGGCGGTCTGGGATTCCTGCTCGGTGTAGTGAATGGGATTTCGCAGCTGTCCGAGAAAATATCGGATTCATCGATCCAGATGATTCGCAATATCCCCCACCTGTCGCTGATTCCGCTCGTAATCGTCTGGTTTGGAATCGGTGAGGAGGCCAAGCTGTTTCTTGTATCGTTGGGTGTATTTTTCCCGATATATCTTAATACATTTCACGGTATTCGTTCGGTAGACCGCGGACTCGTCGAAATGGGCAAAGTGTACGGATTGGGTCGGCTGGCGCTATATGCGCATATTATTCTGCCAGGTGCACTGCCATCGATTCTTGTCGGTATCCGTTATGCGCTTGGTATTATGTGGCTGACCCTGATTGTTGCAGAGACGGTGGCAGCCGATGCAGGGATTGGCTATATGGCGATGAACGCACGGGAATTTATGCAAATGGATGTCATTGTACTCAGTATTCTTCTGTATGCGCTGCTCGGCAAGCTGTCCGATAGTATCGCGAAGCTGCTGGAAAAGCGCTGGCTGCGCTGGAATCCAGTGCTATCCCGTAAATAAACAGTCAAAGGAGAACAAGCAATGACCGTGGATCAGGCAGCTTTTCTGAATGTACATCATATCGGTAAACGGTTTGGAGAGCGGCAGATTCTGTCGCAGGTGGATATTACGATTGAGCGGGGAGAGTTCGTCGCGATTGTCGGACGCAGCGGCTGTGGCAAAAGTACGCTGCTGCGTCTGATAGCCGGATTGGAGCAGCCTACTAGCGGACAGATCAGCATCAATCGCACAGCCCCGGGTTCTTCGGCAGCAGCGTCTGACAGGCCGCGTTCAACAAGGTTTCTGTTTCAGGAATCCAGGCTGCTGCCATGGAAAACAGTGCTGGATAATGTAAGGCTGGGCATTCCGGACAAAAACAGGAATACTGCCCGTGAAGCCCTGGCACAGGTAGGATTAGCCGATCGGGAAAAGGAATGGCCGGGCGTACTCTCCGGCGGGCAAAAACAGCGGGTTGCTCTGGCACGGGCACTGGCCAGTCATCCGGATCTGCTGCTGCTGGATGAACCTCTCGGCGCGCTTGATGCACTCACGCGTATCGAAATGCAGCAGCTGATCGAACGGCTCTGGGTCGAGCAGGGATTAACGGTTGTACTGGTTACCCATGATGTGAGTGAAGCAGTTGCTCTGGCGGATCGTGTACTGCTGATTGAAGAAGGACATATTGCACTGAATGTGCGCATCACTTTGGATCGACCGCGGGAACGGAATAGCGGATTTGCTCATTTTGAGAACCAGATTCTGGGCAGATTGCTCCAGCAAGATAGCAAAACGCCGCTGCCCATCATTAGACAGCCCAATTTTTCGATATAGCACGCACATAGTGGTACCATACACCCTTTACAAGGAGGAATATCCATGACTTTTACCGGATCCAAGCCAACCAAGCAGCAAATTCCTGCCGAGCCTTCTCTGTCTACACAACCATCGTCGGATTATAATTCCAAACCTGCCGACAGCAGTCAGGATACAGCTTATTCCACTGTACGGCCAACAGCTTCAGTTGATCGGCAGACTGATATTGTTCTCCGTCAGGCTATAGCGGAAGATGCGGAGGAATTACTGCAGGTCATACTGGATGCGTACGAACCGCTGCGTCAGCTGCAGATTCCTTTTCCGGCCGGTTACGCGACACTGGAGATGATTCAGGATAATATTGCCGCACATGAATGCTATATTCTGATCAAGCAAGGGAGGATTGCCGCGACGGTTACCCTGGATCGGGATCATCAGCCGCGGCTGCAGGAACTGAGCAGCCTGCCGTTTATCCGCTGGTTTGCCGTTGGACCGGATTTCAAAGGGCAGGGGTATGGAGCCCAGCTGCTGAACTGGCTGGAACAGGAAATTATAGCTGGCAAGCATGGTCAGCCCGGAGTAATGCTAGCAACAGCAACCCGTCACCCATGGCTGGCACCGATGTACGAGCGACGTGGTTATTATACTTTTTATGATGAAACCCATAACGGCGAGCATATTGTTTTTATGGCCAAACTGCTGGACCCTGCACAGAAATTACAATCATTTATCCATACGACTACGGGAGGGAAATAACATGTCCACCATCACTCAACCGGTTACGCATATTATTGTCTGGAGCAAAACAGGCTGCCACTTTTGCCAGGAAATCAAAACCTATCTGGAAATAAACGGGTATACCTATACCAATCTGGAAGTCGCCGGCAATGATGTGCTGCGTGATGTACTGGAAGCCAAATATGGTATCCGGCATGTCCCGGTCGTGGAAGTAGGCGGCAATGGACAATATACGGCTCTGCTGGAGCCGGATCTGGAGAAGCTGCAGTATCTGCTGAACAGCACGCAGGTAGAAGAGAGCAGGGTACAGTGAAGCGACAGGATATACAGAGCGGCTTTTGAATAATAACTAACCGGATCAGATGGATTGGGTGCTACCTAATACTATCAAATACTTATCAAATACGATTATTTCTACTATTGGGCCTGTGGGCAGAGAGGATGACGGCAATGAGTCAGCAACGTCAGCTTAAATTTGGAGCGATTATACATGGAATCGGAGGCAGCATGTCTACATGGAGACATCCGGAAGTACCGGTGGATGCCAGTGTGAGTCTGGACTTTTATAAGCGCCAGGCATTAAAGGCGGAAGCAGGCAAGTTTGATCTGGTATTTATCGCCGACGGGTTGTTTATCAACGAGCAGTCACTGCCTCATTTCCTGAACCGGTTCGAGCCAGTGACTATTCTGTCCGCCTTGGCGGCAGTTACCTCACGGATTGGTCTGGTGGGGACCATTTCTACCAGCTACAGCGAACCTTTTACGATTGCGAGACAGCTGTCTTCCCTGGATCATATCAGCGGCGGACGTGCCGGCTGGAATGTGGTTACTTCTCCACTGGAAGGCTCTGCGCTCAATTACAGCCGCGCCCAGCATCCCTCCCATCCCGAACGCTACAAGATTGCTGCCGAATATCTGGAAGTTACCAAAGGGCTGTGGGATTCCTGGGAAGAAGATGCCTTTGTCCGGGACAAAACAACCGGTGTTTTCTTTGATCCTTCCAAGCTGCATACCCTGAATCATCAGGGAGAGTATTTCTCGGTGCAGGGGCCGCTTAATATTGGGCGTTCCCGTCAGGGACAGCCGGTTATTTTCCAGGCCGGATCATCGGAAGATGGACGAAATCTGGCAGCTCAATCAGCAGATGCAGTTTTTACCGGACAGGAGACGCTGGAAGATGCCCAGGCTTTTTACCAGGATGTGAAAAAGCGGGCAGCAGCCTACGGACGCAGCGAAGAAGAGGTCAAAATCCTGCCTGGCATCACGCCGGTTATCGGACGCACAGCAGCCGAAGCGGAAGAACGCTACCGCGAAATTGCCAGCCTGGTTACTGTGGATAAAGCGCTGCTGTATCTGGGACGATTTTTTGATCATCACGACTTTTCCCAATATGCACTGGATGAGCCGTTCCCGGAACTGCATGGTATCGGCAGCAACAGCTTCCGCAGCGGCACCGATAAAATCAAAAAAGATGCCCGCGAACGCAATTTGACGCTACGTGAGGTGGCTCTGCAGGCGGCAACGCCGCGCAGCAACTTTATCGGTACGGCCGAACAGGTAGCGGATCGTATCCAGTATTGGTTCGAACAGCGGGGCTCGGACGGATTTATTATTCATTCCGATCTACCTTCCGGGCTGCATCAATTTGTGGATGAAGTCGTACCAATCTTGCAGGAGCGCGGCATTTACCGTGAAGACTATGAATATGAGACGCTGCGGGAGAATCTGGGCGTTCCTATTCCACAGAACCGCTATACCCGTCGGACAGTGAACAGCTAAGGAGCAGCTATACTTACGGAGCATTCAGGCAAAACAAAACCGAATGATCATGCACATCAGACCGGCGTTCGCACCGATACAGCGGCGGTCTGATGCTGCAATTTGATTTTCCCATTATGAATACAAGTCAGATAAATGCTTGCTGCATATGGGTTCGGGAGGATTGCTCCTCGCTGCCGTATCCGATAGAGCTGTAAATCCCGTTGACAAGCCTTTTCCGCGCACCTATGATACATAAAACCAAGTTAATTCATAGGTTAAGTTAGTATAATCCGAGGAAAGGGGAATGCACGATGAATATTGAGAATATGGAAGCCTTTGTGTACATCAATCACTATGGCAGCTTCAACAAGGCAGCCGAAATCCTGTTTCTATCTCAGCCTTCTGTTACTGCACGAATACAATCACTGGAGAGAGAACTCGGTTGTAAATTATTCGAGCGATTGGGTCGGCAGATTCTGCTAACCGAAGAAGGCCGGCGCTTTTTGCCATATGCCCAGCAGATGCTACAGGTGCTGCAAAAAGGCAGACAGCAAATCCAGACGGTTCGTACCACACCAGAGGAGCTGACGATCGGATGTACACTCTCTGTATCTCATTATATTCTTCCTTCGCTGCTTCCCCGGTTGAAACAGCGGTATCCGGCGACCCGCTTCAAAGTAGCTACAGCAGCCACGGATCAGCTGGTTGGCCGTTTGCTCAATAAAGAGATCGATATGGCCTTTGTTCGCAAAGTAATGAATCCTTCGATTCGCACCGTATCTTCCTACGAAGACCCGATTTCGCTATATGTATATGCCGATCATCCTTTTGCCAGTCAGGCTCCGGGTTCGGTAGCCGCTCTGCAGGGTGAACCGCTTGTTTTTTTTGAGTGCGGATCGCTGGATTGGCTGCGAATCCACCGGGTGTTTGAATCGCTTCCGGTTCCGCCGGATATTGCTTTTCAGGTAGATCATGCGGAGACTGCGCGCAAACTTGTACTACAGCAGGCAGGCATCTCGCTGCTGCCGGGGCTGAGTGTGCAGGAGGATGTACAGTCGGGTCGGCTCATTCGTATTCCTCTTCCCGAATTGGAGGGCATCTCGCTCCAGACAAGCCTAGTTACACTCAAGGAGAACCAGCTGCATATCGCTTCGGTAACAGCAGAGCTGCTCCGTGAGCTGGATTATTTCCGACCATCCGTTCCTTTGCCGGAGCCTATACATTTCTAAAGAATAAGCAAGAAGGAAAAAGGACATAAAGATTGCAGCGTATAGGATGGAAGTTCTGATGATATATGCTTTTAAAATTATCTTATCCTTCCGTGTCCAGACTGCAGCCGTATTTTGTATATTGCTAAACAGATGGACTACGCCGAATAAAAACAATTCATGCTATTTAAATTCCGATTAAATCAATGAGAATTATATACTATCGTTCAGAAATGGTGGAGATTCTATGATGACTATTAACGCTATCCACAAATTATCACGTCTTACACTCTGGGTAGGCGCGCTGACGTTGCTGTTATCGGGCTGCGCTTCTGTAAGTGAATCGAGCGGAGGATCGGCTGGCAGTACCGATGCAAATGCAGAAGCTGCTGCCAGCGGAAGCAATGTACGCAAAATCATCGTCGGGACAGGAACCGGATTCCCCAACGTATGCTTTATCGATGAGAATGGCAAGCTTACCGGCTATGATGTGGAGCTGGTGCGCGAGATCGACAAGCGTCTGCCCGATGTAGAATTTGAGTTCAAAACGATGGAGTTCTCCAATCTGCTTCTCAGTCTGGATACGAGCAAGATTGATTTTGTGGCTCATCAGATGGAGACCAACCCGGAACGCGAACAGAAATACCTGTTCAACAAAGTTCCCTACAGCATTTTCCTGAATCGTGTAGCGGTAGCCAAAGACAATACAGCAATCCATGGACTGGATGATCTGGCTGGCAAAAAGGTAATGACCAGTGCGACGAGCAATGCCGCTTATCTGCTTAATCAATACAACAAAACTCATAATAATGCGATACAGGTCGTCTATACGAGCGGTGCAGCCAATGATACAGTGCAGCAGATCGTATCGGGACGTGTCGATGCGACGATTACGACCGATTTTGCCAACCGGTTCAATACGGATGCCGACGGTCAGGTAGCCTTGAAAACAGTAGGCGAACCGCTGAACGAATCCAATGTGTACTTTGTGTTCCGCAAAGATGAGCAGCCACTGGCCGATGAGATCGACCAGGCGATCAACGAGATCAAAGCAGACGGTACCCTCAAACAGCTGAGCGAAAAATGGCTTGGGGATGACTTTACCAAGACACTGGCAGAAGCCAAAGTTACCCAGTAATGCAGAGAACTCCATTTATCGGGCAAAGGAGGCGAATACGCTGTGAGCAGACGATTCGATATTCAATATGTATTTGATTTTATTCCGAAACTGCTGGCTTATCTGAATATAACACTGCTCATCGTAGGTAGTTCGATCGTGCTGGGCCTGCTGATCGGATTGATCGTAGCGCTGCCCCGGCTGTATAACATTCCTGTGCTGAAGCGGCTTTCCCAGCTGTATGTTTCCTTTTTTCGGGGAACGCCGATTCTGATTCAGCTTTTCCTCGTATATTACGGGCTGCCCGAAGTGCTGGGCTGGATTCATATAGATGTCTCCCGGCTGGCAGTACTGTACTTTGTAATCGCCACCTATGCGCTGAATAGTGGAGCGTTTATCTCGGAGATGATCCGCGCTTCGGTCGCTGCTGTAGATCGGGGGCAGATCGAAGCGGCACATTCGATCGGGATGAGCGGTTATCAGACATTTACCCGGGTTATTGCACCACAGGCACTGGGGATCTCGATACCACTGTTTGGCAATCTGGTGATCGGCAATCTCAAAGATACTTCACTGGCGTTCACCCTGGGAGTGATGGAGATGACCGGAAGATCGCAGACGCTTGGTACAGCTACCCAGCATTTTATCGAGACGTATATTGCGCTGTCACTGATCTATTTTGTAATCAGCTTTGGATTGGAAAAAGGTTTTCAGTGGCTCGAACGTTATATGAACCGGTTTGACGGACATCGGAGTGAAAAAGCAGTCAGAGCAATCTGGCGCCGTCCGTTGCGTGCGGTTCCACTACTCGGCAAAGGAGGCAAAAACGGATGAATCTGGACCCTTCATTTATCTGGACAGCAGGTCTCAGTCTGCTGCAGGCACTGCCGGAGACGCTGTGGATTACATTCGTCTCCGTAGCAGCGGGGCTTGTGATCGGTACGGTAGTTGCGCTATGCCGGATGTACCGTATCCCGGTGCTGTCCCAGTTGTCGGCAGCCTATGTAGCTTTTGTGCGGGGAACACCGATGCTGATGCATCTGCTGCTTATCTATTTTGGACTGCCTGTAGTAATCGACGGACTATCGGCAGCAATGGGCTGGAGCTTTACCTCCGCTTCGATTCCGCTGATCGGTTTTGTATGGATTGCCTTTTCGATAACAGCAGGAGCCTATATGTCCGAAGTCGTACGGGCAGGCATTCAAGCAGTAGACAAAGGGCAGGTAGAAGCTGCCCAGTCTATTGGGATGACGACCATACAGACACTAAGGCGGATCATTTTACCGCAGGCATTGTCAGTCAGTTTGCCAAATCTGTCCAACTCCGTTATCGGCATGCTCCATGGATCGACGCTGGCGTATACGATCTCAGTAGTCGAAATCAATGCCCAGGCCCAGATTGTTGCGGCGGACAACTGGAAATACTTTGAGGCCTATATAGCGGCCGCTATTCTGTTCTGGGTGCTGACAATCCTGATCGAACGGATCAGTGGCTGGCTGGAATACAGACTGAATGCTTATCAGCGAGGAGGCACACTATGATTCAACTCAGCGGACTATCCAAAATATTCGGTTCCCAGCAAGTGCTCAAGGAAATAAATCTATCGGTCGACAAGGGAGAAGTTGTCGTTATTCTCGGTCCGAGTGGCTCGGGCAAAACGACGATGCTGCGCTGCATTAACTATCTGGAGCGACCGGATGCCGGTGAAGTACGAATCGGCAATCTCGCAGTCAGGGGAAAACACCCGTCCCGTCGCGATATCCACCAGCTGCGTCAGCGCACAGCCATGGTATTCCAGCAATACAATCTATTCAAACACCGCACAGCACTGGAAAATGTAATGGAAGGATTGACAGTAGTCCAGCGAATTCCTCATTCCGAAGCGCGCGAGATCAGCGCACGTATGCTGGAAAAGGTAGGGCTTGGCAGCAAGCTGGATCATTATCCGGGTCAACTGTCCGGCGGCCAGCAGCAGCGGGTAGGCATAGCCAGAGCACTGGCGCTGAATCCGGAAGTGATTCTGTTTGACGAGCCGACCTCTGCCCTGGATCCGGAACTGGTCGGAGAAGTACTGGAAGTCATCCGCAGAATTGCCCGTGAAGGCATAACGATGATTGTAGTCACCCATGAAATGGGTTTTGCTCGCGATGTGGCGAACCGTGTAGTTTTTATGGATGGAGGAGTGATTGTGGAAGAAGGACAGCCGGAAGAGATTTTTCAGCGTCCCCGGGAAGAGCGGACACGGCAGTTTCTCCAGCGCATTATGCCGGAGCCCAATTATTCGATTTAAGACAGCCTGCAGCGTCATTTCCGATTGTTATTCTTTAGTCGGACAGTAGGATACTCTGTATATAACAGCACATACTGCAATCAAAATAAAGGAGGTCATGGGATGATACCTGTCGGTATTTTGGATCAGACGCCCACTTATGAAAACGAAGGTGCGGAAATTTCATTTCAGCGAACTGTAAAGCTGGCGCAATTGGCAGAAAGGCTCGGTTATCGTCGGTTTTGGGTATCAGAGCATCATGATTCGTCCAATGTATCCGGTTCTTCACCGGAAGTGCTTATATCGTATTTGCTGGCACATACCCAAAAAATAAAGCTTGGCTCGGGAGGCGTGATGCTCCAGCATTACAGTCCCTACAAAGTAGCCGAGAACTTCAATGTGCTATCGGCGCTTGCTCCAGGTCGGGTAGAGCTGGGGATCGGACGTGCTCCCGGCGGGCTGCCTCGATCTACACGGGCGTTGCAAGGCGAAGCAGCTGCTTTGCAGCCTCCACTTGATGTGAAATTGCAGGAGCTGCGGCAGTATCTGTATCACCGGGTGCCGGCCGATCATCCACTGGCCGGCATTCAGGCAAGTCCGCGTCCACAACAGCCGGCCGATCTGTTCGCGCTCGGTGCGAGTCCAGATAGCGCCCAATTGGCTGCAAGGCTGGGTCTGCCTTATGTATTTTCCTTGTTTATCAACAGCGATGAACAGGTTGCTTTACAGGCACTGCATATCTATCGGGAGAATTTTATTCCGTCCGAAGAATTGCAGCAGCCCCATGCTATTCTCGCATTATCTGTGATTACTGCAGAGACTGAGCAGGAAGCCGATCAGCTGGCCGGAGAAAATCTGTCCGTCAAAATCCATCTGGAAAGTGGTCGCGTCCTTACAGTTGCGACGATCGAACAGGCCGAAGAATTTGGCAGACAATCCCAGGAAAAGTACCGCATTGAAGTCAAGGAAGCCAAAGTAGTCAAAGGTTCATCCGCTTCGGTCTACAAGCAGCTGGCAGAGATCCGGCAGCGCTATGGTATCCAGGAATTTATTGTGCATACGGTCATCCGTGATTTCGCCAAGCGTATACGTTCTTTTGAACTGCTGCAGGAAGCATTTATACAGTATGAATACGATAGTCCCGAAGCTGGTGCTGTTCTGAATGGTCCATCGGTTCTCCAGCCGCGATTATGATCGGCAGTAGAAACGATAGACGTTGGCATCATATAGATGTAGATGGGTTCTCTGCCACGTATGACTTGCAAATTGCTTGATTCCAAAAGATACAATTCCCATTCCCCAAAAAGGAGGCTGTCTATGAGTTCAACTACAGCGCTGCAGGAACAGCTGGTAGCTATACGCCGCCATTTGCATCGTTATCCCGAATTGTCCGGTGAAGAATGGGAAACGACCCGTTATATTCGCGAGCAATTGGAAGCAGCAGAGATTCGAATTTTGCCTGCTCACGGGCTGGCTACTGGCATTATCGCCGAAATTGGACATTCCGGCCCGGTTATTGCCCTGCGGGCGGATATTGATGCGCTGCCTGTACAGGAACAGACCGGTCTGCCGTATGCCTCAACGATTGCAGGGAAAATGCATGCCTGTGGGCATGACTTTCATAGTGCTGCTCTGCTGGGTGCTGCCTATTTGCTCAAAAAACAGGAAGCCGTATTGCCTGGCAGAGTAAGATTTATTTTTCAGCCTGCTGAAGAAAAAGCCAAGGGAGCACGCCAGATTATAGATAATGGAGGTCTGGAAGAAGTAGAGGTCATCTATGGTCTGCATAATAAGCCGGATCTGCCGGTCGGTACGATTGGTATCAAGGACGGTCCATTAATGGCAGCAGCAGATGGATTCCGTATCCGTATCCATGGTCAATCGACACATGCGGCAGTGCCGGAGGCAGGAATCGACCCGATTGTTGTCTCTGCTCATATCATTACGGCACTGCAGTCAATTGTCAGCCGGAATATTAGTGCACAGGAGAGTGCCGTTATCAGTGTCACCCGTCTGCACAGTGGCCATACATGGAATGTTATTCCCGAGCAGGCAGAACTGGAAGGCACAATTCGTACTTTTACCAAATCGGTACGCCGTGAAGTTCTGGATCGGTTCAGTCGCATTATCGAACATACAGCAGCAGCGTATGGAGCGAAAGCAGACATACAAATGCTCGCAGGCCCACCGCCTGTGCACAATGACAGCACCTGGACCGATGCTGCCCGCCGTTCTGCCCGGCAGCTGGATCTCCATGTCATTGTGCCGGACGTCTCGCCGGCAAGCGAAGATTTTTCCTTTTATCAGCAGCAGCTTCCGGGTGTATTCCTGTTTGTCGGTACCTCGGGACCGCAGGAATGGCATCATCCTGCTTTTGACGTGGATGAGCAGGCACTGGGTCATACTGCCGCATTATTGGCCGAGACAGCACGAGCTGCGCTGCAGCAGTGGCATGAGACTGCCCGTCTGGCAGTTTCGGCAGAATAATATAATCGTACAGATACCAGATAATATTTATCAGCTAACAGTCGATCGCAGACCTATCTATCCAAGGAGGTTCCGATATGAATACAGTTCATCAGGTGCCGGATCTGTCTCGCTTGTCCAGTCGTATTCCAGCGGCGCCGTCTATTGGTAGTACAACGGTGACCAAGCCGGATCATATTCATTTATCATTTGGGTTTGCAGCAGATTCTTTATTTCCATTGGAAGCGCTGGAGCAGTCTGCCCAGCAGGCGATCCGTCAGGATGGAGCCCGGGCTTTGCAATATTCCGGCGCGCCGGGTCCTGCGTATATACTGGACTGGATTCAGAGTAGAGCTGCTTCCTATGGAATCGACGCCGAGACAGCGCAAATACTGGTCACCAATGGAGCCACCCAGGGAATTGCGCTGGCTGCGCAGCTACTGCTGGAACCCGGTGATGAGGTATGGGTGGAAGCACCGACCTTTTTCAGTGCGCTGCAGGCTTTTCGTTTGTGTGGAGCTTCTATTCGGGCATTTCCTATAGATGGAGAAGGGGTACAAGTGGACAAACTGGAAGAGGCGCTGATAGCAGCTGTGCATGAAGGAAGACCGGTTCCCAAGCTGTTCTACACCATGCCAGTCTACCATAATCCTGGTGGGGTGACGCTGTCACTATCCCGAAGAAGGCAGCTGGCCGATCTTGCCCGCAGGTACAACTTTTATATTGTGGAAGATGATGCTTATGCCGAACTGAATTTCACCGGAGAGACGTTCATTTCATTATATGAGCTGGCACCGGAGCGTACGATCTATCTGAATACTTTCTCCAAAATTATTGCTCCGGGGATCAGGTTGGGCTGGATGATTGCACATCCGCTGCTGGTATCGAGGCTGCGTATTCTGATGCTGGGCAGCAGTACGGCTGTGTTCACTCAGGAGATTGTAGCTCATCTGCTGAAGCAGCTGGATTTTGAACAGCATCGGGCGCAGCTGATCCGGCATTACTGGCGTCAACGGGATATTATGGTGACAGCGATTCGTTCCGAGCTGGGAGATGAAGTGAGCTTTGAACTTCCGGAAGGTGGATTTTTCCTGTGGCTGACTTTTCCGGATCAGGTGAATACAGCAGAGATGCAGTATATTGCGGAGCGGCACGGGGTAAGTTATGTAGCCGGCAGTCATTTTTATCATGATGATAGCGGGCATAATCATCTGCGACTGTGCTTCAGTTATTGTACAGCAGATCGACTGACCGAGGGCATCTCTCGTCTGGCAGCCGCTTATCGTGAATACCGAGAGGAGCATCTGCATCAAGGTGTGGATAGTTATAGCCAGCACTGACAGGAAGATATGACCAGCAAAAAAAGGAACAAACTCTACCTGCTAGCAGGAAGTTTGTTCCTTTTTGATATGCGTGCTTGTTTCATATAACTATAGCCCGTGTCTTCTGATCATCGGTCAATCAGGAACACTGTCTGTTACAGAGCTGCGGCTGTTTGTACCTTTTCACGACAAGCATCGGAGCAGAAGTGCTCATGCTCGTCTTCACAGCTATCGCATACGATATGCTGCAGGTTGCACACAGGGCAGTTGATATAATGATCGGTTGGCTCTTCGCAGTGGTAACATTTGCCGACGATGACATCTTCATCGGTGTGGTTAATCGGTACAGAGATACGCTCGTCAAATACATAGCATTTGCCGTCAAACAGACGTCCCTGTACTTCAGGATCTTTGCTGTAAGTAACGATACCGCCATCCAATTGGGCAACATCATTGAATCCTTCTTTCATCAGGAAGCCGGACAGCTTCTCGCAGCGTACACCGCCTGTGCAGTACGTGAGGATTTTTTTGTCCTTGTACTCGCTCAGGTTCTCACGAATCCATTCCGGGAACTCACGGGAAGATTCGACACCCGGACGAATTGCACCGCGGAAATGACCGATATCATACTCATAGTCATTACGTCCGTCGATAACGATAACATCTTCCTGCTGCAGCTGCTCATAGAATTCCTTGGGCGAGAGATGCTTGCCGGTTAGTTCATTCGGATTAACATCATCTTCCAGACGGAAAGTAACCAGCTCTTTTTTGTGGCGTACAAACATTTTTTTGAAGGCATGACCTTCGGATTCATCAATTTTGAAGACCATATCGGCAAAACGGGCATCTGCGCGCAGATCGTTCATGTACTGTTCGGTCTGCTCCCATGTACCGGAGAGGGTACCGTTAATACCTTCCGGCGCAATCAGAATCCGGCCTTTGATTCCGAGATCTTTGCAATATTTCAAATGTTCGGCAGTCAGTGTCTCTGCATCATCAATATTGACAAATTTATAAAACAGTAAAATCCGGTAAGGACTGTTGGACATATTCATCACCTATTATCTTATTAAAATTATCGCAATTTAAAATTTTACGCCTCTTCGCACCCTTAGTCAATGAATATGTATAAAAAGATGCTGAAAATGAGAAAAATATTATTTTTTTATGCTTGGGTTTTCAGTAAATGCTATCTATAATAGATAAGATGTTAATTAATGAATGCCAGCGCAAGCAGAGGAGTTACGATGAATTTGAATACATTACATTTTGATAAGTTATGCAGCATGAATACAAGTCTGGCTCCATATTCAACCTATGAAATTGGAGGGACAGCCAGACACCTGGCTGAGCCTGCCACTACCGAAGAAATTATCGCTCTGCTGGAAGGTAGCCAGCATAAAGGCCTGGATGTCAAATGGTTTGGCATGGGATCGAATATTCTGTTCCCGGATCAGCCGCAGGACGATACGCTTTTCCTGTCTATGAAAAAACATGTGGAATTAAAATTCTCCCAGGGCAAGCTGTTCGTCTCGGCGGGTGTGCCGATGACCTGGCTCGCGCTGATCGGAGTCTATACGGGAATACAGGGCATGGAGTTTACGTATCTGCTGCCAGGCACGATGGGCGCAGGCATTTATATGAATGCCAAATATTTTAACCATGAGATCAGTGACCTGCTGGATAAAGTGTATTATATTGATGCGCAGCATCCGGAGCGCGGTCTGCAGACGATTGGCGTCGCCGAGTGTAACTATGCCTACAAGCAGTCTATTTTCCAGCAAAATCCATGGATTATTGTAGGGGCGGATCTGAATATCGGAGCATATACGCTTCCGGATCAGCCTGCCTGGGAATCCATTATGCGCGAGATGGTAACAGCGAGTAACGCATCTTCCAGTCTGCCGGAGTATTTCCAGTATTACCGTAACTGGATTCCGCGTCTGGAACAACAGGGATATCAGGTTCCGGACATGTTTGGAATCGTGATCGAAGACAGAGGAGGCAAGCGTCATTTTGACCATGCCTGCTGTGGATCGGTTTTCAAAAACAATTATGACTTTGGTCAGCCGACCGGCAAGCTGGTCGATCAGCTCGGTCTGCGCGGTACCATTCATGGACAGGCGCGTATCTCGCCGTATCACGGCAACTTTATCCAGAATACCGGGGGAGCGACTGCATCGGATATTCTATACCTGATCCAGATGGTACAGGATGCGATCAATAACCGATTTGGTTTTGTACCGGAGCCAGAAGTTGTCATTTTGTAATAGTGAACAAGGAGTTCGTAGAATCTGTTATGTAAAAGCAAAAGTAAAAGTACATGTAACAGTAAAAATGCTGCATACACAGTACTTGTAGATGCGTAACCGTGTAATATGGACTTCATTATAAAAAGCCGCTGACCTGGTTGAAAGGGTCAGCGGCTTTTTAGTTATTTATTCCGTAGTTATTTAGTTTGGAGATTGTTGATTTTATAAGTGCTCTAGCCGTCATAATACCGACGGTGGCAAAAATTATACTTTTTTCTTTGGTTTGGCACGATGCTGTTTACTGATCGCTTTCCATTGCTGCTTATCTTGGCGCATCAGCAGGATATTGTTTTTGCGTTCATTATAAGCTAGCTCTTTGCGAAGCTTTTCCCAGTTGGCATAATGCTTACGGGCAAGCGTTCCATTTTCGAGAGCATCCTGTACAGCGCAGCCGGGTTCGTTATGATGAGAACAATCCCCGAATCGGCACTGCTGGGCAATCTCTTCAATATCTTGGAACGTCTCTTCCAGACCTGCTGCGGCATTACCGATACCGAGTCCGCGCATTCCCGGAGTGTCAATTACGATAATCCCGCTCGGCAGCAGATGCATCTCCCGATGGGTAGTGGTATGTCTGCCGCGGGCATCGTCTTCGCGAATTCCGCTGGTCTTCATGCGTTCTTCACCAGCTAAAGCATTGACCAGCGAAGATTTGCCGACACCGGATGAACCGAGCAGTACAATCGTCTCTCCCGGTGAGAGCAAGCTGCGTAGTTCATCCAGTCCTGTACCACTGATACTGTCTACCGCAAATACCGGCACACCGAAGGCTGCGGCATTCAGCTGATCCATATAATAGGACAGTTTGTCGGACAAATCTGCTTTGGTCAGTACAATTACCGGATTGGCTCCGCTGTTCCATGCAACAGTCAGATAGCGCTCCAGACGATTAATATTAAAGTCGTCATTGGCCGAATTGACCAGAAAGCAGTAATCAAAATTAGCCGCGACGACCTGAGGCGGCATATCCGGGTCCGGATCGTCACGCAGGAAGATACTTTTGCGTTCAAGCACCTTGTGAATAAGTGAAGTATCCGAAGGATGGCTCTCCAGCGCGACAAAGTCGCCGATCGCCGGCCAGTCGGTACGTAGAGCATCCCGGAATGAAGACGACTTGGTTTTGGCCAAATGTTCACCGTCAGCAGAGACAACGCGCATCACATGTTTGAATACAGCCGTTACACGGCCGGGAATAAGCTGCTCGGGCAGCTCCAGCTCCGCAAATTGTGCAGCAAAAAAATCATTATATCCATATTCTTTTAAATTCAATGTAAGTTAGCTCCTTTAGTATACGGGAGCTCATGATCCGTTATCCGCTCACTACTCCCGATTTGAAGTTGGTCATATACGGCTTGTGGCTGCGAAAAAACTGATAAGTCACCATAATTCATCATCCTTTCTGTTCGGGATTTCCCATTCAGTATAGCAGATATGGGATAAAAAGGAACCCACCAATATAGAGCAGGTGATAGGTAGGGATAGACTGGCAGCACATAATAAATTAAAAACAATAAGCAGTATGTATTGGATGGTATTGTTACTGCTGATACGCTGGATAAGTACGATTCAGATAATCCAGGTACTGTGTACGGGTTAAACCGCCGGTTCGTCTATTAAATTCATCGTATGAAATATCGGCTGCAAATCCGTATTCTGCCATCGCTCTGGCTCGATCACTCGCATATGCCTTTACAATCATGCTTCCTTGTTAATTCCTCACCATGTAAAGCCTGCGTAAAGCAAAGGTGATCAAAAAGAACTATATTTGTCATAAATATGAAGTTAAGCCTTTTCAGATAGCGAAAATAAGCTACAATTGAAATATTGATGTTCCAAATCTGCATGTTCTGTAAAATATAATACCAGTTCCACGCATTTTTCTCATTCAGCCCGATCTGCGTAGTTACGTGTTCCATAATCCATACATGCCTAGTGCAGCCGAGGAGGAAACGGATGAAATTAGGACGTAAAGGTTCCAGATTGTTGCGAAGTTATGTAGTTTCCTACCTGTTGATTTTTTGGATTCCTCTAATTGTGATAACGCTGCTGATCTATCACAGTGCGGTAAATAGTCTGCGCAGTGAAATCGAGCAGTCCAATGTCAATCAGCTGAATCATGTGCGTACGACAATTGATGGACGGATGACCGAACTGCGCGATATTGCTATTCGTATGAGCTATGATAACAACCTTACTCCTTATATGGTCAGACATCCGTATTACAGTAGTGAAGCGATCAAGACACTGGATCGATACCGGGCAAACAGCTCGATTGTTGATGATTTACTGCTGTATTTTCATGATGATTCGGTTATTTATTCTTCCCAGGGACTCAGCAGTCTGAATGTGGTTTTTGATAAAACCTACAAATTCGATGGCTGGAATACAGCAGCTATCCAGCGTGATCTAAATGAAATTCGTTATCCGATGACTCGTCCTGCCGAACAGGTGAATGTCAATTCCCGCCCGTCTTCGATGCTGGTACATATGGTACCGATCAAACCGACAGATCCGTATCCGTATGCGACAGTCGTTTATTTGATCGATGAATCCAGACTGACTGGCATGATGGATTCTATCCTGAGTGATTTCAAAGGGAACAGCTATATCTTTGATAATCATGGACAGGTATTGACTGCGAATAATCATGACAAAGCCGTACGTGCAGATGAGCTGAGCAGGCTGGTTGATCTTGCGCCCGGTATTCACAGCATGGAGCTGAATGGCAAGCAGCAGTCTGTAGTGGCTGTTCATTCGGAGGAGAATGGCTGGACCTATGTGACTACAATGCCAAGCGACCAATTCTTTAGCCGCATTTTCCATGTGCAGACACTAATTGTGCTTATATTTGCCATGATTGCACTGGCAGGTATACCGGTGGCGCTTCTGCTGGCAAGACGCCAGTATGGCCCGCTGCGTGATCTGGTGGAATTTGCCCGATCCGAGGGCAAGGATACATCCAGTCAGCCATTGGTATCGGCTTCACATAATGAATGGGCCTGGATTCGGCAGACGCTGCATGATTACCGGGATCGGATGGATATGCAGGAGCCCTATGTGCGACATCAATGTCTGCTGATGCTGATGAAGCACGGGCAGCCCGAAGATGCAGAGACGCTAAAGCTAATTGATACACTCGGTCTGCGTGAAGCAGGACAGCAATACTTTGTGATGATTATCTCGGGAGATTCGCTTGTGAACTCTGACGGTTCACGCTCGCCCGAACAGCATCCAAATGTGGAACTGCTGGACGAGGTAATGAGTCCGTATCCAAGTCTGCCCGAGATTCTGGCAGAGGTGAAGCTAAATACTCTTCAGGCACATATTTATGGTGTTGAATATTCCTCGAGCAACCGACTGGCTCTGGCTGTATGCTGGCAGCCAGGGGATGTACAGGATCGGGAAGCACGTATGACAGACATTGTTGAGGCAGTACGCGGGATCGTATATGAGCATTATCAATCTATGCCGACGGTAGGTGTAGGTACCAGCTATGGACAGCTGACCGAGATCAATCAGTCCTTTATCGAGGCGGCGACTGCGATGGAATATCGTGTGATCAGCGAGCAGGCGAGTGTCACATATTTCTGTCAGCTCCATGAAGAAACAGGCAGTAGTGATGGGCAGCAGTACTGGATCAGCCCGGAATCCCTGCTCAAGCTGTCCCAGAGTCTAAAGCAGGGCAATATTCAGGTCGCTTCGCATATGATCCATAGTATTACTGCTGGCGTACATGATCGTTCACTGGCGTTGCCGCTGATGCGCTGTATATTGTTTGATCTGCTTAATACGGTACTGCGGGCAGCATCGGAAGCAGGATTGCTGAACAGTCTGCGCGATATGCCGCAATTGTCGGGTTTTGAGACGGCAGAGGAGCTGGAGCATCGTCTGCAGCAGCTGGCAGTGCGGATCTGTGAATGCGCCGAGCACAAGCAGGAGACCGAGCAGGTCTCGATGATGGACCAGGTAGTCACTTATGTAAATGAACATTATTGTGATTATGCACTCAGTCTGGAAGGATTGGCCCAGCAGTTTTCTATCTCAAGCTCGTATCTGAGCCGTACATTCAAGGAGAAGACCGGGCAGACGTTTTCCCAATATATCTGGCAGTTGCGCCGGGACGAGGTGATCCGGCAAATTACTCATACTTCCGATCCGCTCAAGGATATTATTGTACGTGTCGGGTATCTGGACACCGCCAATTTTATTCGTAAATTCAAAAAAGAGATGGGATGTACGCCGGGACAATATCGCAAACTTCATTCGGAAGCAGATGGCAGCATCGACCGCGAAGATTCTATTTCCTGATCCAACTATATATGAATACGTTTACATTTTGATGAGAGATACAAATTGTACAATAAATAAACCGCCCTGGTATCATCAGGGCGGTTTATTTGGTCGTATTGTGAGAGGGTATGCTGGACTATACTATGGCCATTTTGAGGTGATATTTAATATCCATGCTGGATAATAATGAAATAAAGCGAAGCAGTAAATCAAAAGAGTAGGTTTAGCTGGATTTCCAGCGATCGTATGCTGTCTGGTAAATCTCGATCATACGGTCACTACCCATTTGCTTAACGGTAGCCAGATAGTTATCCCAGCCGCTCAGAGGCTCCTGACCGGTGACAAACTTGGCTTCCATCTGCTGTATATACGTATCCATATCAGATCGCAGACTGGAGATCTCGGCTTGTTCTTCCGGCGTCAGATACAGAATCGGGAAAGGAGGCTGTGGATCATAAGCCAGAATTTTCTCTTCATTTTGCTTGTCTACCCAGACATCGAATTCTTCTTTGAGTCCTTTTTGCAGATCCGGACTCAGCAGGGTAGGAGCTGGCGTACCGTAGTTCGGCGTCAGCGTACCGCGATAGTCTTCACGGCTGTTGAATTTGTCGGGAAGAGGCAGCCACTTTTTGGTATGATCTTCTGCATTTACCGTTTTATACATCACACCTTCCGGTCCTTTGTCAAACAGCATGGCACCTTCATAACTGTACATATAATCAACCCAGCGGATCGAAGCTTCCGGTGCCGGATTGCTTTCGGTAATAGCAAATGAGCCTGTAGACAATCCCGGATGGATAGCGACTGCCGGTTTATCTACACTATCGCTTTTGACCGGAACAAACATCGGATCATTGGTCGTTGGCTCACCGCCATGGGTAAAGTAGGCATGCCAGTCCTGGAACAATCCAACCTGATTATTGGCACCTTTAGCTTTTTTCTGTTCCGGTGTCTGGGAGAACGTCTCATGATCCAGGAGGTTTTCTTTCCACAAACGGTTCATATACGTCAGGAATTCACGGTATCCGTCTTCGGTACGTGCGAAGTGCACTTTGCCGTTGGCGTCATTATAAATATCCTCACCATAGATTCCCCAGGCACCGAGCAGCCAGGAGCGGATATCGTCCAATTTTACCGAAATCAGCGGAATTTCGTCTTTTTTGCCATTGCCGTTTGGATCTTCATCCCGGAAACGAACCAGCAGGTCGTACAGCTCCTCTGTGGTTTTGGGCAGCTTGTCGTGATTGACTTTTAGTGCGTCGAGGAACTCGCCGTTATACCACATTGGGCTGCGATACCAGATGCTCTGCTGATTGATTACCGGCAATGAATAAATATGACCATCCGGTGTCGTGATCGATTTGCGAATCTCGGGGTTTTCGTCCAAGATCTTTTTTAGATTGGGTGCGTAATTGTCGATCAGGTCTTCAAGCGGCAGCAGAATACCCTGACTACCGTAGTTAACTTCATCGGCCTGTGTCAGCGAAGCCGCGTAGAAAATATCCGGATACTCTCCACTGGCAAAAGTCAGATTCTTTTTGGTCTCAAAGCTGTCGAGTGGAGGATTATCGAATTGGAAAGAGATACCGCTCTTTTTTTCCATTTCCTGAAAAGCAGGCATATCCGCCCATTTTTGCACGCCTACATCGGGTCCCATCATTCGCAGCGTCAATTTTTCTTTGACGATCGGGAATCCTTCTTTATTAACATTGGCTGCGGATTCCTGGCTGCCTGCTTTTGGTTCGGCAGAATCGGAACAGCCTGCCAGCAGCGATGCTCCGAGTACAAATGACAGCACCAGCGCTGCGGCTTTGGGTGCTCTAAAACGGGTCAAGCCGGACTTGGACGCATGGGAACGTGAAGATGTGGAATGAGTCATAATAATCCTCCTTTAAATGTATGAATAGAATGCAGCCTTATGAATACAAAGCAATCAACCTTTGACAGAACCGATCATCACGCCCTGTACAAAATAACGCTGCAAAAATGGATAGATGGCAATAATCGGTAGAGTGGAGATAATGATAACAGCGTATTTCAGCAAAGCTGCTACATCGGCACGGGCATTCATCGCCATCGCCGTCTCACCGCTGGTAGCAGTACCTATTCCGCTGCTGTTCATTTCCTGCAGAACAAGGATCTGTCGCAGTACCATTTGCAGCGGATATTTGGCTTCATCATTTAGATAGACCAGTGCATTAAAGTAGCTGTTCCAGTGACCGACTCCGTAGAACAGAGCCATAACAGCGATGATCGGAGAGGAGAGTGGGATTACGATTTTCCAGAACAGACGCAGATTGGTACAGCCATCAATATGGGCCGCTTCCTGCAGTTCCTTGGGAATCGTAGACTGGAAAAAGGTCCGCGCGACAATGATATTCCATACCGAAGCAGCGCCCGGCAGGATCAGCGCCCACATCGAGTTGATCAGTCCCAGTTCCTTGACCAGCAGATAGGTCGGAATAAGACCGCCACCAAAAAACATCGTAACGAGAAACATCCCCATAAAAAATCCGCGTCCTACAAAATCAGACCGACTAAGCGCATAAGCAGCCGGAATCGTGACGAGCAGATTCACAAGAGTACCTACTACCGTGTATAGAATCGTATTGGCATAGCCGCGCCAGATGGCCTGATTCTCGAATACACGCTGGTAGCCTTCAAATGTAATGCCTTTGGGCAGCAGCCACATTTCGCCGGAGTTCACGTAGGTAGGTGAACTGATCGAAGCACTGACAATATAGAGGAGTGGATACAACACACATATCAGCGCAATCGCCAGAAATAGATACGTGAACCCGAGGAACATACGGTCTGTTTTACTTTCCTTGATAACAGCAGCCATAGCGAAGTGCCTCCTTTATTCGGACATTGGGGCCTCATGATTACCAGAGGCTGTTTTCAGTTGTTTTCCGTGCGATCTGATTGACAGCAATCAGCAAAATGGCATTAATGACCGAGTTGAACAGACCGACTGCCGTAGAGAAGCTGTATTGTACATTCAACAGACCTGTACGATACACAAAGGTATCAATAACATCGGATGAGCTCATATTTAGCGGGTTTTGCAGCAGTAATATTTTCTCGAATCCGACACCCAAAATACTGCCTACATTGAGAATCAGCAAAATGGTAATAGTCGGGATAATGGTTGGAATATTAATATGGATAATCCGGCGCCACCGGCTTGCTCCATCCATAATTGCTGCTTCATGCAGCTGCGGATCTACAGCGGAGAGGGCTGCCAGATAAATGATCGTTCCCCAACCGGTACTCTGCCACACGCCGGATAATACATACATCGTCTTAAACCACGCCGGGTCTGTCAAAAAAGCAGGAGCAGTGAAACCAAGCCATTCGATAATATTGATAATGATACCGGTAGACGGCGACAGGAACGTAACGATAATACCGGCCATAACCACTACCGAGATAAAATGGGGTGCATAAGTAACAGTCTGCACTGTTCGTTTGAACCAGCCATTTTTGATTTCGTTAAAGGCCAGCGCCAGCAGAATCGGCAGTGGAAAGCCTACGATCAATTGATACAAAGAGATCGTAAGCGTATTGCGGATCAGATCCCAAAAATAATAGGAATTAAAAAAACGGATAAAATGATCGAACCCTACCCACGGACTATCTGTAATGCCACGGGCAGGCATAAAGTTTTTGAAAGCAATCTGAATGCCGTACATCGGTCCATAATGAAAAATAAGGAAGTAGAGGAAAGCTGGAGCAATCAGCAGGTATAGTTCCCAATTACGCGAGATTCTTTTGCGTAATCCGTGTCGTCTGCTGTGTGCCGAAGAATTGGAGACTCCATCGATCTTAACGGTATCTGCCATAGGTTTTGGCATTCTATTCCTCCTTTCTGGATAAAAAGCATAAACAAGAATCCAGTACATCTGTTGACGAATCCAGTACATCAATGAACATTTTGTTAAATAAGATGTGGATATCGATTGGAGATGTTCCCAGTGTAAAAAACAGGAGGAGTACCGTAAATATGTAGAATGTGCAATAACACTTGCTGTATGAAAGAACGTAAAAAATACGAAGATTCATTTTGTTCTTCCGGGTATGGAGTCCACAAAAACGGGAAAGCCTCTTTTTTGGCAATATGTGAAATATGATGTCATATCAAGCCTATTCAGTACGTATAGTATAGCTCACCTCATTAATGTAAACCCTTACAAAATAAAGGGAGTACGGTTTTTTTATATCTATGTTAGTTGTATGCGTTTACAAATGTAAGCTAAAAGGAAGGGGTGCATCAAAATGTATTTAAAGATTGTCTGCCATTTAAATTGAGCAAAAAGCGTGAAAGTAACGGATTGGATAAGAGATAACAATGACATATCCCTAAATGATTTGAGGATATCCGTTTAGCGAACCCTGCTTTACGTCTAATAGAGAGTGGAGACAATAAATCGAATGAAGGTGATCCAGATGAGTGACTATCATAATAAAGTGATGGAAAAGATTGTGGGCGTCTTCAGGAATGAACCGCAAGCAGTCCAGACTATTCATGAACTGAAAGCTGCCGGATTTGAAGAAAGAGATATCTCGGTACTGGCCAAAAATCCGGAAGATGCCAAAGCGATAGAGCGTGAGACTGGCGTCGATATTGAATATGAGAAGGAATCCAGTATGTCCGAGACGACTATTTTTGGCGGACTGGCAGGTATGCTGGCAGGGATCGGTACATTTGCTATTCCAGGTGTGGGTCCTATTCTCGCAGCAGGGCCGATTGTCGGTATGTTTACCGGTGCCTTATTCGGCGCAGGAGCTGGCGGACTGATTGGTGCATTAATAGGATATGGGATTTCAGAAGAAGAAGCGAATCATTACAATGATCAATTGGAGGAAGGGAATATACTTGTTCTGGTCGCCGAAGCAACAGGGCGAACTGAAGAGATATACCGCGTATTCCGTGAGAATCATGCAGCGAATCTTTTTGAATAATAGTTATTGACAAATATGTAAATGGAAAACTTAACCTGTTTAGATTTATATCAACTGGTTAAAAATAGAACAGGTTCAACGCAACATGTAAGAATCCAGAACAACTATTTATCTACTACCAAGGAGGATGAAAATGATGTTGAACAACCAAAATAATGAAAACAACCGTAATGTGGATCTAAACAATGAGACTCGTAAAATTGTAGGTGTATTCTCCAATGAGAATGAAGCAAGTACTGCTATTCAGCAATTGAAAGATGCAGGATTCTCTACAGATGATATCTCTGTAGTTAGTAAAAACCGTAAAGATGTTAAACATATAAGTGAAGAAACAGGTACGAAGGCTCCGGAAGGCCTGGCTACCGGTGCAGCAACAGGCGGTGTAGTTGGCGGTGTAGCCGGATTGCTCGCAGGTCTCGGTCTAGCAGCTATTCCAGTATTCGGACCAATTATGGCAGCAGGTCCAATCGCGGTAACACTGGCAGGCGCAGCAGCGGGTGCAGGTGCAGGCGGTCTGGTAGGCGGTCTGATCGGCCTGGGTATTCCGGAAGATGAAGCTCGTGAATACGAAACTAACGTTAATGAAGGTAACATTCTGGTTATGGTAGATAGCGCTGCAGGCAACCGTTCCCGTATCTACGATATCTTCCGCGCCAACAATGCAACCAACAGTCGTTATTATGATAATGATACAACGATCCCGGATACAAGAGCTGCAGATACAACAGCATCTACTACTGTAAATGGTGCACCAGGAGCATCTGCTACTGCCGCTACAGCAGCCAATATGGATGGCGTATTCGATTCTGGTGAAGATGAGCAAAATCTGCGCCTTCGCGAAGAGCGCCTGGATGTAAGCAAAAACGAAGTGCGTACAGGTGAAGTAGAGATTCGCAAAGAAGTAGTAGAAGAGCAAAAAACAATCAACGTTCCAGTGAATCATGAAGAAGTCGTGATTGAACGCAGAGCGATTAATAATGAACAAACCAACGAACCGGTAGGTCAAAGTGAGCAAATCCGTATTCCGGTAAGTGAGGAACAAGTACAGGTAGACAAGCATAATGTAGTAACAGGTGAAGTAGAAGTGCATAAACGTACGGTTCAGGATACAGAGCAAGTACAGGATACTGTAAAACGCGAAGAAGCTCGTATCAACCAGACAGGCCAACCTATCGTAACTGGTGACCAGACTACACGTACTACTGCTGGAACAGGTACAACTGGCGCAGCCAGCACAACCGATCGTCTGGATAACACCCATGACGAGTCTCTCAAAGAGCGCAGTAAAGACATGATCCAGGATAGTAAAGATGCGATTAATCGCATGAAACGATAATTTTACTTTCCAATCCTATAGCTGCTTTTAAATATATATCCTTATGGCATTCATCAACTGTCTAATATCGGATTTTTCCCGGAATTCGATATAAAGCTGGATGGATGTAAATATCCCGCTGAGCTTATGTTCAGCGGGATATTTGCATCTATTAAAACATCCAAATAAAATACAAGATCAAAGCAATGGGCGCTGTTGATTTCCACCAATAAAAATGATTTTTGTAATGTTCTATCCATTATAATGCGGCTGCTACAACCTTCTTTTTTCCAAATCAAAAAAAAGCAAATAAACCTTTGACGCTTCGGATAAACGGCAGTATACTCAAATTATTGTTTATATACAATTCCTATGAGTTTAATAGGGTATTTATATAAGCACAAATGAACCGGATATAATAATGCCGAATATTGCTTTTTATTTTATTGACCACTGGTCTAAAAGAAGAACAGGAGCATAACCATGACATTATACAACAATACAATGGAGCTAATTGGCAATACACCACTAGTTGAAATCAATGCGTATTCTCTACCGCGTGGTATTCGCCTATTTGCCAAGCTTGAATTTATGAATCCGGGTGGCAGTGTCAAAGACCGCGTAGGACGCGCGCTTGTCAAAGAAGCTTTGGCGAGTGGCAAACTAAAGCGCGGTGGCACTCTGGTGGAAGCAACCGCAGGAAATGCAGGCATCGGTCTTGCTATGGCAGCTATCCATGAAGGGATTCGTGTTATTTTTGCGGTACCCGAGAAGTTCAGTATCGAGAAGCAAATTTTGATGAAAGCTCTGGGTGCAGAAATTGTGCACACTCCGACATCCCTTGGAATGCGTGGAGCGATAGAAAAAGCCAAAGAATTGGAACAGCAGATTCCAGGTGCCTATTGCCCGGGACAATTTAGCAATCCAGCCAATCCGCAAGCTTATTACGAGACCATGGGGCCGGAAATCTGGCAGGATCTCGGCGGTAAAGTGGATGTGTTTGTGGCAGGAGCGGGCTCCGGCGGTACTTTTATGGGGACTTCCCGTTATTTAAAAGAACAAAATCCGCAGCTCAAAACCGTTATTGTGGAACCGGAAGGTTCTATTCTAAATGGTGGTCCTTCAGGCTCGCATAAAACCGAAGGAATCGGTATGGAGATGATTCCCGACTTTATTGATAAATCGTATTTCAATGCGATTCACACGATTAGTGATAAAGATGCATTTAACCGGGTAAGCGAACTGGCCCGACTAGAAGGACTGCTGATTGGCAGTTCGGCCGGATCAGCGCTGCATGCGGCACTGCTCGAAGCAGAACAGGCACCCGATGGAGCCCATATTGTTACTATTTTCCCGGATAGCAGTGAGCGTTACCTGAGTAAGCAAATCTATGAAGGAGGCATTTAATCTTATGAAACGCAAAACCAAATTGATTCACGGCGGTATCCCCGGTGATTCCCATACAGGTGCAGTCAGTGTACCTGTCTACCAGGTCAGCACCTACAAGCAGGAAAGTATTGGTGTTCATCAGGGCTATGAATATTCACGTACCGGCAATCCTACCCGTTATGCTCTGGAAGAGTTGATCAAGGATCTGGAAGAAGGCGAGCGCGGTTTTGCTTTTGGATCGGGAATGGCTGCGATTCATGCAGTGTTCACTCTGTTCAACAGTGGAGATCATGTACTGCTTACCGATGATGTATATGGTGGTACCTATCGTATTTTCACCAAGGTACTGAGTCGCCTTGGCCTGGAATCGACTTTTGTGGATACAACCGATGCCGAAGCTGTCAAAGCAGCGATCCAGCCCAATACACGCGCTATCTATATCGAGACACCGACCAATCCACTGCTCAAAGTCACAGATATTCGTGCGATGGCAGATATTGCTCATGAACGTGATCTGTTGGTGATTGTAGACAATACGTTTGCAACACCTTACTGGCAAAATCCATTAACACTGGGCGCGGATATTGTACTGCATTCAGCGACCAAGTATCTTGGCGGACACAGCGATCTGGTCGCCGGTCTTGCGGTAGTGAATAGTGCCAAGCTGGCCGACGAACTGCATTTCATCCAAAATGCAGTAGGTGCCATCCTCGGACCTCAGGACTCCTGGCTGCTGATCCGCGGGATCAAAACGCTTGGTCTGCGCATGGAAGCGATCGAGCGCAACGCGCGCGCGATTGTAGATTTCCTCGTACAGCATGACAAGGTAAATAAAGTACACTATCCTGGCCTGCAGCAGCATCCTCAGCATGAGCTGGCTTCGCGTCAAACCGAAGGATACGGTGGTATTATTTCCTTTGATGTAGGCAGTAATGAAGCGGCAGAATTGCTGCTGAGCAAGCTACACTACTTTACACTGGCAGAGAGTCTTGGCGCTGTAGAGAGTCTGATCTCTGTACCGGCACGCATGACACATGCTTCTATTCCGGAAGAACGCCGTGCCGAACTGGGTATTACTCCCGGACTGGTACGTATCTCTGTCGGTATCGAAGATGCAGAAGATCTGATCGACGATCTAAAGGCTGCATTGGCAGATTGAACAATTAATATGTAAGAAAGAATAAAAAGCGTACACTTCATTCTGAATGTTCAGAGCGAAGTGTACGCTTACATTTTTATAAGAATCGAATTAATCGTTTAGCCTGTTATCTTACAAGTAGCTCAATGAGAATGTACCGTTGCTGCCGCCTGTGCTGGAAGTTACACTAACAGAATAATTTCCTACCAGGCTACTATTGCTGACACGGAAAGTATACGCGCTACTGCCGCTATAGGCTTGATTAGCAACAATACTGCCTGTTCTCAGATCTGTTACTTGGAGATTGAATGTAGCATAGCGAGCAGGATTAACTGTAACTGCCAGTTCTCCACGCATAGGTACAACAACAGCATTACCACCCACCGGATAAGGACCTGACTGGGCATTAATGGAAATAGAATCTTGTGAAGAGACTGTCGGGTTGTTTACTGTAACATCAGGCGATATGGAACTGGCGAAACCTGTAGGTGCTGCGGTAAGAGCGAAAGCCAACGAAAGAGCGGACAGTACTGCAATGTTTCGAGTTTTCATGATCATGTCTCCTTTGTGTTATATTTACAACCAACTACATACTAACATTATGTTCCATATAATTCCAATATAAGGTATATTTTTCACTAAATGGACAAATTTATATTAAGTATAGTTTCAATAAATTATGTAGATATACACTTATTATTTTCAGCAATTTGATTTAGCAATTTGATATAGTGTATTTACTATTTGCTGGATATTTTCATATGTATAATTTCGTGGTTGAAAGTAAGTAGGTATTACTGTAATCCCGTACTTTATAGAAAATATATGATACATTACAGCAGCCCTGCATGAATCAAGAGAGTTGCTGTCCATATCCTCCAATCCAGTTATCTAATCAAAGGTAACTGGATTTTTGCTATTCCAAACGATATTCGCATAATCAACCACCGTATACTTCACTGGGTAAGTTGCTTACAGGATGGGTAATAGCTGAATAGCAGATAACAACGATTCAGGAGGCTGATGAATGATTACTTTTGAGCAGGTATCCAAACGGTACGAAGATGGTACAACAGCTGTACAACCGCTGGATCTTCATATTGAGAAAGGTGAATTTTTCGTATTGGTTGGACCGAGCGGATGCGGCAAGACGACCACCCTCAAGATGATTAACCGGTTGATCGAACCAACCCAAGGCAGTATTTATGTAAATGGCACCGACCACAACACGATTCAGGTACATAAGCTTCGTCAGCAAATCGGCTATGTGCTGCAGCAGATAGCCTTGTTTCCGCATATGACGGTCGAAGAGAATATCGCCGTTACCCCTGATCTGCTGCACTGGGATCGCGACAAAACATCCAAGCGTATCGATGAACTGCTGCATATGGTAGGCATGGACCCGGCAGTCTTCCGCAGCCGTCGTCCGGATGAGCTGTCCGGCGGCCAGCAGCAGCGAATCGGAGTAATCCGTGCGCTGGCAGCAGATCCGCCGGTTGTGCTGATGGATGAACCATTCAGCGCATTGGATCCGATTGCCCGGGAACGACTGCAAAACGATCTGCTGGAACTGCAGCAGACGATTCGCAAAACGATTGTATTTGTTACCCATGATATTCAGGAAGCGATCAAGCTGGGAGACCGCATCGCCGTAATGGATGGAGGAGCAATTGTACAGGTCGATACACCGCAGCAATTGCTGCAGCATCCCGCTAATTCTTTTGTGGAACAGTTTTTCCAGTCGGTACGTCAGAGTGGAATACCGACCTATCCAGGTTCCGGAAATGAGGGACCATTATGAATACTATGTTGGATGTATTTCGTGAGCGTCAGGATCAGCTCTGGCAGGCACTTACCGAACATCTGGTCATTTCCTTTACTTCATTGCTAATTGCGCTGATTATCGCGATTCCACTGGGAATCTTTATTGCCCGTCATTTAAAAATATCCGAAGGCGTGCTTGGAGTAGCTGCTGTGCTGCAGACTATCCCGTCTCTGGCGCTGCTCGGACTGCTGATTCCGCTGCTGGGAATTGGTACTGTGCCGGCTGTTGTTGCTATCGTTATCTATGCATTGCTGCCTATCCTGCGCAATACCTATACCGGTATTCGCAAAGTCGACCCTTCGCTGCTCGAAGCAGCGGATGCTATGGGCATGACCCGCAGCCGCAGACTGTTCAAGGTAGAGTTGCCGCTGGCGATGCCGGTGATTATGGCAGGTATCCGTACCGCCATGGTGCTGATTATTGGAACCACGACACTGGCTGCACTGATCGGCGCCGGTGGATTGGGTGATATTATTTTGCTTGGAATCGACCGTAATGATACAGCATTGATTGTACTGGGAGCAGTACCAGCTGCACTGCTGGCTATTGTATTTGACCTGTTGCTGCGGGTGGTTGAGAAAACCTCATTCCGCCGCTCCATCTGGCTGATGTCGGCCGCGGTCGTTATTATTCTCGGATTTACCATTGTACCGCTGTTCAACCAGTCGCAAAAAGATCTGGTGATCGCCGGGAAACTGGGCGCGGAGCCCGAGATCCTGATCAATATGTATCAGGAATTGATCGAGCAGAACACTAATCTGACTGTAGAACTGAAGCCGGGTCTTGGCAAAACCTCATTCCTGTTTAATGCACTAAAAGGCGGCGATGTAGACATTTATCCGGAGTTTACAGGTACAGCTATCTCGGAGTTTCTCCATGAAGATGCTGTCAGCACAGATAGTGCACAGGTCTATGAACAGGCGCAAAAAGGAATGCAGCAGCAGTTCGCTATGCAGATGCTGCCACCGATGCAGTATAACAATACGTATGCACTCGCGGTACCGGAAAATTATGCCGAGCAGCATGGTCTGAAGACGATCTCCGATCTGCGTAAAGTGGCCTCGGAAATCAAGGTAGGCTTCACCCGCGAATTTGCCGATCGTAACGATGGATATGTCGGTCTGGCCAAGCTGTACGGGTTCAAATTCACCAATCTGACGACGATGGAACCCAAGCTGCGTTACAGTGCCATCCAATCGGGAGATATTCAGTTGATCGATGCCTATTCTACAGATAGCGAGCTGGCCCAGTACAAGCTACGCGTGCTGGAGGATGATAAAGGACTGTTCCCTCCATACCAGGGAGCGCCATTAATGCGCGCCGATACATCCGCCGAATATCCCGAAGTGACCGAAGCGCTGAATCAGCTGTCTGGCAAAATTACAGATGATGAGATGCGCCAAATGAATTACCAGGTCAACGTCGAAGGCAAACCAGCTGCCGAAGTAGCACGCACCTACCTGCAGCAAAAAGGATTATTAAAATAACATTTCTCTATATCTATTTGCTCACTCCCTACTCATAATTTGGCAGAGCAGAGCAGAGCAGAGCAGAGCAGAGCAGAGCAGAGCAGAGCAGAGCAGAGCAGAGCAGAGCAGAGCAGAGCAGAGCAGAGCAGAGCAGAGCAGAGCAGAGCAGAGCAGAGCAGAGCAGAGCAGAGCAGAGCAGTAAAAAAACCGGCGTTCTCCCACCAATCAGGGCGAACAGCCGGTTTTTCTTTATTGCCCCACCTCCACAAGCGCTGAAAATACCTCCCCGCACAGAGCGCAGGCAAGGGAATAGGGCAAAGGACGACCTTTAAGCCTGGAGATCCCCATTACTTCCCCACAATAAAGGATCTCCAGGATCAACCGAAGGACGCGCCCTATCCCTTGCCGGAGCGTTCTCTGCTAAACTCCTCCATTTTCAGTCCACCCTACCACACGATAAAATTTAATTTGCCCATTCCGCATATCCCCCAATTGCGGTATAATGAAATGATGCAATTCAGCAGATGATAATAACAGCAGGGATTGTACTTTTAACCGGGTGGGGGAACAATTAGATTGAATACGTATCCTTTTACATTTGATCCGTCCCGTCCATTTATCCAGCAAGCGGGTGAATGGATCGCGGACGTGTTTTACGATATTTTGCCGGAAGCTGGTCTGGAGCTTCGTGACGAACAGATTTATATGGCTTTTCAATTGGAAAAAGCCTATGCTGAGAAAAAAACTATTTTTGCCGAAGCAGGTGTAGGAACAGGCAAGACGCTGGTCTACTTGCTGTATGCGATTGCCTATGCGCGTTATACCCGCAAGCCGGCGATTATCGCCTGTGCGGATGAATCGCTGATCGAACAGCTGGTTAAGCCGGAAGGCGATATTCATAAGCTGGCCCGTTATCTGGATCTGAATGTAGATGCTCGTCTGGGTAAATCGCCGGATCAATACATCTGTTTGAACAAGCTGGACGTAGTCAGAGCGGAACCGTCCGAATCGGATATGTACCGCGATATATATACGGATCTGCCGGAATTTGTTCATTATGCGGATACGATGCAGACTTTCCGTCCATACGGTAACCGCAAGGATTATCCGGCACTGGATGATGAGCAGTGGAGCAAGATTGGCTGGGATGTATTCCAGGACTGTCTGGTCTGCCCGCAGCGTCATCGTTGTGGACAAACCTTGTCTCGTGACCATTACCGCAAAGCAACCGATATTATTATCTGTTCCCATGACTTCTACATGGAACATGTATGGACCTACGAAGCGCGCAAGCGTGAAGGACAATTGCCACTGCTGCCAGAGCATAGCTCGGTTGTATTTGACGAAGGCCATCTGCTGGAGACAGCTGCGCAAAATGCACTGACCTACAAGCTCAAGCAGGCATTGTTCGAGAGCATTGTGACTCGTCTGCTGGACGGCGAGGTGCGCGAGACACTGGCGGTAGCTGTAGAAGAAGTTATTGTACAGAGCGATATGCTGTTCGAGCAGCTCGCTCGTTACAGCAAACCGGTCCCGGGATCGGATCGCAAAGATATTGAGTGGAATGACAAATTACTGGCTCAGATTGCCCGGGTCAAGCAGCATATTGATGTGATTGAGGAAGAATTGGTATTTGAAAGTGGATTATTTACACTGGATGATTACCAGCTCAAGATTGTCGAAGAACATCTGGAAATGATCCAGCTGGCACTGGGATTGTGTCGTCAGCAGGATCAGCTGATCTCCTGGGTGACGGGCGAGAATGAAGATCTGACTCTCGTTATTATGCCCAAGCAGGTCAAGGAAGTACTGGGAGAAATGGTATTTGCCCGTAAAATGCCGGTTATTTTCTCTTCGGCGACATTATCGGTAGAAGGGTCGTTTGACTATATTGCCGACAGCCTCGGTATTGAGCAGTATCTGTCCTTTTCGGTGGAATCACCTTATGACTACAAGGAACAGATGCAGGCAGAATTGATTACGGATCTGTATAATCAGGTAGAAGCTGGATCTGTAAATGATGCAGCAGGCAAGCATCTATCCATCAGCACGACAGGGATGCAGGGTGTGAGCGAACAGGAAATCCGCCAGCAGACCGAGCGTGTAATCCGTCTGATCGAACAAAGTGGAGGCCGTTCTCTGCTGCTGTTCTCTTCCATGCAGGAATTGGCGGCTTTCCGCCGGATGACAGAAGTAATGGGTATTACACTTCCTTACCGGATGCTGTATGAAGGTACAGCCGAGATCAGTCATCTGATCTCCGAATTCCAGCAGGAAGAGACCAGCGTACTCTGCGCGGTTACGTTATGGGAGGGACTGGATATTCCCGGACCTTCATTATCTCATGTAATCATCTGGTCACTGCCATTCCCGCCTAACGATCCGGTGTTCGCTTCCCGTCGCCAGGAAGCAGCAGATGCATTCCACGAAGTGGATATGCCGTATATGATGCTGCGTTTGCGTCAGGGGATCGGTCGTCTGATCCGCTCACGTGATGACAGCGGCCGGGTATCAATCTTTGGCCGGGAGCTGCTGCAGCAGGATGTGCGTCATGCAGTGGAGCAACTACTGCCATAGAATCAGCCTTACCTATTGGTTTATAATGAAGAAGATCGTATTTATCTATAGAATGCATAAAATGCTTATGATTCTGAATCAGGCATGTTAACACAAGAGACATCGGAACGTTTGGAAGAACTGTTCCGGTGTCTTTTTTATCGCCTTTGACTATTACCATACTCTATCCTTCTCTTTTGAGTGCCGGAACAATCATTTCCTATCGCGAAAGTGGAATATCTGTGGCATACCTGTCATAATAAATAAAGCGTAGGCATCCTATTTAAAAAGGATCAACACCTAACTTCGGAATCGAAAGGATCGAATTCAACCATGAACTGGACCAAACCCACAGCAACTGCACTACTGATGACAGCCGTTGTATCTGCTTCTCTGTATTCGGGAGCACCAGCTTCGGCAGCTTCCACAACAGCGCCAGCTGCCAAATCAAGCTCCACCAGTACTTCCTCATCATCCAGCAAAAGTACAACAACAGCTGCACCATCAGGCACCAAAACCAGCAACTCTTCCACAAATAGCACAACGGCTTCAACAAAATCTGCAAAAGCCGATCAAACCAACAGTGCCAAAGCAGATAAATCCAGCATTTCCAAAGCCTCTTCAGCAGCCAAAGACGATAAAAAAGCATCCTCCAAAGCAGCTTCGACCAGCAAATCCAACGATAATACCAAGTCGGCTGCAGCTGCTGCCGGTGCGACTACGGTTACAGGATCTACATACGCAGCCTGGACCGGTGTCAGCAAATTAAACCATGAGACGGTAATTCCTCTGATCGTGGAAGCACAAAAAAGATACACTTACACCACATCCGGCGGAGCATCCGGTGCGGCTGCAGGCACATTTACGCTGAGCGGTCAGACATACCGTTACCTGTCACAGGATATCGGTACGCGCAGCAAATTGCTGTCCTATCTGATGGAAACCTATACCAAACAGGCCAGTGAGACCTTTATCCAGAAAAACTTTGTTCAAAATAACGGAAAAATGGCTCAACTGCAAGCCGATGGCGGTAGCCTGCTGGAATTCGATCGTGCTACAGCCAAAATGATCAGCATGACCGATACGTCTCGTGTATATCGTCTGACCGTTCCTTATGTGGACAATGCACAGCCGGTAGAACGTGTTATGGTGAAGTTCGCGCTGGTAGACGGACAATGGAAAATCAATACTGCACCACATGTACTATTCTAAGCAGCATCTTCAGCGAGAGAATACATCAGGAGCCTGCCATAGAGTGGTCAGGCTCCTTTTTTAACCCTGCAGAATAGGTGGATAAACGAATCAGGGATTGGGCTCGGCGGTCTGCGGGTAAATTGTTGTTGAGACTATTTCGAGGAGGGATCACCATCATGGCAGTATCACTTAAAAAATTAAAAAATCAGGTAATCGTAATTACGGGTGCATCAAGTGGAATAGGTCTGGTAACAGCTAGAATGGCAGCAGCACGAGGAGCTAAAGTTGTTCTGGCTGCGCGTAATGAAGAGGCGATTATCCAGCTGGCGGCAGAACTGCGCGGCAAAGGTTATCCCGCGACCTGGGTGACCGCGGATGTAGGCAAGGAAGAAGATGTAAAACGTATTGCCGAGACCGCGATCCGGACATTCGGCCGATTTGATACATGGGTGAACAATGCCGGCGTTTCTATTTTCGGCAAAGCAACCGAAGTCAGCATTGATGATATGAAGCGTATGTTTGATACAGTGTATTGGGGCGTGGTGTACGGCTCCCGTGCCGCTGTACAGCATTTCAAGGAACGTCGTGTACCCGGTGCACTAATTAATATTGGCAGTATTTTTGGCGATCGTGGTGTAGTGATACAGTCTACGTATTCTTCGGCCAAATTTGCTGTTCACGGCTGGACCGAGAATCTGCGTATGGAGCTGGAAAAAGAAAAAGCGCCAGTATCTGTTACACTGATTCATCCCGGACGTATCGATACGCCGTATAATGAGCATGCGCGTAGCTATCTGGACAAACAGCCGGCTCATAGAGGCATGATCTATCCACCGGAATCGGTAGCACAGGCAATTCTGTATGCAGCCGAGCATCCTAAACGGGATATGTTTGTCGGCTCCCAGGCTAGACTCGGTGCGCTGTTCGGTAACTTTGTACCGCGTGTAACCGATCTGATCTTTGAAGCGGTGATGTTCCGTGGACAACAGTCCAAGAATCGGCCTTCGAATCCGCCGGAGACGAGTGCATTGTATCATGCAGGCTACGGATTGCATGAACGAGGTACGCAGGAAGGGCATATCCGTAAAGGCAGTTTGTATGTGGAAGCGACCAAGCATCCGATTATTACGACGCTGGCGCTTGCCGGACTGACAACGCTAATCTGTGCCTATTCCAAACGAAGTTCCAGTACCGATTCTCTGCCAGCACCTACTGCAGCAGCTCCGCTTGCTCTGGAAGCTGCCCGGGAGCATCGTACCGAACAGGATCAGTAAAAGCAAAATTTCAAGTAAAGCACTCCATTAGGATGAATGACATCCAACAGGGCATATAGATGCTATCCCCAAATATGAATACTGCATACCCAAAAGCCGAAGGGAAAAGATCCCTTCGGCTTTTTTGTTTAAGTTCCAGACTCATATAGTGAGCTTTGTGCTATATATCTATTTATCTTGTATTTATAGCTGTATACCCCAGTTCATACTCACATAATGGTATTTATCTCTAAATCTCCAAGTATAATTTTACATACCAATATATAGCATTCTTATCTAACCTTTTGTAGTCCTCTCTGCCTATATAGGTTGTATTGTTCATATTTGCGGTTCGTCACTCTGCTGCAGATTACTGCCGGTATGCTGTTTGCGAAATTGGGAAGGGGTCAACCCGCAGCGTGTTTTGAAAATTCGGTAAAAATACTTCATATCATGTATGCCCACTTCAGCAGCAACCATCTGTACGCTCCACTGCGTTTCGATCAGCAGTTCACAGCTGTGCATAACGCGCACATTTTGCAGCAGCTGGATAAAGGTCTGGCCGGTAGTGTGCTTGAGCTTGCGCTGAAGATGCCGTGGACTGATGGATATCCACTGGCATAGTTCGTCCAGCTTGAGGGGATCACGATAATGCGTTTGTACATAATTAATGGCAAAAGCGACCGGATCTTCGATCGTCATCGGTGTAGTCGGATAGCTGAACTGATTATGCATATGCATCGTATGCAGCAGTTCCAGCAAAGAGAGGTACAGCTTGTACCGGTAGCCAGGCGTGGCATTCATCTGATTGAGATGCATGGAGTACATGATCCGGGCGAATTCATTATTTTGCTCGCGGTACCCGAGCCAGCGCTGGGATTGGCGAAAAAATCCGGCTATCTCTTGAAACTCCTCATCCCAGGCCAAATTATCCTGACTATCGCTCGTCATTAATACTTCCGGTAAAAACATGCAATTCATAATCTGCAGTTGTGCCGGCTGTTTGCTGTCCTGCCGATGGAACATATGATGAATACCAATCGGAATAAAAAACAGGTCTCCCTCGGATACTTCAAAAGATTCCTTATCGATAAACAGCAGCCCTTTGCCTTCTGAGACATAGATGATTTCATAGAACGGATGCGCATGCTGCTGGTAGGATTGCACCACATCAATAGTCAAAAAGGAAAGCGGATTATTATTTTCAAAAGGATGTTCCGCTATTTTTAGTTCGGATATTGTCATTACTATATCTCCTGTATATGTCGTAATTGCCCATAGTCTTGTCGTCTTTAACTATATTTCAAATTTATAATGTTGGCTACAATAAATAAGTAAGGTTTTGGGCATCACCGCTTTGACCAAGGGCTGAAGCCACTAAACCACAGTACCTTTATACGAAAAATATTTAAAACTACAGTATATCCTACAGGAGGATCATGATGACAACAACCAAGCTAATAACTCATTTACCCCAGGAAAAAATGCCATATCTGCTGCGCAGAGGCGACGGTGAACGCTATTTGTTCGGCAATCAGGTCGCTACGATTATTGCCAATGCAGAGAGCACAGGAGACATTTTCTCGGCAGCCGTAATCGGCGGACCAAAAGGCGAGAGCTTCCCGATGCATACCCATCCGAATACCTACGAATCTATCTATGTAATGGAAGGCCGTGTGCAATTCGTAATTGATGGACAGAGCCATCTGCTGCTGCCAGGTGACTATGCGCATATTACACCAGGTACCGAGCATGCTTATCAGCTGCTGGGACATCGTAACAGCTTTATCTCTTATTCTATTTCCGGCGATATCACCAAAGTCTATCCGGCACTCGGTCAGTCCTACGAGCATATTGAATATCCACCTTTTACGGATCATGCCTACTCCGAGGAACATCGCCGTCAGGCAGAGCAGCAGGCAGATATTGTATTCTCTACTGGCAGCACAGAGTTCCCAGCCTACGAGCTTGTAAGCAACCATATCGTACCGGATGAAGTCAGCAATTATGTACTGGAAAGCGGCGAAGGCATCCGCCTGCTGACCGGTGATCAGGTACACCGTCTGCTGGCGACCCAGAAAACAACCGATGGTGCTTATATTGTAGTAGCCAGCGATGGTCCAAAAGGAGACGAAATCGTATCCCATTACCATAATCACCATACAGAGACATTCTTCTGTACACAGGGCCGTATGACCATGTGGGCCAATGACGAAGAAATCCAGTTGTTCCCTGGTGACTTCCTGCATGTGCCAGCAGGTACGGTACACTCTTACCGTCTGGATGATCACTTTACCAAAGTAGTGGGACTGCTCGTAAGTGGATTGTTCGAGCCGTTTTTCCGCCTGCTTGGTGACGAATACGAGCATTACATGTTCCCTAATAACCCGGGGCCAGCACGTATTGATCGTCTGATGGAGAATATTGATACACTGGATCTGAACGTAGTAGGGCCACCTAACTCTCACCAGAAGAAATAATGAACAAAAGGATTATGATGACCTATGCAGGATATAGTGCAGTTTCTATATCCTGTTATAGGATTCAAGGGTGCATTTGATATGAAAATTATTTTTGTACTGGCATTTGCCATGGTGCTGTCTGTTATGAACTCAACCATGTTCAACGTGGCGCTGCCTGCGCTTCGTGCAGACTTTCATTTATCCAGCTCACAGGTTAGCTGGGTCGTTACTTCTTATATTATTATCTATGCGATTGGCTCGGTTACTTATGGCAAGCTGGCTGATCGTTACAAACTGAAAAATCTGCTTACTTTCGGATTGTGTCTGTTTGCGATCGGATCTGTGCTGGGATTTATCTCATCTAGCTTCTGGATGGTAATTGCCGGTCGTATTCTGCAATCGGCTGGAGCCTCGGTCATTCCTGCATCTTCAATGGTAATTCCCATTCGCTATGTATCAGCTGAGAAGCGGGGCAGAGCATTGGGCATTACATCGTCCGGGATGGCGCTCGGTACAGCAATAGGACCGATTGTTGCCGGATTAATCACCAGCTTTGCAGATTGGCGTTATCTGTTCGCAATCAGTCTGCTGTCTCTGGTCACAATTCCGTTTTTCCGCAAATATCTGGACAAGGATCAGACGCATCCGTCCCGGATTGATCTGCTTGGCGGTATACTGCTTGCTGCTGCAGTAACATTACTGCTGCTAGCGATTACCAATACCAGCTGGCTGCTCGGTCTGCTGACCATTGTTGTGCTGGTAGCTTTGGTATTATATATTCGCAAAGCGAGACAGCCGTTTCTCGACCCGGCTATTTTCCGCAACCGTGCATATACGATAACGATGATTATTGCCTGTCTGGTATTGATCTTCAATCTGTGCGTACCCTATCTGATTCCGCAGCTGCTGAGTAGTGTAAATGGATTGACTTCATTTACTACCGGATTGGTAATGTTCCCTGGTGCATTAATCGCTGCGCTCTTTGGTATTATTGGCGGTCGTATTGCCGACAGCAAAGGCAATTCGTTCCTGCTTGCTATAGCATTCAGTCTGCAGCTGCTTACGTACGTATTGATCTCACTGTTTACCGGTGGTTCGTATCTGATGATTATGCTGCTGCTCGTAATCGGGAATACCGGACTTACCTTTGCTCAGGTCGGACTCGCCAACACGGTATCCCGTACATTGACAGGACCGCAGGTCGGTGTAGGGATGGGAATGTATATGATGCTAAGCTTTATTTCCGGAGCGATTGGTACAACGATATTGGGATTGATTCTGGATCAAGCACATACCGGCTGGTCTCCAAGTGTGCTGCTGAGCAGCCAACCCAGCGTATTCAGTATGATTTTCCTTGTATTTGCGATCTGGATACTCATCATGTTCGCCGGCAGCTTCCGCTTTTTACAGCGCGGGGAACAGAAGTGAGCATTTTATTTGCCGGTATGACATACAAGAATGCCGTTGTTTGAGAAGAATAGATAAAAGCATTTGTGATAACCAATAATCTCAAATAGGACTATGTAGAAAAAGAGCCAGGTGATCTGGCTCTTTTTTTTATGATGCACCGGGACATACACTTTAAACAGTATATTTTAATCAGGGTCCTTCTACCTGCATATCACATTTTTGCCATATCATTCAGATCGAATTGGAAATGTTCATTCAAATTGGGTCATAAAACCTAATTTGTAGTATACTTGTTAAAGGAATAGCGCACAGTTGCGCAATGATTCATGTCCTAATACCCAATTCGACAGAATAGATTGGAGTATGATCTACAGGTGATTGGAGAATGAAAATGAACACATCAGGAGCATTTCTAAAAGTACTTCAGCAGCCGATACAGGAATCCAAAATGGCTGTTATTGAACACCATTGCCCGCATTGCCGGGAAGTACTGATTCGGGTCGAACCGGACCCCAAGGCTAGTAATAAGCAGCAGGTGCATATTTATCCCGGATTGCCGGAGCTTGACGATCGTTATGTATACATGGATAGCGATACAATTACCGGAATACGTAGCAGTATTCTGGGCAGCGATTGGTATGATACATCCTATTCCTGTGGCGAATGTCAAAAATGCCAGGGAATGTTCTGGACAGCTGCTGTGTATGTTGCTTCCCGGCCGGTACGCAATCTGACGGTAGAGGATGAACATCATTTTGTTCTGCAAAATGATCCCGAAGCAGATCATGCCGAATTTTATGGTATGGATGGTTATGCTTGCTATCATCGCATTTTGTACCAGGATGCGTTTGTAGAAGGCGATCGAACCGGTTCGCCATTGTACATTAATGAATATGTACTGGGTCCTTTTGCTTTCGAGGAAGACCAGGAGGGAGATTCAGCCAAACTGGCAGAACAGGTACTACTGCTCGCCAAAGAAGCCATGGGATGCCGTTCGAAGTTTTGAGCAATCTATCGATACTCAGAATATTTTCCAGCTATTGAACAGTCATAAAAAGGAGATTAACCACTGCAGGCGGTTAATCTCCTTTTCGTTTGGATAGCATAATTGAGCTCTGTAGAAAAAGGGTCAGTCGGATAGCCCAATAGGTTACAGACCGAAGCAGTCGGCCAAGTATCAATTATTTATTTATCTGTATGCATTACTACCTTATTCTATTGCTTTACTACTTCAAAAGTTTCCCAGGCTCCGCCTACATTGGCACGATTGGCAATAAGCGGACTGCTACCGGTATTGTCGGCCGTGACATAACTATTATTGGCCAGCGATTTCAGTGTACGCTTGCCATCTGCTGTTGTGCCTATTTCAAAAGTCTCCCAGGTACCGATAGCCGTTTTGTTGGCAATTAACGGGCTGGCACCATTATTGTCTGCAGATACATATTTGCCATTGATCATGGAGCGTAGGGCTACGCGATTGCTGCCCAGATCCACCAGTTCAAAGCGTTCCCAGGTACTGACATTATCCGAGCGGGCGATCAATGCACCCTTGCCATAATCTTCAGCTGTAACATATTTGCCATTGGCTCCTGCTTTGAGTGCTACGATATTATAGCCGCCTTCACGCTGGAATACATGTACATAATCAACCAGCAGTTTTTGCGGGAAAGCAGTGTTTGCATCCGGATACCCCGGCCAGTTGCCGCCTACAGCCAGATTAAGCAGCAGGAAAAACGGTTTGTCGTAAGCCCATGTGTTGTCACCCACATCAGCAGGAGTACGGGTATGATACAGCTTGCCGTCTACATACCAGCGGATCACGCCTGGTTCCCATTCCACCGTATAGTTATGAAACGCATTGCTGAACGGTTCGCCAATTGTATAACCGGCAGATAATCCTTTGTCACCCGAGTAACCCGGACCATGAATCGTTCCATAAACCGTATTGGGTGCGGGTGGCCCGATATACTCCATCACATCAATCTCGCCGCTCGCCGGCCAGGGATTGCTGCCAATATCACTGCCCAGCATCCAGGCAGCCGGCCATATTCCTTTGCCATAGGGAACTTTGGCGCGGATATCGATTTTTCCGTATTTGACGTTGAATTTGTTGGCAGTTGTCAGGCGTGCTGAAGTGTATTGGGAACCCTGATAATTCTCTTTTAACGCCTGGATAACCAGATTGCCATTTTCCATATAGGAGTTGTTGGTACGGTTTGTGTAGTATTCCAGCTCGTTATTGCCCCAGCCGTTATTGTTGCCGATCTCCTGATTCCATTTGGACGTATCTACGCCGCTTCCATTGGGTCCGTTAAAATCATCGGACCAGATCGGTACCCAATTGCTGGAGGAAGAAGCTTCTGCTGTCTGCAGATCTGCATTCCATGGAGTCACCAATCCGGCAGCACATACAGTAGACAGCAAAAGAGAGAACCACTTTTTCTTCATCAATACAACCACCTTTTCGTATGTTAATTTCCAATATATTCTAATATGTAAAGGCTTACAAAAAAAGATCAATAATAGAAGTGCGTAGAAATACACCTACTGTTCTATAAAATACGAACTGTGATACATGTATAGATTCCAGCTAAAGAATAAAAAAGTAATTCATTAAGCGAGAGTAAGCAAAAACAAAAGAAATTAAAGCTATAGCAGTGATATCAAATATACTTGAGCATATCGAGCATATCGAGCATATCGAGCATATCGAGCATATCGAGCATATCGAGCATATCGAGCATATCGAGCATATCGAGCATATCGAGCATATCGAGCATATAAGCGATCTATAGGCATATTGGAGATATTCGTTATACAGAGTAGAAAATGCACTTTTCTCATAATTAAAATAGAAATACAATACATAACAAAAATAAATAAAAATTAAAATGTTTATTTATTTTTGTTTATATCCGTTTATTATTGACTTAAAGAAAAGGGAAGATTAGAATGTAGATGTAGCACTTATCTGAATAACCGAGGGAGAGAATATCATGCATACGATGATGCCTGAGCACCAGCCAATTGCGATTGCACCGGACCAGATTCCATTTGTGCGCGAGATGGCGCAGATTACCCGCAGTATGTGGCGTTTTGGTTGGGACGAGCGTAATGGTGGAAATGTCAGCTGCATTTTGGAGGAACAAGAAGTTGCCCGGTATATAGATGTTAATCAGGTGATTCGGCGCTTTCAGCCAGCTTTTCCGGTGCATGAACTGGCAGGGCGGTATTTTATTGTGACCGGCTCAGGCAAATATTTTAAAAATATCATCGATGATCCCGAAGGTAATCTGGGAGTACTGCGTGTATCCTATGATGGAGAACATCTCGAACTGCTCTGGGGATTGAAAAATGGTGCTGTACCGACCAGCGAGCTTCCGGCTCACTTTATGAGTCATATCGAACGGCTCAAAGTAGATCCGCAGCATCGTGTGGTGATGCACAATCATGCGACCCATACACTGGCGATGACTTTTGTGCATACCCTGGAGGAGAACGCATTTACCAGAACGCTATGGGAGATGTGTACGGAATGTATTGTTGTATTTCCGGATGGTATTGGTGTGATTCCCTGGATGGTACCCGGTTCCAGCGAGATCGGGCGCGCTACAGCTCTCAAAATGAAAGAGCATCGTGCCGTGTTATGGCCGCAGCATGGAATTTTCGGAACAGGTGCAACGATTGATGAAGCATTTGGTCTGATTGAGACCATTGAAAAGGCTGCACAAATTTATATGAAAATTGCGCATTTGCCAATTCGGCAGCGGATCACCAGTCAGCAGCTGACAGATTTGGCACAGGCATTCGGCGTAACTCCGCGACCCGGCATCTTGGATATGCAGACAGATACACAGCAAACAAAATGATACAGCAATATATAGAATAGAAGAGAATGAACCGTACAGGTTAGTAATCGATGTAAATATTATAAAAATACCCATCAGAACTAGCAAACGATACCATATACCAAAAGACTATGCAGCGTATCCGCTACCAGGAAAATAGCTTGGCGTAGGATATGAATAAAATGTGAAAATTAAATCAAAGACCAACCTGGAAATAATCAGGCTGGTCTTTTTCGGCTAAATAGCTGAATCAAAAGGAAATCTAGGACAACAATCCATAGCGTAGAAGGAAAATCTGTTAATAAAAGGGCAGCAATGCCGTATATATAATGCTCTTTGAATAAGCGTAAACAGCAATTAGTATTAGAACCTGGTCTTAAGACATGCTATACTAAAATGAATCATTCGTATTCATTTTGTAGTATAAAGGGGAAATTGATTATGAAATATCAGGAATGGACTGCACCCGAGCAATACAATCTAACCTCCGAAATGGAGAGACATAACCCTGCCAAAACAGCACTCAAATGGCTGAATGACAAGGGAGATACACAGGAAATTACGTATGGCGAACTGCTCAAGCAGGCGAATCGTCTGGCAAATGGTCTGCTCAAACTCGGCCTCAAACAGGGCGATCGTGTGCTGGTCATGGTACCAAGACAGATTACTGCCTATATTATATATCTGGCCTGTCTCAAAAGCGGGCTGGTTATTATTCCATCTTCGGAAATGCTGCGCGCCAAAGATCTTGCTTATCGACTGCACCACTCGGAAGCTCGTGCAGTTATCGCCTGGTCCAGTGTCACCGGAGAAGTAGACAAAATCGATGAGGAACTGCCGGCATGGTCGTTCCGTATCTCTGTCGCTGCGGATCAGTCGGAAACGGCAGAAGGCTGGCTGGATCTTAACACCATGATGCAAGGAGAAGAAGAGCAGTTCGAAGCGGTAGCTACCCACCGTGACGATATGGCTATTCTGGCTTATACCTCCGGAACCACCGGTAATCCCAAAGGCGTTGTGCACAGTCATGGCTGGGCGTATGCTCATCTGCGTATTACAGGTCCATGGCTTGATATCCATGAAGACGATATGGTCTGGGCCACTGCTGCACCAGGCTGGCAAAAATGGATATGGAGTCCATTCCTGTCCGTTCTCGGACGCGGTGCGACCGGACTGGTCTATAACGGTGCATTCCAGCCCCATAAATACCTGGAGCTGATTCAGCAGTACGGAGTACAAGTACTGTGCTGTACCCCAACCGAGTATCGGCTGATGGCCAAACTGGAAGATCTGGGTAGCTACAATCTATCCAGTCTGCGCAGCGCTGTATCTGCTGGAGAGCCGCTCAATCAGGAAGTCATTCATACCTTTAACCGTGAGTTCGGACTGACTATTCGTGATGGATACGGCCAGACCGAAAGTACGTTGCTGATCGGTAACCTGACGGATACCCAGATTCGACTGGGCGCAATGGGACAATCCATGTCTCCGGGACTGGTCGAGATTATAGATGAAGAAGGTCAGCCTGTACCTGCAGGAGAAGTAGGTAATATCGCGGTTCGTACCGATATGCCTGCTTTGTTCAAAACCTATTATCTGGACCCGGAACGCAAAGCGGAAAACGTCAACGGAGATTACTTTATTACCGGTGACCGTGCCCGTAAAGATGAAGACGGTTATTTCTGGTTTGAAGGACGGGGCGACGATATTATTATCAGTTCCGGCTATACGATCGGTCCGTTTGAAGTAGAAGAAGCACTTATGAAACATTCGGCTGTCAAAGAATGTGCTGCCGTAGCCAGTCCTGATGAAATCCGCGGACATGTAGTCAAAGCATTTATCGTATTAAAAGACGGAGTAGAGGGAACACCTGAACTCGCAAGAGAGCTGCAAAATCATGTTAAACAATGGACAGCTCCCTACAAATATCCGCGCAAAATTGAATTTATCACCGATCTCCCAAAAACCAGTTCCGGCAAAATCCGTCGTATTGAACTGCGCGAACAGGAGAAAAAAGCCAATAGCTAATGGGTAGTGCATGTATGCTTAGCAATATAGCAATATAACAATATAACAATATAGCAATATAGCAATATAGCAATATAGCAAGGTAGCAAGACCATTAGCGTCAAATTCAAGCTTCGATGCAACTGAATGCTTGATACAATCGAATAGGTGCTGGATGATCAGCAAAAATATACCAAGCAGCCCAAAAGGGCTGCTTTTTTATTACCAGTTGTCGCTTTTTATTTATAATTCTCATTTTTGGATTTGCAGTATTCTATATTCTTTCAAAAAAGACACAACAAATAAAGTGATTAGATCTATTGACCTATAAAATAATAAGCAAAAGTAGTTTTTGATTCTTTAACCAAATACATTATAAACTAAAAAATCAAGAAATTATTTATAAAAAAATCAATACATGAAAAATTCAAAATAGAAAAATAAAACTAATAATATCGCATCATATAGCCAAAATAAATCATAAGACGCACTGTTTAAAGTTATAAAATAGGTCAAAAGACATTTGTCAATAGATTATATACAAATATATTTTTCGAAATTAAGAGAGTTAGCTATTTAAATTATCTTTAATTCGTGCGATATTAGTAGTACGTGTATTTAAGTGTGTTTGGGGGCAAAAGTCATGTATAACTTTCTAGTTAGCTTTGTAATATCATTTATACCATTTGTGCTGTTGGGTGCACTTTCTATTGAGATTCTGATGCGGCATCCTGACAGCTCATTGCATCGGCTGACTACGATCCTGATAGGTGCCCTTTCGCTTATATTTTTATCCGATTTTCTTACGCAATCGCTCGATTTTAAATTTGTGAATCTGATTAATCCGGCTATTACGTATGATCTTACATTTATTGCGATTACGATCCTTACTTATTATTTTGCGATCCTCAGCCGGATTGAGCTGCCATTCTGGCTGCTTCATCCTTTTGCAGGTGTTCCACTGATAGGTAGTATATTGCTGCATGGATGGCCGGATACATTTAAGCTGTATATGGCCATGGGCAAGCATTGGCGTATGGAAATGCACAACCAGAATTTTGATATGATGTTTGTTATTATCACATTTTATTCCCTGTCCTTCCTGCTTATGATTATGTTTATCGGTTACCGCAAGCTGAAAAGCAGCCGTGCCTACGAGCGGGAACAGCAGATGATGCTGACAATTATCCGTGGGAGTGTAGTGGCATCGATCTGGCTGGTTTTCTTTTTTGCCCTCAGTCAGATCTTCCCCGAGATTCCGATTGTCCCTGTAGATAGTCTGCCAACGTATGCAGCGATTATCCTCGCTTATACCCTGCGCCTGGCGATGCACAAGCATAATTTTCTCGCCACGGCAGAGCAGCGGTACAAATTATTATTCACTCTTTCCAGCAGTGGCGTAGCATTGATGAATTCCCGGGGAATTGTAACCGAATCGAACCCTGCATTTCGTGCGATTACCGGCATATCCGAAAGTGAAGGAGATATCGATATTCTTTCGATTTTGCCGAATCCCGATAAGAGTGTATACCTGGAGGTTATCGAAAAGGCTTTTCAGGAACGTGCTTTTCCCCAGCAGATGCAGATGGAGATTATGAGTCGGTCGGGTCTGCGCTATATGGTAGAAGTGAACAGTGACTTTTTGCAGATTGAAGGTGAACTGCATTCCTATTTGCTGGTACGTGATATTACTGTGCAGCAGCGTAATGAACAACAGCTACTGGAGCTTGCTTTTACCGATTCACTGACCGGGCTCGCCAATCGCTACCAGTTCAATATGAAGCTCAATGAAGCGGTGGAACGGGCACATCATACGGGTACAAGAGTAGTCGTTATGCAGATGGATCTGGACCATTTCAAATGGATTAATGATACGATGGGCCATTCGGCAGGCGATATTCTGCTCTGCAATGTAGCCGATCTGATCCGTCAGCATACGCCTCCGGGCAGCATTGTAGCACGGACAGGCGGTGATGAATTCGCCCTTCTGGCGGAGCTGAAGAGCTGGCAGGGAGAAGAGACAGCAGCAGAGATGGCCAATACCATTTTGCATGCTTTTGCCAAGCAGGTCGTACTGGGCGAAAAGTATTATCATGTCTCCTGCAGTATCGGCGTCTGTCTGGCTTTGCGCGATGGAGAAGATCCGGAGACGCTGCTGCGTAATGCCGATATTGCCATGTATGCGGCCAAACAGCTGGGGCGCAATCAGTATCATCTGTTTAATGCGCAGCTGAAAAGTGAAGCGGAACGTGATCTGCTGATGCAGCAAGGATTGGAGACGGCTCTGCTGCGTAATGAATTTTCGCTCGTCTACCAGCCTCAGGTGGATAGCCGTACAGGTATAGTATTTGGTGTAGAAGCACTGCTGCGCTGGCATTCTGCTGAATTGGGATTTGTATCTCCCCAGGATTTTGTACCGGTTGCCGAGCAGAATGGAACGATTCGTCCTATTGGGGAATGGGTTATGCAGGAAGCGGCCGAGCAGGCAGTACGATGGCTGGAAGCCGGCTATCCGGAAATGCAGATGTCTGTCAATGTATCGGCAAGTCAGCTAAGCGATCCTTATTTTGCACGTAAAGTAGAGAAGGTGCTAATGCAGACCGGTTTGCCGGCTCATCTGCTTTGTCTGGAATTTACAGAAAGTGCAGCGATTCGCGAAGAAGAGCAGATTATGCAAATCTGCGAGGAAATCGTCAGTATGGGTGTGACGCTGGCTGTTGATGATTTTGGTACCGGCTATTCATCGATGAAGACAGTAACCAGTTTTCCATTCCAGTTTATCAAAATTGACCGGTCACTGATTTTTGATATCGATGTGAATCCGCGCAATGTTGCAGTTGTGCGTTCCGTGATCGAGCTTGCCGAACAGCTCAAGATGAACGTGCTGGCTGAGGGCGTAGAATATCGGCAGCATGTGGAACTGCTGCAACAGCTGGGATGCTATCATATCCAGGGATATTATTATGGTCGGCCGATGAAAGTAAATGATCTGGAAGCCTGGATGAGTGCGGACACAGTCAGCAAGTCTTCCTGAAGACAGGATTACAGTAAAAGCAGCTCTATCCCTCAGGGGAAGAGCTGCTTTTTGTATGTTATATGATGAACGCATCATTATACCCATTTCATAGCTGTAGGGTTACGGAGATGGCTGAATGCAGTCACAAAGTTGGGATTGCTGTTTGATTTGATTATAATAAAAGGGAAGTGAATGCGTTTTCGCTGGGGACAGCTATTTCTGTCCGGATCTTCGGCTGCAGTATCACATCAATAAAGGGGGATATATGATGGATTATGGGTACATGGGTCGCAGCGGTCTGCAAGTATCGCGGCTGTGTCTTGGTACAATGACGTATGGAGATTGGGATATGGATGAACAGAGTTCGCTCTCTCTGCTGGACCGGATTCTGGATTCGGGTATTAATTTTCTGGATACAGCAGATACATATGGCAAAGGAACAAGCGAAGAAATTATCGGCAAGTCGCTCAAAGGAAGACGTGACAAATTTATTGTTGCTACCAAATTCAAGGTACGCACTGCTGAAGGTCCGAATGGAGAAGGTGCGAGCCGCTACCGGATTATGCGGCAGGTGGAAGCCAGTCTCAAACGGCTTGGCACCGACTATATCGATCTGTACCAGATCCATCGGCCTGACCCGTATACGCCGATCGATGAGACGCTGCGAGCGCTGGATACACTGGTATCCCAAGGGAAAGTACGTTATATCGGCTGTTCCAACTTTGAAGCATGGCGCATGGTTGAATCACTGTGGACAAGCGAGAAGATGAATCTGGAGCGTTTTGTAACCAATCAACTCTCCTATAGTTTGTTTAATCGCTACAGCGAACAGGAGATTATCCCGGCTGCCAAGCGGCACGGATTATCTATTCTGGCTTACTCCCCGCTTGCTGGCGGCTGGCTATCCGGCAAATATCGCAGGAATAAGCCGCTTCCCGCAGGTTCAAGAGGAGAGCAGATGGATCTCGCTACCCCGCATAATCAGCATAAGCTGGATATAGTAGAACAGTTGGCAGGATTGGCAGAAACCAAGGGAGTCACGCTCAGTCAGTTTTCGCTGGCCTGGCTGCTGCAGCGTCCGGAAGTAATTCCGATTGTAGGTATTCGCAATGAGCAGCAGCTGGCAGATAATCTGGGAGCACTGAATATCAGATTGTCCGACGAAGAGATTCAGCAGATTGACCGATTGATCCCGAGTCCGTATCAGGATTTCTCGGGGGATGGTAGCTTCACCATTTCCAGAATTGCGATGAAATAAGGCAGTCATCAGGCATCACTAACCGGTATATGCTATCGGTTGGTGATGCTATTTGTATGATATGCAGACGATGGATGTCATCTCTGTTATAGGAAATAACTATTCCAGCGGGAAGCACTTGGATTCGGCGGATCATCTGTGCTACGATAATTTCGATTAGTCAAAAAATTCTGCCTATCGCTATGGCAGAGAATGAACGTGATATCTACAGACGGATTGTCCAAAGGGGGAAAGGCATTGACACTACAGCAGCTGCGGTATGCCATTGAAATTGCGAACTGCGGTTCCATGAACGAGGCGGCAAAGCGGCTTTTTATTTCGCAGCCAAGCCTTTCAAATGCCATCAAGGAACTGGAAAGCGAACTGGGAATATCCATCTTCGATCGTACCAATCGGGGGATTAGTATTTCTGTCGAAGGAATGGAATTTCTCGGATATGCCCGTCAGATTATCGAGCAGGCTGAACTGATCGAGAACCGATACCATGGAAGCAAGCGCAATCTGATTCATTTCTCCGTTTCTACGCAGCATTATGCTTTTGTATCGGATGCTTTTGTGAAGCTGATGGAGCAAACCGATATCAATGAATATAATCTGCATCTGCGGGAGACGCAGACCTACAATATTATCGAAGACGTGAAAACGTTGCGCAGTGATATCGGCATTCTGTATATTAATGAACGCAACTTCAAAGTAATGAACAAGCTGTTCAGCGATGGGAACCTGATGTTTACGCCGCTGTTCAATACCAGTCCGCATATTTTTATCCGGGCGGGTCATCCGCTGGCTCAAAAGGAAATGGTTACGACACAGGAGCTCAGTGCGTATCCGTATATTACGTTTGATCAGGGAGCAAACAATTCGCTGCACTTCTCGGAAGAAATGATCACATTCTCTTCGGTTGCCAAAAGTATCAAAGTGCATGACCGGGCGACACTCGCCAATCTGTTGTCCGGTACCGATGGCTATACAGTCGGAACAGGAATCCTGGTATCCCAGTTCAATTATGAGCAGCTGGTAGCTGTTCCGCTGCAGACGAATGAGGATTTTACAGTAGGATGGATTGCCCACAAAGACCGCAAGCCAAGCGAGGTCGCCTCCCAATATATCGATATACTGAATGATCTGGTGTCCAACAGCTATCTGAATATGAATCAATTTCTATTATAAGTACAGGAGGAGCCTATGCAGAGTCCATTAACAGGAACCAAACGAAACACACCTCCTTTTCGCTGTGATATTGTAGGCAGCTATCTGCGTCCGGAATCGATTCGGGATGCGCGGTTCCAATATGAGAGCGGCGAAATAAGTGCTGACCAGCTGCGGACCATAGAGGATGAAGAAATAACCAGGCTGGTGCAACAGCAGAAAAATATGGGATTGCAGACGATAAGCGATGGTGAATTCCGCCGCACATGGTGGCATCTGGACTTTTTCCTCGGTATTCAGGGTACCCAGAAGATTGGCTTGCCTACCGCGGGTATTGATAACCGCAATCGTGCCGAAAGCTTCCGTATTGTCGATAAAATCTCTTTTGGCGATCATCCGATGGTGGAGCATTTCCGCTATCTGCAGCAGCTTGCCGGTGATCGCACAGCCAAAATGACGATTCCTTCGCCGGCATTGTTTCATTTTGTAGAAAATTATAACGGCAACGAAGTATACAGCGATCAGGAAGAGCTGTACCGGGATATTATTCATGTGTACCAGACAGCGATCAAGGCATTCTATGATGCGGGCTGTCGTTATTTGCAGCTGGATGATACGACATGGGGAACACTATGCAGCAGTAGGCACCGGATGCTGCTTCGCAATCGGGGACAGGACCCCGATCAGCTGGCCAGCGATTATGTACGGTTGATTAACGAGAGTATTGAGCACTGTCCGGAGGATATGACGATTGCTCTGCATGTATGCCGCGGCAATTTCCGTTCGACCTGGTTCGCGGCAGGCGGTTATGAGCCTGTAGCAGAAGAGTTGTTTGGCAAAACACAGGTAGATGCTTTTTTCCTCGAATATGATAATGAACGCGCCGGAGATTTTCAGCCGCTGCGTTATATCAAAAATCAATTTGTTGTCCTGGGACTCGTTACGACCAAGCATGGAGGACTGGAAAGTAAAGAAGTGCTCAAGCAGCGTATTGCCGAAGCTTCCCAATATGTGCCGCTGGATCAGCTCTGTCTGAGTACCCAGTGCGGTTTTGCTTCGACCGAGGAAGGCAATATGCTGACAGAGGAAGAACAGTGGAACAAAATCCGTCTCGTGATCGATACAGCCAATGAAGTATGGACCCAGACTCCGGCCGCTTTGTTATAGGCCAAAGCTATAGCAGTACACTTACACATTTAGACAAACTGTGTATCAATCGCAACGACCTTTCCAATCTACAAAATAAGCATACGTATAACACAGGTTATCCAATAGGGAATTATCCATTCATCCCTCAATTCAGATAAATGCCAAAAAGACAGCCCTTGTATAAGGGGCTGCCTTTTTGTTTTGCGAGCGGTATCCGATTCACCGACCGCATTCGCAATAGACATCGTTTGATTTTTACAACATACAACATGCAACACAGGAATTACAGACCTTCGCGCAGGAAAGCGTTAGCCAGCTTCATGGCACCTTTTTTGGCTTGTGTATCTGCCAGTACATTCAGCATTACAAAGTCATGGATGATTCCCTGGAAACGAGCAGCTGTTACCGGTACACCTGCTTCGCGCAGCTTGTTGGCATACGCTTCACCTTCGTCGCGCAGTACATCGGCTTCACCGGTAATAACCAGAGCTTCCGGCAGACCTTTCAGCTGCTCTGTAGTAGCGCGGAGCGGAGAAGCTGTGATCTGTGCACGTTCAGCCGGATAGGTAGTGTACTGATCCCAGAACCACTGCATGCCTTCACGAGCAAGAAAATACCCTTCAGCAAACTGATGATAAGATTCTGTATCGAAATTGGCATCAGTCACCGGATAGAACAGCAGCTGCTTCTGGATCGCTGGACCGCTGCGCTCTTTGGACATCAGTGTAATAGCTGCAGTCATATTACCGCCTACGCTGTCGCCACCTACGTACAGTTTGGAAGTATCAAAGCCCTGTGCGCTGCCCTGTTCGGCTATCCACTGCAATACTGCATAGATTTCTTCGATAGCTGTTGGATATTTGGCCTCCGGAGACAGGCTGTACTCAGGGAATACTACGGCCACTTCGGCACCTACTGCCAGTTCACGAATCAAGCGATCATGAGTATGCGAATTACCGAATACCCATCCTGCACCATGAATATAAAGTAATACAGGCAGCTCGGCACGAGCACCTGGAGGACGCACGATTCGGATAGCGACTTCGCCACCTGGACCGCCTGGAATTTTCAGATCTTCGATATCTACTTCTGGTTTGGCGATATCTCCGGATTGAACTTCATTAACCGTTTCGCGTCCTTTTTCCGGTCCCAGATCGAACAGGAAAGGGGGTTTGGAATTATCGTCGGCAAATTTCTGTGCTGCAGGTTCCAGGTATACTTTTTTCTCGTTAGTCATGTAAAAGGCCTCCTCGGAATAAAGTTGCTGATAGATATACGATTGAATTGCCTGGTGCATGTCTCGTTGTCAAAACATCCGATCTGGATCACTGCAACAGTTTAAGTTGGCAGGATACAGCAAATCAGCTGCTTTGCTATTGCTGTACAATTAATTCAACAAAATTTAATTGTGCAATTGATTCTATAGTGAACGTAAACGTAAACGCAGCAGCTGAAACAAAAACGCCCTTTCCATTTAATAGATAATACATATCTAATTAATGGATAAATGAATATCCAAACTATTCTATTTGAAGATAGGTAGTTGATCCAGACTCCTGTATAATGGAGAAAATATGATGAACGAGATGTACAGGAAAGGAAAATCAGTCAATGAATAAACGAAGAAATACCTTGCCCGATGATCGGAATGAATATGAAGAATCATGGGATGAAGATACAGCTGGTCTCTATGCCGAAGAGCTGGAGGCTTTTCTTGATTGGATGAAAGATGCCGGATACACCGGTTATACCCGCAAAGCATATCTCGGAGATGTGCATGAGTTTCTCGAATCCCATTCGGTACGTGGCAAGCCTCTGGACGAGATCAAAAAGCGGCATGTATTGTCTTACCTGAGTGGAGCGCGTTCCCGGGGAGTCAGCGACTCGACGCGTAATCGCAAACATGCAGCAGTAAGCTGCTTTTTCAAAGCCCTTATGGAACTAGAGATGGCAGACGCCAATCCTGCTGCCGGTATCAAAAAGGCCAAAACCGAACAGAACAAGGAACCTGTCTATCTGGACGAATCCCGGCTGACCGCCTTTTTGCAGTCGGTCGAAGGCAAATACCGCACCCGAAATCTGACAGTCTTTCTGCTGATGGCGTATATGGGACTACGTGTTGGCGAAGTGCATCTGCTGAATGTGCAGGATTATAATGAAGAACGCGGTACATTGCAGGTGTTTGGTAAAGGAAGAAAATGGCGTACACTGCCCGTTCCGTCTGCGGTAGCTGAATTTCTGAGTTTGGCGATTCGAGAAAGGCTAACTCCATGGCGGGATGGAGAAAATGCGCTGTTTATCTCGCAAAAAGGAACCCGGCTGTCGATCCGGAATATCCAGCAGATCGCTGCGGACACCTTTGACAAATTTCAGGAAGATGTAGAGCCGGGACAGCGACTGCCCTATTCGAGCCATAAGCTTAGGCACTCCTTTGCGACTATGCTGCTGAGACAGGGAACCGATCTGCGCACGGTTCAGGAGCTGCTCGGTCACTCTTCGATCCAGACGACCATTATTTATACTCACGTCAGCAGTCGGGAAAAGCAGGAAGCTATCTCAAGGCTGGATATCCAGCTGCCTCTTCCGCATGATCAGGAGGAGACGGATTAATGCTGGCACTGGATAGTCCTGTCTGGGCTCAATTATCAACCGCCTATGGATCGGCAGAAGAGGTACCGCAGCAGCTGGCTTTACTCGCGCAACAATATAATCAGCAGCAAGCCGAGGAATTATATGAAGAGCTGCTGCATCAGGATACCCTTTATACCGCTACATTGGCAGCTGTTCCTCATTTGTTGTCTATTGCAGCTCGTTTCGAGGACACTTCTGCGATGATGAGCATTTATATAGATTGTGGAATGATCGCTGCCGAATATGAAATAGATCAGAATCCACGGATAGACAGTCATCTTGATCCGTCGTTATACCATGATATTGAACAGGCTTACTGCCAGGCTGTGCAGAATATGAATTTATTGCATGACCGGATACTGCCAATACTGAGTGGACCTACTATAGATCCGCTGGAGAAACAATACGTACTGGCTGCTTGGATGGCCTATCATGGTTATCAGAATGTCGCTAGATTGCTGTTTCATTATCCGGAAGGGGAAGAATATCCAGCGATCTGTCCGCATTGCAGTAAAGAGTGGTATATCTGGCCTCCAGATGAACATAATCAGCAGACTTCCTGGATCGTATATCCGGATGACCCTGTTACATCAGACAATAAATATGGAAGAATGATTCAGCCTAACAGGGATAGCAACACAGCTGATCCAGAATGTACTGATCTGGAACGTATTGATCCGGAACTGGCAGAACTGTCTGTTCGAGCCGGCGAATTCGGATTAATGGATCTTCAGCAGCGCATTCCCTATCTTGCAGGAGAGGTAATCTGCCCTCATTGTCAGGAAAAAGGAAATGTATGGAAAGGTATATTGGAACATTGCATATAAACCTACATCGGTTTAGTTAAATAATTAGGTTCGATGGAAGCTATTATGTCACTTTCTCAAAAAAAGTTTCAATCGTTCAACGCGTTGAAGTGTAGTATTGTGTAGTTTTCTGTAGGTGTCATTTAACATTAGTGAATAAATGTGAATATACCTTACAGAAGAAAGGAATTCGTCTATGAGCAATCCTAAAGATAATACTTCATTATTCAGACGCAAACCTGTTGCAGCAAGAGATAGTCAATTGAAGCCCATACTCGGAGCTCTCGATCTGACCACTCTCGGAATCGGTGCCATTATTGGTACAGGGATCTTCGTACTTACCGGGGTGGCAGCTGCCAACTATGCCGGACCAGGATTGGTGCTGTCTTTCCTGCTGGCAGGTATTGTGTGTGCGTTTGCAGCGCTTTGTTACTCGGAATTCGCTTCTTCCGTGCCTGCATCCGGTAGTGCATATACGTATAGCTATACAACATTTGGTGAAATTATCGCCTGGATTCTCGGATGGGATTTGATTCTGGAATACGGATTTGCCAGTGCGGCTGTTGCCAGCGGATGGTCCGGATATTTCCAGAGCCTGCTGTCCGGAATCGGCATTCATTTGCCGCAGGCGTTAACCAGTGCCTTTAATCCGGCTAATGGAACCTATTTTGATGTTACAGCTTCGGTCATTACGCTGATTATCGCTTTCCTGCTTACACGCGGGGTCAAAGAAGCGACACGCGCGAATGGAGTGATGGTCGCGATCAAACTGGTGGTCGTTCTGATCTTTATCGGTATCGGTGTATTCTATGTACAGCCGGACAACTGGACACCGTTCCTGCCATTTGGCTGGGGAGGAGTAGCTGCCGGTGCAGCAACTGTATTCTTTGCCTATATCGGATTTGACGCAGTATCAACAGCTGCCGAAGAAGTAAAACGTCCGCAGCGTGACCTGCCGATCGGTATTATTACTTCGCTTGCTGTATGTACCGTATTGTACATTATTGTTTCCCTGATCCTGACAGGTATCGTACCTTACAAAATGCTTGATGTCAGCGATCCGGTAGCCTTTGCTCTGGAATTTGTACATCTGAATGGTATGGCCTGGATCATCTCTCTGGGTGCAATTACAGGTATCACTACCGTACTGCTGGTTATGATGTATGGACAAAGCCGTCTGCTGTACGCGATGTCCCGTGACGGCTTGCTGTCACCGGTCTTCTCCAAAGTTAGCGGCAAAAGCCAGACACCTGCTGTAGGTACATGGATTGCCAGTATTATTATCGCTTTCTTCGCCGGTTTTATTCCGCTGGGCAGACTGGCAGAACTGACCAATATCGGTACACTGTTTGCTTTTGCTGTAGTAAGTATTGGTGTTATTGTACTGCGTCGTACCCAGCCCGATCTGAAAAGAGGATTCCGTGTACCATTCGTACCACTGATCCCGATCCTGAGCGCTATAGGCTGTGTGTATCTGATGCTGCAACTGCAGGGTCTGACATGGATTGTATTTTTCGGATGGTTGTTGGTCGGCCTTGTTATTTACTTCCTGTATGGTAAAAACCGTAGTCTGTTAAGTCCTAACCGCCGCTCCAAATAATCAAAATAATTAAAAAAGCCAATATTGCAGATGGTCTTTCTCCTTGGAGATGTATTATCTGCAATATGAGTAAATCAAGGAGCATCTTCGTGCCAGTTTTGCGGCGAAGATGCTCCTTTTATTTTTTATTAAAAGCAGACAAGAAGGAAGAATATACAATACAGCCTGCTTTTATAGGTTTCTCTTAGTCATATTGTTTTTGAGAATTGATGTAATACAATATCTTTGCAAATACGGAGAATAAGATCCGCCCATATTCTGATCATACACCAAAATATAGCTGACATTTCTATTGTAGCTTTTATTGATATGCAATATATTGGTTTTATGAATACAACCAAATTTCAAAAACTAAGCCGTCCGTCGTTACGTGATCAGGTCTACAGTACGATCAAGCAAGGGATTATTACATTAGAACTTGCTCCCGGACAAAAATTGAACGATATGGAACTGGCCAACCAGTTTGGCGTAAGCCGTACGCCGGTTCGGGAAGCGCTCAAGCGGCTGGAGGATGAAGGACTGGTAGAGTCGTTCCCCGGTTCAATCACGCGTATAGCCTTATTGCATGAAGAAACAGCTGCGCATGCCTTTGTAGTAGTTGCCGTGCTGCATGCGTTGGCAGCAAAGCTGTGTGTCAGCAAACTGACCGAGAGCGATTATGCCGAGCTGGAAGCAGCCAATCAAGAGCTGATCGAGGCACTGGAGCAGCAGGATGCAGAAAAGGCAATTACAGCTGATGACCGTTTTCACCAGTTGTTCCTGGATCGTGCCGCTAATCCGGAGCTGAATGCTGCACTGGATGGAATTATGCCCAAGATCCGAAGGCTGGAATATGCCAAGTTCAGCCAGGCCAGCCGCGAGCACTCTCCGGCAGATCATCTGAAGATCATAGCGTACTGCCGTGAGCATAACGAAGCCGAAGCTGCCCGCTGGATGGAACATAACTGGCTCAGTCTGGGCCAGTGGCTGGCTCATCGTCAAGATGACGTTTCTGCCACATCCAACTCTTCCAAAGCAGCAGAGGAATTATAATGAAAACGGTATGGCTGGGTATTCTCGCAGCTTTCTTTTTTGCATCGAGCTTTGTGCTGAATCGGTCGATGGAAGTAGGAGGAGGGCACTGGATATGGAGCAGTGCACTGCGCTATTTTTTTATGGTGCCACTGCTGGGTATACTGGTTCTGGCGCGTGGGAATTTATTGCCGGTCTGGCGGGAAATACGCCGTCAGCCTGGGCGATGGCTGGTATGGAGCACCGTAGGATTTGGCTTTTTCTATGCGCCGCTGTGTGCTTCGGCGATCTACTCGCCTGCCTGGCTGACAGCGGCAGGTTTTCAGACGACCATTCTGGCAGGGATGCTGCTGTCACCACTGTTCTTTTTTGTACGTCATACACCGGATGGGCCGGTTCGGGAAAGGGGGCGTATCCCGCGCAGTGTGCTGCTGATTGCACTTATGATGCTATTAGGTATCGGACTGATGCAGATTGGTCAGGCGCATAACAGTTCGATGGGAGCGAGCTGGCAGGGGATTGTGCTAATCCTGATCGGAGCTATCGCTTATCCGCTGGGTAACCGCAAAATGATGGAAGTATGCGACGGCAGACTGGATGCATTTCAGCGCACGCTGGGAATGAGCATTGCCAGCCTGCCTTTCTGGATCCTGTTGTCTATAATTGGATGGTTACAGCATGGGCCACCTACAGGTGAGCAGACCGTGCAGACTTTTCTGGTCGCGCTATTCTCGGGAGTAATCGCTACCGTACTCTTTTTCGGAGCTACTGACCGGGTGCGTAACCATCCAGCCCGTCTCGCGGCAGTTGAAGCGACTCAATCGCTGGAGGTAGTTTTTACCCTGCTGGGCGAATGGATGCTGCTGGGGGTTATACTCACTTCAATAGGGATGTGGGTCGGAATGATTCTGGTCATTGGCGGCATGATCGTGAATGCCTGGCTGTCGGCACGTTCAAATTAAGCTTACATTTCCGCTCAAATTCAAGTATAGTGATAGGCAGACAATTTGAGCCTGCCGGATTCTGTCTGCAGGCTGTATCCGTAATCACAAAGGAGTATATCATGCGATTCAATGTGCAATTTCTATCTTTCTTTGTTCTGCAGGTAGAGGGCAAAGAAGGCCAAACTTCCAAAAATTATAAACATTATCAGACACTCGATGAAGACGAATATGAATTGAGTGAACTCAAAAATTTCCTGCATGCCGAATTTACCCGTACAGCCAAGCGCAAAGTAGAGAAAAATCCGTCCAGTGAGCAGCCGCCGACCAAGATCGGAACTTTTCTCGTGGAGCCAGGGCATGAATTGACGAGCAATCCAAATTTCAATCTGTTTGCCCGCCTGCGTACGGTAGACACCAAAGAAGATTTCAAAAATGCCGGTGATGATCTGGTACGCAGCTATCTGGATACCAGCTCTGTACGCGGCGGTGCTCTGATCGTATCTCAGGTGAAGATGGATACCCATTTTGATGATCCATTTGTATTTGTGATGAAGTGCGATTTTGAAAAGCAGATTGCCCGTATTTCCGATGAGCGCAGCCTGATCAGCGAAGTGGAGATGGCGATCAGTGCCCGCAATATGAAATCAATCCAGTATCCGCATATGCCGGAGGAAGGCATGATCGAGGAGTGGGAACTTAAGGTACACCAGTCCTCACATGCCCGCTACTTTGAAGACTTCCTCAAATTCGTTACCTATGAGCAGTCCATTCCCGAGATTGTCAATGAACGTGTAATGGATTATGTGCAGACCTATGTAGAAGAAAAGTGGCCCGATGCGAGTAATGAAGATCGCCAGCGGGAAGAGCATGATTTGGAGCTGTGGGCAGCCAGTGACAAGCGGGATCTGCAGGAGAAATGGGAGCCGCAGCAGGTCATCGAAGCCGCTGAACGCATTGTCGAGATCAAGCCGGAGATCGAGATCCGCGTCAAACTCGGCGATACGAGTGTCAAAGGGCTTCTGGCCGATTTTGGCTTCCGTATGCATATTGCCAAGCTGGGCGATCACTATGCCATGGTGATCGAAGGAGAATCGTTTACTTTTGAGAAAGGATTCTCGCCTGTCGAGCTGCTGCAGCCGGATACATTCGAGAATCTGTCGAAGCATCTGATCGAGCGCGCCAATCAGCCGCAAGAAAGGGATGACGATATTCCTTATTGAGGCTGATTTTGCCTGATATTGAGGGATATGGAATAATCTATATAGCAAACGCCGCCTTTCCGTATGGAAAAGCGGCGTTTTTTGTCAATTTGCGCACAGCGCTGTATAATGACGAAGGGATATAATCGTTTGGAGCAAGCGCTGTAAGCCCTTGCGTAAAATTTGAAATATAGGCTAAATATTTAATTGGGAAATTTGGTCTTTGAGTTTGGCTGCCGAAGCACGCAGCAATGCTTCTTCTTTTTCATTAAGAGGAATCTGCAGTTTCTCGCGGATACCTTCTCTGCCGACAATCGAAGGTACGCCGAGATAGACATCGGAGATACCGTGATAGTCATCCAGCAGGGAAGACACATTCAGTACAGCATGCTCGTTTTGTAAAATCGCAGCTACGATCCGGTCCAGTGCCAGAGCAATCGCGTAGGAAGTAGATCCCTTGGCATTGATGATCTCGTAAGCGGCATTTTTGGTGCTGTTGAAAATATCATCCTGCTCGGCTTCGTCAAAGGCAAGTGCTGAACCTGCCACATTGGCTAGACTCCATACAGGCAGCTCGGAATCGCCATGCTCACCGATAATGTGGGCATGAATACTGCGCGGATCGATTTCTTTGTGTTTGCCGATTAGATAACGGAAGCGGGCGCTGTCGAGCAGTGTACCGGAACCGATAACCCGATTGGCCGGCCAGCCGCTTTTTTTCCAGGATACATAGCTGAGAATATCGACCGGATTGGTAGCAATCAGCAGAATCCCGTGGTCATTGTACTTGGTAATGTTTTTGATAATGTCGTCAAAAATGGCGGCATTTCGGTTCAGTAGATCGATTCGCGTCTCACCTGGACGCTGATTGGATCCAGCCGCGATGATAATAATATCTGCATCTTTGCAATCAGAATAGTCACCAGCCCATAATTTGACACCGCCTACAAATGGAAGCCCATGATTCATATCAAGTGCTTCGCCCAGTGCTTTGTCCTTATTGGCGTCGATAAATACCAGCTCGGACATCCGGTTGCGGAGAAGTAGGGTGTAAGCGGTTGTGGAACCAACCGCTCCTGTGCCGATAACGACTACACGGTGAGGTTTGGATACGGATTCAGACATTAATTATCATCTCCTTATATTTGTATTACAGATTCGCTACTATTGTAGCCGAAAGCGTCCACAAAGTAAAAAGGTCTTCTATTACTTATAACCGTAATCGTATATGTTTAGTATCGAAAACTCCATAAAACTGTAATCGCTTGTAACTTTTCTGTAAACTACCTTTTTTAAAATTAGTTTACTCTTATATAGGTCGTGAAAAATTGAAACGCTTTAGCATCAGGTAAGTGTGTGGAAGGAGAATAATAGATGAAGTGGAGCATGAGCAAATCGCTTCTTATATGGATATCCCTGGTTTTCCTTCTGTCGGCCTGTTCATCAGCAGGCAACGACAACGCTCTTATGAGTGAGGCTGTACGTGAGCAGCTTCAGAATTCCAAAGAAGATCAGGGTCAGACCATTACCCTCAAACAAACAACAGATTCAACCATAAATCAGCGTGCAGGCGGAAGACCTGATACGTCGGAATACAAAATTCAGACCAGACTGACCGATTTCCAGCTGCTGAGTGCCAGTGCAGGTGTAGCCTGGGGACTCACTCGTAATGAGCTGCGTATCTATGTTACCCAGAGCAACGGCAAAACCTGGGACAATGTATCTCCTGCCAAAACGGTATCCTTTTCGGAACCGCCGGTATATGGCAGCAGTATTTTCTTTTTAAATCAGAAAAATGGCTGGGTGGCCCGCAATGCCAACGGGGTCGGTCAGACATTGATTTTGCATACGGTAGATGGTGGACAGAACTGGAATGTAGCTACTTTTAATGATAATGGCACTGTGCTGGGCATGTACTTTATTAATGAAAAAACCGGTTGGGTGATGACATCTACCGATGAATCGAATCACCAGAAGGGCAAGGCGGTTTACCGTACAGAAGATGGTGGAGACAGCTGGACCCGGCTGATGCAAAATGCTGCCTATGTCAAGTCGGCAGAGCAGACAACCAATGAGCTGCCACAGAGCGGTACACTGATCGGAATGTCGTTCCGGGATAATAAGCATGGATTTATTACGTTGGAGCAGGATGGCCGGCCCAGTCTCTATACCACTGCAGATAGCGGCAAAACCTGGACAGCCAGCGCCAGCTTCCTCAGCAAGGAAGTAGAGAGTTGTGATCGGATCACAACCGGCAAACCGCAATTTTACGGAACAAGCAAGACGAGTGGATGGATGAATATCGGCTGCGTCAAAGGCACACAGACCAGCTATTCGGGCTATTTTACCGAAGACGGCGGTAAAACGTGGACACATGTGGCTTATGCACTCAAGCCGCAGACAGGAATAAACCAGACCATGGGGCCGACTTTCCTCAACCGCAAGCAGGGATGGTCACTGATTGACGGTATTATATATACGACTCAGGATCAAGGTCATACATGGAAAGCACTCCCGGCAAATAATACTCTACAAAATACGATAGCCAATTATCCGGAAATGGCCAAACTGCAATTTTTCTCCAAGGATGTAGGCTGGTTACTGGTTGCCAAAAACGAAGAACGTCGTTCCCTGCTTATGCAGACAACAGATGGCGGTAAAAGCTGGCATGTACTTTAATTGGTATCATTTTATTTGAATATACGGAGCTGCCGATCAGCATGCAAATGTCTGATTCGGTCGCTCTTTTTAATAAATTCAAAAAAATAAAAAATAATTTAAAATTTCAGATCATTTGTGAAAAAAATCACATAATATGTGAAAAGTATCGGTTATGATTGGGGTGTAGAAAAAACAAGGAGATGATTGAGATGAAAGCCAACGTCCAAGAAAACTTTACCCACTATTACATGACCCTTTGTTACAACTGTGAAGAAGCCGCCAAATGCCAGGATGAAGAAACCTGTCTCGCATGCTGGGCAGATCAAGGATTGTTCGATGGAGAGAAAGATGATACACAGGAAATGCTGCAAGCCTACTATGCTTAATCCTCTGACTGGCGTGCTCCAGATCAGGCGTCAATCAGGGAATCCTTCTTTTGCCAAAGGAAATCTGCATCACGGCATCTCATAAACCTCCACACTTCCAGGATCAATGAAGTGTGGAGGTTTTTTGCTTTGAACAGGTGCAGTCAGACCGTGTACAATATATCAGGTAAAGCGTAGATACATATAGAGAAGGACGCCAAATGTTTCGGGAGGCATTCAATCGTTGAATAGTGCAATAGAGGACTATGTATTATCGCTCTACGAATCACAGTACAGGTTATCTGTTGCGGATCGTTATTCAATCATCACTATCCAGCAATCAATATTTAAATAATGGAGGAATATATAATGAAATATACATCCAGCACGGTTATTGTTACCGGAGCAGCCCAGGGAATTGGCAGGGCTGTGGCCGAAGGATATGCAGCGGAAGGAGCTACTGTCTTCCTCAGCGATGTCAAGGAAGCCGAAGGAGCAGCTGCAGCCGCTTCAATTCGCGAGCAGGGAGGACAGGCGCATTTCCTGCCCTGTGACGTGCAAAGCGAAGAAGACGTTCAGGCTCTGATTCAGGAAGTAGTAAAGACTACCGGAAAAATAGACGTACTGATTAACAATGCCGGCATCAGCCGCTGGAAGTCTCCTTATGAACTGACGCTGGACGAATGGGACGAAGTCATGAATACGAATGTGAGAGCATGTTTTTTGATATCAAGAGAAGCAGCCAAAGTCATGCGTGATCATGACGGAGGAGCTATTGTGAATATTTCCTCTACAAGGGCGCATATGTCGGAACCTAATTCCGAGGCCTATGCCGCTTCCAAAGGCGGAATCACAGCACTGACTCATGCGCTGGCAGTATCACTGGGGCCGGACCATATCCGGGTCAACGCGATTAGTCCTGGTTGGATCGAGAATGGCGATTATGCAGCGCTCAAGCCAGAAGACCATGAACAACATCCTGCTCAACGGGTCGGCAAGCCCGATGATATCGCCAGAGCATGTATGTTCCTGACAGCCAGTGATAACTCCTTTATTACCGGTGCCGAGCTGGTGATCGATGGAGGGATGACACGGAAAATGATTTATATCGAGTAGTTGGTCTATAGGTGACAACCTTATATAGGGCTGTTCGGTATGGTATCTATTTCAATAATTAGAAAACCCTTTCTCTTTTTGCAAGCGAAGCGGATACTGAAGAGGATACTATAGAAGAGAACTTACAGAAGCAAAAGTTCTTCTATCAAAAAGCAACCCGCAGTATATGATCTCTTATATGGAGATCCATATGCTGCGGGTTATTTTAATTATGGGTAGCTACAATTTTAATTATAATTCATACGTATTAACGACCTACCGAAGCAAAACGCTGCGCCCATTTTTCTTTGAACAATGGCAGTGTGCTGTCTCCGAAGATTTGGGCTTCTTCCAAATGGGGATAACTGGACAGAATAAATGAAGTCACGCCGGCTTCTGCATATTCCATTAGTCGATCCGACACCTGATCAGGAGTACCGACAAACATCAATGCACCACCGGAGCGTACATTGGATAGTCCAGCCCATAGATTCGGTCCGACCATAAAGTCATTCTCTGCTGCCGCATCACGAATCTGATTCTGGCGGTTCTGGCCGGTCGCACCTGTTTTGCCAAAAGAAGCTTTGGCGCGTGCAATCGTCTCCGGGTCGATATCCTTGATCAGGTTGCGTGCGGCTTCCCATGCTTCTTCCTCGGTATCACGTACCAGTACCTGAGCGCGCATACCCAGACGAAGTGGACGTACACTGCCATGCTGATCGGCATAATTTTGCTGGGCTTGCTGGATCTCGGCGATCTGTTCCTTGATCATCTCCAGCGGTTCGGACCACATCAGGAATACATCGGCATATTCGACACCAACGCTTTTGGCCATAGGAGAGCTGCCGCCAAAGTAAACCGGAAGTCCAGGCTTTTGCACAGTCGCCGGGCGGCTGGTACCGCCATTTACTTCGTAATAATCTCCTTTGAAATATACTTTGTTATTTTGAACAGAAGCAGCATCATTGGAACCGAATTCAGTAGAAGCGAGTCCGGAAGCTTCGGACCATACTCCTTTGATAATATCCAAATATTCGCGTGTACGGGCATATTTTTCGTCATGCGCCCGTGCCAGCGGATCACCGAGCTCTTCCAGATCATCTGGAGAGCTACCGGTTACGATATTGATACGCGCTCTTCCTTCGGACAAAGTATCCAGCGCAGCGGCCATACGTGCTGTCAGCACCGGAGCAATCAGACCAGGTCTCACGGCAACAAGAGGTTTGAGTGTCTTGGTCGCCCCGATAATCGCAGAACCGACCACCCACGAGTCGATGCAGGCGCCGCCGGTAGGAATCAGAACAAATTCAAAACCGGACTGTTCAGCAGTCTGGGCTACTTTGGTCAAATAATCGAGCGTAGGCTTGCGTTCGGACTCGCGGCCCAGACTGGTTCCATCTCCCATCGTAGGCATAAACCAGCCAAATTCCACTTCATCCCGTTGAATATGATCAGATGCTGACATAGTAATAGCTCCTTTAAGAGATATATTTGGAAGGGAAAGATTTCCGATTCCCTAAATGATTATTGATTAACTAATCCGACAAGCATACTTGGTATAAATGATACTAGCATTTTCATTATAAAGTGTCAATTGGTTTGTAAAGTACATTAGGTAACGATAAAGCAGGCTGAACTTAACAGATACCAAGTGGAATTTACCGATCAGGCGAGCTGGTTCGCTAACAATCCAGATCGCAGTGAAGTGGTGAAACATTCGCCTTTGGGATAAGATAGAAAACAAAGAGAGCTGCAGCTATTCGGGTTATATATAAGGAGAGAAAATAATGAATACCGATTTGAATACCAAAGATCAACTCAGTATTGGCGAAGTAGCAGAACGTTCGGGTCTGAGTGTACATTCCCTGCGATTTTATGAACGAGAAGGATTATTATTGTCGACACGTATCGCACGAGATAGTGGAGGACGACGACGCTATAGTGAATCGGATGTGGAATGGCTGTATATTTGCACACGATTGCGTGCTTCGGGTATGCCGATTGCCCAGATTCGCCGTTTTGCCGAATTGGTACGCAGCGGTCCAGGTAACGAGCATGAGCGCCTGGAGATCTTGAAGGAACATCAGCAGCGGGTAATTAGCCAAATGGAACATCTGGATGACTGCCTGAAGGTTATTACATTCAAAACCAACGTGTATGAACAGCATCTTAAACGAAATGAGCCGGAACAGACGTGGGAAAATCAGCATTTGGATACATTTGCAAAATCGGACTTGACCTAGAGTGAACTCTAGATTGTACAGTAATACTATCATCCCTGAAAGGAGACAATAATAGATGCAATCTTATACCAGAACACCGCAGCACAAGCTTGACTCTGGATTTGGACATGACAGTACGGCCAGCGAGGTATTACAGAGCATAGATCTGAAGGGTAAACTTGCTCTCGTAACGGGAGGCTATTCCGGTCTTGGACTGGAGACGACCCGTGCACTAGTCAATGCTGGTGCTTCCGTGATCGTACCGGCCCGTCGCCCGGAGGTGGCTCGTGAGGCACTTGCCGGTTTGGCCAATGTGGAGGTAGACGAGCTGGATTTGTCCGATTTGGACAGTGTACGTGCATTTGCCGGACGTTTTATGGAGAGTGGACGCAGTATTGATCTAGCGATTCTGAACGCAGGCGTTATGGCCTGTCCGGAGACACGGGTAGGCCCGGGTTGGGAATTACAGTTTGCGACCAATCATCTGGGTCACTTTACACTGATTAATCTTATCTGGCCTGCACTGACCGCAGGAAATGGAGCGCGAGTGGTAGCCACTTCTTCTACAGGACATCATATCTCGCCAATTCGCTGGGACAACCTGAACTTTGAAGGCAATTACGAGAAGTTTGAAGCATATGGACAATCCAAAACAGCCAACTCGCTGTTTGCTGTAGAGCTGGATCGCCGGGGTATCGAACAGGGAGTACGTGCTTTTGCCGTACATCCGGGTGGTATTCTGACACCACTACAGCGACATATGCCCAAGGAAGAAATGATCGCACTGAACTGGATCAGTGAAGACGGTAAAACCGTAAATCCAGCTTTTAAAAATCCGGAGCAAGGAGCAGCCACCCAGGTATGGGCAGCCACTTCTCCACAGCTGGAAGGCAAAGGCGGCGTCTACTGTGAGGATTGCGATATTGCAGAGATGTTCGTACCGGATGGCCCTCGTGCCGGCGTCAAAGAGTATGCTATCGATCCCGAGCAGGCCAAGCGTCTATGGGATTTGTCGGTACAATTGACCGGAGCAGACCTGTCGCAGAATTGATACAAAGAAGAAAGAAGAAAGAAGCAAGTACAGCTACTTTCTTTGAAACATCCCATTATTACAAGAAGCTTGTAGGTTTGGCTTCTATAAGAAGAAAGCTGTATGAATAATATATAGATAGATCATGGAAATAAAGTATATAAAAACGCCGATGTACGGAAAATAATCCGTTACATCGGCGTTTTTGCGACGACTATAGCTGAATCTGATGGACATGATGATTATTGCTCCATCTAATAAGCATAGTAATGTCTGCTGAATCCGTATGATTTGAACGTACGATTCGTTTGCTTTTCTTTTTCCTTCACTTTTCCTTCAAATGGGTAAGATCCATCTGTTGATGGCTCCACTTATTGAGCGATGGAATCGTTATAATCCTGCAGCTTCTGGGTAATTTGTGCAGCTGCATCATCCAGTGCCTGTTTTGGCGATTTGGAGCCGTTGATTGCTTCTTCCATCGCTGTCTCGGTCAGCTGACGCGCCTCCGGGAAGATACCCATAACGGCACCCTGGGTAGCTGGATCAATCTTGGTGTTGTGCAGTTGGTTCACAGCTGTCTCGAACTGCGGATATTTCTTCATGTTTTCCTTGATCAGATCTTCATCATAAGCTTTTTTAGTAATCGGGAAGTAACCGGTGTTTACATTCCAGTATGCCTGTGTAGAAGGCTCAGTCAGGAACTTGATAAATTTCCATGCCGCCTGCTGTTCAGCTTCGGGCTTGTCATTCATAATCCACAGACTCGCGCCACCAACGATTACGCCGCCTTTGCCTTTGTAATCAGCGGAAGGCTTGGGAATAGGAGCCGTTCCTACTTCAAATTTGCCTTCTGCAGAACTTACGATACCGCGCAGGGAAGCGGTGCTGTCCATCGTCATAGCGATCTGACCAGCTGCAAAAGCTTTTTTGGTATCATCGGTTTTACGGCCCAGGTTCAGCATCACACCATCATCGACCATCTTTTTCCACCATGTCAGTGTGTTCACAGCTGCATCGGAATTGAGCATGGATTCGGTAGCCAGACCACTGCGTCCGTTACTATTATTGAGCAGTTCTACATCCTGGTTGGCAAGCAGTTGTTCCATCAGCCATCCGTAGATCGGGAAGGAACCGCCGGATTGACCGTCTTTGGTCAACGCTTTGGCTGCTTTTTCTACATCAGCATATGTGGTAGGTGGATTCTCAGGGTCCAGTCCTGCTGCTTTGAATGCATCCTTGTTATAGTACAGAATTGGATTGGATGTATTGAAAGGCATGGAATAGAGCTTGTTATCAAAGGTATAGTAGCTCAAAATATTCTCTTCCAGCTGGGATACATCGAATTTGTCGGCATCGATAAATTGCTGCATCGGCGTAACTGCCTGCGAATCGATCATAAAGCGGCTGCCTACTTCGTATGTCTGCATCATGGTCGGACCACTGCCTGAACCCATGGCTGCTTTGAATTTGTTCAGACCTTCATCATATTCACCCTGATAAACGGCTTCGACCTGTACATCTTTCTGGGAATCGTTAAATTGCTTAACCAGACTATCTACCGTTTTGCCGAGTTCACCGCTCATGGAGTGCCACCATACGACCTTGACCGGACCGGAGGAAGCCTCACTGCCGGCAGCTGCTGCTGGCTCGGAACCCTGTGAAGATTGTCCACCGCTGCAGGCTGCGAGGAACAGAAATAGACTCATGCCGAGCAGACTCCATTTGCGAAGCCAAAAAGGTTTAAATTTCATGATTGAACATTCTCCTTTAATTATAAGTAGTAGGTTGCTCTAATAAATGAAGTCAATCAAGCAGATAAAGCAGATAAGGAATAAAACAGGAGGACAAGCTGTTCCGGATCATTATAGATAGAGTCAGCATGTCCAGCGGATCAGGCTGTTGATCTACTATCATGTAGTAGACAGGATTCTATCCGTATCAGCATCAGCCTTTTAGGGCGCCGGTCGTCAGACCGCCAACCAGACGTCCCAATCCGATCGCAAGCATAAGCAGGGAAGGCAGCAGCACCAGCACAATACCAGCCATGACCAGATTCCAGGCTGTCATTTCGGCGAACTGCAGCATACTGATTCCGATCTGTACCGTGCGCATATTCTCGGTATTTGTAATCAGCAGCGGCCACAGATACATGTTCCAGTGATTAAGGAACGAATAAACTCCGAGTGTAGCCAGTCCAGGCATAGCCAGCGGTACAGCAAGTGATGCGAAGATGCGGATATGTCCGCAACCGTCGATACGCGCAGCTTCCATCAACTCTTTGGGGAGCTGCATAAAAAATTGACGCATCAAAAATGTACCAAAAGCTGTAGCCAGAAACGGTACCGTTAATCCGGCATAGGAGTCCAGCCAGCCCCAGCTGCGTACGGTCAGGTAATTGGGAATAACCGTTACTTCCCATGGAATCATCATCGTCGCCATAAACAGGGCAAACAGCAGCTTGCGTCCAGGAAAACGAAGGAAAGCAAAAGCGTAAGCCGCCATGGAGGCTGTAATCAGATTGCCAACAGTGATGATCCCGCTCGTTACAAAGCTGTTTACAATAAAGCGGATAATCGGAATCGAAGCCATTACATTAGCAAAGTTATCCAGATGCAGACTGGTCGGGAAAAACTTTGGCGGATATGTAGCCGATTCGGACTCGGTCATCAGTGAATTGGAGAGAGCCGTCCAGAAAGGAAACAGGATCAGCACTGCAGCGGCAGCCAGTATCAGATAAGCCAGCCCGGTGCGCATAATGTTGGGTCTCACTGGTAATGCACCTTCTTTTCTCCAAATTTGAACTGAATGATCGTCAGGATCAGGATAAGAACAAATAATACAAGTGCCTGTGCACTGCCCGAGCCAAACCGGAAATTAACAAAAGCATCCTGATACAGATTGTAGACGAGCACATTCGTGCTGTTCATCGGTCCCCCTTTGGTTAATATATGGATCTGTCCGAAGGACTGAAAAGCACCGATCATGGAAGTGACACTCGCAAAAAAGATCGTCGGCGAAATCAGTGGCAGTGTCAGCTGTACAAAGGTACGCATCGGACCTGCACCATCCATTTTGGCACTCTCATAAATATCTTCCGGTACACCTTCCATGCCGCCCAGTAGCAAAATAAACAAAAAGCCCAGATTCATCCATACCGTCATAATCGAAATCGAAATTAATGACCAGTTGGGATCAGTCAGCCATTGTACAGCCGGCAGACCTGCAGCCTGAAGCAGATAATTCAGCGTGCCCAGCGTCGGATGAAAAAGGACCATCCAGATGACCGAACCTGTACTGACCGAGATGGCCAGTGGTAGCGAGAAAATAAAACGAAATAATTTGGTTCCTCTCAGGTGTGTACGGCAGATCGCAGCCAGAATCAACGCCAACACAATTGAAGTAGGTACAGTAAAAAGCATAAATTCGAAAGTCACCCATAGGCTGTTCAGGAAATGTCCGGAATCAAACAGCTTCTCAAAGTTACGCAATCCGATAAACTTGGCAACGTCTCCGCGCGGCGTAGTTGAATGTACACTAAGGTATACAGACTTGATCAGCGGATAGAACAGAAAGATTCCAAACAACAAAAGAGAAGGCGCCAGGAATATGACTGCCAGCACATATTCATGCCAATGTCTGGTTCGGCGGGGTTGACGTACTGCCGAACGAGCGCGCTGCATACCGGACTTGACGGGAACAGCAGAGGATTTATCCAAGATTTCAACCTCACTTTCATTCATCATTCAATTAACGGAAAACAGGATATTCGCCGTCTTGTGCTCACCTGCTAAAGTATAAAGAGCAGATGTTAACGGAAATGAGCAGGATTGTAAAAAAATTGTAAGTGCGCCCAATCCCTATTTGACTGTGCTTGTTTTAGAGCTATAATATAATCAGGTAACGTCTATCCTTACATATAGAAAGAGGTGAATGCATTGGGAAATTGATGGTACATGTACACTGGCTTCTTATTCAAAAATCTAATATTCGAAGGAGGTGAACCCGCAGCTGTCTGATCAATATTTGCAGCAGACAGTGCGGGAGACACACTTGACTGACCCCTTACCCAGTTTGTGGAACTTAGTATTTGTATTTATTCTTGTTTTGTTAAATGGATTTTTTGTTGCAGCGGAATTTGCGATGGTCAAAATTCGTAGCAGTCGTCTGGAGACGCTGGTTGATGCAGGTAATGCACGAGCACGCTTTGCACAGTCGATCGTTAATAACCTGGATGCCTATTTATCGGCCTGTCAATTGGGAATTACACTGGCTTCCCTGGGACTTGGCTGGATTGGTGAACCGGCAATCGCTGGACTGATCCGACCGATATTTGCGGCAATTGGCTGGAATAATGAAGTAGCAGTACACAGCGTATCCGTAGCCATCGCTTTTATAGTGATTACGATACTGCATATTGTACTCGGGGAACTTGCACCCAAATCGCTCGCGATCCGCAAAGCGGAAAGTGTAACCTTATGGACAGCCGGACCGATGCTCTTATTCCATAAAATCATGTATCCTTTTATCTGGATGTTGAATGGCATGGCGAATGCCCTGCTCAAACTGTTCGGAATCGCTCCGGCCTCCGAGCTGGAATCCGCTCATACGGAAGAAGAGATACGCATACTCATGAAAGAAAGCAACAAGAGCGGACTGATCGATAATACCGAACTGGCGCTGGTTGATAATATATTTGAATTTGCAGATACAACCGCCCATGAAATTATGATTCCACGTACGGAAATGATCTGTCTGAGCCTGCATGCTCCCCGCGAGGAGAATCTGCAGATTGCTCTTGATGGGATGCGCACCCGATATCCGGTATGCGATGGCGACAAAGATCATATTGTCGGCTTCCTGCATATCAAGGATCTGATGCGTTATCAGATTACAGACACCGTAAAATTGATTCGTCCGATTATTGCTGTACCGGAATCGATCAAAATCAGCGAACTGATGAAGCTGATGCAGCGTGGCAAAACGCAAATCGCGATTTTGATTGATGAATATGGCGGTACAGCCGGTCTGGTAACACTCGAGGATATAATGGAAGAAATCGTCGGAGAAATTCAGGATGAGTTTGACCATGAACGTCCAGTCGTAGAGCCGATCAATGAGATGACGTATTCCATTGATGGTCTGATGCTGATCGAAGAGATCAACACACGGTTCTCGCTGGATCTGGATTCCAGTGAATATGATACCATCGGCGGATGGCTGTACTCTCGTGTAGAGTCGCTGCCTCCGCAAGTAGGACAGAGCGTGGCACATGACGGGCACTTATTTGTAGTGGAAGAAACGGAGAACAAGCGAATTTCCAGAATTAAGCTGGTAATTACGCAGTTTGCTGTGACGACCAATCAGGCACTCGCCTGATCAGCATGAAAAAGCCGAAATTATCCGCTACGGGTAATTTCGGCTTTTTCTTTTATAAGGAAGTATAAAAGGAAGTATAATAAGAAAAACTCGATCAGCTGGATCATATTGTGATCTGAACAAGTTATCAATCCTGAAGGGGTTATAGGTAAGATACTTATTACCGCTTCAACAGAATAACCCCTTTGGATACAATCATCCGAAGGGGTTATTTTTCATTTATACATATAGAAATGTTTACTTATATCATAGGTCAGTCGATTAACGACGATGGTCTGCTTTTTCTACATCTGCATTGACTTCTTCGTCAGCTTCGTTGATCTGCAGCTCGGTGTCGCCTTCGCCTTTTTCTTCGTAGACTTCGACAGCTTCACCCTGTTCCACATGCTGGTTGCTGCCATCAATATCATTGGCGGCGAATGTCTCTACACTCTCGGTAAAGTTATCGTTGCTGTCCCGGCCTTCGGCCAGATCGTTGTAGTTATGCACTTCACGCTGTGCACTGAGTGCTGGAGAGTCAGCTACGCCGTAATCTTCAACCGCCTGCCATGCGCCGGCATCATCGAATCGGCCTGTATTCTGCTGACGATTCTCACCGGAACCTTTGGCTGCCGGGGTGATAATATCTTCTTCCACTGGACGATAATCACTTACATTATCATGTGGACTCTCGTCGACGAGGTAAGTTGTAAATGGCAAAGCCTGAAGGCGCTCGAACGGGATTTCTTTACCGCTGATTTCGCTGATTCCATAGGTGCCATTCTCGATACGTTCGAGTGCGGCATTGACTTGATCCAGTGTATCATTCATCTGGTCATCAATCGCGAGATCACGTCCGCGTTCGAAAGTCTCTGTACCCAGATCGGCCGGGTGATTATCTACAGCAGTCAATTCGCCAGTAGACATACGCTCCGATTCAATCTGTCCATCTTCAGTACGGTCCTTATCTACTTCAAAATGACGCTCCAGTCCTTCTTTCTCTTCCAGTAAGCTATTTTTAAGCTCCTCTATTTGAGATTTCGTTAAATGTTTCATTGTTAAAAACTCCCTTCCGTCTTTGGCTGCATATCGGACTGTGCTCGTAGGCAACAGCCTGTTGTACCTCATTTACCCTTCTTGCCTGTGAATTAATCTTTTGCTATCTTGCTGTTTCAAAAGGAGAGACGGATTATAGACGATTACCTGGTCATGATTATCGTAGTCACATTGAGTTTCCTCCTAATTTGCTCATCGCGGCTTAAGCGTAAACGCTACTATTTATTTGTAAGTTGTTAATAAAACGAAGGTTGTGGTTAATACAAAAAGACGTAAACTTTCTAACTTTTGTTATTTTCACCACACCGTTTGCTGCTATAGTTCAGGCTCATACATTCTACGATTACATCTGGAGAGGGGAATACAAATGAAAGCACTAACGTATCAGGGAAAACGCAATGTAAAAGTCAAAGAGGTTAAAGACCCACGCATCGAAAAGCAGGATGATATTGTCGTCCGGATCACTTCTACAGCAATCTGCGGTTCCGATCTTCATATCTTTAATGGCGAGACACCGGTTATTCATGACGACTATGTAGTTGGACATGAGCCAATGGGGATTGTTGAAGAAGTAGGTCCAGGCGTCACTCGCGTTAAAAAAGGCGATCGTGTTGTTATCCCGTTCAACGTTGCCTGTGGCGAATGTTTCTTCTGTAAAAACCAGATGGAAAGTCAGTGCGATAATTCCAATGAAATGGAAGAAAAGAATACAGGAGCTTACTTTGGCTTTGATATCTATGGTGGATATCCGGGTGGTCAGGCAGAGCTGATGCGTGTACCTTACGCAAATTTCCTGCCATTCGTTATTCCGGAATCAGCTGAAGTAACCGATGAACAGGTATTGTTCCTGTCGGATATTATGCCTACAGCATTTTGGAGTGTAGAGAGTGGTGGCGTCAAAGCAGGCGATACCGTTATTATCCTGGGCTGTGGTCCGGTCGGACTGCTGGCACAGAAATTCGCTTGGCAAAAAGGGGCTAAACGCGTTATTGCCGTTGACCATCTGCCATACCGTCTGGCACATGCCAAGCGTACAAATAATGTAGAAGTCGTGAATTTCAAAGAAGTTCCGGATGTGGATCAATATCTGCTGGAACTGACCAGTGGTGGAGCAGACGTGGTTATTGACTGTGTCGGACTGGATGCAGACAAGAGCACGGCCGAGAAGATCCAGACTTCACTCAAACTGCAGGGCGGCGGACTCGGCGCATTCCGGATCGCAGCCAATGTCGTACGTAAATTCGGTACGATTCAGGTGACTGGAGTATACGGCGAAAACTACAATATGTTCCCGCTGGGTCATTTATTCGAGCGTAATGTCAAATTGGCTATGGGCCAGGCTCCGGTTGTTCACTATATGCCGCAGCTGTTCAAACAAATCACAGACGGTACGATTGATCCGACCGATATCATTACGCACAAGCTATCACTGAGTGATGCAGAGCGTGGATATGATATTTTCGATAATAAAAAAGAAGATTGTATCAAGGTTATTCTGCAGCCATAAGCAGCATAGAATAAACGGCAGGAGAGTAAGATAAATCCTCTGTCATTCATCTGTTTTTCTTGGTTCGCGCGTTAGAAAGCCTGTGAAGATAACAAAATAACGGAGAAATAAAAAAAACAGCCAGCGATCATAGAATCGTTGGCTGTTTGTCTATATTGAAAAATGCTGCTCATAAGCTTTTGATACAAAATGTGTAGCCGGAAGCAGGGGATAGATTAAAACGCCCAGCCGCCTTGTTTGAATACAGGCTCTTCCTGACCATCTTCGGTAATACCGTAAATGTCCATTTCGCCGGAGCCAATCATAAAGTCTACGTGTACCAGACTGTTATTCAGACCACGCTCGGTCAGCTCTTCACGGGACATTTCTTTGCCACCCTGCAGGTTAAAGGCATAAGCGCTGCCGATCGCCAGGTGATTGGATGCATTCTCGTCGAACAGAGTGTTATAGTACAAAATGTTGGACATGGAAATTGGAGAACGATGCGGTACCAGAGCGACTTCACCCAGATAATGAGCACCTTCATCCATTTCGACGAGGTGCTGCAGAGTATCCTGTCCTTTCTCTGCTTCAACACCAACGATTCGTCCATCCTTGAAGGTCAGCTTGAAGTTATCGATAATTGTACCACCGTAGCTAAGCGGCTTGGTACTGCTTACATAGCCATTTACATCTGTTTTCAGTGGAGCGGTAAATACTTCTTCAGTTGGCATATTGGCGATAAATGCATCCCCACGCTGGCTGATACTGTCAGCTGCTGCCCAGATATGACCTTTTGGCAGACCAATCGTCAGATCAGTGCCTGGTGCTACATAATGAAGCTGCTTGTAGGCTTTTTTATTCAAATAATCGGATTTTTCGTTCAGTGTTTTGACATGGGCTTCCCATGCGGCAATCGCATCGGTTTCACCTACGCGTACTGCTTTGAAAATGTAATCCCACATCGTGCTTACTTGATTTTCCGGAGATTCATTCGGGAATACTTTGGCTGCCCAGGACTCGGAAGGAACAGCGACGATAGACCAGCTGAGTTTGTCGGATTGTACGTATTCACGGTACTTGGACAATACGATACTGGACGATTTTTGGGAAGCAGCGATACGTTTGGAATCGATGCCTTTGAGCAGATCGGGATCGTCGGCTACGACGTGGAGAACAGCACCACCATCGACAGCCAGTTCTTCCATCTCTGCCGCGTACCATTTAGGACCGATCTCAAAAGATTCATCCGGTGCCAATTCGTAGCGCAAGCGGGTGATCTGATCATCATTCCAATTGATTTTGACTAATGCAGCGCCAGCTTCATACGCTTTGCGGGTAACCAGACGTACAAATTCGGCGGCATGAATAGGTGCATTAACAATAAAGCGTTGTCCCGGTTGGATATTCACACCAACACGGACAGCGAGTTCAGCGTATTGTTCGAGCTTTGTTTGGAAATCTGACATGAATAATTCCTCCATTTCGACTAACTGCAAAAGTATGGGCTTCGCCCGCGGGAAGTGATTTCTGTTAAGCAAAATCACAATTAAAGACCCGCCTTATTCATTCTACAGGAAGCAGAGCAGGTTGAAAACTGCAAACGCTTATTTCCAGTCATATGTAAGATGTAGAAAGTTACATATAATGTAAGAGAAGTTGGAAAGTGACTGAAAATAAGCTAGAATACATGTTAAATCCCGTTGTTAAATGAGAGGATTCGTGTATATAAGTATATAGCGGTGAAATGAAGACTGATTATATATTTCAGTGGGATGCAGGAGAGGGGCACCTATATGAATACAGATTGGAAAGCAGCCGAGGAAGCGCTACGAAGGATCGGAGTAAATGGCAGTGAAGATAATGAACTGGTCGTCATATCCGGCTATGCTGATGGAGTACGTTGTATTGGTATTGGTACCGATGCAGCCGTATTCACTTATGATCAGACTCCAGGGTATGCCTACAAAATTTTTGCGCCGCAGGCGATTAGCAAAATTCCTGTGGAGGCTTCTGTATATGACAAACTCCAGGGATCACCATACTTCCCGGTATATTATGGACATGGAGCTAATTATCTGGTGATGAGTTATGAGTCGGGGCCTACGCTTCAGGATTGTCTATTGCAGGGAATTGAAGTGCCGGAGCAGGTAATTCTCGATGTGGAGATCGCCAGGGAATATGTGCGCAGTGTAGGGTTAAACCCCCGGGATATCCATCTCAAAAATGTAATTGTACAGGATGGACATGCCAAAGTTATTGATGTCTCCGAGTATGTACAGGAGGGAGATGACAAGCGCTGGGATCATCTGGTATGGGCATATTATCAATTTTATGACCGGATTGCAGGCAGAAGTATCCCTTCATGGGTGCTCGATACTATCAAAAACTGGTATTCTCGGATTGATCGTATTAACAATAACCTGAGTCTGGAGGACTTCGCCAAGCGAGTAGGCGATTTATTCTCCAAATATATGAAGTAAGGAATATACAGACGATTATTCATATCGCATGTTAAAAAATACCCGATAGCAAAACAAGATAGCAAAAAGCTGCATTCCCGTAGAAATGCAGCTTTTTGCTGTCTGAAGCTTTGTGGTTACCGGCAATCCGTTGGCAGCTTTTTGGCATACCGGAAAGGTCACCGGCTGTTTCTCAATAACAATCAATCTATATAAAGGTCATTCGGCATAGCCGTCCGACTCTTGCTAGTGAGAGTGTGAGAATAGAAGATGGTTTATACTTTGCAGAAAGCGATCATTTGCTGTAATTCTTCTGCCATTACCGACAGATGTCTTGCCGAGGAAGCGACATCTTCCATCGTAGACAGCTGCTGTTCACTGGCGGCATTCATTTCCTGAATACCTGCAGAACCTTGCTGGGACAGTGCACTCAGATGCTCCATCGCTTCGGCAATCGAGTGGGACTTGCTACCGACATTGATAATTTTGTCACGGGTACCGCCAATTTGTTGAACAGTCGTTACTACAGATTGCTGAATCGCTTCGAAAGCGACACTTACGCGCTTGCTGCTGTCTACACCGGCTTGAACATTATTAACAGAATCGGTCGCCTGGGCTACGGCATTTTGGCTTTCGGTTTGTACATCACTGATCAACTGGGTGATCATAGTGGAGGATTCAGCTGCACTTTCAGCCAGTTTGCGGATTTCTTCGGCAACAACGGCAAATCCTTTGCCTGCTTCACCTGCACGGGCAGCTTCGATAGAAGCATTCAGAGCCAGAAGATTCGTTTGTTTGGCAATCTGCTGAATCGCTGAGGAAGCGAAGCTGATTTGATCGGATTTATTGTTCAGACTGTTCATCACGCTAAGGTTATCGTGGATACCAGTCGACAAGCGCTGGATAATACCTGTAATTTCACGAACTTCATTTAATCCTTCATCGGCGGCGTCCTGCATGGAGCTGGTCAGCGTACGGATCTGGGCACTATTGTTTTGTACATCCTGCATTTGCTGCGCCATCTCATTCACCGAATCGGTAACATGAATAATAGTATCGGTCTGGGAAGTGAAGCCGGTGGACAATTCGCCTGATGATACTGCGATATGGGATGAAGCCTGGGCAGTCTGTTCGGCACTGGCTGTTAATTCTTCGGAAGCGGCAGACAGCGTCATAGCACTTTCGTCGACACTTTTGATAATTTTGCGCATGCTGCCAATCAGCGTATTGAATGCTTTGGCAACCTGTCCGATTTCATCACCTGCATCCTGCTCGGCTACTACCGTCAGATCTCCTTCTGCTGCAGCAGACATCAATGTCTGTACCTCACGCAGCGGACGAACAATCAGGCGGACAATCCAGATACCGAGCAGCAGGGAAACGAGCAATCCGATCACAGAGACAACGATAGTAACGACAACTGCCTGATGGTAATTGGCATCGGCATCTGCTTTGCTCTGGGCAGCTTCTTTCATCATGTTGTCACGAATCTGATTGAGCAAGTCATTCAGGCTGAGACGGATTTTCTCAAGTTCGGCATAGGCAGCTTCTGCGGCTGGCCGGTTTCCTTCTGCAACTGCTTTGAGTACCTTGTCACGAGTGGCGGAGAACGTTTTGGCAACTTCGACGAGCTGTGCAGCCAGGGGCTGGTTTTGCACACTCAGCTGGGTTTGTCCGACAACATCATACTGCGTTTTGGTATTGGCTGCTGTCGCTTGAATTTCGCTGATCAGCTGCGGATTATTGGATGTATCATCCGCGGTAAACATTTTGAGCAACCGGTTTGCATTGGAACTGTAATTGATGATGATCTGATCCATGGCGGTAATAGGCTTGATATTGTTGGTATACATATTGGTAGCTATACCGGACATCTGTTCTGTAGAACGGATTCCGTTAAAGGAGATAGCAGAAAGAACAAGCAGATTGACAATAATCAGAATAATAATCTTCGTGCGGACTTTCAGGTTTTTCATGAAAATAGCCTCATTTCATTAAAGTAGGCAAGCAGGTGAAGCAAGAAGAGGTTGATCAATAAATAGAATTATATTTTAAAACGGGCAAGGGCATGCTGCAGATTCTCGGCAAGCTCGGACAGGTAACGCGCAGAGCCGGATACTTCTTCCATCGTGGACAGCTGCTCTTCGCTGGCGGCACCGGTCTGCTGGATACCTGCAGAGCTTTGTTCGGTAATCGCGCTGACATGTTCCATGGCTTCTGCGATTTTCTCGGATTGACGGGCGACTTCCTGAATCATTTCGCTGGAAATACCGATTTTGCCTGAAGTGGCGTCCACCGATTCGCGAATTGCTTCAAAAGCTGTATTGACACGCAGACTGCTTTGGACACTCGCCTGGATACTGCTGGAAGACTGATTGACCTGCTCGACTGCGGCACGGCTGCTATCCTGAATAGACTGCACCATATCCGAGATTTCCTTGGAAGAGTCGGCAGCACCGGTAGCAAGCTTGCGGATTTCTTCAGCGACTACCGCGAATCCACGACCAGCTTCTCCCGCACGCGCAGCTTCAATCGAAGCATTCAGAGCGAGCAGGTTGGTCTGCTGGGCGATCTGCTGAATAGAAGAGGAAGCAAGACCAATCTGGTCGGATGTTGTATTCAGCTGTGTCATAACACGCAGATTTTGTTCCATATCTATAGATAATCCCTTGATCAAACGGGTAATTTCATTGACTTCCTGCAGACCGTTATGAGCAGCAGAGGTCATCTGCTCGGTGAGTTTGTTGATTTCCTGGCTGTTGGTCGATACAAGACCCATTTTCTCGTACATGGAGCTGACCGATTGATTAACCTGGTTAACTGATTCAACCTGGGATTCAATACCGGTTGACATTTCATTGGTAGCAACAGCGATATGTTCGGCTGCCTGGGCAGTTTGTTCAGCACTGGCGGTTAACTCTTCGGAGGAAGCGGACAGGGTGAGTGCACTCTCATCTACCTGACGGATAATAGCTTTGACATTGCCGATCATAGAGTTAAAGGAAGAAGTAACCATGCCAATCTCGTCCCGGGAGTCATAATCTCCCGCTACTGTCAGATCGCCGTCACCTGCTCTGCTCATCAATTGCTGCAATTGAGCCAATGGACGTGTAATCATCTGACTGATCATAAATCCGAACAGCAGAGAAAGCAGAATGCCTGCAGCAATTACCGAGATCAGAATTATTTTGGACGAAGACGCGGAAGAATCAATTTGTTCACTGGTAGCGGCAGCTTCCTGGGTGAGTTGACTGTTCAGGCTTCTGGTCGCTGCATTCATCGCCTGACGGATCGGTTCGACTTTGGCAGTGAATAAGCTATAGGCTTCTGTATTGTTATTTTGCAGAGCAAGCGATTGTACTTGTTCAAGCAAGCTTTGATACGTATTCAGATTGCTTTTGTACTGATTGTACAAATCAGCCGAAGTGGATGTGAGTGTAATAGTATTCAGATGAGCGTACAGTTTTTCATTGGATGTTATACGTTCCTGAATAGAATTTTTCAATTCATCATTGCGTTGTTGATCTTTGGTTAGCATAAGTTCCATAATGGCCGATTCAATAGTGCGATTATCGATAATAACCTGATTGATATCCATACTGGCGAGCATATTCTGGTTGTACATTAGCTGCGCTTTGGCAGCTATTCGATCAGTAGTCTGGTACCCGGTGATTCCGACGGCTGCCAGAAATACAAGCGTAGCGGCCAGCAGGGCAAGAATTTTGGTTTTTACTTTCAAATGGCGCATAGACAGTCGCTCCTTAGGTTTAAATGATAAATTGTCGAAATGGTAACATTCTCCGAAGCTGTTTGTCGAAAATTGACAGAAGCATTATAATTATCAGATTGGCTTATTATTAGGGCACAGTATCTGTAATTCGACGTAAGTTGAAGTAGCTAACCATTTTAGTTGGTATTTTATATGTCGGATAACTAGTTCTATTTGATTATACTAAATTGGACAAAATATATAATTTAGTTGAAATTTGTCGAAAAATAGGTGATTTATTGGTTCAAAAGACCTGGTGGCGATTATTTATCCAGACGTAAGTTTATAAATAAAGAAGAGCGAACCATTGCGTTCGACTTTATGGTGTCAAAGCCTAACTCTATCTATATAAAGAAGAAAGAAGGATTATCCATGAAAAAAGATTTATACATTAATGGAGTATGGACGCCTGCCCAATCGTATACGGCGCTGTACTCTCCATATAGCAAAGAACAAATTGCCGAAGTGGCTGAAGCCAATGCCGAAGAAGCGAAACAGGCGATTACGGCTGCATATGAAGCCAGAGATACCATGCGTAATATGCCGGCTCATCGCCGGGCAGCTATTCTCGAAAAGCTGGCACAGCTACTGCAGGAACGCAGCGAAGAAGCAGCCCGGCTAATCGCAACAGAAGGCTCCAAACCACTGAGTGCGGCCCGCGGAGAAATTGCACGTACGATAGAGACCTACAAATTTGCAGCGGAAGAAGCCAAGCGCATCCATGGAGAGACCATTCCTCTTGATGCGGCTGCTACCGGTGAAGGGCGTACTGCCTATACTGTCAAAGAACCGGTCGGAGTGGTCGGAGCGATTACACCATTCAATTTCCCGATGAATCTGGTAGCGCACAAAGTAGGACCAGGCATTGCAGCCGGTAATACAATTGTGCTGAAGCCGGCGGAACAGACCCCATTGTCTTCATTACTGCTTGCCGAATTATTGGAAGAAGCCGGATTGCCTGCCGGAGCACTCAATGTAGTTACCGGTGACGGCAAAACGGTCGGCGATGTGATTGTAACTGATGAAAGGGTCAAAGCTTTATCCTTCACTGGTAGTCCTGCTGTAGGTATCTCGATCCGTGCACGCGCAGGCTTGAAAAAGGTAACCTTGGAGCTTGGGTCCAACTCCGGATTGATTATTGATGCAGATACAGACATTGCTGGAATAATGGATCGAGTGGTGTCCGGAGCATTCTCCAATCAGGGCCAGGTCTGCATTTCGGTTCAGCGTATCTATGTACATGAACAGATTTACGATCATTTTGTAAAGCAGTTCGTAGAGAAGACTGCACAACTGAAAATGGGAGATCCACTGGCGGAGGATACAGATGTAGCAGCAATGATTGCACCCAAAGAACAGCAGCGTGCAATAGAATGGATCAATGAGGCTGTAGAGCAGGGAGCAGAGATCGCCTATGGCGGCAAAGTGGAAAATGAACTGCTGCTGCCTACAGTGCTGCTAAATGTACAGCCTCAGTCGAAGATCGCCTGTCGCGAAGTATTTGCGCCAATCGTTATGATTAACCGTGTATCCGGAGTAGATGAAGCTATTGCAGCAGTCAATCAATCGGACTACGGTCTGCAAGCGGGGATTTATACCAAGCAGCTAGATACTGCTTTTCGGGCGGTGCATCAGCTGGAGGTAGGCGGCGTAATTATCAATGATATTCCTACATTCCGGGTTGACCATATGCCGTACGGCGGTGTCAAACAAAGTGGAACCGGTCGTGAAGGAATCAAATATGCAATGGAAGAAATGATGGAAACGAAGCTGGTTGTATTCAAGCATCAGCGCTAATCATTACTACAGGAAGTGGCTGCCAAACAGGTGGCTGCTTCCTTTTTTTTGCATGTCATTATAAAAACAACTTATAAATTCAAAAAGTATATGTATATATTTTCCTGATTCTTATACAAATACGTTCTTATCTTAATCAGGAAAAATTTTAAAAAGAAAATAATACGTTAAAAAGTAAATTAAATCGTCTTAACGTGTAATTTTAGCAGTTTTTTTGACCATTTGTTAATAAATCGGACTGCTAATGTTAACTATCTAAATAATTTTACACTTTTTTCTAATTTTCAGTTAAAAACCTATTTATTTTTTTTAGGAATCGTGATACGCTTTCTCCCAACACCAAGACCTATCCATTATTTGCAAGAAAAGGACAAATATTATCTGTGAAAGGTGGGATGCCCGGATCTCATATTGTCGCTCTGTTGTTTGTGGCCCGCTGTACATAGCTGGCAAAACGGTTCACCGGCAAGCTGTTTTACCAATTGGCAGAATGATTATTTTCATGCAGGCTTCAACGCTGTGCAGACAGCATCAATTCCAAAAAAACCAAATGAACAGGAGAGAATACTTTGAAAAAAACCGCTACTCTTTTACTCGCAGGAAGCTTACTTGTAGGTGCTAGCTCTTCCGTATTTGCAGCAGATACCAATGATCTGGCGCCACTGGGTGATTATACTCCCAAGCTGATTAATCAGCCGACTACAATTACTGGAGCCTCCGGCGACGAGAAAGTTTGGAAATTCCTGGATAAGCAAAAACGCACACTTGTTAGCGATGGTGCAGAATCCCAGGATGTCAAAGATCTGTTTGAGATTACAAAAAGACAGGCTGATTCCAAAACAGGTACAGACCATTATCGTCTGAACCAGGTATATCAAGGTATTCCGGTATATGGTGCTGAACAGACACTCCACTTTGACAAATCAGGCAACGTATCCCTGTATATGGGTAAAGTGGTTAACGATCTGTCCGACAAATTGGGAGCTCCCGAGGCAGCTGCTCCTGAGCAGAAAGTAACCGAAGATGTCTATGCTGATGTAAAAGAAACAGCAGTCAGCGATACTTATAATCTGGTAACACCGGAAATCAGCGCTTCCGAAGCAATCAGTATTGCCCAAAAAGATGCAGCTTCCAAAGTAGGAACACTGGGTGAAGCGCAAATCGCGCCTTCTGCCAAACTGTATATCTATGCACCAGAAGGCAAAGAAGCACGCCTGGCTTATGTAACAGAAGTGAACGTTCTGGAGCCGGCTCCGGTACGTACACGTTACTTTGTAGATGCCAAAGATGGATCGGTACTGTTCCAGTATGATCTGATCGAGCATGCGACAGGTACAGGTAAAGGTGTGCTGGGCGATACTAAAACATTCACAGTAGGAACTTCCGGTTCCCGCTATGTACTGACAGATACGACTCGTGGTAATGGTATTCAGACGTATACGGCAGCCAACCGTACATCTCTGCCGGGTACTACTGTATCCAGCACATCGACAACATTTAACGATCCTGCAGCTGTAGATGCACATGCCTATGCTGCACGTGTATATGACTTCTACAAATCCAACTTTGGACGCAACAGCATTGATGGTAGAGGAATGGCAATCCGCTCGACGGCTCACTATTCCACTAACTACAACAATGCGTTCTGGAACGGTTCCCAAATGGTATACGGTGATGGCGATGGCACTACATTCATCCCATTATCCGGCGACCTGGATGTAATCGGTCATGAGCTGACTCACGGTGTAACCGAGAATACAGCCAACCTGGAATACTATGGTCAATCCGGTGCCCTGAACGAGTCCATTTCCGATATGTTCGGTAATACAATCGAAGGCAAAAACTGGATGATCGGTGATGCTATCTACACACCACGCGTATCTGGCGATGCACTGCGTTACATGGATAACCCGGAGAAAGGTGACCAACCTTCCCGTATGGACGACTTTGTGAACACATCTGCCGATAATGGCGGCGTTCACACCAACAGTGGTATTCCGAACAAATCGTTCTACCTGCTTGCTCAAGGCGGAACATTTGACGGCGTAAGTGTAACAGGTATCGGCCGCTCCCAAGCGATCCAAATCGTCTATCGTGCGCTGAACTACTACCTGACCTCCACTTCCGATTTCTCTGACTACCGTTCTGCAATGATTCAGGCTTCTACAGATCTGTATGGTGCCAATTCCGCACAGACTACAGCTGTGAAGAACTCCCTGAGCGCTGTCGGTATTCTGTAATCACTTATTGTTAATCGCATAATCTGATAAAAAAGTCTCCTTTTTGCTGAAAAGCAGAGAGGAGACTTTTTTTGATTAAAAGGATAATAAAAGGGGGATGGAGCAAAACAATTTTGCTTGTAGCAACTAACGTTTTGCAAGGCAAAATACTCGGCGGTTATTAAAAGCCGGATTCTACCCTTTTAATTGAACAGAAGTTGATTAATGTAACATGAAGGGTGAGATATATGAGCATATTTTCAATAAAAATAAAAATTCAGTTAAAAATGTGTTTATTTCCTTTGAGAATCATGGTATTATTTTTTCCAACAACAGGATGAACACCAGATTATGTATATTCAAGCAAAGGAGGAGAGAAAGGAGAAGCAGGAAGACTTTTCCATTACATAAGATTCGACCCAGCATGATGTCTGTATAGGGGTATACAGCGAAAAGTACACAGCAAAACAGCAAATGGAATTACTGTTGTCGTATGAGCGAGATCGGTTTACCAAATAAGCTCATCATTTTTGTAATCATAAAACCAAGTGAACAGGGGAGAATACTTTGAAAAAAACAGTTGGTCTTTTACTTGCAGGAAGTTTACTGGTAGGTGCGAATGCTTCGGCTTTTGCAGCTGGAACGAATGAGCTGGCACCTCTGGGAGATTACACTCCCAAAATGATTGCACAAACTACCGGAATCAGCGGCAGTTCGGGCGATGACAAAGTATGGAAATTCCTTGAGAAACAAAAACGTTCACTGGTTGCAGACAGTGCACAATCGGAGAATGTCAAAGAGTTGTTTGAAATTACAAACCGTATGCCTGATGCTCAGACCGGTACCGATCACTATCGCTTGGCCCAAACATACAAAGGTATCCCGGTATACGGCGCAGAGCAGACGCTTCATTTTGATTCAGCGGGTAATGTCTCTCTCTATATGGGCAAAGTTGTAGAAGATGTATACGGTAAGATTAATTCTTCCACTCCAAAAGTAACCGAGGATGTCTATGCGAATGTAGTAGACACGGTTAAGCCTCAGATCAACGAGACACGTGCAATCCGTATTGCAGAAGCAGATGCGGCTTTACGTCTGGGACGCATTGGTGAATCGGTAAATGAACCTTCTGCCAAGCTGTACATTTATGCTCCGGAAGGAGAAAAAGCACATCTGGTCTACGTTACCGAAGTTAATGTACTGGACCCTGAACCGCTGCGTACACGTTATTTTGTAGATGCCAAAGATGGATCGATCCTGCTGAAGTACGATCTGCTGGAGCATGCGACAGGTACAGGCAAAGGCGTACTGGGTGATACCAAGTCCTTTACAGTAGGAACTTCCGGTTCGCGATATGTAATGATCGATTCTACTCGCGGCAATGGTATTCAGACCTATACAGCAGCTAATCGTTCTTCCCTGCCGGGTACAACGGTATCCAGCACATCTACTACATTTAATGATCCAGCTTCCGTAGATGCGCATACGTATGCAGGTAAAGTATATGACTTTTACAAAAATAACTTTGGACGCAACAGTCTGGATGGCAGAGGAATGGCGATTCGTTCCGTAACCCACTACGGCTCCCGTTATAACAATGCATTCTGGAACGGAAGTTATATGGTCTACGGCGATGGAGATGGCAGAACATTTATCCCGATCTCTGGTGCCCTGGATGTAGTAGGTCACGAGATGACACACGGTGTGATCGAGAAGACAGCCAATCTGGAATACATGAACCAATCCGGTGCATTAAATGAAGCGATCGCCGATATGTTCGGTAATGTTATCGAAGGTGGGACCGATTGGTTGATTGGCGAAGATGTCTATACGCCATCCGTAGCGGGCGATGCACTGCGCTCTATGTCCAACCCGAATCAGTATGGCGATCCGGATCATATGGATGAGTTCAAAAACCTGCCGAATACAGAAGCCGGTGACTGGGGCGGCGTGCATACTAACAGCGGTATTCCGAACAAGCAGTTCTATCTGCTGGCACAGGGCGGAAGCTTTGAGGGAGTAAGTGTACAAGGACTTGGCAGATCACAGGCAATCGGTATTGTGTATCGTGCGCTGACGCTGTATCTGACATCCACTTCCGATTTCTCGGATTATCGTGCAGCTATGATTCAAGCATCGACAGATCTGTATGGTGCAAGCTCTGCACAGACTACTGCAGTCAAAAAATCTTTTGATGCGGTAGGTATCTTGTAAAACAGTATAGATGTGATTTGGCATAACGTGATTCTGTATTATATAGAAGAAACACAGATATGCTGAAAACTATATAGTAATGATAAAGCCTGCTCCTGTATAGGGATGCAGGCTTTATTTGTTGAGTATTGCAGAACAAATAATAAAACCAAATAATAATTGTTGTTTTATGTCGCTTAATGTTGTTTATATATACATATAATTTTTCTTTATAGTATCAATAAATTTGTTTTGAAAGAAAATTTACAAAAAAAGCAACAAAAATGCAAAGAAAGATGTTATTATAGGCAACATGTTAAAACATTTCTCTTTGAAAACCCACAAATAAGGAGTGGAAGACATGGAACGCGAATTGGCTTTGGAAATTGTAAGAGTAACAGAAGTAGCGGCATTGGCTTCGGCTCCCTGGATGGGTCGCGGTGACAAGAACAGCGCAGACGAGGCAGCAACACTGGCCATGAGAGCCATGTTCGATTCGGTATCGGTTAACGGTACGGTCGTTATCGGCGAAGGGGAAATGGATGAAGCTCCCATGCTGTATATTGGCGAGAAAGTGGGAAGTACAGAAGCACCGGAAGTAGATGTAGCCGTTGATCCATTGGAAGGTACAGTCATCGTAGCAAAGGGGTTGAATAATGCACTCTCCGTTATTGCCGTAGCCGATAAGGGTAACCTGCTGCATGCTCCCGATATGTATATGGAGAAGCTTGCGGTAGGTCCCGCACTGGTAGGCAAGCTCAGTATTGAGGACCCGGTGGATGTCACGCTCCGCAAAGCAGCCAAGGCACTGGGCAAGCGAATGGCGGATCTGACCGTGATGATTCTGGATCGTGATCGCCATGAGAGTATCATCAAGACACTGCGCAAAACAGGCGTACGGATCAAGTTCCTTAGTGATGGTGATGTAGCCGGAGCGATGGCACCGGCTTTTCCCGAAGCAGGGATTGATCTGTATCTGGGCTCCGGTGGTGCACCGGAAGGCGTGCTGGCTGCCGCTGCGCTGTCCTGTCTGGGCGGCGAACTGCAGGGCCGTTTGATGCCGGCTAATGCAGATGAGTTTGAACGCTGCAAGGCAATGGGCATCGAGAATCCGTATCAGGTACTTACTATGCAGGATATGATCGGAACCGACGATGTGATTTTTGCCGCTACCGGTGTAACGCCGGGTGAAATCCTGGGTGGCGTAAGATATCTGGCGGACGAACGTGCAGAGACGCATTCGATTGTTATGCGCGCCAAAACGAAAACGATCCGTTATATCAAGTCGCTGCATTATCTGCCGAATAAGGAAGTGCTGCATAAGGTCAGACAGGTACAGTCTTCCGGACATCCCGAAGATCGCCGTGCAGCAGCTGTCGAATCGGCAGTAGTGAAAAAGCAGCCGGCAGCAGCCAAGCAGGAACAAACGCAATCCAGTTAAACCGCAAGTTATGCTTCACCGGCAATACCTCCGTTATTGGGCAGTCCATCGAATATGGACTGCCTCTTTTTTATGTCTTTATTGAAAAGCAGCGTACGGATCGTTTGAAGTGATTATCAAATTGGTATAGGATAACAAGGATACCAGATGTGTATGGAAAGGATGGGGCCTGATGAATACCATACCCGACTGGGAGAGGCTGGGCAGACAATTTTATATTACGAACGAGCCTCACCCATCAGCAATTTATCGTCAATCATTTACAGAGCTGTTTACGCGGGCAGGGATGCAGCAGTTGCTGCAATATTATGCTCCCCTGCTAAAAGCAGAGGACCTTCAGCCTGCAGCTACTTTTCTATGCTCATGGCTTACCGGAATTCCTCTGGCTGTGCAGTATCATTTGTCCGTAGAGCAGCAAGGGCTGACGCTCGATCCGGCACAGATGACACTGGAAATGTATATGAGCGGACCGTACTGTCAATTTGCTTTTCATGTGAATGAGCTATCTGTAGAGCAGCTGCCTGTACCTGCTGCAGACGATCAGCATCACAAAGCTCGTGATCACTATTTGCATACGGTATACCGTAATATTTTGCGTCCGATGATTCAGCAGATGACCGAAGTCTGCGGAGATCATGCCCGGATGTACTGGAGACAGATGCCCGCCAGATTCCAGTATTATACGAATCAATGGAAAAACTGGATAGACGATGATCAGATAGTGCAGACGATCGAACGGGATCTTCATTATGTGATTAATGGAATTCCAGCAGAAATTTTTGGGCTGTCCCGCAATCCACTGAATGTGCCGCCAAGGCATACGCTGAATATAGATGGCACAGGAGAAACGATACTACGCAGTGCCTGCTGCCTGTTTCACCGGATGGAAGATGGGGAATATTGTTTTAATTGTCCCAAGATCAGCGAGGCGGTCAGGGAAGAACGGCGCCTGGCCTATCAGAGCAGGGAGGAAAAGACATGATTATCGGTGTAATCTCGGATACCCACTTGTTTAGCCGTCAGCTGGTGCTGCCGCAGCAGGTATGGGATGGATTTGAAGAGGTGGATCTTATTTTGCATGCGGGAGATTTTTGCGACTGGGGTGTTCATGATCTGCTCAGCCGGATGGCACCTGTCGAAGCAATAGCCGGCAATAATGATCCGCAGAGCATTGTCCAAAGGTTGGGGCGTAAAAAGGTTATTGAAGCCGCCGGCAAGCGAATCGGCCTTGTGCATGGAGATGGAGGACTGGGCGGCAGTACGCCGGAGCGGGCTTTCAAGTCATTTACGGAAGAAGATCAGGTGGATATTGTAGTGTTTGGACATTCGCATATTCCTTTTGCAGAATGGAGAAAGGAAATTCTATTGTTCAACCCCGGCTCCCCTACAGACAAACGCAGACAGTCGCAGTATTCCTATGGCAAAATATTTATTCAGCAGGACGAAGTGACTTTTGAACATTATTTTTTTGATAAAGAAAAGATGCGTGACTAGCAGGATGCAAGATCCTGTGCAGGCTAAAAAAGCGATAGAAAGGGAGCCCAAGCTGACTGCAGATCGCTGTCCATTATGTGGTCAGGACAATAATTGCACTATAGTAAAAGGAGAACGACCCGAAACCTGCTGGTGTATGCACAAGAAGATTCCCTCGAATGTACGGAGCCGTATTCCAGAGAAATGGCGGAACCAGGCATGTATATGTGAAAGCTGTGTCGATGAGGAGCAACCCGGTAAATAGTAAAATACGGAACAATATTACTTTATTCAAAAGCCAAATAACCATACATCAACAGTATGGTTATTTGGCTTTTTCTGCGAATACCACATGGTAGGATACAAATTGTTTTTACAACAAGATTTGTGTATGCGTTATTAGCAGCAATAAATTAATCTGTATTCAGAGTAAAATTATGTATTCCAATACATAATCAACATAAATGTAAATATATTCACCATTATGATACTTAAATATTATATGGATAATATAGTTATGCAATGCTATTGTTTACTTAAACCTGTATTGATTAATTTTAAGTAACAGGTTACAATATGAAGGAGCTGATACTCTTATGAAAAAATGGTTTACTTCCCTGGTGGCTGGTGCTGTATTGACTTCGATTATTACAGTGGTACCGGCAGCCTCTGCTGCAACGTCTGCAACTCCTGGTGTACAGAACACGACTATTATTGTTAAAAAGGGCGAAGTCTTTGACGGTAAAGGTCAACGTTACACAGCTGGAAGCGCACTTGGTGATGGCAGTCAAAAAGAAGGACAAAAACCAATTTTCCGTATAGAGAACGGTGGCACGCTGAAGAATGTTGTGCTAGGTTATCCGGCTGCTGATGGTGTACATACATACGGGGATGCCAATCTGCAGAATATTGTCTGGGAAGATATTGGTGAAGATGCGATGACGATCAAGGAAAGCGGTAAAGTAACACTTGATGGCGGCTCGGCAACCAATGGAGATGACAAGATGTTCCAGATTAATGCAGCATCCACATTTACAGTGAAAAACTTCAAAGGATCCAAAGCCGGCAAATTTATCCGTCAACTGGGTGGCAGCAAATTCAAAGTGGATGTGATTATCGATAGATGTGACATCTCCAATATGAAAGAAGCCATCTTCCGTACCGACAGCACAACCAGTACAGTGAAAATGACCAACACTCGCTATCACAGTGTTGGTGATAAGTTTATCGGTGTGAAGCATATTACCGAGAATGGCAACACTGCTTACTAATGCCTTTTCCTTACTATATAGCCTTCCCCCAACATGCTATATAGCGTATATATAATTTGGATATCTATCCAGGGCACTGCACTTTGGCAGTGTCTTTTTTTTGGATTTTTTTATGATTCTTTAAGTTTCCCATGAACTATTCTTAATGTTGTTCATACAAAATACATATACATATTGTTAAATACGATACAAAGGAGTGCAGGCGTTGGTGAGAGATAAGGTCGAACCTTGCCGCTGATGCTGTCTGACTAACTTTCGGGAGGAACCCATATGCAATCAAAAACAACTATATTATCTCGCTCAAGGATCGATATCCCGCTCATACTGATTCTTATCCTATCCGCGTTTTTAAATATCTGGAATATATGGGACAACGGATCAGCCAATTCCTACTATACGGCAGCCGTGACGAGTATGCTGCAAAGCTTCCATAATTTCTTTTATGCTTCATTTGATCCGGCAGGCTATGTAACTGTCGATAAGCCGCCTGTGGCATTCTGGATCCAGACGCTGTTCGCTTCTGTGCTCGGTGTGCATGGATGGAGTGTAACTTTGCCAGCAGCTCTAGCAGGTGTGGGATCTGTTGGATTGGTTTATCTGATTGTAAAGCCCACATTCGGTCTGATGGCTGCCCGTCTGGCGGCTCTTATGATGGCAGTGACACCGGTAGCTGTTGCTGTTCAACGTTCCAATAACGTCGATGGTCTTTTGGTATTTACCCTTTTGCTGGCAGTATGGATGCTGCTCAAAGGTATCCGCAACCAGAAAATCGGCTGGATTTTGGGCGGATTTGCTATGATCGGTGTTGCCTTTAACGAGAAAATGCTGCAGGCATATATGATTCTGCCAGCAGTTTATATCTTTTATGTACTGGCTTACAAAGTAAATTGGAAGAAAAAACTGTCAGTACTCGCTATAGGTACTGTTATTCTGGCAGCTGTCTCGGTATCCTGGGCAGTAGTAGTAGACAGTGTGCCAGCAGAGGATCGTCCTTATGTAGGCAGCAGTCAGACCAATTCCGTGCTGGAGTTAGCATTTGGTTATAACGGAGTCAGTCGTCTGACAGGAGAAATGCAAAATCAGGGAGGACCCGGAGGAACGACTGCCAAGTCAGGGGATAGCACAGCTGATTCAGGTACAGCAAGTAGTGAAGCCGGCGCCGGCACAGGTACCCAGATGAATCCGGGTGGTATGCCTGGAGGCGGCAATATGCAGCCACCGGGAGGTAACGATAATAATCGCATGCGTGGTGGCATGTTCAATACAGGTGATCCCGGTCCGCTGCGTTTGTTCCAATCTTCTTTATCCGGGCAGGCCAGTCTGCTGCTGCCCTTTGCAATTATTTCCTTGATAGCATTGTTTGCAGGACTACGCAGAAATACATGGCACAAACAGCAATATCTGGAGACGGTATTCTGGTTAATGTGGTTGCTACCGGTCGCCGGATTCTTTAGTATCGCCGGATTTTTCCATCAGTATTATTTGATTATGCTTGCTCCTCCGGTAGCCATACTGGCGGCAGCAGGATTTGCAGCCCAGTGGAAGTTATATCGTGAAGGCACCGGCTGGCAGGCTTGGTTACTTCCTGTCAATGTAGCGGTGACCACTGCGTTTCAGTTATTTGTTATCTATCCTTATAATGAACAGATTGGTTCGGCATGGTTCTATATTGTGGCTATTGCCGGAGGATTGCTGACTGCAGGATTATTGGTGGGAGTCAAAGGCACGCTGCTGCACGGAGGCAAGATATATGTCGCTTCGGCAGCCATGACCTTGCTGCTACTAACGCCGCTGTACTGGGCTTCCTTCCCATTCATGAACCCGTCGAGCAATATCTCTCTTCCTTATGGCGGTCCGATTACTTCGATGGGCTTTGGCGGTGGCGGTGATCATAATCGTATGCCTGGCGGCACAGGGGATGGTAATACATCAGGTTCAACAGAGCAGACAGCAGATTCTGCAGACGTGGATAAAGCGGCTAATCCTCCAGCAGCTGGCACCCAGCGTGGCGGTGGTCCAGGCGGCGGAATGGGAGAGAACGTCAATGAGAAGCTCCTCCAGTATGTAACCGAGCATAATACAGGCGAAGAATATCTATTTGCTACCTCCAATGCCAACTCTGCATCCGCTTATATTATCAAAACAGGCAAAGCGGTAATGGCGATGGGCGGCTACAGTGGTAGTGATCCGATCATGACTGTCGATCGTCTAAAAGAAATGATCAGCAGCGGTCAGGTGAAATATTTCCTGGTCAATGGATTTGGCGGCCGCGGCGGTTCCAGTGAAGTCACAGAGTGGATTGAGCAGCATGGCACCGAGGTACCTGCCGAAGATTGGCAGAATACCAGTACAACCGCTGTATCGGCCAGTATGAACCCAATCAGTGCTTCAGATGGCGAAAAAAGTTCTGGCAGTGACAGTAACATCAATGGCATGAATCGCACCAGTGCAGGAATGGGAGGATTTGGCGGTATGATGAGCAGTGGTACTTTATATGAAGTAACCCCGGAAGATGTGGGCAGCTAATAGCGCCATTGTCAGATCCCGAGGTTGAGCAACACAAATAATAGCTACGTTTATAGAGAGCCCTTTCCGGATAGTCCTGATTTTTGGGATGATAGGAAAGGGTTTTTGCATTTCATGCCGATTATTACGTTTCATCTCAACTGACAGGTTTACATATTTAATTACAGGATACTTTAACTTCTTTAGTAAAGTAGCTGTAAAGAAATTACCGCTGAAATACAGGTATCTAAACCATATAGATGCAAGATAGATACAAAGCACATTTATAAACAGACAGTTATCCGAGGAGGATTTAATATGATTGATAGCACGACATTATACGATTGCATTATTGTAGGGGGCGGCATTGCAGGGCTGCAGGCGGCATTGCAGCTGGGGCGTTATTCGGCACATCGCGTACTGGTGATCGACGCAGGCAAGGGAAGGTCTACATTTTGCCAGAATTACGGGAATATACTTGGGTTTCCGAACGGTATCTCTGGTGAGGAGCTGCGCCGGATCGGTCGTGAGCAGGCAGAGCCGCTTGGAGTAGAATTTCATGAAGACCGTATTCTTGAAGCCAAAAAAGAAGGCGAGAATTTCCTTCTAAAAGGAGCAGAAGGCGAAAGTTACCGTTCGCGTACACTGCTGCTGGCTACTGGTCTGATAGATCGTTTCCCACGATTGCCGGGTCTGGTCGAGACACTGGGTCACAGCGTCTATGTCTGTCCGGACTGTGACGGTTATGAGATTCAGGATCGCAAAACGGTTGTTCTCGGAGCCGGTGAAGCAGGTGCCCAGATGGCGCTTATTCTATCCGATCGTACCGATCAGCTGCTGTATATCAATCATGAGAGCAAACCGTTTAAGCCCGAGACGATGGAGCTGCTTCGCGAGCATCAAATCGAGTATATGGAATCGGTAGTGAGCCAGGTTCATTATGAAGATACAGGCATTATAAACAGCGTCGAGCTGGAAGATGGCAAAATTATCGATACCGAGCGAGGATTTATTGCTTTTGGAGGCAATCATGTCAACTCGGAGCTGGCCGAACAGCTGGGCGTGGAGACACTGCATAATCATCATGTAGAGACCCATCCACGATCCAAAATGAGCAATATTGAAAATGTATGGGTAGCCGGAGATCTGGGTGCTCATTCCGAGCAGGCGAATATCGCCATGGGCGAAGGTGCACAGGCAGCTATCTGGATCAATAAAACGCTGATGAAGATGAAGCGTGCAGACAAAGAAAATCCTGTTCATTCCCACTAAGATCCTGCAAGTGAAAGAGCAAATAAGTAACGAATTTCCTGACGTGGAGGCAATCTGGATAGGATATTGTAAAATATGACATAAACACTAGAAGCAAGGGAGCTGATCAGGCTCTTTTGCTTTCTTTTATGGAAATAGTTATGTTACTATGGAAGCGATACACTAATTTATTGTTCAGGTGGGATGAACCATTGCGTTTTTATCCTGGAAAAGGGTTTAAGCTGGTTACCATTGTCAGTTTTATTGTCGTTCTATCAATTACACTTACAATGATTATTACGATTCATTCCGCATATACCACCAGTAAACAATCCCTGGTAGACAACTACCTGAATAATAACTATGATCGAGCTTCCGATCTCGCGTCTTCAACAGGAGATTTGCTTGATCGCATTCAGGGAAGTGTCAATGCAATAGCAGAAATCTGGCAGCGTAATCATGGTCTGGACGAGAACCAGATGAGGGATCTGTATGATACTCACCGGGAATACTTTAATTCACTGAGTATTATCCGTAAGGATCATATGGTAGCACAGACGGCTCCAGCGGATGGAGATCTGCACAAGGGAGCAAGCGTGAATAACCCTACCAGTCGTGCGGTTATCAAGATGCGTGATTCGGTGATTACCGATCCTTTTGTAGGGACAACCGGCAATCTGATGGTTCTCGTTACCAGTCCGCTATTTGATGAGAACAATCAGTATTATGGTTATGTAGCAGGCACCATTTATCTGCATAAATCGAATATTTTACAGCTGATACTGGAACGTGAATATGAGCTGGATGGATCTTATGTCTATGCTGTAGATGCCAAAGGAAATATTATTTTCCATCCGGACCGCGCACTGATTGGCAAAAATGTAGCTTCCAATGATGCCGTATGGAAAGTGATCGCCGGACTAAATGGTTCCATGCTGTACAGTGATTCGCAACATGATGCTTATTATGCAGGTTACGCGTATAATATGAAATCCGGCTGGGGTATTATTTCCCAGACGCCGGCATCGGTAGTAAACGTTCCACTGGGTATGCTGCTCCAGCAAAGTATTCTGCAGTCGCTACCGCTGCTGCTGATTACACTGGCAGCTGGATGGTTGCTCACTTATCTGGTAGTCAAACCGCTGCATCAGCTGGCTTCCTACTCGGATACAATGGTCAAAGACTGGAACACAGGTGACTTTCCGCCTATTCGATCTGCAACATACGAGATTAAGACGCTGTATAATAGTCTGCGTTTTACCAGCAAGCAGATGCAAAAGTATATCGCCAAATTGCAGAATGAGACTGCACTGGATGGACTCACCGGCCTGGCTAATCGCAGAAACTTTGATTCGACCCTGGATACCTGGTGTATGGGAGAAGAACCTTTTGCGCTGATTATGTTGGATATTGATCATTTCAAGCGTGTCAATGATACGTATGGTCATCTGACAGGTGATCGGGTAATGCAGTTTCTGGCCGCGATGATGCGTAATGTATCACGTGAAGGCGATCTCTGTTTTCGGTATGGGGGAGAGGAGTTCGGTATTTTGCTGCGCGGCTGCAATATTACCCGTGCCTATGTAGTGGCAGAGCGGCTCCGGCAGCTTGCTTCGAGTACGATCAGTCCTTCGGGAGAGATTGTCACTATTTCGATCGGGATTGTCGCCTGTCCGGATCAGGGAAGAACACCAACTGAACTCATATCCAAAGCTGACCAGGCGCTCTATACGTCCAAGCGTGAAGGACGTAATCGATCAACCATATATGCGGATGAATTATTATCAACATCATAAAGCTTCTTTTTCCCATCATAGGGAAGAAGGGCTTTTTTGTTCGTTAGAGCGCTGAATAGTCTATATAAATAACTGGTTAACAATAGCAATACATAAAATTAAAAAAAGTACAAAATGTATCATTAACCTAATTTTCCGGACTGAAACGAAGTAAAATTGACAAAAATCAAAAATTTACAATAATTGGACAATTAATTATTAAATGGTATAAAAGAGGTTAGAGGAACGAAAAGGTTGGGTAAGATAAGTACAGGAGTGAGCGGTATCACACTGGTTATTAGAATGATGATGTCATCATGTATCTATGCAGGTAGAATGTATATTTTCAGATGTACATAGGCCGACCGGAGATTCGGCAGCTGAAAATGTAGGAAAGTCTACCTTCGTATAACGCTAATACGTATTATTCTATTTATATACTGTGCTAGATAATAACACAGTTATAAAATTAGCGGCTCCCTATACCTGTTATATCGCTGCATTTCCACGAATAAAATACACCTACTGGAGGGACCACTTCATGAAAAAGAAATCAACACTTAAAAAACCGATCTGTGTACTAGCAACATTGACGCTGACTGCTTCGATCCTTATTCCTGCTACTGCTATGGCGGAGGAGAATAATACATCGAACGGCAGCTTCCCACTGAGCAACAGCAGCTATCTGGCGAACACCGGTTGGACAGGCGGGGGCACTAATTCGATGGCTACGTCCGCAGAAGGTACAACAGCATCCAATCAATCTATTTTTTACGATAATGAGACATCCTATGGCTATAAATGGGCATATTCGGATGATATGAGCGGTGTACAGTCTTCACCGGGTATCAGCTTTGGGTGGAATTGGTCAAATGGTTACCAAGGTGCGGGTAACTTCCCGGTAGAGATATTCCGTGATAATGATCGCCGCAATCAGATGTCTAATCACCGTACACAAATGAAAAATATAGATACCTCGGTAAGCTATTCGACATCGGATGTAACGGGAGATTATGCGACGGGCTACACTATGTTCGTGCATAACACCCAGTGGGCAGGTGCGGAGACTACTCCATCCTATCTGATCAAGGTAATCACATCGACCTCGGCAAATGGTACAGAAACTGCTGATGGAGCCTCTATGGATGCTTCGGACACTACCAACCGTGACCAACCGAATGTGGGTGATAACACCATGAATTCCGGTACAGCTAGCGGCACAATGGAAGGTCAGACTACAAATGGCGGCTGGGGAGAGTGGATAGATACGGTGCAGCTGGATGGAGCATCATGGAATATTTACCGCAGCAGTATGAGTGATATGACTACCAGCAGCATGACCAACTCCATCAATATATTTGGTACTAACCGTGAAGGCAGCGTATATACGTTTGTAAGAACAGAAAATACGGATATGGCTTCCTTGAATCTGTCTGACTTTGTACGCGATTTGCTTGGACGTAACGAACTGCCGACTTCCGGCTATTATGTGAGCGGTGTGAAATTTGGTACGGATGTGATGAGCGGCAGTGGTAAGCTGACCCTGTCCAACTGGAGTATCAGCGCGCAATAACGATCATCTTTTAGCTAAATATCTACTTTTGCTGCAGCTCAAAAAGGCTTCTCCATTACCAGTGGAGAAGCCTTTTGTTATGAAATGATCGATTAAGCTGCTTGGGTGCCCGGTATTATAATTGGCAGCCGATATAGGCTGTCCGGTGCTAGATAGGCTTGTCATTTATTAATTCCGATCAGTCGGAGCATAAGGAAGATTCGACAGCGCAGGCAGCTGGGAGACTGCTAATGGGTAGCTGAACCAGTATCCCTGAAATTCCGTGTATCCCAGCTTCAGTAGATGCTGGCATTGCTCCTGATCCTCGATGCCTTCAGCGACTACATTCAGGTCCAGTGCTTCGGCCATGGTAATCAGTGCTTTGAGAACAGGCGGATTCATTTGTGTCACGAAAGAGCGGTCGATTTTGATCGTATCAATCGGCAGACGGGTCAGCATGCTGAGTGAGGAATAACCGGTACCAAAATCATCAAGTGAAATCGTATACCCCTGCTCGCGCAGCTTTACGAGCGAAGATTGTTCTTCGACTGTATTGCTGGTAGCTACACTTTCGGTAATTTCCAGATCAATATAACGGGCAGAGATACCTTCTTCTTGCACAATCTGATTCAGTCGCTCGATAAAATCAGGTTCATCCAGCTGGATCCTGGAAATATTGACAGCTACACGAATCGATTGCCCGTATTTTTGCTGAAGCTGCGGTAGATCACGGCATGCCTGCCGAATGACCCATTCTCCGATAGGAATAATGAGCCGTGTTTCTTCGGCTACTGGTATAAATTCCACAGGTGACACGATCTGGGAATGATCTTTGTACCAGCGCAGCAGGGCTTCCACGGTAATCACTTTTTGCTGCTTGACGCTGTAGATCGGCTGATAGACGAGCTGAAGCTCATCCTTTTCCAGACAGTTGTTCAGTTCCAGCTCCAAATCAAACCGAATAATCTGTTCGTAACGAAAATCCGTATCAAAAATATGGTACCGACTGCGTCCGAGGCTTTTGGCATGATGCAGCGCGATATCGGCATGACGCAATGCCGTCGATAATTGTATATCGGACGAGACACGGGATACGCCCAGGCTGGCTGTAATTCTCACCTGCCGGCCTTTAAGCAGGAACAGCTCATCCATAATCCGCAGCACACGTTCAGCGATTGGCTCGGGATCGACAATCGGATTTTTGCTGATAATCAGGAATTCATCCCCGCCCATCCGGAAAATGATTTCCTCGGGACCGAATACTTTTTTGATCCGTTCGGTGACCTCGATCAGCAGCGTATCTCCATTATCATGTCCGAGCATATCATTGATATTTTTAAAATTATCAATATCCATTAGATAGAGCACGCCTTCATCCAGTACATATTCATTTAGGAAACGCCGATTGAACAGCTGGGTTAGCTCGTCATGGTAGGCATAATACCGGAGCTGCTCCTGATACCGGTTGCGCTCGGTATAATCGCGGGTGATACAGATTAGATGGGTAATGATCCGGTCCTCATTGCGAATAGGGGAAATAATGCTTTCTCCACTAAGCCTTCCATTTGGCAAAAGATATCCATCTTCAAACCGCATGCTCTCTCCGTGAGCGAGTACACGGTTGTATTTATTATGCAGGTATTGTGCCATCTCCGGCTGATGTGTATAAACGTCAAAAAAGCTTTGACCAATCTGCTGGGAAGTCACACCACTAAATTTGGAGGCGGCTTTATTCAGAAAACTGTAGACAAACTGGCCCGGTTCCACACGCATCACATAAATGAGATCTTCGGTCGCATCCAGAGCCTGGGCAAGGAGCGGAGGTATTTCTTGATTATGATTATGCACGTATTTCCACTCCTTCAATCATACTTTCATTAGTATTTTAAAATGATTTTTGCGGTTTTCAAATACAAATCAAAATTAATAATTATGATGCTCAACTTATCTTGTATATGCAATCTTTTATAAGGCGATCTATTCTTATATCGACAAGGAGTAGATATGAGATTATGCCGGTTTCTATCTAACGGGCAATAAATATGGCATCGCGATAATCTTGAACCCAAAGCAGCAAACAAGCGGTAGTCATCGCCTGAATAAATAAATGATCCGGTGATTCCGCGAGCCTGGTATTATCCAGATTTTGCAATCTGGATGTATCCGCCGTCAAAACAGGAACCTGTTTTTTCATCCATGATCCTGTAAATTATTCCGGTTTTATGTATACATAATCTTAACAGAAAATCGCATTTTGTGCTGAGAAGCTTGCAGCTGCAAATAACAGTTCCGGACATGGTATGATAATAACTATATTGCCAAGTAGGAGGTACATAGAAATGAAACCCATTATAAATATTGCCTTGGAAGCCGGAATCCCGGAATCCGCTGTAGACATGTACGGAAAATACAAAGCCAAGCTGGACCCTGATACCATACGGCAGCACGTAAACCGGCCGGACGGCAAGCTTGTGCTCGTCACAGCCGTGAACCCAACGCCTGCCGGAGAAGGCAAGACACTGACGACAATCGGCCTTTCCCAATCGCTGAACGCTATTGGAGTACGTGCTATCGCAGCATTGCGCGAGCCTTCACTCGGTCCATGCTTTGGCATGAAAGGAGGAGCAACCGGCAGCGGACAGGCACAGATTATACCTGCCGACGAGATCAATCTGCATTTTACCGGAGATCTGCATGCTATCACCTCGGCGCATAATCTGCTTGCTGCCATGATCGATAATCATCTGTATTATGGCAATGCACTCGATATCCATCCCAAAAAGATTCTCTGGAAACGTGCAGCGGATATGAATGATCGTGGTCTGCGCAGTATTGTAACCGGCATTGGTGCCGGTAATGGAGAAGTCAGGGAGAGCGGCTATGTAATTACCTCCGCCTCGGAAGTTATGGCTGTCCTGTGTCTCAGTGAAAATCTGGCCGATCTCAAAGTACGACTGAGCCGCATTATTATCGGGTACACCTATTCTGGTCAGCCTGTGACAGCAGCCGATCTGAATGCGGTAGAAGCCATGACCGTACTGCTGCGTGATGCGATCAAGCCCAATCTGGTACAGACGCTGGAAGGCACGCCAGTCATTATTCATGGAGGCCCATTTGCCAATATTGCGCATGGATGCAGCAGTGTTATTGGCACAAGAACAGCACTTCGCCTGGGAGATATCGCTGTTACCGAAGCGGGCTTTGGAGCAGAGCTGGGAGCGGAGAAATTTATGAATATTAAATGTCGTCAGACCGGGCTTCAGCCGGACGCGGCTGTGCTCGTCGTTACCGCCAAATCGCTCAAATATAACGGTGGAATACCAGTGAAGGAACTGGATCGAGAAGATGTACAGTCTCTGCAGCTGGGACTGGTTAATCTGCGCCGTCATCTGAACAATCTACAGAAATCAGGTGTTCCTGTACTCGTAGCCATCAATCATTTTGCCGGAGATACAGATGCCGAGATTGCTGCGATTGTGGACGAATGCCAGCGGCTCGGGGTACCGGTAGAACTGTCCAAAGTATGGGCAGAAGGAAGTGCAGGCGGTGCAGCGCTCGCCAGAGCACTTGTTCATTTGCTGGAGTCGGAAGTAACGCAGTATCAGCCGTTGTATGCAGATGAACTGCCGCTGACTGCCAAAATCGAACAAGTCATTACCGGTATCTATGGTGGAAGCGGTGCTGTATATTCCCCGGAAGCGAAGCGTACACTGACTGAGCTGCAGTCAAATGGATTCGGTCATCTGCCGGTCTGCATGGCAAAAACGCCTTACTCATTCAGCGATCAGTCCAAATGGCTGGGAGCTCCGGAAGGATTCATGATGAATATCAGCCGGGTCTCGCTATCGGCAGGGGCAGGGTTTATCGTCGTAGAGACAGGCAATACAATGACTATGCCAGGACTGCCCAGAGTGCCGGCAGCCGAACGGATGACACTGCATCCAGACGGACAGATCGAAGGACTGGTGTAAGTAGGTAATAGCTAAAGAATGCTGTACAGCGATTAAGCCTGTACAGTTCCTAAAGTAATACTTTCAGGCAATATCCCTCTTCCCTGATTCGTCTTCTAACAGAAGCTGTGAAGAGGCGATTTTGCCTTGTTTATCGTTAATATATATGATATTAATTAATAAGAATATGAATTATATTTTGGACTCTCGGAAAGGAGGGAACAAAGATGAGCCAGCATCAACTGCAGATACTGATAGTAGATGATGAACCTCGCCAGCGACGCGGAGTAGCTGCACTAGTGCGCCAGCTGCGACCCGATTATATCGTGCATGAAGCGATAAACGGACAGGAGGCTTTGGAGATCAGTCTTGCCTATTCCATTAATCTGGTACTTACCGATATCCAGATGCCCGTGATGAATGGGATGGAGTATATTAAGCAGGTTCGTATCAGTCATTCGGAGTTGCGTATTGTACTTATCACAGTATATGACGAATTCCAGTATGTGCAGCAGGCGATCCGGCTTGGCGTTATGGATTATATGATCAAGCCGGTGACTTCGGAGCAGCTGCTTCCTTTGCTGGAAAATATAGAGCTGGAATACAGACAGCATCAGATTCGGCTGGAACAGCAGCAGTCGCTGTCCCGTCAGTTGGCCAAGCTGGAGCCTGTATATCAGGAACATCTGCTGTACCGCTGGGTGACCGGCTCATTGAACAAGGAAGAACAGCAGGAATGCCAGTCTTACTTTCACCAGGAAGCACCGATCAGTATCTGGTTGATGTGCCGAATAGAATCTGCACCATCAGAAGAGACATTGTGGAAAATACAATTACGGGAGTATCTTCATACTATTGTGAACGATCAGGTAGATCTGTACTACACGGGTATGGATGATTCCGATGATCCACTCATTATTATTGTACAATGGCCACAGGAATGGCAGGATCATCATCGGCAAGAATGTCGGAATAGCGTTATGGATGCACTCCAATATTGGCAAGTACAACATGATATGGATATTCGTACAGGAGAGGGTATACTGCTCATTGCCCCGGATGATACAGAATCTGTACATTTGGCCTATCGATCAGCAGAAGTTGCTCTGGAAAAACAATTTTATGAGGATACTAGCAGCTGGCAAATAGCTTCATCCTGTGAGCAAGATCGATCCTATGCGCAGCTCCTGTCGTTTGGCTATACATCTACTGCTCTTATTGAAAGCGTTATCCTCAAAAAAGAACCCGTAGGGGTACAGCAGGAACTGGATAATCTGCTAATGCAGCTGTCTGCGGAACGACCTTCCGTGCCCTTTCTCAAATATCATTTACTGCAAATCTTACTGCCCTGTATCCAGCATCCTGGACCAGGTATGGAGCAGAGTGTAAGGGATCGCTACAGGCAGCGTCTCGAGACAGTCATTCGGGAGTCTGCCCGAATGATGGATTTGCGTAAACGGCTGCTTGCGCTGTTGGGTGAATGGATCGAGCAGATCGATACCTCCCGGATAAGCAAAAGTGATCAGGCTATGCTGGAATGCCGCGAGTACCTCGAACAGCATTATAGCGAAGATCTTGGTCTGGATGAGGTGGCAGGACGCTTTTATTATAATCCGTCCTATTTCAGCCTATTGTTCAAGTCCCATTTTGGCACATCCTTTACCGATTATGTTCAGCGTCTGCGGATGCAGCATGCCCGTACCCTGCTGCTGGAGACCAATGAACGGGTAGCCGAGATTGGTCAGCGGGTTGGATATCGGGATATCAAATATTTTGCCAAAGTATTCAAAAAAACATTTCTGTATACTCCCGAAGAATACAGACGTCAATTCAGACGTTCGGTTACAGCAGCAGAGTCTGTAAATGAGGGAGGAGTGACTCGTTCAGGTGTGGACTAACCGGGCCCGCTGGTTCCAGGATATGAGCTTCAAAAAAAAGCTGCTGCTGTCTCATCTGCTGCTGGCCAGTCTGATTATTCTAAGTCTGGGTTTTATTTATAACCATATCGCCTACAAGGATCGAATGGATAATATACGCTACAGCACCAGCAACATACTGCACACCAATAATCAGCTGCTGGATGATCGCTTATCGGCTATAGAATCCAGTATGAGCATGCTGCCGCTGGATTATGATCTGCTGCGGGCAGTGAATGCAGTAGAGCCTGCAAAGGCGTCTTCGCTGGTACGGACAGACCGGATCATTACGCCGATTTTATTCAAATACTTTAGCAATCATGAAGAGGTCTATTCCTCCTATGTCATGACCCCCGCATATAGTTATGGCAGCAATGCGCTGATGTATGTAACGCCGGCGAACTTTTACCAATCGATACTGGCGCAATCGGCAGAAAAGGGACAGGGCGCTGAAGTGTGGATTCCCACCTATTCCTATACCGGTATGTATAAGCAGGAAGAGCTGCGCCAGATTCCGCTGGAATATGAATCGCTAATCTCTGTAGTCAAGCAGCTAAATATGACAGCGGCAGATGAATACGGCAATATCCACCGTCTCCAGGAAGATCGAGAACCGCCTGTGCTGCTGATTAATATCCGTCCCGAGTCGCTGGCCCGCGTGTTGAATGACTATGTACAGCATAATGATTATAATCAGCTGGCCTACGGGATGGTCAACAAAGCCGGTGTATCTGTACTCCGTCTGGAAAAGGGCGAATTTGCCGAGACCCGGGTATCCGAGCTGCCGGCAGCGATAGGCCAGCAGGAGCAGGGTATGTTGATTCAGCATACGAATGGGCAGGACACTATGGTTTTTTATGAGAAAATGAAAACAACAGGCTGGATATCGTATATCGAGATTCCTATTCCAGCTGCGGTGAACAGTCTGCAAAAGCTGCGACTGACTACAGGACTGTTCCTGCTGTTTATGGCGATGGTATCGGTCGTGCTCGCCTATCTGCTGTCCAGCTATATCACCCGACCTCTGACACGGATCAAGCAGGGAATTCGGCAGGTGGAAAAAGGACAATTTGATATCCGTATCCAGTCGGACAGCAGGGATGAATTCGGTCAGCTGACCGAGATGTTTAATGAAATGAACCGGCGAATTGAGCAGTTGATTGAAGAAAACTATGGTTCCCGGTTGAGAGCCAGAGAGTCAGAGATTATGGCGCTGAATCTTCAGTTGAATCCGCATTTTCTGTATAACACGCTCAGCACCATGTACTGGATAGCGATAGAGCATGGGCAGCATGAGCTGGCACGAATGATGATCAGTCTGACAGAGATGCTCCAGATTACGACCCGTAATAAGCAGGAGCTGTGGAAGCTGGAGACCGATCTGAGCTGGCTGGACAAGTATATGTATATTATGCAAAACCGATTTGAAGGCAAATTTACAGTCGATATGGATATCGAGCAGGAGCTGCTGGATACAGAAGTGCCCAAGCTATTTTTGCAGCCGTTTATTGAAAATGCCATTATTCATGGTTTTGGCGAGATCGAATCGGGAGGCCGTATTTATATCCGCGGCTGGCTGGAGGGAGAAGAGCGTCTGTTTGCTGTAGAGGACAATGGCAAAGGGATTCCGGACACACTGATGGAGCATATTCATACCGGTGATATTCGCTCCACCGGTATCATCAATGTGGATCGCCGAATGAAGCTGCTGTATGGGAGTGAATCCGGAATTCATATGCAGCGAAAAGAATCCGGCGGTACGCTCGTATTGATTCGACTGCCTCGCCAGCACTCTTCCAATGAAAATACCCCAATCCAATAATAATCGAGTTGTAGCCAATGTAAGCGCTTGCTAATATGAGTTTATCCAATGCTGCAGCATCGATATATTATACCGGAAAATGAAAATTTTACGGTCTGGGAGGTATTTGCATGAGAGTCAAATTACTGTTATGGACATTGTGCTCGGCACTGCTGCTCGGTCTGCTGGCTGGCTGCAGTTCTGATAATAGCGGTGCGGCACAGACTGTGGACGGCAAGCAAAAAGTAACACTTACTTACGCTTCATGGGGCAGTCCCAACGAGAAAAAAGTGCAGGAACAGATTGCCCGCAAATTCACCGAAAAATATCCGTGGATCGAAGTGAATTACATGCATATTCCCGGTGATTATGTTACCAAGCTGACGACAATGTTTGCGGCCAATCAGGCACCGGATGTATTTCCGATCTACAAAGCTCAGGGATTGCAGTGGGCTGAACAGGGGAATTGTACAATCTGAACGAATTTTTGAAAACCGATAAGGAATTGACGCCTGACACGCTGATTCCCAATGCTATTCTCTACTGGGATAAAGACAAGGTCGCTGGCATCAAAGTGACCGAGGAAGCATTTGGCCTTTATTACAATGCGGATATGTTCAAGGAAGCCGGTCTGCCACTGCCACCGACCCAGGCAGAACAGGCATGGACATGGGATCAATTCCTGGATACTGCCAAAAAGCTGACAATCGATAACAATGGCAATAATGCGACCAGCCCGGCTTTTGATCCATCCAATGTCAAGCAGTACGGCGTACGCTTTGATACATGGATGTGGCATCTCATGGTACCGTCCAACGGTGCAAGTGTTATTTCCGAGAAAAAGGACAAGCTGAATCTGGAAGATCCGCAGATGATCGAGGCAGTCCAGAAAATGGCCGATCTGATCACCGTCCACCATGTGGCACCGTCACCAACCCAGTCCAAAAATATCCCTGCACCGGCTGTTGCCCTGCAAAGCCGTAAAGTAGCCATGGATCTGGATGGACAATGGGTACAGCTGGATCTTGGACAGTCGGGTATGAATTACGGAGTCGGCGTACTGCCCAAACTCAAAGAAAGCAAAACGACGCTGTTCGGTGAACCCGAAGTAATCTCGGCTACTACGAAGCACCCCAAAGAAGCATGGATGTTCTATAAATTCCTGCTTGATGCCAAAAGCGGTCTGGAGATGCATGCCAGCGGTCTATGGATGCCGGTTACCAAACAGTGGTACACCGATCCGGCTCTGATTCAGCAGTGGGCAACAGTCAAGCCGGGACATCCCGAAGGTTATACCGATGCAATTATGAAGCAGACGCTGAATAATGGCGTGAACTCATACGAATACTATCTAAAAAATTCGGAGAAAATCAGTGCCATCATTAACCCTGCTCTTGATCAGGTATGGCTGGGCAAAAAAACGGTTCAGCAGGCATTCAGCGAAGTCTCTGCCAAAGCCAACGCGGAATTTAAAGGAACCTACCCGGAAGAATAACAAAGTCTGTATGTTCTCTCGGTGATTCCAGGTCTGTTCATTATCAAATTCCGTGAAAGCAGAGGTGGGACATATGCAATCCATGACAGAGACGGCCGAGCGCCGTCAAACGGTATCCAAAAGCTCCCTGTCTTCGATACGGCGGCGGGAAAACTGGCTGGGCTGGCTGTTCGCAGCTCCGGCAATCCTGGGCTTTGTTATTTTCGTACTCGGTCCGATGATTGCCAGCCTATGGCTGAGTCTGACCGATTATAAGGTCGCTTCCACACCGAATTTTATCGGTCTGGAGAATTATCGCAATCTGTTCAACGGCACAGATGCCTTTTTCTACAAATCATTGGGAGTCACATTGTATTATGTGATCCTGAGTGTGCCGCTGCAGATCATCGTAGCTTTTTTCCTAGCGCTTCTGCTGAATCAAAATGTGAAAGGGCTGACCTTTTTTCGGACAGCGTTTTATCTTCCAACGATCGTACCGCTGATAGCATCTTCGATGGTCTGGCTGTGGCTGTTCGATCCAGATATGGGGCTACTGAATGTCATTATGCGGGCGCTGCATCTGCCGGAGAGTCAGTGGATCTACAGCGAGACGACAGTCGTACCTACGCTGGTGCTGATGAGCCTATGGACAGTCGGCGGTACGATGGTTATTTTCCTCGCTGGACTCAAGGATATTCCGGATCATTATTATGAAGCGATAGAGATTGACGGGGGCAATGCCCTGCATAAGCTGCTGTATATCACAATTCCGCTGACGTCACCGACGATTTTCTTCAATACGATTATGGGATTTATCGGCGGGTTCCAGGTGTTTGTCCAGCCATATGTTATGACACAGGGAGGACCGAACAACGGTAGTTTGTTTTATATTTTCTACCTGTTCCGGGAAGCGTTTACGTTCTCCAATATGGGGTATGCCTGTGCGATTGCCTGGGTGCTGTTTATCGTTATTATGATCTTCACCTTCCTGCTGTTCCGTACGTCCCGAAATGGGTCTATTACGAAGGGGAGGGACGTTGATATGACGACATTCGCATTTCGATGGCAACGGGTACTGCTATATGCTGTGCTGATTATTGGCTCACTGCTATGTTTGTTTCCCTTTTACTGGCTCGTACGAAGCTCGATGATGGATTTGGCACAGATTTTTGAAATGCCGCCCAAATGGATTCCCGAACCCTTCGTATGGCGCAACTTTATCGAACCGTTCGAGCAGCTGCCGTTTGGACGTTACTTTTTGAATACGCTGATTATTGTAGTAGGTACGCTGATCGGTACACTGCTATCAAGTACGATTGCTGCCTACAGCTTTTCCAGGATGAAATGGGTTGGCCGTGACAAAGTATTTGCTATCCTGCTGACCAGCATGATGCTGCCGTTTGCCGTCACGCTGATTCCTACATTTATCGGCTGGCAGTCGCTTGGTCTGATCAATTCGTATGCACCGCTGATTGTGCCGGCTTTTTTTGGCGGAGGTGTATTTAATATTTTTCTGCTGCGTCAATTTTATATGACACTGCCACGCGAGCTGGATGAAGCGGTATTTGTCGATGGAGGCAATCATTTTACTATTTTTACTCGAATTATTCTGCCATTGTCTCGTTCGGCAGTACTCGTTATTGGATTGTTTACTTTTCTCAATACGTGGAATGACTTTATGGGTCCGCTCGTGTATCTGAATGATGAGAGCAAGTTTACACTGGCTATCGGTCTGCAGCAATTTCAGGGTATGTACACCGCCCAGTGGGGCGTGCTGATGGCAGCTTCCCTGATTATTGTTCTGCCTGCAATCCTGCTGTTCGTGATTTTCCAGCGCTATCTGATCGAAGGCATCGCCCTGACAGGAATCAAAGGATAAGCCGGTAGCCGTACAGGATAGCTGGGTACCCGGGTCAAGAGGCCAGAAAAGCAAATTCGGCTGCAAGCTGTTTTATCTTAATTCCAACCTATTTAACCAATAGATAAAGGAGTCTACACATGGAGAAATCAAAAGAATTGCTGCAAACAATTAGTCCCAAGGAAGTTCATATTCAGGACGAATTCTGGTCAGGCTATAACAAGCTTGTTCGTGAAGTCGTTATTCCTTATCAGTATGATGCACTGCATGATCGTATTGCCGATGCTGAACCCAGCCATGCGATCAAGAACTTTGAGATTGCTGCCGGGCGTTCAGAAGGGGAGTTTCATGGATTCGTATTCCAGGATACGGATGTCGCCAAATGGATCGAAGCAGTCGGCTATTCCCTGATGACTCACCCTGATCCCGAGCTGGAACGCATTACCGATGAAGTTATCCAGCTCGTATCGGAAGCACAGGGTGAAGATGGTTATCTGAATACTTATTTCACTATCAAAGAGCCGGACAAGCGCTGGACCAATCTGGCAGATTGTCACGAGCTGTACACGGCAGGTCATATGATCGAAGCCGGAGTAGCGTATTATCAGGCAACAGGCAAGCGTCAGCTACTCGATGTGGTATGCCGCCTGGCTGATTACATAGATACGGTATTCGGCCCCGAAGAAGGGAAACTGCGCGGCTATGATGGTCACCAGGAGATTGAGCTGGCACTGGTGAAGCTGTACCGGTTAACCGGAGAAGAGAAGTACCTGCGTCTGAGCCAGTTCTTTATTGATGAGCGTGGTCAGCAGCCGAATTTCCTGAAGCAGGAATGGGAAAATCGGGATCGAATCAATTTCTTTGTGGGTAAAACAGACCGTATCGATCTGGCCTATAGTCAGGCTCATGTACCGGTTCGTGAACAGAAAGTCGCTGTCGGTCATGCCGTTCGTGCAGTCTATATGTATACAGCGATGGCCGATCTGGCTGGACAGACCGGAGACGAGAGTCTCTATGAAGCCTGCAAAACGCTGTGGAATAATATCGTGCACAAGCAAATGTACGTTACCGGCGGTATTGGGTCCACGCATCATGGCGAAGCTTTTACGATAGATTATGATCTGCCAAATGATACCGTCTATTCGGAGACTTGTGCTGCAGTAGGTATGGTGTTTTTTGCCCACCGGATGCTGCAGATTCAGCCAAGAGGCGAATATGCGGATGTACTGGAGCGGGCGCTGTACAACACGGTAACCGGAGGTATGTCCCAGGACGGCAAGCATTATTTCTACGTCAATCCGCTGGAAGTCTGGCCGGCAGCCTGCCATCATAACCCGGACAAACACCATGTGAAGCCGGTACGCCAGAAATGGTTTGGCTGCTCATGCTGTCCTCCGAATGTGGCTCGCCTGATCACGTCACTGGGTCAGTATATTTACAGCAGCGATGAAGATACGATCTATACGCATCTGTATGTTGGTGCATCGGCTGATCTGCCGATCGGCGGCCGCAATGTACGGATTCAGCAGGAGACTGGCTATCCATGGAACGGTGCTTCTCGCTTTACCTTTACCCTCGAAAAGCCGCAGTCCTTTACACTGGCTCTGCGTCTGCCAGGCTGGTGCAAGCAAGCAGCCCTGACGATTAATGGAGAGACGGTGCAGTATGCTTCCCTGCTGCGCGATGGTTATGTCTATATTCAGCGTGAATGGTCTGACGATGATGTAGTCGAGTGGAATGTGGAAATGGATGTACAAGTGATCCATGCCAATCCCAAACTGCGCGCTACCGCAGGCAAAGTAGCCCTGCAGCGCGGCCCGCTTGTCTACTGCCTGGAACAGGCCGATAACGGTGAACTGATCGCTGCTCTGCAGATCGAGACCGATCAACCGATGACGGCCCGCTTTGACGAAACGCTGCTGGGTGGATGTACGATCATCGAAGGAAGCGCGATTCGTGAGCAGGAGCAGAATTGGGGAGAAGCACTCTATCAGGATCATGCCCCGGAACAAACCCGTCAATCGTTTACCGCTATCCCTTACTTTATGTGGGGCAATCGCGGCGAGGGTGATATGGCCGTCTGGATTCGTAAAGCGTAATCCTGGTTCCATCATACAAAATCAATCACCAGCAAATAAGTTTTCATCGCAATGATGGATCTAATCCCCTGCCTCCCAAGCAGGGGATTTTCTTTTGAAAAACAGTCATTAACTGTTCCGTCTTTTTCTAAAAGAAAAACCTTTTCCCCACTATAATGAAAACGCTTGCATTTGGAATAAAATGGGTTTATATTTAAATCAGGTATGGTCTCCATACTGCTGATTCAATAGCTAACTGCCGGATAAGGAAGCCCATATCAAAGGAGGAGTTCACCATGGCGATCTCGCATGTTCTTGTCCCTTATGATGGTTCCATGCATTCCCAGAAAGCATTAGAGCGTGGAGCTGCGCTTGCTCAGAGTCTGCAAGCCGAACTGGAAATTCTGTACGTGGATTCAGCGACCGTAGATGAGCTGCGTCAACCTCTCATTATGACCTCCAGCGAACTGGAGATTTATTTTGACCACAAAGAAGACGAGATCCGGCGTAATCTGCGTGAGATGATCTCCAAAATTCCCGATGCCCGCACTGTGATTCTATACGGCAGTGCAGCCAAAGGAATCGTAGAATATGCACAGCAGTCCCAGCCTGATCTAATCGTTATGGGTAGCCGCGGTCTGAGTACCATGAGTGAGATGGTATTGGGCAGTGTGAGCCGTTATGTAACGCAGCGCGCACAGGCTCCGGTTATGATCATCAAATAAACCGTATGTTCTCAAATAGGCTGTTCGTCTATGCATTATATTGTATAGGAACACGCTGCTTATCCAAATTTACCGGATTCCAGCCATAAGCTGGTAATTTAATGGAATACACATATACGTACCGACCGTCTGTCCAGTAGACGGTCTTTTGTTGTATTTATGGTAAAAGGCAGTATAAACGAAGCTGCCCGTCACATATAGAATAAAGAATAATAATGTAGATCCATTCACAAAAGGAACATTTGTTCTTATTTTTCTTTAAAAGTATTGTGTATACGAACAGATAAGGTTAAAATAGATATAGCATATTGATTAGGGAGGTATTTCGTTGGCTAAAGCAAAAGTGGCCAAGCGTCCAACACGCGATGAATTTGTTCTGGAAGAAATGGGTAATCAACTCACTGAAGCGTACCGTGAAAAGTCAGAGATCGTTCTAACCGTATGGGGTTGGGAAGATACAGTACGCGGTCAGATTGTAAATATGGACTCACGTACAGGCAAAGTGCATGTGCAGCAGGTAGAAGATTTATACAAGATTCCTTTTATGGATATTATGCAGGTCAATTATCCGAGGGATTAATAAGACGTATACATTATTTTATACGTTTTTCAAAATAAGCTTTGACATTAAAAATGCAGAAGTAATATACTAGCATAGTCGATTATCGGCTATGCTAGTATTTATTTAGGAGGATAAATATGCCTTTTGATCAGGAACAAAGTCCTCTGGGACTGTTATTGTCCCGAACGTATCTGTTATATCGCAAAAAAGCAGCCCAACGTCTGCAGCCTTATGATATTACCCCGGAACAATTTGGTATATTGCATCAACTGAGCAGACATGGTGGGATATCCCAGAAAGAGCTGGCTCAAGTGCATGAACGTGATCAGACCAGCATCGGCAAAACGCTGGAACGTTTGGAGAACAAGCAGCTTATTGTGCGGCAGGTCGATCCCAATGATCGTCGTGCAGTCAATGTGCATTTGACGACCAAAGGTATTGAAGTATTGGAGCAGGTCACTCCGACCATGCGCGGAATCGAGACCGAGATCAATGAACTGCTCACAAATGAAGGCAGTGACCAATTTATCGAAGCCATCAACAAAATATACAAAAGTCTGTCCGGCTGAGTATTGGAGCCGGTGATTTTTTGGATAAATACATGCACAACCATTTATAGGCTATGCACTTATTTATATTTAAAACAAGCAGGAGAGAGGATATACAGAATGAACGCGTTAAACACATGCAAGGAATTTTTGAAAATTGTACAAACCAAGATTGGACTCGTATTCGCTATCTTTGTCCCATTGTTATTCACACTAATCTGGATGACCGGATATAATGGTGCTACCGAGCGGATCGATCAGCTGAAGGTAGGGATTGTCAACGAAGATCAGGCAGCCGGTCAGCGGATAGCAGATGCAATCGGCAAGCAGGCCCCTTACACAACAGTACCTTACGCATCGCTGTCCGAAGCACAGCAACAGATGGACAACGGCGCACTGATGATGGTCATTTCGATTCCCGAGAATTTCACGGAACAAGCTGCTGTAAAAGGCAATACCAAACTCGTTTATTATATTAATCAAGGAAATTCGGATATCGCCAAATCAATTGTAGAGAGCTCGGCAGCACAAATCTCTGCTTCTGTAGGCAAGCAGGCTTTTGCAGAGGTGGAGCAGCAGGTAGTTACAAGCGAAGTAGTCAAAACGCATAATATTAGTAACTTTGCTATCTCCATGCTGCCTATGATTCTTGGATTTGTTACCTATATCGGGGTGATGACGATGAATATCCAGCTGAATCTTTCTTCCATGATGCTCAAACGCAGTCATAGCAAATGGGATATTTTCTGGGGAAGACAGCTGCTGCTGCTCGGCGTATCCATTATTGGATCACTTATTGTTACTGGCGTAGCCATGCTATTTGCAGATCCGGCAGCGACGTTCTGGCAGATGTGGGGATTCCATATTCTTGTCTATATCGCTTGTATTACCGTGACGCAAATGGGATTCGCTCTGTTTGGCAATGCAGCGCCGCTGTTCAATGTCGCACTGATTCCATTTCAGCTGATGACTGCAGGCAATATTATTCCATCTGCAATGTTGACACCGGTTTATCGTCATATCGGCAGCTTCCTGCCTGCGCCCAATGGTATCCAGGGTTATCTGCGCCTGATTTACAGCGGAGCCCCAGTGACGACATTCGTTATCCATCTGCTGCTGATTGCTGTGATCACATGGGGAATTACTGTTCTGCGCACTGCACTGACTCGTCCGGCACCAAGCCCGCTGACTCAGCCCGCAGCCAGTCATTAATCAGCAAAGGAGCAATGAAATATGTATCAGAATATTCTTGTCGCGTATGATGGCTCTGCTCATGCGCAGCGTGCACTGGAACATGCGGCAGCTTTGGCTGCGGTGCAGCAGTCTCATCTTGAAATTGTCTATGTTGATCCGACCACATCCGAACTGCTGGAGCAGCCGCTGATGATTCCAACCCATGAACTGGATGCTTATTTTGCAGAAGAAGAAGAGCAAGTGAGAGCACAGCTGAGTGCACAAATCGCTTCGCTGTCGAATGCCAGCATCCAGATTCTGCAGGGACATGCCGGCCAGGAGATCGTCAAATATGCAGCAGCCCGTCAGACCCAACTAATTATTATCGGTCATCGGGGACTTGGTACCTTGTCGGAATGGGTACTGGGCAGTGTAAGCCACTATGTTACCCAGCATGCTCATTGTCCGGTAATGATTGTAAAATAGCTCAAAATTGTGCTTGTAAAAACATACAAAATCTATCGTGAAAACAAAACAAATAAATGGAATATGGAAAGATAATCATATAAATAAAAAGAACCTGATGGTGCGAGTATTCAGGTTTCTTATATATCGTTATTCATATACCACACAGTCGGAACATATTGTCCCATCAAGCCTGAAAGTGTCCTAAAGACGCTCTCGGGCTTTTTGGTATCTACCATTATCTGCTTTTCCAAATTATATATTAATGAGGTTACACCCAGGCAACCAGAGGAGTTAATAGGGAAATCAATATAAGAATCGAGAATCATTGTTCATTATATATGCCAAATCATTCTTGTTTTCTAGTGAAGTTTATATATTTTCATAATCAAACCCTTTGAATAGTCTGAAAATAGCTGGAGTAGAGTATATATCGCTAATATTATATTATGTATTTCTTTATTTTAATAACCTATTTACTTACATATTAGAGGAAGTTTTACATTTGAGAACGAATTTTATAAAAGTACACTTACTTAGCTTCATATAAAAAGGAGGAAATTATGAAAAAAGTAACCCATTCAGGTCTCTCTGACTGCTCATGTACTACCCCTGAATCATCTTCCCAAGGACTGCAGTCCATGCACGTCAATTCGGTAAACGCATTTCCTCCTGAAAAGAAATCAGTAAACACATCAGGCAGACTCTGGCGCAAAGTAAGTACACTGATGCTCACAGGCTGTATGCTCGCAGCCCTGCTGCCATCGCTTCCTGCTGCCAACGCTGCGGTCACCAGTTACAAATTTGATTTTGGTGGAGGTGCAGTGGAGGCTGGTTACACAGGCGTACGGGCAGAAGATGGTTATAACGCCAGCAAAGGACATGGATTCAATACGCCTGCCAATATGCGTAATGTATCTGCTGCTGGCAAAGGGGTAGGAAGTGATGCGGTTCAATTCACTACTTTTGGTATCAAGAGCAGTAATACGTTCAATGTGGACCTGCCGAATGGATTGTACAAGGTCAAGGTGATGCTTGGCAATACCGGTCGCTCCAGCGTAGCTGCTGAAGGGGTATATCAGGTCATTAATATGACCGGTAACAATGTAACCGATGAATTTGAGATTCCGATCTGGGATGGACAGCTGAATCTACTCGTTACCGAAGGTAAGGTAGGCGGTGCTTTTACCCTCAGCTCCTTGGAAATTTCCCAACTGTCTACCAATCCAGTCACTCGCCCAACAATCTATGTCGGCGGTGATTCGACGGTATCCAATTATTATCCGCTGGCTACCAGTATTCAGGCAGGATGGGGACAGATGCTGCAGCAGTATATCAAACCTTCGGATTATAATGTCCGTAATATGGCTTCGGCGGGACAGATTGCCAGAGGATTCCGCAATGATGGACAGCTGGAAGCGATTCTTCAATACATCAAGCCGGGCGACTATTTTATACTCCAACTAGGTATCAATGATACGAACCCAAAAAATAACGAGACCGAAGCAGAGTTTAAGGAAATCATGCGTAATATGGTTCAGCTCGTCAAAGCCAAAGGAGCTACCGTTATTTTGTCCACGCCACAGGGCCGTGCTACCGATTTTAACAGTGCAGGTGTCCATAATGCAGAGAACCGCTGGTACCGTCAGGCGACGATCGCTCTTGCTGCCGAGGAAGGCGTACGTTTGATTGACCTGAATGTGATCAGTTCGGCTTATTTTACATCTATTGGACCGGCAGCTACACTTGCACTGTATATGGATGGCGATACACTGCATCCCAATCATGCAGGAGCACTTGAACTCGCTCGTCTGCTCACCGAGGAGATGAAGAAACAGGGATTGTACCGTTAAATCAATTCAATAATGTACTGAATACCAGCCTGAGAGTCTGCGGTTTATGCAGATTTTCAGGCTTTTTGGCATCACAGCATGGTGAACGAGTGATCAGCTGATGAACGGGTATTCCTGGCCATAAGGTCTGCTATCCATGGAGAAACAGCCTGATTCTGGCTGGTAATTCCGCAGCCTGAATAAAAGCAGATAGAAGAAAATCAAAACAGAACATACAAGAATCTTATACATACTAAAAATAATATAGTATACTATAATAAGTACTTGGTGATCGACATGACATTCGTTATCGCTGACAGTGGAACGTCTGCTGTGCTGCTGTATACGAGGCAGCAGGCATTCCTTTTCAGGGAAAGGTCTGTTACGATAGATTCACCGAACAGAGTAAGAAGATGGAGGAATCGTACAATGGCCATGCAGCTTATTGATCCAGCTATTATCCAGCAGCGAATCCATGATCTACAGGATCAGGATTTGTACATTCATTTGGAAATGACAACAGGCGCTTATGCTTCCCATCTGGACAGCACCAAGCATCCTGCCGCAACTTTTATCAGCAATGCGCTGATCCGCTATACGACCGGTTCGATTTCGGAGAAAGCTCCGCATTTTCGTGTCGGTCTCAAAACCGAGCACGGCTGGGTATATTCCGAAGGACTGACCCACTACGAAGAGAGTGATTCGGAGCGGCTGATCCTGGCAGGGCATGATACCCAGGGCAAGCTGGTCGTCGCTCTGCAGCTGAGCAAGGAACCTTTTTAATGAACGAGGAGATGAAACCAATGATGATGACTATTCCTGCCAATTCACGCGTTCTCGTCGTCCTGCCTCATCCGGATGATGAGTGCTACAGCCTGTCGGGCACGCTCGCCAAGCATATCGCTGGCGGCGGTCAGGTCACTTATGCCTGCCTGACACTGGGCGAAATGGGACGCAATATGGGGACGCCTCCTTTTACCAATCGAGTAGATCTGCCTCGTATTCGTGAAGGCGAACTGAAAAAGTCGGTTGAAGCGATCGGTATTCAGGATCTGCGCATGATGGGCTTCCATGACAAAACGATCGAATTTGAAGACAGACAGGTACTGGATGGTACGATCCTTGATCTGCTGACCGAACTTAAGCCTTCTGCAGTATTCACTTTCTATCCGGGTTATAGCGTCCATCCGGATCATGATGCGACCGGTGCAGCTGTTGTACGGGCGATGGGACGTCTGCCGGAATCGGAACGTCCGCCTCTGTATACTATGGCGTTCTCCCGCAATTGTACCGATGAGATCGGATTCCCGGATACCGAGAACGATGTAGGCGATTTCCTACAGAACAAGCTGGATTCGATCCATGCTCATCGTTCCCAATTCCCTTCACCAGGTGAGCTGGGCAAAAGCAAAAAGATGGATCGTGAACTGCGCGAGCGCTTTAGTCGTGAGCGTTTCTGGACATTCCGCGAGTTCCCGAACGCCTGACAGGTTGAATAGTATAGGTATAACAGTTGGCAGAAGCTGATCGTGTACCTGTCGATATTATTTTATTCTGTATAATTAATACGTACTTTTATAGCCGGATGTTCTCTAATTATAGAGGAGTCCGGCTTTTTGTTCGCTGAATTACTTAATTCCTCTTCATATTGGGTAAGAGTAAGGTATGAATGATTATCATACGAGGAGGAGATTAAGATGGCAGAGAATCCGATGAAGAATCTAAAAATTCCGATGACAACAGTAGGAAGCGGGGATGAGGTGGAGCTGCGTCCCGATGTGTATGGTCTGACTCTGCAATTTGTAAATGTAGCGTTTATCGGCATTCCGGGCAGTCTGCGAGAATGGGTACTGGTGGACACAGGCTTGCCACAGTCCGCAGACAAAATTGTCAAAGTAGCCAATGAGCGATTTGGCACAGGCGCACGGCCAACAGCGATTATTTTGACACATGGTCATTTTGATCATGCAGGTTCGGCTGTGGAACTGGCTCAGAAGTGGGATGTACCTGTCTATGCCCATCCGATGGAAATGCCTTTCCTGACCGGACAATCCAAGTATCCGAGCTATGATCCGGGTGTAGAGGGTGGACTTAATTCCCGTTTGTCTGCTGTATTCCCGAATCAACCGATTGATCTGCAGCCGTATATTCATAATCTGCCGGCTGATCACAGTGTACCCGGTTTGTCCCAGTGGCGCTGGATTCATACGCCCGGCCATGCACCCGGCCATATATCGCTGTTCCGCGAAGAGGATGGAACATTGATCGCAGGAGATGCTTTTATCACAGTAGATCAGGACAAGCTGTGGGACAGCATGATTCAGAAGCGCGAACTGTGCGGACCGCCGAGATATGCGACCACCGATTGGACAGCAGCACGCGAGTCTGTAGAGCGTCTGGCGTCCCTGCGTCCGCAGCATGCGTTGACCGGGCATGGACAGCCGATGATGGGGCCGGATCTAACAGAAGGATTACCGCGTCTGGCAGCGCATTTTGATGAATGGGCAAAGCCTTCACATGGTAAATACGTGGATCACCCTACCAATGAACCACCTGGACTGGGCGATGATGACCGCGATCTGACAGATGTATAAACGTTCTGCGGTATCATAATAGCATAATAGCAGGAAATAAAATCATGAAAGCATGAAAATACCGGCATAAATGAATACTTTATTATGGAATTGTCGTAGAAGTTTAGGATCATTGAACAAGGCTGCCGTCTGGCGGCCTTTTCTTTTGAAGAAGGATATTGAATGTGAGGCAGGGTTTTGATTTTATCGAGGATAGCGCTTACAATCTAAGCAGGACAGTCGAATCATGTGAGCACTATCTCGATACCGTCTGTCAGCTGTACATAACTCATAATCAGAGGAGCGTATGATCATGCAAAGAGTATCATTTGTACTGAATATCCGGCCGGAAGACCATACAGAGTATATCCGTCGTCATGAAGCCGTATATCCGGAATTGCTTCAGGCTTTTGGAGAAGTGGGCATCCGTACATACAGCATTTTCCTTCATGAAGGAACATTATTTGCCTATATGGAAGTCGAGAATTATGAGCAGGCGCAGGCACAACTGGCCAGTCATGAAGCCAACCAACGCTGGCAGGCGTATATGTCCGATCTGCTGATTGTAAATGCACAAGGAACTACATCCGCACTCATTCCGGAAGTATTCCATTATCATTCGTAAAATATACACAATATAACACCCTCTTTGCCTTTTATAAAGTTGTATAAGCACCTCTGGCATGTCATCATGAATGTTGGAGGTGTATTTGTGATGAAATATGTTCATTATCAGGTTGAAGGACAGAACCAGCTCGGGATTCGACTGGAAACGGGTATTCTGCCGCTGCATGTACTGGAAAATGTTTTGCCGGATGGGATAAGACTTCCTCGCAACGTTATGGAACTGGTAGAAACCAAAATGCTGCATACCAGCATCGAACATCTGCTTCATCATCATGAATCCGAATATAAGAATCAGCTGCTGGCAGAAGACCAGATTCAATGGCTTCCCTGCATACCGCATCCGGGCAAAATTATCTGCATCGGTCTGAACTATCGCAAGCACGCGGCCGAGACAAATATGCCCGAACCGGAGACGCCGGTAGTATTCAGCAAGTTCTCGGATTCAGTTACTGCGCATCTGGCAGATATTCGTATTCCCGAGACTGCAGAACAGCTGGATTATGAAGCAGAGCTGTGCATCGTGATTGGACAGACTGCCGAGAATGTGAGCAGGGAGCATGCACTGGATTATGTATTTGGTTACTGCGCAGCGAATGATCTGTCTGCTCGTGATCTGCAGATGCGAACGAGTCAATGGCTGCTTGGCAAGACAGGTGCAGGCTTTGCTCCAATAGGACCTTATCTAGTAACAACTGACGAGGTAGGCGATCCGAATCAGCTGGGCATCCGCGCTTATGTGAACGACAGACAGGTTCAGAACTCGAATACCTCGGATATGATTTTCCATTGTGACGAGCTGATTCATTACTTATCCCGGCATATGACACTTCGACCGGGAGATATAATTCTGACCGGTACACCGGAAGGCGTGATTATGGGATTGCCCGAGACAGAGCGCCAATGGCTCGCTGCAGGTGACCGGGTGACGATCGAGATCGACCGGCTGGGACGTCTCACCAATACATTTATTCGTTAAATAAAGTGAAAATATAGGCTAACATGCCATTTCCATTTCTGCTGGATCGCTATAATTAACAGTGCTTTTACATGCGCGCGGTGACACCGAAGCCCAAACACGTTATTATGGAAGGAGTGGACATAAATAGAGATGAGGTCTGTGGATGAAGGTAAGAGAGTGGCTTAACCATGAGGGGATCAGACGAATTATAGTGTTATTGATCCTTGTGCTGATCATTTATTCAATGGCCAGCATGATGAATATTATTCTGATGACTCTGCTGCTAACTATATTGATTGGCAGCCTGTATAACGGTGTGATGAAGCTGTTCCGCCGGGTCATTCCCAATGTATCGCCGTTTTTCGTACTGCCGCTTGTCTATATTGTACTGATCGGTGTGATTGGCTGGGGGGTCTATCGCATGGTACCGACGGTCAGTACACAGGTGGTGCAGGTATATGGAATGATACAGGATGTATATATGCATCCGCAGGAGAGCAAGTGGAATCACTATATTGTAGAATTTCTGCGCACACTGAATATTGAGCAGGTATTAGAAAATGTAGGACATTTTATTGGTCCTGGATTTACGGTGCTGCTCAAGATTAGCCAAATTGGTTCGCAGTTATTTATTGCGATGCTGTTGAGCTTGTTCTTTTTACTGGATCGTTCGCATATTGCCCGATTTACCGCTTCCTTTCAGGATAGTAAACTGAGCTGGTTTTTCAAGGAAGTAGGATATTTTGGCAAAATGTTTTTGAACACATTTGGCAAAGTTATTGAAGCACAGCTGCTAATATCGTTTATCAATACGGTCTTGACGATTGCAGCGCTATGGGTGATGGGATTCCCTAATCTAATCGGGCTGGCAGTTATTGTATTCGTACTGGGGCTGGTACCAGTAGCAGGCGTATTTATTTCTCTTATACCGCTTAGCCTTACAGCGCTGAGCGTAGGTGGAATCAAGTATGTGCTGTATCTGGTAATCCTGATCCTGATTATTCATGCGATCGAAGCGTATCTGCTGAATCCCAAGCTGATGTCCAGTAAAACGAATCTGCCCGTATTTTATACCTTTGTTATTCTGATCTTCTCCGAGCACTTTATCGGGCCGTGGGGATTGATTATCGGTATACCTTTATTTGTCTTCTTCCTGGATCTGATCGGTGTGAATCGTGGCAAAGCAGGTCCGCCGAAAGAAGAGAAATCGGTCACCCGTCTGCCGGAGTAAATAGCCTGGCTCCATTGATTGTTACTTTCGACAAGACGAAAGCTGTCCATCAGGTTATTCATACACACTATAAAGAAGCTTACCCGTAATAATTCGGGAAAGCTTCTTTATTTATATGGATTTTATATGGAAAATGCACAATAAAAATAGGAATAATTTGGTATATAAATAAATAAGTTTTTATTTTACAAAATTCATGACTTTTGCATATATTTCCATGGTAAGATATTGCCGTTACATATTATTTTGGATACAGGGGGCAACTTATGGTTACATGGAACGGACTAAGGTCCAAAGGATTGAAAACACTGCTGGCAGTATCGCTGGCGTGGCCGCTGCAGATGGCGTTTGGCGGAGAAGAGATGACGGTTCACGCAGAAACTGCCAGTGATCCGGCACCATTTATCGCTGCCAAGGTCGTTAATGCCAATGCAGGCAAAAAAGTACTTTTTGACAATACACATGGTCAGACATCCGGCGCAGCGGATTGGGTAATTGACGGCGGATTCTCGGATTTTGCCAACGGACTGGCAAATGACGGGTATGATGTCAAAGAGCTGCGCAAGACCGTGTCATTTACATACAGCGATTTGAGTCCGTACGATGTATTTGTTATCGCTGAGCCGAATATTCCTTTTAAAACAAGTGAACAGGCTGCCATGGAGCAGTATGTGGAGAGCGGCGGCAGTATTTTCTTTATCGGCGATCATTATAATGCCGACCGTAACAAAAACCGCTGGGATGGCTCCGAATCGATCAATGGTTACCGCCGCGGAGCATGGGAAGATCCTGCCAAAGGCATGTCCGAAGCAGAACGCAATTCGGCAGCCATGAAGGATGTCGTCAGCTCGGATTGGCTGTCCGACAACTTTGGTATTCGTTTCCGCTATAATGCACTCGGTGATATCAATGCGACTAATGTAGTCGCTCCCGATCAGGCATTTGGTATTACAAAAGGGGTTAGCAGTGTAGCGATGCATGCAGGCTCCACGCTGGCGATTACCGATCCTGCCAAAGCCAAAGGGATTGTCTATCTGCCGGAAACCAAAGAAGCCTGGGGCAACGCAGTAGACCAGGGCGTCTACAATGGGGGTGGAGTAGCAGAAGGACCATATGTAGCTGTCTCCAAACTGGGACAGGGCAAAGCGGCATTTATCGGGGATTCTTCTCCGGTAGAAGATGCGACGCCGAAATATCTGCGTGAAGAGACAGGCACCAAGAAAACGACCTATGATGGCTTCAAGGAAGTAGATGATGCCAAGCTGCTGGTTAACACTGTAAACTGGCTGTCCACAGATGAGAATTATACCCGTCTGGATCAGGTGGAAGGTCTGGTACTGGATCAGCCAACACCACTGCTGGCCATCGAGACGCCGCAGACATCGACAGAGCCGCAGGCAGAACCATGGTCCGCACCGGCAGCCGGATATAACTGGTGGGATGCTTCGACTTTTAAACCAGGCTCCTATGGCAGTACGGTAAGCGTATCCAATCCGACTTACAGCTTTGTGCATCAGGCTCAGCTCCCTAACGCAGAAGAGTTCCAGCTGCGCATCGTAGCGGATGACCTGACGCCGAATAGTACCGTGACAGGCTTCAGTACCGGTATTTTTGTGACAGGTGGCAGCCAGGTTGCCCAGATCCAGAATGCAGATGGTACATGGCCTGCATCTTATGGATACAGCTCCACATACAGCCTGACTGCAGACAGCAAAGGCCATGCGATCAAAGACCTGACGATCCGCATCAAGCCGGGTACGACAGGTACAGCAAGCCTGCGTCTGCGTCAAAATGGCAGCAACCTGCTGACTACGCCGGTGAATATTGCCAATGTACCGGCGGAGCCGCTACCGGCAGATAATGGCGGAGTTCAGATTCCTACACTAACCGATATCAAGAATGCCCGTACTCAAGCGCCGGGAACCGTCGTAACGATAAAAGGTGTCGTAACGTCGACACCGGGATCATTTGGCGGACAGGCGTTCTATATGCAGGATGAGACAGGCGGAATCTATGTCTATCAGAATCAGAGCGGCTTCGCACCAGGGGACGTTGTTCAGATTACAGCTCCGACAACTGTCTATAATTCCGAGCTGGAACTGACCGATCTGATTGCGATCGAGAAAACAGGCACGACCTCGCTGCCTCAGCCTGCTGCTGCCGTGACTGTAGATGCCTACAATCAGGGACAGCTGGTTCAGCTGAAAAATGTAACGGTCAGCAATATTGTCAGTGCAACACCAGCTGGATCATTTGAATTTGATGTAACCAGTGACGTTTATACATCCAATGCAGTAAAAACACATGTACGTGTGGATGGACGTACCGGATTGACACAGGCGGATTTTCCTTATCAGACTGGCGATAAGGTGGATATCAGCGGTATCGCTGCTATTTTCAAAGATAGCTTCCAGTTGAAGCCAAGAAGTAGCGCAGACATTACGGCTGCTCAACCGACAGAGCCAACCGAACCGACTCCACCAGTCAAAGATCCACTGGCTACAGGCGTTCCGGGTACACCGGTATTGTCCGATAATAACGGCCAGGATACAGGGCTGCGTGACGGCGATTACCGTATTACCATGAATATGTGGTGGGGCAATAACGGATCGTCCTACAAGTTGTATGAAAATGACCAACTGATCGGTGAAGGCAAGCTGACTGATCAATCTCCGACTGCCCAGGTACTGACACAGGATATCCAGGGCAAAACAAACGGAACCTACACTTATGTACTTGAATTGACCAATAGCTACGGCACGACCAAGAGCCAGCCGCTAAAAGTCGAGGTCAAAGACGCCGCACCGGGCAAGCCGGTACTGTCGAACGATAATTGGGACGGTGACGGCAGCTACTCCATTACCATGAATATGTGGTGGGGAACCAACGCTTCCGAATATCGTCTGTATGAAAACGGTAAATTGATTGATACCCAATCACTGAAAGCAGCGACTCCACAGGCGCAAAATGCGATCAGTGCATTAACCAATCGTGCACCGGGAGAGTATGTATATACAGCCGAACTGGTGAATGCTGCCGGGGTTACCCGCAGCGAAGAAATGACAGTTCGCGTTATTCGTTAAATAAAGTAAAGACAACGAAAAGATAAAAACGTGATCCAACACAAAAAGCCCCGAATCCTATTGCCGCAGCTAGCTGCAGCAGGAGATTCGGGGGTTTTTTATAGATCACATATGAATAATCTTAATAGTATCGTATAGATGTGCAGAAATACATAATATCCGGGTAGATCCCAATATCAACAATAATCAATCTGTCGGTCAGGATAGTATAGATACCAGCAGCAGTACCCAGCCGGCCAGGAACAGCAGCCCGCCAAGCGGAGTAATCGCTCCGAGCTTGCGTATACCGCTCAGGCTGAGTGCGTACAAACTGCCGGAGAACAGAATGATACCGGCGAACAGACACCAGCCAGCAGCAACTGCAAGACTTTGTCCGTGCAGGAAATTCTGTGCCAGCGATCCAATAATCAGCATACCCAGACTATGGGCAATATGATATTGAATACCGGTTTCGTATATTTTCATCATATCCGGCGAGAGCTTGGCTTTGAGTGCGTGAGCGCCGAATGCTCCCAGCGCTACCGCAAGAAACATCATGATACTTCCGATTACAAGAATGGATTGCAAGATACGTTCCTCCGTCAATAAAATTTAAAAGATAGCAGATAGCAGATAGCAGATAGCAGATAGCAGATAGCAGATAGCAGATAGCAGATAGCAGATAGCAGATAGCAGATAGCAGATAGCAGATAGCAGATAGCAGATAGCAGATCCTATCCGAATATGGTTAAAGTTTGCGCAGGAAAATATTCTGGATGCTGTGATCCGCTTCTTTGCGCAGGATCAGCTGAGCCCGGCCTTTGGTCGGCAGGATATTTTCATGCAGATTTTTGGCATTAATAGTCTTCCAGGTATGCTGGGCGGCTTCTTCGGCTTCGTTTGCCGTCAGGTGGCCAAATCGATTATGGAAATAGGAATCTGGGTTCTGGAATACCGTCTGGCGCAGTAATTGAAAGCGCTCTACATACCAGCGGGCAATATTCGATTCATCTGCATCGATAAAGATGGAAAAGTCGAAAAAGTCGCTGACAAAGAGAGGCGACTGCTTTTTCACCTGCAGCACATTGATACCCTCGACAATCAGAATATCGGGGTTATTGATAATACTCTCTTCATCGGGAATTCTATCATAGGTCAAATGCGAGTATTTGGGTGCTCTCACATCAGGCTTGCCCGATTTGATATCTCCCATAAACTCCATCAGCCGCTTAATATCATAACTTTCCGGGAAACCTTTTCGGTTCATAATTCCTTTTTCTTCTAGATCTGCTTTGGGATACAGGAATCCATCGGTCGTTACCAGATCGACTCTGCGGTGAGTGTCCCAGCGGGACAGCAGGGTCTGCAGCAGGCGGGCTGTAGTACTTTTGCCAACGGCCACGCTGCCGGCGATCCCGATAATAAACGGGGTTTTGCGGGCTTTTTTCTTGAGAAAAGTAGTCGTGAGCTGGTGAAGCTGCTGAGAAGCGCCCACATACAAGTGGATAAGGTGGGTTAACGGTAAATAGACCTCTTCCACTTCCTGCAGAGAAACATGCTCATTCAATCCTCTCAGCTGTTCAAGTTCTCGTTCGGTTAATGGTAGTGGGGTATGATGATCTCTCAAGGAAGCCCATTCCTTGCGATCGAACTCGATGTATGGCGAATAACGTTTCATGTGCTCTCACTTTCTGACTTTTTTATTTCTAGTGTAACAAATTTGGCGCATAAAAACCTCATTTCTTCGTATAATGAGGTAAGCTCCTACAATTTGGGTAAAGAGTATTAGAAATTTCTCGCTAAATTATTTATGGTTAGTTACAAGTTTGCTAAAGATTTTAGGTATAAGCAGTGTTAATATAGATTACATACAAATTAGGACTATAGACTATATAACCAGATATAGAAAAGACAGATACATAACAGGCTGGTGTCTTTGCTTGTGATAGGGGAGGGATTATCTTGACCAAATCCGTTAATCGACATTTTGTTCCGGTTCGCAGCTATACTCATTTTAGCAATGATAAAAATATAAATAATCTCAATATAGATGATATGGACAGTTGTACAGCAGAGCAATTTGCCGAAATGCTGGATACACTGGAGCTTATGCCATATCGCAATACGAACGCAGCCGTTGCAGCTGTGCAAAAAGCGCTTATTCTGGTTGAAGCACTGGATGATGAACAATTAAGTCAGCGTACCCGTTTGATCCAGTCGGATGTTATGGCCCGGCAGGGTAAGGTAGCGGAAGCGGGACGCATTATGTTCCATATCCACCAATGGGCCGAAGAGCATGAACATGCGCATATTCTCGCGCGTAGCCATCGCCTGATTGCTGGGTTCTATCGGCGGATTGGAGATAATGAGAGTGCTCTTCAGCATGCGATAGCCGGACTCCGTGAACTGCCGGATACCGCTCCGCCTTCTACGCGTGCCGATCATCTGATGATGCTGGCGCTCACGCTGGATGAAGTAGGAGCCTACGATGATTCGGAGCGCCGGTTCCAGGAAGTATTGATGCTGGCTACCCTGATGGATGATACGCAGCTGCTGATGTTCGCACTGAATAATATGGCATATACCCGCTATGAAATGGGACAGGCCGAAGAATCTTATCAGCTCGTCCACAAATTGCGCGAACTGGCCAAACGGAAAAATGTAGAACTGGGTGCTTCACAGCTGGATACAATTGCCCAGGTCGAAATTCTGCTGGGTCATCCTGCCCAGGCAGAACAGACACTGGAGCCGGTTATTAACAATCCACTCAGCCGCAAGCTTGGCGATCTGATGGTGCTACCGGAATGTCTGCTTACTGCTGCCGAAGCGCAGCGGCTGCAGGGCAAACTGGCGCAAGCACAATCCACACTGGATGAAGCAAGGCATCTGTGCCATGAGCATGGTCTTCCCGGATTAATGGTACGTGCCATGCTCCAGCAATCCGAGCTGTACGCAGCAGCAGGAGACTATCGCAATGCTTACGAAGAGCACAAGCGCTACCATGAAGCAGGAGAGAAGCTTCGTTCGACGGAAAGGGAAGCGCGGGCGCGCATTATGCAGATTACGTTTGATGCGGAGGAGGCACGCCGGGATAGCGAGCTGTTCCGTGAGCTGGCTCTGCGCGATCCGCTGACCGGGCTGCATAATCGCAGGTATATCGAGCCTTATATCGATGAGCTGCTGGAGGACTCTTTTGCTCAAGGAAGATCGGTAACGGCTATTTTGATAGATCTGGATCATTTCAAAACCATTAATGATACACTGTCTCATCAGGTAGGGGATACGGTGCTGGTGCATCTGGCGAAAATCCTGACATTGACCGTACCGCCTTCATCGGCGCTCGCCCGTATCGGTGGTGAGGAATTTCTGGCGATTCTGCCGGATACGGATGCTGCCCAGGGGATGAAGCAGGCCAATCGTCTACGTCAGGCTATTCATTCGGCAGATTGGAGTCCGATTACCGGGAGTCTGCCGGTGACAGCTAGCCTGGGCGTGAGTACGATGGCAGGTATCGCTATAGACCGGACAGAGCTGCTGGCGATCGCGGATCACCGTCTGTATGAAGCCAAGCATTCCGGCCGCAACCGTGTCGTGGGTGATTCCCTCTAAAGTAAGAGATTGGCTGGCAATTTGGGCCCGAAAAGCGGATAATAGTATATTGAACCTCTACTATTTCCAAGAAGGAGGCATATCTATGTCTGATCATTATTCATCATCTCAGGGGGCTGCTCCTGATCATATAACACTATCGGTGCTGGATCTGGCACCGATCAACGCGGGTGCGACTGCATCCGATGCGCTGCGCAACAGTCTGGATCTCGCCCAGCATGCCGAGAAGTGGGGATACAATCGTTACTGGGTAGCCGAGCATCACAATATGCCGGGAATCGCCAGCTCTGCCACATCGGTCGTAATCGGCTATCTGGCAGGAGGAACTTCTACGATTCGCGTAGGCTCCGGCGGCATTATGCTGCCCAATCATGCGCCGCTCGTAATTGCCGAGCAATTTGGAACACTGGAATCCCTGTATCCCGGACGAATTGATCTGGGCTTGGGACGTGCTCCAGGCAGCGATCGTCGCACGACACAGGCGCTGCGCCGTGATATTAACAGCGGAGAGGATTTCCCAGAATTGCTGGACGAGCTTACCCGGTTCTTTGATGCTTCTTCAACGTCATATCATGCACCGGTACGCGCCGTACCGGGAGAAGGATTATCGATCCCGATCTGGCTGTTGGGATCCAGTGATTTCAGTGCCCGTCTGGCTGCGCAAAAAGGCTTGCCGTTTGCGTTTGCAGGACATTTCTCGCCGGATTATACACAGCGTGCACTGCGTATCTATCGGGAGTATTTTACGCCGTCCGATGTGTTAAAAGAACCGTATGCCATGCTTGGCGTAAATGCAATTGCTGCAGATACAGATGAAGAAGCAGAATGGCTCAGCACCACGATGCAGCAGCAGTTCCTTAATATTATCCGTGGACGTACCGGCCAGATTCAGCCGCCTGCGGATATGAGGGGCAAATGGTCGGAATACGAGCAGGCCGCGGTCGAGAAGCAGCTGCGTTCCACGATCAAAGGTGGACCAGAGACGATCAAAAAAGGTCTGGAGCAGTATGTAGCAGACACTGGAGTCAATGAGCTGATTATTACAAGTATGATCTACGATCATCAGGCTCGTCTGCGTTCGTATGAGATTATTAGTGAAGCAGCAGGAATCCGCAAATCGGTGCAGTCCCTTTAATTAATACAAAGCAGGCTGCCGATCAATAAAAGTTTTGAGACAGCGGTATATCAATAACCAATCCAAACCATTAAAAATAGCATATCAATGAATTACCAAAAACCGGCATTGCGCATTACAGGCAATGCCGGTTTTTTTTGGTCTGTATCTTCGAATCTCTGTCTTTCAGTCAGCATCTTCACGTCAGTATCTCAGACTCTATATCCTTGGTACCATCTTCTCGATATGACTTCTTCGGTACAATTTATCTATCCTTTACTCCAGTCTCAGACGAACAGCGGCGCGTTGAATATCTGTAAGACAGATTGATATAATAGGGGTTCATGTCGTATAGGTGCGGGTATAAGTCCCCATAACTGTCAAACTGTCAAATATTTTGCTACACCTGCAAGTTGTATACAAATTCCCTCTCCAGCATCGTACAAAAAAAGACCGCTTCGATCAGGGTCCTCTTTGTGAAGGGAGTGTAGAGTGTGACCAAGAGGGACGCTTATTTTGATAACGTCAAATTCCTGCTGATTCTGCTGGTCGTGATCGGTCATCTGATTGAGCCGTTATATGATGATCCGTTGCTGCGACCGCTGTATTTATTCATTTATTCTTTTCATATTCCAATGTTTGTTCTGGTGTCCGGCTATTTTGCCAAAAATATCGGTACCGGTGATTATCTGAACAAGGTGATCAGCAGGCTGGTGATTCCGTATCTGGTATTTGAGACATTGTATTCCTTATTCGATTACTGGATCTATGATCGGCCAGAGTTGGTATTTTCCTATTTCACCCCGTATTGGTTGATGTGGTTTTTCTTTAGCATGATTTTGTGGAAAGTGGCAATGCCGTATATTATTCGCATCCGGTATGCACTGCCGATTGTAGTAGCTGTAGCTTTACTGGCCGGCTATGCCAATGATGCTCAATATTATGCCAGTGTCTCACGGACAATCGTCTTTTTCCCTTTTTTCCTGCTGGGTTACTATCTGGATAAGTCGATGATCAGCAGGCTGCATACCCGAGGGATGCGGATTGTATCAACGGCTGTACTGGGAGCAGCCTTTGTCATGATCGTTCTGTATTCGCAGCTGTATCGCAAGGAATGGTTCTATGGCAGCTTCTCGTATGAAACGCTTGGACACAATGAGTGGAGTGCAGGTATATACCGCATCGGTGTGTATGCGCTCGCGGTACTGATTGGCGGTGCTGTACTGAGTCTTGTGCCGCGACGCAGTATTCCATGGGTGTCGGGAATGGGTATGAATACACTGTATACGTATCTGCTGCATGGGTTTATTGTGATGGCACTGACCGCAGGCGGATTGTATGAAGTGCTGGATTCTGCCGCCAGCAAGCTGCTGCTGATTGTGATCGGGATAGCGATTACGGTGATTCTGTCGCTGGGCAGTATTCGCACATGGCTGCGCTGGCTGATCGAACCGCGTGCGCGCCGGATTTTCAAGCGCCACCCTGGACGTTCCAGCCGGGAAGGGCAGACAGAACACGGGTAAAATAGTATGGCAAGTATGATAGGCGTTCGTATGGATGTCTACTACAAGCTGCATACTGATTGATTACTGAGACATGGTTTTACTGATCGCTGCATTCACTGATCTAAAAATTGAACAAGCAAATCTGTATTTGTTTCATTTAATTTGAATCCGGTAATACGTTATAATCAGAAAGGCAATCATCATACACACAGGAGGAACAACAGTCATGCAAAATTTGCAATCTACGGTTCAGTTATCGAATGGTGTTCAGATGCCATGGTTTGGACTGGGCGTCTACAAGGTGGAAAATGGTGATGAAGTCGTAAGCTCGGTCAAATGGGCGATTGAAGCGGGCTATCGCAGTATTGATACGGCGGCACTTTATCAGAATGAAGATGGAGTAGGCCAGGCGATCCGCGAATCCGGCGTACCGCGTGAAGAACTGTTTGTGACAACCAAAGTATGGAATTCGGATCAGGGTTATGAGAGCACGCTGCAGGCTTTTGAACAGAGTCTGACCAAGCTGGGTCTTGAATATGTAGACCTGTATCTGGTGCACTGGCCAGTCAAAGGCAAATATAAAGATACATGGAGAGCACTGGAGAAACTGCACGAGGACGGCAAGGTTCGTGCGATCGGCGTATCCAATTTCCAGATTCATCATCTGGAAGATCTGCTTGCTGATGCAAAAGTACGTCCTGTCGTGAATCAGGTGGAGCTGCATCCATTGCTGAGTCAGGTTGAACTGCGCAATTACTGCAAAGAGCAGGGGGTTCAGATCGAAGCATGGGCGCCTCTGGCTCAGGGAAGGCTGCTGGATAATGAAGTTCTGCAGAGCATTGGCGAAAAATATGGCAAATCGATCGCACAGGTGCTGCTGCGTTGGGATCTGCAAAGCGGTATCGTAACGATTCCCAAGTCCATTAAGCAGGAGCGGATTGTGCAAAATGCCGATATTTTTGATTTTGAATTATCTGCCGAAGATATGAAGCAAATCGATGATCTGAATCAGAACCAGCGCTTCGGAGCTGATCCGGATAATTTTGATTTCTAAATCAGCTAATGATAGGGAGGATAAGCTACCTCTTGTCAGATATGCAATCGCAAAAAAAGACCGTACACTCTGTGTGTAACGGTCTTTTTTTATGAAATTATCAAGCGTAACAAGCAGCATTTGTGTGTAACGGTCTTTTTTTATGAAATTATCAAGCTTAACAAGCAGCATTGAATAATGATATTTTTTTAAATTTTGAATTGATTGACTACGGTCTCCAGAGAAGTAGACATTTCTTTGAGTTGTTCGGTAGTTGCTGTCATCTGCATGAGAGAAGTAGTCTGTGCTTCTGTCATCGAAGAGACTTCCTCGGTAAAGGCAGCCGTTTCTTCGGTAATTCGCGTGATCTCCTGCAGAGCCGAACCGACAGACTGGGTACCTTTGGACATTTGTTCAACCGAAGCGGCTACATCGGTAATCTGTGCATTTAGCGAGTCAATCTGGGCCACGATGGTACCAAAAGTATCACCGGCTTCGTTAAGGGAGGATACCCCTTCCTCCACATTGCTGGCACTGTCGGTCACCAGCTGTACAATACCCTGAATACCCGTGGTCATTGAAGTGATAATAGTACTGATTTCTTTGGTGGAACGGGAAGATTGATCAGCCAGTTTACGAATCTCGTCAGCCACGACGCTGAATCCCAGACCATGTTCTCCAGCTCTCGCTGCTTCAATTGCAGCATTAAGTGCCAGCAGGTTGGTCTGATTGGATGTCTCGGAAATATAGCCTGTGATAGACAGAATTTCACGTGAACGATCTGCCAATTCCCGTACACTGCTCTGAATTTCTTTGAAAGCATGTGCCATGCCTTCTACGCTGCTTACACTGCGATGGATTTTATCTTCACCGACAGAAGCGAGGTCTTTGGTCGTTTTGGCAAGACCGGCTACTTCATGGGTCGTACCGGCGACAACATCGAGACCGGCGATAGATTGCTCCATGACAGCAGAGATATCTTCTGTACGAGACACCTGATTCTCGGCACCCTCGGATACTCGCTGAATCGATTGAGCAACTTCGGCGGCAGAGCGTGAATTTTCAAAAGCTCCTTTTTCCAGCTGAACGGATGCTTCAGCAAGCTGCAGAGTATTTGTTTTAATTTCACCGATAATCTGCTGAAGGCTGCTAAGAAGTGCATTGGTTGCTTCTCCCAGGTCTTTCATTTCATCATTGCTTTTTACTTCAATCCGGCGTGTCAGATCACCGCCAGAGGAAGCAATATCATCAATTGTCGCAGTAACAGCTTTGACGTTTTTGCTGATTCTGCGAGAGATGAATGTACCGATTATAATAGACAGCAGAGTAACAGCAGCGAGCAGGGAATAAAGCAGGATCTTCAGATTGATGTTACTGGAGTGAATACCTTCTACACGCTTGATCGTTAACTGTGTCTCTGTATCAAGGAATGTATTTAATTGTTGGCGGAAAGCATCCATATCAGTTTTGCCTGGGTCCGTGACAAAAAACTGGTTCAAGGCAGCTGTGTTATTCGCACGCTTGAGCTCGATAACCGGCTCTCCTGCAACATTTATCCAATTTTCGATCCGGGCTTTGATAGCATTCAGGTTTTTCTGCTGCGTTGGATTGTCTGCGAGCAGCGGATACAATGCATTATAGTTTTGTACCCATTTGGTTTTACCATCATTATATGGAGCGAGATATCCATCTTCGCCTGTAATCACAAAGCCGCGCTGTCCTGTTTCCATATCCACGACATTAAGCTTCATCTGATTGGCCAGATCATGAACCTGCATATCGTGACTTGCAACAAAATTCATGCTTTTCTCCAGAGAATTAATCCGGGAATGCACAATTACGATTGTTGCCGCAAAAAAAAGTACTATAATAATATAGCCCAAAAGGATTTTATTCATAATGTTCATTTTCAAATTCATCGTCCACCTTTGTTTATAAGATTAGATAATATGGGCATTATAAACATAATATCGGACTCCTTTTTTAGAATATATATCATCCTTTAGAACTAATTTACATATTTACGCAAAAGAATACAAGTTACATAGCGTGTAGGATCTGTAAAATTTTCAAATTTATCCATAAAAATCTCCTTTTGTCGTTTGTTTGGTATTCCTATACTGGAGTCAGAAAGTAGACGATGCCGGCAGCTTTTGATTTATCCGGTATAAAGGAGTGATTGTTCTGGAAGAGAATCGGTTACAGTTTCTGGTCTTTTGGTCTATTAATGATAGTCTGAATGCTAACCGGCTGATTCGTCAGCTGGATGAATTGCAGCAATCCGGTATTGAAGGCGTTGTATTTCACCCGCGTTATTATCCGGATCAGCCAGCCTATATGAGTCAGGTGTATCTGGATATTCTGTCAGAGGTCATCCTGCATGCCCGCTCGATAGGGATGGAGTTCTGGATATATGATGAGAATGGATGGCCTTCCGGGACGGCCGGTGGTCAAGTGATTGCCCGGCATCCGCAGTTAACCTGCGAGTGGTTGGAGTACAAAACAGATACAAGTAGACATCATGTAGAAGTACATGCCCGGTCCGCGGTGTCTTCACTGGATCGGGAAGCAACAGATACTTTTATCGCAATTACCCATGAAGGGTATCGTACAGGATTGCAGCCGGAGGCGTTTGAATATGTAACCGGATTTTTTACAGATGAGGTTGGTTTTCTGGATGGCCACAGCGTTTCTGTGGAAAAAGGAGCGGTACCATGGCATCGAGAGCTGCCGGAGCGTTATATGCAGCGTTATGGAGAAGCATTGGAGCCTTTGCTGCCGCTGTTATTTATAGACAAGGAAAACACGGAATCTGAAGCGCTGACTTCGGAAGGAGCGGGATATGGGGTAGACAGGAGCGTTGCTACCAAGCGGACATCTCCAGAAAGACAGGACATTCCTAGCAGGCTTTATTCCTATACGTATGGTGCTGCTCCAGGCAGTAAAGAACAGAATGGTCTAAGTGAAAAGGTGCAGCAGCTGCGCATTCGCTACTGGGAATTGCTGACTGATGCACTGGTCGAAGGATACTACCGTCCGATTGCCGAATGGTGCGATCGTCACGGCAAGCTGTTTACCGGCCACTTGAAAGGCGAAGAAAATCCCTTTTTTCAACTCGTACACAGCGGTTCCTGCTTCAGTGTATTGCAGGGTCTTACCTTGCCGGGAATCGATGCTCTGGAACGTTATCCCGGTAATGATTTCTATCCACGGATGGTACATTCAATCGCTGTCCAACAAGGAAGAAGCGGATGTCTGGCTGAAGCGCATGGCGGCAGCGGCTGGGGAGTAACACCAGAGACATTTTCCCGGTACATCCTCTGGCTGGCCGGACATGGAGTGCGCCAGTTCGTTCTGCATCTCAGTCAATATGAATTGAGCTCACAGGCTGTACATGACTGGCCGCCTTCGATGCCACTGCACCTCAGCTGGCATAAGGTTTTTCCGCAGGTGCTGCAATCGATTCGCGAACAGACCAGGTACTTGCCTGATCTGCGCAGTAAAGAGCCTGAACTGCTCATTGTTACACCTACGCGTGGAGTAATGGCTTCTTTTCATCCGGCAGACGCGATGGTAATTAACGTACACGATGGTGCCGGAGTACCGGATACACCAGCAGGCAGGATCAGCAATACCTTTATGCAGCTGGTAGAATATTGTCATCAAGCAGGCATTCATTATGAGTTTACCGAGGAACGTGTTTTGGAAGAAACCGGCATGCTCGAAAATGGCAGCGTACGTATCGGAGAGCGCCGATATTCCAGGGTAATGCCAGCAGAAGGATGTGTGTGGCAGTCATCAGGGAACGGTGATGAGCCTACAATGATAGAACGCATGATTGCAGCTGGTGTGGAATTGATCAATCCTGCTCATCTGCCTGCCGATCTGGATCAAAGAAACAGCAGTCATACAGCACATGCTTCCATTCCCATTGCAGCGGATGGGGCGGATAAAAAACGTGCTGATAATGTCCGGCTGGATGCACGTGTTCCCGAACAGTCATTATGGAGCATGAGCCTGCCTGCTTCCAATAATTATACGATCTACTGGGAAGACAAAGGCGAGGGATGGTGGAGTATCGATATACCGATAGATCATGATTCAATAACTGATCAGCCTGCCGATATCCAACTGGTATTACTGGATCAGCCGCTGGCTGTTAGGATCAATGATCAGGATATTAATGTGGAGCTTACAGAGGGAAGCCCACTATCGCAGCCGCCTTTTCGTTACAGTATTCCGGCACAGCTGGTTGAGAAGCAAAATCATCTGCATATCACCATACAAACAAAAGTTGCTGCAGAGCCAGATCCGGTCGCGTTTTTGGAAGGGAATTTTTTGGTATACAGTGATTCGCCGTATCGGGATAAAGATAAGAGACAATGTTATACTTCGGGGCCTCTGCGCCTTGTTGGAATGCCGAATCCTCAGTCAGGGCAAGCGTTAATGCTGAATCCGCAATCGATTGTTCAATCAGGGTATCCTTTTTATACAGAGCCTGTTGAGATGACGACTACAGTGTCTATCGATGCAGACCGTCTGGATATAGCAACAGAGGAACTATATGTGCAGCTGACCGATGTGGATGCAGATACTGCCTGTATACGAATTAATGGTGAACTGGCAGGCTGGTGCTGGGCACCGGATTGGCAGGTTCCTCTGCCTATGCAGGCTATCAGGCAATCGCAAAAAGAAGATCGAAATCCGGCGGAAAAGCCTGGGACTTATGCCAATGATCCCAAGCAGCTCCGGCTCCAAATAGCCGTTGAGCTCATTCCCAGCACATATAACCGTTATGGTCCGCATCTGCATATCGATGGTGATCGTCATCTCGTCAGTCCGGATCAGTACAAAGGCATCCGGAATTTTGCGGATGATCCGGATGCTCCGGTGTGTACCCGTGGAGAAAATTATCATTTTGTAAATTGCGGGATACGTGGAGAAATCAGGCTGCTGACCAAAGTACCTTCCGAAGTGGAGATCAAACTGGCATAACGCCCAATCGGCTTGACATTCAAAATGCAATAGGGCACATTTGTGAGCAGTGAGCAGTGAGCAGTGAGCAGTGAGCAGTGAGCAGTGAGCAGTGAGCAGTGAGCAGTGAGCAGTGAGGCAGACCTTGGGGTCTGCCTTTTGTCTTGATCTTCTTGGACAGATATGATTAACTGCTTCATACATACCTAATTGTATTTCACTACCTGAAAAATAAAAAATAGTGAATTGGAGGAGTTAACTATGAGCGAAATAAATATCCAGAACGTCCCGACGGATGATCCGCTGTATCAACAATCACTTGAACTGAGAGACCGTGTGCTCCGTCAGCCGCTCGGCATGAGCCTATGGAACGAGAATCTAGAAGGGGAAGCGTATGCGACTCATATTATTGCTCTGTACGATAATAAGGTAGTAGGTGTTCTGCTGCTAAAACCGATTGATTCGCGTACACTGCAAATGAAGCAGGTCGCTGTCGATCCGGCACTGCGCGGTCAGAATATAGGACGCAAGCTGGTTCACTATGCCGAGCATACCGCTCGCGAAGAAGGATACTGTGATATTATGCTGCATGCCCGGCAGGTAGCGATCCCCTTTTATGAGAAGCTGGCGTATCAGATCACAGGAGAACCTTTTACCGAGATTGGTATTCCGCATCGTATAATGGTAAAGAGTCTGATAGAACAGGAGAATATCTGATACCTGTCCACATCGCTTTACACCAGGGAACGATAGCTCCAATAACTAACCTACACAATCCGTATTTGGAAAGGAAACGATATGATGAATACACTATATTACGAGTCGGCCTATACAACCAGCTGGGATACAGTCATTACCGAAGCCTATGAGCACCAGGGGCGGTATTATATCTGTCTCGCAGAGACGGCTTTTTATCCTGAAGGAGGGGGACAGCCGAGCGACACTGGCATGATTGGCAACGTACGCGTGCTTGACGTGCAGCGACGGGAGCAGCAGATTGTTCACCAGATCGAGCAGTTGGGCGGATTGGAGATAGGTAGTGCAATACATTGCCAAATCGACTGGCAGCGCCGATTCGATCATATGCAGCAGCATACAGGACAGCATCTGCTATCAGCTATTTGCCTGCAAGAGTGGAGTGCGCCTACTCTCAGCTTTCATATGGGCGAAGATTATGCCACGATTGATATTGATCGCTCCTCGTTCTCTACTATGGAAATGATGGAGCTGGAGCAGAAGGTCAATGCGTATATTTATCAAAATCTGCCGGTACATAGCTATTTTGTTAATGAAGAAGAGCTGTCCCGGCTCACACTGGTGAAGATGCCCAAGGTAACAGAGCATATCCGTATTGTCGAAATTGAAGGAGTAGAACATAATGCCTGCGGTGGTACTCATGTGGCGCGTACCGGTGAACTGGGAATCCTCAAACTTTATCGTGCCGAGAAGCAAAAAGGGCATGTACGTCTATTTTTCAAATATGGTTATCGTGCGCTCGCGGATTACCAGGAAGCACTTGCTACCCTTGATGTATTCACCAGCCGTTTTAATACAGGACGCAAGGATGTCGTGGAGCGTTTCCACAAATGGGAAGAAGAGCAGCAGGGACTCAAAGCAGAGATCGAACAGCTGCGTCGCGAAAATAGCCGGTATTTGGCAGAGCAGCTAATCAGAGAGGCAGAAGCAGCCCATTCATCGGTACTGACGTATATATTTGACAATAAATCTTTGCAGGATCTACAGCGTATTGCGAGTGAGCTGCTGATAGGACAGCAGCACAATGTATTGCTGGCTACCAAACAGGATCGCAAAATTCTGCTTGCACGTCATGAACAGAGCGAACTGCGTTGCGGAGCTTTTTTCAAAGAACATCTGGCTTCTTTTGACGGAAAAGGCGGCGGTAATGATCAGTCTGCACAGGGCGGATTTACGAATGAAGAAGACTTGCTGAGGTTTTATGAATATGCGTCTGTTCAGCTTTCCCAATAATGAGCCGAATTATAATCATGCTACCTTATGTTATTATGCTCCATGATAGGCGGTGTCGTTAGCATAATGGAAAGGGGAGAGTGAGATGAAGCATCCACCACTTGGCCTTGCCCGTAACGAAGTACGTCTCGTTCCACATCATCCTGGCTGGGTAGAGGAATTCCAGCGAATGCGGCAGAAGATCCATAACGCTATTCCACAGCTGCAGGAGCAGTTGATCCAGCATATTGGCAGCACAGCTATTCAGGACATTCAGGCCAAGCCGGTTCTGGATATTGCGATAGGGGTGACACAGCTGGAGACGGAAGCAAGTGAGTATGAAGATTCACTGCGCAGTATCGGATTTTATCGATTGAAGGTAGAGCGTCCGGACGAGATTGTGTTTGCCCGCTTTCGTGATTCTTCCTTTGAGATCAAAACGCATTTTATTCATATGCTTCCGTATGATAGCGAACACTGGAAAGATATGCTGTTTTTCAGGGATTATATGAATACCCATGCAGCTGCCCGTCAAGAATATGAGGCTGTTAAGAAATCATTTACTGGACAGAATGCGGAAGGCATTCAGGAGTACACGGCTCATAAAGAAGCTTATATCCAGCATATATTTCAGTTGAGAAACGCAGAGTAATAACAGGTCAGCGTGCTTAAAAGGCAAGGTTCAAAAGACACGTTTCAGTCGAATGATCTGTAGCAAGTATCGGGATATCTCTATATTAGGTTCAGAAAAGCGTTTATTCAAAAAACAAATAATAAACAGCACTATCGGCCTAAATACAAATACCAAATGTATAGTAGCCCAGCAAAATGTACAGGTAGTTCGGCATCAAGTCAGGCTGCCTGTACGAAATGATAGTGACTCTGCAGCTTATTTATTCTATAATTTAACAGTAAATACATAAAAGAGAAATGAGGATGAAATGAATGAAAGCTATTTTCCAAAAGGTGGCTGGGCTTCTGCTAATGGCCTGCTTGGGGTTATCACTCCTGCCATTTACTACCCATGCAAGCCCGGCCACACCAGAACAATTGCAGAAAATCGTCGAAGCTACCGCATCCGTGCAGGTCACCTGTCTACCGGTTAAACATGCTTTCCCATGTATAGCCCGTACTTATACAGACGCGACCATCATAGAAATATTCCAGCAGGCTATCGTTAGAAGTACAGATCTGGAAGGACAGCTGAATTATAAGGCAGAATATGAAATTACGGTCCACAAAAAGGATGGAAGCAAAGAGAAATATATGCTCGCACTCGGTAACGAGAAAGGTACATCTGCCTTGATCGTATCGAACAAAAACGGCCAATCTCACGGCTATGAGACAACAGTGGAATATGCAGATATTCTGCGAAATTTTTTTACTCCCAAATCAGAACTGACTTTTACTGGTGACCAGCTTGTAGTCAAGCATGGTTCCACTCCATTGGATCTTCAGTATGAAGGAAGCACATGGACAGGAATCTGGTCTGATGGTAACGAAGGAGTCGTAGCAGGTATCGGATTCGACCCGCAGACCATCAATGCAGCAATGAAAAAAGCTGCCCCGAAGCTGCCCAAGTCGTCTGTGTTGTCGATTACGACAGCCGGCAAGCCGACCAAAGTAACACTGTCTCTGAAAAAAGGTCAGAACTATGCAAAACGCGAAATAACCAACGGCCAATATAAACTGCCTGCCCAGCCCGGATACTACATCTATAACGTAAGCGCGCAATGGGACAAAGACCACGAAGTTAATTATGAATTTAGCGTTTATGTAAAATAAGCAGTACTACAGATATCTCATTACTAATAGCTTGATAATAAAATAGATTGAAACAAAAGCACTTCGTATCGCTTTGCAGGAAAACCCAACGTGGGTATCTTACAAACCGATAGAAGTGCTTTTTATTATGGGTTGATGATTACTAAAAGAAAAAAGATCTTTAATTTATATAAATAACACTTTTAAAAGTTGTTTATAAATAATGCAATTAATCGCACTACGTCTAGCATAGACAACAAAATTTGATGATATACATAAGAGATTTTAAGAAAAAATTAAAAAAATAACTTTAATAAGTGATGATTTGGAAGAGGATCTAAAATCCAATAAATTTTAAAATTCCAACCATCCTATTTATTTAAATGATAATTTCAACACATGAAAAATTCACAATAATAAAAAAAAACTACTTAGACACCACGCAACAAAGCAACATTCATCGCACTATATCAACAAAGAAAGAAAAAAGAGGATACTTAACCATATCTGAGCCTCAGAAGCAACAAAAACCGAAAAAAACTCATATCCATCTATTTTATCCGTATATATGTACAATAAAGCCTCATCTGATCTCAATCATCAGCAGAACTGATAAGACCTATAAGGCATTCTAATTGACCCATTTCTTGCACTATGATAAGTTCAAAGAAGTAAAATTAATCTGAGCACTATACTAGGGATTAGCATGTTGTCATGCTAAATGATGGGGTGGATATCGTTGGAACTTCAAGTAAGTAATAGTCCTTTTACACCGGAGCAGGCCGAGCTGCTGAATCGCCTGCTGCCGACAATGACTGATACGCAGCGAATCTGGCTAAGTGGATACCTGACAGCAGGTATTCAGACAGGTGCAAGCACTTCGACTGTTCAAGTACCAGCCGTAGACACTGCGGCAAATGTACAGGCAGTACCTTCCGTATCCAAAGAAGTGACTGTACTGTTTGGCTCACAAACAGGCAATGCCCAGGGATTGTCCAAAAAGCTGGCACAGCAGCTGACTTCCCAGGGATTTGATGTAACGCTCTCGTCCATGGGCGATTACAAACCGAATAACCTCAAAAAGGTCCAAAACCTGCTGGTTCTCGTTAGCACACAGGGAGAAGGCGATCCGCCGGATAATGCTATTCCTTTCTATGAATTCCTGCACAGCAAACGTGCACCACAGCTGGCAGATGCCAAATATGCTGTTCTTGGTCTGGGTGACACATCCTATGAATTTTTCTGTCAGACCGCCAAGGACTTTGATAAGCGCCTGGAAGAATTGGGCGCAGAACGTATCGTAGCACGTGCCGATTGCGATGTAGACTTTGAAGAACAGGCTGCTGAATGGATTGATCAGGTACTGTCCTCTCTGGGACAAGCCCAATCTTCAGCGACAGTGGCGGGAGCAGCAGCTGTATCTGGAACAACGGACACGACTGAAGCTGCCGCCGAGTCACCTTATTCCCGTACCCGTCCATTCCCGGCAGAAGTGCTGGAGAATCTCAATCTGAACGGACGCGGCTCCAGCCGGGAGACGCGCCATGTTGAACTGTCCCTCGAAGGATCGGGTCTTCAGTATGAGCCCGGCGACAGTCTGGGTGTGTATCCGGAGAATCATCCGCTGCTCGTTGACGAATTGATTCAGGCGATGGAGTGGGACGGCAATGAATCGATCGTTATTAATAAAAATGGTGATCATCTGAGTGTACGGGATGCGCTACTGCGTCACTATGAGATCAGCGTACTAACCAAACCGCTGCTCGAAAAAGTAGCCGGACTCGCTGATCATGAACAGCTGTACGATCTGCTCGAAGAAGGTCGCGAGCAGGATCTGCGTAACTATCTGTATGGACGCGATCTGCTGGATCTGGTTCAGGATTATAGCCTGAAAGGTATTCCGGCCGATGAATTCCTGTCCCTACTGCGCAAGATGCCTTCACGTCTATATTCCATTTCAAGCAGTATGCAGGCTGCACCGGATGAAGTACATCTGACGGTTCGCAAAGTGGAATATGAACAGCACGGACGTCAGCGTTATGGTGTATGTTCCGTACATCTGGCAGAACGTCTGGAGGCAGGAGATACACTTCCGGTTTATATTCAGCATAACGAGAATTTCAAGCTGCCTCATGACGCTTCCACACCGATTATTATGATCGGTCCGGGTACCGGAGTAGCGCCGTTCCGTGCCTTTATGATGGAACGTGAAGAGACCGGAGCAGAAGGCAAGAGCTGGTTGTTCTTCGGAGATCAGCACTTTGCGACCGATTTCCTGTATCAGACCGAATGGCAGCGCTGGCTCAAAGATGGCGTACTAACACGTATGGATGTAGCCTTTTCCCGGGATACCGATCAGAAGGTCTATGTTCAGCACCGTATGATGGAGAGAAGCCGCGAACTGTATGAATGGATTCAGGAAGGTGCGATCGTCTATGTCTGTGGTGATGAGAAGAACATGGCGAACGATGTGCATCTGACCCTGGAAAAGATTCTTGTTCAGGAAGGTAACCTGAGCCAGGAAGCAGCGGCTGAATATATGAGTAATATGCTGCAGCAAAAACGTTATCAGCGGGATGTATATTAATGGGGAATCCCGGCGATTACGAGAGGAGAACACAAAATGGTCCAGTATGAAAAATATCCGCCGCATGATGCTCCGCACAGTGATGTAGAGGACATCAAGCGTAATAGTCAATACCTGCGCGGTAGCCTTGAGGAGACGCTGAAAGATCCAATCACCGGCTCTATTCCCGAGGATGATAATCGTCTTATGAAGCATCACGGCAGTTATATGCAAGATGACCGCGATCTACGCAATGAACGGAAAAAGCAAAAGTTGGAGCCTGCGTATCAGTTCATGCTGCGCGTACGTGCTTCCGGTGGTATCGTGACTCCGGCCCAGTGGCTGATGATGGACGATATCTCTCATAAATACGGCAACAATACGATCCGCTTGACCACACGCCAATCGTTCCAGTTGCATGGCGTACTCAAATGGAATCTCAAAAATACGATTCGCGAAGTTAATGATGCGCTGCTGAGCACCCTTGCAGCCTGCGGCGACGTGAACCGTAACGTCATGTGCAACACCAATCCGGATCAATCCGCTGTACATGCACAGGTATATGACTGGGCCTGCAAAGTAAGTACACATCTCGATCCGCGTACCCGCGCTTATCATGAGATCTGGCTGGATGAAGAAAAAGTCATTGATAGCCGTGATGGTGTAGAACAGGAACCGATCTACGGAGCAGTCTATCTACCGCGTAAATTTAAGATTGGTATTGCTGTACCGCCTTCCAACGATGTAGATGTATTTTCCCAGGATCTGGGCTTTATCGCTATCGTGGAAAATGGTCTGCTGCAGGGCTTCAACGTAGCCGTAGGCGGTGGTATGGGGATGACCCACGGGGATGACAAGACGTATCCGCAGGTATCCAAAGTGATCGGCTTTATTACACCGGACCAGATGATTGATGTCGCCGAGAAAGTAGTAACGATTCAGCGTGACTACGGCGACCGCGCAGTGCGCAAACATGCGCGCTTCAAATACACAATCGATGATCGCGGACTGGACTGGCTCGTGGCCGAACTGCATGAACGTCTTGGCTGGCAGCTGCAGGAAGCACGCCCATTCCAATTTGACCATAATGGTGATCGTTATGGTTGGGTCAAAGGGGCTGATGGCAAATGGCTGCTAACCCTATTTATCGAGAATGGACGCATTATGGATGATGGCGATTATCAGCTGATGACTGGTTTGCGCGAGATTGCCAAAGTACACACGGGTGATTTCCGTCTGACGCCGAACCAGAATCTGGTGATCGGTGGTATCACCAGCGCGAAGAAGAAAACCATTGAAGCGCTGATTGCTCGTTACCATCTGACCGATGGTGCACATTACTCGGCACTGCGTCGTAATTCGATGGCCTGTGTAGCACTGCCAACCTGTGGAATGGCGATGGCCGAAGCGGAACGCTATTTACCAGAACTAATGACCAAGCTGGAAAATCAACTGGACGCTGTCGGTCTGCGTAACGAGGATATTGTAATCCGCATGACCGGCTGTCCGAATGGCTGTGCACGTCCGGCACTGGCAGAACTGTCCTTTATCGGGAAAGCACCAGGACGCTATAATATGTATCTTGGAGGCAGCTTTGACGGCAGCCGCCTGAACAAGATGTACAAGGAAAATATCAATGAGGATGAGATTCTGTCCACCCTACAGCCGATCTTTGGCCGCTATGCAGCCGAGCGTAACGAAGGCGAGCATTTTGGAGACTTTGTAATCCGTGCCGGTTATGTGGATGCTGTCTATGACGGACGGCAATTCCACGCCTGATCCACTTTTATAGTAGATAGCTATATGCCAGCAAGTTTCGGCTTCCCGAGAGACCCGTGTCTATACAGACATCGGGTCTTTTGGTGTTTTTGGTTTTAGAGCAACATCGTTTCCTGAATCGTAGTTATTCGCAGCTCAATTACGTATACATGACAGGCAGCATGATACACAGGTAACTCTACATAAGGAAGAGCAGCAATATCCTATTTTTCTGTTACCGATTATCTATTCTGGGAGTCTACGATATTCGGATTCTCACCCTGTATCTTAATATTGATTATAAATACGCCTTACTCTATACCTTAGTATCTGTTATAAATTATACTGGTAAAAAATTTCTACCCAACCGATAAAGGATTTGTTAGAGTATAAACACCTGCTCTGGCAAAATCGCAAAATTCGGCAATCCTTATACAAAAATGAACCTCTATGAAAAAGGAATGATTGGCTTGCATAAAAGAATCAGCTTGGCACTTGGCTCGGTTTGCATCATTTTGCTTTGTTTTACGATTGCTACTGTAGTACGAATGGTACAATCCGATCAGCAGCAGTTGCCACAATCTGCAGCAAAAAAAACATCCCAGTATCGTCTTGTACTTATTACTCATGATTTGAGTACACCATTTTGGGATAAAATCGGAGAGAGTGCCAAGAAAGAAGCTTCACAGCAGGGAGCCACGCTGGAAGTATGGGGAAGCTATGGAGAAGATCAGAACGATTTTCTTAAACAAATCGAGATTGCGATTGATTCCCGGATGGACGGTATTATTGTTCAGGGACTGGACACTGAGCCTTTTCAAGAAATGACCAAAATCAAGGCTGCTTTTTACGGCATTCCGATTATTACGGTGGCGAGTGATGTTCCGATGACCGATAGTATGCGCAAGACTTATGTAGGATCTGATCCCATCATGGCAGGACGCACTATTGCCCGGCAAATGATCAAAGATATGGGCGAAAAAGGAAACGTTATTTTGCTCGGCAATGATCGCGAAGAGTACGACCAGCAGCAGCGGGTAAAAGGAGTGATGGAAGTATTGCATAACTATCCGCTTATCCAGACTCACTATATTCAGACTTCCAATCAAAAAGAAAAGGTGATTGCAGCGACACAGGATGGTTTAAATCGCTTCCCTGATGTAAACGCATTCATATCTATAGATGCCAATCTGACCAGCGCAATGGTCCAGGAGATTGAGCGGCGTTCGCAGATTGCTCCATATCACATCTATTCATTTGATGATCATCCCGATATCCTGTCCCTGCTGCGCAAGGGCAAGCTGGATGGAGTGATTGAGCAGTCACCGGATACTATGGGCAAGATGAGTGTACAAATGATGACCCGGTGGCTCAAAGGAGAAGAAATCCCGCTTAATACCAAGGGTTTCTTTACCAGCATACGAATTATACAACCGGTGGATGTGCAATGATCGGTATTCAGCGGAAAATATGGACACTGACTGCAGTCGTTATGTTTATTATGGCGGTGATCTGGATCACGCTGACTTACTATAATCAGAAAACGCAGGAGCAGTATAATGATATTCTGCAGCGTTATCTACGGATGAACGAAGTGACGACAGCGAGCCAGCAGCTGATTACCTCGCTCAATAATTACCGGCTCACGCCTACCGAGGGGAATTTGAGCAGTCTGCGCAGCAGGGAGCATCAACTAAAAAATGTGCAGTGGTCGGTAGGTATGCTGCGCAATGAACAAAATGATTTTGCTTTGACCAGTTATATGAATCTGGTGGATAGTTTGATTGAAGCGACCGACCGCTCGGTGATGTTCCATTCGGAAAAAGAAACCGAAGATTCCGTGAATGCTTTTGCCGAAGCTACACGCATTTCCAGATATATCTCGGAAATGACATTGACCCTGCTGGACAAGGATATTCATACGTATGAACAATCCTACCGTCAGATGATCAAGCAGTCCAACGAATTCAAGCAGCTGGGTGTGCTGATTTTGCTGACGATTACGTTTATTCTGCTGTTATTTACTTACTGGTTCTCGCTGAGTATTACCCATCCGATCCAGCAGCTGACTCGTGCAGCCCAGGAACTGGCCAAAGGACGGTTTGATCTGCAAGTCAAAGTGAACTCCACAGACGAAATCTCATTTCTGGCCCGGATGTTCGAGCATATGCGTATCAATATCAACAACCTGATCCTGGAGATTCAGCAGAACGCACAGCTGGAAAGCGAGCTTCAGCGCAGCAAACTCCTGCTCAAGGAAAGCCAGCTTCGCAGTCTGCAGAGTCAGATCAATCCCCATTTTCTGTTCAATATACTGGATACCTTGTCCAAAAAAGCTTTTCTTGAAGGTGCCGAGGAAACGAGTGATCTGCTGGTGAGTGTAGCCGGATTGCTGCGCTACAATCTCAAACGTCTCGACCGCTCGGTTACGCTGTATAACGAGGTCAATGTTATCCAGCAGTATATGGAGATCCAAAAAGCACGGTTCACCGATCGGCTCCATGTAGAGACTGATATTGATGACAGCTGCCTGCATGTTCCGATCCCCGGCCTCACTCTTCAACCGATTATTGAGAACGCTATCATTCATGCGGTCGAGCCTGATGAAAATGGAGGAACGATCCGTATCAGCATACAGGACCTTGGTGAACAAGTGCAGGTCCGGATAGCAGATGATGGCCCCGGTATGAGTCCGGAGAAAATACAGCAGATACTGGATGAATATCCTCTCGAAAATGAAGGACATTCTACCGGTATAGGATTCAACAATGTTATTCAGCGGCTGCGACTGTTTTACGGAACCGACGATGTAATAGAAATTATAAGCAGTCCGGGTAAAGGAACTACCGTTATTTTGAATTTACCGAAAAAGGGGAGAAATACAGCACATGATGAAGCTGCTAATCGTGGATGACGAGCAGGTCGGACGGGAAGGACTGCAAGCGATTCTGCAAAAAAGCTTCACCGATCTGATTATCGAGCAGGCCCAAAATGGCAAAATCGCTATCCGTATGGCTGAGGAATTTAGGCCGGACCTGATCCTGATGGATATTCGGATGCCGGGTATGGACGGTCTGGAGACGACAGAACATATTGGAATGGCTTTTCCGGATATCAAGGTTATTATGGTTACGGCTTATGATACGTTTGAATATGCGCGGCGGGCGATCAAGCTGGGGGTGAAGGACTATCTGCTCAAGCCCAGCAAGGCTGGCGAGATCGTAGCTACCGTACAGAAAGTGCTGGAACAGATTATTCAGGAGCGTAAGGATCGTGAGCAAAGTGAACTCCGCAATGATGCACTCCAGAAAATGATGCCGGTTATTGAAGCCGATATCGTAACCCAGCTGCTATTTGACCATGTACATCAGGTTCATTCGGATGAATTGGTACGCTGGCTCGGAGTTGATACAGCCAGTGAGAAGTTCGCGCTTGCTGTTCTGCTGCCTCCCGGCCAGGAGCAGGCTTATGGTGCAATCAAAGCCAAGATCAGTTACACGGGGAGCGGCTGGGTAGGCGCATTATACGGGCGGCAGATTCCGGTAATCGCTTTTCGCAAACCGGGTACTTCTTTTCGTGCCCAGGCTTCTGCACTTGCGCGTGATCTGTTATCGGCGGCAGGTGTGGATGATCGGCAAGGCTGGTTTGTCGGTATTGGCAATACGTATGAATCACTTGCAGAGGTACGCCAATCCTATCAACAGGCACTGATCGCTACGATGGATATATCGCTTCCGGTCAAATATCGATTTTATACCGATGTTACGGCGGCGGATACAGCGCATCAGGAGCATGTGCATGCCGGCCGAAGCTGGGAACAGCGCTTTTTTGAACAGGTGCGTCTGGGAGAATGGGAACGTATCCGCGAAGAAACACTGGATCTGTTGCGGCAGTATGAGAACAGAGGCACCAGCCGTTTGCAGGCTCAGCAGCGAATTTTGGAGCGGATCTGGATTGCCTCCCGGGTGTTGACCGAGATCGGTGTAGAGATAACGACGCCGATGTATTCTTTTGAAGCGCAGGATTATCGTCAGCTGCGTATCGAGACCGGTCATATCCTGAATCATCTGGAACAGAGCTATCAGGAGCATCTGGAGCGGATCAAGCCGGATACGATTCGGCAGATCAAGCAATATATTACAGAACATTCCCACGAAGACATTTCTCTGGAAGGGATTGGACAGAAGTTTGAACTCAGTCCTTTTTATATCAGCAAATTATTCAAAGAACAGCTGGGTATCAACTATATTGATTTTCTGACAGAATGCCGGATTCTCAAAGCCAAAAAGCTGATGAGTGATCCGATGCGCAGTATGAAGGAAATCACTTTTGAAGTGGGCTATCATGATCCCAATTATTTTAGTAAGGTATTCAAAAAAATGTGTGAGGTCTCACCGACAGAATATCGAAAAACACTGCTGGGTGGTTCATCATGAGATATAGAGACAGCAGACTTCTGCTTTTGATTCTATTAGGTATGCTGCTCTCTGCCTGCAGTCATTCCGGTACAACCCAGCCATCCGAGTCGACAAATGCCGGTTCGTTATCGATGAAATCGACTTCTTCCAATCATCAATCAGGAGCAGGAACGCCGGCATCTCCATCCACAGGCTCCAGCAGCCAATCGGAAAATGCAGGAGACCACAAAAGCAAAACGATCCGCATCGGCTTTGTTATGGATACCCTGGTAGAAGAGCGCTGGAAAAAAGACCGTGAGCTGTTCCGCCAAGCAGCAGAGCAGCGGGGCGCAGAAGTAATCATCCAATCGGCAGACGGGGATGACGCACGTCAGATGGTTCAGGCGGAGAAGATGATCCAGCAGGGGATCGATGTGCTGGTTATTGTACCGCATAATGCCGAAGCCGCCGCTGCGCTTATCCAGAAAGCACATCATGCAGGCATCAAAGTGCTGTCCTATGATCGGCTGGTGAAAAATGCCGATGTAGATCTGTATGTTTCCTTTGATAATGAAGAAGTAGGACGTCTGCAGGCCCGTGCGATCATCAAGCAGGTTCCCAAAGGAAAATATGTATATATTGGCGGAGCGAATACGGATAATAACGCCCATCTGTTCAAAAAAGGAGTATTCGATATTTTGCAGCCCCTGATTGAACGTGGCGATATTCAGGTAGTGTATGATCAGTGGTCCAAAGACTGGCAGCCTGCCTATGCCAAAGCCAATATGCAGCAGGCGCTTCAGGCCAACCGCAATCGGGTGGATGCCGTTATTGTAGCCAATGATGCTACCGCTGGCGGAGCGATCGAGGCCCTTGCGGAAAAAGGAATGGCTGGACAGATTCCGGTCGCTGGTCAGGACGGCGATCTTGCTGCAGCCCGTCGCATTATCAAGGGAACCCAGACGATGACTGTCTATAAACCTCTTCAGCAGCTGGCCGGTACGACAGCGGATATGGCTATTCGTCTGGCTCGCGGCGAGAAGATTGATACCCGGCAAAAAGTAAATAATGGCAAGACCGAAGTGCCTGCAGTATTGCTCCAGCCGATTGCAGTAGATGCATCCAATCTGGATCAGACCATGATCCGGGATCATTTCCATTCCCGTGAAGAGATTTACGGACCGGTACAATAACCGCATAACAACGCCGATTTTTATAACATCGGATAAATTAGATCTTATTTTATCCCTGTACCGCGCATACCAGCGTAGTACAGGGATGTTTGCTTATTTCAGCCTGAATAACGGCAGGATAAAAAAGTACAGATGATTGCAAAAGAGTACTATAGTTAAGCGCTTACATAGCATAAAAGCAGTGATATGATTAGTCCTGTAAGAAGACAGATACGATTGAGAGGGGTTATTCAATTGAGAAAAAACTTCAAAGGCATGGCACTTTTGCTCGTTATTATGATGGTAACTGTTCTGGTCTCGGCATGCAGCGGCGGAGCTAATGGAACTGGCGGCAGTGGAAGCAGCAGCGCAGTCAGCGTTGGTATCGTCCTCCCGACCAAAGACGAACCGAGATGGGTACAGGATGAGCAACGCTTCAAAGATGCACTCTCCGGCACCAACTATTCCACAGAAATTCTGTTCAGTCAGGGTTCATCTGCCAAAGAAAAAGAGAATGTAGAAACACTGATCAGCAAAGGAATCAAAGTATTGATCATTTGCCCTCAGGATGGAGCAGCTGCCGCAGCCGCTGTTGAATCCGCCAAAAAAGAAGGCATTACTGTTATCTCCTACGATCGTCTGATCACAGATACCGATGCTGTTGACTACTATGTAACGTTCGATAGCCTCGCAGTCGGTGCAGCTCAAGGACAATACCTGGTAGATCATGCCAAGGGTTCCGGCGTACCGCTTTACCTGTATGCTGGTGCATCCTCGGATAACAACGCATTCCTGTTCTTCCAGGGCGCATGGGAAGTACTGCAACCGAAAATTGCTGATGGCACATTCAAAATTGCCAATTCCTCTGAAGCAGCAGCACTGAAAGACACCAAAGAGCTGTCCCGTGACCAGCTCGGTGCAATTATCGGTCAGGTAACAACCAACTGGGATCCAAACGAAGCGAAAAATAAAGCCCAGACTCACCTGACAGCCGTATCGGATGACATGAAAGGCGATATCGCAATTCTGGCACCAAATGATGGTACAGCACGCTCTATTGCCGATGTATTCTCTGCCGACTCTACAATCAAGAGTTATGTTATTACCGGCCAGGATGCCGAGCAGGCTTCTATCCAGTATATCATCGACAAAAAACAATCCATGACCGTATTCAAAGATGTTCGTACACTGGTCAAAGATGCAATGGGTATGGCGGTAGAAGTACTGGAAGGCAAAACGCCGGAAACGACAGGCTCTTACAATAACGGCACTGTAGATGTTAAAGCCAAACAAACCGACGTTATCGTAGTCGACAAAGACAATGTGCAAAAAGAACTGATCGATTCCGGCTACTACAAAGCGGAAGACTTTACAGGTCTGTAAGCATAAGCCTATCCAAACGCTGGTGGTAAGACAGGGACAGTATCATGTTCCTGTCTTGCCATTCGCGTGCCGGTAAAGATGAACCGTGCGTAAGAGCAGGCAAGGAGGAACAGCAGTGAGCGAGAATATTCTGGAAATGCGCAACATCTCCAAAAGCTTCACCGGTGTAAAAGCTTTATCCGACGTAAACTTTCAGGTCGCTAAAGGTGAAATTCACTGTCTGATCGGCGAAAATGGTGCAGGCAAATCAACGCTGATGAAAGTATTGAGCGGAGTCTATCCGTATGGTACGTACGAAGGCGATATCATTTATGAGGGCAATGTGATGAACTTCAGCCGGATCAGTGACAGTGTCAAAACAGGCATTGTCATCATTTATCAGGAGCTGGCTCTTTTCCCGGACCTGAGTGTCTATGAGAATATTTTTGCCGGTAATGAAGTGAAGCGCGGAGGACTTATTGACTGGAACGAGACGATTATCAAATCCAGGGAAATGCTGCAAAAGGTCAAGCTGAACGTGAATCCGGAGACGCCGATTCGCGAGCTGGGCGTCGGCAAGCAGCAACTGGTCGAAATCGCCAAAGCACTCAGCAAAGATGTAAAGCTGCTTATTCTGGATGAGCCAACAGCGGCACTGAATGAAAATGACAGTGAGAATCTGCTTGAGCTGCTGAGGGATCTGCGGGATCAGGGCATTACCTGTATTATGATTTCCCACAAACTCAAAGAAGTGATCTCGATCGCAGACAAAGCCACCGTGCTGCGTGATGGTAAAACGATCTGTACACTGGATGGTGCCAAAGGCGAGATTACGGAAGCGACGATTATCAAAAATATGGTCGGCCGGGATATCGAAGATATCTATCCAAAACGTCCGGACAAAAAGTTTGGCAGCCCAATTCTGGAAGTGAAAAACTGGAGTGCCTATGATCAGGAACTTGGTCGTCATGTCGTCAAAAATGTAGACATGCATGTCAATAAAGGCGAAATTATCGGTATCGCCGGCTTGATGGGCTCGGGACGTACCGAATTCGCTCTCAGTGTCTTTGGCAATCCCAAAAACTACAAGCTCGAAGGTGAGCTGCAGGTTGACGGCAAAACAAGATCATTCAAGCATACCAGCGACGCTATTCAGGCGGGTATCGCCTATGTCACCGAAGATCGCAAAGGCGATGGACTATTCCTTATTCAGGATATCAAAAATAATGTAACGGTGGCCAACCTCAAACATATCTCTCCCGGTGGTGTAGTGAACGAGAATGAAGAGGTTCAGGTAGCGAGCGGCTACAAAAACTCCATGTATATCAAAGCCTCCTCGATTGAACAGACGGTGGGCAATCTAAGCGGTGGGAATCAGCAAAAAGTGTCGCTCGGCAAATGGTTGTTTGTAGGACCGAAGCTGCTCATTTTGGATGAGCCAACACGCGGAATCGATGTTGGAGCCAAGTTTGAAATCTACACGATTATGAACAAGCTGATCAGCGAAGGCATGAGTATTATTATGATCTCCTCCGAGCTGGGGGAAGTACTCGGTATGAGTGACCGGATCTATATTATGGCTGAAGGCAAGATCAAAGGTGAGCTGACGGCCGAAGAAGCCGATCAGGAAAAAATAATGCACTTTGCTACACAATAGGGGGCTAAGCCGTGAATTTCTTTACTGAGGCAAGATCACTGCTCAAAGTAAATATCCGCGATTATGGTATGTATATCGCATTGTTCGTTATTATGCTGACGTTCTCGATTATGACGGATGGTCTGTTTATGTCCTCCCGTAATATCAGTAACTTGCTGGATGCTACAGGATATATTGCCGTACTCGCAGTCGGTATGACCCTTGTTATCGTTATCCGGCATATCGATCTCTCGGTCGGCTTTGCAGCCGGTTTTATGGGAGCGATTGCAGCGATTATGCTTTCCCAGATGGGGATGCCGTTTTACCTGACGATTCCGATTATTCTGGTACTCGGTATTGTTATCGGTATGTTCAATGGTGTATTGGTTGCTTCGATCGGTATTCCATCGTTCGTATCTTCTCTGGCTGCGATGCTGATTTTCCGCGGCGCGCTGCTGCAAGTGACCGAGAAAACAGGTACAATCATCGTCAAAGACGACAATTTCAATGCGATTGGTAATGGCTATCTGCCAGCTATCGCACAGATCGGCGGTCTGAATCTGCTGGCGCTGATTATCGGAGCCATTACTATTCTGTTCTTTATTTATTCGGAAGCCAGCAAGCGCAGACAGAAGATCAAGTACAAGTTCGAAGTTGTATCCAACCAGATCTTTGTTGTTAAAATGTTATTTGTATCCGCTATCATCGCTTATGTAACATGGATTCTGGCAGGATATAACGGTTTCTCCTGGACCGTTGTGATTACATTGGCAGTTGTTATCATTTATCATTTCCTGACCACTCGGACTGTGCTTGGTCGTCATATCTATGCAGTAGGTAGTAATCCCGAAGCAGCACACTTGAGCGGGATTAACGTAAAGAAGATCACTTATATCGTCTTCGGTTCTATGGGTATGCTGTCTGCATTGTCCGGTATTTTGTATACTTCCCGTCTACAATCTGCAACTACAACAGCAGGTACGCTGTTCGAGCTTGATGCGATTGCTGCTGCCTATGTTGGTGGTGTATCCGCAGCAGGCGGCGTGGGTAAAGTAACCGGCTCTATCATCGGTGCCCTGGTTATGGCTTCCCTTTCCAGCGGGATGAACCTGCTTGGTGTAGGAATCTCGTATCAGTACATGATCCGTGGCGGTGTACTCGCACTCGCTGTTATCTTCGATGTTATGACCCGTAAGAAGAGAGGTTAATCATTCGGAATGTGTCGGGTATGTGCTGGACAAAATCTATCATACGATCCGAACACATGACTTTGCCAATGGTGAAACTCTATCATGGTATACACAAACAGGAGCACAGCGATAAATCCGCGATGCTCCTGTTTTGGTATATTTATCGATTGTATATGTTGAACATGATACTAATGGATTTTATTATCTCACTTCCAGCAGAGCCTTCATAAACTTCTGCAAAATCGGTGTATGGGTAGTAGGGTGAGAAGTCCACTGCTTCAGACGGTCTTCTTTTCCCTGTACATACCATCCCAGCTTTTGCTGCAATTCCTGATCGTACAGATCGCTATTTGAGTAGTGGGTACGTTCTGCCTGCATATCCTGTAGAAGATTGGTCCAAAAATAGGCGGTTTGTTCGGACTCATGCTGAGGATATTGTTCTGCCAGCGTGAGCGCACTCTCCAGCGTACGATCCATATACAGCCGGTTCGCAATATAACTTCCAACAAACCGGTGGTCAGGATCTTGCTGCATCGCCAGTTTGAACTGCCGATCGGCTTCCTGCAGCTTGTTTTGCCCCATCAGGGCGACCGCATACGTAGATCGTTCATAAGAGCTTAGTGCCGTTTTATTTCCAGTGACCTCCTTATCACTCAGCGTAAGATACAGCTCAAGATACTTGTTGTATGCTGTCCAATCCTGCTGCCGGTAATAATAATCTGTCAGAACAGAAGCATCCTGACTGCTCGGAGAAAGGAGCAGCAGACGCTGCATCAGCTCGATATATTCATCATTATCCGCTGTATTCTCCATAATGGACTGCCTGGTACTCAGCATACGGGTAAGCATACGAAGCGCATGAACATCCTGTGGATTGGCAGCTAGAGCCTCGCGGTAAGCGGCCAGAGCATCTTCCGGCTTTTTGTCCAACAGTATCCGGTCAGCTGTCGTTAAAGTCCGGTTTTTCAGATAGAAAAAGGGAAGGGAACCCATACTTTCACGAGTCAATCGATACCCGTTGCTTTGACTGATCAATTGCCCATTCGAGTCGTAAGCTATCACATTCCATGACAATCGGACATTCGGATTCATAAAAGACAGAATAGACTCCGGTACAACCGATTCAAAATTTCCCGAAGATCCATAGGAGAATCCCATCGACATTCTGTAGAGCTCTTCGGCTGTAATCGTTGTGGAAGGAGTACGGATATTTCCTTTTACCACACTTCGTGAACTTCCCTTTGGTAGCTGTATACCGCCTTCGAGTTCATAATAGGCTGCACCCTGCACAGGCTGCCAACTGAAAGTGATGCGATCATCTGTAATGATCTGGTCGTTCACCGGCTGTTTGAGCTGGATCAATGGCTGCAGTATTAGATTCTGCTGCAGTTGTTTGCCCTGATTTACATGAATCCACGGATCAGCAGGAATCTGCCAGGTCCAGCCATCGACCTGTTGAAAGGAAAGACCCAGCCGCAGCTGATAGAATCCAGGCATAACCGCATGAAAAGCATAACGTCCCTGGGCATCTGTCATCGTATGATAAGGACCGGAATCAGATGCATTGGAGGAATAGGAGTTTAGATCACCTTCGGCAATCAGAAATATACCCGCTCCGGCAACAGGGGTGCCATCGCTATGTTTCAATGTTCCTTGCACGGTACCTGCTGCGTATTCATGGTGCTGGATAGCTGCCTGTATCGTTTGTTGCATTCGGATTAATGGAGTATAACCTGAGACATTCGCTGGATCACTTCCGGAAGAGGAACTGTTTTCCTTTAATTCCTTGATAGCATCTGTCAGTACAACGAGTGCCTGGTCTGCCTTGTGGTCGATATATAGCAGACGGGCATGCAGTAGTGCCCATTCGGCTTTCAGATTAGTATTTTCGTCCAGGGTCTCTGGATGAATCTTCTCAAAAGCTTGTTTGGCTCTATCTTGATCTCCTTCGTTGAGAAGACGATTTGCCTGCAGGACAGCAAGCTGACTGCGCTGCTCGGATGGCGTAGGGAATTTGGCCATGGCTTGTTGAAGTGCCTGATCGGCTTGTTTCTGTTGTCCAAGGGAATCATACAGGAAAACAAGCTGCTGCGACGCTTCTTCCAGCTCATAGCCAGGCACAGATTGAGTAATGTATTCATTCAGCAGATCGATTCGTTCTGTCGGCTTCAGAGGAGAATCAGATTCCGAGCTATCTCCCCATTGACTGGAGTTGGAACCGATATAGACATCAAAAGCAAACGGCGTGTAGCTGCTGCCGCTGCCGATCACCTTTTCACGAATGATATTTATTCGTTCCGGAGCAGAGGCTTTGGCCAGATCTTCCAGTAATTCGGATCGCTGTTCAGCCAGCGATTGATTGGTCCGGCCATGTAGCCAGGAGGAAACCTGCGGCATCATTAATACATAGGCGGTAGACGAGATCAGTAGGAGAGGCAATAGGACATATAATACGATATGTTTTACTTTAAATCTAACTCTCATAATGCTTCACCGCCTGTTCATATTGATCCTGCCAGTACGTATTGCCGCCTATTTGTATAAGTTGCCGCTGCGAATCCGAGGAAGACGGATTTGCCGGATCTTGCGCAGGTGGATTCGGATTATTATTAAATAGGATCAGACAAGCTGCAAAAGTGGCAGCAGCTAGAGCGCCTGTAATACCTATGGGTCGTAGCGATAGCTCAAATTCATAATTCCACAGGGCATGTATTCGGGAGCGTAGGCTCTCCGGATGAGTCTGATGAAGTACATCATCATGTCCATGGAATTGAATTGATTGCAGTTCCTGCTCCAGCTGCTGCCGGATATACTGCTGCTCTTGATTCGGTGAATGATCGGCTGTCATGGTTGTTTATCCTCCTCCAACAGGCGGCGCAGCTGACTGCGTCCTCGGGCCAGTCTTGATTTGATCGTATTTTCCTTGCTTTTCAGCTGATCGGCGATCTCCTGTATACTCATTTCCTGAAAATAGTAAAGTACAATACATTCGCGATACATATAGTCAAGCTGCTGTACTGCCTGAACCAAATGATGTTGATCTATGTATTTCATAACAAGCTCGTCCGCTCCTGCAGACCCGGTTAATTCCGCATCCGGCAATTCTTCGGCTCCGCCGCCAGGGAAAATATTGCGCCAGCTCCAGGTACGCTGCTTCATTCGGCAGCGGTTGATGACAATGCGTATAAGCCAGCTTTTCAATTTGCTGGCGTCCTGCAGCTGCCCGATACGGCGGTAAGCCTGAATAAAGGTATCCTGTACAGCTTCCTCGGCAGCCTGCCGATCCCGGACCAGCAGAAAAGCTATCCGCATCAATGTATCTCCATATTCATTCATTAACAGACGAAGAGCAGTCTCATCCCTGTTCTTCAGTCTATCGACAATGTCCAGATGAAACTCCCCCTTTATAGACTAGGATGCGTGCTATGGTGTAGAGGTTGCATGAAATGCAAAATTAATCATTTTCCCGTTCCCCATTGTATCTGCTTCCCATTTTATTTCCAAACCATCATAGCGTCTTCCATTCTCTAATGACTGACAGAATTGTATTCCGAAAACTCGGTATACCTGCAGGCATATTATTCAATTCAGATAGCTTACTGCCGATAATTCCTGTAAAATAAGCTTTTCATTTTTGAATAATTCCGTTGAGTTGTACGCTAATAATCTCTATAATAAGACAGGATGAGCTTACTGCCCCGATGGGGCTGTAGGAATAAAGGAAAAAGTCTAACAGAAAAGGTGTAATGAATGAGCATATTAAATGTAGAAAAACTCAGCCACGGCTTTGGTGACCGGGCTATTTTTAAAGATGTATCTTTCCGTCTGCTAAAAGGCGAGCATATTGGACTAATCGGCGCCAACGGCGAAGGTAAATCCACCTTTATGAATATTATTACCGGCAAATTGCAGCCGGACGAAGGCAAAGTAGAATGGTCCAAGCGTATGCGTGTTGGTTATCTGGATCAGCATGCTGTGCTGGAAAAAGGCATGACGATTCGCGATGTACTGAAAAGTGCATTCCAGTACCTGCTCGATATGGAGCAGGAAATGAACGATATGTACGGCAAAATGGGCGATGTGACTCCCGAAGAACTGGAAGATTTGCTGGAGCAGGTTGGTACGATCCAGGATACACTGACTGCACAGGATTTCTATCTGATCGATGCCAAGATTGACGAGACCGCACGTGGTCTGGGTCTTACCGATATTGGTCTGGACAAAGATGTCAACGATCTGTCTGGTGGACAGCGTACCAAAGTACTGCTGACCAAGCTGCTGCTCGAGAAACCCGATATTCTGCTGCTCGATGAGCCGACCAACTATCTGGATGAAGTGCATATTACATGGCTGACTCGTTACCTGCAGGAATACGAGAATGCTTTTATTCTGATTTCTCACGATATTCCTTTCCTAAATAGTGTTATTAACATTATTTACCATATGGAAAATCAGGAATTGAACCGTTATGTTGGGGACTATGATTATTTCTTGGAAGTCTATGAGATGAAGAAACAGCAGCTGGAATCTGCGTTCAAGCGTCAGCAGCAGGAAATTTCCCAGCTCAAGGACTTTGTGGCACGCAATAAGGCGAGTGTCGCAACCCGTAATATGGCGATGTCTCGCCAGAAGAAGCTCGACAAAATGGAAGTGATCGAACTGGCACAGGAAAGACCAAAACCACAGTTCAACTTCAAAGTCGGTCGTACAGCCGGCAAGCTGATTTTCGAGACCAAGGATTTGGTGATTGGTTATAATGAGCCGCTGTCCCGTCCGCTGGATCTGCGTATGGAACGCGGTCAGAAAATTGCACTGGTTGGTGCCAACGGTATCGGTAAAACGACACTGCTGCGCAGCATCCTCGGTGAAATTCAGGCATTGTCCGGTACGGTAGAGCGTGGTGAGCACCAGCTGATCGGTTATTTCGAACAGGAAATGAAGTCGGATAACTACAATTCCTGTATCGAAGAGATCTGGAACGAGTTCCCGTCGTACTCCCAATTCGAAGTACGTGCAGCTCTGGCCAAATGCGGCCTGACTACCAAACACATCGAGAGCAAGATCGCAGTACTGAGCGGTGGCGAAAAAGCCAAAGTCCGCCTGTGCAAGCTGATTAATCGCGAGACCAACATTCTCGTGCTCGATGAGCCGACCAACCACTTGGACGTTGATGCTAAGGACGAACTGAAACGCGCGCTGCAAGCCTACAAAGGCAGCATTCTGATGATCTCTCACGAACCGGAATTCTACAAGGACATCGTGACCGAGACGTGGAACTGCGAATCCTGGACGACCAAAGTATTCTAATATTAGCCAAATATAGCAATGATTGCAGGTATACGCAGTGGCAATCATTAGCTGTACAATGACTTTGCTGTATCTCCAATCCTGTCTGATTTCTGTTCAGACAGGATTTTGTTTTATACTCATCTACATATTCTTTATCAATAGAAAAAGGAGATTAATCCATGTCTATCGTCATCGGCGTCGGAGCCGTCATACTCAACGAACAAAACGAAGTGCTACTGATTCTGCGCGGTAAGGAACCGGAAGCAGGTAAATGGAGTATCCCTGGAGGCAAAGTAGATCCCTACGAAACCCTCCAGCAGGCCGTGATCCGCGAAGTCCAGGAAGAAGTGAATCTCTGTATCGAACCCGGAGAACTGATATGCACCTCCGAGCTGATCAGCGAATCTAACGAGCAGCATATCCTGTCACTCATCTATAGCACCCGCACAACCACCGGCACAGCCATCAACCGCGAGCCGGATAAATTATTGGATATGAAATGGTTCCCATTAACCAACCTGCCGCCCAATATCGCTATGTTCTCTGCCCAGGCCCTGCTGCTTACGCAACAGCAGCTTATATAAAAGTATCCTTTTGTACCCATCGCCCAGAAACTATTGAAAAATCAAAAGTAATAAAGTAAATAGATAGATACCATACTACCATCTCTCAGCACAGAGCGGAGAAAAGGGAATCCTGCCAGAGGCCGACATTTAAGAATGGATATCTACCGCCATCAACAATCCTTACAGATATCCATTCTTAATCGGAGGCCGCCGGCAGGATCCCTTTTCGCAGCGTAGTCTCTATACACCATACCCTACCAACTGTTTCTTTCACCCTGACCACCAACGAATACGCCAAAATGAGCGAAATATTTTCATTAACCTCCAAAACAGGTTATAATAAGTAGCGTATAAATTCACAATTAGAAAGAGAGCGAATTATATGGGCCGTAAGTGGAATAATATCAAGGAAAAAAAAGCCAATAAAGACGCCAATACCAGCCGAATCTATGCCAAGTTCGGTGTGGAGATCTATGTAGCAGCGAAAAAGGGTGAACCTGATCCCGTATCCAACAGTGCTCTAAAAGTCGTGCTGGAGCGTGCAAAAACATATAACGTACCCAAAGCGATCATTGATCGCGCGCTGGATAAAGCCAAAGGTAGCGGAGACGAGCAGTATTCCGAACTGCGCTACGAAGGTTTTGGTCCAAACGGAGCGATGATCATCGTCGATGCACTGACGAACAACGTAAACCGTACCGCTCCGGAAGTTCGTTCCGCCTTTAACAAAAATGGTGGCAACATGGGTGTAGCCGGTTCTGTAGCGTACATGTTCGATTCAACAGCCGTTATCGGTGTAGCCGGTAAAAGCGAAGAAGAAGTACTGGAGATCCTGATGGACGCAGATGTGGATGCGCGTGATATCGTGCAGGAAGACGAGTCCGTTATCGTCTATGCCGAGCCGGATCAATTCCATGCTGTACAGGAAGCATTCAAAGGCGCAGGTATCGAAGACTTTACAGTCGCTGAATTGACGATGCTGCCACAAACCTTTGTAACTCTGCCGAATGCGGAAGCCGAAGCTCAATTCGACAAGCTGATCGATGCGCTGGAAGATCTGGAAGATGTGCAGCAGGTCTACCACAACGTCGAATTTGCAGACGAGCAATAAGATATACCAGCAGGCTGTATTTTGCATCGACCTGGATGCGAAGCCTTGCAACCATTCTATTCAAAAAGTAGCACGACCGGAGACGATCTGGTTGTGCTGCTTTTTGGTATATAGTCGTATTTTGCTGTCAGCAACATTTGGAAGCGTATTCTCGTCTGGTAAGCATACAGGAGGCGATACATGTGAAAAAATTAATCATAACAACATCAATGGCTCTGCTGCTTTGTAGTGCGAGTCTCCATAGTGCTATGGCATTCGATGATGTGAATAACGCGCAAGGCCAGGTGATTCAGGAGCTGCAGCAGCAGGGAGTGCTCAGTGGTATAGACGGAAACCATTTTGCACCGGAAAAAGATTTGAGCTATGCACAGGCAGTTACGATGCTGGTGAACGCATTTGATCTGAATCTGGATACGATTCGCTTTATCAAAATGCCTGTACCGACAGATATGTACAAAAATGCAAAAGATGATGCCTGGTACGCGGATGCGTTAGTTAATAGTTATTATAATGATGTGAAGCTGCCACAGGACGTGCACCCCGGTGCTGCGATTACACGTGAGGAATTCGCCGGTCTGCTCATGAAGACGCTGGAAAGTAAAGGCAACTTCCCAATGATTAAACTCGAACCGGTGACGATTAAAGATAATAACCAGCTGAAGCCGGAGCTGCAAGGAGCTGTACAGCGTATGCTGCATTATCAGATCGCTGAGCTGAATGGAGACGGAACTTTCCATCCACAGTCGGCGATCACTCGCTGGGATGCAGCGCAGTGGCTGGCTCACAGTCTGAAGCTAATGGAGCAAAAAGGAACTACCAACGCTGACCAGACTTCTTAACAGATCATGCTGCTTTGCACGCTTTCTTCATAATATGACCAGACCGCTACCCAATGGAGAGTCCGTACTCCGTTGTCAGCGGTTTCTCTTCGTCTTGTCTTAAAAGTGCTTATTACCTGCAGCTGCATTTCCGGCTGGTTATCCTTTGGTTCGTATACTACAATGGAGAAAGCATAACCATTGCATCGACAATATTTTACCGAGGTGACATACGATGATCAGCTTTTTGAATGATTACAGCGAGGGTGCCCATCCTGCTATTATGCAGGCACTGCAGGATACCAATCTGGTGTCGACTATAGGCTATGGATTGGATGAATACTGTGCGCTTGCAGCAGACCGGATTCGTGAAGCCGTACAGTCGGATCACGCACAGGTACATTTTCTGGTTGGCGGCACACAGGCTAATCGCGTGCTGATCTCTTCGGCTTTGCGTCCGCACGAAGCAGTTATTACTGCGCTGACCGGTCATGTAGTGGACCATGAGACGGGTGCGATCGAAGCCTCGGGTCACAAAGTACTCACGATTCCTGCATCCCAGGGCAAGCTCACACCGGAACTGGCCGAACGCATTCGGGCGGCGCACAACTCCGAGCATATGGTCAAGCCGCGGATGGTATATGTGTCCAATTCCACTGAAATTGGCACATTTTACAGCCTGCAAGAGCTGGAAGAACTGTCTGCCTACTGCCGCAGCCATCACATGTACTTTTTCCTGGATGGCGCGCGTCTAGGCTCTGCACTGACTGCCCCGGGAAATGATGTGACACTACCGGATCTGGCAAGACTAACAGATGCCTTTTATATCGGTGGTACGAAAAATGGAGCACTGTTCGGCGAAGCACTTGTACTCGTGAATCCGGCGTTGCAGCAGGATTTTCGCCATCACATCAAGCAAAATGGAGCCATGCTCGCCAAAGGCCGACTGCTGGGCATCCAATTTGCCGAGCTGTTCCGCGATCAATTATACTTCCGGATTGCGGCTCATGCCAATGCGATGGCTGCTCTACTCAAGCAGGCAATCACCGAAGCGGGATACTCCTTTATGATTGATTCGAATACGAATCAGCTGTTCCCGATTCTGCCGAATGAGGTACTCGAGCAGCTGCGATCCCGTTATCTGTTCAGTCACTGGGAGAAAACAAGTGACACACACAGCGTAATCCGCCTGGTCACCTCCTGGGCGACAGCCGAGGAAGATGTACAGGCATTTGCAGAAGAACTGCTGGCAATTAGCGGAGCAGCTGTTAGCAAATAAAACGTTTCTCATCCAAAATCATAGGGTAATTCGTACACTTTACGTTCCATGATACCGCCGCGCAGATGATGCACCGGTGTGTATCCGACTACTTCATCACGAAGGAGAACTTATGGTTAAGCGACTCGTCAGACTGGCAGATCATGTATTCCGTCTTTCCCTGCCTCTGGGAGAGGGGAAAGTGAATAGTTATTTGTTTGAAGGAACCAAAGGCTATACGGTGGTCGACACCGGAGTGAATGATGAAGCCACCCGCCGGGAATGGCAGCAGCTGATCGAGAATGGACTGATCATCGAGAAAGTCGTGATTACTCATGGACATCCGGATCATATTGGGCTGGCCAGCTGGTTTCGGCAGGAAATTGGCGTACCGATCATCTATTCCAAGATCGGCTATGAACGCATGAAGATGTATCATGAACAGTGGCTGCAATTCTCCGAAGATGATCTTACTCCGTACGCCTTTAACATCAAATATGACGGACCTGAAGTGTCTGCCAAGCAATTCTATCGCCATATGGGTGGCAGCTTTCTGGAACCGGATCAGCTGTATGGACATCGGGACAAACTGATGCTAGGCGATCAGGAATATGAAGCGATCCATACACCGGGACATGCCTGGGATCACTTCTGCTTCTGGAATGCAGAGCTGCGTATACTGCTATGTGCCGATATGGTATTTGCAGATACGGCTCCGATGGTGCCCTGCTGGACAGAAGAGGACAATAGTCCGCTCGAAGAATATTTCCGCTCTCTGGATCAGATCAAGGAATATCCGGCAGAACTCGTATTGCCTGGACATGAGCATATTATCCATGATCTGGGCCAGCGTATCCGCGATGTGCGCAATGCCCATCATTTTCGTATGCAACAGCTGCTGGGCATGATGGACAAGGAAGGCAAAACAGCTGGTCAGCTCTGCCGGGAACTATATGGACACCGTCATACCGGCACCCAGGAGCTGCTTGAATTCTATACAGCATTGTCACGGCTTATGTATTTGCAGCAGGAAGGCTTTGCAGATTCGTTTGTGCATAATGACAGGGTGTATTTCAGGAAAATGTAGTATGAACCGTCTGGAATTCTACTGCTTATTCTGCGGTAAACAGGAGGCTCGTTGGACAATGCTCCCGGCCAAGGGGTAAGATAGGAGAGGACGCATACTTATTTTCAGGAGGTAATTATGTCAAACTCATTTATTTTTACATGGACAGCAAGAAACCGTCAGAATATTCAAAAATATTTTGAGAATCTTCCGGAAGAGCACAGAACAACGGTCCCACAGGGATTCAATAACAATCTCCACTGGCAGATCGGCCATATCGTCACTGTAACAGACGGTATTGTATATGGCTTTGCCGGCAAAGAACCAAAACTTCCCAAAGCGTATTCCGAATTCTTCGGACCGGGTACCAAACCGGCAGAATGGAATGGCGAACCGCCGGCATGGGATGAAATAATAAAGGTACTCAATGAGCAGCCTGAACAGCTTCGTGAAGTATTCGCAGACCAACTTGATACACCTGTAGGCAAAGCCGATAATTTTGCAGGTGCCAAAGTTATTAATGATCTGCTGGAACTGAACCTGTCCCATGAGTCTTCCCATAGCGGGATGATCAATGCAATGAGCCGCCTGCTCAAGCAGGGCTGATCGAGCAAGCAAGTATCTTTACAGGATATATCATTACTAAACAGACAGTAAGCAGATACACAACAAAAAGGCAAGCGGATGCACCGACTTGCCTTTTTTATATGCATTTAAGCAAATAAGCTATTTAAGCAGTTACATCAACCTACATAAAAAGGAATTGAAAAAATGAATAAGCCCTATCATTTCGTAAAGCATTCTGTACAAGTATTTATGCTGTTCACACTTCTTGTTTTTACCTTGATAGGTGGAGTTCTGTTACCCTATGCCGGTAAGACGGATGCTGCACCGAAACAGAATGCGTCCTTTTCACCGGCAGAGGTAGATCAGTTTATGCAGCAGACGATGAGAAAATTGCATATCCCCGGAGCATCGATAGCCATCGTTCATGGCAAGAAAATGATATATGCCAAAGGATATGGCAAAGCTGATCGTGCAGGCAAGCCGGTTACACCAACTACTTCTTTTGTAATAGGCTCCATGAGTAAGACAGTTACGGCTGCAGCCATTATGCAACTGGCCGAGCAAAAAAAGATCAGGCTGGATGATCCAGTACAGCAGTACCTACCCTGGTTCCGTCTGGCAGATGAACAGGCTTTACAGCAAATAACGATCGCTGATCTTCTGCATCAGACGAGCGGATTGCCACAAGTGGATGGAATCAAGGCAATAACCCAGGGATCAGGGTCGTTGGAGCAGCATATTCGAAGTCTCCAAAATGTCAGTCCTCAATCTACACCAGGTCATACATTTGAGTATTCCAATCTGAACTATAATATTCTCGGCGGTATCGTGGAAGCCATATCCGGGCAAACGTATGAAGACTATATCAGCAGTCATATCTTCCAGCCGCTTAATATGTCGCACAGCTATGCATCCCGGCAGCAGGCACAGCTTGCAGGAGAAGAATATCAGGGATACCAGCCTATTCTGGGCTGGATGCTGCCGACTGCGCAGCTGGAGCATAGCGGCACAGTGCCTTCCGGCTATCTGATGTCCAGTGCAGAGGATATGGCCCATTTTCTGATAGCCCAGATGAACAAAGGACAGTTCGGCAGCAATCGGCTGTTGTCCCCGGCAAGTATAGCAGCTATGCATGCACCTGCTTCAGATATGGGCGAAGGGGCTCACTATGCTATGGGATGGGTAGTGGAAAGCAGTACGATTTCTCATAATGGCTCTACGGAAAATAGTTATTCCAAAATGATGATCGATGGAGAATACGGAATCGTTGTACTGACCAATTCACTGGACTACCTGGATTCAGCATCCTATGAAGGTATTCTGACCGGTATTCAGCAGATTATTCATCATGAATCTCCTGAACCGGTAGGCAGAAGTGCGGGGACTTCTGCCATATACATGATTATTAATCTGCTGAGCGTAGTGTTGGTATTGCTATTGATCTGGAGGCTGGTGCGGCTGTTCCAAAAAGGATTACGTCCATCTGCAAGCAGAGGATATTCTATCCTGCGCATCATTCTGATTATACTGCTTCAGATTGCACTGCCTGCCTTATTGATCTGGTATGCCGGGATAGCATTGGTATCCTGGCCAGTGATTCTGCTGTTCCTGCCTGGCATGGGACATGCTTTTCTGGCAGGTCTGGTTCTCTGGATACTCCTTGGCATACTGAAGTTGATATGGCTGGCTCGACATAAAGGTCATTCCCGAAGCATCAGACGTTCCTATCCGTAACGAAACCGCCTTTTGTCTCCATGTGAAAATGCGACTATAATGGTACCATACGTGCATTATCCAAATACCAGCCGATCATGAATGGAGATAAATCTATGTACAGCAACCTGCAAGAGTGCCTGATGGATCTGGAACGCAATGGTCATCTGATCCGAATCAAGGAAGAAGTGGACCCTCATCTGGAGATGGCTGCGATTCATCTGAAAGTATACGAAGCCGGCGGTCCGGCATTATTATTTGAAAATGTAAAAGGAACTCGATTTCGTGCAGCATCCAATATATTCGGTACAATGGAGCGCAGCCGGTTTATTTTCCGCAGTACGTGGGCATCTACCGAGAATATTATCGCCCTGCGCAGTGATCCGATGAAGGCGCTGAAAAATCCTTTTGGTAATATGAAAAATGGACTTGCTGCCTTTAAAGCACTGCCTTCCAAAAAAGCAAACGGGCTGCCGGTAACGGCGCAGGAAATCCAGATCAGCGATCTTCCGCTAATCCAGCATTGGCCGATGGATGGCGGAGCTTTTGTGACGTTGCCTCAGGTATACAGCGAAGATCCGGACAAGCCGGGCATTATGAATTCCAATCTGGGGATGTACCGTATCCAGCTAAACGGCAATGACTATGAACTGAATCGGGAAATTGGCCTGCATTACCAGATTCATCGCGGTATCGGAGTCCATCAGTCCAAAGCTAACAAACTGGGACAACCACTCAAAGTAAGTATTTTTATCGGCGGTCCTCCGGCACATACATTATCTGCTGTCATGCCGCTGCCCGAAGGGCTGAGCGAGATGACTTTTGCCGGACTGCTCGCCGGTCGCCGTTTCAATTACAGCTATATTGACGGGTATTGTGTCAGCAATGACGCCGATTTTGTAATTACCGGCGAGATTTATCCGGATGCTACCAAGCCGGAAGGTCCATTTGGTGACCATCTGGGCTATTACAGTCTGGCTCATCCTTTTCCAGTAATGAAAGTACACAAAGTATTTGCCCGTCATGATGCAATCTGGCCGTTTACCGTTGTGGGGCGTCCGCCGCAGGAAGATACCGTATTCGGTGAATTGATTCACGAACTGACCGGCGATGCCGTCAAACAGGAGATTCCGGGAGTCAAGGAAGTGCATGCCGTCGATGCCGCTGGTGTGCATCCGCTGCTGTTTGCGATCGGCAGCGAGCGCTATACTCCGTATCAAAAGGTCAAGCAGCCGGCTGAGATTCTGACAATTGCCAACCGGATTCTGGGCACCGGCCAGGTGAGTCTGGCCAAGTATCTATTTATTACAGCAGAGGATCAGATTCCGCTGGATACGCATCGGGAAGCAGACTTTATCGGGTATATTCTGGAGCGGATGGATCTGCACCGGGATATTCATTTCCAGACCAATACGACAATTGATACCCTGGATTATTCAGGGACAGGACTCAATACCGGCAGTAAAGTTATCTTTGCCGCTTATGGGGACAAACGGCGTGATCTGTGCCGCGAAGTGCCGGAAGAGCTTCAGCATCTGCGTACACTGTTCAATCCGCGTCTTGTTATGCCGGGTGTAATTGCGGTACAAAGTATGCCGTTCACCGATTATGCGGCTGCCCGCCAGGAACTGGCTGATATTTGTGCGAGTCTGGAAGCCAGAGGAACACTCGCCTCTGTACCCATGATTATTTTGTGTGATGATAGCACAATGGTAAGCGAGACACTCAGCAATTTCCTGTGGGTGACCTTTACCCGCAGTAATCCGTCCCACGATATTTATGGAACAAACAGCTTCTATGAGAACAAGCACTGGGGCTGCGACAATATGATTATTGATGCACGGGTCAAGCCGCATCAGGCCCCACCGCTTGTACCGGATCCGGCTGTCGAGCAGAAGATCGAGCGACTGTTTGCCAGTGGAGGCAGTCTGAGCGAGATCAAACTGAAATAATCTGCCTGCACGATCCAGACAGGGAGTCATAGCCGGAATGAGGACAAGAATGCATTGTGGAAAATGAACGATATCCAGCAATCGCCAAGACATGGATATCCGTGATAGGAAAAAGAACAGCTGCCGTGTTGTGTAGCTGTTCTTTTTTGTACTCTATTCTGTATCTGTATCAGCAGCCGCAGCAAGCATGATCCAATGCCAGCCAGATTAAACCTGTACCAATTACGGAAAGAAGCCACCCCACATGTACACAGAATCCATTTTACCGATCACCTTACGAGCAGCATAGCGTGAATAGCTAGATCAGCATCATGACGATACCGCTTATTGCTGGATCGCTGTCAGTATCAAGGCTGTGGATGGCGTGCTCCTTTACCTGGATGCGGTGGAAGAAGCACTATGCTTCGGCTGCGCCCAGAGAGACAGCAGCAAAAAAGAAGATTTCAATTAACTCAAGCTCGCAATGTCTTTAAAATCGGCACCTTGATCCAGTGGAGACGATAGCTCATGACAACGTAATATCTGCTCACCCTGTAACTCAAAAATCGCTATCAGCTCTACCTGACCACGTTTGCCACCCTTCTTCACTACATCAACAATGTAGCGGAGGGTAGCTGTTTGTATAGGCTCGTCATAGGTATAATGCGTAAACGGTGAAATCTTAATCGACTGTACCTCTTGACGTAGCATACGAACATGATGCTTGAATTCATCCAGATTACTACGTACGCCATCGGTAACCTGTACATATTCAGGGACAAAATACTGTTCAATACATGTGTCATCCATACCAATAACTACATCGCGATACATTTTATTTAAAAATGTCAGTGCTTCGGATTTGCTTAATTGCTTGTTCATTGTGTGATCCTCCATTGATATAAAAGATATTATTCTTGCGCTTTATTCGCCATGTTCGGGTGCAAGCAGGTGAAGCAGCAGATATCAACGCTATCGAAGCATTACAATTAAAGTCATTATATATACGACGCCCACGCATGCAAAAATCGGATAATCGTCGTCAATTCGGACTCATCAAACTGACTGAACAGCTGCTCGTATTGCTCCAACAAACGATTATGCAGCCGCTCATGAATTGTAGCGAGCTGCTCACCTGCTGGTGTAAGGGTGTAATAGACCTCTTTCAGATTGTCAGGTCTTCGTACTTCTCGAATCAGCTCATGCTTGAGCAGAATCGCTGTCGCCTTGGTAACAGCTGGTCGTGAAATACGTAATTGCTCAGCCAGATACATATTATTGACCTGACCCTGTGTCTGCAAAATCGATAGTAAATGTAGCTGGGTAATTGTCCATCTGTGAGAGGACACTTCCATTTCTGTTGCCATTTGTTCGGCCAGCTGCTGTTGCCGCTGCACATTTTGCTCACGCTTGAGTAATAGCTGCTCCACTGCTTGAAATGCTTGCTTTTGCATAGTATTCATCAAGATATCCTCCTAATAATTAACCGGTTAATAATTTTAGTTTACCAGTTAACTATTAGTCTGTCAATCGTGTTAATTATATTCATTTGTCGTTCCTGCCAGCGCGTTAACTATATAAATGAAACAAACCAGCTTGCTTATCCACATGATCAGACCATGGATGGATAGGCAAGCTGGCTTGTTATTGTTCAGGATAGCTATGCGGCTTGATCATGATCTGCTAGCTACTTATCTACAGATATCCATTCATATAAATAGGGTCACTTTATGTCCTATTGATATTCTCTAGCCCAACCTCCAGCTGGTTGGACAGAAAAAGACTAATAACACTATTCCTGTCTGCCGACAAATAAATTATGGCCTGTAGTTGTAACCTTATGTCAGAATAGCAGTATATATAAACAGATATTTAATCGTATACATAACCCCGGAAATCATATAGCGGGTCCAATATTCAATACAGGGAGTGTCATGATGGAGCAGTTGTTGAAGCAAGTAACAGAGCATTTTCTAAAACAGATTATTATCGAAAGTATTCATCCTATGGAACCTATTCAGGTGCGCTATTATCCCAAGCCGTGGGTGCTGCTCGGTGCAGGCAATTATGCAGCTGTTTTTTATCATCCGGATTACGCGGATTATGCAGTCAAGGTCTATGCATACGGCAAACAGGGACTTCAGGAAGAAGCGGAGGTGTACCGACTGCTTGGTACTCATCCGGCCTATTCCCGCTGTTATTATGCAGGCGATAACTTTCTGATTCTGCAAAAGCTGCAAGGCACAACATTATATGAGTGTATGAAAAAAGGTATCCGCATTCCGCCGCAGGCGATCAGGGATATCGATCTTGCGCTGGATTATGCGGTCTCCCGCAACCTGCGTCCCCATGATGTGCATGGTAAAAATGTTATGATCGCCAATGGACGCGGATTGATCGTGGACATCTCCGATTTCTCCAAGCAGGAAGATTGCCGGATGTGGTCGGATTTTAAAAAGGCCTATTACAAATTCTACTGGCCGATCGCTTCACGTTTTGTGTTTCCTTTGCCCGGATTTGTACTGGAGGGAGTACGCAAAGGATACCAGATCTATCGTCGATACAAAAACAGAACTGCAGCCGCAGCACTTCGTTCCTGATTTCTGCCGATTGTCGGGTCTTATGATTATCGAGACATATGTCCTAACGACGAAATGCCAAGTTATCGGTATAATGAGCAAGGACCCAATCAAGGAGGAACAGAAGATGAAAGGTTTGTTATTTTCCATTCTGGCCGGTGTGTTTCTTGCTCTGCAGAGCGTAGTGAATTCGCGGGTAGGACAGGATATCGGAACGTGGAAAGCGGTTATGATCAATCAGCTGGGTGGATTTATTCTGGCCGGGCTGATTCTTGTATGTATGCGTGGCGGGAACTGGCGCGGATTTCGCGAGGTCAAGCCGCTTTATTTGCTGGGAGGCGCTTTTGCCGCGATTATCGTATTCAGCAATATTACGGCGATCCATTTGGTCGGCGCGACGCTTACGGTCTCGGCTGTCCTGATTTCGCAGCTGTGTCTGACATTTGCTATTGATTCCAGAGGCTGGTTCGATACGGTCAGGAAGTCTATGCATTTGCCCCAGTTTATCGGGATCGGCATAATGATTGCGGGAGTTATTATACTGCGTCTCAGCTGAGCAGCCGGAATAGTATGAAAATGGTACACAGAAAAAGCAGAGCCTGCAAACAAGGCTCTGCTTTTTTATTTGGTTCCCATCCGCATTCATAGTAGCAACTGCACATCTGTCTCACGCTTTACTTTTGAGAAATGATTTCTCGTGAAAAGAAGTAATCTGCCTAAACAGGGATTGTCCATCATCATGGATGACCAGTCCTGGTGCAATGGGCAGTACCAGCGCACGGTATGTCTCCGGAATCCAGATATAATGATGCACATAATCCGTAGCGATAAAGCCGCATTTCTCCCAGAATACAATCCGTTCCCGGTTCTCGGCAGTGTCTTCCGCCTCTGCTTCAATAATAATCGCATGGATATGGTGCTGCTCTATGGCCCAGTCACGCAACAGGCCAAAGAACACTTTGCCTTCGCCCCGACCACGCCGATCATGACGAATCGCCATATAATCAATAATCAGATTCTGCGCTTCGGCCGGGCCGCTCAATCCGGTTACTGCCATAGCGACCAGTTCACCTTCATCCCAGCCTGCATGCAGAAAAGCAATTCCGCGATCCAGCATGGCTTTGAGAATTTTCTCCGGCTTGGCGCCATGCACAAAAGCTTCGGTATAAATGGGACGTATCTGATCCCAGAGTTCCTGGTCCCAGGCATGATATGTGGTTAGTGTTAATGTCATTGCTATTAGCCTCCAATAATTTTGCGAATCAGGTTCATAAGAATGATAGGCCGCTATCAATACATAAGGCAGACTGACTGTATCGCTGTTTGTAGCTGTCTGTATATGATATTCCTTACCACGCTGTTCTACAAATCTAACGTCTTGGTGATGATAATGAAGGACATATGTCCTAATCATTGTATCTGTTATATTCGGTATAATAGTCAGGAGAGTACGCGGCCATATATTAATATCTGTTATGAAAGGAGGATCAGGATGCAGGAGAATCAGAATCGGCAGCAGCTGGCCGATTATTTGGAGCAATTCGATATTCAGGATGTATTTCATGAACCTCTGCTGCCGCATGTATCTCTGTATCTGTTTGAACCGGGTGAGGAGATTTGCCGACAGGGAGGACAATCCGAGATGCTCTATGTACTGGTCAAAGGAATGACCAAAACCTCCACTACTTCACCGGAAGGACGGACGCTGGTGCTTTCTTTTAAAACACCGCCCGAGATGATCGGAGACATTGAATATATCGAGAAAATCGAAAATATGAATACCGTAGAGGCAGTTACACAGGTAGAAGCGCTGGGTATCCCGTATCAATGGCTGTATCGATACGGACAGGATCATCCGCCGCTACTGCAGTTTCTGCTGAAGATTATTACTTCCAAGTTCAGGATCAAGTCCGATTCAATGAGCTTCAATCTGATGCATCCGGTCGAGACCCGGCTTGCAAGTTATCTATTATCTGTAACTACCGAACAGAATCCGGTGCTGATAACCGGTCATCCGGCTGATTATAACCTGACGGATATCGCTAATCTGATCGGTACCAGCTATCGGCATCTGAACCGGGTGATTGGGCAGTTCTGTACAGAAGGATGGATCGTTCGCAAAAGAGGCAGCATTGCCATCCTGAATCGTCCCGCGCTCTACCAACTGGCGGGTGCTGCCGTGTTCTAGATAGCGGTTGATCAATCTGAATGCCAAATGTGCCAGATTAGGTGGATATTCTATTGTAAACGATCCTTGTCTACATTTACATCTACAGTTATATTTGATTCGGCGTCATGCTTCATATCACATCATAAAGGAGAATCCCAATGACTACCATTATCGATAAAATTGCCTGGATACATATACAGGATCAGCGCATTCTGTGCGCACGCTCCAAAGGAAAAGCACTATATTATATCCCCGGCGGTAAAAGGGAAACAGGCGAGAGTGATGAAGAAACGCTCATTCGTGAAGTAGAGGAGGAGTTGTCTGTACGTATTCATCCGGCATCGGTATCTTCCTTTGGCGTATTCGAAGCGGCAGCAGACAGCAAAAGCGCAGATACCGTTGTGCGCATGTCCTGTTATACAGGAGAATACGAAGGAACGATTCAGCCAGCGAGCGAGATCGAGACCACAGCATGGCTGGGATACAAGGATATTGAACAGGTATCGGCAGCTACCCGTTTAATTATGGAAGATTTGCATAAGCGGGGCCTGATCGTATAACGTAGCGTTTTGACTGGTCTTTGTTGACTATAAAAGAAAAAATCCCCTCTGCACGTTCCGTTTCTGCTTTTGCCCAACCGGCAAATGTAGGGACATGAGACGCAGTAGAGGGGATTTTGGTATTTATAGCAGATCCAGGATCATTTCAGAAAAGCATACAGAGCCTGATACGTCTCTTCGGGAGCTTCCTCTGGCAGATAATGACCACTGTTAATGCTCTGTCCCTGCACATTCTCTGCCCAATCCTGCCAGATTCCTAGTACATCGTACCAACCGGGCAGATTGCCCTTTTCTCCCCAGAGGGCCAGTACAGGACACTGAATTTTACGCTGACCCATGTCTGCTGCGTCGATCTCGCAATCTATGGTTGCTCCGGCACGGTAGTCTTCGCACATCGCATGAATGGTCTCCGGTTGGTAGATATGATGCAGATAATCCGCCAGTGCTTCTGGATGGAACAGATCATGATTACCGTGAAAATAGTAATTCTCCGGGTTGGCTCCGATCAGTCTTTCCGGTAGATCATGCGGCTGAGAGAGGAAAAACCAGTGCCAGTATCCCATCGCAAAATCCTTGTCCGTTCGGCGATAAGCCTCCAGGGTAGGGATAATATCGAGCACCGCCAGCTTGCGAACAGCCTGCGGATGATCCAGAGCGAGTCGGTATGCGCAGCGCCCTCCGCGATCATGACCGACAACAGCAAATTGCTCGTAACCGAGCTGCTTCATAATCTCGATCTGATCCTGCGCCATGGCTCTTTTGGAATACGGATAATGTTGGTCGTCAGTAGGAGGTTTGGAGCTATCTCCATAACCGCGCAGATCCGGCATAATCACTGTAAAATCCCGGGCGAGCAGGGGAGCGACCGCATGCCACATCATATGCGTCTGGGGATGTCCATGCAGCAGGAGCAGCGGCGGACCATCGCCTCCATAACGCACGCGGGTACTCATTTCACTGGTATGAATGGTGGTCTGTTGGAATCCATCGAATAACATCGTCATCTCTCCTCGAAATCAAATAGTATAGCTGCCCTATGCAGGCTTCAACATAGTAGCTGATCCAAAAGGTCAATGATATCTTTTAACCAAATAGGGACAGTGATCCTAATATCAGCAATATTCTCTGAATAAAAAGATTGACACTCGCAATCATCGAGTATATTATAGACCCATAAAGTCTATGATTAACGTTGTTCTTTCGTGAGTTATTATTCTTTCATGATAAGTTGGCAATTTGTGATGATATACCGGCATATGGTAGTGCAAAGTCTGTATGGGAATCAAAGCTGTAACCTGTAGAGCAGATTGCGCTTTGGTTAAATAAGAGCTATCATGGATGAATAAAGTCTGTAATAAAGGTGGACGATTCTCTATGAAATTCTCCAAAGCAACCGATTATGCACTGCATGCTATGCTCTATCTGGCAGCAGTCACTCCTGCAAGACTCGTTGGCGTACAGACATTGGCTGATAAGCTGAATGTCTCACCGACCTATTTATCCAAAATTCTGACCAAGCTGGTCAAAGCCAATATGATTGAATCTTCTTCGGGAGCCCATGGAGGATACCGACTCAAGCGGAATTGGGAAGAGTTTTCTTTTCTTAATGTGATTCATGCCATCGAAGGAACCTCTTCCTTTTTCGAATGCGGGCTGGATCATGGGCCGGAATGTCTGGTACAACAGGTTATGATTCAGGCCGAGAACGAAATGGAGACCTATCTGCAAAACCAGAAGCTGTCATCACTCGCTGCCAAAATGCCGTCGGTTCATTAGAACCGCAGCATTTTATACGCTAATCATAGATATTAAGAGTCTTTTATATCTATTTAAAAGGAGGAATAAGCATGATCTACGATTGTGCCATTATCGGCGGAGGACCGGCAGGACTCAATGCTGCACTTGTTCTGGGAAGAGCGAGGCGAACTGTAGCTTTATTCGATAATAATCAGCCGCGTAATGCAGTAACCCATGCTTCTCACGGATTTCTGACACAGGATGGAGTAACGCCAGCTGAATTCCGCCGAATCGCATATGAGGAAGTGCTGCGCTATCCATCGGTAGAGCATCATGGCAGGAAGGTATCTTCGGTACGCCGTACTGCAGAAGGATTCGAGATTACAGCGAATACCGGCGAACCTGTCCATGCCCGCAAAATACTGGTTACAACCGGTCTCCAAGAAATCCTTCCCGATATTACCGGTGTAACCGAAATGTATGGCAGCAGTCTGTTTAACTGCCCTTACTGCGATGGATGGGAGCTGCGCGATCAGCCGCTGATTGTAGTGTCTGATCATGAGAGAATCTATCATCTGGCCAAACTGCTATACGGATGGAGCCAGGATCTGGTGATCTGCACGCATGGCAGTTCTACACTGACCGATGAACAGAAGCAGCAGCTGACTTCCCGCGGCATCATCGTCACAGAGCAGAAGGTTGTAGCTTTTCACGGTCAAAATGGCAAGCTGGAGCAGGTAGAATTCGCAGATGGATCGCGGATCAGTCGAACCGGCGGTTTTATTACTCCGGCCTGGGTTCCGCAAGCTGGATTCTGTGAAGAACTGAATTATGAGAAGAGCGAGCTGGGAGGCATTCAGACGAATGAGACAGGGAGAAGCAGTATTCCCGGCTTGTTCGCAGCAGGTGAAGCTGCATCCGGCGGCTCTTCACAGCTGATTATGTCAGCGGCTGCTGGCAGCCTGATCGCGGTGCATATCAATATGGAATTGACGGAAGAGACATTCGGCTCATGAGTACCAGTATGGAATACAAAGGAGAACACTATGAATCATTCCCTGTTTGACCCCGAAGAATGGAAAAAAGCCTGGATCAATGATCCTGAAGCAGGAGTTAATCGTATGCTGCGATCCGGTATTGAGCCGGTCAGTGCTTTTGACGAAGCCGCGAGAGCACACAATTTTCATCAGAAAGCTTTTAGTGAAGAAGGACGACGCCGGTCCAAGCGCATCATGGACTGGATTGAGGCGCAGGGAGTATCTTTCGCCAATGCGTCGATTCTGGATATTGGTGCGGCATCCGGTGTGTTCAGTATTCCTTTTGCAGAACAGGGGGCTTTTGTTACGGCGGTAGAGCCTTCCGTACATCTGGCAGGCTTGCTGCGCGAAAGTATTCCAGCTAACCTCACAAATCATGTCGAGATTGTCCAGCAGCCTTTTGAAGATGTTGATGTGCAGCAGCAAGGCTGGGAAGGCAAGTATGATCTGGTCTTTGCATCCATGTGCCCGGCAATATTCGGTTGGGACAGGGTAGAACAAGCGATCCGCGCGGCCAGTCAGTTCTGTTATATCAGCACCATAGCCGGTCCCCGGGAACTCAGCATCATCGATGAACTGCGCCCGGTTCTGGGCATAGCCGATGAGACCGTACATGGATCGGATATGGCTTATATTATCCAGCTGCTGAGTATATACGGCTATTCTTTTCAGGCACTGGTTACTCACGAGAATGAAACGATCCGGATGTCTGTGGAGCACATGATCAGCAATCTGCGCGGCTGGCTGTTATTCGCCGGTCTGCCTGCCGATCCGGATGCACTCCGGGAAGCTGAACAGTATGTACGAGCCACTTATACCGAACCGATCGCAGAGATACAGCAGGGCGGACGCTTTGGCAAAGTATTGATTCGTCTGCGTGATCAGAAGATGCACTGAATAGGAGCAGGTAGACTGCAATATTGGAGCATTGGATATACAGGGTTAGATGTACCATGCTGAATAGACAATGCTATATCTACTAAAAGGCTGCCGTTCTGTATAAACGGCAGCTTTTGGCATATTCTATCGTAGACGTGTCCTGTACACACCGCAGCATACTTCAACAATATTACAATCATGCAGCTGATTGTAATTAGCTGTACCGTCTGGTTACCAACCAAACGATAAAAGCACTGATACTGAAAACGGCACCGAGTACACATACCCCAGTCCATCCGTAATGGTCATACATCTGGGTGGAAGCAAGAGAACCTGTCGCACTGCCAATCGAATAAAAAATCATATATGCGCCTGTCAGCCGGCTACCTGCATCCGGATGAGCCGTAAGTATCATCGTCTGGTTGGTAACATGCACTGCCTGAACAGCCAGATCCAGCAAGATGATACCTGTCAGCAGGGCAAGCAGAGTATGATCGATCCAGGAAATGAATATCCAGGATAGAATCAGCAAGAGAAGCGCAATAGCTGTCGTGCGCTGCCCATAGCCGCGGTCTGCCTGCTTGCCTGCACGAGCAGCAGCAAGTGCGCCCGCGATACCGGCAATACCCAATGCACCAATTCCAGTATGGCTCAGATTATGCGGCGGCTGACTCAGTGGTAGCACCAGAGCTGTCCATAACGTACTAAACGCACCGAACACCAGCAGAGCCAGCAGACCTCTTACCCGCAGCAGTGTACTTGTTCTGTATAACTGCAGAGTGGACAGAAGAAGATGTCCATAGGAAACAGTAGAGGAAGGCGTCTGTATAGTCGGGAAAATACGGTATAGCAATCCGGTGATCACAGCCAGCAGCACTGCAGACACAAGATAGACAGAACGCCAGCCAGCGAGATCTGTCATTATGCCGGCAAAGGTACGCGCCAGCAAAATACCGATCACAATACCGCTGGTTACCAGACCAACATTGCGTCCACGCTCTGCAGAATCCGATAGATGGGCTGCAGCGGCAACGAGTGTCTGGGCGACAACAGCGAGCATTCCAACAGCTCCCAATCCGGCAAACAGCATCCATTCACTTTGAGCGAGACCGACGATCAACAAACTAACTACAGATAAAGACATCTGAACAATGATAAGCCCTCGCCGATTGATCCGGTCGCCAAGTGGTACAAGAAAGAATAATCCTAGTGCGTAACAGATTTGGGTGATGGTGATAACCATACCAAGCAGGGAAGCAGGTATGCCAAATTGAAGCGAAAACGCATCAAGCAGTGGGTGGGCATAATAGATACTGGCTACCGATACACCGCAGGCTACAGCAAACAGCAATACGGTTTGTCGTGATAACCCCGCACTGCGAATAGAAAAGGAATCGGATGGTATTAGCTCCTCATCAATATTGTCAGCATTGGACGATGGAACATTATGTAACGTTTGGTTCGTGGAACAGTTGATTGGCAGATCAGATTTCATAGTACACCCCTTTATAATTATTTACCGATTGGTACATAATATAGCGAGAATGATAGTTGGTTTGAATCTGTATGTCAATAGCTTTATAGATCTTCTTTTACTTTCCAATAAGCCAAATTCCTTATTATACAAACAATACTATTGGAGTGAGAATATTCATGAACGTTTGTTTATTGACGGGATAAAGGGAATAAGTTATCCTTTTATTGAATAACGATCGGTACATAAAATAAAAGGGAATGTGATTATATGGCCAGACCGCGTGAGTTTGATAAGGAAGCTGCACTGGATAATGCGATGCAGCTTTTTTGGGATAAAGGATACGAAGCTGCTTCCATGAATGAACTGGCAGAAATAATGGGAATTCAAAAACCTAGCATCTATGCGGCCTTTGGAGATAAGAAGTCATTGTTTGAGTCTGCACTGCGCCGCTATAATCAGCAGCATGCCCAGCTAATCCGTAGCAGATTGCAGCAGCAGAAGAGTGTACGAGCATCATTTCGCTACTTGTTTGAACAGCTTGTACACGATGCGACAGTGAGAGAGCATAGTCGTGGTTGTTTTTGTATCAATACGCTGGTGGAACTGGCTCCGCATGATCCGCGCTTTAAGATATTGACCCGGGAGCATCAAATGTATCTAGTGGCTGTATTTCAGGAATACTTGAATCGGGGAGTTGTATCGGGAGAGCTGGGAGCAGAGATGAATGTGGAAGCCGTCTCCAAAACGTTAATGCTGCATATGATCGGACTGACGGTTATTCTGAAAGGAAAACCGGAAGCTTCCTGGGTAGAGCAGTCTATTGCGGCAATCATGGTCGTTATGGAATAGGCTAGCCATAGAATCGATATATACAGAACAAAGAGCAACCAGCCGGTGATTATCATGTACCGGCTGGTTGCTCTTTGTTTATTTCATGGTATCCAGTGCGATTTTAGCTGCTTTTGCAACGAGTTCGTTATCCGCTTTGGCTTCCTTGTCGGTATGACCGGTCAGCACTGCGATAATAATCGGCGCCCGGCCCGGTGGCCAGACCACCGCAATATCATTGCGCGTACCGTAGGAGGCGCTGCCTGTTTTGTCTCCTACCACCCAGCCTTTGGGTACGGCTGCACGAATCAGGTCATTCCCGGTCGTATTGCCTTTCATCCATTCTGCCAACAGCTGGCGCTTATCCTGACTGAGTACTTTGCCGGTTGTGAACAGACGCAGATCTCTGACCAGCGCTCTCGGCGTGCTGGTATCTCTCGCATCACCGGGGACGGCTGCATTCAGCTCGGGCTCGATTCGTTCCGAGCGGGTTGTACGATCTTCCAGCTGCCGCAGAGTTTGCTGGAAGCCGGCCGGTCCATTCAATTCCTGGAACAGAATGTTACCGGCGGTATTATCACTGTACTGGATAGCTGCTTCGCAGATTTCCCGAAGTGTCATGCCGGTATCCACATGTTTTTCGGTGACCGGGGAGTACTCTACCAGATCATCTGCGGAATAGGTGATTACCCGGTCCAGATCGGCAATGGAGTTCTGCTGCAATACAGCGGCGGCAGCCAGCGCCTTGTATGTAGAAGCAAAAGCAAACCGTTCATTATGACGGTAAGCGACAACCTTGCCTGTGCCCGTATCTATGGCATATACGCCTAGACGTGCCTGATGCTGCTGTTCCAGCGCGCGGAAACGGGATGCAAGCGATGCAGTAGAGTGCTTGGCAGCGATAGAAGGCTGCCCGGTTACAGCAGCAGTGGTTACCATGGCATGACCTGCAGCAGGCAGTGCTGCCGCCTCGGTATAATGGGTTGCCGGAATATCTGATAGTAGTACACCTGTCAGAGTAATTAGTGCCAGAGCGGCATACGCTGTACGGCGAGGTTGTTTGTGAAGACGGGAGATTAATTGTTTTTTCATGATGAAACGCTCCTTTTTGGGTGTGATTATAGATAGAATGTAGAACCCTTCGTAAGCATAAGCATTTTTTTGAAATGGAACAATGAAATGAATCTGACAAAGCTGTCAGGCGCTTCATAGAGCAAAATACATGACAAGTGTCATGGTGTACTACTGACACTTATGACTTCATCCCAACACCTGATGACGATACAATGAAGATATAAGGAAAGTTGCTATGTACATTGCATCTATCTATGGGTCACTACACCCACGAAGGAGAAATGATTATGTCTTCCATCAAACAATTAAAAAAAGAAGTTGCTCCCTTTGAAAAAAATGATTCCAACAAAAGTATTATGCAATTGATTACGACTATACTTCCCTTAATTATACTCTGGTTCGCCGCCTATTGGAGTTTGTCTGTATCCTACTGGTTGACGATTCCGATTACTATTGTGGCTGGGCTGTTCGTTATCCGCACATTCATTATTTTCCATGATTGCTGTCATGGTTCGTTCTTCAAAAATCGTCAGCTGAATAATATTATCGGGACAATTACCGGTGTAATCACGCTGACTCCCTACATGCAGTGGAAGCAAAGTCACTCGATTCATCATGCAACCAGCAGCAACCTGGACAAGCGTGGAACCGGCGATATCTGGACACTTACCGTCAACGAATACGCTGAAGCACCATGGTATACACGTCTGAGCTATCGTCTGTATCGCAATCCGTTCGTACTGTTCGGTATTGGCCCTATCGCAGTATTCCTGATCCAACAGCGTTTTAACCGTCGCGGCGCGAAACGTACAGAACGTCTGAATACGTATCTGATCAACATCCTGATCGTGGCCCTGTATACCGGACTGTGCCTGCTGGTAGGCTGGAAAGCTTTTGTCATGATTCAGCTGCCTATCTTCTACATCGCAACGATGCTTGGTATCTGGTTATTCTATGTACAACATACATTTGAAGATTCGTATTTTGAAAAAGAAGACGAGTGGTCTTATGTACAGGCGGCAGTAGAAGGCAGCTCTTACTATCAATTGCCGCTCGTACTGCAATGGTTCACAGGTAATATTGGATTCCACCATGTGCATCATCTGAGCCCTCGTGTACCGAACTATTATCTGGAAGATGCACATAATGCAACGCCGCCGCTGCAAAAAGCGACCACGATTACACTCAAAACCAGCTTCAAATCGATTCGTTTCCGTCTGTGGGATGAGGAAGGCAAGAAATTTATCAGCTTCCGCCAGTTCAAACAGCAGGAAAGACAGAATCAGCGAATCATTAATGAACCGAAACCATCTGCTGCAGTTCAGATGGATTTGAAGTAAAATAGAAGTAGACCGGTGAATCGGGAATATCCTTTTCACCGGAAAACTGCAAGAAAGCAATGGTGATAAGCAAAAGTGACCCGGATGAATAAACTGCAGGAACTCTTTCGCAAAAGTACAGGCGGCATTAACCTGTACATATGGCTGCTGTTTTTTATACTACCGTTCTACTTTATCTACGACAAATTCTCGATCATGGGCTTTGTATTCGGAGTTATCCTGATCCTGGTATTCTTCACCGCCAATCTGCTGTCCCTGATTGTCAAAGGGCGGCAGATTTATGTATGGTTTGGGATACAGATTGCGCTCTCGGTCATTATGGGACTGAACTTCGGTTTTATTTATTTCTCCCTGTTCCTGTCTTTTTTTCTGGGAGCCGTGCATAACAAAGTGGGATTTTTTGTATTATACATTATCAATCTACTCAGTACGCTTGGACTCAGTTATATTAGTCTGGTATCGGATACGACGGAGTTTATCGGACAGTTGCCTCTGGTTATGATCAATGTGATCGCTGTAATTCTTGTTCCGATTCAGGCACACAATAAGACCCGTCAGGATCATTTGCAGGGTCAACTGGAAGATGCCAATCGCAAAATCTCCGAGCTGGTAAAGCTCGAAGAGCGTCAGCGGATTGCCCGTGATCTGCATGACACACTCGGACAAAAATTGTCGCTGATCGGTCTGAAAAGCGAACTGGCCTACAAGCTGATGGAGAGCAAGCCACAGCAAGCTGAACAGGAGATGCTCGATGTACGGCAAACAGCCCGTACTGCTCTCAAGGAAGTGCGTGAGCTGGTTACCCAGATGCGTGGTACTCGTCTTGAAGATGAATTATTCCGGGCACGGCAAATTCTGGAAGTGGCAGATGTCGAGCTTCACTTGTCGCAGAATGATGATCTGCATGATGTATCCCTGATTGCAGAAAATGTACTTGGCATGTGTCTCAAGGAAGCGATCAACAATGTTATCAAGCACAGTGAAGCTACTGTCTGCGACATCATGATTGAGTCCAGCCCGACCGAACTCATACTAACGGTAAAAGATAATGGAGTCGGTATTAACTTGAAGTCCAAGCGTTATTCCGGCAATGGACTAAGAGGGATGAAGGAACGGCTTGAATTTGTGAATGGCAATCTGTCTATTACATCAGCTGAAGGAACAACACTGCAAATTACCGTGCCGAATGCGGTACAACGACAGTTATAAAGAAAGAAGGGCATGGATATGATTAAGATCGTCATTGCTGAAGATCAACGCATGCTGCTCGGCGCACTCGCTTCTCTGCTGGATCTGGAAGATGATATTACTGTCATCGGCAAAGCAACGAATGGGGAAGAGGCCGTTCAGCTGGTACACCGTCTGCAGCCGGATATCTGTATCATGGACATCGAGATGCCTGCCAAAAGCGGTCTCGATGCCGCAGAAGAACTTAAAAACACCAGCAATTGCAAAGTTATTATTCTCACGACCTTTGCCCGAACCGGATATTTTGAACGAGCGCTCAAAGCAGACATACAGGGATATCTGCTCAAGGACAGCCCTATTGAAGAATTGGCTCATACGATTCGCATGGTTATGGCCGGTCGCAAAATCTATGCTTCCGAGCTGATTGACGATGGTTATCATGGCGAGAAAAATCCGCTGACCGAACGGGAAAAAGCCGTACTGGAACTTATTGCAGACGGCAAAAATACCAAAGAAATATCGAACGAACTTTTTATTACAACCGGCACGGTGCGCAATTATGTGTCGATTATTATGGACAAACTTAATGTGAGCAATCGGATCGAAGCAATCAAGCATTTCAAGGAAAAAGGCTGGTTCAAATCACAGTGAATTTCGCTACTGAAATTCACTGTTTTTTTGCGGTAATATAGGATCGGTTTGGCGATGATAGAGTCTTTAGCTGGATAAAGACACTGTGAATTTTTATTTCTCCTATAGCTGGACAGAAAAAAGCTGCAGATACAGGACTCGACCTGATCTGCAGCTTTTTGGTGATCTTCTTTTTGGTAATCCTCTATTTAATAATCATTCTGTGTTTGGCTAATTCATTTTTTCGGGAGCAAGTCTTATTCGACTACCTTGAGAATAATTTTGCCGATATTGCGATTGGCTTCCATATGCTGCTGGGCTTCCATGGCCTGCGCCAGCGGGAATACAGTATCAACAATAGGCTGGATTTCTCCTTTTTCCATATGAGGGAACACATCGCGCATAAAATCAGCGGTCAAGCGGGCTTTATATTCGTCGCTTCTTGGCGTGAGAAGAGTACCGGTGAGCTGAACGCATTTGGACATCAGTGCGAACAGATTGACCTGCTCTACCTGAATGCCGCCCAGAATGCCGATCAATACCCAGCGGCCTTCTTTTTTGATACTAGCGAGGTTTTTGTCCCAGTAATCGGCGCCGACAAAGTCGAGAATCAGATCTACCCCTTGTCCACCTGTCGCCTGAAGCACTTCTTCTTCAAAAGATTGCTGTTTGTAATTGATCAGCACATCCGCACCCAGATCGCGGCAGAAGTCCAGCTTTTCCTGGGAGCCCGCTGTTACGATTACCTGGGCATTACTGAGTTTTTTGGCGAGCTGGATCGCTGCTGTACCGACACCGCTGGCGCCTGCATGGATAAGGACCGATTCGCCTGGCTGTAGACGTCCGATCCAGTACAGCGTCTGGTATGCGGTCAGGAATACTTCCGGTACTGCTACCGCCTGTTCAAATGTATACGTAGAAGGAACCTTTATCGCCCGGTCTGCCGGCATTACCGCATATTCGGCATAACCTCCGCCATTGACCAGACCCATCACCCGATCGCCGGGGCTATATTGCGATTCTCCTTCAACCTTTTCTACTACACCGGCGATCTCGACACCAAGGATCGGATTGGTTGCATAGCCGGACTTGCCTTCACGAGTCACAATATCAGTACGGTTAATTGCTGCGGCATGAACCTTGACCAGCAGCTCACCGGGAGCAGGTACAGGAGCAGGGAGGTCCGTAAGCTTCAGCCCGTTGGCATTTTCCTGTTGTTCGACAATAATGGCTTTCATATCAGTACACTCCTTTATTTTCGCGAAATAGATAGTACAACAATTAATTTTACACTATTTACTTGATAAATGATATATCTTGCGCCTGTAGGGATAATTGCTCAAACACGATAATCATTATATACACAGATCCCGGCTATTTTATCCATGCCTGTTGTAACAGTTGAACACCGGTGACGATCTGCTCTGTAGTTAGATTGCTGAACCCAAGCTGAACGGTGGGCCTTCGTTCGATAACTGAAGAGGAATAATAACGATTCGTCGGATATACCTTTACGCCATGATACAGTGCCTGATCGATCAGCTCTTCTTCACTACAGGACTGTTGCACCTCCACGAGAAGATACAACCCCGAATGAGCGCCGATAATCCGAATCTCTGTACCAAATGATTCCTGCAGTGCTGTGACGAGCACATGCATTTTGCGGCGATAGATTGCTCGCATTCTACGTATATGAGCGCTCCAGTATCCTTGCTCCATAAAGGAAGCCATCGTCTGCTGATGAAGAACCGACGCGGATTGCTCCACAAAGCTAAACATCTGTCTGTACTGCTCCATCAGGGCAGGAGGCAGCAGCATATAACTTAATCGAATCGACGGCAGGAATCCTTTGGAAAAGGTACCCAGATAGATGACGGCTGCATCCTGCTGAAGGGAAGCAAGAGCAGGAATAGGTTGATGCCGGTAACGAAATTCACTGTCGTAATCATCTTCGATAATATAACCTTGCCGTTCCTCGGCCCACTTCAACAGCTGATAACGTTCTGCTGCCGGCAGTATGGCTCCGGTAGGAAACTGATGGGAAGGAGTAACATAGGCGATTCGGGATAGACTTTGCTTGAGCTGCGAGATATCTATTCCTTTGGACGTTAACGGGATCGGTTCTGTCTGCAAATCCTGCATATGAAAAATCGTACGTGCCCCGTCATAGCCGGGATCTTCTACAGCCAGGGAGTGATAGCCATTCCTCTTCAGCAGGATGGAAAGCTGGAGAAGCAGCTGCTGCGTACCGCTGCCTATAATTACCTGATCCATCGAGGTGCGAATGCCCCGGGATTGCAGCAGATAGAGAGCAATTTGCTGTCTCAGTTCAGGTTCTCCCTGATAATGCCCATAAGTATAGATGTGTGCTTGCTGCAGCACGTAGTTGGCACAATTTCGCCATTTTTTCACGGGAAATACCTGACCATCCACGCTGCCAATCCGAAAGTCGATCAGTACGTTGGATTTCACTAACGCTGGTATGTCTACCGGAGAGAATGTTCTGTCGATAGGAGATAAAGGTTCCTCGACAGGCTCTACATAGTATCCTTTTTTGGGCTCGCTGCGGATATATCCTTCTGCCAGCAGTTGTTCATAAGCATTAAGTGTGGTGTTACGACTAACTCCCAACTGCTGGGCCAACTGACGGATCGAAGGCAGAGCGGTATGTTTCTCTAGTTGTCCTTCTTCAATCAGCGAGCGGATAAAGTGATAGATCTGTATGTATTTGGAGCGGGTATGATCAAGGTGAATCAATAGTTCGTTCATGGTCACAGCCTTCTTTCTTTGGCAGTTATTTAGGCTTCTACTATTCAAGCTTTTACCATCTGACATGCTTTATAGATCTATTTTGTACCTTTTATTCATGTCAGAAATTATAAATACTATATAAGAAACCACATCGACTGTACAGAACAGTCAGGCCATTTGCCAAACATATTGAATAATAAAAGGCTGAACCAGCCGGAAAAGGAGCGAATAATGAATATTATAAAAGCGGATTTGCAGCATTTGGAGGATGTAACTTCCCTGTTTGATCAATACCGGGTATTTTATGGACAGGATAGCGACCGGGCAGCTTGCAGTGCATTTATTGAGGAGCGGATGACCAGAAAAGAGTCGATTATATTTATCGCATACGATGGAGAACAGGCAACCGCTTTTACCCAGCTGTACCCATCGTTTACTTCGATCGGTATTCGGCCTATTTATGTACTGAATGATTTGTTTGTCACACCAGAGTATCGGGGAAAAGGGGCAGGTCGTGCTCTGCTGGAGCATGCTTTTGCATTTGCCGGAACGATGGGAGCCACAAGGGTGATCCTGCAGACACATGTCGATAATCGCGCAGCCAAAGCATTATATGAAAGTGCCGGTATGGAGTTGGATAGACAATATGACCATTATGTAAAAACGATCTAAAAGGATATAGGTCAATAAAAGTTGGAACAATAAAAAGTCCGCTTCGACGATATAGCGAATGCGGACTTTTATTGCAGCTTGTATGCAATGCACCATGGTGATCATGGATATTGCGATATTGATTATAGAGATATTGATTATAGAAATAATATGGATCATGAACACTACATCATCCCTATCATGCATGAATAAATGGATGATGGTTCTCTGACGGCACAAGGCAATTAAAGAGATGGATTAACCAGTCTCATCAGCGCTTCCGGAATGTTCAGCTGATTGTTATCTGTCAGCTTCTGAACCAGTTCATATTCCGGATCTGTTTTGTCAACCGATTTGATCGATTGGACTTCATGATGCAGCCGCTCCATTTTGTAATCCAGAGCGGTAGCGGAATCTGCAGCATCCTTGAGCTCTTTCAGCAGATGCTCCGGTACAGCACCTTCATATTTGTAAAAGATTTTGTGTTCCAGACTTGCCCAGAAATCCATGGCGATTGTGCGGATCTGTACTTCCACATAGACATCTTCCTGCCGATCGGACATAAATACAGGTACCTGAATAATCATATGCAGGCTGCGATAACCGTTGGACTTGGGGTTTCGGATGTAATCCTTGACTTCGATAACGCGGATGTCTGCCTGATTAGTCAGCATCTCGCATACCCGGTAAATATCCTCGGTAAAGGAGCAGGTGATACGCAGTCCGGCAATATCCCGGACAGTCTCCTTAATATCCGACAGACTTTGGGCATAGCCTTTGCGCTGCAGTTTTTTCATAATACTTTCGGGAGATTTGATCCGTGATTTGATATGCTCAATTGGGTTATATTCATGCAGTACATGAAATTCATCGTTCAGAATCTCGATTTTTGTAGTGAGTTCTTTTAGGGCGAATTCATACATCATCATAAAGCGTGTAATATTATTGCGTATTAACTTTAACTGTTCCAGCTGATTTTCCATAATTCTCTCCTGTACTCGTAATAACATAAAACCTTATATACTTAGTATGCCTAAATAATAGTCAAAAAGAAAGTTTACTAAACAAATAGAACCGCTATAAAATGAATATGGATAAATTTGTATTCCCCATCATTGCTTCAAGTGTTAAAATCTACCATATGAGGAGCGAATCTTTCTCTGTCGATCAGCAGAAAGATTCGCTTTTTTATTGATGAACAGTATCATACAGAGGCATAAAAAGAGAATAAAGGGGTCATGTCATGAGTTCCGTCCGTAATTACAGAGCATCGTACCAATCCTATCTAACTCGCCAGGATGTCGATGGAGCCAAAATCAAGTACATTTTTATTATCAACACAATGGAAAGTCTGCAGCGATATATGAAACGCAACAATATGCAGACCGTATTCAACAAATTCTCACCGCTGTCCATGTATGGAGATATTCAGGTACTGGCACAGCTGGGCGGAGAATTTTACCGTTTACCGGAATTTAACGAGAAAAGTGCACCTAAATATACCAAAAACAATATCTATGGACAGGACGCATCTGCGAATGAAAAGGTCGATTTGTTCTCTGATCTGTTCCATACGAGCGAGCTGACTCATATTATCTGGTTTACCGATGAAGAGATTACGCCCTATGTATCGGTTATTCAATCGATGCATGCGCCGCATCTGTTCTGGAACTTTGTATCTATCAAAGGCTATCCGCTGCGCTGCGAAGGTACACTGCCCAAAAATATAAACCTTACCCATGCTCCCAAAATATCCAGTCTGGCTACATCTGTATTGTATCGAAAAGTACTAAATCGGTTCTCCCAATATGTCAATAAAACCGATCTGCCTCTGAGCGGGCGGGTACGTATCAGCCGGACCGAAGATCTGTCAGGCTCTGTTTCTATTATCAAAGGTGCCAAATTACCTGTAGAGCAGATGAATATCAAAATCGGCGTCGGCTGGAAAACGTTTGGAGAAGAGTGTCTCAGCACTGCGATGCTGCTAACCAATGACAAGCTGCTGGATGCAGAAAATATTACTTTTTTCGGTAATAAATCTACAATCGGCATGACGCATATTGACAGCAGGGAGCTGCCGACAGAGGACATGGAGCAGTATATGATTAATCTATCTGCTATTGAACAGGCCAGCCAGGACAAAGTGCTGTTTACCCTGGTGATGCCAGGTGGAGCGCCGGAGCAGCTGTATATCCGCATGCTGACCTACGATAACCGGGAGATTCTTCGTTATTCTATAGACATGAGCGTCTGCCAGGAGAACACCGCGCTGGAGCTGGGCGCGCTCTATATGTACAAAGGAGAATGGCGGTTCCATGCGATCGGTAATGGCTATAATGCCGGTATGGAGAAAATCGGAGCACAGTACGGAATCAGTGATCTGACAGAGAGCTATGATTTCACTCCAGGTATTATCGAGGATATTGCACTGGATGGCAGATCATTTGAATATCATATGCAGGATCTGTTTACCAAACTCGGATATGAAGTTGACATGCCGACCAGTGATCCGTATGCTCCGGATTATGGGGTAGACCTCATTATTACCAAAGCAGGCATTCGGACAGCGGTACAGCTCAAATGCTTTAACAATGTAGTGCCGATCAAGGCGATTCAGGAAGTGTATGCAGGTGCACAGATGTATAACTGCACACGATACATGGTAGTAGCTACCAATTACTTTAGCCGTGCAGCTCTCCAGCTGGCTGAACAGCTGCAGGTGGAAATCTGGGATAAAACGCAGCTAAAAAAGATCGAGGATCGTCTTCGTTCGCGTATTGGTGTCTCGCCGAATCATGAGCTGAAGCTCAAGCTGTCCAAACAGGAATCCGAGGATGAGATTGATATCGATATCTCTGCCTTTCTCGTGGACGAGCATGACCGGTGTCTGGGAGATGATGATCTGGTCTTCTACAATCAACCCGAGCATGCCAGTGGATGTATACGTCTTATTAATGATACAACATGGGAAAAGCTGATGTATCTGAATCTGTCACTCCTGCCGGATCACTGTCAGCGGATCATTATTATCGGTTCTCTGGATGCCTACAAACAGCGGGTCGAGCTGATTATCGATAATGAGCTGGATCTGTACCATACATTTGAATATATGCCTAGTGCCGTATGTGATACGCTGGTGCTGGGTCAATTCCGCAAAATTGATGGAGAGTGGGCTTTTACAACCTCTGACAAGTATTTTGTGGGTGGCTTGGAAGAAGCCTGCAAAATGTACGGACTGGTTGTAGAAGAATAGAGGACTTCCCTAGCAAGCAGATGTAAATAAACCGAATAAAAAAGCTGCCGGGTTCAATTCCGGCAGCTTTTTTTTGCTTCTGATATGTGGTGAGAGGAGAGAGAAGATGATTTGACATGTAACCCGTTTCAACGATTAAAGTGAGAAGTAGATCCACTCACAATAAGAGCAGAGCATTTCCAGTAAGTGCAAAGTACTTCCAGTACGAATAGAGTACTCACCAATAGGGTAGAAAGCTGTTCTTATAGCTGTTCTCGGCGATGTGCTATTTAATAAACACAGTCCTATTGTTCGTTAACTGGGCAGAGAAAAGGCGCGAATATATTTCAAAATCAGGGAGCTGGTAACTTATGAATAATACGGATCGTAAAATTGTATTTATCGATATTGACGGTACGCTGGTCGATGATAATGGGCATGTACCCGAATCCGCTGCATTAGCCTGCAGACAAGCCCGGGAGAATAATCATCTGCTGTTTCTCTGTACAGGAAGATCCAAGGCGGAAATCTATGATTCGATCTGGGATATCGGTTTTGATGGATTGATTGGAGCAGGCGGGGGATATGTAGAGATTGAAAATGAAGTGCTATACCACAAAAAGGTACAACCGGAAGATGTACGTCATATGGTGGATTTTTTTGACCGGCATGGTATCCAGTTTTATCTGGAATCCAATGCCGCGCTGTATGCGAGTGCCGGTCTCAGACCTCAGCTGGAACAGCTGATCTATGGAGATGTTCAGAATGACCCTGCCGCCAGGCAGCGTATGGAACAGATGCCGCATCCGTTTATTGCCGGGCTCACCTACGGCGAATCCAATCTATATAAGGACGATGTTAACAAGGTATGTTTTCTGGATAGCCCATTGCCATTCGAACAGATCCGTGAAGAGTTCGAAGGTAAATTCGAAGTGATCCAATGTACAGTGCCTATGTTTGGCCCAAATAGCGGAGAGCTGATGATTCCCGGTATACATAAAGCGATAGCTATCGCCGATCTGCTGGATCATCTGCAATTGTCCCGTGAACAGACTATAGCTATCGGGGATGGAATGAACGATGCCGAGATGCTGGAATACTGCGCAATTGGAATTGCCATGGGTAATGCGAGACCCGGGTTACTGGAGATCGCAGACGATATTACCGATACACTCGAGCAGGATGGATTATATAAAAGCTTTGTTAAATACGGTTTGACCGACTGTAAATAATCCCTTCCTGTAAGGCAACAAAGTAAACGATAACGGGCGTTCATAAAATTGATCCTCTTCAAAGCTGTGGTAATCCTTTGTTATTGGGTAATAGTAAATAGATGGTACAAAATCATTTGTAGTATTAATTAATCACGCGCTACTAATTAAAACTATTATTCAGGACAATAATTCGCAGAAAACAGGAGGATCATTATGACTAAACAATTCGATATTATCTTTATTGGAAGTGGACAGGGAGCATGGAATGCAGCATTGCCGCTTAGCCAATCGGGCAAAAAAATAGCCATGATTGAACGGGATAAAATTCTGGGCGTATGTACCAACTACGGATGTAACCCCAAGATTATTCTGGATGGACCGATCAAAGTAATGGAAGATGCAGAGCTATTCGGTGCAGCTGGACTAACCAGCGAATTCAAGCTGGACTGGCAAAAGCTGATGGATCATAAAAACAAAATTCTCGGAGCACTGCCGGATAAAATGGAGCAAAATCTGAAGCAGGCCGGTATCGAAATTATTCGTGGAGAAGCCCGCTTCGTTGATGACCATACGGTTGAAGTAAACAACGAGCAGTATGCAGCAGAGAATATCGTAATCGCTGCGGGTCACCGTCCGGCTACACTCGGTATACCGGGAGAAGAGTATATGCAGACCAGCAACGAGTTCCTGTACTTGCCGGAATTGCCAGAACGCATCGTGTTTATCGGTGCCGGTTATGTATCGATGGAGCTGGCTTCGATCTCGGTCAAAACGGGGGCTGAAGTACATGTTGTTCAATCTTCGGATCATATACTTAATGGATTTCCGCAGCCTTATGCCAATAAATTGATCGAAAAAATGAAACAAGACGGTATTCAATTCCATTTCAACGATCATGTGACTGCTGTAGAGCAGCAGGGCAGTGAGCTGACAGTTACTACGGAGAAGGGACTGCAGCTAACGGCAGGTCTGGTTATTAACGCAACTGGTCGTGTGCCAAATGCAGATCAGCTGAATCTGGAAGCGGCTGGTGTAGAATATAATAAACACGGCATTGTAGTTAATGATCGTCTGCAGACATCACAGCCACATATCTATGCGACAGGCGATATTCTTGACAAAACGCAGCCGCGCCTGACACCAACAGCCGTATTTGAAGCCAAATACCTGGCCGGTTCGCTGATGGGTATGATCAATGCTCCAATTAAGTATCCGCCTATTGCTACGATTGCTTTTACAGTACCGAGAATCGCCCAGATCGGTATCAGTATCGAAGAAGCGGAACAATCAGAAGAGTATACAGTCAAACCGATCGAGCTGGGTAAGCAGTGGGACTTTGCCGGACGCAATGATACCGAAGCCCATCTGACACTGATCTATAATCAGGAGCAAAAGCTGGTCGGTGCAGCAGCCTACAGCCAGGAAGCGCTAGAGATCATCAACAGTCTGACTCCTGTGATTACGCTGGGTCTGACAGCCGAAGATGCGGACAAACTTATTTATGCTTTCCCATCCTTTGAGACAATGATTCCAAGCTATTTGCATCAGGCCAAATAACAAATCAGGATTTACAGTATCGTTGGTTAAGTAAGGTTGATTAAATAAGAGATCTATGTTCAAATGGCAGCTCCTGTGCTTTTTTAATACGAAGTATTCTCTAAACGAACAAGCCGATTCCCTGGGGCCAAGGGAATTGGCTTGTTTTGTTTGAAGCACAGACAATTTTAGGCAGGACAGGTACAGGCGGTTTCTTCGTTCATTCTCTGTCCTCGTATTGCCCGACTATAGAAATTTCCTGTATGCTGAATAAATGGATCTTACAGCAGTAAAGCCTAGAGGAGGTTACTAATGAACGAAGAGCAATTCATCGAATATTGTTTATCATATCCGGGAGTGTACAAAGATTATCCGTTTGATGAGACATGGACAGTGATGCGGCATAAAGGCAATAAAAAGTCATTTGCGCTTATTTTCCAGCGTCATGGTCATCTATGTGTGAATCTGAAATGTGATCCGCTCAAGGCAGATTTTCTGCGTACCCTGTATACGGATGTACAGCCTGGATATCATATGAACAAGGAGCACTGGAACACTGTGAATCTGGAAGGCGAGATTCCGCTGGAAGAGATCCAGGATATGGTGGAACACAGCTATCACCTCACACAGCCGAAAATCCGCAAGAAAAAATCACAGGATTAACCCGGCAAGAAAATAGTCAGTGTCTTTTTTATCTGCTATGCAGCAGGGAGACGGGGAAGCAGACTTTCTTTTCTCAAGAGAGAGTATCAGAACTGATATGCTGATGTCTCTTGTACCGCTGCCATTGCATACATACGAGCAGAACAGCAGCAATGGTCAGGATTACACCCAACAGTCGAAATCCTGCAAAGGTAAATTGTGTTCCCGCTACAATGCTGATCAGCAGGGAAGACAAAATGGTGCCTATATATCGGGAGGTACTGAACAGCCCTGATGCTACACCAATGATCTCCTTGGGCGAAGCTGCAAACAAAGCTGCCTGCATACCAACATTATTCAGCCCATTACTGATGCCAAAAGCACCTAGCGCCATACAGATACCGATCATGCCCGAATCAGGACCCAGAGCAACCAGTCCTATAGAACCCAGTGTCATGAACATCGCAGAGAAGAGTAAAGCAGGGCCTGGTCCTGAGCGGTCAATCCATCGTCCGGCCACAGGAGAGACCAGCAGCGAGCATATTCCCAGACTGAGCATCAGGATTCCTGTATTCAATTCGCTGATATGCCGTACAATCTGCAGATAAGAGGGCAGCCCGAAAAATACAGCATAAAAGATAAGATTAACAACCACAAATTCGATATTAACCCATGTCATTGCAGGATGACGAGCAAATATACGCAAAGGAATAAAAGGAGATGCCGCTCGCCGCTCATGCCATATAAATGCTGCCAATAGAATAATACCTGCCAGTCCGACCGTAAACGAATATACAGATAAGCTATGTGAGGATTGGGCAGACAATACTCCCAGCAGCAGAGCAACCAGACCCAGGGTAAAAAGAAAGATGCCTGCTGCATCTATTCGGATCATCCATTTGCCAAGTGTCAGCCGGTCTGCCTTAGGTATCGATGCTTTGTCGTCCGGAATCACTTTCCAGGCCAATAGCATGCTGGCGATCACAAATGGAATATTTCCCAGAAAAATCGCTCGCCAGTCCCACCAGTACATTAATAATCCCCCGATAAAAGGTCCTATCGCTGCTGCTCCGGACAAAAAAATCGATAATACCGACAGAGCGGTGGACTGCTTCTCTGTGATATGAATACGCACAATGGCCATGCCAACGGCTACCATCATGCTGGTGCCGATAGATTGTACAATGCGGAATACAATCAGCCAGCCAAAGCTTATCGATAACGGAGCACATAGTGAGACGATAAAAGAGACCAAAAGCCCGGCCAGAAATATTTTCCGGCGGCCAAACAAATCACTGGCTCTGCCCATCACCGGCTGGGTAACCGCACTGGCAATATAAAAGGCAAAAATAATCCAGCTTACGGCAGTGTAATTCAATTGAAACGTATGCTGCAAGTTGGGAATAGCTACAGCAACCATCGACGAGTTCAATGGATTCAGCATAATACCCAATCCGATCGAAATCATTAACCACCAGCTGCGCTTGCTCATTATATAACTCCTCCTCTGAATACGATAATTTCATCATAAGAGAGGTGATTCATTTACTCCAACGCCTTTTATGTTATGATCTCATTGACTACAAGGAATGAATGGAGGTGAGCCTATGGAGCTGCTTCAGCTGCAATACTTTGTGACTGTAGCACGGATAGAGCATATGACCGAAGCGGCCCGGCATCTGCATGTCACCCAATCTTCGCTTAGCAAGACAATTCAGCGGCTGGAAGAAGATCTGGGCGTGCCTTTATTTGATCGGACCGGGAGAAATTTGCGGTTGAATGAAGCCGGACAGCGATTCCTTCAGCGTACTGAAAAGGCATTATTGGAATTAGAACAGGGGAAACGGGAAATCAGGGATTTGGCTCATCGCCAATCCATCACGCTTGAACTGGCAGTAACTACAGCAAGCACATTGCCTGGTATTCTGAAAACATTCCGCCAGCAACGACCGGATATTCAATTTCATGTACAGATGCTAGCCCTGCAGGAGATGACGGCATTGCTTGAGCAGGGTGAAGTGGACTTTTGCCTCTCATCGCCACCGGTATATGGGGAAAATATTGAATGCCAGATTGTATATAATGATCCGATTCTGGTTGCTGTTCCCAAAGGGCATCCGTTGTGTGAACGAAAGCGTGTTTCCCTGAATGAACTTGCAGAAGAATCATTTGTAGGAGTTCGAACAGGCTACGGTATACGTAATCAGGTCGATGCCGCTTGTCAATCTGCCGGATTTGTACCCAGGTATGTCTATGAAGGAGACGAGCCCGCCAGACTCGGTACTCTGGTGGCGATGGGAATAGGTATTGCTTTTATGCCGGGAACTGCGAAAGATCCGTACGAGCCTATCCATTATCTGGCTTTGCAGCATAATGAATTGAGCAGGGAGATTGCGCTGTTATGGAATCGGAATCGCTATATTTCGCAGGCTGCCCTGGAGTTTCGCCAGATTGTAGTGGATTATTTTGAGACGGTGAACCAGTCAATAGAGTAGTGTATACAGCCAAACAGACCCTATTCCATCTGTTGAATAGGGTCTGTTTGGCTGTACTGCAATCTGCTGTATTGCATTGTTCTATTTACCCAGTGGAGAAGTGGAGTCGAATAAGTGCTGATAGGAGATCATGCCGTATCCATACAGATTATCTTTGCCAGGCACGCCCAGATCAACAGCAGTCGAGCTAATTGCCTGACGAATCTGTTCGTTGGTGCTGTTCGGATACGCTTCTTTTAGTACAGCAGCCAGTCCGCTAACAAAAGGAGCAGAGACAGAGGTACCGTCACGCAGCTCGTACTTGCCATTGTTGGCTGTACTGATAATAGATACACCGGGTGCAGCTACATCGGCTTCACTGCCGGAAGCGGAGAAATCAGCTCGTTCCAACTGACTGTCCACGGTAAGAATACCCATCACCTCAGGGGAGCGTGCAGGGTACTCGACTGTATCGGCAGCAGCATCGGCGGTACCATGATTTCCGGCAGAAGCGATCATGAGTATCCCTTTGCCATGGGCAGATTGCAGCATCTGTTCGACAGCAGGCGAAGCTTGTGGAAAAGAAATAGACATATTGATAATATCTACATTTTGCTGAATCGCCCAGTTCAATCCTTCGGCGAGATCCTCTGTCGTTCCACTTCCCTGCTTATCTAGAATTTTCACGGCGTACAGCTGGGCATCAGGCGCTTGTCCGATCAATCCTTTGCCATTATTCAATGCGCCGATGACTCCTGCGACAAAAGTGCCGTGTCCGTTATCATCCGTATATTCGGACGTATAATCGACTGTGGATATGCCGCTTGCTATTTTCAGATCGGAATGCGGCGAGATGCCGGTATCCAGAATTGCTACTTTTACATTTTTTCCAGTATATTGTTTCTGGAATCCAATCTCGGCATCTACGGTCTGATATCCCCATGAAGCCTGTTCTCCTTTGGTCACACTGACGGATTGTACCGAATTGCTCTGAATAGCATTCGTATATTTGACGCTTGGTTCAATGTGTGAAATGCCCTGCTGCCGGGATAGCTCGCTTTTTTGAGCTGGAGTCAGGGTAATCGCTACCATACTCAGATAATCAAGATTAATCATGTGGGAATGGGTAGCTGTGCCGGCGAGTCGGGAGAGTGTCTCTTTGCCATTCTCGTTGCTGTAGCTAACCAGATAACGTCCTGTCCCATCTTGAGAAGCGAGGATAGCTGTTAGCGGCTGTGCAGAATAGCCAAGAAGAGTATATGCAAGCGGAACAGCAGTTAATGCTGATAACAATATCATTTTTTTGAATACAGTGTGAATGGTCAGTGTCATGGGATCATAACTCTCCTTGTCAAAGCCTGCCTGACGATCCGGCAAACAGGCTTTCCCAGCATTAATGAAGTCTTTTCAGATCAGATACCCGGCAGCACGACAGTGTAGATAGCATTTTGCTTGGCTTCAAATTTCATTCCATATGGATATTCATCATCGTAATGCGTAAGCTCGGCAGACAGATATTCTTTTTGACCGTTTGGATAAGTAGCATGAATCTTCAGCCGTGTCAGGTCGTTTTCGTCGATATCGCGGTTCTCTACCGGCAAGTTCAGCCAGATACCTCCCTGAGGAAAATCATTAATGAATTCCATCGGTGTACCCTGGGCGCCATCTGGCTTGGCGGCACCGTGATCGGTATGAAGGTGTATATTCAAATCCCCGATCAGAGTTGATACGGTATCAGGCGGGAGCATCAGCTGCCCGTACAATGCATAAATGAATACACCCTGATGAGATACGGAGAATAGCTCTGCTGCCCGCTGCCTGAATACAAAGTAAAGATCTCCTACCTGTTTCTTTTCCGCAGGCGGCATACCGAAGATGCCGATAGTTCCGCCATCTTTGCGCAGCATATCTGCAGTCAGTGCCGCTTCTTTGGGGCCGATAGTAAGCTTGTCTTTCAGCCAGGCTGAATCGCTGACTTGTCTCTCTACGGCTATACTAATCGGCAGTCTTCCACCAGGCTCATTGCTGACCATATCACCGGTGACATAACTGACACCTGCTGGATCTTCGGCTTCTGGAAGTTGGGACACAATAGTCGGAGGATCGGTTGGAATTTGGATGATGTTACTGTCATCCTCCGAAGTGGAGTCTGCTGTCTTCTCTGCAAAATAGGCGCTGCCTTCAGGGGCAGAAATCATATCTGCCGGAGCCAGAAAACAAATGGCGATTAATGCAACTGCACCCGTAACCTGTACAACGGGCTTGCGTGCGAATTGTGCTGCTTTTTTCAGGATGCGACTTGCTCTCATCGATACTATCCCCTCGTTCCCCTATTAGTATGATGCATAAGCGTAGATGATATACCCTGGCTGCCTAACGATGCAGCTGCCATACGGGTCTGTTTCCAGTAGGTGACTGATATGTTCTTATAAACGAATATTCCTTTTACTGGAATCTAATATAATATTTAACGGAAATTACACAAGGGAATGTTATACTTTATAGAAAAGTTGGTTGGTAAGTCTGTAACTGCAATCGATCAACCAGAAAATATATGTAATTACTAACAATCCAGCCGGATAAAGGAGCAATAATTAAGATGAGTCCAATAATAAAGGGTCGTCAAACAGCGGAAATCGAAGGTTCCTTTGTCGTATTCATTATCGGAGTGCGGATCAATAAATGGCTGGCTGTTCATCGGTGGCTGCCGGTTATGCAATCGATGGGACCTATGCTGAGTGAACTATACGCGAATAAAGATTTGGGCTTTCTGGACGCGTCTTATTTTATCTCCGGACGTGGATTATCGATAGTGCAGTACTGGCGTTCCTACGAACAATTGGAGCAGTATGCACGCGGTGGAGCCAAGCATCTACAAGCGTGGCAGGACTTCAATCGCAAAGCCAGAGCGGGGGAAGCGGTGGGGATTTATCATGAAACCTACGCGGTAGAGGCAGGCGCCTATGAATCTATTTATATTAATATGCCCCCCTCTGGACTGGGTAAAGCAGGCCGGCTAAAACCTGTATCTGCAGGACGAGAGACTTCAAGAGAGCGCATGACAACGGATAAATCAGACCATTCATCATAACGATACGATTGCAGTGTAACCGGATTGATTTTACAGTAAACTGGAAGGTTAATAATGGTTGAACTGAATTCTTGTCTCAACAAGGAGGCCGACACATGACAAACCTGGATGGGAAGAAAAGGCTGGTAATTGTCGGAAATGGTATGGCTGGTATTAACACGGTGGAGCATATTCTCAAGCTGTCTCCACAGATGTATCAGATTACGGTATTTGGGAGTGAGCCGTATCCCAATTACAATCGGATTCAGCTGTCTTACGTACTGGAAAAAAGCAAATCGATCGAAGAGATCATTTTGAATGATCGCGACTGGTATGATGCGCATGGAATCGAGCTGTACACAGGAACCCAGGTAACCGCTATAGATACCGGATCCAAAACAGTACAGGCCAGCAATGGGATGGTTGTCGCTTATGACCGGCTGGTGATTGCTACCGGCTCGCGTCCATTTATGCTGCCGGTACCGGGAGTGGACAAGCAGGGCATTGTGGGATTCCGTGATATTGCCGATTGCGAGCAAATGCTCCATGCAGCAGATCTATACCGCAAAGCGGCTGTGATCGGAGGAGGACTGCTTGGTCTGGAAGCAGCCAAAGGACTGCTCAAGCTGGGAATGGATGTGACCGTAGTCCATTTGTTCAAAGAATTGATGGAACGTCAGCTGGACCCGGTAGCTTCGCATATGCTGCAGGCCGAGCTAGAGAGCCAGGGTCTCAAGTTTGCGACAGGCAAACAAACTGCTGAATTTCTTGGAGATGAGCGCGTCAGTGGAATACGATTTGCAGACGGAACCGAACTGGAAGCCGAGTTTGTCGTCATGGCAGCAGGAATCAAGCCTAATATCGAACTGGCTCAGTCTGCGGGACTCGCGGTGAATCGCGGGATTCTGGTCGATGATTATATGCGTACTTCAGCACCCGATGTGTATGCAGTAGGCGAATGTAACGAACACCGCGGAATCTCCTACGGTCTGGTAGCTCCTTTGTTTGAACAGGGAGCTGTACTGGCCAAGCATCTATGCGATATTGAGACATCGCCATATGAAGGCTCGGTCGTATCGACCCAGCTTAAGATCTCGGGCGTGGATGTGTTCTCGGCGGGTGAATTTATGGATAACGAAGACCTGGCCGTCGTGCGGATGCATGATGACTGGCGGCGAATTTACAAAAAAGTACTTATGCGCGGAGGGCGCATCGTCGGTGGAATCCTGGTCGGCGATGGACGTGAAGCGTCGCGGCTGCAGCAGTGGATTCGTACCGGCGCAGTGATGACTGAAGCAATTCATACCGCCATAGTAGGACAGGGCGCACCCGATACAGAGAATACAGTCGCCGATCTGGCAGACGAAGAGATTGTATGCGGTTGCAATGGTGTCAGTAAAAAACGAATTGTCGATGCGATTACAGAAAATGGGCTGACGACGGTAGATGAGATCAAGTCTACGACCAGTGCCTGTCGTTCCTGCGGCGGCTGCCGTCCTGTTATTGAGCAGATTCTGCAGTATGTGCTGGGTGATCAGTATGACTCTGCTGCTGCCAAAAAGGAAACGATCTGTTCCTGTACGTCACTCAGCCGTGATGAAGTCGTACGCGAGATCAAGGAAAAAGGACTTATCACCTCGCAGGAGGTTCGCTATGCACTGGAGTGGAACAACAAAGAAGGCTGCTCCAAATGCCGACCGGCACTCAATTATTATCTGGGCATGATCTGGCCGGCTGAGCATGTAGATGAGCGGGATTCCCGTTTTGTAAATGAACGCATGCATGCCAATATCCAAAAAGATGGTACATTCGGTGTCGTTCCCCGCATGTATGGCGGTGTAACCACACCCGAAGATCTGCGCCTGATTGCGGATATCGCTGTTAAATATAATGTGAAAATGGTCAAAGTCACCGGTGGACAGCGTCTCGATCTGCTCGGAATCAAAAAAGAAGATCTGCCCAACATCTGGAGAGACCTGGGAATGCCGTCAGGGTACGCCTATGCCAAAGCGCTACGTACTGTAAAAACCTGTGTCGGTTCCCAATTCTGTCGATTCGGTACCAAGGATTCGATTACGATGGGAGTGCTGATCGAGAAGCGATTCGAACGACTCGATATGCCGGCCAAGTTCAAAATGGCGGTTAACGGCTGTCCGCGTAACTGTGCCGAATCTTCTACCAAAGATATCGGGATCGTCGGTAATGAAGGAGCATGGGAAATTTATGTCGGCGGTAACGGAGGAATCAAGGCACGGCTGGCAGAGCTGCTTTGCAAAGTAAAAACAGACGAAGAGCTGCTGGAGATTATAGCTGCTTTTATCCAGTATTACCGCGAGACCGGCAAATACCTGGAGCGAACCTCGGACTGGATTGAGAGAATCGGTCTGCCAAAAGTGATGGATGTCGTTGTTAATGACCTGGACAGCCGCTATGCTCTGGTCGAGCGAATCGAGCTGGCGCTGAGTCAGGTGCAGGAGCCGTGGAATGAGATTCTGGATAATCAGAACCTGCGCGAGAAAATGTTTGACGATGTGCGGATTTCGACGACCCAATCCTAAGGAGGCGTGTATCGATGTCTTCATCTGCAGCAGATCCGAATTATACGTATTATGAGGTGGGCAGCATAGATGATTTTATGGAAAGGGTAGGCAGACGAGTCATCATCGGTGAACAGGAAATTGCCCTGTTCAAAACATCCGACGGTGCCCTGTATGCCCTGGAAAATAAAAGCCCGGGCCCCAAAGGCGGTACACTCGTTGAAGGAATGGTCTCAGAACATATTCTTTTCGATCCTATCTGCGACTGGCGCATCCGAATGACCGATGGACAGGTACTCGATCCCGATACCGGTCAGGTAACTACCTATCCGGTGCTGCTGAGCGGGGAACGCGTGCATATCGGTATTCCAAAGAGTGGAGGCGAATCAGACAATGACCAAAGAACTTGAAGGCAAAACGATCGTGATCACCGGTTCCAAAATTCCGGAAGATATGGCAGAAGTGATTGAGCGCAGGGGAGGAAAAGCACGGGTTCGTTCTTTACAGGGATTGGTGCCCGCTGATCCTGCCGAAATCGATAAGGACGTCCGGCAGCTGACAGAGCAGGGGGCGGACTGGATTATTTTCACAACCGGTATCGGCTATGAAGCGATCTACAAATCGGCAGAACGGCAAGGTATTCTACCTCTGTTTGAAGAACGCCTGCAAAAAGCCAAAGTAGCCTGTCGCGGTTACCGCACCAAGGCTTATCTCAAAAAATCCGGTGTGCATCCAGTTGTTAGCGCAGATGACGGGACAATCGCCAATATGATCGACAAGCTGAATGCTTTTGATTTTAATGGCTGTCAGGTGTGGCTGCAGCTTCATGGAGAATTAACGTCCCAGCTGCACGACTTTATCAGTAGTGAGCCGGGGATGAAAGTACAGGCCGTACTGCCTTATCGCTATCAGGCGCCGGACAGGGAGATACTGGCGCAGCTAACCGATGAACTGCTCCAGCATCAGGTTGATGCGGTTAGCTTTACTACCCAGGTGCAGGTTAATTACCTGTTCGACTATGCCAAAGAGCATGGACAGCAAGAAGCACTTCAAGATACATTTAATCATCATGTACTGGCCGCAGCTGTAGGCAAAGTTACTGCGGATGCTTTGCGCGAAGAAGGCATCACACGTATTGTCGTACCGGAACTGGAACGAATGGGGGCGATGATCGTCGAGATTGCCCATTTTTTTGAAGAGCAGTCCGTTGAGAAAAATGAGGAATAGACATCTATACTATCAGGTATTTCATTGTATATGGATGAGCCGTGAGGATAGAGTACAGATAGACAGCTGCAGCTAAATATAAGCGTTACCCTCTGTTCAATAGACAGAGGGTATTTTTATGGAAATGAAAGATATCCAGCGTAAACCAATGCTCGCTTTTCCTTACTCCATAATATAGGCGTACATAAAATGTTATGTATCCGGTAGTTATCTGCAGTCATAGATACTAATATGTCAGAAAAAATGCTTTATAATGATGGGTAACTTTAGATTATTAATTAAGTGGTATAAATAATATATTACAGTTCATGTATTTTATCTTCATTTTATGTAGATTACTGTCGATATACTACGTAGTTTGACTATTTAGTTGTTTATTCAACAGGAGCGGGGGAAATTCTTTGTCTTTTTCAATGCGATGGAAGTTATATTTGAGTTTTGCGTGTATTATTTTGCTTTTACTGGTGACTGTAATCGTCTCCAATATGATGACCCAGCGAATCACCCAGTTAACCAGCCATATTATGCTGGCGCAGGAGCGTCTGGAAAATGCCCAGATGCTTAATTTGTTTGCGCGTATGGCGAATGATGATGGTGCCCATTATCTGCTTGCACCCGATCATCTGAAAGACAATTTTAAAAGTCGTTATCAGGCCGATACCGAATCGGTCAAAAAAATGGTTCAGCATATGAAAATACTTACTAAGGGCGAAGCCTCAGACAATATTCAGCAGTTTGAAGCCCATTGGAACACATATCAGCAAAACGCGGAAGATATTATGAGCCTGAGAGAAGCAGGCAATCTGACAATTGCGCAGGAACGTTTTACCCGGCGTTCATTCGACCCGGTAGCTTTCTCGCTATTATCATTTGTCAAGGAAGAAGAAGCCAAGGTTCAACAATACAAGGAGCAGATTGCGAATACGAGTCAGACCAGTCTGATGGTGAATATCGTGATGGCTGCAGCTGCTACACTGCTGTCGCTGGCTATTGCCTTTTTGCTGTCTAACTATCTGATCCGCCGTATCCGACTGCTAAAGGAATCAGCTATTACCGTGGCCCAGGGCGATCTATCGGTAGAAGAACTTCATTTTAAAGGCAAAGATGAACTGACCGATCTGGCAGCAGCATTCAATACCATGACCCAATCGCTGCGCTCGGTCATCAGCAGTGCCGGAGATGTGTCGATGCAGGTGGCTGCATCTTCCGCTCAGCTTCAGTCCAGCGCAGAGCAGACGAGCACAGCGACCGAGCATATCGCTGTAATTATGCAGGATATTACAGCAGGAACCGAGAAGCAGGCCAATCATATCGATAACGATATGCAGGTGATCAATCAGCTGTCCAATAATGTACAGCAGATCTCGGCCAATAACCAGACAGTGCTGAATACCGTCCATACCACCTCGACCACAGCTGCCCAGGGTAAACTGGATCTGGTCAATGCGATTCAACAGGTACGTGTTATTGAAGAAAGCAATAGCAAGCTCGACCGGATCGTAGCCGGACTGAACAACCAGGCGATTCAGATTGGACAGGCCATCCAGCTCATTATGCAGATTACCAAGCAGACCGAATTGCTGGCACTTAATGCGAGCATCGAAGCAGCACGCGCTGGTGAACAGGGCAAAGGATTTGCTGTAGTTGCCGGAGAGGTGCGCAAGCTGGCCGAGCAGTCCAAAGATTCTGCGAACCAGATTGCTTCCCTGATCAACGGTATACAGAGTGAAGCAGGAATTGCCAAGGAAGAAATGACTCATGGAACGATGGAAGTACAAAAAGGAATCCAGTTGATCGAAGTGGCAGGCCATTCCTTTGAAGGCATTATGCAGCTCATCCAGCAGGTAGAGCAGGATATAGAGGGAGTTACGCACTCTACGACGTATATCAAGGAAGATACAGAAAAGATGGTTGTTACTATGGATCAGATATCCGGAATCGCCAGGGAGAATGCATCCAGTACCCACAGTATTGCTGCTTCGACCGAAGAACAGCTGGCTTCGATGGAAGAAATCTCTGCTTCATCGGCAGCTCTGGCCAGTCTGGCCGAAGAATTGAGTGATCTGATCGGCAAATTCAAACTGGCAAAAGAGGAAAACGGACAATGAGAACAAAAATACTATTGCTTATAAGTGCTGTACTAATGACATTTACGCTGGCCTCCTGTTCCAATGCCAAGACCGAAGACGTAGCTCTGACATTCTGGACGACTACCGACAAAGGAGCGCAGACCGAATTTCTGCAAAAAAGGATAGATGCATTTCAGGCAGAGCATCCGCATATCAAAGTCACTCTGGCATCTGTCGATTTTGGGGCAGCGTCCAACCAATTCAAATCTGCGCTGCTGAGTAATGAGCAGGTCGATGTATTCCGCGCGGACAACAGCTGGATACCGGAATTTGCAGATCTGGATCTTTTATATCCGCTTGATCAGCTGGCTAATGCAAATGACAAATCCGGTTATGTAGAATCGGCGCTGAAATCCGACGAATATCAGGGGAATCTGTATGGATTGCCTTCGGTACTGGAAGCGCCAGCGCTTCTGTATAACAAGCGCATTTTGCAGGAAGCCGGCTATGCTTCTCCACCGGCCACTATGGATGAACTGCTGCAGATCGCCCGGAAAGTATCGACAGGCGATCGGTATGGTATCTATCTGAATAATGACTCCTATTATGCGCTGCCTTATCTATGGGCATTCGGTGGAGGAACAATCAGCGATGATCGCCAGATCGAAGTGACTTCAGCTGATTCCATAAAGGCGTTCTCGTTTATGCTTCAGCTCAAACAGCAGGGTGTCACACAGAAATACCCGGATTTCAACGATTCCTACAGCAGAATGATGAAGGACTTTACCGATGGGAAATCCGCCATGATTATCAATGGTCCATGGGCGATTCTGGAGCTTCTGAATGGTAAAGAGTTCAAGGATGCCGATAATCTGGGAATTGCCCAGATTCCAGCAGGACCCAAAGGACAGGGTTCTCCAATAGGCGGACACAGCTTTGTCGTCTCCAAATACAGCAGCTATCCCAAGGAATCCTATGAGCTTATCAAGTATCTAACCAGTGCAGATACCCAGCTGCTCCAATCACAGACACTGAGAACACTGCCTACGCAGAAGAGTGTCTATGATGATCAGAAGCTGGCGAATGATCCGATTATTCAGGGATTCAAAGCCCAGGTAGACGTTGCCAAAGCAAGACCGTTGATCCCGGAAGGTTCGCAGATGTTTAATGATTTCACTCCTAATCTTACGAATATCCTGCTTGGCAAAGAATCAGTGGCAGCAGGTGTACACAAGATCGAGGAAGCATGGAAGCTAATGCTCAATATCAAATAGGGAAAGTAATGAATAAAAAGGAACTCAACCATCTGTTTATATAACAGATGTACTTGGCAAAAAAAAATACCAGAAGCCGTGAACATGCTCACGGCTTTTTTGGTATGTCGTTTTGGACAGACTCATCATTACGCGCTTGGAACACTTGATAAATTGCAGCTTCTCGGCAGCTTTTATCCTGTGTAAGGGACAGGTACAGCGCATATCCGTAGTAGAATATAGCGATATGGGATAAATCCCTTATTTTTACATATGAGAATACCGAAGGAATAGACAGTAAATAAATGATAATTCAGAATAAACGCCTTTATGAACAAATTAGCCGTTTTCTTGTCGTTGTGAAACTGCTAGACTCTATATGGATTCAGGTGACATACTGACCACATCAATATACAGGAGGTGTTTTGAAAGCGCTTCAATAAATTATGGTAATGCACTCTTGTATGAATATATCAGATTCAGGGAGGGATTTAATTCATGCATTTTTATAAACGCAAGCAGTTAAGCAGACAGATATGGTCCAGAACTCTTATTATGATCATCATTCTGTCACTCGTATATCCTGCTGTTCCGGCTTCTGTGCAGGCAGAAAATACCGTATTAGTGAATGAAGATTTTGGTCGCTATCCGTCAGGATCTTTTACTATAGGCAGCGGTAACGCATGGGGCAAGGAAGGCGCTGCACCTGTTGTCCGTATCGTCAAAGAAACCGTCACCGGAATCACGTATGCGGATATAAAAAATACATCTTCCGGTTCTTCCTATATCGGCCAGCGTTTTGCTGCACAAACCGGCGGTATGGTTGCCGAATTCGATATTCGTATACCGGGTCAGAATGGTGGTTCCCTGTATATGATGGACGGCAAAATCAATGCGACCAGTGCTGCAGCAGTAAATACCGGTATCGGATCAGGCAGTATACAGGGTACATTTTCTGCGAATCGCATTGCCTATGATCCGTCTACCTGGTATCGACTTCAATATGTTATTAACATCCCTGGCCAGACGTATAAGACAACTATTACCGATCTGTCGACAGGCCGTATTATAGCCGAGTGGCAGGAAGCATTCCGTAATAAAGTAGCTCGAATCAGCAGCGTCGGATTCTATCTGGGACGAGACGGTGGCACTATTCAGCTCGCAAATGCACACGTTACCAATCTGGACCTGAATCTGAGCAACTTACAGGTAAAAGCGCAGGATTTTACACCAGGATTAACTCCTGGTTTTGATCCATCGGTGCTCCAGTACCAGATGGAAGTTCCGTATTCTGTGAATACGCTCGATATTGCAGCTACAGCGAGTGATGCCGACAAGGTACAGCTGAATGTCGGAGATCGTCCGGCCACTAGCGGCGCTTCCATACCGTTTACGCTGGATGGATTATCGACTACGATTCCGATTCGTGTCATATCCGACACGTATACGGACATTTCTCGTACGTATACACTGAATGTGACCCGACTGGAGCAATATCCCGATCTTCGGTATGTCACTTCGGAAGCTCATAATGGCAAGGTCAAGATCGGTTGGGAAGAGACGATTGATCCTACTTATACCGAAGCCCATATTTATCAGGCACAAAAAAATCAGAAGCTCAAGCTGGTGGATACAGTCGCACGCGGCACCTATATATCTACAATTGATAAGCTGAAAAACAATACAACGTATACCTTTGTTGTCAAAGCTGCTTTTGAAGATGGCAGCGAATCAGCAGGAGTCACCCTCCAGGAGACGCCTGTCCAACTGCCGCCTCTTCAGATGGAATATCTGAATCGAGGATTGGTGGCTATCCCCAAAGCCGGTGGTATTTATGTGAGCTGGCGCCTGCTCGGTACCGATCCGGATTCTATTGGATTTGACCTCTATCGGGATGGCAAAAAAGTAAACACCGACCCGATCCGCAGCACCACGAACTTTCTGGATGCAGGTGGTAACCGCCAGTCGACGTATTATGTACAGGCAGTAGGCGGCAAAGTAGGACCCAAAAAATCCGAGACGGCCAAAGTCTGGAGCAGCGATCATCTGAGTATTCCGCTGCGTAAACCGGCAGATGGCAAAACAGTTACCGGCGAAGTCTATTCCTACAGCGCCAACGATGCAACGACTGCAGATCTGGATGGAGACGGACAATACGAGATTATTCTCAAATGGATCCCATCTAACGCCAAGGATAATTCACAGAGTGGCCATACCGGCAGCACACTGGTAGATGCCTACAAACTGGATGGCACTTTCCTGTGGCGGGTTGCCCTGGGACCCAATATTCGCTCTGGTGCCCATTATCTCGATATGATGGCATACGATCTGGACGGTGATGGCAGAGCCGAAGTGGCTTTCCGCACAGCAGATGGAACAGTGGACGGACAGGGCAAAGTTATCGGTAATGCCAATGCTCGTTATGCCAATGAGAGCGGTTATATTCTGAGTGGTCCCGAATATTTCTCGATCTTTGAAGGAATAACAGGCCGCGAACTTGTTACCGAAAATTATGAACCGGCACGCGGAGATGTGGCTTCATGGGGAGATAGCTATGGCAACCGGGTTGACCGCTTTCTGGCGACGATCGCCTATCTGGATGGCGAACGACCAAGTCTGGTTATGCAGCGTGGTTATTACACCCGTATGGTTCTGGTCGCTTATGACTGGAGAGATGGCAAGCTGACCAAGCGCTGGACTTTTGATTCCAGTACACCAGGGAATGAGAAATATGCCGGACAGGGGAATCACCAACTGTCTGTCGCCGATGTAGACAATGATGGCAAGGACGAAATTATTACAGGCGCTGCGGCTATCGACCACAATGGATCAGGGTTATGGGTAAGCGGACTGGGACATGGTGATGCGATGCATGTCAGCGATCTTAATCCTCAGCGTCTCGGTCTGGAAGAATGGGCGGTCCAGGAGAATACGAATGCTGCCTATTCCGCGGATCTCAAAGATGTCCGAACAGGCCGTGTTCTCTGGGGACAGCCACAGCTGGGGATTGATGTCGGACGCGGATTGAGCGCAGATATCGACCCAAGGTATCCGGGAGCCGAGATGTGGGCTATTGATGGAGAGTGGAATAGTGCAACAGGTGGTCTATTTACAGCATCAGGAGAGAAAATCGCCAGCCGTATTCCTTCCTCCAACTTTGCAATCTGGTGGGATGGAGATCTGAGCCGTGAACTGCTGGATCATCATTTCACTACAGAGCCTGTTCGCCAGGGTGTGCCGAAGATTGATAAATGGGATTATACCAATGAGCGCTTGCGTAATCTGATTACATTTACCGGTAATCTGTCTAATAATGATACCAAGGGCAATCCGGCACTACAGGCAGATATACTGGGTGACTGGCGTGAAGAATTGGTACTGCGCAATGCCGACAGTACCGAGCTGCACCTCTATTCCACGACCGAACAGACCAATTACCGATTCGTCACACTGATGCATGATGCGGTCTACCGTCTGGGAATTGCCTGGCAAAATACAGGCTATAACCAGCCTCCGCATACGGGCTATTATCTGGGAACCGGTATGGAGCAGCCTGAACCGTCCAATATTCGTGTTATTCAATGGGGAAGCAAGTCATAGACGAAGTATCGTGGTAGTAATAAATACGAATGTCGTAGCCATGTATATGACTTCGCAAATAAGGCGTACCTGATGAACGACTCAGGTACGCCTTATTGTATGAAGCCAACATATCCACACATCAGATTAAGCGAATCTTGTTATATCGAATATTCAGCCATTACATATACACTCTTATATCGCTTATGCTTTTACCTGCTGAAGATAGGCATCAATATGGCGAAGCGCTTCATCGGTACCGCCGCATTGCTGGAAGCTCTGATTGATTTTCTGTACCCCTTGCTGGTAGACCGGGTTGGATAACACTTCCTGAACAGCTGTCTGTAGGGACGCTGCACTGATCTGATCTTTGGTGATCCGGTAACCGGCCTGCAGCTCGGTCAATCGCTGGGCAACCATCGGCTGGTCCTTGTCCTGAGGGAGTACAACAAGCGGAACTTCAAAATGAATCCCTTCATTTACACTGTTCATTCCGCCATGAGTAATAAACACATCGGTATAGCGCAGTACGTCGAGCTGAGGTACATACGAGGAGATAATGAAGTTGGCAGGAGCAGGCTTGATCCGGGTCAGATCGGCTTTTTCTCCGGCAGCGATCACTACTATACCCTCAAAATCAGCAAAGGCTTCGATACAGGTATTGAAAAATTCTTCAATATGACTCAGCACGGTGCCCATGGAAATATACAGTACTTTCTGATCGGTGAGCTGCTCCAGCGGAAACGCATGCGAGCCTTTGCGTTCAGGGAAGCTCGGACCAATAAATAGATTCTGTTCTTCGAACTGATCGCCATTAGGCTGGAAGTACCGGCTTGTATACACAATATTTAGCGCTCCCGAATTATTCATAAATTGCACCATTTCTTTTGGAGCGACACCGTATTTTTCTTTCATTAGTGACAGAGACTCTGCCACAAATGGATCTGGTGCACCTGGTGACTCGGCATTTTGACGGAACAGATTGGTCGCCATATGCGTGTTCGAGATCAGGAAGGAGGGAGAAGAAGAAATTCCCGGAATATTCAGCATATCCCGTACCAGTTCGCCTGCTCCAAACCGATCATACAGCACCAGATCAAATGTCATTGTATCTGCCAGCTGCCGGGCGATCTCCAGAATATCGAGTGACGTACGGATATGAATCTTCATAAATTCATTAATACTTTCCCGATTGGATGTGTCGATCGAAGCGGTGCGGACCAGATCCGGATGCAGATGAACGATAGCACCTGCCGCCTCCACTCTTTCCTGATATTTCTCGGTAGTAATGTAGTGAACCTCATCGCCACGTGCTGTAAAAGCTTGGGTTAAGCCGATGGTCGGATTCACATGACCTTCCGCAGGGAAATTTACAAATAAAATGCGCAGCATCTGATATCACTCCTGTTCAGTAAGTAGTCGAATGTATATCCATAATCAATCTATTTATGATACCAGTAATTATCAGATATGCAAAATTATAAAAATATATAGATTCAACGATCCAGCGTATCCGGTTTGTATACGCTGCGGAATCGATATGTTCTCGGTGAACTGCCGACAAACTTTTTGAATTGACGCATAAAATGGGTATCGTTCTCATAACCGCAGGTATCCGCAATTTGTGTAACCGACATTTCGCTGTGATCCAGCAAATACTTCGCTTGTTCCATCCTCCCGTTAATAATATCTGTCATGACGGAACAGCCAAACAGCTGCTTGTACATATGCTGAAAATGGGATTTGCTCATCCCCAGCATCTCTGCCAGCTGTGTAACCGAGATATTCTGCCTCGGAGATCGGTACAGATCATTACGTAGCTCCGCCAGGGGAGCATAATAACGATGCAGCGGATAAGAAGCCGTTCGCTGAAGCAAATCGGCCAATTTCATAAAAAAAGATCGCAGATCGCAATCGATAATCTCCTCACGCAGCGGCCCGTTAAGCCGGTGAACATGCTGAAGCTCCATCATGCAGCGAGAAATCAGTAGTGGATCGGATGCTGTTGTAGGCGTATCCAGCGGAAAGGGCAGATCTGCGAGAAATTCGGACAGATTCTCGCCGCTGCAGTGAAACCAATCGTTGATAAACGGACTTTCCAGTTCACGGTAGAAATAAGGCGTATCCGGACGGAAAAAGATAAATGTATTTTTCTCGATCACCATGCGCTCATCGCGCAGCTTGACTTCCGTTTTGCTGTTGAAAAATATAAAAGTATAGTTCCCTGATCCCTCCGGACGGTTTCTGATAATCCCTTCGTGATGAACAGTACGGTATCCACAGGATAGTAATGTCAGCATCTCTATACGCCTCCCAGCACGATCGGTCAGTTTTTGATCATTATAGTTTATTGTGATAGCGGTTACAATTCTCTATACTTTTTTATGACACAACAAGCAGATTCAAGGAGGATACTTCATGTCGGAAGATAGAAAGTACTGGGTGGAGACACTGATTCGGATTGCCCATCCTGTTCTTCATGCTTTGTCGGAATATCGATTGAGCCGGGATATGCCTGGCGTACAGAACCGATCCGATTATGCCTGTCTTGAAGCACTGGGACGGACCCTCACTGGTATCTCTCCATGGCTAGAACACGGCCCACGTACCGGAGATGAAGGACAACAGCGGGCAGAAATGGCAGTACTGGCGCGAAAAGCGATAGAAGCTGCTGTAGACCCGGATTCCAGCGAATATATGAACTTCATCCGGGGTGGACAGCCTCTGGTGGATACAGCTTTTTTGGCGCATGCGATTATTCGTGCTCCCCGGGAGCTGTATGAGCAGCTGCCAGACAAGACCAGAGCACAATTAATCACGGCTTTGCTGTCGACGCGCAGGATTCGTCCTGTCTTCAGTAACTGGCTGCTGTTCAGCGCCATGATTGAGACAGCGCTGCTTCGAATGGGCGTGGAGACATGGGATCGGATGCGTGTGGATTATGCCATCCGGCAGCATGAACAGTGGTACAAGGGAGACGGCATATACGGAGATGGGCCTCAGTTTCACTGGGATTATTACAACAGCTTTGTGATTCAGCCGATGCTCGTGGATATATTGCAGGTGGCCGGCGACCAGTTTGACGATTGGGATGCGCTGCGTCTTCCTGTGCAACATCGTGCTGTACGTTATGCAGCTGTGCTGGAACGGCTGATTTCGCCGGAAGGAACCTACCCGCCGATAGGCCGGTCGCTTGCGTATCGATTTGGTGCGTTTCAGCATTTGTCCCTGATGGCGCTGAGGCAGGAGCTTCCGGCCGAACTGCAGCCAGCCCAGGTACGCTGTGCACTTACTGCCGTTATTCGCCGGCAGACTCAGATGCCTGGTACATTTGATGACATCGGCTGGCTGCAGATTGGATTTGCAGGGAGTCAGCCGGAGATCGGAGAGGGCTATATCACGACAGGCAGTCTGTATCTGTGTACGACTGTCTTCCTCGCGCTGGGCCTTTCTCCGGAACACGAATTCTGGCAGGGACAGGCACAGTGGACATCGCAAAAAGCATGGTCTGGTAAATCTTTTCCTATCGATACCGCTATACCGAGTCTTATGCAGCAATGATATTCACGAGAGGAGTATAAAATAATGATACAAGCCGATTGGGTACAGGAAGCGTGGGAGCAGACAAAAAACAAGGTGAAAAGAGTTCATCAGCGCATAGGAGATCAATTCCCTCATGCCAGTATAAACGGAGCGTACAAGCTGGAGCCGGCTGCTTGGTGGACCGCGGGCTTTTGGCCAGGCTTGTTGTGGCTGCTATATAGAGATACTCGTGACGAAGAATTACGAGTATCCGCAGAATCCTGCGAACGTCAGCTGGATCAGTTGCTGACAGATGCCAGTAAAGTCGATCATGATATCGGCTTTATGTGGACACTGACGAGCGGCGCCCGGTATCGTATTCTGGGAGCCGAAGATTCCAAGCGGAGAGCGCTACTGGCAGCCAATCTTCTGGCGGCTCGATTTAATGCGCAGGGGAACTTTATTCGTGCCTGGAATGGTGCAGGCATGGAAGGATGGGCCATTATCGATTGCCTGATGAATCTGCCGCTGCTGCATTGGGCATCCGGGATTACAGGTGATCCACGGTACAAGCATATCGCTATCCGGCATGCCGATACGGTGCTGCAGCATTTTTACAGGGCAGATGGATCGGTATCCCATATTGTTGTTTTTGATCCGGAGACCGGGGACAAGCTGGAAGTAAAAGGCGGGCAGGGCTATGCACCAGACTCGGCATGGTCGCGCGGTACGGCGTGGGCCATTTACGGGATGAGTCTAAGCTATCACTATACCGGCAATCCGGCGTATCTGAATGCAGCCAAACAAACTGCTCATTTCTTTATAGCGAATCTGCTGGAGGATCATGTCCCTTATTGGGATTTCCGTTCACCGGAAGGAACGTCTGCCTTGCGCGATTCTTCTGCCGGAGCATGTGCAGCATGTGGACTGCTGCTGCTGGCAGAACAGGTAGGCGAATTGGAGGCAAGAATGTATCGTGAGAGCGGCGAGAAAATTCTGCACTCGTTATACAGTCAGTATGGCACATGGGAATCGGATACAGAGGAAGGACTTATTTTACACGGGACCAGTCATTTCCCGGAGAAGCAAAATGTGGACGTACCCCTGATCTATGGAGACTATTACTTTGCAGAAGGACTATCGCTGTTGAAGGGGTATAAAGAGCGCTTCTGGTAAACCCAACTTTCTGTTGAACCCTGTCTAAATGCTGTCCAAAATAGTATGTATGGAATGAGCGTAAACTGCTTGTATGCGAATACAAGACAATCCACTACAATAAAAAGACAGTACATCGGCAGGCCAATGCCGTGCTGTTCATCGTATCGACCATAAAGTCACAAACGGCAAGGAGAAACGAGGATGACAGAAGAAGAGCGTATTTTTGATGGACGACTGTTTAATCCAGGCCATCCGGATCTGAGAAAAATCAAAGCCAAAGCACATAGGCTCAGCCAGCAGTATAGTCATACTTACGAGGATCAGGTAGAAGAGCGGGAAGAGATCCTGCAGCAGCTTCTGGGCGGCAGGGGTGAAAAATGCTTTTTGCAGGGACCTGTTTTTTTTCATTACGGGATTCACACCGAGATCGGCAGTCACTTTTTTGCCAATTATAATTTGACGGTTCAGGATGACGCCAGAGTAACGATCGGTAGTTATACCAGCTTTGGACCGAATGTTACGATTGTGACGCCGGTACATCCGCTTATTGCTTCGGAACGCCGGCAGATGCTCGATCAGCATGGCGAAGCCCGTTCCCTCTGTTATGCCAAACCGGTGACAATCGGTAATGATGTATGGCTGTCTGCCAATGTAACCGTGTGTGGAGGTGTTACGATTGGGGACGGATGCGTGATCGGTGCAGGGAGTGTAGTGACCCGCGATATACCGCCATATTCGTTGGCAGCCGGTGTTCCGTGCAAAGTTATTCGTAGTATTACATCAGAGGATAGTATGCGCTTCAAGCCGGATATTTTGGCAGATTGCCAGGTTGAGGAGTAGCAGAAGCTTTTATCTCACGAACGTTTTCAATGTCACCTGTTTATTGTTTTGACAAGAAGTATCGATTTTGATTTAGCTGATCGATTTTATCCCAATCCCTTTGTTGCCTATCAGGTGCAGAGGGATTTTTCTATATCCTTGATATAATCGTTCATGCAAAAGTTACAGCTGCAGCTTTTAATGTACTTTGGCACAGCGAGAGGAAGATCGTTTTTTTGATATGTCATGATAGAAGAGAGCATGTTATTATTTTTTAGAAACAAAATCCATTAAATTCAATTTTATTACATATTTATGCGCAGGCATATTTTGATCATGGGTATAGGGTGTTTTCCTTTTGGAAAATACTTATATATAGATTTATTGTAAGCGTTATCATTATGAAATGGAGGTTACAGAATGATTCGAAAATGTCTGGCTTTACTTCTTGCTTTTGCTTTAGTCTTTACTACGCTTTCTTCTTACCATGCGGAGGCGGCGAATCGGTCGCTGGCCAAGCTGCCCGGCAATTCAAACCCTCTGATGGATCACAAATTGGGAGCTGACCCTTACTCGCTGGTATATAACGGCAGAGTGTATGTATATATGTCCAGTGACACGTATGTATACAACAGTGACGGCTCGATTAAAGAAAATGACTTCAGCGCACTGGATCGTATTCAGGTCGTCTCTTCAGCAGATATGGTGAACTGGACCGACCATGGCACGATTCCTGTGGCTGGCGCAAACAATAAAAATGGAGGCAGAGGCATAGCCAAGTGGGCGTCCAACTCCTGGGCTCCGGCAGTGGCTTACAAAAGAATAAATGGCAAAGACAAGTTCTTCCTGTATTTCGCTAATGGAGGAGCAGGCATTGGAGTATTGACAGCCGACAGTCCAATTGGTCCCTGGACCGATCCACTCGGCAAAGCGCTGCTGACTCATAATACTCCCGGAATGTCCGGGGTGACCTGGCTGTTTGACCCGGCTGTACTGGTCAATGACGACGGTAACGGCTATCTGTACATCGGCGGCGGTATTCCCAATGAATCCGACCCTGCCTCTATTGCCAATCCCAAAACAGCCCGAGTCGTCCGCTTGGGAGCCGATATGACCAGCATAAGCGGCAATGCGCAAACCATCGATGCTCCGTATTTATTCGAGGATTCCGGTATCCACAAATATAACGGCAAATATTATTACTCTTACTGCATCAATTTTGCCGGTACCCATCCGTCACAATTTCCGGCGGGTGAAATCGGTTATATGGTCAGCGATAACCCGATGGGACCATTTACGTACAAAGGACATTTCCTGAAAAATCCTTACTCTTTCTTCGGAGTAGGCGGTAACAACCATCATGCCGTATTTAATTTTAAAAATGAATGGTATGTAGTGTATCATGCCCAGACCGTGAGCAAAGCACAGATTGGACAGGGAAAAGGATATCGCTCCCCGCATATCAACAAGCTGTTCCATAATGCCGACGGCAGTATTGCTGAAGTGCAGGCCAATATGAAGGGTGTCCCTCAGGTCTCTACGCTTAATCCATATGTACGGGTAGAAGCAGAGACGATCGGTTGGCAAGCAGGTATTAACACTGAACCAACGCAGGCTGGCGGCGGACCATTCAACAATCTGAATGTAAACAATATCAACAATGGAGACTGGATTGCTGTAGGCAAAGCCGACTTTGGCTCGACAGGAGCAAGATCATTCAAAGCAATCGTAGCTGCCAATACAGGCGGCAATATCGAAGTACGGCTGGACAGTGCGACAGGTCCTCTGGTTGGCACCGTCAAAGTACCTGCTACAGGAGGCATGCAGAACTGGAGAGAAGTACAGGGCAGCATCAATAATGTGACCGGCGTCCATGATCTGTATCTGGTATTTACCGGTGGAAGCGGCAATCTGTTTAATCTGGATGCATGGCAGTTTGCATCGAATGCAGGTCTGACAGAATTGAATGAAGAACCAGCTGCATCTATTCAGGCGGAGCCGGAGCAGAACCAATCGGAATCCAGCTCAAATGAGTTAACACCAGAAGCTCCAAATGCCCAAGAAAATCTAGAGACTCAAGAAACTCAAAGTGAATAAGATCAGAACCGAGATTCGGCGATGATCAATCCAGTTCCGGACTGGACGAGGTGGTTCGATAGAATTTCGTTTGTGCCAAATAGTAAAACACCAAAATGGAGGTTTCCTATGAACAAAAAATCGCTGATTACACTGGTGACAACCATCGTCATTTCGTTATTCTTTTCGACAAGTACTTTTGCAGCAACGATATTCTGGGAGCCGTTGACGTATTTTAACCCGAGCACATGGCAAAAAGCCGATGGCTACTCCAACGGGAATATGTTCAACTGTACATGGCGCGCGAACAATGCCAATTTTACAAGCGATGGCAAACTCAAGCTGGGTCTGACCAGCTCTGCCCAGAACAAATTCGACTGTGGCGAATATCGTACAACCAACAAATACGGATATGGCAAGTATGAAGTCAGCATGAAGCCTGCCAAAAATACAGGCATTGTATCGTCTTTCTTCACGTATACCGGTCCTGCCAATGGTACACAGTGGGATGAGATCGATATCGAGTTCCTCGGCAAAGATACTACCAAGGTACAGTTCAACTACTACACTAACGGAGTAGGTGGACACGAGAAAGTGATCAATCTGGGATTTGACGCTTCTGCCGGCTTCCATACGTATGCTTTTGACTGGCAACCCGGTTCGATCAAATGGTATGTAGACGGCGTACTGAAGCACACGGCAACTGCCAATATTCCCAAGACACCCGGTCAGATCATGATGAATCTGTGGAATGGCGCCGGTGTGGATGAGTGGCTGGGTTCCTATAATGGAGCAAATCCACTGTATGCGGAGTATGACTGGGTAAAATATACCGGTAATTAATCGGCAGCATTCATGTATAATCTCTACGCTATACGATCATCGTCACACAAAAGGCAGCCCTTAGTGGCTGTCTTTTCTATATTGGTTGATTAATCCGGCATAAAGGGTACTCATTCTTATACGTATTTTGAAGGAGGTTACCGTTATGTGTGGACGTTTTACACTGCTGACCGACCTGGATCAGATTCGTCATTCTTTTGATATTGCGAAAGTGGAGTATGTTCTTCAAGCAAGGACCAATATTGCTCCTGGACAGGATATCGCTGTGATCAGGCAGCAGCAGGATGAACGAATTCTGGATGGCTTCCGTTGGGGTCTGATTCCATCCTGGGCCAAAGAGGCGAAGATCGGATACAAGATGATCAATGCACGGGCAGAGACCCTTGCGACCAAGGCTTCATTCCGTTCATTGATTGCCCGGCACCGGGTAGGTATTGTGGCAGATGGATTTTACGAGTGGAAGAAGGAAGTAGAGGATAAGCAGCCTTATCGTTTTCAACTGCAGTCCAGAGAGCCTTTTGCTTTTGCTGGACTCTATGATGAATGGGAGTCGCCGGAAGATGGCGAACTGATCCGCAGCTGTACAATCATTACTACCGAACCGAATACACTCGCAGCAGAGGTGCATAATCGTATGCCGGTTATTTTGGCACCGGAAGCGCTGGATACATGGCTTGATCCGCAAATGACAGATAAAGAACACCTGCAGCAGTTTTTGGTTCCTTACTCTGCGGAGGAAATGATCAAATATCCGGTCAGCAAAGAGGTAGGAAACGTCAAAAATATCAGTAATCACCTGATTGATGAGATTCCGCTAAATTCAAAGTGAAGATTTTGGAAACGTACAGCTATGCAGGGTAAAGTTAAAAAGCTATAAAAAAAGGAACGCTTTAAAGAGCGTTTTTTTTATCTTTTTTCACTGGTACATCTAACTTTAAGAAGCAATAAGCATCTCCAATTTTGAAAGCGGTATCAATTTATGATTTACCCGACGGATAACTCATGCTATCATAATGTCGAAACGTTTCAACTTTATTTGAAGGGAGATAAATAATGAAAAAATCGACTTTATTTTGTTGTTTGCTGGCTGTTTGCCTGCTGATTAACCTGACGGCAGCTCCCATGGTAACTGCAGCGCAGACTTCTCCAAAAAAAGCCGCATTCAACAAACAATTGAAAGCGATTGCAAAAAAGACGTTCAAATATTTTGCCGACTATACAGATCCTACTACGGGTCTCACCTACGATGAGGTAAGAACGACCGGCAAAGGAACAGAAGAAGCCAAACGCACATCACCTACCAATATTGCCATGTACATGATGAGTACCGTATCTGCACAGCAAATGGGGTTAATCAGCAAAAAAGAAGCTGTATCGCGTATACAAACGACGCTGAACACTCTGGAAAAGCTGGATAAATGGAATGGGCTCTTCTATAACTGGTATAACACAGAGGATGGCTCACTCAAAAAAGACTGGGGACAATTTATCTCCCAGGTCGATAATGGCTGGCTGTCAGCGGGTCTGATCGTTGTAGGTCAAGCCTACTCGGAGCTGCACGGACAAACGAGCAAGCTGGTCGATAACATGAACTATACACCACTATACGATCCAGAGGTCGGTCAATTCCGCGGCGGATATGATGTAGCCAAAGGAGAGCTGACCGAGCACTATTACGGAACGTTTTATACCGAACCTCGTGTAGCCAGCTATATTGCTATCGGTAAAGGCGATGTTCCCAAAGAGCATTGGTGGAAAATGTATCGCACGATGCCAGCAGAATACGATTGGCAATCCCAGATTCCTCAGGGGAAAACTGTCCAATATGATGGAGTAGATGTTTTTGAAGGAAGTTATGTCTACAAAGGGACCAAGTTCGTACCCAGCTGGGGAGGAAGCATGTTTGAAGCCTTGATGCCGGGTATGGTGATCAAAGAAAAAGAACTGGGTACCAAAGCATTAGGATTGAACAACAAGCGCCATGTCCAACTGCAAATTGAATACGCCAAGGAAAAAGGATACCCGGCATGGGGATTCTCCCCTTCGGCGACACCAACAGGCTATAGCGAATTTGCAGCAACACCGCTTGGAACTTCGGGGTACAAGGACAGTTCCACTGTAACGGCCCATGCTACCTTCCTCGCGCTTGAATATGCCCCGGAAGCGGCACAGAAGAACATCAAAGCGCTGCAAAAATTGAAAATGGCCGGTAAATACGGATTCTACGATTCTGTTAATGTCGAGACCGGCGAGCTTGCCAAAGCATATCTTGCGCTTGATCAGGGAATGATTATGATCTCGATCGCCAACTACCTGGAGGATGGAGTCATCCGTGATTACTTCCATAAGGACCCGATCGGCAAGAAACCAGAAGCATTGCTGAAGAAAGAAGTTTTCTCGATTAGATAAAACGGATTTGAATTTCGAATAATTGGAATTTCGTTCAATATAATCAAAAAAATTGCACCAAAATATACATCAAAAGCAGCCGGCTCATATATGCGGCTGCTTTTTTGTAATATAGTGATCCAACCTATACCAATCATATATCAGGTTTGATAAACAGTCTGCTCCTCTAGTTGGGATGATTCCGGTTGGGTCAGTTTCCAGCCCAGTACGATAACTACGAATCCAACTGCAATAAGCAGATACAGAGTGGGTACAAAGCTGCCTGTGTAATCATACAGCAATCCAATCACAATCGGACCTATTGCACCGATCATATAGCCGATCGCTTGGGTCATAGCTGACCAGGTGCTGGCTTCCATCGCTGAATTTGTTTTATCAATTGGTAGCAGCAGAGTGAGGGAGACCAGTCCGCCTCCGCCAATACCCAGGCACACACTTGCAACAATAGGCGTAATATCGGTAAAACATAATACCGCCAACCCGGCGATCTCACTCAAAGTGAAAAAGGTAATCCAGAATCGTCTGCCGGGAATAACTCTCAAAAGAACAGGCAGCAATAGAGTAGCAGGCAGTTGGGCAATCATGGATATAGTACCGATCATCCCAGCATAGGAAGCAGCATATCCTTTTTCCTCGACAATTGCCGGTAGCCAGGCAGTAAAGCAATAAAACAGCAAAATAACAATACCTACAAACGACGTTAACAGCCAAGCCTGTTTATTTTGGAGTGGCAAAGAAGCTGGTTGGGTTTGAACGGTTTCTTGTTTGGCTGTATAAGGATGTCTGATTACTGTATACCATAGTGGAATAGCTATAAGGGCGAGTACACACCAGAATCCCAGACCGATTTTCCAAGAGTCGTGAAACCAGTGCTGCAGCGGCGTAGTCATACCGATCGATATGGAAGCACCTACTACCATGGAGGTAGAGTAAACACCGATCATCGGCGCTACGCTTGTCGGAAAATACCGTTTAATAAATCCGGAGATTAACGGGCTTACGATACCGATGCCGGCACCGATCAGTAGAGAAGTGAGCAGCAGATACCACGGCGAATTGGTGAAAAAACGCAAAAATGTAGCTATACCAATACACCCTATAAAAAGAGTAATGATTTTCTCAGATTGGTATCGATGAGCAAGACGACCAGCGAACAGCGAGCAAAACCCGATACATAACAAAGGAATAGAAGTTAGCAGACTGGCTGAGGTGGAACTCATCCCCAAATCTCTGGTTATCCCCTGCAAAACCGGACTAATCGAAGTAATTCCTGGTCTAAGATTGAATGCAGCCAGAATCAGTGCGCAAAGAAACAATGTGTAACGACTTGTCATACGATAATACCCTCCATTACATTCTTGATGTAAGATTTCCTTTTATGTTACATTACATTTTACATATGATAAAATGCATATTTGTTATAAAGGAGATATCAAAAATGGTATGGAACGAAATGCAAATTCGACTGATCGTCAAAATTTCGGAAACTGGAAGCTTTACCAAGGCCGGGGAAGAGCTGCATATGACCCAGCCAGCAGTGAGTCGTATTGTAGCGAGTGTAGAAAGTGAACTGGGCACAAAGCTGATCAAAAGAAATCGCAAAAATGGATTGGTATTCACCGAGGTTGGAGAGCAGATATTGATACTGTTTCGAAACGTATTGAGCGAGTTAAAAAAGGTGGATGAATTGATTGCGGCTGAACGAGGATTGGAGATTGGAAAGGTTCATGTTGGAGCATATCCGACAGCCTGTACACGATTTATTCCCAAGATTATACGTCTGATAGAGCAAAAGCATCCCGGTCTTGAAGTTCAGCTCTCCGAAGGCAGTGTCGATCAAGTCAAGGATTGGCTGCAAACAAGAGTTATTGATGTAGGCATTACTATTCCTCCCGATCATGACTTTGATATTATTCCACTGATAAAAGATCAATTGATTGTTGTTATGTCTCTTAAGCATCCGCTTTATCAACAAGAATCGATTACTATTCCTGATTTGCAAAAAGAGCAGATTATTCTTGGACGAGGAGGATATGAAGCACAGGTGGATGCATTATTTAAAGAATATAATATCAAGCCCAACATACGATTTGTAGTCGATCACCTGGATACCGCACTGAGCATGATACAAGAAGAGTTAGGCATTACTATTACAACCAAGGGAGCTATTTCTTCCTTGCCCGAACACATAGCTATCCGTGACCTGGAACCTTATATGTTCAGGAACATTAATATCGCTGTGCCGGATATAAAGGATATATCCAGAGCCACAAATGTCTTTATCGAGACGGCATGCACACTTTTCGCTGATCAGCATGAAGATGCTGCGGCAGACAAAAGCCACTCGTAAAGCGGATTTAAAAAGACTGGAAGAGCTACGGTAGGTGTTTTGGCCAGACTGTCTGAAGTGATCTATACCAAAAACAGTAATTATTATGAATAACTCATATGACCAATACGACTGGAAAGCAGGGTGAGAAGAACATGACATCTAAAAGAATGTACGACGCAATACAAATTGTAGGCGCATCCGAAAACAATCTAAAACATATTGATCTAACCATACCAAAGGAGCAGCTGGTCGTGTTCGTCGGCGTATCCGGTTCAGGCAAAAGCTCGCTGGCTTTTGATACGATTGCTGTAGAGAGCAGCAGGCAGTGGCAGGCTTCCTATCCTCTTTATTTAAGAAATAGAATGCCGCATTATGAGCGTCCTGCCGTAGAATATATTCAGAATCTGACGCCATCTATCGTGGTGGATCAAAAACCGCTGGGGACCAATACGCGTTCTACGGTAGGGACGGCTACGGATGCAGCTCCATTAATCCGTCTGCTTTTCTCGCGTGTAGGAGAGCCAAGCGCAGGGGCAGCTACAGCGTATTCCTTTAACCATCCGCTGGGCATGTGTCCGATCTGTACCGGTCTTGGGGTACGTCTGGAACTGAATGAAGAGAGCCTGTTTGATCAGGAGAAAACGATTCAGGAAGGCGGAATCCAGTTCAGTCAATTTGCTGCCGGCTGGCAAAGCCGATTGTATCTGGACAACCCGTTTTTGGATTCCAACAAAAAGTTAAAAGACTTTAGTGATCAGGAGTGGTCGATCCTTCGAGAAGGAACCGACCAACCACTGAAAATCGAGTTTATGTCCAATAATACCGGTCAATCGGACAGAGTGGACTATGAAGGAGTAATTCCGCGCTTTCACAGATTGTATCTGAACCGGGATATATCCAAGTTGAAAAAGAGTCTGCAGGATGAGATAGCATCGCATGTCGAGTCACGCCCTTGCTCTGCCTGTCAGGGCACAGGACTGAATCCCAATGCACTGGCATCCAGAATCAATGGTTATAATATTGCAGATTACTATGATATGCAGGCAAGCGAATTGTTGGCTGTCCTTCAAAATATCCATAATCCGGTAGGCGCTTCGATCGCCGGACAAATCGTTAATATTCTGGAACATATGGTTGAGGTGGGGCTCGGATACCTGACGCTGTCACGCAAAACGGATACACTTTCCGGAGGAGAAGTGCAGCGCCTGAAAATGATACGTCATCTGGGAAGTAATCTAAGCAACATTACGTATATTTTTGATGAACCTACGGCCGGACTTCATCCCGACGATGCCAAGCGAATTGCTGCGTTACTGGTCAAGCTGCGAGACAAGCATAATCTGATCATTGTAGTGGAGCATAGTCGTAGCATGATCGAATTGGCAGATGAAGTTATCGAGCTGGGACCCAAAGCAGGCAATCGCGGCGGACAGCTGGTATTCCAGGGTTCGGTGGACTCACTCAAAAAGGCCGATACACAGACAGCACGGGCGCTGCGCGAGCCGGTGACTCCCAATTCGTCGCCTCGCTCATGGACCGATGAATTCCGGATCGATCATGCTACTGTTAATAATCTAAAAGGAATCTCCGTCTCTATACCTAAAGGAGTACTAACTGCTGTCAGCGGGGTAGCAGGCTCCGGCAAAAGCAGCTTGATTCGCAAAGAATTCGTCTCCCGTTATCCGGAAGCCATCGTGATTGACCAGAAAGCGATCGGTACTTCATCCCGATCAACGCCAGCAACCTATACGGGCATCATGGATGAGATACGCAAACAATTCGCCAAAGAAAATGGGGTGGGTCCGGAGTGGTTCAGCTCCAATTCCAAAGGGGCATGTCCAGTATGTAAAGGCACAGGCGAAATCAAGCCAGAAGTAGCTTTTGCCGATGCCGTATCTATCGTTTGTGAAGAATGCAGAGGAGGACGCTTCAATCCCAAAGCATTGAGCTATAAATATTCGGGGAAAAATATTCAAGAGGTACTAGCGCTTACTATTGAGCAGGCATTAACCTTTTTCTCGGAGAAGAAGATCATAACCCGGTTGAACAGCCTGCAGGAGGTGGGCCTTGGCTATATGACGCTCGGTCAGTCTACGAGTACCTTTTCCGGGGGAGAGAATCAGAGATTGAAACTGGCGAGCGAGATACACAAAAAAGGGAACATCTACGTGCTGGATGAGCCGTCTACCGGACTGCATCATCATGATATCCAGCGGTTGATTACATTATTTGATCAGTTGGTCAACAAAGGCAATACGGTGATCATCGTAGAGCATCGCCTGGAGATGATCGCACTGGCTGATTGGGTCATCGATCTGGGACCTGGCGGCGGCCATGAAGGCGGACAAGTCGTATTCAGCGGAACGCCTGCAGATTTGATGAAGTGCGATGAATCGTTGACTGGGCAGTATCTCCGGGCATTGGTAGAGCAATCGAATGGCTAGTTGGCTGGTAGCGGAGCATTTGTAAAAGAATAAATATTATTCAACTTTTCAAATCAAATATACTTCCATAAACTCTACGTATTCAAACAATTTTATGCAAGAAAACAAGGTGCAGCACGAGAAGGCGTTGCATCTTGTTTTCTTTTTATTTTGTGTAAACATGCTCACTCTTTTATAATTATATTTCAGTCTTATAAAATCAGAACTTTAAGAGTACAATTTTGGATATGTGGTAAAGCAGATGTAGAGATTATATAACCTCACTGCTACTCTTAAAGAAAATTACATAAGTGTATGTAAAGCTATGGATGAAATTAGAACAGAGCTGCTTACAAGTAAACTGATTTCGAAAAATCTGAGGTAACTAATTTAGGAGGTTAAAATGAAAATCTGGAAATTAGAACATCATAAAGACAGTATTCAATTAATGGCAGCCGATAATGATAAGTATTTACAATATGAATTTTATAATTTTAGAGGACAAGCGATGCCTATTGAATGGACACAATATCCATTAAAAACGTATCGTAAAACCTATAAGTATCATAACTTTGCTATATACTTGCCCTATATCCCCGTTGTGAATGATAAAACCAAGGAAATTATAGAATCTCTTATTAAAGATTTAGTAGAGTTTTTGCCAGCACAACATGAAAAACATCTTTTCTATTTAGTAAATGTTATTAATGTCTTCGATTGTATTGATCATACGCATTCTGTACCAAGTATTATTGATGATGGTGTTGTACAGAAATATGAAAAATTATATTTTGATGAAAAGCTGCTAACTAATACAGATAAACGCCATATTTTTAAGTTGCCAGGACAAGAAGCGAAGGGTGTTTATGTCTCGGATGAATTTCGATCTCTAATATTAGAGAATAAACTAAAAGGAATTAATTTTCTAGAAGTATGGAAGTCAGAGATAAATATTGAGGAAATAAAATCTCAAGAAAGCGAAACCCAATCGAAATTTAATTCTTATGTAGAAGAAATAAATAGCCAGCCAGGCATATGGTTAAATTGGAACGAAGCTATAAAACTTCTATCCCAAGACAATGGAATAATTAGTAGAGATTGGAAGATTAAAAAAGATCAACGAGGAGAATTAATTATTGGAAGACTAAAAGATGATCTCAATTATGAATTTTTTAGTCCCATTTATATACCGCCGATTTTGCTAGATTTAAATTGGAAAGAAGTAGAAAAATAACAATCTGTAATTATATATAATTAAGTGGGAGTTTCTTTGAAGACGGAGATTATGATACACGAAATGTGCCCAAAATAAATCTGGACAGCAAAATTACTATATGATCTGTCCAAAGTGACTAGTTATTAAAAACAATCCTAGAAAAGGGGAAGGAGAACATAAAGATCAGATGTATTACATTCCTGGCCGGTTCAATCGTCCTGCATTTATTTTTTTATAGAGTTTAACATCGGGTATGCAAAAAGGATTCAGTTTATCTTGAGTAGACGATGACTTTTTAGATTCAATTGAAAATATATAGTTAAGAATGTACAAGACAATATGACTGCATAGAAATTGAAGTAGTGAAAGCAGATCAAATTCTGCAATAGTAAGTAAAATAAAATAGGATATATACATATGTACAAAATACAATGTAATATTTAGTAGATTTATTTCTAAATATCCATTATTATAGCTTTCAAGAAACATAATATGTCACATCATATAAGAGGGGGAAGTAAAATACCCAAGTCGTACTATCATTTATTTAAGCCTGAGGAAGTTGAAAGTAAATATTCACTCATTTCTTTCTATAAACACCAGCCATTTATTCCTCTAACAGAGTTTTATCACTACCAAATCAATAAGATGAGTAGAAAAACAGTAATATCATATGTAAAACAGATTGAACGATTTTTAGAATGGCTTGACGCTGAGAGTAGTATTAATCCTAAGGTTTTTTGGAGTGACGAACCTCATAAAGTACGTTTTAAAATCGAGTTATTTTTAGTTCAAAATATGAATTGTAAAATTAGAAGTAGAGATCATTATCAAGTTATTACCTTAGCTAATAAAAACTCCTCATCGATCAATCATTTCCTTGCCGCTATTAAAGCTTACTACAGATCAATGATTTATTTACGAATGTATTACCACAATAATCCTTTAATTGACGAAAAATATGAATTAAAGAAGCTAATCCCTAAAAGTCAGCGTGAAGGGAGACCACGTCTTTCAAAAGAAGCTGGTACGGAAGAACCTTACTCGAAATCATTTCGGGAACAGTCTGATTCATATTTTAAACTTAGTGGACAGGAATGGATTCCTGTAACAATAGCTGATATTGATCTTCCTCTGAAAATGTATAGAGCCGCTGAAGAGCTAAATTGTGGACTAAGAGATATAGTTATAGTACGACTTTTGTTTGAAACAGGTGCTAGAATTAATGAGATTCTGGAATTGATTTTTAAAGATTATAATAATCGGACAAGTCTTTATGAGATGAGTACCTTAAATAAAGGTAGTTACGGTAAAAGAATAAAATATATACGTTTTAGCTCTGACACCTTAAAACTGCTAAAAAAATATGTGCGAGAAGATCGTAGGCTACATTCTAAAAATCAAAACACGTTTAAAAATATCGAAGAGAACGAGATGCTTTTTTTAACTCGTCAAGGAAAACCATACAACTACAATGCATTTTATTATAACTGGAATAAGATAGTCGAGCATCTAGGATTAAAAATGAATCCGCATAAAGCAAGGCATTGGTTTGTAACAAACATGATGCGTTGTATTTATGAATCGACAGAAAATAAACAAGAAGTAGAACTCAAAAAGAAAGAGCTAATTCAGTATATGAAATGGAAAGATGCTAAGACGATAGATGCATATGAGCACTTTTTTAATGAAGCAAGATTTCGAGATATGCATATTCAAATGTTAGATACTATGTTTCACGCTGAACCGTTATCTATATTACAGAAGAAAACGGTTGAAGTTGATAGTTTTAATATCGAAGATAGCTGGATAGCAGAATTTATAGAGGGGATGGAAAATTAATGAGCCAAGATATAACTCAATTTGAATGGTATCAAATGTTAAATGGAAAAGTTTCTCCTGATATATTGTACTTAAAAAATTCCTCTAACAATTATTTGTGGAATGAAGTTCATCTCCTTAACATTAAGTATCTGACAAAAAATGTAGTGAGATTCCCCTGGGTCAATCATTTTGCTCTTGCAGTGCTTAGTACGACTAATCGGAAATTAAATCCAATTTCTATTAATAATATGATTTCTTCTTTACATGCAAGATTTAGGGATGTATTTGAAGCTTACGAGTTGAAGGCGGTTAAGGAATTACGCGATCATCACATTATTGGGTTAATTAATTCTGAAATTTGCATTACTTTAACTGATAGACAAAGAAGCAACTTTGTTTCTCATTACAAAACGTTTTACTATAATATTTCCAAATGGATTCGCGAAAAGCTTACCGAAGAGGAACTCCAAAATATATCTTCATATATATTGCCCGAATTCGCTTTTGATCATAATGATTTTAAAGTTAGACAACAAGCAATCGATAAAGCTCATAAGAAAAGGAAAGATCAAACTTCAGCTGTAGCTCCTTTATTGCCTTCAATTAGAGCGTAAAGCCATTTTCGATGGAATCAAATCAAGCGCCTGCGTGAAATCACGATTAAAATGATTAAAAAAGTCGAGAGTGGTTTAGAAACATTACCGTTGAGTTTTAGCTATACAGAAAGTGAATTTTTAAATGAGAAATTGTATTTCACATTGCATCGTAATATGGGGTTAAAGAAATTAAATAGAACTGAAGAAGAGATAGTAGATACAAATTATTATTACATTGAATTTATTAAAGCTGAAAGCCTAATAGATAACTCTCAGGGAGACGGTTTGTGGTTTTTTGAGATTATTCAAAATCGCTTTCTAGGCGCCTGGTCTAATTTATGCAGTCCAGAAAGAAAAAAAGAAGGGGAGCTATTCTTTGAAAGTAGAGGTTATGACCTTCTAGAATCTATGCATCCTTTTCAATCAAGAAATAAAGGAGTATTAACGCAAGGATTTCAACTAACTAGACAAAATAATTTTTTCAAAATGTTCAAAAAAAGTAGCTTTTTAATTAATGTCGAACCAATTTATATAGCGTGCATGTTTGCTATGTTCGCTATCGACGTTCAATGCTCCTCAGGAGCAAGATTAAATGAACTACTACAAATTAGTTACGATAAAGAGTGTTGCATAATCATTGAAGATAAAGGTATTGTACCAACTAAAAAAAGTTATATTTTTCGATTGATACCAAAAGGAAGAATAATAGAAGAAAACTACTATATGCCAGAAAATATATTTAAATCGCTAGCTTTTATTATTGAAGAATTAAAAAACCATTACAGTTCAAAAAATTTACCAATCGTTTCGTATAGTGTTACTGCAAGAAAAGAGTTGATTAAGGATAAAAAGTTTGTATTTCAATATGAGGGATCTCATATTAATCACTTTACACTCAATGCTATCATTCGATTTTTGACGCATGGACTTTCAATTGAAACGCAAGAAGGAAAACCAGTCATTCTAACCACTCATCTGCTACGGCATGCTTTTGCTACGCATGCTGCACAAACAGAAAAGTTACCTATCGATATTATTCGCCGAGTACTTCATCAAAGAGATGAATCTGTAACTGAGTACTATTCTGCTCCCACTGGGCAACAAGGTAGCTCCTTACTTGATACCATGCATGAAAACTGGGCTTCTTATATAGATATTCAAAAAGAAGTTGTTCGCGGTCCTGAAGAACTGCAAGAAATATATCAAGAATATAAAGAGAAAGTGGGTACTGTATCTAAAGTGATTGGGGGAGTTTGTACGCTCGATGGTGTCTGTCCTGTTAAAATGGCTTGTATAGGATGTGCGGCTAAAGTTCCTTTACCAGAAAGTAAACACGAAATCGAAGAGGCACATGATTGGGCAGAAGTAAGTAAAGAAAGATTTAATAATCTAGGTTGGGTAATGGCAGTACGTCAATTAAAGACTTATCAAAAAAACGCTAAAATTGAACTCAAAGAAATCAGTCTTATTGAACGATTTGAAAAGGATGAGTATTATGAACCAAATATCGAAGTTAAATAGAATTAAACAAAAAAATGCCAGCTTGACTTCGATATATATTGAAAGAAGTGAACGTGCATTTATACTTGGAAAACAAGCTATAGATGAGTTGAAAGAAAAAAAGGGGCGTATTTCTTATCGTAACATTTCAGAAGTCTCTAAGAAATTTGACTCAACAGGTAAAGGCATTCATCCAAATTCTGTTAAAAGTAACACTAAATTATATGATTACTATAAACAGAACTGTAAAAGACATGTTGCAAATAAAAAATTAAATGGACAATTTCTTACTGAATTACAAAACCGAAAATATCATGAAATAAAGTTAAATCGTTACAAGACAAACTTACAAAAAAGGTACGAAAAATATACTAAAAGTGAATTGATTGAACTCTTGATTCATGCGGAAAATCATATAGCATCACAGAATCAAATGTGGATCAAAGAACAATTTTCTAAATTTAAAGATTAAGCAAATAAATAAGTACTCAAGATAGATAGGAGAGTACTTGTTTATTTGTTTATATCTAGTCTAATCAATCAGAACGTCTATAGGTCTAGCTAAAGGAGATGGGCAAAAAATAACATTTAAAAGCATAAGAAGACGTTCGAGAGCCAGATTTCTCGGAAAAACGATTAAAGTTTAAATGTAGATTGAGTGATTTTTTGCATATAATAATGGAACCATATAAGCATAGTTAACTCCAATCTAAACGAATAAACCCGAATTGAAGAGATAAGGTTCAACTGTTTAAAAAAGACGCGAAAAGAGGAGAAATGTGGCAATTGCTGAATATAGTGGGCCAACAACTCAAGCAGGGATTTCATATCAAAATTCGATCGCAGCGTTATACTCAGGTAGGATGATTGATTCAAAATATTTCTCTCCAGTTGACAAAGTAACTAAAATCAGAGTAGAGGTTCCTGAATATGTTAATGATACTGTCATTACTTTTATAAATGAAGTGAATTGGTACATCCAGGCGAAAAATCTATCTTGAAATGCAATGGCACACAAAGTATCTGGGGGGAATCGATAGAAACCATTGACTACAATATTGATTCCATCAATCAAAAAAAGGATGATCTTGGCAAGTTGCTTTATGTCCTCAATATTTGATTTAGAAACGTAGTATGTCTTAAAGATGTTTAGAAAGATTAGATGCAATCCTACTTACATTTTCCTGTAAGTAGGATTGTTGTATTGAGATCAGTAAGGAGGATGCGCATGAGCAGATTACGTCGTATGAAACCAAAGCAGAGCTGAAAAGAATACCGGGAACTTTTTATACATGGTAAATCACCAAAAACAGACATTTAGTCAAAATACGACTTTTGTGCACATGTCTAACGTATTTGAAGACACTCATGTTTTATCCTAATTTATATCCATAGTTATTACTTATATATTGTATATCCTGCTAGTTTTTTATTATTTAATAATTGCTAATCTTAATTCTTTTATTGCGGCTGTTTGATGCTTTCAATATCTAAATTAAATAAACCCTGTGCAATTTATTTTATGATGACTACATAAGGTTTATTTAATTTTATTAGTTACTACAGTTATTTTATTTAAATAATTATTTATTATTTACTTTAATTCATCTATTGATTCTAGTGAAAATTGCAGTCGATTTAGCATGTCTGGCAATTCCTTAGATAGCTTAATAAAAATGAACTTTCTCATGATCCTCGTCTCATTTTTAAAAAAATTTCTTTAAGAGTTTGATTTCCTTATTTTGGAAAAAAGTGAATGGTTATTTTGATGTTGCATCCTCCTTATTTCCCGAAATAATATCCCTTCTTTATTTCGTCCAGCAGACCCGGGTGCTTCGCCTTCCATCCCAGCCGCTCACTTGTAATTATCGAGGATACAGGATTGTCTGCAGCAGCAAATGTACTCAGCCAACCGAAATGGACTGCAGCTTGATCCGCTTTAATAGAATGGATCGGCAGATCGCTTTCCAGGCCGATCCATTCTGCAATATCCGCAAAAGGAATTCCTTCATCAGCAATTGCATGAAATCGGGCTCCTGGAGTTCCTTGTTCTACAGCCAGTCTGAATAACCGGGCTGCATCGAGCCGGTGTACGGAAGGCCAGCGGTTGGTACCTTTCTCGATAAAAACGGACTTCTTTTTGGAACGTGCGATTTTAATGAGCGAAGGCAGCAGTCCGCCCTGGTCTCCTTCTCCGTATACGATCGGCGGTAAGCGCACTATGGAAGTGCGAATCCCCTTTTCTGCCTGAATCAGCAGAGCTTTCTCCGAGGCCACTCGGCCGCCACCAACCGAGTAAAGATCGCCCTCGTCTTCTTCCCTTGCCAATCTTCCCGCAGTAAGCGTCATCGTCGGCATAGTAATGACGAGTGCCCCTTGTTTTGCGGACAGTGCTGCGCCGAACGTTTCGATCGCACGCCGCTCCATATGGATAGCCGCAGCCATGAACCGAGTAGCCGCCTGACTGGGAGCCCCTCCAAGTGCAATACGCAGACGTGTAGACAGTCCGGCATGCGAAAATTTATGAAAAAACGCGGTATGGATTACCGCATCTGCTTCGGTTGCGGCTTTGCGTAAAAGTGCGGTATCCTCGACAGAACCTCGAATCACTGTCGCACCGATCGAAGTCAGGCGTTCGGCCGCCTCCTGCGAACGAACAAGACCAATCGTTTCGTGTCCATTTTCGATCAGTTCGCGAATAACAGCTGAACCGATAAATCCACTTGCTCCCGTTACTAGAATACGCATTATATTTCCTCCTTGTATGGTGAAGATTTTTCGATTGAACTCTTTGATTCGTTGGAGTCTTTTGTGCTGGAACATTCCCTATCTTCCTGTTGAAGCTAAAGATTCTGAATATGGTACATGTTATTTACTATTTTAGAAGGAAAGTCGATAGAAAGTTTGACTATTCCACGCTTCTTCTTGCCTGATTCGAGACGTTGAATGAATCGAACGTTAACTGCATTGGCTGCGCCAAAAAGACCTGCCACCCAGAGGACAGCAGGTCTTTTTAGAGTAACCGACAAGATCTATAGAAAATGATAGACTTAGGGGAATCATTTCTTTCCTTAGGCGAATACTTATAGGCTAAGCTGACAAATAGCGACTACTGTCTCCATTTGGCGATGTCTCGACTCGGCGGACTACCGAAAAAACGGCTGTAATCACGGCTGAACTGCGAATCGCTCACGTAACCGACTAACCGGCAGGCGGTAATCGCATCCCGTTCCCCGGAAAGCATCAATCGCCGGGCTTCCTGTAGACGGAGTGCTTTCTGATACTGCAGTGGACTTACCGCGGTGACCGACTTGAAATGTTCTCGGAACGATGACTCGCTAAGATGGACCATATCCGCCAGCTCAGCAATTTTGAACGACTCAGTAAAATGGTTCTGCAGCCAGTCAATGGCTTTAGCAACGCGCTGTATGCTCGATCCGGCTAGTACCGTTTCTGCTACGTAAATCCCGATTGGACTGCGCAGCAGACGGATAAAAATTTCGTCTTCGGCCAGCGAGAGCAGCAGTCCGTTATCATCGAAATCGTCCAGGCATGCTACCAAGCGAGACATAGAAGCGATCAGCGCTGGTTCGGCTTCCAATACATAGGCTGCACTCCGGTTTTCCATTATAGGCAGTCCGTCCGGGTAAACTTTCGGGACGAGCGCGGCAATTTTATTCGGATCAAGATAAAAGCCTACAGCCAAGAATGGTTCGAATGGACTTGCCTGCACTGTCCGGATGGCTACAGGCAAGGCTACCGGAATGACCAGCAATTGGGCGCCAAAATATTCGGCCGTTTCCTCGCCGATTTTAATGATTTTTTTGCCTTGTGCTGCGATTCCTATGGTTGGCCAATACATGGTATGCATATAATCAGACGGTTCCGGCTGTGAATAACGGTTGAAATATAATCCAGGAATACGCGCGGCGGAGGTGCCATCCTGCGTCATATGTGAATCAATCAGTCGGGCCAAACGGGCCGTTTCCTCCCGTGCCTGTTCTTGCTTGTGTCCCGGTGAATGTTCGCTCCATTTGTTCATGATCCAGTATGCAGCTCCTATCGGCTAGATTTGATTTTCATCTTACCATATTCCGATCTTATGAATAAAAAAGCGCCAAACTCTTTAGAGGATTTGACGCAATAAACGAAAAGACTACCGAATGTCTGGTGGATCTTCAGCTGCCGCCAGTTTTTGCAGAATATCCTCACTATAGTGCTCGACGCCAACATTCTCCATATCAGGTTGCCCATTAATTTTGCTAGCTACAATTGAATAATGCTTGAGATGCAAAAAAGATAGCTCTTTAAGAGCTCTCTTTTTTACTGATATATTTTAAACGCCATGGAAAAAGATAAATGTAGGAAGGTGGTATTTATAATACTCAGTCCCTGTTTTGTGTACGAAAATAAATGCAGGACGAACGGGCCTTCCTGGAAAGTAATACATTTGTTCTTTGTAGGGTCCTTCCCCTTCCGTAAACTTGGTTAACGTAGATGTGCCTATATCTACCGTATCAACGTACGCCCACTTTTGCCCGTACGCTTCAATTTCTGGCGCGTGCGCTGCCCATCGCTTGGCGGTAGAATATATCGTTGGTTTCACCTGGTACATCAGAAACAGTTCTGTACTCATATAAATAACGAATAGTGCACCGATCGCCAGTGTCCATTTCAGAGCTCGTCTGCGCATATTCACACCTCTATTTCTTTATTAATTAGACCGGATAAAATATCGACAGTTAGCCGTCATCGCATCAATCCCTTTCATTTTAGGCTCTCTACGCTGTCCCTCTGGCGTGATTAATGTTCCATACTTCCTTGCCCTTGTAATCAGCGGAGAACCAAGTATAGGCGCTAACGAGCCTGCTGATGCCGTACAGAAAATGTTTGTTTATTATCATAGTTTTCAAATAACTTTGAAGGTGTAATATGTAAAGCTACTAATTTTTTTGTGAAGTATTTAAAGAGATATTACGCTCTCCACGCTCAATTTTGTACCTTTCAATGCATATTATCATTGTTCAATTCTGCTCCACATCCAATCCAAGTTGGATCAATTGTTATGTTCATTATATAAAAAGACCTCTTGTCAGTTTAAAAATGCACAAGAGGTCTCCCAAAAACTTGATTTAATAATAGCTTACATCACGCAGTATTCAGACTTTGATTTTACGACCTTTCCAACTTACGGAACGGAAAACATTCACCCTGATAAAGGAATATAGATAGATGCCTATAAAAAACGCAAACCATATCGGGTAAACAAGAAAAATCGCTTTTTTGAAGTCCCCGACTCTGCCGGCAAACCATCCTGTCTGAATGGCATACAGGACATATAATATCCCGCTCAACAGGATCGCGGCAGGATTCCATCCCATCAGGGAAGAGATTAGAGCGGATGCAGCAATGAAACTGCCGGATATCCATAAGATGACCATGAACATGACAACCGGATGCGTCGATTTGGAACCGACGGCAAAACTTTTACACCAGCCCTCAATCAGACTGCCAATGCCTTCGGGATACATGCGCAGAGATATAATACCCTTTCCCCCCGGCAGCGAACAGGAAGGTTCTGTTCAAGAAACGCCTCCCCCAGTGCCAGATCATCCATAATAGCTCCTTCGATTTTTTTATGCCCGCCGGACAAAAAATAATCATCACGATTGCATAAAATGCACGGACCGAACGAACCCGCCGTTTTAAACCGCGAACCCCAAACGGTAAACAGGTTCATCCCGGTTACAACGATAATGTTAAAAATAACAGAAAGATGTTCATACAAGCGCTCCACCGTATGAAAAGGCTGCAGCGCCGTAATGCCTCTGGCTCCCTTTTCCTGATAGAACTGAAGCAGATGACTTAGACCGTTTGCGCTTTCGAATTTGGTATCTGCGTCCAAAAATAACAACCAGCTTCCTTGGGCCTGTTCGGCGCCGTACCAGCAGGCTGAGGATTTTCCCGCTCCTTCGTTTCGCAGCACCTTTGCACCAAAACTCTCTGCTACAGCAACAGTCTTGTCCGATGAATCGTCATCCACTACCAGAATTTCGAATGAGTTGAATCGTTGCTCCTGCAGGGATCGCAGTAAAGGTACAATCCGTTCTTCTTCATTTCTGGCGGGAATAATAATAGACAGAAACGGTAGACCTTTTGCAGTTCTGGAAGAGGAAAAAGGCACTGGTAGCGACCAGAACATGAGGCAACCAGCTATAACTGCCGCGAATCCAATCGCCAGTTTGATAATGTCCAAAGCCGTTATAACATTCGCCCCCTTTTTTATTTCACCGAATAATCAAACAGCTCGCCCGTATCGTCCTGGATCAATTCCTGAGCGGCAATTTTGGCTGACAAGAGCACAATCGGAACGCCGGCACCGGGATGCGTACTGCTTCCGGTAAAGTACAGGTTTTCACAATCGCTCGCTTTGCTTTGCGGTCGATAATGGTTGCTTTGTTTTAAAATGGGCTGCAAACCAAATGTAGCGCCATTATACGCATTGAACTTGGAACTGAAATCCAGTGGCGTGATATGGGTTTCGGTTACAATCTCATTGTCCACATTTTCAAAACCACGAATCTTTTTCAATTCATTCAAAATGTAACCGCGATAATAAGCGATAGTCTCCTCATCCCATTTATAATTGGATGTTGCGGCATTCGATACAGGCATCAGGATATACAACCCGTCTTTCCCTTCAGGAGCAAGCGATGGATCTGCTTTTGACGCAATGTATACATAAAAAGAAGCATTCGTCAGTTTTTTTCCGTCAAAAATATCGTTAAGATTCTGATCCAGATCCTCATTGAAAATAAAATTATGCACATGGTCTGTTTCTTCATACTTTCGGTTCATACCGAGATACAGCAGAAAACAGGAACAAGAGTACTGCATACTGTCGACTTTCTCATCCGTATACTGTCCTTTAGAAGACTTGTCTTGTACCAGATGCTTGATCGCATACGGGAAGTCTGCATTACAAACCACATAATCCGAAGAAATGTTTTGTCCGTCTACGACAATCCCTTCTGCTTTTTGATTGTGAATGGAGATCTCTTGTACTGCTTGGCCGTAATGAATGACTCCTCCCAGCTCTTTGAAGAGTCTTTCCATCGACAAAGCCATCGTATACATTCCGCCCTTAATAAACCATACTCCGTACAAAAATTGAAGCATCGGAATCATCGTATAAAAAGAAGGACTGGTTAGAGGAGAAATGCCGATATATAACGTTTGAAAGCTAATCATCTGTCTCAGCCGTTTATTCTTGATATACCGGCCGACAAATTTATCCGCCGTATCATAAGGCTTCAGCTTTAAAGCTTTCTTGAGCATCGGGAGGTTATAAAAGTCACTCCTTTTGCGGAAAGGTCTGGAAAGAATATAATGTTTGGCAATAATAAATTTTTGGTAAATTTCATGCAAATACCGAAAAAAGCCGGCTGTATCTTCTTCGCTAATCGCTTCGATCGTTTTGGTCAGCTTAATCATGTCGGAGGAGATATCAAAAGGTTCGTCAGGAATATCGCTGAAATAAGCCCGATAGATCGGATCCAATTTTTCCATAGGAATATAATCATCCGGGTCGCGGCCGCACATTTCGAAGATTTCCCGGTAGATTTCCGGCATCATCACGATGCTCGGCCCCAAATCGAATGTATAGCCCCCCCCAGCTCAATCCGATTCATTTTGCCGCCAGGCGTCGAGCCTTTTTCATAAATTTCAACCTGATAGCCCGCAACCTGCAGCCTTATGGCAGTGGCAAGGCCTGCCACCCCGCTTCCGATGACGATCACCTTTTTATTCATACAAAATCCTCATTTCCGCATCCTGTTTTCTTTGCACGGATACCGGTTTGTTTACAGAATCCGCTTTCTCAACTTCTTCAATGCTTTCATGTTTCGCTCGGAATAAGGCGGGAATTTGCCCGAAAAGCGTAGGTAATGATACGTTCGAACACTCGTTTTTTCATAGCTAAAAGCCAAAAAACCAGCTTTGCCATGATAAGCCCCATATCCGCTTTGGCCGACTCCTCCAAATGCGATATGGGGACTCGCAGCATGATGGATCACTTGATTGACACTGATCGTCGAGGAGCGCATGTATCCGTTAAACTGCTCAATTCGACGTTTATCAGTGCTGAATATGTATCCTGTAAGCGCATCACGCTGCAGACTGCCACTGGATAATAATGAATTCAAATCAGTATAGGGAATGACTGGAAGAACCGGACCGAAAATTTCTTCTTCCAGGACTGGGCTTCCCGGCTCGATATCCGTTAACACCGTTGGAGCAATAAACCGGTCAGCTGAATCATATGCGCCGCCATGCCGAACGGTACCCTGCCCGATAAAATCTACTACTTTTTGAAAATGGGCATCAGTACAGATTCTGCCATAGTCTCCACTGGTCTGAGGCTGCTCCCCATAGAAGTCGGAAAGTACGGTAGAAATTTCATCCAGCGTTTTTTCGTAAACGGAACGATGGACAAAAAGAGTATCCGGCGCAATACAAGTTTGGCCGGCATTGAGGAATTTTCCCCATACGATATCCCTGACAGTGGCTGAAGAAAAGCCTGTTTCGTCAAGGATACACGGATTTTTCCCGCCAAGTTCCAGAATCACTGGCGTAAGCTGCTTGGCTGCCTGATCGGCAACCAGCTTGCCGGTTTGCCCGCTTCCAGTGAAAAAAATCAAATCAAACGGAGCAGAAGTCAGCTGGCTGGCGATTTTCGAATCTCCTGTTACCACATGCAGTTGTTCAAGCGGAAATGCTTGGTTAATGATTTCTTTGAGCAGTTCAGCCGTTGCCGGCGCATATTCGGACGGTTTGATAATGCAGGAGTTCCCTCCTGCGATAGCCCCGATCACAGGCATCAAGGTGAGCTGAACCGGATAATTCCACGAACCGATGATCAGTACGCTCCCGTGCGGATGTCTTTTTTTACGAAAAACTTCCACATAGCCTAATTTAAGATACCGAGCGCTCGTTGATCGGTTCCATCTGTTCAAATGCTTGCACACATAATCGATTTCGTTCAGCAAAACAGCAAGCTCCGAGGAAAAAGATTCAAATGCCGGCTTGCCCAAATCGGAAAAAAGCGCATCGGTCAGTTCTTTTTCGCGCTCTACAATGATGTTTTTCAGCTTTAAAAGCTGTTTTTTGCGCATCTCGCTTGAAGGGCTGCCTTGGCGCAGCAGTTCTTCTCGCTGCCTTTCAGGCAAGGTCTGCAGAAAACGATTTTCATTGTCCGACATGGGAAACATCCCTTTGTACGATTTTTTTGCTGACAAGCTGGCCGCTTAACGTAACCATAGGCATTCCGCCTCCCGGATTTACCGTACCGCCTACAAAATAGAGATTGTTATAGCGTTCACTTTGTTTTGCATGTTTGAATCCTTTATTTTTTTTACGATTTGATACCGTTCCGTAAATAGCACCGCGGTCAGAGCCATACGTTTTTCTGATATCTTCCGGTGTCCACATATCTCTGGTCACGATATTGGCTCGCAAATCATCTAAGCCCATTTTTTCCAGTTTGATCAGTACTCGCTCGGCAAATTGCTCATAGTCCTGCTGAGTGAACGGTTTCTGATCCCGTATGTAAGGAATATGGGGCAATACTTTGATATTTTCATGTCCCTCAGGAGCCTGCGACGGATCAGTTTTATTGACATTAACCAAATAAATAACCGGATCCTCTGGCAGGGTATGTTCATGGAAAATGGACTGCATTTGCTGCTTCATATTTTCTGCGAAAAAGAAATTATGATGGCGAAGCTGAGGATAGCTTTTTTTCACGCCCAAATGCAATACGAGACCCGAACTGGCTGGCTCGAATTTTTTCTTTAATTTGTCTACAAAGCGGTTGTCTTCGTCCAGTAAGCGTTCGTAAACCGGGATGACCTCCATATTGGAAACATAATAATCCGCAGTCAGCTTTGTTCCGTCTTCCAAAAAAGCTCCCGTGATTTCATCGTTGTTTTTTTCGAGTTTGACGATTGGTGTCCCGAGATGGAAATGAACGCCCACTTCTTCAGCCAGCTTCACCAAACCGTCTGCCAGCTTATTCAATCCGCCGGGTACATACCATAGTCCCTGATCATGCTGCATGTAAATCATCATATTCAAAACGGCCGGTGCGTCGTAAGGCGACGAACCCACATATTTGATAAAGTAGGACAGCATATCGCGCAATTGTTTATTGCTGATTCGCTTGTCGATTGCTCCATGAACAGTAGAGAACAAATCGAAATTTCTTAACGCACCAAACAGGCTCGTATGTTTCATAATTTCTCTTGTGCTATCTACACCATGTTTAAAATAGGTTTTGTCCGTCATATTGTAGATCTTTTTGGAATATTCAAGCAGATTCTGATACTCGCGCATGTCTTTTTCGCTCAGGGAATCGTTCTTCTCCTGCATATCCTGCAGATTTTCATATAAGTCGATGATATTTCCGTCAGGGAAAAAGGAACGCCATTGATGATTCAGCTTTTCGATCTGCACATAGTCCTTCATCGATTTGCCGCTGGCAACAAACAAATTCTCAAACACTTGAGGCATTGTCAGAATAGACGGTCCCAAATCAAAACCGAAACCGTCCTGATCCAGTCGGTTCAATTTTCCTCCGATGTGATTGTTTTTTTCATATAAAGATACCTCATATCCTGCCTGTGCCAGCGAAATGGCAGCTGACAGTCCTCCAAGTCCGCCTCCGATAACCACTACGTTTTTGTTTGTCGTTTTCACTTGTATTGTTTCTCCTTCCATCAATCAAGAATGGTGTTCATTGTTGCGCCAAGCCGGCATATGCCTTACTTTATTCTGCATACCGCTCATTCGCCGTTTCTCTGATTTTACGTGCGATCAATTCCCAGGCTTCCTCCGCTTTTTCTTTTGGACCCAGGTGAGTAAAAGCGTGTTTGCAGTCTTTGAATACTTTTTCCTCAATATGTACCCCAGCTTCCTTTAATTTCTCCGCATAACATTCCGCTTCTGGCCTGAAAGCATCATGTTCTGCGATGAGAATAAGGGCGGGTGCCAAATGTTCGCTTACGACAGCGCGAACCGGAGAAGCGAGAGGATGTTCTGCTTGACCTTTTTCCGGGACGTAGCACATGTTCAAAAAGTGAGCGGCCTGGGGATATCGTGCCCGCCATTTGTCCGTTTCCGGCTTGTTGGCATGCGGAGTCGCAAAATCCAGCATCGGGCATGACAGCACTTGTAGCAGCGGTTGCTTTTCCTTTTTTTCCTCCAAATAGAGACAGAGCGCAGCGGCCAGATTGGCTCCCGAGCTTTGTCCGCCGACCATCATTTTTTTCGTGTCAATGTTCAAATCGTCGGCTCTGCTCTGGATCCATCGAAACACTTCATAGACTTGTTCGACTGGATTGGGAAAAGGATACTCCGGCGCTTTTGCGTACTCTACATTCGCAATGATGCATGCCGTCCGGTTGGCCAGGTAACGGCAGTACGGATCGTCCATCTCCTTGTCGTGCATGATGAACGCTCCCCCGTGAAAATTAATATACAACGGGAGTTTTTTCAGTGTGGTTTCCGAGGGATAATAGAAGGAAATATCCGTAAGTTTTACAGATGTCTCTACTTTCATCTCTTTTTTTTCCTTCACTGGCTCGAAGGGGAGCATGGGCGTCTTTTTCGCCTGATTGGGGAAAAGACGAAGTAACCTTGCAGCCGTATGGGTGAACATTAGGATAACCTCGCTTTTTAACCGTTTAAACTGAAAATGAATCGTTTCTAGCATTAGTTCTCTAATGCTATTACCCTTTTTTCCTTTAAATGTACTAACTTTTAAAAAAAAGCGTCAAATACTGATTAATCAGCGTTTGACGTCACTTTTTTTTGAAGAATATCTTAATATTAGTTACGATTTGCAAAAAGAGTGAAGCTGTCCAAACTATTTTAGAAAAAAAACAGATGTCACCTTAGTTATGGTCGCTTTCAACGAAAAAAGATTAATAACTGAAAAATAGCTTATTTGAAACAGGAGGTTATCTCATGATTACCCATCAGGATTTACGTTATTTAGAGCGCTGTATTGAACTCGCTGAAGAAGCACTGAATGGCGGCAATGCTCCATTTGGTTCTATTCTGGTATCAGAAGACGGCAGGGTGCTCGCAGAAGATTATAATCGTATTGCCGGAGGAGATGATACGCAGCATCCCGAATTTGCTCTGGCCCGTTGGGCAGCTGCTCATATGACACCAGAAGAACGTGCACGCGCAACGGTATACACATCAGGCGAGCATTGCGCTATGTGCGCTGCTGCCCATGGCTGGGTAGGACTGGGACGTATCGTCTATGCAAGTTCATCTGCACAGCTGGAACAGTGGCTTGCCGAGTGGAATGACGAGCCTTCCCGGGTACATACGCTGTCCATCGAGCAGGTCATTCGCGATACGCCGGTAGATGGACCGGTTCCCGAACTGGCTGAAAAAGTATATCTACTGCACCGTCAGATGCATAACCAACAGAAGCAGTAGTCATAAGTTGTGTTCAATAGCAGACAAAGCTGGTTGAAATACACGTTTCATAAGCCGAACAACTGTGTTACGTGGCAGCCATCTGGGGAGCTGAGCCATGATATAATTGCCACGTCCTGCAATGACGCTGCTGCAATCTTTATCAATGGCTCGAAAGGCTGCATGGACGACATCGATCGGTTCCATTCGCTTGCTGGTCAGATGCTCCGAACCGGACGTGATATGAAAGGAGCTTTTGGTCTCGCCCGGGCATAGCGCCATAATCCGTACACCACTGTTGTGATATTCCGCCCACAAGGCCTCCGTAAAAGAAAGGACATAAGCTTTGGTAGCTGCGTATACGGCCATATAGGGTACAGGCTGAAAGGCTGTTAGAGAAGCTACGTTTACAATTACTCCCTCTCTACGCTCCTTCAACTCTCCCAGAAACTGCTGTGTCAATCCTGTTAAAGACAACATATTCAGCTGCATCTCCTGTCTGATCCGTTCCAGAGGAATCTCATCGAATCGACCCAGTGTGCCAAATCCTGCATTATTGATAAGAATATCCACCGACAACCCAAGTCTATCGATTTCTCCTTTGATATAATCATCTGCGCCGATTATGGAGAGATCGGTAGAAATGACAGTAACACGAATAGAAAAAGTATTCTGAAGATTAGCAGCGATCTGTTGAAGTTTCTCCTCCGAGCGAGCTACCAATACGAGATCGCATCCTTTTTGGGCAAGCTCATGAGCGAATACTTCACCGATTCCCGAAGAAGCTCCAGTGACAAGTGCTGTTTTTTGTGAATAGTTCATTTCATATCCTCCTTTATTATGATCAAATAATCAAACTCTTAATCATTATATTCAAAAAAATGACTCTCTTTCATTTCTGCAAGAAAGCCAATTTTGTTACTCCGATATATTTTTGTCCGGATGATGGATAACCTTTTCGGCAGCCTGAATGATAGATTGAAGCTGCTTGATAACGGCATCATCAAAAGACAAATGGTAATATACTTCTGTTTTTTCTTTGATGGAATATAGAATTCCAGCCTGCTTCAAAATGCGCAAATGATGGGATACAGCGGGTCTGGACAAGGGAGATTGTGCGACCACCTGTGCCACATTCATTCGTTTGGATATCATGAACATCATCAGAATATCCTGTCGGATCGGATCTGCCATCGCTTTGAAAATATCGGTAGACTTGCGAATTTCCTGTATTAGAGCTTTCTTTTGTTCCAGCAGTTCATCCTGCTCGCCGTATTCTTTCATGGTATCCCGCCTGTTTGGAATGATTAAATATTTGATTACTTGATTACTATAATGAATTGCGACAGAGAAAGCAACCCTGAAATCCCACTCAAATGACAGACCAAGCTTATCCTTTACTCTTTATCTGCTGAACTACAGATCAGAAACAGGCTTGAGCGAAAGGATAAACAAAAAAGCTGTACTAACAGGTCCACGCAACACCAAACCTCTTAATTCAGCTTCTTTTGTACGTCTACTCGATTTGCATAGCGAATTCCCAACGACTTTAAGCCTTGCGAAGCAGTTGTCTCTCACTTAGCTTTGAAAGCATATCCTTTGTCATAGCCTTCAAATCGTAACGAGCCTGAAATCCCCACTCTGTTTTCGCTGCTGTCGCATCAATGGAATGCGGCCAGCTATCGGCAATCGCCTGTCTCTTCGGATCAACGTCATAATCGAGAATAAAACCGGGCAACTCCTCCCGAATAGCTGCAGCAATCGCCTCTGGATCTACACTCATTGCGGTAACATTAAATGAGTTCCGATGCGTTAATCGGCATGAATCCGCTTCCATTAAGTTGATGATGGCATCCAGGGCATCTGGCATATACATCATATCCATATTTGAATCCTTGGCGATATAAGAGGTATAGCGACCAGACGTAATGGCAGCGTAATAAATTTCCACCGCGTAATCTGTCGTCCCTCCACCCGGAGGCGTCATATAAGATATCAGACCCGGGAATCGCAGTCCTCTGGTATCCAGACCATATTTGTGAAAATAATAATCACAGAGCAGTTCGCCGGACACTTTGTTCACGCCATACATCGTATTGGGTCTCTGGATCGTATCCTGCGGAGTATTGTCCTTCGGAGTCGAAGGGCCAAAAGCTCCAATAGAACTTGGCGTGAAAAATTGGCAGCCCAGCACTCTGGATACTTCAAGAGCGTTCATCAATCCGCCCATATTCAAATTCCAGGCAAGCAACGGTTTCTCTTCTGCCGTAGCCGACAGCAGTGCAGCCAAATGGATAACGGTATCCACTTCGTACCGCTTGGCAATTTCGAACATTGACTGACCATTCGTTACATCCAGCAGCTCGAATGGTCCGGATCGGGTAATTTCATGGGCGGAAGACCTGAGATCCGTAGCAATAACGTGATCCGCACCATAAATCTCGCGTAATTTAACAACCAACTCAGAACCGATCTGGCCCAGTGCTCCAGTTACCAAAATCTTGTTCACAAGACATTCCTCCCGAAATATACTCTCGCGAATGTGGCTAAATCAGCTTCATTTCCTTGCCAACTTGCTCATAAACGGAGATGACCTGGTCCAGCATCTCCCTGGTATGGGCAGCTGTTGGCATATTACGTATTCTTCCGGTTCCTTTTGGAACTGTTGGAAACACGATTGCCTTGGCGTAAACGCTTTCTTCATAGAGCCGTTTGCTGAACTGTTGAGTGGTTACCTCATCGCCAATGATACAGGGTGTGATCGGCGTTTCGCTTTGTCCTATATTATATCCAAGCCGGCTCAAACCATTTTTCAAATAATCACCGTTCTCCCACAGCTTCTCGATCAACTCTTTGTCGTTCATCAAAATGTCGACAGATGCGATACAAGAAGCGACTGCAGCCGGCGGTAACGATGTCGAGAACAAAAACGGACGGCTTCTCAGCTTCAACCACTCGATCAGTTGTTTTTTACCTGCTACATAACCGCCGACAACGCCAATCGCCTTGGAAAGTGTACCGATTTGAAAGTCAATGCGGTCAGACAATCCAAAATGCTTCACCGTTCCCGCACCAGATCCGAGAACGCCCGAACCGTGTGCATCATCCACATAAGTAATCAAATCGAATTCTTCTGCGATGTCCACGATTTCAGGCAGCTTGGCGATATCACCATCCATAGAGAAAACCCCGTCGGTGATAACCATAACTTTTTGGTACAGACCGGATTCCTTGGCAGCTTTTGCCTGCTGTCTTAAATCATCCATATCCGAATGCTTGAAGCGAATCACCTTGGCTCTCGACAGACGGCACCCATCAATAATCGAAGCATGGTTCAGCTCATCGGATAAAATAGCATCATGCTGGTCCATGACCGCGGATATAGCAGCCATATTGCAGTTGAATCCCGATTGATACACGATAACGGCTTCTGTTTTTTTGAAATGGGCCAGTTTTTCTTCAAGCTCAATATGAAGATCCATCGTGCCATTAATGGTTCTCACAGCTCCTGCGCCGGCCCCATATGTTTGCGACGCCTTAACAGAAGCATCAATCAAACGAGGATCCGTTGCCAAACCCAAATAGTTATTAGAGGACAGATTGATTAGAGACTTTCCACCAATACGAATCACAGGACCATTTGCACCCTGCAGCGTGTCGATAACATTATATAGACCCTTCTTCTTTAGATCTTCAATGTTTGAACTTAAAAATTGCTCTAATGCTTGGCTCGACATCCCATTCCTCCCCGGTATACATATGTCCTTGTGAGAGAGACATATTTTTTAATCAGAAACCTTGTTATGAAAGGATATATACTAATTTCAATGTATCATCTTTTTTATTTTTTGTACACATATGACGGACAAAATTAAAAATACCCATAAAAAATATAGCGATTGCTTTCACCCTTTCTGGAAGCAACCGCCACTAAATCCATTTCAGGAATACCGAAAAATAAATGAACTAAAATTATCCATAAGAAGGAATTTAAGTATAAAAGATCGAATGATTATCTTTGTACACACCACTTTTACTATTGGAGGAATGCTTAATGAAAAAAAGAATATGGAGCCTGCTTATATCTGCTACCCTGTTTTGTACGTATCTACCTACGAGTCATGCAGCCGATATTGTGATGGGTGGATGGGATACGAATGGCGATGGATCGATTGAGACCGTTTACAATAGTGGCTTCACCATTACGATCAAAGAAGCCAACGGTAAAACGCGTACATACCCACTCACGCAAAACTGGTTCTTTATGGGTACGGGCGATACAGATGGAGTTCCAGGAACCGATCTTATCTTTAATGTAAACGGTACTTTGAAAATTATACACGATGCTTCGCAGACCATGAGTACGTATTCCCTTGGAGGGAATTGGTGGCTTCTAAATGGAGGTATTGCAGATACAGACGGTATTCCGGGAGCCGAGTTAGTCTTTAACGTTAATGGAACCCTGAGATTCGTGCATGATAACACTAAAACTATGAAAGACTATAATATCGGCAACAATTGGATTCTGATCTCTGGAGGAATTACCGATCTGGATGGTGTAGCCGGTAGTGAAATTGCACTGAATATGGGAGTTGTCGGCGGTATTAAGATTTTCCATGAGAATACAGGAATAACCAACTCTTATGCTATGCCTGCCAATTGGACACTTGCAGGTATTTATAATCAGGACAATGTAGCAGGAAACGAGATTATCTATTCCACTTCCGCAGGTACTTTTGCGATCAATGATCGACTCAAAACAAATTTAGGTATATAAATACGTGGTTCCTCTAAATGTATGCAAAAGGTATGCAAAAACGCCCAACCAATGAAGTTCAGGTTGGGCGTTTTTTGTGTTAGATAGTTATCAGGAGCGGATCTCACTGGATTTGGCAGACCAGCTATGCCAGTTAGACTTTAGATGAAATATATAGATTCGCATCATTCACTCGCTCTATTGCGTTCTGTTACGAATATACTTATCCAAAAATGCATTGCTGAATTTACCCTGCGGATCATACTTCTCGATCAATTCCCGGAATTTCGGCAGCTTGTCAAATTGCTGCTGCAGCTGTTCAGCCGGAACCGTAAATAATTTGCCCCAATGCGGACGTGCATGGAACGGCGCCAGCGCTTTCTCAATAAAGGGGAGTACACGCTCAACTGCCTGCCAATCATCTCTCCAGGTAAAATGAAAAGCTACGGATGGCTGATTATAAAAAGGACTCATCCACAAATCGTCTGCAGCGATCGTACGAACCTCACTCACAAACAGTACAGGTGCCAGATGCTCCCGCAGCTCATGTACAGCCAGACTCGCCTCATAGACATGTTCAAATGACATCAGATATTCGCTCTGCAATTCCTTGCCGGCACTCGGTGTAAATTCCATTTTGAAATGCGCAAGCCGCTCATGCCACATTCCGGGCTTACCGAGCTGTTCTGTACAATTTTCCGCATGCATATCCGGCAATGGATGCAAAGGAACTTTCGCAGGTGTTGCTCCATAGAAATCCGTACGTCCTTCATAGCTTGCTCCATCCGACTCCATACTTTTCGTCCATACCTGATGGAATCGGGGCTGCTGCCAATCGGTAAACAGACTTACACTATAAGCGCTTGCAAAAATATCCTCCGCATGATCTTTCAGCTGCGCTACGGGCAGATTCTCATAAACAAATTGTTTTATTGTATAGGCAGGTACCACCTTCAGCGTCAGCTTGGTGATAATACCAAGCGCACCGAGATGAACCGCCACACCGGCAAACTCCTCATCTCCGCGGTTGAATGTATGCACTTCCCCGCTCGCGTCTATCAGTTCGATGCTTTCTACGGCGGCAGATAGACTTACATTATGGCTACCCGAGCCATGCGTCGATGTTGCTACCGCACCTGCTACCGTAATATGCGGCAGTGATGCCAGATTATGAAGCGCGTAACCGGTTTCACTTAGCTGTGCACAAAGCTCGCCATATGTCGCTCCGCCTTCTACGGTTACTGTCTCCTTTTCCTTATTCAATTTCAATATACGATTCCACTTCCGAAGCGATATAAATACATGATCTGTATCTGTAATTGCGTTAAAGGTATGGCCACTGCCGAGTACTTTGATTTTTGGATGTTCCTTTACGAGCTGCTGCAGATGTTCCATATTTTCAGGGTAGATCAGTTCAGTCGCGCCGTATGTATAGTTACCGGCCCAGTTTTGATAGCTCACGTGGCACCCTCCCGTATTGGAAATATAATATTGTCATCTTGATCTATTTAATATAACAAACTTTTTGGATGTAAATCCAGAATATCCAATTTTAAGAGTATCATTTCTAGGAGGATACGCCCTGTTCTGTACGGTAACCGAGAACCAGTGCACTGTAGATCAATGCCGAGGTAACCGTTACTTCCCACTCGCCAACTTCGCGCAAAGGCACACCTGCCAAAGAATATTGAATTTCGCATTCGAGACCTTTGTTCTGATAGTCTACGATTACACCTGCCAGCTGCCTGCCAAAATCATCTTTTTTCTCACTGGAAATAATCGTATGTTCCACATATCTTTTCTTCACCATACATCCTCTTCTCTATATAAAGTGTCGGATCTATTGTAGCAAATCCTGGACTCTATCGACCAGCTGGAGTCCTCTCTTGATGGTCTCTATCTGGCTGTGTATCTTCTTTAAATTAGAGCTGTTCATTATATATTCAGAATTAATACTATAATTTTACAATTAAAGCATATTAAAGAAAAATGAATTGATATATACTCTAGGTGTATCCAAACTCATATACCTACACTACAAATATATTGAATACATACATATGGCTTTGGACATTACCATCACTTATACAGGAGGTTTTACAATGAAAAAGTGGTCTGCTCTTGTGTTGTCTGTTTCTCTGCTTGCTATAAGTCTCGGCACCGCTTCTGCTTCTGCCGCCGAGGTCGAGAAATCGAACGCTGTTTCTTCTACTGCTCCAAACAGCCATCAGGCTGCCGCTGTACAGTCTTCACGCTATCAGGGCGTCGAGAATTACCACAGTGTGCGTTTCTCCATCGATTTCATGGAGACGATCATGGCAGGAGATAGTGAGCCACGTGGACGGTTTTATCAGGCGCTTGAAGGAGCTATTGGAGCACCGGTCATCTTTTATGATTTCTGGAACGACCATATTATTATCAAAGTGATCGACAAAGAGCTTACGCCGGAAGAAGCCAAAGTGGTCAAGGACAAGATCAATAGTCTGCAATGGCTGCATGAGACGTATAACGTTCCAATGGATCAGGAGATCATTACCGATATTTACTGGTTTGACCGCTGGGCTTGATGAATGAATAAAGCTTCATCGAATGAATTCGTATAACACGTAAAATGGTACGACTCTCTTATTTCATTAATTGCATTCTGTTCAGGAGATTACGCACCAACAGATATTACCATCATGTATACAGGAGGCTTTACAATGAAAAAATGGCCCGCACTTATGCTGTCCATTTCCATGCTTGTTATAACGATTGGTGGAACGTCTGCTTCTGCTGCCAATATTAAAAAATCCGATGTCCTCTCTTCCACAGCTGTAACCAGCAATCAGGTATCCACGGTACAGCCTGCACCTATGGTAGAGTCTATCAATTATCATAGTGTACGCTTTTCGATTGATTTTATGGAGACGATTATGGCAGGAAAAAGCGAACCGCGTGTACGTTTTTACAAAGCACTTGAAGCCGCTATTGGGGCGCGGGTCATTTTTGATGACTTCTGGAGCGATCATATTGTTATCGAAGTGATTGACAAGCAGCTCACACCGGAAGAGGCCAAAGTGGTCAAGGACAAGATGAATAGTCTGCAATGGCTGCATGAAACGTATAAAGTTCCGATGGATCAGGAGATCATTACCGATATTTACTGGTTTGACCGCTGGTCTTGATAATCTCAGAAGAGCAGGATAATACGAGATATCGGAGTAATGAGCTCAGATCATTGCGCTCTGCTGTAGAGTTATATGTTTAGATAGCTTACAGCCAAGTAGAAGTCGGCGAATTCTGTAAGGCGAATTTCGTAAAATGGAATGATTCTTTCCCCGACGCTTGACCGTGTAAATGCAAAACACATCAAAGCGACCCTGGATATCGGATCAGGGTCGCTTTGACGTGTTCGTATTTGTTGGTATTAACTATTAATCTTGGTGCTGGTGCTGGTGCTGGTGCTGGTGCTGGTGCTGGTGCTGGTGCTGGTGCTGGTGCTGGTGTCAGGCAGTCTACAATCGGTAGATGATCCTGTCAACAAATTGAAGACTCCGAATACATAAATCCGCTCTGTACCGCGTAATGTATCATCTTTCTAAAATACTCCTTATCCGGTACGGGATAAGTAAATCCGATATTATTCAGCACAGATAGCGTATGCTGTACATCGATGCGAATATTAACCGGCTCGGTTGATTCGAATAAAGTCGTCACAATTCCGGCAAGCATCTGGTCGGTCGATTGCAGCTTTTGCTGCTGGATCTTCATTTCTTCACGGCTCATGGCTGTTTGTCTGAATCCGTACTCCGTCCATATTGCACAGATCTCGCCGTAGCTCACATCGTGTGGATTATGCAGATGAAATACATAATCCTGAATATCCGGAGTATGCATCAGCCGTACGATCGCTGCTGCACAGATATCCACCGGAGTGAGATCGACCCTTTCCTGCATAATGGCAGGTTCTGCTCCTCCCAGCATAGCGAGTGCTTTGAGGGAAAGATAGAACATATTCTCCTGGATATTCTCCTGGAACTGCCCATCTGTATAGCGCCCAGTCAGATTCCCTACCCGGTAAATGGATACATCCAGTCCGGATCGCATTTCCTCGATCAGCAGCGCTTCGGCCTCGAACTTGCTGCGCAGATATACGTTGGATTGATAGTCCTGACCGATATAGAGGTCTTTTTCTGTGAATATCAGATTTTCTCGGCTCTCCGGTGCATACGATCCTGATACGCTCAGTGTTGAGACATAGTGCAGCGGCAGATGGAAATCACGGCAAAATTCTGCTGCATAACGGGTTCCCTGTACATTCACACGCTCAAACTCTTCATAGAATCCGTAATGCTTTACCAGGGCCGCTGTATGAATCACAGCCTCTACCGATTCTCCCAGCTTCTGCATGTCCCTATCGTCCATGCCCCATCGATGCTCGGTCATATCCCCATGACGTACATGAATGCGACTCATCCAGTGATCTATTGTATGCTGGCCATACCGGGAGGCAAAGTAAAATTGCAACTTCCCGTTCAATCGTTCCCTAGCCTGCTGTTCGTTTTCGCCGCGAATCAGGCAGGTGATTCTGGCAGTAGCGGTAGACAGCAGTTCATGCAGAATATGAATACCCAGGAAGCCGGTCGCTCCCAGCAGCAAGATCGACTGCGGCGCATTGGACCTTTTCTGGATCGACATAGCAGGAACAGGTACAGGAATGCCCGGAGTAAATGTAGATGGCTCTACTGCTTCCGGAGGCAGTGACTCCCCTGCGTCTATTTTATGCGCCAATTCGGCAAAAGAACGATAAATATAGAATTCTTTCATCTCCAGCTTCCAGCCGATGGTATGCGCTTTGCCGATAATTTTCAGAATGCTGAGCGAGTGACCGCCAATATTGAACAGATTATCGTTCATACTGATCTGTTCCGGTTGCATTTCCATGACTTCGGCTACGAGCCGGATCAGGTTATTTTCTGTGTCAGTACGTGGAGCAACCCTCTCGCGATCTTCATCAATATGAGGAACAGGCAGAGCCCGTTTGTCTACTTTGCCATTTGGCGTCAGCGGCAGCTGATCCAGCGAGATAAACCGCGAAGGGATCATATAGTCCGGTATCCGCACGCCTAGATGAGCTCGCAGCTCACTGGTTGTCCATGCTGCATCTGTTACGATATACGCACACAGGCTGGAATAGGAATGGTCTTTTTGAAGAGCGATAACGACCGTTTCCTGGATAGACGGATACTCCAGCAGTGCTGCTTCAATTTCGCCCAACTCAATCCGGTTGCCGCGGATCTTGACCTGCTCATCGATTCGTCCCTGATAATCTATATTGCCATCCGGTAGCCAGCGTGCCAAATCTCCCGAACGGTACATGAGTGTACCAGGTATCCACGGATTATCAACGAATCGTTCGGCTGTGAGCTCCGGCCGACGCAGATATCCCATCGATACACCCTCTCCACCGATCCAGAGCTCACCGGTAATACCGATCGGCTGCGGCTGCCCAGCTGCATTCAGAATATACAGGGATGTATTGTGGATCGGGCGTCCGATCGGCAGCTGTCCGTGCTCCAGCAGCATTCGATCAACCGGCCATACTGCTGCGCATACGGTCGCTTCCGTAGGCCCGTAGACATTGATAAGCACGCCCTCTCCGAGTGTACGTACAGCTTTGTCCACATGAGTGCGCGAAGCCTGCTCGCCTCCAAACAGCAGTTTGCGCAGACCGGTTAGACCTTCCAGATTCACTTCCACCAACGTATTGAACAGTGCAACTGTCATCAGAGCGACCGAAATCTGCTGGCTTCGCATATAATCAATCAGGGCGACAGGATGCAGCAGCTGTTCACGGGTAACCAGGACGAGTGCCGCACCATGCAGCAGGGTTCCATACAGATCAAATGTAGAACCGTCAAACGCATAATTGGACAGCTGCAAAATACGATCCTGCGGTGTAATGTCCAGAAAACCGTTATTGATTACTGTTTTCACAATATTCCGGTGGGTAACTATGACGCCTTTGGGCTGTCCGGTCGAGCCGGATGTATACATAACATAGGCAGGATGCTCGGGCCGGGCCGTTACAGGTGGAGCATATACCGGTTCTGTCTGACCGGGCTGATCCGACAGGTAGAGTACTTCGCCCTCATAGCGGTCGGAATCTGCCCACAGCTGGCGATGCTGTACCAGCACACATGCTGCTTCGCTGTCGGACAGCATACGCAGGATACGCTCTGCTGGATGTGTCGGATCGATAGGCAGATAGGCCGCTCCTGCTTTGAGAATAGCCAGAATGGCAATAATCATATCCGGCGAACGGTCGGTAATCAGACCGATAATCGGAGTATGGTCCGGATTCCGTTGGCTACCACGACGGATCAATGCATGAGCGAGTTGATTGGCCTGCCGGTTCAACTCGGCATAGGTCAGCTGCTGTTCACCCATAATGATTGCGGGCCGCTCCGGATGCAGTCTGCACTGCTGTTCGAATAATTCCTGGATACACTGATCTCCCGGATACGAGGCAGCAGTCTGGTTGAATGTAATCGTCAGCTGCTCATACTCGGCAGGACTCAGCATATTGAGCTCGCCATTGCTTCGCTGCGGATGAGCGACAATTTGTCTAAGCAGCTCGGTATAGTGTTCTGCCATCTGCACAATAGTAGAATCCCGGAACAGGCTGGTACTGTACTCGATGGCAATATCCAGCGTCTCTCCCTCCTGTACCGTCCAGTTCATGGAGAACTTGGAGGGATTCCAGCCTGGCTCGACAGAAAGGATATCCAGATTCGGTAACTGAAACTCCGGTCTGGTAAAATTCTGCACTGCAAACAGTACGTCAAACAGCGGATGCCGACTTGCATCTCTTTGAAGACCCAGCTGTTCAACCAGCTCTTCAAATGGATAATCGCTATGGGTATAAGCATGCACAATCATCTCTTTGCACTGCGCCAGATAGTCGGTGAATGGCAGATCCGATTCAGGTGAAGTACGCATAGCCAGCATATTGACGAACATACCTGGAATGGACTGGATATCTGCGTGCGAACGTCCGGCGATTGGAGCGCCCGTGATCATATCATGCTGATTGGTATATTTGGATAACAGCAGATGAAATGCAGCCAACAGCAGCATATGGAGTGTGACTCCCTGACCCAGACAAAGCTGCTGGATTTTACGGTTTAACTCTTCATCCAATTGGAATTTCCATACATCCCCTCTGTAATCCTGTACAGCAGGACGCGGATAATCCGCAGGCAGCTCTATAACCGGCAGTTCTCCCTGCAGCTGATGCAGCCAGTACCGCTTATGCTCTTGCCATTTCAACCTGCCCGGCTCCGATTGCTGCCAGACAGCATAATCTTTGTATTGAAGGGGGAGCGATGGCAATACTTCTCCCTGGTACAGCTTCAGCAGGTCTTCGAACAGGATACTGGTAGATACTCCATCCGAGATAATATGATGCATATCCAGCAGGAGCAGATAATGATCATGTGCAAGCCGGAACAGTCCGGCACGCATCAGCGGAGCCTCGGATAGATGAAATGGCCGGATAAAGGACAGCAGCACTCTCTGCTGATCCGCTGCTATAGTCTCGCTAATCTCCATATTCCACGATATATCCTCATGAATATGCTGCATCAGCTGTCCATGAATCATATGAAAAGAAGTCCGCAGACTCTCATGTCGCTGTATCAGCTTTTGCAGCGCTGTATTTAGCCTCGGGATATCAAGCTGCCCTTTCATTTCAAAAAGAAGCGGAATATTATAGGCAGTCGTCGCTGTATCCTGAATATGCTGCACCATATACATACGCCGCTGCGCAGAGGATACCGGATAATAGGTCTGCTTTGGTGCCCGGGGGATACTGTAGAACAGACTTTGCTCGGCAGTATCGATAGAAGCAGCGAGCTCCTGTACTGTTGGCTTTAAAAATACTTCATTCAGCGGAATATCGATATTCATTTCCCTGTGAATTCTGGATACCAGTGTCATCGCTTTGAGAGAGTGACCTCCTTTTTCAAAAAAATGATCGTGGACGCCTATTTGCGGTACACCCAGTATCTCTTCAAACATGGCAGCCAGCGCGATCTCATTGTCTGTTGCCGGAGCTACAAAGGACGCTGAAGAGTAAGCCGGTGGCTCGGGCAGTGCCGATTTGTTGACTTTGCCATTAGCGGTAAGAGGCAGCTGATCTATCTGTATAAAATGGGCTGGAATCATGTACTCCGGTAATGTGTGAAGAATATGTTCCCGCAGTTCGTTCATGGTCCACGTATTGTCAGAGACAATGTATGCACACAGATAGGCATATCCCTCCTGATCCTGACGCGCTATAGTCAGGGACTCTCGCACAGCCGGATGCTGCATCAGCCGAACATCGATTTCCCCGGGTTCAATACGATAACCGCGAATCTTGACCTGTTCATCCTGTCTTCCTTTATATTCAATCTGCCCATCCGGCAGCCAGCATGCCAAATCTCCGGTATGATATATTCTCTCTTCCGGGAATAAAGGATGCGGAGTGAACCGCTCTGCTGTCAGCTCGGGACGGTGCAAATACCCTCGCGCCAGCCCGTTTCCGGATACACACAGCTCTCCGGGTACACCGATAGGCTGCATCTGCCCGGCATGATCCAGAATCCATATCTGGTGGTTGCTGACCGGCTTGCCAATTGCCAGCACCGGAGAGAACGAGTCCAGTACGCCACTGGTCGTAACGACTGTATTTTCGGTGGGACCATAGTTGTTAACTACCTGATACGACTGCGGCTTGAATTGCTGGATGCGTTCTCCGCCAATCAGCAGCAGACGGAGTCCCGGATGATCCAGCTCCATAAATTGAACTGCCAGCTGGGTAGGTAGAAAAGCTATCGTAATCTCGTGCGCTGCAAAATACGATTGCAGCGCGTAAATATCCCCGCGCATTCTCTCCTCGATAATATGTACTGTCATACCAGCCAGCAAAGGCGGAAACATCTCCCACACCGATGCATCAAATCCAAAACCCGCCAACTTGGTACTGCGATCTGCCGGAGAAGTGTGAAAAGTATGATTATGCCAGCTGCACAGATTAATCAGTGCCCGATGCTCGATCATTACGCCTTTGGGCTGCCCGGTCGAACCTGAGGTGTAAATCACATAGGCTAGATGATGAACATCATGCAGCGGCTCGATATTATGATCTTCTTCCTCCGCCCATACCGAAGCATCCAGCAGAATAGTCGCTCCGGTATACGAGTCGGGGATAGGGAGACCCGGCTGAATCAGCAGCAGAGCTGTCCGGCTGTCTTCCAGCATATAGGCTGTCCGCTGAACCGGATACGAAGGATCTATTGGCAGATAAGCAGCACCCGATTTGATAATACCGAGTACACCTACAAACATTTCCAGAGAATGATGAGCCATAATACCGATAATCTGCTCCGGACCTGCTCCTCTCCTGCGTAGCACACGCGCCAATTGATTCGCTCGGGCATTCAGCTGTCGGTAGGTCAATGACTGCCCATTAAAAATAACGGCTACAGCATCCGGGTACTGCCGGAAACACTCTTCAAATTGTTCATGAATTGTTTGATGGGCAGGCAGAGGCATCTCTGTAGCCTGTGCATGAAATGTATGTATAAGCTGGTGGCGCTCTGCTGCTGTCAGCATAGAGAGCGTATGCACAGGTACATTGGGATGCTGCATAACGGCTTCTGCGATCTGGACAATATGCTGGCAGACCGGCTGCATACGATCACGATCATATACCGCAGGATCATAGGTCAAAGAGATATGCAGCGTCTGCTTCAGGCTTATGCGGATAACAAAGCGAGGCTGGTCATTTTCCCAATCCCAATTACGATCTAAATCCAGATCACGATCCAAATGCAGCTTCAAATCCCCATTCCGATCTGAAGCTGTATAGGAACGAGTATCCATGAGTTCCTGTGCAGAGGATACAAAAGCTGAAGATGCTAGATCTGCACGGCTGTCTGCCAGGCAAGCATCATCAGAAGCCCCCTGCTCAAATACAAGTACATGATCCACAAGAGGATGCGATAGATCTGCAAGCTGCTGCAGTTCTGTCAGCGTGTGAAATGGATAGCTGCGCATCAACGACCCGGCTCGCTGAATCTCCAGGCACAATTCCTGAAAAGTGGTTGTACGGGAAGTCGTGACGCGTACCGGCAGGATGCTGCGGAGCGGTGCTGCTGGATATTCATTCTTTTCCGTATATCCGTGTCCTTCTATGTATCCATGCTTCTGATCGCTGTCAGAGCACATTACACCAAATACAGCATCGTCACTGTTATTATATTTCTGCAGCACTATTCCCCAGATGGCCTGCAGAAGCGTAGTCAGTGCTATGCCACTGCTGCTGGCATATTCAATCAGGGAATCAGTAAGTTCCTGAGCCATCGAGCAGGATATCTGCTCCTGCTGCTGTGGGACGGAAGTATATGTATCCTGAGCAGGCCCTATCGTTATCAAGCGCTGAGGCAGAATAGATGTTTCTGTAATCCCTTTCAAATAGTCCTGCCAAAATTGCCGGGAATCGTTCTTATTGCCCGGATTATTGTCTTTGTTCGCCATTATATAGAGCTCCCTTCGCATGTAGCCAACTGGATAGTAAGGCAATAAATTAATTTCCTTACATTTCTTAAAATTCTTTTTATTACCATTACAACATCCTTATCAGTATACAATGGAAAAGAATAACCTGTTAAGCATACATTTATATGTGTATCGATACGAGAAGAGATGTATAGATGGAAGTTGAGGTATATAGATACAAAAAGAAGCAGCCACCGCAGCAGCTGCTCCTTGATCTGGATCACATATATACAAATAATCACAAGTTCTGAACTCTTCACAATAAGCACCAACAGGATTAAATCAGTGTTTTAGATAGACAGCTGCTCTATGGCTTTGCTGATATCATAATCTTCTATCGCAATATCCGGCTCCATCTCCAGTGCCAGCTTGGCGAGCTGACTGCCCAGATAAGGACCGGCGGTCAGACCGGATGCTCCCAGTCCATTAGCTGCCAGCAACCCTTTCCACCCCGGCACTCTGCCGATGACAGGCAGAAATCCCGGTGTAAAGGGACGGAAGCCTACCCGCACTTCCTGAAAAGTGCTGTCCATCAGCCCCGGAGCCAGCTCCAGCCCTTTGTTCAATACCTCCTGCATGCCTCCGGCTGTGATTCTCGTGTCATATCCTTCGATATCATTCTCATGAGTAGCTCCGATCACGATCTTCTGATCATCAAAGGCCAACAGATACTGATCTGTAGGTGGAATCACAACCGGCCAGCTGCCGGTATCCGTCTGATTCGTCGTCTGAAGATGCATAATCTGCGCTTTTTGGAAACTGACCTTGAAATCAATTCCTAGCGGCTGCAGCAGCGAATGGGCCCATGCACCTGCACAGACCGCGACTTCATCGGCATGATAGGATTCAGTCCCCACCTTCACGCCGGTAATTCGGTCACTCTCCCACTGAAGAATAGCATCGCCGTGAATCTGTGTGGCTCCGTTTCTTACTGCGGAACGGATCAGTGCATCCCGCAGAGCACGTCCATCAATACGCGCTGCGCCGCTGATCTGTACCGCCTGATAACCTGCCTGCAAGAGCGGAAATTGCTGGCATGTCTGCTCTTCATCGAGTACAGTAATGTCCCCGATCTCCGGTGCATCATCTCTGCGCAGACGTGCCCGCTCTTCCATTTTACCGATTTTGTCGGGATCGGTATGAATACTGAGTGCGCCTACTTGCGCATATCCGGTCTCGGTCTCTCCTTCTTGTTCCAGTTCGCGGATCAGCTGGGGATAGAACTGTGCCCCTCCTCTGGCGAGACGATACCAGGCCTGATTACGCCGCTGGGACAGCCATGGGCAGATAATGCCTGCTGCTGCATCGGTAGCCTGTCCCTGATCCTGCCGATCGATAAGAAGTACTTCCGCTCCGGCTCGGGCAAGCTGATACGCTGTCGAAGCTCCCAGAATTCCTGCTCCGATTACAATTACTTTCTTCATTACGGTAGTTCCTTTCCTGTCTTCTCTAGGGTTACACGCTATACTATCTTAGCATGAGTCGAAATGAAATCCATGCCAAATTCCGGAGGAGATGTTTACAAGACAGCAACAAGTCCGATACGATATGGATACTGTGACATGACACAATAGATACAGCCAACCGACAGGAAAGTGCCGCTGCGCGAGCTGCTCTCCTGCTCTTATCCTGACTGTATCCAGAATAGATGCTTTTTGCAAAGGAGAATGTACGATGAAAAATAAAAAAGGAATCCGGATCGCTATAATCAGTACAATATGTCTTTTGTCTGCATGTGGCAGTAACAGTATGACAGCGCAGCAATCGGATACCCTGGTGTCCAGCGGAGTACATACTGCTGCGTCTTATGCTTCTGCTACAGCAGCAGAGCCTGCCAACACAGCCCATGCTTCCGCTTCGCCGGTCTCTGTGCATCCGACATCCAGCACTGCTATGAAGACGGTTAGTCATCCGGAAGCGATCGATGTACTGGTGAACAAGCAGAACAAACTGCCGGAAAAGTATACGCCAGCAGATCTGGTCTATGCCGATGTACGATTTACATTTAAGGAAAAGATTGAAAAGCGCAAAATGCGCAAGGAAGCAGCAGTTGCACTGAAGCAGATGTTTGCTGCGGCCGATCAGGATCATGTACCACTGGCAGGCGTCTCTGCTTATCGCTCCCATGCTCGCCAAAAAGCGATTTTCGAAGCCTATGTACGCCGGGATGGCGAAGCCAAAGCCCGTACTTACAGCGCTTATCCGGGTACCAGCGAGCATGAGACCGGACTTGCTATCGATGTGAGCGGATCGAACGGACGCTGCGCAGCAACAGGCTGTTTTGCCGGAACCAAGGAAGCCAAATGGCTCGCCCAAAATGCTGCGTCCTATGGATTTATTATCCGCTATCCAAAAGGTAAAGAAAGTATCACCGGCTATACGTACGAGCCCTGGCATCTGCGATATGTCGGCAAAACGATAGCAGGAGAGATATCGCGCAAACAGCTGACGCTGGAAGAATACAAGGCACAGCAAGCAACCTCTTCCTGACGATATCTGTATGCAGCCCAACGTGTAAATCAAGATGTAGCTCAAAACAAAGACCTTCTTTCGCTATGGAAAGAAGGTCTTTGTTTTATATCCGAATGCACAAATCCAGATTAATTGATTCCAAGCTTGGAAGGCCAGTTGCCATACCAGGCATAACCGGTACGTCTCTCCTGATCGATATCCTTAAGCTGGTATTTGACCACACCATCACGACCTACAAAGATCGGTTTATTGGTGTTCAGTTCGTAGAAACGTGCCCAGATCGGTGTCGTTACGCTTGGATCGCTGACTACGGTTACGTCAGAGCTTGTTTTCACGACACGGATGCCGGTAATTTTGACTGCTTTGAACCAGTCTTCGGCTGCTTTGATCGATGCAGTGATCTGGGAAGTGGCAGGTCTTGTTTTCAGGAAAGCCACAATACCTGCGCTCTCGCTTGCGCTCAGGGAAGGTACTTCGTAGATGCGCGCGCCCGCCGGCTTCAGGGTAACAGAATCATGCTGCTGTCCCCATGCAGTCAGTTTGCCGCCGGATACGACCTGCGTTTTCAGAATGCAGTCGATTCCTTTGTCTACAGCCTGTTTGCTTTTGCCAGCCAGTGTACTGTCGATAAAGGAAAAATCACCTTTTTTGTTGGCTACTTCATCCAGCAGGGTCATTACGCTGATCATGGCGTTGTCGTTATACGTGATATGCTGGTGATATCCAGATGCTTTGTACACCTGCGGCCATCCGCCATTGGCATACTGCATCGTGATCAGGAAGTTAATGCCTTTGACAGCTGCAGCCGAGTACTGGCTGTTGCGAGTTTTGGTATATTCGCTGGCCAAGCGGCGAATTTCCGTATATGTAGCTTTGTTATCGATAGTTGACTTGGCCCAGTCTCCACTGGTTTCATCATAGTATTTTTTCCATCCGCCATCTGCCTGCTGATTTTTCAAAATGTCTGATATACTGGCTGTTGTGCCGTCACCATCAGCGGCATGAACCGTAGAGAAGGTTGGTAGTACGAATGCCAGAATTGCTGCCAGACTTGCGATTTGAAGCAGCAGCCATAATTTGTTTTTTTGCATAATCAGTTCTCCTCGTCAAATAGATTAGATTACAGAATATATGTCTGATTCCGATATTCTGTAGTGTGTTTCCAGAAGAAGTACTCACACTACATTATTATGTAAACGTTATCAAACATGTGGTAATTTTACATATTATGCATTTTCGTGTCAATGATATCGATTCTCTTTTTATGACATTTTAGATATAATAATCAGGAATTTAAATATAAAAAAACCTCCAGCTTCATCGAGATGAACTGGAGGTTGATCATAATGTAATCGCAACTTGGCAACATATCATCTGTGTATGGGATCACGATATTTATTCTGTCCTGATGCCATACGTGCTAGGCATGTCTGAGCTTCTGATTGACCCGTTCTGCGAATAACAGCATAAGCAGAATGTATGCAAGTACCACAAATGGAAACCAGCCTACATGTACATAAGCAGCAATCAATCCGAACAGTGGCGGCAAAATAGTAATACCTACGTAAGCCATAGCCAGCTGGTAGCCCATCAGACGCGCAGCATTCTTTTCTCCAAAGCGGGCAGGCGTCTCATGCAGTAATCCGGGAAAAATAGGCGCGAATCCGACACCGATCAGAATCAGGCCGCTCATTAGCAGAATCGGAGGCAGCGGCATGAGCAGCAGGATTCCTCCTGCTACCGCGGCCAATTGACCAATCAGGATTAGCCGGCGGTTGCTCATACGCAGTGTCAGGAAGCCCGTGATCAATCGTCCCAGGGTAATACCGGCAAAGTATAACGATACCCAGCCGGCAGCCATTTCCGGAGTGACTCCTCTCGCTCCGACGAAAAAGCTGGCTCCCCATAATCCTACGGTTGCTTCTGCCCCGCAGTAGAACAGAAACGTCAGCAGTGTAAAATTAACACCCGGAATTCGCAGCAGGTTGACTTTGGCAGCAGGATCACCGGAAGAATGATCCGTGGCCTGCGATGAATCTGTTGTATGTAACTCGGATCCAGACTGATTTTGCTTCTCGCGCTGCTTGGCTTCCTGCTGAATAGCCGCTACCTTTTTCCAGAGCGGCAGAGTAAACAGCAGGATAACGACCAATACCATCTGTATAATAGCTACCGCCTGATATCCACCTCTCCATGAGCTTTCCGTTCCCATGTAATAGGCCATAATGATTGGCCCTGTAGTAGCGCCTACTCCCCAAAAGCAGTGCAGCCAGCTCATATGATGGGCTTTGTAATTGGAGGCTACATAATGATTCAGACCGGAGTCTACGGCTCCGGCGCCTATTCCGAGCGGAATCGCCAGTACCGCCAGCCAGGTTAGTGACGGGACAAAAGCAAAGCCGAGCAGTGCCCCTGCAGTCAGACAGCAGCTGATCAGGGTGACCCATCCGGTTCCCAGTTTGTTCAGCAAGGTACCACTGACCAGACTGGACAGGATAGTACCTACCGATGCGATAATCGATAATGTACCGGCTGCTCCAAATGGCGCCTGAATATCCAGATGCATGACCGGCCAGGCTGCTCCCAGCATGGAATCAGGAATACCCAGGCTAATAAAGGATAAATAAATGACAATCAGAAACAGTGTAGCCATAGGTGCAATAACCTCCATCTTTGGAATATCTGCTGATTCAGCATCTATCATATCATCAGACCCCGACTTTTTAAAACATTTATTAAAAGTAATTTTATTTCATAGTATCTACTCTATGATAGCTGCTGTCAGAATACACCGAATCGCCTGCTCGGTGGTCAGCAGCTCCCGAATACCGGTACTGCGCTCCACATATTCCACTTCTCCTGCAGCAGCTCCTTTTCCTATAACAAGACGAATCGGAATACCGATCAGATCGGAATCCTTGAACTTCACGCCAGCTCGTTCATTCCGGTCATCCAGCAGCACTTCGCAATGAGCATCTGTCAATTTCTTATACAGTTCAAGAGCCGTACTCATCTGCTGCTCATCTCTCACCGAGACCGGAATAAGATGTACTTGATAAGGAGCAATAGAAGCTGGCCAGCAGATTCCCTGCTCATCATGATGCTGCTCTACGATCGCAGCAACCAGTCTGGATACTCCAATCCCATAACAGCCCATTTGTATAGGTTGATCCTGACCAGATGAATCGGTATAAGTGGCATTCATTGCAGCACTGTACTTGTCTCCCAGCTGGAATACATGTCCTACTTCGATCCCGCGCTGAAAATGGATATGTCCATCCTGACAGCGTGGACAGCTGTCTCCTGCGCGTACATTGCGAAAATCGCCGATATGCCGAAGTACAAGATCACGCTGTACATTCACATGGAGATAATGGTAATCTTCCTCATTACCTCCAGCAATCGCATCCTTCAGGGCGAGGATAGAATAATCAGCCAGACAGACCAGCTCGGTAGAGGCAAGCGCATAGGGTCCGGCAAATCCGACAGGAGCTCCTGTTACACGCTGAACCGTGTCTGCATCAGCCATCACCAGTTCATCGACCTGCAGATAATTCCGGACTTTGATTTCATTAATCTCTTCATCTCCACGGATCAGTACAGCAATCGGCTGAGAGTCGACCAAAAAGATGACCGTTTTGATTATTCGATCCGGGGTTATCGACAGCGCCTCGGTCAATTGTGCAATCGTACGCAGACCCGGAGTGTGGACCTTTTCCGGCTGTACATGGTCTGTACTGTCTGTCTCCTCTGTGATTCCGATTACGCCGGTTGCCGAATCCGTAGCAGGAATATCCATCATCGTTGGAAATGCAGCTGCTTCAGCAGACAGGACTTTTTCGTCTGCTTCATTACGTATAGATACCGGAATAAATGAACTTGCTGCAGATTCTGCCTTTTCCAGGTTCGCAGCATAGCCGCAGTAGGAACAGACAGCAATTGTATCTTCTCCAGCATCTGTCATAACCATAAATTCATGTGTATTGCCCTGTCCTCCGATAGATCCCGCGTCTGCTTCCACTGCGCGGAAATCCAGTCCGCATCGCTCGAAAATGTGATGGTAGGCATCGTACATAATCTTGTAGGACTGCTGCATAGTCGCTTCATCTATAGCAAAAGAATAGGCATCCTTCATCAGAAACTCTCTTCCGCGCAGCAGACCGGATCGTGGACGACGCTCATCCCTGAACTTGGTCTGAATCTGGTACAGAATAACCGGTAGCTGACGATAGGAACCGATCTCGCTGCGAACCAGATCCGTTATTACTTCTTCATGCGTAGGTCCGAGCACGAAATCCCGCTTGTGCCGATCCTGTAACCGGATCAGCTCCCGCCCATACATTTCATAGCGACCGGATTCCTGCCACAGTTCTGCAGGCTGTATCGCTGGCAGCAGTACTTCCTGCGCTCCGCTCCGATCCATCTCTTCACGAATCATCTGTTCGAGCTTGCGCAGAACAATGCGTCCAAGTGGCAGATACGTATAGATGCCTGCTGCAAGCTGGCGAATATATCCTGCCCGCAGCAATAGGCGATGGCTTGCTGCTTCTGCGTCTCCAGGAGATTCACGCAGTGTAACGGCTAATAGCTGGCTTTGTTTCATGGATGAATTCCTCCCTAACTGAGTATAAAACAACAAAAAGACACATCCGTCAGGGACGAATGTGTCGTGGTACCACCCTAATTTTGATTATGAATCATCAACAGCGTTGTTCTGCTATAAGCAGAACACTGCGACGCGTCATGATAAATAATCCTTAAAGCCGTTAACGGAGGCATCCGGCAATACCATACAGAGCAGAGTCACTTGCTCTGCCTGAACATTGCAGCTCACAGGATAGGGGCCGGATTCAGTCGCAGCGGGAAACCTTGCAGCCGGTGGATTTCCTCTCTGTACAGCGATGGGAGAATCAAGGGTCCTGATCATAGCTATTGATGATTAACAACATGAAATATACGATATTCCATTATTGCTAAAATAAGTTAGTATAGAGATTACTCGATGGGCTGCGAGTCTGTCAAGAGCGATATACCGGCTTTAAAATTGTCGGCATGGGATTCCATTAACTCCCTCTTTTGTTCCTGCAGCTCAATCTGTCGAGTCAGTTTTTGCTGTCCCGCTGCAGAATGCTCTTCCGATTCTTTTAGCCTATCCAGCTCTGTCTGCAGCCGTTTGGCTTCCAGATTCAACCTCTGAATCTGCTCTTCATATTCAATCTGCTGGTGCAAAGGAAGCATGACCAGCTCATACACGGCCGCTCCCTCCCTTTCCCGGATTCTCGCATTAATAAGAAAAGAAACAGCTTCACCGTTACCCGACTTGACTGCAAGCTGAAGAGCTTCGATATTGGTGTTTAGACGAATACGCGGAATAAAGTACATCTGATAAAAAATACGGCTGGCCCGGGTAAGAATCGACTCAAAATGACAACCATACAATCCATGCTGATTATAACCAAGTAGCTCAAGCAGCCTTTCGTCTGCAGCAGCGATAAGATGATCGGAAGATAACGACATATAGCCGCAGAATACCTGGTCTAATCGCTTATTCATCAGCGGGGTATCTCCATTTCCGTGACCGACTGGGCAAGATATTCCTCGATCAGGGAAATTGTCTCGTCCGGATGGCTCATATGAGGACAGTGCCCGGTCGCTTCCATCAATTGAAAGATGCTATGAGGCATCTGCTGATGCATATAGGCACCTACTTCCAGAGGAGCAATATAATCCTGATCACATTGCAAAATAAGGGCAGGCGCCGTCACATGCTGTAGCTCGGCGCGATAATCCGACATAAAGGTGATCTGGGCAAATTGCTGTATGATCATCGGGTCAGACACACAAAAACTCTCGTGCAATTCAGCAGTCAGCTCCGGCTGGCCCGGATTCCCCATAATGATCGGCGCGAGAAAACGGGCCCAACCCAGATGATTTTGCTGCATTAACGAGAGAAGCTCTTCGATATCCTGTTGTTCAAAACCGCCTATGTAATCGGGTAAATCATTGATGTATCGCGGTGAAGGAGCAATCAGAATCAGATGTTTAAAATAATCAGGTCTGCGTAATGAAGCCAGTAAACCAATCATGCCGCTTACCGAGTGGCCGACAAATATAGGATCTTCCAACTGGAGATCATCACAAATCTGCAGCAGATCCTCTGCATAACCGGTAAGCCGTCCGTGACGATCATTATCATACGCCAGCAAATCGGATTTTCCGGAACCGATGTGATCAAATAGGATAACCCTGTAATTTTTTTCAAAAGCAGGGGCCACAAACCGCCACATACTTTGGTCACATCCAAAACCATGAGCAAAAACAATGGGCTGACTTCCGTTCCCCGTAACTTTTACATTATTTCGACTCCGGATGGTAGACATATGAGGCTCCTTTCATACATATAGCCATGTTTATTTAAATTCAGTATATCTTAATTTCAAAAAAATATTGCATCAAATTTTAATGAATACACAAATTAGACAAGTACTCTCTTACTTCAATACAGAAATCCAGCTTGCTTCGATACATATAACAAGTGCAGCTCTGCACCATGGTATGCTTATAGACTTGTATATACACAAAATAATGTGTAAAAAAGCAGAAACAGCAGCTGCATAGGCTGCTGTATTCCACATCGTATTCCTTAGCGAAGCAAATTGGTCTTCGCCAGATCAATTAGTTCATCACCGCGTCCGTTCATGATGGCTTTGGCCATCCATAAAGAGAATCCTTTGGCCTGCTGCAGGGTAATTGTCGGCGGCATGGACAATTCCTGACGATTCACTACTACATCGATCAGGGCAGGTCCATCGTGCGCCAGCGCGCGTTGTACTGCATCCTCTAGCTCCTCCGGATCTTCGACACGGATACCCTGGATGCCGAGTGCATTTGCCACGGCTGCAAAGTCGGTCTGATGCAGATCGGTACCGGATTCCAGGTAGCCTCCAGCTTTCATTTCCAACTCTACAAAGCTGAGCGCACTATTATTGAAAACAACAACATTGACCGGCAGATTATGCTGCTTGAGTGTGATCAGATCACCCATCAGCATACTGAGACCTCCGTCACCGGAAAATGAAATAACCTGACGTTCACGTTCCGCTGCCTGTAATCCAATCGCCTGTGGCAGGGCATTCGCCATAGTGCCGTGGTTAAAAGAACCAATCAACCGGCGCTGTTCGCTCATTTCCAGATAGCGGGCTGCCCAGACGGTAGGCGTCCCTACATCACAGGTAAAGATAGCATCTGCTGCTGCTGCATCGCTGACAACTTTAGTCAAATACTGGGGATGCATTCCTTTGGGTCCGGTATGTCCTTTGATTGCCATCTCATCGAGTTCTTCACGTACCTTGGCATAACGATCGGCAGATTTGCTTAAATGACGGGAATCATGTGCAGTAGTAAGACGCGGCAAAATCTGCTGTACGGTCGATTTGACGTCTCCGCATAATCCAAGAGTTATATTGGTTCGTCTGCCTAGACGGGAAGGATCGATATCCAGCTGGATGATAGTCGCATCTTCCGGATAGAACTGACGATAAGGGAAATCGGTACCGAGCATCAGCAGCAAGTCACAATCCATCATCGCATGATAACCGGAAGAATACCCAATCAGTCCAGTTAATCCTGCAAAATACGGATTATTGTACTCCAGATGTTCCTTGCCTCGCAGCGCAACGACCATTGGAGACTGCAGTTTCTCGCACAGTTCCATCAACTCTGCATGGGCACCTTTGCAGCCTGCACCACAAAGGAGGGTGATCTTTTTGCCTTCATTCAGATACTGTACCAGCGTCTGCAGTTCTTCTTCCGAAGGTAACACAACCGGCTTGGCTGCATGATATACCTGTTCGGGCACGGGATGAGTCGATTCATCCAGACTGGCAATATCGCCGGGAAGAACAACAACAGATACGGTAGACCCTGCAATAGCGGTCTGAAGCGCCATAGTCAGTGTACGCGGCATCTGTTTCTCGGTCATAATAACTTCGCAGAAATCACTGCACTCCTGAAAAATAAGCTCCGGATGCGTCGCCTGAAAGTAGCCGCTGCCAATCTCGTCACTCGGGATATGAGCTGCGATCGCAAGCACTGGTACCCGGTTGCGATAACAATCATACAATCCATTAATCAAATGAAGATTACCCGGTCCGCTGCTGCCTGCGCACACAGCTATGGTGCCATTCAGTTCGGCTTCGGCTCCTGCAGCAAAAGCAGCTACCTCTTCATGCCGGACATGAATCCATTCGATTTTGCCGGAACGCCGTACTGCATCAATAATCGCATTTAATGAATCGCCGGTAATACCAAATATCCGTTTTACTCCGGCTTTGACGAGTGTATCTACCACCGAATCTGCAATCGTCTTTTTCAAAATGTCTGCCTCCCTTATCTATCAGCTCGTATTTTACAACAATTGTCTACAAATTTTGCAAACTTCTCTTTGTCTCTTTACCCTTATTTACCTTACACTTAACAACCGACCAATAAATTAGACATCCTTTTCATTATGTAATTATCATTATATAAAATGTAATCCATTTCATACTGTCGCTCCCTACCCAACTATGCCCTGGTGTATTCTGAGTTTGCTAACTATAAGGTCAGCAGGTTCATAAAAAAACGCCCGGATCGTATCCGGACGTTTGAATAACCAATATATGAAACGCAGCTCATTAATATCGAGTACAACAAGAAAAAGATGTGCGAAAATGCAGGGGTACGAAGGTATTCTTATCTACATACAAGATCTTTGTCTCAAAAAGATCAATATCGCATCCATACATCCTCATACTGGGAATGGCGCTTGAATTGGGCCAATGCATAAGAGCAGGTTGGCAGAATCTTTTTGTTTTCCGCTCTGGCTGCCTGTACGACCTGATCCAACAATCCCTGGGCTATTTTGCCGCCGCGGTATTCAGGATTCACGTACGTATGATTAAGTGTCCATGTATCACTTTCCGGTCCGGGAATATACGTAATCTCGCCGATAATCTCTTCTCCTTTTTTCAGGAAAAAGGCAGTGCCTTCCTTGATCAGCTGTCCACCCTCGATCAATTCGGCTCCGGGGTTCTCATACGCCGGTGTAATAGCTGTAGCCTGCGGAGGCTGCATTACGGGCGTCTGGCTAGCTGAAAGTGTACCCTGTCCACCGCTATTAGCCTGCTGCATCTTGTTCTCGTCTGCCGCAAAGCCCCCTCCTGGTGTATTAAATTCCTCTTTGACGATGGTCACACTCTGTTTTACATCCTGGGTAGCCGAAGACAAATTGCTGCGTGTATCCTGTACAGCCATTTTGCTGTCCTGAAGTCCGCTTTTGAGCTGGTCGGTAGAGGCTTTGGCTTCCTGTGAGGTTTCTTTGGCATGCTCCATCGTATGCTGCAGATTTTGCTTGGCTTCATCTACATCGCTTTTGACGTCGTTCAGAATAGACTTGATTCCATCCATAGCCTGCTTGGCTTCGTTAATGCTATCTTTAATACCTTTTAGTTCCTTGATCGGGTTTTTCATTATTTATTCCTCCATTCCTTGCTGTCGCCAGTCATCCGGCAAAAAACAGCGGTCTATTGGGCGGATGAGTATATCGTGCCATGCCCCATCCTCTATTTCTGTTATATAGTTATTACCCAATCTGCAGCGCTTTTCTCTTGTTAGGCTGTTTTTACTTTATTTTTACACAGAAGCCCTTTTTATTTGACGGATGTAAAGGATCATAGCCCTAAGCACCAAAAATAAATCAAGCGATTTTAGCCTGTATTCCGCTGTTCAGCACGAAATCGCTAAGAAAAAGAAGGAAAAAGCTGGAATTTAGAGCATGAATGATATATTTGATCGTCACGCGTTTTTACACTCGCTTAATCTATTTTATAGCGTTTTCATTTTTGGGACATCGGGAGTATGATGTAGTCATCACCAACAAGCAACGCTTCACCAACAAGCATTAACGGCGTTGTCAGGTGATTCACTCCAATTCTTTTTTATCGGGAAAGGAGAGATCGTCCAATGGAGTAGGTTAGCAAAGCATACTGGTTCAACTGCAGAACAATCTGGCATACGTGAAAATGCCCATGATCGCAGATTGCAGGTATGCGGGACATCAATCTTACTCAGTTAGACGAAGCAACAAGGAAGAAGCTTTTTCAAGCAAGCCTTAACTACTTGCGGGAAAGGAGCAGGATTCCGTTGGAAAAAGGTAGCGAAGCATACTAGCACAATTTCACGCTAGGAAAACGTAGTGACAGCGTTTTTCGTGGATATTGGAGTATGCGGGAAACAAATCGGCGGTACAGAGTCAAAATTACGACAGAAAGTAGGCTCGGAATGAACTGTTTTCAAGCAAGCATGACCAATACTTGCTAAGAAGGGAGCAGGATTCCAATGCAATAGCGTAAGCGAAGCATATTATAATCGACTGCACACCGGAAGGTGTACGTGAAAACATCTTTCGCAGTTCGTGGATATGTGGGGACTCATAGGAAATAAGGTATGATCGATTTAAAGTATTCGATGTATGTATTAAGGCTTCAATCAAGAAAATGCAAAATGCTGTATTGAGTATTTATACAGCGGCATCAAGATGATTTTGGATTCAAGATATGTGATTCAAACTATTTATGGAAACAAGAAATTTTAAAACGTTTTAAGGCTTTAAATATTGAGGATTTAAATTTTTAAAATGCTTTAAATCTTTATGTTTGATATGAATGAATTGTAGAACGAATGAAAGTATGTTCTTCATTTTGAATATGATGAAAGGCTGTGAACAGAGGAAAATGCTATTTTCGAACAATGTTGAATTGACTTGTTAGGAAGGGAGCAGGATTCCAATGAAACAGGTTAGCGAAGCATACTAGATCGGTCTCACGCTGGAAAAGCGTCAGTGAAAACGTTTTTCGTGATATCGTGGTATGTGGGAACTCATCCCATATGCAAGGACATGGATGATTCATTGTAAATGTGCGGACGGACTTTCTTCACCGTAAATCAGGTGAAAACCCATGAACCGTATATTCAGCCCGTCGAAAAGGGGAATAACGGACATGCGAAGCTTTTCGGATAAAGCTTCCCAAAAAATGAAATCGATGAACAATCGCTAAACGGTTGTCTGCGACTGCAGAGCTTGGACAATCGGCAGCATGGATCGGTGCAAGTCTATACCATGTCAAGCATGTGGATTGTTGTATAGGAGGATAGGTTACAATTGAATATTGCTACTAACGATTAAACCCCTACAGCCTTGTTAATTCAAGTATGTAGGGGATTTATATTTGTATACATAATCAGACATACTGACGTCAGAAAGACCCGGCGATATGTCCGGGTCTTTCTGACGTTTGGATTTATACGCCCAGTACTTTGTTAATCGCAAGTTCTACGCGATCTTTTTGAAATGGCTTGACGATAAAGTCTTTGGCACCGGCTTGAATAGCATCTACGATCATTGCCTGTTGGCCCATCGCGGAGCACATGATAATTTTGGCATCGGGATTTGTACTGCGGATAGAACGCACAGCTTCAATTCCATCCATTTCCGGCATGGTGATATCCATTGTCACCAGATCAGGCTTGTTAGCTTCATAAGCTTTGACTGCTTCCAGTCCGTTTCCTGCTTCTGCCACGATATCGTGTCCCAATCCAGCCAGCATATCTTTTAGCATCATTCTCATAAATGCAGCGTCATCCACTACCATAATTTTAGCCATTCGTTTATTCCTCCATTAATTATCATTCATTTAGATATCTATTTTGATATACATGCCGGAGTCGTGCAGCAGACTGGCGAATAGCCTCCTGTGCCCGATCCAGCTGACTCATCGTAACAAAACCATGAATCATGCCCTCATAACAGATATATTCGGCTTCTACGCCTTCTTCTTGAAGCCTGCGCGCATATTCAGCCCCACTATCTCGCAGCGGATCGTACTCTGCAGTGATAATGGTAGCTGGCGGCAATCCATTTAGATCACTACTCAGTACAGGTGAAGCATAAGGATGATTCTCATCCTCCGATTGTTCAAAATAACATTTGCGGAACCAGTTCATCATATCTGCCGTCAGCAGGTAGCCATAACCATTTTCCTGATAAGAACGCGTATCTGTCGCATTCCCGGTCGAGGGATAAAACAACAGCTGATAGCAGACCGAAGGTCCACTCTTGTCCCGGGCGATGATACAGGCAACCGCTGCCAGGTTACCGCCGGCACTATCCCCGCTTAACGCAATACGCCCTGCATCAATACCATATTCTTCCGCATGTTCAGCAATATAATTCAGGGAATCATAGGCATCCCATACAGCTGCCGGAAAAGGATGTTCCGGAGCCAATCGGTAGTCCACAGAGATAACGACACATTCTGCTTCACGAGCGAGCCTTCTACATAATTCATCATGGGAATCCAGACTTCCCAACACCCAGCCTCCTCCATGGTAAAAAACAAGGGCAGGATGAGCTTCGGCATCTGTCGGTGTATACAGGCGAACCGGAACCTGCCGATCCGCTAGAGGAATAGTACGATCCTCTACCCGGTATATATCGGTTTGGGAGGCCATTTGTTTTAGAGCTGAACTTTGTTCTATGGCACGAATCATTTTGGGGTCTATTGAATCCATAGGTGGCATCTGATACTGGTTATATTGATTCAGGAATTCTTGTACTTGTGGATCCAGTGGCATATTGCTTCTCTCCTCTCACTATTTACCAGGTCTAGACAGATTCTCCGCCCTCTATTCCCCACTTTTGCCGAATAGCATGGGCAATTTCGGCAAGGCAATCTTCTGCCTGCGGATAATACCCGATTTTCTCCACAAAGGCATGATCTAGCCCCTGATAGCGAAGCAAGGTTGTTTGGACACCGGCACGAGCTAATCTGGCTGCCATAGCTTCTCCTTCGTGATTCAGGTAGTCAAATTCGGCTGTGACGATCATCGTCTCCGGCAGCTGGCTCACATCCTCCAGCAGTAGCGGAGATACGAGAGGATCGGTTTTCTTGGTTTTTTGCTGAAGATACAGATCATATACTTTGCCGCCGAGAAAAGCATAGCCCTGAATCGCTCCTACCGTCAGCTCACGATGATCCTGCTGTCGCTTATTCTCTGTGCCATGATCATTTAGCTTCCACTGAAAATCTTCTGCCGTTACACCCGCAGAATTCAAAGGCGGATAAAGCAGCGCCTGAAATCCGATAAATGAAGTTCCCTGCTGCCGGTCCAGCACCGAGCATCCGATCGCCAGATTACCTCCGGCACTGCTGCCTACTATAGCAATCTGGTCTGGATGGATTCCCAGTACATCTGCCTGACTATATGCCCATTGAACAGCATCCAGACTATCCATCAATCCTGCCGGAAACGGATGCTCCGGTGCGAGCCGGTAATCTACTGCAATCACGACGGCGTGGACCATTTCTGCCAGAGCTTTGCAAATATGTCGCGATTCATCAAGGCTTCCGGCAATAAAGGCTCCGCTATGCAAATAAACAATAGCCGGAAGGGATGTTCCTGTACCCGGACGATAGATTCGAAGGCCGATATCCCCATTTCGCCCCTGAATCGTGTCTTCGATGATGCGGATATCTCTACGCGTAATATCTAGACTGGAACGCACCATGGCTGTTCGTATTTCTTCTACAGGAAAAGCTGCGATGTCCTCTGCAGACATCTCCGGCTTGTCAAATTCACCGGATTCCTTGTCTGCTTCCGAGCCTTCCTCCGGTAACAAAAGGGTCAGATTCTGGGCATGCTGCTCTATCGTATCTCGTACTCTGGGGTCCAATGCTCCGGCAGTATCCGAATCGGGTACAGATTTGATTATTTTCGTCAGATAGCCTTCCTGTTCCCTGTGCTGACTCATACGCAGTGTTTCTATTAGCTGTTGATAATGTTGGCCAATTTCCATAGATGATCTCTCCTTATCAACCGAATCCTCTTTTTTATAAAAAAGGCAGACATTCTCTACTTGCCATAGAGTTATGCCTGCCTCGTATCATTCATAAGTACTTATATCCGGTATTACTTCATTTTCTCCACATAGTCACTTACACGCTCTACCACTTCATCGATAGACATGCCTTCAATGCTGACTACCGGGAAATCATATAGGTCATTATCTCCGTCATTCTGGACACGGATTACGCCAAGATCGTAACCTGTCAGCTCCTGATCACTCTCGACCAAATCTACCTGATGTCCTTTTTGTTCCAGTGCTTCTTTTACATCATCAAATGGTTTTTCGACTGCAATTTTAGCCATAATAATAACCTCCTGATATTCGAATATGATAGGTTCGCTCTTTCTTTGCTTCCCCAACTTTGCCAATAATGAAACGAATACAGGGATTGAACAGTCGAAATAGAGCATGAGAAAGGTAACATATTATGAATACGGAAGCATGCGATCTGTTGTTTTTAATTGGAATACAGGCATCAATCTGCCGGCATCTTCCTGCCGGTGATTTTGCTGTACAGGAGTACGGAATTCATCCAGCACGCTTCGATCCTCGTCGTTTAGGATATGAAGCTGTTCCAGAATTTCTACAGCTGCCGGATAAGCACCACGGCGGTTGCCATCATCAATTTTGATGGCAATACCGAGTCCATGCTCGGGTAAAGCCATACAGAATACGCCTTCTGCTCCTACTTTGCCGATAACCCTTCCTTTCATCTGCTGCATCAGGACCGTATCAAACTCTCCGGTACCGCCAATCATCTCCGGATGTTCAAACATGGCATGAATAATGCGTTTAACAGCATCAGCCGTGTCTGCAGGAAGCTGATGGGGCGCTGCCAGTCTTGCAAAAACGAGCGCCAGCTGTTCCAGCGGCAGCAGATGGGTAGGTAATCCGCATCCGTCCAGTCCCGTAGGAATCTCGCTTTCCTCCAGACCGGATAGGATGGAGAGCTGCTCCATGACTTTCTGCTGGACTTGATGATCCGGGTGAATATAGCTGTCCAGATCCGCTCCGATGGCCTTAGCAGTTAACAGCATACCTGCATGTTTGCCGGAACAATTGTTATGCACCGGTGCCGGTTTGTGTCCACTGAGCAGCAGCTGCTCGTAGGCTTCTAAGCTGTATGGAGCATGTATGCCGCAGTTCAGCAGGTCCAGATCTATTCCCGCTCGGGACATCATTCCATTTACGGTCTCGATATGCATCGGTTCTCCATTATGAGAGGCGCAGCATACCGCGATCTCGCGATTGGTGAGCTGATACTTGTCCGCAGCACCCGAGAGAATCAGAGGAATAGCCTGAACAGGCTTCATGCAGGAACGAGAATACACTGGCAGCTGTGGTTCGCCAATTTCGTACAGTACCTGTCCTCCGGCGTTCACAACAACGGCTGAACCTCCATGCACCGATTCTACAGAATCGCCGCGTATAGCATGTACCAGTATGTCACCCATGCTTGTGTCCTTTGGCCGGCTGGACCGACTGTGTGAGTGCCTGCAGTGGCGTAGAAGCCATACGGATCGTCTCCGACTCTTCCGGTGATGAAGCCGCAGCCGGCGCAGCAGATGTTTTCACTTTTGTACTATTGTCCACGGCTACAGATGAAGAAGATTGCTCCAGCGTATGAAGCAGTTTCTCTACATTCTCATAATTATCATAAAACATCAGAATCAGGTCACCGGGTTCCGAGATTTTCCAGGCATGCAGACTGGCAGTATATTCATTGGGAACAGTGATCAGCCGATCTTGTGATATTCCGGCGTCTATACAGCCCTTCTCCAACAGTCGGGCCGTCTCCAGCGGTTCGCGTTTCCGAAGATCCAGATCTTCTTTGAGAATAACAAGATCGGAATGCTGACCGATAATTTTGCCCATCTCGATAATCGAACGATCGGTTCGATCTCCAGGCGCAGAGACGATAGTAAGCAGGCGCTTCTTGGGCATAGCGGCTACCGTCTCATAGACTGCTGACATTCCCGCAGGGTTATGACCATAGTCGGCAATCAGTGTGCGATCTTGGATATGTGTAAGATTGAAACGCCCCCGGCTCTGTTCCGCAGATGGATAAAAGGTCCGTATCCCCTGGCGCAGCTGATCGAGCGTAAGTCCTGCCGCATGGGCAGCTGCCAGTGCAGCAAGGCTGTTGGCGATATTATGCTTGGCAAGGCCGCCAACGGTAACCGGAATCTCTCGTGAATCGGCAAATCGCTCCACCTGTCCGTCTGCTGCATACATGATTGTGCCATCTTCAGCCAGATACCATACTTCTCCACCTGCATAGATAGTTCCCTGTATAACCGGGTTCTGTTCGTGAAGAGAAAAATAAACGATCCGTCCGTCGGTATGATCCCCCATCGCAATACAGCCTTCGTCATCCGCGTTGAGAATACAGACGCCTCCTGGCAGTACCACTTCGGGGATCAGGCGCTTGAGTTTGCGCAGATCTTCTAATGTATCCAGTCCGTCCTGGCCCAGATGATCTTCAGAGATATTCGTGACCACTCCTACATCACACCACCGAAAAGCAAGCCCTTCTCGCATCATGCCTCCGCGAGCGGTCTCCAGTACTGCTGCTTCAATATCGTTACGGCTGAGAATCTTGCGAGCACTAGCCGGACCACTGCAATCGCCTTCGTCAATGCATTCATCGCCTGCCCATACACCATCCGAACAGGTCATACCGACTTTTTGCCCGGTGGTTCGAAGCAGGTGGGAAATGATACGAACCGTAGTCGTTTTGCCATTGGTTCCGGTCACTGCTACCAGCGGAATAGCCGCTTCCTCTCTGGATGGGAACAGATAATCGACGATCGCGGCACCCACATCCCGTGGTGTTCCTTTGGCAGGATAATGATGCATACGAATACCAGGAGCCGCATTTACTTCCAGAATACAGGCTTCCTGGCTATTCAGAGGTACACGGATATCCGGACTGATAATATCGACTCCAGCTACGTCCAATCCGATCGCCTGTGCTGCTTCGATAGCGAGCCGCTCATAGGAAGGATGTACCTGATCGGTTACATCCTTGGCAGAGCCCCCGGTAGACAGATTAGCACTGCTCATTACACATAATGTCTCTCCTTCAAGCAGTACATCATCCAGGGAACGGGACGCCTGCTCCAGAAAGCCCCTGGCCTGCTCCAGTGGAATCTCGCTCATAGGCTTCTCATGTCCTGCACCACGCAGTGGGTTGGTATTCTCGATAGCAATCAACTGGCGAATCGTGGATACTCCATCTCCGGTAACTGTAGGCGGCTGGCGCAGACTGGCTGCCACTAATTTGCCTCCCACCACGGTGAATCGGTAATCCTGCCCTGTAAAATAGCGCTCGACAATATACTCTGTATATTCCGGAAACTCGCGGGATACAAAGTTATACGCCTGCTCCAATTGAAGCACGGATTGCAAATTCGTCATGACTCCCTGTCCCTGGCGTCCGTTCGCCGGCTTCAACACCAGTGGGAATCCCAACTGGATCACAGCTTTGACCAATTCCGAACGTGTGCTGATCACCGTGCCCCGGGGAACCGGCAGACCGGCCGCTTCCAGTAGATGCTTGGTCATTTCCTTATCACAGCTGTTCTCTACAGCCAGATAGGATGTCTGGCTGGTTACAGTAGCCTGTACACTCTTCTGACGAATGCCTGTTCCGAGCCGAAGTGTACTGTCTGTGCCAATACGTTCGACAGGAATACGCCGCTCCATGGCCGCATTATAGATCGCCTCTGTACTGGGACCAAGCTTATTATTAAAATACAGCTCTGATACCTGGCTGATATATGGCTCTGCATGAATATCTGTCTGTCCTGCCAGAATGGCTTCGACAATCGCTACCGCAGATTCAAAAGCAGTACGACCCGATTCTTTTTCCCGATAATCGAAGGTGACGTAATAAATACCGGGAGTGGAGCCTGTGATCGTTTTGCCACGTCGCACCGGGATACCGGCCAAATGCTGAATCTCCAGTGTAATATGTTCAATGATATGTCCGATCCAGGTACCTTCATATAGCCGTTCTACAAAGCCGCCTGCATAGCCTCTGGAGCATGTATGAGTATCCAAGGATGGAAGAATAGAGAGCAGCGCTTCATTGAATCCAGGCAGTAGATTGGACGGGCGGTGCTCCAGCTCGCCGATATCCAGTTCGATCCACATGGTAGGCTTGAGATTATATTGATTGGGACCTGACCAATATCTGATTTTGTTTATCTGTATAAGGTTACTCATGTTGTTGTTCCTCCTCCAGGAAGGTAGTAATCAGTTCACGATTTCTGAGGTCAAAGGTATAACCGGCTGCCAGAGAATGCAGCCGAACGCCGGACAGAGTAATATTCTGGTTGTCGCCATGATTGGTAGTATCGACAAAATCGAGCTTTTTGCCATCGAATACAGTGACAGAATGCTCTCCCCATACCGTAAAACAACCACCGTCGTCAGTTACCTCAATAGCCGTATTCTCATCAATACCAATGCCCATTACCTGAGGATTGTGGGCAATTGCAGTCATTAACCGCCCAAATCGTGCACGCTGGGAAAAATGCTGGTCAATAATAACATCTTCCACAAAACAAAAGCCTGCGCCCATTTCTACGATATACTCATTCTCCGTCTCGGTCGCCGCCATAATCATATGGCAGCTCATAACAGCCGCACCTGCGCTGGTGCCACCAATCGGCATTCCTTCATGGCCCCATCGGTGACGCAGCTGCTCATAGAAAAGTGTTCCGCCCAGAATACTGGTGAGTCGTACCTGATCGCCGCCTGTTATAAATATACCGGTACACTCCTGAAGCTGATCGGTCAGACTGTCCTGCTCTGCGCCTTCGCGTGTATTCAGATGAAATAGTATAGTTTTATCACAACCAAGCGAATGGAAAAGCTCTGTATATTCTTCGCCAAGTTCCTGAGGATACTGAGTCGCTGTCGTTAGAATACCAATTACTGCTTTTGAACCACCAGCCATTTCGACAAATCGCTGAAGAATCTCTTTGGCACCCGTCTTGTCCTCTTTACCGCCTATAATCAACAAATCACCTTTCACTGGGAACCCTGCCTTTACAAGTTGGTATGTGACATGCTTTGTACGGTTGTGCTCCGATTATTACCCTTGATAGCGTTATCATAACCAAAAAATTACAGTTATTTTATGCAATAAAATATAAACTTATCGAAGCCCAAAAGTATAAATTCAAAATGATAATAGAGCCTGCTGTTAAGAGCATTTATCTGTATTTTTCAAATTTGAAAATCTGTATACTTTTCGATAGTTACTAGTTAAATAGTGTAAACGGAAGTTTGTTTTTTTGTGAACTAGTTATGGGTAGAGAGATAAGTGTAAAAAAGAAGTGTGGAAAGATGATGGTCGGATATATCTCTGTTTAAAGTTGGGTTTCGAATTGTTCATTATTGAGTCCAGGTATCCATTATCGAATTCAGAGATCCAATTTTAATTATAGATTTCACACTCTTAGTTTACGTAAAAATAATTATGTAAACTTAGAAAGTAATTTATTTTTGATCTCAAGTGTGAGTAGATAAATCATCGTTAATAAGGAAAATATCTTATTTCATCATCACTCTTTCTTTTGGCAACATTCTGTCCCACTATTGGTCTGAATTGGTCTTTTTCTCTATATACTGACCCTCTTATTAGGAACGCTCTAGCCTGATCATAACCAAAAACCGTACCTTCAATTTAAAGGTACGGTTTGGTAACATAATGTAGGCTGACTGTGTAGAATTATTTATTGCCTGATTTGCGCGAGGCGTAGAATTCAGCAGCTTTTTGCAGCATTTGCTGGAGAGAACTGAACTGCGTATTTTGGCTCAGTTGATTATCCATTTTATCCTTGGGTACCAGCATAACCTGAGTCGCAGAATCATTATTGGAGCCGAGCCCCATTTTTTGCAGCATTTCACCTATAGATTTAAAAGATGTGTATTTTTGCATAAATTCGGGAGTGAGCAGCTTTTCCAGGGGCAATTTCTGAATGATTTTGTCCAAAGGTAGTTTGTTCAATAGATCGATGATTCCGTTGCCACCTGACCCCTGAGTTCCTTTGTTTTTTGTATCCAGCAGTCCTTTTAGATTGTGCAGATTGAATCCCATTATAATTCCTCCTCTAGATTAATATTTATGTGTTAAAAAAAATGATATCCAGCAGGCTTTTAGTTTACATAATAAATGTTATGTTGATATTATGCGATAAGTATTCTTATTTTAAATCCGTATGTGTATACATCCCTAAGTTGTTGGTGTGGATCGACAGTTTATAGAAAGGATCATCGTCGCTATCTTTTCTTGTATCCATTTTCAGGAGATGTCCCTTTAGATAAATTCCAGTATATTTTCCCATGAATTGAGATATTCCAATTCCTGCTCGATCTGCTGCTGTTCAGCCTCTATTGCTTCGGCTATAGAGGAATAAAACTTTCGATCCGATGCAGCATTGGGCTCTACTGACCTCATCATGGATAGAGAATCCATATAAAAACAGTACCTGGCAGTCTTCGTCATCGTACACGTCTTGTCTGAATGCTCTTCGTTATTCATACATTTCATCCTGACCCTCTCCTTGTGATAAAGGAATTGTCTATCTGCTATCATGTTATTACAATTTGTCGTTCTACAAATCAGCTTGAAGGATGAATTGTTTTCGGCTTGTCCTCCGCCTAGAGATTGACTCCTCTGACGGCAAGCATAATAAAAAGCGCAATCTCTTCGCCTTTTCAGGTTCAGAGATTGCGCTGCTGCATTGCTATACGATTAATTAGGTGTACCGGTCAACTGATTCAACAGTCGCTGAAGGATCACAGCACTCTCGGCACGGGTCAAGTTCTTACCGGGCTGGAACTGTCCCCTGGCATCACCATTCAGCAGACCAGAGGCACTCAGACGTGCAATTGCTGGTCTCGCCCAGGCTGCTGCCCGATCAGTATCAGCTGGACGACTGCCTGACACACTGGCGCTTGGAGCCCCTGTATAATTCAATGCACGCTCCAGCATAACAGCCATTTCCTGCCGTGTAATCGTGGCATTCGGACGGAATCGTCCATTGGCATCGCCCTGAATCAGACCTGCTTGAGCAGCTGCATGCACACTGTTCCGATACCATGCTGAACTATCGATATCGCGAAGCGAGGTGCTACTGCCTTCCGTATCCGACAGACCCAGAGCTCTGACCAGAAGAGCAGCCAGCTCCGCACGGGTGACAGCAGTATTTGGCCGGAACGATCCATTTGCAGTTCCTGTAATAATACGCTGATCGGCCAGCTGGCGGATAGCTGTCTGCGCCCAGTGACCGGATACATCGTTCAGTTGAACTGCCGAATCGATAACTGCATACGTACTGTTACTACGACTGAACAGCGTAACTGCTCCGTCCTGTATAGTAAAAGGAACAGGAGTATACGAATTCTGTCCAGCATCATCTGTACCGACCCGTACCACAGCAATGCGGTCGCCAGGCACCAGACGATCTATATTCAGAGAACGCCGGATATAACGATCCATCTGCTCGATCGGCTGCTTGGTCTGATTGGAATCCAGTGTATACAGACTATATTCTATAGCACTTCTTACCTTATAGCCGTTATCTTGCGCCTGCTGTTTGGCAGCAGTATCGGTTGCCATTTCCAGTACTAGAGAATGGGAGCCGATCTTCGCTGATTGCAGCCAGGCTACCGGTATTTCGTAATCGCCTACCGGCGTAGTAATGTTAATTTGCTTAATACGATTCTGACTGGACAAGATTTGCTGTGCTTCCGGCTGCCATTCCAATCGATAGGTATTCACCGCCTGTAGAGGCTGTAGCTGGATATTCAGTGTACGAGCATCGCCTGATTGCGTTAGCATGGCTGTAGTAGAAGCTGCACTTAATTGGGCCGCAGCCACTGTTCCTTCTCCATTCTCTGCGTTTACAGCAGATGCAAGAGACCAGCGGAATACTGTACCATCTGCCGATGCACCGGCTGCAACCGGCATAGAATCAGCTGTAGTGGGCAGAGTTGGAGTTACGGACTGCGTATCTCCGCCTGATCCTGAATTTCCATTACTGCCCGAGCTGGTACCATTACCGGGGATGCGACCCGGATGATCTTTATTGTCATTATTGGCTCCACTGGCAAAGTCAATCCGCGTCAGCAGCGGATCATGGTCACTTACCCGTCCGTCTGCCTCCATAAAGTCAGCGTTAAGATGTACGATATCCAGCTTGGCCTGAGCAGCCAGACCGGCAGTCATCAGAATATGATCCAGGGTCTGGGAATTCCCCTCATATACATAGGAATAACGTTCATTCTCAGGCAGTGTCTCCACCAGATTGGTCAGTTCATTGCCTTTGAGAATCTGCAGGGTATTGGAGAACTGATAATCATTAAAGTCACCGACCAGCACGATATTCGCGCTGCTGTTATGAGCAAGCGTATCCTGAACGAACCGGTTCAGCAGCGTTGCCTGCTTGGCTCGCTGTACTTCGCTAATTCGCTGAGGCGGCTGTGCAGCGCCATATAACGCCTGGTCTCCACCTTTGGAATTAAAGTGATTGGCTACCACAATTACCTGCTGTCCCTGGAATACAAACTGGGCAGCCAGCGATTTGCGGGAGTTGGCAAATGCCTCATTACCCGGCTCTATCCGTCCTGGATTATGGGTCAGTCCCTGTAGGCCATAGGTGACGGCCGTCACAGAGTCGCCTGCTCCTCCAGCTGCTTCTGCAAGCTTCACCCGTTCGGGATTATACAGAAAGCCTACTCGGATATTGCCTCCTGGTGCCCCGCCATCTTTATTGTTCTCCGGAGCTATACTCGTATAGCGGTATTCCGGACCGCCAGCTGCGCGAATCTCGCGAATAAGTGCGTTGAAGCTGGTGTCGGCAGCGGCTGTTCCGTCATCTTTTTCTCCATTGTTGTCCTGAACCTCCATCAGTCCGATAATGTCAGGTGTATGCAGATTCTCCACCACATTCTGCGCGATTCGCTCGGTCTTCTCCCGATTGGCCGGATCATCCCAGAAGTTCTCTACGTTAAAGGAAGCAATCGTCAGCTGATCCGGGCCATTATGCAGAGCCGATATTTCACGCTTCAGCCCACCGCTGATGATTGGTGGCAGATTGTTTTCCGGTAGAATTTTGAAATTGCTGTAGCTGTAGCTCATGATTCCATAGAGAGGCCCTTCAAACTGGTCACCTGTTTTCACTGGCTGCTTGGGCTTCTCACTGATCAGCAGACGATTCGGGTTGAACTGATTATTGGCGATCACCAATCCACCAGCCGGAGTTACATTGGACCCGGTTTGCATATCTACTGTAACTGGAATCTCATACGTATACGGACCGATAATATGAGCATTATTCAATTCAACACGCATACTTTCGAGACTCTCGTACAGATCTATACTGTAGGCAGCCGGGTCAAATGATGCCGATCCCTGTGCAGAAGCAATCTGTCCCGGAATCATACGACCGCCCTGCCCGATGATCACTGGCTGCGGCAGCGGCTGATTCGCGGCGATTCGGGTAATCGACGAAGCAGCAATCTCGGTAGTCGTCAGATCACTGGCATCGCTGTAGCCGGTCTCCTTGTATTCTTTGACTACCCCATCTACACGGACCTGATCGCCCACTTTCATGCCATGAGCAGATTTGTATACCATAATGGCTTCCGAAGTGCGATCATCCTGATCAGCCAGCGCATCCTCCGTCTGCATATAAAAGGTCGTTTTCCCTTTGACCATCGTGACAATTCCTTCTACCTCGCGTACCTCACGTCCTTCATAAGGAGATCGCTGGGATGCACCCTGAATATCATGAATAGACAATTTGATAGGTGCTTCCACTACCGGCGGTACTGCTCCGGCAATATCCTCAGCAGAGCGCGGAATCAGCTGAATACTGTCGTTATACTGTGACATCACCCCTGTGATAGAATCATAGGATTCTCCTGTAGTCAGCCATGGGCTTTTGCTGTATACGGTGAAGCTGCCACTGCTGTCTTGGAGTGTATAATTATTGCTGCTTTTGCCAGTGACCGTGACCTTGTTGATCCGCACAAGCTGTCCTTCGTATGGATGATCTGCTGTAAAATCAGCGGCTGTAATCGTACGTGCAGATACAGGCTGTGGGGTCTGTACCCGGATATAGGTGTCTGCTGCATTGGCTTCAATCTGCAGCAGCTTGCGGTATTCATTCAGCTTACCGGTTGTCTCGATCTCCTGCCCCGGCTCCCCTGGCAGATTCTGTCCACGTACTACGATGCCAGCGCTTCCATCCTGAATATACAGATTGCTGTAATTGCTTCCCGTGTCTTCCCTGTATGTAATCCAGCCTCGCGCAGTTACCCTGCTGCCTGTATTCAGCTGTCGAATCTCCGACAGCGTATAAGTATCTGCAAGAACAGATACCGGATTTACTTTTTGAACAGAAACTGGAGCCGGGATTTCCTGTACCGTATTCCCGGACTGCAGTTGCTCTGCATAAGCGCTCCCGGATAAAGTTGTATCTGCGGGAGCAATCGCTGAGGCTACTATAACTGCGGCTGCACTCAGACTGACTTTTTTCTTCCATTGCTTCATATGTATAATCCTCCAGTTTGATAGTCAAAATCATAATCGCTCCTAACATATCATACCAACGTAAAAATAAAAGCATTTCTCTGTAAAAATCGTACATCTTCTCAAATCTCTTTGTCATTTTAGCGATAGAATACAAAAGTTCCTGATTATGTGAAATAGACATTTATTGTTTTCGAAGTGGATATATAGTACAGTGTTAACGGTAGCTGTCTACCTATAGGAGATAGATTTATTTTTATGAATCAAGATCCTTTTATAAAAATGAGACAGCTTACCCTATTCTATGATCTGGAGGGATTCTATTGATGAAATGGTCTATCACCCGTAAATGGAGTATGCTCGGCATTGTCGCCACTCTCAGTCTGATCCTGTTTGCTCTGCCTGCCTCGGCTGCCTGGAATGATACATACAAAGGCTATGCCACCTATACCGGTTCCGGTTATTCCGGCGGAGCCGTACTGCTCGATCCGATTCCTGCCAATATGGAGATTACTGCACTCAATCCGACACAGATGAACTATGGAGGCGTCAAAGCAGCACTGGCTGGTGCCTATCTGGAAGTACAGGGTCCGAAAGGAAAAACAGTCGTATATGTCACCGATCTGTATCCGGAAGGTGCCAGTGGTGCGCTGGATCTGTCTCCGAATGCATTTGCCAAAGTCGGTGATATGAGCAAAGGCAAAATCGATATCCAATGGAAAGTCGTCAAAGCACCGATCAGCGGTAATTTCAGCTATCGAATCAAGGAAGGCAGCTCCCGATGGTGGGCAGCTATCCAGGTGAGAAATCACAAATATCCGGTTATGAAGCTGGAAGTGCAAAAAAATGGCAGCTGGGTAAGCCTGCCGAAGATGGACTATAACCATTTTGTCGGCGAACAGCTGGGCAATCAGACATTAAAGGTACGGATCACTGACATTCGCGGCAAGGTCGTAACGGATACGATTCCCGCCCTACCGGAAAGCGGTACATCCAGTGCCTACATCGTAGCCGGGCATACGCAGTTCCCGGATTGATAAGTCGTCTTTCTGATTGCATACTGCCTGGGTCAAAAAAGTAGTAAGTTATCCGTATTCACTATCACTAAACACTAAAAAAGCGGCTGTTTTTCCAAGAGAACAGTCGCTTTTTTAGTGCAATCCCGTTGTAATCCGGTTACAATCTTATTTTATTTTTAATACGACTTGTTTTTTCCAGGTCTTCGGATCTCCCTGTTCATTTTTGAAGGTGAAGATAACCGTTCCCTTTTCACCCTTCCACGCCGCCGGATAGACGAACGAAGAGAAATTGCCACTGCCGCCGATCGAGAATCCATACTTATCGTCACTTTCTCCCGCTCCGTTAGCCAGAATCTCGTCGATGGTATTGGTAATATGATGTTTGTCTGATAGCCACTGTATCGACGAGAGTGAGTACCCTTCCGGAACCTGCACGATGCTAAAGCTGAAATTGTTCTCCACCAGCGGAAGCGGCTCCTGATCAATAACAATCAGGATTTCCTGATCATCGGCAGGCTGTTCATTTTCTTTATCGGCTGATGTATTCCCGGATTTATCGGTATTGGGAGTCATTGGACCTGCGAACGGCTCTGTCGCAGACACGGGCGATGGGAGCTCGGATGCCGTCTTGGGAGTGCCGCAGGCTGCGAGCAGCACCACAAGCGGGATAATGGACAGCCAGCGAGTACTACGCCAAGTCGGTATAAGGGTCATTTTCTTCATTATTTTCAGTCTCCTCCTGCTGTATGAGTGGTAAGGTGTAATAAAACTCCACTCCATCTTCGGTATTGCGCACACCATATTGGCTGTTATGAAGCTCCAGAATGTGCTTCACGATCGCAAGTCCCAGTCCCGTACTGCGCGATTGCCGCTCTTCTGCACGATCATTACGATAAAATTTGTCCCATAGCCTGTCCAGATCCGGAGCAGGAATAGGATTGCCTTTATTTTCGATAGCTATACGCAGGTCACTCGTCGAGATCTGATGTGTGCGGATATAAATAGTGGTATTGGCTCTGGCATGACGTATCGCATTACTCAGTAGATTGATCCATACCTGCTCCAGCCTGCGGGCGTCTGCCCATAGGAGAACATCCTGCTTCCCATTGATCTGCACATGAAGCTGCTTGCTCTCCATCTGCGTGGTAAATGCAGGGATCAGCTTGGCCAGCAGCCGGTCTAGCCGGATAACCTGTGGCTGCAACTTGATCGCCTGGACCTCATAGCGGGACAATTCCAGCATATCTATAATCAATGCGTTCATCCGGTCCGTTTCATTGATAATCAGCTGTAAGTACCGCTCTTTCTTGTCGGCAGCCACTTCATCCTGCAATCCCTCTGCAAATCCTTTGACAATACCCAATGGTGTTTTGAGTTCATGGGAAATGTTACCTACCAATTCTTTGCGCAGCTGCTCGGAGTGCTCACGGGCATTTACTTCCGTCTGCAGGGCGTTATTGGAAGCCTGAAGCTGGTTCAGCGTATGATCCAGATTATGGGCCAGTGTATCCAGACTGCGGGACAGCTGTCCAAATTCATTTCTGGAATCAAGTGCGGCCGGTCCTCTGAAATCAAGCCTTGCCATCCGGGTGGCTGTCTGACTGAGCCGGATCAGCGGACGAGAAATCATTCTGGAGTAGACCAGCGACAGAAGCAGCACCAGCAGCACAATAACAGGAGCGAGAAAAACAAAGTAGCGCTGTACAATGACCACAGCTTCATTGACAGGCTGCATCGAAGTCATCACGGCGATATAGCGCCCTGTGCCCTTATCGTGAGCCAGCGGCCCAATCATCAATACATACCGACCGCCACTCCAATCATCCTGCCAGTTCAGCTCTACATTTTCGCCCGCTTCCAGACGCTGTATATACGGATACGACTGCTCTTGCATATAACTGATCGCTTTATCGACCAGCGTATACTGGTAAAAAGGATCAAAAGCCAGCTGCCGTGGGATAGCCAGTTCTGTAACGGTACCTTTGATCCGGGTTTCTCCATCTACCGGAGTACTCGTCTGCGGTTCCAACTCGGTTACCTGCATTACCCGATTCTGCTGGTCCATGAAGATTCCGTCTGCTGTAAGCGATTTGCCCTGCTCCAGGTGATCGGGGATCTGCGAGAGCGTTGTTCCATTTGCCGGAAACCGCAATGTCACAGGTCCTGACGAAGTCTTCAGAGTAATAAAAAAGGGATCGAGTGCTACCTGCCGCAGCTGCCGATCGAGTAGGACGGCACTGGCATGATGATCATTCATCAGCTGTACGAGCAGCCTTGACCGTGCAGTGGAGTCATTGCTCACCTCATTGTACTGCTTCTGGAATTCATGAACCGCCTGGTTCAATCCATTCACTTTGGAATTCTGGTAAAATCGTTCAAAAAATATGCCTTCGGCCAGCATGACGAGAGCAAAAAAAACAAGAATAAATAGTGACGTCACAACGAAAAGACGATTAACGATACTGTGTCTCTTCATTGTTCCAACTCAAACTTGTAACCGGTACGAATAATGGTACGAATATAACGGCCTTCTTCACCCAGCTTGGCGCGCAGCTTTTTGATATGCGTATCGACAGCTCTCGGATCACCAAAATAATCGAATCCCCATACGGCGTTCAAAATGGCATCGCGCGGCAGTACGCTGCCGTTATTCTTGGTCAGGTATAGCAGAAGTTCATACTCTTTGGGTGATAATGTCACCGGCTCCTGCTGTACAGTCACCATGTGGGAGCGACGGTTAATCTGAATCTGGCCATACCGTACCATATCATCTTCGCGTCCCATCGTCCCCTCGGTGCGCTTCAATAGTGCATTCGCCCGCGCTACCAGCACCTTGGGGCTGAACGGCTTGGTCACATACTCATCTGCTCCCAGCTCAAAGCCCATAATCTGATCATCATCCTCTGTACGTGCTGTAATAATGATAATCGGTACATCCGACTGCTGCCGCAGCCGCCTGCATACCGACCATCCATCAATATATGGAATCATAATGTCCAGTACGACCAGATCAATAGCATGCAGCTCGAACAGCTCCATTGCCTGTCGTCCGTCTTCAGCTTCGATCACAATCCACTGCTCCCTGTTAAAGTAATCCGTCATGAATTCACGTATTAGCATATCGTCTTCTACCAGCAGTATTGTTCGTTTCATCTCTCTATTCCACCTTTTTCGTTTGCCGCCTTTAACGTAAATAAAGTCGTGAATTCATGTCAAGCCAGCTGGATGCTGACCGATTATTTATTAACAGCGAATATTTTGATTGTTCCATCAAATAATCCCATCCAGATAGCACCCCGCTCCAGTCCTACGCCTTGCCAGTTTACAATCAGGTTCTTCTCTCTTTGAACCAAGAGTGCTTTTCTGACTTCAGGAGTTAGAATCTGATTGTACTTTTGGATGAATTGGCTTTTGTTTTTGATTTTCATCGTTTGGCCATCGCTGTTCATGCGTAGCGGGTAGTTGACCATAGTAGCAACAGCTTTTTTATTGTTATGCTGTACAGCATACTTTAAATGATTGAAAAAAGTATGGAATTGAGCTGGGCTATCTATGCCTGCATTGGCATATGGATTGGCTACAGCTGCAGAAGACGCTACGATCGGCTTTGCAGAATGAATAGCGGACTGCGCGGATACCTGACTTCCCATGGATACAGACAGTAAAGCGGCGCCGAGTATAATGGTTGGTTTGTACATTCTTTGTTTCATTATTTAGTTCCTCCCTGTAGTTGGTGTAATTAGTCTACATGAATCACTATACAGGTACGTTGTGTACTTCAAGTGTACATCATGTGTATAAAAGATAATAATTATATACATAATAATAGTTATGTAAACTTAACGGTATAAAATAGCCACCTTACCGATTATAGGCAAGGTGGCTGTCCTACTAATAAAATCATTCACCTGATTAAAAGGATTTATTTAAAACAATTCATACTAAGCCATGCCGGCCGATAGCAACCAGTCTGATTAGCTATACTACTGTAGAATGGCTATACTCTACCATTATTGTCCACCTTTGCGGGCTGTGTAGAATTCAGCCGCTTTTTGCAGCATTTGCTGTAAGGAACCAAACTGGGTATTCTGACTCACCTGGCTGTCCATTTGTTCAGCGGGCACCTGTTTGATCTTTTCCGGAGAATCCGTAGTTGAGCCAAGGCCTGTTTTCTGTAGCAACTCGCCGATCGATTGGAACGGAGTATGCTTTTGCATAAATTCCGGAGTTAGCAGTTTGTCGAGCGGCAGCTTTTGAATAATCTGATCCAGAGGCAACTTGCCTAGCATTCCCATCATTCCGCCGGATGAATTGCCACCCTCACCTTTATTGTTAAGCAACCCTTTCAAATCTCCAAGATTAAAACCCATAATGTTTTCCTCCTTGTCTGATCTTCCAGTTACGTATTACTACTTTGTTAAAGAAACAAAGTAGTTTTCTCTACTCCTTACCCGTAATCCATCCAACTGATAGCGCTAAAACAGATTAACTAGCTTGGATCGCTCTTGTGACATATTTATAGTTTACATAATTAATAATATGTTAATTAAAAAAACGAGAAAATGTAACAGTAAAAATTCTAAAGATTTTATAAAATCTGTCTCGTAAGAAATCAACTGATTAAAATAATAATTTGGATATAAAATACATTAATGGATTTTTATTAAATAAAAAATAAGTTAACAAGTGGTCACGACGGATGTTTATATGCCCTTAAAACAAAAATAGCGTATAATTTATATTATACGCTATTTTTTGGGGCGGATATTCTATGGATCTAAGATTAGCTATTTGCAAAGAAAAACAATTCTTTCCGAAGATTCTACTCACTCTCTGTATCTCTTCCAGTAAATCATCTGTATACTGTAAGCAATACTTCGCAAATTTAGTACACTCTTTAATATGCCCTGGACTACAATCAAGTACCCATCTAAGTTTCTCAAACGATCGAAGCAGTAGTAGTTTTGTTGTCTCTCTGAGTATAGAAACATTCAAACCGTAACCTTCACAAAAAGCATGGAACCCTTCCTCGTCAGGTGTGCCATCGCGATACTGTGTCAGAATTAATCGGATCAAATCACCACGCGGTACTGGATAGACTTCGGTAGCTCCCCAATCGATTAAAGTGATGAATGTTGAATCATTATCTATTTCGTTATCGTTTTGCCCATTATTACAGTAATCCCCTCCGCTACTCGGCCCCAAACGCTCAACGCAATTGCATGAACTATCACGTCATTCACCGGCTTCATATCCAGTCCTTCTTATACATAATAAGTACGAACCACAATATCTTGATCATGGTTACCAAATCCCGCGCCATACAGAGTTAACCCTCCTACGTGAGCTGCATCCTCTTCCACGGCAAAGCGCAACGTCCAATAAGATTCCTGCAAATTCAGATCAGCGATCGTTACATCCGACATCCGTTCTTCATCCATATACGTTCCCGATCTATCCATGCGAATCGTCTTGAGCAAGCCGTACTGATTCAGATTCCGATGCCACCACTCCGGAGTATATTTGCCGCGTGCGGCTCTGCCGAAATCCGCCGGGCTGGTCCATGTACCGAGCCGAGTGCCATTGAATGTAAAAGTGATATCCGACAGCCAGGTGTCTCTCAGTCCTGGCGCTTCCGAAGCGATTTCCATCGAGATCTCGATCTGTTCCACAATCTGTTCCCGCTTCAGTGGATTGCGCAGCTTGTATTCCACATACCCTTTGGCGAACCAAAGAATAGCAGCCTGTACACGTTCAGGGTCGTGAAAATAACCCGGATCATCCCATACCCCCAGTTCTTTTTCCAACGTACCGATTCCGCAGGTTGGATACACTTCACAACCGGTATAATGACCTACCGGAATATGATGCTCTGTGATGCCATTCAAGCGTGAAGAGGAAGGCAGCATAATCTGAATACTGTCCTGTACAAGAAAGCACAGTTTATGGGTCCCTCCCTCTCTTCGCACCCTGCGACTGCTTATTATTCCTGCCGCCTCCAATTTGCGTACATGCATAGTTACTATAGATGGACTGAGCTGCAGCATGGCGGCGATTTCCTTGACACTTTTCTCACTGCTCACGAGGAACTCCATGATCTTCCATCTGACCTCGCTTGCTAGTGCTTCATATACAGGTAGATATTGCAATTGGCCATCCGTTTTTAACATGGATATATTCCCCTTCAGCTCGAGTGATGAATTCACATTTATATGAATTTAACTCAATTCGGTTAATGAAGCAACGCTCAATGTATTGAAAGTGATCTGCTGCTGGTGTTTAATGATAAGGGCTGCAGCCTTTGAATGAATTCATCTGACAACCATACTTCTCGACGATTAGACAGCACAATACAATGAGGTGACAGCGTGCGTTACAACAATCCGGTTATCAAAGGATTTTACCCTGATCCAAGTGTATGCAAGGTGGACGATACTTATTATCTCGTCTGCAGTTCGTTTCAGTACTTTCCGGGCATTCCCTTATTTGAAAGTAAGGATTTGATTAATTGGAAGCAAATCGGACACTGCCTGACCCGTCCTACTCAGATTCAGCTGGAACAGATAAGCAGCTCGGGTGGTGTGTTTGCGCCTACAATCCGCTACGATCAGGGGCGCTTTTATGTAACAACAACCAATGACACAACCAGACAGAATTTTTATATATGGACCGATAATATTTATGGCGAATGGTCGGAGCCGGTATTTGTAGATCAGGGCGGAATCGATCCCGACCTTTATTTCGAAGAAGATCGTGTGTATTTCATGAGTAATGGCGAAGATGATGAGGGTATTCCTGGCATTGTGCAGTGCCAGATTGATATTGCATCCGGGCGCAAGTTGACGCCAAGTCGCACAATCTGGCAGGGATCCGGCGGGCGGTATCTTGAGAGTCCGCATATGTACAAAATCAATGGCCGCTATTACCTGCTCGCTGCAGAAGGTGGCACCGAGTATGGACATATGGAGACATACGCCCGCAGTCACTCGGTAAATGGCCCTTTTGAAGCTTATCCACTCAATCCGGTGCTGACCAATCGGAATCTAGGTGGTTATGAGCTGCAAGGTGTGGGCCACGCGGATCTGATCGAAGATCGTCAAGGAAACTGGTGGCTGCTGCATCTGGCATTCAGACAGATTGGGCGCTGGCAGACTTATCATCACTTGGGTCGCGAAGTGTTTTTGACTCCGGTCACTTTTGATGAAGAGGGTTGGTTTACGGCAGGTCATGAAGGTACGACTTTGATGACATTTGAAAGTGATCGTCTTCCGGACAGTCTGATCCAAGCGGAACAGAAGCTGTATACCTTTGATAATACTGATTGGAATATTGACTGGTGTTATCTTCGTCACCCTTCGTTCGCCAATTATACATTGGAGCCTAATAGACTTTTATTGCGTGGAAATGAAACTACGCTGAACGAGGCGGGTTCGCCTACTTTCATCGGTATCCGGCAAAAGGATTTTGATGCAGAGATCTCGTGTGACTTGCAAGTTCACGCCGGACAGGCAGGAATCACCCTCTATATGGATGAGCAGCATCATTATGATTTGAGTGTGGATAGAGATGATTCGGGATGCAAGGTCATCCAGCAGCTCACGATTGGCAGTATCCGCTCCATACCGAATGAAGCAGCTTTTGCGCTGGATAATAATCAATCAGTGACACTCATCATCCGGGCAGAACGTGAACGATATAGATTCTTCGCTTGTATAGAGGATCAGGAGATTCCGCTGGGCAGCGCGCAGACGAAGTATCTTTCTTCCGAAGTAGCGGGCGGATTTACAGGTGTGGTTATCGGCTTGTATGCGTCGGGCATAGGCTCAACGGCGACATTTTCCAATTTCCAAATACAATATATATGAAGAATCAGTAGTTATATCGACAGATCCATTTTATGAAAAGAAGCCCCAAGACCTTTAAACAAAGGTTCTGGGGCTTAATTTTTGTGATTGTTCGAATACTTCGTTATCCTTCGTTCGCCTGATAGGTTCCTTCTATATTGATATACACCCTGGAATCTGCCGAAATGGCTACCCGATATTCAGTTAGACCTTCAGTGCCCTCTTCTGGCTGAAAATTAACACTGCTTCCTCGTTCGCCATTTTCCACAATATCTACATGCACAGGTACCCATTCCCCTTTTTGCTGGCTATACCGCTCATAGGAGATAACAGTTCTGGCTTCCTCCGGCTGGTGTACTTCAATATACACCCATGCATCGGCAACTGCGTATACATCCGCAGCGAACTGCAAGTCACCCGGCTGAAGCTCATAGTATTCATAAATAATTCCCATGCCTGCTTGTGGAGACACGCCTCGCTCTGCATCTGTTCCCTCTGCTCCAACCGTTCCACTTCCGGACAACGACAGCACCAATAATAAAGCGATAAACAAAAACCTGTTTATACCCTTCATAATCAACCTCCCTCATAATTGAGAAATTCCGGTTTCCGGATGTGGGAGCAGCAGAGAAGTAAACCGAATTTATACTTATTTTACCATATTAACCATGTGATAATTTATGGTTTGTGTAAATTAAGTGGAAATAATATTGCGTACACACGATACGACTTCGTGACATCATATATACAACAAAAAAATGGAGCTTAGAATATTCCCAGACCTGTGAGTAATGTCCAGATACCCGATAGTATAATCAGACCCAGCGAGTATTTTTTGAATTTTTGTTCATTTAAACGTCGTACCGCTTTGGCTCCGATCCATGTCCCGATAAACATCACCGGCAGCATCCACAAAAGATACACACTCAGCTCTTGATCGATCAATCCGCTATAGGCAAACGTGACGGTAGTGACAGCATTCAAGATCACGCCTACCAGAGCCAGATTTGCCCGAAACATCTGCTTCGACATGCCCTGATTCGATAACATCAATGCCATGGGCGGGCCGCTGACCGATATACTCCCATTCAGCACACCGCTAATCGCACCGGCGGAGATATAAGCCACTTTTTCATTCGCAATCGGAATAGATCGGCCGCTGATCAGAAAAATGGCAAACACGGTGATCAGTATACCTGTGATGATCTTAAGCGTATTCCCACTTATAATAATCAGAAATAAAGTACCCAGCGGCGCTGTAATTACACTCGCTATAATCAACAAAGCAATTTTGCGGATATTGGCATCCCGGTGAATCGACAGGAATACGGAGAGACAAATCAACATACTCAAAATAACGATAATCGGTACCGCTCGCTGGATCGGCATAAACAAACTAAGCAGCGGCAGTGCGATTAATGCAAATCCAAAACTGGTCAGCCCCTGCACAAAGCTCGCAACCAGAATAATGCCGGCTCCTATCAAAATAGCCTGTAATGTAATCATATATACTCCTTCTTGTTGAGTTGTCATAATCAGCATAATCTATAGCGCACTGTATGATCATACTACTATTGTACACAAAAAAGAGAACTCTTATATCACACAGAGTTCTCTTTAGGGTAGTGTATTATGAGTCTTTGTCTCTTTATTTCGCTGGTAGCTCAGCAGTTACTTTACAGGTGTAGTTACCGGCTTTGCCGAGCTGAACAATGTATCAAAGCGTCGCATCATATTCTCCAGTGGACCTGAAGGCATCCGGGAAAATAACCAGCCGATCAGCAGACCAAGCAGTACAATGATCAAGTCATGCAGCGGCAAACCTGGCATATTGTAATCTATTTTCAGTACACTGAAGATCCAGACAATAACAAATTGGAGTGCATACATTGTCAAAGCTACACGTCCTACAGCGGCAAACGGAATCAAAATGGCTGCAAACTTCTGTGCTACCAGACATGCTATACCCAATACAACAAATGCCATTCCCAGTCCAATCAGTGTCTGAAAAGTCGTTGCCGTATGTGGTGCTGTCAAAAACAGCGTATGCCAGAGTGGTATTTCGGTGTTAAACGGCCAGATTGCATATTCATCCGGTGGTGTAGCATTGTAGTTAATCACACTCAATAACCACTGCTCCCAGCGCGCGCTCCAACCCGGCAGCACAAAAGCACCCAGCAGCTTGCCAACTACCAGCATCACAATACCACTAATGGTTAGCAATACTCCTGTTTGGATACGAGTCAGATCTATACGTCCGATAGCCATACCCGCTACAAAAGCAGGAGCCAAAGCAAGTGCAGATATAGGGCCGCCGGCAATATCACTCAATAGATAAGCCCCTTTAAATATGCTCATCCCAAACAGCATTAATGGCGGTGCAAAAAATAGCAACAGTACGGCAGTTGTTACAATGGTACGTGTCGAGCGCCTAACCAATAACAGCGCCAGCACAAACAAAGCGGCATAGGCAGGCAATATAATGCCATACGGGGTATTGAGCATAATCAGCAGGTAACCGATGATATCCACAAACACCGCACGGGCAATCATGCGTGCGCGGAACGCTACCGGCTCCGATCCTCTTTCCATCATGCGCTGAGCCATGATGGAATAGGATATTCCTCCGCACAATACAAACAGCAGTGTCGTGTTACCTGCTACAATAGACGAAATAGTCAAATTGGAGCCGAAATGCTGCAAATACATCCCCAGTACAGCCAGGCCACGGGCTGCATCCAGAGCGATCAATCGTCCAGCCCCTTTTCGTCTGGATACTGTGGTTGTGCTGCGAGAACGCGATTTTATCGGTGCCGCGTTATCTACGACTTCTTCATTCGGTTGATTCGCCACCATATCTCCTCTGGATGGCTCCCTATTGGCTGATTCTGTACCCGATGGGTCAACGTTTTCTACATATTCTCTGACGGACCTGTCTGTCCGCTGAATACTGCTTAACAACTTGAACTCCTCCTTATTCCATTCCAACTTCATTACTTGCATCCTAATCCTGTAGCTACAGGCGTGATGTGCGTTCTTCATTCAATATACTTCGCAGATGTCGCCAAAGTTTGATCAACTTGTAAACAAGATGTCACAAACGTCAGGTACGGCAGCAGGTCATAGGCAGCAGGGAACGGTAACTGTTCATGATGCAGGTCGCGGCAATATCTCCTTCTTCTCGACTCCTCCCAAGCGAATGCCATCAGAAAAGCAACCTTACCCTGACAGATCGCCGGAGTAAGGTTGCTGGTTCTCTATATTTATGAGGTTGTCTTTATTCGGATGCACCAGGGGCAGCATGAAATACAGAGTTGGCCAATAGGCGGAACTGATGCTGTGAATGTGCGTCACTTGTCAGATCATTGGCAAATACAGTTACATTTTTATTTTTATCCTTATAGGTAAAAGCAAGAATTTTGCCTTTGGCTTGATCATGCTTAGGCCACCAGCCTCCTTTGTAAAAGTCAGGCTGTTTGCTGATCACTGCAAGTACTTTGGCTGTTTTCGGTACGGCGGTGACATAGGAACCGGACAAGGTGTACAAGTATTCCTGAGCATCATAGGATGCAGTAATCGGATTGTCCTGCTTGATATCGGTCCGGAATACGCCCTCGTATCGCTCCCATGTCGGACCGGCAAAGGAAAATCCGGGAATCCAGTCCTTTATATTCACCATGCCCATGTTGCCATAGGCGATATACGGCTTACCGCCAGCTACAAGCTTATCCGAATCAAAGGTATTAACCAGTACATCGGCACGCTGCTGATTGTCGGTTACTTTGAATCCGAGATTTTTGAGTACATAAGCAGACTCGCCAAGAGCGGCTACGACAGAGGGCTTGAGCACCTTGCCCTGTGGCTTGCTACCTTGGAATGCAGCTGTATCAATATAGTATTTGGACACAAGCGGCTTCAGATCATCGGTGACTGCTACAAAGTCACCGGCTTCTATCCCTGACTGGCTGCTGGTTAGCATGGTTACCTTTTTACCAGAAGCAAGCAGATGATTCACTACTTGTATCGCATCATTATTGGTATTCCGGATAACAGTATAGGTAGCATGAGCAGGTATTTGCGCAGCGGGTACGAATACCGAAGTTACAGCCGATGTTTTACCTGTAAAAGCTCCCATATCCCGGACAGCGTAGCTGCTGAATCCGCGCAGATCCGGAAAGTCCTGTACCATCTCGCCAGCTACAGAAGGATAATCGGATACATCCACTCCATCATATAGAACCATATTCGCGATACCATGTTCTGCCTGATGCATATTCACGACGAATGATCCTGCCGGATAAGTGTGACCTCCTGTCGTTACCGGTTCGATAGAACGCTCTACCTTCACCCCATTACGAAGGAAGTGCTTGATCATCCGGTAGGTTTCCAGTGGGTTCTTTTGCAATGCTTTATCGATCGGCAGCACATAATATTCCGGGAAAAAGTTATCTTTACCATGACGCGGACGACCAATGACCTTGTTTTTGGCATTTACGAGATACGGATCTACCGTGCGGCTGTCTATATTGTTGATACCTCGTTCATAGATTTTGAGCTGATTGAGGAAAAGATCCTGTTTGTTTTCCATCACATAATGAGTTGCTGCCGCCGCGCTATAATAGAGTGCGCTGGTAGAATCTTCATTCGTCTCTGGAATCTCCAGAGTATGTCCCATTGCACCATGATGCATGGCAAATACAGCAGTATAGGCAGCAGAAGCATCATCCCAGCCAGACGATGTTCCTTTGGATACATAGCCAGGGTTTTCTACCGTTTTCCGGTGTTCTTCATATGGAATATGGTAATAATCATATTTGGTATTGGCGATACCGGCTTCACCCATGGCTTTGGCCTGCTGCACCATATGGTCGATCAGCAAATCATATTCGATATTCGGATCATGCGGCGGTGTAGCCGGCTCGATCAGAAAGTTCTTGTCGAATCCATGCATATCCAGAAAGGATATCGGTGACCATTTGGCAATCTGCTCGGTAACACTGCGTGTCTCCGGCTGGGTCTGATAAGAATTATCCCTATTCAGATCAAAATAGGCGGCATTGGTGCGTTCAAGATGCACTCTGCCATCCGGATTATCCGTATAGACAAGAAGGAAAAACACATGATTCAGCGCATCATCCATATTCATATGCACTGTATTCGGCTGATTATCCGATGTTTTGGTCTTGTAAGTAATCTCTTTGGCCAGAGCAGCCGTTTTAAAATAATTCACGATCGAATCGACTCCAGGCGCTTCATTGGGGTGGATATTATTAAGCCAGACAGGAACCTGATAATCTCCAAACGCTCCGGACTCGATATCTTTTTGCAGCTGTGCCGGATCATTCATCATTGCTGGATGAGTGATCGTTTGATACTTTTCCACTACCGCCTTGTCCCTGGCTACAATCGTCATATAAATATCCCGGCCTTCTACGGATTTGCCGATGGACAGAGTGTGAATATACCTGTTGTTTTGATGTGCAGCCTGTGCAGTGATAGCGTCAATCTCCGGTTTGAGCTCCTCATACGTATGATAACTTTCGTAAGGAGTCAGCTTGACGGGGGTGCGGGCAATAACTTTGCCATTTACTGTGGCAGATAGGCTGAATGTACCCATAAGTGACTTGTACAGAGGTCTTTGAAGAAAAGGTTCTGACAAATTCTCTGTACCGTAAGGAAGATCAAAGGTAATTGCAGCTGTCGCTTGTCCATTTACCAGTCGAACCGGTGATGCTGTAATAAAAGGAGCTCCTTCATATTTTCCATTTTTGTATTTTTTCCATTCAGATAGCGGTTTGCCGCCATAGGTCCAGGTGACCTTTTTGGGATCAACACCCTGAGGGAGACGGAACGCTGCTTTGAAAGTACGCTTCTGGGTCATGGATGCAGTATGCTTGTCCAGCTTCAGTGTCTGAATATTCAAAGTTGGTGCAGTAGATTTACCGGGTGCTGATTGATGCGGATGCATCGGGGTAATTGTCTGTGCGCTCTGTGCAGACTGGGCCATGGCGTTATAAGGCATTGCTGTGCCGATCAATACGCTAATAGATAGAGTTAGCGCGGAATAAAACGGGATATTGAATTTTCGGGTCATCGCTTTGTCTCCTTTGAAATTAAAATCGCCTTACCGGGATGCTGAAGTGTAAGATCGACACTGCCAATCTTATTGATCGGAGATGCTGATTACAGCGGTTGTTCCGATTTGTTGGGGTTCTTGGTATCTTTGTCAGTATCCGGCTTGTCCGATGTAATGGTGTCCTGTACAAATTGCTTGAGTGCCTGGCGATTCGATATATCGAGTACAGCTGCCCGGCCAACATAGGTTTCTTTTAGCAGCTTCATCGGTGGAATCTGTTCGCTTCCCTTCATGGTGCTCTGATATCCGACAGAAGCCAGATTCCACATATCCGATACGGTTAGATTGGTATCGATATAGGGGCTTATCTGATCCAGGATCGAAGGCAGCTTCATAATCGAAGTCGTTGTTTTCAATTTGTCTGCCAGTGCCTTGGTAAATTGGCGTTGACGCTCTGTCCGGGAGTAATCGGATAGCGCATCATGACGGAATCGGACATACTGAAGCGCCGTTTTGCCGTCAAAGTGCTGATTGCCCTGCTTGAGATTAATATCATATTCGTGATGATCGGCTGCACTTTCATAGTGCATATTTTTTTCCACATAAAAGTCTACTCCGCCTACGGCATCCACCAGCTTGATGAATCCCTGAAAATCCGTATACACATAAAACTGTACAGGGATGCCAAGCAGTTCACTGGCTGCCTTCATGGCTGTATCAGGACCATGGGTGATTGCAGTATTGATCCGGTTTTTGTCATATCCCGGAATATCGGTATACGTATCCCGCAGGATAGAGAATACATGAATATGCTTCCTGACCGGATCCATCGAAATGACCATCATGCTGTCGGAGCGGGGAACTTCGCCTTTCTGAATTCCTCGTGCATCCACGCCCATCAGCAGGATATTGACCGGTTCGGTACCGAGCCACTCGGGTGCTTTGACAGGTGCTTCTTGAGCGGCACTGATTGTGGTCAACGGGGAATGATTTACCCCTTTGTTCAGTCCATCCAGTCCCTGATAAATTGAAAAGAAATAATAAAGGATACTGGCTGCTATAATAATCAGGATCAGGGCGATAAATGTCCGCCTTCTATTTTTCTTCTTTTTCTGTTCCATGGTTATTTCCTTTCTTCAGACCTATTAATAATGGGAGATCGTTGTTATCTGTCTTTAGGATTTTAGGGCTTGAACGAGCAGTGAGGTATAATATCTGCTGCCATCCGGTTTTAAATGGATGCCATCCTTGTAAAAGAATTGGTCTTTACCCTGACTCGCTGCATACCAATCGACTACCTGCACATTTTTGAACTCACTGGCAGTCTGCTCCATCGTGTCATTGACTGTATCCTGCCAACCTCTGGGAACACGGGTCGTGACCAGCAGTACCTGCTTGGCATTGGATAGTGTCTGCAGTACACTGCGCAGCTGATCTTTACTAAAAGGGCCGTTAGTCCCCAATTCAATAATGACTCGATCGCCCAGATTACCCTGGGCTGCCAGTTCGCGAAGAACCTTGCCTGCCTGGGACATCTGCCGTCCTACTTTACCATCCACAGTAATATCGGGCATCTGCTCTTTGAGATAGGGAGCTACACCTACAGTGACCGAATCACCGATCATGGTGACTCCCTTGCCTGTTAGCTGACTGGAGGTAGATGAAGCTCCTCCATGAGCCTGTCCACGCTTCTGGGCAATCGGCTGGACTGAATCGACATGGTATACGGATATACCCTGCTGACTTTCCCCGTCCTTGGCGGACTGCTTTTGAGCGTACCAATGCACTCCGAACACTCCTGCAGCCACCATAATAATCAGTAAGCCCAATACTCGGTTTCTTTTCTTTTTATTCATAGGTTTATCATCCTTTTCATTCTTGTATTAGTAGGTATGGTTCTGCTGCAGCGTATCGGCCAACAGAGACGCGTAATATTCTGCGCCCTCCGGCTTGAGATGAACGCCATCCTGGTAAAAGAATTGATCCTTATTCGCACTAGCTGTATACCAGTCGATTACCTGTACGTTGTGAAAATCGTCAGCCACTTTTTGTATACTGGCATTGACGCGATCCTGCCAGTCGCGCGGGACTCTGGTATTGACCAGATAGATTTGACGAGTGTCCTGCAGTGAAGTCAGCAGTGATCGCAGCTGGGTCTCGTTAAAGACTCCATTCGTACCCAGCTCGATAATCAGCGTCTGTCCGAGTTTACCCTGAGACTTCAGGCTGTCTATCACGTCATCCACCTGTGTCATCTGTCGGCCTACTTTGCCGTCAATAACAATGCCAGGCAGCTTTTTCTCGAGGAAAGGGGCCGCATCGAGAATGACGGAATCTCCAATAGCTGTAATGCCTTCGCCGCTGCCAGACGAATCTTTTGTAACCGGATCTGCCGGCATTGCTTGATTCGTTTCTTTCGCAGGATCATATTGCAGCGATTGTGGCTGAACAGCTTCCTGGCTGCTTATTGTCGAATCTATGACAGGGCTGGCCGAAGAGCTGGAATTCCACCCCTGCCAGCCCATGAGCCAGGAAGCCAGAATGACAGTAGTAATCATCATGGCAGCTACCAGACCCAGCTGACTGCCATAGCCTGATCGGCGGATAGAGTACAGATAGCCCCGCAGCGTTTTACGGCGAATCGGTTCTTCAATATATTTATAGGAAATGGCTGCCATCACGAGACTAACAGCCAGCTGGAGAATAATACGTGTATAGCTGACATCTTCTGTATTTACTTCGGGACTGGATAGGATAATCACCGGATAATGCCAGATGTACAGACTATAGGAACGTTTGCCGATCCAACTGAGCGGACGACAACCCATAATTTTCTCTAGCCTATTGGCCGGATGAACGAGCACGGCGATCACAATGGCAGTTAGGATCGAGAGATAAATGAATCCGGTAGGATACAGCGCATCATCATACTCATTGGTCTGGTGAATTTGTATAAGCAACAGAGCAATCCCTATCACGCCAAGGGTGCCCAGAACATTCCTGGCTGGCGAAGAAATATGCGAATTCAACTTGCTGCTTGGCCATAATACAGCGAGCGCTGCACCGATCAGAATGGCAAATGCCCGTGTATCGGTTCCGTAATAGACTCTGCTGGGATCACTGCCGGGTTCATACAGGATAGCCATGGCTGCAGCTGATACAGCGGCACCGATCAGAATGAGCAGTGTCAGCTTGCCGCGTCTTGGTGCCAGAAATATACCAATCAGCAGTACCAGCGGCCATAGGATATAAAACTGCTCTTCAATCGCAAGTGACCAGAGATGACCGATCGGCGATGGAGGTCCAAAACTTTCAAAATAGGAAACATCATGAAAAATCAGATACCAGTTATTGATATAGAAAATGGAAGTAAAAAAATCTCCCTTCAAAGATATCAACCGGGATGGATCGGTAAGGAGCAGCCACATTGCTACTACCAACAGCATACCGAGCATGGCTGGCAGCAATCTTCTCATTCGCTTCACCCAGAACTGCAGAAGCGATATTCGGCCAAACGTTTTCCATTCGTACAGAAGCTGGTCTGTAATCAGATAACCGGAGATGACGAAGAAAATCTCTACGCCGAGCAATCCGCCCTGTGCCCATTTCAAATGAAGGTGATAGGCGATCACGGCAAGGACAGAAATAGCTCTTAGACCATCCAGTCCAGTCATATAACGCTTCATTGCATGATTCGGATAAAGCTTCCCATTCATTGTAGTTCCTTCCTTGTCTGTGGTGAGCTAATGTTCTTACTCTATTCACTATAGGAAATAGATGTCGCAGAAGTTTGACGGACATGTAAACAAGTTGTCACAAGCGCCATATCTTCGTGACTGTTGGCAGATCAAGCCATATTGCTATGAAGCCAACAAAAAATGCGCAAAATAGCCCAAAGCAAAAAGCCCTGTTCCGGCGAAACGCCGATACAGGGCTGATGCTTGTTTTATCTTCTGGGAACCTCTACCATCCTGTTCCCTATTTTAGTTCAATTACAAAAGCTTCTTTGGTCACCGATTCTGTCGATGTACTCAGTGAAGGATCGAACAGCTTTTGTCCTTGAATCAGCAGACTTTGATTATCCGGACTCCAGTACATGTCATTTAACAGAATTCCACGATACACGGCCTCATTGTACAGTATATTTCTTCCCTGTAGTTTACCTACGTAAGTAATCGTCTGCTCATCATAAGTCGTGTAGGCAATATTTTTCCGATCTGGCGAGAATTTAAAGGTGAGTATTTTTTCAAGCAGAACCGAGAGTTCACCATTACGCTGATCATACTCGTACAGGGTGCCATCGACTCCAAGAAATACAAACTGATCGTTACTCAGCCAGGTTGTTTGTTCTCCGCCACCTACAACGCGTTCGTACTGAATATCTACGCTGCGGCCGGAGACTTTCCCCGTGATCAGGGTGACACGCTGGTGTTCATTTTCCCGAATCGTCTGCAGCAGGACGCTGCGGCCGTCATTTGAAATCATTACATTTAACAGTGTATCTCCCTGCCTGGATTTTGTGAGCTCGTACTTTTTGGATGTTTGAGTCTTCATATCATAAATATATAAATAATCCGGCTGGAGACCATTCATTCTTTCTACGAGATAGCTGAGATATGCACTATTATTGGACCACGAAATGTATTGTATATAGCTGTTCGATGCATTAAAGCTGGCGATTTCCTTTTCTGTACCATCCTGCAGATTGATCAGTTTCAATCTGCTTTTGGTAGTGGTCGAAGAAGTGCTGGAAATATATTTCCCATTCGGAGAAAGCGTACTATGAGAATTAACATAAGGCAGTCCTGAGATCAGCTTACTTTGCTCATAGGGACGCACCAGGCGTTTCACATTTCCCTGATCCAGTACACTTATATCCCTGTCAGCCACAACAACCGAATCGGAAGACGACCAGCCAAGCAATCGCACTGTATTTGTCAATGATTCAGGCAGACGATAGATTTTGTGAATCTGAAAAGGCCGGGAACTCTGTTCGACGCTGGTCACTTCGTTACCGCTTGACATGACAAACGTCTCGGTATGAGGTTCTGCACTGCATGCTGATACACACATCATAAGAATAATCAGTCCGGCCAAAGTTCTAATAGAATTGTATTTCATCATTTGTTCTCACTTCCTACTATATCCAGAGCGGCTAATTCCACAGTAACTACTGTATGGTTATGCTCACTGGTAATAAAAATGGAACCTTCACATTCTTCCACGATTGCTTTGACGATGCTTAATCCCAGTCCTACACTTCCTTCTTCGGGACTGTTGGGATGTGCCGGATAAAATGGCTGGAACAGTCTCGACAGATGCTCTGTCTCGATAGGATCGCTTGGATTGCTGAATACAAAGCGAATAGTCTCCTCTTCCCGCTGTGCCTGAACAGATACGGTGGATAATGGAAGACTATATTTGATCGCATTATCGATCAGATTGATGAATAGCTGCCTGATCCTGTCACTATGAGCCAGACAGATCAGTCCTTCACCAATCTCGTATTGAATAGCCTTCTTGTACCGCCTAGCCCGAATAGTCATAGTTTCACATACATCCTGCAGGATCATCCCCGCATCTACAGGTTCCAGCTCGTGCTGCATATTGCTATTGCGCGACACTTCGAGGAGCTTGAGTACCATCGTATGCAGACGTCTGCTTTCCTCTATGATATGATTCATGCCTTTGTCAAAAAAAGCACGGTCTTTCTCACCATTCAGCCGGATCAACTCCGCATAGCCGAGAATGGACGTTAGCGGCGTCTTCAGTTCATGGGTAATATTATCGAAAAATCGCTTTTCTTGCTGATGCAGCTCCTTGAGGTGATCCCGATCCTTTTCGATAATATGGATCTGGTTGCTAATTTGACCGATCATGTCGTTGAAGTTCTCAGCCAAATGACCGATCTCGTCCTTGCGCCGGAAATGCAGGCGTATATCCAGATTGCCGTTTTTAACCTCGGTCGAAGCGCGGGTCAGCTTGGTCAGGGGAATCGTAATATGCCGGGACAGAATATAGGAGAACAGAAATGCAGCTGCAAAAATCGCCAGTGCAATATAGAGGGTAACCTGCAAAACTTGATTCGTCTGTTCATAAAGTGAGCTGAAATCCCGGTAAAAGCGAAGAATCCCTACTTTGGAACCGTCAATAACGACTGGATAGGAGAATAACACAGTAGTCTTGCCATTACCGGTTGTAATACTGTAGGCGGTATTGCCACTCACTGCCTGCTGCAGATCGCTCTGCATCTGGGCAGGAAAACGGGATTTGTCTGACGCATAGAGCAATTTGCCCTCTACGGTGTATACCCCTACGCTGCTATCGGTGGTGTGGGTCAGATCGCTTGCAATCTCCTGGGCAATCTCTCCAAAGTATAACTCATTGCTGGTGAAGTGGTTGATCAGAAAAGCCTGGCGGATATAGACATTGCTGTTGCTTTTGAGTCCGTCCAGTTCGGAGCTGACCAGATTCTGGTTGCTGGTCTGGATAAACTCCTTGACCGTCTGATGAAGCACCACAAACGAAAGCGAGAAAATCAGAAAAAAACCGATCAGAAACTTGATGCTGATTTTACGTATCATGCTCAGCCACCCAATTTCTCAAATTTGTATCCTATTCCAAAGACGGTCGTAATCAGCGAGTTGGCATCGAGCTTTTTGCGCAGCCGCTGGATATGCGTATCTATCGTACGTGTGTCGCCCACAAAATGGTAACCCCATACTAGATCAAGCAGCTCTGCACGTGTAAAGGTTTTGCCCTGATGCTTGATCAGCATAAGCAGCAAATCATATTCTTTGGGCGTTAATTCAACAGGCTGTCCTTCTTTTTGCACCAGCCGCTCTGCTTCGACAATCTCGATATGCCTGTATTGGATTACAACAGGTGCAGCTTCGGCCTGATTAGGGCTGCCCGCCTGCTCGACTCTGCGCAGAATGGTACGAATCCGTGCAACGACTTCGCGCAGGTCAAATGGTTTGGTAATATAATCGTCTGCTCCGAATTCAAGACCGAGTATTTTATCGGTAATATCGGATTTGGCGGTAATCATCATAATAGGAATATTATGGTTGGCCGTTACCTGTTTGCAAATATCGAGTCCGCTCTGGTCGGGCAGCATCCAATCGAGCAGCAATAAATCCGGCTGGAAAGACTCCAACTCACGCATTCCAATTGCTCCATTCCCCGCTGTTCGTGTCTGGAATCCCTCCATCGAAAGTCCATAAGAAAGCAAATCGGCAATCGGCATATCATCTTCAATAATTAGAATTTTGGCTTTGTTCATCGTAATCCTCGTCTCTGTTTTGAATCATTCCATCTTGTAAGGTATCGTCCATTATATTAACGAGTCCTTAACCAACAATCAAATATAGATTTGTCACATTTTTGTTATTCAAGGATTGTCCGAATGAAATAACAGGCCAAAATCCTCATATAAATCCATAAAAAATCTGTAAAAAAGCTTGCCCGTTCGTCCCACAGCAAACAGGAGCGACTCTTATACAAGCAGCGCTCCTGTTTGCTTCTTCCTTTTTTTCGATTCACCATATCCCTCTGATCAGGCTTCCACCCACTGTTTTACTTTTGGAAAAACAGTCAGTGCATTATGGTAAAATACATCCTCCCAATGTTTCTCGGGAATCAGATTTTTCACAAAGGCAATATACGCGTCCAGCGGTACCAACGGCCAGTCGGTACCGAATACAAGCCGATCATACTTTTCCGCAAATACAATCGCACGCCGGAAATGATCCACATACGTCTGTTCACCCATCAGACGCTGCACTTTGGCGGTATCGCCCACGATCCAGCCGGACAGATCGGCATACAGATTAGGGTTCTTTTCCAGCAAAGCAGCTGTATCCATTACCCACGGATCGCCCAGATGGCAGAGCATGAATGTAATATCCCGATACTTCAGGAAGGTCTCTTCCATCGACAGCGGATGCGAGTATTTGAGCAAGCCGCTATCCGCGTAGGTTAATCCGCCATGAATCACGATCGGCAGTCTGTACTGACGAGCCAGTCGATAGACCGGATCATAGATAGCGTCGCCCACATTATAGTGATAATAGCCGGCATACAGCTTGATACCGACGACCGAATCGGACTGCAGGGAGTGTTCCAGTGCTTCCAGTTGTCCTTCCAGATGCAGCGTCTCCGGATTAATGCCTACACAGGTAAACAAATTCTCCGGCATCCGGTCATTCAGATTGAGCAGCATCGGATTAGCCGCGGCTTGATCCGGGAATGCACCGGGTTTCGTCTCTGTAACCCCCATGCCTACACCCGCAACCACGTTGGAACGGGCAAATTCAGCCAGCAGCCCCTCTGTACTGTAGTCGATTGAAGCCAGCGTGCGTGCAGTCTCATGAAAAGACTCGATTTCCGAAAAATGGACATGTGCATCGATAATCTTCATGTTACACTCCTTTCTACATCTACATCTGTGCCAGCAGTATTTATGGAGCCGGATGAGTGTATAACTTCACCAAAGCGGATATTGCGCAGATCCGTTAATGCCTCGTCCGGAATAGGCACATCCGAGATGATGTGGAACTGCGGCCGGTTATCTGCCTGCTGCTGATCATATAGATACAGATTGTCAATCGCCAGTGCTGCTGCAAAATGCGTATTTAGAAATACTCCGCTGTAAGAAGCTTCTGGATGTGCAACCCAGGTAAGTTGCTGCTGTCGTTCGGCTGAAGTGTAACGAATGATTTGGCTTGTAGACTGCTCATCGTACTGCACTCTTCCTGCTTTGTAGGTAACCGATTCACCCGCTTCATTACGAAAATGCGCACGAGTATCCAGCAGATCCTCGCTAGCTTTGTAAAAGTTAAAGCATTGAATAGCCAGTGGGAACAAGGAAGTACCGGTGCATTGATCGATTCGGGCAAAGGTTGCCAGTACCGGCACACCCGGCTGTGTCACATAATACTGTTCCACCGACAATCCTTTAAATTTGAGGTTATGCCGAATATGAATAGTAATGCGAATACCGGACCACAAATTGCCGAACTGATCCCGTACGTCTACGAAATCGACCTGACGTTCCTCATTCTGCAAATTCGCGTCTGCCAGTCCCCGCACCTGTAAATGGATACCGCCAAACCATGGATTCAGCCATGAACGCGGACCAGGCTTCGGATACGAGGAATCCAACCATTCCACCCCATGATGCTGCAGCGAGAACAGGGTCGGTGCAAAGGAAGTATTCACCTGAAATTGCAGTACACCGTTATGAACGGTATGAACATCGCCCTGTTCGGTTTGTACAATACGGGAGTCGACCTTGTTTGATGATAGTACCGGGAACAATGCCCGCGCATATTTAATCTCATACGTGTCCATATCCAGATGTACATGAACCAATTCCATTTCCTGCCCGGCAGGCAGGGACAGCTGCGTACTGTACTGCTGCACACTTTCTTCAGCCGATACATTCAGCTGTTCTTGTATACTTCCATGGTGGGAAGAGACATAAATATGGCCATCCAATACCGTGTTTTTATGCTCTACAATGTTCAATTCGGGAGCTTGGGCAGCAAATGGGTTGCCGCTATTTAGGAACAGCTCCAGTGACGGTTGCGCAGACAATCGTTCTGATGTCCCCTGCTGCAGCGCAAATGTACGGAAATCCTGCCATTTATTCCATGTACCGATAGCCAGCTGAAGAGGCGAAGTCTCTATAACAGCCCCAGCTGCATGATGGATAGGATGCTCAATGGCATACTGCCATATTTCGAGCAGTAGTGGAAGTTCAGCTGGCCAGGTGACCCCCAGCGATGATTGCTTGTCCTGCGCGAATATCCAATTCTCCGTGAATTCACTGGTCTCCCAATAGTCAACAGAAGCAGCATCCGGTCCTTCGGAGGTATGGATATAACGATTACGATAGGGCAGAATGCTATTTTCCAGAGAGAAATCAAAACGTTCTTTTAAAAGCAGTGGTTCTGTACGGGCTTCGGCATCTTCCTGCATTTGCACCTGGTGATGGCGACTGATCAGACCATTGCGGTGTACCTTGACTATTGTAGTCAGCAGCAGTGAATAAGAAGTGAACTCGTACTGCGCTTCCATAATCATCGCATCTTCTTCGCGGAAAGTTACAGACACTGCACGATCTTTATGAAATTCATTACTGTAGGGCAGACCAAACTTGGGTGGATATAGTTTCGTCTTTATTTTATTGCCTTCGTACAGGTCCAGATTATTGCTCTGTTTGTTCAAGCGTGCGCTGTATAGACCGTTACAGATGGTCCATTCTTCGGAAGTCTCACCGCCAAAAGCATTCGTGACTCCAGGTAGGACAAGGCTTATGTATTGATCCAGCACTTTGGAATTGGCGGTGCGGTTGGTATCGTTATATATAGAAATCTGATGATGCCAGATCCCGTAATCCAGCAATTTTGCGTATACTTTGATCGAGCGCCGGGAGTTCGCAGGAACATCGATAGCAATAGTTGATTCCTGAAAAGATAGCAGTGTACTTTCTGGCCACTCGATATAATAGGTGTAGTCAGCATGTTGTTCGTTTTCGACACTGAGCTCCAATTCAACCTTTTCGCCTGCATACAGATTACGGTGTGGTGCCTGCAGCTTCAATCGTACAGGGAAACGGGGTTCTACACCGATCTTGAATACAGCAGGCAGTCCATTAATAAGTACTTCCGCTTCCACGACCGGATGCGTCTGAAATGGATTTTGCTCTTCTGTGATTGGTTGAATATGGAAACTTCCTTCGATGACTTCGCGGGAAGTGACAACTGTAGAGGCTTGTAGTTCAAAATCAATAGCCGGATTGCCTTTTGCTTGTACTTCAACAGACAGCGGCTTGCCGGTCTTGTTAATAATCTCGTACTGGATCGGATAACTGCTGCCAAACGGCAGGCGATGCGCTGCAGGAATCGATGCCTGGATCAGATAGTCTTCGGTCTCGATCAGACGCAATCCACGGCCGGTACGTTCATATTCCATGCGCAGATAGATGTCATCCTTTTTCCATTCATAAGTAAAATAATCGAATCCATACTCTTGTCGTCCATCCGGGCTTGTATCAATGGTTCGCGTACTGTCTGTATACCAATCGATCCGGTCAAAATAATGGCGGACTGCCGGTGTCTGCAGTACCGAAGGAATCAGATTGATCAGATGCGTTGTGTCATCGCGTTTCTCCCAGAAGAATCCTGCTTTCTTGTAGGTCGGGACGGCTTTGACATTCCCTGGCCATGTGTACAGATCCAGCCGGGGCCAACCGAGTGTGATCGTTTGCTGTACCGCATGCAGTACGAGTCGTTTGCCTACTTTGCGTCCATGATAATCCGGACGTACATTCAGCAGTGGGATATAGAGTGCGCCGGCATCTTCTTTGTAATGGGAAAAGCTGCAGTAGCCTACGACCTCTTCGCCATTTACTGCAAGAAATACATGCAGGTGGGTGCTGTTATGGTGCTCTTTGAGAATCATCTGCTCGGTTTGTATGGCGCTATCGCCTCCCCAGCTCTCATGGCTGGCATTCCACATATCCGCGATCGAAGCGGCATAGCGTGGTTCGTACTCTACAATACGGATGTCGTTGGCTTGATTCATCTCGTCAATCCCTCCAATACAATAAAATAGAAGTACTTACTGGGTTGGTTCGTTAGATAGGTAGGTCTTTGAGATCTTGGATTTTCGTGTCTTAGGTAGGTGAGTTCTATCTAATTTTGTTAGATGGATTAGTCGGCATAAGTGACCATCCAACCACCACTTTTGTAAGCGCAATCAAAAACTATTCCATGGTAAGATTCGGAAGTTTTGATTTCCTGTATTATATAGAAAAATAGGGATAATTGCACCTGCAGCTGTAAATAATAGAGCAGGTGGAATTCCTGCTCCAAGGATATTTAATCTATCTCTGTTGTATGCATCGGATACAACACCGATTCTATTGCTTCGGTTATTATGTATGGTCCCTGATCTTCATTAGAAGTAATGATCAGTATCATTCCATCTTCTTCATATACGGAAGAATTGAAGCTGACCCCTGGATCGTATCCCATAAGATGAAATTTAAAAGGCTGAGCTTTTCTGCGAGTCATCCATATCCCGTATCCATAATAATCTTCATCATCATTACAGTGGACATGTGCGCTCAGTAATCGCTCTGTCATTTCCTTTCCGATCAACTGATGAGTGATCAGCCCCTGCCAGAATTTGTGCATATCCGGGCCATTCGTATAAGCACCTCCATCTGCACCACCTCTCACCGGAATAGAAAAGATATTCGTGCGCCAAGAACCGACTTTGTCATAGATATATCCCAGCGCTGTGTTGGGCGGCAGACGATCAGCAGCAAAATAACCTGATTTATTCATCCCGCAAGCATCAAAAATATGCTTTTGTACATATTCTGTAAAATCTATGCCGCTTTGCTGTTCAACGACCAGCCCGAGTACGATAAAGCCAGCATTGTTGTAGTGAAATTGTGCGCCTGGTGTGAACTTCATCTGCTGGTCAGCAAACAAAGGTACAAAATCCTGAAGTGAACGCATTTGGTATACCGGATGATCCTTCCATAGTTCTTCAAAATTATCCATAACGTCTTCATCAAAATAATCTGGTATACCCGAAGTATGCGTCAATAAATGATGTAATGTAATCTCGGGATCAAAATGAGGAAACGGAATAGACAAACAATCCTGCAACCGAGTCTCTGTGGTCAGCCGGCCTTGCTCTATCAGCTGACAGATCGCTACAGCTGTAAATATCTTGCAGCCTGAAGCTATCCCAAAGCGTGTATGTCGTTCATTCGGGAGCTGCTCTGCCCGATTCCGCCATTCTGACGAAACTTCCAGTAGCAGCCGACCATGTTGGTACAACTGAATACAACCTGAAAAAGCAATTTCTTCTACAGCTACATTTACTACTTCTTCAAGCTGTGTAAGGTTGTGCATGTTACTCACTCATTTCTGCATATGTAATAAAAATAAAAAAACCAATCCTGTATGATAACCATTCGACAGGATCGGTTCAATACCTTTAACCAAGATGAGTCATATATTCAAATGCTGTTGTCCCATATACACTTTTGAAATGCTTGTTCAAATGCGCCAGATCTACAAATCCACACTCTGCTACCGCTGAGTAGATATCACGATTCTTCTCGATCAATCGCTTGGCGCGTTCAATTTTGCAATTCAAAAAGTACTGATATGGCGAGATTCCCGTATGCATTTTGAAGAAACGAATAAACTGGAATTTGGACAATCCCAGTTCTCCACAGATTTCCTCCAGCCGCAGTACGGTTTCCAGATTGTCGTGGATCATGTGCTTGGCTGCCCGAAGCATGCCATTGTCTGCCTTGTAGCTGGTAGATAGATTGGTTTCTGCTAGTCCGTCTGTCAGCAACACGAGTAGCTCACTGCAAAGAGCTTCCTCTTTTTCACTCAAAATAGCGTTCGACAGTGCGATAATCCGCTGTTTGAGCGTCTGATCATATACGATCGGCGCAGCAAAGCGCATGACTTCCTTTTTCTCCATGGCTTCTAGCAGCAGTGGCGGATCGATATACAACATCACATAATCCAGTCCTGTGCGATCATGTGCCATACCGTCATGCGCCTGCTCGGGATTAAACAGCATCACACCGTTCTGATGAGACAGCTGCAGACTGCCGTCCATCGTAAAATGCTGGATTCCCCGTAGTGTAACACCCATCGCATATTCCTGATGGGAATGGCGTTTGTACGTAAAATCAGTAATACTCGCAGATAGCGCCGTGATACCAGCCGATTGTTTGTAAATGAACTTCTCCACAATAATCACCTCTTCAGCAGTGAATTATATCCATAGCATGATGGCCGCATAGATCAGAAACAGAGTCATCACCCAATTGGCGATCCGCTGATGCCGCTGCAAAAACTGTTTAAAAATTGTACCAAACATCACCCATGTTGCATAGGCAAGAAATCCAATACAGGTAATGCCTATCACACCTGCCATCAGTCCGGTAACCTGCGGATTATACGGAATGATAAAGGTCGGAATAACCGTCATCGTAAACAGGATCACCTTGGGATTGACGAACTGGGTAATAAAGCCGGAGCGAAATGTACCCATTCCATCGGATGTACTGGATGCAGAAGATTTCGACTTGCGTGAAATCTGGTATGCCAGATATAGCATATACAGGCTGCCGATCATCTGCATCCCGATCAGGATTTTGGGCAAAATGACTGCCAGTATACCGCTGAGCAGTGCCGACGCTGTTAACAGTAATCCGAATGCCAATGTGGCACCATATGTGTAACGAAGTGCTTGGGCAGTTCCTTCCTTTTGCGAAATGGAGAGAATGATAATGTTGCTCGGTCCGGGTGTGAAGGTAACGATAAAGCAATACAATAAAAAAGACAGGATACTGATATGAAAAACCCCTCTCTGCGTGTTGTCGGTGTTTTTACATCACTATACCTGTCTTTGGAGAATCGCTATAGTACATTATTGCAGATGGGATGATCAAGCAAAGTATTTTACACAGAACATAGCAGGTGTTCCATCTTGCATCATTTTCAGCTGGATATACAGATACAAAAACCCGAAATCCATGTCACGGAATTCGGGCTTTTGTATCTGTACTTTTGTATCTATACTATAGACCAAACAGATAGGTCATATAGTTGGTTTAACTCTGTTATTCCTGTTCAGAAAGCTTGTCCAGTGTAGCAAAGTCTTCATCGCTCAGCTGCAAATTCGCTGCTTCAATATTTTCATCCAGATGGGATACGGTCGATGTGCCTGGAATCGGCAGAATGACCGGAGAGCGGCGCAGCAGCCAGGCAAGTGCGACCTGGGCCGGTTTGGCATTCAGCTTTTTGGAGATTTCGTCCAGCGGACCACCTTCGCGGGCGAGTTTACCGGTTGCGAGCGGGAACCATGGGATAAAGGCAATATTTTGTTTTTCCGCTTCGTTAAGTAAATCTTCTGATTTGCGGGTAGATAGATTGTACAGGTTTTGCACGGAAGCAATTTTGGTAATTTTGCTGGCTTCCTGTAGCTGCTCTACATCAACCTCACTCAGACCGATGTGGCGAATTTTGCCTTCCTGGCGCAGCTTTTCCAATTCGCCAAGCTGCTCTTCCAGCGGCACTTTGGGGTCGATGCGGTGCAGTTGGAAAAGATCGATTCGCTCCAGCCCCAGGTTCCGCAAGCTCAGTTCCGCCTGCTGCCGCAAATATTCCGGACGGCCAACAGGACGCCAGTCATCCGGGCCGGAACGGGTCAGTCCTGCTTTGGTTGCAATAATCAATCCATCTGTATAGGGATGCAGCGCTTTACGGATTAGTTGTTCGGCTACAAACGGACCGTAGGAGTCTGCCGTATCGATAAAATTAACACCCAGTTCTACCGCCCGTTGTAATACACGTACCGCTTCATCGGGATCTTTGGGATCTCCCCATACTCCTTTGCCGGTCAATTGCATACTTCCATAACCAAGACGATTAACTTCCAGATCGCCGCCAATCTTGAACGTTCCGGAAGCGGCTGCATTCAGGTTTTCGGTTGTCATATGAAAAGCTCCCCTCGTTTTTGGATTAGGCTGTACTTACCATTCTATACCTAATTATATATTTACCCTTAATATCATCTTTTTATCGATAAAGGGCTGATTATTTTTCGAGGGGGTTTTATATGACTGATCGGCATCCTCATGATTTGGCCTGATGTAGCTCATGTAGTGCTTCGATAGCAGCTTTTTGAATGACCGGATTGTCATAGGATTCATACGCTGCGACAACCGGGATATATTTGCGATTATAAGTAAGCCCCAGTGCATATAAAGCATTGGCTAATAGCTCCAGTTTGGAAGGGTCTGCAGGAGCGGCTTGAAGATCCGGTTCTAACTTTCCAATATGCTGTGCCAGAATATCCAGATTATGCTGACCATATTGACATAGCAAATCCAGAATATCCATTTGGATATCGGAAGATTCCTCTATGAATAAGTGCTGCTGCAGCAAAAGAATAATCTGATCAGTATAAGGAAGATCGTAACCAAACCAAGGATCAAGAAACCGATCCATGCAAAACACCAGATTCTGCTTTTCCTGCTGGCTTTCCTTTTCCAAAAATTCTCTGATACTCTCAACACCAGATTGGATGATATCCATGTGCCGCCTGGTGTAGCTGGTATATCGCATAGATTCAGAAGCCATGGTTATCGCTCCTTTAAGAATGTGTTTGATGTATTAGAAAATTATTCTGGATAATGACTACTTTTCGCCCGATTACCCAAACTGTTTTCCTCAAAGATATTCGCTCAGAATTACATCCGTATGATAAGGCGTTATTCCCTCTTCCATAGCAAACACAGTATCCGCTTCTTCTATGGAATCCACCAGAGTACCGCGCGATTCGCCATGCAGCGTGAATAGTTCTATCAGCGTTGTTTTGTGCAAATCGGCAAAGGCATGTCCGAGCAGCTGCATGCCGCTCATGTTCTGCTCGGCGGTAATAGCAAAGCTTCGATTTTTGAGGACCGCATCCATCCAGATCATTTCACGCTTTTCCAGATCGAGCGCCAGTGGAACAGCTTGCTGGGCTTCGACAGTCAGATCGAACCGGGTCTCCACGGTGCGTGGGTCATAGATCTTGCCGGTCTGGCTGTAGGTTCGCATCATGAATCCGGCAAAACATTCCGGCAGTTCGGCAAATGCCTGACCGGTAAAGCAAGCCACCTGCATCATCGCATAGCGAGCTTTTGTTGCCTCCCGTACAGCCTGGATGTGCAGATCGATAAATTCGGAAGCGCCCTCTTTGCCTGCATCTGTAATATCACCGCTGTGTACCCCATACGATTCCTTGAGATTATAAAATGCGAGAGTCTCGACAGGATTCCAATCTTCATCCATTAACACGAGGGATAGATCGACGTCGACTCGGCGCTGATTCTTTTCACCCGTACGAAGATTGGTCCACCAGCAGAATAGCCGTACTGTCTCTCCGCTTGGCATAGCTACCCGGCTGCCGCGTGGCAGCGGACGAAGCGATTGACTGGCAGATCGCTGGGAGAATGGTACCGGAACTTTAGCCAATACCGGATCAATATAGACTCGGCCCAGTGCCGGCCGGTCTGCAAAGCGTGTTCGGAGTTCCTTTTCAATCTGCTGTACAATTTCTGCAGACCATGCCGTATTCAGAGACGGCAGATGATTATATATGGCAACAGCCTTGCCCATATTGCCTTTCGGGAAAAAGACCCGATAATCGCGATGCTCATTACGGTGCTTGAAATGAGCCATCAGCTGCAGTAATAACGGTACCGCTATCTGGCTAATCACAGAATTAAAAGAATTCAATATCTCTTCGGCTGCCTGCGGCTGGGAACGAAGCAGCAGGTCAAGTCGGCGTGCGAGTTCGCCTGGACGTGAAGCCAGTCTCGCGATAACTGCTGCGTCCCGGTGATACAGTCCCTGCTCTACTTCACTGCGAAATGTGGGAATATGTTTTTCCCGGCGCAGCCGTGTAAATGCCTCGAAGGCATGAGGATACTGATTACGCATTTCACCAGGATGCAGAATCTCGCCGAGACGCTTCCACAATTCCCGGTACAATACCATATCTTCAAGTGGCTGCGATGTTTTTTCCAGTAATCCGAGCAGAAAACGACGCTCTGCCCGCTTGAATTTGCGAAAATGGTAGACGGGTGCTGTCTGCTGATCAGGAGTCACCTGCACATTCATACCCTGGTTCATATTGTATATATTCTGAAAAGGCTGCGTTAGCTGCGGAATTCGCTTGGCCCAGTACAGACTGGTATCCAATCCCGATAATCCTGCTGCCAGACGCAGTACATCGGTTGCTGTCCGGAAGTAACGGGATAATCGCTCTGTGCTCGCCCGCTTCTGTGTCAGCAATACGGATGCGATCCATGCGGCATTTTCCTTATAAGGAATCTCATCGGGCAGAATATCATCTATATCAGGTATATAAGTCAATGCAGTGGCCAGATCAGCTTTGTCCTCGTCGGACAATGAACCGTTGGCACCGGCAAGACTGCGCATCATTTGAGTGAACTGCTGCTCTGTGCCAAGATCAATCACTTTCAGCTTTTTGTGATCCAGGCTCAAAGGGCGTTTCTTGACTTCTGTATTTGGCAGTAGACCATGCGTATAGTGAAGTACTGCATTCAGATATAGTTCTACTTCAGAGGCTTCCATTACCTCATCGGGGAAATTAGGATACATCGGACGATGCTGTACATGTGCTCCGAGTATTTTTTGCAGTACTGGCAGGATCGTCTCATATAGAGTAACCATCTGTTCCTGATTCAGGGATTCGGCTGCCAGGGTGAGTTGTGCTGAAAAGGTATATCCTAGACTCTCGATATTTTTAAGCAGCGCAGCGAGTACGCTTCGATCGGCGGGCAGTCGTTTGGTTAACGTTCCAGCAGGTGGCAGTATGATCTTTTGACTACGCCGCAGAAAAACAGGATTCATTATCTGAAGTAATGCAGCTGTATCGACATTCTGGATATTCATATGTAAAACCTCCTTTAAAAAAAGAGACTGCAGGAGAGCCGGAACACTGACGTCCAATGTTTTAGAAGGAAGTACTCCGATAGCCTGCAGCCGATTGAGTTGTATAGTTTAACAATTCACTGATGAACGTATAAGCTGCAGGAGAGCTGGAACGCTATACTTGGGATGTGTTTAGAAGGAAGCACTCCAATAGCCTGCGGCTTATCTGTTGACTTTAGTGTAGTTGATTACAAAGACAGCGAACAGGGCACAAGTATGGCGATAGCATGCTTTTTTTAGAATAGTAAGCTTGCACTAGAGATAATATTGATAATTTATCGCATATTTTTGTTGCTTATCAAGATAGGATTGCGTAAATTTTCTTTTTTAAATTTGGTGCGTCTATGTTTCTGGTTTGCAGGTAGTAGCTAAGTATAATTTGTTTTACTATTGTGAATTTTTCATATATTGAAATATTTATTTCAGTAAATATTGTAGGTTGTAATTTCAAAATTGATTTGTTCACAATTGTTCTCTTCCTTCATTAAAATCATCTATTACATTCGTTCATTTTCGCAAATACGACGTAAAAAAGAAGCAAACTACTCATTTGCTTCTAAAAAACGTTCTTTTTCATTTTTTAATGTGGCCAAGCATTCATTATTTAGTCAAATGCTGTGATCAAACCTTTCAAAAGTCGCAAAAAATCGATTTACGCCTGGTTAACCATATGATTCTGTTAAAAATAAACCCATTATCGCCCAACATTAACGATTTTCCTAACCCAGGTTGGCTCATTCGTGGCCGCTCTCACGAGACAGTCCGCGCAATCTGCGAAAGAAAGCGGTCTTAGCGGAGAAATGCGGATCAAAGGGCCCGCTGTATATTTCGAAGTAGCCGCGGTGTCGCTGAGAGCTGGCGGTCGTACAATAATCCAATCTAATCCGCTCTGTTGTACTGCACGCTCGGCAATAGCTTTATCCTCCACCGCCTTCGTGAAAATGCGACCCGAGATATGTATGGCCAGGCGATTTAATGCTGAGAGTTCTTTTCCATCGCTCAGACCAATGCCACTCTGCATCACAAAGCGCTTCACTCCCTTGCTCTCGCAGGCCGCCAGAATATTCGTAATCCCCACCGACATGGTAGTGCCTGGCGAAAAGTTTTTACGGATGTTCGAGATTCCCTCCGATGTGACGATACCTTGCGGAAAATTCCCTGTAGGACCCAGGCAACTAATCACCACATCTGTATCGGCCAAAGCGTTGGTAATACTCGTCCTATCAAGTACATTGCCCTGTCGGACGCTGAGACGCACTGTGGAAGCGATGGTTTCTGGCCGACGAGCTACGGCTATCACTTCATGTCCTGAATCAAGTGCTCGCTCTACCACTTTCCTGCCAGTCGCTCCTGTTGCTCCTATTACCGCTATCTTCATTATGTAGCTCCCCCTTCAAAATACACACTGGTGTATTAAGTAACAACTGTATATAATCATAACCAATAAAATAATGTGCCAGCAATTGCCAAATAACCGCAATTCGTGTATTTCTTCACAGATCATTTGAAAGTGTGTAATTTATTTCGGAAAGTATGGTGACTTATAGTGTCCAAGGTAGATAGAAGAATAATCAAATCTCAAGAAGCGATAAAAACAGCCCTTATTGAGCTGATGATCAACAAAAAATTTGACCAAATCACAATCCAAGAAATTTCTGACAGGGCAAATGTTAGCCGAAGAACGGTTTATCTGCACTACATAGATAAATTTGATCTGCTGGATCATCTAATCGAAGAACATATTTGCGAACTGCGGAAGCTCTGTGAATCAGAGGATAACACTGGTTATTTTGATACGGTATTGTTATGGTTCGAGTACTTTGAGAGTCATTACTTGTTCTTTTCCACGATGCTCGCGAATCAAGGAGGACCTTTTTTTCGCAGCCGATTCCTTGAATTTGTCCTCCAGGAGTTGAAAAGTGTAGAAAGCCTGACCGAAGGAAGTTCTCCAGAATTAAACGATGGTGAAGATGAAGATGTGATCATTCAATTTTTTGGATCTGCTATTGTAGGGGTAGTCGAAGCGTGGTTCAAAAAGGAAAAACCTTCCTCCCCTCACCATATGGCACAACGGGTAGGAGCATTGTTAGAAAGGAATTTATAATCGATCTGGTATCGGCAAAATAAGATGTTTTCGCCTTGTATCACAACATAGAGTATATAAAATCAATTAGACGAGCGCTCTATTCAATAGATTCAGCTATGTAATAAAGAGCCGATCCTGCGTAGTAACCATTCAACAGGAGCGGCTTTATCTCTTTGTAATCGGGATGACTGCTTACTATTTGCAACCTATCTAACAACTATTCTAATTAGCACCTACGACGGGATGCGGTACATACGGCTCCTCCAGAAAAGCCACATCTTCCGCTGTCAGCTTCACATCCAGCGCCTGAACGGCATCTTCCAGATGCGCTATTTTGGTCGCTCCGATGATCGGTGCGCTTACCGGGCTTTTTTGCAGAATCCATGCTGTAGCAATCTGTGCACGGGGGACGCCGTAACGGCCGGCCATTTCAGCAACACGCTCAATGATCACACGGTCGGTGTTCATGGTGGAATCGTATTTGGACTTCTGAATCTGATCCGTTTCCGAGCGCAGGGTCGATTGTTCCAGATCGCGTGTCAGTCGTCCGGAAGCAAGTGGGCTGTACGGAATAACACCAATACCTTCCTCGCGGCACAGCGGCAGCATTTCCCGTTCTTCTTCACGGTACAGTAGATTCAGGTGATTCTGCATTGATACAAAGCGGGTCCAATTGTTCTTTTCTGCGACATGTAGCGCTTTCTGGAACTGCCAGGCATACATTGCCGAAGCGCCGATATAACGAACCTTGCCTATTTTGACCAGATCATGCAGCGCCTCCATCGTCTCTTCGATCGGTGTGTTATAGTCCCATCGATGAATCTGATATAGATCGACATAATCGGTACCCAGCCGCTGCAGACTTTTGTCGATCTCGCTCATGATGGCTTTGCGGGACAGGCCTGCACCATTCGGTCCCTCATGCATGCGACTGAATACTTTGGTGGCAATAACAATCTCGTCACGGTTGGCATAGTCCTTGAGCGCGCGTCCCAGATATTCTTCACTTGCGCCCAGCGAATAGACATTAGCTGTATCAAAAAAGTTAATCCCCAGCTCCAGCGCCTTTTGGATAACCGGACGACTATTCTCCTCATCCAGTACCCATGGGTGGACCCATTTATTGGCGTCGCCAAATCCCATACATCCCAGACAGATTCGCGATACATCCAGACCTGTGTTTCCAAGCTTGGTATATTCCATGCTGTACACTCCTTTGATCGATTATAGTGATGTAGAATAGCTGATGGTATGTGTATACATTTGATTTACTGATGTACGCTTAATAGCAATACGCTTCTGCAGGCTTGTTCTATTATGATGATATACTACTGGAATCGAATTGTACGGTGTACTGCTCAGAATGTACGACTGTATTTGGTATACAGTTCATTCAGGGAATTTCTATAGATGTCCCTGTAGACGGCTTCCTGCTCCAGCGCAATCATATCCGTCAATCTGCGGATCATTGCTCTGTCCAGCCACTTAATGAATTTCTCCATCTGGCTCTCCCTCCTCTTTCACAGTTATTATGCAATAGCTGGAAGTTATACCGTTATCTCGATTGTCTTAAATGATTGCCTGATTCTCTCATGTGGATTAACATGAGCCCCTTTATGTGCCTATAATGAGAAAAGAACAAGACATCCCTGCCTGCCAAAGGAGGTACCCATGAGCGAACAAATGCTGAAGCAGCAGTCAGAGATCAAGGATCTGATCCGGCGGCACTGCATCCACGAAGGAGTGCAGTCAACCGGGATTCCATCCTTGTTCCTTATTCGTTATTCTCACACTACCGAACCTGTACACAGCCTGTACAATCCATGCTTTTGTTATATTGCGAACGGTCACAAAGATATATTTCTGGCAAAAGAACGCTATAACTACGGTCCTTCCGACTTTCTGGTCGCTACAATGGATCTTCCGGTCGTTGGACAGGTGATACAGGCAGCACCGGATAATCCTTACCTGGCTTTTAAGCTGGAATTTACACAGAATGAGATCATTGAGGTACTGAACAGCTTTGAGCTGCCTCCTGTTCCAAGGCAACATACAAGCAGGGCATTATTCGTTGGCGATATCGGTTCCGATCTGCTGGATGCTGTCCTGCGGCTGGCCAGGCTGCTCGATCGGCCGCAGGATATCCCTTTTCTCGCGCCGATGTTCAGCAAGGAAATATTGTACCGGCTGCTGCAGGGACCTTATGGTTCTACCCTTGCACAGATTGCCATGGAAGGCACCAGCACTTACCGGATTCGCGACGCAATCGAGCAGATCACCCGTCATTATGACCAGCCGCTGCGTATCGAGGAGCTGGCCGAGCTGGCGAGCATGAGCGTCTCTTCCTTCCACCGCAATTTCAAGGAAGTAACCGCGATGAGTCCGCTCCAGTTCCAGAAGCAGCTGCGCCTGCAGGAGGCCCGTCGTCTGCTGCTCGCCGAATCGTCGGATGCAGCAGATGTGGCTTTTCGCGTAGGATACGAGAGTGCGTCACAATTTAGCCGGGAATATTCTCGTATGTTCGGAGCTCCGCCTCGAACCGATATTAAACGGCTGAAGGAACAGTATGAAAAGGCTCTTAACGCCTGAGCCCTTACATCTCTTCAACGCAGAAGGTGAAGCAGCTGTGCAATCCTATAGCGAGTATGCAGGCTGTGGAACAGCTTTATTGCCTGGACACTGACTTGACCGGATCATATAGGGAGATTCTAAGCATAATGAACACTGCACTTAATATCAGCGACAGGATGCCTACCCATACAACGTATGGGTTCCCCCATGTCGAGATGAACAGTCCACCTGCCGCTGTTCCTATCGTAGTACCCAGGTTCACAGAAGCCAAAAATAGACCGTTTGCAAATTCGGGCGCTTTCCGTGCTGCAGAAGTAATCCAGTACTGATTAATATTGCCCGCGATACCGGCCAATATTCCCCAGAACACCGTAATGATAGCCATCGGTACCGTGAATTGTCCCAACAACAATAATAGCAAATAAACGAATCCCAATACAAAAGGAAATACAACGACGGATCGGTTGGCATTATTCGTAAGCAGCTTGCCTGCCACGATATTGCCTATAATATTGGCTCCCCCGAATACTGCCAGCATAATGCTGATCCAACTGCCGGACATCCGAGTAACCGTTCCGAGATACTCCGCTAGATAGCTGTATACTCCAAACACTGCCGAATTCAGCAAAATGACCGCACCGATCGAAAGCCATATGGCGGGCTTTTTCAATACAGAGAGCTGGGCTCCATACGAAAGTTTTTCTTTGACAGGCATCGAAGGGAAAAAAGCCAGAATAGCGACAAATACGATTGCATTGACGATTGCGAAAAAAGACATTGAGATTTGATAGGAAATGGCACTGGCAAGGAAACTCGCGATCGGTACGCCGAGTACCATACCTGCCGACACGCCAATAAAGACTTTGGAGATTGCTTTTGGCGCTTCTTTTTTGTGAACAGATTCCGCCGCTATCGTAAAAGCCGCCGAAAAATAAACAGGATGAAAAATAGCCGGAATCACGCGTGCAATCATAGCAACTGCAAAATTCGATGTAAATATGGCGACAATATTGCTTACTACGAACACTCCGAGTACCAGCAGCATCGCTTTCTTGCCATTTATTCCTGAAAACAAAAGCGGCATGGTCGGCCCTGAGACAGCTACGGTGAGCGCAAACAAACTGACCAACCACCCCGCTCTTGATACACTAATATCAAAACGCTCGGCAATATAGGGCAGTATCCCGATAACGCCCATTTCTGTATTGATAATGCCAAAGGCGCCTATCATCAAGATCAGGATAAGCAGCTTATTTTGTTTATACATAGAATACGATTCCTTCTTCCTTGAAAATACGGAAGTGTGAATCCTTATAAGGCTCGCAGGATTCACACTTCCGCTTGATTGCATATGATCTGGAGCCCCAACCCTTGGCGGGCCTGAATCTCCTTCTTACTTCTTCTTCAAATTCTCGTCAAAGAAAGACTCCAGCTTGCTAAACGGGATATACTCTTTTTTGTCATACAGATCGACATGTCCTGCACCCGGAACAATATAGAGCTCTTTCGGTTCGGCAGCCAGTTGGTAGGCATCGTCGCTATAATATCTGGAATGCGCATTCTCGCCTGCAATCAGCAGGAGCGGACGCGGAGTAATCCGACCGAGCTGTTCCATCGGGAAGAAATTCATCAATGCTCCGGTGCTGGTCATGCTGTAAGGCATGGAACGGGGATGCTGTCCTCTTGGAGTACCGTAATATTCAGCAAATTCTGCGGCCGCCGCCTGCTGCGAAGCTTTCATTTCCACAGCAGATCCTGTGCCATATTTGGATTTTCCACTTCCAAATTCGGTCCAGCGCTGCTCGGCAGCTTCCTGAAGTGCTTTGGAGCGTTCCGCTTCGGTCATTCTTTCTTCCGGAATCGCAGCCAATCCCATGCCTTCACGATAAGCACGTCCCATATCGTACATGCTTACTGTCGCAATTGCCTGAAGCCGTGGATCCAGCTGCGCCGCACTGAGGGCAAATCCACCGCTGGCACATACTCCGATTACACCGATTCGGTTACGATCCACAAATGGACGTGTTCCCAAAAAGTCCACTGCAGCGCTAAAGTCTTCCACCATAATGTCCGGAACTGCGATATTACGCGGCTGTCCACCACTCTCGCCTGTATAAGATGGATCAAAAGCGAGCGTAACAAAACCGCGTGCCGCCATCTCCTGGGCATACAGACCAGCAGTCTGTTCCTTTACGCCGGTGAACGGAGGGCCAACGATCAGGGCGGCAGATTTCTGTGTCTTATTCATATTTTTGGGGGAATACATATCGGCCACTATTTTGATACCCAGTCTGTTGGTATAGGAGACTTTTTGAAGCGTTACCTGCTTGTTGGCAGGAAACGTCTTGTCCCAAACTTGTTGACGTGGTGCTGTTGCCGAAGCTGCAATCTTTTCCTCTGCTGCTCCCGCTGCACCGACCGTTGTAACCAACAGTAATCCCAATCCCGCCAGTTTAAGCAAAGGACTGCTCATCCATTTTTTTCTCATTTGTAAATATCATCCTCTCCAATTTGAATAGTTGATGTCTTGAGAGATCGTATGTTCTCCTCTACTGCCTATTCTAAAACAATTTCCGGTTATGTCCTATTGCTTATATCTGATATCCAGATATGCTTTACAGGCATATCTTATGCAGGTATACTCATCCCTTATAAGGGAGGGATCGGTATGGAACTAAGGGTATTGCGCTATTTTCTTGCGATAGCCAGAGAAGGAAGTATTACAGCTGCAGCTGATTTTCTGCATATTACGCAGCCTACACTATCCAGACAGCTGAAAGATCTGGAACAGGAACTAGGCAAAAAATTATTTGTACGCAGCAACCATAGTATTATGCTGACAGATGAAGGCATGCTTTTGCGTAAGCGAGCAGAAGAACTGGTCGATATGGTCACCAAATTGGAAGCCGAGTTCAGCTCAATGGAAGAAACGGTAGGAGGAGATGTATATATCGGCGGCGGGGAGACAGATGCCATGAGGCAGATCGCCCGGGTCGTCAAAAATTTGCAGTCCACTCATCCTCATATCCGGTATCATCTGTACAGTGGAAATGAAGATGATGTGGCGGAAAGGCTCGACAAAGGACTGCTTGATTTCGGGATTCTTATTCAACCTGCCGATTTATCCAAATATAATCATGTCCATATTCCGGTCCACGATGTGTGGGGTGTAATCATGCGCAGAGACAGCCCACTCGCCCGTCAAGACGTTATTCGGCCTGCTGATTTATTAAATGTTCCTGTCATTTGCTCCCGTCAGGTAATGAAACGAACCTTTTCCCATAATGAATTTGCGGACTGGTTTGGCGAGGATTTTGATAAGTTGAATGTCGTTACTACCTATAATCTGGCTTACAATGCTTCGATTATGGTCGATGAAGGCATCGGTTATGCTATCGTTCTTGATAAAATAGTTAATACTTCTGCGGACAGCAACCTCTGTTTTAGACCGCTGGAGCCAAGATTGGAATCCGGACTTAATATGGTCTGGAAAAAGCACCAGGTATTTTCCGCAGCCGCAGATCTCTTTCTCCAAAAAGTCCAAACGCAGTTTACCAAGTTGGACCGTACAGAGAAGTAAAGCGACGATCCAGGGCAAATAAATCAACAACGTAAATCAACAACTTTCTCCATTTTGTTCATTAATGGACAGATTCCGCTAATCTAACAATTGCACAAGTATGTAACGGTTCTATAATAGTTAGCATATGCGCCGCATAAACCGCATAGCAGAAATCCAGAATGGAGGAGTACGAATGGCAGAGAAACAAACCGCAGGCAGAGATATATTAGGCGAATTTGCACCTCAATTTGCTGAATTGAATGATGATGTTCTATTCGGACAGATCTGGTCCCGGGAAAAGGAATTATCCCCACGCGACCGCAGCATAATTACCGTCTCCGCCCTCATCGCCGGAGGCAATTTTGAACAACTAACCCCCCATCTGCATAAAGCCAAAGCAAACGGCGTCACCCGCGAGGAAATCGCAGAGATTATCACTCATCTCTCTTTTTACGCCGGCTGGCCCAAAGCCTGGTCTGCATTTAACATCGCCAAAGAGATTTACCAAGACGAACAGAAAGAAGGGATCAACCATGAGTAATGAACATCTAAGCAGCAGTACTATCTTTCCACTCGGTGAAAAAGTAGAATCCTATTTTGTGGGAGACGCTTATCTGCAAATGGTATTTACCGACCCGGCTCCGCTCAATGCAGGTATCGGCAATGTCACTTTCGCACCCGGCGCACGCAATAACTGGCACAGTCATACGGTCGGCCAGGTACTACTGGTCACCGGTGGCGAAGGCTGGTACCAGGAAGAAGGCAAAGATGCTCAACGGATCAAAACCGGCGACGTGATCAATATCCCGCCCAACGTCAAGCACTGGCACGGCGCTACCGCCGACAGCTGGTTTGTCCACCTGGCAATCACTCCTGGCCAGACCGAATGGCTGGAACCGGTCGATGATGAATGGTATAAGCAATTGTCCTTATGAGAGAACAACGATAAGCGATAATTATCGTGAGTTACTAATAAAATTTATGCGATTCCAAGCTGTTTTGGAGTTCTATTCTCAAAATGTTTTCATAAAAGAGGAAGACGATCATGATTTACAAAAAAGAAGTTAATAGATGATAAGTTCAGGTGAAACTATATCATCCATGAAAGCACCTAACTCAAATGGAGTTGGTGCTTTTCAATTTTCAGATCCAACAAAGCTACAGAATCGGCAATATACTTCAGCTTTCAGTTAGCTATTCTGGCATACAGCATTAATGTTGATCCTTGTATTTTCCTACTTTGCTTATTAAGTTTGGCTATATAAGTTCCCATAAGAAAATGAGGTGTTTATGTAGTTTGCATGAATATTCACATATTAAAAAAATTCACGCTTATAATGGGAATCATAATCCAAAGGAGGAAATTACATGAAATCAATCATTTCACTGTTTGAGAAACGATTACATATGGATGAAGGAGCTTTATCGAATGAACCTATGCAGTTGGAACAATTGAACGAATTATTGGAACAAATGGCGCTAGTACTTCCGTTTGAGAATCGAAGATTACTTGCGGAGGATGCATATACCATTGACCGTGACTCGCTGCTGGAGCGGCTATTACTGAATCGTAGTGGCGGTCTCTGTTATGAGCTAAATACACTGCTGTACTATGTGCTATCTGCCCAAGATATGAATGTATCGCTTGTACATGGGCAGGTCTACGACGCAGCACTTGGCGACTGGTTAAGCATGGGCAATTCGCACATAATGATTATTCTGCAGCATAACGATCAGCAGTATCTTATCGATAATGGATTTGGTATCCGTTTGCCTTTGCGCGCTGTTCCTTTAAATGGCGATATTGTGGTCAGCCGTAACGGCGAATTCAGTATAACGAATGAAGATGGATACTGTATACTCAATCAAAAACAGCTATACCAAAGCCCTGACTGGCAGATATGCTATCGTTTCCGGTTGGAGGATATTATTAATGAACCAGTAGTAAATGATATTCAGCAATTGGTCCGACAGCACCCTGATTCCAAATTCAACAAGTCGGTGCTCATTACCCGCTGCACGGAGATAGGCAGCATGACACTAACCGATCATTCCTATACGGTTGTAAAAAATGGTGATATTCAAAAAGAGACAATTGACGAAAAACAATTTGCCATTCTCGTGCGTGATACTTTCCAATTGGATGTATAATGGATGTAATTGATTTGGGCATCCATAAGGAGGAGTAACTAATGAGTACAATCAAGCATATGGTAACATTCTCGCTTCATAGTGGTAAGGATAATGAGCAAGCCGAGGCATTCCTGAATATAAGCAAGCAGACGCTAGCAGAGATCCCTGGTGTTCAGCAATTTCAGGTCTTCCTTCAAACCAGCGGCAAAAACGACCATGATTACATGTTCTCCATGGTATTCGCCGATCAAGCAGCATATGATGCATACAATCAACATCCGGCGCATGTGACCTATGTAAAAGAGCGCTGGGAAAAGGAAGTTCGCTCTTTTCAGGAAATTGATGTAGTTCTATACGAATAGAAAGATACGAATAAAAAGCTTGAAATCTGAGATATTTTAAATACAATTACATCCTTATCGAATCATATACATGCAGTGCCTTTATATAAATAACTACCAGCTATAAGCCAAATAAGGTAAATCACAAAGGTTTTGCAAAGACACATTATCAAATAAGCATGTTTAGTTTATTTTGATGCGTAAGTTAGTTCACGTCATTAAATTGGATATTCTATCCTTTATAAAAGAATAGTCAAAAAATGCAGCCTAATGCGTATAAGCACAATAAGCAAACCTACTTCCCTCCACTGAACGCAAGAAAAGAAATAAGAGCAATGGACGACATTTAAGCCTGGAGATCCTCATTTCCAATACCCATTCGAGGATCTCCAGGCTTAACCGGAGGACATGCTCTTATTCTTTTCTGGAGTGGATGAAGCAAGAACACCAACCAGCACTTCTTTCTATCCTACATAACCCTTTAATAACCCTTTGCAGTAATACCGCCCCACAACAAACTCGAACCCTCAAAACATGCAAAATGTGCTAAATGCGTCAAATGCCTCAGTCTACCTTGGCACCATACGACCGCATAAACAGCACAGCCTGCTCCCGATCCATCCTCGCTCCCTGCACGTTAATTGACTTTAGATCAATGCCTTCCAGCACTGCTCCACGCAGATCTGTTCCCTGCAGCTTGGTCCCTGCCAGACTGACACCCGTCATATCACAGTCGCGCAAATCTGCCTTTGCCAGATCCGAATTGGAAAAGTCCGTTTCATAGAAACGAATGCCTCTCAGATCCTGACGTCCCAGTTTGGTATGACTCAGATTCGTATATGTCCAGTCTCCACCGCTCAGGGTGATGCCATCCATCTGCGCGCCGGCAAAATCCGAACCGGTCATTTTGCACATGCTGAATTTTGCAGCAAACAGATTGGCTCCGTCAAACCGGCAGTTCTCGAACGCTGACTCCGTATGAATCGATCCGTTCAGCGTCACCCCGCGAAAATCACATTCGATAAACCGGCAGTGACTGGTATCAATCTCATCCATTGCTGTATTCATAAATGTGCAGTTCTGAAAGGTACAGCGCACAATCTCTCCATATCTCAGATCCTGCCCATCAAATCGAACCGAGTCATATTTCTGATCACTATACTGGTACATATTGTTCCTCCTGTGTTCTGTGCTGATGCATATACTGGCCGATCACTCATTTCTATTTCATCCTTCATGAATGGCTGGCGAAATCAGTATATTCGCGTTTCTATAATACCATACAGGTGTCAAGCCCCTGCATAAGCTCTAATCAAAGTCAATCGTATTTTCTCTCTGACTTTGCTCCGTGAGCATCTCATTTATTATCAGCTTTATACACTACGTATATTTCAGAGAAATCTATAAAGCATGAGGAAAACATCTTTAAAATAAACAAAGCCCGACCAAGACAGTTATTGATACATTGTCTCGATCGGGTGAGGATAGTGGTTCATTTTGTGAAATAATTATTCTGGATGGTCATCGAAATCTTTGCAATCCATTTTTTGATTTTTTCAACTACTCTTATCCGTTCACTTCTTCCTGATATGCGGAAGAAGTATCCAACTGAAGGGTACTGCTGGCAGAATCCCATGTCACGTTAAAATTCAATGCTTTCGCGATATCCCGCATTTTAAAATAAGAATTACCATTCACTGTATAGCCGCTGATCGATATTGGCTTGCCATCCAGATAGACTGCTGTCTGGATAGGCGCAGCTTTTTGGGAATCGGCAAGAGTAGAGATATTATAGCTATCCGTATACGACTGACCTGAAGTCAGCTGGATCTTGCTGCTCTGCTGTCCTGTCGTCACATCAAAGCGTTTGAGGGTACTAGAGAGAACAGCTGCCATATTTTCCAGAGGGAAATAGTTGCTACCTTTGATATTATAACCGTTTGTAGTCGCTTTTTGATCAGCGACCATAACGACAGCTGTAGTGACCCTTGCTGTTACAGAAGTTGCTGTAGTTGATATTGTTGGGACTGCTGAATCTGTGCCTGAACCTGCATTTTCGTCAGGAGGAGTACCCGGCATACCGGCGTTAGTACCTCCTGTACTTGTTGTAGATGTGTCAGAAGCTGCCCCGGAATTGACTGCATTCCCTCCTGTAAGGTCAGCCATCCAGGTAAAGAGTTCCTGCAAATCATAGTCACCACTATGAGGTACGTCCCACGGCAGTGCAAAGTCTACCGCATACCCTTTGTTCTTCAGAGTCGTTGCGAGAATTGCCGATATGGCATTTGCGGTATCGCTGTCCTTGGTGCCAAAGCGAATTCTCCAGTTTTTGGAGGTGTCTGTGCTTTCCGTACCGATATAGTTCATCGGATTCATCAACTTAATAGTCGTGGCATCTGCCATGGTGCTGTCTGCTACTGTACTATGTGCCTGGGCGTATTCGGTAAAATGCTGGGTATCCGTCGTTGCTGTACCGAACAGCTGATTCTCCCCTGCACTCAGATCCAGTGCATCAAAGGCACCCGGTGTCTTCATCCGGCCCAAATATTGAACATACTGATCATAATTGATATCGGTAACTTTGCCATTGGAGATCGTAATCCAGCTCTTGTCGGACAGATCGGTCCCACTGTCGAGAGCTTTCTGCGCAGAAGAAATAACCAATGATTTGAGATAATCCCGGAATGTCCCTTCGCCATTTTCATCCAATGTCAGTGCATTGCCGTTTGCGTTTTTCAGATTCAGGCTGTTGACATAGGCAGGGAACATGGCACTTAGTTCATTGGAGACCTGGATCTGATCAGCAGTCAGGGTCCCTTTTACTGTTTTACGCTGGATATGGTAATCCGTATCGGTGGAGATTTCCAGCTTGCTATAATCATTGATACCACTAAATTCCCACTCATATGCGGCATTTGCATTATCGAGATTTGTAATTGGCGTATAGGCTGATACTGCGAAGATATCATCGCGCTCATCTGCGGCGCCGATCGCTTGCAAATAAGGCTCATAGTCTGGATTATTCCCGCTTGCTCCGAGCAATGCGGACAGGGCGCCACCTGCACTTGTACCATTGGAAATGATCTTCTCGGCATCACCCGGCATGATCTTGTCATTGTGGCGCAGATAGCGTACAGCTGCTTTTAGATCCACGATCGCCGCAGGCGCTTTACCGGTGTAAGTGCCACTTTCGTCCTGAGTAGTACGACCTCGTGCTCCTGGAGAAGCGACTACATAGCCTTTGGACAATGCGAGCAGGGCAGCGTTATTGCCTCCTCCCATACCCTGACCAGGGCTGCCCGGTTCAGCCGGCATATATCCGCCGATGGAATTTGGAAAGAAAATGGGTGCGGTATCCGCCGAGTAACTGCCGATCGTTCCACCTTCATAGTATTGCTCGGGTACATAGATATTCATGATTTCATATTTGGTATCTACCGGATTGCTAACATAAACTACATTTTCATAGGCACGAAATGTGATGGATTGTCCATTAACTGTCATTGTTTTCTGTGTATATGAGGCTGTACTGAAGTCCAAGCTGTACTGGCCTGATGTTGTATCCGATGCTGCAGATATGGAATTCAAGGGCATAATCAGCATAGACGACACCAGAAGAGAGGCAAACCATTTTTGAGCTTTCATTTGTTATCTCCTTTTTCTGTGAATGTGTTGTATAGCTGAAATATACCCCAAGATTGTGGCAGAAAAATGGCATCAGGAGACATCAGTTTGCATCGCTTGTCTGAACTGACTCTGATACAGATCGTAATAGACTCCCTCCATGGATAACAACTGATCATGGCTGCCCTGCTCTGCAATCTGTCCATCCTGGATAACCAGAATCCGGTCTGCATCGCGAATCGTGCTGAGTCGGTGGGCAATCACAAAGCTGGTACGTCCATGCATCAGCGCTCTCATCCCCTGCTGGATATGCATTTCGGTTCGTGTATCTACACTGCTGGTCGCTTCATCGAGAATCAGAATAGACGGATTGGCGAGAATAGCCCGTGCAATCGTCAGCAGCTGCCGCTGCCCATGGCTCAGATTGCTGCCTTCCGCATTCAATACGGTATCAAGACCATGCGGCAGTCTGGCAATAAAGCCTTCTGCACTGGCCTGTCGCGCAGCCTCTTCCACATCCGCATCTGTCGCTTCCAGTCGTCCAAAGCGGATATTTTCACGAATAGTCCCCGAGAAGACATGCGCATCCTGCAATACCATACCGATCTGGCTACGCAGTGCATTTTTATCTAGTTCATGAATAGGATGACCATCAATAAAGATTGTTCCTTCATTCGTTTCATAAAAACGGGTCAGCAGATTAATGATGGTTGTTTTACCGGCACCTGTAGGACCGACCAGCGCAATCTTCTCGCCAGGTCGAGCTTCAAAGGTTACTCCTTTCAAATTAAGGGAATTCGTTGTATAGCCAAAAGACACATTATCAAATACGACTCTTCCCTGTATATCATCCAAAAGCACTCCTCTCTGCTCAGAATACTCGGATGCTTCATCCATAATCTCGAATACACGTTCTGCTCCGGCAATCGCGGATTGAATCATATTGTACTGATCTGCAAGTTCGGCTATCGGTCGTCCAAATTGCTTGGAATAATTCAGAAAGCTGACAATAATCCCCACGGTAGCCATGCCATGAAAAGCCATCCAGCCACCAATACTCGCGATTAGTGCATAATCCAGATTACTGATCATATTCATGGTTGGTCCGACGAAGCCGGACATGATCTGTGCCTTGATTCCGGCACGATTGAGATTATTACTGATCCCGCGGAACCGCTCTGTTTCGGTTTTCTCCCTGCGATACTGCTTGATCACCTTCTGGCCGCCAATCGACTCTTCGATAAATCCATTTAATTCACCCAGATGCTGCTGCTGATTTTTAAAATATGTCCGGCTGAGTCCTGCAATTCGGCGTGTGGCGAGCAGCACGAGCGGAACTGTTAGCATAGCCACTAGCGTCAGCGGAATATTCAGCATCAGCATGATAATAAGCGAACCGCTTAGGGTAATCAGACTGTTGAGCAGCTGGGTGACACTCTGATTCAGCGTATTGGAGACGTTATCAATATCATTGGTTGCCCGGCTCATCAATTCTCCGGTCGCATGTGTGTCAAAGAATGACACAGGCAGCTTCTGATACCGGCTGAATAGATCACGTCGCAGCTCGGATACCGTATACTGTGAGACACTCGTCATCACATAAGCTTGCACCCAGGATACTGAACTTCCCAGCAGATACAGACCGAGCAAAAGCAGACTCAGGCGTACCAGCATATCCCAGTCGTGAGGAATAATCGCCCGGTCGATGATTTTACCCAGTAAATAGGGGCCGATCAGCGAAACAATAGCATTGAGCACGGTAAAGATATAGACGGTGATCAATCCTTTACGCTGTCGGTTCAAATATATCCATAATCGCTTCAGAGTAGCAGAGCGATTTTTGGCACGTACTTTGGGTATATTGCCTCGTACCGGTCTATTCCCCATACCGGGTGAGCCAGACAATCCTATTGGAGATTGAGCGTTACGACTGGACATAGGCTACCTCCTCTTCTCCCAGCTGGGATTGCCGTATATCCCGGTAAATGGCACTGCTGGACATCAACTCCTGATGTGTACCCTGTGCTGCGATGCGTCCGTTATCCAGAACCAGGATATGATCTGCATCAATAATGGATGATACCCGCTGGGCAATCAGAATATTGGTACTTTCTTTCATTTTATGTCGGAGCAGTAGGCGAATCCGCGATTCGGTTACTGCATCAAGCGCACTTGTACTGTCATCCATAATCAGAATCGCCGGTTGAATTAACAGCGCTCTGGCAATAGACAGACGCTGCTTCTGTCCACCGGACAGGTTAATTCCGCGTTGTCCAAGCAGCGTATCGTATCCATTTGGCAGACTGGATATGAATGAATGCGCTTCAGCAGCCCTTGCTGCCTGCTCGACTTCTTCTTCCGTGGCATCGGGTCGTCCATAACGGATATTATCGCGGATGGTTCCACTGAACAGAATGCTCTGCTGCATCACCAGACCAATCCGGCTTCGCAGATGGTCGATTGGAATCATACGAATATCAGTATCATCAATAGTAATCGAACCTGCGTTCACCTCATATAATCTTGGAATCAGGCTTACCAGCGTCGACTTGCCGGCACCGGTAGCACCAAGAATAGCAACGGTCTCCCCTGGCCGGGCGGTAAAGCTGATATGTTCCAGCACCAGATTCTCATCTGCCCGATCATAAGCAAAGGAAACATTATGAAACTCGATCTGTCCTTTCCTGATCATTACCTTTTCTTGGTTAGAATCATCTGAAATTTCACTGCGTGTATCCAGTACTTCATTGATACGGTCAGCGGAGACTTTGGCACGGGATACCATCGTCAGCCGACTACTCAGCATCAGCATCGACATAAGCAGCTGGGTCACATAGTTAATAAATGCGATCAATTCGCCGACAGACAGCTGCCCTTTCCAGCTCTGTATACCACCGAACCATAATACAGCAACAATACTTATATTGAGAATCAGCATCATTATCGGCATATTTAGTGCCAGCAGGCGTACGGCTCGAATTGCCGTATCCGTATATTCCTGATTAGCCCGATCGAAGCGCTGCTGCTCATGTTCGGCTCGTACAAATGCCTTAATGACCCGAATCCCTGCCAGATTTTCCTGCAGTACTGTATTTACTCCATCCAGCCTACTCTGCATTTTTGTAAACAAAGGGAAAGAAAAACGAATAAGCGCATACAGTATAATAAATAGCACCGGCACCGATACGAGCAATATCAGCGTTAGTGCTGGACTGATCCGAATCGCCATAACCAGACTGCCGACCAACAGCAGCGGAGAACGAATTGTCCGCAGTACCAGCTGGACAAAATTCTGCATCTGTACCACATCATTGGTCAAACGCGTGATCAGCGATCCTGTCTTGAGCTGATCCAGATTGCGATTGGAGAATGTCTGAATATGTTCAAACAGCCGAATTCGCAGATCATTACCAAAATTCTGGGAAGCAATACTCGAAAAAATCGTACATCCTACCCCACCGAGCAACCCAATCAGCGCAACTCCCAACATAATGCCCCCGGTCGATATAATATGTGAAAGATCATTTTTCATTAACCCTTTATCCACAATACTCGCCATCAGGGTTGGCTGAAGCAGATCCATGCTTACTTCCAACACCATAAGTAGTGGTGCCAGTATGCACCAGAGCCAATAGGGTTTGAGTAATACCCTAAGCTTCCACATGATTGTTCCCCTTATTGAAACGAACTACGGTCTGCAATGATATAGCTCGGCTTGTTCTTATGAAGCAGATATTATTTATCTTCATATGATCTTGTCGCTTCATTGGCTATCTACGCATCCTTTCCTTCCGGATCAGTATCTTCGTTTATCTGGATAACAGGATTTTCGATTTTGTTTTCCTGATCTTCCGCTTCGTGATTTTTGCCGATCCGACTGTCACGATCCGGCTGATTCATGTCCTCATCCTTTTCTACGAGTTCAAACATATGGATAAATTCCTGAATAATCGTATCTGTTGCTTTGAGTTCACCACTGATCACCTGCCGGATTGATTCGTATTCCGGTTGCTCCAGCTGAGTCAGCAGGGTATTGCGTCTAATATTCAATCTTTCCAGAAAAGCCAGAGCGCGCCCGCGCCGGAAAGTCTGCGCACTACGGAAATGCTTTTTATCTTCCGGGTTACGCCCTTTTCTTTCCCGATGTTCATCATGAGAACGTCCTCTATGTTCATGCTTTCCTTCACGCATCTTTACATCACCCCTATTTTTGTATACATTTGTATACACATAATTTACGTATACAAATGTATACACTAGCAAAAAAATTGTCAATATAGATTTCACTTGAGAAGCTGAATATACGAAATAGTAATAAGAGCATTTTTCAAATAAAACGTAATAGTCAGGAAAAGCTATTGTAATAGTTTAGGAGGCTATGATGATGACAAGAAACCATCCATTGAATATTCTGATCTGCGATGATCATATTGCAGTTCATGAAAGTATATCCGCATATTTGCAGGCAGAGCATATGGAATTTGCTTCTGCCTTTAATGGCAAGCAAGCACTACTTATGCTGGAAAAAGGAAAATTTGATCTTGTTATTCTTGATATTATGCTGCCAGGTCTGTTTGGTACGGAGGTATGCCGGCAAATCCGGATGTCCAGCACTATTCCTATTATTATGCTGAGCGCCAAAGGAGAAGAAATGGATCGAATTACCGGGCTCGAATTGGGCGCGGATGATTATATCACCAAGCCATTTTCCCCAAGAGAAGTAATCATCCGAATCAAAACGATTCTTAAACGCACGCATTATGCACCTGCGCCGCAGGCAGAGCTGCTGCAAGCTGGCAAGATGACCATCAACCCGAATACACAGGAAGTATATATTGAAGAACAACGAATCGAATTCACTGTCAAAGAAATTGAACTGCTTACATTATTTCTCTATAACAAAGGCAAAATTCTTTCACGGGAGCAGATTCTGAACAAAGTCTGGGGATATGATTATCCCGGCGACACCCGTGCTGTCGATCATCTAATCAAGCGCATACGCAAAAAATTCCCGAAAGAACCCGCTGGCTTTGAGATCAAGTCCATCTACGGTATGGGATACAAACTGGAGACTGTACTATGAAATCCTGGACTACGCATCGAAGAGGCATTTATATAGCAATTCTGATTTGCTTTATTGTCGGACAGCTGGCGGGAACGCTGGTGATCAAGTATTTATTTATCAATTACAAACTCAGGGATATGTATCCCCAGGCAACCATGGCTGCCAGCAGTATTGCCAAGGGCAAAACCGATATTATTCATTCGGGACAATTTATTCTTAAAGCCTATGATCTTGATGGTAATGAAATTTCACTTGGTAATGAGCATCCTCCAAATATGTTTCAGGTTAGCGCCAAGCAGTTCAAGGATGTTCTTACCGGTTATATTCCGCAGGTTCTTCGTGACCATCAGATGGCGATTACCCGGGAGATTAAGGGACTGCCTAATGATTCAATTGTTGTCGGCGTACCGATTGTGCGCCAGGGCAAGCATACAGGAGTTGTTTTTCTGATGGAGCCCTCAAGTGAATATCAGGCTGTACTGAATGGATTTTATCTTGTATTTACAGTAATGCTGGTAGTGTGTACCCTCTGCATTGGTTACTTTTTATCCTCCTATCTGAAAGAGATGAAGCGGCTGGAAAAGACTCGGCGGGATTATGTAGCGAATATCAGTCATGAGCTTAAATCCCCAATTGCTTCGATTCGCGCTTTAACCGAGACGCTTGCCGATAGAATGGTGCATGATGAAGAGAAAAAACATAACTATTACAGTATCATTCTGTCTGAATGTGCACGGCTGCAGCGGCTGATTCAGGATGTACTCGATTTATCCAGCATGCAGAATCAACAGCACATATGGGAAAAGCAAAAACTGGATACCGGAAAATGGATAGCTTATATTGAATCAAGGTATTCTTTTCTTGCGGAAGAGCTCGGGATTGAATTCCGCATCGGTGATCAAGCCAGATCTCTTCCGCCGGTATTGTCCAACCCGGACAAAATTACACAGCTAATTAATATCCTGATGGATAATGCAATGAAATTTGTCGACGAAGACGGCATTATTACGCTGGAGGCAGAGATTCGATCCAAAACAATCATCATCAGCATCAACGACAATGGGCCTGGGATTGATAGAGAAAGCCTGCCCTTTATCTTTGAACGATTCTACAAAAGTGACCAGGCTCATCAGGGCAATGGAAGTGGATTGGGATTGTCTATCGCCTACGAAATTGTACAAGGACTGGATGAAGAAATATACGTAAACAGCCAGCCGGGACAGGGCACTACTTTCTTTTTTACACTCAGAAGAGCTTGATTGCCAAAATGAATATATCTGATGCCAAGACAAATGTGAGCTTCCACAATAGTCTTGGCTTTTTTGCATTTACATGATTTATGCTTTTGATCGCTGGGAGCAACCGGAAAACTTGATCCCTTGGATACCCCAAAGGACACATAGAGGACAAACCGCTCTTTTATAATAAGATGAGTTAATGAATGAGCTAGGCGAATAGCTCACAGGAGAGATGAACAATGAAAATGAAATTTATTATGATGCAGACACGCAAGCTGCCGGAACTGCTGCAAATTGTACTGAATATCAGCTTGTTTCTGATGGCGATTGTGCTGAGTGTGCTGCTGATGAAGGAAACATGGAGTATTTTCTCTTCGGTTTTTCTGTCATCAGAAGAAATCGACAGTTATTTTGCTTTTACCGATGAGCTGCTTGTTTTCTTTTTGTACTTTGAATTTATCGCTTTGATCGTCAAATATTTCAAGTCCAACTTCCACTTCCCGCTGCGCTATTTTATCTATATCGGGATTACAGCGATTGTACGACTGATTATCGTTGATCATGAAGAGGCACTCAGTACGTTCTGGTGGTCGATGGCTATTCTGGTGCTGATTGGCTCATTATTCCTGGCCAATACCCGTGTCGTGCGAAAAGATCACTAATTCCGCTAATCCAGTGGTATTCTTAGGAGGATGCAACCATATCCGGAATATCGCTCAGATGAAGGAGAATTCATGAAAAATCGCAGTATTACCTTTAAACTTTTTCTGATGACTGTCCTGTTTTTCGTATGTTTTTACGGGATGGTTATACTTAGTCAATTATTGTTTTTTAACAATTTTTATGAAGAGCACAAAGTCAATAAAGCAGAAAACGATCTGGAGAGGCTGGCGGCTGTTTATACAAAATCCGGGGATCATTCAAGGCAGATGTCCAATGAAGTACTGCAGTTTATGAACCGTAACAAAAGTCAGCTTACTATAGTCAACATGGATGGGCAGATGGTGCTGGAAGATCCATATCACCTGGTTCTTCGTAAAGACAACGGACAAAAAGTGTCTGTCTCCCTCTCGCTCTACATGAATCTGAATGAAGATTCCTTCCGGGCGCTGAATATTCGTACCGGTGACAAGCTGGATCTGTGGGGAAATGCAGACACTCAGGTAAATCAGTCGCAAATCGTATTTACACCGGAACAAATCGAAAAACATCAACCACGGACTACATCGTATATACCGGATATATCCGGTACAGTGACCGAGATTGTACTGCCTACGCCCAAGAACTGGAACCAGCGGCAGGGGCTGCTTATGGAAGCACTATATCGTGCCTTTCCATTATCGGATAGTCAGCAGGAGCAGCTGCTGGCGATGAAACCGTTGCAGTATGAGTGGACGGAATCCTGGAGCGGAACACACAATGTGATTATGATTCAGCCAGTAAAACGTTCCAACCAGAATGTGGAGCTGCTGTTCGCTCTCACATCTCTGCAGGAGATCAGCGACACCACAGAAGCACTGCGCTGGTTCTATCTCTATCTGGGAATCGGCGGTTTTGTATTAATCCTGATTTTGTCGCTGTTTTTCTCCAAAATTATTACAAGGCCGCTGATTGCACTGAATGCTATGGCGAAGCGGATCGTCAAGCTGGACTTTAGCGCAGATCCGCCTCCTGTCCGGCAAAATGATGAGCTGGGCAGTCTTGCCAGCAGCATGTACACGATGTCGATCAGCCTCGACAAGGCACTGCGCGAGCTTCAGGAAGCCAATCAGCAGTTGCAGCAGGATATGGAACAAAAGCAAAAAATCGAGTTGATGCAGCAGAGCTTTTTCACCAATGCTTCCCACGAACTGAAAACACCGCTCAGTATTGTCAAAAGTTTTGCGGAAGGACTGCAGGACGGGGTTAATATCAATAAACAGGATCATTATATCTCTGTCATTATTGAAGAAGCAGACAAAATGGAAATGCTGATCAAGGACATGCTCGATCTGGCACGGCTGGAATCGGGAACGATCCGGCTGCACAAGACTTCCTTTATGCTCAGCGAGCTGACCGAAAAGGTCGCAGATCGACTGGTGCATCTGTTACAGGCTCGCCAGCTGGAAATTATGATTATTCCGGTCAATGAACTTCCTGTTATCGCCGATCCGGACTGGATTGAACAGGTCATCCGTAATTTTATTGTAAATGCGATTCGTCATGCCGATGAAGGCAGTACGATCGTTATCGAAATGGTCAGCGATCCGCAATCTACCCGTTTTTCTGTTGAAAATAAAGGGGGAACCGATACCGGAAGATCAGCTGGCTCAGATCTGGGAACGATTCTATCGGGGTGAAGCTTCACGCAATCGCCAGACCGGCGGAACGGGCCTTGGATTATCTATTTCACGACAGATTCTGGACCTGCACGGGTTCCGTTATGAAGTAAACAATCGGGAGAAGGGTGTCTGCTTCTCCATTATTTTCGAACGATAAAGGTGTTTACGGTATAGAACGATAATGGATATTACCTTATAGAAAGAGGGATGCACGATGGCACGAAAAGTGCTTCTGATCGAAGATGAAGCGCGAATACGCGAAGTAGTATCGGATTACTTTGAACAGGATGGCTGGGAAGTGCATCAGTCGGATAATGGCCCGGATGCACTGGAATGGCTCGATACACTGCAGCCCGAACTGGTCATCCTTGATATTATGATGCCTCGGATGGATGGATTTGAAGTATGTCGCCAGGTGCGTACCCGTTCGGGAGTTCCGATTATCCTGCTGACTGCCAAATCCGCAGATCAGGATAAAGTACTCGGATTTGAACTGGGGGCAGACGATTATGTTACCAAGCCTTTCAGTCCCAAAGTGCTGATCGCCCGTGCCAACTCGCTTATGAAGCGGGTAACCGAGAATTACCAGCCTCAGGGGCATATGATTACTTTTGGCTCTGCCGTACTTAATACGCTTGCTCATCGGTTGGAAGTCGACGGTACGCAGATTGAACTGACTCCCAAAGAATACGATCTGCTTCTGCTGCTTATTCAGAACAAAAATATTGTTATTTCCCGGGATTCTATTCTGAACCGGGTATGGGGTCTTGAATTTGAAGGCGATACCCGGGTAGTTGATTCCCATATCAAAAAGCTCCGCGCCAAACTCGGCTACGAGTCGCGTCATATTCGCACCGTGATTGGTACAGGGTATCGGTTTGAACTGACATCCTGATTGATAAATGCCGCCATTTTGCACCAAGAAAGGAAAACAATTTTATGAACCCGACATGGCTCCCTACGCTGTGTACTGTACTGAATCTGGGTGCAGGAACAGCTTCACTACTACTCACTGTTAATGGACATTACCGACTGGCACTGATCTGGATTGCCATGGCAGCTGTTTTTGATGTACTGGATGGACTGCTTGCCCGCCTGCTCCACTGTACGAGTGAATTTGGCAAACAGCTGGATTCTCTAGCCGATCTGATCTCGTTTGGTGCAGCTCCGGCTATGCTGGTTCTGCTGTACCAGCTGGACGATGACCGCTGGCTTGGTCCGGCAGCCGTTATTTTGTTCGTGATCTGCGGCGCACTGCGGCTGGCACGATTTAATATATCCGGCTCGATCAACGGATTTACCGGACTGCCTATTACGGCTGCGGGGACACTACTTGCACTGTCCTCCCTGTCCGGCCCCGATCTGCCCAGCTACTGGACCATTATATTGATGGCTGTTATGTCACTGCTGATGATCAGCCGCATCCCATTTCCCGCCTTCAAAAATAAAATGGTGAGGAAGTGAGTACGCATGGATCTGGCTGCAGAATATATCGCCCAGTACGGTTATATCGCCATTACAATACTGCTTGCACTTGGCATTATCGGTCTGCCTATACCGGATGAGACATTAATGCTTTTTATCGGCTATCTGGCTTCGACAGGTGTACTAAATTATTTTATGTGCCTCCTGTTCAGCTTTATAGGCTCGGTTGCCGGCATGTTAATCAGTTATACCATAGGCAACAAGCTTGGTTTCAGGGTTTTAGACAAATACGGCAAATGGATTGGATTGAATCCCAAGCGGTTTGACCGGGTACAGAAGTGGTTTGTTCGTTACGGCCTTTGGACCGTGCTCTTCTCCTACTTTGTGCCGGGAGTCCGCCATGCAGCAGGTTATATTGCGGGAATCAGCGCTATGCCTTTCCGCAAATATTTGCTGATTTGTACCATCGGTGCTGTCGTATGGACAGTATTATTTATTTCTATCGGATATGTCGTAGGGTTAAAAGTAGTCGTTTGACTGCTACCTCTACTACGATACTAACCCATTCAAAAGGGGAAAATGAATGGAAAGAAGGATTGGGTAACATGAGTTTGATGATCAAGGAAGTAACAGGGATGAATTGGCGGGCTGCAGCTGCACTGCAGGTTACAGAAGCCCAGCGTCCGTATATGGAGAGCAATGCTTTTTCGCTCGCCGAATCCAAATATGAGTACAATGCGACTTCGGTTTGTCTGTATGACGGTATCATGCTGGTCGGTTATGCGATGTATGGCTGGTATTGCGAGGAGAGCGACAGTCTATGGATCGAACGCTTTATGATCGATGCCGAATTTCAGGGCAGAGGCTATGGTCGCCGGTTCTTCCCGCTGCTGCTGGATTATTTGCACCAGCGCTTCCATTATGAAAAGGTAATGATCAGTATCCATCCGGAAGATCGAGCTGGCCGGCGTTTTGCCCAATCACTCGGCTTCAGATCTACAGGGGAAACGGATGATGTCGGTACATTTACTGGTCAGGTAATGGAATTGGATGTAGAGCCTGCGGAAGATCCACAGCCATGGCAGCCGCTGCGTCTGCTGCTCGGTTCGCTGCGCAGTCGCTAACTACAATAAGTATCTATATTCCATGCCAAAGATTTGTACTTCATGCTCATTTTGCATCTCTCGGAATCGGAATATATGTTCAAATAAAAATAATAGACACCGCCCGATCACCTCTTCTGCAAGAGAGGATCGGGCGGTGTCTGTTTTGTATAATTTTCTGCTATTTCCGGATTAAGTATTCCATTCGTTATCGGTAAATCGCTCGCTCGGTCTGCTATTCTCCCGCTCGGCCTGTTTGCCCAGCCGGTGATGCAGCTCCTGGAGGATCATACTGGTCACTTCGCGGCGCTCGCCCAGATTACTGAGTGCCCGCCGTAGGCTGTCTTTGACCATTCCTGCTTTTTCGCCCTGTTGGTAGTTCGCCAGCGCTGCTGCGCCTTTTTCGATCTCGAATTGCAGATCCCGTATATAACTGGTCACGATATCCAGCGATTCCTGATATACTTCACTGGCATGACCATGAAGAGGTGAACGGATAAAACGATCAATATGAGATTCCTGAATATGAATTAGTGTAAATGCCGGATTGCCCAGCAGCAGCTCCATGCTCTGCATCTGCATCTCAGCCGGTATTCTGTCGATCAGAATCGCTTCATTATCCCGAACCATCTGCTGAAGATAATTATCGAGTTCTCTGCTGTCTTCAGGCAGCTGATCCATTTTATTTTTTTTGATAAAATAAATCATGTTTTACCCCCGCTTCATAAGAGATATCAGTTCTGCTGCCTCTCGACTATATCAAGAGTCTTTTCTTTGATGTATTTACCCCATATTTTCCATTGTATATTATTTATTAGCGATAAATAGAGAAAAAAACCGTAATTTCTACATTTATTGCGCTTTATTTACCCAAAAAGGAAGTGCTATCTTCTTCATCATAGATGATATAGACGTTTTTTGCTCATTTATATCCTAATGCATGAAATAACAAATCATAATACGCTTCGGTATTGGCAGTAAAATCGTCCAAAGTGACCAAGCGCCGCTCTCTTGTCGCAGACTGTTCTGCAGCGGGATAAAGCATTCCCTCTGCAGTTACATTATCACAGTCACCATGAATCAGCGACCGGAAAGAGTCTGCTTCAATCCAGAATAATCCGGTCACTTCGCTATGCTGAACCTGGTATTCCTCCAGAGAGCGGTCACATACATATAGATAGACATGAGTAAATTCCCGATCCATATAATGCTCCGAGATTCGATACTCGTCCCTGTGTGTTCCGCAGTACGTCAGCTCTGCAAAAGTTACGGATAGTCCCAATTCCTCTTCCAGCTCTCGTACCCCATCCTCCGGTGATTCACCTGTCATCAGATGTCCGGCACTGGAGGTATCCAGCTTGTCGGGAAAAGTCTCCTTGTCCGGATGACGCAGCTGAAACAGTAGCTGCCATCCCGCTTCGGCAGAACCGGAGACGATCCAGCAATGAAAGGTCTGATGCCATAATCCTTGCGCATGTACTTCCTCCCGTGTAGCAGTACCTGTCTTTTCCATCTGTTCATTAAAAACATCAAGTATCTCTATCGCGGTCATGTGTGACACTCCTTTTTATTTCTTTCTGATCCAGAGCGCCGACAGATTCGGAAAGCCGAACGACTCGATATGCAGTCCATACAGATTGCGATTGAAATAGGCCTGCTGATTCAGGTGATTACCATATATGACCCAGTTCTCTTCCCTCATCCGCCGTTCGATCCGGTCCAATATCTCTTCACGCTGCTCCTGCTCCAGCTGCATGATGCCTTCCAGCATACTTTTCAGCTGAAGCTGCTGCTCATGGCCCAGAGCATGGTACAGATAATTGCCTTCATTGCCAAAAAAATTGATCATATCCCATTCCCAGTCATCCTCCAGTATTTCCATACCAAGCATGATTTCTCCTCTATCCCTGCCATACAGCATCGTACCATACGATTGGGTGCAAGGAAGCAGCCGCAAGCGAAGACCTATCCGGGCAGCCTGCTGCTGCAGCCATTGCGCTTCGATCTGCTCTTCCTTTTTATCGAGAAAAGAAAGTCCCAGCTCGCTGCCATCATACCCGCTCTGTCGAAGCAGCTGCTCTGCTACAGTCAGCGACCCTTCCTGTAGGGGACGATAGCTTGCACTTTTCCAGGGAAGCAGGCTGTAGGCTGCTGCAATCCGGTCACCACCCAGCTCCCGCATCATTTTATTCCCATCATACAGATGACGAATACATTCGCGGAACCGGGGGTGATGCTGAATACCCGCACTGCGAAAATCAAACCGCAGGTAGCGGCAACCCAGCACCGGATGATTAATCTGGCGGCTGGCCATTTGATCATCCCGCTCAGTAATCTGATAAAGGCGACCATTGTGACCCTGTTCCGGCATAAACCAGACATCTACCCGATCCAGTACCGGACGCAGACCATAATAATCGTCAAAAGCCAGCAGCGACAGCTTGTTCGCAGTCAGTTCCGAGATTCGGAAAGGCCCACTGCCGATCCGGCATTCCTCCTGCTCTATATGGGCAGGCAGAATAGCCATATAGACATTGGTGATCAGATGCAGGAAAAACAGATTGCTGCGCTGCAAATGAAAAGTCACTACATGATCTCCCTTATGCTCCACTTCCCGGATATCACGATACAGCCATAGCGCGCTGCTCTGCTGCCGACACAGTCTTTCCCAGGTGTACTGCACATCCCGGGCAGTCAGCAGGGTCCCATCATGAAAACGAACTCCTTTACGCAAATAAAAGGTCCATATCGTATGATCTTCATTATGTTCCCAGCGATGCGCCACTCTCGGCAAAAATTGACCTGAGCCCGCATCATATGCCAGCAATGTATCTGTGATCTGCCGCAGTATAAATACCTCGAATGCTGTAAATACACTCGCTGTATTGAGCTTTTCCAACGGACGATAACGAATCATCCGCAGCACATCCTGCACACTGCTTTCTTCCTGCTCGCTGTGCATGCCAAGATAGACATGAAGTATATTCCATAGCCTTTCCCGGCTGTGCTCGTCTGTATCCAGTGTACCGATCAGCTCCAGCGCTTCCTTCACCCGATCTTTATCCAGCAACTGTCGTACCCGTATCTCCATTATATCTGTACCCGGATACAGAAATTGCAGCTGTGAAGTATTCCCCCTGCCACGTCCCGGCTGCCAGATGATCCAGTTACGACTCTCCAGCCGCCGCAAAATGAATTTGACATTGCGCGGTGTACAGCATAGCATCTCGGCCAGCATGGCTACCGTAACAGATAGCGGTGTATGATGCAGTCGCTGCGGATTTAATTTGTCGTACAGCTGCAAATATTGAATTGCATCGTTATCCAATCCTCTCTTCCTCCTTCTATTTCATGCGCTCCTATAAAAGGTGAAAGGCAGAGGCAAAAGCTTACTCTTTTTCTTCGCCTTTTTTCTTCTTACAATAATAACAGTTCCGTAAAAGCTTTGTAAAACATAGGAGTGTAGCTTATGATCGCAAAAAATCTCAAAATGATTCATCCTCTGGCCTGGACCATTATTGTCGGGACGATGTTTGGACGACTCGTCACCTCCATGAGTATTCCGTTCCTCGCTATCTATCTCACCTCTACGATGGGCGTATCCGCTACACTGACAGGTATTATCGTCGCAGCCAGCTCACTGGCCGGTGTATCGATCAGCTTTTATGGCGGTTATATCTCGGACCGGATCGGACGCAAAAAGGTGATGCTGGTCTCGGTATTTTGCTGGGCTGCCGTATTTTTTGGCTTTGCCGGTGCGCATGAAATCTGGATGTTCTTTGTCATGAATGTGCTGAATGGATTGTGCCGTTCGGTATTTGAGCCAGCTTCCCGCGCGCTGCTGTCGGATACCACACCGCCGGATCACAAGCTGCTTGTCTTCAATTTGCGCTATGCGGCTATTAATATCGGTGTTGTGTTCGGTCCTATTCTCGGCCTGCAGCTAGGATCGGCCCAATCCACTTTTCCATTTGTGATTGCAGGATTTGTGTATATTGTGTATGGACTGGTGCTGGTATTGCAATTTGCGGTTCACCGGGCTGCTCTGCCTGCTGTCTCCACCGCTGCAGCACCTAAGATTCGCGAAGCTTTTCGAATTACCAGCAGGGATCGTATATTTTTGCCTGTACTGATCGGTACGACCTTTTGCGTACTTGGCTACGGTCATTTCAGTTCGACGCTCGCCCAGTACTTATCGCTCACTCCGGATCTGGAAAATGGCAGCCGTATCTTCTCCTATATGCTGGCGATGAATGCTGCTGTTGTGCTGGTAGTACAGTATCCGGTCGTACGTACGGTCAGCCGCTTCCGTCCGGTCGTTCCGCTGATTCTTGGCAATATTCTCGTCTCTGTCTCCCTGCTGCTGTTCGGGATGGCACATAGTTTGATTGCTTTTATGATCGGTGTGTTTATTTTTACCGTAGGCGAGGTACTTCTGTTCACAATGATGGATATCCTGATCGACAGGATCGCTCATCCCGAGTGGAAAGGAACCTACTTTGGCACAATCGGATTCAACAATATCGGTAATGTTGTTGCACCTGTGGTCGGCGGATTGCTGATTGACCGGTTTGCCCTGCAGAGCGGTATTGCTGTCTTTGCTCCACTTGCACTGCTCACCGCGGTCGGTATCCCATTTCTACTAGCAGCACACAAGCGGCTAACGATCAAAGAGCAGAACGAAACACCTGTTGTCCGATCATCTGCAGATTCTGCCTGATCGAGTAATGATTACATATCACGTACTGACCTATTAGCATTCTCGCTATTTACGCATCCGACTGCTTTATCCGCCCGGCACTGCCTTTTCTGGGAAGCCGGGCTTTGATGTGTCAGGTTATTTTTTCCAATCGAATAGATGCTTCTGTATATCTGATTCCGGTGATATGATGTATATCCGGCCTTATCATACTCCAGCTAGAAATAGTTGGAATAATTGTTGATTTTATAATGAAAATGGGAAGAAATTTATCTTGATGTCTGACTAATGTTTGAGCATACTTTTGCTTAAATTCCTATCCATCCAGACAAAAATTAATAAATTATTCACAATTTAATGACGTAATTTTAAAAAAAGTCATTTCATTTCCATTCTTCAAAATTAAAATGTTATGATAAAGTCACAACAATCGAAACGGGTGACAAATACAGAGATGAATAATCAACCAAGCCAAGGTGCAAGTGCACAAGTCAATTCCATGCCCGCGATCTTTTTTGCTACGATCAAAACGGGTATTATCAAGTCCAATCTTATAGCGATGTTCGCCGGGTTAAGTATGGCGCTGTACATCTTTAACGTATCTTTTATAGATCATATCGGGGCAATCATTCTTGCCTTTGTCGGATCTTCTCTTGTTATCGGTTCTGCCGGAGCCTTTAACAATCTGTATGATCGGGATATTGATGCCATTATGGAGCGGACCAAGACACGGCCGACCGTAACCGGCAAAATGGATACTCGTACCGGCCTGACGATCGGTATTACGATGAGTATCTCCGGTGTGATTCTGCTATACCTGAGCTCACCGCTCGCTGCTTTCTTCGGGTTCCTGGGACTGTTCCTGTATGTAGTTCCTTATACCATGTGGACCAAGCGCAGAACAATCTACAACACCGAAGTCGGCAGTGTCTCGGGCGCCGTACCCCCGCTGATCGGCTGGGCTGCTATTTCCAGCGATCTGGGACATTTTGAAATCTGGGCACTCGTAGCTACCATGCTAATCTGGCAAATGCCTCACTTCTATGCGATTGCGATTCGCCGGTTCGACGAATACAAAGCTGCTGAAGTACCGATGCTGCCAGTTGTCAAAGGTATCAAACGCACGTATGTACAATCCAACTTCTATCTGGTACTGCTGATCGTATCCAGCGTAATGTTCTGGCCGTTGAGTCCTTATATTGCAGGTGTCGCGTTCCTGCTGAGCCTGTTCTGGCTGGTGTTCAGCGTACGCAGCTATCGCAAGGATGATATTAAGGACTGGGCGAAGAAAATGTTTATCTTCTCGCTAAACCATATCACGCTGCTGTTCCTGATCATTATCGCTTACTCTCTGATCGCACAGCTGCTCAAGTAATAGTGAATGTACTTTTCAGGAAAACTGATCATCTACTTTGTTTTGTATAAGTAGGAAGTAATCAATGATTAGTAGATGCCGAATAGATAAATAAAAAGGAAGTACCGGTTACAATATCGGTACTTCCTTTTTTTGTGTTGACCATAGATTGACTGCTGGATACAATTCGTCGGAAGAAGCATAATCTATTGCAGCAGTATGTGAGTACGATCGGATAGCTGCATGCATTCTTCTATTAATTCGGGCTGCTGCTCGATAAAATCAAGCCAGGCCTTCACCAGATATAATCGATGCTGCTCTCCTAGCACCTCTTTTTCCATCTGCTGAAAGGACTGCCAGCATTCCCTGCGAAACTCTTCGGATATCTTCATCTGGTGCAGCAGCCGCTTGGAGCGATACAAATTCTCCTGAGCCTGAATGGCCTCGAGCAGTACTTTGTTATTGGAGATCCGGATTTTACGCTTGAGCCGGTCCCAATTCCAGAGCGGATCACCGTTCTCATCTTTCATTTCATAAATAACGATATTCATCATCTCAATCAACAGTATGCTGAGTTGATATTCTGTTTCTTGCAAAGTTGGCGTGATCTCTACTGCTTCACTCTGCTGCTGTCGCAGACTTCGATCTGTCGTACGATTCGATTCCTGCTGGGACATGGTACTCATATACATCTCAATGTACCAGGCCAACTTGCGTTTAGCATCCAGCCTATAGTCACTATACATACGAAATATACCTTGTTGAATATCTGCGCTGCAGCTCCGGCCCGAAAACATCTGATCTGTAATATCCATCACATCTGGTTTGCTATCCATATCGGTTCTCCTCTCGAATACAGGATATAGACAGAAACAGACGGGGGGTGTCTGTTTCTACGAAAGCACCACTCCATGTGTCTGTCTATTCAGTCAGCGGAGAAGCGCTTGTATTCATTTCATAGGTCTTGCAACAACAATTCTGTTTTGCCTGAATCGGTCTATTTCATGTGCTTGTTTATTATCGTTTCATTTATAGCGTGGAATCGGATGGCATCGAGCCATGTTTTTCCATTCTTTTTTGCTTGCGTTCCGCTTTGCGTGCCTGCCGTTTGTCTTTGGCACGTGCGGTTACCATATAGAGAGATGGCACAACGAACAATGTCAGGATAGTAGAGAAAATGAGACCGAAAATAATAACTACGCCCAGCGGACGGAATAGCAGTTCACCAATTGTAGCGATCGGAATCATACCTACGATTGCCGTCAATGAAGTCAGAATAATAGGACGGAAACGTGCAGATGCTGCCTGAATGACGGCTTCTTTCAGTTCCATACCTTCATGTCTGGCATCTTCGATAAATTCGATAAATACAATCCCGTTTCGGACAACGATACCGGCGAGTGCAATAATACCCATGATCGCCATAAAACCAATTGGAGTACGGGTAATAAACAAACCAAGCACGGCTCCTGCTGCTGCAAGATATACTGTCGTCATAATGATTAGCGGAATCGACAACGAATAGAACTGAATAACAATCAACACAAAGATGATAAAGATAGCGACAACAAACAATTGCCCCATATCTCCAAACGTATCTGCCTGATCTGATGTCTCGCCGCCAACTTCGAGCGTATATCCTTCCGGAAGTTTGACCTGATCCAGTTTAGGCTTGATCTCTGCCATTACTTCAGTTGCTGTACGACCATTCACTTCGGCCTCAACTGTGTTTACTCGCTGCAGATCATAACGATCAATCTGTTGAATCGAGAAAGACGGCTTCATACTGACAATCTGTGATAAGGGAATTTGTTCCTTGGACAAATTGGTAATATTCGTTTTCTGGATTAGGGATTCCGGACTTTCTTTATCGGAACCATCCAGATACAGTTTCATATCAATCAGATTCTCTCCATTATCAAAGTCCCCCAGGCTTATACCGCTACCCATCATAAGTAGCGTCTGGGTCAATGTGCTATAGGTTACTCCATAACGATCCATAGCTTGCTTATTCACAGAGAAATTCAGTCCATAGTTGTCATTGCCCATCGTATCGGTAATGCCATAAGTGCCTGGCGTATCTCCAATAACCTGCTTGATCTGATTGGTCAACTGACGAATTTCATCCAGATTATCGCCAGTAATACGTATCGATACCGGCTTACCTACCGGGATACCCACAGCACTCCCTTCGACTGAAGTCTCTATACCGGGATAGTCTTTCTTCAAAGTGGCGGACCACTGGCTGGTTACGGACTCAATATCCATATTCTCATCACCAATAACAAGAATTTGTCCGTTGCTGCTTCCACTTCCTCCGCTTCCACCCAGATTGCTAAATAGCAAAGGAGCTCCGCCGCCTGCAGCATAGGCGATATTTTCTACATTTGGCTGTTTTTTTACCCAGCCAGCAATGCTTTGTACAACGCGATCTGTTTCTTCCAGTGCTGTACCGGAAGACATACTTATATTGACCGTCACCTGTTTTTCTTCCGAAGTCGGAAACAGTTCAACAGGGGTAAATGCAGCCAGTCCATATACCGCTGTACTAATAATCAGACCGACAAGTGCTACGAGTAAAGGCTTTTGTAAAACTTTGGGCATCAGACGATGTGCATAACTGTCGGTAACAGTCTGGATTTGCTTGCCCAGCAGACCGGCAGGGCGATTCACACGTCGCTTGCCTCTTTCCATCTGACGTTCTTCATACCATTGACGGAAAATAGGAATAATAGTCAAAGACATAATCATGGACGCCAGCATACAGAGAGAAATTACAGCCGGAATCGGCAAGATAAATGCTCCCATATCGCCCGGCAGGAACATCAGCGGTAGAAATGCCGAAATGGTCGCAAGTGTCGCTGTAATAATGGAAACGGCGACTTCCTTGGTTCCTTTAATCGATGCATCTGTCGGACTCTCGCCCATATGAGACAGTCGGCGCTCAATATTGTCATTGACGACGACCGCATCATCTACGAGTATACCGAGTACGATAATCAGACCAACAATCGTAATCTGATTGAGCGTAATTCCGAGACCCGGCAGGAAAATCAAACCGAGTGCTATCGAGATCGGTATCGCAAGTGCTACAAATCCGGCTGTCAGCAGATTCATGCCGAGTGTACAAATAACGATAACAGCGATAATAGCTATAATCATTTCCTTGATTAAGGAGTTAAAGTTTTTGGTTACCTGATCATTCTGGGCGAACAGTGGTGCCAGTTTGACATTGGCAGGCAGTGTTTTTTCCAGTGAATTGATCTTGGCGCTTAATCCTGCGTCCATATTCGGTACATCCGAACCGGTCTGGCTGCTAATATCCAGCGAGATAGCCGGTGTACCATTATAATAGCTGAGCTGGGATTCTTTGGCCTGGGTCAGCTCTACTTTGGCAACGTCTTTGAGATAGACCGGAATACCTGTTTCGGTCTGCTGGACGACAATATCATTCAATGTTGTATAATCCACAGACTTGTCTACCGTAAGTTGATAGATTCGATCATCATGAGTCAGATTACCTGTAGGTACACGGTTGTTCGCCGATTGGATCGCCTGCTGTACCGTCTCCCATGAGATTTTGTACTGCTGCAGTTTAGCCGGATCAATATTGATGCGAACTTCCTGATCCGGAATCCCTTTGATATTGACCTCGGTAATTCCCGGTACAGAGCGCAGCTGATCCTGCCAGGTATTCATCAGTTCACTTAATTGGTAAATATCCTGTTTGGTTTTGCCATAGATAATATAAGACTTGATAAAGGATTGAGTCAGATTGTCATTGACCACAGGTGTATCTGCATCCTTGGGCAGCTGAGATTGAGCATCTTCCACTTTGCGGCGCAGTTCATTCCAAGTATCTGTCGTGTCGGCGTCTTCGTTGGCCTGTACTGTTATGGTAGAGACACCATTGCTGGAAGTGGACGTAATTTTCTTGAGATTGGATACTTCCTTGATTTTCTGCTCCAGTACTTCCGTGACAGTCTGCTCCATCAGCTCGGGAGTCGCTCCTGCATAGGTTGTCGTGACCATGGCTGTTTTGACAACAACATCCGGCTGCAGCTGTCTCGGAAGCTGTGTCAGCTGGGCGATTCCTACAATAATAAGCATAACGAAGAACAATAATGTGATTTTGCGCTTTTTGACGAAATATTTAATCATTGGCGTTGGCCTCTTCTGCCGTTCCGGATGAAGCTGCTGTGTTGCCCTTGCCGCTGGATGAGGTCGCTGCTGCCGGGCTAACTGTCAGTTCGTCTCCGTTAAATAAACGGTCTGCGCCGCGTGTTACCACTTTATCGCCTACTTTGATTCCACCGGTAATCTGATAGTTGTTATTGTATATTTTGCCCAGTACAACCGGTGTTTTGACGGCTTTGCCATTGACAGCCTTGAATACATAAGGCTCACTACCGGAGCTGATCACTGCCTCGGTCGGCAATAGGATTCCTTGCTGGGCAGATACCTGACGGGAAGCTTTGACGACCTGACCGGGTTTCCAGTCCCGTTTGGGATTACTGATCACTACTTCCACATTGATGGAGCCGGTGCTTTCATTGGTTTGCGGATTCAATTTGGTCACTTTACCGGTTCGCACTTGATCATACAGATTGATGCTGACCTGCTGACCGACTTTCCATTGACTGATATCACTGTCGGCAATTGGCAGCTGCACCTTGAGTCGATCAATCTCGCCAATTGTAAATAGCGGGCTGCTGCCACCCTGTGCAGATGTACCTCCACCGGCACTTACTGTTTGTCCAACGGTAATACTTTTGGTCAGAATCACGCCGGATGCGGGCGCTTTGAGACTGGCGCGTGACAGATTGAGTTGTGCTGTTTTTTGGGCAACTCGTTTTTGTTCGTAACCAGCCTGGGATTGCTGCACACTCGCCTGTGCCTGTTCTACACCTGCATTGGCTTTGGCGACACTGGCCTGGGCGTTTTCGATACCAACCTGTGCTTCTTTTACTGCAGCTGCAGCCTGGGCACGTTCGGATTCGGTAGCCCCTTCCTGCTGAAGAGACAGCTTGGACTGCGCATCCTGAAGTGCAGTTTGTGCATCAGCCAATGCCGTTTGCGCTTTCTCATATTCCTGCTGGGTCAGTAGTCCGTTATCCAGCAGTGTTTTGGAACGAGCTTCCTCGGTTTTGGCCTGATTATAGGCAGTCTGCGCAGTATTTACTGCATTTTGCGCCTGTGCTTTCTCCTGTGAGCGGGCACCTGCCAGCACATCCTGCTGACTGATCCGGGCACTCTCTACTTTGGCACGGGCAGAAGATACACCGGCAGCAGCAGATTTCTGTCCGGCTCTTGCATCACTGAGCGAAGCACGCGAGCTTGCCAGTGCGGCCTGCGCGGCTGCTACATCCTCGTTGGCTGTATCCAGCGTTAGCTGCAGATCGGCGGTATCCAATTTCGCTAGTACAGAGCCTTTGATTACAGAATCACCAATATCTCCATTGACCGCGATAACGGTTCCTCCGGTCTGAAAGGCTGCCGGTGTCTCATCATAGGCTGTCAGTGTACCGGACAGATCATAGGACGCATTCAGCGGCTGCTCCTTGGCTGCTGTTACTTCGACTGAATTGCTTGCCGATTTTGCGGCAGGTTCATCTGTCGAACAGGCCGTTAGACTCACCGCCAACACAAGCGCTGTAAAAGCCATAGGCCAATTTTTCCTCATCATTACAGTATCCTCCCCTAAACCTCTTGCTTTTGTATTTTGTATATCGTTCTCTGTACTCCTGCATTCAGGATAGCAGAATCGACAAATTCTGAAATCGTCCATAGGTACATTTGCCCTTTGCCCTTTTGGGCAGACACCTGATGTACTATGGGCAAACAAAGCAAAAAAGCACCTGTCTCAAAAGAAACAGATGCTTTGGAACAACGCCATGAACGATGTTTGGATATACACGGACGATCGAAGCTTCTATCCGATATTTATACAAATTTATGCTAAATATGCACAATGCCCCGTTCAATCGCAATAGCTACCGCCTGCGCACGTGAATCGACACCTAGTTTATTATAAATATTGGTGAGATGTGCTTTGACAGTACGCTCGGATATACCCATATCAAAAGCAATATCCTTGCTGCGATGACCATAGGCAATAGCCTGCAGCACAATCTTTTCCTTATCCGATAATGCCGGAATATATCCGGACGCTGCAGACGGTATAGAAGAGGTCGAAGGAACTGCCGATCTGCTTCTCGCCTGAAAAACAGTCTGCATGATCTCGGGTTGCAGCAGCGTCTCTCCACGAATCGCCGAGTCCAGTGTACGGAACATATTCTCGCGCTTGGCATCCTTGAGCAAATAACCTTTGGCTCCCATTGCCAGTCCTTTGACCATCAGATCATCTTCATTATATGTTGTTAAAATAACAACCGGAATCGTTGACTGGCGTGCCTGCAGCTGCTCGATCGCCTCCAGCCCGCCCATCACCGGCATATTCAGATCCATTAGAATGACATCCGGCTGCAGCTCTTCGGCCAGTTGGATAGCCACCTGCCCATTCTCTGCTTCGCCTGCTACATGATAATGTTCACTCGTCTCCAGAATAAGCTTGAGTCCTTCCCTTACAACAAAGTGGTCATCGACAATCAGTACTTTATATTTCATTATAACCTCCTGTGTAGAAAGGAATCTCGATTTTGATATGGGTTCCATGCGGCAAATAATTGGTGATTGCCAGCTTGCCGCCCATAATGCGTACACGTTCCTGCATACCGAGCAGCCCGTAATGACCCGGCTGTCTACCGATCTGCTCCGGATCAAATCCTCTGCCGTCATCGGTGATTTCAATCATCAGCCTGCCCTGTACCGACAGCACATTGACCTGTACATGCTGCGCCTGTGCATGACGCGTAATATTGGTCAAGCTCTCCCGGATCATATACAGACTGTGTTCGGTAAGCAGCTGCGGCAGATTCCGGAAATCATCGATTCTGCTGGCTACCGGAATATTTGTCGCCAGTGTGAAACGCTCGATCTCCTGCCGAACCGCATCGGTAAAGCTAATATTATCCGCAGATTGAAGGCGCAGATTATCGATAACTTCACGGGCTTCGGCAAGCGTATGACGGGCGCCTTCCATCGAAGACAATACAATCTGTTGGGCTCGTTCATGATTGCCTTTGGACAGATGTACATCAATTGCTTCGAGCTGCATAATAATACCAACCAGTCCCTGAGCCAGTGTATCATGCAGATCACGGGCCATCCGCTGCCGTTCATTGGCAACTGTCAGTTCTTCCACCTGCCGATGAGCGATCTCCAGTTCATCCAGAAAATTCTGTGTACGCATACGGGCATAGTACTGCTGCAGCATTAGATTGACGATACCGAGCACAATAATACTCATTAATGTAAATAAGGCGAGTGGTATAACTACTCCCGGCATACCGCCCAGATGTACGGCGAACCAGACAATAATGATATACATAATAGTCATAAAAAGGCCTATCTTGAACTTCTCATAATACACATAGGCAAACTGCCCTACCAGCAGCGGAAACAACCCGATCGTCATTAGTCCGTATACATAATTCGCCAGATAACATGCCTGACAGAGAATAAGCAACTGAATAGCAAAGTATATCCAGGCCATCGCATGATTACGGGTTAAGCGCACGAAATACCAGTTCAAAATCATAAATACCAACAATAACAGACTGAGCATTACAATATGAAAAGCATCTTCATGAGCAAGTGTCTGTATAAGAATCATGGCGACATGAACAATAATCGTCCACAGGATCATCAGTTTGCGGGAATGCTGGGCGATGCCAGATAGATGGTGACTGCTTTGCATGGTCTCACCCTTTCCAATAGTCCTTTTATTATATCAAGAAATCGAGCAAGGATACTGTACTTTCGGGCATGCCCCTTTTTGGATCTTGGATGTTATGATGCACAGGACTACGACGCTAACTGTAGCTTCTGACTGATAACCAAATAAAAAGAACCGACACAGAGCCGGTTCTTTTTATTTGGTTCACTTATTCACTCAATAAAACTGCGGAGCGATCGGAAGTAGATGCTACAGCCACACCTTCGTTAAACGAAAGAGCTTGTCGGTACTGCAGCGGAGTTAACAATCTCCCCTGCGTATTAATATAGCCAAATTTACTGGTGGATTTGTTCTTTATGCCTACAACAGCCACACCGTTATTAAACGGAGACGCTTTGGCATACTGATATCCAATCATTACTTTGCCCTGTGTATTGATATAGCCTGCTTTGCCTTGTTCATTGTAGACTGCTCCGAGTCCATTACCAAAGCGTTCTGCAGAAGCATATTGAAAAGGAATGATCACTTTACCTTTTGTATTGATGTAGCCCCATAACCCTGATTGATTTTGTACAGGAGCCAATCCTTCGGAAAAGTCTCCTGCTGCTTTGTACTGAAACGCAGTAATCGCTTTTCCTTTGGTATTAATAAAACCATAGTTTCCTTTATTGTCTTGTACAACCGCAGCATTTTCGAAGAAAGGCCGCCCATAATTATATTTGTAAGGAATAGCGAGAGATCCACTTTTATTCAGATAGCCGATTTTATCGCCATTGGGTGAAGAAGCCAAAGCCAATCCTTCCGAAAAATAATAATCAGAATCATACGATTGTGTTAACGTGGTTACTTGTTTTCCTGCTGGATTGATAAAAGCGCCTTTATCGTTGGCTCCTTTTTTCACAAATGCAATACCATCCGTAAATCCGCTTGTCGCTGTGTATATACAGGGAATCACCAATTTCCCCTGTGTATTGATATAACCAGCCAACTTGGTCGATGTATCCTGCACCAAAGCACGTTGATTATGAAAATCGGTCAGCGGCACCAGATGATCCGGCAGTGCAAAAGCTTCTTTGCCCTGGGCATTATAGAATACCGAGCTGCCATCCGCTTTGGAAGCCAAAAGCAGCCCCTCATGGAACATACCATCGCTTTGTGCAGGTACAGCAGTATATTCGATCCTGCTACTGCCTGCTTTGAGGTCGGACACGACTCTGCCGGTCGGAGCCTTGACCATAGTCGTCGTGGCGGAAGCCGCTGTTGAAGGTAGAGCGGCATATCCAATACTTGCGGACGAGCCTATAGTCAGAGCCAATGTCAATGTAAATGCCGAGGCCAACTTACTTCGATTCAACAATATGCATCTCCTTTATATAACATCACTGTGTGGGTATAGGTTGCCGTACGGATATTTATACTTCGTATTTCACCAATACAGACAGATCGCCCACAAATACCTTTTCCTGCTTGTTATTAAAAGTAGACATGGTGACCGTCACTACGCCTGTCTGGTTGCGCTTTTCCTGCAAATCAATAACTTCTACTATAGTATGCAGTTCATCGCCCGGAAGAACCGGTTTGAGAAACCGGATATTGTTCATGGCGGTTCCGGCGATAACATCCTCACCGTAGCTGCCAGTTTCTACCCACAGCTTAAACGAAATCGCCAGCGTCTGAATCCCCGAAGCAATAATACCGTTAAATCTTCCCTTCCCAGCTTTCTCTTCATCCAGATGCATATACTGCGGATCGAATTCCGAAGCAAATTCCTTGATATTCTCGTTCGTCACCAGCAGTGACTTGGTCCGGAAGGTCTGTCCAATATGAAATTCCTGAAATTGCATTGTTGCACCTCATAATCTACATAATGATGGGATTTTATGAATCCCGATAAGCCAAAAGGATAGTATATCATGTACCATCTCATTATGCAGTCGGACCATTATAATCACGGCAATAGAATCGGGTGTCTACCTTCATCACCGGAAAACGCGTCGGCAGCTGATCTATCGCAATCTGCACGAATTTATTTTTCTCATAAAATCGGTGTGCCGCCTTGAACTGCTCGGTTGTACCCAGATAAATCTGCCGTACCTCATGTTCTTCCGCCCACTGCGATGCCTGTTCCAGCAGCAGCTGAGCCGTTCGATAGGTACTGCCACGATAATCAGCAGCGACAAACATTTTGCGCAGCGCCGTCTGTCTGTCGCCGATATCCAGCAGGGCAATCGTTCCGACCACTTTGTCTCCATATAGCGCTACCCAGAAGTTCCCTTTCCCCTGCTGATAAAATTCGTGAATATTAGCCAGATCCGGCTGATCGGCACGAGTAATAGGAATCTGGTATTCATTGCGCTGAATATCTACGATCAGCTCTACAATCTGCTCCTGGTATGTATCCTGATAGGGCATAACAATTACTTTATTATCCATAGCCTATCTCCTCTCCTACGATTCTTTCATCTATTCGTACTGTCACCACAGATCAGAAGAAGATCAGAATATGAAGTCTGACCAAGCTGCTTTGTTGAAGTAATGCCATTTTTTCTATAGTAAGGCATTGTATAGCTGCGATCAAACGTTATACTTTGCTGAGAAGATCGCTTGCATATTTGTGTAAATGAGATATTACTTCCTGATAGGGAGCAGGACCATAGCTGATCCGCGATACACCGAGTTATGCCCATTCCTGCAGGGAAGCTAGCGGATCTGTCACCATAATATTGACCGGAAGCTCTGAACGATCACATAATGTCAAGACCACATCAGGCAGCGTTAAACCTGGGACGAATAGACCATTTGCTCCGGCTTTGGCGTAAGCGGCAGCTCTATGCAGTACCGCTGTTATCGCTTGATCCAGATCATTTCCAGACATCACTTGATTCAATTGCAGGAAAATATCCGTACGGGCATTAATCACACGATGACAAGGAATCACAATCGCCAGCTGATTGGCACCATTTGTCCGGGCAACTGCGCGAAAAGCCGAAGGATGTTCCAATGCTATAGCAATCTGACCATATGAACGCGTCTCTCCTGGTGGAATCTGCATGAGCTGCTTCCAGACCTGCTGCTGAAAAGGCGACCCCAGCAATGCAAGCGGTGTAGTAAACACAGTAAGTCGTCCTTCAAAATATTCGTGCAATTCCTGCTCGATCTGGCGAATCGGAGCGGTTATTCCCGGCACGATAGCACAGCGCAGCTTTTGCCGTAAACGCTCTACCTCGCGCTCCAATCCGCGCCGATCTACAAATTCCAGCAGGTACAAGGCTTCTTCGCTGGCAATTGCAATCATGGGTCCCAGCATCGTATCGATCCAGGAAGCTTTTAGCACATGATTTTCATTCACCAAAGTTGGAGCAGCGCCCATAATGCGGGCAAAAGCATCACGAAAACCGCTGCTGGATTCGTAACCGGCCGATAACTGGGTATCGATAACCGACTGCCCCGAGCGGATATTTTTGAGGGCGAGTCCCATACGGCGGGCACGGGCATATTCCACGAAGGTCATACCAAAGCGTTTTTTGAACTGCCTGCGGGCGGTTGATTCATCTACTGCTAATGCACGAAAGTCCGCTTGGCTCCATCTTTTTTCAGGATGCTTCTCCACTTCTTCTACCAGCATCCGAACGATATCGGATACCTGATTGGGATGAGACAGCGGTCGACAGCGTTGACAGGGACGATATGAAGCCAGTAGAGCTTCCTGCGCTGTCCGGTAAAATTCACAATTCTCGAATTTGGGTTTGCGTGCCGGACAAGTCGGTCGGCAGAATACACCGGTCGTTTTTACCCCGACATAGAATAGACCTTCATACTCTGTCTTTTTGTCCAACAGTGCCTGATAGTATTCCTGATGATGCTCGGTAGATATCATGGCTATTCTCCTTATTTGCAATGTCATGCTCTTATTATAAAGGATGCTATACAGCCATATCGCCGAAATTCAGGCATTGATTCTTGGCAGGCTACTGCAAGAAAACACGATAAAATATACAAAAAGGCCATCCGCCGTAACCAGGTTATGCAGCGGATGGCCTTATCAAATTTTAGTTAAAATTAAAACTATATTACAAAAGTATAGAAATCAGTATTGGCAGTGAAATCAGTGACAATACCGAGCTGATCACAAAGGACGAAGCCGTCTCGACTTCAAGTGTCTCAAAGCGTGTCGCGATCATGGCTGCTACAGCAGAACCCGGGAAGGATACGAGCAGAACCGCCATCGTAATATCGGTAGCTGACAGCCCGAACATCAGAGCGATCAGATACGTCAGAATAGGCAGTGCAATAACTTTGAGCAGCGAAATGCTGATTGCATTGGCACTGAATTTGATCTGATTCAGACCAATCGTTACACCGATAGCGAACAGAGCCGCGCCGGATGTAATATCACCGATCTGATCCAGTGAATCCTGGAGCAGCTGCGGAGAATGGAATCCGAACAGTGTTAATATAACACCGATCAACGGTACACAAGCCAGTGGCTCTCTCAGACCATGCAGGATAGAATGAATTGTCAGCTTGAACAGGTTCTCCTGATGTCCGCTATCATGACCGGCCTGTGTTTTTTTGCCAACGGAGCTGACAATGGTAGCGATCGGGTCAAGCAGTGCATTGACTACCACACCGGTAATAGCGATCGGGATAGCGACTTCTGCTGGCCCGAACAGGCTGCCCAGTACAGGAATCCCCATAAAGGCAAAAGAAGGTTGTGTAGAATTCAGCGAGAAAATCGACGATGTGTTCAGATCTTTTTTGAAAAGAAGACGCATAACGAGCAGCAGAATCACATAAAAACCGATAATACCGAGAAACATGGTCATAAAGAACGGCCATTTATCGATCAATGTCTGCTTGCTGGTAGTCGTAATACCGATGAACAGATGCGCCGGCAGCGCAAACTTGGTCACCAGGGTGTTCAGTCCTTTGGATGAAGCAGGACTGAATACTTTGAAATGTCCACCCAGAAAACCGAGTATAATAACAAAGAAAATTGGAATTAATATCACAAAAATATGACCGACTGACATGATACAGGACCTCCATCTTATTGTTACAACCTATCCCCATAAGGGCAGACTGCCTATCCAGAGCGGATAGGCAACCTGATTTATACATGAGCTCTGCCCGATTTCCATACCGTGTATAACATCCTATCTGTACGGAAATGCGGCGAACCCGACCTACTCAGACATTGGGGATTAGACAGCTTGTGTAACAGCAACCGATTTGAGAGTTCTGTATACAGGATGCCACATGGCATCTTTGACAGCCTGTTCTACATCTTCGGGAGTATTGCGGGCAACTCCATCCTGGATAGCTGCATTGGCTACAGCGATAGCTACGGCAAAGGATACTTTTTGCAATTCATTTACACGCGGCAACAGTGGTGCACCTGGCTCGGAAGAATCTACCGCACTGGCAACAGCATCTGCTGCAGCTGTGAACATGCCTTTGGTAAATACGCTTGCTTTGGCTACAATAGCGCCCAGTCCCAGTCCAGGGAATACGAACGCATTATTGGATTGTCCGATCTCATACGTTACACCTTTGTAAGCTACCGGTGCAAACGGGCTGCCTGTAGCGATCAATGCTTTGCCATCTGTCCATTCCAGCAGATCCGCCGGAACCGCTTCGGCCAGCGAAGTCGGATTAGACATTGGCATGATGATTGGACGCTCTACATGCTTGGCCATTTCCTTGATAATCTCTTCGCTAAATGCTCCGGTTACACCAGAAGTACCGAGCAGAATCGTTGGTTTAACCTGTTTAACTACTTCCAGCAGACTGATCTTGCCGTCTGCTTCTACCGCCCATCCTTCCACTTCGGATGTCTGACGGACATAAGGTTTCTGGAATTCCAGTACGCCTTCGGTCGCATCGGTCAGCAGTCCACGATAGTCATATGCCCAGAAGCGTCCTTCTGCTTCTTCCTGGGACAGTCCTTCTTTCATCATCGCATCACGAATCTGATCGGCGTTACCGATACCGGCAGCGCCAGGACCGAATACGAGTACACGATGTTCACGCAGCGGTGTACCGCTCACCTGTACGCCGGACATGATCGCAGCCAGTGTAACTGCTCCGGTACCCTGAATATCATCGTTAAAAGTAAGGAGTTTGTCGCCGTATTTATTAATAATATTACGTGCATTGACGTTACCGAGATCCTCCCAGTGCAGCAGCACATCAGGGAACAGTTTGAGTGCAGTCTGCACATAACGATCTACGAATTCATCATAACGGTCACCGCGAACCCGTTCATGGCGGTTACCGATATACAGTGGATCATTCAGCAGCTTCTCGTTATTGGTACCTGCATCCAGTACAACCGGCAGTACACGGCTCGGATCGATACCTACAGCTGCAGTGTATACAGCCAGTTTACCGATCGCGATATTGATACCACCTACACCCCAGTCACCGATCCCGAGGATACTCTCGGAGTCTGTAGCAACGATCAAGTCTATATCGCCAGGCTGTACACCGCTGTTGCGGAATGCTTCTTCGATACCGTCCATATTGTCAATGGACAGATATACGCCACCCGGTTTGTGATACTGCTGGCTGTACTCCTGAATAGACTGACCTACCGTTGGTGTATACACGATAGGCAGCATCTCGCTCAGATGCTCGCTCAGCAGACGATAGTACAATACAACGTTACGGTTGTAGAGATCGTTCAGCATGATATTTTTGCGAAGATTGTTAGGCTCGCTGTTTAACTGCTCATATACGCGGCTCACTTGCTCTTCGATGGTCAGAATCATAGGAGGCAGAATTCCGTTCAAATCCAGTTCATTTCTCTCTTCAGCGGTAAAAGCCACGCCTTTGTTAAGAATTGGATTAGAGAGGATATCTTTTCCTTTCAAAAGAGTTCGGATCGATCCATCACGGTCAAGGTAAAAAGCGTTCATGGTTAAATGCCTTCTTTCTTACTTTTCTTTTTATTATTACTTTTAGTAAGCTTCGTTGATCACATGTTTAATAATAGTATCATTTTGACATATTGTAAAGAGTTTTTGCGAATATTTTCTATCATTAATTATTTTATCATTGTTAAAAACTATCATTAATTTATATATTCAAATATTTACTTATATTTCAGAAACAAAATATTATTTATCATAACGCTTCCATTAGCTATACAGCAGGCAAAAGTGATATATTTGTTGTATTGTTCAAATTAATGCTATCTATTATCATCATAGTTACAAGCAATGATAAACGGATCAGAAGTTTTCATTTAAATCATGTTCAAGGAGTGCTACATATGGAGATTAGACAATTGGAATACTTTGTGGCGGTGTGTGAAGAGCTTCATTTTACCAAAGCTGCCGAGCGGCTGGGCATTACCCAACCGACGCTGAGTATTCAGATTCGTACCATGGAAGAAGAACTGGGCACACTGCTGTTCGATCGTATCGGCAAAAAAATCACAATTACCGAGGCGGGCTTTATTTTGCTGCGGCAGGCTCGTAGTATTCTGCTCAAATTGCAGGATGCTTATGACGAGATCAATGGACTGCGTGAATATAATGGCGGGAATCTGGTCGTCGGTGTGATGGCTGCCGAGCTGGATTACCGGATTACTCCTATACTGATCGACTTTCATCATCAATTTCCCAATATTCATCTCAAAATCTCTTCTGCGATCGAAGTCGCCGATATGGTCATTAATAATGTTGTTGATATCGGGATTACACTGATTGAATTTACGGATCCCAGATTGATTATCACCCCGCTGTATACAGAGGAATTTGTTCTGGTTGTCTCCGAAGAGCACGATCTGGCTGATCAGGAATCTGTATCACTGGAGACGGTATCCGCCCTGCCGCTAATCGCTTATCCCAAAGGATTCAAAGCCCGGGAACTGATCGAGACCCATTGCCGGGAAAAAGGATTAAACCTGAATATTATCGTAGAGACATCAACCGCCTCTTCCCTTTACGGATTCGTCAAATCCGATGTAGGTGCCTGTCTGCAGCCCTATTCCCTGTCCAATTCACTTAATGATCCGACGCTGCGATTGATCAAGATCAGCGATTATCCACCGACAAGACAGATCGGGATCATTTATCGAACCGATAAATTTCTCGGAGTAGCTGCCAAGGAATTTATCCGGATGGTGCAGGATAACCTAAAGGTAGATTGAAATGATTATATTGATCAAAACAAAACCGCCTTGTTACATAGGCGGTTTTATTCTGTGTTGTAAACGATCTGTCACATATTCCAAATTTCACTTACCTGATTTTGAATAAGTGATTGTAATCACAAGGTAACCTCCAACAAGCGGCTATGCTGAATATATAAACTTGAATTGCAGCGAAAAAATTCATCTCAGGAGGGTATACCAATGACAACTCAATCTACGGCTACACTTGAACCCCAACCATCCATGTTCTGCTTTCAATGCCAGGAAGCTTCCAAAGGTACCGGCTGTACTATCAAAGGCGTTTGCGGCAAACCACATGACGTAGCGAATCTGCAGGATTTGCTCATTTATACAATCAAGGGTATCGCTTACCTTAGCAAAGATATTCAACTAAGCAATGATATAAATCGCCGCATTTCCCTCATGATTACCGATGGACTGTTCACAACAATTACCAATGCCAACTTTGACCGGGAATTTTTTATCGATAAAATTCGTGAAGCCTTGGCGCTGCGTAATGAAGTGTATTTATTCTGGCAGACCTGTGTGGGTGCTACTTTATCAGAGTCTATCCCTCTGCCAGATGCAGCGGTATGGAATGGTTATACCGCTGAAGAGCTGGATGAGAAAGCACGTCATATCGGTGTTCTCCGTACTACCGATGAAGACATCCGTTCCCTTCGCGAGCTGCTGACTTATGGACTCAAAGGCATGGCTGCCTATACGTACCATGCAGACCATCTGGGGTATGTGGATCATGGCATCGATCAATTCATGCTTCGGGCGCTGGCTGCTACGCTGGACGATACACAGGGCGTATCCGAGCTGCTTGCTCTTGCGATGGAAGCCGGTAAATATGGCGTGGATGCGATGGCGCTGCTTGATCAGGCCAATACAACGACTTACGGTCATCCGCAGGTGACCAAAGTAAATATCGGTGTCGGTCAGCGTCCCGGTATTCTGATCAGTGGACATGATCTGCATGATATGGAAGAACTGCTCAAACAGACTGCCGGAACCGGCGTCGACGTGTATACTCATAGCGAGATGCTGCCTGCGCACTATTATCCTGCTTTTCAAAAATATGATCACTTCGTCGGCAATTACGGCAATGCCTGGTGGAAACAGACCAGCGAATTCGAATCCTTTAACGGACCGATTCTGATGACGACGAACTGTATTGTACCTCCCAAAGCCAGCTATATGGATCGTATCTACACAACAGGCAATACCGGCTATCCCGGTGTGCAGCATATTCCGGATGGCATGGATGGACAACCCAAAGATTTTTCACCTCTTATCGAGCAGGCTCTTCAGTGTCAGGCACCAACCGAAATCGAGACTGGTGAAATTATCGGTGGATTCGCTCATAATGCAGTCATGAATGTGGCTAATCAGGTGGTAGATGCTGTACAGACTGGCGCAATCAAGCGATTCTTCGTTATGGCTGGCTGTGATGGACGGATGAAATCCCGCAGCTACTATACCCGTTTTGCCGAAGAACTGCCCCAGGATACTGTTATCCTGACCGCAGGCTGTGCCAAGTATAAGTACAACAAACTAAATCTCGGTGATATCGGAGGCATTCCGCGGGTATTGGACGCCGGGCAGTGTAATGATTCGTATTCACTGGTTGTGATCGCAATGAAGCTAAAAGAAGCATTCGGTCTGGATGATATCAATGATCTGCCGATCTCCTACAATATTGCCTGGTATGAACAAAAAGCGGTTATTGTTCTGCTGTCCCTGCTATATCTCGGTGTCAAAAATATTCATTTAGGCCCTACGCTGCCGGCTTTCCTTTCGCCAAATGTAGTAAATGTACTGGTCGAGAATTTCGGTATTGCCGGTATTACGACAGTGGAAGACGATATGCAGATGTTTATGGAAGCTTGATTTTCGCCTGAGGTCAGCGGGTAATGATAAAGAGACCTGTTTACAATTCAGAGGAGGTACAATCATGCCCAATGATCCGGAAAAAGTAGAAATTACAAGTCGTGAAGAACGTGAAGCGATTGGACGCAATGCCAATGCAGGGTTCGCCCGCGTAGAACGTGCAGAAATAGCCGATGGAGCTACCGATATCCCAACCGGCCCGGTAGCCAAAGAGCTGACAGAAGACGAGATTCGCGAACGCGTAGGTCCAGGCAATTTTGAAGCCGCCAAAAACGATGGTCAGACCGGCTCAATTAATAGTTGATTATTAAAATAAATTTAAATTATAGGTATTAATTAAAAACACTTCTTCTGCCAATGAATCGCTTATACAGGATTATACAGCTAAAGAAGTGTTTTTTTAATGGATTTGACATTCCCATTTTCGTTTAGCTACTTTACACAGTTTTTTGCCAATTTCATTTTTCAATTTGAATAATATACTTTATATGTTTATAAAATACATTTAAGGTTAATTTAATAAAATACCTATTTTTAAAAGGTAAATTATTTTTAGGAGTGATTTAATGAAATTACGAAAAACATTACCTTTTGCTGTGACTCTCAGTCTATTTTTAAGTAGCCCTTGTAACTTATCTTATGCCAGTGAAAATTCATTAAACGATTCTGAGTATAATATTGTAGAGGCAAAACAGCAATTAGCTGATCAAGCAGATAGTGAATGGGCGAACCGCGCAACAAGTTTACAAACCAATGAAAATATAAATGTAGATTCTTTACTAACAAAGCTAAGCAGTGAAGGTCTACCTGCAAATGAAATTGAAGAGCAATTAAAGCCTTATGGGATTTATCATCTTGATGTTCCACAAACTAGTGAGAATTTAAATAGTATTACTGCAGATCAATCTGATATAGCCGTTTCACGGCCTGATATTTATTATGATAGCAGTAAAAAACAATGGGTTATAGTTGGAGCCGGGTATTGGAAAACCGATAATTGGCTTTCACATAAACCCTTTGTAACCTCTGGTGGTGAAATTATTAATATTGGCGGACCAGATGCTTTTGGGGTAAGCTTTACTAACAAAGGAACAACTTATACGACTTCTCTGAAAAAAACATATGCAACTCTATCAAATGGTAGTGGAACAACTAAAGAGTCTCAAGTAAGAAGCGATGGAAATGGGCGATTTGGATTTGGTTTTCGTTTACAAGATTATATTTTAAGAAAACAAGGCTATACTGATACTTTTACTTATGTAGGAAAACATTTCGCTGGTTTGGCACGTTATGATGAAAACTTCGAGAAATATTCTGGAACAGCTACAACTTATTATTTCCATACTTTTAATAAAACTTCATTAGATACTATTACTTTTGGTGTAAGCAACACAGAAGTCGGCATCTCTGCTACTTATATTAATAAAGGTTCTCAAATTGAGGCATACAGCGGAGATACTAATTTTTAATTTTTTTATAACCTATAATCAGAAGATAAGCGTAACAACCTACATGTTGTTACGCTTATCTCTTGTTTTACTATTTTATGAATTATAAAACGTATTTTCAAATTAGAAATTTCTTAATATAACAGTATAAATAGTTATTTTATTCATAAATTAAGCTTAGATTACTATATTCAATTCACTGCCCACCTGCTGATGAGCTCTTCTGCGGCTTCCCGGCCATGCTGTACACAATCGGGAATACCGATTCCTCCATAGCCTGCACCGCATAACCATACATCGGGTAAATGCGCTGCGAGAGAAGCTCTCACTCTGTCCATTAGTTCTCCGTGTCCTACTGGATACTGTGGCATTGAACGATAGCAACGGCTAATTTCCACCAGATCCGGCTCTGCATCGAATCCGATCAGATCCCGTAGATCACGGCGTACCGCCTGCACCAATTCTTCATTGGACAAGCTTGTCCATTCTTCTGCACCGGCACGACCAATATAGGTGCGAAGCAGGGTCTGACCGGATGGAGCGGTATGTTTCCATTTGGTGGAGGACCATGTGCAGGCGGTGATCATGCGATTTTCCTTTCGTGGAACGAGAAATCCGGTGCCTTCGAATTCATGCTGCAGCTGATGATGCTTGTACCCAAGCGCAATATTGGCTACCGATACATAATGAATCCGGTTAAGCTGCTGAATCTCCGGAATATCTCCGAGCAGCTCTGCTGCTGCATAAGCCGGAATAGTGCAAATAATACTGTCAGCATTCATATGCTCTCCACTGCTCAGTGTAAGAGTATAACGAGAGGTATGCTCTGTGCTGCTGCTCCCATCCTTTCCTCGCTTTGACAAAGTGGATGAATCAGATGCCGCTATCTGTGTCACAGACTCCTCCATACGGAATTGCACCTGATCCATAGTGAGCTGCTCCTGCAGTCTCCGAATCATAGCAGACAATCCATACTGATAGGACAAAAACATACTTTTCGATTTGCGAGGAGCAGCCGGCTCGACTGGAGAGGAGGTACTGGACATTGGGCTGGTTGCTCCTGCATGTGTTCCGTTTTTCTGCTGTATGGTCTTGTGTCCGGCAGGTCGGCGCAGCATCCCTCTGGCCATGCCAATAATCAGGCTATGATGCTTTTTCTCCATTTGTCTGAACTGGGGAAAAGTAGACAGCAAACTGAGTGAACGGGTGTCTCCGGCATAGATACCTGCCAGTAGAGGTTCGGTCATCTGTTCCAGAACTTCACGACCCAGTCTTCGTTCAATAAAGTCGCCCAGCGCCTCGTCTTCATCAGCCTTGCGCGCAGGTAGCACCATATCGAGTATCGCTCTGGCTTTGCCGAGGGGTGAGATCAGGCCTGTACGAATAAACGGACTGATCTTCGTTGGAATCCCCAGCACCAATCCCATTGGCATCTGATGCAGCTTTTTCTTATGTAAAATATAAGCCGAACCTGCTTTGGGATTGGTGGGTACCAGCTGTTCATTCATACCCAGATCATGAGTCAAATCGATAATCGGTTGTTTGCGGGCGAGGAAAGAGTCTGGGCCTTTTTCGATCAGGAATCCATCTGTCTGAACCGAATGAATTTTGCCGCCAAGCCGGTTGCTGCTTTCGATAAGAGTTATTTCTACCGGTATACCCTGCTGATCAGCAGCCTTGCGGGCATAATAAGCCGCACTCAGACCCGTGATCCCTCCGCCCAGCACGACAATTTTGCGTATAGATGATGGTGTCATAGTATGTCTCCTCCTGTCCACGCTGCAGGTTGATACGCGCAGTACGGATCGCTTTCCAGATAATCGCCGGTCAATGCATACGCCCTTGCGCGTGATCCACCGCAGAGCTGCCGGTACTCACAGACTCCGCATTTACCTTTGAGCAGTGATTTGTCCCGCAGCTGCTGCATCACCGGAGCAGACCGGTAAATATCGGCGAGATGCTGTTCCCGTACATTGCCACAGCTAAGCGGCAGGAATCCGCTGGGATATACCTCTCCGGTATGGCTGATAAATACAAACCCATCCCCATCATTTACACCCTGCGGCGCACGCCCCAGCATATCCCTACGTTTACTGGCGGATGGACGGGAGACTCCATTTTCAGAAGATTGAACTATACTACGCTGCTGCTGAAGCACTACTCGTCGATAGTGTGGTGCTTCGGTTGCTTTGACACCAAACGGCATTCGCTGCTGCAACTCATACATCCACTGCATTACTTCTTCATGCTGTTGTGGGGTAATCATATCCTTTTCCATACCGCGGCCTGTCGGAATCAGGAAAAATACACTCCATAGTACCGCCCCCATCTGTGCGACAAGTTCTGCGATTTGCGGCAAATCTTCCAGATTGTAACGCGATACGGTCGTATTGATCTGAATCGGGATATGCAATTCCTGCAGATAGCGTATCCCTTGCATCGTACGTTCATAAGAACCTGCTGTTCCGCGGAAATGATCGTGAATTTTTGCACATGAACCATCAAGACTGAATGCCCAACGCGATAATCCGGCCTCACCAGCTTTCTCTACTGCACTGCGGGTCACACGCGGAGTCGCACTTGGTGTCATAGACAGCGATAGCCCTTTATCCTGAATAGCATATCGTGCTAGCTCGTATAGATCCGGACGCATCAACGGATCACCACCCGTAAATACAAACAGCGGCTCGTCAAACTCGCTGATCTGATCAATTAGCTGTTTACCCTCTTCTAGACTGAGCTGCTGCGGGTCCGGATGATACTGCGCTTCTGCACGACAGTGCAGGCATTTCAGAGCACAGGCACGGGTAACCTCCCAGATCACGATAAATGGATTCTGACTATAGTCCCGCTGCTTGATGGATGGCATCATGGCAATCCTTCCTTTCTGCAAATACGATTAAATAATCCATAAAACCGACACATACATCATAACTGCAAATCTGATCTCGGCAATCCCTATCTGCATGGTACGCAGTTTCTGCCTGGGCAGCCATATCGCCCGGATCAACAGTACGGCAAAAGGAATGCATAACCATACATTCCAGCCAGCTGCCAGCACGACTAGCAGTAGATGATACAGACAGGAAATATAATAATAACGCCGGTTCTTTTTCTCGCGAATCATGGTCTTTACATATAAAGCGGTACCTGTAAAATACAAAACCGATAGCAAAAATAGTTTACTTGCCGCTATCCAGTCCGGTGTACCACTCATATAGACAACCGGATAAATGAAAGAACTGAACAGCACAATCGCTACAATATCATTGAACAATGCACGCTCATTACGGCGTTTGGCATAATAAGCAGGCACGGCAAAAAAGATCAGCAGCAGTGCACCGTACATCAGCATTTGAGGCTGCTGGGCAACAACGACGGCAACCAGCGGAACCAATAATACTCCATATAGTGCTGCGGGGCGCAAATAACTGTCTTTGCGTCCTGTCTTGATCCACTGCAGTACCGGATAGCTGAACAGATACATGACCAGCCAGCAGAGGAACAGCGGCAGATGGACCCAGCGTCCTCCCGAGATGCTGAGACCGAATAAAAAAGGCAATACCAGCATCGCCCATGCCCCGTGCTGATTGGGAATATACCGGTTCATCTTTTTAAGCCTCCTGTCTATTCGTTAACCTCCAATATAGGACATGCCGATTCTGCGGCAGGAAGCTGCCGTCTGTGCGGTTCGCAGATCCGAATAACGGTCGGTCCGGTGCTCCCAGATATCGGCGATGATATCCTGCAATTCCTCGTCCGTTGCCCCGCCGCGTACCAGCTGACGCAAATCGTAGCCGCTGGAGGCGAACAGACAGGTATACAATTTGCCATCGGATGACAGACGTGCTCTGGTGCATGAAGAGCAAAAGGAACGCGAGACCGACGTGATAAAGCCCACCTCTGTACGAGTACCACGATATCTGTAGTAAGTGGCGACTTCACCGTAGATATTATGCTCGGCAGGCACCAGATCATAGCGACTTTGCAGCTGCTGCAGAATCTCTGCCTGAGTCACTACTTTGTCATAGCTCCACCCATTACCGCTTCCGGCATCCATGAACTCGATAAATCGCAGGGTAATTCCCTTATCACGGAAATATTCAGCCATTCGCAGGATTTCTTCGTCGTTAATTCCCTTTTGTACAACCATATTGATTTTGATCCGGAATCCCAAGGATTGGGCATAATCAATCTGCTTCAGGATATGCTGCGGCTGTACACCTCTTCCGTTAAGTTGACCGAATATAGACGGGGTCAGTGCATCCAGACTAATATTCAGCCGCCGCAAACCTGCCTGATAAAGGGCTTCTGCGTGCTGTCCGAGCAGCAGTCCATTAGTCGTCAATCCCATATCCTGCACACCGGGAATTGTACGCAATTCTTGGACCAGTTCGTTCAGATTTTTGCGCAGCAGCGGTTCTCCGCCGGTCAAACGCACCTTCTGGACACCCAGCCCTGTGAACAATCTCACCAACCGGCTCATTTCTTCAAAAGTCAATAGTTCAGTACGCGGCATAAACGCATAGTCGTCTCCGAACAATTCTCTCGGCATGCAATAAGCACACCGAAAGTTACAACGATCGGTCACCGACAGACGCAGATCGCGCACCGGGCGACTCAGCGTATCAGTCAGTTGGCGGACACTCACAGGGCTCTCCCTCTTTTCATAGTGAATAGGTTATAGTTCATAGATATACTTGTGTACCGGGTTAAAAGTAAATGTGAATAATGGAACTTATTTGTCCATATGGATAGTAACGTCTACATTATGCCTTGAGCTGCTGCTGATTCAATTCGCTAAATGTACCAACATAACGTACATCTTCGCCAGTCTCATCTTTGACTGCGCTGATATTCAGCCATTGTACATATTCTTCACCATTTTTGCGTTTGTTCCAGATTGCTCCCTGCCAGATCCCATGCTGCTTGATCTCGGACCACATTTTGCTATAGAAGTCCTCGGATTGGCGGCCCGATTTGAGAATACTTGGTCGCTGTCCAAGAACCTCGTCGGCTTCATAGCCAGTCAACCGGGTAAATGCCGGATTGACTGTTTTAATATATCCCGCTGGATCGGTAACCAGTATCCCCTGCGCAGTAGAATCAAACACTTCGGATACCAGAGCAAGCTTGTCTTGATAATACATCCAGACCACGATAATCAGACTCGCCAATGCTACCTGGGACAGCAGCATGAATCCGATCGAATATTGACCGGTGATACCATGAATCGCCGACAGCATCAGCGGCGGGAAGAATCCACCTAGACCACCCATCATGGAGACAATACCATTGGCAATCCCTGCCTGCTTGTTGAAATAGAACGGTACTAATTTGAAAATAACCCCGTTACCAATACCTGCACTGACAGCAATCGCCAGACTGCCAATCGTATATAATCCAATCGACGGAGAGAATGCCAGTACAATCGCAGCGATCGTATACATAGCGAATGTACCTACCAACAGGAACAAAGGCTGAAAACGGTCAGCCAGCCAGCCGCCTACTGGACGAAGGAAAGTTGCCAGCGCGATAAATCCTGCGGTACGTATTCCTGCGTCGACTTTGGAAAGATCAAAGTTCGCGACCAGAAAATTGGGTAGATAGACTGTAAAAGCGACAAAGGAACCAAACGTAATAAAGTAGAACAATGAGAAAAACCAGAGTTTTTCATTTTTGTAGACACCCTTGATCTGCTCGATAATCGGTGTCTTCACCTTCACTTCACGGCGATCGCCAAGGAAAAAGTTCAGTACGATAAAAACAGCCAGCAGGATCATATACAGCTGCACCGTAGATTGCCAGCCGATCTGGGTCGCAACAACCGGAGCAGAGAATGTCGTGATCGCTGTACCAATATTTCCCATTCCATAGACCCCGTTAACCAGTCCATGCTTTTCTTTGGGATAATACTTTGGCAGTGATGTAACCCCTACCGAGAAGACAGCGCCGCCGATACCCAGGAACAATCCACCGATAATCAGATCGGTCATGGAATCTGCCCGACTGATATAGAATACCGGGAATAACAGCAGGATAAAGCTGACCATAAAGATAATCCGCGCACCTACAATATTCGCATAGTATCCCAGCGGTATCCGCAAAATCGAACCCAGTACAACCGGTACTGCAGTGACCATGGCCAGACTTCCAGCCGGAATGTTGATATCCTCCCGAATAAAGGGCATCAGGGACGAAATGATTACCCATACCATAAATCCGAGCACCAGATTCATTGTTTGTAAGGATAGCTGTAATTTTTTGATCATCCAACTCACCTTTCACTTGTGTTTCGTTACATTGATAGGAGCTATATTGCTGCTCTGTATGCTTCTTCATTGTATGACCTGCGGTGATCAACAGGATATAGGGGAGTCCCCTGTACATCATAAGGGAATCCCTGAGTGAAGCATTAGGCGAATAGGATTGCTGCTGTGTCAGCGAATTGGTTGGGGTGTTGGCATAATGTATGCCGATGTTTGGCTGAAAATGAATGAGTGGTTGGCTGTCCGCAGGAGTAGGCGGGCGCATCAAGCGCTTCGGGAATAGATCATTCTTCCGCCCTCTGTTAAGATCGGATATCCTTGAAATTCCGCTTGTAGCGGTGGATATCCGATCTTAAAGGATGGCTTCAGAACGATTCTATTCCCTCCGCTTCGTGCTGCTCGCCGACTGCTAGAGTGCTAGAGACAAGATCCTGACCATTAGGATGCGAGATCATTATAATGAAAGCAGCTTATATAGCTAGAAAGCCTACTTAACCACCTTCTGCTTTTGCTTCTACTTCTGCTTTTGCTTTTGCTCAAATGGCCCTATCCTTCCTTCTGACTGTCCAGCATTAAAATGCCTATTCAAACCTCTTCAAGATTCTAAAACCGTCCTAAACAGCAGCCAAATCAGCTACAAGCACGGAGCGAGGGAATTGGAATTATACTTCAGCAGCGAAGCGGCCTCATTTAAGATTGGATATCTTCCGCTGCAAGCGGAAATTCAGGATATCCGTTCTTAACGGAGGGCAGAAGAATAATCCAATTTCAGAGTGCATGAGCTACACAGCACCACAGCACAACAAAACATAAACAGTCGCATACAAAAAAAGCCGTCTCACAGGGAGACAGCTTTATCTACAGAAACTATAGTAACTTTTTAGAAATCCAGAATCTTCTTTTTCAATGCATACTCCACCAGCTCAGGACGGCTTTTGAGATTCAGCTTTTCCATGATCTTCGCCTTGTGCGCTTCTACCGTTTTGACAGAAATGAACAGCTTTTCGGCGATTTCCTTGTTGCCGTATCCTTTGGCGATCAGCGGCAGAATCTCCAGTTCTCGGCGGGAAAGCAGTTCGTAGACATCCTCGCTGCCTGCACTGGTGTCATTTTTGACAAACTCGCGTACGAGTGAAGTTGCCAGCTTGGGATGGATATAGGTGCCTCCCTCGTGTATCGTACGAATCGCGAGCAGTAGTTCCTCATCCGGCGCATTTTTGAGTACATAGCCGGAAGCTCCGTTACGCAGCACATGAAACAGATATTCCTCGTCATCATGCATAGTCAGGATGAGTATTCGGGTATCCGGGTAATCGTCCTTGATTTTACCGGTGGCGATCAGTCCGCTTTCTCCTGGCGGCATACTGAGATCCATCAGGAGAATATCAGGCTGGTACTTGGCAACCATAGTATACGCTTCGATCCCGTCTGCTGCCGTGCCGACCACTTCCATATCCGGCTGGAAATTCAATATCATTGCAAAGCCGCTCCGGACAATCGCATGATCATCCGCGATTACAATTTTCATCTATGTTATCTCCTCACTGCTCCTGCGGCTGGGGCTGTACAGGAATCTCCACGACAATCCGGGTTCCCCTGCCTGCCGCAGAAAATATATTCACATGCCCGCCGACCAGCTCGGCGCGTTCCTGCATTCCATAGAGACCAAGGCCAGTGCCTGTCGGTGCATCGCCTGGATTGAATCCTGCTCCATCATCTTCAACAATCAGCTGCAGCAGATTATCATTATCCTGCAGGGAGACATGGATCATATCGACCTGTGCATATTTGAGTGCATTCAGGATCGCTTCCTGACCGATGCGGTAGATGACGGTCTCCAGCTCATTACTGTAACGCCGCTGCTCCAAACCGGAATCGAATACAATGGTGAAGCCGTAGCTTTCATTAATTTTTTTGAAATGAGAGCGAAAAGCAGCTTCCAGTCCAAAATCATCCAGCGCAGCCGGGCGTAGTTCGACCGCCAGATTACGTATATCATCCAGCAGCCGTGTCATGGAAGCTTCGGTCTGCTTCATTTTTTTGAGCAGTTCTTCGTCTGCTGTCATGTACTTGAGCACGCGCAGATCAATTACGGCGCTCATCAGTTCCTGAGCCACACTATCGTGCAGTTCCCGGGATATGCGTTTACGTTCATTTTCCTGTGCTTCGATCACATGCTTCATCATTTTGTTCTGGTAGAACTTCTCCTGCGTCTTGAACTGACGGGTCAGATCGCGCAGCATAAACACATAGATGCCATTCTCCCGGTCGATCGTATGATATGTCGCCGCATAAGGAACCATACCTTTGTCCTTGGTATCCAGATATACCTGGAACGAAGAGAATTCCTCCGATTCCGGACTGGTAAAATAACATGCTAGACAGGTACGCAGCTCCGTATCGCTCATATATCCACGGCAGACCCCACAGATCGCCTGGGCTTTGCCCTGATAAAGCTGCTGCAGCACATCTTCATTGACAATCTGCTCGGCAGCCGGATTCATTGCCAGCACCTTGCCCTGACGGTTAAAGAAAAACATCGCTTCCATGCTGTTGTCATACAACTTTTGCATCAAGGTATCCAACTGTTCTGTATCTCCTGATTGATTCAATTCAGCAGAAACTCCTTTCCGTTCAGCTCCCCAATACCGCGGCGCGTCAATTCGAGCAGCTGCTGTACACTCTGGCGCGTGACACGCTGCTCATCCCGGAATCCGCCCAGCAGCACACCGGCTACTCTCGTATCATTCCAGACGGGCACCGCCCCGATACTTGTCAGCTGCTCTGTGCGGATAATCGGATAGTTAAACAGCGCATCCTGCGGTACGTCTTCGTGGACGGACGAGAACATAAAGGGCTTGCCTGTTTTGAATACCATACCAGCCACGCCGCGTCCGCTCTGAAGCACAATGCCTCTGAACCGTTCATTGAGATTGCCGGAAGCATATTTCCACTTGATTACATAGTGGTATTCGGCTGGTTCCACGAGCGCGAGCGCCATCAAATCATACCCACAGATCGCTCGGATCTGATCCAGTTCCAGCTGATAATCCACCTTGTTATTCATCGCATGGTCTCCTCATGGAACAGGGAAAGAAGGCAGCGCCCTCTCTCCTCAGCTCGATTTATGTCTTCTATACAGGATATAACTTCTGCCTACATAATTCAATGGAACACTCCACACATGCACCAGACGGGTAAATGGCCAGAATGCAAAAATCGCAAAGCCGGTCAACGCATGAATTTTGAAAGAAACAGGCACGTCCCGCATCAACGCAGGATCCGGACGCAGCATAAACAGTCCGCGGAACCAGATCGAGATCGTCTCCCGGTAATCAAACTCCGGACGGGCAAAATTGGTGAACAGTGTCGCATACAGCCCCATGAAAACAATAAACAGCAACAGCACATTGACGATCAGATCGGACGCTGTGCTCAGACGACGTACACTCCGGATCGTAAAGCGCCGTGAAGTCAGCAGGAACATACCTGCCAGTGTCACTACACCGAAGAATCCGCCGCCATACACAGCACCCATATGATACAGATGCTCGCTGACTCCAAGCGAGTTCATCCAGGTCTTGGGAATCCCCAGACCCGCCACATGGCCGAGAATAACCGGGATTACACCCAGATGGAACAGCAGACTGCCGAGCATAAGCTGCTTTTTCTCGATAAATTCACTGGATTTGGCTGTCCAGCTAAACTGATCGGTCCGGTAACGGAAAATATGTCCAACGATAAAAACGACAATACACATATAAGGGAATATCACCCACAAAAACTGCTCACTCATGTTCATGAGCTGGCGCCTCCTGTCTCACACAAGCTTTCAGTGTCTCACGCAGTCCTTTGACCAGATAGTAATAAGGACTGTTCAGCTTCTCCAGCGCACGAACCAGATGATAGGTTCCATCTTCCAGAATCGCCAGCAGCATTTTGAAATTCTCTCCGGCGCGCGGATCATGCTTCCACTCTGCCGCATACAGGAATTCGCACATCAGGGGCAGGAAGTCCGGCAGCTCGCCTTCCGGCATTTCCAGACCGAACATCTCGTACAGAATCTTGAGCTTGGCCAGCATCTGACCGCGCTCCTTGGCTTCTTCGAATTTGAAATAGGTCATGTACAGTGCACAGTCTTTTTGAAAATCAAATGTCTCTGTGTACATCTCCTGAATCTGTTCCATGCTCAGGTTATGCATAAGTTCCCAGTACCGGTGCGCATGTTCGCGCCCCGGATGGTTTTCTTCAAAAGACTCGGCCAGCAGATCCGGATGAAAATCCAATTTCTCCGGATACATCAGCTGACGGGCAAAAAAGTGAAAGGAAGGTTTATACGTATACAGCTGTATCAGATCAATCACGCCAGATCCCCCCGTAGAAGTTCTCGTCATGAACCGGACGGCCATCTTCATCGACCTGATTCGTACTCATGGAATCAATCGCGCTGCAGCCATTGCAGCCGCTGCCCATACTGGTATTGCCCATCATATCGCTGTAACCGGCCAGACCCTGTGCACGGTAAGGGTCCATATGACCTTCCTTGTGCGATGTCGGAATAACGAATCGGTCTTCATACTTGGCAATTGCCAGTAAACGATACATCTGCTCGATCTGGCGTACAGTCAATCCCACCCGTTCCAGTCGGCTCTCGTCGAATTCCTGACCGGTGGATTTGGCACGCATATAAGCACGCATCATTGCCATACGCTGCAGCGATTCCTTGACAGTGACCGTGTCTCCAGCTGTCAGCATATTCGCCAGGAATTGAATCGGTGTACGCATCTCTTCAATCGCCGGGAAAATCATATCCGGATTCTCGATCGAATCCTTGCCTTCAAAATAGTTCATGATCGGGCTCAGTGGTGGTACATACCAGACCATTGGCATCGTACGGTATTCCGGATGTAGCGGGAAAGCCAGTTTATATTCAATCGCCAGCTTGTACACCGGCGAATTTTTGGCGGCTTCGATCCAGTCTTCGGTAATACCATCTTTGCGTGCCTGGGCAATAATCGCCGGATCGTTCGGATCGAGGAACAGATCACATTGTGCCTTGTACAGATCCTGCTCATTTTCCAGAGATGCTGCTTCACTGACACGATCCGCATCATACAGCAGTACACCCAGATAACGGATACGACCGGTACAGGTCTCCGAGCAGACGGTTGGCAGTCCGGCTTCTACGCGGGGGAAGCAGAACGTGCATTTCTCGGCTTTGTTGGTCTGCCAGTTGAAGTATACTTTTTTGTAAGGACAGCCGGTCATGCAGTAACGCCAGCCACGGCAGGCTTCCTGATCGACCAGTACAATCCCGTCTTCATCCCGTTTGTACATCGCTCCTGACGGGCAGGAAGCGACACAGCTCGGATTCAGACAGTGTTCGCATAGACGTGGCAGATAGACCATGAATGATTTTTCAAAGTTGAACTTGATCTCCTCTTCGATCTTCTCGATATTGGGATCGAGTGGGCCGGTAATATGCGCGCCGGCCAGATCATCCTCCCAGTTGGGGCCCCAGTTCAGATCTATTTTCTCACCGGTAACCGCCGAATGTGGACGGGCAACCGGTGAATGTTTTTGATCTTTGGCATTGGTGAGATTCTCGTAGTTATACGTCCATGGCTCATAATAATCGCGCATCTCCGGCATATCCGGATTATAAAAGATTTTACCAAGTGCGACTTTGGACAGCTTGCTGCCGGACTTCAGTTCCAGCTTGCCTTTGCGCAGCTGCCAGCCGCCGCGGTAGATCTCCTGATCTTCCCAGCGCTTCGGATAACCGATACCCGGCTTGGTTTCGACATTGTTGAACCACATATATTCTGCACCTTTGCGGTTGGTCCAGGTTGTTTTACAGGTCACGCTGCACGTATGGCAGCCGATACATTTATCCAGGTTCATGACCATGGCGACTTGCGCTTTAATCTTCAAGCCAGTTAACCTCCTTCATTTTGCGAACAGCCACGTACACGTCCCGCTGATTACCGATTGGGCCGTAATAGTTAAATCCGTAGCTGAGCTGTGCATAACCTCCGACCATCTGTGTCGGTTTCATATGAATGCGTGTCGGTGCGTTATGGCTACCGCCGCGTGTATCTGTAATTTCCGATCCCGGTACGTTAATATGCTTGTCCTGCGCATGATACATAAACATGGTGCCACGCGGCATCCGGTGACTGACTACAGCGCGTGCGGTTACAACACCGTTGCGGTTGTATACTTCGAGCCAATCATTATCATTCAGATCATGGGCAGCTGCATCTTCATTATTGATCCATACGGTCGGACCACCGCGGAACAGAGTCAGCATATGCTGGTTATCCTGGTAGGTGGAGTGAATATTCCATTTACCATGCGGTGTCAGATAGCGCAGCACCAGTGCATCCTGTCCACCGCGGATTTCCTTATCGCGGGGACCGAATACCATTGGCGGAAGAGTTGGCTTGTAGACTGGCATCGCTTCGCCAAATTGCTGGAAAATCTCATGATCAATATAGAAATGCTGACGTCCGGTCAATGTGCGGAAAGGCACCAGACGTTCAATATTGGTTGTAAATGGTGAATAACGGCGTCCCTGCTTGTTCGAACCGCTGAATACCGGCGTCGGAATAACTTCACGCGGCTGAGCGGTAATGCTCTGGAACGTGATCTTCTCGGCCGCCCGGTCAGCGGAGATGTCTCGCAGCTCTACACCTGAATCCAGTTCAGCCTGTGCATAGGCTTTTTGGGATACACGGCCGTTGGTGGCAGAGGACAGATGCAGGATCGTGTCGGCTACCTGCCGAGCAGTTTGCAGCTTGGGCAGTCCATCTTTGACTGTCTCGTCGTAATACACCCCATTGAGCCGTTTTAGTTCCTCATATTCTTCGGCTACCGAGAAGCTGACTCCGTGCGCACCGGTTTTGCCGATCGCCAGATTCGGTCCAAGCGATACATATTTATCATGAATTTTAGTGTAATCCCGTTCTACAATGCTAAAGCTTGGCATTGTCTTGCCTGGCTGGGCAGCTACTTCGCCTTTGGCCCAGTCTTTGACCATTCCCATAGGTTGTGAAATTTCTCCCATAGAATCATGACCCAGTGGTGCAGTTACCAGATCTTTGTATACTCCTGGTAAATGTGTCTTTGCCATATCGGAGAACGTCTCTGCCAGTCCACGATAAATATCCCAGTCAGACCGCGACTCCCACAGCGGATTAACCGCCGGATTAAATGGGTGTACGAACGGATGCATATCGGTGGAAGACAAATCGGTCTTCTCATACCAGGTCGCTGCGGGCAGTACGATATCCGCATACAGCGGTGTAGTCGTCATCCGGAAGTCCAGTGCAACCATCAGATCCAGCTTGCCCTGTGTATCTTCGCGCCATACGATTTCTTCCGGCTTATCCTCTTCATTTGGCGTAGCCAGCAGATCATCGGATGCGCCCAGAAGATGCTTCATAAAGTACTCCTGGCCTTTGGCAGAACTGGAGATCAGATTGGAACGCCAGATAAACAGCGAACGCGGGAAGTTCTCCGGTGCATCCGGATCTTCTACAGCAAAGCGTGTCTGACGTGAAGTAATCTGCTCCACCGAACGCTTAATAATTTCTTCGTTGGTCTTCAGACCTTCCTGTGCCGCCTCTTCCGCGAACAGCAGGCTGTTTTTGTTAAACTGCGGATAGGATGGCAGCCAGCCCAGACGTGCAGCCAGCACATTGTAATCCGCTGGATGCTGATAATTGACTTCTCCGCCTACCGGTGATTTGAGCGAATCTACACCGCTCTCTTCATATTTCCACTGATCGGTGGCAAAGTAGAAAAAGGAAGTCGCGTTCTGCAGACGTGCCGGACCCTGCCAGTCTTTGGCAAAAGCAACCGTGGACCATCCTTCGATCGGACGACATTTCTCCTGACCGACATAATGCGCCCAGCCGCCGCCGTTCACACCCTGTGAAGCAGTCAGTACAACCAGATTCAATATAGCCCGGTAAATCGTATCGCTATTGAACCAGTGGTTGATGCCGGCGCCCATGATGATCATCGAACGACCACCAGTATCGATTGAATTCTGGGCAAATTCACGGGCGATCTGTACGACGACCGACGCTTTGACACTTGTAATCTTTTCCTGCCATGCCGGTGTGTAGTACGAATCAGCATCGTCATAGCCTCGTGCATTATGTTCACTGTCTGTGCGTGCTACACCATACTGACTCATCATCAGATCGTAGACTGTCGCTATATATCGCTGTGTTCCATCGGCTAATGTAATTTTCTGCGCGGGAATGACACGCTTGAAGATTCCGTTACCGCTATTATCAAAGTAAGGGAATACCACTTCCAGCCACTCGGCATCCGGTCCATCTACACTGAGCGCCGGTTCAATAACGGTTCCATCTTCGCGTTCCAGGATCAGATTCCATTTGGCGTCTTTTTCCCAGCGCTGTCCCATCGTTCCGTTCGGTACGATCAGTTCGCCAGCGTTTTGGTCGTAAATCACCGGCTTCCAATCCGCATGTTCAGATGTGTTACCCAGATCGCTGGCACGCAGGAAACGGCCTCCTTTGAGTGAATCTTCATGAGGGTCCAAAAGGATCATAAACGGCATATCGGTATACTGCTTGGCATAGTTCAGGAACATCGGCTCCTGACGCTGCTGGTAAAATTCATCCAAAATCACATGAGTCATCGCCTGTGCGAGTGCAGCATCTGTTCCCGGATGAGGAGCCAGCCAGTTATCGGCGAACTTCACGTTCTCTGCCAGATCGGGTGCAACCGAGACGACTTTGGTTCCTTTATAACGAACTTCGGTCATAAAGTGGGCATCCGGCGTACGGGTCAGCGGTACATTGGAACCCCACATCATCAGATAGCCGGCATTGTACCAGTCCGAGGATTCCGGTACATCTGTCTGTTCACCCCAGATTTGCGGGGAAGCCGGCGGCAGATCCGCATACCAGTCATAAAAGCTGAGCATTTGTCCACCCAGCAAGGAGATAAACCGCGCTCCCGACGCGTAACTGATCATCGACATCGCCGGAATCGGTGTAAATCCAGCGATCCGGTCCGGCCCGTATTTACGGATCGTATAGATTAGCTGTGCAGAGATCAGATACATCGCATCTTCCCAGCTGACACGTACATGACCGCCTTTACCGCGGGCTTTTTTGTAAATGTCGGCTTTGGCAGGATTTTCTACAATACTTGCCCATGCATCGACCGGATTGCTGTGCTCTGCCAGTGCTGCCTGCCAGAGACGTACCAACTTTCCGCGCATATAAGGATATTTGATACGTAGCGGGCTGTATTCATACCAGGAGAATGTCGCACCACGCGGACAGCCGCGGGGTTCAAATTCCGGCATATCCGCACCACAGGATGGATAATCAATCTGCTGATTTTCCCAGGTGATAATTCCATTTTTCACAAACACTTTCCAACTGCAGGAGCCGGTACAGTTGACGCCGTGTGTAGTGCGCACGACTTTATCATGAGACCAGCGCTGCCGGTACATATTTTCCCACTCACGGTTTTTCTCTTCCAGAACAGACCAGTTATTTGAGTAGCTCTCAATCGGCTTGAAAAAATTCAGCTTGTATTTACGTTTCATGAATGATGAACACTCCTTATTTGTTATACAGAACGGACAGCGGAATCCGGCTGTATAATCATTCGGTCCTTTTATTATGGAATTGTTCAGCATCCATGCCCATTAGGGAATCCCCTTTGCATGTCCGGGAATGTCCTTATCTATCATAAATGGCTGCATAGATTATATTAGAGGATATAAAAAAGTAGAATTCGGTATTCTATTCCTGTTCTCACTTACTAAAAAACCTTATTATAGAATAATCTACCTTTTAAACCTAATTAATGGTAGATTATAGGTGGCCGCGATTGGCGGCATTCCAGTAACACGCTAATCACAAAGCGCAATTCAGGAGGGTGGGATGGTGAACGTTATCTTTTAATTGAGAAAGGTCAACGCTTTGGTATTGGTACGCACCCTATTCCCCAATAAAAAGGAGATTAACTGATGACTATGAAAAAATCACTATCTGTTGTAATTGCATTTGTACTTATGCTGGGCTTTTTGCCTGTTTTCCAGGGATCGGCTAGCGCTGCGTCTTCCGATTCTGTTTACCTGAATGGCTCTATCTCTCTGAGTGGACCAACAGATGTTGTATTTATTGAAGGAATCAAAGCCACTTCCGAAACGAAACTGGCACTGAACCTGCCGCTCAAAAAAGATGAAATGCTGGTTGTCTCCTACGAGTATTTCAATGAAAGCAAAAACAAATGGGAACCGCGCGATGTACGCCTTGTCCATGGTCCGGTAAAAGGATACTACGGCACACTGCAATCCGGATATGAGTCCGGTACATTCCGCATCGCAATCAGCACCTCCAGCGAAAAACCGGTATCCGGTTACTATCACGCCGAGTATCCACAATTCTAAAATCAACTTTAGAGTGATTGGAAATGAAGCAAAAAGCCAGTAGAGACCGTAATAATCGATCTCTACTGGCTTTTTTCATTTTGCTTTGTTACTTTCTCTGGAATACAGCTGCGAACTATGAAATATATATTATTAAATGAGTACATTTTTTACTATATATTACGTTGGAGTATGATTTTTTTGATTTGTGTGCAAACCATTTCACAAAATAGCCTCTTTTATTTTATTTCAAATTAAACATATTCGATCCATTTTTTCACTCTTTATCTCGCTAATGTTATATAGAGTTTTCTTGCACGCCAACGAAAAACAGAAAATAGAAGAATACTAATCACCCTACTGCCTGCTATCATTTTGTTACTAACGATCTTATTGAAGGATCAACAAATACATAAACGCTGCGGAATAGAAATAGTATATCTCGCTATCAAACGACTTATATACCAAAGTATACTGGAATGAATTAAACACACTTTACGAATTGAAAAGTCTGTATTTTTATTCTGTCTTTACTCCAAGTTCAAATGTTTTGACATGCTGCATATCACCCTACTAAAAAGTAATCATACGATATTGAATAATAGGATTTTATCCTTATTTCAAAAGCAATATCCATCCAAATCTTTATATATATTCCTTATTCCATTTTTGTAAGCGTTATCTTATAATGAGTTGCGTAAACGTTTGCACAACATCATATCAAGGAGGATTGATTTATTTGTTACCTGGTAAAATGAATTTCAAAAAGTGGGCATCTATTCTATTTGCGATGATGCTGCTGGTATCGCTGCTGTCTGCTGTCGGTGGTCCTACGACTCAAGCGGCAGATAATTCGGTTACCCTGTATTACAAAAAAGGCTTCGCGAATCCGTACATACATTACCGTCAGGCTGATGGTAACTGGACGGCAGCTCCCGGCGTGAAAATGGCCGATGCCGAGGTTAGCGGCTATGCGAAAACAACAATTAATATCGGATCTTCTTCCCAGCTAGAAGCTGTATTCAACAATGGCACTGGCACATGGGATAACAACGGATCCAAAAACTATTTCTTCAAAACCGGTACTTCTACTTATGTCCCGGGTGCCAATAATGCTCCAGGTACTATCACTTCCGGTGCACCAAGCGACACTATAACACCAACACCGGATCCAACTACTCCGCCACCATCCGATAATTTTGGTCCGGTGGACTGGAGCAAGCGCAGCATCTACTTTATCATGACGGATCGCTTTGACAATGGTGATACCAGCAATGATAACTATGGTGGCTTCAACTCCAATAAAAGCCAGCCGATCCAGTGGCATGGCGGCGACTTCCAGGGGATTATCAACCGCCTGGATTACATCAAAAACATGGGCTTCACCGCGATCTGGATCACTCCAGTAACGATGCAAAAAAGCGTAGCTGCGTATCATGGCTATCATACGTATGACTTCTACTCTGTAGATGGTCATCTCGGTAATATGGCCAAATTCCAGGAGCTTGTCAAAACGGCTCACAGCAAAAATATCGCAGTTATGCTGGATGTCGTGGTTAACCATACCGGCGATTTCATGCCGGGCAACGGTACAGCCAAAGCTCCATTTGACAAAACAGACTGGTACCATAATGCCGGTGAGATTACCCAGAATGACTACAACTCCAATAACCAATCCCGTATCGAGAATGGCGATGTCGCTAACCTCGACGATCTGAAGCAGGAAAACCCGGCAGTTGCAACCGAACTGAAAAACTGGGGCAAATGGATTATCCAACAATCCAATGTAGATGGCCTGCGTGTCGATACAGCCAAGCATGTACCAAAATGGTTCCTGAAAGACTTTGACACGGCTGTAAATACATTCACTATCGGTGAAGTATTCCATGGTGACCCTGTCTATGTCGGTGACTACAGCAATTATCTGGATGCTGTACTCGACTTCCCGATGTACTACACCATGCGTGATGTATTTGCCAAAGACGGCTCCATGAACCTGATCAAAGAACGTTATGCCCAGGATTCCCGTTACAAAAATCCTAATCTGAATGGTACATTCCTGGATAACCATGATGTGAAACGTTTCCTGAATGAAGCAACAGGCAAACCGGGTGCCAACTCCGATAAATGGCCTCAGCTGAAAGCTGCTCTTGGTTTCCTGCTGACTTCCCGTGGTATTCCGATTGTGTATCAAGGTACCGAACAGGGCTTCAACGGCGGTGACGATCCAGCCAACCGTGAAGACATGAAGTTCGATACCAACAATGAGCTGTACAAATATATCGCCAAAGTCAACGCGATCCGTAACAGTCATCCGGCGCTGCAAAACGGTTCGCAAAAAGAAAAATGGGTGGATAACACGTTCTACGCGTACCAACGTTCCAGCGGTACCGATGAAGTCGTTGTCCTGATCAACAACTCCTGGAGTAATGAAACACGTACAATTCCGAACCTCGATAACTTCGGCAACGGAACGGTGCTGAAAAACCAAATGGGTACTGATTCTGTAACAGTTAACGGTGGCTCGATCAACGTAACTCTGGGACCAAAAGAAGTAAAAATCCTCACGAAATAATCATTGATTCCCGAAACTCCAGCTACAAATCAAAACGGCAGATTCTCTTATGAGGATCTGCCATTTTTTCTTGTTGATTCAGGCTATCAGAAACTACCCTGCACACTATTTCAATCGAGTATTAGAGATGAATCCAGGCGAGTTGCTCGGCAGCAGCGTATCCATAGATCCAGTAATCATTTCCCTTTTTGGTATGAGGAATACGCTCTTCCCGGAGTAAAGCGGCAAATTCCTGTTCAATATCAAGTAGCAGCGGCTCGACCAGTCTTCCCTGATACTGAAGGCGTCTCGGCTTGACACGCAGCCATTCAATATCAAAAGCAGGACTCTGCCACGCAGCAAAGCGTGCACCATCCGACATATCGCCGATTGCGGTGTGCCAGTCGCCGTTATAATTCACATCCTGTTCGAATGGTTCCGGATACGGTTGCTCGGACAAAACACTTTTCATTTGAAAAGGCGGTGGAAAAGGCAGGCGTTCATATACGCCATGCAGCAACCGGTTCCAGCGTGTATTATTGAGTATGGAGGTCAAGCCGCGGCGCTCTATTTCGTTTTTCACTTTTGTCCGGTATTGGTTATAGTCCATCGGTGTCACAACTCCCATTTTCATATCCTTATCCCCTTATTATAGCATCCCGTGGTATAATGATGGATCAGTCACAAGTATAGTTGAACCTACAGGAGGCACTACCGCATGATTACCGATCCATATACACCGGAAATTGTCCAGGAGACGATCCGGTTTACAGAACTTTATACACGCATGGGACAGCAGTTACTGGCGTCTCTGCTGACAGCAGAATATATCCATATGCCTGAGGGCGGACAGGAACCTGTCCATATTGAAGATGCTATTGAGCGAGTCTATGAAGTGGATAGCTTGAAACCGATCTGGTACAAAGGTCAATACTGGAATATACATTTGCACGGAGAACACTGCCGGTTCGCCAGTGATAGCGGATTGCCTATCGAAGTAAATATGTATGACAGCAGTCTATTGGACGCTTCTTTTTTCAGTGATTTTCTGCATCATCTTCCGGCAGCACAGGTGTTGGTACACCTGATTAAACCTGCTGATTTTATGGTCATTGTTCATCTTTTCGAATATATGACGGAGCAGAATCTGCTGACACAGATTAATAGTACCAATTTCAGAGCTCAGCCTATAGAATAAATCGAGGCGGTATACGGATAAATGGAATCCGCATACCGCCTCGATTTTATTTTGGATCGTCCATGATACTTTTAATAGCCCATGTTATGAATATATTTGTCTAGCCCTGTGCAGCAATCAGATGATACGGACGATACTCCTGAATAGATAGATCGATCAGCAGACGGGAGAGCGGTATATTATCAATAATCGCTTTGCGCTTGGCTTTTAGAATAATCTGCTCCAGATCCGCGTAACTGCATCCTTCCATTTTTTCGCTCGCCCACTCCTGCAGCCCTGGCTCGCTTGGAAAATCACCGCATAACCGTCTGATATACTCCAGCCGCAGTTCGGCCGCCGGATTGCTATAGACCATCTTCGTATCAAATCGCCGCCAGATCGCATTATCCAGTTCGGTCTCCAGATTGGTCGCTGCGATGAAAATGCAATGTTCCGGAAACTCGTCGAGGCATTGCAGCAGCGTATTCACCACACGAGCCATTTCTTTTACTTCATCATTATTATCCCTTGTCCGGGCTACGGCATCAAATTCATCCATAAACAGTACACAGGGTTCTATTCGCGCATACTCGAAGATTCTGCGTACATTGCTGCCTGTTTCTCCGAGATGGGCATGTATCAGCGCATCCAGCCGCACCGTTACCAGCGGCAGCTCCAGCTGATGAGCCAGATGAAAAGCGGTCAGTGTCTTGCCGGTTCCTGGCGGACCGAACATCATCATTTTGTTGGGTACGGGTACATCATGAACCGCGAATTGGTCTTTCATATCGATAATCCTCAGAAATTCACCAGTAATCATTTTGTTTTCGGGCGATAGAACAATATGTCTGGCACGATGTCCGCATTCTTTGACACTGTAGACCGATGCCATCTCGATACCTTTGGTCAGCGGCATTTTGCCATAGTTACGTCTGTTTTTGCTCATAGATCATGCACTCCTTATACAGTGTGGAAATAATTATTGATTTACTGATTGTTTATATATGGAAAGAGTAATATCGCCCTACGTCGACGTACAACAGGATTAGCCAAATGAAGGCAGTGGATCGTTCAGATTGCGCCAGCTGGATGTCATCTCTTCGGGAGTAAGTAATGCTTGATCCAGGCTGCGTTCAATCTCTGCGCGATCCATCTCCACTCCGATAAAGACCAGCTTGGTCACCCGATCTCCCCACTGCTCGTCCCAATCGGGCGTTCTCGGCACTTCTCCGCCAAAATGATAATCCAGCTCTTCCTGGCTGAGTGCAGCCACCCATAGTCCTGCCGGTGACAGCTGCTTGGATGTACCCGCATGGCTGAAGCTGATCGCCATATGATTGCGAGTCGCCAGCCAGATTAGCCCTTTGGAACGAACAATAGCGTCGGGATAATTCATGATCCAGCGCAGCAGACGTTCCGGATGGAAAGGAACCTTGCGGCGGTACACAAACGAGCTGATTCCGTATTCTTCTGTCTCCGGAGTATGCTCTTCTTTGAGCAGCTCCTGAATCCAGCCTGCCGATTGGCTGGCCTTTTCAAAATCAAAACGGCCGGTATTCAGAATATCTGCCGGATTCACCTGTCCGTATGTCGAATGGATCAACCGGGCATCCGGTTGCAATGCACGAAGTGCCTTTTCCAGACGTGCCAGCTCGGCTTCGCTGACCAGATCGACTTTGTTAATGATCAGCACATCACAGAATTCCACCTGATCGGTCAATAGATGCACGATACCACGCGTGTCTTCTTCACCGACAGCCTGACCGCGATCAAGCAGTGTCTCACGGGAATAGTAATCTTGCCAGAACTGCGGAGCATCGACCACGGTCACCATTGTATCCAATCGGGTCAGTCGGGTAAGATCGATCCCATTCTCCTCATCTACATAAGTGAAGGTCTGCGCGACAGGTACCGGTTCACCAATCCCTGTCGATTCGATCAGGATGTAATCAAATCGCTTTTCCCGGGCAAGTCTCTCGACTTCAACAAGCAGATCCTCGCGCAGCGTGCAGCAAATGCAGCCGTTGGACATCTCTACCAGCTTCTCGTCGGTACGTGATAATCCTCCGCCGTCCCGGATCAGATCCGCATCGATATTCACTTCACCCAGATCATTGACGATAACAGCAACTCGTAGTCCTTCCCGATTGTTGAGCACATGATTCATAATCGTTGTCTTGCCTGCGCCCAGATAACCACTGAGTACCGTTACCGGAATTCGCTCGTCTACGTTGTGATCCCTATTTGTCGTTGTTGATACTGCCATATTTTCGACCACCTTTATACGTAATTATTACGATTTAAGCCTATGTTTTAAAAGACTTTTCCTATTCGGAAAGTAATATACTTCTGTGCTTCATTACTAAATCGAACAACACAACAGCGGCATTGGATGATCAGTTATTCCGGAATGTCTGCTCCTATGCCGGACTCCCCCTATTCGCTCTATACCTGTGATCTGGTCTTAGCGCTTCCTGCTGTCTACTGTTGAATCTCCACTGGCCATGGTAATGGATTGGTAAAAGTGCTCCAGTCCTGCTCCAGTTCCTCTTTATTCAGCAGACATTCATCCAGTTCTGCTTCCAATTCTATCAGGTTCATACCAATTCCAATCATGACCAGTTCAGTCAATCGATCGCCCCACCGCTCATCCCAGCGCTCTCGTACATCCGGTTCTTCCTCCAGAATGATCTGCTGCTCCTCTGCCGGCAGCGCAGCAACCCATTGACCTGCCGGTCCGAATTGGATAGAGGGTCCGGCTTGACTGAGACTGGCTGCGAGATCGCCTTGGGCTGCGAGCCAGACCAGACCTTTGGCACGTACCACCTGTTCGGGCCAGTAACTCATGTATTCCGCCAGACGCTCCGGATGAAATGGTGCCCGTCGGCGGTAGACAAACGAGCTGATTCCATACTCTTCCGTCTCCGGCTTATGTTCGTCCAGCTCCAATTCACGAATCCAGCCTGCCGATTGACTCGTCTTCTCAAAATCGAACAAGCCGGTATTCAGGATAGCGGATGGATCAACCTGCCCATGTGTTGTACGGATAATACGCGCTCCTGGCTGCAGCTGGCGAATAACCTGCTCCAATTGCTCCAGCTCCTGCGGATCGATAAGATCGCATTTGTTTAGTAGCAGTACATCACAAGTCTCAATCTGATCGATCAGCAAATCGACCACATCGCGTGTATCTTCGTTATCTGTTGCCTGATTGCGCTCCAGCAGTGTCTCTCCGGATTCATAATCATGCCAGAATCGGTTAGCGTCCACGACCGTCACCATACAATCCAGCGTTGCCAGCTCGGTCAGGTCAATTCCCAATTCTTCATTGGCGTACGTAAAAGTCTGTGCGACAGGTACTGGTTCACTGATGCCTGTTGATTCGATCAGGATATAATCAAAACGTCCTTCGAGTGCCAATTTCTGCACTTCCTGCAGCAGATCATCACGCAAGGTACAGCAGATGCAGCCGTTGGACATTTCGACCAGTTTTTCTTCGGTACGTGATAGTGTTCCCTGCTCTTTGACCAGAGCTGCATCAATATTGATCTCGCTCATATCGTTAACGATAACAGCTACTTTCAGTCCTTGACGGTTATTCAGTACGTGATTCAGTACCGTCGTCTTGCCTGCACCCAGATAGCCACTGAGTACTGTTACGGGTAATGGTTTTATAGTCATGTTGAGTCTCCTTAATGTTTGGATAGATGGGATAGAATTACGGGGTTCCATTACACTACACTACGCTTATTGTTCTGGAGGTCGTATAGGTGCTTTATTACAATTGGCATGATCGTATAACATTAGTCATTTACTTGCTTGGATCTATAATTATTTAATAGTAATAATTACGATTAACATGTAACAATATATGCTGGTTTAATATATTTGTCAACTATGCGATTCTATGAAATGAGTATATATCTGCAGAATAGTCATCTATAAGGTTGTACAATAATACAGACAAAAGCCTTTAATCTGCTCGTTATATTGTGATAACGGACAAGTTAAAGGCTTTTTTTAATTTAAGATTCGACAACCGTAATTTGTTGGTAGTTGATTTTGATGAGTAATTATCTTTGGTATGGATATTAATGTTATTAAATGATGATTGCTCGTCATCGTTGACCCATTGACTGTTTATTTGTAGAACTATATCTATATAAGTATATATAAGTTATGCGATCTTATTTTCCTTATATCCATCTACTTCTTTTCTGTAAAATCTAGCAGACAGATCAGCTCAAGGAGCTTTATCCGCATTCGCTCCAATACAATCATCGTCCTGTACATCTTCGGATACTCTGACAAATCATATCTCTCCAAAAAACGATACTGCGGATATCTATCATAAAACGACTTTTCCAGCCAAGGCTTGTACTTGTACCGTTCCAGTGCATCCTCCAGGCGTTCTATTGTACGGCGGCTCGCCAGCCCTACAATCAGTGACTCGTAGGTATCAAAGTCCGCACTAATAATATCATCAGCTGCATATCGTCGGAATTCCTCTACAAAACTTTCTTGCAGCTCAACCCATTCTTCATACAGTGGCAGTATCTCGTATTCTTCGGTATATAACTGTTGGATTTCTACCAAAACGCTTTCTATACTCATCTTTGCTCACCTGGTCATTCATGACCTTATAGGAATTGTATTTTTTGAAATAGATTCTATTATACTGCAGCAATACATGTAATCACATGGATTGCTTCCTCGATTCATTCTAACGTTTCTGAGGTTCATTCTCCTAGCTTAATCCTCTTCTGCCAAACACAACTCGATAAAAGCAAACCAGCTCTCCGCTTCTACCGAACGGTTCTCCCAGTCATGCCAGTAGTACAACACCTGTCCATAGGTACCTCCAACATCCGGGTCGGTATCGACACATAGATAGTCACCTGCTCCATTGGTCGCTATCGGAATCCAGGCCGGACTCCATATTGTCGGTTTGACTCCCGGACCATTGTCTACCTCCATCCCATCCAATTCTACCTCTTCATTCAGAAACTGCCATTGCTCCATAATCGACTCTACCGGCAGCAGTGTCAGATTACGTATCAAGGGAGGTACACCGCTCTCATCCCTTTGACCACCATATATCTGATAGAATGCCTTGATCTCGGCAGGGACGTCTGCCTGTATACGCTCTGCGAGTCTATTCCATGCCTGCTCCGCCACGCCAGGCAAAAGTTCAAGGCTTTCTTCGGTACCTCCTTCTCTGACAATTGCTGATGTAATAAGGTTCTGCCATAGTTGCGCTGCCTGTGTCATAACGGTTGTTATACTCCTTTCATTTAGCCGGATCGCTTTATTTTTGTATCGTAATATAATCGCTTCCTGATCAGCAAGTCTCTGCGAAAATAATGTTGACGCTGGGAGTAAAAGGATTTAGAATTTCTTTTTTACAGGTTTGTTTTTATTGTTATGAATTTTTCATATAATGATTTTATATAACATATGAATGTTTATAATTTTATAGTTTTGTGTAAATTTGTTCTGTTTTATCTCCGTTAACGGCATTTTCCCCTCAAAATCCCGTTTCCGTCTCCATTCTTATGTGACATGATTACTGCCATACAGCTATGTTAAAATAGCTATATGGCATCTATTTAGAATCGAAAATGAACAGCAAGAAGGTGATATTATTCGATCTACAATCAAATCTTGGATCGTCAGAATTCTGGTTTTTATGGCATTATTGCAAATATTCTACTACATACTACGGGATCTGATTTTTGCCCATATTAGTCTATCCAATGGAATTGAAAATGTAGTTCAGCTTGTAGCCATGGTAGTTGTTGTGATCTTGTCTCTGGTACTAACCGTGCTGCTTACCAGGGACAGCAGTTATAGAAGTTAAACATAAACCTACAACACTTACTCAAAAAGGAGCCTGCGCCGTAATAGCGCTAGGCTCCTTTTTGAATAGCTTCTTATTCTTGTTAATCGTTACTACTCATCCTCTTTGTTTCTTGCTAATCCTTACTAATTATGGCTAGTGTTTATTTGTTTGCCCGGTTTTGTTGTAATTCCATTTGTTGCTCTATTTTATTTACTTTCTTGTTGCTCTATTCACTCACACTTACTCCCATGCGGTCACGATCTCGCGCTTGCGTTCTTCCAGCAGCTGCTCCTTGTCATCGCGGTAGAACAGATTATACGTGTCAAAAGGAATTATGCGTCCGTCCGGATGCACGATATGTACACAGGACTTTTTCACCGAACGCACATCGAAATTATATGCGTCGAGGAACTGCATAATAATCACGCGGAAAACATTATCATAGTTAATCTGCTTGGGTACAGCGGCCAGCGGCAGGCAGCAGAGCAGGCTTTTTAGAGACAGTGCCGAGGAGATCGGCGAATGTCCGGTAGACAGCAGTTCGAACAGTTTGCCCCGGATCACCGGATCATTCTCGAACACAATCGTATTGCTATCTCCTTCCAGCAGCACTTCCGGCTCGATCATGCGGGTCAGCGGCAGTACCTGCTTACCCAGTTTTAATGCATAGCCCATTGCCAGACAATCGGGATGGCAGGGTACCGGCAGAATATCATTTTCGTTAAATACACCGGACTGGTCGATAATCATCTGACGTACTTCACTCACGGTCAGACGATCTGTGGATGGATCATAACCTTCCAGCCGGCCTGCTGCCTGAATAGGTTGAATCGTGACACCGCGTACTGCGCGCTGCTTCAGTCCATATTGAATGATTTTGCCGATTTCCTGATCATTCAGTCCTTTTTTCAGGGTGACGACCAGTGTAGTCGACAGATTAAATTCATTCAGGTGACGAATTGCATCTTCGCGAATCCGGCGCACATCCGCACCGCGCAGCTCTTTCAGTACCGATGCTTCAAAGCTGTCGAATTGCAAATAAATCTCGAATCCCGGCATATAACTCGCTAACCGTCTGGTAAATTCCCGATCCTGGGCTATTCGAACACCATTGGTATTCAGCATAATATGCTTGATCGGACGGCTTTTGCACATCTCCAGAATTTCGAAAAAGTCCGGATGCGTCGTCGGCTCTCCGCCGCTAATCTGTACAATATCAGGCTCGCCTTCATTCTCTACAATCCGGTCGAGCATAAAAGCGATCTGTTCCAGTGAGCGATACGATGTACGATGCGGTGAAGATTCGGCAAAACAGATCGGGCATTTCATATTACAATGATCTGTGATCTCCAGCAGAGTCAGACAGCTATGCTGCTCGTGATCCGGGCAAAGTCCACAATCGTAGGGACAGCCGTATTTGATCGGTGTATTCCAGACCTGCGGCATTTCAGAAGGTTTAACAAATTCACGAGTACGGTGATAATACTCTACATCGGTCGAGATCAGTACCTTTTCCGGTCCATGTACAAGGCAGCGCTTGACCATATAAATGCGGCCATTTTCCTCAATAATCTTGGCTTCTGCCTTGCGATAGCAGGTCGAACAGATACTGTTGGTCAACTCATGATAGAGGTAAGGCCGATTTTTGGGCATGTGATTGCTCCTTTTGTCTGAATAAAATATGTATACATTCATAATAAGGTCGGTGAATGCTGTAACGTAGTTAGCTTGGTCATCGATGTCAGCCCGAATAGTCTGCAGTCACTGCTCTTCGCTGCTGCGGTCCTTTGCCGAATAATAACCAGCCATAATAGATTAATCCCGCCAGGCAGGCGAGCTGGATATTGTTCAGTCCCAGGTACGGATGAAGCGTTGGCTTGATAAATTCGATCATGAACCGGAACAACAAATAGCCAGTCATAAACCACTGGAACATACGTCCGGATACATAGCCTCTGCCTGCGACCCCCGTCTGTCCGCGACTCTGACGGTATAATGGAACCAGCAAAATCGCAAGCATCATCAGAAATCCCATCTCATACAGCTGCGTCGGGTGTCGCAGAATACCATCTCCAAAATCAACCCCGGTCGCCCATGTAGTAGCGATTCCGTAGGTATGGTCATCGAGCCCGGTCAGAAAACATCCAATGCGGCCAATCGCGATTCCCAGAATCAGCGGATACACAAAATCATCTCCGGTGGAATTTTTCCAGCCGACCAGTCGTTTGGTCAGCTCTACCCCGATCAGACCGCCCAGCAGGCCGCCGACAATTGTTTTGCCTCCCCAGAGAAAATGTCCCTGACTCAGCTGCGCCCAGGTCGCTGTCGGATCTTCCAGCCAGAACAACAGCTTGGCACCCAGCGCTGCACCCAGAATCGTTCCGGCGAGAATCTGCAGACTCACCAGCTTGCTCATGTCGCTTGGACGCCGTGTCCATAGATATACACGGAATCCGATAAAATAGGACAGCGTCTCAAACAGTACATGCGGATGAATCCGCCATGAACCGATATGTAGATAAACCGGGAACTCCATGCTTCTCCTCCTTTTGCTTTCTGTTACATGCCCATTAGCATGGCTCCACACATCGCAAGCAGCAGCAGGGTAAGTCCTCCTATAGCTGCGAGAATCGGTACAATCACTTGCAGGAACCAATTGAATTTGCGAGGCTGTGGTCCATCGGGATTCGGACGCTGAAAACGTGGATTCACCGGAATATCCGCATCACAGTTGACCTGGCAGGCATCCATCTGCGGATTATAGCATTCCTCGCACAGTGGCTTGCTGCAGCGCGAGCACTGATGTGTAGCTATACGTTCCTTATGATTTTTGCAATAGAAATTTGCCATACCCCCACCTCCATCGTTATTTATTTCCATTGTATACGCTAACAAATATTCCGACTACTTTTGATTGCAAACAATGTTTTGTCTTGTCTGAACAAACTGGATTGGCAAGAGATATAGCATAAAAAGAGTGCTGAGAATAGTCTACATCTCAGCACTCTCTATTTCACAGTCGGTATAGTCCATTAATTATTTTCACAAATCAGGCTAATTGTATTCATTTATCCAGTGACTCATACACATTCCTAAATACTGAATATTTCGTATACCACACCGTCACCAAAGCCCAGCATATCCAGCGAATTGCCGCTAATATAAGACCAGACTTCGATAACATGACCATCCTGTCTGGATACTTCCTTACGATCCGGTTCGCCCCACGCAAATAATACCTGCTGCTTGGTCATTCCACGGACTACTTCTCCATTCTGGATATGTGTCCAGGTCGACGCGGACCAGTTGTATTTACTGGACGGACTGTACGTAAAGAACTGGCTGGAATCGGACAGTAGCTCGGTAATCTCATTGGCAGTCATCTGATCGCTTGGATAGTCCTTGCCATTGGCACCGCGGAAATGAACAACAAATCGGGTGCGGTTATACGGATCTTTCTCTGCGTTAATGTCTGCAATCGTTACTTTGCTGAATCGGTCACCCGCTCCGCTATAGCCATTAATCCAATATGATTTACCAAGCAGTCGTGTCAGATTACCAATCTCTCCCTGTTTGATCAGACGCTGTGTATCTGCTGATTGTACGGTCACTTTGGAGCCATTTACATTTAGTACCGCCTGTTTGTAACGGGCATCCCAGCTGACCTTGGCTGATGAAGCAATGCTCGTCAGCAGCGCTGCTGGGAACACGGTCTGTCCATCAGCGATCTGTACTTTGCCTTTCATGGTAACAGGTTGATCGTTGATTTTGGCTGCTGCACTATTTTTGTTCAGGACGATCCGGTCTTTGCCCCATGTGATTGCAAATTGATTACCATTAACGGCTACGGAGGCACCGAGTGCCTTGAATACGCTCTGTACCGGCAGATAGACGATACCATCAATGAGCAAAGCACCGGTCAATGCTTCTTCGGATGCGCCATTTAGTGTAGCCTGCGCAGTACGCCCGTCTGCGTTCAGGGTAACTGCAGCGCCGCCGATCGCTTTTACTTTCAGACTGCCATCGGACAGCACTTCGGCGATCTGTGGCGGGTCCACCTTGAGTTCTTCTGACTGTGCCGGGCGGCTGCTTATATAGCCATTGGAATATACTTCCTGTACCTGTGCTTCAATTTTGTCTCCTACAGCAGCATCGGTTTTAGAGAGTACTAACTTCAATTCCATGATAGAAGGTACATTAAATGCAGTTACATTTTGCCGGTTATCCAGTACCCAGGAGCCGTCGTTGCGCCGGGCATAAATGCCTTCCGGTCCATAGGTGACTTCACGGATATCACTCAGCTCGGTCAGCTGCTCGGGAGCAAATCCGGATGCCCGGCTGCAGGACCAGACAGTTCCGTCCTTTTTCACTACCAGCAGGGTACGGCTACTGCCCTGCCAGGCCATAGAGACAGCATCCTGCGCAATTACTTTTGGCGACTCTTCGGCTAGCAGATCATGTAATGTTACACTGCCATCGCTGCGCAGTACGGCGAGTGCAACTCCATCCTGCCTGATCGAGACGGCATCAGGATAATTGCCGATTCTGCGGCCAAGTCCGCTTTCGGAAGATTTGTAGTAAAAGACATCTCCCGAATTTTTCAGCGCCGCATAGGAATCTTCGAACCCGTCGATCAACTTGATATTATTCGGCGGAGTATCCAGTCGATGGGAATCCGCCAGCCTGATTTTTCCATCGCGTCCGAGGATGATACCGTTGCCGGCTACCTGTGCAGCATTGTTTACTCCGTCGACGATCTCTGTTTTTCCGGTAACGGTATCCCAGCTCATTACCTGTCCGCCTTCGGTCCAGCCGTAGAAATGGTTATTGGTCCCTTTGGTAATACCTTTAAAATTGTACTGGGAATGCCATGGTCCCTTGATTGATTTGGCCCATATGGAGCCGTCGGACAGCAGATAATTGTCTCCGTCTATCACGGCTACAATGCTCAGATTGGAAGATGTGGTATCCGCCGCCGCAACGGATAAGACCGGCATCCATGGCAGCACAACAGAACCTGCCACCAGTGTCAGGCTCAGAGCGGAAGAGACCGCCAGATGATGAATCATTCTTTTTCTCTCTGTCATAAATGTATTGTTCCCCTTTTTCTATAGTGACCGGCTTATGTACATCCCAGGTCTCCGGCATCCTGCCTTATATGTAAAAGAATAGTGTACCTTCTTATTATCGCTTGAACGACAGCATTTATGAATACATGATGTGTAATTGAAGACGGATTAAAACAAGGCAAAAAGCACTCCCGTCTGTCAATTAGATAGCCTCACAGGACACTGACAGTTTGGGAGTGCGATAGCACTTTTTGATAATCTTTTCGATAATTCTATTTACTTGTTCTTTTTGATAGCCTGGATAGCTAGTTTAGATAGCTGATACAGATGATCCCAGACTCGATTATTTTATACTTGTATTTATTCTTATCCCCATATTAAATACCCGTCCATACATCTTTCACATAACGCCCATTCTGCTGAAGCTCCCCGAGCCACTGTTCCGCCTGCTCGGCACTCGCCTGATGTACATCGCTATACATCTCCTGCAGCGCCTTTTCCACATCCGGTGCCATCTTATTGCCGTCACCGCAAATGTAGAGTTTGGCACTCTCATCGAGCAGACCGATCAATTCCTCTGCATGTTCACGCATCATATCCTGCACATACTGCTTGTGATTTGGCTCCTGACGGGAAAAGGCCGTATATAGCTTTACAATACCCTCATTCGCATAACGCTGCAGTTCATCCCGGTACAGATAATCCTTGTCGGGTGTGCGGCAGCCAAAGTATAATCTGGCTTCGCCAAGTGCTGTTCCCTGCTGCTGCATATGATGACGTGCCTGCAGGAAGCCGCGGAATGGCGCTACTCCGGTACCCGGTCCAACCATAATCATAGGCGATTGCGGATCTTCTGGCAGATCAAAGCCGGAACGCGGAGAACGGATAAACATCAATACCGTGTCTCCCTTTTTCAATTCGGACAGATAGCTGGTCGCTATGCCATAGTATTCTCCTTTGCCGCTACGTGCAGGACCGGCGATTACACTAACCGTAATGCTGGCACGATCCGGCTGTACAGCTGGCGAGCTGGAGATGGAATAATACCGAGGCTTCAATGCCGGCAGCAGTCCAAGGAACTGCTCAAACGACATTTCACAGGACATATATTCATCCATCAGATCAAGCAGAGTCACCCGTTTTTGTAAAATCTCGCGATGATACGTCTCGTTATCCAGCAGCGCCTCCAGCTCTTTGCGATGCGGCGGACACTGGTTATTGTCGGCCATTGCCCGAATCTGGGCGCGGGTCGCTACATCCTGCAGCTCAACGCTGAGTGTGAGCAGTTCCATAATCGATACCGGACGATCCAGCGGCAGATAAGCCGCGCTGCTGCCCTGGCCGGTAATGCGGATACGCTCTCCGCCATCCATGCGGAATCGGCGAAGTACACGCTGTACGAGCGATTGCGGATTGCGCGGGATAATCCCCATATGATCGCCTTCGTGGTACGTCTCACCCGGTGGCAGGGCAATCTCCAGATGCAGTGTGCTGCGCCCGCTGTCCGGCTGCTGCAGCTCATAGGCTTCCGCAATCTCGCATTCTACTGCATTATAATTACGCACGAGCGGACTGCCGACCGGCGAATTAACGAACTGTACCTGAATAGCATTTTCTTTTTTCAATTCCTGTTCATTGATCTCTACATTGAAAATCTTGAACAGCTCCGGCCACAGTTCACTTCTCCACTCGTCCAGCTGCATTTCAAAATCTCCGCTCGCATCACCTTCACCACGGCGGAAAATACGCTCGGCGCCTTTTTGCTCCAGCAGCTCATCAATCAGCTTGGGAATACGCTGATACGTACTCGCCCAGTTATGGTCGCCGCAACCGAAGACCACGTATTTTACACCTTTGCAGCTGCTGCTATCAGCATTTTGCAGCCAGTTGACGAATTTCTCCGCATTGCTGGTCGGCTGACCATTGTACGAAGAAGCCACGATCATCAGTACGCCTTCCTGCGGCAGATTGCCCGCATAATCATCCAAAGGTGCAGCAGATGTCTCGAATCCGTACGTTTTTCCGCCTTCTTCCAGTTCTCTCGCTACCGCTTCGGAGGTACCCAGATTGGAGCCGTACAGAGCGAGCAGCGGAGTATCATGCTTTTGAACCGCTTGGGACACTTCGGGCTCGTTCTGCTGTTCTGTACCTTCGGTACCAGGAATCGCTACGGCGACGCGGGCAGTACGCGGATGTACCTTCATACGGAATCCGTCCGGCTTCAGCGTCAGGGCCTCACGGATCTTGAGCTGATACTGCTCGGCATCCTCGAATTCAAAATGCTTGACCAGCATACCGAGCACCAGTGTCGCTTCATACATGGCGAACTGCTGACCAATACAAGCACGCATCCCATGTCCAAATGGCTTGTACGCATACTCCGGAATCTGAGATTCGTCTTCAAATCGTTCCGGTTCAAAGGCTTCTGCATTGTCACCCCAAACTTCCCGGTTACGATGCAGAGAAGGACTGATGATGTTGACGCTTTGCCCTTTTTGCAGCGGATACTGGCCTGCCAGTATCGTATCTTCCTTGGCCATCCGGGAAAAGGCTGGTGCCGTCGGCCACAGACGCAGCGCTTCTCGCAGAATCATGCGGATATATTTCAGATCACGTACCTGTTTGTAGCCCGGTATAGGGTCAGCCAGTACACGATCCACTTCGGCACGTGCCTTTTCCAGCTTGTCGGGATTGTTGAGCAGGAAATACAGGGCAAAAGACAATAGTCCACTCGTCGTCTCATGACCGGCGATCAGAAAGGTAATCATCTGATAGCGGATATTCTCATCCGGCAGCTTATCTCCGGTCTCCGGATCAACGCCGTTTAGCATCCGACTGAGCAAATCATTTTCTCCATGATCTCCATTTTCCTTGCGCTGCTCAATAAGGCCGTCCGCCACTTCGAACATATAGTCGATATTTTTCTGGAATTCGCGCTTTTTGTGAAGTGCCAGCTTGTTCTGAATCTCCAGCCGATGCCCCTGGTTCATCGCTTCATCCAATGCCTCGACCATACTCTCTACAAAAGGATGAGGTTCCTGACTGTAAAAGCTGTTAAATCGGTAATTGAACGCACACAGTCCAATTGTATCCAGTGTCAGCCGGGTCATATCATCCGGCACTTCGACCGGCTCGTCGCGGTTCAAACGTGACCATTTTTGTACCAGCTGAACAGCGATATCGACCATTTTGTCATGATAGTCCTGCATAGCACGCTGACTGAAGCTGGGCATGAGCAGACGATGCGCTTTACCCCAGTTTGGTTCATTCGTCCAGCTGGTGAACAGACCGTCTCCGGCAAAAGGACGTACCCGTTGCAAAGGACTCCATACATTTTTATCAAATTTGGATTCGTCGGACAGCTCTTTGACCAGATGGGGGTCAGATGTATAGATTTCTTCACGGTCCGGAAATTCGAGCTTAATCAGTGGTCCATGTTCATCAAGCAGTTTCATTACGCTTTCTAACGGATGCTCTGCATCAATCAAAGGCAGGTTGCCGAGTGGTCCAAATGTTTTGGGCTGTGGAATTGTTGACATTATAAATCTCCTCCTGTCTGGATACGTGGCTATAGCGACAATCAACAGTTGAGAAAGGAATAAGTGATAAGGAATGAATATTCATTCCGTTTATAATGCAATAAAAAAAGATATGACAATTATGATATATCAAAACCAGTTGCTTTTTCAATTGTGGACAGCAATCATGTCCCAGCAGCATTGATCCGCCTGCTGAAGCAGCGCGTCATCCGTAATAGTAAAGCCAGATGCCATTTTCTGCTTGCATATCCCGAGAAATGCGCCGAATACCATCAGAATCAGTGTATGCGAAGGCAGATTTTTGATCATACCCTGCTGCTGACCGTTACGAATAAACCGATCAAAAAAATCCATCAGTTCGTAATATACGTTCAGACTCTGCTCATTTAGCAATCTGAAATAATAATGCGTATCAATAAAATGCAGCGCATTCAGATCGGTACCGGCAAACTCGGTCAACCGCATAATAATATGGCGAAACTGGGCTCGTGGATCGCCTGTCTGCGGAAAAGCCTGTTCAAATCCCTCATGCAATCTCGCCAGCCGATCCTGGAATAACGCGTTGACCAGCGCTTCCTTGCTAGAGAAGTAGCGGTAAATAGTGCCTGCTCCTACACTCGCCCGTTCAGCGATCTCGGGTACAGTTGTACCATCAAAACCTCTCTCGGCAAAAAGCGCGAGTGATGCTTCAACAATCTGTGCCCGCTTATCCAGCGTCTTATTCATGTATTCACCTCTTTTAAATCGATTATTCCATGTGCACTCTGTTGTGCTCTGTTCACGTTACACTCTTTTTAATTTAATTAGGGATATCAAAATTCTCACAAATCAGTACGGCAATCTATGGCATGATGTGTAATTTGGATAACATCGTCCTGACAGCATTTGGTCTGATAACCAAAAAGTCCGACTGTGTTTTTATAACCTTCTGTTAAGACACCTAAACCGGTAATTCCAAATCCAAGCCTGAATATATCCATACATAAAATCTCATCCTTCCATAGAGCCAGGCGTTCTCGCGGAATCTGTCTATGCAAATTATAATTTTTTGAAAATTTCTATTTCGTTCACTTGCTATGTAGATTGGGTTGCTGCTTAGGGTAGCCGTGCAGGCTGCAACAAAAAAAGCATCCCCGTACCCGTATGGATTCCACCTTGCGGTTTATACATACGGGTTTTCAGGGATGCCGAGTATACCAATGACCTGGATCAGTTAGCAGATTGGCTAAATGAGAAGTCATCGTTTAATCAATAATAAATCCTTTTTCTTTTTCAGCGCGCAGTTTGTCAGGAGTAACATCATTACCCATAGCATCGACTACAGTCAACCGGGAAAATGTGCCAAGTACCTGTCCACGAATCTCACGCAGATACTCCTGACGCAGTACACGCTGTTCTTCTTTTTCTACATCGTTCAGGCCGTGTTCGCGCTGTTTTTGGGCAAGTTCATTAATACGAGTTAAGCTTTGGATCATAATTATACCTCCGTTGTTATGGCAGCTGTTTGCTGGCATTATTTTAGTTTGATTTTGTGTTTACTGACTTTTTATGCTGCTGCAAAAACTTTGATAATTGATCTTAAATTGTATATCTCATATTTAAGATATTTTTAGTATAACACATATTTTTATAAATGCAACACCCTTTCCTTTTGTTGCTTTTCTATGTTGTCGAGTATCATTTTCCGATGGTAACGAGTTTATTTTGTATATCTTGTTGTAGGTTTACTGACTCAGTGATCGGCTTCTTTGTCGTAGCAAAGACCCGCTGGCTGCACAGGTTACGACCAGTTGAACAGCCAGTGTACTCCATGCAAATGCTGGCGACAGTTGATACGTTTCACTTATATAGATAACGCTGACACTGAGCATCATCATAAACAAGCTAACAATGAGCAGCGTCTGGTTTATTCCCCATTTTTGCTTGGTACTGGAGACTTGCGGAGATGACTCCGTCGATGTGTCCTGATCGGAGTCGTTATTCTCCCGTCTATTATAGAAAATGATATGTACTGCAAACAGACCCAGCGTAAGTGCCAGCCAAAGATAATGAATATTCCCTGTGCTGCTATACAAACGAAGTGACCCACCCAGAATACAAAATCCAAGTGCATAATCAATCCATTTTCCCATTTTGGACTTCCTCCTTCCCATCTATACAAGCTGACTGGTATGAATTATTTACATCTATAGACAGCTTGATTTGTTCTTGTGGCTCGTTTGCTTGGTATTTACCATATACCTGCTGGTATAGATTGCGTATGCCTCCCATCTATCCAGTGATAGTGTATCTTTTTTCCAGTAAAAAATAAATATTGACCACTAAATCAATATAACGTAATATTACGATATAACGATTCATGATATTTATCTTTTACAAAATATTTACCCTATCATACTGTATTTATTCTATATACTTTATGACTTTGTACTGTAATTTATTGAAATCAAAACCGGGAGGTATACAAGATGAATTCTGCTTTTAATATACAGGATTGGAAAAAGTACGACGAACCTGCCGAAGTGCTCAAAGCACTGTCTCACCCGGTACGGCTCTGTATTGTGCGTGGGCTGCTGCGCAAAAAGAAATGTAATGTGTCGTATATGCAGGAATGTCTTGATCTGCCGCAGTCTACCGTCTCCCAGCATCTGCAAAAACTGCGCAGTGCCGGTATCGTCATGACCGAACGCAGCGGTCTGGAAGTCAATTATATTATCGCGGATGAGCGGATCGAACAACTGATTGCCGTCTTTTTCGGAGAGGAAGAATAATATGGAAAACAAAACTCAAAAACGCAAGGTTCTTATTGTTGGCGGGGTAGCTGGCGGTGCTTCTGCTGCTGCCCGGCTCCGCCGGCTGGATGAACATGCAGAAATTATTATGCTGGAAAAAGGGCCTTATATTTCTTTTGCCAACTGTGGACTGCCTTATTACATCGGTGGTGCTATTGCCGATCGGGAACGGCTGCTTGTACAGACTCCCAGCGGCATGGCGGACCGCTTTGGGATTGATGTACGAACCGATAGCGAAGTAATATCGGTAGATCCGGAGCGGAAGATAGTTCAGATTAACAGTATTGAACGTGGAGAATACAGCGAAAGCTATGATGAGCTGATCCTCTCTCCCGGAGCCAAGCCTGTTATTCCAGCTATCCCCGGAGTCGATCATCCCCTGATTCATACGGTACGTAATATTCCTGATATTGATCGGATCAAAAAGCAAATAAATTCGTCTAACAAACAATCGTCGATCGTCATAGGCGGTGGATTTATAGGTGTAGAGATGGCCGAGAATCTGCGAGAAGCAGGTCTTGATGTTACGCTCATCGAGGGCAATCCTCAGCTGCTGACTCCATTTGATCCGGAGATCGCTGCCTCTCTCGCACAGGAAATGCAGCAGCATGGTGTACAGCTGTTATTTTCGCAGCGGGTCATCGCTTTTCGGGAAGCTGCACAAGGAATTATCGTACAGCTGGGTAGCGGTCAGGAACTGCAAACCGATCTGGTGATTCTCGCTGTCGGTGTAGTACCGGATACCGGATTTCTCGCAGACAGCGGGATTGAACTCGGTACACGCGGGCATATTATAGTCAATAACAAGCTGGAGACCAGTGTGCCGCATATTCATGCAGCAGGCGATGCGATTGAGGTACAGGACTATATTCACCAGCTTCCTGTCTCGATCCCCCTGGCCGGTCCGGCAAACAAGCAAGGCCGGATTATTGCTGACCGACTGGGTGGACTCGATTCTACCTACAAAGGAACACAAGGGACTTCTATTATCAAAGTATTCGGTCTGACCGGTGCCACTACCGGCAGTAATGAGAAAACCCTGCAGCGGCTGGGTGTACCGTATCAGACTACGATTGTACACCCCAGCTCTCATGCTTCTTATTACCCTGGTGCCACTGCGCTCACGATCAAGCTGTTATTTACGCCGGAAGGCCGTATTCTCGGTGCGCAGGCTGTCGGTTATGAGGGAGTGGACAAACGGATAGACGATATTGCGGTAGTGATCCGGCTAAGTGGAACAATCCATGATCTGACCGAACTGGAGCTCAGTTATGCCCCACCCTATTCTTCTGCCAAAGACCCGGTGAATATGGCAGGCTATGCTGCGCAGAATATTATAAATGGTCATGTACAGACTTTCACCTACGGCGATATTGCTTCTATAGATACCGGGCAATCACTACTCGTAGACGTGCGGACTTCTATCGAACATCAGAATGGTCATATTCCCGGCTCCATCTCGGTTCCTGTCGATGAGCTGCGGGCACGGATAGGCGAATTGGATATTTCCAGAGAAATCTGGGTCTATTGCCAGGTTGGACTGCGCGGATATACAGCGGCACGGATTCTGGCACAGCATGGTTATCGGGTGAAAAATCTGAGCGGCGGATACAAGACATATAAGCTGATGTACCCGGCTGCTACTCTGTCTCCTCCTGCTCAAAGTTCCCAGGATCATCTGTCCGTACCAGTAGATCATCATTCATCTAAGCCCAAGACAGCAGTTGTTCAGCCTTCTGCATCCACTGCCGAATTATCGGTTAATCCTTATCAGTCTGTTGGTGAACCTGTTGCTGCTACCGCTGCGGCTCTTCATTCTACCGGCGATGCAAATACTCCTTCTGCTCCGATCGAACTGGATGTGTGTGGCTTGAGCTGTCCCGGCCCGCTTATTCAGGTCAAGCAACAAATGGATACGTTGCAGAATGGTCAGAGTCTAAGGGTAACCGCATCCGATCCGGGATTTTATGAAGACATACAAGCCTGGGCGTCCATGTCTCATCAGCCGCTGCTTGAGATCAGCCGTGGTCATGGAGGCACAATTACCGCGCTGCTGCGCAAGTCCGAGCAACCCGTTTTCACTGACCAAGATCATCATCCAGCGCCTCGGAACACCCTGTCTGCAGAGACTTCCAGCCCAGCTGCGAGTACGATGGTCGTTTTTAGTGGAGATCTCGACAAAGCGATAGCCTCCTTTATTATTGCTACCGGTGCTGCTGCCAGCGGACGCAAAGTGACGATGTTCTTTACTTTTTGGGGGCTCAGCGTACTGCGCAAACCACCAGCTGCTCCGGTAAGCAAAAATCTGATCAGCCGCATGTTCGGTACGATGATGCCTGGAAGCAGTCGACAGCTGCGGCTTTCCCGTATGAATATGCTTGGTATGGGTCCGCGCATGATCCGTGGCATCATGCAGCACAAAAACGTACCTTCCCTGGAGGAACTGATCCAGACTGCTACTTCGCTCGACGTAGAAATGGTCGCCTGCCAGATGTCGATGGATGTCATGGGGATTCAGCATGAAGAACTGATCGATAATGTCAAAATTGGTGGAGTGGGCTACTATCTCGGTCAGGCTGATCAGGCTTCGCATAATCTATTTATTTAAAAAATAACGATAGGGATATACCTTTTTATAACAAATTAAATATACTACTCTATCTCATGCAAAAACGTGGAATCCATTCTCTGTACATCATACAGAAATGAATTCCACGTTTTGGTTTATAAAGCGTCTATTATAAATAGGTTGGTGCTTGTTCTTGATTTATTTTACGACCCGCCTGGCAGTCACATAGCGTTTGGCATAATAGGATTGTGACAGACTGCTGATCGTTACGCCACTGCTGCTGGCTGCATGAATAATCTTGTTATGACCAATATAGATAGCGACATGGGAGATTCCTCTTCCCATTGTGTTAAAAAAGACAAGATCGCCTACAGACAGATTGCCTTTGGCTACAGGCTTGCCGATCCTCGCCTGCTGTCTGGCTGTACGCGGCAGAGTCTTGTTTAATTTCTTATATACATAACGTGTGAATCCGGAACAATCAAATCCCCGTGTACTTGTTCCTCCAAGTACATAAGGAGTACCGATCACCTTGCTGGCTTCTGTTTTGATTTCACTTTTGAATGTTGACGAACTTGCAGACGCGCCGGCTGGATTTGCTGTGCAAATAATGGAGGCAGCCAGCAGAGACAATATCATTTTCTTCAAACAAATACTTCTCCCTTCGGTGCTTGCGGAGTTGCTTCAACCTCTGTCCAGGGGTAATCTGAGCTCTCTATCTATGTAAACAAATTCCCTTTATAGTAAGGACCCGCGGTGCAAACTGAATAATTTAAACCAATCAACGACATCAGAAACATTTATTAAATTTTTGTAACCTTTAACACCATAAATCATTTACCTGTCTTTTGTCAAATATCGTCGCAATTTGTTCATTTATAAAGGGGTTGACGCATTTATGATACATAAGATGCAGTTCCCCTATCTATAGACCCGGGACAATACACTGTATCCTGGTCTTTATTTGTTACCATATGTGCTGTATATCGTTCTACCGCCGATACAACAAACAAAAAGCCCGGTCTTAGAGACCAGGCTTGCTGTTTATTTATATCTTTATATATATATCTTCGATGCCATTCTGAGGCTACTCTATAGAAACTACTTTTTATCGGTACTTATCGATGTAGTTAATGCCGCTGCAGAAGCGATAGGCGCAGGGGCTATTTCCGTACCCGCACTTGTTCCTGGATTGCATAACGGATAATATGATTGCGATGCTGTTCCTTGATATCACTATATTGAAGCGCTACTTTGTAACGTCCGGCATCCAGTTCGTTCATATATACCAGATCCGCTTTGAAAGGCAGCGATATTTCATTTTCTCCTTTATAGAGATACATGGTACCAGAGTATTTATCATATTCTACAGGTGTGCGGGTATAAAAGGACAAGCCGCCACCGCTGATATCGTGAGTATAAATCTCCAGTTGCTGCTCCGGTTCCTGTTCGACTTTCAGATCACAGCGTACGGAAGAGCTGATCCGCAAATAGTCACGATTTTGAATTTTGATAATATCAGCAGGATCAGGAGCCTGCAGCTTCAGTTTGAGCGGCTCGCCCTCTATCCGCTCCATCCGGGTCTGGAACTGATACTTCAGCTTGTCATGACCAACAAAGAAGACAAATACATCCCGTTTGATCATTTCGCTTAGAACCAGCTTTTCTTTGCGGGTAATATCGCCCAGTACAATCGCCTGCTCGTCGACTGTTTCTACACGTCCTACCATCATATTGCCTTCATTGTCCTGTACATCCAGGTATTGATTAACAAAAACATAACTTGTGATCTTCATCATCTATTCTCCTTCTATCCGATTGACCAGCTGCTTATTCTGGTGTGACTGTAATTGTTTTATGGTGTCGTACCGTTGTCATAATCACCTATAAAAATTAACAACTGAATAGAAACCTGTCTGCTTCATAGGCAAGTTCTTTTCGTTGATTTATTCAGGTATTTAGTTACCCTTTTATCAGTATAATAACACAATAGACCTATAAATAGAACAAATTTTGTCGAAAAATTAGTTAATATGTACCATAAAAGCATTTACACATCATTATTATCCATTTGAAGTCATCTGTTAGGTACTATATACCTATTTTATCAATAGATAACAAAAAAACCGCAGCGTTTGTAACGCATACGGTTTTATCGTTTTAACTGTATAACAAGCTATTGAATCGCGGTAGGCTTCCCCGGTCTACTCCGAATGATCATTAGACAGACAAGGATCGATTATCGCTCTGCTATATTCTTTTACCAGCTGACTATACAGGTATTCACTATATCCTAGGCTGGCTGACTCTCCGGTAAAGTTCCGCCTGTAGCTGGTGTCTCGGCACGCAGTACACGAGTCGCGTTCAGTACGGCAAGCAAAGTAACACCTACATCCGAAAATACGGCTTCCCACATGGTAGCAATACCGAATGTGCCCAGAATAAGAAATACCGCTTTGACTCCCAATGCAAATACGATATTCTGCCATACAATACGGCGGGTACGTCTGGCAATACGAACAGCCGTCGCCAGCTTGGAAGGTTCATCCGTCATAATCACGATATCGGCAGCTTCAATCGCAGCATCCGACCCGAGTCCGCCCATCGCTACGCCAATATCGGCGCGGGCAAGTACCGGTGTATCATTAATGCCATCGCCGACAAAGATCGTTTTTTCCCGTTTGCCGCGCTGCTGCTCCAGTTTTTCTATTTCTTCTACTTTATGCTGCGGCAGCAATTCGGCATGCACTTCATCGATTCCGAGCTGTCTGCCAACTGCCTCGCCGACAGTCCAGCTATCACCAGTCAGCATTATGGTACGGCGGATGCCCTGCTGCTTGAGCTGCTGAATAGCTGCAGCTGCATCTGTTTTGATTGTATCGGCGATCACGATACTACCGGCATATTGTCCCTCGCAGGCAAGATGAATCACCGTGCCTGGAGCTTGGGGTTCTATATAATGAATATGTTCGCGCTCCATCAATCGTGCATTACCGGCCAGAATCTGCTGTCCATCCAATTCCGCCTGGATACCATGACCAGCAATTTCGTCATAGTGGCCCACTCGATTCGTATTAATCTTACCTTGATAAGCGGTACGGATCGATTCGGCAATCGGATGATTGGAATGCAGCTCTGCATATGCAGCCAACTCCAGCAGCTGATTCTCCGAATACCCATTAGCAGGGTAAATTGCAGTAACGGCAAAAGTCCCGTGGGTCAGTGTACCTGTCTTGTCAAATACCACATAGCGCACATCATTCAGCGCTTCCAGATAGTTACTGCCTTTGATCAGGATTCCCGCTTTTGAAGCAGCACCAATCCCTCCAAAAAATCCAAGTGGGATCGAGACGACCAGTGCACACGGACACGAGATGACGAGGAAAATCAGTGCTCGGTATATCCAGTCCGAAAACGTCGCACCACTGATCAGCAGCGGCGGAACAACAGCCAGCATTGCCGCAATAATAACGACTTCCGGTGTATAGTAACGGGCAAACCGTGTAATAAATTTCTCTGTCGGTGCCTTTTTGCTGCTGGCATTTTCGACCAGTTCGAGAATTTTGGCTACCGAAGATTCACTGAACATTCGGGTGACTTTGACGGTCAATAGCCCATTTTTATTAATACAGCCGCCTAATACTTCTTTGCCGGGTGCCACTTCGCGAGGTACCGATTCACCTGTGAGTGCCGAAGTATCCAGCATAGAGGAGCCTTCAATAACAATTCCGTCCAGCGGTACCTTTTCCCCAGGTTTGATTATCATATGATCGCCGATTTGTACGGCTTCGGGTGATACCTGTATAGTGCCGTCTTCTGTCTGTATATTGGCATAATCCGGACGAATATCCATCAGCGCCGTAATCGATCGCCGTGAGCGGTCTACCGCCATTCCCTGGAACATCTCTCCTACCTGGTAAAAGAGCATAACCGCTACACCTTCGGGATACTGTTGTACGGCAAAAGCACCAATCGTCGCTACCGACATCAGGAAATACTCATCAAACACCTGTCCACGCAGTATATTACGCACTGCCTGCCATACAATATCCGCGCCGGCAATCAGATAAGCGACCAGAAAAATCGTAAATTCCGCCCAACCCGGCAGCGGCACCCACAGACCGGCTGCTGTCAGGCCTGCCCCTACAACCAGCCGTGTTATCATGATCTGACGCCGGGATAATCCCGGCTTCTGTTCTGTCTCCGAATCTGACGTTGTCTGCTGCGCCATGTCAGATATAGCAGCAGGCTGTTTCAATCGTACGGTTACCTGCGGCTCAATCCGGTTAACTGTACGAGTCGCTTCATCCACTACCGCTTTTTCATATCCATTTGCCGTCTCCAGCATTAGCGTCTTGCTTACAAAGTTGACTGAACAGGCGGATACACCTTGAATTTTCTGTACATTGTTCTCAATTTTCATTGCACAGTTGGCACAGTGCAAACCATCGAGAATCAGTTCACGCCGGACGACTTTATCCTGAGTATGCTCCAAGGATAATCTCCCCTCTCAATAACAATACATGAGTAATTGTTCATATGTTAGGTTCATTATAGTTCCTCTATAGAGCAAAGTCAAAGCTTCCCTGTCTTCTGGCGAAAAGTAGATGATCTGCACTACTTTCTGACTGAAATAGACTGAATCATTCATTCCTGAACGTTATTCCGGTGATGAATATTCTTCTTATGGGTAAGCAGCAGGCCGGGAAAAAAGATCAGTGCCAGCACAATAGCCGATACCAGGAATCCGGCCTGATATCCTTCTGGATGATCCATTGCTGACTGGATTGGGGAAATCGAGCTGGCGACAACCGTAGCCATAACGGCAGAGCCAAAGCTGGAACCCAGATTCTCAATAATGTTGATACCGATACTGGCTTCGGGGATCTGTCTGCTGTCGAGCCCGGTATAAGCATCACTGGTCAGCGGCAGCATAATGCCTCCTACACTGGTACCACGAATGAATAACAAGAAAGCAATCCAGATCATACTCGTCTGATCTGTAATAAATACGAGCGGTACCGAGCCGATCAGCGCAAGCCCAAGACTGACTATCACTACATATTTGGCACCTATACGGTCTATCATCGTCCCGATCAGCGGCCGGGTAATCAGCATTCCTACTCCCTGCGGTATAAGCGCAAGCGCCGATTCAATAGCTGTAAAATGACGGAAACTTTGAAAAAAGAGCGGCAAGATCAGCATCGGACCTATAATCGCCATATTGGCAAGAAACAATCCTGCGCTGGAAGCGGCAAAGCTCCGGTGAGCAAACAGATTCATCGGCAATACAGTCTGATGTCCCCGCATATGATCATAAGCCATATAGACGGCGATTAGCACCAGACCAATCCCTACCCACAGCAGTGTCTCCCGATTATGAAACGAAGCATATCCGGAAGCTTGGGTAATACCATAGATCAATACGGCACTAATTGTAGACAACAGAATAATACCCGGCATATCGAGACGGCTGTTTTTATCAAAAGGTTCAAAATCGGGAATATATTTTATCATGAGAGGAACAGCGATGCAGAGGATAAATACATTGATAAAGAAAATCCAGTGCCAGGAAGCGATCTGAATAATCATGCCTCCTATCACCGGCCCCAGAATAGGTCCCAGGATCATGGGTGTACTGACGATAGCTATTACTTTTCCGAGATGATCAGGCCCTGCTGTTTTGACGAGGAGTGCAGACATGAGTGCCGTAATAATCCCCGCGCTGAATCCCTGAAGCAGCCTGAAAAAGACAAAGATGGAAATGTTCCAGCTAATCCCTGTCAGAATCGACAGAAGACCAAAAGCGATGACTGCTCCGATAAAGATTCGTTTGCCATTATAGCGGTTCATCAGCCAGCCCGAGATCGGTACAGCGACTGCCAGTGCCAGGATATAGCCGGTAATTGCCCATTGAACGATAGCCAGCGTAGTATGGAATGCCTGGTTAAGCGGGTCGATAGCAATATTGATCATGGTCGAGTCCAACATCGGAGCAATCGCACCAAGAGCTATCGCCCAGGCAGCACCCAGTGTCTTTTTGGGTAGTCCGAATGATTGGGGAGAAGACGTTGACATAGAAGTAACCTTCTTTCTATTATTGTTTCCATGTCAACAATATAATATTTTTGTTTCCTAGTCAACAAAAATTTAAATATAAAAAACAGCCTTATTGTCATGCAGACAGGCTGTCTTTATAACTATACTGATAGTAGATGGTACTATTTTTGCTTATTCTTTAATTGATACTAATGCCCTGCTTTTGTATTTCCTGGTCGAGATGTTGACTGTACTTTTCTATAAATCTCAGCATACTGTCAAACTGTTCATCGGTAATCTGATCAAACACGATCTGATCACGCTGCTGGAATTCACGATGAAGCCTGTCGTGAATCGCAAATACAGATTCTCCCTGGTCAGTCAGTCTAAAATAAATCTCTTTTTTGTTATCCTGTTTTTGATAGCTCTGGATCAATTGCCGATCGATCAGTTTTTTGGTTATTTTGCTGATCGCACCACGGGTCATATACAGGGATTCGGCGAGCCGTGTGACATTGCACTCTGCATGTTTGCCAATGTAATCGATACAATGCACTTCCGAAGGCTTGTACCCCTCTAGACTGTGTTCCATTTTGTATTTGTTCAGCCAAGCCATTTTGTTAAATAATTCCCTGAATTCTGTCATGACCTGTTCCTGCTTGTTCATGGCCTGCCCTCCTGTCCGCTCTACTTTCTCCCCTATCATTTTAGCATCTTTTCTGCTGCAGCCCCAGTATCATCCATATTCTACTCGGCCAGCTGCTCCATATCGGGCTGCAGACGGTTTCGTAGTATATACAGCATGGCGGCTCCCACTACAAAAGCAGCGATATCCGAAATGACAAGAGACCAGACGACACCATGGAATCCATTAATCCGGTTCGCGATATACAATACAGGAATCAGTGTAACTCCCTGGATGATCGACATCACAAAAGCAGCTGTTCCCTGGCCGGTAGCCTGAAAAATCCCGGTAAACAGTGTCGTAATTCCAGTAATAAATAACGACAGGAAAGTAACATGCAAAATATAACTTCCCATTTCGATCAATAATGGATCATTGGTGAACAGACCAATCAGATGACCGGATACCAGATACACAACAGCACCAAATGCCACAGCCAATATTACAATACCCTGAATCGTAAACGTAATCGTCTGCTTCATCCGCAATCTGTTGGCCGCATAAGAGAAAGCAATGAGTGGCACTACACCTTCGCATAATCCCATCAGAATAAACTCGGGAAATTGCAGCAGCCGCGATGAAATGCCATAAGCCGCTACAGCCTGATCTCCATATTCAGTCAGAAATAAATTGAATATAAGCGACATCGCTCCCAAAAACAGACTCATGATAAATACAGGTACACCGATTTTGAGCACATTGCCCAGGATTTCTCGGGTTACTTTGAACCAGCGGATAGAAAGCGTCAGAAACCGGGTTCTCCAGCCTATATGAACTGCGTAAAATACATTTGCAGCCAGATTCGAGACAACTGTAGCTGACGCCACGCCGGTGACTCCCCAATGGAACACAAAAATAACCAGTACATCTAGTACAATATTGACTACCACACTAATAATCATGCCGATCATGGATGTAATCGCCGATCCTTCGGAACGAACAATATTTTCCAGTGTAAAACATAACACGATCACAGGCGAACCGATCAGCATCACTGTAACATAATCCTTGGTAAATTCGAATGAACTTGCTGCTGCTCCAAGACCGTAAACGATAGAGTTAATCAGCGGCAAGCCGGCAGCGATAACAAGCAACCCCAGTATCAGACTGCTGTAAAAAGCAAACGACGATACATGTTTGACATCATCATATCTTTTTTCTCCCAGCAAACGGGAAATAAAAGTACCGCTACCTATGCCAATCAGATTGCCGAGTGCCATTAGAGCCGCAAATAAAGGCAATGTGAGCGCCAGCGCTGTCAGCATGGCTGTATTGTGCAGAGTACCGAGAAAATAAGCATTTAAAATCGAATAAATCACACTCATTGACATCCCCAGCATCATCGGTACAGCAAAATGGGCAATCGCTTTGGCAACAGGAGCTTTCTCAAAATAATGGAGATTTTCAGCATCCATCTCTATTCCTACTTTCTTTTAATTTTATCTAACAGTGTTAGATTGTGCCTTACAGTGTTAGATGTTATCATACGAATATGAAGCTGTAAAGTATAAACTTACACTGTTAGATAAAAAGGACGGATATGATGAAAAAACAGCAACCACAGATTTCGGAAGAGCGTATTTTGGAAGCTTCCTGGGAACTTCTCGGTGAAGACGATATCGAAAAGTTCAGTCTAAGACGTCTGGCTACCCGGTTGAATATACAAGCGCCTTCCCTGTACTGGTATTTCAAAAGCAAACAGGATCTTTATCAGCGGCTTGCCAATCAGGTATGCAAAATGATTCTGGAAGAATTTGATTCAGATGGAGACTGGAAGCAGCAGATGACCGAGATCGCTGCGGTTATACGCCGCGTGCTTATGCGTTATCCCTGCTCGACCCAGATTATGATGATAACACTGCCCAATGAACCGGATATTATCCGTTTTACCAACCGGATGCTGCTTTGCGTAGAATCGACCCCGCTGCGATCCGATCAGAAATTTCAGGTAGTGACTACTTTTGTGAATTACATTTTTTATTTTGTAATGGATGACTACCAGCATCAGCGCAGTGTTGAAGCTATCTCCGATAATGGGGAGACCCTGCCGGGTGACAAAATGTTGTCCCTCCTAGATTCCATGAGCGAAGACGAAGCCGGTCTTTTCCGCCGAATGTTCAATAATAAAGGGTATGAGGTGATGGGTACCCATCAGTCTTTTGAATTTGGCTTAAAACTGATTTTGCTCGGGATTGAGCAGGCGATCAGGGACGAGGAGAATTAGAATCACAAAAAGCGCCGCTCGGCTATCCGAAGGGCGCTTTTTGTCGCAGTTTATGATAATTCAAAACGTTTACGATATGTTAAAACGAACAGGTATAGATACAGCTCTGTCTGCGTAAATTTTATCGTTTATTGCCTTTCCAGAAATCTTTGAGAGATACAATTCGGTTGAAGACAGGACGCTCAGCCGTTGTATAGTTAGAGTCTACACAGAAATAACCGTGTCGGATAAACTGGAAACGATCTCCTGCCGATGCTTGAAGAAGTGATGGTTCCGCTATACAGCCTATCATGCGGATCAGGGATTCCGGATTGATGCGTTCCTGCCAATCAACCGTCCCTGTAGACACCGCATCTGGTTCGCGGAGCAGTGAAGAGTACAGATGCGCCTCTATAGAAACACCGTGGGCAGCCGATACCCAGTGCAGCGTTGCTTTGACTTTGCGGTCTGTAAAGCCGCTGCCGCTTCGTGTCGCCGGATCATACGTGCAGTGCAGTTCCACGATCTCTCCTGAAAAAGGATCGTGAACGATATGCTCACAGCGAATAAAATAAGCTCCTTTCAGTCGCACTTCCACTCCCGGAGACAGACGGTGGAATCCACGAATCGGTTCCTCCATAAAGTCTTCCCGCTCTATCCAGAGCTCTCTCGTAAACGGAAGCTCCCGTGTACCCATTTCTTCATTCTCCGCATTGTTCTCTATGGTCAGCCACTCGGTTTTATTTGCAGGATAGTTGGTAATGACTACCTTGATCGGGTCCATTACGACCATGGCGCTGCGTGTGCCTGGCTTCAGGTTCTGACGAATAGTATGCTCTAGCATGGACATGTCCACAGTACTGCTGGTACGAATCATTCCAATCTCTCTGAAAAAGGAATGAATACTCTCTGGTGTATATCCCCGACGTCGCATTCCTTGCAGTGTAGGCAGTCGCGGATCATCCCATCCGTCGACGTAACCTCCTTCTACCAATTCGCGCAGATACCGTTTGCTTGTTACAACTCCTGTAATATTGAGCCGTCCGAACTCGCGTTGTTTGGGTGGCTCCTTCACTTCCAGTTCATGCAGTACCCATTCATACAGCGGCCGATGTTCTTTGAACTCGATCGAACAGAGTGAATGAGTAATTCCCTCCAGCATATCCTGGATCGGATGGGCAAAATCATACATCGGATATATACACCACTCTGTTCCTGTACGGTAATGCGGGGCGTGAATAATCCGGTACAATACGGGGTCCCGCAAAGTCATATTCGGAGAGGCCATATCGATCTTTGCCCGCAGCACCCGGGTTCCGGCATCATTTTGACCGGCGCGCATATCGGCCAGCAATGCCAGATTTTCTTCGACAGAGCGATTGCGATAAGGACTATTGATTCCGGGTTCGGTCAGGGTGCCACGGTACAGCGTCATTTCTTCCGGTGTCAGATCACAGACATAGGCTTTGTTTTTACGGATTAGCCGAATTGCTGCTTCATAATAATATTCCGCATAATCGGAGCCAAAATGCAATTGCGGACGATAGCCCAGCCACTCTATATCTTCAACAATCGAATGTACGTACTCCATACTTTCCTTGAGTGGATTGGTATCGTCCATCCGCAGCTTGAATACTCCTTCATACTGCCGGGCCAGCTCTGCATTGGTAATAATCGCAAAAGCACTGCCGATATGCAGATAACCGTTCGGCTCCGGTGGAAAACGGGTCGCTATAGGGCGACTATACACATGGTTACGAATATCTTCTTCAATTACTTTATGAATAAAATGGGAGTGATTCTCGTTCATTATCGTCATGGGGTGACCTCCTTGATATGGGTTCGGCTGTTACAACTGCCAGATCCTTCTTCTCGTTTATTGCGCTCGTTATACCGGAGATATTCCTTGTACGAACGAGATTACAGACACAACAAAAAAATCCCACCTCCAAGACATATAGTCTTGGGGACGAGATTCTGATCGCGGTGCCACCCCAGTTTGCGAATATATCACTATATCCGCCTTATCAGGTACGCCGCTATGCCAATCTGCTTTGATCAGCAGACGGTTGACGGTTATACCCTAGCTCTGTAACAGGAGCGCCTGTCGTACCATACCCGGTTGATCCGGTCCGATCCGCTGCTCAGAGGCTTGTTTCAAATAAGACTTTTTGACTCCTTTTCAGCGGCTGGAGCTCTCTGTACAAAAAGTGATTTATTCTACTCTTCTCATCATCGCATTTAATATTGGAACTATACTATCATTCGGAAGTGCATTTGACAATAGTTACATCTATGCAATCAACAGCAGCCACAGGTACAATCCCAGCAGCGTCAGGAACAGGGTCGGAATAGTCAGGATAATACCTGTTTTGAAATACGTTCCCCAGGAGATACGAATTCCTTTGCCATTCAGCACATGCAGCCAGAGCAATGTGGCGAGTGATCCAATCGGCGTCATCTTCGGGCCCAGATCGGATCCGATGACATTGGCATAGATCAGCCCTTCCTTGATCACTCCTGCAGCGGTAGTCCCATGAATAGCCAGCGCATTGATTAGCACTGTCGGGAGATTGTTCATGACAGAAGACAGTATGGCAGAGAGAAAGCCCATGCCCATGGTAGCCGTGAACAGCCCATGATCCGCGGTCACCTGAATCATGCCTGCCAATATGTCGGTCAAACCTGCATTACGCAGACCATATACTACCACATACATCCCGATCGAGAAAAATACAATTGCCCAAGGGGCACCTTTGACTACTTCACGTGTCGGCACTGCTTCACTGCGGTTCGCCATAATCAGGAAAAAGACAGCAATCACTCCCGCGACGAGCGAGACCGGAATATCAAAAAATTCACTAACAAAATAACCTACCAACAGCAATCCCAGTACCCACCAGGACAGTCGGAACATACGGATATCCTTGATCGCATCTACCGGAGGCTTGAGATTGCTCTCGTCAAATGTACCTGGAATACTTTTGCGGAAAAAGATGTACAGCACCAGAATACTGGCTCCGAGGGCAAACAGATTCGGTACTATCATCCGGCCCGCATATTCCATAAAAGTAATATGGAAATAGTCTGCCGAGACAATATTCACCAGATTGCTGACTACCAGCGGCAATGAAGTAGTATCGGCAATAAAACCGCTCGCCATAATAAACGGCAGAATATGCTTGTCACTCAGCTTCAGCGCACGCACCATTGCCAGAACAATCGGCGTCAGAATCAGTGCAGCCCCGTCATTCGCAAACAAAGCCGATACTACGGCTCCCAGCAGGGACACATAGATAAACATGCGCAGCCCGTTACCGTGAGAGATACGGGCCATATGTAGCGCCGCCCATTCGAAAAATCCGATCTTGTCGAGAATAAGCGAGATTAGAATAATCGCAACAAATGTCAATGTTGCGTTCCATACAATCTGCGTCACATCCCATACATCCTGCAGATTCACTACACCCGCTAGTAAAGCCAGAGCAGCACCTCCGCATGCTGTCCAGCCGATCGAGAGATTTCGCGGCTGCCAGATTACAAAAACAAGAGTAATGACAAAAATAACAATCGCCAGAATTACATTAAGCACAATAACTTCCTCCACATGATCAGCATAACAATATTCGTAATGTTAAACAGGCAAGCCACCTATTGAATCACTTTATCCTCACCTGTACCCGTAATTAGCCGAAGTCTGCTACTTTTTAAAAGGGATATAGCTATATTAGCAGCAGCGGTCATTGTCCGGGCTGCTGCAGCTTGATTCTGTTTTATTCAGCATACGCAGAATCTCGTTACTGCCGGGCAGATGATCGAGTATGGCCTGAATATGTGGCTTGTCGGCAATATTGAGCGAATAATAGACCCATTGCCCCCTGCGTTCTTCTTTAACGATTTTGTGGGATTTCAGCTTGCGCATATGCTGGCTGATACCGGGCTGCGAGATTTCAAAAATATCCACGAAATCACATACACACCATTCTCGTTCCTTGAGCAGCGCTACCATAATCAACCTTGTCCGATCACCCAGCAACTTGATCTGTTCCGCCAACTCTGTCATTTGATCCAGCTTGTTAAAATGAAGCTCCATCTCCAACTTGATCCCTCCTATTATGGAAAGTCCATAGGTCAATCCATATATATATTCTATAATGCCATATCCAGAGTCATCAGCGTTAATCACTATATAATAATATGCTTATATATTAATAAAGAAATACTGCATCGTCAAACTTTTACACTCTCGTCTATAGGTTGTCATCTCTTATGTTATTGATTTACGCTTTTTTATTTCCACTATTCGTAATCGCAACGATTTTTGCTATAATGAGAATATATGATTTGCGAGGAAGGTGAAAAACGTGAAGCAGGAAGCCATTATAGAAGAATGCAGCCATTGCAACGATGCTACGGAAGCTTCACAGCAGGCACTTGCTCGTATGAAGCAGGAACTGATTAATAATGATACGGCGCTGTCGATGGCCGAAATTTTCAAAGCGCTGGGCGATCCTACCCGCGTCCGGTTGATCTATGCTCTTCTTCAGAAAGAGCTTTGTGTCCATGATATTTGTGAAGTGCTCGATATGACCCAGTCGGCGGTATCCCACCAGCTCCGTTATTTGCGCAATATGCGTATCGTCAAACCACGCAAAGTCGGCAAAACAGTTTTTTATTCACTGGATGATTATCATGTAGAAGAGATTTTCAGACAGACCCACCAGCATTTGACCCATAAATAATCGCTGTGCCTGTGCAGCCTGCTCCATATGACCATACAAAAAAAGGAAGTCTCTATTCGGAGACTTCCTTTTTGGCATTTATTTTAATGCTTGTTGCCCTCACATTTCATATCTGGCGTATCCAGCTGAATGGTAATATGACCGATTCCATAATGCTGCTGGATCAGCTCGCGTGCCGACTTCATGATCTGACTGCCGTTGGCGGTATCATCGATAATCAGATGGCAGCTCAGCAGTGGCAAATCCGATGACAGCGACCATACATGCAGATCATGAACACCCTGTACATGCGGGATACCGGCCAATTCACGGGTAATCTCTTCGGTGTGAATATGAACAGGCGTGCCCTCCATCAGAATATGCACAGAATCCCGGGTCACCCGATAGGCGCTGATTAGTACAAGTACAGCGACAATAATACTCGCGATCGGATCCGCCAATGTCCAGCCAAAGAACATAATCAGCAGCGCGGCCACAATCGCCCCTACCGAACCGAGCAGATCACCGATAACATGCAAAAAGGCACTACGGATATTCAAATTCTCGGAAGTATCGCCTTTCATGAGGATATAGGCTGCCAGTATATTAACGATCAGTCCAATAATAGCAATCGTCAGCATTCCCGAGCTCATAATATTCTGCGGCTCACTAAAACGCTGGAAAGCCTCCCAGAAAATATAAAGTGAAATAACGACCAGAGCAATTCCGTTCAAAAATGCCGCGAGTACTTCAAAACGCTTGTAGCCATATGTTTTGGTACCGCTGGCCTGACGTTGCCCCCATACCATGGCGACAAAGCTGAGTCCGAGTGCAGCCGCATCGCTGAACATATGCCCTGCATCTGACAGCAATGCCAGACTGTTCGTCACTATCCCCCCGATCACTTCCACGATCATAAAAGCAGCGATCAGGAAAAAAGCCAGGCCCAGCGCCTTTTTGTTCGCATTATGTGCATGAGAATGATTGTGCCCATGGCCATGATGATGCGAATGACCGTGATGCGAATGCCCATGATGAGCGTGTTCTGCATGATCATGGGTTGTGGAGTGATTAGTGTGAAGGGTCTTTTCACTGTCAGATATAGGGTTTGTAGATGTCATAATTATCCGCTCCTTTAATACCTATTAAACGATTTATCATCAGAAATAACATATGAGCAATTGTTCATATGTTGATTATAATCCAGCTTTCCTTTTCTGGCAATACTGAAGCCAACGATTATCTTTACCAGCGACACAGCGGGCGGCAGATTGATGACGCTACAAAAAGCCTTCTCTCCACGATCTGGAAAGAAGGCTTTTTGAATATACTGCTATTCACACTTTGATTTATATCTGGTTCTGTTGTAAAAAGTCCTGCGATTAATTAGCGCATCTCCTGGGATAGATCCTGAATCCAGTCTTCACTGCCTTCTGCATTAATGATCGATTCATGCGAGATCGCTGCTTCCTGAATATTACCGAATCCCCAGTATCCCTGCTGTACATCAGGGAACATGGCTTCACGATTCCGCAGCGGTCCCCGGTTCAGCATTACATTCATCATTGTCGCAGCTTCTACACGGCTGATCTTGGCATTCGGACGGAATGCTCCATCCGGATAGCCCTTGATCCATTGGTTCTGATACAGCTGCTCAATCGCACTGGCTGCCCAGTGGTCTTTGATATCATTAAAATGATACGTCGATAGCGGACTGATCGGAAGCTGTTTAAAACGTGTAACTACTGCTGCGAGTTCTGAACGGGTAACCGGCTCATCTGGACGGAAGTACGTTCCTTTTTGGAAATACCCCTCATTCACTGCAATATCAATATAATCTGCCGCCCAGTAGCCGACAGGTACATCTTTGAAGCCTGCTCTGGTGGCTGTGCCTGCATCCTCGGTCAGACGTGCAACCATGGCAGCGAGTTCGGCTCTGGTCAGAGAACGATTCGGATAGAAATTTCTATCTGGATAACCCTGCATATACCGCTTGTGTCCCAGATGATCATAACGCTGGGAGAACACCCGAATCATCACGGATGACAATTGATCTGCGGTTTCTTCTGCACTGCTTCCGGAGGTGACAGAAGCAGCAACTACCATGTTCTCATTGGCTGCATGAGCCTGAGGCCATTTCACCTGAATGGTAAACTTGCCGCTTTGCCCCGTTTTCACTTGAGATAACGGCCAGCCCACCATGACTGCTTCAGTGGTCGTATTGATTGCTCCTCCATCTGCTGCGATCACTTCTGTGCCGACCGGCAGCTTCAGATTAACAGTACCGCTGGTCAGAGAAGCTGTTCCGTCATTCTGATAATCTACAGTAAGCGTGCTGACTGAGCCTTCTTCTACCTGTGTCTTGTCTGCTGTAACGCTGACACGGACATGAGGTGTACCTGATACTACAGAAACGGAGGTTCCTCCGCCAGAGTGACCACCTGATGAGGAGACCAGCGGCGCCAGTTGAATATCTTTGCGTACAATCTCAGTTTCTACCGAAATCGTCTCACTTCTGTAATCGGCGTAACCATCTTTGTGAACCAGCAGATAATAATCGGTATATGGATAGACCATATACGCGTAGAATCCTTTGGCATCTGTTAGCTGGATCGGACTCGCATTATTATTCGGTTCAAATCCCGGAATAGCCGGCAGGCTTACTTTTGTATCTGCCTTGCTGCCATTACGATCGGTTTTGGCATAATACAGTGTAACCGTCGCTCCAGGAATAAGGGCTCCTGTGTTCTGATCAGTTACTGTACCATACGGATCGACCAGCTCCTGGGAAATATTCATTTCACCATCTGCTGTTACCTGTACACTACTCTGGGTAACCGTGATTTCCTGACCACTGCCCAGATCATACCGAATATCCAGCGTATAGGAACCATTCTCCAGACCTTCCGCACTGAATACCCCATTGTCCTGCATAGCAAATGCTTTGGGATGTCCGCTGCTGTCTGCAATATAAGTTCCTGTTGCCTTGTTCATCAAATATGCTTTGGTTTTATTCAGGAAGCTGTCCTGCAAAATACCGGTCGAGCCATCAGGCTTTTTCATGAGCAGAACGCCTGTAACGGTTTTTTCAGAATTGAAGTTCTGCTGATTATCCCCTTTGACAGAACCTACAATTGCTTTTTGATTATATTTGATCGGAGTAGATACACCTCCGATATCCATCATTTCGGTAATCTCGAGTGCATACTGCTGATCTGCTCGTGGAACCGTAATATTATAAGAGCCATCTGCACCGGTTACAACGGACTTGATAAAATCGATACCCGGCTCCATCACTCCGTTACCATTGAGATCGAGAGATGCTTTGACGGTTGCTCCGTTAACACGAACATTACCAGTGCCACGTGTGACGATACCGCTAATAGCAGGCGGCTGGAATGCAATCATAATCTGATCCTGTGCTTCCAATCCACGATCTGGATCGTTGGCAGCAGCTTGGACGATATATTGCATTTCCTGATCGGTCTCGGTAGCTGCCGAGCGGTATGTTACTACCGCTTTGCCGGTATTATCTGTCACTATTTTTTCACCGTTTTGCAGTGGTTGTCCATCTTTTAGCAGTGTGCCTACGTTGGACAGGGAGCGGAATCCTACCGGTACGCCGGCGATTGCTTTGCCATCCAGATCTGTAAGAACTGCTGTAAGCTGGGTAGTTGCTTTACCATCTGCCAGAATCCGGGCAGGATTGGCACTCAGCTTGAGCACAGCCTGAATTGCTTCTGGTTCAGCTTCTACATTGACTTTATTGGATGGATTAGAAGCTATTTCTTCCACAATCTGAATCACGTAATAATGATCGGCAATAGGAACACTAGTAAAGGTGTACATCCCTGCTGGGTCTGCTCTGCCATTGTCAATCAGCATGCCTTCACGATACAGCTTGAGCGATGCGGACGGTTGTGCACCAGAGACGCTGACCGTACGAGCGTCATTGATGCTGCCTGTTGCAATTACAGGATCCGGCGCCGTCTGAACAGGTGGTGTTGATCCAATATTGACGATATTGGAGTGTCTACTTTCCAGCTGGTCAACTGTTTGAGTAACTGTATAGCCTGCAGCTGACGGTACATGACGGAAAGTATATTTTCCATTTTCCTCTGCTGTACCATTTGCGATAACTACATTTTCTGCATTGTATAGCTGCAGTTGGGCCCGGTAGACAGCTCCGGTGACATTAATCATGCCTTCCCCATCATATACATCTCCGGTCGCCGTTACAGGGTCTGGAGCATTCGGGCTTATAATAACCGTGGCTTCTACATCAACAGCATTGGAGAAGTCACTTTCCAGACTATCTACTGTCTGGGTTACTGTATATTTCTGATCAAAAGGAACACCGACAAACGTATAATGGCCTGTCTGATCTGCTATGCCGTTACTTATCGGCTGTCGCCCAGGGCTATACAGTATCAGAGATGCAAAAGGTTCGGCACCCGAAACGGTTACTGTTCCCTCTCCATTGATACTTCCAACCGCATGTACCGGAAGCGGACGGCCTACCTGAAATAAAGTAACATCTTCGGCCGAATTGCCTGCTTCATCTGCAGTTACAGCTCTGACCGTATGAGAAGTCTGCGACCAAGGAGAGGTAGGAGTATAACTCCACAGTCCTGCTGAATCTGCAGTGACATCAGTAACAATCGTATTATCAATCACCAGATTGACCGAAGCATTAGGCTCGGTCGTGCCGTATACATTGGCCTGCACACTGGCACTTCCACCCGAAGCAGGACGCTGAATTGCGATATTGGTTTTTGTTTTTACACGAAGTTTTAATACAGCCTGTTTGCTGGCATTACTGCCTGCTGTTACCACTACCGTATAGGCTGCCGGGTCTAGCAGCGGGTGCCCGGACGGAACTGCCAATGTCCATTTGCCATTGGATACAGGAACAGCATTAAACGTACGATTATCTGTAGGGTCCTGATCATTGGTTATTTTCAGATTGACGGATGTATCTGTCGATCTTCCCCGCAGTACAGGATTTACATTGGTATAGTACGTATAGGCATGAGAGCCATTTTCGATACTGACGGATACGTCATCGACTCCGTAATTCAGAGCGCCTGTTGTCTGCGTATTGCCTGCCTCATCCACTACGCTGGCTTTGATGACATGGTAGGTTGTGGTGCTCGCGTTGGGAGGCAACGGACGATCGATCGTAAGAGACCAATTGCCGTCACTGCCTGCTTGTATTTCCTGATAAGCAGCATTATCGATCGTCAGCTTCACCTTTTCTCCCGGATTGGCTTTACCTGTAATAACAGGTGTAGCCGTTCCGCGAGTAGAGTTAGCCGGGGACGTAATCGCCAGATTGCTGGACAGATAATGAATCGTCTGTGTATCGAGAATCTGCGCATTATTGGCTGCTACAGCCACAATCTGATACGTTTTGCCTGCAGTCAGTCCAGACGGATATGTGAGCGTTCCGCTGTTCCAGCTGCCAGGATTGCCAGATACAACAATACCTGTTTTGGTAAATACCGATGTTTGTACAGGAGGTGTAGAATTCGACAACTGGTAGATGTTCAGATCCACTTTGCGGGCACCGCCGGTCGAACGGATATAATCTCCACCAAAAGAAGACGGGAATTGATAAGTAGAGTAGTCTTCCTTGCCATTAATGGTCACATTCGACAGATCACTGAATATAGCAATTTTCTGGCTTGCCTGTGCAGTATCCTGATTTTCGTTAGTTACTTTGGCTGTAACCAGATAACTGTCTTCGGCAGGCAATCCCGATATCCCCGAGATCGTCCAGCTGCCCTGATTTACAACTGTATTGTACGTTTTGGATATTCCGGATTGAGTAACAGAGTTAATGGTTACTGCTACCGAACTTTGATCACGCGCCGATGTTGTTGTACCACTGATCGAAGCCGGGAAAGTGGTAGCGGTCTCACCAAGTCCTGTAATAGCAATAGTCGGACGATACATAGCAAATGCCGGACTCATCACAGCATAAGCGCCTGCCCCCTGCATTCCATCCTTATTAATAACAGCCAGATTGGCCGCTTTGGAGGTAGCAAAGTTAAACTGTAAAATTGATGAAGACTTGATATTGGAGTCGATATCCGTCAGTGCACTTACAGGCACCTGAATATCCAAAAAATAATCTGCATTGGTATCCTCAGTTACCCGTGTACCGGGAACCTTGCTGCCGGAAGAATCGGTTTTATTAATATAATGAATAACAGATCCTGTCGCATTCGATACATAAATATAGTCTTCATGTGGTGATTTGCCGTCCAGGCCTATAGTGGCACGCGGTACCCCATTTTGCAGAACCTGCACCATCCATACCGAGGACAGAAATCCTCCCTTGCTATCACTCGGATCGCCGAGCAGACGAATACGGAAAAACAGATTGCTCCCGTCTCCAGCTGCATAAAAGGAAGGTTTATCTCCCGATCCTTTGGATACGCCACTCTGAAAATCGACATCATCCGGACTGATACCGGGTTCATTGGCCGGGTCGTAAAATACATTTCCCTGGCGATCCGCATAAGGTGTAAAGCTGGCTGGCCATGATGCAACGGGGCTGTTAATCGCCTGAATCACCGGTGCTGCAGCCTGGCTCGCACCCGGAACGGCTCCGGTCCATATCAGTACAACTGCCAGAAATGCAGCCAATATTCTGGATAAGTAATTTCTTTTCACCTGCTTGCCCCCTGACTAGAGTAAATAACTTCTTTACTTAATATCGGAGAATAGGTTTATTTTGTTATATAACTTCACTCACTTTTTAGATCATTTACGACATTTTTCTACATATTATTGTGGATGTTATTTTTCTTGTCTGCGGCATTTGATGGGTGCTTGTCTGATTTGGGTAATCAAACATAGCAGCAGCTTATCTACTCTGAACAGACCATACGACGAGGAGCGTGACAGCTACATATGATTGATTTTTTTGCCGGGCTTACACCTGTAATGCAGGCTCTAGTGGCAACATTATTTACATGGGGCATGACCGCGGTTGGAGCAGCGCTGGTGTTCACTTCCAAAAATCTGAACCAGAAAGTGTACGACGGTATGCTCGGCTTTGCTGGCGGAGTTATGATTGCAGCCAGCTTCTGGTCGCTGATCGCACCGGCACTGGAGATGGCTTCGGAAGATAGCTCTTTGCCTGCATGGATTCCGGCAGCGGTAGGCTTTATGCTAGGGGGGCTTTTTCTGTGGGGAGCAGACAAGGTTATTCCGCATATTCACCCTTCTTCCAGCAGCAATCAGGCCGAAGGAATAGGCAGCAAAAATAAACGCCGCAGTACCTTGCTCGTTTTTGCTATTACACTCCATAATATTCCCGAAGGACTCGCGGTCGGGGTTGCTTTTGGCGCGGTAGCTAACGGCACGTCCACAGAGTCGCTCGCAGGCGCAGTAGCACTGGCAATCGGGATCGGGATTCAGAACTTTCCCGAAGGATTGGCTGTATCCATGCCACTGCGCGGAGAAGGCATGAGCCGGCGCAAAGCCTTTTTCTATGGACAACTGTCCGGCATGGTAGAGCCTGTTGCTGCTGTGCTAGGTGTGCTCGCAGTTACACTGATCGATCCACTGCTGCCGTATGCACTGTGCTTTGCTGCCGGTGCGATGATCTTTGTCGTCGCCGAAGAAGTCATTCCCGGCTCGCAGGAAAAAGGCAACAAGGACTTTGCATCCATGTGCCTGATGATTGGCTTTACCGTGATGATGATTCTGGATGTGGCGCTGGGATAAACTGGTGTACAGCAAAAAGCAATAAGTTGGAGCAATCCGGCTGCAGCCGGTAGGCAGTAGATCAAACAGATACATCGGTAGCGCAATGATCATGATTTTGCAGCACAATTATAATAATTTCGTAGTGCAACCATTATTATTCATCATATCTTGTAAGGCCAATATTATAGTAGGTAATCGTCAACAAGCAGTAAACCACCAACCGTTGTACAAACTCACCGTATATGCAATGTCAAAATACTGAATACGAAAAAACGGCAAGCTCTAATGTACTATAGAGCTTGCCGTTTTCGTTGGATAATGACTGGTTTTCTTTTAGAAAGTCAAGCAATCGAATTGGAGAATAATAGTAATTAAAATTAATGAAATACAATCCATACGACCAGCGGAGCGATAAAAGATGCAACGATTGCGCTAATGGTCATAGCGATTGAGCTCATCGAAGATGCCTGCTCTCCGATCTCCATAGCTTTAGCGGTTCCGAGAGCATGCGATGAGCTGCCTAGGGCAATACCGCTGCCGATGACATGGTGAATCCGGAACAGACGCAGTAGATAGACGCCACATACCGCCCCTGTAAATCCTGCAATCATGACAAATACCGAGGTAAGCGAAGAGTCTGCTCCCAGATGATTGACGATCTGAATCGCTACCGGCGTTGTCACCGATTTCGGTACGATGGATAAAATGAATGGTTTGCTGAATCCCAGTGCCAGCGCAAGCAGCATCCCGCTGAGCATACCTGCAAATACGCCTGCCAGGGATCCGCCGATAATAGGCAGCCAATTTTTCAACAGCTGATGACGCTGCTTGTAGAGCGGATACGCCAGTGCCACTACAGCAGGTCCGAGCAGCTGGTTGATCCATTGACCCCCTTTCATATAAGTACTGTATGGAATATTGAGATTAAGCAGTACGACTACAATAATCACTGTTCCTGTTAGTGCGGGCATCAGCACCGGCAGGCGGAATTTTTTGTAGATCATGGCCATAATCGCATAGATAAATACGGTCGACACGACAATGCCCGCACTCAGCATTATATTCATATCCGTGTCTCCTTTTCCCGGTATTGGACACCATTTCTACTGGCGCCAGGCTCCTGAGTCAGATTCGTACTCCTGGAGCTGTCGCTGGTTCTGGCTGCACGGGTACCCGGCCCTCCTGCCAACCACTGGCTTACATGTCCGGCGACTGCAATAGTGAGGATGGTGCTGACAATAACTACTACAACCAGCAGCAATCCTTTACCTGCAAACAGATCCAGATGATTCATCACTCCTACCGTTGCCGGAATAAAAAACAGCGGCAGATAAAACAATATAGTCGTACTCCCCTTCTCGATCCAGGAGACCGGAATGACCCGGCATAGCAGCAAAATAAAAAGCAGCAGCAGGCCGATAATACTGCCGGGAATTGGCAGATTCAGCCACTCCTGCACATAGCTGCCTGCCAGATAAATAGCGTACAGCAGCATGATCTGGACAACAATCAGAATTGCTTTCATGATTCATTTCCCTTCACTCTTGTATTCTCTCTATAACAGTATGAGTATCTATATACGTATAGCTTACCAGAAATATACCCGTTATTGATGAATAGGTATGTATATTTTTCCACAGAAAAGCCATCCCGGTAAATACAGGATGGCTATCATTTTGAAATAGATAAGGATAAAAATGTGATCTATGCAAAATATCTTTAAGCAGTCTATCCTCGAATCATTGATAGTATGATTTTGCCTGCTTTCCGGTAAAGGCTTTTACCTAAACGCGGGCAGATTTGGTATTGGATGCTGTTTTGCCGGATTTGCCTTTGGCACGGGACGATTTATTTTTTCCTTTTCCCTGCTTGCGGGCAGGTGAAGCGATCCGATCGGCTTCATGATCCAAAGCGGCTGCAGCTGCATCCAGTGTCGCAGAAGGTACGGCCACATCGGCAATAGCTGCTGTCGGCTGAGCCGGATACATCCGCTGGAACAGCAGGGTCTGTAGAATCAGGAACGTTCCGCTGACCATCCAGTACAAAGGCATCGCTGCGGGTGCACTAAATGAGAAAAATGCCATCATAATCGGCGATACATATCCCATTATTGCAAACTGCTTGCGCTGCTCGGGTGTCATATTGACCTGGGACACCTTGGCCTGGAACAGATACAGTATCGCCACGATGATCGCCATAATCCAGTCGGGATGTCCCAACTTGAACCAGAGAAACGAATGCGTAGACAGCTCTGGCGTCAACCGGATCGCAGTATACATACCGGACAGAATCGGCAACTGGATCAGAATCGGCAGACAGCCGATATTCAGCGGATTGAAGCTGTGCTTTTTGTAGATCTCCATCATTTCCTGCTGTTGCTGCTGCTTGGAGGCTGTATCGGTTTTGTTCTCATATTTCTTTTTGAGCTGGTCCAGCTCCGGCTGCATAATATTCATCTTTTGCTTCATGGCCTGCTGGGATTTGGCCTGTCTCATCATCAGCGGCATCAGCGCAAAGCGTACAGTCAACGTCAGTACAATGATCGCCAACCCGTAACTCCCGCCAAACCATGAAGCAATATGCTGCATACTGTAAGACAGCGGGAATACTACATAGTGATTAAAAAATCCCGGTGTATCCGAATGAATCTCGGTAGCCCCGCCCGTACCACAGCCGGACAGCAGTACTACCATCATCAATGCCAATATCAGGCCAAGCAGACGGCCTCTTTTGCCCGTAAATGTGAATCCTTTGATCGTGTCCATGTTGTTCCTCCTCGTTGATGGGTTCTACCTGGGATCAACGAGGCGATGCAATCGGAACTATCATCATCAGGCGCTTCTTTCCTGCGTATCATGCGCGAAAGGCGCAGTGGTGCAGGATGGCTGCTGATGGACAGGATCAGCGGATAGAAATAATGCTGGCGCGATTTGCCGCCGACTGTCCAGAATTCGGTAATGCCGCAGTACAGGTGAGCGATGTACGCATAACCCACGGTCAGAATCAGCCCGATGGATAGCAGATACGGGAGCAAATCATGGAACTCGGCCAAAGTCTTCACCTCCTTATGTCATAATATAGCTATTATACGCTATCCAAATCAAATGCATAAGACAAAAATCGACATGAACATGGTCAAAATAGTGAACATCCACAAAAACTTGAAAACGTTTTTTCAATGATATACAATGTGAATGTACAACTAAAACAGGATTGTTACTGGTGAAGCAGGCAAAACCTAAATTGGCAACGAAACCGGCATTGAATAATGCTGCTTTTGTTCCGGTTTAGGTTTTTTTTATTGCCCTGGCGCTCTAATCATCCTGGTATAGTCTGCTTTACCGGTCTTACTACTTCCCAACAGAAAGAGGTTATATCTATGTCCAGTGTAATCCAGGGTTTTCCGAAAAACTTCCTCTGGGGCGGCGCAACGGCTGCCAACCAGCTCGAAGGTGGTTATAATGAAGGCGGCAAAGGATTGTCCAGTGCGGATATGATCGCCTATATTCCCAAAGAACAACGCAGCAAAGAAATTTCCCATGCTATGGAGATTACTTCCGAACGCATCGAAAAAATTCTGAGTGGCGAATTTGAAGCCCGTTTCCCAAAACGTGACGGTATCGACTTCTATCATCGTTACAAGGAAGATATCGCGCTGTTTGCCGAGCTTGGGTTTAAAGTATTCCGTATGTCCCTTCACTGGTCACGTATTTTCCCGAACGGTTATGATGAGCAGCCCAATGAAGAAGGTTTGCAATTCTATGATGATGTATTTGACGAGCTGCTCAAGCACGGTATCCAGCCGCTGGTCACTTTATCCCATTATGAGACTCCACTGGGCCTTACCCAAAAGTATAATGGCTGGGTAAGCCGCGAAGTTGTTGAACACTACACCCGTTATGCGGAGACCGTATTCAGACGCTACAAAGATAAAGTGAAGTACTGGCTGACGTTCAATGAGATCAATGTAATTACCATAAGTGCATTTACCGGCGGTGGTGTTGTTGTTGACCGACTGGACAATAAACTGCAGGGGATGTATCAAGCGCTGCATCACCAGTTTGTAGCCAGCTCGATCGCGACCAAACTGTGCCACGAAATTATTCCGGATGCCAAAATCGGATGTATGCTCGCCCGGATGGAAACGTATCCAAACAGCTGTAACCCTGAAGATATCCGCAAGGCACAGCTGGCGAATCAGATGAACCTGTTCTTTACCGATGTTCACGCACGCGGCGAATATCCAAAGTTCATGGACCGTTATTTTGAAGAAAATAATATTGTCCTGCACAAAGAAGATGGCGATGATGAGCTCCTGAAACAATACACCGTCGACTATATCTCCTTTAGCTATTACATGAGTATCACTGTCGCCGAGAACCCGGAAGGCGGCAACGAAGCGGCCGGTAATCTGGTGGCTGGCAGTGTAATGAACCCTTATCTGGAAACATCGGACTGGGGCTGGCAAATCGACCCGATCGGTCTGCGTGTCACACTGAATGCCATGTATGATCGTTATCAGAAACCGCTGTTTATCGTGGAAAACGGTCTGGGTGCTTATGATAAAGTCGAAGCAGACGGCTCTGTGCATGATCCTTATCGTATCGACTATCTGCGCAAGCATATCGAACAGATGAAAGAAGCGATCAAAGACGGTGTCGATCTGATGGGCTATACCGCCTGGGGACCAATTGATCTGGTGAGCATGTCCACCTCCGAAATGTCCAAGCGTTACGGATTCATTTATGTGGATCAGGACGATGACGGTAATGGTACATTGGCTCGTTCACGCAAAGATTCCTTTGCATGGTACAAGCAAGTTATCGCCAGCAATGGCGAGCAGCTGTAAACTAATACTCCCGACATTCATACTCTACTATCCAAAAAGAAGCCGCCCCGATGGAATCGGAAGCGGCTTCTTTTTTTGATATGCAAGTCGATAGGAAGAGCTTGTATGATACTGCACGCGAAAAACGCAGTTCAGGTAAACCCCTTCTTTTATTCGTATGATGAAGAGGAATAAGCAGCCATACCCTATTTATTGTTCCCGATAAGGGTCCGAAAGCTCACAGCCCATATCTTCCACCTGTGGATTGGTGGATAATCGATCATAGTGGTTAAGCTTGTACTCCAGCACTTCCTGCACATCCTTCAGTCTCCGGATTTCACTACTAATATGTTCATGCTGCTGTCTAAGTATCGTCTTGCGCTGTTCCAGCGTACTCTCTCCTTGGCTAATGAGCGCACGGAATGCTTTCATTTCTTCCAATGTCATTCCGGTCGATTTGAGCCGGGTCATGAAAATAATGCCCTGTACCTGCTCGGCCGTATAAAAACGGTGTCCGTTTGACTTGCGCTCTGCTGGTGGCAGCAGATCAATGCGTTCATAGTAGCGCAGTGTATCTTCACTGAGTCCCGTTAGTTCAGCAGCCTCACGTATGGTCATGGGCATATCCGGTATCTCAATCATCCTGCTCATCCTCTCATCAGACCATATTTTCCTAAATAAGTGTTACCTTATAAATGTATAGCTTACCAAGGAATAGGTCCATTCTCATCATAAAATTGCCCAGTAGGACCATTCTCGTCGATAAGCGCCAAACCAATTACTGTCTGCGCAGCATGTTCCACTGTACGTGGACCGCTGTTTCCATTCAAATCAGTTGCAGTATAGCCGGGGTCTACTGAATTGATCTTGATCGGAGTTTCTTTGTATTCCTTGGAAAATATGACAGTCACTGCATTGAGTGCTGTTTTGGAGCTATTATAAGACAGCGAATTGGCTTTATAATGTTCATGCGACGGATCACTATTGAATGCGAGCGAACCAAGACCACTGGATACATTGACGATTCGTCCCTGCGGCGCTTCTTTGATTAAAGGAAGCATGATCTGCAATACCTGAATAGCACCGAATACATTAACTTCGTAGACAGTACGAATGTCTTCGATCTTCTCCTCGCTCGGAACATTACCACCTGCTACGATGCCTGCATTATTAATCAGTACATCCAGTGAACCCGAACGTTGGCGAATCTGCTCTGCCGCGCTATGGATCGTTGCTACATCGGTTACATCGATCTGTACATACTCTGCCTGAATACCTTCGCTCTGCAGCTTCTCTACTGCCTGCTGTCCATATGCAGGTTGACGTGCTCCCAGATAAATGTAATATCCTTTTTGTCCTAACTGTCTAGCTGCTTCATAACCGATCCCTTTATTGGCACCTGTAATCAAAACTGTCTGTTCCTGCGTCATCTATACCGTCTCCTTTATAATTAAAGTATGGTTGGGCGGCCGCCTATAGAAAGCCTACTACTTGGAGTGCACTCCAAGTCAAGCAACCTTTTGCAGAAATAATAAAAAGATCGTGCTTTACTCTCTTCGTATGCAGCTTGTGTTCAATGCTGCGGGCTTTGAAAACACCCTGCCCTTCGGCTCAAAAGAGTATGCACGATCTTTTTATTTATTTTTCATTTACCTGTTTATTATGGCAGGATGGACTTCCTGCAGATTATTCGGCCATGGAAGAAGGTTGGTTATCCCCTTCGATCCGGGCAGAACGCCGGGCAATAATCGCCTGAATCCACAGAATCAGCTCAATAATAAGCAGAATACTGATGATCCACGCGCCACCATTCAGGATCCAGCGATGGATATCCTGAGCCAAAGCTGATCTGGTATGTTCGATATAGAGCGGTTCGGTACGCATCGTAAAGAAATAGAACATCCCCAGTGTGAACAGTCTTGTCCATTGGGCTGTATTATAGATGCCAATGCCGTGGCGCCAGCCTTTTTGACGAATCCGCAGAATCGCTCGTATTCCTTCTGTACATTCCACGACGATCAGAATAAGCAGTGTAATCCACCAGAGGGTCAGAATAGCGGTATCGCTCCATGCATGGGTCGCCTGAACGACTGCACCAGTAATCGCCAGCGCGCCATACAAGATACAGTTTGTATCCGTCCAGTCCGCGATCAGACGATCGGGTCTGCGGCTGTAGCGATACAGAATCAGTGAGACACTGATCAGATAAAATAATAATCCAAGCGCTATCATGGATTGATTGAGCCAGAATGCTACATACCCACTACTGAACACCTGATGAAAAAGAAGCACAATGGACTGCGTGGACACGGTCGACAGCAGCAATACGCCGTGGATGCGGTCATACTGCTTTTGCAGCAATATCTGGTACCAGCCCAGACACATAAAATACAGTAAAAACAACCATAGCCCTGCATTGAGCACAGCCATAATATGAATGGTCTCCTGCACCCAGTAGACACCGAATGAGGCGAACAAATTAATCAAAAGCGTCGATGTACCTGCCACCCAGGTGCCGATGCCGAACCGCTGCACCGGATCAGCCAGATGATCCCGATAAAAGCTGGATCGGCGGATCGAGGCAATATAGCTCACCAGCAGATACAGCCAGACCAGTGTCGTACCGATCACCAGTGTTCTGGTCATCAGACTATCCGGGCTCTGTCCGGACATATGCTGCCATACTCCCTGGATGAAAATACCGAGCGCCATAACAATGCTGCCGGCTGCAGTGGGTGCGACATAGAGATTTTTATTTGCACTAAATGCGACCAGCCCCACAATCATGCAGCACAGCAGCAAAATAATCAGCATAGTGATTCTCCTTTATAACGGATATAAGCTCTAGTATATCATATCACCGAAGTAGTATATCTCCGTATTGATGTGCGTTATTACAATCTATCCGCGCTGCGGAATATAAGGAGGAATCGGTGCATTGACGACGGAAATAGGCACTTCCAGTGTCTGGCCGCTCTGGATATCATAAGGCGTGACCAGCCGGTTCGCCTGCAGCAGATGCTCGACAGTCAGCTGATACTGCTCGGCAATATAATCCGCCGATTCTTCCCCGACTACAATATGCTGCTTGCGCAGCTTGTCGATCCGGCAGGCCGCCTGCTTGAATGTGGGTTGTTTGGACAGCGGATCGGTAAAATCGGCAGTTAGATCATTGGCAGACTCATGACCTTCCCAGCTACCATAATGGAATGGCACAAATACCAGTCCTTTTTGTACTGCTGTACCGATACGGGCCGGCACTTCTATCCAGCCGCGCGGCGAGGTAATCCGCACCACTTCTCCCTGCACGATAGATAATGCCGCTGCATCTTCTTCGTGAATCTCCACATAGGCATTCGGCGCAGCCATTTGCAAATAAGGTGAACGGGCAGTCTTGGTCCGGGTATGCCAGTGCCAGACCAGACGGCCGGTAGTGAGCCAGATTGGATATTCTTCATTCGGCTGCTCGGTCGGCGGCAGGTAGCGGGTCGCATGTAAAATAGCTTTGCCGTTGGCCTGCTTGCGGACAAATTCATCCCGGCTCAGTGCACGGCCGCTGAATTGATCCTTGGTATAGCTCTGGGAATAATCTGCATCGGTCGGAAATTGGTAATCGCTGTATAAGCGAGGCGTTCCTGTTGGATGCTGTTCATTGGCAGGCCAGCGCATGCCGTTGTGTTGTTCCAATTTGTCATACGTCATACCGGTCATATCACAAGGTCTGCCGCGTGATACCTTTTTCCATTCTTCAAAACATTCTTCCGGTGTCGAGTAACCGATCAACGGCTGACCATCTTTGTCTTTGAGACCCATACGGCGGGCAAAATCAATCAGAATCTGCAGATCACTTTTGACACCTTCAGGCGCTTCTACCGCTTTGCGAAGTACATTGATCGTACGGTCGGCATTCTCCATCGTGCCTTCTTTTTCTCCCCATAATGCAACAGGCAGGATCACATCGGCCACCTTGGCGGTTTCGGTGAGGAAAGGGTCCTGCACCACAACGAATATACTTTCCAGCGCTTTGCGTGCACGGCGGCGGTTCGGCAGAGATACCATCGGGTTGGTACCGATATTCCAGAAAAAAGTAACTTTTCCCTGCTCGATCATATCCAGCTGCTCCTCGATTCCTTTTTCCGGACCGGCGGGCAGCGTTTCTTCCTCTACATTCCACAGATCGGCCATTTCCTGCAGATGCTGCGGATTCATCGGATTACGCTGGGCAGGGTATGTTCCTACTCCACCTGCTGTACGATTCGCAGAAGAGCTCGGCTGACCTGCCATATGCAACGGACCGCAGCCCGGCTTGCCGATCTGACCGCGGATCAGATGCATATTGTTGATCGCTACGCAGGCTGTAGTAGCGTCTGCACTCTGGAACGTTCCCTGCAGCGTCGTTGTTACCATGGATGGCGTCTCTCCCAGCACCCGGGCTGCTTCATGCAGCTGCTCTACAGGAATACCCGTGATCTTCGACGTTTTCTCTGGTGTCCAATCTGCGACCGATTGCTTCATTTCATCAAAACCAATCGTATACTGTTCGACAAATTGCTGATCAATATGTCCATTTTGGATCATCAGATGAACAAGTCCATTGAGCAGCGCTACATTGGTACCCGGAATCAACTGCAAATGCAGATCTGCATGACGGGCAGTTAACGTATGGCGAGGATCAACGGCAATGATATAAGGCTTGCCTTCCCGCTGTTTGCGCTGCATAATCCGCTCATGCAGTACTGTTCCTGTCTCCGCTACATTATGACCGAACAGCATCAATGTATCGGTTACATCGACATCGTCAAAGGAAGCCGGTGTTCCATCTGCGCCAAATGACTGCAGCAGGCAGAACTCTGTAGTTGCTGTACAGAGGCGGGTATTGGCATCCAGCAAATGGGTATGCAGGCCGGCACGGCCGATTTTGGCAATTGTATAGTAGTCTTCCAGGTATCCCTGACCAGTGGAATAGATCGCGATACTGTTACTGCCCTGCTGCTCCAGGGATTCTTTTGCTTTGGAGACAATCAGCTCCATTGCTTCTTCCCAGCTCGCCGGTTCCAGCTGCCCATTATCCCGGCGAATCAGCGGTGTCAGCAGCCGGTCGGAACTGTTATTGGCATACCATTGATTTTCCCCTTTGGGACCGAGTCGTCCACGGTTGATCGGATGCTGTCCATTCCCTTTGATACCGACGATTTTGTCGTCTTTGACAGCAATATGACAGCCGCAGCCGATTGAGCAAATATTGCAGGTGCTATACACCCATTTATCGACTTCACCCTGACTGTATATGTTCATATCAATACGTTCTTTTTGCCAGCTCATAGGCTCACCTCCAGATAAAAGGTCGGCACGACATACTTGATTGCCGCCTGACCATACATTTCACGCAGATGTACAGCGATCTCATCCAGCTGCTCACGCATATGCTCATACCGACTATGAACCTGATCGGTATGCTCTGTCTCAAATGAAGGCATCCAGTGCACAGCTCGTACCCAGGCACGCATAGTCGGTTCTGCCACTTCATTATTCTGATATAAAATCGACAAATATGAACGAATCTGATCAAGCGACACTGCAGCTGAATCGGAGTGCTGCTCGGACTGAGATGACGGCTTATGATTTTTATGATCTTCATGATGTATTTGCTCCGAGTCAGCGGTTAATACAGGGATTAGCTTTTCCAGTGCTTCTTGTTGTTCGTGGAGTGAATAGCGAATCAACTCAATAAGTGGATGCTTCATCGGTGCAGTCTGCTCCAGCACCTGATTAACATCGTCCGACATCGCTTTGCAATAAGGCAGTAATGGATTCATGCTGTACCTCCTCGAGTTGGCAGAGCCAAAATAATTCTCTGCTCAGGATAGGATCGTTATAGTTATACAAGGTCATAAGCCATTACCCAAATTTTGAATATGCCTACCTCTACATATGTATACTCACGCAAAATAACCGATAGTCTGCAGCGATAACAGCAGATCTATCGGTTATTTATACATAATTAATGCTGTGATGATATTTAAGAATTATTCGGTCAGGAAAGTATCGCTTCTACGTGCTATGGTCGTATACGCAAACGGCTTACCTGCCGACTCATCCACCATGCAGTATGACCGGATTTGTTATAGAATACAGCGGCTGGTTATACGTTATACGCCTACATCAGATCTGTCCGACCCACTCCGATTCGGCAGTAGCGAACCAGCGCTGACGAATATGGTCGAACTCTTCTTTGGACAGTACTCCGTCTGCGATCAGGGCTGCATTTTCAGACCAGCGGTTAGGCTTGGTTGTACCAACAATCATCGTATCCACACCGGGAATACTCAGTGTAAATCGCAGCGCCTGCTTGATACTGTTTTGTACATCGTCGTTCTGTAAAAATGTATAATTCAGGTCACGCAGCCGATTCCAATAGACAAAAGCATAATCCTGCGGCTCTACCTGCTCACGTGTCCACGCCGCGTTCGCAATCGGACGCTTGGCTGTAATGCCCATACCACGTTCACGTGCCCGAGGAATGGTAAGGGAAATCGCTTCCTGATCGGCAATATTAACCGATGTCTCCAGACTGTCAAACACACCTGTCTCTATCGCGTACAATGCATCGGCGCTATCTCCGCTGTAACCGATATAACGTGTTTTGCCCTGCTGCTTGGCACGCTGAAGTACCTCGATCACTTCTCCCCGGCGCAATACCTCTTCCGAGCAGCTGTGTAGATGAATCATATCCAGATGATCGGTCTGCAGGCGACGAAGACTGCGGTCGATACTCTGTTCCAGCATATTGCGATCCCAGTCGGGGGCATCGAATCCGGCTGCGTGACCGCATTTGCTAAACAGGTAATAGTCATCTCGCCGATCTGCCAGCGCATTGCCGATAAGCTCTTCGCTGTCTCCATAACATTCGGCTGTATCAATAATATTCAGCCCTGCATCCATTGCACTGTGCAGCAGCTGATCAACCTCGCTTTGTGAGACACCGCTTCCAATTTCCGAACCGCCAAATCCAAGCACACTTACTTGCATATCCGTATTGCCATATTTACGCTTTTCCATGATGTATAGCCTCCTTCGGTTATGTGGTCTGAAGTCTTTTGTCCGACTCTCAGACAGGTGCCATCATATGTGTTCCAATCTGCTGTACGTTATGTATTACCCGATTTACGGAAAAATAGCGGATGTTTGCCGAATTTATATATAAGAAGTGATTTTCCACCCGAAATGATGGTACCTGCACATACGCTATGGTTCCTGTTTGTTATATCCCGAGTAATCCCTATACACTGCACTACAATCCTTATCCAGCATACTCTGATTCTTATAAAAAACCCGGACAGCTCGGGGAACTGTCCGGGTAGTGAGATATACATTGAAGGCAGCGTGCAATCAGGAATTAACCAGCGATGAATCCTTGCGGACTCTGCTGATTACATATCCGCCGAGTGCGCCGATAATGGCTGGCAGCACCCATCCAAGACCAATCGTATACATAGGCAGATAACTGCCCAGGAATTCATCCAGTGCAGCTAGATGGAATGGAGTTGCTTTGAGACCATCAGCCAAACTGATAATGAAGACGAGCAGCATACTTCCCTGGTACACGAGTCGTTCCCCTTTGAACAAGGAATGACAGAAGGTCAGGAACATCAGCACAATCGCCAGCGGATAGATGATCGTCAGAACCGGTACCGAAATAGTAATCAGCTCATTCAGACCAATATTGGCAATAACCGCACTGAAAATACACAGACCAACAACCAGCTTTTTATACGAAAAGCGCGGCAGCAGCTTATGGAAGTATGAAGCACAGGACGTGATCAGACCGATACTTGTGGTTAGACAGGCAATCGTGATCATCAACCCCAGGAAAATACCGCCGGATGTACCAAAGTAATAGCTGGACATCCGTGCCAGAATCTGACCGCCATTCTCCAGATAGCCAAATGCCGTAACGGTAGATGCACTAATATAAGAAAGTGCTACATAAATCACCGACAAAATTACGGCAGCAATACAGGCTGCTTTGACACAGACGGTAACGATCTGTCTCCGGCTGGTCGCGCCGCGGCTGCGAATCGCGTTAATTACAATAATGCCAAATACAAAAGCAGCTAGCGCATCCATGGTCAGATAACCTTCCTGAAAACCATTGAACAGTGCATGTGTACTGTATTTCTCCAGTGGCTGCTGGAATCCTCCGAGCGGATACAGCAGACCGACAATAACCAGTATACTGATAAAGGTCAGCTTGATCGGAGTCAGCACTTTACCGACAATATCGACGATACGCGCTGGATTCAGCGAGAAGAAACACGTAATGCCGAAAAAGATAATCGAGAAAATAGCAGCAGCTAACGTGTACTCGTCCGCAGACAGGAACGGCTTGACGCCAATCTCGAAAGAAACATTACCGGTCCGCGGAATAGCAAACAGCGGCCCAATCGCCAGATACAGTACTGTAGTGAATACCAGACCGAATACAGGATGTACCCGGCTCGCCAGCGACTGCAGATCATCCTTGCCGGAGAATCCCAGCGCAATAACGCCCAGAGTAGGCAGCCCTACTCCCGTAATCAGAAAGCCAATATTAGCCGGCCAAAAGTTGGTTCCGGCAGACTGGCCCAGCATGGTTGGGAAAATAAGATTCCCTGCACCGAAAAAGAGCGCAAACAGCATTAATCCAATAACTACGATGAATGAAAATGGTATTTTTTTCTCCAAAGAACGAACCTCCGATAAATCGCTATGCAATTCTATTTGTCATCCGGTCCGGATCGATCTCTCCACTCCTACAGTGCTCCAGGTGCCGGATGCCATGCGTTCGAAATTCTTTTCATTTACGGATGATACAGCTGTTCCGCTTCAACGCGCCGATGTATACATGTACACTGACGCATGATTGACCGCTGCCCCGTTCCTTTTGCCGCCTCCAAATCAATGTGATTAAAGCATATCTCACGCATAAGGTTATATTTTAACCCACTCCGCCCAATGCCTCAATGACAATTATTGAGAATTGCAAAATATTCTTTTTCCGGCCGGACGATTCAAGCATGTCATTCTCATAGTAATACTGCCGACAGCTACTGTATATTATGCTTCTGCCGATTCATGATCCGGTACTGGCTGGGCGTGTATCCGGTCTTTTTTTTGAAAATAACGCTAAAATTGGCGGTATGTGCATAACCCGTTCGCTCAGCGATCAGGGCGATACTGAGCGTACTACTGCGCAGCAGCTCACGGGCTGCACGCAGCCGGATCGTCTGCAAATATTCCCGGAAATGAAAACCGGTAATCTGCGGGAAAATCCGGCACAGGTACGAAGGACTAATATAAAATCGTTCCGAGATCTCCTGCAGCGTGAGCGGCTCATCAAAATGTTCGTTGATATACCGGGCTATCTCGGTAATTTTGGTCTCCATCGGATGGGTAGTCGACAGAGGAGCAGCTGGCTGTCCCTGTTCCCGCCGTCTTAACCGGTATAAGCGAATCAGCAGTCCTGTCAGCAGACAGCGGCTATATTCAATATACCCGGCTTCCCGGCGCTCCATTTCGGTTAGCAGTTCCTGCAGACATTGTTCGATAGCGGTCTGTTCCTCGGGCGGCAGACGATAGAGATGATCTCGTCCCAACTCCTGCAGCGGGAACAACAGTCCTCCTCCCTGACGAATAAACTCTTCGGTAAAATTAACCAGAATCCGCTCACATAACAGCGCATCTGTACTGACTGTCCGGTGCAGATCTGTCGGACAAATGAAAACCAGATCGCCCTTACCTGCATGAACAGCTGTTTCATTAATAAAGTAAGTCCTTCCCCCATCCTGTACATAAAAAATCTCGTAGCTGGCATGGGAATGATAACGAGGCATCGCAGTGTAGCCAGTCTGCCGCAAATAATGAATACGCATACTCTCCTGTGGATCGATACTGTAACCGACTGCTGCCAGAGTCTCCATCTTCATTGCCTCCTTAGGATTTTACGGTCTGTTTGTATATTTTCAGCATTATCAGAAGACAATAAAAGCAAAATGTAAGCGTATTCTAGACAAGAAATACAAAATTTGTTTGTTTTACTTGTACTATAATGGCTCTGTGATCACTTGTAAATTAATGGTTATCTTTGTTGTTGGTAATCTGCCGGCACTCCGGAATCCGGCAGGTACAATCGGTTTTGCATACTTTTATTCCAAAGGAGTTGTATTGTATATGAAATTGAAATTATGGCAGCCTTCCGCTCGCCCTGCTGGTCAGCGATCCTATCTGAATACCTCTATGATTATGATATGTACATGTGCAGTCGGCTTGTCACTACTGCCGGTACAGCCTGCACAAGCCCAGGATCAGCCTTTTTCATCCAGCCTGATCGCAGAAGCCAGCCAGACCAAAACGATTACCGTCGCCAAAGATGGGTCCGGTCAATACAGCAGTGTACAAGCTGCTATCGATTCTATTGTAAGCGGTAACAATACACCTGTGACTATTTACGTCAAAAATGGAACGTACAAGGAAAAGATTACTTTTCCCAAAGATAAGCCCTATATTACACTAACCGGTGAAAGTGCTTTCGGTACAATTCTGACGTACAACGATACAGCCGCATCTGCTGGCGGGACGACCAACAGCTCCAGTACTTTTGTGATGTCCGACCATTTTACCGCGCAAAATATCACTTTTGCCAATACAGCCGGCAAAGATGCCGGACAAGCGGTTGCCCTGTATGTACGCGGTGATCGGGCGGTATTCAAAAATGTACGCATGCTGGGTCATCAGGATACGCTCTATACTCCCGGCAGCGGACGGCAGTACTATGAGAACTGCTATATTGAAGGCACGGTGGATTTTGTATTTGGCAGTGCCACCGCCGTATTCAACAATTGCGAGCTGAAAAGTCTGGGCAACGGCTACATAACTGCTGCTTCTACACCTGCCGAGCAGCCTTATGGCTATGTCCTTCTGAACTGCAGGCTGACACGAAGCGAAGCGGTTGCTAACAGTTCGGTGTATTTGGGACGTCCATGGCGTCCATACAGTTCGGTCACTTATATTAACACTACGATGGACAGTCATATCCGGCCCGAAGGCTGGAACAACTGGGGGAATGCAGCCAATGAGCAGACCGCACGCTATTCGGAATATAACAGCAAGGGAGCAGGTGCCGGCGGTACAAGAGTAGGCTGGTCCAAGCTCCTTTCTTCCAGTGAAGCATCAGCAATTACCATCTCGTCCGTGCTCGCTGGTAACGATGGATGGAACCCGGCAAAATGATCAGAGAATCATCCCATACAGTTCATACTGATCAAGCGAGAGGAGAATCCAATGAATTCTATAATTTCATGCTGGACACGTTCCCTGCTGGCAGCAGCTGTAGCTATTCCGCTAATAATACCCGTCGCTGCCGAAGCCGCGGATACCAGTCCGCCAGCTGATTCTGTATCTGTAGCCCTAAACCGTATCCCTGCTTTTCCCGGCGCAGAAGGTGGTGGCATGTATACGACAGGCGGACGCGGCGGCACCGTATATGAAGTTACCAATCTTGATGATTCCGGTCCCGGTTCTCTGCGCGATGCTGTATCCGCAGGCAATCGTACAATTATTTTCCGGGTGTCCGGCAATATCCATCTTCTATCCCCTCTCAAAATCAAGGGTTCCAATCTGACCATTGCCGGACAGACGGCCCCTGGAGACGGAATTGCCGTGCTGGATTATGATACGACAATCGACAGCGATAATGTAATTATCCGCTATATGCGCTTTCGTCTGGGTGATGCCCACCCGACCGAGAGTGATGCTTTTGGTCTGCGCAAGCACAAAAATATCATGATCGATCACTGTTCCTTTAGCAATTCGGTGGATGAAGTACTATCCCCTTACCAGAACGAGAATCTGACCGTGCAATGGTCGATCGCCTCCGAGAGTATGCTCATGTCCCATCATTCCAAGGGAAGGCATGGTTACGGCGGAATATGGGGTGGACGCAATGTAACCTTTCATCATAACCTGATTGCTCATAATGCCAGCCGCAATCCACGCTTTGCCAGCGATGCAGGGGATACGGTCGATTTTCGCAATAACATTATTTATAACTGGCAGTTCATGGCGACCTATGGCGGCGAGAATATTGCAGCCAATATGGTCGGCAATTATTACAAATACGGCCCGGACACCGCCCGCAGTGTACGCGGCATGATCCGTGATACACCGTCCGCTACCAGTCAGTGGTATATTGACGGCAACCATGTCGACGGCTATCCGGACATGACCGCGGATAACTGGCTTGCCATGCCGGATGCTCCTGCTGCCGCGCGATTGAGCGAACCGGTCGCTATGCCTTATCCAATTGCGGATGAGAGCGCAGAACAGGCCTATACATCGGTGCTGGCAGAAGCCGGAGCTACGCGGCCCAAGCGTGATTCTATCGATGCCCGTCTCATGAACGAGGTATCCCAGCGCAGCGGCAGAATGCTGAATTCGCCTGTCGAGGCAGGCGGCTATCCTGAGCTGCTGAGCATACCCGCTCCCGAGGATCGGGATCATGACGGCATGCCGGACACCTGGGAGATCCAGCACGGGCTGAATCCGGTTGATGCCTCGGACAGCTTGCTTATTGGTGCAGATGGATATACGCATCTGGAGAATTACCTGAACGAGCTGGCTGCCTCTGGCACATCTGTGAACCCGGCAGTCAATATACTTACCCCTGAGCCAAATCAGCTGATTCAGGCTGATCAACCGTTCACAGTAACAGCAGACGCCTATAATCCCGATAGCCGTATTGTCAGCGTCGATTTCTATTCCGGCGATAAGCAGCTTGGCCGGGATACGACTGCACCTTATGAATATCGCTGGCATAACGTACCGGAAGGTACGCATTATATTACTGCCCGTGCAACAGATGACACCGGCACAGCCACCAGCAGTTCAACGATTATCCTGCATGCAGTGGGGCCGGATACAGAAGAACCATGGACAACCGTCGATATTGGCAAAGTTGGTGTTCACGGTACTGCGACTGCTGCGGCAGATCATATGACCATACGCGGCAGCGGTCGTTATGGCGAAGGCGATTCGCTGAGTACCAGTCAGCGGCGAGATGACTTCTCCCTTACTTATCAACAGCTGAACGGTGATTTTGAAATGATCTCGCGGATCGATAATCAGTCACGGATCGATAACAATGCCCAAGCCGGCATGATGATCCGCAGTAGTCTGGAGCCTGATGCCCAAATGGCTGCACTAACCCAATCCACTGTCAAATATGGTCAGGCCGGACGATTTATCCATCGTCTGCACCCGGGAGACAAAGCAATCGACAAACAGACCGAGGACTTCCTCGCACCCGGTTATATGAAACTGGTGCGTACCGGTGATACGGTCTATGCTTTTCTCTCGCAATACGGAAAAGAGTGGATTCAGGCGGGGTCGGTGCAACTGCCTGGTATGCCGGACACTGTCTATGCAGGCTTTGCTGCGGATGCAGCAGCTATCGATAACGATATTCACAATTACAATACCGCGCAGTTTTCCGATATTTCGATTCGCAGGCTGGAGCATATGCCGTCCGTACCGGATAATGTGTACGGTACAGCCGTCAATAAAGGAATTCAGATTCGCTGGGCACCATCAGCTGAAGCAGATATGTATACTGTCGAGCGCGCTTTGATCGAGAATGGCCGCTATACAGTTATGGCTGACAAAGTAAAACAGACAGAATACACAGACCAGACTGCTGCTGTAGGACAGCTCTATTATTACCGGGTGACCGCTGTGAATACATCCAGCAGCAGTCTGCCTTCTGTACCGGTCTCTGCTGCGATAGCTTCCGACGAACCGATAACCGCTTACTGGGCACTCGATGATTTTGAACAGGACAAGGCCGGTTCTCCTCCAAGCGGTTATACTTTGGAACCTGCACATCCCGGTACAGACGAGTATCATGTGCTGATAGGTAATCTCCTCAATTCATCTGGTAATACAACTGCGCCTGGAAGGCAGGGACTGATCCTGAGCGATGCCGGTAAAGAAACGACCAGGATCACCAAGCGCTTTAAGGAACAGACCGGTACGGTTATACTTGATACCTATATTCAGCTAAGTGAAACGGCTTCCTATGACCGCATGCTGCAGTTGCTGAACACACCCGGCGGTTATGCTGCTGTCGCTATCAATGCCGGTCCAGAGGGCTTTTCCTACTATGCTTCTTCCAAAGAAGTGCGTCCGCTTGGCGATCAGATACCTCAGCCGGGACAGTGGTACCATATATTCGTTACCGCCGATATTGCGAGCCAGACAACCGATATTTATATAAACAACCAGCTGGTAGCCAAGAAAGCTCCATTTATGAACAAAGTCTCTACTATTGCTACCTTTACCGCCCAGACTCCCGAGCAGGATCAAGGCAATCTGAGTCTGGACAATCTCTCTATCCATTCTTTGGTCAAGCCCTGAAATACAGATTATGATCCGATCATGCCTATCAAGCACCTGCCGGAACGTATACGGCAGGTGCTTGACCTATGCAAAAAAAGGAAATCCGCTACCGGACTCCCTTTGATCAATTATTTATTAATCGCTCATGCCAAAATGCAGCAAATATAGCTTGCCATTTGTGAAGAACAGATAATCGTCCCATTCCAGTTCATAAAAGGAATCCGGGGTACTGGTTACTTTGAATACGGTTACCACATTGCCCTGATTGGACAACCCTTCTTTGAGAATATGTAAAAAATGGCGGCTCCCGTGCTCCTGATCAAAAGGCATGGCTCCCTGCTGGTCTACATCTGCACTGCGCCAGCGATAATAAAGCCAGCCAGGCAGCATTTGCAGCAAGTGATCTGGCCAATTCTGCAGCCGATCCAGACTCACCCGATCTGGTGTTAGCTGCATATAAGCGCAGACGCTCTCTACCAGCGTACCTGTTGCTGGAATCTCGTCCAGATCATAGTCGAGCGCACAATTATCCATCATATTCAGTTGGGCGACTCCCTGCAGGTAGCCCCGTATGTAATCCATTGTCAGCTTCATAGGCAATATCCTCTCCTGTCCATCCGTTCCATTACAATAATGATCTGACACCTTTTTTATTATGGCTATGTAATCCTAATAGTATTAATAACCTGATTCTCTTTATCAGAAGCGTCAGCTGCTCCATTATACTGCAAAACAGACGGAACAGGGTATATCATCCTGTGTAAATATTTATATGCAAGGGTAATATAAAAACAGGAAAATAGATGATAATAAAAGCTTGATAATATATTGTATACAACTTATATTTATGTTATAATAATATTGTAAACAATTTAATTTTAATAAATTAAATGTAAAGGGAACGGTGATTACTATGAGAATCCAATTAACCGAACTGGCAGACCAGAAACTAAAAGCAAGTCTTGGCGAACAAACTGGGATGTACAAATTGCTGTATGATACTGGTGAAGGATGTGGATGTGATGGTATTCCGGTGCTGCTCATTGTAGACCAGCAGGATGCCAATGATACCGTGATCGAGACCAATTCTCTGCCGATTCTGATTGATCGTCAGCATGAAATTTATTTTGAAGCCTCCATGTACCTGGATGCAGAACCGAACTTCACTTCCTTCAAATTACGCAGCGATTCCATGCTGTACAGCAGTAATGTCAAAATCAGAGATCTTCGCGGCATGGAAGTTCCAGCCGGCACAGCTTCCAACTCCTGTGCGCTTCGTTAATAAGAAATACCGAGTATCTATTATAATATAAAAGGCATCGGCATATCAGGGAACTTCCCTTTATGCTGATGCCTTTTTTTGTATAACAGCTGTTTGCTTATTTTGTGATAAATGGTATCGTCAAGCCTGCGTATGAACAGACGATTTTCATATCCAGCGCATAAAAGGTTTGTTCACAACCTGGATGCCATGCTGGCTCGCCCACTCACTCAATTGCTCCAAAGACAAATCTTCTTCCCCAACAAAAACAAAGCAATGACTGGGCGTTAAAATCCGGCGTCCATGTGACTGAATGCCAACTACCGGACGCTCATATCCTTTTAACCAAATCTGCTGAATACCGTTACTCCCAATCTTCCGATCACCTACCCGGATAGCTTCCTTGTCCAATTGTACCGAAAAAGGCTTTTGCAGACGGCGCCGAACCATAACCGCCAAGTATACGATCAGCAAGATAAGCATTGTCCACACCATATAGTACCAAGACAGACGATATTCCGGAAATGTCAGATTGCCCAATATACAGACCAGCAGCACCAGATTTAAAAGTATACCGATAAAATCCCTTGAACCCGAAGGACGTTTGGCTTGAAATGTATTCATAATAGCAGGTACCTCCTTGTTTGCAGATGATAGATTCTATGTAGTCTGCAATCTGTATTTAATCGTGTTTTAAAAGATATAGTTCATAACTGTGCGTTATACCGTCAGCACGGTTTTTATCATAGCCAGATACTCGCGCAGCATACTGACCGGAAGCTTTCTCAGCGGCGATGGACAGGAAATACCGGCATATTCGGTATAGCCGATCTGCCCGGCAATATAACGGGCACGATACATGTGATAATTGCTGGTCACGATAATAGCATGATAAGTGCCTGGTGCATAGTATCTATCTGTATCCATTACTTTCTGGCTGAATAGCAGATTCTCATATGTGCTGGTGGAGCGACTTTCCATCAGTATGGCTGTCGACGGAACGCCCTGCTTTAACAGGTAATCACGCATCGCTACAGCTTCAGGTATCGTCTCATCCTCTCCCTGACCACCGGAGACGATAATTTTGCTATTACGGTGCTGCTGCCAGTACATCAGGCCGGTCTCTACCCGTTTTTGCAGAGTGACAGGCAGCTGATTTCCATTTTTGAGACCGGAACCGAGGATAATAATATAATGGGAATGAGCCGATTTGCTATCGTCCCGCTCAAACTGCGACAATACCAGAGCTTCGCCAACTATAAAGGATAGCAAAAGCAGGCTGACGAGTATTATCAGCGTCCATCTGGTACGCGGATAGGTACGCCCTATTTTCATCAATCGGTGAAGCTTGTGAGGCGGGCTGGATCTGCTTTTCTTTTGCTTCATAATGCTATGTACTCTCCCTCAATGATACAAGCTCCGTTAGGATGAATGCGTTATGTCGTGGTAGATGGGTTATCATGCTGATAAGATCATATTTAGCTCTTTTCGATAGTAGTCTATCTGATGGCGCAGCTTCAGGACTGCCTGTAGAAGAGCAACTCTGTTGATAAGCCTTCTCTTTTTAGCGTACCATAACTATAGACATAGTTTCCATTTTTGCGCGGAAGTATCTATTTGATTCGAAACTGTCCATTGCTCACCGAATAAGGTCTCGACTATGAATTATATTTTTAACTATATTTTGTAACCGGTCTTTATCTCGTTCTCCACTGCTTACGTTCTACTCGCATGCTCTACTCTTTATTTTTTGTTCTTTATTTTTTCCTCTCCAATGTCAAAACAAACGCAATAAAGCTCTATACCTTAGTAAAAAGGTATGAGCTTTATTGAATGCCTGTGGTACCGTGAGTTTGTTAATAAACAGGATGCGTTTATACTTCCTTGCTTCTCTGTGCAACTGCTGTTATTCCTGCGGCCCAGCCAACTGTTCCAGTACCTGCAGCAGTTCACTGCCGGTACCCAGTTTGTATCCTTGCTGGACATATCGTATGTTCTGGTATTGATCCACGACCAGTACGATAGGACGCTGTTCACCACGGATCTGCTTCATGACTGTTTTCAACCCGGACAGGGTATTCAAATCCTGATCCACCAGCAGGTGCATCTGTTCAGGCAGTAGATCGGTTGCTATCCGCTCCTGTTCTTCCCCGGTTGAAGTCCAACCATATATGGGTCCCGCCCATGCCATCCATTTCTGCTGCTGTTCGGACAGTTCTCTCAGCAGATGCTTGGTCGGTTCACGCTCCGGCTCCAGCCAGGCGATAATGCAGCCTGCCGGATGAGCGACAGATTCGGCTTCGTCGCCAGACAGCTCCTTTTTCACCTGATCGGGCAAAGGAATGCTGATCAATGGGACCGTATGCTGTTCACTGCGAAACAGTAGCTCCACTTGCGCTGTCTGCTCCGGATACACATAGAAATGCGTAAATCGCCCTTCTACACTACCATCGCTGAGCCGTGTTCCTGTCGTCAATCGATAGGCTCCCGGTAATACATCATATGGCTTGTTACACATTTCCTTTTCCCCATAGGGAAAGTGCACTGTGCGATAGGCTCCATCTTCCAACCGCGCCAATGTAAAATTACGATAATAGCCTGCTTCTTCATCTATAGATGCTGCGGCGAGATGGAACACGACTTTTCCTTTACCAGCGGATGCAGACACCGATTCGGCAGTATGTTCCGATTGAATCGTCTGGATATCATTAGCGGCGTCTTCGGCAATACCGGCATTACGGTAACTGTCCGTCTCCTCTGCTTCACGGTACAGGACAAACTGTACTTCTATCCATTCACCCTGCTGCCAGTATTGAGGCTGCAGCTGCCGTGGTTCCAGTCGTGATGGAATACCGAGACTGCGGGCAGCTGCGACAAATACGATATCCTGATTCAGCGCATCCATCACTCCCAATCGATGAGCACCCGCTGGTGTCGCCATACCGGAATAACGATCTATCTGATTATATATGCGCAATTCTGTTTGCAGATCCGCTGCCAGCAGCTCCGGATTCCGGCGATAATCATCCTGCCTGGCTACAGGCCATAATGACTGAAAATAAGCCCGGTATTCGGACAGCATTTCAAAATGAATTCGTGGACACAATACATAACGGTTAAAACGGTCGGTCTCTGCCTCGTTCAGTGCGGCGGCATACCTATAACTGCTATTCAGATGATCTCGTAGAACAGGTCGAAATGTATCCTGCCAATCTTTGGGACGCATCGATTCCAGCAGACGCAGAGCAAGCAGTCGTTTTTTCGGTTCAGTTTCTTCTAGAAAAGCAGCCAGTTCCCGGCTGTTCCCTCTCGCTGTCTCCAGTATTGTCCAGATCCGGTCGGCAGGCAGCTGCCATTGGGCCGCCAGCTTATCAGACTGATCCCGGCTCACAAATCCAGCTTCGTAGGCAGTACGCGTCGCAATACCCTGCTGTACCAGCTGTTCGTGTTTTTGTTTATCCTCTAATGAGACTATCGGACCCTCATCGACTGGTGGAGCCGCAGGAGCTGTCATTTTCCAGTCTATACTGCCTTCTGTAAAGGAAGCTGAACCCAGTCTCACGGTAACTTCGGATTGATCCTTATGACACCATGTCTCGCCCCAGCGCTGTCCTGTACGCGCATGAATAAGCAGATCTCCATACCCTGTCGTCAGCTGCGCAAGACCATTACTGTCACTTTTCATCGTCGCCAGCGGAGAGAATTCGGCGGCATTATATAGCTGAAACTGTACTTCGGCAGAGACAGGCTCTCCCTGTTCATCTACCGTATAGACGGTAAGCGAATGAACTGGCGCATACCGCTCTAGCATATTGATCTCTGTATACCAAGGATGCCTGGAGCAGACTTCTTCCGGTCCGGTATAGTCTGCAGTGACCCGTGTATTGACCAGCATCGCCCGGCGTGCCGGCAGCCGGAACCATCCTTCGTCCAATACAGGCTCCGGTTCACAAGCACCAAGATAATGCCATTGTCCGTCTGCCCATGCTTCGACCCATGCATGATTGGAATCGCAATGTGCCCAGCGTGGTGTATAACACTGGCGTGCCGGAATACCGATACTCCGCAGCGCCGTTACGGCCAGTGTAGATTGCTCACCGCAGCGTCCCTGCGCTGTGCGCATAATCGTCAGCGGTGAGACCGTACGAATATCCGTCCCTACATAGGTCGCTCGTTCATGACACCAGTAATTCGTCTCCAGCACGGCCTGCGCCATCGGCAGATCACGGACCCGATCCGCCAGTTCACTATAAATGACTTGACGACTGTTATCGATATTCTCGTTATTTACCCGATAAGGCAGTACAAAGTGTGCAAAAATCTCATCCGGAATCGAAGCACCCCAGGGCATTTGACTGCGTACATGCAGCACATGCCGTACATGTCTTAGAAAGTACTCCCCTTCATAATCAGCCAGATCATGCAGCGGCATATATGCATATAAAAATCGCAGCAGCAGCTGCTCTTCCTCGGTCAGAGGCAGCTTGAATATACTGAATAAGTCCTGTTCTCTCCGAGCAGCCTGCTGTCTTTTCCATTCGAACTTGCGATTTACCTTGTCTAGGTCCAGTCCATAAGATGCAGTCACCGTCATGCAGATAAGCCTCCTTTATCAATAGGTACTATGGATATAATCATGTCATGTCAGTTATTCCATGAGCAGCTGATTGCCTAATATTCAGAAACGTGATTATACTCTGGATATGCTGGGTCTATCGGATTTGTAGCGCATACAATATACGGTCAAATGATAAACACGCATCATTCTGCTATCTACTCCTGCCACACCCATCCATCTTCACGAATACAGATTCGAGACTTCCCATCTGGTAGTACAGTCGCGATCTGGAACATACTGCTTGTCGCTTCGATATTCCATTGCCGTGTATGAACCGAGTGAAGCTTCAAATCTCCGATCTGCAGCAGCTCCTCCAGATTCGTACAGTAGCGATGATGTTCCAGAGCATACATCCGCTGTTTGTAATAAAGCACTCGTAGATCCCATTTAATCTGTTCCTTTTCCTGTTCGATTAGCAGTATATGCGGTGCCGCTACTGTCCGTAGCTCCTGTTCTGATCCGGAAGGCCTCGTTATATCCTCTCCGGCAAAAATCACATATCCCCACAATTCCGGATAATGCATATTCACTACTCCCTGCGGACTCCACACCCAATTGTCTTCCGGCAGCAGCTTGCCAGTTACAGGATCGCATCGCTTCACATATTGGCCGTTCACGATATCGATCTGCCATTCCACCCGAGAAAAATTCACCCGCCAGTACTCCCCTGGCAGCGGTGGACGTTTCTCAACAGCACATTCCTGTAGAATTCGCCAGGGCAACGCGATCTCGACCGACCACATTCGGTTAGTGGCTTCAGGATTATTCAGTTCACCATCCACATATACGGCAGTACGCAGACCACTGATATCCCAGCCATTAACAGCCGGGCCTTCATCACGATAAGGCTTAACCAGCAGCAGATCCCATACCGTATTCAGCGCGTTGATTTCAAATTCATAATATTGATGTGTGTCTCCATCCGGATCGATAAAAATCTCAAAATCATTATCCTGAAAAATCACCGAATCCCTTTCCTGCTGATTGGCCCAGATCTCGTTTTCTTCCAGCTCGGCTCCTATGTAAAAGTATTGATCATCCCAGAGCATTTTCACCCGGGTTCTTTTGGCAGGGAGCGGTCTGCGATCGCCTTCAATATCCACAAAATCTTCCGTCCATTCCGCGTTCTGCCAGAAAGTTTGATCCAGACGGCCTGTCCATTCACTGCTTCCTGATGCACGCTTGCATGAGTATATTTTGGGGTTAAAGATAATCTGCGGCTCGGGGACAGCGGATAATTTGCGCATTGTATTAACCTCCTCCGGGTTGGTTGTTGCGCCTGCATAGGATAACAGGCATATGGAATACTGCTTATTGTAGATAAGGATAGACAGAGGGTAAATATGGCATTTGTATGGTGGATAATATGTAGTATATGTTTAAGATTATGAATCTGTTGTTATAAGAATTATTACGTAATGTGTAATGTGTAATGTGTAATGTGTAATGTGTAAAAATAATGACCACTTTTAAAAAAGGATGAATCGCTTCTCTGATCAAAAGAAACGATTCATCTTTTTTAATGAAGATATTCGTTAGAGCCGTTTTACATTTGTTTCTTCTAAGCTCACTGTTTATAACCGTTTATCGATGATCTGTCTAGTTTGTTCACTATTCTGGTTTCTCTGCAGATCTTTGCGCAGCTGCCGCATCTGCTGGAATTCGTGTGATAGAATACTCATGCTGATCGCATCATGATACTCGTAATCATAATACAGCACTTCCCGCTGCACGCCTTCCCTGCGAAATCCGAGCTTTTCATAAGATCGAATTGCCCGTTCGTTAAATGAAAATACCGACAACTCCACCCGATGCAGGTTAATATTGCCAAAAGCGTAATCCAGCACGATTTCCATCGCTTCCGTACCGTATCCCTGACCGCAATTGGCTGATTCGAAGATCGCTATCCGGATATGTGCATTGCGATTGATACGATCAATATCCATCAGCGAGATTTCACCAATCGGCTGTTCTTCGGGCTTGAGTATAATCAGCAGATCGATCCGGCTGGAATCAGCGGCGCTTTCTTCGATAAACCGGGCTACGCCTTCACGTGTAAACAATCCGTGGGTTCCGGTCAAGCGGCGCATCTCTTCATTCAGCAATTTGGGATAATACATATCCAGATCGTCTGCTGTAAATGCGCGCAGATACAGACGTTCACTTTCAAGCACACGCTTATTCGTATGATTCACTTCTTTCAGCCCCTTTGTATGTATTTCGATGATTTTGCTCCCTGGTAATGCTTGCTTTTACAGACTATTAGATAGGCTACAATTTCCTTTTATATGGATAAATAAAAAAGAATTTCGTCCGCCGGTTTAGTATATCATATCGATCTGAACCGGCTCCATCCAGGCCCACCTGTACAGCAGCGCCGGAGCGATATACCAAAAAACTCTCTGCTATCTAAGCCAGAGAGTTTTTTCATTTCAGTAACAATGGTAAACGATCCGTACCGATCAGGCTTGAAGCTTGCTGATCAGCTGACGCAGCTGTTGATTGAGCGTCTGCAGTTCTTCACTCGATAATCCTGTTGCATCCAATAGTGACTGGGGCAGACAGCGGGATTGCTCCTGCAGAGCCATTCCTTTTTCGGTAATCTTAATATTTACAACCCGTTCGTCTTCGGTAGAACGTTGACGGGTAATCAGTCCATTTTCTTCCATCCGTTTGAGCATGGAGGTCATGGTACCGGAATCGAGATAGATCTCTTTGCCGAGTTCCTTAATCGTACACTCCCGCTTTTCCCATAATACAACCAGCGTAATATATTGGGGGTAGGTTATTCCCATTTCTTCGAGCATCGGCCAGTACATTCTCGTAATGGCTCGTGAACCTGCATAAAGGGAGAAGCAGATATGCTGTTCCAGAGCTGTTACACTTGTTGATTCCATTCTTCTCACCTAATTTCTTTGTGTTTGGTTCATCATAAGCAGCACAGTGATTTACTATTATCGTACCGCCACTGTTATATATTGTCAACAATTAATTTGCTTAAAACTTAAATTTTTGCAAATAATTTATTTTATCGGTTATATTATATTTTTTATAAGTTCTTCATACTGCTCTCCGATATCCAAATCATACAAAAAAGCCCCTGTACACGCTCTCAATCTCCAATAGGGATCAAAATAATGTACAAGGGCTTTGCTTATGATACGATTTATCCTATCCATTACTGCCGGGAAACGCGATATGATCCAGATATCAAAATCCGAATACCGACATTCCGCCATCGACCATCAATGTCTGTCCGGTAATATATCCGGCTGCTTCGGAGGACAAGAACACAACCGGTCCAACCAATTCTTCCAGATTGCCGACCCGCTTCATTGGGGTGCGATCCAGAATTTCCTGCATATACTGCTCGTTCGCCAGCATCTGCTCTGTCAGCGGCGTCCGGAAATACCATGGTCCCACTGCATTTACCTGGATACCATACTGTGCCCATTCCATAGAGAGGATTTTGGTCATCTGGATCAATCCTGCCTTGGTTACTCCATACGCAACGCCGGTACGCAGTGCGACCTGTCCGGCTACCGAAGCAATATTGATAATCCGTCCGCCGCCATTTTCCTTCATTCGTTCTGCTGCGAGCTGGGATGCAATCAGGGCAGAATGCAGATTGGTCTGTACGATAGTATTCCATTCCGCATCAGTGACATCGAGCGCTTTGCTGCGTATATTCATGCCTGCGTTATTGACCAGAATATCTGGCGCACCAAAAGCCAGTTCGAACCGCTCGAAAGCCTCTTTCATCTGCTGGCGATCTGTCACATCAGCCACCATGCAGATCGCCTGGCGGCTACTATGTTTCTCGATCAGCTGTCTGGTCACATCAAGATCAGAACCAGTACGCGAGATTAGTCCTACGTCTGCTCCAGCCTGGGCCAGACCGATAGCGAGCGCCTGCCCGATTCCTTTACCTGCTCCCGTGACAATCGCCTTTTTGTTGGATAATGAAAATGATGGTAAATACATCGTAACGACTCCCTTTCCTGCTGTCTGCTTAGTTCTGACAGAAGCTCGTAAAGTATTGACTCGGCCCCCCATGCTCCGGATGAAGAATCTCCTCATAGTGATTGGCGGTATATTCCCCAATCACCCGTCTCCAGAAAGCCTGGGCGGCGGTATTGTTATGCACCTGGGTGACTTTCCATCGTCCAGGATAGCGATTGAACAATTCTTCCGCTGCCCAGCGACCTACACCTGCACGCCTGTATTTGTGCAGGATAAAAAACTCGGTCATATAGTAGTCGCTCTCACTGCTGTCGATATAACGGTCGACCAGTGCAAAACCTGCAATATAAGAGCCCGAATAGATTAGAAATGGAAATTTGCGACCCGGACGACTCCAGAATTCATCCAGTCCCGGATACTCGGGGAAGCGCCCTTTATCGTTTAATTCAATATTCAGATAATATGTAAAATCGTAAAGATAGAGCTGCATCATTTCCCGGATCACCCGTTTTTTGCTTCTTGGTACCAATTCCAGCGCCAACGCCATCCTGTTCCCTCCGTTGTCTCATCTAATCGTTGTCATTTATACATACTGTATCAGGAAAAAATGGTATATACTTTGATGCCTTCTTATCACTATATAACGTTCCTCTATAGTGACGCAAATCATATTCTGGTCATTTTATGATACAATCGGGGCATGAGGTGAGCTAACGACATGACCATACAAAAGATCCACGACCGCCGCAAGCTGGATGAGAAACTGCCATCCATGCCATGGTATATTGAACAGTTTATCAATTACAAATTACCGGACTTGTCTCCGTCCACATTGCTGGAATACATACGGGATTACGAATCTTTTCTGGGCTGGATGATGTCCGAAGGATTATCGGCTGCCAGCACTTATGCAGAAGTGCAGCTGATCGAACTGGAAACGCTGCGGATGGAAGACGTGACCAGCTATCGGCTGTATCTCACAACCCGTGCAGAAAGCGCCAATACACGTGTAACCGTGTCCCGCAAGCTGTCTTCGCTGCGCTCGCTGTTTCACTATTTGAGCCAGATCGCCGAAGATGAAGATTTCTATCCCCTGCTGAAACGCAACATTATGGCCAAAATTGAAGTCAAACGGCTGCACAAGCCCAAGGATACCGCCGCCAAACTCAAAGGCAAAATTCTCGAAGACGAGGAGCTGCTGGAATTTGTCGGCTATATTCTGGAAGGTCACCGCGAGACGATTGCAGGCAACAAGCAGGCGCTTTATTCCTATGAGCTGAATCGTGAGCGGGATGCCTGTATTGCCAGCCTGATCCTCAACTCCGGTCTCCGTGTATCCGAAGTGGTCAATCTGAATATGAATGATCTGGACCTGAACCAGAAAATGCTGTATGTCTCCCGCAAAGGTAATAATGATGAGACGTTCAAGACACCGGTCTACTTCCGCGAGCAGGCCCGGGACGAACTGCAGACATATTTACAGCTGCGTGAATCGCGTTATCGTACACCTCGTAATGAACAGGCGCTATTCGTCGCCAAGCCAAATGGCCAGGCATCGGGCAACCGGATGACCAAGCGAGCCATTCAGGCGATGATTATCAAATATGCCAAATACTTTGGCAAGCCTTACTTAACCGTACACAAGCTGCGGCATTCTTTTGCCACCGATTATTACTTGCAAAATGATATCTACAAAACCAAGGAGCAGCTCGGTCATGCGTCTACCGAGACGACCGAGATCTATGCCCATCTCACCGACAAGACCATGTCCGAAGCGATTGAGAAGCGCAATGACTAACCATAAATAATATCGCTGATCCGTTATTGATTCCTCTGGCCTCACTCTTGCCTTGTATTCATTTATTTTGTATAGGTTAGCCATTATATTGGAATAACAAAAAGCTGCCTTTTCGATAGGCAGCTTTTGTTTGGTTTTTCTTCATTATGACTAGTGTGATTTAAGCGTTTTTCAGCTTTTCACCAAGTGTGACAAAAGAAGCAACTGCGGTACGAATACGCAGCTCTGTACCTTCATCCACGGGCTCGCCGTTTTCGTTAAACTCACGCAGTGATCCGCCGATCGAAATCCATTCCGGGCAGTTGATACCGTGCAGGTTGCGCACAATATTTTGCAGATGCAGCAAAGAGGCTGTTCCGATCAGACCGCCTGCCGAGTTGGCAGACAGTACTACTTTGTTATTAAAGTATTCACTGTTCAGGAAATCCAGCGCATTTTTCAGTACACCGGACAGCGAACCGTGATATTCAGGCGTTGCCAGTACCAGTGCATCCGCACTTTTGGCAGCAGCAGACAGCTTGAGTACTTCTTCATGACCATAAGCTTCCCCAGGTCCATAGAGCGGCAGCACATGCTCCTGCAGGTTGAACACTTCAGCTTCATGTCCCTGTTCGGTCAGCAGTCTGGCAATATAGTGGCACAGCTTGGTAGTGGATGCATCCGGACGTGTACTCCCGGCGATAAGTGTAACTTTCATAAATAGATGTTCCTCCTGAATGGTAGATTGGCAGCAGCCTAATTTCATTCACACGATCTTGTCAGCGCTTGGCATATGACATTATGTAAGCATTCAGTGCAATGAATAATTTCATAATACCATCTTTTCCGGCTGGAATAATAGGCGTTTCTTTTAAATTTAATGTTTCTGGAAGCGTCTGAACAGCCGGCTCCCTACTATGATCTTGCTCGAATAACAAAGCGTTCAGCTCATTCGGCTGCAATCGGGTATAGATCCAGTGCAGTTCTGTCAAATGATCCAGCAGAGGAAGATCTGCCTCGCGAGCGATCAAGGCTGCTTTGGGATAAGGCTCCTGCTTGAATCCTTCAACCAGAATCAGATCGTAGCTATCCGCAGACTGTGCTGCCAGCTCTGCTATAATCTGCTGCAGCGTAGATGGCTGCTCACGGATAATAGCCGTTCGAGTAGGCGAAGTAATCGCTACGGCAGCTGCACCGGCTTCGGTATGGGCAAATGTGTCTGTACCGGGATGATCCATTTGAAATTGATGGGCATCATGCTTGATCACAGCTACCCGCTTACCGTCTGCAGCCCAGAGCCGGAGAAGTTCCGTAATAAGCGTTGTTTTGCCCGAATTTTTGTAGCCGACGATCTGGATCACCGGCGGCAGTACAGTAGATAGGCTCTGCGTAACTCCGTTCATTATTGCACCGCCAGCTTCAGTATAGATACCGGTGTACCGGCAGGCATCGGTTCGGTGGTAGGCGGAATGACAATCAGGCAATCGCTATCCTTGATCGTGACCATTACATTGGATTCGTCCAGCAGCGCCGGATAAGCGATTACCTGGCCATTTTCTACCGATACATGACCACGCACATAACGGGTAAAGCTGTTGATTTTACTGTAATCCCGTCCGAGCTGGGCTGTCCATTCCGGCAAATAATCATGTGTGCTGTTCATCATCTGACGGATCGTTGGACGTACAAGCAGCTCACAGCCGACAAAGCAGGCTCCCGGATTGCCGGATAATGCAAATAGCAGCTTGCCATCTTTGACTGCACCGGTAGTCACACTGCCCGGACGCATCGAGATTTTGTTGAACAGCATCTCTACTTCGCCGCTGCGTACCAGATCACCCATTACATCATAATCGCCGACAGATACACCGCCGCTGGATACGACCAGATCATATTTCGCCAATGCATTCATCATCATCGTACGCGCCAGCTCCAGATCATCTTCTACTGCTCCAAGCAGATGCGGTTCTCCGCCTGCCGCCCGGATCTGCTCTGCCAGCATCAGCGAGTTGCTGTTGCGAATTTTGCCGGGTTCGATCGGCTCATCAACCGAGAGAAGTTCTGTTCCTGTAGAAAATACCGCTACCTGTGGACGACGGTATACCGTAACTGTATGTACGCCAAATGTAGCCAACACAGATATTTCACCAGCTCCGATACATGCCCCCTGTTCCAGCAGCGTATCTCCTTCTTTGACTTCCAGACCAATCGGCGTAATATTGCGGCCTGCTTCGACCTGACGCTTTATGCCTACCCACGTACGCTCCTGCTCGACCCTGGTTTCTGTCATTTCCAGCATAACCACTACATCCGCTCCATCCGGTACCATTGCTCCTGTCATGATACGCGATGCCTGACCCGACTGAATCGAGACAGACGGAGTATAGCCGCATGGAATATTGTCGACTACTTCGAGCCAAATCATATGATCACTGGAAGCTTCCAGCAGATCGTCAGCGATGATCGCATAGCCGTCCATACCCGAGCGCCGAAAATGTGGATAAGGATGCGGCGCTGTCACGGTCTGGGCGAGAAACCGGCCTCCTGCTTCCTCCAGCCGTACCTGTTCCGTCTCCGCTGGACGGACATAACCAGCGATGCGGCGCTGCGCTTCGGCTGGAGTAATCGGTCTGCGATGGAATTTGCCCCGATCTTGTTCTGCTGCTGATGCCGCTTGTGATTCTGGTTGATTGTGTGCTGTCATAATTGTGATTCCTCCCTGTTTCTGTAGCCGTCTGCCAGATAGCCTGGTCCGTTACTTTCCTTACAGTTATAGCTCAAGCCTACCTTTCATGCAAGTATTGTACAGTGATATGGATTATGATCCCATGCCAATCTTGATATACAGTATCTTGGTGGAAAGTAACAGGAACGAGTATTGGATAAGTGTTTGGCGGAATAAATGGTATAAGAGGATTAATGAGTGAACCTTCATTTCTACGAAAAGCGAAGTAGAGGATTGGCAGTTAATTGAGGAAGGGAACATGTATGAAGGATACGAGCGAATCCGGTGTTCCTATTATGAATTTTTCATATGTTTAAATAATAAAAATAGAGGGGTTTAATATTTATTTGCATAAAAAAGAGATGCCAGCCCAGTGGCTGACACCTTTTCAAGAAAATCGTTTTTTTGTTAGCATACTGTCCGTCTGGATAGCCTGCTTTTTACTTTTATATGGAATGGTTCAGCGCACTCACCTGTAAGCTGCTCCAATCAATCGGTTCTCCGCCTGCATGGCGGATATGAACAACTTTCTGCTGTCCAGGCAGCAGGTCAAAGTAATTAGCACTAAATCGCAGCCTTCCCTGAGCAATCTCCAGTTTCACCATTCGGGCCAATACAGCGCCGCCAGTCAACGTCACTGTCTGCTGCTGTTCGTCCACCTGAATCTGCCAATCTGAAGCCGGAAGATTCAGCTGCTTTGGTGAGCGCAGATAATAATGATTGTCCGGAATATCCGGATGATCCGCGCTCAGAATAACGAATACCTCATGCGCTTGTACGGTATGCTTGTCCGATACAGCTGGCCCCCCTATCGATATTTCTTTTTGCGATGCCATTTGAGTACTTGCAGCAGACAGGATTTCTTCTTCACTCAACTGATCCACCTGAATAGCCCCGTTCGCTGGTACATCCACCGCAAAGGTACGGCTGAACATCAATTTGCCATCCCAGGTCATTACTCGCATCTCCAGCTGCGTCGTAAACGCCTGGAGCGTATCATTTACCACCCATAGCTTCAGATCCTGTCCCGGATCATGATCCAGTGACAGCAGCAGTGGATGATAGTAGGTTCGGGCATAGAAATATGCCGCCTTGGGCAGCAATTCATAATCGACGATCGCCCAGCTGGTTCCTGGCCAGCTGTCATTGAGCTGCCAGATCAGGCTTCCGCTGTTACGATGCTTGAGACGCCGATAATGTTCTATTCCATACTTTAACCCTTCTGCCTGAGTGAGCATGGAGTAGTCCAGATACTGATCCATATTTTGCGGGATGCCTGTATATCCTTCCATTAGCAAAATGCCTTTGCGATGATTGGTATCCTTGTTCCGATAATCCATCTCTTCACTGCCCCAGTAAAAGGATTCCTCCGGGATATAGCGGGACAGCGTATACCGGCTGGCTGCCGCATGCATCCCAAATTCACTGCTGAACAAAGCCAGATCCTGCTTATAATGATGGAAGCTGACTCCTTCGATACTGTAATCGAGAATGGGTTTGTCTCCATATTGACGAGGATACACCGACCCATGCCAGACCTGCCAGTTATGCCGGTCACCTGCATCCGGATCATTCACATCGTTACCGCCATACGGGGAGGATGGCCAGTAAGGACGATGCGGGTCGCTGTCTGCCAGTACATCGGGAATCAGTTCATGATAGATCGCTTCTCCATAAAAAGAACTACGGATATCACCCGCGGCTTTTTTCATATCGTACAGCCAGTCGATCTCATTATTACCGCACCACAAGGCCAGAGAAGCGTGGTTGCGCAGCCGCTTTACATTATCCACCACTTCGGCCCGCACATTTTCCATAAAGTCCTGATTGAAATCAGGAAAAAGTGCATTGGCAAAAGCAAAATCCTGCCAAACCAGAATCCCCTGCCGATCACATTGCTGATAGAAAATATCTTTTTCATAAATGCCGCCTGCCCATACACGCAGCATATTCATATGCGCTTCCGCAGCAAGTTCAATTAATTCTATATAACGCGTTTCTTCTGCCGAGCCGATGAGATTATCGACGGGAATCCAGTTGGCTCCTTTGGCATAGATGCGCACTCCATTAAGCACAAAAGCAAACAGCGGCTCTCCCTGTTCCCCTTCCAGCTGCAGCTCGACTGTCCGCAGACCCACCTCGTGTTCATAACGATCTACCAGCTCTTCTCCGGCATACAATAACACCTGCAAATGATACAAATAAGGCTCACCCAGATCATGCGTCCACCACAAATGAGGATCAGGAATGTGCAGCTGTACTTTCCAGGTATCGGTACGACTGTGAGCAGCTGCTGTCTTGGTCTGCTGACAGGCTACCTCCCGGCCTTCGCGATCCAGCAGTATCACTTCTGCCCGCAATCTATCTTCCATTGATGTACTGGCGGCATCCTGCTTATGATGGTTATAACTGGTATAGCGCAGACGGGAAACCGCACTAACCGATACTTCTACCTCCAGTATCGCTTCTTCATGATGGGCACTGCGTGTATACGCATACACTTGATCCAAACGGGCAATGCGGCTGCGGCGTATCGTTACGCTGCCCCATATGCCCACAGTAATAATACGCGGCCCCCAATCCCATCCAAAATTCATTGCCGCCTTGCGCAGCCATGGTCGCTCCTTGGTATATGAAGACCAGTCAAACAGCTCTTTCTCCTGATGATGGGGCCACAGTGGATCGAATCGCACAGTGACGCTGTTCCAGCCACTGCGAACTACACGGCTGATATCAAATCGATACGTACGATGCATATTAACTGTACGGCCTACCTCATGTCCATTAACATAGACGGTAGCAAATGTATCCAGCCCCTCAAAAGTCAGTTCATGCCGCTCGGCGATATCATCAGACAGCTCATAATCGAATGTGGTGCGGTACCACCATTCTTCCTGTTCGATCCAGCGGCTCAATTGATCCTGATGACCGTAGTACGGATGCGGAATCAGCTGACGGTTCATCAGCGAAGTATGTATATCGCCAGGTACGCGGCCCGTGATCCAGTAGCGATCATCCAGACCGGGTGCTGCTACTTCAACCGCTTTCATTTCTCCTGGCCGATAATGCTGAATTCTCCATGTCCCATCCAGACTGAGACACGACAAGTCCGGATATGATGCATTCCTGCTGTCCATAACATTAGGCTCCTTCCTGTATGTTCAGGTATTCTGTCACATTCATCGATATATATTACGCGTCTTCCTGTAGGATGGGAATTGTACAAATTACCGAAAAATTGGCATTATTTATCCAATTTATTGTACAGATTAGTGGAATATAGATGAGCTAGATAAGCGGATAGAGGGCAGAGTCAGGCGGCTGGTGCTGGTGCACCGGATAATATTCCCGATATTCGGTTGGCGTACAACCACTGTATTTTTTGAACAGCTTGCTAAAATATTTCACGTCTTCGTAGCCGATCTGTCCAGCGATATCCGCTACTTTAGCTGAAGAAATAGTCAGCAGCTCAGCGGCATATACCATTTTGCGTTTCAGTACCATATCGCTGTAGGTCATACCGGTTTCCTTTTTGAAAATTTCACTGAGATGACTGGCATGCAGATGGATATGACGGGCAGCGGCCACCAGACTGGTATCTCCTCCCAGATTTTCTTCGATATAAATCAGTGCTTTTTGTACATGAATGCGTGGTCCTTCTCCGCAGCTGGCATGATACAATCTGGAGATCCGGTATAACTGCTGGAACAGCTCTTCCTTGATTAACTCACCAGCCTGCCAGGCAATATGCCCGGCAGCTGTATAAGGAGCTGCTGTTATGCCATGATGAACGGTGCTTATTGCCCGCTCCAGCCAGCGGCTTGCACCCAGCATTACCGACTGTAGTGCACTCTGAACCGACTGTGGTGTTGCTTCGGGATGTGCCATCAGCTGGTCGACCCAGTGATCAATCCAGCTGCGCAGCGCAATCGTATCTTCCTTTAGCAAAATGGATGACAGCTGCATCTCTTCCTCATAGCTGCACAGACTTTGCCCACCCTGGCGTCCGGCAATCTGCTTATACTGCCATACTGCAGTCCCTGGCAGCAAAGGCGCATAGCTGCTCGCTTCCATCGCTTGCCGATAGGACATATGCAGCTTCTCTGCGGTGTCGACCGGTTCTCCCAAGGCAGCGGTAAGCCTGCATTTGAGCAGCTGTTCGATGTGTATTGCAATATGCTGCCATTCCGTCGTTTCACCTTGACCTTTGCTCAACACTATAATGCACTGCTGATACATATATGCTGGCAGCCTCAGTATATCCTGCAGCATATTATGAATAGCAAATAATAACAGCGCATGATGGTTTTTGTCCTGCCCCCACCCTTCGGCCTGCACTACCGCAATCTGCCAGCGTTCCGATTCTGCGGTCTGCAGGACAGCAGCGGCAGAATTATCATTTCCACCATGAAGCTGCAGCATCTGGCGGAACCAGTCCTTCTCCGTTTCCAATGTTTCCTTGGGCGGTTCATCTATAATCCAGCGGTGGAACAGCTGCCCGGCTGTCTGACGATGGGCATCCTGTTCCTGTCGACGCATACTGATATGCTGCTCGATACTGTGCTTTACACCGAGTACCGTTTTGATAATCTCTTCCGGCGGGCTTGTTTTGAGCAGGTAATCTGCAATATTCTGACGGATCGCCTGCTGGGCATAATGAAAATTGTCATATCCAGACAAAATGATAACTTTCAAATCCGGCAAAAGCTGCTGGGCTTCCTCTGCCAGTTCCAATCCGGTCTTGCCGGTCATACGAATATCGGTCAGCAAAATATGAGGCTGCTCTTCTAATATTCGTGCCAGCGCTTCCTCCGCCGATGCGGCAGGCTCCAGCAGTTCCAGTCCCAGCTCTGACCACTGGATCACCGAAGCCAGCCCTGTACGGATAATCACCTCGTCATCCACAATCAAGATTCTCACGGTATCCCTCCTCCAGTGGAATCGCAAATGATATTTTCGTGCCTGCCTGGGGCCTGCTCTCGATACGCAGACAAGCCTGGGCTCCATAGTGCAGCAGCAATCGTTCATTCACATTGCGTAGTCCATAGCCTGTATCCGAATGCGCATTTCTCACTTGTTGATGTTCCTCTCCGGCAGAATGTGCTGTCTGACTCAGCATGGATCGCAGCTGCTCCAGTCGTTCCGGTTCCATGCCTATGCCATCGTCCAATACCATGAATCGAATCCAGCCGCCCTCCTGCTCCAGATGAATCGTGATCGTACCGGGACCATCCTTTTTCTGGATGCCATGGATCAGTGCATTTTCCACCAGCGGCTGCAGTAGCAGCTTGAGCATCGTATGTTCATAGAGACGTTGATCTACTGCCCAGCTCATTCGAACTTTATCGGGAAAACGGATTTCCTGTACTTGCATATAGTTACGGATATGATTCAGTTCCTGCTCGACAGAGCAGTAGTCTTTGCCTTGATTCAGACTCAGTCTCAAAAAGTCACTAAGTCCCTGTACCATAGCCCCGATTTTTGTCTCGCCCGACATCAGTGCGATCCAGTGAATCGAAGATAATGTGTTGTACATAAAATGGGGGTGGATTTGCGCTTCCAATGCACGCAGATCCGCTTCTTTTTTGCGAGCTTCATTGCGGATCAGCTGCTGTTTGAGCTGAGCGATATGATTGCCGAATCGGTGATAGCTCCGGCTGAGTCTGCCGATCTCATCGTGAGAATCAATCGCAAAAGCAGGCAGCGGATACGCAGGATCACTGTGGTACAACAGCCGGGTCAGATGGCGCAGCGGCTGTACCACACGGCTGACTACAAGCCAGATCAGCGCTGCACTTATCAACATAGACAACAAAACTACAATCAGGGTAAGCTGCAAAATAAAGCGGTTCTGCGCCGTGTACTGATCGGAAGGAATCATCATGACGAGTGTCCAGCCTGCATTGCGATTATGCTGATACATCACGGTCTGCTTGGCTTCTCCTTTGCCATAGGACAGGGACCCGTCATAGGCTGTGCCGGACAAGCCGATCTGTGTTAATAGCCCCGGGTAACTGCTCTCCAGCGGTGCAGCGAGCCGGGACTTGTCAGCGGTGGACAGTATCTGTCCCTGATCATTAATCAGCCACACCTGTCCCTGGCTCTCTCCGATCCTTGGCAGCACAGACCAAGACTGTGCCAGAACTGTTTCATTCAGACTGATCGACAGCCAACCCAGCGGGCGATAATCATGCGTACTGCGCAGCGGCCGGATAAAGGTAATCACCGGCTGAAGTCCGGAAGCATTCTCTACCTCATAGACTCCTGTCCATTGCTTATGCCTCACCTCACTAATCTTTACCTGACTCGACAGTTCCGAACGATATAATGCAGATGTTGATAAAGAAGTATCAAACCGCGGAGCATAGATCGTAATATCGGCGATATACTTTTTGGAAGCAGCGAGGTTGGTGAGCAGTCCAATAATCTCGCTGCGGGCGATACTGTCTTCACTCGGACTGCTCATATACCGCTGAATTTCCTGCTGGCTAATCATAAACATGGACACATTCTCTACATCCTGGATCACGAAATCCAGATTGTTGTTCATTTGTGTCAGTGTATCTATGCCTGACAAGCGCGCTTTGTCTTCGGTAATATGAGTGGAAATGGCAAATGCAAATACGCCGAGCAGCAGCAGCGGCACAATCATGGACAGTATGATGATGACAGACAGCTTGCGCTGCAGTGATGACTGCATCCAACGTCTCATTGTGATTCCTCCCTGCCTGATGATGCCCGGCTGTTAGTATGAGTTAATTCATTCGGTACACGCAGTTCTATTCGGTATGCGCAGTTCGATTCTATTTTGCACATTTGTTATTTTTATTAATGCTGTTAACGCTTGGGTATTTACCGTTCTCATACAGAGTAGGCATGCCTACAGACAACACTCTTATTGTTCTATGTCTGTTATCCTTTTACCGCTCCTGCTGTCATGCCTTTCATAACCTGTTCCTGAAAGACCAGATACAGAATAATAGTCGGCAGCACAGACAGGACCATCGCCGCAAGTGTCAGTCCATAATCGGTTTGATATCCATCCGAGAAGTTGGCAATACTCAGAGGAAGCGTTTTCAGACTTGTTTTACTTATAAATACAAGCGCAAACGAAAAGTCGTTCCATGCATGTAAAAAACTGAGTATGGTCACCGTCGACAAGGCCGGCAGGGACATAGGCAGGATAATACGGAAAAATAACCCCCATAGACCGGTACCATCGATAAAGGAAGCTTCCTCAATTTCCCGTGGAAAAGACATCAAATAGGCAGACAGTACAAAAATCGCTGTAGGCAGCGCAAATGCCGTATATGGCAAAATCAGTGCCCAGTACGTATTTAATAACGAAATCTGCTTCATTAAAATAAAAAGCGGTACAAGCGTACTGTGAATCGGAATCAGCATCCCGACAACAAAGAAAGCAAATACCGCTGCTTTGAGCCGAAACTGAAAGCGAGACAGGATAAAAGAAGCCAGTGCCCCGATAAACAGTGTCAATACCAGTGAACCAATCGACACGATCAATGAATTGGCAAATGCCGTATCCAGCTTGGCCGTCTCCCAGGCTCTGCTGAAATTAGCCATATTCCACTGCGCCGGCAGTCCAAACGGATGACTGTAAAAGTCTTCATTTGTTTTGAACGCACTCACAATCAGCCAAAAAAACGGATACAAGGTAAAAATACCATAAACCATCAGGATCGTCCAAAAAATAATAGGCTTGCTTCTGCCAAGCAGCCCAGACATCCCTGACGTCTGACGATGAGAACCGGCTGCTGCTGTTTGATTCATGATATGTCCTCCTTTAGCGTTGATATGCTTTATCATCCGGCACTTATATTATTGGCTGCGGCTTTTACGGCTGGTCAGCCACTGGCTTGTTCCGATCAATACCAGACTGATCAGCACAATCATCGTCGAGATCGCACTGCCATAGCCGTAACGATATGAGGTGAACGTCGAATTGTACATATAAGTAGCCAACAGTTCTGTTGCATGTGCCGGACCACCACGAGTCATAATATATACCAGATCAAACGATTTGAGGCTGCCGGAGATGCACAGCACTATCGCTACCTGAACAGTTGTCCAAATCATTGGCAGTGAAATATATGCCAAGCGGCGCCAGCCAATAGCTCCATCCAGCTCGGCAGCATCATGAATCTCGCCCGGTATGTTTTGCAATGCCGAGCTGAAAATGATCAGATACAAGCCAACAAAGCTCCAGATCAGAGGTGGGATCAGCGAATAGATTGCTATTCCCGAATCGGACAGCCAGTTCAGCTTCCAAGCGGATAATCCTACAGCATCGAGCAGAAAGTTCAGTATCCCGATCTGCGGATGGTAAATGTATTGCCAGACCATACCGATCACGACAGTTGACATGACCATCGGCAGGAAAATAGCCGAACGCAGAAACCGCTGCATCCACGTATTTTTATGCAAAATAACTGCCAATGCCAGCGCTATCGGCACCTGACCAAATACAGCAGCCAGCACGAAAATAATATTGTTTTTCAGGGAACGCCAGAACGTAGAATCATGAATAATCTCCGTGTAGTTGGCCAGACCGATGTACTGCTTGTCCCCAAATCCGGACCAGTTAAAAAATCCATAATACGCCGACCAGACGACTGGTACGAATACAAACAAACCGTAGATCAGCAGCGCCGGTGCCAAGCCAAACATAATAAATTTGCGGCTGCTCATAGCATTCATATGCTCACTCCCTGCCATGGATTTATCCTGTTTTATTATTAGTCTTCATTACTGTCTGTTGTTCGCCAAACTGCATAAGGATAAGACAGCAGATGTTCCGGCTCCTCTTCTGCTGGATCATCTGCTGTACGTTATCCTTGACTGCTGGCTGAAGGATAAAACATTCACTTTGCCACAATCATTTATCCTTCAGCCGTCATTTTATTCAATAATGTTAGATCATCTCTTTACGGTTTTAGATCGACTATTTGCGATCTTGAATCATCTATTTACCGATGGCTCCGGCCTGTGCATTTTGGATCTTGGTTGCAATATCCTGCGGACTGCCGCCCATCATCAGCTCCTGCAAACCATTATTGGTGACTTCCACCGCTGCCGAGCTGAGCTTGGAATCATAGACCGGACTGATTTTGGTTTTTTGAATCAGATCATACAGCTCCACGAATAACGGATGCGCCTTACTTTTATCCAGTTCCAGTTTGTAACTGACAAGCGTACTGCTATCCAGCGTAGCCTGCTGTCCTTCCGGACCGGAGAGTGCATACAGCAGTTCGAGCGCTGCTTCTTTGGACTTGCCTTCCAGCTTTTTGTTCAGTCCCATACCGGTTCCGACTACACCGGCTGTAGACTGGGCTTCTCCCTTGCCACCGGGTACAGGCGGGAGAATCGTTACATGTGTTTGATCCAGTACTTCGGCAGGCGCATTATTGACCAGATTCGCCAGTGCCCAACCGCCATTGATGACCATAGCACTTTTTCCCTGAAAATAAAGTTGCATCATCTGGGTCTCATCTATACTGTCGAATCCGCTCTGGAATGCATTTGCTTTGCCCAGATCTTGCATTACAGTTAATGCCTGTACAAATTGCGGGTCGGTAAAAGAAGCACCATTCTGCTCGGTAGCCTTGAGGAACCAGTCTGTACCGGTAACACGATCCCCGATTGTACTGAAAATCGTAGACTGGGCAACCCAATTGGCTTTGTTACCGAGCGCAATCGGAATGACTTTATTCTGATTAAATGTATCAATAGCTTTCATCAATTCTTCCCAGGTCTCCGGGACTTTTACATTGTATTGATCGAAAAGGGCCTTGTTATAAAACAGCAGCGAAGATGGCGCCAGATTCATCGGCACAGAGTAAATCTGTTCATCAACCGTATACCCATCCAGTGCATTGGGGATAAAATTATTTTTCCACTCCGGCTTGCTGTCCAGAAATGCGTTAATAGGCTGAATCAAATCGCCTTTCACAAATTCCTTGGTCATGGCATCGGGCCACATGACGAACAGATCCGGCATCTCGTCTGCAGCAGCTGCTGTACGCAAACGGGTCTTCAGCCCATCCGTAGGCAATGGCTCGTCTTCCAGTTCGATCTCAGGGTGAGCGGTACGGAAATCATCCAACAACTTGCGCATGGCAATCGATTTGGCATCTTGTCCGGTCCAATTATGCCATACCGTCAGCTTAACTGGATCGTCGGCCGTACCTGCTCCCTGCGCATTCTCTTCGCCTCCACAGCCGGACAGCACAATCAGCAGTATAATGGATAGGGTCAAAGCAGTAATCTTTTTCATTATGTCCCTCCTCTGATTATTGAATATCCACAGTGTAATGGAAACGCTATCATTATATAAGGTGAATCTGTTCGGTACCAGGGTAGACAATCATCGGATATACCTGTCACCTGTCACCTGTCACCTGTCACCTGTCACCTGTCACCTGTCACCTGTCACCTGTCACCTGTCACCTGTCACCTGTCACCTGTCACCTGTCACAGCTGATTATCTCCGGCAAGCACAAAAAAAGCCAGCTGCCTATACACACATTGTGCATAGACAGCTGGCTGGTAATTAGCATACAATATTTTTCCATTTTTCATCATTGCTGGTACCGACGGCATCAATAAGTGAAAATCTTTATCGTCGTCCACGCTTGCGGATCTTGCCCGAGCCAAAGCTTGATTTGGGCGCGCTACTGCCGGATGGAGAGAAGAATCCTCCATTCGAGCGATTGGACGAATTGCCACGATTGATTGTTCCGCTAGAATAAGGCGAGCCGCGGCTTGGTGTATTGCTGTCATACTGCGATCTTTTGGAAGTCGATGAATTACCACGTTTGAAAATGGAACCCGACTTGTTCACCGTCATTGGCGGTGCTTGCTGGATATCCTGCACAGTCGGTTTTTTGTACTGGGTTTGCGGCGGATAGGTTTTCTGGCTGGCATAACCACGGTAGTGTCCGCCACCATAATAACCTCCGTATCCACCCAATCCGCCCAGCGCACCAAACAGCTGATTGATCAGCGTTGCTGTCAGATACCCTTGCAGAAAGCTCGAATCATAGTTGCGGCGCACATATTCATGCGAATCCACTTCTATAATCGTATCTTCCGGTTTGTTCGGATCCTGCTGTACCTGAATCAGTTCATTCTCATAGACGAGGAACATCCGCTTGGGGTCTTCCACTGACATATTTTGCGGAGTACGCTGGTCAGACAGCTGCTCTGCCACTACAGGTACGGTCTGTCCGGCTGCCCGATATACATACGAAGTCGAATCACCATCCCGGCTAACCGACTCCAGTGGATAATTGAGTTTGGAATTATTCGAGCCTATACCACAGCCGGATAGCAGCGAAGTCACCAGACTGAGCACAAGCACAATTTTGATAAGCCATGATGCGCGTGATTTCATTGGGTTTCGCTCCTAACTGGCACGGATGACACGAACATCCCCGTTAAGTACAAACTCACCTTCATACAGTGTAAATCGCCCGCCCTGCCATTCAATTCGCAGCAGTTTGCGATCGTCTGATTGATACTGCCATACGTGCTGTTCTCCGTTCTGTACCCCCGGTAGTACCGGAGTACGTCCACTGGCCAGCACACTTCCCTGATATTGCTCATCCATATAATAATCCGTTTCATCCATCTCAATATGTGTAGGTACCTCATTCGGATTTTCCAGTCCACCATCGATAGGTTGATAAAGTGCATAGCGCAGCTTTTCCTGCAGTTCCACATGCAAATAAGAAATATTAGTTCCATCCTGCAAAGTCAGCATGACAGCATTGCGTGCACGATTACGGGCCGTTCCGACGACCTCGTATGTAACCAGTGATACTTCACAAATATCTCCCGTCTGCAAATCCAGAGGTCCCTTTTCCGGTTTTGGAGGCTCCGGTTTGGAGACCAGATTCGTAAGGCGTTTCCATAATCCCATAACCTGTAACTTCCTTTCCTGATTTCGAATCTATTACTTGTAATTTACTATATCTGTATTTATTTAATTGATATTCATTATAGCCGTATTCAGGACTCTGCATTTAATCATCGTTCTGAAAACCTGCATACTCCACAATTTCTTTATCTTTTTTCTGCATACTGCTGCACTTACAGGGAAGCCGAAATAATAAAAGCACCCACCAGCTGTAGTGCACCACCAATCAATCCATGACTGACCATACCCTGGCGTGTTCCTTCATCCAGATCAAGCCCTGCTATTTTTTTGAGTAGCAGACGGGCGATTTGTTCCAGAACAAGCAGAATAACAAACGAAACTACGGATACAAGTACAGCCTCCCACAGGCTCCACGATGTATTGATAGATACGGATAAAATATACCCTTGCGCAAACAGCTTCATTGCCAGTCTGATCGCTACTGCCGTATTGCCTGCCTTGATCTCGGCGATATCCTTATATTTGGTAAAAAATGAATCCAGGTACATCAACGCGAATAGCACTACCGCTCCTACGCCTGTCCATACCAGAATCTGCAGTACAATATCCCAGCTCATCATTTGCCATCCTCCACTTATTTAGCATAATCTGTTACTTCGACTATATTGATAAGGCATCGATAACTAATTTGCACGAAATAAAAACGAAGGAAGAACGGAATGTGCTGTTCTTGCCTTCGTTTCGTTCCAGACCTGCTTTTATCTCACTCTATCGAGTCTTTCTATAAACAGATGCTGATCAGGATTTGTTCTCGTATTGCTTCATCAGAGCGGCCAGCTCATCTTCAACTTCTTTGTTGGCACCCAGCGCGTCGATCTCATCATCCAGCGACTTGCCTTTGCTGTTCATTTCGTTGCTCGCTTCTGCTCTGGCTTCCATTTGCAGCATTTTCTCTTCCATACGGCTGAGGCCGGCAGTTGCAGAATCAGCACTGAATCCGTTCATTGTTTTATTGATTTCAGTTTGCGCTTTGGCTGCATTATAACGTGCCACCAGCGTTTCGCGTTTATTTTTCATATCGCTCAGCTGTTTGCGCATCTCTTCCAGCTTGCCACGCAGGTTATCGGCAGCTGCTTTATTCTGGTCGTAGTTGGCTTTATATTCATCACGCTTGGCTTCTGCATTTTTCTTTTCTTCCAGTGCACGACGAGCCAGATCCACGTTTTGGTTCTGGGCTGCAATATGCGCCTGTTCTTCGCGTTTTTTCACCAGAGCATCCTGCTCTTCATACAATTGCTTAAAGCGTTTTTCAATAGCGATCTGTGAAGCTACCGCTTTCTCGGCATCCTCCAGATCGGCTGCCATATCACGAATATACTGGTCTGTCATTTTGATAGGATCTTCCGCTTTCTCGATCAAAGCATACACATTGGACAAAGTAAGATCACGCAGACGTTTAAAAATAGACATAAATTAGTTCCCTCCACTTGAATAATAAAATGATCATCGTAATACGGTACATCCGCTACTATGCATAGGCGTTGTTACTAACAGATATTACGAAGAAATATACATAAGGTTTCACAGCGGCGGCAAATAATTTTCCTCCGATGTTGATCTGGTTATTGTATCAATAACCCATATGAGCGATTTATACGCAGCTTGCTGTGCTTCTTCATTTATCCAAGTATAAAAATATACAAAAAAGCCCTGCCGTGATGATGGCAGGGCTTTTGCTATTCGAGATGTTACCTGAATCTATTGAGATATTATAATGGGGATACTGGAGATATTTTAGTTGATCTTAAAACATTTTGTTGATCTTAAAACATTTTGTTGATCTTAAAGCACTTTAATGAAGCTATATAAAATGGAAGGGCTGCTTACATCGATTTGGTCAATGTAATAGAACCGTCGTTTTTGTCCCATTTCACATCCCAGCCTAGCAGTTCTGTAATCGAACGCAGAGGTACAACCGTACGTCCATCTTTGTTGACCATAGCCGCTGCATCAAGCTGTTTGTTTTGTCCATTCACGCTCACTGTATCTTTGCCGACCCAGAATTTCATTGTATCAGAACCTGCCATAACCGTAGCTTCGCCTTTTTTGGCATTCCAGCTTACTTTGGCACCGATTCCTTCACCCAGATAGCGAAGCGGAATATACGTCGTACCATTCATCACCATAGGCATTGTATCCATCATGGTTGTTTTGTCGTTGATTTTCAGTGATTTGCTGTTCAGCTTCATCCAAATCGTCATCATCGAGCTGTTCGAAGCAGCAAGCTCGGTTGCAGCAGGTTGATCCATCGCTGGCTGCTGTGGCGCTGGCTGTTCCATCATAGGCTGTTGTGGTGTCGGTTGTGCGGTACCTGTCATAAATTTGTCGGGATTCTGTTTGACGATAGCACCGCCCAGTGCTTCACCGATACCAAACATTGTTTTATAGCCTTCACGATCAGCCTGGTAAGCTGCGGCGTAGTTTTTCGCAGCATAGTTATCGATGACTTTTTGTACCTGATCTTCATGCGTCATCAGTGCTTGTTCGGCTGCGGCTGCAGGCAGGTTATTGGCTGTCGCTGTACCCAGGAATGCTGCAAATTCCTTGGTGAAATCGGTAATACGATTTTTCACTGTTTCCAGCGCTGGTTGATCGCCTTTTTTGAGTGCATCTACATAATCACTCTGGGCTTTGATATGATTGGTTACCCAGATTTTCTCGAATTGATCGGCTCCTGCATTGCCATAGATAGAAGCAATCGCTGCTTTGAAATCAGCGGTATTGCCTGCTTCGGCATCAATCAGTGCCTGGGAATCCGCTTTGCCATCGTACTGCTTTTGCATTTGCAGTACAGACAGGGCAAAGTGTTCCGCTGCCAGATGGTTCAGGGCAGAACGCAGATCTGCCGCAGGTGTATCGACAGTGCTGTTATCAAACATCGACGGATTCTGGGATACGATAGCACCGGATAGTGCTTTACTGATCGTAAACATTGTATTCAGACCTTCACGATACTCGGTATATGCGCCTTTATAATCACCGGCTACATATTTCTCAAATACATCCTGTACTTCATCTTCATGAAGACGGATTGCCTGTTCAGCTGCCTGCTCGGGGAGCTTGCCGCCGGTCGCTTTGGACAGGAAATCCGCAAATTCATCGACAAATCCCTGTACATTGGCTTCTGCCTGTTTGACAGCTTCCTGGTTGTTCATTTTGGTCGCTTTGACCAGGTCATCTGTGTATTTGTTGTGTGCCCGGAAAATGCGTTCAAACTCGGCAGCTGCTTGTTTGCCGTAGATTGATTCAATAGCCGGCTGCATATCGACAGCATTCTGATCGAGTGCATCATAGGCTTCCTTGGCATCTGGTGCACCTTCATAAGCTTTGGTCATTGCAGTCACGGCAAGTGCAAAATGTTCGGATAACAGATAATCCAGTCCTGCACGTAAATCAGCTGCTTTGGTACTTACGGTAGGGGCCATCGGCGTCGATGATGTATTGTCTGCTGCAAAAGCTCCTGCTGCCGGAACGAGCAAGGATAAAGATAGTACAGGTGCGATAATTTTTTTCATCTTCATAAATAGTCTCCTTTGTAAGTCAGGTTAGTGTTGATCATTCTTACTCCTATCAACGCGCCGGGATAAAAGATGGATCACTTTGTTGTTAAAATTTTATTCATTTCTGGTTCTGCTTCATTGTAAAAGAGACCTCAAACCATGATGGCAGTAAGGATAACTAGCTAATTTTTTTAAAAAAAATGATTAATAAATCAATTTGCGAATGATGCAAAAAATGCAGTAAAAAAAGCCATTATTTCCTAGTTATTAAGAAATAATGGCTTTTGATAATAAGATTAGTTGATAACTATACATACAGCTTTACACTTCTAACATAAATACAGCCTTGCACTTCTAAACTTCATCATATGGGATGAATGAAGTTAGGTATCCAGTCCTCGACATCATCCCTGAAAATCAGATTGTACCCGTCAAGTTAATGACGATATCCACGCGCATATTGTACAGGTACATCTGCTTCTGCTTGCAATGCTTTGGCTGCATGTACAGCCCAGTAAGGGTCACGTAGCATTGCACGTCCAATAGCCACCAGATCCGCCTGGTCATTCTCCAGTACCTGCTCGGCATCTTCGTACTCATCCAGAATACCTACTGCAATTACCGGCATATCCAGCGCGCGTTTCAGCTGGGCAGCCATCTCGACCTGATAACCCGGGCCTACTGGCATACCGCCTGCTCCAACCGGACCTTCACCACCAGATGATACATGCATGATATCCGCTCCAGCATCACGGTAACGGCGGCAGACCTCGGTGATATAATCTACATCATAACCACCGTCTACATATTCACGTGCAGAGACACGCATAATTACCGGCATGTCGGCAGGTACAACTTTCCGCACTGCCTGAACGACACGTTCGCCAAACAGTGGCAGATCCTGTCCATATTCGTCTTCACGCTGATTCACGAGCGGAGAATGGAATTGATGAATCAGATAACCATGTGCTCCATGAATTTCGACCGTATCGAATCCGGCTTCTACAGCGCGGCGCGCACCTTCAGCATATGCCTCGATCATCTCTTCCACTTCTGCTGTAGTCAGGGCGCGAGGCTCTTTGTAGCCTTCGCCATCATAACGTACAGCAGATGGGGCTACTGGCGGGTTGGCGTCTTCTGCTTTGCGACCGGCATGACCGAGCTGGATACCGATCTTGGTGCCATAGCTGTGTACTGCATCCACCATTTGACGATAGGCAGGAATAAAACGATCATCCCAGATTCCTGTATCCTGATCGGTAATGCGTCCATCTGGATGTACAGCTGTCATCTCTACGATGATCAGGCCCGTACCACCTACAGCGCGGCTAATATAATGAACTTGGTGCCAATCATTTGGCATGCCATCTTTGGTATCTACCGAATATTGACACATTGGCGGCATGACGACACGATTTTTGAGTTCCATATTTTTGAGTTTGTAAGGAGTAAATAATTTGGCCATCCTGAATTCCTCCAATAGAAGATATGTGTTATGCAATTAAATCAACAGTTATGATTATATAGCATATTACGAAATATAACAAAGTCTTCTCTTCTATTATTTGACGATTTCATCATATCTTTATTTGCTGCACCCTTTTACTGTACCCATCTGCTGAAGATGGTATTCAGTTTGTCCTTATTTTTAAAATACGATGATGTATTGGATCGCTCCATCGTAATTGATCATATTTTTTAATACCAAGTTCTTAATAACAAACGTTCCTCTAGAAGTGGCTACAATTAATAGTCTTATATCTGTAATTGGACTTACATCTGTAACTAATCGTATATCTGTAAATGGTCGCATACCTATAATTGGGTTCATATCTATAATAGGATGCATATCTACAACAAGCGAACACGCGGCAGATTCTCCAAATCATCGCTTATCACTAGCTGATTTGTTTGCAAGTAAAAAGCATACTGTATCCGGCTAGAATTCTTGACCGTGATACAGCATGCTTTTTGTTGATAATTTATAAAACGGAATAACCATTTTATGCAATACTCTATTCATTTATACATAGAAACGGTATTCACAGATAGGCTGAAAGCCGCTCGCCGTTTCTATTTTAATTGATAGCATCTTACTTTGCATTTTTATAGTACCTTGCTCAGGAAATCCTGGGTACGCGGATGGGTCGGAGCACCGAATACCTGCTCTGGTGGCCCCTGTTCCACGATCTGTCCGCCATCCATGAAGATGATACGGTCGCCTACTTCACGGGCGAAGCCCATTTCGTGCGTGACGATTACCATGGTCATTCCTTCGTGTGCCAGCTTCTGCATAACTTCCAATACTTCTCCGACCATCTCGGGATCAAGTGCAGACGTAGGCTCATCGAACAGCATCACATGCGGCTGCATCGCCAGTGCGCGTGCAATCGCGATCCGCTGCTTTTGTCCACCGGACAGCTGGTTGGGATACGTATCTCTTTTATCTTCCAGACCGACCGTATGCAGCAGATCCATAGCGATTTTTTCCGCTTCTGCCGGATTGGTCTTTTTGACCTTGATCGGAGCGAGCGTCAGATTTTGCAGAATCGTCTTATGCGGAAACAGATTGAAGTGCTGGAAGACCATGCCCATTTTTTTGCGGGCATTATCGATATCATACTTACGCTGGGTGATCAGCTCATCCTCGAAATAAATCTCGCCGGCAGTCGGCTGTTCCAGCAGATTCAGACAGCGCAGGAACGTACTTTTACCCGATCCACTCGGCCCGATCACTACGACAACCTCACCTTTGGCAATCTCCACATCTATACCGGTCAGTACTTCATTTTTACCAAATGACTTTTTGAGTCCTTTAACGTTTATCACTTACACTCCATCTCCTTTCCAGCATTCCAAGCAGCTTGGAAAGCACGAACGTCATGATAAAGTAAATCGCTGCAGCAATCAGCAGCGGGTTCAGCGCCGAATAGGTAATGCTTCGAACAGCCTGCGCCTGGAACATCAGATCAGCTACCCCGATAAAGGAAACAATCGATGATTCCTTGATAATAACGATAAATTCATTACCGATTGCCGGTAGTACACTCTTAACCGCCTGCGGAATAATAATGCTGCGCATCGTCATTCCGTGAGACATACCGAGTGAACGGGCCGCTTCCATCTGTCCACGATCCACACCCTGAATACCGGCACGGAAAATCTCTGCCAGATAAGCCGAGCTGTTAATGGATAATGTAATGATACCCGATTCCAGTACACTGAATTCAATATGGAATGTCTGGGCAATTCCGTAATGAATAATCAAGAGCTGTACCAGCATTGGCGTACCACGCAGAATCTCGGTATACGTTACAGCGATCCAGCGCAGGATACCTACATTGGACAAGCGGAACAGTGCAACTACCAGACCAATCAGGAAACCGAACAGTACGCCTGCCGCCGACAGCAGCAGTGTATACTGGATACCTTTGATATAGTACTGACGGTAGTCCCAGAAAATAGTGAAAATGTTATTGGACTTTTGTTGTTCGCCCGAGTTCAGAGCTGTAGCATCCTGAACAAACTTTTTGACCTGATCACCCTGCTTCAATTTAGCCAGAGTGCCATTAATATGACCGAGCAGCTCGGCATTGCCCTTTTTCACGGCAATCGCCATCTCGGTATCACTGTCCGGAATCGTAGCGGATGTAATTGCCAGATCGTCATGATTCGCGACCTGACCCTCGGCAACCGGGCCTTCCATGACAGCAGCATCTACGCGGCCGGATTCAAGAGATAATACAATATCGGCGATGCGATCTACAGAAGTCAGCTTAGCACCCTTGATATCTTTGGCGATGCCTTCCTGGATAGAACCTTTTTGTACACCGATCGCTGCACCCTGCAGGCTGTCTACCGATGTATATTTATCCTTGTCTTCCACACGGGTCATAATCACCTGGCGGGAAATATAATACGATTCGGAGAAGTCCACGTTCTGACGACGTTCTTCGGTCGGGGTCATCCCCGAAATAATCATATCGATCCGACCGCTGTTCAGCGCCGGCAGCAGACTGTCAAACGGAATATCCTGAATTTGCAGGGTCGCTCCCATATCAGCAGCAATCCGCTTGGCAATTTCTACATCGGAACCGACAATCTGGTCTGTTCCGTCAATTTTTTTGTGGAATTCATACGGCGGGAAGTCTGCGCTCAGACCGACCGTGATGACTTTCTGGTTGTCCTGTGCCGCAGAAGCCAGCGGAATTACTGTAAAGAACAACATGAGCATGCTCAGGCAGCATGCAAACCATGGTTTTAGTGCTTTCAACCTTCTATCTCCTTTACTCTGTTAAAATAATTTGCATTTTGTTGTACATTTTATGACTTGCTCGCATATCACTCAACCGGGTTATTATAAATGAAATTGTATGATTATTCAATCATTTTGTATATATTTCATTCATTTTTCAAAGAGAACGGTTTCATCGGTAAAGTACCTGTATGCTATACTCAGGTTATATCCAAAGTAGCCTAATAATCCGTTATAATGAAGTATAGTCGGAGTCAGACTATTCAATGACAGGATAGGTTTACTGTTATTGGCACTATTTATACCATTATACATAAAAGGAGTATACATCCATGAATCCTACCCTACTCAAAACCAAAATAAGCGAGCATATTCAGCAGCATGCCGAAGCGTTCAAAGCGGTATCCACCTATATCGGGCAAAATCCCGAATTGGGTAATGAAGAATACAAAGCTTCTGCCCGGCTCAAACAAGAGCTAGAATCCCACGGATTTCGTATCGAAGCGCCTGTGCTGGATATCGAGACTGCTTTTATTGCTACCTATACAGCAGCCAAGCCTGGACCTATTGCTGCCTTTATGTGTGAATATGATGCACTGCCCGAGATTGGACATGCGTGCGGTCACCATCTGATCTGCATGATGAGTGCCGGTGCTGCAATTGGTCTCAAATCGGTTATCGACGAGATTGGCGGTACGATTCGCGTCTATGGTACACCAGCCGAAGAAACACGCGGTGCCAAGGTTCCGATGGCAGCAGCTGGAATGTTCGATGATTGCGACTTTGCGATGATGGCCCATCCTTATTATGCTTATGAAGAATCAGGGATCTCGCTCGCTATGGATGCCCTGCAGTTTGAATATTTTGGTCAATCGGCTCATGCCGCTGCCAGTCCGCAGCACGGGATCAATGCACTGGATGCTATTTTGCAATTATTTAACGGTATCAATGCGATGCGTCAGCAGACGCGCAGCGATACACGTATTCATGGCATTATCAATCACGGCGGCGTTGCAGCCAATGTGATTCCTGATTATGCTTCTGCCCAATTCTATGTTCGTTCTGGCAGCCGCAGCTACACAAATGAGCTGGTAGAACGGGTCAAACAGGTCGCTCAGGGAGCTGCTCTGCAGACAGGCTGTCGACTGGAAATCTCCAATTACGAATATTCCTATGACGAGCTGATCACCAACCAGATGCTGTCGGAGACTTTTACCCATAACCTGCTGAATCATGGCATCCGTCGCGAAGAGATCCATTCGGGTAAAGATGCCGGTTCACTGGATCTTGGCAATGTATCGGTACGCTGTCCGGCTATTCACCCATATGTGAAGATTACAGATGAGAAGCATGAGCTGCACAGCATCGGATTCCGTGATCGTGCTCAGGAGCCGCAAGCGCTGGAAGCCATGGTCTTTACCGCTACCCTGCTCGCTGAGACTGCTTTTGATGTAATGACCCAGCCGGATCTGCTGGCACGTATTCGTGCAGAGTTCGACGCTAAAGTAAATGCTTCGAATTGATTGCACCGGAACAATAGTAAAAAGCATGCTCAAGCACCTGACAGCAATCACTTTCTGTTCAAACCGCTGCTTTAATTTGAATATTAACCTTTGTATGTATTCCCTATTGTATTAATTTTGGTATAGAGTGTACGAACTATGTTGACTCTTGTGTTAACCGTGACTCAACTGCTGTCTTCTGCATAGAGCAATTATTTTTTCTGCCAGATCAAGGATTTGTTCTATGTTAACTGAATACCGATCCGTCCCTATGACCCTGACGCTTGCTTTATTCACAGTCAGGGTGCAACAAGACTGGAGGTTTTGTATGACAATTGTATTTTTTATACTACTTGCTGTGCTGATCATTATCATTGTACGTTCGAGAAATCTTCGGGGATATGGTCGTACAGGCAGAGTGAATGGACGCTTTTTCCAAAAGGTAGGTATGCCGCCATCGAATCTGGTGCCAGCAGGACATCCATGTGAACCACTGGCACGGCGGCTGGAGCAGTCGCTGCCATTCGATTATGAGCATCAACTTCGTCAACGTGTATTGACCGAGCATCCTGAACTAAGCGAGGAAGAATGGGCCTGGCGCTGGACGGAGATGAAGCGATATCTGCTGATATGCGCCCTGTTTCGCCAGATGCCTATGTTCAGTTCAAGGGTAGATGATATCTGGCATGAAATGCTGATGTTTACGAGAGAGTACCAACAGTTCTGTGATCGGTTCTATGGATATATGCTGCATCATTCCCCACATGGCGGATCACTGTTCCAGCCCGATCAGCGGGCATTGTTTGATTGGGCCTATGCGGAATTATTTCCGATTACAAGAGCCAATGCCTATATATGGGGAGGCTTTTTCCAGTATCCGCTGGATAAGGATATGATGAACAATATGCTGGCGTTTAACCCGCATCAGGCAGAGTATTCGCTATTTAATGGAGCTGCCTATACGAATATTCCGGAGGCACGGGAAGGTATCGATTATCTGATTCAGCGCTTCCGCGCTCACAGTCAGGCGGTACTGAACCATACTCCGCCTGGTACACGCATCGATCGTTCGCGCCGGGATAGTAATGCAGACAGTGACGATATGCCTGCATATGCAGATCGCTATGGACTCGGCACAGCAAGTGCTGCTGCCGTATATTATTCCCATGATAATCCATGGAATTTCAGCTCGGTGATGCATTCCCATCTCCCCTCAGATGTACAGCAGCAGCAAAACAACTCGGGCTCTTCCTGCGGTACCGGATATTCGGCAACGAATGATACGTACGGGCATCACTCGCATGATGGACATAATCACTCTTCCGGAAGTTCATGCAGCAGCAGTTCGTGCAGTGGCGGCAGCTCCTGCAGCAGCGGCGGAAGTTCTTGCGGTGGCGGCGGTGGTGAATAACTGCGTTAGTGCTTTGTAATCATTTATTACTTTGAGACACTTCGACAAAATGAAAACAACAACAAAAGGACACTGATGATCAATATGATCATCAGTATCCTTTTTCCATAAGCTATCCTGTTATTCGATTGGTAACCGTGCATTTTTAAGCTTGATCCAACCATTAGAGTCATCATAACCACTGATCGTAGCGATCATCTCTATATCAGGGTAAATATTTTTAACTTGAGCGTTTTGAGCAAATTCATCATAAGAAGCCAATCCTGGATATTTGGTGTGATTTAATCGTACAATTATTCCTTGAGGATATATGACTTCAATTACAGCTTTTACTTCTTGCCCTACCACATTTTCTTTTTTGGTCTGTTCCCATTCACTCATATAATCAGCATTCAATTTGACCCATTCATTTTCAAAATCTGCTTTTTGTAATGGATCCAGCATAGAGTCTGCCAAATCAATAGGATGTTCAGCCATATAAAATTGAGAATCTCTTTGATTGGATAGTTTAGAATTTTTCCCTTCTTGTTTAACGATTTGCCTCAATACAATTCCGTTCTCATCTGATTCATAGTACCATTCTTCGGTAAATTCCTTATAAATAAAGTAAAACATTAGCAGGCCCCTCTCTTCCCAAGCACCAAAAATTTCGAAATACATACTGCTAATCAAATAGGGATATTACATCTATTCTTCAGTACTTTACATCAAATAAAGTTATTTTATCCAATAATATTTTTACAAAACTCCCAGAAGGAACAGGGCTTTTTATTTCCAGAGAGATTATAGATTCTCCCAACCTTAAAATGGCATAACCATCCTCTTCAATCGATTCGAGATAACCTGTCAGATAGATTGTTTCTTTTTCCATGCCTATCCGAAATTGATATTCATCGCATATTTCCAGATTCTCTCCCAACACGAGTATTTCTTCAATTTCGATCTCAACAATATAAGCTTTACCTTCTTCAGGTAATTCCCCGTTCCAATAAGCTACTGCTTTACCATACTCTGTTGAAAAATGCACCTTACAGTTACCATGCACTATATTTGTTTTCTCGATTTCTATTCTCAATTCACTTATTCTCCTATTGCTTTATTCACAGTAAACAAACATTTACAATTGTAATTCCATTTATAGTCTTTTAATATCCAAATTCTCCTGCTATTCATCGAGGATATTCTATTAAGATCGTCTTGTCCAATTATCCAATACATTAAGATAGACCATGCAAAAAGAGCTTATGATACAATAAGAACAAATTTAAAACCGAAAGGAGATTTTAGAAACGACTATGCTAAAAATAGTAGATTAGTTTACATACCGATTCAATAATTGTTCAAACAAGGAGAATAGAAGTACAATAACATTTAATAATTCTCCTTCCTGCTACTATCTTACCTACTACCGGAGGAACTAACACATTATGACACGCACCTTTTTTCCACGCTTGCAAGGCAATAGCCGCGGCTGTCTTGCTTTTGAACCTTTTTTTCTGATTCCTTACAGCATGGTGATGACCTATGCCACCCTGTATATGTATGAACTTGGTGTAAGCGAGACGGCTATCGGCTGGATCACGACACTTAGCCTGATTGTACAGGTATTCTCCTCTTTTATCAGTGGGTATCTGACCGACCGAATGGGTCGTAAAAAGGCCGTATTGTATTTTGATATACTAAGCTGGAGTATCGCTGCCATTCTGTGGGCGGTCTCGCAAAATGTCTGGTTTTTTGTTGCTGCTGCGCTGGTGAATGGATTTCAGCGTGTGCCTTCGACTGCTTTTTATTGCCTGGTCGTCGAGGATACCAAGCCGGCTGATCGTACTTATGTTTTTACACTGCTGCAGATTATTAGTGTAATCGGGGGTCTGTTTGCTCCGCTTGGCGGTCTGCTTGTCTACGCTTATGGTCTGGTCCCCGGCACCAGAATTATGTATGCGCTCGCATTTTTACTGATGACGTTTCAATTCGTTGGCAGGCATCTGACTACGCGTGAGACCGAGATGGGCTACCGCAAAATGAAGGAAACCCGCGAGCTTGGTCTTGGCAAAAGTCTGATCGACTACGCGGGAGCAATCAAGGAGATTACCGCCAGCAAAACCCTGCTGCTGATCTTCAGTGTCTATGTATTGTTTAACTTTCAGACGACGCTCAAAACGACCTATCTCTCACTCTACATGGCCGATTATCTTAATGTAGACAGCGATCTGATCTCGCTCGTACCTGCGGTATCTTCTGTTGTAATGCTGCTGGTGCTCTGGCTGCTCACGCCACGTATTCCGGAGCAGGCTATTTACAAGTCGATGATGGCTGGATTCCTGCTATCGGTATTATCCAATCTGATGCTGGTGATCGGGCCGACTACGAATCTGGGCTGGATCGCTGCTAGTACCATTATAGCCGCTGTCGGCATGATGATCAGTTCTCCTTATCTGGAGGCTGCTGTTGCCAATGCGATAGACGATGAGAAGCGGGCTAAAATTTTCTCCATGTTGTCCGTACTGATTCTGCTGATCACTTCACCAGCAGGTATTATCGGCGGCTGGGCATATACTTTTGATCCGCGTATTCCGGTTTGGCTGATTATTCTGGCTTTTGGAGCAGCGTATCTATTAATTATGCGCTACCAAAATCGCAATGTGCAGAGTGCTGTATAAAAGCAGACTGTTAGCCAAAAGGCAGGCAGTATAACTAATCCCTATCCGCCATGGCTAGTATGGCTAGTATGGCTAGTATGGCTAGTATGGCTAGTATGGCTAGTATGAAATGGTGACTTAATTCCTTCAGATAATCAAACCTGGATCATGGTCTTTCATAAAATCATTCACATTCTTTTCATAAATCAGAAAGTATCGATCTTTATACATAAAAAGTGCGCAGTTCCCTGTTCAGCAGGCGACTGCGCACTTTTTATATGAAAATATCACATGTATCCGATGATAAGTCTCGGCTCCATTCTGTTTTACTTGGACTGTGCCTTACCGGTAAGCAGATCTATTGCATTTTGCCCAATCTTCTCGGCGGGTGTGATTCCGCGGAAACGGGTCCAGATATCACGGTCTACCATATATACCTGATTGTTTTTGACAGCCTTGAGGTTATTCCATACCGGCAGCTTTTTCCACTCATTCGTAATCGCTTCGGAATCGTCTGTAGCGATAAAGATGATATCCGGGTCCAGTGAAGTAATTGTCTCCAGATTGGTATCTGGATACGGATCCGCGCTTGTTCCTTTTACTACGTTATCAAAACCAAGATCCTGCAAAACAGCGCCTGCATAGGAAGCAGTAGTATGAGCATTGAAGCCATCTTTACGCGCTACACCGATCAGTACTCTTTTTTCTTTGAGAGCATCCGCCTGTTTTTTGAGATCAGCCATGATCTGGTCATGCTGCTGCAGACGCTGCTTGGCTTCTTCTTCTTTGCCTACGGCTTTGGCAATCACTTCAAAATCTTTCAGACTGTCCTCGTATGATCCTTTGCGGCTGTTCAGTACAATGGTAGGAGCAATCTGATCCAGCTGCTGCTTAATTTTGGAATGACGATCGGTATCTGCAATAATCAGATCGGGGGCAACACCGGCGATTTTCTCCAAATCTGGCGTTTCCCGTTCACCCATTGGCATATACTCAATCGATTTTCCAGCTAGCTTGTTCATTGCTTCGGGTTTGTTATCGTCGGCAATACCTGCCGGTGTAATCCCCAGTGCCAGCAAATCATCGGCAAAAGACCATTCGAGCGCGACTACATTTTTGGCAGGTGCTTGAAGTGTAGTACTGCCCATATCATGCTCTATCGTAATCGCGGATACTGCTGGAGTAGCAGATGCACCGCTGTTTGATGAAGTTCCTGTGCTTTTTGCAGCATTTCCACAGCCCGCGAGGATAGCTGTACATGTACCTGCGATCAACAGGCTTTTAATCCATTGATGTACTTTCATAGTGTAAGTCTCCTTCATATGTAAACTTGATTGATTGATAATGATAATTATTATCAACTTTTATAGTATAGCGGTTTATCGCTTTAAAGTAAACCTCCAGTACAAACCATTTACCGGGATGCTCTGTGTTCTTACATGGTGTATCCCATCTACAACTTATCCAATCTCTCCTGTGCAATAAAAATAAAGGATGCCTGTATACGTACCAGACATCCTTTTCTAGCTTAACAGCACCTATAAATATATTATTCACATACTTGCAAAATAAACATTCAAATCATCTGAAATAAAATCCTTATCCTCTAGATTTGCGCTGATAGATCACTTTTGCCCATCTCTCCAGGCTTTGTTCCACATCACTGATCCGCAGCGGCTTGGGAATAAAATCTTCCATGCCGCTTTCCATACAGAGCTGGCGCTCTTCCTTGCGGGCAAAAGCGGTTACCGCAACAATAATCGGCTGATGATCCAGCCCGTCCATTTGACGGATAAGGCGCGTCGCCTGAATCCCATCCATATGGGGCATATTTACATCCATGAAAATAATATCATAATCCTGCTGGCTGACTGCAGTAACGGCCTCCTGACCATTATAAACAATATCCGGCTGGTACCCTTTTTTGGTCAGAATCGTACGCAGTAGCTTTTGATTAATTAGATGGTCTTCGGCAATCAGAATGCGCAGCGGTCCATAACTTCCTTTATCCTGTTCCAGTTGGGGGAGAGATTCCGGAAGCTCTGTACTTAGTCCTGCATAATCTTCCACATTCAGCAATAGGGTAAAGGAGAAAGTCGCCCCCTGCCCTTCCTTGCTCTCCATCTGAACGTCTCCACCCATTAGCTCGATGATTTTTTTGCAGATAGATAAGCCCAGTCCTGTGCCTCCATGTCTGGCTGTTCCAATCTGGGAAAAAGGCTGGAACAGCTTGGCTTGCTGATCGGCTGGAATACCCATACCGGTATCCTGAACAGCAAACTCGATCATAATCAGGCTGCAATCGGGATGCGGCTTTCTCTGTACCGACAACATGACACCGCCCACATCGGTGAACTTGACCGCATTGCCCACCAGGTTAATCAGCACCTGACGCAGACGGTTGCCGTCACTGATAATAGACTCGGGCAGTGTAGGGTCCAGCCTTGTATTCAGGGTAATATTTTTATCCAACGCAGGCTTATCGAATAGCTCCGTAATCTGCTCCAGCAATTCTTCTAAATGAACCGGCTCATATTCCAGCTCCATACGGCCTGCTTCAATTTTGCTGAAATCAAGCAGCTCATTTACTATTTTTAGCAGAGCATTACTGCTATCCATAACGATATCTGCATATTCCTGCTGCTCCTGAGTCTCCAGGGTATCGCGAAGCAGATCCATCATACCGATCATACCGTTCATCGGTGTGCGGAGCTCGTGACTGATAATCGCCAGAAATTCCGATTTGGCGCGATCTGCCTGTTCTGCTACTTCGCGCGCCTGAATAATCTTGTTCTCTTCAGTGCGGTCACGAATCACGATAACAGCACCTATCCGCTGCCCATGATCGATAATCGGTGTTACCTGATAAGAAGCGAGAAAACTGGTATTATCTTTGCGCCAGAGGACTGCTTCGTCACGCTGACGAGTTTCCCCCTGTTGCAGCGCATCCAGAATAGGCGTACTTCCAGACAAAATAGGGCTACCATCGGGTTCACTCTGCTCCATATGAGGCAGCAGTTTGAGTCCCAGCATTTCCCCTTCTTCATAACCGAACATCTTTACAGCTGCCGGATTGACAAAGGTCGTTTGTCCATTCAGATCAATACCGAATATACCTTCGGACACAGATCCCAAAATTAGCTTCTGTTCATTACTTAATTTGTAAATTTGGTTCAGGTTCTTTTTACTTTCGGTAATATCCTGCACAATCGCATAGACACCGACCAGTTCATCTCCCACGTATATCGGAACATTAGTGACCTCGACATCTACCAGATGTCCATCTTTGTGAATCGTTCGCAGTTCATACAGACGTGTCTGCCCCTGCTTGGCTTTTTCAAAATTGGACTTGGTCCATTCCAGATCTTCCGCATAGACGAGCTTTTCAAATGAACTGCGCTTCAGTTCTTCCTCTGTATATCCGAGCATCTTCTGAAAACTGGCATTTGCCGATAAATAGTACCCTTCCAGACTGAGTGCATGAATACCCAATGGATTGAATTCGAACAGGGACTTGTACCGGCTTTCGCTTTCTTTTAGCCTGCGCGCCTGTTCACGTCGTTCGTGAATATTCCGGGTCACTCCAATAATGTATTCCCGTTCACCCTGCTCATTATAAATATATCGGCAGGTACTCTCGACCCAGATATACGATCCGTTTTTCAGAAGGTATCGGTAACTGACTGCATCGGACGCATTGGTCAGCTTGCCGTGACCGATATTCTCCAGATAATCACGTACATGGGGAAGATCGTCCGGATGAATATAACTCAGTCCGTCGGTACCCATTACTTCTTCTACTGTATAGCCGAACAAAGGTTCACAAGCCGGTGAAGCATATACATAGGTAGCTCCATAATCTGCTTTATGCTGGGATAAAAAGTCGGTTGTATGATTGGTTAAAAGCAGAAGCTGTCGTTCCCGATCCTGCAGCTGTTCTTCCATCACTTTGCGTATACTGATATCCCGAATAATCGCCAGCAGTTCAATTTCATTACCATTGACATCCTTGACCAGACGGCAGACAGCTTCTGCCCAGAAATAAGAGCCGTCTTTGCGCAGGTTACGGTATACTACCGTTACTGAATGGTTATCAATTAGCTCGGATTGAATCTGATGAACGACCTGCTGAAAATCATCCGGATGAACGTAGGCAAATCCGCTGGTTCCAAGCAGCTCATCGGGTGTATAGCCCATTAACTCTACACATGAAGGAGATACATCCAAATAGGTAGAGCTCTCATCCAATGAATGGCGGCTGATGAGATCACTGGTATAGTTCATAATACTCTGGTAATGATGCTTGATTTTTCGGAGTTCAGCGTATTCCTGGCTGCTAATAATCACTTCATTCATCCTCTATATACTCTCCCTCTTGATGGGCAAATCATTGCTTGACTGTAGTAGATTCCAATTGTCTGTGTATCTATTAATTTGCACCAATAGGTCCATCACTTATTACTAAAAGCTTGTTAACTTCACCTATAAACCAATAGACACTACGTATTATTCATTTTCACCATTATCCTCTATCTGCGAATCACTCTGCAATTACTCCAAATACAACAATACGGCTGCTTCCTACATATCAATCATTGTAGAAAAACAGCCGTATGTCGTTTAGTCAGCAAAATAGCTATATATAGATAATTAGCATATGCAGTTAAAGTAATCGTGATCCGGCGAAGCTATTCGATTATTGCTGTGCTTCGCGATAGACGTCCATGTATTCTCTGGCAGAAGTCTGCCAGCTGTAATCTCCACCCATGGCATTTTTCATAACCTGCTTCCAATGCTTGGGCTGATGATAAAAGGAAAGCGCACGGCGGATCGTATATAGCATATCATGCGCATTATACGAATGGAAAGTAAAACCTGTCCCTTCGCCTGTCATTTCGTTATAGGAATGGACAGTATCATTCAGTCCACCAGTCTCGCGTACGATCGGAATACTGCCGTAACGCAGAGCGAGCAGCTGGCTGATCCCGCATGGTTCGAACTTGGACGGCATCAGGAACATATCACTGCCGGCATACATCCGGCGCGCCACCCCTTCACTGAAGCGGATTTCCGCTGCCAGATTGCTTGGATGACGATACACGGCTTCACGGAACCAGTCTTCATAAGCCGATTCTCCTGTACCCAGCAGTACGAACTGTACATTATCATAGTACAGCAGTTCATCCAGCACACGGGTAATCAAATCCAGTCCTTTGGATTCTACCAGGCGGGTTACCATGGAAATAACCGGAACCTTGGGATCGACCGGCAGACCCAGTTCTTCCTGCAGCGCTTTTTTATTTTCCAGCCGTTTGCTGGTACCGCTGCGATAATGGGAAGACAGATACGGATCAGTAGCCGGATTATAGCTTTTGGTATCAATTCCGTTTACAATACCACGCAGCTTGCCACCCAGCGAGCGAAGCAGGCCATCCAGGCCGTAGCCGTAATACGGCATTTTAATCTCTTCCGCATATGTAGGGCTTACTGTAGTTACCCTGTCAGCAAAAACAATTCCTGCTTTCATGTAACTCACATTTCCGTAATACTCTACTCCTTCTGCATGGAAATAACGATCATCCAGACCGAACAGCGACCATAATACGGAATAAGGGAAAGTTCCCTGATAAAGCAGATTATGAATAGTAAAGACAGTACGGATATTCGAATAGAAAGGAACCGAATGATACTGGGCTTTGAGCAGCAGCGGAATCATACCCGTATGCCAGTCATGCGAATGAATAATATCAGGCTGGAAGTCTACGGCTGGCAGTATATCCAGAACTGCTCTGCTGAAGAAAGCAAACCGCTCTGCGTCATCTCCATAGCCATATACGCCGTCACGTCCAAAATAGTATTCATTGTCCAGCAGATAGAATGTAATACCGTCCTGCTTGAACTGCTTAATGCCGCAATACTGGCTGCGCCAGCCAATCTGCACCTGAATGACGGTTACGAGTGTTGCCTGGTTGCGTACGGATTCACTGATACTTTTGTAATTGGGCATAACGACACGAACATCGCATTTTTCTTTTTTCAGAGCTGCCGGCAGCGCTCCAATAACGTCAGCCAGACCTCCTGTTTTGATAAAAGGGTTGGCCTCGGCTGCTGCAAATAAAATATTCATCCTTATATCCTCCCTAACTTGAATTGGTCTGCATGGTGAATCTGTACAGTAAAACGGGAAACAATCAAGTATCTATACTTTCTTGCGTCTGGCTGTACTTCGTCTAAGGATGATCGCACTGAGCGGTGGCAGATTCAGTGTAATGCTGTTTTCCTGCTTGTTCCATTCGACTTTCTCGGATGCAGCAGTCTGCACCGTTCTGCCACCTGTTCCACCGAATCTTGGTTCGTCGCTGTTCCATATCTCGGTGTAGGTTCCTGCCTTGGGTACGCCCATACGATAATTGACTCGCGGTACCGGCTGGAAATTGATAGCAACCAGCAGCGTATCCGCAGGCTTTTTGCCTTTACGCATATAGGTGATGACACTGTTTTGTGCATCGTCCGCGTTTAGCCACTCATAGCCTTCCCAATCATGATCCCGTTCCCAGAGTGCAGGCGAGTTCAGATACAGCTGATTGAGCTCACGGGTATAATTTTGTGCTTTTTGATGCATTTCATAGTCAAGCAGCAGCCAGTCCAGCTGATCCTGATCTTTCCATTCGATAAACTGACCGAATTCGCCGCCCATAAACAGCAGCTTTTTGCCGGGATGGGTCATCTGATAAGCAAGCAGCAGACGAAGACCGGCAAACTTTTGTTCATACGTACCCGGCATTTTATCCAGCAATGACTTTTTGCCATGCACTACTTCATCATGTGACAGCGGCAGGGTGAAATTCTCCGAGTAGGCGTAGACGAGCGGGAAAGTCAGTTTGTTATGCTTGGATGGTCTGGCTTCAAACGAAGCTTCCACATAATCCAGCGTATCATTCATCCAGCCCATATTCCATTTATAGTTAAATCCAAGTCCATTTTCATGAGCAGGCTTGGTCACCCCCGGCCATGCATGAGACTCTTCCGCCATCATCAGCGCATACGGATGATACTGGAAAATCGTTTTGTTCAGCTGCTGCAAAAAGGAGATCGCCTCCAGATTTTCTACACCGCCATGCTGATTGGGCTTCCATCCTCCACCTTCACGTTCAAAATCAAGACGGATCATACTGGTTACCGCATCTACCCGCAATCCATCAAAATGATACATATCCATCCAGTACAGCGCACTGGAGATCAGGAAGCTGCGAACTTCCGGTTTGCCAAAATCGAACGATAATGTTCCCCAGCCACGCTTCTCTGCCCGGTCAGGATCGGCATATTCATACAGCGGCGTACCATCGAACATACGCAGACCATGTGCATCCTTGGTAAAGTGCCCCGGTACCCAATCCAGCAGCACACCAATACCTGCCTGATGACAGGTATCCACAAAATACATTAGCTCCTGCGGCGTTCCGTAGCGGCTGGTTGGCGCAAAATAGCCGGTACTCTGATAGCCCCAGGACAGATCATAAGGATGCTCTGTCAACGGCATGAGCTCTACATGCGTATATCCCATATCGACCAGATACGGCACCAGCAGTTCTGCCAGCTCTGTATAGCTGTACAGACTTCCATCTTCTTTTTGACGCCAGGTGCCAAAATGCATTTCGTAAATATTCAGCGGACGCTGATATGGCAGACGACGCTTGCGCTTCCAGGCAGCATCTTTCCATTTGTAACCGTCCAGTGATTTGACTACCGAAGCTGTAGCCGGACGCACTTCGGCATGAACGGCAAACGGATCCGCTTTGAAAAAAACATCGTTGCTCGATGAAGTGATCACATATTTGTATACTGTTCCTTCGGAGATATCGGCGACAAAGCCGCTCCATACCCCCGATTCATCTAACTTATGTAAAGGATATTCCTGCCCATCCCAGTTATTCCAGTCTCCTGCCACATTGACCTGTTTGGCATGAGGCGCCCATACGGTAAATCTGACACCCTTTTGTCCTTTTTCAGACGTCAAATGAGAGCCAAATTGACGATACGCATGATAGTTGGTTCCCTCATGAAAAAGATAAATTTCTTCTTCAGTAGGCAATTTATATTCTGTATATTTTTGTACCAAAATATCACCTCCACTAGTAGTAAACACCGCCGAAGCCTGATACCAAAATGGCTATCAGCTTTTAACCTTGATTATTACCCCATTTTAGCACGATTGAAAATAGGCAGTCACTGTAAATTATGTTGCTTCATCTAATGGCGTAAAACAGGGGAACAAAATTTCGGCTTTGATAATATTTTACAATCCTGTTGTTTCAAGGGCTATGTTGCAGGTTTATAAAACTAATACATTGTCAACTGAGCGTTGTCATGAAAATGGGAGGGAAAACGACATGAAAAATACAAACAAAGAATGCGTCGCTATGCTGCTGGCCGGAGGTGAAGGACGTAGATTAGCACCTCTGACGTCCATTGTTGCGAAGCCTGCCGTACCTTTTGGCGGAGACTACAAAATTATCGATTTTCCTCTTAGCAACTGTGTAAACTCCGGAATTGATACCGTGGGTGTACTGACTCAATATGAAGCGGAATCGTTGCACGATCATATTGGTCAGGGAGATTCCTGGTCCACAGATGCACTAAAAATGAACATTACCCTTCTGTCTTCCGAGACAACAGGTGAATATATGGGCACAGCAGATGCCATTTACAAAAACCTGGAATATATTGATGCCCTGAACCCGGAAAACATTCTGGTTCTGTCCGGCGATCATATTTACCATATGGATTACACTGAAATGTTGCAGTCCCACAAGGACAATCATGCCAAAGCAACCATCTCCGTGGTCGAAGTACCATGGGAAGAAGCGAGCCGCTTTGGTGTAATGAGTGTAGATGACAGCATGATGATTACCAAATTCTCCGAGAAACCGGCAGAACCGGAAAGCAATCTGGCTTCCATGGGAATTTACGTATTTGATTGGCAGTACCTGAGACAGCATCTTGTTGCGGATGCTGCCAAAGCGGATTCCAATCATGACTTTGGTAAAGACATTATTCCACAAATGCTGGCAGACGGTGAAAAAGTGGTAGCTTATGAATTCCTGGGCTACTGGAGAGATGTAGGTACAATCAACAGCCTGTGGGAAGCTCATATGGATATCCTGGAGCACAGCAAGCAGTTTGAACTGAAAAGAACAGACTGGCCAATGTTCTCAGCGGATCTGGAGACCGTATCCGATGCACAGAATACAGAAGCTCCTGATTGCTCTATGATCAGCAGCAAAGCGGTTCTCGAAGGCAATGTACAGCGCTCGGTTGTATTTAATGATTCCACGATCAGCAAACAAGCTGAAGTTATCGAGAGTGTGATTATGCCAGGAGCTTTTATCGGCAAAAACGCTCATATCGAATATGCGATTATTGCTGAAGGTGCAGTTATCAAGGACAACGCGATTGTTCAAGGTACCAAAGACGAGATCAAAGTCGTTGCTCCTTACGAAACAGTATATGCTAAACCATCTGTTCGTACGCAGCCTGCCATGCTGCTCAAAGAAGTATATGACAAATCCGGACGTGTACGCGCCGGCGGTATTTCTTCTTAATTTCAACCATACAAAAAGGCGGAGCTTATGCTCCGCCTTTTTATTATGAGTACGCACTTTTTGTTAATCCTTGCTATCTGCGACTACATACTATTTCAATACAGCAAATCATACTGCTGATTATTGGTGCATCATGGCTATTCTTTATACTATCCATCGTTTACGCAGTCTACCGAATTATCCATTTTCTGTTGTTTTGGAAAACGGATGCACACGCCATTCTTCTTCCAGAATGCTCATCTCATACAGACTGTAATATTGATTATTATGCTTTACTGCATCGCGCATATAACCTTCCTGTTGGAATCCCGTCGATTCGTACAGGGATTTGGCCTGCAGATTATAATCCAGTACTCCCAGCGTTATACGATGCATTCCCAGAGCATCAAATCCGATTCTCAGCGCTTCGCGGATCATCTGCCTGCCGTAACCTTTCCCTCTTGCTTCATGAGCTCCTACGAGCACACGGGAAATACGGGCAGATCGATTATCCCGATCAATGCGGGTCAGCGCAATATGTCCTATAACCTTATTGCTGATACGTTCAACCGCAGTATAGATCAGGCGATCCGAATACAATGGATGATTGGCATCCTGCACATACGTATCCAGATCACTCTCCTGTAATGGGTGCCGCCACTGCGGACCGCTCCATTGCAGGAGAAATTCAGCATCGCCTGACCACTTGATCAACTGTTTATAATCACGGTCTGTAAAATACTGCAGCCGAAGCTCATGATCATGAGCCCGCGGCAGCTTTTCATATAAGTTGGCTAGCTTGCCGCTCACCTCATGCGTAGCCATATAACGAAAATCATGCTGTTGATAAAAGCGATTCAATGGCAGCAGATCAGACATACAATCCAGACGCAGTCCTTTGTTTCCCTGCCGCTCTGCATACTGCTCTGCCCAATCCAGCATTGCAGCTCCTAGTCCGATAGAGCGAAAGCGTGGCGATACCGTCAAGCGATGCAGATATATATACTGTTCATCGTTTAGATGCTGCCAGTAATCGGCATCTTCTTTTTGCAGGGTAAACATCCCTGCTGGCTCTCCTGCCACTTCTGCAATATAAACCTCACGTTCCACAAAATAGCTATGGATCAACTCGGGTGTAAAAAGAGCACGTCTCCACTGACCGATTCCTTTGGCTTCCATCCAATCTGCTGCTTCGATCAGAAAATGCCGGACTATTTCCTGCTCTTCCAGCCCGGCTCTACGAATATGCACAGCCTTATTGGTGTCTGACAGATTCATTGCTTAGCCTCCTGTATTACGCCAAAGACCCGGATGGCTGCTGATTATCCAGCAGCGGCAGATCTACACTGACGGTTGTTCCCTGATCCAGCTCACTCTCAATATGCATTTCGCCTTGATGCAGCTTGACGATCTGCTGGGTAATAGCCAGTCCCAGTCCTGTTCCGCCCTGATTCGGATTCACCTGGAAGAAACGGTCTTTTACTTTTTCCAAAAATTCCGGACTGATTCCGATGCCGGGGTCTTTGACCGAGATACGCACTTTGTCAGGCGCTATTTCGGTAATCATTAAGGAAATAATCGAGCCATCCGGTGAGAACTTGATCGCATTGTCGACCAGATTCAGGAACACCTGCTTCAGGCGGTTACCGTCTGCGTAGACAAGGAACGGTCGTTCTCCCGGCTGCAAGTTTAGACTGATATGCTTTTGCTCGGCTTTGGCCCATACATTCAGCATCGTCTCCTGCAGCAGTTCCTTCATATTCACTTCGCCCATAACCAGCTTCATCTGATTCTGCTGGAGTTTGGAGAAATCGAGCATTTCCTCAACCAGTCCAATCAGACGATCGGTTTCTTTGGAAATGATGCTCATCCCCAGTTTGGTCTCTTCCGGATCAAATCCGCCGGAAACAAGCGTCTCACTCCAGCCCTTGATACCGGTCAGCGGTGTACGCAGCTCATGGGAGATCGAGGAGATAAAGTCATCCTTAACCTGGTTGCTTTGTACAATCTCGTCTGCCATATAATTCAGCGTGGATGCCAAATCTCCGATTTCATGAGGATAATTGCCTTTGATCCTGACATTGAAGTCCCCTTTGGCCATCAGAGTGGACACATTGATAATATTATTGATTGGCTTAACAATCGAGTTCGCCAGGCCAACACTGACAATCAATACGATAATCAGGATGATAATGCCAATACCTGTCGAGACGAGTGTAATATAGAACAGCTTTTGATTGACCAGTTCCAGAGAAGTCACATACCGCACCAGATAGGACTTGTCTCCATTAATCTGAATCATCCGGGTGACAGCCATTACATCTTCACCGGTTCCGGCCTGTTTGCCGATCCAGCGGCCTGTTGAGCCTGTCAGTGCCTGCGGAATATCTCCAGTCTGAATTGGCTTGTCGAGACGGAACGGCGTAGAGTTCTGAATAACATTTCCTTTGAGATCTAGTACCTGTACTTCGGCTTTGTCCAGCGTATAAGTGGAGATTAGATCTCTGGAATTGGTTGGTGCACTCGTATTATCAAATGAAGACTGCAGATAATTGGAAATACCATCGTAATAATACGTACGAATAGCGAATAGAAATACCATTTCAACCAGAAGAATCGTCAGAAAGACGACTAAAAAATAATGCAGAACAATCTGCCGGGTCATCCCCTTTTTAATCATTATGACTCCCGGCCTCTCCATTTATAACCATGTCCCCAAACGGTCTGCAGGAATTCGGGCTCGGACGGATTGTTTTCGATTTTCTGGCGAAGTCGTCTGATATTTACATCGACGATTTTGGGATCACCCATATAGTCTTTGCCCCATACATGATCCAGCAGCAGATCACGGCTAAGCGGTGTATTTTCTTTTTCGAGGAAAAACTGAACCAGCGAGAATTCAGTAGGTGTCAGCTCGATCATTTTGCCGTTTTTCTTGAATTGTTTGGAGATCAGATCCAGCGTAAACGGACCGGATTCAAAAGATACCTTGGTATCCGATTCCCGCTGTACATTGACGCGGCGCAGCAAAGACTGGATACGCGCGATTAGTTCGGTCGGGCTGAACGGCTTGCTCACATGATCGTCCGCACCCACCGACAGTGCATAGACCTTATCCTGCTCCTGTACTTTGGCTGTCAGAAAAATGATACCGATTCGTTCATTTTTCTCGCGAATCCGGCGACATACCTCAAACCCGTCAATACCCGGCACCATTACATCCAGCAGTGCGATATCGATATCAGGTACCGTTTCCAACATATGCAGGGCCTGTTCCCCATTTTCGGTCTCCAGTACTTCAAATCCGTTACGTTTCAGGTTGATAATAATAAAACTGCGGATAGACTCTTCATCTTCCATAATTAGCACTTTACTCATGCAACTGTTCCTCCCTATTTCCCATGCGCTTAATTTTGAATAATATTAATTTTGTCATTTTCCCAGAGTGCGATAACCTGCCCTCTATTCTCGGCGATGATTTCCCAATCCCCGTTATGATTATTCCATTCATTTTCACTAAAGAATCGAACCTCGGCTACCTTTTCACCGGTATCCTTTAATACAAATCGCAAATCTTTATCTTTGTTGGATTTGGTATCCAGTGTAATCTTTTCCATCCAGTCACTGGCAATTTTAATTACAAAACGACCTTCTTCATCCCTATACTGCTGGCTGACCAATTTTTCCAGTGTAACGCCGCCTGTCCATTGATAATAATTGGTAAACAAAGGCGTTTCGACCGGAGCGATATTTTCCCAGCCTGCCGGAATCTCGACCATGCCAATTTCCAAGATACCATCGTTATTAATATCTTCGCTGACAATCTGCACGTCTTTCCAGGTTGCCTGACGACTGAGCTGGAATACATCCTCCAGCTTGCCATCTCTCATAATAAACAAGTGCGAGAATCCCGACTTCCCGAGTGCCTGATCCATAATAATACCATTCTGATCCGGGGCTACCTTACCGGCTACTACATTATAGGCACTTACGATATTGTTGAGATCAATAGAATCTATCTTTTTAAATCCATTATCGTATCCATAGACTGTCACAGCTACATAATCAGGATTGCTGTTCATGGTCATGGTAGTCAGATTGTTAATCCCGTCTCCATCCATATCGATCGTTTCATAATAAGAGTAAGGCATATGATCTTCCTTGGTCAGCTTGCCTTTGTCATAATCATACACATCGAGCGTTTTCTGTGTATTATCATTGCTGGCTGTATCATTGGAATAACCGACCAGTAAATTGCGCCGCCCATCTCCGGTGATATCCGTAATCTCAACACTTTCCAGCGTAAAACCCGAACCCTCGATGGTCAGCTGCTTTACCCAGGTGTCTCCCGACTGCTCGAAGATCATTCCATTAATGCGGCCATTGGTCGTCTGATAAAAAACAATGGTCTCGCTCGTTCCATCTCCATCCAGATCCACGGTCTGGATTCGGCTGGTGTTGCCGTTTTTGGGACTCTGGATACTCGCTCCTTCAGGCAGCTCGGCACTGATGACACTGCTCAGTGTCTGCTTGTCCGATGGAAGTTCCGGTGTCTGAATCAATGTCTTTGGATCAGACAGCGGGTTAAAGCTGCAGCCGCTCAGCAAAAAGAGCAAGCCGGCTACCGCCAGCATCCTGATCCATATCATTCGGTTCATTATTATCACTCTCTTCATCGGCCTGCCGTATAGATTGCAGGCCATTTTGGTTATAGCAATCTTCGTTCCGCGCTCGTCAACCTTCTTCCATTAATGTCAAAAGAAATCCGACCATCCTGCAAGCCAATAATCCGGGTGGCATAACGTTCGGCCAATTCCAGTGGAATAACAGCAATCACTGTCAGCCTCTCACTTGTACACAGCGCGCGCAATGTCTTGATAACCTCTTCGCCGGATTTTGGATCCAGACCGGTAACCGGTTCGTCCGCCAGCACTACCTTGGCTCCATGGGCGAGAGCACGTGCAATCGCGACCCGCTGTCGTTCACCACCGCTGAGCGTACCTGCTTTCTGATGCGCTTTATCCAGCAGACCGAGTGTCTCCAGGATATCCATCGCTCCCATATAATCATCGGAACGAACCATGCCGGTCAGCATCCGCCAGACAGGTGTCTGCCCCGACTGGCCGATCAGCACCGTTTTGAGTGCTGTACGCTCTGGATGAAGCTGTGGACTCTGCTCCAAAAAGGACCATTCCCGGCTAATTTTACGTTTGCCGCTGAAGCCGGATTTGAGAATATCGGTATCTCCTACCCGGAAGCTTCCCTCCGACCAGGTCTCCCGCATAGCCAGACATTTCAGCAGCGTACTTTTACCGCTGCCGCTTGGGCCTACAAGTGCAATCATTTCGCCATGTTGAATTTCCAGGCTGATATCATCGAGTACTCTGGTTCTATCTTCTCCGACTATTTTTGTCAGATGATCTACGTGAATCATAGACATTGTTGCGACCGCCCTTCTGCACTATTCATCCCAACTTGATCTGCTGGTTCCAGATCATTTGGTGTCATCATGCTACTGATCGAGCAGCAGCGAACTTGCTATCTATCGCAACTCTCTTTCATATCAGCAACATTATTGCTCTTATTTATATAGTTTAGGGGAAAAAGCGGATAAATGCCATCTGCGCTTGGATTTTATTTTGCTTTTTCACGGAATACGAACCCCATAGCTGCAAAAAGAATATAACAGCCGCCCAGTACCCAGAACAGACTGGACGCAGATCCCATCTCGATTCCCTTGCCGCCTACTGCCGGGCCGACAATACTTCCGAAGTTAAAATGAAAAGAAGCCAGTACGTTGGCTGCAGGCAAGTACATTTTGGGCAGAATATCTGCCGCATATGCCAGTCCCAATGAGAAAAAGGAACCGATCAATCCACCCGCTACAGCAAATAGTGCTGCCATCGTCCAAATATTGGTGCCGGCAAGTGGTACCAGCACAAACAGTAGTCCCCCGATACTGCCGGATAGCATAAGTATCTTTTTACGTCCAAACCGATCGCTCAGCATACCAAGCGGCAGCTGAAGTACAAGACCTCCTATACCGATAAAAGGAAGAAGGAAAGCGATCGCATCTGTAGTCAGACCAATCCGCAATCCATAGACCGGGAAGTTGCTGTTCATTGCTGCTTCCATATAGCCGTACAGCAGTGCCGGAATCAGCGCATACCAAGCCCAGCGATAGCTGCGGCCAAAGCGTCCTTTTTGCGGTTCGGAGCCTTCTTCCTTGGCAGGCTTGCCATCCGGCAGTTTCATCCATACGAGTACGGTTACTATAATAAATAAAAGCGTCATGATCAGGAAAGGAGCCATCATTCCCCAGTCAAGCAGCTGTATGCCGAGCGGACCAATGCTGAATCCGATCCCGTAGGACATTCCATAAATAGAAAGGTTGCGTCCTCTTTTCTCGGCAGGCGCGGCCATCAATACCCATAGCTGTGCCGAGTAATGAATAGCACTGTCTCCAATACCAACCAGCATACGCAGTACAAACCAGAAAGCTATACTTGGGTAAAGCGGGAACAGCGGCAGGGTGATGACTACCAGCAGCAATCCGCAGAGCATCAGCTTTTTGAAGCCGAGTACACCGAGCAGACGCTCTGCTGCCAGTGTCATGGCAAAAGAGCCGACATACAGAGCAGCAGCGTTCAATCCGTTGACTGTGGATGATACACCCATCTTCTCCAGAAAAATAGCCAGCACCGGCAGTAGCATACCCTGACTAAGCCCTGCGGTAATAATCGCAATAATCAGAATCACAAAATGAGATGTCTGGTTCGAATAAATAGATGAACGATTAGATGATGTTGTGTCAGACAAGATATTTCCTCCATTTTTATGTATCAGCATTTTACAAAACGCTGTATCTATGCTGTAATTTGGTATAGTGAACAGTATGCAACAAACTGCGATTCCTGTCCGGTTTGGCAAAATACGACAGCTTCCTGTCCACCTGTGCTACCCGAACATTATAGTGGACAATCTGCACGCAAACAAGCCATAATAAGCACAACAGGAAGTTAGGAATCAAGCCTGTTACAGGAATGCATTGACTGATGATTATATTCTGGGAGGTTCTCGTTTCATGAGCTATCAAGTGAAAATAGACGTTTCCCCCATTTATGATCTGCTCGGAAGTTTCATGGTCTATGTCACCAAGAAATGGATACGGGATATCGATCTCGGCACCGAGTGGATTCGGGAAATTGACAATACATTAAGCCATGGAGTACGCCTCGCGATACTGGAAGCCTCCTCCTGGCCGTTCGACGATTATGATGCACTGTATGCCTGGGCAAGCTGTCGTCAGCCTGACGGTTCGGTGCAGCATTTTCTTGAGCATCTTGAGAACACTCCGGAAAATAGCATGTGGGATGAGATTCATCCTATGATGCCTTCGCTCTCGCTAAATGATAGTATTCGTATTCAGCGAAGTTATGCTCCACTACTCAAATTGTGGTACGAGCATTATTTCCACCAGATTGAAGGACAGATCATGCCGCTTATTACAGAAGACGGCGAAGAAAAAATCGGTCTGCTCGATAAAATGGAACCAGAAGCACTGATCGAGTATGCTTCAGGCGGTCTGGTCGTCTCTCCAATGCCTGGACTGCATACGGTTATTCTGTTCCCCACTGTGCATAACCGTCCTATCAATACGTACTGTTTTTATGATGGCGTGCTGTTGATCCAGTATCCTGTCGAGGTACCGGAAGAAGGCGAAGAAGATCCGCCCAACATGCTGCTGCGTCTGACCCGGGCCCTGTCGGACCCTGAACGTCTGCGGATGCTACGCTATATTGGCGGAGAACCTCGCTCACTGCAAGAGATGGCTCATGATCTGCTCCAGCCACAGGAGACACTTATGCATCATCTGATGATGCTCCGCGTAGCTGGACTGCTGCGCATTCATCTGGGCCGGGAAGATATTGACCGCTTCAGTCTGCGGCAGGATGGAGTATCCGAGCTGCAGCTATTTTTGGAATCGTATATCCGTATTTAAGGAGTGAACCCCATGAAAGACATTCGGCACCAGCATCTGATCTTCGATATGGATGATACGCTGATTTACTGTAATAAGTATTTTAATCTGATTCTCGATGAATTTATTAGCCTGCTGTCCGGCTGGTTTGCGGACGAAGGACTGCAAATGCATGATATTCGCCAAAAACAGATCGAGATTGATGTCGCCGGCGTCCACCAGGTTGGATTTGCCAGTGAACATTTCCCTCGCTCCCTGGTCGAGACTTATCATCATTTCAGCCAATTGTATAACCGTCCTACCTCCGAGCTGGAGGAGCATCAATTGCGTCTGCTCGGCAGCAGTGTCTACGAAAAAGAAGTAGAAGCTTATCCAGGTATGGTGGAGACATTGGAGATGCTTCAGCAGGCTGGACATACACTGTACCTGTACACTGGCGGCGAAAATGCTATTCAACAGCGCAAAATTGATCAAATGAAGCTCACATCATATTTTGATTCGCGTATCTTTATCCGTCAGCACAAAAATGTAACTGCGCTGGAAGAGATCATTACTTCACATCTATTGCCTCGTCAGGACACCTGGATGATCGGTAATTCCCTGCGCTCGGATGTGCAGCCCGCTCTACAGGCATCACTAAATACGATTTATATCAAACACGAACTGGAATGGGCATACGATATTATAGAGCTCCAGGCTGGAACCGAGCAATCGTTCCATACTGTATCCAAATTGACAGAGGTACCTGATGTGATCCACCAGAGCCTCCGCATTCATGAGAAAAAACGGACTTCGGGATAATCCCGGGTCCGTTTTTTTGCGGATCATACCTGATCTTGCGTCAGATGAATTCATCGACGCTGTATATCTCCTGTAAGGTCCCTCTGTCTTATCTTGCCGGCTGAACCCTGTTTTCATTTCCGCACATGTTGTGTTTTTTTTGCATATTGCGTTTTTTTGCATTTTGCGGGTATATTCCTGTTTTGGTCTTCTCAGAGACCATACCTTGGGAATGCTCATTCCGCTTTTGGACTTGACAGACTGCACTCCAATCGCTCAGGAATGAACGGCTTCAACCATCAGCTTGCCGGTTTCTTTTTCAGCCAGCTTGATTCTTCCCTTGTGCGTTTGACCGCCTTTTTTAAAAGACAGTACCTGGGTTTCTCCCTTTTCGAGCAGTGATTTTAACATGGTGACCGAGATATTTTTGCCCACATACTCTTTCCAGATCACAAATTTGCAGCCCTGCTTGAAATGAGAACATCCATATCCTTTGCGACCTTCGATAATGAATCCACCGCATCCACGACATGGACAGCTACCCAGTGCAGCATGTTCTCCAGCTGCTCCGAGCGACACCTTTTTCTCTACGGTCGCTGTTGCCGCAGCTGACGAAATTCCGCGGCTGCTACCGCTGCGTGCAGGCGTACTTTTGCCTGAGGAGGATGCGGTTTTTGGACGTGTACGTGCGGTTGAACTGCCGGCGCCGGATTTTCCTTTGCCCCTGGAACGGCTGCCTTCATCACCAAATGCTCCCGCTGCTGCTGGCAGCTGTGTGCTTACTTTATCAATAACAGACACAGCAAACTTTTTGACACTTTCCAGAAAGCGATCCGGGTCGGCTTCGCCACGTGAAATCTGGTTCAGACGACGCTCCCACTGCCCTGTCATCTCGGGAGAGGTGAGCAGCTCGACTCCGGCTGCCCGAATCAGTTCGATCGCCGCTCTTCCTTTCAGGGTAAGTTCGATTTTTTTACCGCTGGCAGTCACATAACCGACCTGCTTAAGACGCTCGATAGTAGCCGCCCGTGTGGCAGGTGTGCCAAGACCCGATTCTTTCATCGCATCCCGAAGCTCCTCGTTCTCGATCTGCTTGCCGGCACTTTCCATCGCTTTGAGCAGTGTACCTTCGGTATACGGTTTGGGTGGCTGTGTCGCTTTTTCTTTTACATCTACTTTGCGGCATAAAACAGGCAGCTTGCTGTCGATAACAAAAGGCTCCTGTACTTCTTCTTCCTGATCTTCTTCTTTATCCGAATTTTTGCGAGCAGAGGATTTGCCGCCGCTTTTGGATTTATCCTTATCGGGCAGCGTTACCTTCCAGCCCAGAAATAATAATTCTTTGACTGCCGTCTTGAAGGTCTCCTGTTCCACCACTGTCATAACGGTATGATGCTTATACTCTGCCGGTGGATAAAATTGGGCCAGAAAACGGCGCACAATCAGATCATACAGCTGCTGTTCTTCCTTGCTAAGAGTGCCCGGCTTTTTGAGAGTTGGTAAAATGGCATGGTGATCTTCTACTTTGGCAGGATTACAGACGGCTTTGTTATTCACATGTACCCGTTTACCATCTGCGCCTCCTGCGAGCTCTTCATACGGCGTATTTTTGAGCATTCCCAGCACTTTATGCATCCCGTCAATATTTTGCTCGGTGACATAGTTGGAGTTGGTACGCGGGTAAGAAATCACTTTATGACGCTCATATAGCGCCTGGGCAACATCCAGTGTTTTTTTGGCAGAATATCCAAACTTGGCATTGGCATCCCGCTGAAGCAGAGTTAAATCGTACAATTTATACGGATACTCTTTGCTTTCGCGAATATCGTACTTGGTAATTTGTCCTTCTTTGCCTTTGACTTTGTCTGCGATTGCTTCGCCTTTGGCTTTGTCGGTAATCCGGTCTCCCTGCCATACTCCTTCATAGGTTTTATCGTGCTGCTTGAAGCTGGCTCTTACTTCGTAGAAGGTCTGGGAATCAAATGCCTCGATTTCTTTTTGCCGATCATAAATCAGCGCCAGTACAGGAGTTTGTACTCGCCCTACTGATAGCAGATTGTTGTGCTTGGTCGTAAATGCGCGTGAAGCATTCATCCCGATCAGCCAATCCGCTTCGCTGCGCGCTCGTGCAGCCCGCGTCAGATTCTCAAACTCGCTGCTATCCCGCAGCTGGTCAAACCCTTTGCGTATACTTTCCGGAGTCAGATCCGAAATCCATAGCCGCTTAACCGGCTGACGCAGCTTGAGCTGACGCTGAATCAGGGCGAAAATATGCTGTCCCTCCCGCCCGGCATCACACGCGTTCACGATGCGGTCACAGCGCTTGGCCAAGTCACCAATTACTTTTAGCTGATCCTTGGTACGCGGATTTGGTACAATTTTGAATTCGTCGGGAATGATCGGCAGATCTCTGAAATTCCATTTTTTATACTTGGGATCATAGGCATCCGGTTCAGCCAATCCGATCAAATGGCCGATCGCCCAGGTAATAATGTATTGATCCCCTTCGAGATGCGTGCGCTGATTGCGCGCTTTTGGTTCGATAACGGCCGCAATATTACGTCCCATATCCGGCTTCTCGGCAATGACTAGAATTTTCATGCTTTCATTCCTTTCCGGGAATGGACTACCATAAGGTTGGTTACATTCTTGGATGTGACTTCTGAAACTGGATATTGAAGACAGTGATTGCGTATAGATAGTGATTGCGCGTAGACAGTAACCACTACAATACTTCATATCCAGGTTTTCATACTTTCAGCAATTGAATCTCTTGGTATTTCGGCAAAAAAGGAGCTACACTCTGGAGTGCAGCCCCCTTTCTCACGTACCTATTACTCACTTCACATTATAGCATATTGTGTTTTAGAATTCGATGAAAGAATCGGCATCAACAAAGACACTTCTACACACTTCTATTAGTTCCATCTGTAGTATAGCAAAAAGACCACACTGGAGAGTGCAGTCTTTTTTCCATACTGTTCAATGATGTCGTTTCTACATTTTATTACTACTAATCAGCTTGCATATACAACAGGGTTATTGGATATATAAGAGTGTCTAACGTCTAACATTTTAATGATCAAATTAGGTTTAGACAAGTACCGTTGCACCCATCAGATATTTATCCACTTCGCGCGCTGCTTCGCGGCCTTCGTTAATCGCCCATACGACCAGACTTTGTCCGCGGCGCATATCGCCAGCTGCAAATACTTTGTCTACGTTGGTAGTGTATTTACCGTAGCGGGCTTTGACGTTGGTCCAGCGATCCGTTTCCAGGCCAAGCTGCTCAGCCAGCGTCTGTTCCGGTCCGTCAAATCCGATAGCGATCAGGGCAATCTCTGCCGGGAATACACGCTCTGTTCCCGGAATAGGTTGATAGATTTTGCGTCCGGTTTCATCGATAATACGCTGAATCTGAATCGTATGCAGTTCTTTCAGATTACCATTTTCATCACCGACAAACTTGGTTGTCATGATAGAGAATTCACGCGGATCACTGCCAAATATTGCTTTGGCTTCTTCTTGCGCATAATCCAGTGTGTATACATTCGGGAACTGCGGCCATGGATTGGCAATAGGATCACGTTCCAGTGGAGCTTTGTCATGCGTACCGAACTGGGTGACACTGCGGCAGCCGTGACGCAGCGAAGTCGCTACACAGTCGGAACCGGTATCTCCGCCACCGATTACGATAACATTCTTGTCTGTGGAAGAGATATAATTGCCATCTTCCAGATTGCTGTCCAGATAACTTTTGATCGTACCATTCAGATAATCCATGGCGTAGATTACACCATTCAGCTGACTGCCTTCAATATTGAATTCACGCGGTTTGGTTGCACCGCCGCAAAGCACAACTGCGTCATAATCATCCACCAACTGCTGAGCGGGGATATCTTTGCCGATCTCTGTGCTGGTGATGAATTCGATACCTTCTTGTCTCAGCAGATTTACGCGACGTTCTACAATTTGCTTATCCAGCTTCATACTTGGGATACCGTAAGTGAGCAGTCCACCTACACGATCGGAACGCTCATATACCGTCACTGAATGTCCCGCTTTGTTCAGCTGGGCAGCACATGCCAGACCTGCCGGACCCGAGCCAATAACAGCTACACGGCGTCCTGTACGCTTTTCCGGTGGCTCGGGAACAACCCAGCCTTCTGCGAATCCGCGTTCAATAATAGACTCTTCAATCGTCTTGATGGTTACCGGCTGGCCGATAAGCCCCACTGTACAGGAACCTTCACAAGGAGCCGGGCAGATCCGTCCGGTAAACTCGGGAAAATTATTTGTCTTGTGGAGACGCTCCAGCGCTTCTTTCCACAGACCACGGTAAACCAAATTGTTCCACTCGGGAATCAGGTTATGAACAGGGCAGCCAAAGGTGGACCCTGCCATATTCATACCTGTATGACAGTACGGTGTTCCGCAGTCCATACATCGTGCACCCTGCGTACGCAGTTCGTCTTCAGACATATGCTTATGGAATTCTTCCCAGTCTTTTACGCGTTCAAGCGGATCGCGATCCGCGGGAATTTGTCTTTTGTATTCCATAAATCCAGTAGGTGTAGACATATTAACAGTTCCCCCATCCGTTCTATACGATGCCGAGTTTCTTTCGATCACCAGCTTGCCGTAAGTTTATTTTCAAGAGTAGCATTGAGACAATTGAATCACAAATGGATTAAGCGCATGATTATTTGTACTTTTTACATAGAGATTACACCGTGGTGAAACATCTTGCAATAACTTTTCTGTTACTTTCACTATTTTTGTATACATTTTGTTTAAGTAATATTCAGTATAAGATACGTTAACAACGCGTTATTGCTACTTTATTCCGATAACTGCTGTTAATTATTCATATAATTTATATACTGCTTTTATAATTTTGAGTGATAGTATTATTCGCACAGGCAGACAGCAAGCATGCAGTTATAAACTTTTTGTTATATTTATGCATTTTTACGCATAATTCAAGTTAATCTTCAGTTTTTGACTGCTCTGTTATTACGCATTATACATGGAAATACGTATGAAAAGCCGCACAGAAATTCATGCTTGTAGCTTTGATACTACCGCTGCTTGAATAATTGGTGTTCGATCTACTTCCGCTTGTACTCTTCAAACCGGTAATCATAATCATTTTTTTCATCACGAATACCTGGTACCGCATTCACCAATGTCCACTCTGACCAGTCCACTTCTGGAAAATACGTATCTCCTTCAAAATCATGTTCGATCTGCGTAACAAGCAGGCGATCTGCATGATTCAGAAATTCCTTGTAAATTTGGGAGCCACCAATAATCATTAATTCTTCTTCTGTTCCGGCAAGCTGGATAGCTTCTTCTACCGAATGCAGTACTTCCGCTTCTGCCGCCTCAAAGGAAGCATCCCGGGTCAAAATAATATTTCGCCGATTCGGCAGCGGCTTGGAGCCAAAGGAGTTCCATGTTTTTCGTCCCATCACAATCGTTTTATGCTGGGTCTGCTGTTTGAAGTAGGCCATATCTTTGGGAAGCTTCCACGGCATATCGTTATTTTTGCCGATAATCCCCTGTCTTCCCTGTGCCCATATGAGTGTAATGGTCATTATCGCTGTCCTCCTATCATCCGGATTTGTGCATCCAGATAGGTTTATTCTATATCATATCATTAAAACCTATCATTCTGCATCAACTTCTTGTAATATTACACGAATATTAAACCAGCTTATTAACCGATCATCCGTTAAAAAGCAAGCTATCAAATGTTTTATCTATACCGATTCAGAAATTTGATCACATCGTATTCAAATAAAAATCCGGAGACGATTTACCGGATATAGATGTACTGTCTGCTATGCAGCAGTAGCTGTGTCTCTCCCCAAATCAGTCTCCGGAATAAATATAAATATTACCGGTATTCAATTGATATGACGCATCGATTAAATAGCAATCGGTGCTTTGATTCCTGGATGATATTCATAATTTTCAAACTGGAAGTCTTCGAATTTGTAATCGAAAATACTATCCGGCTTGCGCTCGATGCGCAGCTGCGGTAGCGAATACGGCTCGCGTGTAAGCTGTAGCTTCACCTGCTCAATATGATTGTTGTAAATGTGTACATCTCCGCCCGTCCAGATCAGATCGCCCACTTCCAGATCACATTGCTGTGCGACCATATACGTTAGCAGCGCGTAGGAAGCCAGATTAAATGGCAGCCCAAGGAATGTATCGACCGAACGCATCTGGAACATACATGACAACTTGCCTTCTGCTACATAGAACTGAAAAGCGTAGTGACACGGCGGCAGTGCCATATGATCCACCTCGGCTGCATTCCAGGCATTAACAATATGACGACGGGAATCCGGATTGTTTTTAATCTGCTCGATTACGGAAGAAATCTGGTCTATCACTTCGCCGCCGGGACCACGCCATTCTCTCCACTGGGAGCCATATACACGCCCCAGATTCCCTTCTTCATCTGCCCACTCGTCCCAGATCGTCACGCCATTTTCCCGCAGATACGTAATATTCGTATCGCCACTGAGAAACCAGAGCAATTCATGAATAATAGACCGTGTATGCAGACGCTTGGTCGTTAGCAAAGGGAATCCTTCCTGAAGATTAATACGCATCTGCCGTCCGAATACGGAGATGGTACCTGTGCCTGTACGGTCTCCCTTGGCTACTCCATGATCCATAATATCCTGCAATAATTCCAAATATGCTTTCATCTTTACACCTCATTTATACGACTTGATTTGACAGGCTTGTCGGATCACATACAAATGCTATTCAGACAACCACATGGTTGTTAAGATATAGTCATTCCTCTATCCACAAAGAAAATCCCTATCAAATTCAGTTTAACTTCACCTGCCATATTGTAACATAGATAAATGCCAGGGAAGAAATCAAAATTAGGAAAGCTTAGCAACCTATAGAAACAAATGCTTATGTAAGAAGACAGATAATAGAAATACATTGTACACCCAAACAGAACCAAATAAAATCCATTAAAATAAAAAACAAATTAACTTATGATCTAATCACATATCCGAATATATAAAAAGCAAGTATCCCATTGTATAAAAAAATAAACACCCGACTATATTATAGTCGGGTGTTTTCTTCACGCGCTAATCAAGGATTAACGAGTTTCGCGGTGAAGCGTGTATTTCTTAAGACGTGGGCAATATTTTTTCAGCTCAAGACGTTCCGGATGGTTCCGTTTGTTCTTGGTCGTAGTGTAGTTACGATCGCCAGTCTCTGTGCATGCCAAAGTAACGATAACGCGCATGTGAATTCACCTCACTTCATTGGTAATCAGAAATTATTCAACTATACTAATTTAACCTAATTACAATAAATGTTCAACTGAGATTTATTGGAACTGTATAGTCAGTTAATAATCCGTAAACATTAATTGAAATGCCTTATCTATTTTACCATATACTAAAATGAAATCCAAGCTATTTTTGCGAACATGTATTCACATGTTGTCAAATAATTAACTTGTCATATCCTTTCCTGTATACAGATCATATAGCATATCAAAAGCCGCCAGGAGCTCTCTGGCGGCTTTGACATAAGCATTTGATATCTTAATCAGCCCACAGCGATGAAATCAAATACAGGGACGAGTAGAGATAAGCTGCGAATAGTAGCTGCTGCAGACTGATACATTAAAGAATAACTTACTTTTTACGCGGAGCGATAACATGGATCGGATGACCCATAACCAGCTCAGCTGCTTCCATAACGATCTCACCCAGTGTTGGATGCGCATGGATAGTCAGTGCCAGATCTTCCAGTGTCGCGCCCATTTCGATAGCCAGACCCATTTCAGCGATCATGTTGGAAGATTCCAGACCTACGATCTGGCTGCCCAGTACAACGCCTGTTGCTTCATCAGCCACGATTTTCACGAAGCCTTCTGTGTTGTTCAGGGAAGTTGCACGGCCGTTACCAGCGTAAGGGAATTTACCAGCGGATACTTTGTATCCTTTGGCTTTTGCTTCTGTTTCAGTCAGACCAACGCTTGCACATTCAGGATCAGTGAATGCTACAGCTGGTACACATTTGTAATCGATCACGGAAGGCATACCGGAGATAACTTCAGCTACCACTTTAGCTTCGTAGGAAGCTTTGTGTGCCAGTGCCGGACCTTCAACGATATCACCGATTGCATAGATGTGCGGGATATTTGTACGTCCCTGATGGTCGATTTTTACCAGACCGCGATCTGTCAGTTCCAGATCGATCAGATCCAGACCCAGTTCGCCGTCAGTGTTTGGACGACGTCCAACAGTAACCAGCAGGTAATCTGCAGTTACTTCTTGCTCTTTGCCGTCTACAGTGAATTTCACTGTAACGTCGTTATCTGTTTGAGTAGCACTTTCCGCTTTCGCGTTTGTGAAGATTTCCGCACCGGATTTCTTCATGTTTTTTGCTACCAGGGAAGTCATATCTTTATCGAAGCCTGGCAGGATTGTATCCAGACCTTCAATAATTGTAATTTTAGTACCAAATTTAGCGTACATTTGGCTCAGCTCGGCACCGATATATCCACCACCGATAACGATCATGGATTTAGGGATTTCCGGCAGGTTCAGTGCTTCTGTAGAAGACAGAATGCGACCGCCAAACGGGAATGCTTTCAGTTCGATTGGACGTGAACCGGTAGCGATAATGCAGTTTTTGAAACGATAACGTGGAGATTCATGATCATTGAACAGACGCGCTTCATTCTGGTTAATGAACATGCACTCGCCGTGGAATACTTCCACTTTGTTACCTTTCAGCAGGCCAGTAACACCACTGGTCATTTTTTTAACAACACCATTTTTGAACTCTTGTGTTTTGGCAAAGTCAACTTTTACGTCGCCAACGGTTACGCCGAATCCTTCGCCGTGCTGTGCAGATTCAAAATGATGAGCTGCAGCGATCAGGGCTTTGGAAGGAATACAACCACGGTTCAGACACACGCCACCGAGTTCGGATTTATCAACGATCAGGACTTTTTGTCCCAGCTGTGCAGCGCGGATAGCGGCTACATAGCCACCAGGTCCCGCACCAATTACCAACGTTTCAATATCGATAGAAGCATCTCCTACTACCATTGAATTACACCTCCATAGTTAACAGCTCAGGGTTACCAAGCAGTGATTTGATATGGTTCATAAAGTGTTGTGCTGTAGCGCCGTCGATGATACGGTGGTCAAAGCTCAGGGACAGTGCCATTACTGGTGCTGCTACCACTTCGCCATTTTTGATTACCGCTTTTTCGCTGATACGTCCAGTACCCAGGATCGCAACTTCAGGGAAGTTGATGATTGGAGTAAAGAACATACCGCCTGCAGAACCGATATTGGAGATCGAGATTGTGCTGCCTCTCATCTCGTTTGCTGCCAGTTTGCCGTCGCGACCACGAACAGCCAGATCGTTGATAGTATCAGCGATCATGAAGATGCTCTTACGATCAGCGTCTTTAACAACTGGTACGATCAGACCGTTAGGTGTGTCTGTAGCAATACCGATGTCATAGTGTTTTTTGTATACAATTTCTTCTGTTTTTTCGTCGATAGAAGCGTTCAGAGCCGGGAATTGACGAGCCGCGGACACCAGTGCTTTTACGATGAATGGCAGATAAGTTACTTTAGTACCGCGTTTTTCAGCCAGTGGTTTCATACGAGTACGGAAAGCTACCAGCTCAGTAACGTCAACTTCATCCATGATCGTTACGTGTGGAGCAGTGTATGCGGATTTAACCATAGCATTAGCGATAACTTTACGGATACCTTTGAATGGTACGCGCTCTTCGTCGCCGCCAGCAGATGCTGCGGAAGCTGTTGGTGCTGCTGCAGATGCAACTGGTGCTGCTGCTTTTTCGTCAGCTGCTGCCGCTTGAGTTGTACCGGAAGCTTGGCCTCCACCTTGTTTGAAGGATTCAACATCTTCGCGAGTAATTTTGCCGTTGCTGCCGGAACCGGTAACTTGAGCCAGATCTACACCTTGCTCACGAGCAAATTTACGTACGCTTGGAGTTGCCAGTACATCTTTGTTAGGTGCTGCTGGTGTAGAAGCATTAGTCGCTTGACCATCTTTTGCATCAGCTGGGCTTGTAGCTGCAGGAGAAGAGTTAGTATCTACGTTTCCTTTAACAGCGTCAGTTTCCTGACCGCTCTTTTGCTCAGGAGCAGATTCTTCAGCTGGCTCTTCATCTTGATCCGGCAGGTCGCCTTCTGCTTCGATGATTGCTACTGTTTCGCCTACGTGGCAAACCTGACCGTCTTTAGTCAGTACTTCTACTACTGTTCCGTCAACCGGACAAGGTACTTCAACTACCGCTTTATCATTTTGTACTTCCATGATAATGCTGTCGTCTGTTACTTTGTCACCTGGTTTAATATGCATCTTGATGATTTCGCCTTCGTGCAAACCTTCACCAAGCTCTGGAAATTTATATACGAATCTTGCCACTTGCAAAACCTCCCTGATTAAATTGTTGAATAAGACTTGAAACAGTCATGCCTTCAACAACGTCTGATAAGTATTTCTGTATACACATATATCAAAGCCAAAAGGCGTCCGTAGAAAAGTATTTCCATTTCAACAGCACTCCCGGGTCGGCTGTTAAAAAATAGAACACTATCATGCAAACCGCCTCTTGAGCCTTGAATGTTTTATTCATTCCTTCATGAAATCCTTAATAAGCAGGATCTTAGAAGTTCATTACTTTGTTAACCGCATCGATAACGCGTTGTGGTGTTGGCAGCCACGCATCCTCGATTTGAGCGAACGGATAAATTGTATCCGGCGGGCATACGCGCAGTACTGGAGCTTCCAGATGCAGAATCGCTTTTTCGTTGATCTGAGCGATCACTTCTGCAGCTACACCAGCGCTCTTTTGAGCTTCCTGAACCATAACAACACGGTTGGTTTTCTTAACGGAAGTTACGATTGTATCGATATCGATCGGGCTCAGTGTGCGCAGGTCAATGATTTCGGCATTGATTCCTTGCTCAGCCAGCTGATCAGCAGCTTTGGTAGCTGTATGAACAGTCATACCGTAACCGATAATAGTCACATCGGAACCTTCACGTACTACATTCGCTTTACCAATTTCTACAGTGTAAGCTTCTTCCGGTACTTCTGCACGGAATGCATGGTACAGGTTAAGATGCTCCATGAAGAATACTGGATCATTTTCACGAATAGCAGCGACCATCAGGCCTTTTGCATCGTATGGGTTCGAAGGGATAACCACTTTGATACCCGGTGTTTGAGCCAGCAGACCGGACAGGTCGTCTGTGTGCAGCTCAGCCGCTTTAACACCGCCACCATAAGGTGTACGGAATACGATTGGTGCATTGTAGCGACCGCCGGAGCGGTAACGCAGACGTGCTGCCTGAATCGCCATTTGATCCAATGCTTCAAAGATAAAACCTACGAACTGGATTTCAGCGATTGGACGGAAGCCCTGGATACCCAGACCAAATGCCAGACCACCGATTGCGGACTCGGCCAGTGGTGTATCGAATACACGTTCCTCGCCAAATTCTGCTTGCAGACCTTCTGTTGCACGGAATACACCGCCAACTTTACCTACGTCTTCACCAAAAATGAGCACGTTAGGGTCATTTTTCATCTCAACGCGGATTGCGTCGCGAATCGCTTCTTTCATATTCATTTGTGCCATTTGCTTCATTTCCTCCTTAAACATTTCACTGTTCATGTTCACGCATCAAGGATGTGCTGCGATTATATATTATTCAGAAACCTCTTATTGGAAATCCGCTTTTTGCTCTTCCAGATCGTGAGGTGTTGTTTCGAACATGCTGTCGATCAGGCCAGTTACAGTCATTTTCTCTGTTTTCTCGGCTTTTTTGATCTCTTCGTTTACTTTTGCTTTGGCTTCTTCTCTTACACGCTCTGTATCTTCGTCAGACCACAGACCTTTTTCAGCCAGGTATTTTGCAAGACGAGCAATAGGATCTTTCTCGCTCCAGATACCTTCTTCATCTTTGGTACGGTATTTGCTTGTATCATCTGACATGGAGTGCGGACGGAAACGGTAAGTCAGAGCTTCGATCAGTGTAGCACCTTCGCCATTGCGAGCGCGCTCAGCAGCTTCACGAACAGCTGTGATAACAGCAAATACGTCCATACCATCGATTTGCACACCTTTGATACCAGCGGAAACTGCTTTGTGAGCGATAGACAGTGCAGCTGTTTGTTTTGCAAATGGAGTTGTGATGGCATAACCATTGTTTTGTACAAAGAAGATAACAGGCAGTTTGTAAGCGCCTGCGAAGTTCATGCCTTCATAGAAGTCACCTTCGGAAGAACCGCCATCACCTGTGTAGGCGATAACAACCTGTTTTTGTTTTTTCAGTTTGTATCCCATTGCCAGACCCATCGCGTGCAGGATTTGTGCACCGATAATGATCTGTGGCATCAGAACGTTAACACCCTCAGGGATGCGTCCGCCTTCTTGATGTCCACGGGAATACAGGAATGCTTGATACAGTGGCAGACCATGCCATACCAGCTGAGGCATGTCACGGTAACCAGGACATACGAAATCTTCTTTGTCCAGTGCGTATACGCTACCAACCATAGTTGCTTCCTGTCCGGAAACCGGAGCATAGAAACCAAGGCGTCCTTGACGGCCCAGGTTAACAGCACGGTCATCCCAAGTACGTGTAAATACCATACGGTACATAATTTCTTTCAATTGATCATCAGTCAGATCAGGTACTTTGTCAGGGTTGACAATTTTACCTTCTGGGGAGAGAACGGAAAGTGCTTCCACTTCTTCCGTGTAAACTTCATATGGAACCTTGCTCATTTTATTCACCTCAATAAAAAATTTGAATATCATGTTCCGCTGTTATAGAATTATTATACACCTGTTCTACTGAGTTCGTCAAAGGATACATTGAAATTAATGCAGCAGCAGTGTTGTTGTATGTATAACAGGTTATTTAATTTTGTATAACAGTTGAACCATTTCAAAATAGAGTGTCTTAAAATCACACGACCTAATCTTAACCCATTGCTGGATTCTTTGCAAAAATTCTAATGAAAAGGTGATCACTATGACAGATTCCCGTTACCTGAAAAGAACGATCCTGAAAGAGGAAATACAAAGTCGCCATCTTGGCGAATCCCGCACTTTGCGCATCTATCTGCCGCCCGGTTATAATGAACTGCTCAGCTACCCTGTTGTATATTGTCAGGATGGCGAAGAGTTTTTCAATTTTGGCCGAATCGCTACATTTGCCAACGAACTTATACTCGATGACAATATCGAGCCTTTCATTATAGTAGGCGTAGAAGTCAATACCAAAATACGTACACAGGAATATGCTCCTTTTGGCAGTCGTTTTGCAGCGTATACAGCTTGTTTTGCCGAAGAAATTATTCCTTATGTGGAACAGAAGTACCCTGTACGACGTACCCGGGATCAGCGTATTCTGGCCGGCGATTCTCTCGGAGGCAGCGTCTCCATGCATATCGCCCTGCTCTATCCGGAGATGTTCAGCCGGATTATAAGTCTATCGGGTGCCTATTATGAAGAAAGCCGGACAATCATTGCTGCCGAGAAGGATCTGTCGGCACTCGACGTATTTATGATCGTCGGTCTTCAGGAAAGAGATTTCCAGAGCGACACCGGTGTATATGACTTTGTCGAGCTAAACCGTGCAACACGCGATTTGCTGCTTGAACGCGGCGCTACCGTCCGTTATGCTGAAAAAGACGGAAAACACTTGTGGGGATTCTGGCAAAAGGAACTTCCGGATGCGCTTAAATATTTCCTTCAGTAATCTGTCTGCATAATCTGTCATTACTTATTACATTAAAAAGAGAAGCTTCAAACGGATAAAGGCAATGTTTACGCTTACAACATACAATATTCATTGCTTCTCTTTTTCCTTTTCGGGAGTTCTTCTTGTAAGCAGACTCCCAACGTCTATTGTATCGGTGCAGGCAAAAATTGTGCAACTGAAATTTTTACCGCTCACCGTTTATAGGACAATAATTATGAGAAAATTATTCATTCACTTAGAGAAAGAAGGAGATTTCATGGCTGCAAAACGCGCTCTTATCTTCTCAGGCGGTCTGTTACATCCTGATTTTTTAAATGAGATTCGCGAGGATGATCTGATTATTGGTGCGGATCGTGGTGCATTGTTTTTGATCGAACATGGTATTCGTCCACATCTGGCTATCGGTGACTTTGATTCGTTAACCGATCATATGACCGAACTGCGGAGGATTGAAGAAAATTCTGATGAAATGATTGTGTTTGATCCGGTGGACAAGGATCTGTCCGATACGGAAGCGGCTTTTGAAGCAGCGATGGAACGACATATGGATGATATTCTTATTTTTGGCGCGGTAGGTACGCGATTTGATCATACGCTGGCGAATGTACAGCTGCTGGTACGTGCATTGCAGCATCAGGTACGTTGTGCAATCCAGGATATGAACAATTACATATCGCTGACTTCCACTACCTCCGTTATTTCCAATATGGGTTATCCTTATGTATCCTTGCTGCCTGTGACCTCGGAAGTAACAGGCATTCATCTCAAAGGTTTTCAATATCCTCTGGAAAATGCTACCCTTCGGATGGGACAGTCACGCGGTGTGAGCAATCATCTGGCTGAGGAGCAGGGTACGGTCAGTATCGAAGGCGGATTATTGCTTATTATCCAGAGCCGCGATTAAATTTTTTATAAATATCAAAAAGCAAGCCCCATGTTATCCAGTCTGCTGGCATGGGGCTTGCTTTTATTTGCTCTTATTTGAATAAACAGCTCAATAGAGTTATCCGAAATATCGATGATACAGGCTGCGGGCTTCCGCAATATCTTTGGTGCCATGTACCATTACTCGTCCATCCTGAAATACTACCATCCGTCGTCCCTGCTCCATAGTCATCGATAACAAAAATGGATTAACGCTGACTTCATAGTGATCCAGCTTTTGCAGGCGCTCCGCTGTCTGCTGCAGATTCAGCTTTTGACGATGTGCCGGCCGAATCTGTACCGTATCTCTGCCGCATAATACTTCGGATTTGCTCTGTCCTTCGTGACTAAGATGCGGATAGGTAGGATGAGCTCCACAGGATGGGCAATCCGGCTTGCGGGCCGCACTCATTTTGATAGAGACCTGTTCATTTTTCCACAAATCAAAAGATAATAATGTACCGCGCAGCTGCTCCTGGTTACCGCTGAGCAGCTTGATCGCTTCGGTTGTCTGATGCGCTACAACCATCTGCACAGCAGGTGGAATGATACCGGATGTATCACAGGTATCTCCTCCAAGCGGCGCAGATTCCATCAGACACTGCAGACATGGCGTAATACCCGGCAGAATCGTAAAAGTAATCCCGTAACTTCCTACGCATCCACCGTAGATCCAGGGAATATTGTACTTTTGCGACATATCATTGATCATAAGCCGTGTCTCGAAATTATCTGTAGCATCCATAATCAGGTCCACGCCTTTGGCCAGCTCCCCCAGTTCGTCTGCTGTTACATCCGCGATATGTGCTTCAATTTGGACAGAGGAATTGATCTGCATTAGCCGATCACGTGCAGCGATGGCTTTTGGCATCCGTTTGGCTGCATCTTCTTCTGTGAACAGTTGCTGCCGCTGCAAATTGCTCCATTCTACATAGTCCCGATCGGCAATAATGACTTTGCCAACACCAGCTCGCACTAGCGTCTCTGCCGAACTGGAACCGAGTGCTCCGGCACCTATAATCAGAACAGCCGCCTGAGATAGCTGATTCTGACCTATTTTGCCAAGTGGAGTAAACAGTTCCTGTCTGGAGTAGCGACGATGCGGATCGACCTGTTGATTGACATCAGATAAATGCTGCACCTGGTCTGTATGATCAGTATGAGCATTATGGTTACTGTTGATAGGTGTGTTGCTAGTAGTCTCTTCTTTTGTATGTTCAAGACTCAAGTCGTAATCATCCCTTCTGAAGGGCTGCTTGCTACAGCATAATTGCGCAGCGGAATCATCCCCGCTTCCTTTCCCAGTCGTCCGGATTCTACAGCCAGCTTCATTGCCAGTGCCATCTTGACCGGATCATCTGCTCCGGATACAGCACTGTTGAGGAGAACTGCATCTGCTCCGAGTTCCATCGCATATGCGGCATCTTTCGGAGAGCGAATTCCGGCATCGACGATAACAGGTACACGGGCATCAGCGATAATCCATTCCAGCATCGCAGGATTAAGAATGCCGCGTCCGGAACCTATAGGAGAAGCTCCCGGCATAACGGCATGAACGCCTATTTGCTGCAGCCGCTTGGCCAGCATATAATCGTCGGAGATATAAGGCAGTACTGTAAAGCCTTCTGCCAGCAGAATCTCACAGGCTTTTACTGTTTCCAGCGGATCCGGCAAAATCAGCTGGTCATCTCCGATCACTTCGACCTTTATCATATCACATAATCCCGATGCTCTGGCGAGTCTGGCGATACGTACCGCCTCTTCCGCTGTCCGTGCACCAGCCGTATTAGGGAGCAATGTATACTGGGTCAGATCCAGATGTTCCAGAAAATTGGGTTCATCCGGCTGATCCAGATTCAGTCTTCGTACCGCAAAAGTCAGCACCTCTGTTCCCGAAGCCTCCACTGCCTGTGTCTGTATTTGTAAATCACTGAATTTCCCTGTTCCCAGCAGCAATCTTGATTTGAATGAATGTTGTCCTATAGTTAACAAATCAACCACCTCCTACAAAATGTACAATCTCCAGTGTATCTCCATTGCCAATTACCGTCGTACCATGCTCTTCTTTTTGCAAAATGCGTTCATTCCATTCGACAATAACCCGCTTTCCGGCGAGCTGTAGCGATTCAAGCAGCTGTTCTATGGTCTGAACATCCGGTGATACTGTACGGCTGGTTCCATTGATCGTCAATTCCATACCGGTGTCCCTCCTTCTTTTTCCTGCAGTCCAGATAGCGGCTGAAGTGCCCGCTCTGGAGAAAAGCTTGTCGGAATCATATTGGATTGGTCCGCAGCTACAGCATCAGCCATGATTCGTCCGGTGCCGGCTGCCAGCAGAATCCCGTTGCGATAATGTCCACAAGCCATCCATACACCGGGTATCGGTTCGAGTCGTCCGAGGTAGGGAAGCTCGTCGGGTGTACCCGGACGTACGCCCGCCCAGCATCGTACCAGCTCCCCATTGGTAATAGCCGGAATATACTGCCTTGCCTTGAAAAGCAGTTCGGGGACTGCACCTGCTTCTACTATGGTATCGGTTCGGCCAGGCTTGCTGGTTGCTCCTATCCAGATACGATTGCCCTGCTTTGGAATAATATAAATCTGATTGCCATAAATGGTATGATTCAGCCAGCAGGATGGTGTACGAATTTCCAGCAGTTCGCCTTTGACTGGCAAAAAAGGAAGTCGGTACCCTTCGGTCTCAAGAAGTCTGCCACTTCCAATTCCGGAACTCAGAATGACGCGTTCTCCATACATTATCCCTTGCTCTGTCACTACACCTGTAACCCGGCCATGATTACCGTGTTCGCGCAGCAACCGCGTCACCTCGGTCTGTCGGTATAGGACTGCACCCAGACGTATAGCAGCCATAACCAACGCTTCATTTAGCAATGCAGGGATAAGCTGCTGCTCTGCCGGATTGTAGAGCATACCTTGCTCCGCATGGATATAAGGCTCTTCCAGAGCCAGACGTTGTCTGTTCCACCATTCCAGTGGTGAAGTATTGGACAAATGCTCTTCATTCCCATTATTGTTTCGATTCGGTGTATGCAATGAATGAATAGTATGGCTTTGCTTCAGATCCTGCTCATCGATCGGTAACAGAAATCCTTCACTGCGAAGTCCACAGTGTATGCCGGTTAGTTCGTACAGCTGCTCTGTGAGCTGGTTATAGAGCGAGCGGCTGTACAATGCCCATTTGCGAAGATCTTTACTTTCAAAATGCTCTGATTCTGCTGCCAGCATACCTCCAGCCGCTCCGGACGAACCGGAAGCTGGCTGATTTTTCTCGATCAGGGCAACTTTCATGCCTTTTAACGATAATTCATAAGCGATCGAGGCACCGATTACACCCGCTCCAACTACAATTGCATCGTAATGACCATTACTTCTCATACCGTTTCCTGCCTTCCTGATTCGATCTTGCCGATACGAGCAGCTGCAGCAGATAACGCTGCTGCATAAGCTGAAGCCTGTTCCAATGGATTCTTTGCAGCAAAGATTCCGGACATTACAGCTATACCGGCTGCTCCCGTACTTATCAGTTCCTCTGCATGATGAGGCTGTATCCCTCCGATCGCAATAACAGGTATATCTACGACAGCACATATTTGGCGCAGCTGCTCTACTCCCCGGGCAGGAACTCCTGGCTTGGAGGCTGTCTCATAGATATGTCCATAAAAAACATAATCTATTCCTTCCCGTTCTGCCTGAATCGCTTGTGCAGCAGTGTGTACTGATCTCCCCAGCCGAAAAGATTCTTTTTGCCAAAAATCCAATACAGACTCTGAATCTGCTGCTGGTGCATGATACTGTCTCCTCTGTCTGCTGGTACTTGCCCCGGTCTGATCATTACCGGATAGTGCATTTACATTTACCTCGTGTTTCTCTGGCAGAGATCGGACAAAACTTTGCAGCTCGGTTAAATGAGCACCTCCCAGCTTCAGCTCCGCAGCAAGCTGTATCCTGCTATTTAGCCGAATAGCAGCAGCAGGTATCCCTGCGTTTAACATGGCTTGTACCAGTTCATATACCTGTTTATCCGACCACTGCTTTTCCCGGATATGGATCGCTGTTACCTGGGAGTAAATCTGCCTGCTAACTGAAAGTATTTTCTCTGCTGTCTGATTGCCTGTACTCACCACATGCAGCTCCATTTTGCACCCCCCACAGATCTCCAATCTCTATCTGTATCACGGAATAACGAACACCTTCTCTGTTTTCCCAAATGGTAAGGCGGCCAGCTGGCATTGTATATTGCAAAATAATGCAAAAAAACCACCTTCCAAAGGAAAGTGGCTGTTTGGTATAAACAATAACAGGACGATCTGCATCGCTGCCTGCCGAAGCATAATCTGGTTGGATCATTCATTATATCTCCATGTACATTCCGGAACATTGCGATCCAAAAGGATGCTGATCCCGTCCATGATATACAGGGAATACATAATGATTCCTTGTATATACAATATGCAGATTGCTGTACTATTATTAATTACTTTATACAGCCTGCGTTGTCAGAGTAGATATATCCATATTATCCAAGATTATTCTTCTGCCACTTCCCTACGCTGGTATAATCCAGATCAGGTACAAAGGGTTCGGCAATCAGTTCTGCCATCTCAGCCATTACAGGCTCCCCCGTGTGTTGTCGCTATTCAATTTAAGCATATTTATCTTAGCAAAACTGTTCTTATAAAGCAAATACTATGTATGCACAGGAAATTTGATAACAGCTCCTGAAACTACAGAAATGCCGCCCAGCTGTTCGAGAATTGCTGCTGCAAGAAAGAAGGATTGTCGCAAAAATTCAGCCGATTGAGCAGATGTATCGTGGCTACCATCTAGCATCAATTGATGTCTCATAAAAGAAAACAGATTTTGCGCATTCCATGCATCTTCAAAATCCTGATAAGCATTGAGCCGGTATATATCTTGTTCTACTTTAAATTGATTTGCTATCCAGGCAGCGGTAAGTGCTGATTCCGTTTGATAGGCACCCAATACAGGAATCCATACTCTGGAACGCATTACTTCATGATGAGCATATTCATGAAAAAAGGTATTGAGCTGTACAAGATCCTGACCCAGATTGACAATGACAAGATCAGCTTCTGCAAGCAGGGGCATCTGCTCTAACCCCGAACCGGCATCCAACAGAATCAGATCATAGCACAGACCTGCAGTATGAAGCATGTATTTCCAGAAAAGATCATCTGCCGGAATGGGTGCTGCCTTATCAGTACCTGCCAGAAGATCAAGCCGATTCTGGAGCAATGCAATCATATAACTGGATACATTACTGCGAGTCAGAATACCCGACTTGTATGAATAATACAGCCGATCAATGCCTGGTATAGAGCGTCTGTCAGCATTGTCGGCAGAAATATCTGTATCTGTACTTGTACTCAGCAGACCTGCTTCAACACTGTGATAACGATATTGATTATGACAAAGCAATAATTTTAGACGATATTGCAGAGAAGCAGTAATCGCTGTAATCGCCGCGTGCGACGATGTTCTACTATTCCCTTTATCGGGACTCCAGAACATTACGGTGGTCATTGATCTGCTCCTTTCCTTTTGATTAGCGCAGATTAAACCATAATTTGCGTTTCCTTACTGCAGAGGGACGGTCTTCACCAAATATTTTTTTCAGTATAGAGGCTGTAGCAGGCTGATGATCAAATGGATCGGGATGCCATGGAATACTGTATATCTGTTCCGTATGCAGCTCATGCTGTAATCGTGATACAGCATCTGCGGGAGCCAGAGGAAGATAATAATGCCATTTGTCCCGCGGGTATCGATGCAGATCAGCAGCCATTTTGAGCACGTCCTGGTAACGCCATTCGGCTCCTGATCCAACTACAATAGGGATATCTGCACGCAGAAATTCTTCCAGTCTGGCATTTTGCTGATAACGTCCCAGGTCGAGAATAATAAACCGGTAGCTACCGCCAAGCAAACCGACTACTTCTGCGCGAGCAGATTCACGCCAGTAATCGACTCCTTCCAGCGTAAACTTCCGTTCCTCCAGCAGCATCTGCTGTTCGGCCATACCATTTACGGCTACCTGCTGTATACGGGCAAATGCTCCGGGATGATCATTCATTTCCACAAGAGCGACCTTTTGCTGACTCCTCGCCAGATGATGGGCAATCGCTACCGCCGTATGGGTAGTTCCCGTACCTGATGTAGCTCCCATTACTGCGATCACCTGTGTGATCTTGTTCCATCCACCGACCAGGTTACCAGATCCTCTATGGGTTCGATTGTAATAGTCATTTATGACCTGTCCCAGTGCCTGCCTGGTATCCGAAGCAGACTGGTATCTTTCTGCGGGTTGATGATGCAGCAGCTTGCGGATAATAGGGATCATGGCCCGGGGTATATCATTTCTGATAAACTTCTCCATACCGAGCATCCATTCGCTATAATGCCCTCCTGTCGACAAATACAGGATAAGCGCTCCCAATCCATACAGATCAGAACGATGATCGGTTTGCCCGCTTCCATACTGCTCGGGTGCCGCAAAGCCGATAGTACCCAGCTTTACGGTATCCTGACTTTCCTGCGGTTTGAAGGTCCGGGCAATTCCGAAGTCGATAAGTCGTATATCCATTTCCGGAGTAATCATTACATTGGATGGTTTCATGTCGCGAAATACGATTGGAGGTTCATGCTGATGCAGATACTCCAGCACATTGCAGAGTTGATTGGCACAGCGCATAATAAATGCCGCATCTACCTCTGCAGGTTGTCTTTTGAACTTTTGTTCCAGTGTTTCTCCTTCAATATAATCCATGACCATATAGGTATAGCCATCAGGATCATCTGTAATAAAATCCACAATTCTCGGTAAAAATGGATGGCTCAGCGAAGTAAGCATTTTGGCTTCTGCTGCTACTTCCCTATATTGAGATGGCTGGGCTACACTTTCCTTGACTGCCCATTTCTTGCCGGGCAATCTCAGGTCATGCGCCAGGTACACATGACTCATGCCTCCACTTCCCAGTTTCTCCTCGATACAATAACGCTCCGCCAGTACCATTCCCTGATACAGCCGGGTTGGATGAATCATATAGAACAGCTCCCTTCTGCAAACAACAAAAAAAGGGAAAGCCTCCGTCTATTCAAGCAGACTAATACTGTCTGTTCGAAAGACGGGATGCTTTCCCTATCCGTTGTATATTCATATACCTGTATTATAGTAACTGCATCTGAGTTTGTAAAGGATAATCGGGGTCATCCGATTCCACCCGATATAACGAGTTTATTTTTGTGCTGCAAAAGCTTCGCGATTACGCTGGATCTGATTCACATGACCTTCCAGATGAGTGACGCAGAGCTTTTCTACGAGCGCACGGGCTGTAATCTCGCCGTCGACGTTATGCTGGCCTGTACGTTTTTGATCTTCTTCCGTAATGGTCTCCAGCACAGGGGCAAAAGCTTTGCGCATCGCCAGCAGTGCCTGCAGATGATGTTCCAGATCCAGTGAAGCATAACCAAGCCGCTGCGCCCAGCGATCCTGATCAAAAGCCACTATAACCGGATTATCTTCAGCCAGAATAGCTTTGAGGCGATGCTGAAGTACAATCTCCACATCATACAGATGAACTACGATCTCATGAATACTCCATGCTGTCGGAGCAGGCTTGAACTGCAGTTCGGCCTCGGAAAAACAACGTACCTGTTCTACAAAGCGTTCCATATCCGGTAAATAACGATAGATTGCATTTTGCATAACGCACATCCTTCTCGAAGGTATACAAGCTATTACAGATTAGTACTTTACCATATAAAGGGTAATTTCATCACGATTGTGGAACAGCTGTTTGGCACGTTGAACCTGAAGACGCGCTTCTTCAAACGTATGAATCACTTCCTTGATCAGTGCCAGCGGTTTTTTGTGCATCAGCTTGACGGTCACAATAACCGTACCGCCAGGTACTACCGCATCCAGCAGATCAATAACAAGTCGTGCAGTCAGCTTGGGACTCCAGCTCATATCACAGACGAGCAGATCAAATTCGCCTGCACTCAGCTTCACTTCCGATGCATTGCGCCGAACCACTTTGAGATTCGGATGATTTTGCAGGGAAGGATGCATTTTGGCAGGGTCGACTGCAGTTACTTTCATACCTCTTTCCAACAGGAACGAAGTCCAGCCTCCAGGAGCTGCACCTACATCCAGTCCCGAGCGGAAGCTGGTAAAATCAATACCGAACACTTTTTCCGCTTCCAGCAACTTGAACTTGGCACGGGAAATCTGACCTTCTTCCCGCTGAAAACGCACAGCGCCTCCATTCCAGTCAGACAGATTATCCTGCGGAAGCGAGATGCCTGCATACAGACGATCGGCTGTCCAGAAAACAGACAATATCAGATCCGGATTCTGCACGGTATACTCGGAATGCAGCGAAGCCAGTCGTTCCTCCAGCAGATGACGAAGTTCGGACATATTTTCTTCTACGTTGGCATCTCCTGTCTTGCGTACCTGTACCGACAGCGATATCCCGTATAATTCTTCCCGTTTGAGCAGCAACTCTGTCAGCGCGTCCAATGGATGCTGTTCAGGCTCTATTTGTTCCAGTACCAGATCGTAACGCACCGGCTGAATATGACGCAGAAACATCGGTGGCTCCGATGTCAGACGGGCGATCACATCTTCTGGTGCTGCAGGAAGTGTCAGCAAGAGCACTTCACCGTGTATCAGAACCGAACTTTTGACCGAACCAAAAATACGCTTCAGTTCCTCCTGCGCGTAAGCGGCAAATCCGTGATTGGCTGTGCCAATCCAGCGGGATTCCGCCTGTATGTCCTGCTCTTGCTGTACAATGTTCTCTTCATTCATGAATATTCTTATAGCCTCCAATAGTTTATACAATAACACTCCGTATATGCTCAAGTATGCGCTGAACCGATTCCATCCGGTAGAGCATGCGCGGACTTTTTACACGCCAAGCTTCAAATACAATCAAACAGGGCACACTTGTTATTTCATAAGCCTGCACAAACCGGGGAGCAAAATTGATATTTAGTGCATAAGTCATATGATCCGGCAGCAGCGGCAGGGCGGTCTCCAGCATCCGCCGGCCCATCCTGCAGGTACCGCATAACGGAGTGTATATATAGATTGCAGCGGCCTCTCCCGATTGTGAGGCGAGTTCCAATGCCTGCTGCTCCGTTAATTCCTGAATCATATCGATCACTCCCTGTATTATTCGCTGCGTCCGGCACTACGGGCAATTTGTTCCAGCAGTTCTGCCGGCATCGGTCCGTTGTGCACAATAACATCTGCCGGCTTCGCCTGATACAACAGCTCGTACATTCTTTTTTTGCCATACATGCTGGATGTATGCAGGTAAATCTCTTTTGCATACAATCCTTCATGGATCATGGCTTTGACGACATCGGTTCCATCCATCTGGCCAAAACCAAGCTCATGGTCGAGCGACAGGATGTTCACTTCGCAATCACGAAGCATCATCAGGCATTCCTCTCCGTCTCTTGCCAGCGCAAACCCGCCAGGGCAAGGACGATAATCATCCATATACAGATTGATCATCAGCCTGTTCCTCCCTGTTACTGTTCAAACTGGGATGCTGGACAGTAGTAGGTTTTTTTGCCTGCCACTTCGGTTTTTACCACTTTGTCTGTTGCAGAGCGTACAGACGGTTCACCTTCACGCTCATACACACGGCGCAGCGCATGGAATCCACCCGTCAGCGCATCATTGGCTGTGAGCGGCTGCCCTTCCATATGGCCGCCTGTCTCGATCGCTTCTTCCAGAACGCTGTGTACTGCATCATACAGTTTGGACAATGCTTCTTCGTCCAGATCCTGTACTTTGGCTGAAGGCAGTAGCCCCGCTGTAAAAGCAATCTCATCTGCATAATAGCTGCCAATGCCAGCGATCAAAGATTGATTAATCAGCGCTGTTTTGAGAGCGCCTCTGCGGCTTTTGAACAAAGTAATGAATTGTTCTCTGGTCAGTTTGCGATCGGTTGCTTCCGGTCCCAGATCGGCGAAATAGGCCTGTGTCTCCTTGGCGGAGCAGAAATACATCAATCCTTGACGTCCGGCTGTATAATACAGCGACGTTCCATCTTCAAATTGAAGCTCCACATCCGACTTGCGATCTGCATTTTGCTCGCGAATACCATAATACAGCGAACTTCCCAGTACGATGCTGATCAGCAGACGATGTCCGCTGTGAAGATGAAGATTCAGATATTTACCACGGCGTTCGATAAAAGCAACCCGGTTACCCGCCAGCATCAGGTTGACATGATCAGCTTCCATATTGGTAGCTTTGGGACGATGTACAACCATTTTCTCAATAGCGACATTCAAAATATAACCTGTCAGTTGGATTTTATAATTTTCGAGTTCTGGCAATTCTGGCATAGGTGTATCCCTCTCTCTCCAAGTATCATTCCTATATTTCATGACTGCACAGATTGCAAATCCGCGCTGTCCCTATAACTCGTCCGGTTGAATTTCTGCTAGTGTATGACAGATTCGGCCCGGTTTTACGCCTGTACGTGTCTGATGACTGGCAAGATTGTCCATGGTCGTTACACCAGTCGTTACCAGCACAGTATAACAGCCTGCGGCAGCTCCTGCTGCAATATCTGTCATCATATTATCTCCTACTACAATTGTATCGGCAGCAGGAAGTCCGAGACGTTCCATTGCATATTCCATCAAAATGGATGAAGGTTTGCCGATAACAACAGGCTCTACGCCGGATGCTGCAGAAATTGCTGCGCCCAATGTACCGGCTCCAGGCAGCAATCCATCATGAGAAGGCAGCTGAAGATCAGGATTCGTCAATACAAAGCGCGCGCCCTGTCCGATCAGCCGTAAAGCACTGGTTAACTTCTCATATGTAAAAGAACGATCTATGCCCTGAAGCACATAATCCGGCTTTTCCCCGGTTATATGCAACCCTGCTTCTGTCACAGCTTCATGCAGCCCTGGTTCACCAATCACAAAGACCGATGCGGCAGGTGATGCTGCAGCAATATAGGCTGCTGCCGCAAGTGCAGAAGTACATACGCGATCTGCAGAAGCCTCAATGCCAAGTTGACGCAGATGCGCTGCCACTCCTTCCGCAGTACGGGAAGAATTATTGGTTACATACAAATAAGGAACTTCTGCCTGATCCAGGCTGCTGATCCATTCCGCTGCACCTGGAATCACACGATCCCCATGATACAATGTACCATCCAGATCAATCAGTAATCCTTTGCGATTGCTCATCTTCAAGCCATCCTCTCTATTACTCACAATCCCCATTGTAAAAAAAGTTGCGGCATAAGGCAAACGATTTGCTTACCTTGCCGCAACCTGCGTGGTAGATCTACGGATTAATGCACCGGGAAAAGCTTGTGTTCTTCTGCGAGCTGTGTGTTAGCGAATATGGCTGTCGCTTCTTCCAACAACGGATGAAGCTGATCCTCGTCCTTGTAGCGCGAGCTGAAATGAGTCATAATGAGCTCGCCCACTCCTGCAGCTTTGGCTGCTTCGGCCGCTTCCACAGCCGTACTATGATAATACTTGCGCGCTGTATCTTTGAGATCATTGCGGAATGTGGCTTCATGTACGAGCAGATTGGCACCATGAGCCAATACCTCTACATTGGGACACGGACGCGTATCTCCCAGAATCGTGACGATTTTTCCTTTTTTGGGCTCTCCCACTACCTGATGGGAATGCAGAGTATCTCCATTTTCCAATTGTACACTGCCGCCATTTTTTAGCTTGCCGTAGATAGGCCCTGGCTGAATACCATACTGCTTGAGCAGTTCCTGATTCAGCTGTCCCGGACGATCCTTTTCAATAATCCGGTAGCCATAGCTGTCGATCCGATGCTCCAGCAGAGCAGATTCCACTCGGAATGTCTCATCTTCAAAAACAACTCCGCCTGTATGCTCTTCTACAATTAGTTCATACTCCATCCGAGACTGACTCAATCCGAGCGCTACATCCACAAATTGCTTGATACCAGGAGGTCCATATACGATCAATGGCGTGATTCCGCCCTGATTAGAACGACTCGATAGCAGTCCCGGCAGTCCAAACAAATGATCACCATGTAGATGAGTAATAAAAATTTTCTCCAGCTTGCTCAGTTTGAGCTGTGAACGAAGAATCTGATGCTGTGTTCCTTCTCCACAGTCGAACATCCACAGTGCTTTGCGTTCTTCGTAGAGGCGCAATCCAATCGAAGTAACATTACGCTGCAGGGTCGGTACACCTGCATTGGTTCCTAAAAAATATAGTTCCATACCAAAACAACCTTCTCTCTATATATAGCGTTTCATGATGTTAATGTACTGTTGCGCAGCAAGCTTATCAGTCTCATAAGCATCATATATAAGACGCACAATCACGAGCTTGCTGCCATTTAATAAAAATCCTCCGATCGCTTCGGAGGATTGCACTTGTTATCCCTGCCGTCTCAGCTCCGAAAATAATCCCGGTACCTATCACGACTATTGCATTACTCAAGCTCAACTTTATTATAATACCATGATATCCATACTTCCAAAAGTCACTAAATCGTATGCCGTTTATCACTTATCCAAAAGTACTCGATACAAGCATCCGATTTATTTTAATACCCTTATTCAAAAGCGTAAAATCAAAACCTGTTTCTGCCGGGTTGAACCTGTCTGCATCTTGCTTTATGATCAGTAGAAACGTCCGGAAGACTGATCCTTATGAATTCTTGATGAAAGTGTCGACAAAGAAAGCATTTTCTTTTATAATACATCATAAAAATGATGAAAGAAGGGTAATCCGATGGCTGAAATCAGAATTAGAAATACCAATGAACGAATTGCCGGAGATGACAATGTCCTGGAGTTCCTGAACAAGCATGAAGTTGTATACGAAAAATGGGATGTGTCCAAGCTGGCTCCGGAACTGAGCGAGAATTTCACTCTGACTGACGAGCAAAAGCAGGCGGTACTGGATACATTTGATGCCGAAATCAAAGATCTCTCAGCACGTCGTGGTTACCGTACCTGGGATGTAATCACATTGTCCGAAGCAACACCGGATCTCGAAGCCAAGCTTGCCAAATTCGAAGAAATTCATACTCATACCGAAGACGAGATTCGTGCGATCGTATCGGGTAACGGTATTTTCATTATTAAAAGTCCGGAGCATGGTTATTTTGATGTTGAACTGGAACCGGGTGATGTTATCTCTGTACCAGAGAATACCCCTCACTTCTTTACATTGGTAGATAATCGCAAAATCGTCGCTGTACGCCTGTTTGTGGAAACTGACGGCTGGGTAGCACATCCTTTTGCAGACTCTAGCTTCCAAAAAGCATAATTATTGATAATCCAAACCTTTGATAAGGTTCACTATCAGCAAAAGTTATGGATTTAGAGCAATTACTTATCACAAGTAACAATCACACGCAAAAACCCCCTGCGCATTTAAGCTGCAGGGGGTTTTCTTTCGTTATATCTTAGCTATGCGGGAAGATTAGACCAATTGAGCTGTAATTGCGTGAAGATCTGTCAGACGCTCGATCTCGTAATCCGGATAGATCTCGCTATCATTTACCTTGTGGTTGCGGTTCACCCAGACAGCCTTGATTCCTGCTGCCAGTGCTCCTTTGATATCTGTAGTCAGCTTGTCCCCTACCATCAATGCATGCTCGGGCTGTACATCCAGCAGTTCCAGCGCATGGTGGAAAATCGCCGGATCCGGTTTTCCTTTACCAAATGCACCGGATACAACAATATGGTCAAAAAATGGAGTCAGCTCCGGTACACCATCCAGCTTCTCCTGCTGCAAAGCAGGACAGCCATTGGTGAGAAGCAGCAGTTTGACCTGGCCTTTCAGTTCACCCAGGATCTGCAGCGTTTCTTCATAGATATGCGGGCGGCTGCGACGCTCCTGCACAAACTGCTCAGCGAGCTGGTCAGCCAACTGCTCATTCTCGATATTCAGCGCTTTTAATCCAAGACGCCAGGCATCCCGGCGGTATACAGGAGCAATCTGCTCCAGCTGACGGAATTCAGGCTGCTCGCCTGCCGAGAATTGCGCCCACAATCCTTCAAACGGATTAATCCCGATCTGTTGAGTAAAAGCAAAAGTCTCATACGATTCATACAGTGCTCTGGCTTCACGGCGCACAGCTTCTTCAAGAGCAGAGGCATCTACACCCACCGCTTGCTGCGCCGTCAAACAGGTCTGCTCAAAAGCTTCCTGTATACTGCGTTCATCCCATAATAAGGTGTCGTCCAGGTCGAATAAAACAGCTTGAATACTCAACATCAAATCCCCCTTGGTCTGTATTACAATTTATCTTCGAGAGTAACCTGGTTAGCCGCTGCAAAAGTTCTCAGCTGAGCAGCCATCGCATTCGTATCATAACGGTTCAGCGTGCGGGCGAATACCCATGCTCCACCTTTGCCGCTGTGTTCGATGATTACGTAGTTTTTTTGCAAGCGGATCTTTTTGATCTGTGCTGCCGTTACCAGACGTTCACGATTGAACTTGGTTGTGATTACGGCATCTTTGCCGATTTTGAGATACGGTCTGCGCAGATACAAAATAACTCCCAGCAGCAGGTACATAACTACCGTTACAATAAATAGTACGGTGCTGCCCATGGATGCAGGATACATCAGACCCATCGCTCCATAAGCCAGACCGAGCAGTACCAGGGTAGCCGGGAATACAAAGTTCCGGCCTTTGTAAGTAGTATACTCGGAAGCTTTTGGACTCTTGCTGCCTACTTCACTCTGGCCGGCTTTTTTACGGCGGGCATTAACCTGCTTGGTATTGCGTTTGACTTGCCTCTCCCATGAACGGGACATGCGATTTCCCCCTAAATAAAATATAAAAGATACTTGCTCTATATTCAGACTGATCGAACCGCAATCTGTCTATCCCGGATATACGATTCAATGATCTCAATACGCTTTCATTTTGAAGAGTGCTGAAATTAAAGGGGATGCCCAGCCATGATCAGCTATGACATCCCTGTATGGTTGTTGCATCTTATTATAAATGAAGATCTAACAATACCATCCTGTTTATGCGGAATATCCGGAGCCTTTGCTGCAAATCAGCGTTTGCCCTGCGTACCATCCTCTGCATCTTCCACCCATTCAATGGTGTCCAGCTGCTGACGGAAGTTGCGGCGGATATTACCAAGATAGACGGCACGAAGTTCATCCCGCTCAATGGTTTCCTCTGCGGTCAGACCGGTGTCCTTTTTTTTGCGTGCCAGTTCATTAATACGTGCAATCAGTACATCGATGTCCATGACTAACCTCCCATTCTTATCTTTACTAACTTTGACATGTAAAAAAAGGCTTGTCAAGGCTATTACAGCCTGACTCGCCTTTTATATATCAATATAGAAATATCCTATATATACACTTGTTAATCGTGAGGGATTACCAGTACATCGCCACTCTGGATTTCAGTAGAAACCAGCTGGTTATGATCACGAATTTCATTTACATAATCACGAATATCGGTTTCGTCCGATTTGTAGCGGGAAGCAATCGCCCATAGGCTATCTCCGCTCTTGACGATAACATGCTGTTCATTGCCAGGCACTTCATCGGCAATAACCAGATGCTGAAAACCTCCATACAATACAATAGAAGCAAACAAAATGCAGATCAGAAGACGTCCACTGGATTTCCATTTTGATTTTTGAACTGTCATTTCGATCAGATTAAGCGTTTTTTGGCGAAGCGTCTTTTTGACACCTTTGCGCTTGGCAGATGTGCTGCGTTGTGAATGGGTATCTTCCGTCTGTTCGGAAGCATACGTCCATGTATCCACGGTCAGCCCTTTTTCAGTTGACGGTGATGGAATGGAGGAAGATGCGATTCGCGCTGTTTTGCGAGGTTCCGATGCAGCCGCAGATGTATGTTGAGTATCGTTTTTAGTGGAAACAGTAGGCTTTTCCTGCTGCTTCGGCTGATTGTGTATACTTTTGTATGTACTGTATTTTAACATGAATACCACACCCCAAACGTTTGTTCTTGTTTCTTCGTCAATAATATAACACGAACATATGTTTTGATCAACAACTTTTTGCGAACTTTCGTTCGCTTTTTTGTAAATGAAGTGTATGATGAATATAGCGGTATAAATTGGGTTTCTTTTATCGCCTGATTAGCTGCTTTGCTTTATCGGGAAATAGTTGACGAATTTTAGAACTTATGTTTGTACGAACGGAAGTTCTATGTTATACTTTTTCCAAACGTTACTAGTATTGGGGTTGATACGGCATGTCCAAGATTTCAAGTCGCCAACAGGCTATTCTGGAATTTATCCGGAATGAAGTTAAACTCAAAGGTTACCCGCCGTCTGTACGTGAGATTGGTGAAGCTGTAGGTCTGGCTTCCAGCTCTACTGTACATGGTCATCTGGATCGTCTTGAGAAAAAGGGATTGATCCGCCGCGACCCTACCAAACCTCGTGCTATCGAGCTGCTGGGTCAGGAAGAAACCGAAAATAATCTGTTGTTCGCGCAGACAGTGTCTCGTGTACCGATTATCGGCAAAGTTACCGCCGGCGTACCGATTACTGCTACTGAACATATTGAGGATTATTTCCCTCTTCCACAGCAATTTACAGGTGACAACCAGATCTTTATGCTTTCCGTTGTCGGAGACAGTATGGTTGAAGCCGGTATTCATAATGGTGATTTCGTTATTGTTCGTCAACAACAGACTGCTGATAATGGCGATATCGTAGTTGCAATGACCGAAGAAGACGAAGCCACTGTCAAAACGTTTTACAAAGAAAAAGATCATATTCGTCTGCAGCCTGAGAATCCGATGTACGAGCCGCTTCGTTTGACTCGTGTAACGATTCTAGGCAAAGTAGTCGGTCTGTTCCGTAACTTGCACTAAAACGGCTATAGTTACACGGCAGATCACATGACTTTGACTTATATGATGATTGCAGGTTTTGTTTTCAAAAGCCTCTGCAATATAAAAAAGACTCCTGACAGGAGTCTTTTTTATTGGCCTATTTATGATTTGTAGTCCTTTATTCCATCTTTTACTCTTTATGCAGCCTGCTCATTTCCTGAATAAAGCCTTCCAACAGTAAATTAATGTTTTTAATCTCTGCAGCATGCTGCAATTCAAGCTTTAATTTTCGCGATTCGAATACTTCTCTCGCCTTGGTAGTATGGAAAAAGTAAGAATGATACATATCATACGTTTCGCCTTCGTTGGTTCCTTCGATATCAATTCTCTGATAAATTTCTTCGAGTCGTCTGCAAATCTCCAGCTCTACTCTGACATCAATGATTTCTCCTCCTGCTACATCGCTTCCACGTAGTGGATTCTCGATCGTGTACAGCTTGCGCAGCTGTTCTTCCAGATTACTGATATGCATCTCACAAATAGTAATCAGACGCTGCCTGACTTCCTTGTCCATTGAAATGCCTCCTTTGTTTGTCCGACTGATGCTGCAGTAAGTGGTCAGTCATTTATTACCCGCACTGATCCTGTAGTTATCTATGCGATGTAAAATAGGAGCATACATTTCAAATAGCGGACTTTTATTCATAGGGTGCCAATAATGTGTTTATGCAATTATTTGAACATATAAAGACTGATTATATTAAACGATACAGTAGGCTTGACACTACTCTCTTTGTTACCGTTACGTACTGAGCAGTACGCATATAGATACATACATAGATGTATAAACAAATTAAACGTCTAAGGAAAAATATTATGCTCTATCCTCAGTTTGTCAGCAATAGCCGCGATAAAGGAACTATTGGTTGGCTTGGTTTTGCTTACGTTAATTTCATAATTAAACAGATGACTCATATGGCTCATATCTCCACGATTCCAGGTCACTTCGATCGCATGCCGGATAGCTCGTTCGACCCGGGCGGGATTGGAATGGAATTTTTCGGCGATTCTGGGATACAGCACCTTGGTTACGGACCCCAGTATATCGATATTATGATACACTTCCGCAATAGCTTCTCTGACGTACTGATAGCCTTTAATATGCGGAGGCACACCAATTTCATTTAATATTCTGGTAATAGAAGCTTCCAGACGCTGTTCTGTATTGGCTGTATTCGTAGCAGGTATCGTTGTCAAAGGCCGAGAAGCCGGTACAGTTGATGGGGACGGTGTACGTATCGCTCTCTCATTGGCTGGCACCTCCGCCAGCTGCCGAATACGGCTGCCCAGTACCTGAAGATCAAAAGGTTTCAGCATAAAATAAGAAGCGCCCAGATCCAGTGCCCGCTGCGTAACCTGCTCCTGTCCAAACGCAGTAAGCATAATCACTTTGGGTTTGGGAACAATATGCATTTTCGGAAGTTTCTCCAGTACACCCAATCCATCCAGATGCGGCATAATAATATCCAGTAATACCACATCCGGCGGCTCTGCCAAATCCTCAATTAACTGCAAGGTTTGTTCTCCGTTATAGGTCATACCTGCAAGAAACATATCCTCCTGATTGGAGATGTAGTCCGATAGCATCTGCGTAAACTCCCTGTTATCATCTGCAACAAGTACATTGATCATAGCTGATACCCTCCTTCTAGGTAGTAAGAACAATCGATACCAATACATGTAATAAAATGGTATTTGAGGTATTAATATCATTATATCATTTTAGCGCCTAGAATTTTCAATTTTAAGGAATATTAAGAATTAATTTATTGAAATATATTCCATTTCTTCTTTACTGTTTTATTAATGTCTACTCTTGTTTGCAGCACAGCAAAAAGGCGGTGTTATTTTAGCACACCGCCTTTTTGCTATTTTAGTATTAATTTAATTAACAGGATTCAAGTCTATACAAAAAAAGCCCTGGCTGCCGGAAAATCCAGCAGTACCAGGGCCATTTACATTTTAGTACAGTGTCATGTACTGGTCTCTCTCCCATTGGTGAACCTGAGTACGGTACATGTCCCATTCGATCTCTTTCAGCTCATAGAAGTGAGCTGTAGCGTGCTCTCCGAGTGCAGTAACGATTACATCGTCACGCAGCAGTTCGTGCAGAGCTTCTTTCAGATCGCCTGGCAGACTTGGGATACCTTCGTCGATACGCTCATCTTCGGTCATTATGTAGATGTTACGATCGATAGGTTTTGGCAGATTCAGTTGACGGTCAATACCATCCAGACCGGCTCTCAGCATAACAGCCAGTGCCAGATACGGATTGGCTGTCGGATCCGGGTTACGAACTTCAATACGTGTGCTCAGACCACGGGAAGCCGGGATACGTACCATCGGACTGCGGTTACTTGCAGACCATGCCACATATACAGGAGCTTCATAACCTGGTACAAGACGCTTGTAAGAGTTCACTGTCGGGTTGGTTACTGCTGCCATAGAACGTGCATGACGCAGAATACCTGCCATATAATGACGGGCTACCTGGCTCAGACCCAGTTCATCTGATTCATCATAGAATGCATTGCTGCCATCCTGGAACAGGGATTGGTGACAGTGCATACCGGAACCGTTCATGCCAAATAGCGGTTTTGGCATAAATGTCGCATGCAGACCATGCTGACGGGCAATCGTACGAACAACCAGCTTGAATGTCTGAATCTGGTCAGCTGCTTGCAGTGCATTTGCATATTTGAAGTCAATCTCATGCTGTCCCGGTGCTACTTCATGGTGGGAAGCTTCGATTTCAAAGCCCATTTCTTCCAAAGTAATAACGATCTCACGACGACAGTTTTCGCCCAGATCGGTTGGCGCCAGATCGAAGTAACCACCCTGATCGTTCAGTTCTTCGGTTGGATTGCCATTGGCATCGGTACGGAACAGGAAGAATTCCGGCTCCGGTCCAACCATCATTTCTGTAAAGCCCATTGCTTCGGCTTCTCTCAGGTTACGCTTCAGAACACCGCGTGGATCACCGGCGAACGGTGTACCGTCTGGCATGTAAACGTCACAAATCAGACGTGCTACCCGGTTCTCTGTTACCCACGGGAAAATAACCCATGTATCCAGATCCGGATACAGATACATATCGGATTCTTCGATACGCACATAACCTTCAATAGAAGAACCATCAAACATCATTTTGTTATCCAGTGCTTTGGTCAACTGGCTCAAAGGAATTTCGACGTTCTTGATCGTACCCAGCAAGTCAGTAAATTGCAGGCGGATAAATCGTACGTTTTCTTCCTTGGCAATACGCAAAATATCGTCTTTTGTATAACTCACGTTACCCTCTCCTCTGTGCTCTTTTTATTTTTTGTTGAAGAAACGGGATAATTCCCCTTGGATCAGTGATACCTGTCCAGGACGTTTGCCTGTGACAAGCTGCTGCTTAAGCATACGATGAAGTTGCGAATCTGACAATTCCCTGCGGCGCTCTTCCGTATCTGCCGTGATCACTGTAGCTTCTTCCGATTCTTTGGATACCGGATTCATCACTTGCTTGATACCTGCAATATTTACCCCTTTTTCGATTAATGCTTTAATTTCCAGCAGACGTTCTACATCATTAAAGGAAAACAATCGCTGATTTCCCGATGTACGTGCCGGTACAATCAGATTGTGTTGCTCATAATAACGGATCTGCCGCGCGGACAGGTCTGTCAGCTTCATTACGATCCCGATAGGGAACAGCGCCATATTTCTCCGAATTTCATCGCCCATATATTCATCAACCTTCCAATTCACTTTTAAGTTATCTGTATCCTATTGTACATATCCTGATATCAAGCGTCAATAACATGTTAAGTTTACTCACAATAATTTTATATTCAGTTAACATGAAGTTAATATTTCCTGATTTTAGGATGAATTATTGCTTTATTCTTATACATTCTATGGATATTTTGTGACATCTATTCTCTATAAAACGATCTGTACCTGGCAAGTTATTGTACGATTATATCCAGATACGATATTGCCGATCTTGATTTATCAGCTTAATAACGGTGCATATTCATAGCTCTTTTATCCAAATCTGTTTGAATTGCTGGACTTCAGATACGATGCTGCCAGAAAATAAAATTAGCAATATTTATAATAAATTACGTTCCATCATCGTCTGCAAAGCCATTAGTACACCCAGCTTTACATGAGAAAAAGTCAGACCACCCTGCATATAACCGATATATGGCTCACGAATTGGCGCATCTGCCGATAATTCCAGGCTGCCGCCCTGGATAAAGGTACCTGCCGCCATAATAACCGGATGTTCGTATCCAGGCATATCCCATGGCTCCGGTACTACATGACTATCCACCGCCGCTGCTCGCTGAATTCCTTGTACAAATGCTATCAGCTGGTGTTCATCCTTGAACGATACAGCCTGAATCAGATCGGTACGCTGCTCACTCCAACCCGGCTTGCTATTGAATCCGGCCACCTCGAACATGGCTGCAGCATAAATACTGCCTTTGAGTGCCTGTCCTACAATAGTAGGTGCCATATACAACCCCTGATAGATACCGCGTGTAGTCCCCAGCATAGCCCCTACTTCGCCGCCAATTCCGGGAGCTGTCAGCCGATAGGAGGCGAGCTCTACATATTCACGTTTGCCGCATATATAGCCGCCTGTCTCGGCAATACCGCCACCGGGATTTTTGATCAGCGAGCCAGCCATTATATCTACGCCTACCTCTGTCGGTTCCCGCGTCTCTGTGAATTCACCATAGCAGTTATCGACGAAGATAATCAGATCTTGGCGATATTCGCGAATCCGTCGTACCATCTCTTCAATATGATCAATAGTAAAGGAAGAACGCCAGTCATATCCCCGGGAACGCTGGATACCGATTACACGAGTCTTTTCATTCATTAGCGAAGCAACCTGTTCCCAATCGACCTGACCATCCTCGGTTAATGATGCTTCCTGATACGTGATGCCGAAGTCAGCCAGCGAGCCTTTGCCATCGCCAGGTTTGCCGATTACTTTATGCAGCGTATCATAAGGCCGTCCTGTAATATAAAGTAGCTCATCGCCGGGACGAAGTATACCAAACAAAGCTGTAGCAATCGTATGCGTACCCGAGGCAAAATGCGGACGTACAAGAGCAGCTTCACTGCCAAATACTTCAGCATATACATCTTCAAGCACTTCTCGTCCCCTGTCATTATAAGCATAACCTGTTGAACCTGCGAAGTGATAATCACTCACACGGTGTTTCTGGAAAGCTTCGATTACTTTCCATTGGTTGGTATCTACAATCCGGTCCATTCCTTTAACAGCTTTACCAATCATCTGTTCAGCTTGTTCGGACCAGTTCATTATCTGTGTATTAAAAACTGCCATTTCTGTCTCTCCCCATAATGATAGCCCGCCCTTATACATAATAAGGCGGGCTATCAGCATATTCATCTTCCATCATTCTACCACAAAGTTACGCTGCTGGCTAAGTTTGCGCCGGATTCATCCCATTAATACGACATATTCATAAGAATAACTTCGCAAATGTAAACTTTCGCGCTTCATATTTTACACGGAACGGTAGAGTGAAGGAAAGTCACTATTTAAAATGTCGCTATTCTGTCACTTTATTTCATATTCCTGAAGCTTGTATCCGAATTTATCATAATCAGTCTGGTTGATCTCCACTGTAAACAGGGCATCATTGTCTTCATAATCCTGACTGATAATGCTGCTAAATGTATACAGCTGAGATATCAAGTCGCCGCGTTCTGCTGGAATGCGATAAGTTTTTATTCCGCCGGCCAGCTGATCCTGAATGATGTTTTTGACAGCTTCCAGATCGGGTTCATGGTAGGCGCTGATACGAAGATGGGTCTGATCAACAGGTAGCATTTCTAGCTGCTGGGGAGTACACAGATCAATTTTGTTATATAAAATAACCTGCGGTTTATTCCCGGAACCCAGCTCCTGCAAAATTTCGTCAACCACCTGCATCTGCTCATCCCTGCGCTCCGAAGAAGCATCTACTACATGAAGAATCAGATCAGCTTCATTTACTTCTTCCAGTGTCGCACGAAAAGCAGCAATCAGATCATGGGGCAAATTCTGGATAAATCCAACCGTATCGGTCAATACAATTTCCTTGCCCCCCGGCAGCTCCAGATTGCGTGAAGTAGGGTCCAGTGTGGCAAACAACTGATTCTGGATATACACATCTGCATCCGTCAGCTGCTTGAGCAATGTCGATTTACCTGCGTTGGTATAACCAACCAGTGCCACCTGCACGATTCCGGTCTTTTTGCGACGTTCACGATATAATGTACGATGACGCATAATTTCTTCCAATTGACGCTTAAGCTCGGTCACACGGGTGCGAATATGACGACGATCGATCTCCAGCTTGCTCTCACCAGGACCGCGTGTACCAATACCGCCACCCAGACGAGATAGATTTTTACCCTGTCCCGATAGACGAGGCAGCAGATAATTGTACTGTGCCAGTTCTACCTGTAAAATACCTTCGCGTGTTTTGGCACGCTGTGCAAAAATATCCAGGATAAGCTGGGTACGGTCAATAATTTTGGCATCCAGCTGTTCTTCCAGATTACGTACCTGTGCGCCGGACAGTTCCTGGTCAAAAATGACCGTATTCGCTTCCAGAGAGTCTACCAGAATACGGAGTTCTTCCACTTTTCCTTTACCGATAAACCAGCGAAAATCCGGCTTTTCTTTATTCTGGGTCAGCTGCTCCAATACTTCTACACCTGCGGTCTCCGCCAGGCTGACCAGCTCTTCCATCGATCCTTCCGCATTGACTCCATTTCTTTTGTCCAGCTGGGTATACAAACTGACCAGTATGGCTCGCGCCTGCTGCTCAGTCTGTGTATCGTGCGTTTCATTTTTCATATTATCCTGCTCCTTGTAATATATAATAGCTATGGTCTGTCAGGAAAAGGGGATGATCCCTCTAGTGTGCTTGTTAATACCCGTTTCATTGGGAAAGATATACTTGTTGTATATTTACCATTGTTACTGCAGATGAATCGTTTCTTGAGAAGTAGTTGTTCTTTGTATCCCTTTATCTAAGTTATCCCTCTCTGCTCATCTACAATGCCAAATCTTATCTACCAATGAATGGTCTGGACGCAGGACAATCTAGCGATGATCTCTGTTGAACAGACTCTGGCGGTGCTTGAGTGATAACGAGAATAACGGAAAAGCATGGGCGTCGATTTGTTTGAGCAGCTTGCGTGCTGTGCGATGGGCCAGCTCATAATCGTGCTCGGTAATAACCCGGCGACGCAGTGCATCATCCAATTCATCTTCGTCCAGCAAAAAGATCTGTCCGTCTTTCATTACCACAATATCCAGATACAGATCATCAAACCAGGGAACCCCCTGATCGGTCACTCCTTGCGTTTTGCAAATATCGATATACCATTCAATAATTTCCTGCTTATCATCGAACATCGCAGTCACCACATAATTGGCATTCTCGGGATAATATTGCATCCACGAATATTCCGCTGCTGCGATACAGAATCGACGTCCGCCATAGATTTTATACAGCGGCTCGCGCAGGCGATTCATATGGTACAGTGTCACATATCCGGTGAAAATACTGTTATTTACGTATCGACGTGTATAGCTGCGCTGAATAACACGCCGCCAGTTCGCTCTATCTGCAAATTTACGTTTCATGGAAGTGTCCCTTTCCTACAAAGTAACTTCAGAATAGCATATTTGCGCGTATCACTCAAAAAAGCCTCCAACCGATATGATTGGAGGCTTTTGAAATTACATCTTACTGGGTACCTGCCGGTGCGGTGGCATCCCCCTGGGTGTTCGCTGTATCTCCTGTAGCTGCAGCAGGATCGGTAATGCCAGTGGATGGCGTAGTCGTATCGGTCGAAGTACCTTCACTTCCCGGCGTCGTTGCCGGAGGAGTAGTTGCTCCATTATCGGTTGGTGTCTGAGGTGTACCGTTTGGTCCACCATTTCCATTACCGTTACCGTTGTTGCCATTACCATTTCCATTCTCATTATTCCCATTACCGTTATTGCCGCCTGCATCTTCACCGTTATCGGTTCCTTCTTCACCTGTAGGTGGAGTCGCCGGATCTCCTTCTGGCGGAACAACGCCATCCGGATTATCAACAGGTGGCTCTACAGGCTCTTCTTGCGCTTGATCTACGGTAATCTGTACCGTATCCGAAGCATCCGATTCGCCACCAGGTGTAGATGCCGTTACATAGTATTCGTAAGTGGCACCAGGTGTAATACTACCATCCTGCAGGGATGTTCCTGATGAACCACTGGATATGGCAGTAAACTGCTTTTCCGAGCTTTCTTTGCGATATACGGTATAACCCGAAGCTCCTTCTACACCAGACCAGGAAAGAGCAACTGCCTGATTATCCTGATCATAAGAGGCCGAGAGACCTGTTACTACTTTTGGAGCCTCCGGTTCTTCTTCGACCGGTTCTACCGGCTGTACAGGCTCGGTCACTTTCGGTGCATCAAAGTTCTGAACGGGATAACCTTCCAGGGCCGGTCCCATTACTGCGGCGAACATCGCTGCTGCGCGTCCGCTGCTCTCATTGAGCAAATGATTGCGATCCGGTCTGTCGTACCCCATCCAGACCGCTGCTGTCCATTCCTTGGTATATCCCACGAACCAGGCATCACGGTTGGCACTGCTGCGCAGTCCTTCGATACCATGTTGTGTAGTACCTGTTTTACCGGCTACCGGACGATTGATTTGCGCCCGCTTACCTGTACCATCGGTAACGACTGTTTCCATCATGGAAGTCATTTCGTCCGCAGTTTGCTTGCTCATGACTTTGCTCGCCTCTGCTGCATTTTTATATATTTCCTTACCGGCATTATCGGTAATGCTTTTGACAGCATAAGCTTGCGTGTAATTACCACCATCAGCAAAGCTGCGGTAGGCTTGAGCCATTTCCAGCGTATTCGTACCGCTACTCAGACCGCCCAGTGCAATTGCCAGATTGCGATCGGCATCGGTAAATTTAAAACCAAGTGACTTGGCAAAATTAACTCCGGTTTCTACACCAATCTGATTAAGTGTCCAGACCGCCGGGATATTAATCGAATCTTCCAGCGCTGCGGCCATCGTAACCGTACCGCTATAACCATGCAGGTTGCTCGGACAATAGCTGCCAAAGCACTGCTTTTCATTACTCAGCTGGGATGTTGGTGTAAACTTGCCCGATTCCAGCGCCGGAGCATAGGATACAATCGGTTTGAATGCCGATCCTGGCTGTCTGCGGCTGTTGACACGGCTAAAGTCGCCTTCACGGTAATTACGGCCACCCAGCAAGGCTACCAGACCGCCAGTATCGTTATTCACGATAACCATAGAGCCTTGTACAGGCACATCGTCTGCACTCTTCTCAAACAAATCTTCATTTTTAAATGCGTCTTCCAGCGTTTGCTGGGCTTTGGCATCCATTGTGGTATAGATATTGTATCCACCACGTGTCAGATCATCCGAAGACAATCCGGTAACATCTTCCGCTTCCTGCATGGCATATTCTACAAATGCCTGATAATGCGATTCTTTGGTTGAGCTGTTGGCAGGACTTTTGTACACTACGGCTTTGGCTTCTTCAGCCTGGGCTTTGGTAATGTAACCCTGGTCTGCCATCAGCTGCAGTACGACGGCTCTGCGCTCTGTTGACAAGTCCGGATTGGTCAGCGGATTGTAACGGGAAGGCGCCTTCGGCAAACCTGCCAGCGTGGCAATCTGCCATAGCTTCAGCTTGTTTAGATCACTTGTACCAAAATACGTTTCGGAAGCTTCTTTGATACCATAAGCTCCCCGACCGAAAAAGATCCGGTTCAGATAAGTCGTAATAATGTCTTGTTTGGTTTTGTCACGTTCAATCGCCAGTGCAATCGACAATTCGGTTGCTTTGCGGAAAAACGTTTTGTCGTCATTCAAAAATACGTTTTTGGCCAGCTGCTGGGTAATGGTACTGCCACCCTCTACCGCGGAACGTGCAATTACGTCTTTTACCGCGGCGCGTCCGACCGACCACAGGTCTACCCCCTGGTGATCAAAAAAGCGCCGGTCCTCTGTAGCTACAAAAGCATTCACCAACATTGGAGGCAGGTCTTCATACTTTACCGGATCACCCTGACGTGCAGAACGCTCGACAATCAGCGTACCGTTGCGATCATAGATTTTGGTTGGTTCGTTGATCACAAGCTTATCGATATTTGCTTTGTAGATTTTTTCCCCGCTTACCATGATAAATAAATAGGCGGCCAGTGCACAAAAAACACCCAAAGCAGTTACACCGAACAACGTCCAGAACACGCGCTTGGCTGTTATTTTTTTCTTTTTTGTTTTGGGCGCGGGCTTGGATTGTCCCGGTCTCGTTCTTTTAGGTGGTTGATTTTTGTCACTGCGGGATAGATTCTGTCTAGGCATATCTTATTCTGACTCCCTTTCGGTAAAACAAATTGAACCCCTTTAACGGAAAGAAAAGAACAACCCTTTTGGAGAGGTTGTCCGATTCTTTCTCTTCATTAAGACGCTATATGAAGCATAAAGGTTTCGTTTTTTGCATCAGCCTTCGCTTTGGTTATCCTGCATGAGGGATACGTTGCGCGATGGTGTGAAGGTGGAAACCGCATGTTTGTAGATCATTTGCTGGCGTCCTTCACTGTCTACCATAATGGTAAAGTTGTCAAAAGCCTTGATTGTACCACGGATTTGAAAACCATTTACCAGATACACAGTTACCGGAATATTTTCCTTGCGCAGTTGATTTAAAAAAGTATCCTGGATATTAATCGACTTGTTCATTGACCGTACCCCCAAATGATTATTAATTCAGCATTAGCAAATGCTCAATTGTAATACGAATATGATACCTGGCTAAGCTGAATGTCAAATTAAGTTGTTGAAGTATATTCCCTGTCTCTGTATAAATTTCCTGCTACGATGTCATATACTTTGTCGATATGCTGTTCGCTATGATTCGTATCCGACACATCGACCCAGTGGATATCCTGCATATGGCGGAACCAGGATAGCTGGCGCTTTGCAAAACGACGCGTATCACGCTTCAGGAGAACAATCGCTTCCTGCAGCGGTACACCGCCTGACAGATGCGCAGCAATCTCTTTGTACCCCAATCCCTGCATGGCTACCATTCCGGGAGTATATCCCTGATCGAGCAGATGCTGTACTTCTTCCAGCAGGCCTTCTTCCAGCATTTGATCAATCCGCGCTTCAATACGTTTATATAGCATTTCCCTATCCATTGTCAAACCGACGATACATAACTGGTAGGGAGACTGCTTCATTTGCCGGGATAACTGGTCCGAAAGTTTCACTCCGGTCATATGATACACTTCCAGCGCCCGTATAATGCGTCTCTGGTCGTTCGGATGAAGACGGGCTGCAGACTCTGGATCTACAGCTGCCAGGCGGTCATGAAGAGCCTGGGCACCATTCTGAAGCGCATAATCGCTCTGCTCCTGACGAAATGCTTCATCTGCCCCATTCTCGCTGAATTGGAACTCGTAGCTGACCGATTCGACATAGAGACCGGTGCCTCCCACGATAAAGGGCAGCTTGCCGCGTGAAGCAATATCCGGGATCAACGTTCTGCAACGCTGCTGGAATTCAGCCACAGAGAAAGGCTCATCCGGCGAATGGATATCGATCAGATGATGCGGAATTCCCTTCATTTCTTCGGGCCTGATTTTGGCCGTACCGATATTCATACCACGGTATACCTGCATAGAATCACCGGAGATAATTTCTGCGCCGAATCTTCTGGCAATCTCGATGCTGATGGCTGTTTTCCCTACAGCTGTAGGACCGACTAGAACGAGTAATTTCGGCTTTTCTGCTGCCGGGTTCATAAATAAATCACTCCGTATTCAATTTTGGAATTTTTGCGCCGGATCCGTTCAAAGCCAAGACGCTCATATTCCGGGCTGTCCCATTTTTCCTTGAGCATAACAGTTTTGCGAGCTACACGCATTGCATGACGGATCGACTCGGGATCCAGTGCATGGTCGTTGGCAAATCCGCGCAGAGGAGCGATAGCCGCCGATTCATGCAGTGCTTCGCGGAACATGGGATCAAAATACACAACATCCACACTGTTATCCGGAAGCTGACTTAGATAGGTCTTATGGTCCTGCTGCACCACCTGGATACGTCGCATAGCAGCATTTACCGGCTCCAGATTGCTTGCATAAATACGCAATCCTTCTTTTAAAAGCGCTGCTAACGGCGCTGAACTTTCCAATGCGGTAACTTGCCCTTCCGGACCGGCAGCCAGCGAAAAGACCAGCGAATCCGATCCCAGACCGGCTGTGCAATCCAGTACGGTATCGCCCGGTTCCAGACGGGAAAGGGTTATCATCGGGTCTTCGTCATTACGCAGCAATCGCTTGGCTCGTACAAAAGCCATGCTGGGATGGAAAAACATTGCCGATTCGCCCGGGCGAACCAGTCTGGCTTCATTTTCCACCAGTACAATAACATCCCGATCTCCATGGCGGGCAGCCAGTTTGGCGATCGACTGCCCCTGCCTCGGAACAAAAGATACGGCAAATTCTGCTGCCAGCTGCTGTGCACGATGCAAAGTAGCCGGTGAAGCATCATCGCCTGTTGTAATTATCATTGCTCATTCTCCATTCTTCTCTACACTTCGCTTACATTACCCGTTTGAACATTTTTTCCAGATCATAACTGGAAAATGAAACGACGATCGGACGACCGTGCGGACAGGTATAAGGCTGTCTGCAGGCAGCCAGCCGATCCAGCAATGCCTGCGCTTCCGCTTCGGTAATTCTCTGATTGGCTTTGATCGATGCTTTGCACGAACAAAGCGTCGAAGCCTGTTCTCTCAGCTGGGCCAGATCAATCTTGCGTTCGCTGAGTACCCATTCTGCCATTTCTTCAATAACGCGGGCCTCTTCTCCTTTGGGAAACCAGTACGGATAAGCACGCACCCGGAACGTCTGACCGCCAAAATGCTCCAGATATACCCCTACCCGTTCGAACCAGTGCAAACGATCTTTGAGCTTGTCTGCTTCGGCACGCGTAAATTCCAGTGTGATCGGCAGCAGAAGCTCCTGGGATGCCGACTCCGGCTGGCCAAACTTCTCATAGTAATATTCATAATTGACCCGCTCATGGGCAGCATGTTGATCGATCAGGAAAAGTCCTTCCGCATTCTGCGCAATCAGATAGGTGCCATGATGCTGACCAATCAGATTCATTTCCGGGAACTGCGGCAATCCCGGTTCTTCGGCTGTACCATAAATCATCTCTGCCGGAATACTGCGGTTTGCCCCGCTGACACGCTGGGGCGGCCGGGATGCAGCTTTGGAAGCTGCACGATTATACTCGCGTGCATACGATGGCTCTCTGACCTGCTGTGCGGCTGTATAAGGCGGCTGTGTGTGAGCCGGAGCGTCTAATGAAGCTGGTGCTGACTGTCCGGCTGATGATCCGCTACCAACGTGACCAGGCAGGTCTGCAGGTATAGTCTCTGTTGAATCCAAGCCGTACTTGGCAACGGGTTGTTTATCGGTGTCTCCAGAATTTGGAGTCCTGTTAACGGTACTTGCATTTGCCTGCTGTGAATGCTCTGTGGAATCTGTTATCTGACGGTTCGAAGCCTGTTGTTCTCCCTCCGCAGGTACATTTACATCTTGTTTTGCCGGAGAAGCTGTTTTTTCGGATGTCTGGGAATCTGCTTGAGATGCCGATGCAGATTGAAGCGAATCGGACGTTGCTGTCGCATGCTCAGGCTGCTCCATATTTGCATTTTTGCCTACCGGCTGACTCTGATAAGAAGCAACCGAGCGATCCGGGCTGCTTTGCCACTCTGTTCCCGGTATATCCTGGTCTGTCAAAGGAGGCACATATGGAGCATCCAAATCACCCAGCTCTGTCTGGATAACAGGCTCCGGTCCACGAGGAGCGAATAAGGTTGCACCCGCTTGTTGAAATTCTGCAGCCGGCTCGTTATCGGACTGTCCAGCTGATGTACGATTGAAATTAAATTGTTCCTGAATGATCGACTCGCTGCTGCCCCGTTTGATCGTCTGCTTGGTCGCATGAGGGATCAGTATTTCTCTGCGCAGCGTCTGTCGTACCGATTCTTCCACAAACATCATCAGTTCCGCTTCTTTGCTGAATCGCACTTCCATTTTGGCAGGATGCACATTCACATCGACAAGTGACGGATGCATCGTCAGACGCAGTACAGTGAGCGGATAACGATTGATCGGCAGCAGGGTATGATAGGCTCTCAGTATCGCCTGGTTGACCGTGTAACTTTTGATATAGCGTCCATTGACAATGACAGACATGGCATTGCGATTGGCCCTTGCAATCTCCGGTCGACCGATATATCCGCTAATATGATAATCCAGATGATCCTGCTCAATCGGCAGTACCATTTTGGCAGCTGACGTACCGTAGACTGCAGCAATCACCTGCAGCATATCACCATTCCCCGGCGTCTGCAGCAGCAGATTGCCATTATGACGCAGAGTAAAAGCAATTTCAGGATGAGCGAGGGACATCCGGTACATAATATCGGAGATATGCCCCAGCTCTGTCTGGACCGTTTTCATGTATTTCAGCCGTGCCGGTGTATTGTAAAATAGGGAGTTAACCCGAAAATCGGTTCCGCGCGGAGCAGCATCGTCTTCATTGCTTTTCAGTGTGCCGCCTTCAATAATCAGACGTCTGCCTGCTCCATCATCAGTAGCACTGGTCAACAAATCTACTTTGGAGACCGCTGCAATACTCGGCAACGCTTCACCGCGAAAGCCCAGACTTGTAATCTGGTACAGATCCCGATCATCTGCGAGTTTGCTTGTAGCATGACGATAGAAAGCCGTCTCGCAATCATCAGCAGCAATCCCCTGTCCATTGTCCTGTACCCGTATCGATTCCAATCCGCCTTCGCCGATATGAACATCAATACGAGTGGAACGCGCATCAATCGCATTCTCGACGAGTTCCTTGACTACAGAGGCAGGCCGCTCCACAACCTCACCAGCTGCAATCTGATTGGCAATATGCTCATCCAGTACACGAATCTGACCCATGATTTCTCCTCCTCCCGGCTATCTGGATGTTCTATCCATGATCATATTTCTCTTGCATTAGTTATCTATAAACGAATTAACGCATCGTTTTCATTTTCAGTTCATTCAGCAGCTGCATCGCTTGCAGCGGTGTCATATTCATCAGATCCGCACTCTGAATCTGATTTACAATTTGGCGGGCTACCGGATCTTCTTTGACTTTCACCGGCTGAGGTATTTCTTCCTCTTCAAAAATAGACAGTTGTACAATCTCCTGCTGACTCCCTGTACGCTGCTGGGCTCTGACTGCAGATTCGTCCGTGTCTTCCGGAGAGAAACCACCAACAACGAGTACAGGTACCCCTTCTTCAGCTGGGGAGCGACGTTCTTCATAATGATAGCTTGACGCCGATTCTTGTACGGAATCCGTCTTTTCCGAAGCGGCTCCTTTTTCGGCTGATCCTGAAGGCTGCTCTTTGGTATTCTGCAGGGATGCTGGTTTAGCACCAGCATGTTCAGCATTGTTGTCATCCGCTACGACAGTAATCGTAGCTGCCTGTTCCATTCGATCCAGCAGCAGATTCGCACGATCGATAATACTGCCCGGCAAACCTGCCAGCTGGGCACAGTAAATGCCATAGCTGCTGCCAGCCGCGCCAGGTACCAGTTTGCGCAGGAAATGTACTTTATCGCCGCTTTCCTTGACCGCCATCGAGAAATTGCGCAGATGTTCCAGCGTCTCCTCCAGATGAGCAAGCTCATGGAAATGCGTGGATACCAGTGCTTTACATCCAATCTCATGATGAACATATTCAATGACTGCCTGGGCAATTGCCATACCTTCACTGGTCGATGTTCCGCGGCCCAGTTCATCTATAATAATCAGACTGCGCCGGGTAGCCCGCTCGGTCATCACCTGAATATCTGCCATTTCCACCATAAAGGTACTCTGGCCTCCAATCAGATCATCTGCTGCCCCGATCCGGGTGAAAATCCGGTCGATCATCGGAATCTCTGCCTGACGAGCAGGTACAAAGCAGCCAATCTGTGCCATGATTGACAAGAGCGCTACCTGACGCATATAGGTGCTTTTACCAGCCATATTTGGTCCGGTAATCAGTACAATATTGGCTTCTTCTTCGGTAATGTCTGTACTATTGGAAATAAAACTCGCATGATCCATTACCGCCTCTACGACCGGATGACGTCCATCCTCGATAACCAGATCGTAACGATCAGTCAATACAGGCTTCACAAAGGAACGCTCGGCACTAACGGTGGCAAAGGACTGATACACATCGATCTCTGCTACCTTCTCAGCTAGCAATTTTAGACGAGCAATCTCGTTGGATACCCGTGTACGAAGATCGGTGAACAGATCGTATTCGATATCGACCATTTTCTCCTGGGCTTCCAGAATAAGGGCTTCTTTTTCCTTGAGTTCGGGTGTGACGAATCGCTCGGCATTCGCCAGTGTCTGCTTGCGCTCGTAGCGACCTTCCGGCAGCGTTCCCAGATTGGAACGTGTAATTTCGATATAATAACCGAATACTTTATTATAGCCAATTTTGAGCGATTTGATGCCTGTAGCCTGACGTTCTGCTGCTTCCAGTTCGGCAATCCACTGTTTGCCATTCACGCTCGCTTCACGCAGCTCATCCAGATGTTCATGGTATCCCTGACGGATCAGTCCTCCGTCACGAACCGAAATCGGAGGATCATCGACAATCGCCGACCCGATCGCTTCTGCCAGATCGGAGCAGGCGTCCATTTGCGCTGCTACAGCTTGCAGCGTCGTAGAAGGCGAATCTGCACATAGCTGACGAAGATCCGGAATACGCAGCAACGAGTCCCGCAGTGCCAGCATATCCCGCCCATTGGCCGTACCAAAAGCCATCCGCCCAACCAGACGTTCCAGATCGTAAATGCCTTTGAGCTGCCCTCTCAGGTCATCCCGTAAAATAAATCCTTGATGCAGCTTGTCTACTGCTTCCAGACGTTCTTCCACCAGGCGACGGGACAACAGCGGCTTATCGATCCAGCGGCGCAGCAGACGACCGCCCATCGGTGTCTCTGTGCGATCCAGCAGCCATAACAGCGTTCCTTTACGGGAACGTTCGCGCACCGTCTCTACCAGTTCCAGATTACGGCGGGTAAATGGATCGAGGATCATGTAATTTTCCGGTTCATAAGCATTAATATGCGTCAGCTGTCCCAGTGAACGTTTCTGTGTCTCGCTCAGATAAGCAATCAACAGCGCAATACAGGTCTGCCGTTCTTCATCCAGCCTCGCCCAGACTGCTTCGCCAAATTGGCGTCGTGCCAATTCTTCACGGGATTTATCCCATTCGGTATACAATACCTTGCGCCCCATCTGCGAAGCCTGCTTGTATACCTCATCGATCAGATCGATCCGTCCAATAATTTCCGAAGGCTCATACAGTCCCAGCTCATCGCGCAGCCATTCCTGTGAGGACAACGCTGAAGTTACATGCAGCTCTCCAGTGGACAAATCACATGCAGCCAACGACATTTTGCCATCCTGTTCGGTGATACAAACCATATAGTTATTCGCTTTATCGCTCAGCGCTTTGCTTTCCATCATGGTACCCGGCGTTACTACGCGGATAATTTCACGTTTGACAATTCCTTTGGCAGTAGCCGGATCTTCGACCTGTTCACAAATAGCGACTTTATAGCCTTTTTCAATCAAACGGTGAATATAGTTTTCTGCAGAATGATAAGGTACCCCACACATCGGTACCCGTTCCGGTACGCCGGCATTTTTGCCTGTTAACGTAATCTCCAGTTCTTTGGCAGCCAGAATGGCATCATCAAAAAACAGCTCATAAAAATCACCCAGACGGAAAAATAAAAATGCATCCTGTGCCTGCTGCTTAATTTGCAGATACTGCTGCATCATTGGTGTATATTGACTCATTATGCCCCTCCAAACCAACCTGTATTTCTGTATACCTCTGAATTTAATCTGCTTGCCTATGTGCTATGCTGGACTATCATTTTGATATTTTTCTACTATTAAAATAGTAAGACTGCACCGTTGCCCTGCTGCCAGACTATGCAAATGCGTGTTCGTCTATCTATTATAACGAAAGAACCCGAAAAGTTCTATGCTTCCCGGGTTTGTTAAACATAGACTGTCAACATACAGTATCCATCGATCCTTTTCCTTTTTGTATTGTTGTTTTACTGCATTCGCTCTCCTTTTGGACATTTTATATTATAGGTGCTTTGGTTTTTTACAGGTATCTATATTGCATTTGCATATTCTTGATAATTTGCATTAAAGACGTAATCAAGAAAGCAGCTATTCTTATTCGATTTTTTTGTTAGCAATTCATATCAAAAAATGATCAGATTGATTATATACAATAATATTCAACAACACAGCCGACTCAGCGCAGACATACAAAAAGGACCGGTAAGCCTAGGCTCCCGATCCTTTTTGTCTAAATGCTATACTGTTGCTTTTACTTTATTTATCCGGATACGAGGTACCGAATTACTGAGTGACAGGCTTGTCAGCGGACAGCTCAACTTTGGCAAGCGTATCGTAACCAGCATCATAGGAGATATCGAGGTTTTTGACACGTTTGTTCACTGCCTGCAGTTCATAACGATACAGTGTTGGAATAACCGGAGCTTCATCAAACATCAACTGCTGCCATTGTTTGTAAGCATTTTTGCGGAATTCAATGTCAAATGCTTCTGGTGAAGTTCCTTCTTTCAGGAACTTATCTGCATCTTCACTAGTGAAACGGGAATAGTTGAATGGTGCTTGACGACCATACAGACCGGATGGATCGATATCACTACCTGTACCCCAAGCAGCACTGAAAATATCAATATCCGGGTTATCTGCTTTAACATTGTCATAGAAAGAGTTAAACTCCTGCAGTCTTCCGTTCATCAGCTGAACATTCAGACCAACATCTTTCCAGTTTTGCATGTAGAATTTGGCAAGTGGCTCAGAGACAGTATCACCACTCATCGCTGCATAATTGATAACCAGCGGTTGACCTTTTGGATCTTCACGCATTCCATCGCCGTCTTTATCCACATAACCTGCTGCATCCAGCAGTTGTTTTGCTTTTTCCGGATTGTAGGTGTACCCTGCCAGACTAGAATCATAATAGTTTGCAAATGCAGGGATAATCAATGACGTAGCCGGTGTACGCAGTCCTTTGTACAGCTGTGCACCTACCTGAGCATTGTTCATTGCGTAACCCATAGCTTGACGCAGGGATTTGTTTGCCATTTTGGCATTCGGGTCCATTACGCTTTCGCCTTTGGCTTTGTCATATTTACCCAGCTTGAATCCGAGATAGTTATAAGCCAATTCCTGACGACCCAGGAATTGAATATTTGTAGGATTTGTTTTCTCGTCATACAGGCTGACAGGGAAACCATCTACATAATCAACGTCGCCTTTTTTCAGGGATTCAATCAGTACATTCGGATTAACTACTTTCAGATGTACGCCATCCAGCTTTGGCGCACCAAGGAAGTAATCTTTGTTGGCTTCGAACTCAACGGACTCTCCTGTAACCATCGATTTGATTTTGAAAGGTCCATAACCAATTGGATCTTTGCGTACTGCGTCAGAAGCAGACATATCGGCAATCTTCATATCTCCGAATACTTTTTTCTCCAATGGATAGCTCCATAGGCCGGATTTCACCGAAGGAGTAGCTGTAATAAAGTCGATCTGTACTTCTTTATCATTCAGGATTTTAATACCAGAGATTGTTTTAGCTTTACCGGCATGGTAATCTTCCATACCCACAATGTTCATCATCAATGCATCATAACGAACACCTTCATAATCTTTGTTACCGATTACTTCAAAAGCAAAAGCATAATCTTCTGCTGTAACCGGATTACCGTCTGTCCAGTTCAGCTTGTCATTGATTGTGACAGTAACGGTTTTATTATCATTGGACAGTTTGATATTCGCTGCTCCACCGTCCGTGATATCGAAGTTTTTATCAATAGCGAATAGGGAAGGATAGAAAAATTGCATTACATTCGCATCGGGATTCCCTTCATAAAATGTAGGATTCAAAATCCCTTCAAAAGGAGTATCCGAAGCCAATCCATAATTTAGAATACCACCCTGAATAGATGCTTCACTGTTCGAAGTTTTGCTGACAAACTTGCCGGTCTCCTTGACACTTTCATTTGTTTTTGGTGCGTCTGCTGCTGGTGTAGCCGAATTGCCGCCACTGTTACACGCAGATAATACCAGTACCAGAGACATGAACAGAATGGATACAGATTTTTTCTTTTTACTTCCCCACATAAACCTTCCTCCTTTGAATATACAGCTCTAATTTATTATCCCAATCGCTGCTTGGCATCAGTTGCACGCTTGAGCGCCTGTCCAATAAAGTTGATTGCCAAAATCAGAATCAAAATCAGCAGCGATGCCGGTAACCAGTTCCACCAGTACTGCTCTAACACGACCGGGTTGGTTGCACTGCTTACCAGTGTACCCAAACTCGGTGTTCCATCAGGCAGACCAAAACCCAAGTAAGACAACCCTGTCTCAATCCCGATATTACCGGCCAGATTCAGAGTAAGGTTAACAATAACGATAGAGCTTAAGTTAGGCAGTATCCCAAACGCGATGATTTTCCAATTGGGAGTACCGAGTGTTTTGGAAGCCTGGACATAATCCAGTTCACGTTCCGCCAGCACCTTGGCACGAATCAATCTTGCTTTGCCAACCCAGAGAAATGCAGTCATGATGGCGATAAATTCCCAGACTCCATATTTGGGAATAATGGTTACGAAGACGATAACCAGCATCAGGAAAGGAAGCACGAGAATAAAATCAATAAAACGCATAATAATATTATCTACCAGTCCACCAAAAAATCCTGCAATCAGACCAATAGTCAGCCCGATCGCCGCAGACAGGATTGTAATCATAAATCCAATCGTAAACGAGTTACGCGCTCCAATAACCAGCTGACCAAAAATATCACGTCCGGCATCATCAGTTCCGAGCCAGTGATCTGCACTCGGAGCAGCCTGAATTGCCATTAGATCAATTTTGGTTACTTCATCCTGATTAATCAGTGTGATCGAGCCATAGATACCGATCAGGAACAATACCAGAAAGATCAGTGAACCGATCGCCAGTTTGTCTTTGAGTAGCTCACGACCCAGAATAGACCAGTTTGAAGGCGATTTTTGAATCGTTTCGATAGGTGCAACAGTCTCTACACGCATGCCCATAAGTGTACCTTCCTCCGTTCTTATTCAGATATTGAATGGTTAGATTCGCTATAGTTCGCCTATGCGTCTTAACCCATTCGAATACGCGGATCCACCCAGCTCAGAATAAGATCAGATAACAAAGTACCGATTAACGCGAGCAGGCCGGACAACATAACCAGCGCTGTAACAACGGAGAAATCGCGTTGTGTGATAGATTGCAAGAACAGTTGGCCCAGTCCCGGATAACCGAAAATGGATTCGATAAACAGATTGCCTGCCAGTACAGCCGTCAGATCATAGCCCAGAAAAGCTGCAATTGGCAGCAGCGAGTTACGCAGGATATGACGGGAATATACTTTGGATTCCGGTACTCCTTTGGAACGGGCTGTTTTCACAAAATCCTTGAGCCTTGTATCAATGACTTCGTTACGCAGATATTGAATAGTTGCTGTGGTACTAACCAGCGCACCTGCACATGCCGGCAAGATCAGATGGTAGAATTTATTTACATAATACGACCATGTTCCTGGCTGGACGCCTACATCCACACTTCCACTTGTTGGGAACCAGCCGAGCCGGAAGCCGAACACGAACAGCATGAGTAGCGAGAAAATAAATATTGGAGTAGCAAAACTGAGATAGGTATAACCGGTTATCGTCTTATCAAGCAATGTATTCTGATACCTGCCGCTTAATATTCCGAGCGGAATCGAAATCACATAAGTTAGAATCAGAATAGCCACACCCAGATAAAAGGTATTGGCCAGCCTGCTTCCGATAAGATCGGTTACCCCTACTTTATGTACATAGGATTTACCAAGATCACCCTGGAACAGATTACCGAGCCAGCGTCCGTATTGTACCCAGGCAGGATCATTCAGTCCCAGCTTCTCACGCTGTTCTTCCAGAACCTGTGCGCTAACCTTTGGATTGGCTTCAATCGCTCCACTGAGTGCATCCCCCGGCATCGCTTTGGCTACAAAAAAGATCAGTACACTGAGCACGAACAGCTGGGGAATCATGATCAGGATACGGCGAAGCGTAAATTTCCACATAATAGTTATCCCCTTTACGTTACGGTAGTGCTACCTGATGAGATGGGCTAATTGTTTTCAAAGCCAGTGGCTTGCCCTCCGCATCCATAAGCTCTTTGAGGTCCTGCTGATATGACACCATAATCTGTTGTCTTGTACGTGCACTTTCCTGGCGCTGCGCCGGGTCTATGTTTGGAATAGCTGTAATCAGACGTTTGGTATAAATATGCTGTGGATTCTCATAAATATCGTCCGTATTGCCCTGTTCGACCAGACGACCGCGATACATGATCCCGATCTCATCACACATATGACGGACAATACCCAGATCATGACTGATAAACAGGTAGGTCAGATTGAACTCTTTTTGAATTTCTTTCATAAAGTTCAGTACCTGGGCCTGTACCGATACATCCAGTGCAGATACCGGTTCATCCGCAATAATCAGCTTGGGATTCAATGTCAGTGCTCGTGCGATTCCGATCCGCTGTCGTTGTCCACCGGAAAACTCATGTGGATATTTGAAAGCCGCCTCGGGATTTAGACCCACTCGGTCGAGCAGATTCTGCACACGGCGCCGTTCTTCTTCAGGACTAAGCTTTTCAAAGTTACGCAGGGGTTCTGCAATAATATCCATAACCCGCTTTCTGCTGTTCAGTGAAGAATAAGGATCCTGAAAAATCATCTGGATATCCCTGCGCAGCGGATGCTGATTTTTGTGGGCCATGCGTGTCAGATCCTGACCTTCAAACGTAACGGTTCCATCTGTTATTTTGTTTAAGCCGATAATGGCGCGTCCGGTTGTCGTTTTGCCACAGCCCGATTCACCGACCAGTCCATATGTAGTTCCAGGTTCGATGCGGATAGACACACCGTCTACTGCTTTGACGTGATCCACGACACGCTGGAAAAAGCCGCCGCGAATCGGATAATGCACTTTGAGGTTATTTAGCTCCAGCAATGCCATCCATAACGAGCCCCTTTCCTTCATCTTCGAAATGAAAATGCTGATAGCATGAACAGCGTACCCAGTGTCCCGGGCCTACTTCATCCAGCTGAGGATTCTGCGCATGGGCCGTCTGCGGAATCCATGGAATACGTTCCGAGAATCGGCAGGAACCGCGCGGAATGTTCTGCAAGGAAGGAACACGTCCATGAATAACATGCAGCTGATCCTGTCCGGCATTGGCGCCCGGCATCGAAGCCAGCAGTGAGCGTGTATAGGGATGCAGCGGATTATTGAACAGATCCATTACAGTGGCAACCTCTACAATCTCTCCCGCATACATAACAACGACCCGATCCGCCATCTCGGCAACAACGCCCAGATCATGAGTGATTAATACAATACCGGCTTCTGTCTCTGCCTGCAGCTGCTTCAGCAGATCCAGGATCTGCGACTGAATCGTTACATCGAGCGCGGTTGTCGGCTCATCAGCAATAATCAAGGATGGCCGGCAGGCGATCGCGATAGCAATCATGACACGTTGCCGCATACCTCCAGACAATTCATGTGGATACTGGTTGTATACACGCTGCGGATTTGTAATGTTTACATGCTCCAGAAGTTCATAAATACGATTGGTTTTTTCCTTTTTGGACAGGGTTGTATGATAATCCAGATTCTCTTCAATCTGTCTGCCGATTGTCATTAACGGATTCAATGCCGTCAACGGATCCTGAAAAATCATGCCAATTTCCGAGCCACGAATTTTGTTCATCTGTCCAGGTGACAGCTTGTTCAGATCCTGACCCTTAAAAATGAGTCCTCCATCAATTCGTGTATTTTTGACATCATGCAGCCGTGTCAGGGAAAGTGCCAAAGCACTTTTACCACAACCCGATTCACCCACGATAGCCAAAACCTCGTTTTTGTTGATGGTTAAATCAAGCTGGTCGACAGCCGGATAATACTCATCCCTAATGCGGAAAGACACCGACAGATCTTTGATTTGCAATACCGGTTCTGTATTCAAAATTCTGGTTGCCCCCTCATCTCAAACTTTAACGCAATGTAAACATTCCTCATAAGATTGTTATCATTTTATATTCATAATCTTCCACAGGTCAATAAAATTTAACTTTTTACCAAAATGGACGAAAGATTTTAGTAAAAAAGCTATCACCAAATGTAATAAAGGTGATAGCTTATGCCTATAGCGTTATCCTTATTTTACCTTATTATCCTGAGTTAGCAAGGGGTTTCTTGCTTTATCCCGCTTAGAAATTTTGAGATACTGTTCCAACTCCCTGCACAGCTGCAAAATAGCAGAATATACTTCAAACTCCTCGCGTGTCACCGGCAGTCTGGTTTTACTGAAATCTTCTTCGAATTGTAAAAGCAGCTTTTCTGTTTTCCCTGTATAATAGGGCGTTTTGACATCCTGTGCCAGCTGCTCGAAAATCTCGGCAGCCTGATCTCCCTGGGGCATCTTGCTGTATACCTGTGCTACCAGCTGCATCATATTCTGAATAGAATCCAGATGCTGCTTACGCATGTAAAAGTACACGATCCACGATTCATCCGGATGCAGCATCTGATTTTCCAGCTCACGCTTGGCGGCTGTGTGTCCCTGCTCTACTTTGGCAGTTGCCTGAATCACTTCTTCCCCATCCCATACGTAGGCAGGCTCATGCAGTGTACGAGCAATCTGGTCAAACATCTGGGATAGCAGATCATTCACTTCCCGGCGAATAGCATTTAGCCGCTTATATGGATTTGGCATATATACCAGATTGACGATAGCAGCCGAGCCCAGTCCGATCAACAGCAGTTCCACTTCGACGAACATGGCATGCGCAGTAAGCAGTCCTCCGTTATAAATGTGCACCACAATTACTGAACTTGTTACAATTCCGCCGCTGAAGCCAGCACGCGTGATGATTGGAAAAGCAAGCAAAATGTACAGCGCAAATACCCAGTGCTGAAATCCAAAAATTGAAAATAAAACAAACGCACATACCATTCCGATCAAGGATGCAAAAAAACGGGCAGATATGGTCTGAAGACTGCGTTTGCGTGTAACATCCACTCCCAGTATGGCGAGCAGTGCTGCCGACATTGCGCTGCTGATTCCCAGCGTGCTCGCTGCTACAACAGCCAGCAGTGCAGCAATGGCGGTCTTGATCACGCGAAAGCCCATCGGTTGTTCTCTCCTTACACTCTTCTCTTAGTAGTATTCTCTATTTATTTATAATCCATCTGTTAAAAGGGTATAGTGTTATAGCTGAATAACCTGCTTTACCCAGATGGTATTTATCCAAATTCGTATAACATCTATCCTACTTGATTTCGTCTGATCCCACAATGTGAATATAGGTGCAAAAGCCTTTCTCTCACAGGTACATACTGTGAAAGAAAGGCTTGATCATAAAATAGATATGGCCGATTACCTCGGCATCCTTAATCAAATACTATTGGGTAATTAGTTACATATACCTTATTTGAATACTCAACAGTCAGACCTATTGACTTTATGCGCCAAATTCATGCTACTGATTTTTTTCTACTATAATAAGAGAGAATTATTATAAATTAATACATCTACGCCTAAAAACTGGATGATTAGAGTTTATAAATCTCTGTATATTTCTCTTCCAGATAGTCAGCCAGATAATCCGGATTCAGTTCTTCACCGGTAATAGCCATGATCAATTCGGATGGTGTTCTGCTTTTACCGTAACGATAGATCTTATCGCTCAACCATTCTTTGATCGGCAGCAAATCACCTGCAGCAATCCATTGTTCAAACTCCGGCAGCTCCTTGCGCATCGTCTGTGTAATTTGGGCAGCATACATATTACCGAGCGAATAGGAGGCAAAATAACCAAAGTCACCGCCGGACCAATGTACATCTTGTAGTACGCCCTGTGCATCATTTGGTGGTGTAATGCCCAGATACTCTTCATATTTGCTGTTCCACACTTTTGGCAGATCGGCTACAGCCAAATTCTCGTTGAAAATCATTTTCTCGATTTCGTAGCGTACAATGATGTGCAGATTATAAGTAAGCTCATCCGCTTCGATACGAATCAATGAATTCTCTACCATATTGGCAGCACGATAAAACTGCTCTTTGGTTACGTCAGCCAGTTGATCCGGGAACAGAGACTGCAGCTTATCATAATAATGATCCCAGAATACACGGCTGCGTCCTACAATATTTTCCCAGAAACGAGACTGGGATTCATGAATCCCCATCGACGTACCGGTAGCCAGCGGTGTACCGACCAGATCTGCCGAGATGTTCTGTTCGTACAGCGCATGACCCCCTTCATGCAGCGAGCTGAAGATAGCGCTCATCAGATCTTCCGGATAATAATGCGTTGTAATACGCACATCTCCCGGATTAAGTCCTGTTGCAAAAGGATGCTCACTTTCATCCAGACGTCCTGCCTGGAAATCATAGCCCATTTGCTCCAGCAGGAACAGACCGATCTCCTCTTGCTTCTTCAGATCATATTCCTGCTTGAGGAATGAATTATCGGGTTTGTCACTGGACTCCTGAATTTTTTGCAGAAGAGGAACCAACCGTGATTTTAACCGGTCAAAAACAGCATCCAGCTTGGCTACGGTCATATCCGGCTCATACATATCGAGCAGTGTATCATAGCGGGTATCCTTGACTCCCCAGTAATCAATAAATTCACGATTCATGTCCACGATTTCGGCCAGCATCGGCTCAAAGCCCTGGAAGTCATTATTATGCTTCGCCTCTTCCCATACGGTCTGGGCATGAGTGGTCAGACTGGAGTACTTTTGAATCTTTTCGGGTGGAACTTTTTGGCTACGTTCGTATTCCTTACGGCATTCGGTTACCGAGCGTTGATCTATATCGCTCAGCTGATCAAATATCTCCGAACGGGACAGGAAATCGATATAGCTGCCCATTTCTTCGGATATGGAGAGTTTGAATACTTCGGTTGAGAGCATCCCGATCGTATCTGCACGCATCTCTGCTCCTTTGCGCGGAGCGCCTGTACGCAGATCCCAGCCCAGCAGGCCAAGTGCTTCATGGTAGCTGCTGATCTTGCGGACCAGCTGTCGGAATGAGCTTAATACCTGTTCTACATTTTGTTCCATGATCGGGTCCACCTCGTCATTTGTATTTTGTAACCTTATCCATCTTGATGATACGTTTTTCAAACCGTATAATCAATGTTACATAATTTAATATTTTGGAATCAAGACATTTACATCCTGTGAAAACTGATGTAAAATTTACTCGTTTACAGCAGAAAGTCTCATACCGTTGCATAGCAAGGTAATGAAAAAAATTATCATGCGATCATAGGAGATAATTTGAGATTCTATCACCTGTGTTCACTATCTAATGTTCTTAATGAGGAGGAATTACAATGGATTCAGTTACAAATATTATGAAGTATAACGAGCAATTCGTGCAGACCAAGGAATATGAAGCTTATCGTTCTAGTCCGTTTCCAGAGAAAAAACTGGTTATTCTGACCTGCATGGATACGCGTCTAACCGAGCTGCTGCCCAAAGCAATGAATATCCGCAATGGCGATGCCAAAATCATCAAAAATGCGGGCGCCGTTATTTCCCATCCTTATGGAAGTGTTATGCGTAGTGTGCTGGTTGGTCTATACGAACTGCAAGCCGAAGAGGTTATCGTTGTCGGTCACCACGGCTGCGGTATGGCTGCACTTAATGCAGATCATATGATCAACGAGATCAAGGAACGCGGCGTTTCTCCAACTGTACTGTCAACTCTGGAACATTCAGGAATTGATTTGAAAAGTTGGCTGCAAGGGTTTGGTAATGAAAAGCAAGGGGTAATAAACAGTGTGGAGATTATTAAGAATCATCCATTACTTCCCCCCCATGTACCAGTACACGGCATGATCATTGACCCCGCAACAGGTCAACTGGAATTGCTTGTGAATGGGTACTCCCAACAAGAGACATCATTGTAGCAGAAATCGTGAGCCGGCTCCTTACATAATGAGGAATTAGCACAACCCGATTTACTGCTAAAGCCCGGATGAATTCATCCGGGCTCTTTTTTATCCGCTGAAGGTATTGGTTTGAAAAAGAGTGAATCCTTTTGCTTGTTCATACGTAAGCTTAAATATGACTATTTTTTGTCTAATATGTACTTACTTTTGTATGCTTTCTTCTATTTTGTTCGTCGATTTCTTGCGAAAGCATACAGTTGTAGTGTACACTTTATTTTAAATCGGCCGATTTTGCTGCTTTAGAGATAGGAGAGACTGCTTATGAATACGCTATCGTATGGTTTACTTGCACTGCTTGCACGCAAACGTTCATCGGGATATGACCTGATGCTCAGAATCCAGCCTTTCTGGCAAGCCAAACACAGTCAGATTTACCCACTGCTCTCACGGATGGAAGAACAACAGTTGTTGACTGCAGAATGGGTAAAACAAACCGACAAACCGGACAAAAAAATCTATGCGATCACTCCACTGGGTGAACAGCGTCTGCATGAATGGATGCAAATGCCTGCCAGTGAACCAGTTACACGGGATGAGCTGGTGCTCAAAGCGTTCTGTCTGTGGATTACGGACAAGGACACCGCACTCGCATTGTTCCGCAAAAGATCTATTTTCTATCAGGAACAGATTCATTATTTCGAACAGGCAATTCACAAAATGCCTGACGAGAGCCACCAGTTCGGTTCTCAGGATTTTGGATTGTATATTTTGCGGCAAAAAGCACTTGGAACTGCAAGATCGAATATGGAATGGACCACCTGGGTCATCGATATGCTGAAAAATGCGGCTCCACCAGAAATGTCTTCCGAACCACAGCATCACTAGTATTCATTTACTCTACCGAATTTATTTTAAATTTATCTGGAAATTCTGAAACCGGTCGATCGTAATTGCGTATTACCGTAAGAATGACCTAACACACACTATCAACTAGGGGGATAATGGACATAATGAAAAAAGTGCTTATGATCTTCATGGCATTTACAGTGGTTTTTGCATCCCTGGGCATTTTTGCCAATGATGCGGATGCAAGACGCGGTGGCGGCGGATTCAAATCCCAGCCAAAATCGTACACGAATACACCGAACCGTGCGGATAATAACAGCGGTAGCGTTAACAGCACCAATCGTTCCACTACCAATAACCGCAGCACAGCTGCTACCAATGGCAAACGCGGATTTTTCAGCGGCGGTAACTTCTTTACAGGCATGATGGTCGGCGGTCTAGCCGGTATGTTGTTCGGCAGCATGTTTGCCAACATGGGCTTTATGGGTAACTTCATGGGTCTTCTGATTAACCTGATTGCTATCTATGTACTCTTTATTGCAGCTCGCGGCATCTATCGTATGATCCGTCAGCGTAAGAAATCCGCTGACCCTTATAACAGACGTTAATGGCAATGCGGCTTAGCATGGATGAGATTATTAATGCAGTATGTCTGAACATCGCCGAACGTAAAGGCATTCAGCCTACGGATGTAACAGTTCAGCTGGCCTGGGAAGAAGATACAGGCTATACTGCAGAGGTCTGGGCGCAGGGTCGTAGCCAGTACCTTATTGAAAGTAATCTCATTGAAGCTATTCTGCGGTATATGTTTTCCGAATACAACGCGAGAGTATTCCGGGAACAGGTTGAATTAATTATCAACGATGACGTAGAAGAGATTCAGGCTATTATTCACGACAATTAAGTAATTTATTACTTCCAGTATAATATTGTTTTTCATTAGCCCCACCTTCTGCCTTTTGGTAGCAGGCGGGGCTTTTGTTATGCAGTACAGATCATATAGAAAGCTAGAAGCAGGATTGGTTCCTCTTGGTTTTTGCGAATTTTACTCTTCGAAATAAGAAAGGCTGCGAAAATATAAAACGCTTTCTTATTGACATTATGGATAAGGATTGTTAGAGTTTTATTGAAATATGAATATGGATCAGGAATGTTACCTATCGGGCATAACCTGGATTCTCCTATCGGCTTTGATGAGCCGCCGGGAGAATTCAGGTTTTTTATTTGCCTATGGCTCTTCTACTCTATGTATACGCGGAAGGAGAAAGACGATGACAACACTGAAATTTCCCGAGAACTTCTTGTGGGGTGGCGCTATTGCGGCGAATCAGGCTGAAGGCGCTTACCTGGAAGATGGCAAAGGACTGACTGTAGTCGACCTGTTGCCTACAGGCGAGAAAAGATTCGATATTATGAGAGGATACATTTCTTCCCTCACTCCCCTGCCAGAAGAATTCTATCCCGCACATGAAGCAATTGATTTTTATCACCGCTATGCAGAAGATATCGCACTGTTTGCCGAAATGGGATTCAAAGCGCTGCGAGTATCCATTTCATGGGCACGTATTTTCCCGACAGGAGAAGATGCTGTACCAAACGAAGCAGGTCTCGCTTTTTATGATCGTCTTTTTGACGAACTGCTGAATCATAATATTCAGCCGGTCGTGACGCTGGCCCACTTCGACGTACCTGTACATCTCATCGAGAAATATGGCAGCTGGCGCCATCGCAAGTTGGTTGGATTATTTGAGATGTATGCACGTACGGTACTGGAGCGCTACCGGAACAAGGTCAAATACTGGATGACGTTTAATGAAATCAATATGCTCCTCCATCTTCCTTTCCTGGGAGCTGGTCTTGTATTCCAGGAAGGTGACAATGTAAAGCAGATTCAGTATCAGGCTGCCCATCATCAGCTGGTTGCCAGCGCGCTGGCTGTCAAAGCCTGTCATGAACTGATTCCAGATGCACAGATTGGCTGTATGTTGGCCGCAGGCAGCTTTTATCCATATACATGCAACCCTGAAGATGTGTACCAGGGGATGGAAAAGGATCGCGAATCCTACTTCTTTATCGATGTACAATCACGTGGAGAATATCCGGGTTATGCACGCCGATTCTTCCGCGATCATCAATTGGACATTGTAATGGAACCGGAAGATGCCCAGATTCTGAAAAATAACACCGTGGATTATATCGGATTCAGTTACTACTCCAGCCGTACCACCAGTACTGATCCGGAAGTAATCAAAAACATGACCTCCGGCAATGTATTTGGTTCGGTAGCGAATCCGTATCTGCAAGCTTCCGAATGGGGCTGGACTATCGATCCAAAAGGCTTCCGCATCACTGCCAATCAGCTGCACGACCGCTACCAGAAACCATTGTTTGTAGTGGAAAATGGTCTGGGCGCTGCAGATGAACCTGCTGCCGACGGTACAATCCAGGATGATTACCGGATTGATTATCTGCAGCGTCATCTTGCCGAGATGCGCGAAGCGATTGAGGATGGCGTAGACATTATCGGTTATACCAGCTGGGGACCGATAGATATTGTTAGTGCCTCCTCTGGCGAAATGCGCAAACGGTATGGTTATATTTATACCGATCGTGATAATGAAGGCAATGGCTCGTTGGAGCGTAGCCGTAAAAAGAGCTTTGACTGGTACAAACAAGTGATTGCGTCGAACGGAGCTGATCTGGGGTTGTAATCCAGCCGTTTTTAGTCCGGCAGGCTTTTGTTTACTTTTCTTATTCGGATTGTATCTATTCCAGAGCAGACTTTTTAACGTATTTATTTATCATTTTTATGGGTTCAGCACTATTGGGATAAAGTTCAAAATCCCTCTATCGAAATCTATCAATCTGCTAATTTTAATCTATCAAGCCATCATTTATGAAGAAAGAAGCCTGATTTATGCAGGCTTCTTTTTTACGTCATGATAGCGTTGACATTCCGGATAGTTCCGGCTACACTAAAAGCATAATTACATACACGATTAGGATTGTTACTGGTCACCAGGCAAAACCTAGGCCGCAAGTGTTAAAGGGAACACCCTTTTAACTGCTTTGCTGTGCTTGAGGTTTTTTTATTTTTATACAGGTGCAGGAAGCGGGGGAACTTTATGAAAATAGCAAAGATTATTAACAATAATGTAGTCAGTGTCTATCAGGCGGATGGCACAGAACTGGTCGTGATGGGCCGGGGGATTGCTTTCAAGAAAAAATCCGGTGAAGATGTGGAACAGCATAAAATCCAAAAAGTGTTTGCACTGAAAAATAAAAAAGCTTCCGATAATTTCAAAATGCTGCTGCGCGAAGTCCCGATCGAGCTGATGGTTATTGTAGAGGAAACTATCAGCTATAGCTGCCAGACACTCGGCAAACAGCTGAATGAGAATATTTATATTTCACTGACCGACCATGTGAATTTTGCTATTGAACGACATCAGCAGGGAATCGAAATCAAAAATGCCCTGCTCTGGGAGATCAAGCAACTCTACAAAGAAGAATTCCAAATCGGTCTTCGCATGCTGGAGCAAATCAGGCATAAAATGAATCTGGAACTACCGGAGGACGAAGCTGCTTTTATCGCTATTCATATTGTCAACGCAGAAATGAATGAAGAAGTAAATACGACAATCAATATTACACGGTTTATGCATAGTATTATCCATATCGTCAAATACCATTTCAAAACGGACTTTGACGAAGATTCGCTCAGTTACTTCCGCTTTATTACCCACCTCAAATTTTTCGCACAGCGTGTAATACATAATACTCACTATGATGATAATTATGATCATCTCTACAATATGATTAAGGAGCAGCATCGAGAAGCAGCGGCCTGCACAGAAAAGATCAAGATATTTGTAAGTAAAGAATACGGCCATTTTCTGACCAATGAAGAAATGCTGTATCTGACTGTTCATATTGAAAGAGTCGCAAAATGTATGCGTTGACAAAATAATGAAAGCGTTATATTGTAGCAATAACAACTGAATGTAACCGTACCCGGATTGTTACTGGTTATGCAGGCAAAACCTGGGTCATGCCAAACAGCAGGACATTACTGTCTTCTGTTTGACATGGCTCAGGTTTTTTGTTTGCCCAAAAATGGAGGTGTTCCCATGAGTTATGAACAATTGGCCAAAGAGATCATTCAGGGAGTTGGTGGCGAGAAAAATGTTATTTCTCTTGTTCACTGTGCTACCCGGCTGCGCTTTACCCTAAAAGATAATAATCAAGCAGATAAACTCCGGCTGGAACAAACAGACGGCGTTATTACTGTCAAAGAAAGCGGTGGCCAATTTCAGGTCGTCATCGGCAATACGGTTCCTGAAGTTTATGAAGCTATCGGACGAATCACCCGATTGCTGGATGATTCCGGCAAAGAAAAAGAATCGTCTACCAAAGGCAAAAAAGGCTTGGGCAGTATTGTAGACATTATTTCCAGCATTTTCGCTCCATTACTGGGTGTGATGGCTGGTGCCGGTATCCTGAAAGGTCTATTGCTGATCGCCAGCAATACCGGATGGCTGGATACCAAGGAAACGACCTACACTATTTTAATGGCTACCGCAGACAGTCTTTTTTATTTTCTGCCGCTTTTGCTGGCCGTTACTACCGCAAGGAAATTTGGTGGTAATACATTTACCGCGCTGACTATAGCGGGTGCGCTCGTCTATCCGTCTATTATTGAACTGAAAACAGCTGGAACAGACACGACCTTTTTTGGTATTCCGGTTATTATGATGAGTTATTCGTCTACCGTTATTCCTATCATTCTGGCTGTTATTGTCATAAGCAAGCTGGAGAAACTATGCAACCGGGTAATTCATGAAAGCGTGAAAAACTTTGTGACTCCACTGATTTCGCTCGTCGTTATGGTTCCTCTAACACTTATTATTTTTGGCCCGTTTGGTGTCTATGTCGGTAATGGGATTGCTACCGGTCTGGTGGCTGCTTTTGGCTTCAGTCCGTTGATCGCCGGAGCCATTCTGGGAGCCAGCTGGCAGCTACTCGTCATTTTCGGTGTACATTGGGGGCTTGTACCGGTATTTATTAATAATATTGCTGTTCATGGACGGGATGGAATCAAGCCGGCTGCAGCCGCTTCCGTATTCGCCCAGACCGGTGCTGCTTTTGGCGTTATGCTGCGCACCAAAAACAAAAAACTGAAAACGCTTGCCGGTTCAGCGACTTTATCTGCGTTATTCGGTATTACGGAACCAGCTATATATGGAGTTACGCTTCCACTCAAGCGTCCATTTATCGCCGGTCTAATCGGTGGCGCTGTAGGCGGAGCTATTATCGGACAGGCAGGAACGCAGGCATTTGCTTCCGGTGCTCCAGGTCTGCTGACACTACCTATCTTTTACGGTCCGGGCGGCCAGGGATTTCTGGGACTGATTATGGGAATTACGGCTTCATTCCTGATCTCCGCTGTACTTTCTTATATTTTGGGCTTCAAGGATCCTGCGGAAGAAAAAACAACAACAAATACTGTCCATGATGTAACTGCCTCTCCGGTGATTAATGGTGCTATAGGTGGTACAGTTGCCGGGCAGCGTATAATCGCAGGCCAGAATATGCAAAGTCCGCTGGTAGAGCAGATGGCTACCAATATGATTACCGGGCAAGCTGCGCATCAATCGGCAGCCGAACAGATGGTACATAAACAGATATCTAGACAGATTGCATACAGCCCGATAAATGGACAGATTGTGCCACTTACAGGCGTTCCCGATCCAGCATTCGCTTCGGAAGCCATGGGTAAAGGAATTGCGATTGAGCCTGCAACCGGGCGTGTAGTAGCTCCATTTAACGGTACAATTACTGTTGCTTTCAAAAAGAAACATGCACTGGCTATTGTGTCTGATCATGGAGCAGAAATTCTGATTCATGTGGGTATTGATACGGTCAAGCTGGAAGGACAGCCTTTTACCCTTCATGTACAGGAAGGCGATACAGTGACGGCAGGGCAATTGCTGCTGGAAATGGATTTGGAGCAGATTCGTGCGGCTGGCTGTGCTACAGTTACACCGATTATTGTGACCAACACTTTTGATTATGAAGATGTGCTGCCGCTGCAGCAGGGACAGGTATCTGAACAGGATGAACTGCTCCATATTATCGCTTCCCCTTCTCCAGAGCAGGAATCAACTCCCCTATCGGATACCAGCAAAGAAGTACTTGCCTGAACAAAAGCCATGATCTGCATACAAACCGGCAAAGTTCATTTTTTCTTTATTTTGCATATAAGGGTACTGGAGCAAAAAACGAACTTCCAAACTGCACATACTATATTGTAAAAAAACGACTGCCTCGTTATCATCGAGAGCAGTCGTTTGATTTGTATTTGAGTTATATCATGTGATTATTCTGCAGTGCGATCCAGATCGACAGATACAATGCACAGATCTTCCTGATTGCGGCTCAGACGTGCCAGCTTGGTCAGGAATTTTTCATTATCGATATCAAGCAGGCTATGCGCATATTGTTCCAGTTCGCCGATTACCACCTTGGGATTGCTGCCCGGACGGGAAATCAACCCATTTGTATACAGAACGATTCGTGTAGTGTCGTTATATTCCAGAGTCTCTGTATTGGCATTGGTGTTCTCTTTCATACCAATTGGATCGGTAGTAACATTGAGGCGGGCTGCAGGGCCTTCACTATTGAGCAGGAGCCCCGGGGTATGACCGGCATTGAAGTATTCCAGCTGCTTTTTCTCCAGATCGATTAATACATAAACAGCTGTGAAATACGCGGTACGTCGTGTCTTGCCAAACAGCATACGCATCTGGCGGTTTAACTCGGCGCATACTTCCTTGGGCTTGCGGTACATACCGACAATACCGTCCAGCAGGGAGCGGATCGACATGCTGATCAGTGCCGCTGCGATCCCACTGCCAGGTACATCTATCAGCAGAACGCCGCATTGGCGATTGTTGAACATTTTCCAGTAAAACATATCTCCAGACACTTCCGAAGACTGGAAGTAACTGCTATGAATCTGAATGCCCGGCTCGGTCAATGGAGGAGTCAGTACACTATTTTGCAGATGCTTGGCGAGCTGCAGATCTTTTTGTACTTTTTCTTCCCATGCTTTGCGGGAATCCATCTCTTTTTTTAGACGAAGGGCGGATTGCACACGAGCCAGCAGTTCGTAATCCGGGCCGCCCTTTTCAATAAAGTCCATTCCGCCTGCACCGAATGCTTCTTTGAAGTGAACACGGTCTGCAGTCAGGAAAATGATCGGTAGATCCTGATACACCGGCAGACTTTTGATAAAAGTACACGCCTGGATGCCATCAATCTCCGGCATAACAATATCAAGAAGAATCAGATCGACTGATGCGGCTTTACGTGGTGCCTGATTATCGTAAATCCCCAGAATCTGATAGGCTTCCTGGGCAGATGTTGCTTTTTGTACATCTTCATATCCGGCTGTTCTCAGAACATTCTCCATAAATGCTACATTCAATTTGGAATCATCGACAATTAGTATGCTGCTCATTAGCTCTCCCCCGAAGTCAGTATACTTATTTTTCGTCAAAATAGACTAATTATGTAATAGCCAGTAAGTAAGAATCTTAAATATTATATACATTTTGACCAGTTTGACCGGTTAGCAACATCCGACCCTATTCCAGAAAGATGCTGTCTTTTGAATTGTCGCTTTTTGCTTATTACAAATAAGCCGTCTAATCACCCTCGAGCAGAATGATTAAACGGCTTGTTCCAGAATTTCATTGAACTCCAGCAAAATGGCTGTTCCATCCGGACTGGTATGCAGCATAATCCGGTCCGCAGAAGCATACATCAGAGCAAAACCTTTACCAAGCGAGCTTTTGCTGCTGTATCCCGATATTAGAATGGTTTTGGGCAATTCATGCAAAGGAATACCTGATCCGTGATCGGTAATATACACCTGATAACATCCATTTTTACGATACACGGTAACTTTGCCTGCTTCGGCGTGCTTGATCAGATTGGTTACCGCTTCCGAGACAGCCAGCTTGATACTCATGACTTTTTTGGAATTTTGCAATCGGATATCTTCCGGGATGTGCTGAACGACCAGCGTCCGGCTGGAAGCGACATCGGCGCGGGTATTGACTTCCATTTCATCGATCCACTCGCCTAATTCCGCTACAATCTCCCCCGGCTCCAGGCAGATATCGATCTTGCTATGGGAGAGGGTTCGGATTACGTCTCTGTAAGCACGCAACGTCTGCAGATGCATATCTTCACGATACTGAAGCGCAGGCGTGATATCGTTAAGTACAACCGCTACCCAATCGCTCTCCGGATAAAAATGAGCTTCGTACGTGCTCCCCTGACTGACCAGCACTTCGTAAAAACTTTCCGACAATACCAGCGCACGTGCAGCCAATATCTCGAGATCATACAGCACACCAGACGGCAGATCCTCATGCGTTTGCAGACTGCCGGTGCCTCTATATTTCAATAAACGTGTTCCTCCCGTGATGCTGGAGAGCTCGCGATGCTGCTGCTTGTCAGGTTCGATAACAGAAGTTAGCTCCATCGCGCTGGACAATATCTCTGTATATACCATATGCTGCCTTAACCAGGCAATCGTGCCTGTATGAATATGACTCACCAGTTCGGGATCCAGTTCCTTATGGGACATGTTTTCCAGCCGGCGGATCACTTCCTCATCCTGATCATAATGCCGCATCAAATATTCGAGCTGATCACACATATGAATAATTCTGGATTCATAAGGGATCTGTTTTTCCTTCAGTCCATCAGGGTAACCTTTGCCATCGTAACGCTCATGATGATGCAGAATCCAGTCTGCCATCTTTTTGTCGCCACTGACATTCAGCACAATTTTGGAGCTGTGTACCGGATGGGATTGGTACTGCTGTTCTTCGCTGAGCGATCTGGCACCGCGTTTGGTCAGAATATCCAGGGGAAGCATCATTTTGCCGATATCATGTATCGCTGCCATATTAATCAGATCGACACGTCTTTTTTTGGGATATCCGAGCAATTCCAATATATGCTCGCATATAATACCCACATTATGCCCATGTCCCTGTATCCGATTGGAAATACGCATTTCTCCAATACGAATGAATTCTTCTGCACCGCGGCGACGAAGACGAACCTGACGAATGTATCCATAGGAGAAAAAAATAATCAGCATAAGAAAAAGTAAAATATAAATAGTCTCGTACATCATATAATGCAGCGACAAATGCAAAAGAAAATGAGGAACAATAATTGTACATAGTACTACCGGCACTGCTATCTCCTTGCATTTAATCACCAGATTATTGCGTAGTGGAATCCCGCTGATTGTCTTGTTTACTATCGACGCGAGCAGCATATACAGCAAGCTGAACGTCAGTGCACCTGCACCAGCCTGAACATAAAGGGAAATCCCATCCAGACGCTCCATAACGATATGTGCAGCGTACAGGCATATACTGTACTTTCCCTGAGCCGACAGCAGCCGGAATACATTAAACCGCCGCCAGACAAAATCGGCACTGCGCCAATGGCTGACCACATTACTCAATAAAATGCCGTAAAGAGCCGGTACCGGTCCATAGGCCAGCAGTAAAATTAGAAAGCCTGCCAAACTGCCGCTGTATTCTTCCCCGCTCAGCAGACGGACCGGGAACAGATCCAGTATGGCAATCAGCAGCAGCAGTGGCAGAATGTGAACAATATCGCTGCTGCCTTCCAGCCCCATATACAGCAGACTGGCGATCCCCAGCAGGCTAAGCGGGATCGTATAAACATTTTTCTCCTTCATTTAACGAAATGTATCCTTGCCCAGAATCTCATCCAGCTGGAGTAGCTGGAACACCTCCATCACTTCCGGCTGTGTCTGCTCGATCCATACCTGACGTTCTTGTTCCTGCAAATCCTGTACCAGCTTGATCAGCAGTCCGATACCCGATGAATCTACAAATTGTACCGCTCCCAGGTTCAGGATAATATTCGATGCTTCTGACAGTTCTGGTTCGAGCTGTTCTTCAAACGTATCCCCGGCATCAATATCAATGTCTCCTTCACAATAGACGGTAATCTGCTGACCGATTAATTCGAGACGATACGTAAACATGTTACTCGCTCCCTTTCCATATGATCTGTTCATTGTTATCCAATCGAATAGTTACATGCTCGACATCTTCCATACACTGATGAATCCGTTCGCCGATCTGAATCGTTGTTCCTGCGAGTACACGTGCTGCCTTAATCCTTGCTGTCGCATTCACATGAAGCTTTGTCGTTCCTGTACCCGGAGAACCGGCTTCCTGCAGAACCATACCTTCTGCAGCATAATAGGTTCCGCCCCGCAGCGTTCCGGTAGCTTCCAGTACACCTTCACAATACAGATGAGCATTGTAGGCTCCTTTTTCCACAACTACATCACCGCCGCAGCGAACTGTACTGTTCTGAACAAAATGCAGCCGGGCAAAATTACGTTCCACTACAGGAGCAGATGCGAGAGTATACAGGTAATTGGTTCGCCGGATAAAGCTTTCCAGATCTTCTGCAGTACGGAATGAACTATTTTCCTTATTCATAAACCCGTTTCGAATTTCTTGAAAATAACGAATCCATTCTTCTTTTAATGCTGTTTTATACTGTTCTTCCAGTCGAAGCAGGCGCTCCAGCTGTTCCAGCATCCATTTGAACCGCCCCTGGAATAAAACCTGAAACAACGGTGCAAGACCGGTCTGGTTCATATCATTGATTTTAAAAGCCGAAGCGCTGCTGACCTGATGCACAGCCTGCTTCATCAGTTCTACCTGTTCACGTACATAAATCAGCATGGGTGCGATCTGTCCGTAAAACAGCTGCAGCTGGCCAACAATAATGCGGCTGCTGAGCACGTTGGCATGGACAATCAGCGAGTCACCTGCCAGAATCTGAGCCATATTGATATTACCGCGTACACGAATATTGCCCTCGGCTTCCACTTCCATCGTATCCTGTACTGCCCCGCTGATCTCGACATCGCCGCGAAAATGAATATTGCCTGTCGACAGATTAACATCTCCGCTATGCATCAGCTTTGGAATCATGGAGAGCTTGACGTAATGTCCTTGCCGGGTCTGGCTGGGCATACCCGATTTAAGTGCAAATGCATTGCGTCCATCCTCGGAGAGCTGCACATCCTTGCCCGGTATCATCTGGATATCGTGTACAGCCGGTGCGAGGATCACTTTGCCATAAATATCCCGGCCGTCTATACCTGGCTTCGACGGAATAACGGTACCGATCAGCTCCCCTTCCAGAATAGAAGGAAATTCTCGGGTTTCCCGGTAATCGATAGTTCCATTATCCCGCAGCTTGGGCTGTACTTTGCGGGCAGCCGCATCTGTCTGGAGCTGGAAGATACCGTCTTGTCCAGCGACAGGAAGTTGGCCGGCTGCTATTATAAATGGACCGGATCGCTCTGCACGACAGGCCTGCTTGATCATGGATGAATCAATACCAAAAATGATTTCTTTGGTACGGAGCTGATGGTATATTTCTTCCGGATCGATAGCTGCCGGCTTTTTATTTTGTACTACCCGCAGCATCAGCCGGGTATTGGGTTCAGTATCCATCAAAGAACGTGTAATATGGTATCCTGGCTCGATATGCAGAGCAGCATTCATACCTTCCGCGTCGATATCCAGCTCCCATGTGGAATCTTTGGATTCGCCATTCAGCCGGATCTCGATCACATCTTCCTTGCTTACAGCTGCAGATTGTCCGGCTAGCAGTGCTGTTCCATTGATCAGTATATCTCCACTTTTAAATGCATCAATCATAGGCAGATTGGCTCCATCCGGGATATGCATAGCAATTTGCCCATCGGCAATCCATATCTTTCCTTCTTCCAGCTTGTTGCTGCCTAGCGTAAGGTCAGCATAGAGATCAACAGGCGGCAAAGTAACTACTGCAGCAGATTCTGCAGACATGCCCTGCTCCAGTATACCCACTGTATGTCTGTCCACTGAGACAGGTGTTGCAGTATGAAGATTCATGGAGGAGAGAGCACCCATTTCCGCTACGCTTGCAGCAAGCAGACTGACCCTGACTACAGCAGGTCTGGCATTCAGACCGAGGAAGCCACGGCTTTCGTTGTCGATGATTTCAATACTCACCTCTTTTTTGCTGACCTCCAGCAGAGCCAGCGCACGGTCTACTGCCTGTTCTACCGTTTTGCCTTTGGAAATTACACTTCGTTCCATATGCTTCTCCTCCATTCCTGTATTACTCCAGTTCTATCGATAGAATACAAATATCATCATCACGCTGACGGTTCAGACGTTCCAGCTTGCTAACAAAGGCTTCATTGTCCAGATAATGAAGACTCTGCGCATACTGCTCCAGCTTTTCAATCCCGGTATGGATCGACAGTCCGGGCCGCTCTACCAATCCGTCTGTATATAGTACGATGCGTGCAGGTGTATCATAGGGAATGGTAACCGTATCCAGCTTCATGTCCTGCTTGATCCCCACCGGTACCGTAGTTCCGCTCAGTTTAACCGGCGGCTTGTGCTGCATCAGCAGCAGACCTGGTGGATGACCGGCATTGAAATATTCAATTTCTTGCTTGTTCCGGTCTATATATAAATAGATCGCTGTGAAGTAGGCGGTACGCCTGCTTTTGCCAAACAAATGCCGCATCTGTCGGTTGAGCTCTGCACATACTTCGCGCGGTTTGCGGTACAAGCCGACGATGCCATCCAGCAGGGAGCGAATCGACATGCTGATCAGGGCAGCCGGGATGCCATGTCCCGAAACATCGATCAGCAGAACGCCGTATTGGCCGGGATTGAACATTTTCCAGTAAAACATATCACCGGAAACTTCGGATGACTGCATATACCAGCTATGGATGCAGATACCCGGCTCTTTTAGTGGGGGAGTCAATACACTTCGCTGCAGATGCTTGGCCAGCTGCAGATCGGTTTGTACTTTTTCCTCCCAGGCTTTGCGGGCATCCATTTCCTTTTTGAGCTTTAGTGCAGATTGTACGCGGGTCAGCAGCTCATAATCCGGTCCGCCTTTTTCGATAAAGTCCATTCCGCCTGCACTGAAGGCTTCCCGAAAATGGACACGATCCGCGGTGAGGAATATAACCGGTAGATCCTGATATACGGTCAGGCTTTTGATCAGCGTGCAAGCTTCTATTCCGTCAATCTCCGGCATAACAATATCCAGCAGAACCAGATCTACCGAAGCTGGCTTGCGCGGCGGTTGACCGTTATGAATCCCAAGAACCGTGTAGGCTTCCTGTGCGGAATAAGCCGTCTGGATGTCCTCATATCCTGCTGTCTGAAGTACATTTGTTAGATAAGCAATATTCAACCGGGAATCGTCTACAATCAGTATGCCGCTCATAAGACCGCTCCCTTAAAATCAGTATATTTATTAATCGTCATAAAGTGGCTGTGATGTAATATAAAGTATAAAAAAGGCTGCAGCAGAATGTGATATTCTGCTGCAGCCTTTTTTGTTGTGTGGATTTTGTAAATAGTGTTTTATATTAGGCATTAAATATATATTCTGGATAGATAACTTCATCCTCTTTCTGCAATTTCCTCATCTAATTTTGTTGAAAATTCACGGACGGGCATACTAAAACGATCAGGATTATCTTGTTCTATTGAGTAAAGTATATCTGCAAGTTGAAGTTTAACTTTCTTATCTTGATTCCCAATCATATCAATCAGTTTAGCTTTATATTCTGAACTATTAAGAATACGTTTTACCAGTATTTCTATCCAATAAACTGAATGTACAGGCATATTAGATAAAAATTTTAGCAAAGACTTTAAATATTCTTCCGCTTCAAAAGATTCTACAAAGTGAACTAATCCAAACATCACTTCTTCTTCATTTGTATTTTCATCAAAAACTTTAAATAGATTTTTCAATTTAATATTTTGTTCATTATCTAATATTTCTAATAATTCATCAAACTCTTCACATTCTTCTTGAGTTTTTAATAGTCTTATTTCATACAAACGGTTTATATGAATATCGTTTTGCAAAATAAATACCTCCACATAGACAATTAAAATCCGTAGTGATTATTATATCATTCTACTTACATGTAGAATGATATAAATTATTTTTTCGATTTATATAATCCTTCAGAAAATATATTCATTTTCATTAATCTTCTTTCTATTTTAAGTTGTTTCATAGTTGATAGATTTTCTTTAATGTTTGTCTTTTAGAATCCCTATCCAGTTTTCATTGTAGATATTGATTAGACGACATATGTTAGGTTCTCATATTATCGCTACAGAACTAGTATCATTTAAATATTATAAGTATTTAGATTTCCCTCATTAGCTAACAGGTCTTTTTCAAGATGTTTTTTATCTACATTTTTTAATCCCACCATTTTTTAAGGAAATTAACATATTCATCTAAGATATAAATTTTATGTACAGCTGGCTTTTTCATTTTCAAAGTTTATTTATTTAATAATTATAAGCTAATTATTAAATAAAATAGAGTATGTTTAACTATACTTAAACATACTCTATTTTTTAAATTTATATCTACAAAATAATTAATTCTAATTATTTTGTAGTAAATTAACAATGTTTCACACGTTACTCGTTTTATAGATTATAAAGAGCACATATTTTTATGAATTTATTAGTATCTTTTAATTTAATTTCTCATTAGTAGAAAACAAATTCTATTTCAATAATTATCCTTTTTACATATTAATCATCTTTCAAATCCTTCATTAGGAATAAAAATTATAGGTTTACCTTCAGGATACTGTCCTTCCCAGCCACATGCCCAGCCACCCGCTTGATAAATTTCAAAGACATATTCATAAAAGCTTTCTTTCTGTCCATTTACCAAACGATTCAAGGCACATTTATACAGATCTGACTGTACTTCTTCATTAATATCCCAGAATTCCATAGGAAAAAATTCTTCATTATAATTTTCTTCGTTCAAAAATATATCGTATAGTTCGTCTTCCATCATCTTCAGATCTTCGTTGCGAGATATGATACTTAATATCTTAGAACTTTCATTTGATTTAATATCTTGCCAGAGTATATCTACTGATTCTGAATTTTGAGACCAAGCCAGATTTTTCGCTTTTTCAAAATCCTTAATTATCAAACTATTTAAATTGCTTTTATCCTCATTACCAAATAAGAGATTATTACTTATAAAATCAATAACCTCTTGTACTAAAATGGTATTGTCTCCATATTTCATTTATTTATCCACCTTTCCCATAATTCTTCTGTGGCTCCTCCGCCTCTGTCCCATATTTCCATCCTATCTTCTACTGGTTTCTTCAACAAACGTTTTAATTGTCTTTGATTAGGAACCTTAGATTTGTACAAAGGAAGCCCTTGCTCAACTGCTTTTTTCAATTTCTGTTGTAATTCATAAACTTGATTTTCAAGCACTTCAACACTAGCATTAATATCCATTTTATCAAGTTGTTTCTTTACTACTCTATTGTAGATACTGTGGTATCCAGTGTGTCTACTCATCGGACTTATTTTCGAAGAAGGAATTGGTAAAAATATTCCGTTAGAAGCATGATTGATCTCCATTCCAATTTTTTCTATTATAGGATGGTTGTATAATTCACCTGGAATAATATGCTGTGCTTGATAACCACTCCAACTATCTGATCTCTTTAATCCCATAGTTTCCAATAAATTTTTACCTAATTTTTTTGAATCACTAATTTCGATTTCACCTGGAGTACCTGGAATTAGCCTCTGTTTTTCCTTTACAGAAAGACTAGTTCCTTCAGCTTTCTCCATAACTTTAAGATATTTTTTTGTACTTCTGTTTTTGGTATTTCTACATTTTTTACATTAGCAGATTCATTTAATCTTATAGGTAAACCCTCAGCAGTCATCATCTGAGGACTCATCATATTGTCTAATCCGCTTTTCATCTTCTGGCTCAGTTTACTTCCTGTTTCACTGAGTTTTTTCAATGAATTTTGGAAAGCTTCTACAGAAGCTTAGCTCCATTTTTAATAAAGGTAGGGGGTCTTTTTAGCTCCAGTAACAATTGCATTTCCTAGCGCCTTGCCTGCTTTGGAATTAACAACGCCTACAGTCGCTACACCGAGTCCTGCACTCATGCCGACAGACTTCCAGTCAATTTCGGAGAACTTTTTCCCTTGCATCATCTGACTGGCAATATCGGATACAGCATTTTCGGCACCGCCCAGTGCCATTTTGCCAGCAATAGATCCTCCAACCCCGAGTGGGCCGAAGATAGCTCCGGTGACGGCTCCAATCAACGACTCCCGCAAAGCAGTCGTCGCATATTCCCCGAAGTCGTTCACTTCCCCTTGAGCAATATCGAAAGCGATCTGAACACCCCCTTCAATTTCGCCTGCAGCCATAGGCTACAACGGCTACCGCACCTACAATTACTGCTCCTGCTTCCAGCGTCGCTGCCGTAAATGCTGCCAGCGCAGCCACACCAACTACAATAGCCAGTCCACCCAGCACATTACGACTGAGCTTACCCTAGTCAAACGACTTTGGCGGATCAGGAGGCGGCAGTGTACCTTTTTGCGGTTCATCCTGATAAGCGGAATAAGCTGTACGGTCGCTACCATCTGCCCACACCTTTTCACCAAGCAGATGACATTCCCCTTCTATAGCAATACCTGATGTGTCTCCTGTTTTGTAGGCCATGATCCGCTCGCCAGCTTGGATGATTACTTTCTTTTTACTGAAAGGACGATATCTTCTTTGCTGGTAATCGTCTACTTTTGAGAAGGCAAATCTTAGCATCTAAGCTGTTTTTCGGAGTGATTGTAGGATAAACAGCCAAAGCGTGCTAGCTATGTATATGAGCATAATTCTCGCTCATATGATTTTAATCTTTCTTGATGTCAGTATAATTTCATGCCAACAATAAACTATCCATTAGTTGCTTATTGAATCTTTCCAACTTTTCACCTTTAAATCTTCTACTACAAAGCGATCTTCAGTTAATTCAATCAGTGTTTCAACTCGAATGAAATGTAAGGTAAGTTCAGGATACGTGCCAATCAGCTTTTGGAAATGAAGCTGGATATCTCGATGTCGGTAATCCAAACTTTCCAGCAGATGCCTGAAATAAATACTTCCACCTTGCTTTTTTAAATGGGAATATGGATATGTTCCCCAGCAAGAAGTCTTTGACTCAACAATCGTAAGTCGTGGAGCTGGATCGGTAGCCAAGAAAGCGGCATCTATTCCACCTTTCACAGTTTGGAACAAGTGGGAGACATCTTCGCCTAGATTATTCTTTTGTGCAATAATGCCAATCAGTTCTTCACCAAAATTTCCTTGCTCTTGAGTAAAATCTCTGGCATTCAATACATTCGCTCCTTTCTTACCTAATAGATCAGCAACTTAAATGAAGAACATGTGCCATACCATTTACAGACCTATTTGCCTAATCAGAAAAACAAACAAGAAGAAGCAGACCAAAATAACAAATTTAGTTGGCCTGCTTTCTATACTATGTGCATAATCTTGCTCACTGCATTTTATATATTCCTAGTTAAAACGTATATTAAAGATAATATTTGATATAACGTTCCTGTTCAGGCATATTCTCATCATCCAGTGTTTCCACTTGCAGCAGTTGTTCTTTGTATTCCAATTTGCTAAGAAATAATGCATAGAAATCGCCAGTTGTTGGATAAAAAAACAACCCATAACCCGCAGGAGCAATTCTCTGGTTAACGACTTTCACTTTGTCCTGAACAAACGCATAGTCCATCATTTCGTCCAGCTCTTCCATAACGTCTTCCGAAGCTAGCTCGATCCCTCGTTCAAATTCGTAGTCCAGAATATAATTTACAATTTCCCGACCTTCTTCTCCGCGATAATCCAGATATAATATTTTTTTGGTAGCTAATCCATAGTCCAGTATATACTGATACAGATCGTTTGGATCTTCCTCGATAATAGCTTTCACATCTTCGTAGTGGTCGAAGATGAAAGGTAAAATAACCTGCAGCGACATACTGATTATTTCCTTTCGTATCAGGTTTTTTATTCAAAAAGGGGGCCGTACTGATTAGGAATATACTCTGGATAGTTTTTTCGATAGAATTCATCAATCATGCGCAGCATAGGGTCCCACTCAGGATACGGCTCAGGATCTTCAAATGGCATTTTGGCTTCAGGCGTATTCATCAGAAAATCTTCAAAAGAGTTGGGGACAGAAAGGTTTAGTTTTTTTCTGACATGAAGCAAGAAAAGAATTTCATACGGATAAAAGGCATATACATAATCGCCGAATTCGATAGAATTTCCTAATTCAGATGCCAATGTCGTGTGATAGTCAGATAATTTCGAAATCAAAACTGAAATTTCTTCAAGATTATTTGTATTCCAATTTGCAAGCACTTCATCATAAATATCAAGATTAGTTGGAATAAGCTCTACCTCTTGGCCTGCTTTTAAAAGCTTTTCTTTTATTACTTGATGAATATCTTTATTGCACCCCATTATATTTTCATTTCGATATTGTAGATATAAATTTAATAAATACCAACTATGCTTATAATGACTATTAACATCCAGTAAATGTTTACCTAAGTTTTTTTTGATAAAAGTTAATAATATTTTTTCTTCTTTTTCCCAACCAAACATCACAAAATGGATTAATGCTGTAATGACCTCTTTAAAATTATACTGTACATGCATATCAGGATAACGAGTTTCATAGATTTCTTGAGCTATACATTCATAAAATATTGTCATTTGCATATTTTTAAAAGAATTAGTGTTATATTTTTCTTGTATCAAAATATTAGCTTTCCACAAAGACATATTATAATCAAAAATACTATCTAGGCTATTTAGCAAAATATGATCTTTTTCTGTGTCATTTGTTTCAATAATACTTTTAACTTTATTTTCTCTTCGAATATATCTTTTTTGTTCATATTCCGGTGTAATTCCTTCACTAAAGTTTTTTTTGTATTTTTTATATGCTAGACTTAGCTTTTTTTCATTTATCATATGCATACTCCTCACTTTATTGTTCAATTCCTTTATTCCAATCTTTTACTTTTAATTCATCTATTCCAAACCCAACTTTAGTTTTACTAATATCTACTTCCACTCTTATATAATCAAATATCAATCCTGGATTCTCATCTTTTAAATCATCATATTTCTCTTTAAAATCAGCGTATCTTGTCTCTTTGCTCTTAAGCATATCTTCAAAATAATTCTTTCCTCCTAGCTTTTGTTGGCTAGAATAGCCAAAATTAGCATATTCGGATGTTTTTGCCTCAATCATTGTTAATTTAGGGGGTGGTCCTTTTGACAAGAATGTCCCATCAATCCCATTTCTTCCAGCCTGGAATAAATCTGATATATCATCTCCCAGCTGATTTTTTTCAGCAATGATCTTAGCCACTTCCTCACCAAAATCACCTTTATCATGATGATAATACTTAGAATTATCAATTTTTCGCTCATATGCTTTGGCATCGGCAAGGTCAAAATGCTGACTAATATCATCAGGAGTATCCAATCGATTGGTTAATTTACTTTTTTCTCGATTTAATTTTTTATAAGCTTCTTCATTTGCGTTTTTATCCAGTTTAGACATTTGTTCGCTGAGTTCGTCGATTCTTGCTTTAATTTCCGCTTGACTGGCTTTAGGCCCAAGTTTTCCTGATTTGGAGTTAAAATTAAATAAAGGAGTATTCCCTTCTTTTGAAATCGACATAGAATAACTTGGGAACCCTACGTTCGGTCCACCAGCCATTTGCAATTGAGGAACTCGTTCAATTTCAACTTTATAATTTTTATGATTCGCGTAAGTACTAAGATTCTCGATTTTAGTACCCAGCTTACTACCGGTATCATTCAGCTTACTGAGCGAGTTCTGGAACGCTTTGCCAGAAGCCTTGACTCCATTTTTGACAAACTGCGGTGTTGCTTTGCCTACGCCATCTGCTATGGCTCCTCCGAGCGCCTTGCCTGCTTTGGAATTAACAACGCCCACAGTCGCTACACCGAGTCCTGCACTCATTCCGACCGACTTCCAGTCAATTTCGGAGAACTTTTTCCCTTGCATCATCTGACTGGCAATATCGGATACAGCATTTTCGGCACCGCCCAGTGCCATTTTGCCAGCAATAGATCCTCCAACCCCGAGTGGGCCAAATATCGCTCCGGTGACGGCTCCAATCAACGACTCCCGCAAAGCAGTCGTCGCATATTCCACGAAGTCGCTCACTTCCCCACGAGCGATATCGGAAGCGGCCTGAACACCTACTGCAATCCCACCTGCAGCCATAGCTCCGACAGCTACCGCTCCTACAATTACCGGTCCTGCTCCCAGCGTCGCTACGGTAAATGCAGCCAGCGCAGCCACACCAACCACAATGGCCAGTCCACCCAGCACGTTGCGACCGAGCTTACCCCAATCGAACGGTTTCGGCGGATCGGGTGGTGGTGGCGGTGTACCTTTTTGCGGTTCATCCTGATAGGCTGCATAGGCTGTCCGGTCGCTACCATCTGCCCACACCTTTTCACCGAGCAGATGATATTCCCCTTCTACCGAAATCCCTGATGTGCCGCCGGTTTTGTAGGCCATGATCTGCTCACCGGCCTGGATAATCACTTTCTTTTTGCTGAATAGTACAATATCTTCTTTACCCGTGATGGTCAGCTTTTTGGCACTACGGATTGTGACGCCTACGCCGTCTTCCAGACTGATCGCCATCGTGCCAGCCGGATTGCCGTAAATATGCACATGATCCGGAGCCATCTTCAGTTCGCTACCATGCTCACTACCGTAATATCGGATATTCGGGTCACTTGTCTTGGGCGCACTCGCTCCATTGGTACGCACCGAGCCGATGATTTGCGCTCTTGTTCCGGTACCATCCGGATGATACAGACTGGCTTTGGTACCAACCTGAGGCATACTATACATCGGGCTGCCGGTTGGCGGTGCAAATGGATACCAGTGTGGATCGGCTTTGCCGTCTTCTTTATCTACATCGAGTTTGAGCTTTACTTCTTCACCGCGTACAGCGAGTACCGTCCCTTCCAGCGATACACCGATCGCTTTGGGATTGGTGATCAGCAGGCTGCGGACACCCGGCTCACGGGAGAGCACATAGTTGAACAGCAGCTGGCCTTTTTCCATAATGGCATGGACTTCGCGTACCACCAGCTTTTTGTCCCGAAAGGTTACCCGGTCTCCAATTGCAAATGGCTCAATATACTGCAGCTCATAGCGAAAGAAATCCGTATCATGCAGGCCGGCTTCCGAACCGCCTGCCTGCTGATAGGCTTTGAGGTCTTTACGCGCCGTATAAGGGACATCATCGGGTACAGTCACGGTTTTACCTTCCGGCAATCCAAAATGCAGCCTCGGCTTTACAGATTCTAGCATATCACAGACCACAACAGTCTGTAACCGGCTGGCCAGACGCTTGGTTAACGCCCAGTCCGTCTCTTCATATTGCAGAATCGCTTCGCCTACTTCCTGATCGCTTCCTTTATGAAAAGCAATCGAGCTGCCCGGATAATCCGTATTGATTTTACTTATTAATTCTTCATAGGTCTGGGTCTGTTCCGGGAACGTACGCTTACGTTTCTGGATATCCCATAGTGAGGAAGCACTGATGCCTTCGATAATAATCTCATGTCTGTTATTTTGGCGAATCGCTTCTACTTTATTGACCAGACCGCGGAACAGCGGCTGTTCGGCTCCAAAGGAACCATATGTAACCTCGATTTCATCCTGTACCGAAGCGGCAAGCGGCATTTGCATCTGGATATCTTCATCCATCCAGCCGGTCAGCTGCAGCTTGGCGTGTTCTCCCGGCTTCCACTCAATCTCAAGCCCGTGAATATGCTGAAGCGGATACGGACATTTTACTTTGAGCTGGTCGTAGCCAATGACTTCCGGACTGCCTATTCCCAGTGCATCCATAATCGTCTCTATCATCTCGGTTCCTCTCATCATTCCTGTCCACTCGTTTCGAATTTGATGCTTCCCTTGTACATGCATAAATGGCAGGAAGATGTGGTCAATGCAGGCTTGCCCTCGACCCGTGTCTTTTCCTTGGTCATCATCCATGGCTGGCACAATTGCGGCAGACATGGCTTGCCCTGCACCTGACCGCCGCCTTCAGCTACCAGGTATATCGTTTCGGAGCTTGGATTAAGTGAGCTGCTGCATACGCCAAAGCTGGCTACATTCTCGGGTTTATAATCATCTTCATTCATCATCGGCTGAGTTTTAACAAAAGAGCCGTGGCTGGCCGGCAGGTTAATCTTGCGCGGATGGGATCCATAACTGCAACGCATGGAAGCACCACGGACAACATAGTATTCATCTGCCACGTAAATTCCCTCCTTTACTGCAAATCCTGTTTCAGATTAGTCGATTGGGTTCAATGAACCGAAGGTATGTCTGTATTTGATGTGTAGTCTGTTCCTGCTTTCTGTGTACAATTAGGTATGGAATTATCATCTTTGGGTGCGGTTACCGGTACTGGACAGCATGAACAGCGAGACGTTCCAGGCGTATCCCCGTCATATCGCGGCGAAGTATACTTTCTGCCATATCCAATCGAACCACGATTTCGGGACGGGAGCTGCCGGCAATCCGGAATATCCGGCGCTGCTGCAGCTTGTCCGCATCCAGTACAATTTGCTTGAGCATACTATGATCCTGATTCCACTCACTATCCGGATGCAGCACATCCGCTGCAGTGGGGAAAGGAATGTAATAAGGAACCTGAAGCATTCGTTCCTGATCCATTAGCACGGTTATTCGAAAAGTCATCGCCGGATCATATAACGCCCACAGCTTCATCATTCTGTCAGACAACAGCGGTACCGCTTCTTCCATATAATCGAGAAATTCCGTATCTTCGCCAGAACGCATATATAATCCGAGCGGCTCCTTAATATCATCGGGCTGCAGATGCGGGAGCTTCCATACCGGAATCTGCTGGGTAATCGGCTCGAGCCGCGGAATATCGGTATAACGCATATCCTGCTTCAGGAGAAAATAGTCCATTGCTCTGCCGCCTCCTTTTGCTCTGCTGATACTTGATGATCAGGAGCTTCTGTAGAATCCTCCAGCTGACAAAGCAGCTCGCTCTCATCCCGGAACTCCCCGGCCAGAATAGCACAGCCAGCTGCTTTGGTCAGTCTAGTCCAATCGGGATGTTCTACCCAGACCGGCATCATCGATTTGATAAATTCCACAGTCAGCGTATGATACTTCACCGCTTCGATCTGCTGTATTTTCTCGATATCCATTACTGTAATCCGGCGGCCATACGGACGACGAAGCTCATCCAGTTGCTTCATCCGGTCAAATAATGGTTGGAACGTAAAAGTAGCATCCCAGTGTACAGTACATTCGACGTGATCCAGAAACCAGCGTTCATCATAACAATCGATTCGGTAAGTGGGCTGGTTATTCATAATGGCGGTACGCAGCAGTGAAATATACATATAGCGAATAGGACCTTTTTGTCCGGCAGACTGTAGTTCCCCGGCACGTCGGCATGCTTCGCGCAGCGCGTCGATCAGACCCTGCTCAATATGCTCCTTGTGCTCTTCGTAATTTTTCTCAATGATGGGCAGATCGCCGAGCCAGCCTTCCAGCACATACTGCTGCAGAAATTCATCCAATGCGCTGTCACGATCCGGCAGCCTCATTCGATATTCACCTTACCCCCGCTCAATTTCACATCGTCCTTGATATTGACGGTAGCTCCGGCCTGGATGAAGTCTACACCTTCCTGACCTTCAATCGTAATCTTGGTTTTGCCGGTAATCTGGATATCTTCTTCTGCAGTCATGATGATCTTTTTATTGCTGTTGATCTCGATACCACCTTCGTCCGTTAGGCGGATTAGTAGCTGTCCATTGGCGATAATCTCTACTGCGCCAGGTTTAAAGACAACCTGTTTGCCGTATTTGGTACTGATGCTTTTGATCGCCGGATCGCTGCGTTTGACTGGATCAGATGATTTTAGATCGACTGAACTTGCTACAAAGGCATTCTTTTCGCGCTCATCCGGGAAATACAGACGAATCTGGTCGCCCACTTCGGGCATCGCGTACCAGCCGCTGCCATCCGGAGAGGAATACACAGTGGAGTAGGCGAACCACTTGGCACCACTCTCGTCCGATCCCTGATCAATATCCAGTTTGATTTTTACCTGGTCTTTCATGATTTCGGTTACTTTACCGAACAGTGAAGCACCGGACAGCTCATGTGCCCAGATTGTACGCAGTCGGAAGCTTGCACGATCACGCAAAATATAGCGACCTACCAGAAGCTCACCTTCGGTTACAATCTCGGCTGAGGCAATATATAGTGTTTTATCCTGAAAGCGAACCAGGCTGCCCAGCTCCAACAGTTCATAACTGCTCACTTCGTAGCTGATACTGGACTCTTCCCGATCATCAGGTATGCCATTATTCGCTTTGAGCTTGTGCTCCATCAGATCCTTTTTGACGGTATAGTTATGTTCGTTCAGCATAATCGGGGTGTTGCCTTCGGGTACACCTACCATCAACTTCAATCCTGCCTGTGTAGATGTCGGGATCAGCGGTTCATTCAGTCTGGAAGCCAGACGTTTAGCAAATGTCCAATCGGTCTCGTTGTACTGGACAAACAGTTCTTCCAGATATTTACCATGGGAAGCCTCATCACGGATTTCTGCTTTGGGATAACTGCTCGCCAGATGATTGAACAGATCACGGTATGTCTCCTCGATCTTTTGAAAAGAGCGCTGCTTTTTCTTGATATCCATCAGAAAAGTCATGCTCTGCGCTTCGATATGAAGTTCACGCACATCATTAATCGCTTTTACCGAAATATCAGTAACTACACCCTGAAATAACAGAACTTCCTCATACGGATTGCTGATAAATACACGGATGCGCTCGTCTTCATCCGCACGTTCTACATACTGGTCCATCAGCTCTTCCGGCACAATTCCCTGAAGCGTGAAGGTCACATGTTCATTAAGTTTTTTGACGATTCCCAGTTTGAGTACACGTTCGAATTGATACGGTTCGATACGGATATCTGCCTTGGTGAAGATCGTCGGCAGCAGAGGACGGCCGGCTAAGATATCCGACATAGATTGCGTACGGGTAGATGCAAAAGTCATTCGTATTATTCTCCTTTCAAGGAACCGCTCTGAATAGTATGTATCATCTGCAGCACAAGATCGCGCCACTGTTGGTAACTCTTGTATGGACAGGTGAATCCGCCAATAATCGTCTCCCCATTTAACTCCAGGAAAAATTGTAGCCGATAAGCAGGCTGATCCAGTGCCGGACTTTTGAAATCAAAATAGCCGATCGTTTTGCCATGAACGCTGATGATCTTCTCATCATAGAATACGTTGGTCGGCTGCATGTTTTTGATCATTTGCTTCATGCCGGCTGTAAGCTCCTGCACCCAGCTGTCTTGCAGTGGCTGGTCTACATGCTGGAGGGTAATATCCACTTCGCCTCTGGCATTGGTGAGAATAACTGCCGGACGATCCTCATACGGATATTTGACCCGCTGCATGTCCCTGGACATCGGCTTAAAGTTGGAAGGAATATGTATATGCAGCTGATCACCAAAAAAGGACCTCTGCTCAAAAGTGTACTCCTGTCCTTCCGCTTCTACCGTCCCTGCAAGGATATCATTGTTCTTCTGGGCCAGCTCGACCTGGTTCAGCAGTTCCATAATTTTCTCATCATCGTATTTCATGGTGTTCCCCCTTTGTTCGAATTACTGATTAGTAAGTCTAATGAACCATATGGATATTGAATTGTCGTTTATTGTAGGTTGTTACTGTATGAAATGGGAAGTGATTTCCATAGTGAAATTGGAACCGTATTGAGGTCTTGACTCGTTGATAAATGCTGTCTATGCCTATATGCTGGATCGCCGATTGCGTATGTATACTGTGCATCCAGTAGCGGTAGCAGCTGGACTTTCTATGATAAATAACAAATGTTATCGTTTTATTACAATACTGGTTATACTCCAATAATTTTATACAAATTAACCATGGAATTGATCTCTATTTTACCATGTTTTAGGATAGATCGCAGTCCGCATCCGGTCCTATATTTTGATTTGCATAGTGCATATTGCTGAAATATCGGTATGCCTATTTATGGTATTGAGGTAGTACTTAAAAAAAGGAATACCAATACAGACATATACGATTCTCGATGTTTGAATAATAAAAGCAAGGATACAGTTGTCCTTTCGACAATGCACCTTGCTTCCTTTTTACAATATATTTTATTCTGTCGACAAATCTACAAACCAATCTGTAGAAGAAGATTGTTAATTGTCTTTACCGTCTACCAGCCACTGAGCTGCTTCTGCACGAGTTACTTCCTGCTGCGGATTCAAGCTTTTGACATAGCCGAATACATTACGATAGAGTCCGTTTTCGGCAGCTGCTACTGCACGAATATACGGTTCTGGATCAGCATAGGTTGTGCCTATGCGGTCAAAGTCAGGTATAGTAGACGTTCCTGCTTTAATCGTATTCAAATTTAACATCGGATCTTTGACCCGATCCTCGTCCTGGTACCAATACCATAACAAAGCAAGTTGTTCACGCGTTAATGGACGATCCAGTTCCAGCTTATTGTTATCCAATGGAATTATAGCATCTGCTGCTTTCATCGTCTCAACAATCGCATAATCAGGATCGGTTACAGGAACATCCTCATAACTTGGATTGGAGGAAGAAACAGCATCCCATTTTTTGAAATCGTACTTGTACATCCAGCGAATAAAATCGCGCCGTGTCACGACATCATCGGGTTGAAACTCACCCTGCTCATTTACCGAAGCTGCTCCGGACTGCAGCAGCCGGGTGATCTGTCCCTTTACAGAACTATCTGCAATATCGGTAACCGTTATTTGGTCGGATAAAGAGGGACTAACTGCCGGAGCAACTTCATTGTTGTTTCTGGCAAGCCGTTCATCCTGTTTCTCTTGCTTCTCGTTTACTTTATTGTTAGCTACAATCCAATGAGTGGCCTGAGCGCGAGTCACTGACTCCTGCGGCTTTAATTCTTTTCCTTTAGGGAAAATATCAAAGTAAACATCGTGTTCTCCATTCAGATAAAAATTCATGGAAGTTACATAAGGTTCGCCTACCTGTTTACTATCCCGATAAGGACGCAAACCATACGTTCGGGTTGTCTTTTTATTTAATACAGGGTCGATAATCAGATATTCAGGGGTGTACCATCCCCATAGCAAAGTGAGTTCCTGGCGAGTTAGCGCTTTATCCAGCTGCATTGATCCATCTGGAAAGCCGATAATAACGCCTGCCGCTTTCATACCTTCAATTAATGTATAGTTGACATTCTCTGGCGTAAGATCATTAAAGCTCGGAGTCTTGGCATTGTGCGGTTTGATATGCTTGTTGTTATAGTTGTACATCCAATTAATAAATTCTGTCCGCGTAATAGGTTGTTCGGGCATAAATTTTCCTTGCTGATCCAGTTTTGCCGCACCAGATTTTAGAAGCTTTTGGATGTATTCCTTTTCAGCTGTTTGTGCGATATCTGTTGGCTCTTGAGCGGATTCATTAGATGATGCCTGTTCTTGGACGTTTACATATACAGCGGTAGGTGCTGCCAGAGGATCATCGACTGATTGCTCATCAGTTCCAACTGTATTTTCTTGAGGATTCTTCTGAACTGCCTGATCAGCAGACGTTTCAGTTTGGCATCCTGTTATAATCAATCCCATAGCAATAATGACGGTATACATTCGATTTAATTTCAATTCATTCACATCCTGTAGGTTTGTTTTACAAGTAAACAAGTAATTCTATGTAGGTTTGTTCAATTAGATCATATTATGTGAGGTAGACAGCGCTTTACTGGTTGACATATTAGTTAGAAGTAGGTTTTAAATTCTAGCAGCTCTAAAAAGTAAAGTCCAGAACTTGCATAGTTCATTATATGATTTTGGTAAATTTAAATTTATATTACTGTATTGTACTTCTATCATCATATACAAGAAAAGGCAGCATATCGCTGCCCTTTCTGCACTGCCTATTTATTGAATACTACATTATCGTTCTATTCCACTTCACATCGCCAATTATGACATCAATTATCCTCTTTTCACTAACGCTTCCCGCAATGCTTCCACCGTAGTCAGCGGCTCATGACAGACAAATCCTTCACAAATATAAGCTGTCGCACTATTCCCCTGCATGCTCATATCCGACAGATGTGGCAGCAATTCACGGGTCGCTATACCGTCCTCACCTGCATTGTTCAATAGCAGTGTAGCAAATGGACGATAGGCTTTTTGCGTCTCTGCCACCATTTCCTGATAAGACAGATCTTCTATTTTACCAGCTAGGACAATCTCTTCCGTACCCTGCAGCAGCTGCATGCCTGCCAGCAGCATCATGGAATAACCTGGCGGATACTGCTTGACCGTGCCGGCGAATGCATCCACAGTACGCGCTGCGTATTCACGCAGTTCTTCATCCTGGGTTACAGCCGCCAGACGGGCCAGCGCCCAAGCTGCAACCGAGTTGCCGGATGGCATAGCGCCGTCATAGGTTTCTTTGGTACGGGTCAGCAGCTGTTCATTATCCGTTCCTGTAAAATAGAACCCGCCATTCTCGCTATCCCAGAACAGCTGAATCAGCTGATCTTTCAATACCAGCGCACGCTCCAGCTGCACCGTCTGGCCTGTCGCTTCATACAATTCCTGTAATCCCCAGATCAGATAGGCATAATCATCCAGATACGCCGGATAGGCGGCATGTCCATCCCGGTAGCGGGCGAGCAGTCGTCCGTCTTCGCGGCGCATCTGATTCCAGATAAACTCGGCTGCCTGTACGGCGGCCTGCGCATATTTAGGCTTCTGCAGACGCTTGCTGCCACGTGCCAGAGCAGCGATCATCATGCCATTCCATGAGGTGAGTACTTTGTCGTCCTTGGACGGGTGAATACGCTGTTCGCGGTAATCAAACAGCTTCTGACGCGATTCTTCCAGATCGGTCTGCAGCGCCAGCACATTCAGATCGCGCTGCTCGGCGATCTCGGCAGCGGTGAAAGGAATCAGGTTGGGAATGCTCATCCCTTCAAAATTGCCTTCTGGCGTAATATCGTAGATATTGCAGTACTTGTGCATTTCCTCAAGACCCAATACTTCCTCGATCTCTTCACGGTCGAATACATAGAATTTGCCTTCTTCGCCTTCCGAGTCGGCATCCTCTGCACAGTAGAAAGCACCTTCCGGTGAAGTCATATCACGCAGTACATACGTAAAGACCGATTCGGCAATCTGGGCATACTGCCGCTCATTGGTCAGCTGGTACACATCCAGATACGTAATCGCCAGCAGCGCGTTATCGTACAGCATCTTCTCAAAATGCGGCACCAGCCATTTCTCGTCTGTCGAATAACGGGCAAACCCAAATCCGATATGGTCATAAATCCCGCCGCGGTACATACTGTCAAGCGTATGTTTCACCATTTCCAGTGCCTGCGGTTCCTGATACGTCTGGTAATAGGCGCTAAGGAACATTAGATTGTGGGGTGTAGGGAACTTGGGCGCTGCACCGAAGCCGCCATATACTTCATCAAAGGAACTGACGAACGACTTGTACCCCCGATGAATGGTATCTTCGCTGAACTCTCCATGCTGGGTCTCATTTGCATACATCATCATTCGCTCGACGATATCATTGCTCGCCTGCAGAACACGGTCGCGGTCTCCGCTCCATTTCTCACGAATCTGATTGAGCATATCCATCACACCGACCCGGCCGTAACGTGTCGTTTTCGGAAAATAAGTCCCGGCAAAAAAGGGCTTCTGTTCCGGAGTAAGCATGACGGTCAGCGGCCAGCCGCCCTGTCCGGTCAATGCCTGACAGTAAGCCATATACAGATTGTCGATATCCGGTCGCTCCTCACGGTCAACCTTGATGGGAACAAAGTATTCATTTAACAGCGCAGCCACTTCTTCATCTTCAAAGCTCTCGCGCTCCATGACGTGACACCAATGGCAAGTAGATGTACATCTCCACTAGGAATAACCTACAGACAGAAATACCGGCTTGCCTTCCCGTTTGGCTTTGGTAAAGGCTTCGGCGCCCCAAGCCATCCAGTTAACCGGATTGTGAGCATGCTGCAGGAGATAAGGAGATTTTTCGTGAATCAGGCTATTCGTATGTTTGTGACTTCCTTCGATGAATTCGCGCATCATTAATTCCTCCTTAAAGTTATTATTGATAATATAACCGAATGTGGATAGAAAGAAAAAACTTTCACTTATTAATAAATAGTCTCGGCAAATATAAGAGCATCACATACAAAAAGGAGAACTACCTTTTATAGATAGTTCTCCTTCTAATTCAATTCTGATAAAACTCTATTCTAGTGATCCAGAAAGACCAATTGAATCAGGAACAATACTGCGAAAATATAAAAGATCGGATGAACATCTTTGCCTTTACCGCGAAGCAGCTTAAGCACCGGATAGAAAATAAATCCAAAGCCGATACCTGTCGCAATACTGTGCGTCAGTGGTACCAGAATAATAATCAGAAAAGCAGGAAAAGCTTCTTCGAGTTCTTTCCAGTCGATCTTGCTGATCGCGCTAATCATAAAGAAACCTACAATGATCAATGCCGGTGAAGTGATCGCCGGAATCCCGGAAATGACACTTACAATCGGGGAGAAAAACAACGTAAGCGCCAGCAATACACTCACTACTACCGCTGTCAGTCCTGTTCTTCCTCCTGCCGCTACGCCTGTACTGGACTCGATATACGCTGATGTCGGGCTCGTACCAAGCAGAGAACCAACTGTTGTTCCGACTGCATCTGCAAGCAACGCACCACGGGAGCGCGGGAACTTGCCATCTTTGTTAAGCAAGCCTGCCTGCTCTGCTACGCCAAGCATCGTTCCTGTCGTATCAAACAAAGTGATCAACAGGAAGGTAAAGATAATGGTGTACAGTCCGCTTGAAAATACTCCAGATAGATCCAGCTGGAATGCGGTTGTCGCCAGACCATGCGGCATGGACACGATCGATGCCGGCATTTGGAATAGTCCCAGTATCCATGCCAGAATCGCTGTAATTACCATACCGATAAACAGATAGCCTTTGACATTATACGCCATCAGTACAACAGTAATCAGCAGTCCAATAATCGTCAGATACGTCATTGGTGATGCCAGATTACCGATAGTAATCAGGTTGGATTCGGAAGCAATAATAATACCGGAATTCTGCAATCCTACCGTAGTAATAAAAAGTCCAATCCCTGCTGTAATCGCATGTTTCAGACTGGCTGGAATGGCATCCAGCAGCATATATCGGAAAGACGTAATTGATAAAATAACAAACAAAATACCTGCAATAAATACTGCACCCAGCGCAACCTGCCAGGATGCTCCATATCCACTGACCACACTATAGGCAAAAAATGCATTCAGTCCCATTCCCGGTGCCAGCACGATCGGATAGTTGGACCATAATCCCATGATAAGGGTCGCTACAATACTGGCTAGAATAGTAGCAATAAATACGCCATTAAAGTCCATTCCCGTACTGCTCAGAATCCCCGGGTTGACGATAACAATATACACCATCGTGAAAAAGGTAGTCAGTCCTGCGATGATCTCTGTTGAAACGGTCGTGCCTCTTTCTTTGAGCTTGAACCAGTTATCCATGTAAAGCCAGCCTCCACGCCATTGGTTATTCATCAAAGCTTAAAAATCCTGATTCTTCCATAAGACCGCATTCACACATTGGTATATTGGCAATAGGATTTAAAAATGGAATGTATGAATAAAATTAAGGCATTTATTATTTTGTAACCTGATGTCCCTTTCGAATTTTAATGAATTTAATAGGTATTGTCAACGAATTATCAATCTTTTTGCGTTTATTCACGAACTATACATTAAATTCATTCATTATTCATTCGTTTTTATCATTTATAAGTTGTTTTAGAGCTGGCTCTTTCAAATTTCTGCAAAGGACTGTTTTTGCAGCTGATATATGAGAACCGCCAGGCTTGCAAACCAACCCTGTTCATTGTATGAAACGTATTTTTGACTTGTATTGGTTCTATAACGTAGTTAAACAAAATACAAAAAAGTCCGTAGCTTCTTCAATTGCTGAAAAGAGGCTGCGGACTTTTGGACAAGGTTTCATTATTATCTATATAAAAAGTTCTGTACAACGCTTTGCATGATTTGAGGTAGCATAGAACACAGAAGATACAGATTAGCTTTCACCATTACATAGAACACACCCAAAACAGGACAAGTATACTTCATGTTTTTCACATTTGGGATATCCTTCAGGAAGAGTGCGACAGTTATCATATTCCTCTATTGTACGCCAATATTCATAATGACTCGTGTCAATATCGTCTTGGCCAAACAACAATATCAGTTCTCGGAATGCAGTTAATGCATAACGAATATCTTTCTCGATCGGCGTATAACTTAACCTCTCCCAACCTGCTCGCTGCAGCGCCAGTTCGATCATCCGCAGCAGAAAAGATTGATTTTCTTCAAAATGGTCCGGTTCCCAGGGCATCTCATCCAGACTAAAGCTCACTGTTCCATTACCAATTACATGCTGATCATGTTGAGCCAGCCATATGACGAATTCTTTCTCCCGGTCTGCCCTTGCCAGCAAGGAACCACTAAGTACGAGAGTATCGATAAATATACGTGTTGACACATTGCTCATCTCAAGTTCCGGTTGATCGATTCGGTTATGGCTGGTCAGGTAAACGGTATTCGCCAACAAAATGCCTCCTACAGATAGGTTGAAAGAGTTATTGAACCCTCTCAGCAAACGCATTTATCTTTTTCTGCATACATAGATCATCTCTTCACTGGTCGAACCAAGTGGTGTCTTCTGCCAATCTCCGTAACATTCCACAACTTCGAATCTGTGGCTACTGAGCAACCGTTTCATCTCCTGCGGATAGACATAACGCAGATAGATATGAGTAATTCGTTCATCGGCACTCTGATTTACGGTTTCTCTAAATCGCCGGATCGTCTCATAATGCTGAATCTGATTCAGCGCATCATACCGGCTGATTGTGTACACGTCCACATCTTGCCCGGTAGTTGTATCTGTATAACTACGCCAGTATTCTTCCGTCTCGGGTTGAAGGAGTTCTTCGGCCGAGGGGGATCGTGTATTGAATACAAACCATCCGCCGGAATTCAGATGATGATTTACCGAATAAAGCAGTCCATCCTGCTCTTCGTTCGTCAGAAAATGCTGAAAAGAATTCCCTACTGTGAAAATGAAATCACTTCGTTGATCCAGTTGAAAAGAAGTACAGTCCTGCTCAAGCCACTGTATACTCTGATAATGATCTTTTAATAAAATAGCAGCCTTGGCTTTGGCCTGATCCAGCATACCTTGATGAATATCGATCCCGATCATCGGATAACCTGCCTGTGCAAGTGGAATCGTAGCCCGTCCTGTACCGCAGGCCAGATCGATAATCGGTCCTTGTACCTGTTCTGCCAGCTGTCGAAGAAAAGCAATATCTTCGGTATAACTGCCATTTTCTTGATCATATAATTGAGGTTGATCATATTCTTCACTATTGTAGTAGGTTGAGTGCATTATTTTTTCTCCCTATTGCTCTTGCCTATCGTTGCTCCGGCATATGATAAACGTCTTCGCCTCTTCGCAAGTAATAGACAATATCGTCGATAATCTTCTCTGCATGAACCTGACTATATTTGCCGTACACTTGTCCGTTGATTCGTATAATACATGGAGATTCCGAGATATCTACTGTCGCTTCCTTCAACTCAACAAGTGACAACTTGTCCTGTGAACAAATAAACACCTTTTATCCCTCCTAGCAGGTATTATTCCTTAAATTGGTATAATTATCATTATAAGTTACCAATATCAAAATAATATATGATCTTATTAATAAAGTCATCTATACTTTGGAATTATCCTTCTGAATAAGGAGGTTGCACGCGGATAACTACATTTCCCTTTTTATGCCCTTGCTCTACATAACGGTGTGCTTCGGGAATCTCATCCAGCGTATAAAAACGGTCAATAACCGGCCAGATCTCACCTGCTTCCGCTCTCTCACGAATATATACCAGATCTTCTCTGGTCGTACGGATCATTCCCTGTCCATCGACAGTAATATAGGTTCCGCCCGGAACCAATACTTTTAGCGCCTGCTTTTCCGGAAGTTTCCCTACCGCATCGAAGACCACATCATATCGCTTGAGCTGTTCCCGAAATGAAGGCTGTGTATAATCGAGTACCTCTGAAGCTCCCATCTCACGTACAAGGGATACATGATCCGGACCGCATACTCCTGTCACTATCGCCCCATAATAAACAGCCAACTGAACCGAAGTCGTTCCTACTGCACCTGATGCCCCGTAGATTAATACACGCTGACCGGGCTGAATACGCGCGCGTCGCAAAAAGCACAAGGCGGATGTACCACTATATGGTAACGCTGCCGCCTGCTCATACTCCATACCGGCCGGCATATGTGTAATCTGCGCATGTTCAGGCAGACGTATGTACTCGGCATGAGCGCTGAAACGCATACCTGTAAGTGCAAACACGCGATCACCCCGCTGAAACTGTGTCACTTCACTGCCGCAGTCGACAACTTCACCAGCGAATTCTACGCCAAGTACCGGATTTCTCGGTCTTTGCAGCCCCAGTACCAATCGCATCGGAATCCAGAGCAGAGGAGGACTTTGAAACTTGCGTACTCGTATATCTCCTGCCGATACCGTCGTGGCATGAATCCGGATAATCAGATCCTTTTTACCGGGAACCGGAGTTTCCAGATTCGCTAATTGCAGAAAATCGGCCGATCCGTAGCGGGTACATATTACTGCTCGCATGATTGATCTCCTTCGCTCTTTTTATTTTGATAAAAGTATCGGTTGGGATGGTACAATATTCAGAAAACCAGATGATACACGATTCTCATTTTATTACATAAAGGAGTAACTCATGGATGCCAAATTGTTAAAAGCACTCAAAAAACTGTACAACTATTCCAATTATACGTATGATGCCGATCGCAAGGTCAGTATTTACCAGACCGATACACTTCTCCCGGCCGAGCAGGAACTGCTGGAGCAGCACCAATGGGAAGCCAATGAGCTGGATAGCTTTACCCATGAGAGTATTCATGAACAACTCATTAAATTACAATCTCATCCGGGTCTGTCCTGGGAGTCCGTCGCTGCTGCATTTCTCGCCGGGGTAGGCGGGAGCTTCCCGCGTGGCATTTCCTCCCTGGAAAGCTATCATCGCATGATTCATGCATATGCCCATCCCTATGAACAAGCAGAACGATTTGTATGCTGCAAAGTATGTGGATTCCATACCTATAGTGGAGGCTGGAAAAATCTGTCCTATTTACGCTATGTTCTTTATCTGGGCAATACCTATGGCAGTGATCCGGTTGGCGCATGGACTGATCTAAATGAACTGACTGTGATTCAGGATCAACAGCCTGTACATCCTTCTGCAGAAGATATTGAAGTATTCCGCAGACTTTTGCAACTACTGGAAGAAGCAGATCCGGAAGAAACACCTGGACAATTGGAAAAGCGGCTCACTTCGCTCAAACTGATCAAGGGAACAAAAGGGATACGGCGTGGTATTTTGCAGTCACTCTCTACCGTAGGTGTTCTGCCCAATGTCATCGTAGAACTATCTCCAGAACACTGGACGAATCAGGAGACTATTCTGAATGGAGAACTGCAGCTGCATAATACCAGAGGACGCTCGGATATGCAGATGCCCTGGGCCGGCTGGCATGGTGAACTGCGAGTCAATTCAGACAAATTGCAGCAGATTTTCGGATACTGGCTGTAGTGCTGGAGAAATCACAAGCGCCGCAATCCTTTTTGACCGGATACAGTATCAGGATCAAAGGAATTGCGGCTGAATTTATACGGATAAACCACTATATTGTTGTATGATTACTGATCATCCAAATGATCTATAATTCAATAGAGTCTGATAAGATCAGATGCCCGATCTCTCGCTATATCCGGTTCGCTACTTTTTGTGCCTGTTCATCCAGCACATGCGCCGACGTGGCAATCGCATTAAAAGCATCCATAGCGGTCTGTACCTGCTGTTGTCCATATTCTACACTCTGCTGGACATCGCTGGTACCATTAACTATTTTCTGTACTTCCACACTCATGGAATCGACGCTTTGCTTAACCTGGATAATAGAATCTTCCACCATGGAAGACAGTTTGCGCACTTCCCGTGCTACCACATTGAAGCCTCTGCCAAACTCCCCGGCATGAGTCGCTTCGATTGCTGCATTGAGCGCCAGCATGTGAGTCTGCGAAGCGATCTTGCGGATCGTCTGCACTACATCCTGAATCTCGTATGCCTGCTCCTGCAGATTACTCAGAGTCGCTGTATTTACGCCTGATGATTCGACGATGCGATTCATGCTGTGCAGCAGCCCCTCACTGTGCTCAATACCTGCAGCAGAGCGTATATTCAGCACCTGCGCTGTTTTTTGCAATCCTTCTACTACCGAGGACAGCTCTACATGCCGGGCAGTAATATCGGTTGCCACTTTGGTAACGCCAATGACATTGCGTCTTCCCTGATCCCAGACCGGCATATAGGTAGCATCCAGCCAGACAGCATTGCCCTGACTGTTGCGTCTTTGTATTTTGTCATGAAACGTTTTGCCGGAGAGCAGATTATCCCAGAACTGCGCATACTCCGGGCTGTTATAAAATTCGGGAAAGCAGAGATTTTTATGATACATTCCTATCATTTCATCTACGGTATAACCAACAACTTTGGCAAAAATCGAATTGACGTAAGCGATCCGGTGATGCGTATCAAACCGTATAATGGCCAGATTATCCTGCAAAGTGCGTACGACCAGTTCATCCGTGACCTGCTGATTCAACTTTTCCATAGGAACCCTCCAGCATCTATTGGTTAGTTGCTTGTACTGCTGCATGATAACTGTTTCAACATCAATTAAAATCCTAAGGTACCAATATTAACCATTATAAAGCAAAATAAAGCAAATGATTACTATAATTTCAATTAGTAAAAGATCTGTCCGATCCTTAGCCAGATTGTTCATAAATAGCAAGATCGTTCATTCCTCTTTGCAGGGAAAACGATTAAGCTATAGACATACCACTTCCACCGAGATGAGGTCTGATTGATGAATACATACTGCAAAAGCGTTTTCGAGCAAATGGATATGGCTATTCAATCCATGGTAGAGCTGATTCGTGTTCTGGATGAACAGGATTTGGAGCTCCGGCCAACGCCCGACAAAATGTCGATCGGTGAGCTGATTGCGCATATTGCTGTACTTTGCAAAGCGGATTTCCTGATTGGTGCCGGGTGTAAAGAAGAAGAAATAGATTTATTTTATGAGCAAGCCGAGCCGTCTATGCAAAAGGCTTCGCTGGAACAAGCTTTACTTGATAATTATGACTTTCTGCGCCGGGGTATTGCTGCATTAAGTGACGAACAGCTGATGCAGCGAACTACGGCGTTCTGGGGAGGTGTTCATACCCGGTTTGAGTGGCTGCTGGATACGCAGGCCCACCTGTATCATCATCGCGGACAACTGCATGCCATGATGGTACATGTAATGAAGATCGAGCCTGGTGTGCGATTGTTTGAATAAAGGAGCGAATCCAATGAAAACAAACTGGGAACATGCCTCCGGCGCGAGGGAAATTGCAAAGCCACAGCTGGAAAAAATGATAGCTTCTGCTTTTCCCGAGCAAAAACTGCTCCTGGCGGAACGCACGGGTACCGGGCTTAGCAGCGGAACTTACAAAATAAGGCTGGAACATGCAGACATTCCATATCTGCTGCGTATCTCAGCCGGTCATGCTGATGTCGCCCTGATGGAACGAGCAATTACCGAGAGAATAGACGCTAATATTCCGGTAGCCCGTTATCTTCATCTGGATACAAGCGGCAGCATTTTCCCGCAACCATGGGCTATTCTGGAATGGAAAGAAGGTGTTCTGCTACGGGATCTGCTGCAATCTTCCGACAATCAGATAATTGCTGATGCTGCGACAGCGGTAGGTACCGTGCTGGCTCGCATCCACCAATACGAGTTTGCGAGCCATGGATTTCTGGCACCTGATCTGCATATTGCCCATACTCTGGAAATGGGTGCGGACGGATTTCTTTCCTTTATTACAGATAGTCTGAAGACCGAGCAAGCCGTTCAATGGCTGGACAAGGCGGAGCAGAAAGCGCTATGGGATTTCTGCTTGCTGCATGCTCTTCTACTCTCCGATACCGTGGAGACGCCTATACTGGTACATTCGGATTTTAATGGTCTTAATGTACTAATGAGACAGGATTCGAATGGAATTCAGGTAGCGGCTGTACTGGACTGGGAGTTTGCTTTTTCGGGCAGCCGGTATGTGGATATCGGCAATATGCTGCGTTATGAAGAGGAACAGTCACTGTACGAGCAGCACTTTATCGAGGCTTATCGTCAGGCTGGTGGACAGCTGGATGAACAGTGGCGTCTACTGTCCAGATTGCAGGAATTGATCGCTCTGCTGGATATGCTGAGCCACTCGACAGCATCCATGCCTGTTCGTATCGCTGACTTGCAGCAGCTGATTGCCCGCACAATTAGCCTGTAGACCTGCCAATCTACAAATTGTAGAATCATTCTTTTGAAATATTTGGAAAAATAGTACAATGAATCTAATCAAATACAGAGAGGAAGTCCAATATACTATGGAAACCAAATCGGCTTATAATCTTGTCATTGTCGGATATGGCGGCATGGGCAGCTACCATGGACAACTGATAGAGAAAACAGATCGTCTGAATGTCTTCGGGGTGTTTGATACTGCCGACTATCGTCTGGAACTGGCCAAAGGTAAAGGGTACGAGACCTATGACAGCATGCAGGCTGTACTATCTGATGAGAACGTTGACATTGTATTGATCGCTACACCGAATGATGTACACAAAGATCTGGCGATCGAAGCTCTTCGTGCCGGCAAGCATGTGATTTGCGAAAAACCGGTTACCATCTACAGCGCCGACCTGCTGGATATTATGAAAGTAGCCGAAGAAACCGGCCGCGTCTTTATGGTTCACCAGAATCGCCGCTGGGACGAGGACTTCCTCATTGTACGTGAATTGATCCAAAAACATACGGTTGGCGACGTATTCCATGTGGAATCCCGTGTACAGGGCGCAAACGGTATTCCTGGTGACTGGCGCCAGCTCAAAGCCTATGGCGGCGGTATGCTGCTGGACTGGGGCGTGCATCTGCTGGATCAGCTGCTGCTGCTCACTGACAGTCAGATCGACAGCGTCTCTGCCCATCTGAGCACTATTCTCGATACCGAAGTCGACGACGGATTCACTGCCTTTATCCGTTTCAAAGATGGACTGACCGCGCTCGTTGAAGTCGGTACGACCAACTATATCAAGCTGCCACGCTGGTATGTAAAAGGTTCTGAAGGTACCGCGGTTATCCGCGACTGGGATCTGAGCGGTGAAGTGGTACGCAGCAACCCGGATGTCGAGAAAGTAGAACCCAAGCCGATTCAGGCAGGACGCGGCCTGACCAAAACGATGGCTCCGCCTTCGGAAGAATCCACGATTCGTGGTCCGATTGAGCGTGCGGAGACGATTCCCGAAGAATTCTACAGCAATTTCGTTGCAGTACTCGAAGGTACAGCCAAACCGGCAGTACCGAATACCGAAGTCCACCGTGTACTGGTGCTGATCGAGACATTATTTGAAGCGGCTGAACAGAATCAGGTTATTCACCGCGATATTTAATAACAATGTCCAAAGTTTCGAAGCGATAAAAAAAGGCTGTGTCAGACGCTGATTTGTTCAGTTGCTGACACAGCCTTTTTTATTGAAGAGCGCGATATATGACAGCACAATCCTATGCTCGTGCTGTCATATATCACGCTCTTCCCTTCGTAATAACTCAAGCCTGGACGTGATCTGCTGGCTCTACAGCTATTCTCAGCTTCTCAGGCGTATTGAATCGCAATGCGGTACATACTATACTGTAAGGCAATGTGTCAGTAAGCTTGAAAAGAAAGGAAATCGTCATGATCCCACAAATCGGAGATATTTATTGTGTCTATTCGGAGCAAATGAAGCAGTATACTGCTTGTCAGGTGACTGATTACCAGGAGGACGAATCCGGAGGCGGCGGTCTGCTCGCGGCGGTATTGACGCTGGACTGGACCGGTAACGAACTTCCTGATACCGATCAGCTGTATCGTATGCAGCCTCTGATCTGTAATTATTATTTTTGGAATGACAAGCTGGATCACAGCTATGTAAAAGCCCAGGTGCCAAAAGGTTATATGTATGTAGGTAATATTCCGCCGCTCACTACCCGGAAGACCAACAGTTATGGCGGTGGGTGGAGCAATGGAGATAGTGTCTACCGACAGCATCAATGGGAACAGATTGATCCTGTACTGCGCCACAATTTCAAAAAAGCTGCCGATGATTACAGTGAAGTGCAGATTGGCGATATGTCTATCCCCCGCCGGACACATCGCTTGGATGAAGTCATGCTGTCAAAAATAACAGACTGGTCGGAACTGCACAAACTGCCCTGTCTAACTGAAATTTATACCGACCGCTATGATGAGAATCTGATCTCCTATTTGCGCAGTAATCCATTTCTGATCAAATTATCCCTGTCCGGTGAATGTCCTGCTATGATGGATTTCTCGGAAACTCATATCAGGGAGCTGAGTATCCGCGTTAATGGGATAAAGCAGCTGATCACCGGCGAGCAAATAACTCAGCTGCATCTGTCTGGATCTGCTACAGCTTCTTGGACTATTCAGGCACCGGTCCAGGGAGCAAGAATGACTCTATCAGTCAGTAATCCGGAGCTGCTGTTCAGCTTCCATGGATTGCAGCAACTGGATAGTCTCTATGTGTATCAGATTCGGGAGCTGGATATACACCAACTGACCCAGCAGTTTCCGCATTTGCAGCTATTACGTCTCTGGGGCAAGCCAGGCAATCTTGGCCGAATCAATGCACTCACCAGACTGAACAAGCTGCAAGGATTCAGTACACATGATCTGTTCGGCTTTACCGGCGAAGAGTTCCCTTTGCCGGATGACCTGCCGCAGCTATCCTGGCTATGGCTCAGCAGTCTACCTGCCGATGCCGCGAAAAGTATCAAAAAAGCATACAAATCCCGTATTCCACTTGGACTCGATCTGTCAGTTACCCAGCCCCGCAAACCGCAGTGGTTGGAAGAAAATTTGGATAATCCTTTTCGTGACTGGGACGGCCGGGAGAATATTACTGCAACCAATGTCAACAAGGCAGCACAGCTCTACAAAAAAATGCTGTCTTCGATCCGCACACTGGATCTACAGGCTGAACAATCGGTTATCGTGGAACAGCTCACTGCACTGGTAACCATGTATACGGAAGCCTTTAACAAAATGGAGCAACGCAAAAGATGGATCGATACGATTGAACGCGAAGAAATCCATATGATATTGCACCAGCTGCTGGATCAGGCAGAGCAGCGTCTGACTGAGCAGAATCATTCGCATGCAATGAACCGCGAACAGCTGGAAGCCATTTTTGATGAACTGCGTGATTTCTAACAGATATGCTGAAGTCTCTGATTGGCACATACGATTGGAGATCCAAATAGCGAGCAAGTGAATAAAGCGATATGTAGTCACTGTAAGTGAGTAAGGAAATACTTAGCCACTCTAAGTGAATAAGTAGTCACTCTAGATGTAATAATCATATAGGATAATAAAAATATAAAAAGGCGGCTGTGCTCAGTCGCCTTTTTTATGTATTTCTGGTTGTTATTCTGGACATTATGTACTGTACGATATCCATGATATTCAATTGATCGGTCTGGATATATTCGTCAAAACCTCCTGCATGATACGCTTTCAGGCAGCGGTCTGTCTGCTGGAAACACCAGTTGCCCTCTACCTCCCCCCGCTTGCGCAGCCGCTGATGAATAACTGCTCGGGAAGCCAGCAGGCAAAAGTGATACGTATCCGGATCGAGCTGTATAAAACCATGATGGATAAATTCGAACTTCTCCCGATTGCAGATCGTCATAGGTACGATTAGATGCCTGCGATACTGCTGCTGCAAATGAGCTGCGACTTGTACAACAAGCAATTTCCACAGGTCCATATCCTGAAAATCACCTGTCTGCTCATAAGGCAGCTGCATCGAAGACGGAATCATCTCACGCAGCATATAACCGACCTGTTCCGGATCATAAATCATACTGCCCGGCAGCAGGGAATGCAGCTGTGCAGCTACTGTCGTCTTGCCTGTTCCAAAAGCACCATTAATCATAATAATCATCGGGGTACTCCTTATTCTTATTTACAAATTATGCAGCTGACTGCGTCTGCCAGCCAGATGCCACTCTTCATAGATTCCACCAATCTGATGAAAAGCCTGATTCACGCCCTGATTGATTTCTGCCATTACGGCATCCGTATACTGCAGATGCCGATCCCGGTTATTCACCTCATATTTGCGCAGCAGTCCGATATGAACAGTAGCAAATATGATCTCTTCCAGTACGTAATAGATCACATCTTCCGCATGAGTAGTTGGACGATCTACAGAGAGTATGCCGCGCTCATACAGCTGAATACGGTACGTCTCCGGCTCTACCTTAATATGCGGCTCCAGATCACCGCGCCATGTATGGCTGAATGCACTGGCTACCATACGATGATGATCGTCCTGATAAATATCCGTCTGCTGCAGCAGAGCTATAATTTGTTCGATAAGCTGGGATTCGGTATACATTGAGGACATAAGAATTCTCCTTTTGCTAAGCAGGATCATTGATATAGGGAATGGAATACAGCTCTTTCTGCATTACTATGCTTTGTTGCCTACTGACGATTTGATTTGCGGCTGACTTTTTATATGTAAAAAATATATTTCATTTTCCAACTGCAATCAGCCTATTATGTATAGAATGGGCTATGACATGGTGGATACAAAGCTGTAAACCTTTACACACGAACCCCAAAATGTGGTTTAATAAGACTATTATTGATTACATTCAATGTAAAGGAGTGTCATCCCATGCAAATATCCTACTTTCTGCTGCCCAAAGAGCAGGTAGCCTATATAACTTCCTCTATATCCATGATGGAGGCCATGGAAGATCTGGAACGGCATCATTATACAGCGATTCCGATCATCGATGAAGAGGGTAAATACGTGGGCACCCTGTCCGAAGGCGATCTGCTCTGGAAACTGAAAAACTCGTTCAACCTCGATTTTGAAGCGATGCGTGATATTCCGATCAGTCAGCTGCAGCGGCGTGTACATAATGAAAGCGTAGAGATTACTGCCAATATGGAGGATATGCTGACACTGGCTGCCGATCAGAACTTTGTACCGGTTGTCGACAGTATGGGTATCTTCCTCGGCATTATTCGGCGCAAGGATATCATCGCCTATTATACCGATAATATTACCGATTAACCATTCCGTCTCGACGATCACCAGGCGGCTACACCTCTGCGATCGTCTCTATAAGCAGATCGTATTCCCGCTCCGTTATCGTACTTGGACGGAGAATACGATGATACAGAAGCTCTGCTCTGCAGCAGGGCTTCTTGGCATATCAGGAGATATATGGATATATTATATGCAGTCGATCATTGACTATCGATGATAGATGCTATGGACAATAGATGCTATGGCATAAAAATAATATATACGATCTTACAAAAAAACTACCTAACTTTTTAAAATTCAGATCAAAGGAAGATGAATATGTCCAAAAAAATACTAGTCGCGGATGATGAAGTCAGCATTCGCAATTCGATTGCTTATGCACTGCGAAGAGAACACTTTACAGTAGAAACTGCCGAGGATGGACGGGATGCGCTGGCTCGCGTCGCTACGTTTCGCCCGGATGTGCTGGTGCTAGATATTATGATGCCCGGTATGGATGGATATGAAGTGTGCCGACAGCTGGATAATCGTAAAGGATTGGGCATTCTGATGCTGACTGCCAAATCGGATATCGTGGATAAAGTGATCGGCCTGGAGCTGGGAGCAGACGATTTTGTATCCAAGCCATTTGATATCCGCGAGCTGATCGCGCGGATCAAGGCACTCGCTCGTCGCGTAGATCGTGAACGTACACCTGATTCGCTGCCTGAGCCCCAGCGGCTAGGCGCGGTAGAAGTACAGCTGTCCAGCCGCCGGGCAACAGCCGGACAGCAGCCGCTCGAACTCACTCCCAAGGAATTCGATCTGCTGGCGCTGCTGGTTACGCACCCAAGCCGCGTCTACACCCGCGAGGAACTGCTGGAGCTGGTATGGGGAATCGACTTTCCCGGTGAGACCCGAACCGTCGATATTCATATTCAGCGGCTGCGCAAAAAGCTCGGTGAAGATCAGGGAATATTGCAGACGGTCTATGGAATCGGCTACAAGGCGGAATCGGTCTAATGACCAAACATTCTCACTCTGCTCCCCTGCCCGATTCCCTTACGGATCGTCAGGATAACCAACTCCGAAATAGGCATCCGTCAGTTTCGCCCGGTAGACGAGCAAATCTTCGCCAGGGACTTAGTCTTCGCTGGAAATTCCCGCTTTTTCTCGGGGCACTGCTTGTATTTACGATCGTGATCCTCAGTACACTTGTTCTCTCCGGTATTCGTGCCAACCAGCAAAAGCAGACCGAGTACCAGCTGCAGTATCAGAGTCAGAATATGGAGATGCGGATTCATCAGGAGTATCTGACTGGAAAGCGTCTGACCCCTGAGGAATTTATGAAGCTTCGAGGCTCCGAACTGGCAGTCGATCTGGGCTTGTCCAGCAATATGCGCGTCATCCTCTATGATGCACGCGGACAGCTGGTTGGCGACTCGCTGCCGCTGGCCCGCCGAACCGATGTAACCTCAGCGCTGCACTATGCCCTGCAGGACAAAACAGCATATATTACACAGGGCTCTTCGATTCTTTATCTGGCTCCTATGCACGGCCCGGATGGACTGCTTGGTGCTGTGCAGCTGCATCTATCGATTCTTGAACAGCAGACGTTCTATCGTAGCACCCTTCTGCTGTGCATCTGGACCGGTGCAGTCGTTCTGGTGCTGAGCTTTGTTATCGGATGGATCTATATTCGCCGCCAGACATCGGATATTCAGACACTGATGGTCGAGTCGCGCTCTATCGCCAGCGGTCATTATCCAGACGAGCAGCACTATTTGCTCCGCCGCCGGGATGAATTGGGACAGCTCGGTGATGGCATCGTGCATATGGGCGGCATGATTCGCCGCAGTATCGAAGAGCTGCAGAGCGAGAAGCGGCAGCTGGAGCAGGCGGTTAGTCGTCTCAGTGAATTGGAGCAGCTGCAAAAAGCATTTATCGGCAATATCAGTCATGAACTGAAAACACCGGCAACCTCAATCCAGGCGTATGCCGATCTACTGGAAATGTATGGAGATGATCCCCAGCTGGTTCATGAAGCAAGTACCAGTATCTCATCGGAGATTCGGCGGCTTATCAGTCTGATCGAAGATTCTATCCGTCTCTCTTTGCTGGAAAAGTATGATTTTGAAATGAATATCGAGCAGCTGCAGCTGGATACTGTACTGCAGGAAGCGATCGAACGTACACGCGGCAAAGCTGCTGCAGCCGGAATCACACTCACTGCTGAACCGGTCAATGCCGAGGTTCAAGCCGATCATGGACATTTGATGCACATTTTGCTGAATCTGCTGGATAATGCGGTTAAGTACAATTTGCCGGAGCAGGGCTGGATCCATATTGCCCCGGTGGATGATACAGCCTTCGATACTTCTGCTGCTTCTACTCATACGCATTATGTGCTGGCTATCAGCAATTCCGGACCGCTGATTCCACCGGAAAAGTGGGAAACGGTATTTGAGCCTTATACTACCCTTAGCAGTGATCGCTCCCGGACAGGCAGCGGGACGGGACTCGGTCTGCCGCTTGCCCGGCGTCTGGCACAGCGCATGGGCGGCCGTCTCTATATTGCATCATCCGGTCCCGAGGGCAACCGGATAATACTCGAACTGACGCGCATATGAAAAAAGCCGTTCCGGCAAAAGCGGAAGCGACTTGGGGATTGCATCAAATAGTTATTATTATCCGGCAGCCTCTTCAATAACATCAATCCCGTAGGGTGTAATCGAAAAGTGGATAAAGCCGACAACATCCTTGATTTCGATCAGCCCTTTTTTGCTGAGATAATCGTAGGCAAGCCGGGTCTCTTTGTCGGTAAGAGGACCACTGTTCTTTTTCGGTCCAGGCAGGTTATAGGATTTTTCATCCGGGCCGAAATGGTAATCATACAGATCCTGGAGCAGCTTCATTCGCAATTGCTTTCTCTCTTCAATCGTCATGGATATATTCACCTCCAGTGCAGCGTTCATCTCAAGCCAGAGTGCCTTGCAGGCAGCTGGCTATATGTAAGCGTCATGCATGATCTAATGATAGCATGAAGTAAACCATTTGTATGTTGCTGTACGAAAGTTTGTGGCTTGATTTATTTACAAGTTGGATACATTCCGATATATTCTAGCAACTTTTAAGCCCTATGATGGGTGTAATGCTGTCGTACGTAGAGTCATTCGTATCGTATAGCAATTCCAGTTCGATCCTAAAGGAGATATGCCTATGCGAAATTTCAGACAATCCTTTGCCAAATATACCATGGCTTCACACTCACCGTTCGTTCGGAGATCGACAATCGGCTGTAGCCTGCTGGCATTGATACTGCTGCTCGGCGGGTGCGGCAATGATGCAGCAGTTAACGGCAGCAAGGGGCAGCAGCTGACTGTGGTATCTGATGACTCTTCGTCTACCGGACAACAGCCGACCGTCATGCTCACTTCTGTCGATGCATTGGATAATGTATATGCCCGTACCTGGCTCAGTCCTGATGAACTGCTAATTAATAAAGAAGATCGGCTGCTCGTCTATCATCTCTCTACCGGAAAAAGTACGCCTTTAACGCCGAACCGCAAAGCTCCGCAATATCTGGCGGAAGCCTCTCCGGACGGCAAGCATGTCTATTTTACAGAAGGACGCGAGAACGACAAATATGTTATTCATGGTTATATTCTGGAACGAGCTACCGGCCAAATTGTCAAACTCGGCGATATGGATATGGTAAATGAGGTGAAGTGGGCAGATAATGAGCAGCTGATCTCCGGATTGCCAGGAACCGGAATTCGGCTGATTGATCTGCAGGGCAAGTCTACACGGCTGCAATTTCACGAACCTCATCCGACCGAAGCCATCCATCATGTCGAGAAAGTTGGCGAACGTATCTATTATCTGGCGAGCGATGGTCAGGGATATACTACGCTAAACAGCTTTACGACTCAGGATCTGAAGTCTACTCTGGTCGCTTCGAATGTTGCTGATTTTTCTGTTGCTCCCGATGGGAAATCGATTGTGATCCAGGAAGTAAAATGGAATACTTCGGAGCCGTTTCGCCTTCTCGTGATCGATGATAAGGGCAATGTCAAAGGAACGATTGGCGAAGGAACATTGCTGGGACGCCCAGCCTGGTCACCCGATGGCGAACTGCTAGCTTTTACCATCTATCAGGAGAGCCAGCAGGGTCTCAAAGGGCTGTATATTTTCGATCAGCGAACAGGCAAGACTATTCCGCTCACCGGCGAGATTCAGGAGTATAACCAGTCTACCCGCTGGAGTCCAGACAGCCGTCATATCTCCGTTTATACGGAAGATAAAAAGGTGGTCTCACATATCGTGGGTATCTCCAGCTGACACTGCCAAAAATAAATAACATGCAAAAAAGCAATCACTTGATCCGGCGAAATGACAGTTATTCCGTCATTCCGATGATCAAACGATTGCTTTTTGTATAGTTGCCCGGTACATATTGGCTGAATTATTGGCTATACAGCCATACTTAATGATGATTTGACTATATCGGAACAGCTTAATCATTTCCGATTTTTATAAATAGAATTGGATTATTTCTCTCTGACGTCTCCTGCCAGTCTGCTCTGATACAACGCTTCTTCCTGTGCACGACGGGCTTTGCGTTTGTCATCGCGTCTGGCGAGCACCATATACAGGGATGGCACGACGAACAATGTCAGGATCGTCGAGAACACAAGTCCAAATACAATCGCGATTGCCAGCGGACGGAACAGCTCTTCCCCTACCGTCGCCATCGGCAGCAGCGCTACAATCGCTGCGAGCGAAGTAAGCAGAATCGGACGAAAACGGGCTGAAGCTGCCTGGATAATCGCTTCCTTCATCTCCAGCCCTTCATGCCGGGCATCCTCGATAAATTCGATCAGGACGATACCGTTACGTACTACGATACCGGCGAGCGAGATAATCCCCATAATCGACATAAACCCAATAGGCGTCTGGCTGATAAATAGTCCCAGCACACCGCCGGCCGCAGCCAGATAGACAGTCGTCATCACGATCAGCGGAATCCACAGTGAATAGAACTGCATCGTAATCAGGATCAGGATCAGTACAACCACGACAGCGAACAGCTTGGCGAGATCAATAAAGATATCCGACTGTTTGGATGTCTCTCCGCCCACTTGCCAGGAATATCCCTGCGGAAACTGGATTTTGTTCAGTCCGGCAGTTACATCGGACATCACTTCTGTAGCGGTACGACCGGTTACATCGGCTTCAATCGTATTGACACGTGACAGATTATAGTGATTAATCTGCTTGATGGAAAAGGCCGGACGAATCTCAACCAGCTGCGACAGTGGCACCTGCACATTATCGGCATTGGTCACATTGACCTGCTGGAACAGAATGGACGGATCGACCGTAGAGGCATCTTTCATAAAGATTTTGATATCGACCAGATCCTTGCCATTATCAAAATCACCTACACTGACACCCGTGCCCATCATTAGCAGTGTACGGGTCAGATTCTCGTAGCTCACATTGTAACGATCCAGCGCAGGCTTGTTGACTTCAAAATCAAGCGTGTAATTCTGGATACCCATCGTATCTGTAATATTGCTGGTACCACTGGCTGCTGCGACTGCATTTTTGACCTGCTCGGTCAGCTTGCGCAGTTCTTCCAGATCAGTACCGGTTACCCGGATCGAGACTGGTTTGCCTACCGGAATCCCCAGTTCGGTCTGCTTGACGGCAGTGCTGACCTGAGGGAATTTCTGCTTGAGCAGCAGCGGCCAATCAGTAACTGCCTGCGTGCTGTCGAGCTGGTTATTGTCGCCTTTGAGCAGAATCTGTGCATGGTTGGTCGAGAAACTGGCAATATTCGTAATGTTATAAAATAGCGGCGCCGCTGTTCCTCCAGCAGCATAGGACATATTCTGTACACCCGGCTGCTGTTTGACCCAGGCGGCGATCTGCTGTACGGTCTTGTTGGTATCTTCAATAGACGAACCGGTAGGCATGGTAATATCCATCGTCAGCTCCGCATTGCTTGAACGCGGGAACAGCTGCACAGGCGTCAGAACCGCCAATCCATAAATGGCTGTACTGATAATCAATCCGAGCAGTGCGATAAGGGTCGGACGCTTCAGTACACGCGGCATCAAATGATGGGCATAGGCATCCGAAGCCATCTGAATCTGCTTGCCCAGCAGTCCGACCGGCTTGTCGCTGCGACTTTTTTTGCCTTTTATTAGATTACGGCGTTCATACCATTCACGGAAAATCGGAATAATGGTCAGCGACATTGCCATGGAAGCAAGCATCGCCAGTGAGATAACGACCGGAATCGGTTTGATAAATGCACCCACATCCCCACTCAGGAACATCAGCGGTGCAAAGGCAGCGATCGTGGACAAAGTCGCTGTCAGAATCGAAATAGCTACTTCTTTGGTTCCTCGAATAGCGGCATCATGCGGATTCTCCCGCAGCACGGACAGCCGCCTCTCGATATTGTCATTGACGACCACCGCATCATCCACCAGAATCCCCAGTACAATAATCAATCCTACCACTGTAATCTGATTGAGCGTGATCCCCATCACCGGCAGCAGAATCATCGCAATCGCGACCGATATCGGAATCGCCAGCGCGACAAAGGATGAAGTCAACCAGTTCAGACCGAGCATACATACAATGACAACTACAGCAATCGCAATCATGGTCTCGTGCAGCAAATTATTAAATATGCGATCTGTCTCGTCTTTTTGGGCAAATAACGAAGTGATCTTCATCGTGGCAGGCAATGTAGGTTCCAGCTCTGCCATTTTGGCATTCACGCGCTCATAGACCTGCGGTACATCAGAGCCCACTTCGCTGTTAATCAGAATCGATATAGACGGTTGACCGTTATAATAGCTCAGATATTCGGCTTTTTCGGTAGTCATTTTGACGGTGGCTACATCTTTGAGATAGACAGGTGTTCCCTGGGACGACCGGAACACAACGATATCCTTTAGACTGTCTACCTGGTAATTCAGCGGCACTTTCAGCTGATAGCTGCGATCTTTGTAGTCCAGCGTTCCCGTGGGTACGCGGTTATTCTCGGATTGGACAGCTTTCATCACAGCTTCCCAGGGGATACCATACTGTTGAAGTCTGGACATATCCGCTTCGATACGTACCTGCTGCTCCGGCAGTCCATTGACAGTCACATCCGTAACACCTTCCACCGAGCGCAGCTGGTCTTTCCAGTCGGTCATTAGATCCTGCAGTCCAAGCAGGCTGTTATAATCCTTGTTGTAAATAGCAAAGGACTGCACGAATGACTTGGTCAGATTATCATTGATAACCGGCTTGTCGGCAGCATCCGGCAGATCGGATTCGGCATCTTCCACCTTTTTGCGAAGCTCATTCCATACAGACGGTGCATCTGCTGTCGGCTGTGTCTCCAGCGTAATAACGGATACACCCGCTCCGGAGATCGAGCTTACCGTTTTCAGATTGGATACTTCCTTGATCTTCGATTCCAGTACCCGGGTCACTGTCGTCTCCATCAGCTCCGGTGTGGCTCCTGCATACGTTGTAGTAACCGTAGCCTGCTTGACGATAATATCAGGCATCAGCTGCTTGGGCAGTCCGAATCCGCTTACGGCACCTACCAGGATCAGCATACCAAAGAACAGCAGTGTGATTTTGCGCTTTTTGACGATATAGTTGATCATTGCTGTCCAGCCTCCTGTGTGGACGACTGGCTCTGTCCCTGAATCGCATCTCCGTCAAACAGACGATCCGCGCCCGATGTCACGATCTGATCACCGGGTTTCAGGCCGCTCGTGATCACCAGCTGATTGTTGTAGAGACTGCCTGTTTTGACCGGGGTTCGTACTGCCTTGCCTTTGATATTTCTGAATACATACGGTGCATTATCGGTGCTGATTACAGCAGCAATCGGTACCATAATCCCTTTTTGCGCTCCGGTCTGGCGAGAAGCCTTTACAACCTGGCCCGGTTTCCAGTCCCGCTTGGGATTGGCAATCTGTACCTCTACACTGATCGATCCGGTGTTGTCGTTTGTTTTGGGATAAATGGTCGCAATAGTACCGGTACGCTGTTCGTCATAGAGTGTAATACTTACCTGCTGGCCTTTTTTCCACCGGCTGATTTCGTTATCCGGTACAGGCAGCAGTACTTTGAGGTGATCGATCTCACCGATTGTAAATGCACTTGTTCCTGCACCCGCAACCTGTCCTGCGCTAAGCGTCTTGTCCAGAACAACGCCGCTCAGAGGAGATTTCAGTATAGATTTGGACCGGGCGAGCCGGGCCTGATCAAGAGCAACACGGGCTTGATCATAGCTGGCCTGCGCTTGTTCGACACCGGCTTGCGCCTGCTGGATACCTGCTTCTGCCTGCGATACGCTGGCACGTGCAGATTCTATATCAACCTGTGCCTGCTTGACCGCAGCAGCTGCGCTGGCACGATCGGAGGTGCTGGCTCCTTCCAGAGTGAGCGACAGCTGCTCTTTGGCATCATTCAGCGCGGCCTCTGCATTGGACAGCGCAGTCTGGGCTTGTTCGTTTTCCTGTTGGGACAATAGCCCATTTTGATACAAGGCTTCTGCCCGCTTGGCTGCGGATTCCGCTTGATTATAGGCAACTTGTGCTTTGCTCACGGCATTACGGGCCTGTGCTTTCTCCTGACTGCGTGCTCCATCGAGGACACCCTGCTGCTTGCTCTGTGCACCTTCCACCTGAGCCTGGGCTGCCGCCACGCTGGCTTCGGCAGCGGTGCGCACAGCTTTTGCATTGCTGAGCGATGCGGTGGCGCTATTACGACCGGCGGCTGCCTGCTGCACAGCCTGCTGCGCCTCGGCTACCTTGAGATCCAGATCGTCGGTATTAAGTCGGGCCAGTACTGTACCCTTGCTGACTGTATCCCCGATATCAACACCGAGCGCATCCACGGTTCCCCCCATTTCAAAAGATACCGGCGAGGAAGTCCGGGCTTGCAGCGTACCCGACAAATCATAAATAGCTGTCAGCGGTGTTTCTTTCACCTGGATCAATGATACGGTGTTAGCCGGGGGAACAGCAGCAGGTGCGGTCGAGCATCCTGTCAGCATCATACTCAGCACCACGCCGCTGATCCATATGGAACGATATGTTTTACTCATGTATATAGGCTCCTTCACTGTACAATAACGATTTCTCATCCAGCGTTATTTATTTTTATTACATCAGCACTTTGCGCAGCATTTCAAAAATAACCTCATCTTCCAGTGGTTCATGATGCAGCTCCCATTCGGAGGTGAGCGCTTCATACAAATGAGCCAGTGCAAAAGCAGTCACTTGCGTATTCTGCTCCCGGATCAGCTGCTGCGTAACGGCTTTGTCCAGCAGCTGCTGCACAGACAGGATCGTAGCATGGTTGAATTTGTTGAGAGCATTCTGGGATACGGGCGTCCCGAACTGTCCTTGTTCCATGATCAGCTTGTCGACAATACACAGATTTTTGCGGTAAATGATACAAGCGTAGATCGCCCGGTACAACCGTTCTTCCGGTGTTCCTTCTCCATTCATCGCTTCTTCGGCGCTGCCGATCATCTCATGGATATAATTGTCCATAACCGCAATCAGAATGTCTTCCTTGGTCTCAAAAAACAGATAAATAGCTCCCTTGCTAATACCTGCGCTTTTGGCTATACGATCCACTGTAGTTGCCTTATAACCCAGCAGCGAGAATACTTCTCGTGCTGTATTGATAATTTTGATATATCTCTCATCCGAACGATGTTCTGTCATATGTGCATATCCTCCCTCAGGTAAATGATCCAGCATAAACGATAACTTGATTGTATGATCCATCTCATCCATCTTTTGCATGATTCCCTCCAATCCTGTTCCAGCCAGACAGTCAGCAGTGGTCAGACGGTATGACTCTCTGCGTCGTTATCTTCACTCTACTGCTCTATTTTTCTATCCATTTTGACCAAAAAACTATTTTGGTTTTCTGGTCAAAATATAGCATGGATACAGAATGATTGCAATTTTACTTTAAATAGTTACTTTAGTATGTTGTGAAATGACAAAAAAAGGATGCACTAGCTTCCTCTGATGTTACGGCAGGAAGCTGGTGCAGCCATTTTCTATTTATCTCTATTTGATCGAATAATGCGTTGACGGACAGCAGGCGTTTTTCGGATCAGCCCGGCAAGGAATCTTTTACAAAACAATCTCGATCCGTGTTCCTTGCCCCGGCGTACTCTGAATCGAGATGCTGCCGTTATGCTCCCGAATAATATCTTTGGCAATAGCCATGCCCAGCCCGGAGCCTTTGTGTGCTTCGCCGCTGTTGGTTCCGCGGTAGTATCGGTTGAAGATCTGATCCAGTTCTTCGGGACTGATGCCTTTGCCATTGTCTTCGATAATGATATGAGTCTGCTCTGCCTGATAAGCGGTTACTCTAATCTGTACATCCGCTTCATTATGCAAGATAGAATTATACACCAGATTGCTGATCGCCCGGCGCAGCAGCAGCTCATCCACCTGCTTCATGATCGGTTCTTCTCCAGCCTCCAGCTCCAGATCACGCGCAGCATACTGCGGATCATTCATAATATCGATCAATATATTGCGCAGCAGACCGACCAGATTCACTTCCTGTTTATTCAGTGTCAATGCCTTGTTGCGCAGGCGGGTCGTGAGATTGAGATCTTCGATCACTTCTTTGATATAGACCGATTTGTTCTCGATAATCCCGGCATATTCACGGATCTCATCCAGAGTGAATTGATAATCGGCATCCCGGAGCATCTCGGCAAATCCCTGAATAGACGCGAGCGGCGTCTTGATATCGTGGGATACATTGGCGATCCATTCCTCCCGCATACGGTCCAGCTTGGTGCGTTCTGCTTCGTTGGCTTGCAGCCGATTGGATAGATCGTTCAGATTGGCGAATACACTGGTATAGATTCCTTTTGGGGTATCATCCACATAATAATTATTACTTGCCAGCCGCTTGATTTTATCGATCAATGCATAGAGCGGCCGGGTTAGCTGCTTACTGAAAAAGTATCCAATCAGCAGCGCAATCAGTATATCCAGCAAGATAATATACGTACCAATATGAGCGATAGACAGAAAAGCACTTACATCCAGAAAAAATACATATCGGCTCAGATTACGATCACGAATCCCTACAAAATAGCTGTACTGATGGGTACCCTCGCTGCGGCTGCCCATAAACAGGGTCGTCTCCATATCGATTTCCTTGTACTTGTACATCTGGATAATCTCGGCTGGCGTATACGCATGTGGCAAATTGTCGGGAGTCCGGTAAGCATAGATTTGCCGACCCTGCTCATCCAGAATCTGCACCCAGGCATTCTGCTGCTCCAGCTGATGCTTGCCTTCTGCCGTGATACCCAGTGTGCCAGCCTTATTCTCAATCTGTCTGCCAAACGAACGAGTGAACTCTTCTGCTGCTGTTGAACTGGACATTAGCTGGGGAAATTGTACAGCACTGCGCGTAATCAGCCCGCCGATCAGCAGAACCAGATTAATGCCTACTACGACGATGACGACCAGTACCACAGACAGCAGATAGCGACCGGTCAGCTTCCATTTCATAATTTATCGATCTCCGATCATCAGCTTGTAGCCGAGTCCCTTGATGGTAATCAGATATTCTGGCTGGGAAGGCTGATCTTCAATCTTTTCCCGTAATCGGCGAATATGCACCATGACTGTATTGTCCATTCCGATAAAGTCTTCTCCCCAGACCACATCATACAGTCGCTCCTTGCTGATTACCCGGTTGATATTTTGCATGAAATACTTCATCAATCCCAGTTCCTTGGGTTTGAGTTCGATAATGCGACCGTTTTTGGCGAGTTCGGCTTTTTGCTCATTGAATACAAAAGGACCTGCCTCCAGAATAAAATCCTGTTCGGCGTCCGGCTGCAAATATTCAGAGCGACGCAGCTGTGCTTTGACCCGGTAAGCCACCTCTCTCGGACTGAATGGCTTGGTAATATAATCATCACCGCCGATCATCAGACCGAGCAGCTTGTCCACTTCTTCATTACGGGCGGACAGGAACAGAATCGGTACCCGCGAGATGCTGCGAATCTGGCGGCAGACTTCATAGCCTTCTCCATCCGGCAGCATAATATCCAGCAGCACCAGATCCGGCTGCTGCTCGCGGAACTGCTGCATGCCTTCCGCTACACTTCCAGCCGTAATCACATGCGGGATGCCTTCCTTGTCGAGAACCGTTTTGAGTAATTTGCGAATATCTTCCTCGTCGTCAATAACCAATACTTTTTTGCCAGCTGCAGACATGACATCCCTCCTGAGCATTCATATATCTGTATAAGATCAGACCTTATTGTTGACCGGCGACTGACGACCATAGGTCATCCACCGCCATAGCTTCTCCATCGGTCCCATCGTAAAGTAGCGGAACCATACCAGCGTCCATACGATCTGTATACTATAGATGACCAGCGCCATCACAATCGAATCCAGCGGCGAAATTACAGTCATCCCCATCAGGGCAATCATAGCATTCCCGAGCAGATTCTGGGTAAAATAATTCGTCAGTGCCATCTGCCCTACACGAGCTACCGGTCGAAAAAAACGCTGCATCCGTACCGATTGCATGACCAGAAATAGCGATGCCAGATAAAAGACAGTTCCCGGGATACTTTCCAGGCACAGCATCATCTGTTCCAGCTCATATCCATATACGACAGCAGCATACAGGCTGCCAACTGCCAGCGGGAGAAACAGCACCAGCGCGCCAAGACTGAGCCGGCGCAGACTGCTGCGATAGCGATCCATATGCTGGATAATGCCTGATTTGGCTGCTGCAAAACCGGCCATAAACATAATAATGATCAGCAGAAGATCACTACTCAGACTATTCAAGTACTGGAAAAATACTACCAGATGGTCGGGAAACCTGTTCATCTGCAGTAACAATCCGGCCAGCGCCCCAGCCTCATATACAATTACCAGACCGATCAGCCAGCGCACCAGTGTCACTACACGGGCACGGTAAAAAGGCAGCAAGATCCAGCCCGCTACTGCATAGATTGGCAAAATACTTCCAAAGAAAAAGAACACATGGACAATACCAATTAATAGCATCGCGATCAGGCGACGTGCAAACCGCCACAATGGACGGTCTCCCCGCTGCTCTGCCCGCGAAGCAAAAATATAAAAACCGACACCAAACAAAAAAGAAAATATAGAGAAAAACTTTTTCTCAATCAGCACATCAAACCCTATTTCCAGCCAGTGATTGATACCATGGAAAGGCGGAATCTCTTCCGTGTACAGAATATAACCCTTAATATTCACCAGCAAAATACCAAACAGGGCAATACCACGAATAATATCGAGTGCTACGATACGTTCCTTTTGCGGAATAGAAGGAATCACTTCGCTCCCTCCTGACCGGCCGCCAGCTTGCTCTGTGCAGCAGCCGGCACATCAGCCGGCTGAACCTCCTCATAAGAAGTCACTTCGCCATCTTTGATATATAACATCAGCCAGGCTCCCTGTCGCAGCTGCTTGGCGGCGGTGAAAGTAATTGTCATTCCAGTTCCATTCGCATCGGATGCAGGCAGCGTATATTCATAGCTGGTATAAATCTCGCCGCTGCTGGTTCGATCTTCCAGCTTTTTGCCTTGTCCCTGCGTCTGTACATAATAGTGATCTGTGCCCAGACGATTAAAATTAACATTTTGAAGAATAACAACACCGGCTATAAGCATAATAACCACGACTATTACGGATATCATCCATTTTTTCATTATTTGTAGTCTCCCTTGATATATTTAATGAGCTGCAGATTGCGTCACAATCCGGTAATACTGATGCCCGGTGAACAGGTAATAGACGAGATACAGCGTACTGTACACCACCATACAGATCGTTACCGGAATCGCTACGTTGGCAGACAACAGCTGGAACAGACCGGTCAGGGCAACTGCGCAGTGTGCCATACCTGCCAGCAAAGGCAGTCCGAAAATAAAAGATAGCTGCTGATAGACCGACTTGCAAATCTCTGAACGCTTGACCCCGATCTTGAGCAGTACCGCATAACGATCCACTTCGGCATGGGCCTCGGTCAGCTGCTTGAAATAAAGAATACTGCCAGTAGCCGCCAGAAATACCAATCCCAAAAATCCACTCATAAAGATCAGCAGTCCAAATGCCTGCATGCCTGCCGAATAATCTGCTGCCTCACTGGACAGGCGGGACGATTCAGGCAAATGCTGCTTCAGCGTATCAGCAAGCTGTCGAGCCGCCTGACGATCTCCATCCAGACCGTAAATCTGCATCTGTACAGGAGCGGTCTGGGTAGCCAGCGCAGTAAACACGGTATCCGGCAGTACAATAGTTGTTCCTGATGTTCCGGAATTCAGTACATTATAGGAATACAACCGGGTCACCTGAATGTCCTGTTTGATTTTGCCGGCATGCAGGCGAAGGGAAGCTCCTTGATAATGGGGTGAAAATTGCTCCGAGTAGCCTGCATCCAGCACCACTGCCTGTTTACTCTGAAGGTCAAGCTGATCCTTGTCCCCCTGCCAGTCGGCCAGCCGGTTATAACTGCTCATAGGAATAACTGTAAATACCTGCTTGGCACCTGTAGTCAGGCTGGGAAGAGAGCTTATATCCACAGTCAGCTGAAGCGCAGAGAGTGTATCGTGATATCGCACATGTATTCCCTGACTTTTATCGATCAATCGCCCGATAGTCGTATCTGCAGCACTGCCTTGCGAGAGATACATCAGACTGTTGGGATCAGCAAGCGAGATATTTTTGTCATTTTGATAATAAAGACTGTACGCTGTTCCTCCTGCGGTCAGCGTAGTAGCACTGAGCACGGTGATGACCGTCAGGATCACTGCATTACCCCTGATTCGGTAGAGCAGCTGCGCGATGCTGACCAGATGAATACCGCGCCAGAAATAATTTTTGCGGCTGCGGATCAGACGAAGCAGATAAACCGTAAGAGTGTTGAATAGCAGATACGTGCCGGAGATCACCAGAATCAGGATCAACAGAGGTGTCATCAGAAAGCCCAGCTGCCGCCAGACGACTGATTCCATATAATTCTGAAGCGTTAGTGCATATCCGGTGCCGATCATGATCAGAGACAATAACGCTCGCAGCAGGGAAGCACGCGGTGCCAGTTCTCCCAGCTGATCCGCCTGGAACAGTTCGATCAATCGGAATCGGTAAATAAGCCGGTAACCATGCAGCGAAGTAAGCAGGATCAGGACCAGAAATACGATACCGGTATTGACTACAGCGGGCGCGGACAGAACAAAATGCCCTATTGCTTCATAACCCATCACTTTCATAAGCAACATGACAAAGAACTTCGATAAAAAAGCGCCCAGGATAATCCCTGCAGCCAGTGCAAGCACACCCATCATAAAGTTCTCATAAAACAGCATCCAGCCAATCTGCTTTTTGCGCACGCCGAGCAGCGAATACAAACCCACTTCCTTTTTGCGCTTGCGTGTAAAAAAGCTGTTCGAATACCAGATAAAAATAGCTACAAAAATAATAAGCACAATCGATGCTCCGTTAAATGCGGAATCAATCTTGAGCGATCCGCTAGTCTGCTGCTGGATTGCGGAGTCATATTTTAGTGAAACAAATGTAAAATAAATCAGCACACTGAAAACCATCGAAGCAAAATATAAAAAGTAACTGCGGAAATTATTCAGCAGATTGCGACTCGCCAGCCGTAGCAGCGTCATGCCGGGTCACCTCCGAAGGAAGCAAGCACATCCAGAATACGCTGCAAAAACAGCTGCCGCTGGCTCTCCATCCGATGCAGCTCCATAGCTATTCGTCCATCTACAATAAACAGCACCCGTTTGCAAAAGCTTGCCGCAAAAGCATCATGGGTTACCATCATAATCGTGGCTTGCTCTTGTTCATTCAGGAGAGCCAGATTGTCCAGCAGATTGGCAGCCGATTTGGAATCGAGTGCTCCTGTCGGCTCATCCGCAAAAATCAGTTCCGGCTGGCTTACCATTGCTCGGGAAGCTGCCGCCCGCTGCTTTTGCCCACCAGAGATCTGGTACGGATATTTATCAAGCAAATCGTTGATGCCAAAAGTGTTGGCCATCTGCTGCACACGCTGCTCGATCTCCCGTGCCGGCACACGGGACAATGCCAGCGGAAGTGCAATATTCTCCTGCACCGTCAGCGTATCCAGCAGATTATAATCCTGAAAAATAAACCCGAGCGATTCACGGCGGAAATCGGATAGCTGGCTGTCATTCATGGTTAGAATCTGCTGACCGGCAATCTGAATCTCGCCGGCTGAGGGACTGTCAATCGTAGATAACACATGAAGAAGTGTGGATTTGCCCGCTCCGGAAGGCCCCATTACACCGATAAATTCTCCTTTTTGAATCTCCAGATCAATGCCATTCAGCGCCGGATACAAGTTTCCCCGGCTGCCGTAGGTTTTTTGGATATTTACTGCTTTTAGCATAGTAGTCATGTCTATTCCTCCTTGTTCGTGCTCACAAGGATGATTATAGACAGGCAACCTTACAAGGTATTAATGCCAACCTTTCATAAACCTTAAATGTACAAACCCAGTAATTCGGACTTATGGGGACGAACGTATTTTCTAAAGAAGCGTATATACTTGCAGAGATGGATATACTCTGCCTTCTGCGTTTATGTATACTAAGCCTGTATTCATATTTACAAATCCTGCGTTTATACACAAAAAAAACGAACCGTCTATGTAGGCGGTTCGTTTACATCCATCTGTATTATTCCCTTTTTCTAAAATATTCGAGTAATCTGAACTACAAAAGTAATCAGTCGTTATTATTCGTATTATTGTTATTGGAGCGTGTCTGGCCGCCTTTGCGTCCTGCTTCTTCGCGGCTCATACCATCGGAATCACTGCGGGCTTTGCCGCCTTCTTCACCGATTTCCTGATAGAACTCTTTGTCGTGAGATTCAGCAGTGGATTCTCCACCCTTTTGGCCAATTTCCTGATAAAATTCCTTGTCATGATTATTCGAAGTTGCTTCGCCACCCAGACGTCCTGCTTCTTCTCTGCTCATTTTGTTATCATTGTCATTTGCCATTTTGCTCACTCCTTGAAGTTATTTGCGATATTACATATTCCATATAATGTAATATATCACAGTGTATTATTACCCTTGGCCTTAACCGATAAACGGTTATTTCAGCTTTATTTAATTTCGTGACTTTCTGCATAAATCAGGCTGTGTCTTCCTGCCTAGCCGCAATCGATAAATCCCTGGTTGTCGCCAGCAAACCGGACGGTACGACAAAAAAATAGCATCCTCATGGATGCTATATGTAGTCTGTATGAAGTTATACGCCGACCGAACAAAACAGCTGCCTGGTTATTGTATATTCATTATCTAAAAATTTTTGGAGAATTCCTCCAGCAGTATCTCCTGCAGCACTTCCTGTGTGTTGCGATCGTGACTGTGAATCAAGCCATTGCCATCATACATCTCTTTGGCCCGGTAAATATCATCGCCTTTGAGAATGAATTTTTTGAGACCAATACATACCATCCACTCCAGTGGATAATGACTGGTAAGACTAAGACTGGTAGGCACACTCAGGTCCTCCAGTTCTTGCAGACATTCCTTTAATACCTCCTCAATCTCTTCTTTGAATTCTTTGTGCAGTCGGTATCTCTGGGAGATCACTTCAGCCCAGCTCATTTTTCTCACTCCTCTCTTCCTGTCATCTATCTGGATATTCCGATCTGTTAGCAATCATTCACCTGTATAACTGCTTATTGAATCTTACTTTACTGTAATTATTTCACTTTATTTAATTAATATATTATGCTTCTTCATTTTTTAGAGCCTATTTTCTAGAAAATTCAGCCGCACAGGAACTACATATTCTTGCGGACTGTATTCTCCTTCCATCTGGGATTGCAGCAGTTTGACGGCCCACATCGCCATCGTCTGCTCATCCTGCATAATACAGCTCACTCCTGGCAATCCGGGATCGTCAAAGGAAATAATCTCGGTCTGCTCTACCCTGCCCAGTCTATGCAAAGAAGCCAGTGTCAGATCCGCCGCTTCTGCTGTTAGCGCAAATACCGCTGTAATATACGGATAACGCTGTAGAAAATCAGTGACGTACTCCTGCGCTCCAGCTGTTCTGAGAATATCCAGCGGAACATGACACAGCAGGTTTTTATCAATAGAGATATGCTGATCCATATAGGCATGTTCCAGTCCCAGCGTACGATCCTGAATCGCTGTATTCGTATTATCTGGTGAAATCAGCGCAATATGCCGGTGACCTTTTTCCAGCAAATAGGAGACAGTTTGGTAAGAACCAGCAAAATTATCCGAGGTAACCCGGTAGGTCTCTATATTGCGCAAATATCGATCCATAAAGATAAAAGGGAATTTATCCAGCGATAGTCGCAGCAGCGATTCACTGTATTTCTCATCTTCGGTCGGAAAAACAATAATCCCCTGCACATGACGATCGGTCAGCTGTCGAATCGCTTCTGTCTCATTAGTAGCGCATTCACGTGTTATATGAAGGATTAGCTGATAGCCTGCCTGATTGGCATAATACTCTGTATAATCGATCAGCTTCTGGATCACCCGTGTTTTCATCGTAGGAATAATCAGTCCGATAACCGGAGTCGGAACGGTATGCTGACTGTATGGGTAATAAGCGGCCCCCGTCTGGATCGCTGTCAAAGGACGCGCTCCCGGCTCCAGCGATACAAAGGTACCTTTGCCCTGAATCCGCTTGACCCAACCTTCTTCTGCCAGTTCGATCATCGCATTTTTGACAGTAATTTTGCTCACCTGGTATTCTTCCATCATCTCCTGCTCGGAAGGTACACGGTCACGATATCGCAGCTCACCAGATATGATTTTTTGCTGAATATGCTGCTTGATTTGTTTGTAGAGAGGAATCTTTTTCATTACCGACCACCTCATTTTTCTCAAAATAGAAATCATATCTGTTTATACATACTTACGTTTATACGTATTTTAATAAAATTTCTCTATTGATGTATGAATTTCTTCTCTAATGCACGTTCCTATTCGTGCTGACATTATCTTACAAAATGTTAACGCTTTCAATATTAAATTCATTGTTAATATAAAAATATATTTTTTATAAATTTATAACCAATTGATTATATAAATTAGTCATAGTGCATTTTATAATACACAAATAAAGCGCTTACAATAATACATTATGGAGGTTGAATAATGAAAAAAACCGGATTCTTTCTTTCCCTGCTGCTCGTATGCTCGATTGGTCTTGCGGGATGCGGCAATTCCGGAGCCTCTTCGGGCTCAAGCGGTGACTCAGATGGCAAAGTAACGCTCACAGTCACACACTATATGGTCGAGAAGCCCAAGGTAGATACCTTCAAAAAATTGACCGACAAGTTCACTGAACTTCATCCGAATATCAACTTCGATATTCAGGTTATGCCTGTCGACAAGTATAACGACAATATCAAAATGAAAGTCGCTGCCGATGATCAGCCGGATATTATTTTTGGCCGTCCACAGGGTATGGTCGATATTACCAAATCCGGTGCCTTTCTCGATCTGACCAACGAACCTTTTATGAAACGGGTCAAATCTGATTACCTCCCCAATGTCTCTTATGATGGCAAAGTCTACGGGCTGCCGATCGACCTGATGACCAATGCTGTGATTTACAATAAGGATCTGTTCAAAAAAGCTGGCGTGGAAGTTCCCAAAACCTACTCCGAGCTGGTCGATGTTACTAAAAAGCTGGAAGCCAAAGGTATCACCCCTTTTGCCGCTTCCTGGAAAGATGGCGCTTCCTATATGAGCTTTATGTTCCCGGATATGTTCGGCAACCTGCTCAAGGATAACCCGGATTACCCTGGACAAATTATGGCGGGTGACAAGAAATTCTCCGATATCCCGGGCTATCGCGATTTCCTGCAGCGCCTCAACGAACTGAGCAGCCATGCCAACAAGGATGCCAAGGATATCGATTATGACCGTTCACTGCAGTATTTTGCGCAAGGCAAAGCAGCGATGGATATTATGGGCAGCTTTGCGATCGGTACGATCCGCAGCTATAATCCGGAAGGCAACTTCGGTGTCTTCATGTATCCCGCGACTGACAACCCGAATGAGAATGTAATGACGTACTCTACCGATGACACCTGGATGATCGGGGCCAACTCCGAACATCTGGATGCTGCCAAGCAGTTCTTTGAATTTATGGCGTCTGATGAAGGCGCACAGATCTGGGCAGATGGCGTACAGACAATCAGCACAATCTCTGACGATATCAAACCCAAGGAACAAGACCCGATTGCAAGCGAATTCCAGGAAATTTTCAAATCAGGTAAAGTGGTCAATAACCAGGTCAAGCCGCTCTGGTATGGACAGTATGATACTACTTTCGGACAGGATATGACGTTCTTCCTCGTCTCCGATCCGGCTACCCGCAGCGTCGATCAACTGCTGCAAAAACTGGATGATGACTTTGTTAAAATCAACAGAATGAATTAACTTCTCAATCGACGGTGTCAGGCGAGTACCGCTCTCTGTCGGTATCCGCCTGATACTACATACAAGTCAGACGATGCAATGAATTTTAATCCTGATGAACCATGGAGGTGAGCGTTATGACGCATCGAATCCGGGATGAATGGGTCAAGTTTACTTTTATTATCCCTGCCCTGCTGTTCTTCGTGCTCGTCGTGGTCTTTCCGTTTATACGCGGCCTGAATATTGCTTTTACCAACTGGGATGGCATCGCGCCAACGTATGACTACGTCGGGCTACGCAATCTGCAGCTGCTATTCACTGATACCGAATTGCTCGATCCGATCAAGAATACATTGCTGTTCACCGTTATCACCACAATCTGTATCAATGTATTTGGCCTACTGCTCGCGGTAGCGCTGAACACCAAGTTCCCCGGCGTGAACCTACTCAAAAGCTTTATCTTTATGCCGATGGTTATCAGCCTTGTGCTGGCAGCGATTATCTGGCGCTACATCTACAGCGATATCTTCCCGATTCTATTCCAGACCGATGGCGGACTACTCGGTAACCCGACTACTGTCATGATCGGGATCGCTATTATCTGTGTCTGGAAAGAAATCGGTCTTGCCATGGTGATCTACTATGCCGGATTGCAGACGATTCCCAAAGACATGTACGAATCGGCTCGCATCGATGGCGCGACCAGCTACAAGCAGTTCACCAAAATCACGGTACCACTGCTGCTGCCGGCTTTTACCTATTGTATTCCGCTCTGGATCGGTACTGGATTGCGGCAGTTCGATTATCCGATGGTCGCGACCAAAGGGGGGCCGGTACATCGTCCCAGACGCTTGCCATGTATGTCTATAACTATGAATTCCCTTATTTCAAAGCCGGCTACGGACAGATGTCAGCCCTTGTGCTGTTTGTATTTATTCTGATCGTAACCGTAATTATCACCAGCTATTTCCGCAGAAGGGAAGTGGAATATTGAATACAACCCATCCAGCTGCTGCTACCGTACAGGTACAAGAGCCTCGTCCGCGCCGCAAATGGTCGCAGATTCTGCGTGTCGCTCTGCTGTATCTGATCGCGATTCTGTTTCTGTTTCCCTTTTACATTGCTGTGGTCTACTCGATCAAGACACCAGTCGAGACAGCGCAGAGTCCACTAGCCTTTCCGACTCATATCGCCTGGTCCAACTATGCAGAAGCGATCGAAGCTTCGAACTTCTTCCTCGCGCTGCGTAACAGTGTACTGACAACCGTCGGTACGGTCGCGCTGACAATTGCAGTCTGCTCGATGGCGGCGTATGTCATTGCCCGGAATAATACAAGATTTTATAATTTCTTCTACTATCTGTTCATGTCCAGTATCATGCTGCCGTTCCAGGTGCTGATGTTCCCTCTGTACAAAACATGGAGCGAGCTGAGTCTGCTCAATACGATTCCGGGACTGATTATCGCGCTAACCGGGGTGCAGATTGGATATTTTGCATTTCTGTATGTAGGATTTATCAAAACGGTGCCCAAAGAGCTGGAGGAATCGGCTGTGCTTGACGGAGCGTCACGATATCGGACGTTCTACAGCATTATCTTCCCGCTACTCAAGCCGATTAACTCGACGATTCTGGTGCTGAGTGCGCTTGGTGCATGGAATGACTTTGTTGTATCCATGATTCTGGTGCAAAAGAAAGAAGCCTCCACACTGCCGCTGGTACAGTTCCAGTTCTTCGGGGAATATACTTCGCAGGTGAACATGGCGTTTGCCGCGATTATTCTATCGATGATTCCGATTATGATCTTTTATCTGTTTGCACAGAAATGGATTATTGGCGGGGTCACGGCTGGGGCTGTGAAAGGGTAACGGAACAGTACGTGTTTGTGTTTGTATTCATATTCAAAATGGATTGTAGTTGCAATCTTATCGAAAAACAAGAAAAAGCCGCTATACACTACAGCGGCTTTTTTCTGTTTTCAGTTTTTCTCATTTACTATGAATAGACTTGTTATCATTAGGATTTTGGAACAAAGTCTCCGCCAAATGATGAGCGCATCTGGGATTGCACCTGTACCGCTTCATTCACATTGGAAGCTACCTGGTTATTTAATTATCAAACCAGAAAATGATTCTTATTTCCTCATCGCTGCGAATCAAGTGTTCTTTTTTCATCTGTTCCAGTTCTTCTATCAGATTGGTAAAAGTCAAATTAAGATAGCCATTCCATTCTTTGAGGATCAGTTCTTCATTGTCCGGCTTGCCACGTCTTACATCAATAAAAGGCAACGCATATCTCTTTCCATCTGCCATCCATTCTTCATGTCTGACATAATCTTCAGGGTGAACCCACCCTTGCAGCGGCATAATATCACCATATCCACTATCTTTTAATTCTTTAAGGGTATAGTGGGAGGCATGATGAAAATCTCCGCTTCCTTTATTGAAGTCATTATTAAAATCGATATCGTAGTCATCTTCATATCTTCTTTTTATCAACTGATCCATATCATCCGGAATCCCCCGGTAAAATCAATAGGCAGATAGCTCTCGTTGTCCCCATCTCCTCGAACTCCTGCTAACAGAAAGAAAAGCCCATAATCACGAACGCCATAAAGCAGACTTTTACGAATAAAACCCTGATCTTCTGTAACCATATATTCTGCCCAACCATCGCTCCTATAGTAAGAGTCGATATTAATCCACTTCCCCCACAGATACCCTTCACAAAAAAGTGTGATATCACATCCCATACGATCGGCTCCTCGTCTATTGAATCGTTAAGTAGGTATGTCTTGCCGGTTTAATGACTTACGCAGTATATTTATTACAATACTCATCGCGTCTTAGCTTAAAAAGACCTATCATTTACATAGCAAACGAGGTGCATAATATGATATCTATTGAAATTCTATCCTCCGAACAATTTCCGCCTATGGAACTGCTGCTGTCTGCCGATCCTTCACCTGCTATTATTCAAGACTATCTATCTCGCGGACAGTGCTATATTGCCCGTCAGGATCAGACCATCATTGGCGTGTATGTACTACTCCCAACGCGTCCAAAGACGGTTGAGCTAGTTAATGTAGCGGTTGCTGAATCTCATCAAAAGCAAGGGATCGGCAAGCAGCTGGTTCAACATGCGATCCAAACGGCACGAGAGCAACACTACCATACGATAGAGCTGGGCACTGGCAATTCCGGTGTATCCCAGCTCGCTCTGTATCAAAAATGCGGATTTCGAATTGTCGGCGTTGATCCGGATTTTTTCGTCCGTCATTATGAAGAACCGATCTACGAGAATGGTATCCAGTGCCGGGATATGATTCGGCTGATGCAGGATTTGCACAGTGTGCATAGACTGGAATAACTGTATGCACCCGCGCCTATTCCATATTCTCCGGTATCACGAATAACAATAAAATCGGTATGCCATATGATACAAAGTAGCCTCATTAAGCAACGATTTCTTCTTATTTAGAACATGGATGTGATTTTACCGGTGAACTTGTCCACATCGTACCAGCCGTAAGTTGCCGTATGGCTGGTCTCTGCATCATCCTGGACGACTTCGTATACATGTACCGTATATTTGGTGGACGTTTCGGAATCGACTTCTACATAGAGATGAGAGGATTCAGCAATTTTGTATTTTTTGCGTACCAGCTGAATAGCCTGCTGTTCGGTGACTTTTACAACAGGCTGCTTGCCTATGTATAGATTCTGGTCGTACATACCAATCGATTTGCCCAATGATTCGCTCATACTTCGTGCCGGTACATAGGTGGTTCCCTGATAGATCAGTGCTTGCGTACTGCCTTTGGAACTGCCGTCAACAAACATACTGATTTTCTCCTTGATCGCCTGTACGTGTACATCCTGAGCCGCTACCACTGTAGCGCCTGTGAGCAGGGAGCCTATCGCTATACCTATGACTAACCCTTTAACTTTGTCTTTCATACATTACATCCTCTTTTCCTGCTGAGATTAGCTTCATGTGTATTGTATCAAAAAAACAACCCACTCACATGGAGGTGAACGCTATGTCTGCATCTGACTATCAGGCCCCATCCAATCTGAAATTCCCGAACAGTATCTTCCATATTGATCGCGAGCATATGCCCGCTCTCTTATCTGCTATAGGAACAGATCTGCAGGACGAGATTGCAGAGCAGCTTGCCGGGAAAGATTATGCGCTGTATCTCATTCTGGCTGTAGAAGCTGCGCAGAAGAAGGCTGCTGAACTGGCACCGACAACTTCGAAATGGTCTCTTCCGTGGTCTCATCCATTATCTATGGATCTATCGCTCTGTTCGATTGATTGTGCGGAGCAATGTCATCTCGAACATGGTCACTCGCTGATCTTCTGGTTCTACTCCGAAGAGGGTCCCGAGAACTGGATGGATGGCTTCAGCGACCATTTCTATGATATCACAGTCGAGGTTGATGCCGACCTGCTGACGATTCGGCGCGTATCCGGACCGAGCCGTTGACGCTGACTGTTCGCCGCCTAGCCCGACCCCTTTGCTGATGCTGGCTGTCGACCATATATGCGAATCGGGCTGTCAACGCTGGCCGTTTGTAGCAGCTAATCATACTGTACGACATAACGGTTGGCTACCTACTATAGTAAGCCGAACAACCCCATCTCTATACAGTAATATTACCAAGCTAAACCAACGACCTATCAAGCAACTCGATTGACAATTTCAAAGGAAAATGCCGGGCAGAAGGTATTCCTTCTCCCGGCATTTTCGTTTTAATTGAGCTGCAGAACGATATCTTGTTTGCTCTATCGTTACTTTATCTGCTTGGCTGTTTCAGTAATTCTCATTCACAATCCATTCCGCTTCGGCATCGTCTGCGCGGTAATGGGTCAGCAGCTGATTCATGGCGTGACGGATAGCAGCTTCCGGCGTATGCTGTCCCTGCTGCTCCAGTACATCCGGTGCCGACTGCTTGCCAGGCTGGTAGAAATGACTGACTTCATGGAAATACTGCTCATTTCGGTCCTGCTTCACACGGATCACTACCCGGCTCTTGCCCAGCTTGGCGTGCTGCAGCCAGATCTCCCATTCTCCGACAATCGTATAACAATCTATAATTTGCTCATAATCTGCGAATAGTTCGATAGGTTGGCTCATGTTCGCACCTCCGTTGATTTGTGACAGTCTGCTGGTCTCACGCAAGTATATTACCCACTATTCAGCATCTGTTCCCTTTGCGGATGCCTCATATTATAAAAGCCCCCGCAAAAGGAAGTCAAATTCCGCGCATCCTGTCACACTTGAATGGCGACTACCATACAGCCAATCTTCATCGTCACTGCAGATTACTTCACTGCTGCTCCTTGGTATACGCACGAATATCGTCAAAATAAAGCGTCCCCGCAGGCACATCGACAGCTTCCGCTTTATTGACATAGATCGAGAACATACGGATATCCCGTAGCGCCTCTGCATCCATCGTCTTGCCGGCGTTCGCTGTATCCCATGGGGCAGGCTCGAACTCGCTAAATGGGATCTTCACCACGCCTGATTCTGTACTACGCAGTGACGGATACGCTTCGAAAGAAGTTCCTCCTGCATTGATCTGAATCACCAGCTTGTTGCCACTTCCATCCGGCTTCAGCCAGAACTGCAGCGCATCCGTTCCGGACCAATCGGCACCCTGCATATTCAGCGATTCGCCGGTATAGCCCTGAGCAGCCAGGGTATAGTCATATTTCAGACCATAGCGTCCATCCTGCTTGTTCCCGGTATCCAGCGAGATGGTATTGGGATCGCCTGCCAGGGTATAGGCATTATCCAGCAGTTCATTGCTTCCTTTGTATGTCTCAAAGGTATCCACAACCAGTGGATCGACGCTGCCGTCACTATCGCTTACATAGACCTGAATCGTTTGCGTGAGCACCTGTCCATTTTTGAGATAAGCTTTGACGATCAGTGGAGTACCATCTTCCGCAAGTGTAGCATCCGGCTGCCAGCTGGCAGTGTAATACATTCCCTGACGGTCACGGGTAAGCTTATGCTCGGTCGCATCGGTACGCGTCTGGTAAGTCACCCGGTCTATTTTGGCATCCAGAATTCGCACACGAAGTGTCGACGGCTCACTTAGCCGTACTGTCTCGTTATTGGTTGGAGAGACAATATGTAGGAACGGCTGCTCCTGCTCTGTTTTCACCCGTAGATCGTAAGGCTGTGCAGCCTGCACTTCTCGGTCAAACGCTGTATACGGATCTGCGTAAAAGTCGGTAAAATCCGGCAGCAGCTCATGGTCACTGAGTCCATTCGGCGCATTGCGATACGGTACGAAGATCGAATCGGTACCAAAGTTCGCCCAGGTCAGCATATAGGTCAGCTTGCTCGCTTCGGGGTCATTTTTGAGTGCAGACAGCAGCCGGGTATAGAACTGCAAGTCTTTGGTACCTGTCGGCTTCACATTGGAATAGCCGAACTCTGTCAGTGCCGGCACTTTGCCTTTCTCCTCTGCCAGCTGGACGACCAGTCGTGCATCTTTTACCACATTGTCATACCAGACAGAGGTATTGCCATCATAGTAAGCATCCAGGCCAAGAATATCTACATAATCATCGCCCGGATAGGTTGCCAGATACGTCTCCCGGCTATCGTTAAAAGGAACATTCGGCGAGAAGGCATACAGGAAGTTATGTACCCCTTTGACATCGCGCAGGTATTCGACGGTATAGCGATAGATCTCGATATACTGTTCGTTCGTCCGGTACGGCGCACCCCACCAGAACCAGCCGCCATTCTGCTCATGGAACGGACGGAAGATAACCGGAATCTCTTCGCCACGATCATCTTTTAGATGCAGGGCAAAGTCCGCGATTTTATCCAGAAAAGCATTGTATTCTGCGTGTTTGTCCCCACCCGGCAGGATATGACTGATCACATTGCCCTTGGTATCGTAAAAGTCGCCGCCAGTCACAAAGTTCGGCATATGCGAACTCAGTGCCAGCACGCCGCCCTGCTCGTAAGCCGACTTCATCACCCGTACCAGCTCATCCCGACTCTGCTCTGCCGTACCGCCGTATACGCCCGGCTTCTCTTTACCCTCCAGACTGAGCGTATCCCAGCCAAACATCCCCGGCAGATCACCGACCGAATTCTGCACCTCCGACTGGCTGCCGTCATGGGCAGTAATAGCGATGCCTTCGGTCGTCGCATGCTGGTGACCGAAGATGATTTCCTTGCCTTGCAGCTGATTCAGATAAGCGAATAGTGAACGTGTAGAACGGGTAGCATTGTGATCTGCGAGGTTGACGGTGGGTTGCCTGGACTTGCTGCTCTCGGTGATGGTTGGTGTGGATGAAGTACTGCCGGATTCTGCCATGGCGGAAAGAGTAGGTGTGAACGCCAGCATAGCGGTGAGAATACCAATCGTAAACGGTCTAAGATTGCTCATTTACATCGCTCCTTGGAATAATGTAGGTATAACGAACCGAACATCTGCATAACGATGGAAAGCTATACGATTAATCTTTTAAACAGATAGAGCGCTTACAAGAGGAATATAACAAACTTTATTCGTTTGCTGAATACGATAATAGGGAAATAAATACTGCTTTATCCTATAATGCAGAACCTACCAATTGATGGTATCGATAAAAAAGCCTCTGGCTGTAATTTCGCCAGAGACTCTGTTCTTGAATCGTTTTATTTAATAAGGAAGATGAATTAATAACGGTATTCCATACGGCCTTGATACCAGCATTGTCTTTCATTGCCGTAGGTAGAGTATTGATATGAAGTAAGTGTACCGATGTAACCTTTACCATCATCATGTACAATTGTTCCACACGCCTGATTGGAGGCTACCAAACGAGTAACACTGTTGGTCCAATACCAATCAGCGGCAGCAAATCCGGAAGTGGCTGGTAGTAATAAAGCCAGGGACATAACAGATGCAATTATTTTCTTTTTCATTCTACATGTCTCCTCTCATTATTAAATCCTTTCTACCGTATCACATAATCCATAATTTGTAAAATAAATGCGGTAAATGGAAATAAGGCTCTTGATCTTCATTCTTCCTCTTTATAGATATTTTTTGACATTTCTATTTGCTACTGCTATTTTCAAATGACTACGTTTTTCGGAGGATTGGCTCTATTCCGTAGAATTACAACGAGGTGGTGCTCACCATTTATTTATTAAAAAACAAATTAATATACATCATCTTACTAATGGCTCTGACACTTGTTGCATCAGGCATCGCTTATCACTATCAACAACAAAGCAGCGATCTACAGGAGAAAATAGACCGGGAATTCACTTCTCAAATTGGCTATCTACAGCATCAGCTGGAGCGATCACATGCAGATTCTATTACAGAAAATCTGTATATGCTGCAAAATCATGCTTCCAAAGCTAATGCCTTTTCCAGATTAACCTCTTATTATATTAATCAGCCTCAGATCAATGCACTGACCGGACTGCTGGAGAGTTTCTTTGCCAACTATACCGCGGAGAATCGAAGTATGACGGATGGCCAGCTGCAGCAGTTCATAGCTGACCTGGAGCAGATAGGCCGGGAGCCGGATAATTTCGAAGCGATCGAAAAGATTAAGCTGCTGTTAGTGAATATCGATAGCAAATGAAAGTTTATAAATAAAATGCCGGCAGCCCTGTATGGGTTCCGGCATTTTTGTATTTATGTTGAGATTTATTTTTTGCCTTTACATAGCTACTGGTACATCCTCAATGATCTGGTTGGATGTGAAAAGGCTCTATAGCGATCAGAACCGGGTATTAGCGAAACCGCAGCAGCTCCTCTATCGCCCGTTGCTCTGCTCGAAAGATGGTGGATTCAACCGTGTCGTCTCCAGCATAGGCAGCCAAGACAGTTTCGGTGGTTGGGATGATGATTTTGACACAGCCTTTCCGTTTTGACTGATGATCCACATATGTAAAATACTCCTCTCTTAAGTGCTATGAGAGGAGTATCGTATAAAATTGGTACGGTGGGAACATGAAGTAACAAATCCTTGCATAATATTCCTTTAAGGAAACAGTTTATCTCTAAATTAATATAAATTTTTGATTCAATTTAGTTTTTAATAATCACTTTTTCTCTATTAAATTATAAATCATCTATCAATTTAACATTTTCTTCTCCGAACCAAGCTTTTGCTTTTTCTACTACTTTAACATTAGGTTTGTGATAATAAATCACTAAGTTTTCCTTAGCTCTAGTACAACAAACATAGAAGATTTTCTGTGTTCTTAAGAGTACACTAGGTGTTCGGCATTCATTAGTAAATAAAGATTCAAAATTAAAATTATTCCATTTTCCATTGTCTAGTACTACAAAAACATTATCAAATTCTGCCCCTTTAATTTTATGTTGAGTTGAAAAAGGAGTATAACCTTCTAAATAAGAAAACAAGTTTTGAAACTCTTTAAATTTCACCGCTTTTACTTTATTAAATATATAAGAATTATCATTCACAAAATACTGAAATGCATCATCTTTCTTATATAAGTTATTTTCATCAGCATAATTAATTACTTCTTCTATAGTACATTCAGACATTGACTCTATTTTAGAAATAATATCTTTCAGCCTTTTTTTATCTGATACATTACGTATAGAAAACTGTGTCTTTCTTATAAATTCATTTAAAGAATTATTGTTATATAACTGGATCAGATTTTGGATCTTAAAAAGATGCTTAATTAGATTATCTCTTTTAGAGCTTCCTTTACTAGTATCATCTTTATCTTGTTTCTTATCATCAATAAGGCAAGCAGGGTCTAAATATATTTTTTTCACTTTTGAAAATGGCTGATTCTTTAACTCCTCATAGCTTTCTTTATTTTTATAATCTTCAATCAAAACATCTATTTTCAATTTATCTTTATTGGGTTTGCTTTTTAACTTTATTGGAAATAAAGAAATTACTTCCTCAAAAGTTAGATTCTCATTAATAGGATTCTCTTCTTTTTTAATCTTGTTATTAAGTTCGTTCTTAAAGTTAATTATTGGATCTTTTCCGTAAATATCCATCAAAGTTGTAAATCCTGCTTTGTATGCTATTAAATTGTGAGTTAAATATAACTCTTTTGTCTGCATTGAATTATTAAAATTCCATCCAGAGAAATATTCTGTATTTTTTATTTGCTTTAAATCATAGGAATCCGATTCTGTTAAAGAGTACAAAAATGTGATTTTCCCTTTTTTTATTTCTCCGTTTTGCATATTAGGTGCTTTATCATCTTCTGATGGTTTCTGTATTAGATCATCCGTTCTTAATTTATTAGCTAATTCAATCACTAATTCTGGATTTCTGCGATTCTGTTCTTTTTTCACTTCAATAACTTCTTGATTTTCCAAGTATTTATTCAAATCTCCTATACCTGCATCATAAATGGACTGCATAGAATCTCCAAAAAAACCTATTGTGCTTCTTTTATTGCTTTTTTTTAATGATTCCAAAAAAATGTTAATTACTAATGGATGAGTATCTTGATACTCGTCTATTAGTATAAAAGGAAATTTGTCTTTCACAATATCACACAATAAAGTATGCTTTTCAAACATATAAGCAGATAACTCAATCACTTCATCATGCGATATCTTCCCTTGCCTTATTCTTGAAATTTCACCATACTGAATTGATATTCCTAAAGAATTAAAATAATCTTTATTGATAACTCCTTCAGGATCTACAAAATTAGAATTTTCATCTAACAAAAGGTCCACAATACTGGTTTTCATATTTTTTTGAAATGATTTTATATTTCCCCATAAAAATTCATGTATTGTGGATACATATAAATTATCATGATTAACTCTTTCTTGAATTTCTTTTACTGCAGCATTGGTATAAGTCATACAAGCGATTTTCTTGTTTGGATTTTTATTTATTATTTCTTTTATAACTTGTACTAAAGAGTATGTTTTGCCACTGCCAGCCCCACCACTCAACAAAAAATTTTTACATTGATCTACCAAAGAAATAACCCGTGCAACCTCAGGATCTAATTTTCTTTCAACCATAATAGTCCCTCTTTTATATAGTGTGGAATTTCCCATGTCGTATTTTCTGCTGCTGCAACTAATAAAATTTCCATAGCAAATGAAGGTTTTTTATCAATACATGATTCAGCTAAATCGTAAGAGTCAACATTAGTATCCTTAAATTTACGTTTATTTTTCAAGCTTTTAAATGATTCAAGATTATCGGTTATAAATTTTTTGTTTATATGAAAAAAAGAATCTTCGAAACTTCTTGCATGATAATATTTCTTATCAGCGTTTTGTTCTTCTGTTTGAAAAACAATTAGGACATGTCCTATCTGATTTGATAACCACTCATTTGTTTGAGGACATCTTTTAAGAGTTCGCTCAGATGTATTAAAAGATTTAAACTTTGTAAAATCTTCATTAATAGATTTACCAAAGAAATACTCTAAAGATGAGTTAGTAGTAATCTCCCCCTCTTCAACTCTACACTTTTCTCTGTTTCCTTTTTTTGCAGAATCAATATCAGTTATAATTAAAGATTTAACACCAATAAAATTAATAAATTTTTCAAAAATATGTGAATATGCTCCAACTTCTACTATAGAAATATTTTGAGACAACATAGGATTCTGTATAGATTCGCAATCAATTTTACGCATCATTTCAGGGAGTAATATTCGTTCTGTATCTCCTTCTACAAAAATAACTTTATCAACGAAGAAAAGTTCTGAGCGATGTAATGTAAGATATTGTTTTAAAAATTTAAAGTGTTCTTCTTTACTATCATTCTTATATTCTTTTTCTAAATCCTTTAAATTTTTAGCTGTAACTCCATGATCATTTTTCATAAAATACTTTATATCATCAAAATTACTTTCTGCAGTAATATGACAGGAATGCGTAGTTATTATAGTTTGAAGGTTAAAATCAATTCCATCATCTTCCCCAGTACTACTTTCACTTAATACTTTCTTGATATTTTTAATAAATATATATTGCATCTGTGGATGTGTATGGGCTTCAGGCTCTTCGATAAATAATAAGTTAATATCTGCTGGTAATTGGTTTTCTTTGTTCTGCCTTTTAAAATTGCTCAATAACAACTCTAACTCGAAAATCATACTAATAAGGTTTAGGTATCCTAAACCATTGTAGTTCTCAGGCAATAAATTAAGATCATTATAGTTATACATTACCGTTGTATTATCTTTTAGTAGTTCTTTATGCTGCAAAGTTGATATAATTTTTATTATGGAGTCACCTTCTTTGGTTCCTCCAAATTTGCCTACTTTTTGTATTATGTTATCGAATAATGTAGTGTAAACTTTATTTAATTGGACATCCGTCTTACTCAGTTCTTCTTTAAACTTTCTAACTTCATCAGTTTCATTTTCTTTACTTTCTTTTGATTCGTAATATTTAGAAGATAGGAAAGAGAGAGTTTTATTAGAATCTAAATTAGAGACATTACGTTTTGCACTTATTAATTGAAAATTAAGAATTTTATCTAACTTTATTTCATTTTGGATCAGGTCTATATATTCTTCCTCTTTTTCCTTCTTTAAATCAAAACTATATTCTAAGGACTTCTTTTGTATAACGAAGTACTTTTTATGATTACTTCTTAAAAAATCAAAAAATGTTTTTTTATGTGATTCCAAATTTGTATCATTATCTTTATCTATATTTAATTGCAAACTATGTTTTGTATCAAATTTTTGATAGTCTTCCTTTAATTTTTTATAATATTCTTCTAATAAAACATACTCAAATTTTAAAACAATTATTTTATTGTCTGGATCTAAATCAAGCATAAGGCTGCTCAGATTAGATAAGTTATCATTCTCCTCATATTCTATATAAATATACAAAGATATTTCTGCATTAGAGTAAGGTTCTATTTCATTTTCTATCTTATCTTTTAATTCTTGTTGAAACTCAATATTAAAGTCATCAAATGTAAAACTATTTCGATCTGCTTTACTTCCTACAAATTTTTCCAGTATAGATAATAATGAAGTTTTACCGCAATTATTTTTACCTATTATTAGCGATAAATCATTTTCTAAATCTAATTCTAATGATTTTAAAAGTCTAAAGTTCTGAACTTTAATCTTTTTTATTTTCATTTTTCTATCTCCTAAATGTTATTTAAATTAAGCCTGCACTTTCTTTTTCACTCTTAAAATCATCTCAACTAATTCATCTCGCCCAATCAGCCGCACATTATTCGACCGTGCCAGATTAACTGCTTGCTGCGTATACCCGCTGTTCGTCACTACCCAAGCCGCCGAAGCCTTATAATGTGCTACCGCTCCATAAGCTTCCTGCACTGCCTTCAACCCTACATTCTTGCTATACCGCTTGGCCTGCACCACGATCTTCTCGCCATTTCGGCTGATGACCAGATCCGCGCCATAATCACCTTGCGCCTGTGTAGCATTTGCTTTGTATCCTTGCAGCCGGAACAGCTGCTCCAGATACTTTTCAAATTGGATGCCGTCCATCTTGTCGATCTCGGCAATGCCCGAGCGGCGCAGTCGATTGAGTCTCGCTTCATTGATCAGGCGACTAACCAGCGCTACCGCGATGATCCCGATCACGATTACCATAGCGGCAATCATGAGGCTTTTGGTGTAATACAGCATTCCGAGTCCGCCCAATATAACGAGGCTACCTATTGCATTAACTGTCTCCTGCTGCTGTTTCTTTTTGCTTTTTCTCCGTGCCATTCGTACTTCCCCTTTATCTCTATTCTGGTTGTATTTATACTTTACTGTGCATTCTCGCCTTGATCTGCTGCCCTATCAGCTTTCTCTTCCACCCACTTCGCAAATCCTTCCACCCTGCTATAGCTCAAATACAAATACTCCATCGCTCTCGTCATCCCGATATAGAACCGCGACACTTCCTCATCCCACTCTTCTTCCTTCGCCTTCTCTCTCGGCATACCATCCACATTCACAATAAACACCGTCCGGAAATCCATGCCTTTGGCACTGTCGATCGTGGAGATCTTCACCGTCTCCTCATAGCGGTCAAAGCTGTCCTTGGTTCGCTTGTTCTCGGTGAACCAGTTGTAGGGAATCTGGCTCTGGTCCAGTCCCTGACGGATCGCGTCGATGATGTAGTTATTGTTGTAGCTGCCTTTGACCCGGTACAGGATCGCCATGTCGGTGTAGTTGACTTTCTTTGTTTCATGCAAGTGTTGCATCTGCTCCACTACCCACTGCATCTCTTCCTGAATGGAGGCACAGTGACGGGACAGCGGTTCCGGTCCTCTCCGCTTGGTGCCCTGCGGCGGTATGATCTCGGCGGGTTCGCTGGTGGTGATTGTCGTCTGGAACTTGTCGCGCAGCTTGGAGTGCGAGCGGTAAAAATCCCAGGCGTAATTCACGATTTGCGCGGTATTGCGGTAGTTGATGCTCAATACTTTGGAGCGTCCGCGGAAGTCGAGTCCGGTGTTGCGGGACAAACTGACTTTGCGGCGGAAGATCTTTTGCGCTTTATCTTCGACGATTAGCAGCGACTGGGTCTCGGGATTGAGCGCTTTGCTGATTAGCTCCAGCCACTGTGGCTCCAGATCCTGACCTTCATCCACGAGGATGGCGTCATACTGCGGCGCGGTTAGCGTTCCTGCGCTTATCTGCTCCAGTAGATTGTTAATCTGGCGTTCATTTCCCAGTTCACCCTTGGAGAATTTAATAGGAAAGCGTCTGTACAGCCAGTCATGGAATGTCGTAATCTCCATTTGCTCGGGCCATCGGTCATCTCTTGTATCGCCGGATGATTCTGATTCCATCTCCGACCATTCGAACAGATCTTCCGGTTCATTCAGCTTGTGCATGATCATACTGCGGATATTACAGGATAGCGGACTGCCGTAGCAGAGGACGAGAATGCGCCAATCCGGATGTTCATGCAGCAATGTACGAGCGCGACTCGCGAGAATAAGTGTCTTACCGCTGCCAGCGACACCGCGAATGAGTCGATGACGGTCACCGATCTGCCGGGCGAGTGATTCCTGATGCAGATCCATTGCTTGAATATTATTTAGCGACAGCAGCAGATCGTCCTGGTAATAGGATCGATCTCGTATATCTGCGCTTATCCGTACCTCGGGGAATAGATGATAGCGGATCGCTTTCATGTCTTCTTCGCTGAGCATCTGATTACGGTGGAAAGCAACCGGGAACATACCGTTGAGTCTTTCCAGTAGACGATCCCGGTCAAAATGTTCGTCTTCCGCGTCGATTTCTTCCCGGGTCAGAAGAAGATGCATATCAATGCAGCGATGAATTTCATTACGGATGATATGGGTCTCTTTCATACGGGTGAAGACGACTCCATGTCCATAACGGAACTTGAGATTATTGGAATAGATCCCTGTCTGCTGGAGCAGACTACGGTCTTTTTTGAGTTTTTTCTGGATATGAAATGAATAATTACGGGCCTGCGAGATCGGGTTGATGATAGTCTCCAGAGTGCCGGTTCCTTTTTGTGTATGTAGCTGCCATTCTTCGGGTGTGAGCTGGTACAGGGTATTCTCGGTATAATCTTTGACCTCCAGTACGAGCAGGCCAAGATCGGGACCGATAATAACATAGTCGGGTCGTCTGCCATTGATATGAGGTTCGTAATAGACGACATAGTCGTCAGGCAGGTGTTTTTTGAAGGTGTTAAATAGGGTACGTTCACCAGCAGTTGCGCTGCCTCGGATTGTTTCCGGAATCATGTATGCCATAGGTGTATGCTCCTTGCTGTCGCCGATTCCGTAAGTAGGGATTCCAGTGCTTCTGGAATGGTGACGGGGATTTATTTTAAATTTGTAGGTATATTGATTGGTGTAAATAGACACTATTAAGCAGGTTAGCCGCTTTAATCATACATCTTTTGAACTATATTGGAAATACCTTTTTTGTTAATTTGTGTATTAAAACACTCTTTCATACAACAAAAGCTGCCTACATCTCTCTCACAGAGCAGGATGTAGGCAGCTTTTTTATATACGTATTTGGAATTAGCATAGGAATAATTACATAAATGTGATGCCTATTATCTCCCTATCTTTTTCGCTTCCTACTACTCTTCTTCTCCCATTCTGTAGGATTCGCAGGCAACTATCTTTTATTAAATAAGCATGTATAAAGAAACTGTAAATGAACTGGTAAATTCTCGTTAAAAATGCCTTTTAAAGCGTATTTGCAAACTATAATCACACACTTTTTTAATAATTGGATAATTTATACACTAAAGTAAAATATAAGTTGAAAACGTTCATAAATCAGTTATAATCAACTCGAAATCACCTATTCGCAATTCAATACAAAGGAGACGATGCAATGAAGTTAACGTATGTTTTTTTGAGGACGATGATCATGCTCTTGCTATTCAGCTGGGTATCCCCGGAGCTCAGTTCTTCTGTGAATGCTGCCGGTACACCTCAGCCCGCTGAAGACAGCTCATCGCAGCCAGGTACACGATCAACCGGAGGAGGTGGCATGTGTTTTCCTTATCTGACCTCCAATTCAGACAATGCAACGACTACTGCAGATACATATATAACACCGAATACGGCTCCCTCTCTTCCTCTCTCTCGTTCCACCCAGGCTCCCCTGCCTGTTAACACCTCCTACGAAACAGCTATCGAGCTGACGCCGGGTGTACCGATTGAAGGCTATCTCCCTCCGGATGATCAGGACTGCGTCTGGTTCCAGGATGCACTCTATTACAAAATCACCGTCACCAAGACGCAAAAAATCACTGCCCTGATGCTCGTTCCGCCGGGTCTGGATTACAGTATGTATCTGGAAGGCACGGCTTCTTTTCGACATAAGGGTCCTTATGACCAGCTCAGTTATGTAGCCCAGCCAGGAACCTACTATCTGCGCGTCTCTGAGGGACATACCCGCGGTAGTCTCACTCAGCCGTTCAATTTGAGAGTCATGCTGTCTGACAAGTTCGATGATTATGAACGGTATTCCGATGACAGTTCGGCGACAGATGCCTATTACCGGGGAACTTCGGTGCAGACGATAGACAATCTGTATGATGAAGATTGGAAAATGTTCGGTATTGACTACCCGGGGACCACTACGGTTCGCCTGGATAACCCTTCTGCCAAAGGTGTATATAAAGTCGAAATCTGGGATTGGGCAGACAATGTGATTGCCACCGTAAAGCAAAATGAGACCAAAACCTTGCGGCTGCCAGTTACCTCGTACTTTGTTCGTGTCTATGCTCCATCCAAGTATGATCCGGATGTGCCTTATACATTGACCATGGATACCAAATATGATCCGCAGCCTGTCTGTGACTGGGATGAGGAAGAACCATGGAAATGGGTATGTACAGGGCCTTGATTGAATAGAGGAAACGAATAACTGCCTCTATAGAAACCAAGCTGCTACAAACAAAGATGGTAAAAACCAAAACGTTAAAAGCAAATAGGTTCTGATCTGTATTCCAACTCCTAAAGGGGATTATTCAATGAAATCAAATCCATTTCTATCCAAAATCATGGTTACGCTGCTGGTAGTCAGCTGGGCTCCAGGGACACTGGGATCGCTCACATCTGCCGCAGGTCTGGATCGATCAGATACGGGCACGATCGTTACAATCCCTGCCGATTCGATTACCAATTCGCTTCAGCCAAATAATGCGGCGGTACCTGTATCTGAACAACCAACAGCAACTGCCAATACCTATCTGGCAAGCAGTACGCCTACTCTGCCGCCTGCTGTGGTGACGCCACCTACCAATACAACCAGAGAAACCGCGATTGAGATTAAGCCTGATACTCCGATCGAATCTTACCTGCCTCCGAGCCAATCTGATGGCCAGGGGAATTACAGCGGCGGCGCTCTGTATTACAAAGTTACTTTGACAGAAAGACAAAAAATGACGTTCATGATGCTGATGCCGCCAGGAATTAATTACCATATGTTCATGGAATCCACTGCCGGATTCCGCAGCAGTGGCCCTTACCAGCAGCTCAACTATGTGGGCGGACCGGGAACCTATTATCTGGAAATCACCGAAGGCGGAACATCCGGCAGTCTTACAGTGCCATTTAATCTGAGACTGATACTCAGTCCGAAAATCGATAACTATGAGCAGTATTCCGACGATTCCTTTGTCACGGAAGTGTATGACTGGGGCCCGACCCGCCATACGATCGATAACCCTTTTGATGAAGACTGGAAAGCATTGAATATTCCTGAAAATGGTAAATTAACGCTGTCGCTAGATAATCCGTCCAACTCCAAAGGCGTATACAAAGCGGAATTGTATGATCAAAGCTCCCGGCTGATCGGAACTGTCTACCAGAATGCTCCCAAAACATTCGATATTCCGATGAATGGATATTACACCCGTGTCTATTCTGCCAAGGGCTCTTACGATCCGGATGTGTATTACACGCTAAGCCTGGATTTCAAGACGCCTCCAAAACCAGTCTGTGACTGGGAAATAGGCGATGTTTGGGTATGCACGTGGCCTAAATAAAGAAAGATGACGCATCCTATCACACCTGCTATGAATCATAAGCACATCTGTCTTTATCCCAAATTACAAAGGAGCTCACCCCATGAAATTCAGACCGTTAATGCTCAAAACAATAACAGCTCTGCTGCTGACCGCCTGCATGCCTATGAGCAGTCTGGCTGCTGATGCCGCGGGTTCTTCTCCGGCACCAGCACTACAGCGTACCGCCCAGACGAATGGCGTAACAACACAGGGCGATGTATCCGATTGTCTGCCATATTCCAACCCGGGAGATCCACCCGGCGATGATACCGTATCCGTAGATACGTATTCGGCTGACCCGTCCCTGGCTAATCCTAACATCAAAAAGGGAACGGCGCCTCCTCATATGCCTACCAATATATCTTCAGAGTTGGCGATTGAGGTGAAACCGAACACACCGGTAGAAGGCTACCTGCCTCCGGATATGCCAGGCTGCTTTTTCTGGCCAGGTGGTGTGTGGTACAAAGTGAAGGTAGACAAACCCCAGAAAATCACGGGATTACTGCTGACTCCACCAAGTCTGAATTACAACTTGTATATCTATTATGAACGTTCCGGCCCAGCGGATGTGGATGCAGTCGCAGTATCTTACCGGACCAAGGGTCCTTACCAGCAGGTCAGTCATGTTGTAAATCCCGGCACTTATTACTTTTTCATTACCACGAATAAGTCGAACGGCAGTTTTACCCTGCCATTCAATTTTAAAGTGATCTTAACGGACACATATGATAGTTACGAGAAATATTGGGATGACGGCCCTACTACAGAAGCCTATCTCGCAGACCATTCCAATCCCATGATGCATACGATTGACAATCCGTTTGACGAGGACTGGGATTCGCTTAGTTTTGATGTAGAGGGAACCTTTACGATTAATCTTAATAATCCATCCAAGAAGAGTGTATACAAACTGGAAGTTTTGGATATGAAAGAAAATGTAATCGAAACCGTGTATCAAAATACGACCAGGACGTTCCGATTGCCACTCGACAATTACCACACACGCGTCTATGCACCGAATCCTTCCAAATACGATCCAACTGTCCCTTATGCCCTTTCGGTAGACTTCAAGCCTGATCCGCAGCCCGTATGTGGATGGGGGGATGATGATCGACCATGGGAATGGGTATGTACCTGGCCGTGATGTCGATAGAATTTTATAAAGAGAGCAACTATTAACAAACAAAAACACGCTGCTGCCATTGGCTTTAGCGTGTTTTTGTTTTAACTGCACACAGTAATTTTGATAATAACGTTGTATTTTAGATAGGGCATTCATAGCTTCTTATCACAAATCAATCGAAGATACATAACCCTCATACGACCGCTATTGTGAATCTTTCTTTTTAACAGCTATCCCTATCGACAATTGGTTATCTTGGATACACCTGTTTGCCTTCCCATGTGACAGTTCCATTTTCAAATTTGTACTTCTCTTCATATGGCGCATTGACAATAGTCGTATTGCTAAAGGAAACTTTGCCGATTTTGGCACTACCCCATACACCGGCCGGGAATTTGGTAGAATTGCGGCTAGTGTTTCCAGTGAAGGTTATATTGTCGATTACTATACTGTTCGGATCAGCAGAATACCCTCCATACACGAGCATATCCGCATGACCACCATCCGGCTTCAATGCTGCACTATCCAGTGTATTATTAGTAATCGTAACGCGATCTACTGGCTGGGTTATATACTGCTTATCTTTACCTGCTTCTGTCGCAATATAGATTCCTGCCATCTGTGTACGCTGAATATTATTCTCTTCAATCCGCACATCATGACCACCAACTACAGAAATGCCCCGTGCCTTACCATCACTAACCTGATTATTCAAAATACGAACGTCATACGTAGCTTCCAGATTGCCTGTCGCATCCCGATCATCGCCGTAGCTGACTACAGCAATCGTATCATCGCCTACATTTTGAACCGTATTACTTTGCACAGTTATGTTATGGCTGCCGCCTGTCGTATGGATACCATCGGCATTCGTATTTTGTACGGTGTTATTGGTAATTGTTCCTCCGGCAGATCCGCTCACATAAATACCGGCGGTACTGGCTTTATTCACTATTATATTGTCGACTGTAAAATCGGTTGCATTCTTGACGGTGATGCTATTTTTCTCATTAGCACCGTTTCCACGCTCCACTACGCTTTTATACTCATGCTTCAGGTTGCGGATCGCTGGACTGGTGCCTGTGAGATCAATCGAACCGCGCTCGGGATTGGTAGACAGCAGGATGGAATTTTCCTTGCTTGCACCCTTTAGCGTAACACCGTTCACTGTCACGATATCACTCAGCTGGAACGTGCCAGCAGGCACATATACGTTTTTCCCCTGCGCGCGTGCAGCTGCGATAGCCGCATTCACAGCAGCGTAGTCGTCTTTGCCATCATTTGCTATAGCGCCAAATTCTACAATCGACAGGCTCTGATCATCCGGTACATCTGCTGCCTCGGTAAACGCTATTGTTGGATTCCAGAGCGTATGGTCAAAGCTGATTGAGCCGACTTTGTTAATTACAAAGTGAATACCTGTTCCTTTTTGGACAGGGATTTGGCTTACACCCGTCGGTGATACGCCAGCAGTAGACTGCACTTTTTGGCTCCAGAGAGTTGTATTGTCCTTGCGGATACTCGCGAGAATACCATCTCCATCGGCGCTTCCTTTTTCTATAGCTCCGGTGATTGTGATCGTTCCATTGGCTGGTGCGATCCAGGTACGGACAGCATCGGCATCATTCCCGGGATGCTGCGCGTTCGCCGATACCCATGGATAGGTACCTGCGTTATCCCAACGGTTACTTCCTGTCTGATATGTAAGCTTACTGTATATGGTTCCCGATGCTTTCTCATATTGCCACTGATTGACACCCTGGGTGGAACTGTAGTTCACAGACGCCTGATAATTGACAATGTCTGCCGCGGATATCGTACCTGTTACAGTTGTCAGTCCCAGACCCAGTGATGCCATACTGGCAGCAATCCATTTTTTGTTCATATTCAATTCATACCTCCTATAGTGTTTTAGTTAATAATGTGAATTATATTAACTTTCCATTATTAACCTTTTATAGAAGGTACAGAATCTGTAAAACCAAATTCTTTTTAGGCTACTACAGAATATGCTCTGCCCAGGATTGACGATCCAGCACATAATGGTGGTATTCTTCGCCTTCTATGTGTATCGTGTCCTGCAGGGTAAAGCCCGATTTCCGGATAACCTGACAGGAGGCAGTATTCTCGGTAAGAGCAACTGCATTCAGCAGCGGAAGATTGGTATTGGCAAACAGATACATAATCATTCCCTGTACCGCCTGTGTCGCATATCCTTTTCCCCTGTAATCTTTGGAAATGGCATATACGATCTCGCGATTCGGTGACGGCAGTTCACTTTTGATTCCTGTGCAGCACCAGCCGATCAATTCTCCTGTTTTTTTGGAAAAGATCGCCAGGCGTAGATACAGATCCTGAGTATCTTCCCCTCTCAATACGGCATTCAAAAACTGCCGATTCTCCGGAATCTCGTAGTTCACCAGCCAGTCTGCACGTACCTCTCTGGATACGTTCCAGCCAGGCAGATATCTGTAAATCTCGGGCTGCCAGGTAAGCATATGCAAAGCATCCAGATCTTCATCCGCGAACTCCCGTAAAATAATATCTTCGCCATCTATAATCAGCACTTCCTCTTTGGGAACAAAGCGGTTATTCATATTCATCATCCCTATCACTCTCCTTTACTTCTGGTTATTTTCCATATTTAGTAAACGATTGTAATATAGCCGATGTTGCAGTCCTGGATTAATTAAATAAAAAGACATCCTGTTTATGGATGTCCTGGGTGTATATCTGCTGTATGAACAACAGCTTCATTATTTATTGTTTCTTTTGCTTCGTGCTCGGCCTGTTCGCTCATCTCCAGCCCGGTAATCTTCTCCGCCAGAATCTTGCCTGCATTGGCGAGTGTCGCCATTTTCAGTGAGAAGCTGGACAGCATCTCCTGCTGGGAACCGGCGTTATCGCGCAGTGCGCGTCCTTCCTGACGAGCTAGCTCCATCGTATAGCTGGACGCATCCTCCTGTTCCTCGCAGAAATGATTATAGATTTCACCCAGCGTACGAATCTCCAGCTGCCCTTCGATCATCGCCTGTACGGTGGCAATCGGCAGAACCGGTTTGAGATTGCAGATCATGATCAGATAAGCGATATGCGTGCGTGAATAACGCTTTTTCACAGTGGGCGGGATAACTTTTTGTTTGACATAATTATTAATCATCGACGGGGTAATCAGCTTGCTGCCTGTATCTCCAGGGAACTGGCGAAATTGCCCTTCCAACAGCGCGACCATCTGATCCATATATAGTTCGATCTGGGGCAGCTGCTCCCAGCGGGGAAACCGATAATTGATCTTGGCTTCGCCCCATTCCTTTAGCTCATCCAGAAGCGGGTAGTGCATCGTCGGTTGGTCCATCGGATTCTCCTCCTCGTAAGTCATTCAGAATATAGGTTCGTTATGTATATGACCTTGTTCACCTGACTGCCACGAATGAAGCGTATAACGTGTCTTTTGTTATAGCGCTACGTTTTTCTTTCTATTATAACGGATATACTGCCTTGCAGTAAGCTGATATCATTCTAATCTACTTGCATCAAGTTTGTAATCATCATTACATATGGTTATAATAACTATATCACAAAGTTTTGCACTACATATGTATTTTTTGCAATATTGCACATTTAATTATTGCAAAGCATATGCTCACAATCTTTGGAAAATAGCGGCTAGCTGAGCTGGTTTTCAGGGAGTTGTTGAATCTTCTATGAGAAAGTAGTGATTTATTATGAGAACAATCGCCTGGGTAACCGACAGCACCGCCATGATCGATCCTGTATTTGCAAGCGAGAACCATATTTATATCGTTCCGCTTTGCCTGATTGCAGGTGATGAAGTATATCGTGAGAATATCGATATTACCGCTGAACAATTTTACGAGAAAATGCGCATCCATGACCGTGTAGGCAGCTCTCAGCCGCCAATCGGCGAATTTATAGAATTATATGAACAGCTCAAGGATCAATACGATGATATTATTGCTATTCACTGCTCATCCGAACTAAGTGGAACCTACAACTCCTCCCTGCAGGCTGCCGAGATGGCCGAAGTACGTGTCATCGGTATCGATTCCAAAGTCGGTGCATTCCCGCTGCGCGAGATGGTTATGCAGGGCATTGAGATGCAGCAACAGGGCATGGCAGCAGGCGAGATCAAGGAACAGATTGACGGTATGATTCAGGAAATGTCCTTTTACATGATTCCGGCCAGTCTGAGTCAGCTGCATCGTAGTGGTCGTGTATCCGGCACCCAGCTGATGATCAGTCAGCTGCTGTCCATCCATCTGCTGCTGCGCTTTGAAGAAGGTAAAGTCATTGTGGAAGACAAAATCCGTACGATGAAAAAAGCGAAGCTGCGACTGCTCGATATCCTGAAAAAAGATGTAGAGCATATCCGTGATGTATGCATTATGCACGCCAACAATCTGGAGGGTGCTTTTAAGCTCAAAGAAGAAATTGCGCATCTGGCACCACGTCTGCAGATTGAGATTGCTTCCTTTATCCCGGTGGCAGGTATTCATGCCGGCGAAGGTACACTTGCTCTGGCATGGATCAAAAACAATTGGAGTGCGATCCAGCGCAACACACTGTCAGCTGCTGCACATACAACAGCCTGATTGGACAGCAAGCAATACGAATAATAACTGTTGATCAATGAATGGTTGATTTGGCAGCGTTATAAATGGATGATTTGCTATAGTTGAGTTGTGACTATTACACTCATTATCGAACACTTTATTTTCTTGCGAGCTGCAGATGAGAATAGATGGTTAGTAATGAGGTAGAATTATCGGTCTGATATATAAAAAGCTTCCACCCTAATCGGATGGAAGCCTTTTCTCTTTTCATAGACTTTTGTACATGATGAACAAACTCCGCTGTTCGAATATGCGGTTGCCAGAATAACATAGCATAGTCGAGATAGTAAGACTACTATACGGCTGATGATTTAGGTGAGCCTTTTAGTAATGGGAACTGCTGCGTTTTTTCTTTTTCTTCTCTACTTTTCTTTCTTGCTTGTTCACTTTTGCCTGTCGCCGCTCCTCTTTTTTTCGCTTGTATTCCTCACGCTGATTTTTCTTTTTCCAATTTTCATCTTTGTCCTGTACATAAATCTTTTCCTGCACACAAATCATCATAATAACCTGTAATGGATGGATCGCCGGGTGCTTGCTTAATTTCTTGATCGTATATGTACTATTCATTCCCGACTGTTTGGTAATACTGTATTCCTGCTCGTGCCGAGTATTCGTGAATTCGATATTCGTGTTAAAGGGCATGCGAATTAGGGATGTACTGCCAATCTGTTGCTTGTTGCGATTCAGCAGCTGGAATGAATATCCTGACTTGATCAACGGTCCTCTCAGCTTCTCTTTCATATAACCGACCGTTGCCCCGCTGCCATCTTTCATTGTACCCAGACGGGCAAGACCCAGCGTACCACGTCGAAGATGCTTTTCTACCAGCAATTTCTTTCCATTCGCATCTGACAGGGTAAACCGGTCTCCCGACCTTTTCAATAGAACCATATCTATTCGTGCGACAGGCTCATCACGTACGTATACCCTGTAAATAAATCTTCCATCCTGATCTGTCTTTAATACAATCGTGTCCGCTTCGCGGATCACTTTGGCGTAATCACGCGATGGGTCTCCTTTGAAACTAGGAACCGACTGGCGGTTAAACGTATGTGCTCCGCATCCACTTAGCAGCAGAGCCAGTATAATGATACATGCTGTCCATCTTTTCAATACATTCTTCTCCTTCAATATGCGATCTAGTCCTTAGGAACTATATTCATTATAATCCTATTTCTGCATTTGCCCATGTAATAAATGTCATTTATCAAAACGTTATGACCTATCTGCTTCGTCTATACTATATAGATATCCAAAAGGAGGAACCATCGTGACGGTATCCAAAGCAGACACCGAACTGCATACTTTGTCGGCAGATGCAGATTATGCCTGCGAAGAAGAACGATTTTACCAGACGGTGCTGTCTCACCGAAACCAGCTCTACCAGATTGCCTATAGCTATCTGCGCAATAATGAAGATGCGCTGGAAGCGATTCAGGAAGCGACTTTCCGGGCATGGAAAAAGCGTAAAACACTCAAAAATCCAGCAGCCTTTAAACCCTGGATCATTCGTATTCTGATCTACATATGTATTGACGAACAGCGCAGGCGCAAACGAATCTCACCCATGCCTCAGCAGATGCCAGAACCATCTGTGCAGCTGGATCATCGGCGCCTGCAGATGCTGTCGGTGCTGGAGAAAATCAAACCTAAATACCGTCATATCCTGCTGCTCCGCTACTACAATGACATGACGGTTCCCGAGATCGCCCGCATCCTGGACAAACCGGAAGGCACAATCAAAACCTGGCAGCACCAGGCACTCAAGCAGCTGCGTAAGCATATGGATAAACAGGAGGATTGGTATGATGAAGCATGATGTGGAACAGATGTTAAAGCAGGATGCAGAGCAAATGCGCACCGAACAGCCTCCTGCAGGTGACTTCGAGCAAATCCGGGCCATTCGTGCAGGCATGCAGCAGCCTGCCAGACGCACCAATACATTTGGCAGAACCTCAAAGAGCCGCTGGTCGCGTGTATGGGTAAGTGCAGTAGCAACTGTAACGGTCATTGCTATTCTGGCAGGAATCAATCAGTGGAATCCATTATTTAGAACAGCAGCTCTATCGGAAGCAGAACAGCAGGCGAATGATAACTGGGGAGATCTGGAACCTTTCCGTAAGTTATCAATCCATATGAATATTTACGATTCACTCAATTCAGCTATTAAAAATAATTATATTCAGCGAACGAACACATCGGTTACACAAAATGGGCTTACGTTTACGCTGCATGCATTGACCGCCGATCGCCAAAAAATCATCTATTTCTTCACTATTGAGAGTCAGGAAAATTTAACTGTTATGGCTCCCAGTATCTCCCGGTTTATCAGCCCAGATGATCGTCATGTAATTAGTGAAGGCAGCGGCATGTGGGGAGGCGCTTTTCCCGAAAACCCCAGACTCTATAAAGGAATGGGTATGATTCAACTAGAAGAAGGACAAGCTTTTCCTTACAAAATGATTGGACGTTTTCAGCTTCGAACCACAAAAGTAGACTTTTTGAATCATCCTAAATCGGAACTAAAAAAGAGTGATATAAACATCTTGCCTATATTCAAAATCCCTTTTGATTTGGCTCCACAATTCAGTCTTCAAGAACCTAAAATATATTATCCGAAGGATTTAGTTTATAAATGGAGTAAAGGTACTTTAAAAGTAACCAAAGTAGAACTATCACCATTATCTATTAAGATCAAAATAGTGCTTGATCCCACAGCTGCTCAATCCGACCCTTACCCGGTTTTCCCCAACCTTTATTTATTAGCTCAAAAAGGTGGAAAACTCACGCCTCTAAACAATCGCTCTGGCGGAAATTCAGGAGGCACAGCAGATGATGGCAGTTTCGAAGTAGAATATGAATTTGGAAGTGACCTACTATCACAACCCGATACTTTGCAAATCGCATTAGCAGATGGACAAAAGCATACGTTGAAGCTTCATTAAGATCTAGAAACAAACTGCTAAATATTTGGATTTAACTTTGAAGATCCTCATTTATAACACCTAATCTGAAGGCTTCAGGCTTAATCGGGCGAAATGCTGATATTTTTTTCTGGAACAAATACTGTACTATCCTATCTGATAAATAACTGAAGCTTATAATATAACTGAGCCCCATAATACAGTTCGGGTAATGTCTCAATCACCCTGCCCATAGCAAAAAGGCGGTTACCTTTTAGGGCTACCGCCTTTTTGCTATACCTGCTAGTATCATATCATCCACGACGCAGCCATCAATATTCGTTCGTTCCTGCTATCGCCGCTGACGCTGCTCAAAAAACTCGCATTCCTGTCTGGCATAGTACTTCATATCGCTAATATCCGCTTGAACTACAATCCGGTTCTCATCAAAACGCACAATTTTCACCGAGGATTCTATTAAATCATCCCCGCGAAAAATACGCAGAACCGACTGCCGCTCCATCGCATCCTGAAAATCATCATCGGTCTCCAGTCTAATCTGATAAGCCATCGTCATCCTCCTGTCTCTATGCTGCACATATCCATGAATCATAGCATATTTTACAGTCAGACTCTAATCCCTATCCATTCTTTCCTGACTTGCTTACACCCGGCTCAACCGGTAAAAGGCCGCTGCATGCGGAGCAAGCTTCACTTCAATATCTCCCTGCACCACGCCTGCATCCGATCGTTCCCACAGATTGCGCAGCTGCACCGCTCCCTGGATATTCATTTCTGCCAGTGTCACGCGCACCAATGTCTCTTCTTCGCCTGCATTGAACAGCGCTACATACCGATCCTCACTACCCTCCTGCTCGGCCATCCACACAATCCGGTCCTGCTCATCCCTGAAAATTTGGCGAGCATTACGACTGCTGCGATTAGCCTGCAGCACTTCATCATTGGTCAGCAGTGATAGCGTCCAGGCATCATTATCCCGCAGCTCCCCACCGAACATCAGCGGAGAACGGAAAATGGACCACAGCGTCATCATCGTCAGCTGCTCATCGCGGGTAAACCGCGTCCAGCGGTCACTTCCGCCTCCATCCACCGAGCGAATCCCGATATGACCGAGCGGCAGCATATCACAGTCCGGCCATTGCCCTTCTGCGACATGGGGCGCCCATTTCTCGCAGCGCTCGAACATGGCATATAGCAGCGGCCAGATATCCCAGAAATCATCGGTTACCCGCCACATATTGGCATGGGCTGCAAATTCTTCGTGATACTCCAGTGGCGCAGGTCCTGGAGACAGACTGAGTACCATCGGACGTCCGCAGCGATCAATCGCCCGGCGAATCAGTTCCATTTCCGGCAAATGCGTATCATACAAGCGGGAAGCCGCAATATCGTCTACTTTGACAAAATCTACGCCCCATTCCGCATATAGTTCAAACAGCGAATCATAATATTCCTGAGCACCTTCCCGAGAAGCATCCACCCCGTACATATCTGTGTTCCATGGACAGATCGAATTGGGATGAGCGATCTGGCGAGCGGTCACCGATGTCCCTTTGATCGGCGTATCCTTATGTACTGCTTGTCTAGGAATACCCCGCATAATATGGATACCGAATCGCAATCCTAGACTGTGTACATAATCAGCAAGCGGCTTGAAGCCTTGGCCATCAGCCGCAGAAGGGAAACGATTCACCGCTGGAATCAATCGCGAATAAGTATCCATTTCCAGAGGAACAAAGGAGCGGTATGCAGAAGATACAGCTCCCGGCTCATACCACTGGATATCAACGACGACATATTCCCAGCCAAAAGACTGCAGATGCTCTGCCATATATTCCGCATTACCGCGAACTTCTTCTTCGCGAACAGCGGCTCCGTAGCAATCCCAGCTATTCCAGCCCAGAGGTGGATAAGGTGCCCATTGATGATGCTGCATATGTATACACTCCATTTCATCGGATAAATTTATACTACCTGTTCTTACTGATGATAACGCTTACTATATTGAAGTTCAATATAAAGGATATATTTATATAAATAAATTATATTTATGTATACTTTATACTTTTCTAACTGAACTGCTATATACCTTTTTCTGAATACTTTTGGTTATTTTTTTAATAGCTTACTGAATTCCAATTTATATATAAATTTTTAGGGGAACAGGACGATATATATACATGACTAACGTACTCAACATTATATTTTGCAGCTGGAGCGTGAATTTATGAGGTTTAATATTCAAACAAAGCTTTTAACCGGTTTTATCGTAGTTGTTTTACTTCTTGCCCTTACGGGATTAATCTCTACAATGGGAATTAATAAACTGGGTACCCAGCTCAAACAGATAAATACCAAATCGATGCCAAGTGTAACCCTGCTCGGCACCATGAATGGTGATGTATCCGACGTGGAACGTCTGGTGCTGAATATCCTGTTCGAAACAGACCCTTCCCAGCTGAAAAGCCTTAATGAGTCCTATACAGCTCTGCTCGACAAAATCGCCAAAGAACGTACCGAGTATGAAAAATTGATCCAGACCGATCAGGAAAAACAGATGTTTATGCAATTTACTTCTAATTATGATAAATACATTGCCATGCTGCCGCAATTGATTGAAGCCGGTAATGCCAACCAGACCCAGGCTTCTCTGGATCTGCACAAGCAAGCTTATCCAATCTGGTATGCAGCCAATGACGCAATTAGTCAACTGATTGCACTGGAGAATCAGCAATCGGCACTGCTGACTAATGATGCTGTAGATTTGTCCACATCGACTTCCCGCAATATCTTTATTCTGACTATTGTATCGGTAATACTGGCACTTGCGATTGCAATCTTTATCGCGCGTCTGATTTCCCGTCCGGTCAAGTCCCTGCAACAGGCTGCCGAGCATATTGCCAGTGGTGACCTGTCCGGCGAACCTATAGATATACGTAATCGTGATGAGATTGGCTTGCTGGCTGATTCCTTTAATAAAATGTCACAGAACCTGCGCAATCTGATCGAATCGGTGGCTTCGACTTCCGAGATGATCGCTGCTTCATCCGAACAGTTGACTGCCAGCAGTGAACAGAATACCCAGGCATCCCGCCAGATTGCCGAGACCACACAGGAAGTGGCCGAGGGTACAACACGTCAGGTCGATCTGACCGCCAAATCCGCTCAGGCGATGCAGGAAATGTCTATCGGTGTAGAACAAATCGCTATCCGTGCGCAGACCGTGTCCACATCTGCAGCCGAAGCAGCTTCCAAATCGGCAGATGGCGACGCAGCTATTCGTGATGCTGTAGCCCAGATGGATTCGATCCAGAATTCCATGACTTCCCTGGCGCATGTCGTGCAGGAACTGGGTGAACGCTCGCAGACCATTGGTAATATTACGGATGTAATCACCGGTATTTCTTCCCAGACCAACCTGCTTGCCCTGAATGCTGCTATTGAAGCGGCACGTGCCGGTGATGCGGGTCGCGGATTCGCTGTCGTAGCTGATGAAGTGCGCAAACTGGCTGAGCAATCTGCTGAATCCGCACGTCAGATTACCGAACTGGTAAGTACAATCCAGAGAGAAACCTACCGCGCTATTCAGGCTGTCGATGTAAACAGCCAGGAAGTACGCAAAGGTATTCAATCCGTATCACTCGCCGGCAATGCCTTCCAGGATATTCTCTCTGCTGTCAATCAGGTAGCCGGTGATATCGAGGAAGTATCTGCAGGCGCCGAGCAAATGTCGGCCAGCACCGAAGAGATCGTACGCTTCTCCAAAGAAATTACACTGATTACCGAAGAGACAGCTTCCGGTACGATGAACGTATCGGCAGCTACCGAAGAGCAGCTGGCTTCGATGGAAGAGATCACTACTTCTTCTGCTTCACTCGCCAACACAGCGGAGCAGCTCCAATCTCAAATCAACGAATTTAAAGTATAATGTAACCTTTTATCATTCTTTTGCGTCCTATCTTCTGTGTACCTGCAGCAGTTAGGGCGCTTTTACATAATGAACGACATGAATTTGGCATAACATTACCAGAAATAGCTGGAACTATGGATGCAGAACGAGGTAAAATTAGAATGAAATCTACAACAAACGGCTCTGCTTTATCCTCTACAGCAGACAACTACCGACGAACAGGAGGAGTGTCAGCATGACCGATCATGACAAACGAATACTGCCGGTGGAGACTGATCGTCTGCCTATAACACAGCCTTCTGTTCACTCTCCGGTATCCACTCTCCCGGAATCCCAGCCTGCACAGCAGAGCGATTCGGCAGACCAGCCGGTACAACGCACTTGGTGGGATGCCCGGCTTCTCGTGGTCATTATAGCCACTACTATTGTAATGCTGATTCTGCTGACGACGACCTGGCTGAGACCGGTACCCGATCTGCAGACCAATGCAGCGAGCTGGGGCGAGCTGGAGCCTTTCCGTATCTATCAGTCGGAGGATGTGCATAATCAAAGTCTGGTTTCTGCGATGGAGCATAATTATATCCAGATGATCAACAAAACCGCCGAGCAGGAAGGCTACAAACTGACTGTCAATGCCGTCACCGCTGATGAGAATCGTCTGATTCTGCTGTATACCGCGGAAATGAATGACAGTCGCCAGATTCCTCGTGTAAGCAGTGTCAAACTGCTCAATATTGCCACCGGCGAGCCGATCAGCAGTTCCCGTGTACGCATGAATGGCACCACTGGTAACGAGAATCGGCAGCAGTACTACGGTACCGCAACGATGCGCCTGGATCACCGTCAGAATTTCCCGCGCGAGATTGCTGCCCAGTTCCGGATCATGTCCATTACGCCGGATTCGACATCGGAGCCAGGACGTATCCGCTATTCACCTACACTGCTTGTCCACTTCTCGCTAGCTCCACAATTCCGCACCCAGGAGACCGAGATTATTTATCCCAATCAGGTGATTCACTGGAATAATCATACGGTACTTTTATCCCGTGTCGAGTTGTCTCCGCTGGAGATGCGTGTACGCTTTACTGCTGACAAAGATACACCAGCAGAACATGCCAAACGCGATGAGATCTGGCTTAGTCCAAGAGGCGTAATCTCCGAAAAGAACGGTCAATCTATTACCCTGCAGCCCCTCGGTAGCCGCATCGTCAGTCATGACCCCTATACATTCGAACATGTATATTACAGTAATCTACTCGATGAACCGGACTCTCTCGAAGTGGTAGTCAAGCCGCTCGGGACTTCCACGTATGAAGATACGCAGATTATCCGGATCAAATAAGATAGACTACCGCAGTCCCTGCACGCTCTACCATGCACAAATACAGCAAAAAGCGCATCAGATAACAAGATGCGCTTTTTGCTGTGCGACACTTATGGTTGCTTCAATCCCGGAATTGAACTCTAGATAATCACTCTCTACTCCATCACTGAAAATAACTCCATTCTCGGGCATCTGCGATATAATTTTTAGCGGCTTCTCCCCATCGATCCGGCCAAAAACCAGTTCGGCGGCTGTCGTCCGGCTTGGAAAAGGTTCACGCACGCTGTAATACAGATAAGGAGCATCCCAGGAGAAAGCGGAAGACTCTTGACTGTTCAGTTGTACCTCCTGCTGGCCGGCATATTTCATAATGCCTGCTGCGCCAGCCATTACACTTTTGAACCAGCCGGTAGAGCCCATTCCGGTTGAGACGATAATCCCGCTGGATGACTGCTGCTCGTGTCGTTCTCCAACCGCAATCTCGTATCGCGCCGAGACATGGGTGCGCCGCCCGATAAACAGATCATTGACGCCGGTCAGTGACTGTCCGTCATTCAGCTCGGCTCTCGCCAGCCGCACTTCCTTGACCTGACGCTGACGCCGGAATACTTCCGGTACAATTTTGCCCAGATCCCGGGCGGTAAAAGGAAGCAGTACACCATCCCAGCGCTGCGGGTCCGGGTTGACTCCAATCAGCGGCTGGTCGGTCACATACTTCATCGTATTGGCAACCAGTCCATCCTGCCCAAGTACTACCACCACATCCTCCGGACCGAAAATAAAGCTGGGTACATGCTCGCGGTCCAGCCGCTGCACCCGTCCAAGCGGCTGCAGCTCTGCTATTGCCGCTTCCAGTGCCTGATGATACTTTTGATCCTCCTGTACATAATCATCAAAATCCGCTCCCATTCGCTCAATATAGAATTGCGCCTGCTGAATCGTATTGTAGCGAACAATCAGTTCCTGCAGCCGCGTACGACGCTGCACGAGAATGATTTTGTTTTCGGTCATCCGCTGATTCATCGGATCCGTCCTCCCCGTTCTGTTCCGGTATGCACAGAGCTATTACTGGAATCACCCAGCAAGCCCTGCAGCAGATCCGGTGTAATATTGAGCTGACCGATCCGGCTCGCATTCTCCGCCAGACCCTGAAAAGCAACTGCAATCAGCTGATCCGGCTTCATGCCCATATTGGCCATTGCCTGGAGCACGCCGGGCTGTACATCTTCCAGCGACTTCATTACTGCCGACAATTCATAGGCACGCGCATCCGCCTGGGCTTTATCATTGGCAATGCTCAGCTCGATTAGCATCTGCTTCTGCTCTTCCAGACCGGTATTGAACTGCAGCTGCTCCTGCTCCATTTCATTCTGCTTGCTTTTTACCGAGCGTTCGGCTTCCAGCTGGGTCTCGCGGATCTGCCGTTTTTTGGTTTCTACAGCAATCTCGGTACTTAGCTCGTTCTCCCGTACCCGCCGTTCCTGCTCAATCGAGGCATTGCGCCGTTCATACAGGGCATCATCAGCATCGCGCAGAATCTGTTCTCTCGTCCGGGCTTCCAGCGCACGCATCGTTTCTTTGTTGGGCAAAATAGCGAGTACAGACAACCCCATTATCTCAATCCCCAGCTTTTGCAGCTCCTCACTGGCCTGCATCTCTTTGGTAATATTCTGAACCAGATATTCACTCGATTGGATCGCTTCCCTCAGCGGCATCTGCTCGATACGCTTTTTCATGCGGACTTTGACAATATGGATTACCCGCTGGGACAGTTTGCCCGGATCATCAGAGATATATTTGTTCTTTTTAAGATTGTACGTATAGTTCAGAATTCGGGTTGTCTGCCGGTAATCCGTAATCCGGTACGTTAGCTGGCCCTGTACAGTGACCATCTGATAATCATGCGTAATCTCTTCGAACATAAACGGTACATCAATCGAAGATACCGGAGCAACAACGACTGAAGTCGTCGGTTCATAATAATAAAAGGACAATCCTACGCCTTCTCTGACAATCTTGCCGTTCTTTACTTTCATCACATAGTCACTGGGCTGGAACTTCGCAAAACGTAAACCGAACATAAACATACTCCCTTTCGAATGTTATTAACAATTTGTTAATATGTTGTTGAACACAGAATAACATGATCCTTTGTTAATATCAATATGATAATAACAAAATAATAATTATATTTGACGTTCTTTTTATCTATAGAAGAACTTGGTTGAAAAAGGAAGCCGGATAAGCGCAAAGGGTAGTATACTGAATGTACTAGCTGCCTACATAAGAAAGACAAGAATTTCACCCATGAAAACGGCAAGGATTATTCGCTTTCTATTCCTGCCGTATAGCTGGTGTTATACGATTACAGGCTATAGATACTACCTGCAATCAACTACAATTGTAGAGGAGACAGTACAATGAAACTGGCTATGAAATACGTGATTTTGTATGTTAATGATTTTGAACAATCTATGCGTTTTTACAGGGATATTCTCGGTCTGCCTGTCAAAATGGAAGCTGGAACGTATGTGGAATTTGATACGGGAGCAACCACGCTGTCGATCAATACACGTGAATCTGTCAATGAACTGCTTGGTCTGGGATTGACGGCTGATGTGCCTGCCGCCAGTTCATTTGAAGTGGGATTTGTCGTAGAAGACGTAGCCGCCGTAATTGAAGAATTGCGCGGGCAGCAGGTTCCAATCGTTCGCGAACCGGTGACCAAGCCATGGGGGCAGACTGTAGCTTATATAACAGATCCTGATGGGCACTTTATCGAAATCTGCACCGCTGTTGGCTAACAGCCGGGAACTCCGTAGCTGCCCTGTGTATACGGCTGATACTCTCTCTTGTTTGCAGATGAAATCCGATTGTGGATTGGTATAAGCACAACTAAATGATCAGATCCCAAACAGACGTACACGGCTTATTGTCGCTGTACGTCTGTTTGGCGTTTGTATTTATGAAATAGTATCTGGAAATTAATACCTGATTCGTTTTTGCATAATTGTGTATATTAACAATGAGATGGAAGCATATTTGCTTGCTGATTTTTGAAACAGTCACAAGAATGCTCCAATGTATATATTCCATTGTCATGTTAAATTGGTAAATATAGTTATATAAGTCTATGGAACTAAAATGTATGAGTCTTTATACATAATTTGTATTGCTATATCCCTATTTAAATAGTATTATAGACCCATGAACACATAGACCTATTTAGATACTAATTATCCAATTCACTTAACTATAATGACGAAAAAGAAAGAGGTGATCCGTATGACTTTGATGGTAGATTATTGCCCTCGTTGTGGCACAGTATATCAGAAGAATTTTCGCAAAATGTGTAACGGATGCAGTAACGAACTGGATTCGACAATAAAACGCTGTATGGATCATCTCTGGAGATATCCGAACAGTACTACCGAAGAACTGAGTCAGGCCGCTGACGTGGAAATCACGGAGCTGTATCAGTTTATCAAGGAAGGCAAATTCTCCTTCACATATCCGAAACTTACCTTCCCTTGCGAATGCTGCCGTCAGCCCATCCGTCAAGGACGAATCTGCAGTAGTTGTACCGGTTCTTTCAAAGAAGCGTTTCCTGTACCTGCCGCTACGGTTCCTGCAGCACGTACTTCTGGTACTCGCACCAGTCACAAAACACTGTTCACATCCAGAGGATCGAGCCGCCGCTAATATAGATTTCGGATTATTTACAGAATTTATAACCAGTAGTGCTTAAGTGTGCATATGATCGTTATGCTGGGTGCTTATGATCTGTATAATCGTTCTTTCCACACATTCAATCACCATTCAGCCGCTAATAACGAGCCAGCGCAATTCAAAAGACCGGTACCTTTACAGGATACCGGTCTTTTAGTGTTTTAGGGATACGGTTTTTGATTAATTTGTTTTATTTGCACCCTGTTTGGTACCGTTTAATAAAAGTCGAGATCAAAAATAGCGAACTGGGTTATGCTGGCTCATCACTGTTTTACACCGGCGGTCTGGAGCGCTTTGCTGTATTCTGTCGTCAAGAACTGGGTCAGTTGATCCGCTCCTGCTGCCTTGAATGCTGCAATAGCGTCCTGCTTATTGGCAGAAAAATCTTCGTCCGTTTTGGACAGGATCATCGTTGCTGCGGTACGTGCAGCCAGTTCTTTGAGCTGCGTCTCCAGTTTGAGCAGATCGTCGTTTAATACAGGCAGCACCACGGTATTCTCTTTTACAATGTCTTCGGCGGTCATATTTTGCAGTGGTGTATTCTCATCCTGCAGCTTGCCTTCCTGCACCATTTTGGATACCACTTCTCCTGGATAGGATGCTCCATAATGCTTGCTGAAGTCTTTTTCCAGGGTGGTTGAACTTGCTGCCATCGCTTCTTCGGTAGAGAACAGATTGACCGGCGTTTTGGTCTTCGGATCAATCACACTGCCACCGAGACCGATCAGATTCTGATCAAGCGCGATACCTGTACGTTCCCATGCATCACCGCCATTGACTTTCATATCGATCGTCTCTTTGGTCAGCTGGGGCTTGCCATTTTCCATATTCCAGTTCTTGCCTTCGATTCCGCTGTACAGGGTCCGGGCACCTTCATAGGAATGGATATAGTTCAGGAATTCCATTGCTTTTTCCGGATATTTG